>NC_019680.1:187500-2587500 GCF_000316685.1 Synechococcus sp. PCC 6312 | reverse complement strand
CGCTCTTTCATGATCTCAATCGTCAAGCGCAGTTGCTCGCGAATTTGGTCATGGGGGCTGCTGTAAAGGTCAGAAATCCGGGTATGGACATCCACCACGGCATTGACGGCACTGAGGAAATACTCTCGGGGGTTTTCGATGTAGTCCACAAAGGTTTCCGGCACATCAGACTCATCCCGGCTGGAGCAGGCCACCTCAATTTCTGAAGCATTACGGACTTGGTTGACGCGATAAATCCCAGCTTCTACGGGTAACCAATGGAGAAGCCGGACTAACCATCGTGGGGAAATCGTTTCTAGTTGGGGAACCGTTTTCGTGGCATTGGCTAACTGGCGAGCTGCAACATCCCCCAAGGCTAATTGCTGGGGTTCGTTTGAGGCACTAAACGTCATGAATCTTCCTCAGATAAATGTGTCAAATATTGAGTTCAATTGTAGAACAAAAGCAAGGGAAGAAAGAAAATACTAAAACTCAGTGTATTTGCGTGACTATATCCCGCCGCCGTTTTCAAAGCTATCGGAGCGGATCCGGGCCTGGGAAATGAAGCTACCCGGAGGCACATCTTTCGTTAGCCAGACGTTACCGCCAATGGTGGAGCCTTTGCCAATGGTGATTCGGCCTAAAACCGTTGCCCCAGAATAAATCACGACATCATCTTCAATCACCGGATGCCGAGGTTGCCCTTTAATTAATGCGCCAGTTTCGTCTCGGGGAAAGCTTTTCGCCCCTAAGGTCACGGCCTGGTAAATCCGCACCCGGTCGCCAATCACACAGGTTTCGCCAATGACAACGCCTGTGCCGTGATCAATAAAAAAGCTGCGGCCAATGGTAGCTCCCGGGTGAATATCAATTCCCGTTTCGGAATGACTCACCTCGGCAATAATTCGGGCTAAGAGGGGTAAATCCAAGCGGTAGAGGGCATGGGCCAGGCGATGAAACGTGATCGCGGCAATACCGGGATAGCAAAACAGCACTTCGCTAGTGGATTGAGCCGCGGGATCTCCCAGATAAGCTGCATTGACATCGGTATCGAGGATGAATTTAATTCCGGGCAATGTTTTCGCAAACTGGAGTGTGATGTCTGCGGCTAATTGGCTAATCGAAGCTTCAGTATGCTCGGGATTGTTTTCATATTGCTGTTGCAGCCAGAGTTCCCGTTGGATTTGCTCTTTCAGTAAGTTCAGCGTCTTATCCAGGGTGTTGCCGACAAAATAGTGGGTAGTTTCATCGGAGAGTTCTGGATCGCCAAAATGTCGTGGGAAAAGCACCGCCCGGAGATTATGGACAATAGCGGTTAAATTTTCCCGAGAAGGAAGAGGGTAGTAATGCTCAGCCAGACTGTGGTGTGGTCGCTGATCCGATGGAGCTTGGCTCAGGGCTGTAACAACATCATCCAGGCCCCAACGACCGGAAAAGCTGGACTTAATCGAGTTCGGGGAGAGGTACGTCATACTAAGGCCAACCCTTTTTCATTGAAAATGCCATCGAAAAGAACCGTACTCAGATAACGCTCACCCGAGTCTGGGAGGACAACAACGATGGTTTTGCCTTCATGTTCCGGTTGTTTGGCTAAACGGACAGCCACCGCCACCGCCGCCCCGCAGGAAATTCCCGCAATAATCCCTTCTTCCCGCGACAGACGACGAGCATAGTCAATTGCTTCTTCGTTAGTGACGCTTTCCACCTGATCCACGATGGACAGATCTAAGTTTTGGGGGACAAAGCCAGCCCCAATCCCTTGAATTTTGTGGGGGCCTGGTTTGAGGGGGAGACCCGCCCGGGTTTGAGCAATCACCGGACTATTTTCCGGCTCGACAGCCACCGAGAGAATTGGTTTACCTTGGGTCTGTTTGATGTAACGGGAAACTCCAGTGATAGTCCCACCAGTGCCCACGCCAGAAACCAAAATATCAATCTCGCCATTGGTCGCTTCCCAAATTTCGGGGCCTGTCGTTTGTTCATGAATGGCCGGATTCGCCGGATTGCGGAATTGTTGCAGCAACACATAACGTTCTGGGTCAGACGCTGCAATCTCTTCGGCGGTTAAAACGGCCCCGGTCATCCCCTTCACACCCTCAGTCAAAATCAACTTGGCTCCATAGGCTGTCAGGAGTTTGCGCCGCTCCAAGCTCATGGTTTCCGGCATCGTCAAGGTTAAAGGAATTCCCCGGGCCGCAGCCACAAATGCCAAAGCAATACCAGTATTGCCGCTAGTGGGTTCGATTAACTCTTTCCCAGGCCCGAGTAAGCCCCGTTTTTCTGCATCCCAGATCATGGCCGCCCCAATCCGACACTTAACCGAGTAAGCAGGGTTACGCCCTTCGATTTTGGCTAAGACCGTTGCCGGGGCCTGGCCTGGAATTCGATTTAGTCGTACCAGTGGGGTTTCGCCAATGGTTTGACTATTGTCCGAGAAAATCTTGTTTGTAAGCCCCATAATCACCTCTTGGCACTCAAGACATAAATTTTGAATTTTCAAAAGCAATAGCTTTAGACCGTTCAAGCTCTGGCGTGACTATTTGGTTAAGTCAGGTCTTAACAAATCACTAAAAGCTCAGAGAGTCTGTTTTGCTTACCTACAATACAAGTAACCACACAAATATACTAGGTTTTTAGTAGATTATGATCATTTAATAATATCGAGAAAAATATATGTATTAGAGGGGGGTGAGTGCAGTTTTGCTTAGGACTATAGGCCAGAGTTTATTGTCATGCTCAAAAATGATTGAAGAAGGCTGAAAAATAACTATTAGTTTTTAGAAAATGATACTTCTATAAGCCCATTCACTAACTTCATTCTCTAGGTTCTTGCCATTCTGGAACTGCTAGAGCAAAAAATCATCACTCTACGCTCCTGTGATCTAGCAATTATCAAGGTGTTCACATATACTACTAATATTCTGTCAGGATTTAGGAGTATAGTCCATGGTTGCGTCTTTACCCCATTTTGGCGCGGGCGGAAACTTCGTGGAATACCCTTCTCGGAGTTTCTTGCCGACTGTCCCCAACCGCCTCTGGCTGATCGAGTCTGGTTATGTCCGTTCCTATATTTACACTGAGGAGGGAAGTTTAATCGTGATGGGAATTTGGGGGCCTGGGGAAGTAGTTGGTGCTGCCCTCTACTCAATTCATCCTGTTTATCTAGAAACCATAACACCCGTCCAGGCCCGTTCAACAGCATGGGTTACCTACGCGAATAAACAGCATCTTTATGCAGCCTATCTTAAACAAGCAGAGGCACTTTTAGTCATTCGCTCTCAAAAGCGAGTTGAACTGATGGTAACTAAACTATTGCAATGGCTAGGGCAACGGTTTGGACAATCCTTAGAACAGGGACAAGTTTTAGAGCTGAGGCTTACCCATCAAGATATTGCTGAAATTTTAGGTGTAACCCGTGTTACGATTACTCGCACATTTGGGTTATTGGAACAACAAGGATTTATGCAACGACTCTCAACTCAACGGATTATTTTACGAGAAGCTGATGTTTGGCATTATCAGATTTAAGTATTTAATCTGTTAATGTCCTAACCTAATATAAAACCTGCATATAGCAAAATGATTCATTCATGAGATAGGAATCTTTATGAAATCGAGTTTTTAGGCTCTCCTGTGCTCGCAAATCATCTGTGTTTGCTATACACACTTATTCATCTTAAAATCAAGACATTCTTACGGATATCGTTGTGAGATTTTCTCAGACTTTTTTCTACACATGATTGTTTTTTGCTGTTTCTCTCTGTAGATATTCTCTACGGCACAAGTAAGAGAGTTAATTTAAGCAATTTTAACCCTTAACAAAAATAAATAGCCGCCTATAAGCAAAGACGGCTAAGAGGACTATGTATCAGACTAAGGAGTGTTGAGGAGTCAACAGGGAACTTAACGACGGTTTGCCAGCAAGATTTGATCAAAGAGTCCATTATTGGCAAAGAACTTCTGCTGAGCAACATCCCAACCACCAAACTTGTTGATATTACTCAGGTTAGTGACTGCTGGAAATTGCTTGCTAAATTGTTTAGCGACAGTCGGATTAACAGGCCGGAAGAAGGCCTTGGCATATTCCGTTTGAGCTTCGGGAGTGAAAAGATATTTCACAAATGCTTCAGCTGCTTTACGGGAGCCATTCCGATCCACATTCCGATCCACTACAGCTACAGGAGTATCAATAGAAAAGTTGACAGATGGAATTGTGAAGTCGACTTTTTCTCCTTTAGATTGCGCCAGAAGAACCTCATTTTCATAATTGAGCAATACATCTCCCTGCCCTTGTTTGACAAACACATCTGTTGCTTCCCGAGCATCCTTCGGCAAGATTGGAGCATTTTTCAGCACTTGGGAGACAAACTGCCGAGCTTTGGCATCATTCCCACCAGTTTGCAGGACAGAACTCCACAACCCCAAGAAGTTCCACCGGGCACCACCAGAGGTTTTGGGGTTGGCCGTAATTACCTTGACCCCTGGCTTGATTAGGTCTGTCCACTTAGTAATTTTCTTAGGATTCCCATCACGGGTGATAAAGGCAATGACCGAGCGCTGAACAATGGCATTGTTGGGGGCCCGCTTTTCCCAACCGGGTTTAACCAGGCCGGCCGACTGTAATTGATCTACATCGGCACCTAATGCTAAATGCACCACATCAGCATTTAAGCCATCAATCACGGCTCGAGTTTGGGAGCCAGATCCCCCATAGCTCTGCTGAAATTCCACGGTTTGGCCGGTCTGTTTTTTATAAAGCGCCACAAACTTGGGAATAATTCGCTCATAGGCAGATTTAGTGACAGCATAGGAGACCAGGGTCAGCTTGACTGGCTTATTTTGAGCAAAAACAGGTTGGGCTAAACCCAGGCCAGTCGTAAGGAGCAAGGCAGAGCCACTCAAGCCCAGGAAGGCGCGCCGAGAACTGGAGCCAAGAGGAATAGAAAATTTTTGTGGCAGAGAAGAATTTGATAACCTCATAAAGTCCATAAAACCTGTAGTGATTAAGTAGTTGTTTAATATAAGAATCACATAGACTTTGTAAAAATGCAATAGGATTAGTTTAAGGTGATTGGAAAAATGACCTTGAATTAATGTCCTTTTCAACAAGGCTTAACTGGCAATACGATTATCGAAGCGGCGCAAAAGCTCTTGGCAGATTAAAGTGAGCAGTGCGACTAATCCAAGTAGAGATGCACAAGCAAAGGCAGCAATGGTTTCATACTCCAAGTACATCCGTTCCACATGGAGCGTTAAGGTATTCGTCTCGCCAATAATTTTGCCGGAAACCACCGAAACGGCCCCAAATTCCCCCAGTGCCCGCGCCGTTGAGAGTAAGACCCCATACAAAACTGCCCAACGAATATTGGGTAACACCACTTGCCAAAAGACTTGCCAACTATTGGCCCCTAGAGTTTTGGCTGACTCTTCCTGTTCACGCCCCAGATCCTGTAATGCGGGCAATACTTCTCGGACAACAAAGGGTAAGGTGACAAAAACAGTAACGAGGACAATGCCGGGCAAGGCAAAAATAATTTTTACATTCCACTGGTTCACCCAATACTCAAACAAACTACCGAGCGGACTATAAAGCAACACAAACATCAGGCCGACAATGATCGGGGAAATCGTTAATGGCAAATCTACTAATTGAAGCAGGAGTTTCCGCCCCCAAAATTGTTGCCGAGCAATCACCCAGGCCGCGCTAATCCCAAATAGAGTATTTAAGGGAACTGCAATCACGACTGCTGTTAGGGTTAAGCCAATGGCGTGCCAGGCCTGGGGGGTATTAATGCCTTGCCAATAGGCTAATAATCCTTTGTTAAAAGCCTGATAAAAAATATTGATCACGGGCAATCCCACTACCAGGGCGAGGAAACCTAACCCCAGGCCAATCCAGAGCCAGTCCCAAGCCGAGATAGTTTTTTGGTAACGTGTCCGGTTTGCATTCACCCAGGCCTTAACTCCATCGAGATTAATATCTTCAGAACAAATGGTTATTCAGCATCCCAAGGCCGACTCCACCCCTGGCACCAATTCGCCACTGCTAGCAAGAGCACCGACATGATCAACAACACAATTGCGACCGCCGTGGCCTGGCTCAGCTGAAACTCCTCAATCCGTTGGTAAATATAGACCGTTGAAACCAGGGTTTGATAAGGAATATTCCCAGATAGAATTACCACGACCCCATACTCCCCAATTGCTCGAGCTAAGACCAAGGCAAATCCAGTCAAAAGGGAGTTAAGAGACTGCGGTAAGATAATGCGCCAAAACAATTGCCGAGGGCGCGCTCCTAAAGTCATTGCTACTTCTTCGACTTCCGGCTCAATGGCTAACAGGGCTGGTTGGAGAATTCGCACCACAAAGGGCAACGTCACATAGACTTGGGCAAAGGTTACCCCAATCACCGAGGCAGTTAAATTGACCTCCAGTAACCCAAGCTGTTCAAGCAAGTCTCCCAGGGGATTTCCCGGATCAAACACCTGCCCAATAATCCCCCCCGGCCCGTACAAGGCCACTAAGGTAATCCCCGCCACCACCCCCGGCAAGGCAAAGGGTAAATCAATTAGGGCATCAGCAATTCGTTTTCCCGGAAAGCTATAACGGGTTAAAATCCAGGCCAAGATCAAGCCAAAGACAGTATTGATCGTTGCGGCAATTAGGGCTGTGGTCAGAGTTAGTTTGTAAGCATCCCAGGCCGCGGGGGCTGCAATGGCCGTCCAGAGATCGGTCAGTGGTTCTTGGCTGGCTTTCCAGAACAGGCTACTTAAGGGCAAAACCAGGATAAAGAGCAAGTAAACCCAAACCAAGGCCTGGGTCACCCGTTGATTCAGATGCCACTGCCAACCCAAGAGCCACCGGTAAAGTCGTGATTGGCTGGCCTGGAATAAAGAACTCATCCGCAACTAACGCTTGGCCGCCGCTTGTTGGGCCCGATCAAATAATCCTCCATCCGCAAAGATTTGTTGATCCAACTTGGTCCAGCCGCCAAAATCAGCAATCGTGAAAATCTTGTTCACGGGTTTATATTGCCGCACAAACTGATTCCGCACTTGCTGGTTATAGGGGCGATAACCAAGTTCTGCGTAAATCTTTTGACCAGTGGGAGAAAATAAGAATTTTGTAAATGCTTCGGCCACTTTCCGCGTGCCCCGTTTATCAACAACGCGATCAATCACAGTCACAGGGAAATCTACTTGTAAATTGGGCGAAGGGGCGACATAGGGAAAGTCCCGGGGAATTGCCTCATTGGTGAAAATAATCTCACTTTCAAACGTCAGTAGAGCATCGCCAACCCGATTTTTGACAAAGGTGTCAGTGGCTTCCCGCCCAGAGTTAACCAAGGTCTTAATATTGCGGACAAATCCATTCAAGTAGGCCTGGGCTGCGGACTGTCCCTGAGTTTTCAAAATAGCCCCATAACCGGCCAGAACACCCCAGCGGGCATTCCCTGATGTTTTGGGATTAATCGCAATAATGCCCACATCCGGTTTAGTTAAGTCTGACCAATTCCGGATCTGCTTAGGGTTCCCAGGCCGGGTCACTAAGACCATCACACTGTAGGCCGGAACAGCTTTATTGGGTAAACGTTGCTCCCAGTTGGGCTTCACCAGGCCCTTTTCAACGAGAGGAGTAACATTGGTCTGGAGGTTTTGGGCTAAAACATCGGCTTCTAATCCCGCTAAAATCGCTCGGGTTTGGGCCCCAGAAGCACCATAGGACTCCTTAAAGGTCACCGTCTGCCCAGTTTTAGCTTTCCATTCCTTTTGAAATTCCGGTATTAATTTTGCAAAGACAGGTTTTGCCACCGCATAGCTGACTAAGGTTAATTCAACAGACTGCTGGGCCTGGGCAGGTTGAAAGGGGAAAGCTGGGATCGCAATGGCTGCCAAGGTTGCCATTCCCAGTAATACGTACCGCCGCTGTAACATCTGTCTCTCCTTTTATTAAGTCTAAAAAATCTATAGATTTACCGTAGATTACGGTACAAAGAATAATCAATACCTGTCAAGCTCAGGTCTGAGAAATCTCAAAAACGTTAATAAACGTCACATCTAAGCCCCATGAGGAGGCGGTCCAAAATAACCTGACCCACAATCATCCTCATAGGTTGAAGCTCAAGCCATCCTGGGGAAATTGCCTCAGATCGAGTAGAAGAGGGGGAACGTTTTTGCTCCTTTGGGGGAGATATGAACCCGTTGCTTGGGCGTGAGATTGAGTTGGTCGTAGGATTCCCGCGATAAATGAGCCGTAATCACCTGTCCATCGTCTAGCCCTAACTCCACTTGAACTTCCCAACCGAGATGGATAATCCGCTCAACTTTGGCGGGTACCGTAGTTCCATTGGGTGAGGCAGAAATTTTAATGTCATGGGGCCGCAAAAATAACTCAGACTCCGGCGGGGCATCTTGCTTGGGAAATAAGCCAGCTACATTGGAGACCACATTCACTGGGCCAATAAAGCTCATCACAAACGGACTGGCCGGATTATCGTAAATTTCCGGGGGCGACCCCACCTGCTCCACCTTGCCATGATTCATGACAACAATTTCATCTGCAACTTCCATGGCTTCTTCCTGGTCATGGGTGACAAAAACCGTCGTCACATGAACTTCATCATGGAGCCGCCGCAACCAGGCCCGGAGGTCTTTACGGACTTTGGCATCCAAGGCCCCAAAGGGTTCATCCAACAGTAAAACTTCCGGTTCAACCGCTAAAGCCCGCGCCAAAGCCACCCGTTGCCGTTGCCCCCCCGAAAGTTGGGACGGATAGCGATTCCCCAGCCCCCCCAACTGAACTAATTCCAGTAATTCATCCACACGAGCTTCTACCTTGGCTTTGGGAGTTTTCTTTAGCTCCAGGCCAAAGGCAATATTTTTGCGGACATTCATGTGTTTAAACAGGGCATAATGCTGAAACACAAACCCAATATTCCGATCCTGGACACTTTGATGGGTTGCATCTTTGCCCGTGAGTAAAATCCGCCCCGTATCGGGAGATTCCAAACCGGCAATTAACCGCAACAGGGTGGACTTACCCGAACCCGATGGCCCCAATAAGGCCACCAGCGACCCACTGCCAATTTCGAGGTCAACTTGATGGAGGGCCTGGAAGCTACCAAACTGCTTAGACACGTTTTGAATCTGAATGCCCATTTGCCTGGCTCTCTACTGCAAAGTCAATATAGTCTATCAAGTTACCGTACTTATGAAGATAGATCAACTCCACAAATATAAGAGATTAAAGCCTCTCCAGAGCTATTTTTTTCTTTTTATGAATTCTAGAAAAGTATTTTCAGGATTTTTAAACCGGAGTAAATAATCACAAAAAGTGCGCCAGCCCTAGACAAAATCTGAATTCCTCATTTATAGTACACATACTTAGTCAAGATACCGGTCTTATTTGCATCATTCATGTTCCAACGCCTTTCTAGGTGTATTACGGTTTCATGAACAGTATTTCCCTGTTGCGCTTAGCCGGATTTCTACGGAGCATCATGTCTCTGACTGAGTTTTGAGATTTGTGTGTGAGGAATTTCAAGGAGAAATTTATGTCCCGTATTTTGTGGAAGCTAATAGCCACAACTCCAATTCTTGCCCTAAGTGTGGGTAGCAGTGCTTACGGCAGTCAATCTAATTCAAGTTTGTTACAACTAACCTCTGGGGAATTAAACTCCGGTCTATCCACCTTGCCAGCACAGCCTCTGGTTAATGTGGCTCAAAGCCTGCCAGCAATGCGTTCAGCCCCTTCAGTCTCATCCTTGGAAGCCGACCCATTAGCCGGTGGATTGCCACCTGTTTCCTCATCAACTCAACCCCAAGCACAATCAGCTATTGGCTCACGCGCTCAGCAGTCAATCCCCCAAGTCACTTCTGTCAGCCAGTTGTCCGATGTCAGCCCCACCGACTGGGCCTATCAAGCCTTAGCTTCCTTAGTTGAAAAATATGGCTGTATTGCGGGCTATCCTGACGGCACTTTTCGCGGTAATCGGGCAGCAACTCGGTTTGAACTCGCAGCGGCTCTCAATGCCTGCTTAGATGTCATCAGTGATCGATTTGCCACCAAAGAAGACTTGGCCGCCGTCCAACGCTTAGCTCAAGAATTTGCGAGTGAGTTAGCTGTTATCAAAGGTCGAGTCAATAACCTGGAAGCCCGGACTACCAACCTAGAAGCAACCCAATTCGCAACATTAACCAAGCTAGCGGGTAACATCGTCATTAATACTTCTGATGTCTTGAGTGGACAACGGGCTAACCCGCCTGGGCCTGGAGGTGTGAATACTGCTGGCCCAAACATTGTCGATAACTTGATTGTCAGCAGCCGGACTCGTCTTAACTTTGACACAAGTTTTACTGGAACCGACTTACTGCGGATTCGTTTACAAGCGGGGAACATTGTCAACTATTCCTCAATTACTGGAACTAACGCAGGCCGGTTAGCCTATGACGGGGATAGCCAAAATGCTTTCCAATTGCAGAAATTATTCTATCGGTTCTCCCCGATTAAGAACCTAACAGTCTTCGCTGATGCCAATGCCGGTCAGTGGGAAGATAACACCTTTACGTTCAACCCCTATTTCTCGTCTGGGGAAACGGGTGCCCTATCTCGGTTTGGACGCTTTAATCCGATCTATCGGATTTATGGAACCAGTGCGGCAGGTGTGACCTTCAACTACAAGTTTGCTGAGAACAAACAAGCCGGCACCAGCGTTGACTTTACCCTTGGCTACTTAGGGGGTGGAACTAACACCGCTTCAGGCCCCGTAACGTTTGATCGTAGCCCTGGGAACCCATCCCCGCCTGGTGGTTTTATTGGGGATTCCTACAGTGCCTTAGCGCAGTTTAATGTTCGTCCAGTTAAAAGTCTTGCTCTGGGGGTAACCTACGTCCGGGCCTTTGGTGTTGACCCCAGCGGTGGTACCGGAACATCTGGTTATAATGGAGCTGCAAACAACCCCACTGGCTCTGCTGGCCTGAGTGGCGGCGTGGGGAACGTTGCTTCAGATAACTTTGGGTTTCAATTTACCTATTTAGTGATTCCGCAATTTACCCTTTCAGGTTGGGTGGGTTATTCTAGCGTCAACCAAACCCAAGGAACTCCGGCTCAAGTTGGACGGAGTGCTTCACTGCTAAACTGGGCAATCACGGCTGCTGCACCTGACTTATGGCAGAAGGGTGATGTGGCTGGTTTGATCTTTGGGCAACCTCCCCAAACCATTAGCACTAACTTCACTCCTGCTGGAAACCCAAATATTACCCCATTCAATACCTATCACTTGGAAGGTTTCTACCGCTTTCAGTTGAGTAGGAATATTTCTCTATCCCCTGGAATCATTAGTATCTTCAACCCCAACAACAACTCGGCTAATGCTCCGATTGTCCTAGGAGTGGTACGGACAACGTTCCAATTTTAGGTTTACTCTTCTGAATTTCTTAAACATTCCAAAGAAGATCAATGCAGGACTGGAGACTCTCTCTTCAGTTCTTTTTTATAGATTTCATAGAGTAGTTGCGTAAATATGGCGTTACTTTATCAAGGCAGGATAGGGATGCCCCCAGATCAAACATCAGTTCTGGAGAGGAGAGTTTTCCAGTGATGGATATTTTGCCAGTACAGTTTATAAATATGGTGATGAGAGAATGATTGCCAACTATGTTAAAAATTAAGGACAAGAATATATGTAGTTACATCAAGATCGGCAACTGAGCATTTCTTGATACCAATACCTCCTCAGCTTGTGGAGGCGAGGGTTCACTCACAAGTTGGCACTCCGCCATCCTATAGCTTGTGTGCCTAACAAGACGAGGTTTTAAACCCAAAATTTTCGATAAATAAGAGACTTGTCCTGGAATCTTGCTAGTAGATGCTAATTTTTTTCTAGTGCTCTTCTGATTTCATCAATATCTGGGTCGCTGGGAGCCGTAGATTGATACGAGGCTTGAGAGGAAGAAGCATCTACAGGAAATGGCGAACTCGCAGAGGGTAAAGCCCCAGTCGTTGATGGTGTACCAGATATCTGCCGTTTCAGTTCTTCTAATTCTTCGTTGACATCGCCACTTTCAAGTTGGGCAAACTGGCTTTCCAGAGCACTACCACTGAGTTCAGCAATAGCTTCTGAGCGGGCTTCTTGTTCTAAAACCTTATTTTCCATCCGCTCAAACAAGGCAGCAGAACTACTGGTGTTAATATTACCAACCACCTTCTGGATTTGCTCGCTGGCCTTGGCAGCACGAGCGCGGGCAATCAACATATCTTTCTTGGTCTTCGCTTCGGAAATCTTACCCTCCAAGGCTGTCATGTTTTTCTTAAGGGTTGAGACTTGGGCAGCAGATTGCTCGAGTTGGGCTTTCAGGGCTAAGGCAGTTTCGGTGTTTGTTTTCTTCCGGTTCAAGGCTTCTAAAGCGAGGGCTTCATCCCCTTTCGTGAGAGCCAGCTTGGCCCGGCGTTCCCATTCACTGGCTTGTTGTTGATTGGTGTTGTACTGCTGCTCTAAGCGTTTTTGGGAGGCGATAGCTTGGGCAACGGCCTGGCGTAAACTCACCAAATCTTCATTCATGTCAATCAAGGCTTGTTCCAGCATTTTTTCTGGGTCTTCAGCCGCACTGACCATCGCATTGATATTAGAACTGAAGACTTTGCTAATTCGATCAAAAAGTCCCATACCAACGATTCCTTGCAATGAGGAGCATCTCTTCCAGACTAGCTAAATTACTGAGTTTTGCCTAGTAGTTGCCATTGTCCAGGCCCCTGCCCGGGATGGAGTGATCTTGCTATAACAAAAGAGGCTTATGTTAATCAGGGTTTTGTGGGAGTAATGATCATGCCAACGCGCCGCCAGTGGATTATGGGTTTGCTTGGGGTAGTTTTGGCCTGGAGTTTCTTGGCCTGGAATCAAACAGCCTATGCCCTCGGCGGCAAACTCCCAGAGTTGGATCAACCTGCGCCCACCTTCACCTTACCGACCAACACTGGTGATGGGGAGATTTCTCTAGCAGACCTTCGGGGACAATGGGTGTTGCTCTACTTCTATCCCAAAGACTTTACATCCGGCTGCACCCTAGAAGCCCAACGCTTTCAAAAGGATTTGGCGGAATATCAAACCCGGAATACGGCAATTATTGGGGTAAGTGCAGATTCAGTAGATTCCCACGCCGAGTTTTGTGATTCCGAAGGTTTGAAATTTCCGCTCTTGTCCGATGCGGATGGCAAAGTGAGCAAGGCCTATGGATCGTGGCTGGGGTTTGTGTCTCTGCGTCATAGCTTTTTAATTGATCCCCAAGGTATTTTGCGAAATCGGTTTGTGGATGTTCACCCCGCCAGTCATAGTCGGGAAGTCTTAGCTCGCTTAGATGAGTTACAGAGCACCTGAGTCTTCCTACCTTAGAAACACGAAGCTACAGTAGCCCAGTTTAAAACATAAGGCAGTAAAGCTTTACATCAAGATAAAGAAGGTTCTCTTTCACGTCGATTGATGAAACTTTTGCAGCCTTAAATTTATCCCTGAATCGAATGCAATTATTTAGAATTACCTGTCCGTAGTATTTTAGTACACAAGACATCTCTAAAAATCTGAAAACTATGCCTGGTCTGAGATTAAGCTATTTCGATCAGTAGTGTCCAAGCTAGAACTTCAGAAGCGCTCGGTAAAGGGAAAGTGCATGAAACCAAACTACGGTGATCTATCTAACCACCACGATGCACCGGAGCAGCTAAATAGGATCGGTGGATGACAAGAGTTATCAATGTCCAGCGATTGGGAAAGTCATCTTGCTCGAAAATCGGTAAGTTGAACATCATCCCCGGCCAAGCGGCAATCTAATCAAAAATCAATCGGCCCACAAAATCTTGATTCCTGTCGAAATGGCTAGGCTTCATCCGTTATAGAGATAGAGCGCATAGAAAACCTCTGTGCGATCAGTCAACCCAAGACGGATTTAATGATGAAATATGCCATTTTGGTTTACGAGACCGAGCAAGATGTCGCCAATCGCGAAATGCACATGCCTGCTTACAATGCCTATTCGCAAGCTCTTGCCGCAGCAGGGGTCATGGTCGGAGGGGCAGCACTCCACCCCAGTCACACAGGTACAACCGTTCGTCTCCAAAACGGACAACGGAATGTGCAAGATGGCCCTTATGCCGATACCAAGGAGCAACTCGGCGGCTTCTTTATTATCGATGTGACTGATCTAGATGCCGCATTGAATTGGGCCGCCCGCTGTCCCGCCGCGAGCAACTGCGCTGTGGAAGTCCGTCCTTTATTGCCCATGAATTAGTGCCAGGAAAACTCCAATGAAATTATATTACTTTCCCCCCTCTCCCAACACGCGCAAAGTTCATGCCGTCGCCATTTATCTAGAACTTCCCCTGGAACTTCAGTTAGTGAATTTGGAGAAAGGCGAACAGCGCACATCAGAATTTCTCGGATTAAATCCTACGGGGCGGACTCCGGTTTTACAAGATGGTGACTTTATCCTCTGGGAATCGACCGCGATCATGCAATACCTGGCGAGTCTGCTCCCGAACACGCTTTGGCCTGGGGATTGGAGGAGCCGTGCAGATATCATGCGTTGGCAAAGCTGGCAACTGGCTCACTGGTATCCCGTCTGTCAGCCGTTGCAATATGAGAACTTTGTCAAACCCCTGCTGCAACTGGGCGATCCTGATCCCCATGTGATTGAACAGGCAACAGAGCCATTCCACAAAGCGGCGATCGCACTGAATGCTCATCTGGCAGAACGCAAATTCTTAGTGAACGATAGCCTGACCTTGGCTGACTTTTCGGTGGCCAGTGATTTAACCTATGCCATACCAGGTCGCTTTCCTTTAGAGAATTATCCTCACATTCGCAGTTGGTATACTCGCATTGAGCAGTTACCCGCCTGGGAAAAAACCGCACCGGGAGGCTAATAAAACGGATGGATGCACGTCAAGCAGCAGAATTAGCCGCACGCAATTCCTATGGTCGTCTTGTTGCCTATTTGGCAGCGCGATCCCAGGACATTGGGGCGGCAGAAGATGCCCTTGGCGACGCTTTTCTGGCTGCCTTAAAAACCTGGTCAGAGAGCAACATCCCTGAAAATCCTGAAGCATGGCTGCTCGTAACGGCGCGGAATCGATTGATTGATACCGCGCGGCGCAGCCAAGTTCAAAATCGCGTCCTCCATGTTTTGGCAGAATCAGGGCTGGAAGACCAATCTGTCCGTGTTCTAGAAGATGTTGCCTTCCCGGATAATCGTCTGAAATTACTCTTTGTCTGTGCCCACCCTGCTATTGATGCATCGCTCCATACGCCTTTGATGCTGCAAACGGTTCTTGGTCTAAATGCGGCTCAGATTGCCTCAGCTTTTTTGGTAGCACCCACTACAATGGGGCAGCGACTGGTACGGGCAAAGGCAAAAATTCGAGATGCGGGCATTGGCTTTGAATTGCCTACAACAGAGGAATTACCGTTGCGGTTGTCTGCGGTGCTCGAAGCCATTTATGCCGCCTACACGACGGGGTGGGAGACGGTGGCTGGCAGCGATCCAGGATTCAGGGGACTCACTACAGAAGCAATTTGGTTAGCGCGTCTATGTGTTCAACTCATGCCGACAGAACCAGAAGCACGAGGACTGCTGGCATTAATGCTCTACTGCGAAGCCCGCCGTGAAGCTCGTTGCGATGATTGGGGTGGCTATGTGCCGCTGTTAGAGCAGGATCTGACCCTCTGGTCACAGCCGATGATTGCTGAAGCCGAGCGGGAATTGTCTCATGCGGCCACGTTTAAGGAATTAGGACGCTTTCAGCTTGAAGCGGCCATTCAATCCATCCACGCTCAACGGATCGTTACTCAGCAAATTGATTGGCATGCATTGGCATTGTTATATGAGGGGTTGATTCAGCTTTCACCGACTCTAGGGGCATTGGTGAGCCATGCTGCGGCAATTGTCGAAACGCAAGGATTAGACCGTGGCTTACAACTACTCGAAACACTCCCTCCCGAAGGCGTGAAGAATTACCAACCCTATTGGGCTCTAAAAGCTCACTTACTCAGGCGGTTAGGGCATCAATCTGCCGCTCAACAAGCCTATTCGAGGGCGATCGGTTTGACAGAAAACTCGGCTATACGCGAGTTCCTTCTGGCTCAGTCTTTTGGATCGGATGCTTGAGATGTAACAAATCTGCGACAGGAATAGTGTGTCGGCATTAATGAATTACTCCCAGAGCTAATCTTGCTTCGCACGTTATAGTCTCATTGCTGAATTTAGTTGGGTTGTGAGCAGAGGCTTTGCAGCAGAACATCACGATTCTGGGTCTGATTTATCTAATGCAGAAACCGGTTAAGCCTCTGATTGGAAGCGATTTAGATAGGGCAATTGAGAAGATCACATCCACAGAGCAAGCGAATTGGCAAAAATTGATCGCATCAGAGTGCTAAATCTAGCCCCCAGAATCATTACCACAAAGTTTAGAGCAGTCTTTTATTTGGTACCACCTTCTATCTAATATCTTGCAAAAATAAAACTCCTAAATCCAGAACAAGGAACTTAAAAACAGTATTCAGGCCAAGTTGAAACAAATCTTAACCAAGAGATGGGATAATACATCCGTCCTGGCATAACCAGTCTGCCTTTGTGGCCCAATTCTAATTTTTTGAGGTGTAATTCATGGCTTTTGCGCCCCACGTTTGTCCTCAGCCCCAGGCCTTGATTTTTGATATGGATGGGGTTCTGTGTGACACGATGGCCTATCATGTGCGGGCCTGGGATACTTACATTCAGTGCACTCCGGCCTTGGCTGGGGTTGATTGGGCCAAACTGCACACGATGGGGGGCAAACGTAACTGTGAGCTATTACCGGAATTATTGGGGCGACCGGTCAGTCAGGCTGAGGTTGATGAATTGGGTCGGAGTAAGGATGCTATCTTTCGGGAGTTGATTACCCCAGAGTTAATGGGATTAGCTGGAGTTTTAGAGTTTCTTAAGAGCGCTAAAGCCTCTGGATTGAAGCTGGGTCTGGGGACTTCGGCCAGTCAAGAGAATGTGGATTTGATCATGGCCTGGGAAAATATGGGGGATTTCTTCCCGGTACGGGTGACGGAAGTGGATGTCCAGCGGGGAAAGCCGGATCCACAGTGTTATTTATTAGTGGCAGAACGGTTGGGGGTGGAGCCAAAGGATTGCCTAGTTTTTGAAGATGCAGTGGCCGGGGTGGAAGCAGCTTGGCGGGCCGGGATGGCCTGTTGGGGGGTGTTAACCTTACATTCTGCGGCAGAATTGATTGAGAAAGGGGCTGCCGTCTGTATTCAAGATTTTACAGATGCTCGATTGGGGGAATTATTGCCCTTAGCCCAGGCCTGTGTTTAGGAGTGCTTGATCACAATGTTCGATTTTGCCACTGCGGTTTTAAGCCCTCAAGAAAAGCGAACCCGATGGGGATTTTTGGGCCTGGCCACATTTCCAATCGCAGGGGCTGTCATCTTAAATTTCGGGTTACAACCCGGGTTTACCATTTGCCCGATGTTAAATTGGACGGGAATTCCTTGCCCCAGTTGTGGTTTAAGTCGCTCATTTATGGCCCTAGTCCGGGGAGATCTTCACCAGGCCCTCAGCTTTCATCTTTTTGGCCCCCTATTTTTCATCACATTTATCGGGATTGCCGTCTGTATGGGGTTAGAACTGAGTCACAATCGCAAATTAATTAAAACCCCTTTTCGCCGCTTTACCTATTTTGCCACCTGGAAATATATCTTTTTGATTTATTTGCTTTATTACGGATTACGGATTGCCAGCTTGATCCAGGTTGGTAACTTTTATGTTCATCCATTTCAACTCATAACCCAATACTTTTAAGGTAATTATCTATTGGCATTTTTATAGGCTGCCAGGCCCTGCAAAGCAAGTAAAGCAGTACCATAGGCGGCGTCAGTATGGGGAGATACTTGAACTGGTACACCTAAAACTCGGGTGCGAATCTTTGTCCAGGCCCTGTTTTTGGCCCCACCCCCAGCCGTATAGACCCTTTTCAGCGGACTGGCTCCCAACCGGACTAATAACTGGTATCCCTGGGCTTCAATCCGGGCTAAACTCTCCAGCAAGCCATGTAAAAAGTCTTGGGGATGCTCAGGTTTTGGGTCGAGGCGGGGCTGTAAATCTGGGTCACGGATTGGGAAACGCTCACCGGCCTGAGGGAGGGGGTAATAATCAAATTCACTGGGAATATCTGGGTTAATGCCATCACTGAGAGACTCTAATTCCGGCTCCGTAAAAAACTCCTTAAGAATGGCTCCACCACAATTAGATGCCCCCCCCACAAGCCAGTAATCTCCACAGCGATGACTATAAATGCCGTAAGCACTGGCCTGGATTGGGATAGAGCTGATCAGTTTTAGGACTAAGGTTGACCCCAAGGAGGTAACGGCTGTACCCAATTCTGTTGCCCCAGAGGCGAGAAATGCCGCCATGCTATCGGTTGTCCCGGCACAAATTTGACAGCTAGGGTTAATCTCCCATCGGGCTGCGGCCTGAGGACTAATGGAGGCAATGACTGTTCCAGGGGTAACAACTTGTGGCAAGAGGGGATGAAGTGGAGCTAAAACTGGATGTTGGAACCAATCGGGATAGCGTTCACGGGCCGGGTCATAGCCCAGTTTTAAGGCATTGTGATCATCACTCACTCCGAGTTGTCCATGCAGCAAAAACCCTAACCAATCGGCCTGGTGGAGGAAATATCGTGCTGCTGGAAATTCCGGTTGGGCTTGGAACCAAAGTAACTTGGCCAAACTGGAGGTGGCGGCGATAACAACATGATCGGCGGGGGCAATGACCTTAAGGGTGTTGAGAGTGTCCCAGGCCTGGTTGCTGTTGTACAAAAGCGGCTCTCTGAGGGGATATCCCTGGTCATCACAGATTAACACCGTACTAGAAGTCCCATCTATGGCAATTCGTTCCAGGCCGCCTTTAAGATCGCCGGGAATTTGCTGCAAAAGCTGATCCAGTTGAGTTTGCCAAAGTGAACAAGATGCTGGACTGGCATTGATCGGATGACTGACTTGGGCCTGGTGCAAAATCTCTTGGCCTGAATTAATGACAATGCTCCTTGCCCCCGATGTGCCAAAGTCTAGGCCTAAGTAATAACCCATGATGTTTCCTTGAGCCGATAGGTTGTTCCTGTCTTTGGGCTGCGATCCTTACCTACCATTAATCCTGCTGGTCTAGTTGATAGAATTAGTTTATGAATTTTTGTGACCGATATGTTCGCTGCTGACAGGTCACACCCGTAATTCTCGTGCTTATACTCCTATAACGGAAAATAACTATGACTGATGGTGGCCTCCAGCCGACAGATAAGGATCATTCTGATTTGAACCTGCAAACCACTCCACCGGAAAAATCTGAGGCCTGGTGGGTCGAAGTTCTTAAAACCTTGGGACTCGCTCTAATCTTGGCATTTGGGATTCGGACATTTGTGGCAGAAGCTCGCTACATCCCTTCTGGATCCATGGAGCCGACCTTAGAAATTAACGACCGCTTGATTGTTGAAAAAATTGGTTACTACTTTCATCCCCCCCATCGCGGCGATATTGTCGTCTTTAATCCAACGGATACCCTCCAGGCCGTGGGCTTCCGAGATGCTTTTATTAAACGAATTATCGGGATGCCAGGGGATAAAGTGGCGATCCAGGCCGGGCGTGTCTTCATCAATGGGCAACCCTTTCCCGAACCCTATCTGCCCAATTCCGTCTTTACGACCATAGACACCTGTGCGGGAATGACTCCTTTTTTAGGGCAACCCCAAGTTATTCCGGCTAATTCATATCTTGTTCTGGGAGATAATCGGGGTAATAGTCTGGATGGTCGCTGCTGGGGGGTTGTCCCTCGAGATCACATTATTGGTCGGGCCGCCGTTCGGTTTTGGCCCCCCAGTCGTTGGTCAGTGATTCCCGATGGCAACCAAGTGGAGGCCGTCAAAAATCCTTAAATCCCTTAACATAAATTTATAAAGCATGGAAATAGGGATTATGACAACGGCGGTACAGGTTTCTGAGGATTTGGACAAGTACGATATTCAGCTTGAGTCTCAGGACTGGGCCTGGCGGTCGTACAAGATTCACTATGTCCAAAAAGGAGACACTGGGCCTCATCTCTTACTGGTACATGGGTTTGGCGCATCCACGGATCACTGGCGAAAAAATATTGCCGAATTGTCGCAGCACTATCGGGTTTGGGCCATTGATTTGTTGGGGTTTGGTCGCTCCGAGAAACCTGCACTGACCTATACGGGCGAACTCTGGCGGGATCAGTTGTGCGATTTTTGCCAAGAGGTGATTCAAGCTCCGGTGGTGATTGCCGGAAATTCCCTGGGGGGCTATGGGGCCTTATGCTTTGCTGTAGATTGTCCAGATTGGGCCAAGGGTTTGATTCTTCTTAACTGTGCCGGCCCCTTCAGTGATGAACAACAGCCCGAAAAATTTAACCTGCAACGGGCGATTCTAAAACTTCCTTTTGTGATTGAAATTGCCAGCTTCTTCCTCTTCCTGCAAATGCGGCAACGGGCCAAAATTCGTCAGGTGTTACTCAAGGTTTACAAAGATCCGACCGCAGTGACCGATCGACTAGTGGAAGAAATTTATCGTCCGGCCTTTGACCCAGGGGCTTTGGGAGTTTTTGGCGCAGTCTTTAAGTCTCCCCCCGGCCGGGCCTTGGATGTGCTGCTTGGCCAATTGCAAACCCCGCTTCTCCTCCTTTGGGGCCAGGCCGATCCGTGGATGTCAGCGAAAAAGGCGGAAAAACTCCAAACCTATTACCCCGAAGCTCAATTGGAGTGGGTAGATGCGGGGCATTGCCCTCATGACGAGCGACCTGCAGAAGTCAATCGGATCATTGACGGTTGGATTAGGGGACTGACCGAATCGCCCACCTGATGTTGAGCACCTGAGGATTGGGTCTGCTTCCCCCCAGCCTGGCCAAAGCTAATATGGGGTTGCTTGCCTTTGGGGTTGAGAATGAATTTGTGAATATCCTAGTCCTCAATGCTGGCTCTAGTAGTCAGAAATGTTGCCTTTACCACCTTCCTAAAGATGCACCTTGGCCAGGAAAACCGATTCCCCCCCTTTGGTCTGGCTATGGTGATTGGGGCCATTATGACGATCAGGCGGAATTAACGGTTCAGTCCTACCCGGAGGGATCTGGAGAAGCTGGGGTTAGTCTGGCCTGGAGTTTAGCGGAACCCTCCCCAGCCAAGGTTATCCAGGCCCTCATTGCCACCCTTTGGTCAGGCCCAACCGCCGTTATTGCCTCTGTGCAAGATATTACTAGTGTGGGGCATCGCGTCGTTCATGGTGGCCCCACCTATACCCGCCCAGAGCGTATTACTCCAACCATCAAAGCGGAAATTCAGGCCGCCATTCCCTTTGCCCCTCTCCACAATCCAGCCAATCTCAACGGAATGACGGTCATGGCGGAACTCTTAGGCCCAACAGTCCCCCAAGTTGCGGTATTTGATACGGCGTTTCATCGGCAGATGCCCCCAGTCGCCAAAATCTATCCCCTCCCCTATGCCCTTTTTGAACAGGGGATTCAACGCTATGGGTTTCATGGCATCAGTCACGCCTATGTCAGCCACCAGGCCAGCCTCATTCTCAACCATGATTTCCATGATCTTGCCCTGATTACCTGTCACTTGGGCAATGGCTGTTCCCTGGCAGCAGTTAAAAATGGCCGCTGTGTGGATACGACCATGGGGTTTACGCCAACGGCCGGGTTAATGATGGGGACGCGCTGTGGAGACTTAGACCCAGGAATCTTAGTTTATTTGGCGCGCCAAGGCTATTCCGCCACGGCCTTAGATGAGTTGATTAATCGTCAGTCAGGCCTGGTGGGCGTGTCTGGGATCAGTAGCGATCTCCGAGAGGTGTTGGCCGCCATCGCAATTGGGAATTCCCAGGCCCAACTGGCCTATGACCTGTATATTTATCACCTGCAAGCAAAAATTTCCAGTTTAATTCCAGCTCTGGGCCGCTTAGATGCCTTAGTCTTTACGGCTGGTGTGGGTGAAAATTCTCCCCAAGTGCGGCGAGATGTTTGTCATGGCCTGACCTGGTTGGGATTAGACCTCAATGAAACCCTCAATGACCAACAACCCCGTGATCAGGATATTGCTATGACTCATTCTCATATCCGGGTGCTAGTGATCCATACCCAAGAGGATTGGGCCATTGCCCAGGCCTGTTGGGAGAATCTAACAAGGACATAAAGGTAATAAAGTTTTATTAACTTACAGTGGGTTCTCTATCAATGTTGTCAGTCAATTTTTCTGATCTACCAGGCTTTAGAGACTTCTACCAACGTAGAACAGGCTGTCTAATCGTATAAACCTTCATAATTTAATTAGATTGTTTACAGTTTAGGGCAATAGTAGCCAGTGACCCCTCCCCAGCTTGATCCCAATCAGATAGCCGAACCAGAAATTATTCCCTCCTGGCAAAACCAGATTACACGCTGGTGGTCGGAGTTTAAGATTCAAACCCGTCTCCTGGTAGCCGTTACGCTAATTGTTTCGGTAATGACCAGTGCGGTCACCTTCTGGGCGGTCAACAGTATTCAACAAGAAGCCCGGCTCAACGATACCCGCTACGGTCGCGACTTAGGGATTCTCTTGGCTGCTGATGTGGCCCCCCTGGTTGCCCAAGGAGACTACTCTCTGGTAGCAGAGTTTTCTCAGGAGTTCTACAGTCGTAGCTCAAGTATTCGTTATATGCTCTATGCCGACAGTGATGGGGATATCTACTACGGCATACCCTATACGGCCCCACCCGTAAATAGCGCCCTCGCATTACGGCGGCGGATGCAACTGCCCCCTAGCTATGCCCAGAGTAAAGAACCCCTAGTTCGACAGCACGCGACCCCCGATGGCACAGTTGCTGATGTCTTTGTCCCCTTGGTCTATCAAGAAAAGTACTTGGGGGTGTTGGCCATTGGTATCAATCCTAATCCCACCATAGTCGCATCAGCCGCCTTGACTCGAAATGTAACCGTGGCTGTCTTTGTGGCAATTTGGGTGATGGTGATTTTAGGGGGTGTCTTTAATGCCTTGACCATTACCCAACCCATTAAGGAACTGGTGCTAGGGGTCAAGAAAATTGCGGCTGGAGACTTTAAGCAACGAATTGATTTGCCCTTTGGGGGTGAATTGGGGGAATTAATTTCTAGTTTTAATGAGATGGCGGAACGCTTAGAGGTCTATGAAGAACACAACATTGAGGAACTGACGGCCCAAAAAGCAAAATTAGAAACCCTGGTATCCACCATTGCCGATGGCGCAATTCTACTGGATCCCCAAATGCGGATTATTTTGGTGAATCCGGCCGCACAGCGGTTATTTAACTGGGAAGGGATGTCTGTCCTCGGGGGCAATGCCCTTTACTATTTACCTGCTGCCGTCACAGAACGGTTAACTTGTCCCCTGTTCCAGGCCGCTAGTGGGGAAAGTGAGGGGGGAGAATTCCGGGTCACACTGCGCGAACCCAATCAGCGCACCCTACGAATTTTATTGGCAGCAGTCTTAGATGGTCGCGATACACCCAAGGGGATTGCGATTACGGTGCAGGATATTACCCGTGAAACGGAACTGAATGAGGCTAAAAGTCAATTTATTAGTAATGTCTCCCACGAACTCCGCACGCCCCTGTTTAATATCAAGTCCATTATTGAGACTATTCAGGAGTTTGGGAATAATTTGTCGGTTGAAAGCCAGCAAGAATTTTTAATGACGGCTAATCAAGAGACGGATCGGCTGACGCGCTTGGTCAATGATGTCTTGGATTTAGCCCGTTTGGAATCGGGACGTTCCTATCAGTTTGAGGCGATAGATCTCAGCCAGGCCATTGAACAAACCCTACGCACCTATCAACTCAATGCCCAGAATAAGGGAATTAGTTTGGTTAAAGAGTCAACACCCGATCTCCCTCTGATTCGAGGGAACTATGATTTACTCCTACAGGTGTTCACAAACCTCGTGGGCAATGCCCTTAAATTTACCCCCGAAGGTGGGAAGGTAACGATTCGGGCCTATCATCTGCATCCCCAGGCCGATTTGGCAGGCCAGGCCGTGCGGATTGAAGTGGCAGATACGGGGATGGGCATTGCCCCAGAAGATCAACCCAAGATTTTTGAACGCTTTGTCCGGGTTGAAAACCGGGTGCATACCTTAGAAGGGACTGGACTGGGCCTCTGTATCGTCAATGATATTGTCCAAAAACACGAGTCCCAAGTCCATGTGATCAGTGAAGTGGGGGTGGGGAGTACATTTTGGTTCGATTTACCTGTTCACATCCCAGAAACGTTGGATGTAATGTTAGCTGAAGCTGCCACTGCCAAAGCCTAGATACCGATGCCTCGTTTTCCATTGGGATGAATCGTAAACCAGTTTGTGCGAGCCTGGGCAATTTGATTGGGCGTGATATTGGAACCTGTCAAATCTGCGTTTTGGAGATTCGCTCCCCGCAAGTTGGCATTGGTCATGCTGGTTTCCCGCAGGTTAGCCCCTTGTAAATTAGCCCCTTGCAGGTCAGCATTGACAAAATACGAGGCCCGCAAGTCACAATCCCGTAAATTTGCTCCCCCCAAGTTGGCCCGCCCGAAGTCCACATTCATCATCACACACCCCCGTAGATCCGCTTTTTGCAGAAAGGCCTGGACAAAGCGGGCATCGGATAGATTAGCCTTACGCAAAACAATATTGTCAAGCCGAGATTCAGAAAAGTCTCGTTCACCCCGGTTATAAGCAGCGACCAAGGCCTGGAGAGAAAGGCGACCACCTTCGCTTTGGAGAGTATTTTCACGACTGACCTGACTGAGGGAACCCTGTCCGACACCACCAACGCGATTGGGCGGCCTCACTGATGGGGGGGTGAAGCGTGAGTAATTGGGTTGCAGACCAGCTCGGGCCTGTTGAGAGCGAGCGGCATTGGCAGCATGACGGGTTGTGGGAGAAACAGTTGTGGGCAAACTGCCAGTAGATTGCGGGCCGGCTGTTGGTTTTGCATTGGGCTGATGGCGGGAGTGGAGTGGCCCAGCTGCCAGGCCTTGACTGATGTCGCTATCTGCAGATGATGGACTGGAAAATTGTTGCAGATCGAGTCGCTTTTGGACTAATTGCAAATCCTGGAGAACATCTTGAGCGGTTTGATAGCGATGTTTGATGGACACTTCCGTCATTTTCTCGAGCACGTTCTGCAAGTCATTACTGATGTTGACCCGACTGCGCCAGATAAATTCCCCCGTGGTGTTGTCATAACCCAGATCCTTGGGAGATTTGCTGGTGAGCAGGTAAATACAAGTTACGCCTAGGGCATAAATATTACTGGCATAGACAGGGCGCATAGCCATTTGTTCTGGCGGCGCATAACCAGGGGTTCCCACCGCAAAGGCCGTAAAGGCTGTGTAGTCCTGGGGGTTTGCCATCATGGCCTGGCTGACTTGATCCTTAACAGCCCCAAAGTCAATCAAGATCAATTTGCCATCAATCTCGCGCCGGATGAGGTTGGCGGGTTTAATATCGCGATGGATAACTTCGATTTTGTGGAGGTAGTCGAGGATTGGTAATACCTCTAACATCACTTGTCGGACTTGCCCTTCAGACATGGGTCCGTTGCGTTTGACTTCTTGTTGGAGAGTGAGACCACTGACATATTCTTGGACTAGATAAAACTCTGGCTCCAGTTCAAAATAATCCAACAGGCGCGGAACTTGAGGGTGATTACCAACCTTACCCAGGGTGGTGGCTTCTCGTTGAAAGAGTTGCCGGGCCATTTCTAAAATGTGGGGAGCAGAGGCAGCGGGGCGGAGTTGCTTAATGACACAGTTGGGCTTGCCAGGGAGAACCATATCATCCGCTAAAAAGGTTGTCCCAAATCCCCCCCGACCAAGAATTTTAGTACAGCGATAGCGACTATGAAGAAGAAGGTTTGTTCCACAGGCCTGGCAAAGGGGTGCATCATCAGGGTTAGCTGGATTTGTGCAGGCAGGGTTGTAGCAGTAACTCATAAGCCTGGGGATACAAGTAGTTGAGCAAAATGACGCTGAACTGCCGAGAGCCTAAACCCTGGGGGCAAAACTGACAGCGATTTCCGTATTTATACGATACTCTCTCTTGAAGAAAGTGACATATCCGTAAAATTACGGAAGTTGTTACCGGATGTTGAACGAGTTGCCGCCGCAGTCTGAAGTTTTTAGGACAAAACCTACCCTATTATGGTCTATTAAGGGGCTACTTCAGGAACGACAACCTGGTCAAGTAGGGTTTAACTTAAATTGTTTTCTGCTGGGCATGCTTTAGCTAGATTAAGCAGCTGACAGTTCTAAAAAATGAGTTTAAATTTATTTAAGGTTTTGTTAAAAATGTCATGGTTGCGATGTCTGTATCCTCCTCAAGCCAAATGTTAGATCGGCAGCAGGTCTTGGCCTGGCTGAAGCAGCACGTTCCAGCCTCGCGCCAACAGCACATTTTACGGGTTGAGGAGATGGCCCAGGCCCTGGCCCATCAGCATAATTTAGATACCGAGAAAGCAGCCCAGGCCGGGTTACTCCATGATTTAGCTAAATATTTCCCCCCTGAAAAACTCCTCAAGATGGCAGAAGTTGGTCGTTTAGAGATCACGGATGTGGATCGGGCCGATCCTCATCTCCTCCATGCGGATGTCAGTGTCTTGGTTGCTCAACAGGAATTTCAGGTGACGGATGCGGAGATTTTATCAGCGGTGGCGGACCATACCCTAGGGCGGCCGGGCATGGGTTTGCTCAGTTGTGTGGTTTTTTTAGCCGATAGCTTGGAACCTGGCCGGGGGAATAGCCCAGAACTTAACGCTTTACGCAAACTTGCCGAAACCGACCTCTATCAGGCTGTCTGGCAAACTTGTGATTGTACCCTCCAACATCTGATCAACCATCAACGTCTGATTCATCCCCGGATGATTGCGACCCGAAATTGGGCCCTGCAACTCTCGCCAGGCCCCAAGAACAAATCAAAATCTTAACGCTATCCTAGGAATATCATCCCTGTTAAAGTTATGCCTTTTATGCCTTGCTCATTCCCGATTGACCTAGATTCCACCACCCCTTGAAGATTTGCGTTTGAATAACTTAGCTACTGCCCCTGCCTATCCCCCGGATTCAGTCCTTGACTTGGCCTATGCGGTGGCCGAAGCGGCGGATGATCGCAAAGCCGTTGACATTCAAATTCTGGCCGTGGGCAATGTCTCTTATTTAGCTGACTACTTTGTGATTGCTTCGGGTCACTCTAAAACCCAAGTGCGGGCCATTGCCCAGGCCATCACCGCTGCGACAGAACTCCACTATCAACGCCTACCAGGCCGCACGGAAGGATTATCTGACTGTACCTGGATTTTGTTGGACTACGGGGATGTGATTGCCCACATTTTGCTACCGAAAGAGCGGGAATATTACAACCTTGAGGCCTTCTGGGGCCATGCTGAGGTGATTCCCTTTCCCCCTGTCGGAGCGCAGCAAAGCTAAGAGAAAGGTTAGAATCAAGAATACTGTCAAATTTTAGTCAAATTCTAAGAGTGTAGGATCGTCATGGCCAAACGGATGCAGTTGGTGCTGAATGAAAATATTTACAAACTGGGTAAGGTCGGCTCCATTGTCGAAGTTGCTCCCGGATATGCCCGGAATTATTTACTCCCTCGGGGTCTGGCCCAACCCGCCACTCCTGGGGCCCTAAAACAAGTGGCCCGGCTGCAAGAACAAGAGCGGCAACGCTTTGCTGAGTTAAAACTCGTGGCTGTGCAACAAAAAGCGACCTTAGAGACCATTGGCACATTCTCGATTGCGATGCCGGCTGGGGAAAAAGATGCCCTGTTTGGCAGCGTTACCCACCAAGATGTGGCCGATGCCATTAAAGCCATTGCCCAGGAAACTGTGGATAAGCGGGAAATTACCATGCCTGACATTCGCAAGTTGGGGAGTCACACGGCTGAAATTAAACTCCATCCTGAAGTCACAGCTACGATTACGGTTTTGGTTGTGCCTGAATAATCTCCTATGGTACAGGAACCCAGTTTCCGTCCCGATTTTTCGCCCATTCCGCCCCAGAACCTCGAAGCTGAGGAGTCTATTTTGGGGGGAATTTTGCTGGATCCAGAGGCGATTAGTCGGATTGCGGACTTGTTGCCTGTGGATGCCTTTTATCTGAGCGCGCATCGAGATATTTACCGAGCGGCCCTAACCCTCCACGCGCGGGGCAGTCCTACGGATTTACTCTGTCTGACGGCCTGGTTGCAGGATCAGGGCTTACTGGAAAAAGTGGGTGGGCAAAATAAACTGGCAGAATTGGTGGATCGGACTGTTAGTGCCGTCAATATTGATCAATATGCTGGCCTGGTTAAAGATAAATATCTCCGCCGCAAGCTGATCCAATCTGCCAACGATATTGCCCAGGCTGCCTATGACACCTCTACTCGTCTGGATACGATTTTGGATCAGGCCGAGCAGCAGATTTTTAGTGTCACCCAAGATCGCGTCCAGCAGGGGCTAGTGGCCACTGAAGAAATTCTTGCCAGTGCCTTTGCGGAATTAGAACAACGCTCGATTGGTAATATTCTTCCTGGCCTATCCTGTAATTTTTATGACCTCGATAACTTAACCCAAGGCTTTCAACGCTCGGATTTGGTGATTATTGCTGGGCGGCCGTCGATGGGCAAAACGGCGATTTCCCTCCAAATTGCCAAGCGAATTGCTGAAATTCATAAATTAGGGGTCGCGGTTTTCAGTTTGGAAATGTCTAAGGAGCAACTCATTCAACGGCTCTTGGCTAGTGAAGCCCGCATTGACAGTAACTATTTACGGGCCGGGCGGATCAGCCAACATCAATGGGAACCCCTGAGTCGCGCTATTGGCACTCTTTCCCAGCTTTCAATCTATATAGACGATTCGCCTAATCCCAGTTTGGGAGAAATTCGCTCTAATGCCCGCCGCCTCCAAGCTGAACATCCAGGGGGCCTGGGGTTGATTCTGGTGGATTATTTACAACTGATGGGCAGTGATGACGGCAATGAAGGGCGCGTCCAGGAGTTATCAAAAATTACCCGTTCCCTCAAGGGCCTGGCCCGGGAGTTGAATGTGCCTGTGATTGCCCTATCCCAGTTAAGTCGGGGTGTGGAAGCACGGCAAAACAAACGTCCGTTGATGTCAGATCTACGCGAATCAGGCTCAATCGAACAAGATGCTGACTTGGTCATACTACTATATCGCGATGAATACTATAACCCTGACACACCAGATCGAGGGGTTTGTGAGTTGATTTTGGCTAAACACCGCAACGGCCCGGTTGGTACAGTCAAGCTACTCTTTGATCCCCAATTTACTCGCTTTGAAAATCTAGCCCGAGATCGCTAACCCATCGCCTCACATTGATGACACGACCTTGAGCCTTGAGGGTTTGACAATCCGACTCATGGATCTTGATACTCTCCTAAAAATACCAAGAAATCTTTTAGGGCTTCTTTGGTTTGGGGGCTTGGTTCGAGTTGATGTCGTATTTGGAGAATAATGAATTGATTTTGAATTCTAGCTTGGCGAGCCGCTCGTTGTCTCTCTTCGTCTGCCAATAAATCTCGTCTAATCTCTCGCTCTCTAGCTTCATTTCCTCGTTCTCCAGCTTCATCTGCGCGGTTTCTTGCCTCAATCGCTTGGTCTCGGCTTCGATTTCCACTGTTCCACTCAAGGCCGAGATTAACCATGAGAGAGATTGTCCCAGCGATGAATGCCACGAAGCTCTAGTCGAGGAGGGTAAGGCTGAACCAGGGGATGAGGATTGCGCTGGAGTTGCCATAGAATCTTAATAATGCTGCAATTGCATAAAAAAAGGTCGTTAACGCACGAGGCAGAAGAGCAAAGAAGCTCAGCATGTCTTATTTCTAATTTTAGTGTTGAAAGCCAATAATTTGTCTGGTGTAATTTCTCTATCCTATCAATTATCAAAATTCTGGGGTCTAAACCCCCGTCCTGTTAGGCACACGATATAGGATAGCGGAATGTCAATTGATATGTCCTTGCGCATTTGGGGTGCTTACTAAACCAGGCCTGGATTGGGGGTGGCGATGCCCTTGAACCAGATAGACCTGAATTTTATGTTCCTTACCTTTAAGTTCCAATGCTCCCCAGGCCTCGACTTGATAGCGATCCGGGACATAGGCCAAGGTTTCAGCCGCAATTAAAATCCGACACGGGGTAGGATGGCGATGTTTATCCACACTTTCCAAACGAGAGGCGGTATTCACACTATCCCCAATTACGCCATATTCCAAGCGGGTTTTACTCCCCAAACTGCCCGCCACAATGGGCCCAGTAAAAATTCCGATCCGCATTCCCACTTGGGGTAGCCCTTGACGGCTCCAGGCCTGGTTTAATTCCCCTAAGGATTCCCCCAAAGCCAAGGCACAATCCACCGCGTTTTTTGCATCCTGGGCAATCTCAGCCTCGGTGGTACGGGGAATCGGGACCCCAAACACAGCCATAATTCCATCACCGGTAAATTTATTAATCACCCCTTGATGGGCCTGGACAATATCCGCAACTTTTTCCAGATAGTCATTCAGCCAAGGTAAGAGGTCTTCTGGGGCCATGGTCTCGGAAATGGTACTAAAGCCTTTGAGATCTGTAAATAGCAAGGTGGCCACCAGTTTTTGCCCCGGTAAGCGACCATCTTGGAGGAGTTCATTTCGCCGTTGCCAAAGCGTTGCCGCAATTTCAGGAGAAGTACTTTGCCCCAAGAGTCGCATCACCATTTGCCGTTGTTGCTGGGCCTGTTGGGCGGTGTAGGTAATCACGCTGGCCCCAGAAATGATAAAAGCTAAGGCCGGGGGAACAAGGGGAATCCAGCCCAAGTGCAAAAACAGCCCATAGGCAATCCCAAACAAACTCCCTAAACTGAGGACGGCCCCAAATCCAATCAACCACGGTTGTCGAAATCCCCAGGCCAGGAGTGACCCCAAACCGGCCCAAAGAGCAATCCAGACTAGCTCAACCGGCCATGACCAATACCAAAACGTAGCTTTTTTTCCGGCTCCGGCATCGAGAAATTGACTGACCATTTGGGCATGAATCACGACCCCAGGCATCCGTTGCTCATCCTGTAGGGCAGAACTAAAGGGGGTGTAAAAAAAGTCTTTCCCGCTCTCAGCCAATGTCCCAATTAAAACCACGCGGTTCCGGATCAAGCTGGGATCAAACCGCCCTGCCAAGACATCCCCCAGAGAGACCCAAGTGATCGCCGCATTATTCCCCCGATAGTTGAGCATGACTTGGTAGCCCTGAGTATCGGCCTGGACATAGGCACTGGAGTTAGGTTGGAGTGCTACAAAAATGGTTTGCCCCAGTTGCATTTCTTGGGAGTTACGGGGGTTGGCCTGGGGGCGAATTTGTTCATCTTGGAGATAGCGCAAGGCTAACCGGAGTGAAAAGGAAAATAAAGTTCCCGATTCACCTCCCAAGAACAAGATATTCCGCCGGACAATGCCGCCTGCATCCACAATCACATCATTAAAGCCCACTTGTTGGGGGGATAGGCCGCTGGGGGCGTTGATGGTGGGATGGGTTTCATCACCAATTTTTGTGACGGCAAAAATTCGGTCGGAGTCTTGGAAAATTTGGTTGAGTTGAGTGTGGCCTGGGGGGAGGGGAAGATCTCGATAAATATCTAAGCCAATCGCTCGGGGTTGGGCAACTAGTAATTTCGCTAATAGCTCGGCATAAACTTGATCCGGTAAGGGCCAGGTTTTTTGGGCTTGAATATCGGCTTCTGTAATGCCAACGACAAGAATGCGAGGGTCAGGCACAGGCTCAGGGCGCAGTTGCATCAGCCGGTCATAGGCAGCCAACTCCAAAGACTCCAAACCGCCCAGGCCCCGGACTCCCACGATCAATCCAGTTGAAATCACCGTTGCCAGTAGCACCACCAGACCAGACAGCAGTTGTCCCCAATCCGCCGGAGAAAGGCGTTGAGTAACATGGGACAATTTCAACCGCCAAGTCAAGGGAACCTACCTCAGGATCAATACAAATGATGATTTTTTAACGATTTTCCATGACACTACCCTAAACTCAGTTTGCAAGAATAAGAGAGTCATCGGCCGAGTTTTTTAGAGGATGGTCTGTGAGTAGAGTTTTATCGTGATTGTAGGAGTGACCTGTTTGTGAATTATCTTGTGGCTACGTTTCCAGAGCGATTTTCTGCTGAAGCTGCTTATACCACCCTTGAATTGGCTGATTATCCCCAAGAGCGCGTTAGTGTTTACGGGGGCGGGTACAAGACTATTGATCAACTCCAGGCCCTCTATGATCCTTTTTTAGGGGCACGGCGGGAAATGCAACGAATGCTGGTCTGGTTAGTCCCCTTTGGCTTCTTTGCAGGATTTACTTTTAACCAAGTCACCCAAATTCAAATTCTTGAAGGATTCAGTGCCTTAGATAACAGCATCATCGGCGGAATTTTTGGCGCAATTGCCGGGGGCCTGGGCAGTTTAACCGTTGGGGGGGGCTTAAAAGTTATCCTAAGCGGCAAATCGGGGACTCCCTTTCAGGCGCGATTACTCCAGGGGAATTATTTGATTGTGGTGACGGGGAACGAAACCCAAGTCCGCCAGGCCGAGCGACTCTTACAAAACCAATCTCCTCTGTATCTCCAGGCCTATGAGGATGAGTAATCTCCCCTTGGCTATTCCTATAACTAAAAAATTAAGACCGTCCTCCTAACTTGTTTTCAGCAGTCAAGCGTCTAATTTACCGGCGCGAGATTGTTCTCCCATCCCAACCCCCTCGTCCATGTCCTCCTTTCCCCAACAACCGTTGATTGCTGTGATTCGGGCTGAAACTCCCCACCAGGCCCAACAAATGGCCGAAACCGTTGCCCAAGCTGGTCTGACACTGATTGAAATTACCTGGAACACCCCCCAGGCCCCCCAGGTCATTAGCCAACTGCGGGCCCGATTACCCAGGTGTCAGATTGGGACAGGGACGATCTTGCAAGCCGATGAGTTAAGGGATGCTGTTGCCGCTGGGAGTCAGTTTATTTTTACCCCCCATGTTGATAGGACCCTGATCCAGCAAGCCTGTGCCGCCCAAATTCCAATCATTCCCGGTGCCTTAACCCCCAGTGAAATTATCCAGGCCTGGGCTACGGGGGCCACCTGTGTCAAAGTTTTTCCAATTCAGGCGGTGGGGGGAGTGAATTACCTGCGCGCCTTACAAGGGCCATTGGGGCATATTCCCTTAATTCCCACCGGCGGGGTGAACCTAGACAATGCCCAAGACTTTCTCCAGGCCGGGGCCATTGCTGTCGGTTTATCCAGTAGTTTATTTCCGAAACACTTAGTTATAGATCAGGATTGGGCGGCAATTTATCAATTAGCGGTGCAACTGCAGACCCGTTTGGGGAGGGCAGGTGAGTTGCATGAAACCGTTGCCGATGGGGACGTTTAGCCAGTTTTAAGCCCAGGGTGTTGTGAAAATCATCCTGAACCTTAGCCGTGAGGCGATGGGAGACCTGTTTGACAATTTGGGCCAAAATCCGATCCCCAGTGGACTGTAACAACCGCTGCGGCAAGTGATAAATAAACCGGGGAAAAACAATCTCAACCCCCAACTCCAAATCCCAGGTCACATGGGTATAGTCCCGTACATTCAACGCTAGCAATTCCTGATCATGGGCATCAACTGAGCGGGGAATCAGCAGCATCGCGGCCTGGAAATCCACCTCATAATTCAAATAGGGCTGATCCGGCACTGGAATAGTTTGAATCCGATACACCCGATCATTTTCCGGCAAAAGATTCAAACCAATTTTCGGCTCGACGGTATAACCAAAGGAACCAAACCGGCCAATGGTTAGGATATAGCCCGTCTGACCAATCGGTTCGGCCTGCATCGGGTGGGCACAGCGGACAAACCATCCCTGATGGGCATCTAAATAGGCCTCAACCTCTGGGACTGGGGCATACATTTCCATCCAGCCTTTGAAACTTGTCCGAAACGTGAGTGGCTCCAAGGGGGACATCTCGGTTTCCGGGGCCTGGGGATGTTCAGAGGTGGACATCGATTACACAGAAGACTCAGCACAGGTGACTACAATCTTAGCGGCTTTATTCAATGTCCCAATTTAAATTTGCTTATCAATAGCCAGAGAACTACTGAACTAAAATCCGCCTCCGTCACCCTACATATCCGGGTGGAGAACTGACTCAGACTTCCATAATGATGGCAAAATTAAGAGTTGACGTGGTTCTAACTCAACCATTAATGTGTTGATTTGTCTCTTTTCGTCAACTTAGCAGTACTGTTTAGTCTTTCATCCCCAGCCATGCCGAACGCTGAGCATCTCAACATTTTGGAGCAAGGATGCCAGGCCTGGAACCATTGGCGAGAGCAATCTCCAGGGGTTAAGCCGGATCTAGGACAAGCTGATCTGACCGGGACTGACCTCGCTTGTTTTAATCTGAGTCATACCAATCTGGAATCAGCCTTACTGGCGGGGGCCGATCTCCGGGGAGCTTACTTAGCCTCAGCCTACCTCTACCACGCCAATCTTTACATGGCTGACCTGATTGAAGCCAATTTAAGTGGGGCCTGCTTGGCCTGGGCCACCTTGGCGGGCAGCGATCTCTATCGGGCTGACCTTTCCTTAGCGGATTTACGGGATGCCAACTTAGTTGGAGCCTTAATTCGCCGCGCCAACCTATCCGCCGCGACCCTAGAACGGGCCAATCTGACGCGAGCTAATTGCCTCCAGGCCAACCTGATGCAAACCAACCTCAGCCAGTCCATCCTAACTGAAGCCGTTCTAGAGTCCGCCAGCTTGATTGATGCCAACCTAACAAATGCCATTCTCGTGGAAGCCAACCTGATTAAAACCAATGCCTGTCGGGCCAACTTTCGGGGGGCCAATCTCAGTCATGCCGAAATCGAGAAGACTAGTTTTCGGGGTGCAACGATGCCTGATGGTCGCCTTTACCCCTAGAGACTATGGAACTTTCACCCACTCGTCGCCACTTTTTTCGCACTCTTCATCAGTCTCCCCTGAATTTAGTCACAGCCGCCCTATACATTGCACAAGAAGAATATCCCAATCTAGTCATTGAAGACTACGTTGATCAACTCGAATCTATGGGGCAATCAGTTAAAAAACGCCTCCCCACAGAACGTTATCCCCTGCGGATTATTGGCGCGATTAATGACTATCTTTATGGTGAATTAGGTTTTTCTGGTAATACCGCCGACTATTACAACCCGGACAATAGTTTTCTCAACCGTGTCCTAGAGCAGCGAACGGGCATCCCCATTACCTTGGCGTTAGTCTATTTAGACGTTGCCCGCCGCGTTGATTTTCCCATGGTGGGAGTCGGATTTCCGGGACATTTTTTAATTCGCCCCGATCTGCCCGATGTCGAAATCCATATTGATGTCTTTAATAACGGCGAAATTTTGTTTGCCCAGGATTGCCAGGCCCGCTTGGAGGAAATTTTTCAACAGGCTGTTCCCTTGCGCCCAGAATTTTTCCAGGTCGTCACTCCTCAGCAATTCTTAATTCGCCTGCTCAGTAACCTGAAGCGGATCTATTTGGAGCGGCGAGATTTGGAACGATCCCTAGGGGCAGTGGAGCGGATTCTCCTCGTGTCTCCCCAGTCCGTGGATGAATTGCGAGATCGGGGGATTTTGTCCTACCACTTGGGTCGCTGGCGTGAGGCTAAGGCAGATTTACTGGACTATTTGGCTACCCGCCCCTCCTTAGAACAGCAGGCTATGGTTCAAGATATTTTGCGGCAAATTATTGATGATTAACTGGAGATTAAATGACGGCATAAAAGTGGCCAGCCTATGCCAGTTGGGCCGGATTAAAAGTCAATTATAAACCTGCACATCCAATCCGCATATTTCTATGTCTGACTTCTAAAGTAAAAATGGAGCCTAGAGTTGGGCCGCTATTAAGCTCAACATGGGGTACTTAGTTGTATTGTTCTTAGTCGCCCCCTACCAAAGGAGCAAGATCATGGGTGTGAGATTGACCACAGTATTAGCCACGGCACTCTTGGCCTGGAGTGGGAGCACCGTTGTCGCCCAGGCCCAAAGCCGTAATTTTAATCCTGCGGAAATACCCATCAATCAACCGATTATCCCCGAAGCGGCAACCCGGATCGATGGAGAAACAACCTTTTGGGATGATGTCGCCACTCTGGAAGGGGATGCCATCTTTGTGTTTGGAGCCCCAACCTACAAAGATAACGATATTTTCTGGACAGGCAAACGGGTCAATGCCCTCTATCGTGATCTTTTGCGTCAGCAAGCTTCACCGAGTATTGCCCGGACTCCTGATTTAGATACCCCCTTCTGCGAAACCATGGCGGGTCAAATGCCCCCTTGCCAAGTCTCTGTGCAACCCCCCATGACCCCACCCCCACCAGTATATTATCCACCTGTCTATCAACCCCCTGCCCGGCCTGTGCCCGCCCGCTTCTAGGAAGCCTCGGCAACAAACTCCAAATCTAGGGGAGAAAGCTTTGGTTTGAGAACAATCTGGCTGTGGCTATCTCCCTTATTGTTTTGGGCTAAGCCTCAAATCAGTACCGGGGGTTTGGCTGTTTTGGCCTTATCCCGCACCGTGGCCCGGGCCCACTGATCGGCATGGAGAATATCTGCCAGGCCTGGAGCTTGGATGTTTTGGTGCTCAAATTGGCTACAGGTTAGTTCAATTAAGCGAGGAATATCTAGAAAATCAACTTGACCATCCAAAAATAGAGCTACTGCCTGTTCGTTGGCCGCATTCAGCACCGCGGGCATTGCTCCTCCAGCTCGGCCAGCCCCATAGGCCAAGTTCATACAGGGGTATTTTTGGTGGTCGGGAGTTCGGAAGGTTAAATCTCCAGACTTGACCAAATCTAAGGGAGACCAATCTGTAGCAACTCGCTCCGGCCAAGACAAGGCGTAGAGCAATGGCAAGCGCATATCTGGCCAACCTAACTGAGCCAATACCGAGGTATCTTGTAACTCAATTAAGGAATGAATAATGCTTTGGGGATGAATCACAATATCAATCTGGTCATAACTGGCCCCAAATAAATAGTGAGCCTCAATGACTTCCAGGCCCTTGTTCATAAGGGTTGCTGAATCCACCGTAATTTTGGGCCCCATAGACCAGTTGGGATGTTTGAGGGCATCGGCGACAGTGACTTGACTCAGGTTTTCCACCGGCCAATCCCGAAATGCCCCCCCCGATGCTGTCAGGATGATCCGCCGTAAGCCCCCGGTCGGAACCCCTTGTAAACATTGGAAAATGGCCGAATGTTCCGAATCCGCTGGCAGTAGCTTGACACCATACTCCTCAATCAAAGGCAGCACCACTGGCCCACCGGCAATCAGGGTTTCTTTATTCGCCAGAGCAATATCCTTTCCCGCCTTAATCGCCGCAATTGTGGGTAATAATCCGGCACAGCCAACAATTCCTGTCACCACGGCCTGGGCATCGCCATAGGCGGCCACTTCGGCAATCCCCTCGGCTCCAAAAACAATTTTGGGTAAGGAATCTAAACCTACGAGTCCATCTAACAAGTCTTGTTTTTGGTTGGGGTCAGCAATGCTAATGATTTCTGGACAAAACTGCCGTACCTGGGGAATGAATAACTCTAAGTTCCGACCAGCCGCCAGGCCAACGATCCGAAACTTATCTGGGTGATGGGCAACAATATCCAGGGTTTGAGTGCCAATCGAGCCAGTTGAGCCTAAAAGTGTAATTGCTTTCACCGTGGTTTCTGCCGCCCTTAATCAAATTTTCACATCCCATATCTACAAGGGATTAGGCCCCGCGCGCAATGGGGAACCTGATTTGGGTGAATCACCTAGGTGACGATTAATTTTAGTTGAGATCATAGAATTGCTCCACCGACTTGCGCCTTGAGGGGGTAGGAGTTTCTGGAACGGCCGGATACATCAGAAGCTGACAATTACACTAATCTCTACGCTAAAATTTGTGATACGGCTAACAAAGCAGATACGGAAACTATTGCTAGCCACAATTGCCGCAGCCTGAAAAGAACTCAATCAACCCAATCCTATATTATTCATCGTTGTCCTATGTCTATGTACACTCAATCCTTGAAGTCTTCCCTGTTTTTGACGGCTTGTGCCTTGATTGTTTCCTTAATTATTTCTTTCCTAGTATCCTTTTAGTCACTGACTCCGCCACAAAACGGACGGTTTTTTTGACTCTGCTTAAGGGCAATCATGGCTACAATTTCTTTTTTGGCTCTAATCGCTGCGGTGCGCTCCGGTGAACACCTGATTAGCTTTCCGACAGATACGGTGCCTGCCTTGGCCTGCCGTCCAGATCAAGCCGGATTAATTTACCAGGCCAAGCAACGCCAGTCCGATAAGCCTCTCATTCTCATGGGAGCGTCTCCAGAAAGTTTGTGGCCCTATGTTGAAGGGAGTCCCCAGGCCTGGGAGATTTGGCAATCCATTGCAGCAACCTATTGGCCAGGCGCGTTAACCCTTGTTCTCCCTGCTAGCCCTCGCTTACCCCCAGCCATGAACCCGGAAAATCCAACCACCATTGGCCTGCGGATTCCCAATTCAGATATGGCTCGAGATATTCTTAACCAGACTGGCCCCTTGGCAACCACCAGCATCAATCGTTCTGGGCAGCCTCCCTTATTAACCTACCTAGAAATTCAGAAACACTTTCCCCAGGTTTTTACCGTATCCGAGGACTCCTGGCCACCTGCCCCAGAAGCAGCGATACCTTCAACGGTGATTAAATGGAACGGCACTGGCTGGGTTTGCTTGCGGCAAGGTAGCATTCCCGGTGAAAAATTCCTTCAGGTATAGGATAGGAATTATTGCAGTAAATAAATCTGTCCCAAAAAGCCAATGGCCCAAATCTTTTTACGGGTTACCGCTGGCAACTCTGTTGTATAAAGACTCACCAGGCCAAGATTATGGCGCGTTGTATGGTAGCCAATCAGTTCCTTGAGGGGGTGTTGCCCTTGTTGAAGGAGGGATTGACAGCCTTGTTGAACAAACTGCCCTAGCCCCAAACGATCGGTTGTTGAGGTTGGCGAGCAAAATTGAGTTTCTAACTGACTCAGGGCCTGGTGACTGAGATAGGTTTCATAGGCAGCTTGATCCGGGTTTGTCAGTGTTGCAACCACACTAAATCCAACCAGACCCAAGCTCAGCACGACCACCCAGGCCAAGCTTTTGGGACGAGACTGCCGCGGCGGTAGGGGATGAGCAGAAATAAGTGAAGGACGATCCATGATTAAGTATCTGGTATAATCAGAGATTAGCAACATCTGCGGCGAGCGTAGCCAAGTGGTTAAGGCAGTGGATTGTGGTTCCACCACTCGTGGGTTCGAGTCCCATCGTTCGCCCTCTTAAAATTTCCCTGACTTCACTCAGTCTATCCAAATCTAATCGTCGAGCAGAAAACTCTTAAGTTTATTTAAGTTTTGTAAAGATTGTTTGGGATCTCCATAGATTCCGATCTTGGTCGTATTTTCTATGTCAACTATCCAGAGGAAACGCATACTCAAGCCGCAAGTATCCGAAAGTCGTTTTGATTTCAGTCTCACCGACACGGAGGCTAAATGGCAGCAACTCTAGGAAACTCACCAGGCCGGGCCAGTTAGAATAAATCAGCTATTAATTTCCTACATGACACATGACTAAGAAAAATAGCGTTTCCACTCAGGAAAATCCAACCTATCATGTCCGCCCCAGGCCTGGTGGTGGTTGGCAGGTAAAACAAGAAGGAACTAGAAAAACTATTAAAGCCTTTTTAACCCAGAAAGAGGCTATTCAATTTGCACGTGGCCTGGCCCATGAAGTAGGTGGACGAGTGGATATCCATCACCGAAAAAAAGTTCCTGGTAAATTACCTAAGAATAATGCTGAGTTTTGGTTAGGTGCTAGTCAGACATCGCTGGATGCAGTTTGGGATAATGACGAGGATGATGTCTATGCCAAATTACTCGAAACATGATGTCATCCTGGTACGCTATCCATTTTCAGATTTGACGAGTTCTAAGGTAAGGCCTGCAGTTGTTATCAGCCCACCAAATCTATCTCAGGATATTTTTATTACTCCACTCACGAGCAAAATAGCATCACTCCTTGCGGGAGAGTTTATCCTTCAAGAATGGTCATTAGCTGGGTTGAATGTTGTGACTGCTGTAAAAAGAGGTATTTATACGGTACATAAAAGTTTAGTTATTAAGGTCATTGGTCAATTAGGAGAAGCTGATATGAGGCATCTTGGGGCATCGTTACGAAGTTGGTTAGATTTATAAGCGCTTTCCTGGGTATTGCAGTGAACAAATGGATCAATGGAAGCCAAATGGTAACAACTCTGGGAAACGCACCAGGCCCGTTAGAATAAGTAACTAAGTAAGCCCACAAAGACCCATGACCAAGAAAAATAGCAGTCCCACAAAAGAAAATCCAACCTATCATGTTCGCCCCAGGCCTGGTGGTGATTGGCAAGTCAAACAAGAAAGAATCAGAAAAACCATCCAAGCCTTTTTAAGGCGATCCAATTTGCGCGTGGCTTGGCTAATGATTCTTAAGAAGTCCCTACCTTAACTGGGTTTGCTAAAATAGGTTGACTTGATCACGTTAAAGTCTGTAGTAAGTGCTGTGGAAGATCAAAAGGGTATTCCCATATATTTAGATAAAGCTAAACGAAAGCTTTCTAATTTGGCAACAGAAGAAGCAAAGATTAATGATTGGCATCCATCAAATACTCCTGCCCTACATCTTTGGCGATGCTTTGATGCGCTAGAAGATATTAATAATCTATTAATGCCTACCGCTATTCTAAAGGACGCAGAACAATCTCGCCGCCGAGCCAAATTATTAGTAACTCCTTTATACTCACTTTGTGTATCAATTCGAGATTTATGTAACTATTTGCAATCTGCACCTGAGATGAGAAGTAAATCTAATAAAGCTCAGATGAAAACGATTAATAAAACTCTTGAAGATTTCCTAAAAGTTGTCCCTCTTGATAAAACAAGTGCCATTCGGGGTGTGAGAGATCGGTTATCAGCTCATGTAGATAGATTAATGCCTTATGAAGCTAAAAACATTTTTGACAGGGCAAAAAATCACGAAATAGGTACTTGGCTACATCAATGTATCCTCACATTGAGCCAGCTATTACCCCTCGATGTATACGGATGGACTACTGATGACTGTCCTGAAGGTTATGTTCGTATAATGAGTGTCGAACCTATGTTGGTTACCTTTAAACTTGAAGATAATAAGCCAACTATGCTTGCGGGGCTGCATATTTCATCGTCACCTAAGAAGCAAATATTAGAAACTTGCAATAAAGTTCTTAAAACTTCAAGATGGATGTTTCGTAAGGGTGATCAATACATTCTTTCTCTCACAGAAGAGACTATAAGCCTTAAAGAATCTATATAACGCAATCGCTCCTCCACAGAAGATAATTGATTCCCCGGCAGCTAGGTAAAATAGGTGAGCATTATTGAGTTTGCCGCCTCCATGACCACAACTGCCCCTCTACCTAGCCAATACACCCCCCAGGCCACGGAAGCCAAATGGTAAGAACTCTGGGGAACCCACCAAGCCTTCCAATTAGATGGGCAACCAGTCTGCATCAAGGGCCTGGTCGAGGGTAAATTTGGGTTCTTCAGGAACTAACACGGCGGGTAAATTGCTAGCATCCAGGAAAAGGTCACGTCCATTCCGGTACTGGGTATTAAATTCAGATTCCAGAAATCGTTTTAAACTTGGGCTATTTTCCAATAATTTGTGAAGCTCAATCCGAAAGTTTCTAATTTCCCGCCGCCACCCAGGATAACAATGCTCCCGCTCCGAATCCCAGTATTTGATCTTGAGTAAATGTTCGCAAATCCGCATGAGATAACTAGCCGCAGCATTTTTATGACTTTTACCCAAATCGCTAATTTCCTCAATTAGATTTTCTAAATCAAGTTCTGAAAAGACCTGAGACTCTAGTTGACGGACTGTTTTTTCAAGCCAGATCAGATAATCTTGCTCATATAACGATGGGACAGATGTTAGCTCTGCTGGAGATCGTGAAGGGTTAGCAACCATAAATTAATGACCAAATTCTTGCGGGGTCTTCAGCCCAGGCCTGATCGGATGGAAAACGACTGTCCTGACTCTAACCCAGTCCCCAAAAAGACTCAACATTCTTCCAAAAACTAACAAAGTAAAAGGATCGGTGAGTCACCTAAGCCTCCCAATCCCAACCAGGCCAGCGGCCGCCAGGTAAAATAGGTGAGCATTATTGAGTTTGCCGCCTCCATGACCACACCTGCCCCTCTGCCCAGTCAATACACCCCCCAGGCCACGGAAGCCAAATGGCAAACCCTCTGGGAAACTCACCAGGCCTTTCAAGCGGATCCAAACCATCCCGGTGAACCCTACTGTATTGTGATTCCGCCGCCAAACGTCACGGGCAGTTTGCACATGGGTCATGCCTTTGAACACGCCTTGATTGATGTTCTGATTCGCTATCACCGGATGATTGGGCGCAATACGCTTTGGTTGCCGGGAACGGATCATGCCAGCATTGCCGTGAGTACGATTTTGGATCGGGAATTAACGGCGGCGGGGAAAGCTCGGGAGGATGTTGGTCGGGAAAAATATTTAGAGCGGGCCTGGGCCTGGAAAGAAGAATCGGGTGGGACGATTGTCGGGCAACTGCGGCGGCTGGGCCTCTCCGTGGATTGGAGTCGGGAGCGATTCACGATGGATGCGGGCCTGTCAGCGGCGGTATTAGAGGCGTTTGTCCAGCTTTATGAGGATGGCCTGATCTACCGGGGGCAATACATGGTCAACTGGTGTCCGGCCAGTCAATCCGCAGTTTCCGATTTAGAAGTAGAAAACATCGAAGTAGCGGGGCATTTGTGGCATTTTCGCTATCCGTTGGCTGATGGTTCTGGCTATTTAGAAGTGGCAACAACCCGGCCGGAAACGATGTTGGGGGATACGGCGGTGGCAGTGAATCCTGAGGATACCCGCTATACCCAATTAGTCGGAAAAACATTGATCTTGCCGTTGATGAACCGGGAAATTCCGATCATTGCCGATAGTTATGTGGATCCGAGTTTTGGGACAGGTTGTGTCAAGGTGACACCGGCCCATGATCCCAATGATTTTGCCATGGGTGAACGCCACAATTTACCGATGATTAATTTGCTCAATAAAGATGGCACATTGAATGAAAACGCTGGAGAGTTTGTCGGCTTAGATCGGTTTGTCGCTCGGAAGAAAGTCGTTGAAGCATTAGAACAGCAAGGCTTTTTAGTTCGAGTTGAAGATTATAAGCATACCGTTCCCTACAGTGATCGGGGCAAAGTTCCGGTTGAACCACTCTTATCAACCCAATGGTTTGTTAAAATTCGCCCCTTAGCCGATCACACGCTACATGAATTAGATGACAATAACTCCCCTCGGTTTATTCCAGAACGCTGGACAAAAGTATATCGGGATTGGCTTGTCAACTTAAAAGATTGGTGTATTTCTCGTCAACTGTGGTGGGGGCATCAAATCCCGGCCTGGTATGTGGTTAGTGAAACTAATGGGGAAATTACAGATCACACTCCCTTTATTGTCACCAAGAGTCAGGCCGAGGCGGAAAAAACAGCTAAAGCTCAATTTGGTAATGACATTACCCTCGAACAAGACCCCGATGTGCTAGATACCTGGTTTTCTTCAGGACTTTGGCCGTTTTCCACATTAGGTTGGCCCGAGAAAACCATTGATTTTGACACCTATTATCCCAATGCCACCCTCGTTACAGGGTTTGACATTATCTTTTTCTGGGTCGCCCGGATGACCTTAATGGCCGGATATTTCACGAAAAAAATGCCTTTTTCTGATGTTTATATCCATGGCCTGGTGCGGGATGAAAACAACAAGAAAATGTCAAAATCCTCGAATAATGGCATTGATCCGCTGCTGTTGATTAATAAATATGGGACGGATGCTCTACGTTATACCTTGGTCAAAGAAGTCGTCGGGGCGGGTCAAGATATTCGGATGGAGTACAACCGCAAAACCGATGAATCGGCTACTGTCGAAGCCTCACGCAACTTTGCCAATAAACTCTGGAATGCCTCCCGCTTTGTCTTGCTGAATTTAGGTGAGCAAACCCCAGGCCAGTTAGGTTCTCCTGATCCAACTCAATTAGAATTAGCCGACCGCTGGTTATTATCCAAACTCAATCAACTGATTAAAACCACCCGTGAGCAAATTGATCAGTATGGGTTAGGGGAAGCATCCAAGGGCTTGTATGAATTTATTTGGGGTGATTTTTGCGATTGGTATATTGAACTGGTTAAGCCCCGCCTGCAAGGAGAAGATTCTGTTAGTAAAACCACCGCCCAACAGGTACTCGCTCAGGGCCTGGAAACAACCCTGAAACTGTTTCATCCCTTCATGCCCCACATCACCGAGGAAATTTGGCACAGTCTCACCCAGGCCCCGGACACAACCTATTTAGCCTTGCAACCTTATCCAGAACCAGATTTAAGCTTGATTGATGGGGAATTGGAAGCGAATTTCACGTTGATCATGGAAACGATTCGTACCATTCGCAATTTACGCTCTGAGGCAGGCATTAAACCCGGCCTGAAAATTACCACCATTCTCCAAGGCCAAAACCCAGACGAGTTAGCCGTTCTCAAATCCGGTCAAGCCTATATTGAACATTTAGCCCGTGTGGAAACCTTGACCATTACATCTGAATCAGCGGCCAATGAGAAAGTCTTTGCGGGTGTGGTTGGAACTGTGGAAGTTCTGATTCCGTTGGCGGGTGTTGTAGATGTGTCAGCCCTACAGGAGAAATTAACCAAAGACCTGCAAAAAGTCACCCAGGAAATTGAATCGGTGCAAAAACGGTTAGGCAATCCGGGATTTGTCGCTAAAGCCAAGCCAGAAGTAGTCGAAGGAGCCAAAGCTGCGTTATCTGCGGCTGAACAACAAGCCAAAATTCTCCAGGCCCGCTTAGGGAGGTTATAGCTCATGACAGAATCAAAAGCATTTTTTGGGGGATGTCATTTCAAACACTACCTAAACTGGCATTTGGAATCGGAGAAAGTTTTGAACCACTAAGGGGGTTTAGTACAGGAGCCGATGCCATGCTGTAACCCGGTCTTATACCAACTGAGATTCAGATTACGAACAGCCACTGATACGTTGACATGAACCGGTAAACTGCTTAACTTAAAGTCCACGTCGCAAGATAGTACAAAAAATCGCTAGAATAACCGTTGTTTATTTTTTGTGGACTAGGGTTAGGTTCTAAGCAATGGGAAAATATATCGTGCCAGTCAAGTTTAAGATTCGCTTGAAGCAAATTCTTGTCGTTTTCTTGGCGGTCGCAACATCCTTAAGTGCCATCACGCTCAGCTTTGCGGCCACAGGAGTCACCCCAGAGCAAGTCATCGCTGCAGTTGAGGGGACATTTGGGGTTAACCCAGGCCAGCGGCGGAACCATATCAAAGGGGTTTGTGCATCTGGGGAATTTATTGGCAGTGCTGAAGGTCGTAAATATTCGCGTTCTCCACTATTCTCAGGGCAACCCATTCCCGTTGTTGCTAGGTTTTCATTAGCAGGTGGCAATCCAAAGGCCCCAGATACCGCTAAAAGTGCGCGGGGATTAGCCCTCCAGTTTCAGCTACCCAACGGGAAATTCCACCAGATGGCGATGCTAAACACCCCGATTTTTGGGGCTGCTCAACCGCAAACATTCTATGACCTAATGATCGCCATGAAGCCCGACCCCGCCACAGGTAAACCTAATCCAGAGGCCCTCAAAGCGTTCAAAGAGAGTCACCCGGATAATCTCGCCCAGGCCCAATACTTAGCCAATAACAATCCCCCTACTAGCTATGCCAATAGTTCTTACTGGGGGATTCATACCTTCAAATTTATCAACCGGGCAAACAAAACAACCCTTGTCCGTTGGCAATTTGTCCCCCAAGATGGTGAGCAACGGCTGTCTGACGAGCAATTAAAATCATCACCTGCTAACTTTCTTGAAAAAGCCCTGATTGACCGGACACAAAACGGCCCCGTGCGCTGGGACATGATTGCTACGATTGGCCAGCCCAATGATGAGCAGAACAACCCCACGATTGCTTGGCCGGAAAATCGGAAACAGGTAAAAGTTGGAACCCTGACCCTAACCAAGGCAGCACCTCAACCCGGCCAGGCCTGTGAAGCTATTAACTTTGATCCTCTAATTCTGAGCGATGGTGTGCAGCCAACCAATGATCCAATCTTGCTCTTTCGTTCTGGAGCCTATGCAATTTCTTATGGGAAGCGGCAAGCAGGAAACTAAACTGAAGCGGGGATTTAGTCCAGTCTTATGCCGATTGGGAGAACATTAGCCCCCAGTAATAAACCATATGTGGTTTGGGTTGATCTTGATAAACTCAATTTGAATCCCTGCGCTCCTGGCTTGACCCTTAAATCCAGACAACTTAGAGCTATCGGGCAACTTCACCACACGATTTCAACTAGCGGATAAACTCCCATTTAAAGAAATTCTCTTGGGGTCTGAGTTAAACTTGGATTGCCGAATATTGCCTCGTCCTTCTTTGCAAGGTTATAAATCATGGCAGAAGCGAAAACATTTACCGGAGGATGTCACTGCCAGGCCATCAGGTTTCGAGTCACGGTGCGCAAATTCCAGGCCGTGGATTGTAATTGTTCCATTTGCAGTAAAAAAGGCTTTTTGCATTTGATTGTGCCACCGGAAGATTTTGAATTACTCCAAGGTGAGGATCACTTAGCTACTTACACGTTTAATACCGGCATTGCTAAACATTACTTCTGCAAAACCTGTGGCATTCATTCCTTTTATCGCCCCCGTTCCCACCCCAATGATTACGATGTCAACCTTCGTTGCTTAGATGACTGGTGGCAGCCGGAAGTCCAGGCCCAGTTTGAAATTAAACCCTTTGATGGCCAAAACTGGGAGCAGCGGGTGGATGGGATTCGCTAAGTCCTGAGTCTAGATGGCTCATTTCCTCTGGGGCAGTCATCCCTTCCCAACAAAGCAAGTTAGGATCAAAAACAACGTGAAATAAAGTGGAGTTCTCCTTGTTTGCCTTGCCACCCGAACAACTGGCCGCCCAATTCCAAACCCTGAGTCAGGCACTCCTCAATGAACTACAGGCTGATGAGCATCTATTTCTGGCCATTCGGGGTGAAAATAGCCAATTTATCCGCTTTAACCAGGCCAAAGTCCGCCAAACTGGAACTGTCAGCGATGCCCAACTGACCCTAACCCTCATCCACAACGAGCGCACCGCCCAGGCCAGCCTCCCCTTTACCAGCAATCCAGAGCTTGACCTGAGCCGGAGTCGCTACGCCCTGCACCAACTGCGCCAAGAACTGCCCCAACTTCCCCCCGACCCCTACATTGTTTTGCCCCAGAACTTTGGCTCCAGTCGTGACTATCACCCCGGTCAACTTTTAGAGCCAGAAACAGCCGTCACCGCCATTCTTGCGCCAGTCCAAGATTTAGACTTTACGGGCCTTTACGCCGGGGGACTAATTTTTCGGGGCAACAGTAACTCTGCTGGTCAACACCATTGGTTTGCGACAGAAACCTTCACCCTCGACTATTCCTTGATCACGGGGACTGGTAAAGCCGTCAAAGCCATTCAGGCCGGTTCTGTTTGGTCAGAGTCTCGCTATCAGGCCCAAATCGCTGCAGCCCGGCCCCAACTGCAAATCCTGGAGCAGCCCGGCAAAACCATTCTTCCTGGTCAATATCGGACCTATCTGGCCCCAGCCGCAACCGCCGAACTCGTAGGGATGTTATCTTGGGGAGCCGTGAGTGAAGCCGCCCTGCGCCAAGGAGAAAGTGCCTTTGCCCCACTGCGGGATGGAAAACATCTCTCCCCCAAGTTCTCTCTCAGTGAAAACTTCCGACACGGACAAGTCCCCCGTTTCAATGATCAAGGAGAATTTGCCCCTGAAGAGTTACCCATCATTGCATCCGGTCGCCTAGTAAATACCTTAGTCAATAGTCGGACCGCCAAAGAATATGGCCTGGATAGTAATGGAGCCGCTGCCAGTGAAGGACTTCGGGCCCCGGAAGTGGGCGTTGGGCAGTTAAATGCCGCAGAAGTTTTAAAAAATCTGAATACCGGCCTATATTTGAGCAATTTGCACTATCTCAACTGGAGTGATCGTCCCCAAGGTCGGATCACCGGGATGACTCGTTACGCCTGTTTTTGGGTTGAAGCTGGGGAAATTGTCGCCCCGATTCAAGACTTGCGCTTTGATGAAAGTCTCTATAACTGCTTTGGAGAGAACTTAGTTGACCTGACCCAAACCCAAGACTACATTGCCCATACCGATACCTATGAACATCGGGCTTTAGGGGGAAGTTTAGTACCCGGCCTGTTGGTGGATAACTTTACCTTTACGCTTTAGGGCGGTTGGGGTTAACCGAGCTTATTTATCCTCAACTAGAATCCGTTCCGGTTGCCCTGCCACATGAACCCGAAAGACAATTGCCCGAGCGGCTTGATCGGTTGTGTAGGGAGCATGAATCACCTTGGGCGGAATGACCACTGTTTCCCCAGCCCTAACAATCCGGTCCGGTTTTCCCTCCTCCACATGGACGACCTCTCCTTCAATCACATAGATAAACTCCTCCCCTGGATGGTAGTGGCGCGGCAAGCGTGAATTGGGAGGAATAATCACATCGGAAATAATCACCTCTACTCCCTCGGCCATGGCGGTTGGGGCCCGGAGCATTTCATTGGAGCCAGGCTTGAGGCTGTTGGGATAGGGGGCAGGGGGAGTAAGGGCAGTGGTGGGATTGTTATGGGGATGAGCGGCGGCAGGGCGAATACTGATCACAGAACACAGGGTCAGTAAACCCACACCCATGAGCCAAGACTGTTTCATCCTCTCACCCCGAAACAAGATTGTTTTGATGATATAGCATTACCGATTCCAGCCAAATGACGCGTAATCTGGTGCTTAGACTAAAGTAAGCTAGAGCAGATTATTTGTTCCTATGGGAGGCTACGTCAACAGGGTTGTGGTCGCACTTGACGGGAAATCCCACTGTTGAGATCATCTGCGGCAATAAAGTATTCGGCAAAATTGACAATCTCCCGTTTCCCTTGGAAAAACAGGCCTTCCTGTTCTAGAGCAAGTTTCTGAGTTTCGGCTTTGGCGGGATGAGGGGCTGTGATTTGGCCTGGAGCGGCAACCACTCGATACCAAGGAATGACATCTCTTTCAGCAGGACTCAGGGCTGTCAAAGTGGAGATCACCCGCAAAAAACGAGTAGTCTCCTCGCCAAGAAACGCTTAACGGCCTTTTCCTGTTGTATTGGCAACCTGACAATCATTAATCCCTGCCTCAAGACCTTGCCCTGATCCAGGCCACAGTGCTCCTAGCTATCTTGCTTGGGTCGCAGTTGCTTGGGAAAATCAACAAAAATCACATCCTCGGCCTGGAGACCTTCAAGGACTTGGGTTTGATCCTCAATGCTAGAGCCCGTGGTAATTGGCCGAAAGACAGGTTTTTGATCGGGCCCAGGCACATAGACTCCCGTTTTCCCCTTTTCAGTGGCAATGGCAACCGTGGGAATCAGCAGGGCATTGGGGAGGGATTGACCGATAAAGACTAGATCTACGTTCATCCCGGAGCGCAGCTTGTCCAGGCCAGTGCGAATCTTGACACGGACTTGAAAGAACGTCACATTTTGCTCAACCACAGCTTCTGGAGCGACGAGGCGAACATCCCCGCTAAAGGTTTGATCGGGGAATGCATCAGCGACAATATCCACCGGCATCCCCAGCTTGATTTGGCCAATATCCACTTCTGGGACTTGGGCAATCACTTCCAACCCCTCGGCAATGGCAACAATGGAGGTTGAGGTGGCAGAGGTGGTGGAGGAAGCACTTGTGGTTGGGGTGACAAACGCGCCGGGAGTGGCATATTTTTGGGTAATAATTCCGCTAAAGGGGGCCCGAATCACCGTATCGGCTAACACGACTTTGGCGGCCTCAACCTGGGCTTTAGATGCGGCAACCTGGGCATTGGCTTGGCGAATATCCTCGACCCTGGCCCCTTCCCGGAGCAAATCCAGGCGTTTACGAGCTTCTTGAAGACTGGCAGCGGTGGCATCATTGTCAGCAATTAAGGCATCTAAACTATCGCGACTAATGGCCCCCTCTGCGGCTAAGGTTTGATTGCGTTTTAAGCGTTCTTGGGCCAACTTCATCCGGGCCTGGGCCGCAGTGACTTGGTTTTGGGCCTGGGCAATTTCTTGGCGGCGATTCCCGGCCTGGGTGCGATCTCGGCGGGCTATGGCATCGGCAAGTTGGGCCTGGGCAAGGTCTAATTGGGCCTGGGCATCCCGAGGATCCATCCGAGCAATAATTTCCCCTTTTTTAACCAAATCTCCCTGTTCCACATACAGTTGGGCCAGTTGACCCGAGTTTTTGGGGCTAATATTGACGGTTTGAATGGGCACAACCTTGCCGCTGGCCGTAATCCGTAAGGTCAAATTATCCCCGCGTTGGACAGCAACCGTGTAGGGAGCCAGATCTAACTTGTGACTCGAGTGGCTCACCCATATCCCACCAGCGGCTATGATCACCCCAGCCAGACCCAGACCCAGCAACCAAGGCAATGGTCGCTTGACTTTACCTACCCAAGGAATATACATACCCCTACCTGTTTCACGGGCTAACCCTCCCATTGTAAATTTTCTTTACACTTCTGGAGCCAGTCCCAAGGGGATATTTTTCCTCAGCCATAGAGGTTGTTAGTACCAGAAAGTAGAGTTCTGCCAATGATTCAGGTGGCTGGCAACATTTAGGTTGGAATCAATTCCCCCGGCCGTAAGCGCGACCATCGCCCCGCCTCTAGCTGAAAACTGGCGCAGCCAATGACATCCCATTCCAGTTGAATTTCTTCACCAAAGGTACGGATATTGACATTAATCGTGGGTTGATCGGGTTCAAAACTCGGCTCATCAGTGAGATGGGGTTGTTGGTGCTGCTCTTCCACGGCGTAATAGGTTGTGCAGCGATCCACAAAGGCACAGTTGACACAAATACACATCATCATGCCCTCCAAGTAAAGGGTGTCAGGTAGGCATTGCCTTATCAGGAGACTACTGCCACTCTAGCGAATCTTTTGTAAATCTGCCCCAGGGCTGGGGGGGCGTTAATCCAGTTATTTAGTAAACTCCTAAAGTCCCTAACTTGAGGTGGCTGTTTCCTGTTGCAGTTCTGCCAATAATTGTTCAAGTTCCCTACTATTAGCGTGATAAACCTCGTTACAAAAATGGCAGGTAGCCTCAGCAAATGTTTCAGTCATGAGGATATCCTTGAGTTCTGCTTCCCCGAGGATTTTTAAGGCTCCCAGCATCCGTTCATGGGTACAACCACAGTGAAACCGTAATAATTGATTTTGCGGCAGAATTTTCAAGTCCAGATCCCCCAACAACTGCTCAAACATTTCCGGGAGAGTTTTGCCCGCTCGCAGCATCGGCGTAAAGCCCTGCAAGGCCGCCACCCGTGATTCCAAGGTTGCAATTAATGCCTCATTCTCCACGGCCTGGGGCAGAATTTGCAGTAAGATTCCCCCGGCGGCTTCAGTGCCATTTTGGCCGACAAAAACCCCTAACATCAGGGCCGAAGGTGTTTGTTCAGAGGTTGCTAAATAATAGGTAACATCATCGCCAATTTCCCCTGAGACGAGTTCCACGGTGCTGGAGTAGGGATAGCCGTAGCCAATATCGCGGATGACATAGAGAAAGCCAGAAGCCCCGACTGCACCACCCACATCTAACTTGCCAGATTGATTGGGGGGTAATTCAATCTCTGGGTTTTGGACATAGCCGCGCACCGTGCCATCACAGCCTGCATCCGCAAAGACAATTCCGAGGGGGCCATTGCCTTGAACTCGAATATTAACTCGGGCCTGGGGCTGTTTCATGTTGGAGGCTAACAGTAATCCGGCGGCCATTGTTCTACCTAGAGCGGCGGTAGCAACATAGGAAAGTTGGTGGCGTTGGCGAGCCTCTTCCGTGAGACGAGTTGTGATCACTCCCACAGCCCGGATTCCTTCAGCAGCAGCAGTGGCACGGATCAGTTGATCGGGCATTGTTACATTCCTTCATATTTCCCTAGATTTATCTTGGCATTTTTAGCCCCATTTCCCCAGGCCTGGGGGAGCAAGAATCCCTGATCTCACGTTTTTCTGGGTGGCTGAATCATTGATCCTAGTTATCGAAAGACTCAAGTATTTTCCACACCCCATTGTGCCTTTAGGTAACAGTTTTTAGGGCAGGCCGATGATTCACTTAGGTTTTAAGCACTTGCCATTGAGTTACTGGAGCTAAGGATCGCCAGGCCAGGTAAGTTCCCAAGGGTTCGGCCCGTTGAATTGCAATTCGCCGCAGGGTGCCCCCCACTTGTTGTTGCCAATGAAAGATCAGTTGCTCGCTGACTACGGTGACGGCATTGACCACTAATCTGCCCCCTGGTTTTAAGGCCTGCCAAGCAGTTTCTAGCATCCCAGCAATGTGAACTCCCCCGCCAATAAAAATCGCATCGGGTTGTGGGAGGTCAACCAAAATCTCTGGGGCAACTCCATGAACAATTTTCAGATTGGGAACTCCCAAGTTGGCCGCATTTTCCGCAATCCGTTGCAGGCGTTGGGGGTGTCGTTCAATGGCAATGGCCTGGCAGCGAGGATGGGCCCGTAACCATTCAATGCCAATCGAGCCACAACCAGCGCCCACATCCCAGAGGAGTTGGCCGGGTAAAGGAGCTAAGGCGGCTAAGGTCATGGCCCGGACTTCTTGTTTGGTCAGTTGGCCATCATGGCGATAAGCCAAATCTGATAAACCAGCTAAACGGGAACGAGGAAAAACTCTTAATTCAGCCGCTTCAGGAGTCCTTTGACAATGGATACCGATGATATTGAGGTTGGCGATTTCCTGTTCTGCCCAGGCCCCTGCTTGGGTTTTAATCACTCTCTCTTGGGGATGCCCGAGATTTTCCAAAATGCATAAGTCGCTGTCCCCATAGCCGCGTTTTGTTAATGTTTGAGCAACCTTGCGAGGAGTATCCCCTGTGGCACTGAGAGCAATGATCTTTGCCCCTGGATACAGGAGAGTATGCAGCAACTCTAAGGGGCGACCACACAAGCTAACCACCTCAACATCCACCCAGGCCCAGCCCAATCGACTACAGGCCAAAGCCAAGGCAGAAACAGCCGGGATAATGGTCATCTCATCAATGGAAAAACGTTCCAGTAATGGCCCACCAATGCCATAAAAAAGCGGATCCCCACTGGCTAAAACACAAACCGATTCGCCGCGCCGGGCCGCAATTTGATCGAGGGTGATCGTAATTGGACTATCCCAGGCCAGCCTCGGCCGCAGATCAGAGTCTGGAAGCATCCCTAAGTGCCGTTGACCGCCAACAATGACCTCCGCCTGATGCAGCAGAAATCGCGCCACCTCCGATAGCCCAGTTAAGCCCTCTGCCCCGACACCAATCACCGATAACCATTTTGCTTCAGACATGATTTCCCCAAGAAGCCTCCCCACCAAAAGCAGACGGAGTATCAGGATCAAACAATATGGCGTTGTTCATTCCGATGTATAGTCATTTCGCTTAGGAATGAAACACAAATATACCTGAAACCATGACAGATGGCAGTTTTGCGTGTTTCATTGGTTTGACTGGCCCCTGAGACTATGGGCGACCAATAATACTGAAGTAAAAGCCATCGGATTGTAGGCTCGATCCCTGGCCGGGCACATTAAAGACTGGCACAGCATAGCCGAACTTAATATCAATGTCTGGAGTTGGTTGATAAATCAGGCCTAAACCAGAGCCTAATAAAACATTATTGGCCACGGCCCCATTGGGGTTACTAGGGTTATTCCAGACAATCCCAAAATCTAGCAAGGGAACAAGCTGCAACATGGGGGCATTATCAGCATTGCGAATAATCGGAAACCGCCCTTCGGTGGAGAATTGAAAGCCGTTATCCCCAGACCGAGCATTGGTGGCATAGCCCCGGACTGAGGTTTCACCGCCAATCACAAACTGGTTGAAGGCTAAAAGGTTATTGGGTGACAATTGCAGGCTGGAGCGGAGAATGACAAAATTATCCTCCCAAAGCTGTTGCACCCGCTGTCCTTGGGCTAACCAACTAAAGAACTTACCGCTGGGAATTGGTCCAGGATTTTCAGTCGCGTCAAAAATTGGCAGCCCAAAGTTAAGCTGTGAGCGCAACACCCAGGCCCCGGAGTTATCCCGATGCACATAATCTTGGGTAAAGTCCACAACGCTGGTGCGACTATAACCATTCGCGTCCGGGCCAATGCCAAAGGGAAAGGGTGTGTCGTTAAACAAAAACGTCTGCCCACTTTGCTGGGTAAAGCCCACGGATAGGGCCAGTTCTTGGCGAATCGAGCGAATAATGGGTTGCCGGAAGTTGACTTGATAGACACTAGAGTTGGAGCGAATCCCCAAATCCTGACCAACGGCTTGGGTAATCCGGCTATCCCCCTGAACGGTGCGGATGGAAAATGTCCCATTAAGGGCATTCACGGGAATACTGTAGCCAAATTCATAGGTATTAGATGCGCCCCAATCAAACTCGCCCAGGTTAACCCCAACGGCATAGGAGCCATAAATCGTATCCCCTACCCCAGAAAGATTCCGATAGGAAAAATTAAGGAACCCGCGTTCGGGGGCGATGGCTGGAGGGGTATTGGTGTCCAGACCCAAAAGACCATTGGGACGGCGGGCCTGGTCAACGCGCACCGCTAAAATACTGGCTCCCTCTGTGGTCCCCGGTTGGAGGCTGGCCGAAACATTCTTAAACAGCGGATCAACCTTGAGTAAGCGTAACTGCTCTTCTAAGGCATTGCTATTGAGGGGAACTCCTGCACCTAACTGAATCCGACTCGTGATGTAAGTTTTCAGTAAGCCCTCGTTACCTGTAACTTTAATTTCCTCAAGCCGACCTTCAATGACCCGAATGGTAACCACCCCACCCGCAATAGTTTGTTCGCCCAAAACGGCCCGTGAAGTGAGATATCCCCCATCCAAGTAGAGTTGGGTAATGGCATCCGCAGCCCCTTGTAACTCTTGTAGGCTGACTGTCCGGTTCAGGAGGGGGGCGGTAATCGGATCAAGCTGGGCTGGGGCAAAAATCGTACTCCCAACCACGTTAATTTTGGCAACTGGAATTTGCGGTTGGCTGGAGAGGGGGGGCGTTGGGGTTGGCGGCGGCGGCGTAACGAGAGGTTCCGCTGGCTGAGTTGGTAAGGGGGGGACAATTGGTAGAGGGGGCTGGATTTGCTGTTGGGTAGGGTTGACTGGGGCCGTTTGGGCTAAAGTGCAGGTTGGGGACAAGAAACTGACGGCCCCACTGATACCTAGTCGTGACATGAGATTGAGTAAATTGTTGCTCATAAATTTAAATGACCCACCACACCCTAGACATTATTGAACTTATTTGAAACTAGAGAACCTGTCTAACAACCTAGATTACACACCAGCGATAGTTTATGAACATAATTAATATCCTGGACAGGAGGGATCACAATCCAGGCCTGGCATTGGGTGAGGGTGATTGCGGCTGAGGTGACTAGATAACTACTTAATCGCAGCCAAGCTCAGAAAAATTCATGAAATTATGGCTGATTTTAGTCCGCAGGGGTGGAGAAAACAAGAGAGAACTCTTTGAGCGGAGATAGCCCTACACAAATGATTTAAAAATTTTAAAAATAGTAGAAAGCTTGAAGGCATAACCTGTTATGGTATTTCCGGGTTGTTTGTGTCTGGTTTTTATCGCGTGAACTTGTCGTGATTCGCTTTGGGTGCAGGATGGCAAGGAGCCGGTCTGAAACGTCGGCCTTTAGACTGGAAGTAGGCGAAGGACATTGATCAGGCGCACGCGTCGGGGTGAGTATGGGTAAAAGCTGGCAAGTAGGGCAGTTATTTGGAATTCCGCTATTTCTGGATAGCTCTTGGTTTTTGGTAGTGGGTCTGTTTACGTTCCTGAATGGCTCAGATTGGCAGCGGGAGTATCCGGCTTGGGGGGCCTGGGCCTGGGCAGCGGGATTTGCGATGGCAATCTTATTGTTCACTTCAGTATTGCTCCATGAGCTTGGCCATAGTTTGGTGGCTCGTTCCCAAGGCATTCAAGTTAACCGGATTACCCTGTTTTTATTTGGGGGGATTGCGGCAATTGAGCGAGAGTCGGCCACACCCGGCCAGGCGTTTCAAGTTGCCATCGCTGGCCCCCTAGTTAGTTTTACCCTAGCAGCAATTTTGTTTGGTTTAAAAGCAGTCTTGCCAATAGATACTCCTGGCCAAGTCTTAGCCAGTAACTTGAGTGGCATTAACTTGGTTTTAGGCATATTTAATCTTTTGCCCGGTTTACCCCTTGATGGTGGCCAAGTGCTCAAGGCGACGGTTTGGAAAGTCACTGGAAATCGCTTTCAAGGTGTCCGCTGGGCGGCTCGATCAGGACAGGTTTTGGGATGGACTGGCATTATCCTGGGGACAGCAAGTTTAGCCTTACTGGGGGTGGGTAATGGTCTGTGGTTGGCCCTTTTAGGCTGGTTTGGGATTCGTAATGCTTCTCTCTATAATCGGATGACCAACATTCAAGAGGCCCTCTTAACTGTAACCGCAGCCCAGGCCCTGTCCCGCGACTTTCGAGTTGTGGAAGCCAGCCTGTCTTTACGGGAATTTGCCGAGCGGTATTTATTATTAGCAGACCAACAACCCACGGCTTATTTTTCGGCTAGTGAGGGACGCTATCGGGGACAAGTCGATCCCAGTCTTCTCAGTCCGATCGAGCGGAGTCAGTGGGATCAATTAACAGTCATGGCCCTAACCACTGCCTTGGATAATGTACCGACCTGCGCTGAATCTAACTCCCTGGCAGAAATTATTGTCCAGTTGGAAACCCAGGCCTGCCGTTATGTGACGGTTCTATCCCCTGCTGGAGCCGTAGCCGGAGTTATTGATCGGGGTGATATTTTCCAGGCCCTGGCTCAATCTCTAAACTGGGTTGTCATGGCTCCAGACTTGAAACAAATCAAGCAAAGTCACCAATATCCCCCCAGCCTGCAACTGCGTCAACTGGCGGAAACTGCCCTGCAAAACCAAGTACCGGCCGATCTAGACGCAAAAGACCCAGCCCCAATTCCAGAGCCACCTCTAACCAAAGTCTAGGGAACAAGAACTATAGCGTTTCTCCTTTAGGGCTAGATAGGAACATAGTTCTTTCTTTGAAGTGTTCTACTCTTTCAGAACAGTCTGGGTAACGCTGTAGCATCAGGTTAGGTTAACTGTGGTGAATCCGCCTACAGGACTCAGCTAATTTGAAACTCTTCCAATAACCACCGACTGATCATCCCGTCATCTTGGGATTGGCTGCGTTGCAAAGCTTGCTTAATCAGGTCTAAGGGCAGGCCTGGTAAGACCAATGAGCTTGTAATTTGCCGACTTCCGCCATCAATAATCTCAAAAGCAATCACTGAAACTGATGTGACATCTATAACCCAATATTCTTTGACATTTAACTGTTCATAAAGGAGGCGTTTTTGTCCTAAATCACTACTCAAGGAAGTTGCCGAAATTTCAATCACTAAATCAGGTGGGCCAAACTCCCTTAAATTAATCGGGCTATTTGTTCTTGTTGGAAATCTTAGATTATCACCCATGTAATAGGCCAAATCTGGCTGACATTCATAGTGACCGATGGCTCGGAAACTACCATTCGTTAATCCTTTACAAGGTATGCCTTTGATTGTGCAGTAGAGACTAACTAGAAGGCCGACAACGGTATTATCTTGGCTATGATTCGATCCGGTTGGCATTGTTTCCATCCTCATCCAGCCGTTGTTGTAGTAAAACTTAAGTTTGTTGGTATCCGGCTCGGTTTGATTCACCAGGCCCATGAATTCAGCCCAAGTTGCTGGCAACCAAACATCCGTAACTAATGGGATTGAGGTAAGGGTATTGGTCATTATGTTTAACCAGATTGCTCTTGAGTTTTAAACAACTTCTGTCGTCACTTCCGTTGTTGTGGCCGGCATTTGGGGCTGGAATTGGAACAGAGAGTAAACCACATTACGGCGGATCATAATCATCATGTCGAGGAAAATCTCATAGCCTTCCCGTTTGTATTCCACCAAGGGGTCTTCTTGACCATAGCCGCGCAGACCCACCGACTCCCGTAGAGCATCCATTTGTTGCAGATGTTCCCGCCAAAGTGTATCAATCTGTTGGAGGATAAAGAACCGCTCGGCCTGGCGCATTAACCCGGCCTGGATTTGATCAATTTCCGCTTCCTTGCGTTCATAGGCCGTGCGGACTTGTTCATGGAGAAACAGTTGCATTTCGGCCACGCTGAGATTAGCCAGATGTTCCGGCTCTAAATCTGCAAGTAAATAGACAAATTCCTGTACTTTACTGACCAAACTGGCTAAGTCCCATTCCTCCGCAGGGAGTTCTGGGTTGACGTAGGCTACGACAATATCATCCATGGTTTTTTCGGCATACTCAAGGACGCGATCCTTCAGATCTTCCCCTTCCAAAACCCGCCGCCGTTCCGCGTAAATCGCCCGCCGTTGGTTGTTCATCACCTCGTCATACTCGAACACCTGTTTGCGGATGTCGTAGTAGTAGGTTTCCACTTTCTTCTGGGCGTTTTCCAAGCTACCGGTCAAGATTCGCGACTCAATGGGCATATCCTCTTCGACCCGGAAGGCATTCATCAACGAGGCCACCCGATCACCGCCAAAAATCCGCAGTAGGTTGTCTTCTAGGCTGAGGAAAAAGCGAGTCGAACCTGGATCCCCTTGTCGTCCGGCCCGCCCCCGTAACTGGTTATCAATCCGGCGGGATTCATGGCGTTCTGTGCCAATGACGTGCAGGCCCCCCAGTTCCACCACCTCTTGATGCTCTCGCCCCGTAAAGGCTTCGTACTCGCGGCGAATTTGATTGTAGGCCTCCCGCAACTTCTGAATGACAGGGTCTTGGGTCGGGGCTTTTTCGGCGGCAACAGCAATCATATCCTCGGCTTGTAACTCCGGTAAACTCCGCTCGCCATATTCCTTGACGGCAAAATCCACAGCAGCACGAATGAGAGCCTCGGCATCTTTGGAGATTTCGGTGGGAAAAATCTCAGTGGAGACTTTCCAGGATTTTTGTTTTACCTCTTGGCCAAAACCTTGTCCACCTTGGCGATGATTCCCCATCAAACTCAGGAGGGACATGGGATCATCACTTTCGGGCATGACAATTCGAGGCATGAAAAATTCCCGCACCTTGAGCCGGGCCATGTATTCGGCATTGCCGCCCAAAATAATGTCCGTCCCCCGCCCAGCCATATTAGTTGAGATGGTTACCGCACCTTTACGACCGGCCTGGGCAATAATTTCTGATTCTCGCTCGACATTTTCCGGTTTGGCGTTTAAGAGGTTGTGGGGAATCCCCTGCTGTTGGAGGAGTACCGAGAGGATTTCGGATTTTTCCACGCTGGTTGTACCCACGAGTACCGGCCGGCCAGCACTATGCATCTCCGCACATTCTTGGGCTACCGCCTGCCACTTGGCCATTTCCGTTTTGTAGACCACATCGGAAATATCCCGGCGACTACTGGTGCGATTGGTCGGGACAACAGTGACTTCGAGTTTATAGATTTTTTCCAGTTCTGCTTCTTCGGTTTTAGCCGTGCCGGTCATCCCCCCCAGTTTGGGATAGAGCAAGAACAGGTTTTGGTAGGTAATGGTGGCTAAGGTTTGGGATTCGTTTTGGATTTCGACTCGCTCTTTCGCCTCAATGGCCTGGTGTAATCCGTCACTCCAGCGCCGGCCTGGCATCACCCGTCCGGTAAACTCGTCCACAATGACAATTTCTTCGCCTCGAATGATATAGTTCACATCTTTAATGAACAGTTCTTTGGCTTTGATGGCGTTGAAAATGTAGTGGGCCCAGGGGTCTTCCGGGTCAAAAAGGTCGTCCACGCCCAAGAGTTTCTCGGCTTCAATAAACCCTTCATCGGTCATCAGGACATTACGGGCCTTTTCATCGACTTCGTAGTGGACTTCTGCATTCAAACTCCGGGCAATCTCAGAGGCTTTCAGATATTTTTCCGTGGGCCGCTCAACTTGACCGGAAATGATTAAGGGGGTGCGGGCTTCGTCAATCAGAACTGAATCAACTTCATCAATGACGCAAAAATGAAACGGCCGCTGGACAACTTCTGCCATGGAGGTGGCCATGTTGTCTCGCAAATAGTCAAAGCCAATCTCGCTGTTAGTGGCATAGGTGATATCGCAGGCATAGCTTTTTTGGCGTTCTTGGGGCGGCATTTGCTGTTGAATCAGTCCCACCGTTAGCCCCAAAAACCGATGGACTTGCCCCATCCATTCCGCATCTCGCCGGGCCAGGTAATCATTGACGGTAATGATGTGAACCCCTTTCCCGGTTAGCGCGTTGAGATAGGCCGGCAGAGTTGAGACGAGGGTTTTGCCTTCCCCGGTTTTCATCTCGGCAATTTGACCATCGTGGAGAATCATGCCGCCAATCAGCTGCACATCAAAGTGACGCAATCCTAAGACCCGACGCGAGGCTTCTCTAACGACAGCAAAGGCTTCGGGTAAGAGATCATCCAGGGTTTCCCCTTTTTCTAGACGTTGCTTAAATTCACCGGTCTTGGCCTGGAGTTCGGCATCACTGAGGGGTTGGATGTCTTCTTCGAGGAGGTTGATGTCACTCACCAAGGGTTGATATTTTTTTAGCTTGCGTTGGTTTGGATCCCCAAAAATTGCTTTCAACATGGCTTAGACATGACAACAATGCGACTCCTTTTAATCCTACAGTGGTTTGCTCTAGGGCGGGGCCTGGATGTTTCTAGGGATGAGTTGATGGGGATGGGCCAGTTAGTCTAGCCAATCTAGATCGGTTTCTGTGGTGGCTGCTAGGGACTTTTGGGGAGTGGGGATGTAGTTAACTAGGGGTTTCCAGCCAATATCTTCAAAACGATAGGGACGAGTCAGGGGGGGAGGTAGGAGGGGGGCTGAGACAGTTGGGCTGGCCTGGGCCGCAGTCAGAAATTCGGCAAGGTTGATGATCTGGCCAGGAGATTTTGGGGAGTGGGGAGACATAGGCAAGCAGGGGCAATGGGGCGCAAGTCAGGAATCTTTAAGGTAATTTTTATTGTCTCTTTTCTGGTCGGGTCGTGGGGGTCTCCAAGGGGGCGAAAGAGGGGCAGTGGAGATTACAAATAATGAAGTTTCTTGAAGAGATGGTATCGAGATCGCCTAGCCTAACCCTAACTTCCCTAGAATATCTCCTTGAGACCTTTGCCCAATTGCAGAGGCTTTGACCGTCTGAGGAAATAATAACTATGGCCGAAGAATTAGTTAAGCCTTATGGGGGGGATCCCTTTGCGGGGCATTTATCCACACCCATTTCGGATTCCAGCTTTACCAAAACGTTTATTGGCAATTTGCCCATCTATCGTCCAGGCCTGTCGCCCATTTTGCGCGGTTTGGAAGTGGGAATGGCGCACGGTTATTTCTTAATTGGCCCTTGGGTAAAACTTGGCCCCTTACGGGATTCGGATGTAGCCAATTTAGGCGGTTTGATCTCTGGCATTGCCTTGATCCTTCTGGCAACGGCTTGTATGGCGGCCTATGGCCTGGCTTCGTTTCAAAAACCATCCTCCGATGCTCTGAAATCCAGTGAAGGGTGGAGTCAGTTAACTGCTGGCTTTTTTGTTGGCGCAATGGGCGGTGCCTTCGTTGCCTTTTTCTTGTTGGAAAACTTCTCGGTCGTTGACGGGATCATGACGGGATTCTTCAACTAGTTTACTGTTTATTCACAAAAGATAAGGAGATTAACCCATGAGTGGTGATTACGCGGCTTCGTTTTTACCTTGGATTTTTATTCCAGTTGTCTGCTGGTTAATGCCCGTAGTTGTGATGGGGTTGTTGTTTCTTTATATTGAGCAGGATGCCTAGGTTTAACCGGGTTTTAATCCTGAATCTTGGATGATTGGCTTAGTCCTAAGGAATCTGGATAAAGCCGATTTGTTAGAGTTTTGTTTATTGATCCCTTGCCTGTTGTTGGGTGAGGGATTTTCTGTTTTTTTGGGGTGGAAAATTTTTCTGGGTTAGGCTGTAGGAATAGGGACTAATTAGTGTAGATTAGAATGGGCAAGAACTAGGAGGAATCCATGCGCCAAGTTAACTTCTTCATGATTTTTGTCATTGCCTTGGCATTGGTTTTATTTAGTATTCAAAATACCCAACCCGTGTCTATCAAGTTGGTAGAAGGCATTAGTATCCAGGCCCCCTTGTGCATTGAGTTGATTGTTGCAGTTGGTTTTGGGGCAGTGATGGCCTGGGTGTTTAGTGTTTGGACACAGGTACAGCGGATTATTACAGTTCGCCGAGAAATGGGAAATCGAGAAGAGCAGATTGCCAACCTAGAGGAAGATCTGGAGCGGTATAAGGCGGCATTAGAAGAACAACGGCTATTACCCAGTACAACGTCTGCTTCTCTGGAGAGCTAATCCTTTCCTATTAGTCCATTGCATTTAGGTTCAGGTATGGGGCTAGAGATTGAACGGAAATTTTTAGTCCAAGGTCAGGCCTGGCGCAAGATAGCAGAAACAGGTGTGTCCTATGCTCAGGGATATTTGACGCGGGAAGTGGGGCGGTCTGTGCGGGTACGGGTGGCTGGAGATCAGGGCTTTTTAACGATCAAATCCGCAACAACAGGGATTAGTCGGCGGGAGTATGAGTATCAGATTCCGGTGGATGAGGCCTGGGAATTACTCAAGCATCTTTGTTATCAGCCCTTGATTAAGAAAACCCGTTATCGGATTGAACAGGCCCCTTTGGTGTGGGAAGTGGATGAGTTTTGGGGTGAAAACCAAGGCCTGATCCTAGCAGAAGTCGAATTAAGCCATCCAGAGCAAGCGTTGGTAATTCCAGATTGGATTGGCCGGGAAGTGAGTCAGGATCATCGCTACTTTAATGCTTACCTTAATCAGCATCCCTACCAGGAGTGGGCATCTCACAGGATCGACGTTAATCCATTAACTGACTAAAGAAACTTCTGACGGGTTTTGGGGTGGGGAAAGACGCTCAATCCTGTGGACACTACCATTAGAGACTAAGTAGCTCAGAACTTGCTCGGCAGTCATTAATCGTTTGAGGACAACCTGGCCAATTCCCTGTTGCCCAGAATGATGGATAAGATTGGGGCCGGGCTTAACTTCCACCATCAAAACTGCGTCCTCAACTTGGTACAGGCAAAGACGTTCTTCTTGCTCAAGGACAACTAAGGTCGTTTGCTCAATAATCGGTTCTCGTCTCCAGACTGCTAGACTCCAAATACCCCCAGGTTCCCAAACCCGGCCGACTTCCCAGCCTTCAGATAAGAAAAAATACTTCATTGCTGGCCTTTGCCGAATTGCATCATGACCGAGTTCTCTCAACGGTATTGTATAGCATGATTGGGAATGAAGAATTTAAGTTTTGGTGGCTGGCTTAGGGGCGCCCTGCGGGCCGGGAATTTAGAAATTGACTAATTAAGCAGGAAATAATAATCGCTGGATACATTTGCCCTGTTAATGCCTCAAGAATGGATAAGGCCATAGTGACCCCACTGGCAGGCGTAACATCCCCATACCCCACCGTTGTTAGCGTGACAAAACTGAAATATCCAAGTTCCCAGGAAATATCTACCCCTTTACTCAAGTTAAAACTGCTACTATCCAGGTTGTAAAGCATCCGATAGGCAAATGACCAGCTAAATCCCAGCAGTAAATAGACACTGACCCCGCCTAAAATTGAGTCTCTCGTTACAGATTGCTGCGAAAATATTTTCTTGAGAATGACTTGAATGACCATGAAGCTAAAGGTTAAATGAACTACTCCTGTCAATAAGTCAATCACGATGCCAATAGCTTGTTGAACATTGTTAGAAAAATAGTCCAATAGTTCTAAGGCAAAGATAGCTAAACTGACGACTAAGTAAGTATAAAATCTTGATCGCCGAGCTCGTAAAATCTGCAAGATCAGCACAATTACCAATGTTTCTAAACTGAAGGAAACTAATGATGTCCAATGCGCTGAAAAAAGGGTGGGAATCAGCATGAGAGAAACTAGCCCAATTAGTAGTCTTGCATATTGATTTTCCCAAAATGGATCACTATCACTAGGTTGAGGCGCAATCATACAAGACTCCCAGGTATAACGCTACATGGCAGAAAGACGAACAATTCAGCCTAGACTATTCAAGATGAGCCGGGATTCAGTTAACCGATAATTTTCGCACTGTTCTGGATCTAACAATACGTTCCTTTAACTTTGGGATAAGCGTTTTTGGGCCGCCCCGCCCAGGAGTTGATGGGTTTCTAGGAGTAACTGAGGAATGATGGCTTGATGGGGACTGTTCTGGAGGCATTGTTGGAGTTGCTGAAGATTGCGCCTGTCTAGGTCTTTGGCTTGTTCACCCGGAAACCAATGACTACCATTCCCCAGCAGGTTGTAGCGCATCTGGGCATAATCCACCAGTCCCCAGGCCAATGCCAGGTTCCGCAACCAGAGGATCATCTGAATATTAATTTGTCCAGGAGTCTTTCTATAGTTTGGTAGGCCTTGTGCCCAGGTATCACACCAGTCTTGGCCAAGGGTATCAATCAGGGCCTGGTTTAAGCGGTTGAGGATGGGTGGTAACAGTTCATCGGCCTGGGGCAACAACTCTAAAGCTTGCAAATGTTCCGGAAAATCTTCTGGCCGGGCAGCACCGATACTCAGGGTATGGACTTCGGGATGACTCAGACAAAACAGATCATTAAAGACCATGGGACTTAGGGGTTGGCAAAGCTCCACAAGGCGGGCGGGTGGTTGATTCAGCATTCCCCCTTTGTTGGTTGGGCTGATAATAAAGACCCCCATATCCTGTTTTTGGGCTGCGAGAATGGCGGGCCAGTTGGTCTGATTAATGTAGTACCAGTGGAGGTTAATGTAGTCAAATTGGCCGGATTCAACGGCTGACAGAATCAGATCTAGGGGGCCGTGGGTCGAAAAACCAATAAACCGCACCCGTCCTTGGGCTTGAAACTCGCGCGCCACATCCAAACAGCCCCCAGGCCGGAGGGTTTGCTCCAATAATTCGGCGTTATTGATCCCATGAATCCCCAACAGATCCACATAGTCTAAGTTCAGGTTGCCAAGGGACTGCTCAAGGGTTTGCCGAAATTCACTGGGGTTGGGACAAGGGGAGACTTTGGTCTGGACAATCAATTTCTTGCGGGGAATATTGGGGAGGATTTGCCCAAGTTGGAGTTCGGATGTTCCATAACCCCGCGCGGTTTCAATGTGGTTAATGCCCAAATCGAGGGCCTGGTGAATGGTCGCTTCTAGATTATTTTGATTATCTGTAGGAATCTCTGTCAGGGGTGCATCTTGCCATTTGTATTGATAACGCATTCCCCCACAGGAAAAAACAGGCATAGCTAAGTTGGTGCGGCCAAAACGGCGGTACAGCATGACAAACTCCGATTAATCCACTGACAGGCCTGGTAAGCTAAACATCGCGCTTAATTTCTGTCCCCACCATGGCCAAACTCTCCCAAGACCTGCATCGTTATTTTATCGAGTCTCCTCCCCCGGAGATGGAAACCGTCAGCCTAGCCGCCCTTCTTGACCAGGCCGGAGAACGCATCTTTGGTTTTTTATTGGTGATTCTCTCCCTCCCCTCGGCATTGCCAATTCCGGCCCCTGGTTATTCAACCCCCTTTGGAGTGGCCCTATTTTTACTCGCACTGCAACTGATTGCCGGGAAAACGACACCGTGGCTTCCCAATAAAATCATGCACTACCAAATTCCCTTGCCCCAGGCCCAAGGAGTGATTAAAGCGGGGATTCCTTGGCTGAAGCGGATTGAAGCTATTTCCCGGCCGCGCCTATTACCCATCTGTACCAGTACGCCAGGCCGGGTGATTTTGGGGATGGCGATTGCGTTGATGGCCATTTCCATGATGATTCCCATTCCTGGCACGAATACCCTACCCGCGATGGGCATTTTTGTCGTTGGCTTCGGCTTACTGGATGATGATGGGGTCATTTGCTTGGGGGGCCTGGTGCTTTGTCTGATGGGCGCTATCTTATCCACCTCAATCATTGCCGCTTTGGTTTGGGGCGGGACAAGCCTTTATGACACACTCAAAGAAGGCTTAAAAAGCTTATTCCAGTGATCATTTGACATTTAAATTGCCCCTCCTCCTATTGCCCATGACTTCTCACAACTCCTCTTCTCTCTGGCCACGGCTCTGGCAGGCCCAAAAAGGAAATTTGCTTTTGATTTTGATTGCTTTGGGGTTAGCCCTACTCTTACGGTTTTGGGTCGCAGAGTCCCGTTATATTCCTTCTGAGTCTATGGAACCGACCCTCTGGCCTGGAGATCGAATTGTGGTCGAGAAGATTTCCTACTATCAGCGTTCTCCCAAAGCTGGTGATATTGTCGTATTTCAGCCACCGCCCTACCTCCAAGCCTTTGGCTATAAACCCGATCAAGCCTTTATTAAGCGAGTGATTGGCCTGCCTGGACAAGTTGTACAAGTTCATCAAGGCAGGGTTTATGTGGATGGCTTACCTTTACCTGAGCCGTATATTGCTGAACCACCCAACTATGAACTTCCGCCAGTGCGAGTGCCTGAGCATAGCTTGTTTGTCATGGGGGATAACCGCAATAACAGTAATGATTCCCATGTTTGGGGGTTTCTTCCAGAAAATTCCCTATTGGGGCGGGCTGCTTTTTGTTACTGGCCACTAGAGCATTGGGGGCCAATTCAATCCACAATTGAGGCTAGGCTAGAAACCTTCCCAGGTGATAGCGGGTGACTGTGAACATCCTCCAAACTCATCCCAGGATGGAAGTTCCAGCATTACAAAGGCTGTTCTGAAATGATCAAAATTTCTTTTTGTCCTACCCTACAGTGCTAATAGTTGTGCTCTGGATCATGGCTCAACTGGGGTGATTTTTGCCCAAGCTGGGATACTCAAATCGGCGACTCATCTTGGCGCGTTGGGGTTGGCTTGAAGTCAATGTACTGATTGAAATTGAAAATGCTGGGGTCACTCAAACCTTAAACCACAAAACTGGCACTTTCCCCTTGGGCCGCTTGCCAACTGCGGGCATCGTAATATAAATCTTCAAGGGAAATATTAAACAGGGCATCCCTTAACTTTTGATGGAGGCGTTTCCAAAGGCTAACGGTGACCCAATCGGCAGCGGCTAAATCTGGGGGAGTATCGTCTAAGAATAAGGGCTGGCTCGATTCACCCACGGCCTGGAGGATTTGCCCCAGAGAAATCTGACCCGGAGCTTGAGCCAATTGATAGCCACCTTGGGAACCCCTTAGGGAATTAACTAACCCTGCTCGCCGCATTTCAATGAGGAGTTTTTCTAAATAGGGGGCCGGTAAATCCTGGCGTTGGGCAATATCCCGCACCGAAGCGGGGCCGTAGTTGGGTTGCAAACTGAGATCCAGTAAGGCTTTAACGCTGTAATGGCCACGGGTGGTTAACTTCATGGCTAGGCCGGCACTCCCAAAGTGGTTAAATACAACACCGCATCATCCACGGGTATCCCCAGAACTTCATTCACCTGATCATCAAAAAATCCGGCAATGCCACTGGCACCCAAATTTAACTGCATGGCGGCTAAGTTGAGGCGTTGGCCCAAATGTCCGGCATCCATATGCAAGTAGCGATAGGCCCGTTCTCCCAATTCTGTAATCGCTGCTTCTAAATTCGCCGTTTGAAAGACCACCGCCGCTGCATCCCGCCCCAATTCCTGGCCCAAGCTGAGGTGATGAAGTTCGGTGCGGAAATTCTTAAATCGGATTTGGCGGAGTTCCTTGGCCTGGGGCGCGTAATAGTAACAGCCCGCCTCAAGACCTTTCACCTCAGAGACGGCGACAAAGGTTTTAATCAAGTTCAAACAGAAATAATCCGGGGTCTCATCCAGGCCTTGGGGTTGATAATGTTCGGGGTGATAGGCGAAATCCAAAATTTGGGCCAGTTGGGCCTGGGTGATACTGCCGCCCGAATAGACTCGAGTTGAACGCCGCCGTAAAATAGTGTTTTCCAGGCCAGTGCAATTTTGTTGCCAGTTGATTGGCTCTACCCCTAAGTGAACGCGAGTTAAGCCGGGAAAATCATATAAATCTGGGGTGGGTTCCGGCTCTGGCTCAGGTTCCGGTTCTGGGGGCGGCATGATCGCTACACCCGTACATAAATCTAAAACCACACCATCGGGGTCGGCCTGGGGCTTGGGGATATAGGTTAAGTCGGTTGCCGTAATTTGACTGGCCTGGTGACATTCATGAAGCAAATCCCCATCAGCAATTTTGGGAATCGTGGGACAGATGGGGGACGGGAGCACCGTGGGTAAGTGGGGCAGATTTTCGGAAACTTTGAGCAGATCCGCCAAACCAATCACAACGAGGACAGCCTCTTGATCGCTATCTAAGTAAAGCAAATCATTCAAGGCCGAGTCCACAAACCCCCCTAGCAAATGGGCCCGGAAATCATTCAAGTTGGCAGCTAGTTCAATGTTGCCCAGCAAATGACCCGAATCCAGGCCAATCCGCCGATAAGCCCGATCCTCATAGCGCCAGGCCGAGCGATAGAACACCGCCGTCAGCACTACCGCCAACGTGACATGATCTAAAACCGGATGCCAAAAACAGGCCGATTGCAACGCCGACCAGACATTACTTTCCCAGAAGTGAATCAAACCGTGGGGGCGGGCCTGGTAGTTATAAAGTCCAGCGGGTAAGCAACTATCTTGACGGGCAATCAGATACAGTTCAGCCGGATAGAGTCCACCTGCCGAGGGGGCCGCCCGTAAATAGTAGGGGTCTCCAGGGGTGGCAACGGCGGCGGTAATGCCATAACTCAGATAGAAAAAGCGGGATAAACGCTCACCTAGGTTGGGATCTAAATCTGCGGGTAGCTGCTTCAGGTTAATCAGATGCCCAAATTTGTAGTCCTTATAGGGAATAGGCTGCTGACTAAAATCTAAGGCTTTGCCCCGTTGCCGAATAGTGACCGGATCGTATTTGGTGCGCTCGTGATAGTGCTGGGCCAGAGACATAGGGCAAGGAGGGACGGAGAAACTGATTTCATTGTGCCGTGATTTTGACCCCGGCCTGGAGCTTGGCAGGGCTTAAGAAAAGATTAAGCAAGATTAAGTTTTGTATGTCGGCCCCTTACATTCAAAGAACGTAACTAAGCACAAATACTTAGCCATTGTTGAGGGGTTTATTCTGACCAGCCTGATAGTCATTTCGCTGAGGAATGAAACACAAAGATACTTGAAACCATCACGGGTGGTCGTTTTGAATGCCTCAGTTTTGGCAGAAATGACGATAGCTTGACTCAGAAGCAGACTATGACCAGCTTAAATCGTGAGGAATTCATTCAAGCCTATCTGGCCGGAGAGCGTAATTTTTGCGGCGCGAATCTGTCCAAATTAGACTATTTTGAGGCTTTGCTGGCGGATGTCAATTTAACTGCGGCTAATCTTTCCCAGGCCTACCTCCCTTACGCCCAACTCCAACGCGCCATTTTAATTAAAGCCAATTTTACGGAGGCGGAACTAGGGGATACCCAACTCTACCAGGCCAACTTAACAGCGGCAAACTTAGCTGGGGCCAATCTTTCTCGGGCTAACCTTCGGGCGGCAAACCTACAGGGGGCAAATCTACAGGGGGCCGATCTAACGCGAGCCGATCTGCGGGGGGCGAACTTGGCGGGGGCTGATTTACGAGATGCTATTTTAAGCCGGGCCAACTTAGACGCAGCGGTACTAGATCAGGCCCAACTCCAAGGCACAAATCTGTTTCAAAGTATGGGTCTAGAGAGCAAGGGAATCATTTATGACTTTCGCACCAAGTTTCCCGATGGACATCATCAACATTTTGGCTGATTCCAGAACTTGTAAAAAGGAAAAGCTCTCAAAGCTCTACAGAAATAAGCCTAGAGAAAATAAAAAATAATGGCTAAACGGCTTTGTGATAGTTTGGTCATGCCATACTCCCCTGAGTTGTGGTTGTAACTGCTTTTCCTCTACTAGGCCCTGCATCCCTTGTCTAAATTCCTAACTCGTTCAATTCCTCGATGGCGTGATCCGCTGATTTTAGTCATGCTCTGGCTGGGGGCAACGATCTTTGATCGCCTCTGGTTGCAGTTGGACCATTCCGTGCCGGCCTGGGATCAGGGGGATCATCTCAGTCGAGCCTTGGACTATTGGCGGGCCTTTTGGCAACCCAACCTGTTTTCAGGCGAATGGTGGGCCAGTCTGTGGCGATTATCCCCCAGTTATCGAGCTCCCCTAGTCTATTTAGCAACAGTGCCCTTTCTGACTTTCTGGGGAACTGGGGTGGATGTGGCCATTGCGGTTAATTTATTATTCACGGCGATTTTACTGGTTGCCACCTATGGCCTGGGGCGACTGCTGTTTGAGAGTGCCGGACGAGCTACAGGTCTATGGGCCGCCGGATTTTCGTTGTGGATGCCTTTTTTGATCCAGTTGCGTTTGGACTATCTGCTGGACTATGGCCTGGTGGCGATGGTGACGCTGACGTTTTGGGGTCTGACGGCCTGGCGCTGGTCGCTACTGCACAAAAGGAGCACGGGTTGGAGTTGGCTCTGGGCTGGATTAACGGGCGGTGGCCTGGGGCTAACCATTCTGACAAAACCAACCGCCATTCTATTCTTTGCTGTGCCTTTGGCCTGGATGTTGATCGAAATCAGCAAAGCTAAATCCTGGGGCCGCTGGGGACAATTCCTCTGCCTGGGCCTGGTGGCCTTATGGACGGCTGGTTTTTGGTTCCAGGCCAACTGGCTGACCATTCTGACTTCTACGGATCGCTCCAATCGCAACTGGCAACCAGAGGGGGTAATTCCAGGGGATGTTGGGTCAAACTGGAGCTACTACCTGCGTCAACTACCCGATCTCGTCACTGGGCCAGTTCTCTGGTTATCTCTGGGGAGTTTTTTACTCTGGTTAGGCTATACCCTCTGGCGGGGTAATATTCGGATCAATCCGCAGCCCTGGCAAAGTGGAGCTTGGTTACTGATTTTCCTTTTGGGAACCTATGTCTTATTCTCAATTCCCCAAAACAAGGATCCGCGCCATATTGTCCCGATTGTGCCGATTCTTTTAGTGCTCTTAAGTCGGGGGTTTACGGTTTGGTCTAGGGCCTGGGCCGGAATTTTACCAACTCTGGCCGCCGCGCTCACCCTTGCCTGGGCCTTGGGTAATTGGTTTCCGATCCCCCTATTGAGTCAGTGGAGTGGCCGTCATTTACCCAGCCCCGGCCCCGCTTATCCCCTGGCGGAAGTGACGCAAACCATCGCCCAGGCCCAGCCCTATTTACGCTCAACCCTGGCGGTGATTCCCAATACGGCCACCGTGAACCCGATGAATTTGAACTATTACGGGCAGGTGGAGGATTTTCGTGTCTTTGCTCGGGAAGTGGGATTCCAACCGGAAGGGGTTGCCAAGGACCTGGATGATTTCCCCTGGTTCATCATCAAAACTGGGGTTCAGGGCGTGGATCATAATTTTGCCCCTGGAAAAGCGGCCCTTGCTCAACGGATTCCAACGAGTCCAAATTTACGCCTGGCCCAGGCCTGGAATTTAGCCGATGGCAGTGAACTTAAACTTTACCAACAACAGTCCCCCCAAATTGAAGTTGCACCCCAGGCCAGCCAAAGCCCCCAAATTAGACTGCAAGAGGTGAAAGTCCCCACTGCTGTTAATCCCCAACAGGCCATTCCCGTCACCTATCAAGTTTGTGGCCCTTGGGATGCCTTAGAGCAGGGAGTCTTGATTCTCACCTGGCAAAATGCTCTACGAACGAGCAAGGCTCTACAACACCAGGCCTGGGTGCATGATCATGGCATTGGCCTGGGAAATCTGGATCGAGGCCGGAGCCTAAGTCAATCTGCTGCAAGGGAGAATTTTTGTGTATTGGAGCGGTTGGTGATGCCCTTACCCACTGGACTCGCCCCAGGCCCCTATGGTTTAACCGCTGCCTATGTGAATCGGGTTTCCCAAGAGAGTTATCCCCTGGCCACCACCGCCCAAATGACCTTAGATGATAAAATTCCCCTCTCCCCGACAACCACCCCGGATTTACTCAGCCAATTTCGGCAACTGATTCCGGCTCTCCGTAGCGGCCAACTGGATCCTGTGTTTAACAATCTCAACCGGATGAACCAGGCCGACCCCACCCAAGATTACTATCAACAACTGGCCACGGCCGCTCAATTTCGCCTCCAAACCGACCCCGATAATCTGGAGCAACTTTATACGCTGTTATTAACCCAGGTTCTCCAACGCCAGGCCCCTGCCGCCACTCAAACCGCCCAACGCATTACCCAACTGGATCCCAAAAATCCCTATGCCTGGGCCTATTTAGCCGTGGTTTATCTTTACCAATGGCATGGAGGACAAGCCCAAGCCGCCCTCGACCAAGTTGCCCGCTTAAATCCCAATCTTACCGAATTGAAAACTCTCAATATTGTCGCCGCTATTATGCAGTTAAACTTAGTCCAGGCCTGGAGCCTCCTGAGCAATTCTTAAACCCCCGAATATTTGCCCTGATCCCAAACCCCAGCTTAAAGTTAAAAACAACTCTCGAAACACCACCATGTCTGCTCCCATTGTTTATCCCTCACAATCTCCAAACTTTCCCAGCCCCCAAATGATCCAAGCGAACTTAAAGCAATTCCAACAGGAGGTGGCCGACTTCAAACGGGGAGTCCAACAGTTTCAAGCCGATGTCCAACAACTCCAGGCCGAGATTCAGCAAGAAATGGCCGACATCCGCTGTCATATTGCCCCCATCCGGCATTTAGCCCCACCCACCCACCCAAGCGCGACCCGAATCAACCTAGTTCATCAAGCCGCCTTAACCCAATTTTTAGAACGGGGCAGTAAGCTATGGTACTGGACAAGTCATGGCCTGATCATGGTAGGCACCTTTGTGATCGGAAACGCCATCTTGCATCCCTTTGAGCCTTGGCTACGGGCCTGGATCCATCATCTCCTCGGACGTTAATCATGCCCCTAAAACTCTATTTTCTTCGCCACGGTCAAACCCCCTACAGTCGCGCCAATGCCTTTTGTGGAGCCTTAGACCCAGATTTGACTCCAGAGGGAACGGCCATGGCCCAAGCCTTTGCTGAGGGTTACAAAAATTTGGCCTGGACAGCCGCCTATGTCAGTCCGATGAAACGTACCCAGGCCACCGCTGCGCCCTTATGTCAGGCCTTGGGATTAACGATGGAGTTACGGGATGGCCTGAAGGAAATTCACTATGGCCAATGGGAAGGCCTGAATCCCCAAGAGGTGAATCTCAAGTTTCATGATGATTATGTCAGTTGGTTAGCGGATCCCGGTTGGCACGCACCGACTCAAGGAGAACGGGGGGTTGATATTGCCTATCGGAGTAACCAAGTCCTGACGGAAATTGAACAAACCCATGTCAGCGGCAACATTTTGATTGTGTCCCATAAAGCCACGATTCGGATTATGATTTGTGGGCTTTTAGGTATTGATGTGGGGCGATTTCGGGATCGGATTGCGGCACCAGTGGCCTCAGTGGCAGTGGTTGAGTATGGAGATCATGGGCCATTACTGTTAGCCTTGGGCGAGCGTTCCCATTTAAGTCCAGAATTGCGCCAACTACCCGGAACTTAATCAATTTTCAACCTAAATAGGCTTGTTTCACCCGTTGATCTTGGGCTAAATCACTGGCATTTCCGGAGAGGATTAATTCCCCTGATTCAATCACATACCCCCGATCCGCAATTGCAAGAGCTAAATTGGCATTCTGTTCCACTAAAAGTAAAGAAATTCCCTCCTGTCGTAACTCCTTCAAAATACTGAAAATTTCTTGAACAATCACCGGGGCCAGGCCGAGGCTAGGTTCATCTAATAACAACAATTTTGGCCGACTCATGAGAGCACGGGCTAAGGCTAACATCTGCTGTTCTCCCCCACTCAACGTTCCCGCTAATTGATGTTGACGTTCAGCCAAGCGGGGAAAAAAACTAAATTGTTGGGCTAAATCCTGCTTAATTTCCCGGCGATCATGACGACAGTAGGCCCCCAGTTTCAAGTTATCTAAGACCGTTAAACGGGAGAGAATTCGCCGCCCCTCCGGCACATGGGCTAACCCCAAACTGACCAACTCCTCGGCCCGATAACGATGAATACTACGCCCCTGATAAAGAATCTGGCCGTGGCTGAGGGGGACTAAACGAGAAATAGCTTTCAGGGTGGTACTTTTGCCTGCTCCATTGGCCCCAATTAAGGTGATACATTCCCCGGCCTGGATGGTCAGGTTAAACTGTCGCAGGGCCTGGATTTGACCGTAATTAACCGCAACATTTTCTAAGACTAGGAGGTGGGCATCAAGGCTCATGTTGATCTCCCAAATAAGCCGCGATCACGGCCGCATCTTGACGCACTGCATCCGGTTTGCCCAGAGCAATTAACTGCCCAAAGTCTAAAACCGCAATCCGGTCAGATAGGCCCATTACCAAAGGAACATGATGCTCAATCAAAACAATCGTTAATTGAAATGTTTTCTGAATTTGGCGAATAAACTCACAGAGTTCCTGTTTTTCCGTCGGATTCATCCCCGCGGCCGGTTCATCTAAGAGTAAGATTTGCGGACGAACGGCCAAGGCTCGGGCAATTTCTAAACGGCGTTGTTCCCCATAGGCTAAATGACTCGCTTTTTCCGATTGTCGCCCTCCCAGGCCGAGGAGATTTAAGAGTTCTAAGGCTTCCTCTTTGGCAACCCGCTCCCAATTATTAACTTTTTTTAACGGCAAAATTCCAGGCCAGAGCTTAACGGGGGTATGAATATGACGACCAATCAAGACATTGTCTAAAACCGACAAATCCCGAAACAAGCGAATATTTTGAAAGGTACGGGCAATGCCTCGCTGGGTAATTTGATGGGGGTGATAGCCGACCAACGATTGATTACGAAGGAGGAACTGTCCCTGAGTGGGGGGAATTACGCCGGTTATGATGTTAAACAGAGTTGTTTTCCCCGCACCATTGGGGCCAATTAAGCCAAAAATCTCACCGGTTTCAATCGCAAAAGAGACATCATTAACCGCCACCAGGCCCCCAAAGGTACGACTGAGATGTTGAATGGATAGAAGGGGAGATAAATCATCCATATCTAGATATTCACCACCAAGATTTCTTTACTTGTCTTATTGCGACTCATGCCATATTTCCAGTCTGGAAAAATAATCTCATAATCCCGATAAAGCTCAAGAATTTCTGGACAATGATTGTAAGACAAAATCCACCGCTGACAGGTTTTTAGGTTTTCGGCCAAGGCCTGGTGATCAAATCCTTTATGGGTGCTGCCGCGATTGCCGTACAACGTGGATTTAATCAAATAGGGTGGGTCAAGATACATAAACTCATCGGCGTAGTTTTCCAGTACGGTCTGATAATCGGCCCAGGCCACGCTGAAATGATCCACTCGGAAATTTCGCAGCCGTTCAATGGAGGATTGGGTAAAACGTTGGGTTACGGATTGTTGCGAGCAGCCGCCGCTCAGGGTTGTGCCGGAAAAAGAGGCCCGATTCAAGACAAAAAATAAGACCGCCTGTTCTGGGGTGGCTACATCTTGATGTTGGGCTTGCAATTCATAAAATCGAGTTTTAGTCAGGGGATAGTGAGCTTGGACGGCGGCGGCTAATTGTTCGGGGTCTGTTAACAAATACTGCCAAAAGGCCACTAATGGTTGAAAGATATCAAACCCCTGAACCTTAATCCCCTTTTCGGCACAGGCCAGTTCAATGGAGCCTCCCCCCAAAAATGGCGAGACTAACCGACTCACATCTTTAGGAATTAAGCGAGTAATGGTGTCAACGGCTCTGGATTTACCACCGGGGTATCGCAGCGGGGACTTAATCGTCATTGGGGCCTGGATCAGACAACGGAATTAGCGCGTTCAACAGTCTCACTCTTGGGTTTTCCCTTGACTTGTTCTTGAGAGATTCTGCCATTCAAACAATGCCGATGGACTGATGTTGATGACGGCTTTTTCTGGGCTGGGGATTTCTAAACGTAAGGGCACAGCAATATTCAACCTAGGGATAACGTCCGCTAAATCATATTGAGCAATATGGGATTCTGGGTGGGTTGTATCCGTAAACAGATTATCAAAAGCGGGTGGGGCCGCAAATCGATCTCCGAGGGCATTGCTCATGATCAGCGGCAACTCGGCATCAATGCGGACAATTCCTGGAAAGCCGACGACTCGTAAATAAGGATCACTAATTTGGCCCGCCTTGACCCGCTGATAGGCAATAATCTGCCAGGTTTGATTTTGTTGATCTCGGACTGCTTGCCGCGATTGATAGACCATTTGCTCTGGAGCTTCTTCGATTTCTTGCAGACGGGCCTGGGCGGGGCAAGTGAACCCAAGCATCATTATTCCCAGACAAAAACTAACAACAAGGAATGGTTTTGTGAAGTTCCACAACCTTTGCCAAGAACTGCTCATTATTGGGACATCCTGCATTGAAAAGGGGTTATTCAGACTGAAGGGCCATGATGACCAGGCCTGGGTTTGCTTTCGTCTCGGCCTGGGTGATAACTCGGAACTGGTTGGAGTTAGTCATGTGCGTTTTCACCTCTCGGATCAATTTGGATACGGCTGACTCTCCCAAATCCCATGAACTAGCAACCTCTCGATAAGTTAAATGATTGCGCCAATAATGCAAGGCCATCAGGACTTGATTTTCCGGGGACAGTGTAGCTTTGGGTTGGGAAGACCGAGGGGCCATTTTCAGGGGAATCAGCTTTACCAATGCCCTAAAGGTTTCGAGGGTAACTCCAACTAAGTTCTTAAATTCGGTTGGCGAAAGATGTTTGAGAGACTCATACCGATGGGATTGGCGCGGGCTAACAGGGACGGGTTCTCCGACTGGCGCGGGGGTGGCTTCTGGAGATGGGGCAATAGTCCGGTGACGGGGCAATTCATAGGTGAGAAAATCGCGGGCCAGTTGGCTATTGGGAAAAATGGCCTGGGCTTCAGCTAAGAGATCTTCAACTCGGAGGGCATTCCCAGGGGCATAGCGGGGGCTAAAGTGGGTCAGAAACAAGAGCTTAACTTGGGCCGTGGCTGCAACTTGGGCCGCCATTGTCGAAGTGGAGTGGAGCCGTTGTTCAGCCATATCTATGTCTTGGTGGGCAAAGGTAGATTCATGGATTAAAACATCGGCCTGGTAGGCTAACTGAACCGCTGCATCACAATAGATTGTGTCGGTGCAATAGGCGAGGGAGCGGCCCAACTCTGGCGGATCACAAAAATCTCGACCGTCAAAGGTGCGGCCATCCCCAAGCTTGACCGTTTTTCCCTGTTTCAGTTGTCCATAGACCGGCCCAAAGGGAATCCCCAAAGCTTTTGCTTTTTCCACATCAAACCGCCCCGGCCGATCCGTTTCTTGAATTCGATAGCCATAGGCGGTGACGCGATGATGCAACGGCCCACAGGTGACAGAATAATCTGCGTCTTCATAGACCCGGCCTGGGGAAACCGTATGCACCCGTAAGGTATAGTGCAGATGCATTTGCGACCATTTTTGGCAATTTTCTATATAGCGATCCAACCCCGGCGGTCCATAGAGGTCAATTTCACTCACTGTCCCCGCCATCCCGCAACTGGCTAACAATCCCATCAGGCCAAAAATATGATCCCCGTGCATGTGGGTCACAAAAATACGGCGAATTTGGCTGCTGCGTAAATTGCTGCGAAGCAACTGGTGTTGAGTCCCTTCCCCACAGTCAAATAACCAAATTTCTCCCCGTTGGGTTAGTCGCAATGCCACACTCGAAACATTGCGCGAGCGCGTTGGAACTCCCGAACTGGTGCCTAAAAAGGTAATTTCCACAGATCAACCTATTAAATCACCCACTTCTTGATCATAGGGGTTACAGAACCAGGCCTGGAGCATCCTGCTGTTTGCCAAGAGAAGCACCAAATTGCCACAATTAAGACAGCTGTTAACCCAGGAGCTTAAGAAGTTGCCCACGCTCGGAGTCAATATTGACCATGTTGCCACCATTCGCCAGGCCAGGGCGACCATCGAACCGGATCCAGTTGCGGCGGCAGTGATCGCGGAACTGGCTGGGGCCGATGGGATTACGGTGCATTTACGGGAAGACCGGCGGCATATTCAAGAGCGAGATGTACGGATTCTCCGGCAAATTGTCCGTACCCATTTAAATCTGGAAATGGCGGCCACCCCGGAAATGGTTGCAATCGCCCTAGAGATTAAGCCGGATTATGTCACCCTTGTGCCTGAACGCCGTCAAGAAATTACGACTGAGGGGGGCCTGGATGTGGCCGGTCAGTTGGTCGGTCTGAAAGAGGTTGTCACGACCCTGCAAAATCATGGGATTCCGGTGAGTTTATTTATTGATGCCAACCCAGAGCAAATCCAGGCCAGTGCCGATACGGGAGCCTTATTGATTGAACTGCACACAGGTGCCTATGCCGAAGCCAAAGACGAACCCAGTCGCGACCAGGAACTCCAAAATTTAATCAAAGGCGTGGCCTGGGCCCAAGAACTGGGATTACGGGTTAACGCTGGCCATGGACTGACCTATGAAAATGTTGTCCCTGTGGCCAAAATTCCTGGAATGGAGGAACTCAACATTGGTCATAGCCTGATTAGCCGAGCCGTTTTGCTGGGGCTGGAGCGGGCAGTCCAGGATATGAAACGTTTAATCCAAGGTTAAAACCACTCGCAAGGATGATCACAACTGAGACTGGATGATTCCAATACAAAATCAATTCTGATTGAAAATACCATTGCATTAGATCTAAGGATCAATCTGTCCAGGCCGCTGTGAAGTATTTCCGCAAATCCTGAAGATATTTGACTATCCCCAATCTTCTTCCCCAAATTAGGACAAATCCATAGAGCTAAGTCGCGCCAAATCTGTTTTTTTGTGGTAATTCTTAACAGCTATCAGCCATTTAAGGTATGCTGCATAGCAGTTTCGCCACACAGCCATCTGCTAGAACAGATGTGTATTGTAGATGTGTTGGCACAGTAATCAAGTGCATGTGGTTGCGGGGAGTGTGAAATGTCACCCAAGGTTCTAGTTTCATTTCCGTCTAAGGTCATTCCACGGCCTGGGTCATCCAGACGGTCATCCTATCAGGTGGCAGCTAGTCTTTGGGCCAGTTTTCACTATGCCTGGGCAGGGGTGCAATATGCCTTCATCACCCAACGCAATTTCCGCATACACACCCTAGTGGGGACTTTAGCCGTCACGTTGGCAACTACACTGCACCTAACCTTGGCCGAATTGGCGATTATTGTCGTCACAACTGCCCTCGTTATGGCGATGGAACTCATGAATACGGCCTTAGAATCAGTGGTGGATTTAACGATTGATACCCACTACCACGAACTGGCCAAAGTGGCTAAAGATTGTGCCGCGGGTGCAGTCTTAATTAGCGCGATGGTTGCCTTAATCGTGGCTGCCCTGTTGCTTTTACCCCCAATTTTGAAGTTGTTTCTGGCGCTGATGTCTTAGCCCTCAAGGATATCTCCATTACCTTGTGGCTGCTGCCCGCTCATCTTGAGAGCGAACGGCCCTGATTCGCTAAAATACGATTGCTCTGTGTGGAAAAGGGGAGCGTAACCCTTGATTTTAGTCATTGATAATTACGACAGTTTTACCTACAACTTAGTCCAATATCTAGGTGAGCTAGGCCAAGAATTCCCAGTTGCAGCGGACATCCAAGTGTACCGGAATGACAAAATCACCCTGGCAGATATTCAGCAACTGGCTCCAGCAGGTATTCTGATCTCCCCAGGCCCCGGTCGTCCCGAAGATGCGGGTATTTCCCAGGCCTTGATTCAGGAATTTGCCCCAGAGATGCCAATTTTGGGAGTGTGTTTAGGCCATCAAGCCATTGGGCAAGTGTATGGTGGCTCTGTTGTGGCAGCCCCTAGCCTCATGCATGGCAAAGTCTCGGACATTTTCCATCAAAACCAGGGAGTGTTTGCGGGCCTGGAGTTACCCTTTACTGCCACCCGTTACCATAGCCTCGTGATTGACCCAGCCGATTGCCCTGAAGTATTAGAGGTCACGGCCTGGACAGAGGATGGGATCATTATGGGAGTACGACACCGCGACTATCCCCATTTACAAGGAGTCCAATTTCACCCCGAAAGCATCTTAACCATGGCTGGTAAAGACCTGCTGCGAAACTTTCTCAGGGGTTTGCCCTAGGGCGGAGTTGTCGCGCCCGCTTAAAGGTTTCTTTTTCTCTTTTATCCTTTGTATTGATCCGGATAGTCCCACCGTGTCCCAGGCCCTGACGCAAATTCTTGATTATCTTGCCGCTGCTGATTGGGGGAGTTTTCATCGCTATACCCAATGGATTGGCTGGAATTTATTTTTAGCCTATATTCCTCTCGTCCTGAGTGTGGGCTTATTTCGTTGGCACAGTCCGCCTAAAATAAATCTGCTCTGGGGCCTGGGTTGCCTTGTTTTTCTAGCTTTCTTGCCCAATGCGCCCTATGTTTTAACGGATATTATTCACCTGCTCGCGGGGATTCGGGAGGGGATTTCTGGCTGGTTTTTAGTCCTAATCTTTCTGCCGGTTAATATCCTGGCGATTTTGATTGGTTTCCAGGCCTATGTGATTTCCTTGATCAATTTGGGGTATTGCTTAGGGAAATTGGGGTATCGGCGTTGGCTCCCCTATGTTGAGTTAGGACTCCATGGCCTGGCCGCAATTGGGGTTTATTTGGGACGGTTTATCCGCTTTAACAGTTGGGATTTAATCACCAGCCCAAGAAATATTTTTGCCACCACCCTCAACCTCCTGACCCGCCGCGAACCCTTAGTCGTGATCCTCTTTGGTTTCTTTATTTTGACGATTCTCTATTGGGTGATGAAGCAAGTCACCTTAGGATTAATTCTCCGCTGGCACTATCGCAAAACAGTGGACTAATCTTACAGCTTGAGAAAATTCTGAATTTGGGCAATCGTTTCCTCCTTATCTTTCCGCCCTACTCCATAAAAGCTGCGTAAGGGAATCTTATCCCCGGAGTACAGGCCCAAAGAAACCCGATATGTGACTTGTCCCTTGGAATTACGATGGGTCTCAAGATCAACGGTATTGATCTGACGTAAAGAATTTTCCTTGGTTTGCTGGCCCAAGAGTCCCCAATAGCTAATTCTTAATTGGCCAGTTTGTTTATTGAGGTCGAGAATGAGAATCTTCCCCCGCCAAATTAGCAGGCCGATACCCAGGCCCAAAAGTCCAAAAAAGAAGAGTATTCCCACCACCTGATGATCTTGAATTTCCTCAAACTTGTTTTGGGTCGGGGTTTGCAGGAAGTAATTCAACCGTTGAACAAGGTATTGGCTGTCGGCTGGGTTAACAATATCAGTGCCAAAATCAATCGAGCCAGTGGTGGTTTGGATCACGACCTGATAACGAATTCTGCCCCGCGACCCGCGGCGAGTCCTGACCAAGGCCTGCTGGATCTGATCTAAGGAGATTCGCTGACTCGTGCGCCTGAGGAGGGTTTGACTGGTAATTCGGCAATAACCATCCTGGCCTGTAAACCGCTGACACTTTAATTTATGTTCGGCAAACATAAAAATCGGAATCACACTGCCGAGAATCAAGACCGTCCCAGCAATCCAAGACCACCAGGGGATCTTCCGCAAAATCAGGCGATTGGGGGTGCGGCTCAGTTGCTCCATTTCACCCTCAGTAACCCAGCATTAGAGTAATTTCCTAGTAAATGCAATACTCCACTGTACCAACTCAACTAATAAGGCAGACTTGCTTCTAGATAACTATCTGATTGAGGAGAGGAAATGAGTCCATTATTTGTCAGTATTGATTCGACCGTCTGTGAACTTACCTGAAAATATTCAGCCGCGTCTTCTATCGCTGACTCTGAATAATCATTGTCTAAATAGGCCTGCAAACTACTGAGGGGGCAAAGGAATTCTGCGGCAAAAGCACGTTGATACTTCTGTCTTGATGTTCTCAAATCTGTGTTCACTAGCCATGGTTCTCCACAATTTCCATAGAGCAAGTAGTCACCAATGAACCTGGCTAGCTCAAATCTTTTAGCAATGGGATGTCTTTTTCTAGTGTGGAACCTAAATCCAGTTTGTTCTAAGGGAACTGCAATCGAAATGCGTTGTTGTCGTGGAGGATCAAAAGTTTCATATTCCGCTTTTTGTAGGCCGAGTAAGTCATAAATTTGATCATCAGTTACTGGATCTTCTGCAATATCGATTGCATCACGCAGGTGAGAAGCTACTTCCTTTGCCTTTCGCCAAGGTGCTTTTGAAAATTTTTGGGAAGTAGAGTGATTAATAGAAATTTCAGGTTTTCCATCAAATCCTGATTCTTGAATTAACTCGGTAATTGTTGCACTCAGTGGTTTTTCTTCTACTATCTCTTCGCTGTAAACAGGAGCTACCTCTGAAAATGTTTTATCCCCCATCTGCTCAGCAAGGTTTAGGGCATCTCTCACAAGGGCTTCAGGGCATTCATCCGGATCAAAGCCTAATTCAGCCTCACGACGACGATACTGCCTTGCCTCCGGGTCTGCCCGTTCTGCTTGAACTTCTTCCCAAAGGCCAGCTAGGGGAGTATTGGTCATCCAGGTTGCCTCAAGACGAGATAGGACAGATTCAATAAAGTCCTGGGCCGTTTGCTCAAATTCGCTTAAATTTACCGGAAATGGCCGCTCTAGACTATTAATGTATCTAATCGACTGTTGTTCAGCATTCGATGCTTTCGACCAAATCTGGATGAACTCCGTATCGGAAGCAAGTATTACTTTTGGCCAAATAAATCCTTGATTTGCTGCTGTCAACTCGTGCGCCATCTTCCAACTGACTGAAGGTTTAGTTCCTACTGGGGGAAGAGGCTCATAAAGTAATCTCCACCAAGAAGATAGTATCCAGGCAGCAAGAGGATAAGCAGAAACCAAAACACGGTCACGAATCGTTTGAGACCAGATATCCTCATTTCTTGTCAGACTAATATCTCCCACCTTCAGCCCCAGCAGTCCCATCGTCTGTCGGATTTCATGCGAATCATTGCCGCTAGTCAGCCATTCAAAATTAAAGCTTAGGGAGTTCACGCCGAATCCTCCATTGCTTGATCACTTCTTCACAGAATGGATCTTCAGTTTGCATGGGATAACCGTGATAAGTGCCTTCCTCTGCTGACTCAAGCTGTGCTTCTAGGGGAATTTTATCCTCCATGACCGACCATACATTCTTTGGCCACTGTCCTTCAACGCGATCGCTTATTAGTCCGGTTTTCATGCCTTGCTTGAGCAACTCTAACGCTTCCTGCTTGGTAAAAACCTTAACAGAGTCACAAAGAGATTTGCCTGGCCTGGGGCCACTGGGCGGGGTCAGTCCGAAATCGCCTGGATTTTTCTTATGCTCAGGGTTGCCACCATACCTGGCCTGAGATGCGAGTTCAGCAAGACTCTTGAAATCACACGCTTCAATCTTCTGGATTCTGCGTTTAGGGTTAAATTGGCCATTGCGCTTTTTCATAGCGTTAAGAGTATAAATCAGCCGTAGCATACTGTGGGAATGTCATTGTACGTCTGCATCCGGTAAGTTGAATCTCTGTAAACTTTGTAGTGTGTCTGCTAGGCTTGTTTTAACATTACATTCTTAAGTCTAGTAAACCCAAAGATTCCCAACTTAGTTGTCGAGATTCCGGTTCATACTCCCAGGCCAAGAGGCGATCAAGGGGATAACCAACCTCCAGGCCAGGTAAACCCATTGCTTGCCGGGGAGCATTAGTGGCCAAGTGAATCGCCTGATCTGGTGAGCAAATACCCCATTTGACTAAATTCTGTACTCCTTTGAATAAGGGCAAGGTAGTTCCGGCTAAGGTTCCGTCTCCCAGGCGGGCTGTTCCGTTAGTAACGGTTATTTCTCGCTGATCCCAAGGGTAAACCCCATCTCCTAATCCCAGAGGGGCTAAGGCATCGCTGACTAAAAATGTGCCCCTTTCCCCAGGCCGGTCGGAACGAATCAACACATCCAACATGAGGGGATCAACGTGCTGACCATCGGCAATTAACCCGTAACTAACTCTCGGATCTACAATCGCTGCACCCAGGGGGCCAGGTTGACGATGATGCAGGCCGGGCATGGCATTAAAGGCATGGGTGAGCATCGTTACGCCCTGATCAAAGGCGGTTTGGGCTTGACTGGCGGTGGCCTGGGAATGTCCTAAGCTGACCGTAATTCCTAAGTCCCGCAAATAGGGGATCACCCGTCCCGTTTCATCTAGCTCGGGAGCCAACGTAATTAACTTAACCAAAGAGCTATAGTCCCCTAAAACCCGCTTAACATTTTCGATGGTTAAGGGTAACAAATGCTGTTGGGGGTGTGCGCCGCGCTTTTCTGGATTCAGGAACGGCCCCTCTAGGTGAATGCCAAGAATTTTTGCCCCACCATAGGGTGTATCCAGAAATTGAGCAAAAACTTTCAAAGTCGCCTGAATTTGCCGCAATGGGCAGGTCACGATAGTGGGCAGGAAACTATCAACTCCAGCTTCAGCTAAAAACTGACCGGCCTGCTCAAGCCGGAATCGCCCAAACTCATCTCCTCTTACCTCGGGAAATGGCAGCCCCAAACCCCCATTAATTTGTAAGTCCAGGCCAGGGAGGGAGAGGTAATCTCCTGGAAATCTAACCCGATAATCTGCTGTCCAATCCACCGCCTCGGCCTGGGGGGCAATGGCCGCCAGACAACCTTGAGGATCAGACAACATCTGTTGAGGCTCGGCAAACCCTAACAAATTGACCTGTTCAAGCCAAAAAGTCGGCCAAGACCTCTGAGCAGTGGCCGGAGTCGGTGGGGGGAGTTCCGGTATTGTTGTTGTCTGGGGAAGAGATTGCTTGAAACCTTTGCGCTTGGCAGCCATGCGTTTCTTAAACTTAATTAGCAGGGGCAACTTCCGATGTTACAGCCCGGGCCGGTGCCGATTTTGCTTTCTTGGCCTGGGCGGAAATCGGTCGCAATTCAATATGATTTAACAAGGTTGTCACAAAGGCAAACAGCAAAAAGGGCAGACTCAAAACCAAGATCAATCCACCCACCAAAAATGCTGTAACTGGATTATTGTAGAGAGCCACCGAAGCCGCCATACCCACAAAAATTACAATTAACCACACAATCACTTGACCGTAAATATCCCCAAAGGTGAGGGTGCAGGCGAAGCGGTATTTTTGTAAGTTCTCTAACATGGGTAGGCCTCAAGGGTTTGTCATTTTATCGTCAATAGAGTTGTCGTCAACAAAGGCAAACAATGGAGTAGATTTGTAACTATTGTCACTAAAGTCTAGATAAATTGATTTGGAGATGATCGCGATTGTAATAAAAATACAAAAATAAATGAATCCATCCACGATTAATCAAGCTTTTTGGGGTAGTAACATTACGAAATGTTTCGGGATTTTCAGGAATTTCGCTGAGCTTAGGCCAGTCCCTCAGAATTCTTGATGATAAAATTCATAAATTCCTAACTCTCGGCTTAATAATTCTTGCCATGAACCCTCTTAAAGACATTTCTGCTTCCCTGGCCATTGTGATGGGTAGTGACTCTGATTTACCGACAATGGCCAAGGCGGTTACAGTCTGTGAGGAGTTTGGGCTGGCCTATCACCTGGAAATTATCTCGGCCCATCGCACCCCCCAACGGATGGTCGAATTTGCTACCCAGGCCCATCAAAGCACCTTGAAAGTGATTATTGCCGGAGCTGGAGGGGCCGCCCATTTACCGGGGATGATTGCCGCCTTAACCCCCTTACCCGTCATTGGTGTCCCCGTCCCCAGTCGCCATCTTCAGGGCCTAGATTCTCTTTACTCTATTGTGCAAATGCCTGCCGGAATCCCGGTTGCCACCGTGGCCATCGGTAATGCCCAGAATGCCGCACTGCTAGCCATTCAAATCTTAGCCAGCCATAATCGGGAACTCTTAACCCAAGTCATTACCTATCGCCAATCTTTAGCCCAGCAAGTCCAGACCAAGCAGGCCCGTTTGGGTGAATTAGGGTACGAAGCCTATCTTGAGGAAATGTCCCAGTAAGCTGCGGGGATGCTGGGTTGGCCGGGGTAACGGACTAGGAAAACAACAATTCTAAGGGAACTTCCTTGCTGTCTTTAGCCGGATCACCCACTTCATGCACCCGCTTGGCTAGATCTCGGGCTCGTTGATAACTGGCAATGTCTCCCTGTTCAAAGAAATGTTTTGCGGCTGTCCGTAGGTCTGTCACTGCCCCTTTGCGATCGCCAATGGCCGCCCGCGCCACCCCCCGATTGTGATAGGCCTTAGCATAGGTATCATTGACCTGGATGGCTTCTGTATAGTCGAGAACCGCCGCTTCTGCATCCCCTAAGCGTTGATGGGTTAACCCGCGATTGTAGTAGGCCTTGGCGTGGGAGGGATCCGACTGAATCGCTTGGGTATAGTTTTCAATTTGCCGTAGACAGTCCACCACTTCCTCAATCTGCTTTTGCTCAGTGCCTAAAATCCGGGTGTAGTCATGAAGGTCTCGGGTTCCCCGTCCCAAATCACTGACTTGTCCTTGGACACCTTGGACTTGATCACTGACTTGAGCCAGGCCAGCAATTAAATTACCCAGTTGATTTGCATGGTTAGTTTGGGTTTGGATCAGGGTGGACTGGGTCATCTGGTGTTGGGCTATTTCCGCCTGGAGTTTTTGGGCTAGTTTTTTGCGCTCCGCCAAATTCATCACCAGGGAAGCCGAAAGGGGTAATGTCGCAATGGAGGTGAGCAAGAGGTTTTGGAAGGCCGCCCCAGCGATGGAGGTAGCAACAGCAATGAAGGCCGAACCAATTTCTAGATAATTGAAGCCACCATCAAGGGCTGCCGGGGCCTGGGTTAGGCAATCCATATCCTGAGCGGGGCTGGTTTCCGGCAAGGATAAGAGGGGGCTGTTGATGGTTTCTGGTGCTGTCCCCTGGGCTTGACTCTCCATAATTTTCCCCTTTGTAAAGTATTGGTAATTGGTTCAATGTGCATCATCTTAAAGGCACAGGTTCTAGGTTGAAATTAGGCATCGGTAGTTTTGGCGAGGTACGCCCCGGCCTGGACTTGGGCATCTTGGAGTTGGCTGATCATGGTACGGGTGATTAATTTCCCGGCTTCCACCAAGATTCGCCCGTCCAAGGGGTGCAAAATATCCTGCTCAGCCCGCCGGCCAATCAAGGCCTCAATATCAGCCACGGCATTGACATACATCCCAGAGGGTAACTCGACCACCACACCTGGGCCGACAACTCGGGCCTGGCAGGCCAAGCGAGAATTAGGCTTGCAGGTGGTAATGACCTCTAAGGTTCGCTGCTCTCGCCGAGTTAAAGGGGAAAGGCTATCCATCCCGTCTTTGATGAAAACGTGACAGGTTGCACACATCCCCCGCCCCCCACATTCCTTGAGAACATGCAACTCACTGTCTAAAAGAGCCGAGAGAATATTGTCATTGGTGTTAATGCTTGTTTCTCGGGCAATCGGTTCGAGTTTGACAACTTTGGCCACAGAAAGCATCCTCCAGAATAAATAGGTTAGGTGGGGTGTGCCAGCTTTATTAGTTTAGAAATAATCTGTCAACACTCTACCCAATGACATGATTCCTAGTTGCTGGTGGGTGGAGCAGAACAGAGCCGTTCCATAATCGTTTTGTGATCATGGCCTTCCTGTTGCCAGGCCTGGGCTGGATTAACCCGGTCCGCAATACCTAAGACAAAGTGATTACAGTCAGCCCCCATAGATTCACAGGTAGTTTGGACACAGTGGAGTTCCCGGCCAGTGAGTTGACTGAAAAACGCGGATAATATCCCGACTTCGGCAAAACATTGGGGCTGGCTGGTATTGACCGGAGCCGCCGCTGCAAAGGCAGACTGCCAGGTTTTAAGGATTAAGAAACCCTGTTGGTAGTAGCTAATATCCAAGTCAATGATGCCCCAACCGTGAGTTTTCCAACATTCCTTCAAGCATTGGAGAAATTCCACCATTTCCATTTCTGCTAAGGGACGGTTGTAGTATTCGCTCACTTCTTGCACAAAACGGGAATAAAAGTTTTTGCCCCACCAACGTCCGCAGTTTTCGAGGACAATCCCCGCCGCTTGCCCTGTTTCGTGATCCAGGCCAGTATAAATGGCTTGCAAGAGGGTGTCGGGTAGGGCTACCAGTCGCGCCCCCCGCCGGTTTTCGATTAGGCCGGTTTCAAAATCACCATGCACATAGGCATCAACGGCGTAGTAGTTTCCTGGGGAACGGTTGTCCTTCAGCAGTTCAGCAACGGAAATCATTTTAATATCTCCAATATCTCTAAGAGGTCTTCGGATTCGGCAGCAGGGGCATTATGCAACAGTGACAAGCGGCACAGTTCCCACGAGGGTGGCCTGGGCTTGATCTAAGAAGGGCAGAATCAAATCTACTTCTTTGTCTGTGAGCATCTCCCGTAGCCGGGCCTGGAGTAATTGGTGAAGTGTTGTCACCAGGCCTTGGGACTGCCGAGAAGCAACAATATCCGTTAACCATTCCAGGAGTCGCCGCTGTAAAAACTCAGGATTGTTAAGCAGCATCGCCATCGCCCCATAGCGAAACAGGGCAATCCCTTGGCGGAGAATTTGCTCGAGGGTCGCATCAACCTCCTGGGGAAAGGCCTGTTGGAGACGATCCGCGACGGGTTGCCAAATCTCGAGTTCTTTCTCCCGCAGTAACTCATACAATGTCAAGCGTTGTTTCAGGGAATCGGTATGGTGCTTAAAAACCTTCAAGTCCACATCGCTGAGGTAGTGATCTTCGGCTTTGTAGAACAGTAAGGCTAAGTCGGGTTGCATAGGGGTTTCGTCTCCTTAAATGTCGCAATATCTGGGCAAACGTAGATTTCAGACCGTGAATCTGAAGGGTTAGAACAAGCTGGACAGATCCGTGAGGGTCATGGTTGGCTCCGGTTCCGGTTCCGGAGGGAGTGTCAGCGGGGGGACAGCCCCAATCACGGGTTTTAAATCCCAGGCCACAGCTTGACAAAATTGGGCCACCGACAGTTGCAGGGGCGATTGCATTCCTGGTAAGAGTTGCGCTTGCTCCGGTTTACCCAGCCAGTTGACCCGCCCAAAAAAGTCCATCACGCTCAGTTGTAGCCAAGTGCTGGGGACGGGCTGCTGAACAGGGGGTGGAATAACCTCAGCCAGAGACTTTGAAATGCTGAGGGGTTGTCCTGTCCAATTGGCTGCTTGGATAAATTCCGTCACTGAACAGTTCAACCAGAGCCGCTCTCCCCTCCTTTCTGAAACAGCAGGGATACCCCAGGCTACTTGCCGAACTTGATGCTGGCCATCCCAGTTACACCCTTGCCAAAAGTCCCGTACCGAGAGGCCCAGCCAAGCCTGACTGTCCACCGGAGTCGGAATTGCCACGGATAACCCCAGCCAATTTACCTGCTCCAAGAACCGATCAACGGACTGCTGCTGCCAATTAACGACGTTGGCCATTGAACAAGTCCCCACTGCGTAAGCGTTTTTCAATGTCTTGGGCGGTGGCTCCCTCGTTTTGCCAGAAGGAGGCGGCATCAATCCGGTCTTTTTTCCCTAAAAGGAACTTACAGAAGGTTTCCCCCATGGCATAGCATTGAATCTCGATACAATCTAGGGGTTTCTGCACCAGGCCAGAAAAAAAGCCAGCAAACAAGCCAGCGTAGAGATGACAGACCGGCCGCCCCACATCCCCTAATGTCCGAGCCACGACTGAATCAAAAATATTGATAAACATGAAGCCATGCTTTTGCTCGCTCAGATCCACCTCCCAGTTTCCCCAGCCTTGGGCCGTACAAGGCCACCACCAAGCCTCGAGAACATAGGGGAGTTGCATTTGCTTGATGCTTTCATATTGATATTCTTTCACAAACCAATTTTGAAAAAACTCAGCATCTTTGCGGCCCCATTCTTCGCCGATTTTATACATCACCACGGAAGCTGCTGGCCCCACTTCATGCTCCAGGCCAGACATCAGCCCGATAATAAAATCTTCCGTGACTAGAATATTGCGGCTCTCGTTCCAATCGGCATAGACCCCATTGGCAGAATCAAAATTGAAGAATTCCCGGAGCGCAAAGTGATGATGCCGTTGAGGATACTTCTTGCGTAAAACATTCTCGGCCGCTTGCCAATGCTTGGTTTCAGAGTTGTTGTGAATCAGCGTGGCAGTCACAGGGCTTCCTCCTAAACAAATAAAAATTTACAATCATAAAAATTAAAAAAAGCAATCACTAGTCAGAGTGCTGAATTGAAGTCGAGTTACTGACTCATTCGGGGGGTTTTTAGGGTGGCAAAACGTTAAAGCTAGTGAAGGTAGAGCAATTAATTAATCCAATGCTAATGAACTTCTCCTCACTTCTAGCTAATTCTCCTCCCCTTAAACCCCTGGAAAACTAGTCAAGAACCTTATCTCAAGGATCCTAAAGCATCACTGAGTAATGACTGAAGACCGAGGCAAAATCAGCAAAGATCAACAGGGTTTATATCAAGTTCATGACACTTAGCCCTAGATTTCAGCAGAGAATCACCCATGAAAATTTGGTGATGCCCCGGTCTGGACGATGAGCTTTTGATTCCCAGTTCCTCAGCAATCTTAATTATTACTTAACTATTTTCTGGACTAACGCAATTGCACATTAAACTTTACTTAACCTCTGCTTAAGTGGATGTTCTTTAATCATAAAAAGCTGAATTGCCCCCCAGCGTCCGTAGTTGCACGGAAAAAGCATTTCATATGTTCAAAAATAATTAAGCTTTGTTACACAGTCCAGGCCTGGAGAGCCTCCACTAAACCGATAATCTGGGCGGGACGATGACTGGCCATGAGGCTGATGCGTAAGCGACTGCGGGGCACTGTCGGCGGACGAATTGCAGGCACCCAATACCCGGCCTGGTAAAGAGCTTGACTCATGGCCTGGACTTCGAGAATCGTCTCACCTTGTAGGCACAGAATGGCGGACTCTGAGGGCAGGAGTTTGAGGGGAAAGGAAGGGGGCAGTTTTGCAAGTGATTGGGCGAGTAAGTTTCGATTTTGCCAGAGTTTTTGGTGATGTTCCGGCTCGGCTTGGATCAGGTGGAGGGCGGCCAAGGCGGCAGCGGTATCGGCGGGGGATAGACCAGTGGTGTAAATCCAACTCCGGGCCCGATTGCGTAAATAATCAACCAATAGCTGAGACCCCACAACATAGCCCCCTAAGCTTCCCAAGGCTTTGCTAAGAGTTCCCACCTGAATTAATGACCGTCCTTGACAGGCAAAATGTTCAACTGAACCACGCCCCGTTGGCCCTAACACACCCGTGGCATGGGCCTCATCAATCAACACCATGGCCCCAAAGCCCTCCGCCAGGCCCAGTAATTTTGGTAGATCACACAGATCACCGTCCATACTGAAAACACTATCGGTCAGAATTAAGCAGCGGCGGTAATGGAGACGATGTTGGGATAATAATTCCTGGGCTTGTTCTAAGTTTCCGTGGGTAAATTCATAAACCTTAGCTCCACTGAGTTTGGCTCCACTTTTAAGGCTGGCATGGTTATAGGCATCAGCAATAATCAAATCCTTAGAATCAACTAAAGCCGTAATCACCCCGAGATTGGCCAAATACCCCGAACTAAACCCAAGGGCAGCTTCAGTTTGTTTGAACTGGGCCAGGGTGATTTCTAAATCCTCATGGAGTTGTTTATGGCCACTCAAGAGGCGCGACCCCGTACTCCCAACGCCCCAGGCCTGGCAGGCTTGAATCGCGGCCGCGATTACCCTGGGATCAGTAGCTAATCCTAAATAATCATTACTGCCGAAATTCACCAGTCGTTGGCCGTTGAATTCAATCACGGGGCCTGGCGGACTTTGAACAATCTTGGGTGTCCGATACCAGCCGACTCGTTCTAATCGGTTTAATTCCGGTTCAATCCAGTCATAGGCCGAGTTCATGATTGTTGTTGCAGATAGCTCAAGAGCCAATTAGCTGCCGTGGCCCGCCGGGTCAGCCTAGGTTTCAATTCACTCACCGAGTAGCCCGCAAAGCCCAATTGCTCTTTCAAGAGTTGTTTATTTTCCGGTGGAATCGAACGAGTCAGTTTAACCGTTGCTGGGCGGCTGGCAATAAAATCCGGGGGTTCAGGATAGCTTACTTGCCACTCGGGGGAGACCTGGCTTAAATCCCAGGCCTGGGTTGTTTCATCCCACGCATAACCCAAGGTTTGCCACACCAAATGATTCACCTGCTCATCGGTTACTTCATCCCGCAAAATCCCCCAAATTATTTCAAGTGTGATAGGTTGTAACTGTATCATTGCGCTTCAGATAAAGTCATTTACAGTTGAAAATAGATTTGTATATCTTCATTAAATGCACAAAATATAACTAATTATAAAATATAGCTAATTAGTGTTAGTGCTGTTGGTTGCATATCTAAAGTTAAGACTACTTTGAGAGAATCTTATCAAAATAAAACACTGTTCCCTACAATTTTTCGCTAATTTTATTGATTTCCCGAACTTTATTGGCACATTTTATGGCGATCATCTTCACCGACCCCACTTCCGCCCCTACCGCTGGCCCTGACACGATTATCGGCAACAATGCCAATGACACTATCAATGGCTTAGACGGCAACGACCAACTCTTCGGTGAATCCTTTACAGGCAGTATTAGTGGCATCGCAGGCAGTGATGTTTTGTATGGCGATTCCTTTGCCGGATCTGTCAGTGGTACAGCCTTTTCGGATACGTTATTTGGCGAACTTTACACCGGTAGCATTGCCGGGGGCATTGTGATTGGTGGTAATGACATCCTCTCCGGAGACTATTACGCCAGTACCATTCTTGGTGGGACGGTGACAGGCGACAGTGACAACTTATTTGGCGAATTTTATGGCAGTAGTATCACTGGTGGAACTGTAACCGGGGGTAATAATGTTCTCTATGGGGAATTCTATGCCAGCAGCATCACAGGTGGTCTTGTCACCGGGGGCAATGATTTACTCTATGGGGCTTTTTATAACAGTAATCTGATCGGCGGCATCGTTACAGGTGGCAACAATAAGCTCTACGGAGACTTTTACAATGGCAACATTATTGATGGTTCAGTAGTTGGCGGCCAGGATCAACTCTATGGCGATTATTATGCCTTTGGCACCAGCATTGCGGGCGGTACGGTGACGGGCGGTAAAGATATTCTCTACGGTGAATACTAAACACCCCGATCACGGGCGGCACTATCATCGGTCAGGAAGACGTTCTCACAGGAGACTACTATAACGGCACCATTGCCGGGGGGTTAGTGCAGGGCGGGAATGATTCGCTCTATGGGGAATTTTACAACGGGGAAATTAGTGGGGGCAGCATTGTTGGATTTACGGATCGTATGGTCGGTGAACGTTACGGCAGCATCACCGGTGGCCTGGTTAAGGGAGGGGCTGACAACCTTTATGGGGAGTACTACAACAGCAATATTAGCAACGGTACGGTGATTGCGGGAGATGATTACCTTTACGGAGAGCTTTACGGCAACATCATCGGCGGCACAGTGATTGGCGGCAATGACAATCTCTATGGAGAATATTACAAGGGGAATATAACTGGCGGCAGCATCCAAAGTGCCTTTAACGTCATCTACGGCGAAATCTACGGTGACATCAACTCAATTGGCAACGGCACGAGTGTCCTGGGTGGCAATGACAAGCTCTATGGAACGTACTACGGGGGTACGATTAACGGCGGGACAGTTAGCACCAAAGGCAGCCCAGTTTATGGAGAAGCTTATGGCGGCTCGATTACTGGCGGTGTCGTCACAGGGGGGAATGATGTCCTTTATGGGATGTATTACAACGTTATTGCTGCTGGCCTGGTTGCTTCCAGGGATGATGCCCTTTTCGGAGAATACTATGGCAATCAGAATCCTGGCCCAACCGTAATCATCGGTGGGACGGTTAAAGGGGGCAATGATACTCTCTACGGCAAATACTATGGCACGATCACCGGGGGGACAGTCACCACGAGTGGCAATAACCTTTATGGAGAATATTATGATAGCCTAAACGCTATTACGGGCGGCACGGTAATTGGGGGCAATGACACTATCTATGGCCAATATTACCAAGTCATAACTGAGGGTGTCGTCAGTGCGGGTAATGACAAGCTCTACGGTGAATTCTATGCCGGAACGATCACGGGTGGGGTTGTTACTGGGGGCAATGATAAACTCTACGGCGATTACTATGGCACGATTAGCGGTGGGACGATCACGGCGGGGAATGATTCTCTGTTTGGGGGCCTGGGGAACGATATTCTTGCTGGGGAATACTTTGGTGGCCCGATTAGTGCCAGTGCAAAAATAATTTTAGGCAATGATTTCTTGGATGGTGGTGACGGCATTGATACCGCTGACTACTCGACAGCCCCAGCCTTAGTAAAGGCCAATTTGGTTACAGGGATAGCCACAGGTGGATCGGGTAATGATCAATTAGTCAACATCGAAAATCTCTGGGGGTCACGCTTTGCCGATACGTTGACCGGAAATAGTGAGAATAATAGTTTGCTGGGCAATGACGGCAATGATGTTCTCAACGGTGGCCTAGGGTCTGACTACATGGCGGGTGGGAACGACAATGACACTTACTATGTGGACGATATTGGTGATGTGGTTGTTGAAGCAGCGAACCAAGGCATAGATTTGGTCTTTTCCTCCATTACCCATAGCCTGACCAGCAATGTTGAGAACCTGACCTTGACGGGAACTGATAACCTCAATGGCACAGGCAATGCCTTAGACAATACGATTACAGGAAATAGTGGCGCAAACTCTTTGAATGGTGGAGCAGGTGCTGACCGCTTAGTGGGTGGCCTAGGGAATGACACTTATGTTGTGGATAACGTGGGTGATGTAGTTGTCGAAGCGGCCAACCAAGGGATTGATGCTGTGTTCTCGTCTATTACCTATAGTCTGATGGCTAATGTTGAAAACTTGACCTTAACCGGGACAGCGGCAATTAATGGAACGGGGAATGCTCTCGCCAATACGATTACGGGGAATTCTGGTAGCAATACCCTGAGTGGTCTGGATGGTAACGATTACCTCGATGGGGGAAAAGGGGCTGATCTCTTAGTCGGTGGCCTGGGAAATGACACTTACGTTGTCGATAATGTAGGCGATGTGGTTGTCGAAGCGGCGGGTGAAGGCATAGACAAAGTCTTCTCGTCTATTACCTATAGTCTGACGGCTAATGTTGAAAACTTGACCTTAACTGGGACGGGCAACATTAATGGGACGGGCAATGATCTCGCTAATACGATTACGGGAAATAGCGGGAATAACTCCCTCAGTGGTGGAACGGGTGCAGACCGATTGGTGGGTGGCCTGGGAAATGACATCTATGTGGTTGATAATGTCGGGGATGTGATTGTCGAAGCGGTGGGTGAAGGGATAGACAAAGTCTTCTCCTCCATTACCTATAGCCTGACTAGCAATGTTGAAAACTTGACCTTAATCGGGTCAGACAACATTAACGGCAATGGAAATGTTCTGGAAAATACAATTACGGGGAATTCTGGCGCAAACTCTTTGAATGGTAGAGCGGGTGCTGACCGATTGGTTGGTGGCCTGGGAGATGACATCTATGTTGTGGATAACGTGGGTGATGTGGTTGTTGAGGCAGCGAATCAAGGGATAGATGCGGTCTTCTCCTCGATTAACTACAGCCTGACTGCGAATGTGGAGAACTTAACCTTGATAGGTGGGAGTGCAATCGCTGGAACTGGAAATACTTTTCCTAATACGATTAGTGGCAATACTGGTAACAATAGCCTCAGTGGGTTAGCGGGCAATGATTCTCTCACGGGTGGAGGTGGGAATGATACGCTGGTAGGGGGCCAGGGCCTGGATGTCTTAACGGGAGGAGCAGGGAATGACTTTTTCCGGTTTAATGCACCTAATGAGGGCCTGGATACAATTACAGATTTTAGTAAGGTGGCTGGGAATATTGATAAGATTCAAGTCTTGGCTAGTGGGTTTGGCGGTGAATTAACGGTGGGAACATTAGCAGCATCTCAGTTTGTCTTAGGGGCGGCGGCAACTAATTCTAGTCAACGTTTTGTCTATGACCAAGCCAATGGTTCATTATTCTTTGATCCGGATGGTTTAGGTGGAGCCTCTCAAGTACAAATTGCGAAATTAACTAACCTAGCTAGCTTATCTAATACAGATATAAGAGTTATCTAAGAAAAAGCCCAAGATTTACTTTTTTAACGAATACCTAGCAGGAATAAGTCAAGCCTTGTCCGACATTCTCCTATCCAGTCTTAAGGGGTTAGCTGTAATAAACTGGAAAACCTTATAGAAAAAGACTTAGGGTTTTGTACTCTTAAACTTTACGGGCTGACTTAACTACCACTTCAGTAAATTAAACCGTTCCATATCCACCGTGTCTTTGTTTCGGTAAATTGCCAGGATAATCGCCAGGCCAACAGCAGCTTCGGCCGCCGCAATCGCAATCACAAATACGGCAAAGACTTGGCCTTTTATTTCCAGGCCATCTAGGTAATTGGAAAACCCAATTAAATTGAGATTAACCGCGTTCAAAAGTAACTCAATGGACATGAGAACCCGCACTGCATTGCGACTGGTTACCAGGCCATAAATCCCAATACAAAATAGGGCAGCAGCAAGCAATAAGATTAGATCTAAATTCATGATTTTCTCCTCAAGCGGTCAGGGGAATTAGGATTATTTGCCAGATAAAACAGCCGACTCGCGGGGGCGTTCTGGTAATTCCAAGGGGGGTTGGGGAACTTCACCAATGGAGGGTTCTTCGTCAATCAAATAGTCTCGCCGTGCCAATACCACTGCCCCAACTAGAGCCATTAATAACAAGACCGAAGCCAATTCAAAAGGCAAGAGAAAATCCGTAAAAAAGTGCTTGCCAATGGTCACAATCGTCTCTGGAGTGGGCATCGTGTTGGCTGGAACCTTCCATGAGGTTTGCAAGACCATCACACTTAAAAGGCAAAACAACCCTGAAGCCACCAGTCCAGCCGCCCCTTTGCGAATCCACCGCCGCGGTATCGGCGCAAAATCTTCTCGCTTATTGACCAACATGATGGCAAACAAAATCAGGACATTAACGGCCCCAACATAGATCAAAATTTGGGCGGCCGAGACAAAATCAGCATTAAGGAGAATATAAATTCCAGAAATACTAATGAAAACTCCCCCCAACAAAAAAGCTGAGTAAACAATGCTATCGAGAAGTACAACCCCCAAGGCTGCTCCAATCACCAAGACCGCCAAGAGAAAGTAGGCGATGGTTTGTACGCCAGTTGCTAAATCCACAAGTTAACTCCTTATTCTGGTTTGCTGGCTGTTGTGTGCAGTTGGGCCGCAATCTCCTCTGGCCGAGACCCTGCCCGCTGATCTGTTAGTTTTGCCTCATGGCCATCGGTAACACCTGCCGGTAAATAGGCAAATTCCCGAATCGGAGTCACCATTGGATCCTCAGTCACCTTATAGGGAAGCCGGCCCATCGCCACATTATCAAAATTCAATTCATGGCGGTCGTAAGTGGCCAGTTCATATTCCTCTGTGACGGAAAGGCAGTTTGTGGGGCAATATTCCACGCAGTTGGCGCAAAAGATGCAGACTCCAAAATCAATACTGTAGTGCTTGAGTTCCTTCTTCTTTATTTCCTTGTTGAATTCCCAGTCCACCACAGGCAGATTAATGGGGCAGACCCGGACACAGACTTCACAGGAAATACATTTATCAAATTCAAAGTGAATCCGACCCCGAAACCGCTCCGAGGGAATCAGTTTTTCGTAAGGATACTGCACCGTAATCGGTCGTCGCTGCATGTGGTCAAAGGTGACAGCCAGACCTTGCCCAATATACTTGGCAGATTGCAAGGTTTCTTTGGCATAAGAGCCAATTTTATTGAGAAACTTCATGATCTAAACTCACTCCGAGGAATATCAAATTAGACTCTAAGGAACAGAGAGCAACTAACCCCCAAAGGCAAAGGGAAAGGTGAGTTTTAACCCCGCTGTCAGCAATAAATTGACCAGGCCCACAGGCAATAAAAACTTCCAACCTAAATCAAGTAACTGGTCAATCCGTACCCGAGGAACTGTCCAACGCAGGAGAATAGCCAAGAAGATAAAGAAATAGGCTTTTAAGAGGGTCATCGTAATCCCCAGCACCGCCATGCCAATTTGGAAAAAGGGATTGGTTTCACTAATACCCAACCAGCTTGCCAGTTGATCCAGCGGAATTGGGAAATCCCAGCCCCCAAAATAGAGGACGGCAACCAGGAGGGCTGAGAGGACAAGGTTAACGTAAGACCCCAAATAAAACAAGGCAAATTTCATCCCCGAATATTCGGTTTGATAGCCTGCCACCAGCTCTTCTTCCGCTTCCGGCAAGTCAAAGGGGAGACGCTCACATTCAGCGAGGGCCGCAATCCAAAAAATCAAAAAGCCAATCGGTTGCCGCCAAACATTCCAACCGAGAATGCCATAGCCGGACTGCTGCTCAACAATATCCACCGTCCCTAGGCCATTGGACATCATCGCCACCGCCAAGACCGCCAAGGCTAGGGGAATTTCATAACTAATGGATTGGGCTGCGGCTCGTAACCCTCCTAGTAAGGAATATTTATTATTGGAGGCATACCCAGACATCAACAACCCAATCGGGGCAATGCTGGAGAGGGCAATCCATAAAAATACCCCCATCCCAATATTAGACAGCAGCAAGTTTTGCCCAAAGGGCACAATGACATAGGACAAGAAGACGGGAACGACTACCAAGATTGGCCCCAAGGTAAAAAGCAATCCATCGGTTTGGGTCGGAATCACATCTTCTTTGAAGACCAGTTTCAAGCCATCGGCTAGGGGGGCCAAGATGCCCAAGGGGCCAATGTATTCTGGGCCAATCCGTTGTTGGACGGCGGCTGAGATTTTTCGCTCTAACCAAACCGAAATCAACACCCCCACGGTGGCCACGACTAACATTAACAACATGGGTAAAGGTAGCCAGATTAACTTGGCCAGGCCTGGGGTTAGCCCTAATGCCTCTAAGGCCGCTCGTAACTGCCCCTGGAGATCAATGCCATTTTCCATAAGAACACTTGCCGGACACGACAGCCCTGTGGATGAACGCCTCTCAGTATATAGTGTTTTCCCACCAGGCCTAGAACAGGGAGCTATTGAAACTTCTTAACTCCTGATATAGTTTCCACTAATACTTCTGCTTTTAGAAATTGAAGTGAATCTATGGCAAATGAGTCAAGACCTTGACCCGGCCTGGCAGCTTGAGACCTTGACTTGACCAGATTTAAATGTCACTGGGATCAACACCCAATTCTCGCAATTTAGCTGCCAGCCGCTCTCCCCGTTGATATTCTTGGTCAGCCCGTTGGCGTTCAATCTGCTCTGCTTCGGTGGCCGTGGGGATTAACTCGCCTTCTGGAGTCAAAAATCGCAGTCGGCCATGGGCAATCCCTAAGTACAGTTGCAATTCCTCACTCCACAGCCACCCCTGCTCATTGGGGACAAGTGGTTGATACATCCCATTGCCAAAGCGAAACCCCGTCAACTCCAGGCCATTGGGATCTAACCAGAAATACTCAGGCGTCCGAAACGTATTCTGATACAGGTCTTTTTTTGTGGTTTTATCTACCGTGACCGTACTCTTGGAGAGAATTTCAATGATTAAGTTTGGATATTTGCCCCCTTCCCCCCAGACAACCCAACTGCGCCGCTCCTTTAGCTCAGTATCCAGTACCGCAAAGAAGTCAGGGCCTCGGAACTCTCGCTTCCTTAGTTGTTCTTCGTTGTAGTAAATCGTCAGGTTGCCTGTAACATAAAAATCCGTTCGGTCGTGCCAATAGCGTTTGAGCAGGTGAATGAGAATTTCAATTTGGTCACGGTGAAAGTCAGATTCCAAGGGTGGCTCATCACTCCATAAATCAATTGGGGGAAAGGTGATGTCTGGTTCAAGCTCAAAATTGGTTAGGGTTTCAGGGCTAGCAACCATAGCATCTGACTCTGGGGGATTGGCTCTTCCTAACTTCACTATATTTCAGAGAGTTGCCAGGTGGTTGGGGCAGGCCTGGGAGAGTGGGCTAAAATAGCTACCGAATCCAGATTTTATTTTTGGGAGTTAACGTTGGCCCGACAGAGGATGCAGTGATGAATTGGCAGCTATTGGGTGTCAGCTTTGTGATGGTTTTCCTTTCCGAATTAGGAGATAAAAGTCAATTAGCCGCAATTACCTTGGGGGGAAATGCCCGCTCTGCCCGATTAGCCTTTTTAGGGGTTGCCAGTGGCCTGGTGTTCACTAGTTTTTTAGGGGTACTCTTGGGCGGCCAAGTGTCGCGGATATTCCCGGCCCCACTGCTCAAATCTATTGCGGCAATTGGCTTTGCTCTCCTTGGATTGTATTTACTCTGGCGGCCGAGTCCTCCGCTGGTGATTGACTTGTCTTCAGAATCCGAGCCTAGCCCAGATGATCTCGCCTCATCCGAAATCTCAGCACTATGAATCGGAACTCTCTGCGGATTTTACTCCTCCAGGCCCGGAATGATCCCCCGACACAGCAAGAGGAACTAGCCGAATTTAGCCGCTACAGTGGTTTACGCCCGGATCAATTTACCGTTCTCAATGGGTTCGATCAGGCCGAGTTTCCCCCAACCGTGATTCACAGCCATCATGCTTTGTTTATTGGTGGCTCTAGTGATGCCAGTGTCCTCAAGCCGGATTTATATCCCTTTGTGCCCCCTTCCCAGGCCCTCATTCTTTATTGTCTTGAACAGCGAATCCCCGTCTTCGCCTCCTGTTTTGGCTTTCAATTAGCGGTGGAAGCTCTTGGTGGCCGGGTGATTTTAGACCGTGAGCATATGGAAATGGGCACTTACCCGATTTATCTCACGCCCAACGCCGAAGCAGATCCCCTCTGTCAAACCCTACCCGCGGAATTTTTAGCAATTTCTGGCCACCAAGAACGAGCCGTATCCCTCCCCCCCGAAGCAATTCACCTCGCCTATTCTCAGCTTTGTCCCTATCATGGGTTTACCTTGCCTGAGCAGCCTTTTTACGCCTTTCAGTTTCATCCCGAAGTTAATCGTGCAGATCTAATTGCCAGGATCAGTCGCTACTGTGAGCGCTATTTTGAGCATCCTGATTCCCTGCAAGACCTAGCTAACTCTGCCCAAGAAACCCCGATTGCCAACCAACTTATTGCCACCTTTGTGGATAGGATTTTGCTGAAGTCTCCCCAATTAACCCGTTAAGAATGGTAGGGTGCTGTAACTAGAAGTCGAGTCATCTACCGACATGGGTTTTTCTCCCTCTGATCTCTACAAAGCTACTGGTGATGAATACAATGCCCGTCTCCAAGCTCGTAATCGGGCCTTTTTGACCTTTATTACGGTCGCAACAACGATCTTTGGGGTATCCCTGGCTGATGCTAATTTTGCCTTTGCGAGTGTTGGTATTGGCTTTATTTCTCTCTCAATAAATTTATTGCTGATACATCATCAACGGGTCATGACTCAAATTCTACTGTACCAACAAATTCTGACTAGCCAACGGGAGTATAATTTTCCGATTTGGCATAAGTTTAATGCAGTTGAATTGGAACGGGCCCGCCGTTCGGAAGATTTTGCCTCTTTAGTGATTCACTTGATGTTTAATTTTGGTGGACTGGGCTATGCCTTCCTTCGGGGGATTCTGTTTCCGACTGCTACAACTATTCACATCGCCATTCGCTGGTTAATTTTTGGGGTTAGTTGTTTGGCCAGCCTGTATTCAATTTGGCTAGTCCTCCAAACCCCGCGCCAACGCCGTCATACCCTTTTGTCATACCCCTATGGCCCGGCTAGTCTTGATCAAGGACTACCTCGGTCTTAAATCTCGTTGATCCAAATCACAGGCCAGGCTGATATTGATCATATTCACCGCTAACGGTTCAACCTAATGTGAGAATATGAGTTCCCGGTAAAGATGTCCAATCCAAAAGCCCTAAATCCTCCGCCCCAAGTAACTTTTGGTAAATTGACACTTCTGTCTCTATGCCAATTGTTATCCTAGAAATAGGTCTGCTTGATCGGTCGAGTTAGTAATGATGTGTTTTCCCAGGCCTGTATCTATGTGACAGCGTTTCAGTCAATTGGTTTTATGCCGCTGGGGTAGGTCTTGGTTACTCAAGTTTTTCAGTTTTTTGCCGCGCATAATTTTTCGTTTCCCTAGTCAGGTTTTGGCTTTAACAACTTTAACATCAGAGCAATTTTCAGGTTTTAGGTAAGGTGGCTGATCATGATCACAGTGCAGTCTTTGGCCTCTGGGGTGCGGACTCCCTTAGCTGGATTAACGGCTATTTCTTTAGTAGTAACCGGGAGCTTAGTCTTTAATTCCTATTGGCCAGTCTTAGCTCAGCATGATGCACCAGGTTTAAGCGAGTCTTCCCCAGGCCAGCCCGCTCAGTCCACGACCCCAGCGGATCCAATTAATAGTCCCTTTCCCTTACCCTGGGCCTGGATTATTCAACAACAAAAATTAGCTGCGACCAGTCACCAAGCCCAAATCTATGCTCAGAAAACTGCAACGTTTATTTCTCCCGATGGTGTATATGAAGCCCAGGCCGAGTTAATCTTTCACGCCCACCCTAACTTTGCCGACAATCAACTCACCAGCACTCTGACAATTACCAACACCCACACCCAAGCAGTGCAACAATGGCAAAGCAGTAGTCTGATTGATCCAGAATTACGCCAAGACTTACCCCCTGATGGCGCGGGCTTAATTGCTGTTCTCTGGCCTGTGGGCTGGTCAGCATCCGGTGAGCAACTCCTGATTCGCAACTTTCAAGGCCTGTTTTCCACGGATTTTGCATCTGATGTAGCTGTGATTTGGTCTCGCCCCCAACAAACCCTAACCGCCGTCTGGCCGCAATCAGTAGAATACGATCATGCGACTCTTTTGGGTTGGAGTCAGGAGCAACCGGATCAAATCTTATTTCAGACCGCCACGATGGGAGAACCGAAAACCCAAGTTTGGGCCGTCAACCGCCAGCAGGAAATGTTAGCCAGGCCAAGTGACCGCCCCCAAGTCTATGGCCAAACCCTGACTCCCAACAGTCAAGCTCAATCTCCTGCGCTCCTATCTCCTCAGAAATAACTGGGGCAAAAATTAAGGACTACAGTCGTTTCCCTTAAGAATCAAACACAGAAATGCTTGAAAGCATCAGCAGTTGAACTCTTGAGTGTCTCACTTTTGGCAGAAATGACTATCAGTTACCAAGCCTAAGTTACTCAACCGTGACCGATTTAGCTAAATTACGCGGTTGATCCACATCCAGGCCCCGCCTTGCTGCAATGTGATAAGCCAGCAATTGCAAAGGAATCACCGTCAGAATCGGGGACAATAACTCATCGACTTCCGGCACAGGCAAGAGGGCATCAAAAGTATCGCGGGCATCCTGTTCTTCCATCGGTGTTACCCCAATTAAGCGCGCATCACGGGCCCGCGCTTCTTGGGCATTGGAGAGAACCTTCTCAAAAACGCTCCCCGGCATCGCAATCGTCACCACCGGAACTTTCGCATCGAGTAAGGCAATCGGCCCATGTTTCATTTCCCCGGCCGGATACCCTTCCGCATGGATATAGCTAATTTCCTTCAGTTTTAAGGCTCCCTCAAGAGCAATGGGGAAGTTAATGCCACGTCCAAGAAAAATAAAATCTTGAGTATCAGCAAAATCATGGGAAAGGGTTTCAATATAGCGTTCTTGACTTTCCAGAATTTGCTCGACTTGGGCTGGGAGTTGTCGCAGTTGATCGATGATTTCGCCTAAACGGGAGTTGTCAAGGGTTTGCCGTTGCCAGGCTAGATCCAAAGCCAACAAATAAAACGCTAATAACTGAGCCACGAAGGTTTTGGTCGCGGCCACACCAATTTCAATCCCAGCATGGGTATCAATCATCTCGGGGACAAGATGACCCAAACTACTTTCTGGCCGATTCGTAATTCCCAGCAGACGGGGTTGTAGCTCTGGCCTCAAATTAGCCCGGCGGTGTAGTTCCAACTCCAAAGCCGCTAAGGTATCAGCTGTTTCCCCGGATTGAGTCACCCCAATGGTGAGGGTATGGCGGGTAACGGGTGGTGGGGCATAGCGAAACTCAGACGCATATTGAACGCTGGTTGGAATTTGGGCTAACCCTTCTAAGAGATATTTACCCACTAATCCGGCGTGCCAACTCGTACCACAGGCCAATATCTGCACCTGCTCTAAATCAGCAAGGAGTACCTTAGGTAAGTTCAATTTAATCGGGCTAAAGTCGGCATTCGGTTGCCAATCATCCCGCAGGTAATATTCCAAACAGGTGCGGACAACCCCCGGCTGCTCGTAGATTTCTTTGAGCATATAGTGTTTGAAGCCCTGCTTTTCTACTAAAACCGGATTCCAATTCAGGGTGCGTGGGGTTTTACGGAGGCGTTGCCCAGAAAAGTCGTAAATCTCCGCTCCGGTCGGGCTTAAACAGGCAATTTCTCCGTTCTCGAGGGGTAAGACGGCCTGGGTATAGGGAACTAAGGCGGGAGTATCAGAGGCACAGAAAAATTCCCCTTCCCCAAAGCCCAAAACGAGAGGAGCTTGTTGACGGGCCACAACTAACTCATCGGGGAAATCGGCGGAAATCACGGCAATGGCAAAGGCTCCCTGGAGATGTTGAACCGCTTGCCGTACTGCGTCTAACAGGCCGTGATGATGACCGTCTGGGTCGGGAGCAGATGTTTTCAGAAAGTCAGCAATCAAATGGGGAATGACTTCTGTATCGGTATCCGAGGTAAAAACATAGCCTTTTGTCTTAAGTTCTTCCCGGAGTTCCCGATAGTTTTCAATAATCCCATTTTGCACAACAGCCAAGCGGCCACTGGCATCTCGGTGAGGATGGGCGTTATACTCCTCTGGTTTGCCGTGGGTGGCCCAGCGGGTGTGACCAATGCCAATACGCGCCGGCAAGTGGAGTTTTTCCAACTTTTCTTGGAGATTGTGGAGTTTGCCCTTGGCCCGAATACAGTGAAGTTCCCCTTCCCAGACGGCCGCAATGCCCGCTGAATCGTAGCCCCGATATTCTAGTTTGCGGAGGCCTTCTAACAGCACTTCCGCAGCCGGACGTGGGCCAATGTAGCCAACAATGCCACACATGAATGACTCCTTTGGAGAGGGGGTTTAACGCCGGGCGAAGTGGGGTAATTCAACTTGGACACGGCGTTGTGAACGGATGGGTTCAGCTTGCCAAGGACGAATGCCTAGCTCTCCATTTTGCCAGGCCGGGGTCAGTTGGGCCCAGTTGGTGGCATGGGGGAGGATGACGGGGTTGGTTTGCTTCCTGGCCAGCGCAGGTTTAAGGTTCGCTGGGGAAACAGGATTGACCAACTGGGCCTGGAGATAACGGACTTGGGCCCGTAAACGCCTAATTTCTGCTGCTTGTTGTTGAACCATGTCCCGTTCTTGCTCTAACTGGGTTTGGCTGTCCAAAGATGCCGTAGGCTCCGGTAGTTCTGAGGCAAAGGATTGCTCGAGTTGTTGCCGGGAATTGACCAGGGCAGCCCATTCCGGCTCGGTAACGTGAAATTTACGTTTTGGATTAAAGCTCATCACCACACACCACAAATACTAAAGACATTAGGAAGAAACAGATTGACCGCCCAACACTGCCCTAAACTATAGTCCTTTTTTTAAGAATTGTCACAGGGACACTGATTTGTAACAGAACATTACAGTTTTCTCTCAGAGTTGGCTGCCTTGACTACGGCTTAAGGGCTGACTCCATGCATTCATTGATCCCTAAAATCTCCTCAGCCCAGGCCCGGCATTGTTCACTGTCCAAACGGTAACTGAGGGGATGGGCAATGAGGCGGGCGGTGCTGTAAAACAACTGTTCTAGTTCAATTAGGCCATTGTCCTTCAGGGTACGCCCAGTGGAGACTAAATCCACAATGGCTTCTGCCATGCCTGTGAGCGGCCCCAATTCCACCGAACCAGACAAGGGAACGACTTCCACAGGCAAATCGAGGGCTTGAAAGTAATCGGCGGCACATTTGACAAATTTAGAGGCAACCCGGGCCTGGGGGGGCAGATCTCGGGCTGATTTGTAGGGACTGGTTTGCTTCACGGCCACCGATAACCGACAGCCCCCAAACTTCAGATCTGCAATTTGAGCCACCTGGGGCTGTTTTTCCTTCAGCACGTCATAGCCCACAATTCCCAATTGGGCCTGGCCATATTCGACATAGACTGGCACGTCTTGGGCCCGCACCAGTAACGCTCTGGCCTGGCCACTGGGGTCAAGAATTTGTAGTTGCCGGTGGGAACTATCCAAGAGGGCTGAAAAATCCAGGCCAATTGAACTGAGGGTTTTAATACTATCTTTCAGGAGCGCTCCCTTGGGCATGGCAATGGTTAACATGGCACGTTCTCCCGCTCACTGACAATTTCCACCGTTGGCTGACCTGCTTCATTCACCCAGGCAATGTAGGGAATCTGTTGGCGTTGGGCATAATCGCGCATTTCATCGGGGCTGAGGGGGGCTAAGGCAACTTCAGCGCGGACATCTCCTTCAATGCGGAGAGTATGGGCATGGGCAAAGCTGGCTTTCAGGGCTGGCTCTGATGTGGGAACGACTAACCATTGGCTTCGGGGTGGCTGTTGGGGTAATTGTCCTTGGCTGGCCAGGCTCTGTTGGAGGTTCTCCAAGTTAAAGACAAAACCGATACCGGGTTGAGATTCGGCTGACGGGCTATAGGTTCCGAGGAGTTGGTCATAGCGGCCTCCCTGGGCGACAACTCTAAGATCTCCTTCGGCATAGGCCACCACATCCCAAACAATGCCGGTGTAGTAGTCAAAGGTTTGAATCAGGCTTAAATCCAGCATGATCTTCAGTCTGTCACCAATAATCCCCAATAACTGAGCTAGGGCAGCGAGTCGTGCATTTCCGGCTTGATCTAGGGGCCAGGCCTGGAGTTTCGCCATCACCTGATCGGCGGGGCCCCGCATATTGAGTAAATCGAGGACTTTTTGACGGATCTCATCGGGCAGGGGTAATTCTAAGAGAGCAACCCGATCCAACTGGGCCAAATGATGGCGAATTTGCGGTTGCCAGGCCAGGGGAAAGGTGTTTAATAAACATTGGGTTAAACCTGCTTCTCCTAGTAAAACTGACCAGGCCTGGAGATGGAGGGTATCTAAACAGTCTTCTAGTAAGAACAAAATTTCTGCATCGGCCCGCAAGCCAGACCCCCCAATCAGTTCAACCCCGGCCTGGAAAAATTCCTGGCGACGGTTCAAGCCCTTAGTGCTAGCCCGGCGAAAGACATTGGCCTTGTAGTAGAGCCTTTGGGGTAAAGGGGTTCCAGCTAGGCGGGTGACGGCAGCGCGGGCAATGGATGCCGTTAATTCGGGCCGTAAGCCTAACCAATCCGATTCCGTATCCTGTAACTGCATCACCGTTTCCGGTCGAACTGCCCCTCCCGCCATTAATGTGTCTAATCGCTCCAGGGTCGGTGTCACAATTTCGTGATAACCCCAACGTTGAAAGGTTTGCTCAAGGTGGTGTTCAATCCAGCGTTGTTGGGCCACATCTAAGGGCAGTAAGTCGCGCCCACCCGTGGGAGGTTGATAAACCATAGTGTTCTGGCTATCCTACTTATCTTTCTTCTTAAATAAACTACCAAACAGACCCCCACTGGAGGGTTTTGGCGGAATCGTTTGCTTGGACTTTTGTTGGGCCCGTCGTTCGGCCTTGGTAATCGTCTCCATTCCTGTGACGGCCTGGCCTTCTTGGGGGTTAATTTTCAGGGCCTGGTTAAAATGAACCTTGGCCATTGTAATTTGTCCCTGCTTGAGATAGGTTTGCCCCATCAAGGCATGACAGCGACTACTGTTGGGATTGAGCTTGAGGGCATCCCGCAGTTCCTTAATGGCCTGTTGAAAACTATTTTTCCGAAAAAACTCCTCGGCTCGCCGATAGTATTGCTCCGTATATTGGTCAGTACCGCTTTGGGTTGACTTACTGGAGGAAACTGCTGTTGGGGGCGGAGAACTCGCTGGCATGGTCGGAGTCGGTGGTGTGGCACTGGTGACAGTCGGTTGAGGGACTGCGGTTGATCCAGTTGAACCCCCGTGTTGTCGCCACAAAAGGGCTAGATTTAGCTCACTAATCTGTCCTGTAATAGCCACGCTCGCCGTTAAGTTTTCGTACTGCTGATTAGCCAATGTCTCTAGGGACAACAAATAAGTAGCTTCATAATCGGGGGCGGTCATGATTGCTGTTACGGCTGGATTCGATTGGTTTAAGGGAATTTGCCCATTCACCAACTGTTGTCCTAAGAGCCGGAGAATGACCTCATACTCCTCCCGCTGTTTTTCTTGGGTGAGAAGTTGATAAGCTGGGTTAACGAGTTTTGATAGAATTTGGCTAGCCAACTGCTGAGATTCATCATTACTACGACTATCTGGATGTAGGTTTCGGGCGATTTTTAAGTATTGCTTGCGAATCTGAGCAGCATCGGCTCCTAGGGGGAGTCCCAGAGCGGCATGATAGTCTTTGGCTGAATTGAATTTTCCCAGGCCCCGATTAATCTCAAAGGACATTGCTACACTCAAGCTCTGTGATGGGATATCGCAACTGAAGTCTCTGCACCCCAATCTATCAAATCATACCGCTCCCCAACTAGATACATACTCCCAGATCAGCGGAGGGTTAAATGATACTCCTCCTGCCTCGATGGCCTACTCCATGTCAGCTTAGGTTAAGGTAATTTTCAGCCAGGCCCAGCTACCTGAAAGTAACAGTTATGTCCAGTACCTCAGAACTCGCCCCTGCTCTTTGGATTCGTGGGGGAGTTCAGTCCGGCAAAACCACCCGCTTGGTGAGGGAATTAAAAACGTGGATGAACCAGGCCCAACTCCCGGGCGCGCCTGCCTATCCACGGCGGGGAGAACTGGCCCGCAAGGTTTTGATGATGGCGGCCAATGCCGAAAATGGGCAGCGGTTACGGGAACGGATTCATCAAACCATTGGCCTGGGCCTCCCGTTAACGGTCACGACCCCCCTGGGCTTTTTCCCGGAAGAGGTGATTTTGTTTTGGCCCTTAATTGTTCAACATTTAAATATTCCTGGCCTAATGCCTGTGCGGTTGCAGGCGGAAACAGAGCAGTATTTAGCCCTGAAATTATGGTCACCCGAGTTAGACACAGGGGTATTTCGCTCCATTTCGGAATCAGCCCCCCTTGTTGTTCAAAATTTGATTAACTTGATGGAGCTGGCGGCTTTTGCGGGGTTGCCGTTGACTGGATTGGGGGAGTTGCTGGTCAATCGGGCGGACTATGATCCAGACTTGGGAGCGGCTGTCACCCAAGCCATTTTGCAGTGGCGGAGTTGGTGTTTGGCGCGGGGCCTGTTGACCTACGGGATTTTATTGGAGTTGTATGGCCAAGTTCTCCTCCCCCAAGCCCATTACCAGGCCCAACTGCGCCAACGCTATGATGCGGTCTTAGCCGATGATCTGGATAATTACCCGGCCCTCGCCCGAGATTTGTTCCAGGTTTTATTAGCCCAAGGGGTGAGGGGGGTATTTACCTTTAATCCGGCCGGTGGGTGTCGGCTGGGCCTGGGAGCAGATCCCGATTGCTTGGCCGGTTTAGCGGATTTTTGTCGGGTGGAAACTTTAGCAGACCTTAATCAATCTGTGTTGGGTTCGCAACCCCAGGCCCTGGTCTCCTATTGGTTGACGGATCCTCGCCCCCAACTCCCAGAAACTCTGCAATCTGTGCAGACTCCGTCCCGGATGCAGTTATTGACTACCGTTGCTGAAACCATCATCCAGGCCGTGCAGGCCAAAACCATCGCCCCGGCTGAGATTGCCATTGTTGGCCCCGGATTAGATGCCATTGCCCGCTACACCCTGAGTCAACTCCTGAGCCAGGCCGAAATTCCCCTCTATGCCCTCAATGACCAACGCCCCCTGATTAGTTCTCCCCTCGTGCGTGGAATTTTAACCCTGTTGTCCTTGATTTACCCAGAATGTGGGCGCGGCCTGGAGCGGGAAGCGATTGCGGAAATGTTGGTTGTCCTCTTTCAAGAAAAGGCCGAGATTGATCCCGTCCGGGCTGGGTTATTGGCAGATCATTGTTTTCGGCCAGATCCTGAGAACCCCAGTTTAATTGGAGCCACCGAGTTTTCCCGTTGGGATCGGTTAGGGTATCAAGCTTGCCAGGCCTATGAAGGGTTACGGACTTGGATTCAGGATCAACAAAATCAACTGGCGGATGTTCCCCGCAATCCCGTATTTATGATGGATCGGGCCATTCAGCGGTTTTTGTGGAGCCGCAACCTCAACTACAACCAAATCTTAGATCTGCGTAAACTTCTGGAAATTAGCCAGCACTACTGGGATGTCCAACGCCGTCTTGCTCAACACAGTACCGCCAGCAGCCCCGCCTATGGGGATTATCCCGCCGTTGCCACCTTTTTTCGCTTTATTCGCACCGCCCCCATCACCACCAATCCCCGCCTGCCCCGCCCAATTCCGGCTGTCACCCTCGCAACCACATTTCAATATCGCAATTCCCGCCTCAAACATCGCTGGCAGTTTTGGTTAGATGTCGGTGGGCCCCTGTGGCAAAATGGCGGTCTTGTGACTCGTTGGCAAAGTCCCTTACTCCTGCGCGCCCAAACGGGCGATCATGCGGAAATTTGGCATGATGAAATTGCCCGCTTGCAACGGTTATTGGTGGACTTAGGGAGTCGGGCCACGGAAAAAATTTATCTTTGCCATAGTGAACTGGCGGTCAATGGTCAAGAACAGTTGGGGCCGCTCCTGGGCCTGGTGGAGTTGGTCAATCCGGTGGCCGAGCCTTCAGCACCGCTGTAATAGCCTATTTTGTTGCATTGGGACTCGTCAGATTCAGTAAAAAGGGTAGATCATTCCCAGACCCCCCGAAAACCAAAACATCCGGGACTTGCGCGCCCCCTTCCCGCCAGGCCTCAATGGCTTCTTTTTGCAGGACTAATTGCCCCCCCGCACTTTTCAGGGTTTCAGCTAATAAACGTTGAGCTTCGGCTTTCCCTTGGGCCCGGTTAATCTCGGCTTGGGCCTCTTGTTCTGCTTCTTGGGCTACATAGACGGCGCGTTGGGCCCGCTGCTCGGCAATTTGTTTGTCTTCAACGGCCCGAGAAAACTCCCGGGAAAAGCTGAGGTTTACCACACTCGTATCCAAGACAATAATGCTGTACTTGGCCAGGCGTTGACTGAGGGCCAAATCAAAATCCATCTTCAGTTCTTCCCGTTTTGTAATCGCCTCTTCCGCCGTCCGCCGGGCCGCTGCGACTTTAAAGGACTCTTGGGTTTGGGGGGCAATAATTTTGGCGACAATGTTTTCTAATGTGCCTTGGGTCCGGCGAACCTTAACCACATCAATCGGATCGAGGCGGAAATTAATGGCGAAACTGGCCGTTAAATCCTGTAGATCACGGGTGGCACTTTCGGCAGGAACTTCAAACTTTTGGACGGTGACATCATAAATATCCACACGTGAGACAAAGGGAACTTTCCAATGCACTCCCTCTAAAAGCGGCACATCTTGGGCTTTCCCGGCAATGCTGAGCACCCCGGCCTGGCCTGGGTTAATGACAACAAAGGAGTTAAATAAAAATATCGCCCCGACCAAAATCGTAATACCAGCAAAGGATGTCAGCCAGTTTTTCAAATCAGACATAGACCATAGCCTCGCGTCTCACAGGGATAACTCGATTTAGAGCAGCCATGTAGCCGTTCCTTGACCCTTTGATTATGACCCGAGATTTCCGGTCAGACAGCCCAGCCAACAATTCATTAAGAATTAGAACAGTTCAGTAACATTTCCTAAGCTAAATTCTAGGATCTAGGCTGATAGGAACAGAGGGCCTGGAGGTGGTTATGCGGGCAGTCTTAATGGCCGGGGGAAGTGGAACGCGTTTACGTCCATTGACCTGTGAACTCCCCAAACCGATGGTGCCCTTGCTGAATCGGCCGATTGCGGAACATATTCTCAACCTGCTCCGGCGACATCAACTCACGGAAGTTATTATTACCCTCCACTACTTGCCTGATGTTGTCCGGGAATATTTTGGGGATGGCCATGAATTTGGCGTGGATATTACCTATGCGGTGGAAGAAGATTATCCTCTGGGAACAGCCGGTTGTGTTAAAAACATTGCCAGCTTGTTAACAGAAACCTTTTTCGTGGTCAGTGGAGATAGTGTTACTGATTTTGATTTGACTGCCGCACTGGCCTTTCACCGCCAGCACCAGGCCCCGGCTACCCTAGTTTTAACCTCTGTATCCAACCCGAAGGAATTTGGGGTCGTGATTACGGATGAACAGGGACGGATTAGCCGCTTTTTAGAAAAACCATCTCCTGGTGAAATTTTCTCGGATACAGTTAACACTGGAATTTATATTCTTGAACCTGAAGTCCTGGATTATCTACCCAGTGGCATTGAACGAGATTTTTCCAAAGACCTATTTCCACTCCTTCTCCAGTCCCAAATTCCCCTCTACGGCTATGTGGCTCAAGGCTATTGGTGTGATGTGGGTAGTCTGGAAACCTATCAACAAGTCCAATACGATGCCCTGCAAGAACGGGTGAAACTCGAGCCAGTTGGCCGAGAACTCTATCCGCAAATTTGGGTGGGTCATAACTCGATTATTCATCCGCGGGCTATTTTGCGCCCCCCCCTCTTGATTGGCCATAACTGCCGGGTTCAAGGGGATGTTTGCTTAGAAAGTGGCACGGTTTTGGGGGATAACGTGATCATCGGTAGCCGTTCCCATCTGAATCAGGCCATTGTTTGGGGGGGGAGTGTCATTGGTGAAGAGGGTGTTTTGGATAGCTGTATTATCGGGCGGCGGGTACGGGTGGATCGTCATGCCATTGTCCAGGAAGGGGCCGTGATTGGGTCGCGCACCCGGATTGGCGAAGAGAGTGTCATTGGGCGGGGGGTGCGGATTTGGCCGGGTAAACAGATTGAGGCGGGGGCAAGGGTTAATCAAAGCTTGATTTGGGGTAGCACCGGACAACGGAATCTATTCGGCTATCAAGGGGTAGCGGGCCTGGCCAACGTGGATATTACCCCAGAGTTTGCGGTGCGGTTAGCGGCAGCCTATGCGTCTACATTGGAACCCGGCACCAGCGTCTTAATTTCTCGAGATCAGCGCAGTGTATCCCGGATGATTGCCAATGCCCTAATCGCTGGGTTGATGTCCGTGGGGATCAATGTCTTATGCCTGGAAGCCATTGCCCTGCCCATTTCGCGGTTTGCGGTTCAGAGCCTTTCGGTTTGTGGCGGAATCCATGTGCGGCTGCATCCGGATCGGGATGAACAGTTGTTGATTGAGTTTTTTGATCACAAGGGCATTAATCTTAACCAGACCAAGCAGCGGCAAATTGAAACGGCCTATTTTCGCGAAGATATGCGGCGGGTTAGTTTCACGGATGTTGGCCGCATTACCTATCCCAGTCAAATTGTTGAGATCTACGCCCAAGGGTTTGGGAAATGGTTGAATACCCAGGCCCTCCAGCAATATGAATGCAAAATTGTCCTTGACTATGCCTATGCGGTTTCTGGGGCCGTCTTACCAGAACTGCTGAATAAATTTGGCTCCGATGTAGTTGTCCTGAATGCGACTGTGCATCAAACCCCCCCGAATACCGAGGAACGCCAAGGCCTGCTCCAGGAACTCGGACAAGTGGTGCAAGCGATTCAGGCCAATTTGGGGGTACAGGTTTCTGCCAATGGTGAGCGATTAACCCTCGTTGACGATAGAGGCCAGACCATTGTCGGGGAAGAATTGACAGCATTGATGGCCGATTTAGTTCTGTCTGCCTATCCAGGGGGGACGGTGATTATCCCGGTACATATTTCCAGTGCTATTGAGGTGATTGCCCGGAAACATGGGGGGAGTGTCATGCGGACTCGAGCCAATCCCACCGACCTGATGGAAGCCTGTCAGAAACAAGTGGGGGCCGTGTTGGGGGGCAGTGCTGAGACGGGGTTTATTTTTCCCCAACTCCATCCCGGCTATGATGCCATGTTCAGTATTGCCAAGCTGATGGAAATGCTCGCCCTGCGCCAACAACCCCTGAGTGAGATTCGTCAGAACTTACCCCAGGTTTTCCATACCCACCAGGCCCTGCGCTGTCCCTGGATTGCGAAAGGATCTTTGATGCGGCATTTAGTCGAAACCCATAGTCCCACTACCTTGAACTTGGTGGATGGAGTAAAAATTCTCCACCGTGATGGGAACGATTGGGTCTTGGTCTTACCTGATGCGAGTGAGCCATTGGTGCATTTGTTTGTCAATGGGCGAGAACAGGCCTGGACTGAGCAGATGAATCACGACTACAGGCAACGTATTCATGAGTTTGCCCATTTAGAACCCAGTGAGATTGGAGTATGAAAATCCCCACCCAATAAACTTATCCCCTAGGGCATCAGCCTTGCTCCTGGGCCTGTGGCACAATTTCCTAGGAGTCACATCAGGGTAGGGCGCAGCTTGTGAAAATTATTGTCGTGGGTAGTGGGGGGCGAGAACACGCCTTGGCCTGGGCTTTACTGAAATCAGCCGAAGTCACCCAAATCTATTGTTGTCCGGGGAATGGCGGAACAGCTACTCTCGAACGCTGTCAAAATATCCCCATCCAGGCCACGGATTTAGTTGACATTACCCAGTTAGCCTTAGATGAACAGGTGGGCTTAGTAGTGGTTGGTCCAGAGGTTCCCCTGGCCTTGGGATTAGTGGATCGGTTGCAAGCTGTGGGGATTCCTGCCTTTGGTCCCACTCAAGCCGGAGCCGAAATTGAAGCCAGCAAGGCCTGGGCAAAAGACTTGATGACCGAAGCCAAAATTCCCACGGCCCAAGCGGCTGTTTTTACCACTGAAACGGAGGCTATCCATTATGTTCGCGAGCAAACGGCCCCAATTGTAGTTAAAGCGGATGGCCTGGCGGCGGGGAAGGGAGTCACAGTAGCCCATTCAATGACTGAGGCCATTGAAGCGATTGAAGCGGCATTTGGGGGTGAGTTTGGCACTGCGGGGAGTCGTGTTGTGATTGAAGACTGTTTACAAGGCCAAGAAATTTCTGTCCTCGCCCTCACGGATGGCCAAGTCATTCGCCCGCTCCTGCCGGCCCAAGACCATAAACGCATTGGGGAAGGGGATACGGGGCCCAATACAGGGGGAATGGGAGCCTATGCCCCGGTGCCTTGGGTGAGTACCGCCTTAAGGGACAAGATTCAAACCCGGATTCTCGAACCCGCCCTAAACGCCCTCCAGGCCAGGGGGATTGACTATCGAGGGGTACTTTACGCCGGCCTAATGATTACTCCAGAAGGCGATCCCTATGTGATTGAATTTAATTGCCGCTTTGGTGATCCAGAAACCCAAGTGGTCTTGCCGCTGTTGGAAACTCCCCTCTTGGATTTGCTCTTGGCCTGTGTCAATGGCACCTTGGCAGAATTAGGAGAGTTGGCCTGGGCTGATCAAATGGCCACAGGTGTGGTGATGGCAGCGGGGGGATATCCGGGGCATTTTACAAAGGGGGATGAAATTACCGGGATTGAGGCCGCAAACTCCCAGGCCCTCGTGTTCCAGGCCGGGACAAGGGCAGCGAATGGGCAACTGTTTACGGATGGTGGGCGAGTCTTAACAGTGGTTGGTTGTGGGCATGATGTTAAGGAAGCCTTGGCCCAAACCTATGGTGGAGTAGCCCAGATTCAGTTTCATAATGCCTACTTTCGGCGGGACATTGGCCATCGGTTAACCGCTACTTCCTAAAATCTGCCCTAAAATATGGCTAAATCCTTGGGGAAAATCTACCGAGGGTAATTTGCATGGTCAGTTTGTTGTTATCCCGAAAGGACAGTTCAATGGTTGCTTGTGAATATCGCCCAGGCCTGGAAGGAATTCCGGCAGCACAGTCCAGCGTCAGTTTTGTGGATGGTCAAGTCGGGCGGTTGGAATATCGCGGCATCCCGATTCAAGAACTGGCCGAAAAAAGCACCTTTCTGGAAACCTCCTACCTCCTCATTTGGGGCAAACTGCCAACGGCCGAGGAGCTACGGGATTTTTGTTATGAAATTCAATACCATCGCCGGGTTAAGTACCGCATCCGCGACATGATGAAGTGCTTCCCGGAAAGTGGCCACCCCATGGATGCCCTCCAGGCCTCGGCAGCGGCATTGGGCCTGTTCTATTCCCGGCGGGCGTTAGATGATCCGGCCTATATCCGGGCGGCAGTAGTACGCTTGTTAGCGAAAATTCCGACTATGGTGGCGGCCTTTCAACTGATTCGCAAAGGAAATGATCCCGTCACCCCCAAGGATGATCTCGACTACGCCGCTAATTTTCTTTATATGTTGAGTGAACGCGAGCCGGATCCCTTTGCCGCTCATATTTTTGATACCTGCTTGACTCTTCATGCTGAACACACCATGAATGCCTCGACTTTTTCGGCCCGGGTGACAGCATCCACCTTGACAGATCCCTATGCGATTGTGGCTTCAGCAGTGGGGACTTTGGCGGGGCCGTTACATGGCGGCGCGAATGAAGAAGTGATTGAAATGCTGGAGCAAATTGGCAGTGTCGAAAAGGTGCGCCCCTTTGTGGATGATTGTTTAGCGCGCAAGGCAAAAATTCCCGGTTTTGGGCATCGGGTCTATAAGGTGAAGGATCCGCGGGCCACTATCCTGCAAAAATTGGCAGAGGATTTGTTTGCTCGCTTTGGCAGTGATATGTACTACGACATTGCCCTAGAACTGGAGCAAATTGTTAGTCAGGAACTGGGGCCCAAGGGTATTTATCCCAATGTGGACTTCTATTCAGGGCTGGTTTATCGCCGCTTAGGAATTCCCAATGATTTGTTTACCCCTGTGTTTGCCATTGCCCGGGTAGCGGGGTGGTTAGCCCACTGGAAAGAACAGTTAGAAGCGAATCGGATTTATCGTCCAACCCAAGTTTATGCAGGTCAACATGACCAGGCCTATGTTCCCATTGAAGCCCGCTAGTACCTAAATCTCTAAACTGTGGGAAGTTGCGCTAGCCAGTTAATCACCAGGGAATTGACTTGTTCGGGCCGCTCATCGTGGGGACAATGGCCGGTTTCCGGGAGGGTAATAAATTCCACAGGATGTTCTTCCCCCCAGGCCTGGAAAATATCGCCCCCTTTCACTGGAGTCCACGGATCCGCCTCTCCCCACAACACCAGCATCGGAATGTTGATTTGAGGTAATAGTTCCGCAATTCGGGGGCCGGGAGGGGCGGCTAAAATCCGGGCAAAGACGTTTTGGGCATTGGGGTCACAGGAGGGACGGTAAAGAATCTCGACTAACTCATCGGTAATGGCCGCTCGGTTGCCATAGACCTGTTTGAGGGTATTCCGAATCCGTTGGGGTTGGCGGACTTGGTTAAAAATAAAGGTTCCCAGGCCTGGGGTTGCGACTAACTTTGTAAACCCGCTCATCACCCAATTCAGGGGCCAATGGAGTTCTTCCGGCCGATGATTAAGTCCCCCAGCACAGTTGAGTAATATCAGGCCTTGGGTCATTTCCGGGGCCTGGGCTGCTACGGTCAGGGAAATTAAGCCACCAATGGAGTTCCCCACCCACACCGCCGGAGTCTGAATCTGGGCCTGCCAAAACTCCTGTAACATCTCGGCCCAAAGTTCAATGCTGTAATCCACATCTGGCTTATCTGAATCCCCAAACCCCAATAAATCCAAAGCAAAAACCTTATAGCCAGCTGTCACCCAGGCCGGGATGTTCTGCCGCCAATGCCCAATCGCCGCCCCAAATCCATGTACTAAGACGAGAGGTTGTCCTTCTCCCTGGACGGTGTAGTTAATGTGATAATCACGCCACTGCCAGGCCTGGGAGTTTTCGGAGGCTTTAACCGTTTCTACAAGGGATGTCATGGCTGAATATCCAAAATGTCCAAATTATGATGTCTTGTGTAAACCCTTTTTAGGATAACGAATTGTTAAAGGCAGATTTTCAGGATTAATCTTATTGCTCCGAAACAAAGGCTTCTAAATCAGGGAGATCGCGGGGCAAGGCCTGACTGAGTACCTGAAATCCTGTAGCAGTAACTAACACGTCATCCTCAATCCGCATCCCTTTAACATCAGCAAATTGACCTAAAACAGCCCAGTTAATCCATTGCCCCAGGCCAGGATCTAAACGCGCTTTTTCTAAGAGTTGTGGTATTTGGTAAAATCCCGGTTCAACCGTCACAACCATATTTTCTTGCAATGGCCGATGCAGACGTAGATATTGCCAACCGGGTTTGGGGCTGCGAGTTCGACCAGGAGCATATCCGGCTAAATCTCCCAAATCTTCCATATCATGCACGTCCAGGCCCAGTAAGTGACCAATCCCGTGGGGAAAGAAAACCGTAGCGACATCACCCGCTAATAAATCACTCAGATCACCCTGTAAAATTCCCAAAGCCAGCAACCCTTCTGTCATGACTCGCAAAGCAATCCCGTGAATATCCCAAAACTCCACTCCAGGTTTAATGGCGGCAATGGCCTGGGTTTGGGCGGCTAAGACCACTTCATAAATTGCCCGTTGAGTGCCAGAAAATTTCCCAGAAACCGGCCAAGTCCGAGTTATATCCGCTGCCCAGCCCGCCGGTGTTTCGGCCCCCAAATCTACGAGTAGCAAATCCCCAGGCCGGAGTGGGTGTGGTGAAAACTCTTGATGGAGAACTTGCCCTTGGGTGGTGACAATGCTGATGTAGGCGAGATTGAATTGATTGACCGCTACAACCTGTTCCATCCAGGCCCGGACTTTGGCTTCAGTTTTAGCGGTTGGTGTGGCTTTCATCCCGGCTTGGTGGGCCCGGATTGTTAACTCAATGGCCTGGGAAATCTCGGTTAGGGCAAGAGAATCATGGATGAGCCGCAGTTGAATGATTGCCTCGGCCAGTTCTAAATCACGACCACTCAGGGGAAACTCAACAGGGTGGTTAAGACAAGTGGCTTGATCAAGGCGATCACCGAGATTAACTAAGGGAATCGTGGCAGCGTTGGCAGTGAAGCGGAATAGTTCTGAATGGGGATAACTGGCCTGGGCCTGGAGTTGATCGGCCAATTGAGCACGGGTCGGGCTGTCTCCATGCCAAAGAGCAGCAGATTCCGGTAGTTCATCCCAAAAGAGAATTAAATTACCAGCTTCGAGATAAATTACGGCCTCGGCTAAGTTCAACCCGGTGAAATAGAGAAAATGACTACTGGCTCGAAATGGATAAGTATTAGCAGCAAAATTACGACTGACCCGACTCCCTGCCCAGAGTAACACCGGATGTGAACAGGTTTTCGCCAGGCCCCGCCGCCGTGCTAGTAAATCATTCACCCTTAAACCTCTGCTTCTAAAATAATCCGGTTCCCCGCCAGGCCAGAAATCCAAGGACTGGTTTGCCAGTTTTCTGTGAGTAAGAGTTGAATTAACTTGCTACTCCGTTGACTGGTCAAATTATCCTGTAACCCTAAATAATTACTAGCGGCATGGTGGCTATCTCGTTCCATCGTCTTAAACAGGCCATCTGAATTACTTAACAAATTTTGTAACTGGGCCTGGACATTATTCCACACTCCCATTTGCCGCATATTACTCAAGGACTCGGCCACCACATCTTGGCGATGCTGAATCAAAACCGTTTGTGGATGTAAAGCTGCTGGTAAATCCGCCCATAAAATCACCGGCCCATAGCCAACAATCCGCAGCATTTCCGCCCAGTTGGGGGAACCCTTCAACACTATCTCCACCATCCGACAAGCCAATGCCGTAATAATTAACCCTTGACTGTGGGCGACAATAAAAATTTCCGCACCGGCCTGGATCCCCCGCAAAATCTCATAGGCTAACCTTAATGTCGGTCGCGGCGCACCCGGTGGTAATGTCCCGTAAATATAATTGGCAAACTCCAACCAACCCATTTTCTGAATAAACGGCAACTGCAACACGGCCTGCAAACTCGATAGGTTTTGTTCACTTAGGGGCAAGGTTAGTTTTCCTGGTAATAGGGTTTTCGCGATGCCTACCATATCAGCATCTGGAGCTAAGTCCTGCACACAAAGCGCATTGAGTAATTGCCCATAGGCCTGGAGTCGCTGTGCTGCTTCGGGAGTCATTTCCCCAGGCCAGTAGCGATAGAGTTCCGCCTTTCCCAATAAGCTTTCTAGTAAATCGGCTTCAAACCCATGGGTCTGATTATGAATGCCATACATATCGAGGGGGTTGGCCTGGGTTAATTGGGCCAGTTGCTTTAGGTCTCGATATTGTCTATCTTGATCACTGGTTACGCCATTGACATGCAACAGCAAACGCCTGCGCCCAATTGCCGGGGCCTGGGCACATTTAAGGAGGTAGCCATCAACATCTTTCATAGTCAAAACTAATTTTAGTCCCAGATCAGGGGAGTTCCCAAGTATCAGTGATTTGGATCACAATAATACCCCCAAGGAATCAGGCATAATCAGAATTGACTCAGTACTATCCGAGTCATCAACAGGGAACACACAACGAGCCGGCAGACTTAATCTAGTTTGTCGGTTTTTTTTGAGTCCTCATTCACATCCTCGTACCTATGGCTGCGGCATCCTCTTTTTCCCAAAAAGTGACGGTTACTCTTGACCCGGCCCTCTATGCCCAACTTCAACAATGGCAACGTCAACACCATCTTCCCTCCACCGCCCAGGCCCTCCGACACATTCTTCAAGAGTATTTCCAGCCCACTACCCCAACTTGTCCAACTGTCCTGCAACGCCTGAATGCTTTGGAAACCGAACTGAATGATCTGAAAAAAGAACTCAAAACCGCCCTCAACCCGGAAGTCCCCCCCCTTGGCAATCTATCCTGGTTGGAACTAGAGGGCCTGGAACGATCACAACTAATTGCCTTGGCCAAACGACTGGGGCTGTATAGCTACAAACTCAATAACCAAGGCCTGCGTCGGGCCATCTTTACCGCCCAACATCAAGAATTACCCCCGATTTAGACAGGCTTCACATCATAAAAAATGCATAATTAGGCAGTCTTTCCGCTACAATTTGGGGGAACTTTACATTACTTTTTACGAAAACTATATGCCCCCACTGATTAACACCATTTCTCAGGATCAGCCCTATCTGCGGATTTACGGCGGACGACAACTGAGTGGTCACGTCAATATCAGTGGAGCCAAAAATTCGGCCTTGGTGTTGATGACTGGAGCCTTGTTAGCGGAAGATACCTGTCATTTTCACAACGTTCCTGCCTTGGCTGACATTAACCGGATGGGGGAAATTCTCCAGGCCCTGGGCGTACAGCTTTTCCCCTCTAAAGGCGGCCTCTCTCTCGACTCTCGCCATCTAACCTCAGCCCATGCTCCCTATGAACTGGTCAGTCAGTTACGGGCTAGTTTCTTTGCCATCGGCCCCCTCTTAGCTCGCCTGGGAACGGCCCGTGTGCCCTTACCGGGTGGCTGTGCCATTGGCGCGCGCCCCGTTGAACTTCATGTGCGGGGGTTACAAGCTATGGGAGCAGAAGTCCATATTGAGCATGGCATTGTTCAGGCCTACGCCCGCAAACTGAAAGGGGCGAAAATCTACCTCGACTATCCCAGTGTGGGGGCCACGGAAACGTTGATGATGGCCGCAACCTTGGCGGATGGGGAAACCATTATTGAAAATGCCGCCCAGGAACCGGAAGTTGTGGATTTGGCCAATTTCTGTCGCTCGATGGGGGCAAAAATTCGGGGGGCCGGGACAAACACTATTACGATTGTTGGGGTACAGAAACTCCACGGGACAGATTACGAGATCATTCCCGACCGGATTGAAACGGGGACGTTTTTGACCGCTGCGGCTATTACCCGTTCTGAAATTACCCTGGCCCCTGTTTTCCCAGATCACCTCACCCCAATCATTGCCAAATTGGAAGAAATGGGGGCGCAAATTGTTCAGGAGACCCCCAAAACTCTGCGCTTTATCCCGGCGGAAACTTATACCAGCACCGATATCGAGACCCTACCCTATCCAGGATTTCCCACCGATATGCAATCCCTCTTTATGGCCCTCATGACCATTGCCGAAGGAAATAGTATTTTTAGCGAAACGGTATTTGAAAATCGTTTTGGCCATGTCCCGGAATTGAATCGGATGGGGGCAGATATTCGGATTAAAGGCAACCATGCGGTGATTCGCGGCGTTCCCTTTTTATCCGGTGCGCCGGTGATGGGGACAGATCTGCGAGCCACAGCCGCTTTGGTGGTAGCCGGTCTCGCTGCCCAAGGAGAAACCCAAGTTTATGGTTTAACCCACTTAGATCGAGGCTATGAGGCCATTGAGGCCAAGCTCCAGCAACTGGGAGCCAAACTTGAGCGGGTGAATGGGGTACCCCAGGCCACGGCCGTACTTTAAGGTAGAACTATTGTCCTTGAAGTCGAGGTTTTGGACATGGAGTTGTCTCCGTTCATTGATTGGGACTATCTAGCGGAATTGTCGGGGGGGGATCGGGAGTTTGAACAAGAGTTACTCCTAACCTTTGTGGAAGATGCTCAAAGTCATTTAGGGGCGGCCCAAGCAGCGGTCACTCGCCAGGACTTAGAAGCAATGATGCGCGAGGCCCATCATTTAAAAGGCTCCAGTGGTAATGTCGGGGCCCATAGGATACAAACCTTAGCAGCGCAACTCGAATCCGAAGCCAAACAAGGTAGCCTAGACAATGCCCCAACACTCATCCGTGAAATGCAGACCATCTGTATAACCCTTGGGCAACAGATTGGAGTTAACTGGTAAGCCTATGACCGTGCCCACCAGTCTTGATGAAGTCATTAACCAGGCCAAAACCGCCACTCAGGTCGCCCTAGATGCTGGGATTAACCGAATTCAGATTGAAATACTCTTACCAGATTTACAAGTGATGCCCCTGGCCTGGAGCTATCTGGAACTGTTTCAAGATTTAGGCGTGCACCTAAAGGTCTTTTTTGCGGATGCAGGGGCAGCAGCCTTAGCCCGACGGGATTGGCAAAATCCGATTTTCTCGGTTCGAGGCGTGAATGAATTGCTTGAGCCTGTCCAAGACAGTGACCAGGCCTTTGTCTGCATTACTCCCTCCCCTGTTGAGGTGTCCTACATCGAACAAATGTGTAATGCTGCCGGAAATCGCCCATTTATTTTGCTGAACCCCAAACTCCAAGATGTGGCCATTGTTGGCATTGGCTATGCGGGACGACAGTTGCGGGAGCGATTCCTAAACACCCTGGAAACCGCTTATTACATCCGCCCCCTAGATGACACCACAGCCTTGTTACGGGCCTATCCGGGGGATTGGGAAATTTGGCGCGATGTGAACGGTGAATATCAACGTCTCGGAGCAACTCCAGCCAAGCCCAGTGGGGAGCAGATTGATAAAGTCCTCTATGGGGAACAGGCAGAAACCCCTGGGGGGGGGGGCTTTTTCGCCAGTATGCAGCGATTTCTCAAGGCATTACAGCAATAGGTTTGAATATATGGCTCTGATGTGACTTGAACACATGACCTTGGGCTTATGAGTCCCCTGCTCTAACCAACTGAGCTACAGAGCCGAAAATTTGCATTTTTAATCATAACGCAGCTAGGGACTTCAACAACAGTGCTTTGAAAGTAGGGTGGGTTAGGCGGGCTGTTCTGGCTCGAAAATAACTCAGAAACCCCATCAGCAAGATCATTTTCAACTCGCCCCTATCTAAGCTCCCAAGGGGAATTAAGATACAGACCTATCGCGTTACCCAGACTGTTCTGAGAGAGTAGAAATCTTAAAAAGACTGCCCATAAAGCATTTTCTGACTTGTCCTAATATGAGTCCTAAATGAGTAACGCTATAGCCAATGCCCAAGAAATACTGTCTCTCTTGGTTGGAATGTAGAGTCTTCACCCAACCCAGTTGCGTCCCTAAGTTAGAATTAACCTACCCAATAGCAGATCGGGGTCAAACAGACCGCCAGAGCCTGGGACATACTGATCCTGTTAGTTGGGGTTACTCATTGTTACTGTCCGAGCTAACGCTATATGCCTATCTCCTCTACTGCTGTTCCTCCCGTCATGAATGTGCCTAAGCATGGATTGCCTGTGACGATCATTACTGGCTTTTTGGGCAGCGGCAAAACTACCCTCCTGAACCATATTCTGACGAACCAAGACGGTCTGAAAACGGCCGTGCTCGTCAATGAATTTGGGGAAATTGGGATTGATCAGGAGTTACTGGTTAAAACCGATGACGACATGGTGGAGTTAAACAATGGTTGCATCTGTTGCACAATTAATAATGATTTGGTCAATGCTGTTTATCGTGTCCTGGAGCGACCGGACAAGGTGGACTATTTGGTGGTAGAAACCACTGGCCTGGCGGATCCTCTCCCCGTTGCCTTGACCTTTTTGGGGACTGATCTACGGGACTTAACTCGCTTAGACTCCATTGTGACGGTTGTTGATGCCGAGAACTTCAGCCTGGACTTGTTTAACAGTGCCGCCGCCCAGAGTCAAATTGCCTATGGGGATGTGATTCTTCTCAATAAAACGGATTTGGTGCCAACTAGCCGTGTGGAAGAACTTGAACACCGTCTCCGTCAAACTCGCGCTGGGGCCAGAATTCTTCGCACAGTTAAATCACAAGTTGCGTTGCCGTTAATCCTGAGTGTGGGACTGTTTGAGAGTGATCGCTACTTCAACCTAAAATCCGAAGATGCTTACCCAGAACATCCCGATCACCATGAGCATCATGGCCCAGCCTGTGACGAAACCTGTACCCATAATCATGATCATCGCCACGGGCATCATCACCATGCCAATCATTTGGAGATGGATGGCTTCATTTCTGTTTCCTTTCAAAGTGAGCAACCATTCCTCATTCGCCAGTTCCAGAATTTCCTAGACAACCAAATGCCAGATGCGGTGTTCCGGGCCAAGGGGATTCTCTGGTTTGCAGAAAGTCAGCGCCGCCATGTTTTCCATCTGAGTGGGAAGCGGTTTACATTGGATGATGAAGAATGGACGGGTGCTCCGAAAAATCAATTGGTTTTAATCGGGCAAGGGCTTGATGAAGCAACCCTCAAGGCGCAACTCCAGGCCTGTGTTGCCCCAATTCCGTCAATGACTAAGGGCAAGGGATTTGCGTAAGTTTTGGGCCAATTATGCAGTCTTGGGCGGCAATTCATCGGCTAAAATTGTGATTTTATCGCTTTGGCATAGGCAGAAATCTCTAGCCGTAAGGATTCACTGAACAGTTTAGATAGCATGAGGGGCAAGCGGTGCAGTTTCACATTCAGCCAGAGAGTGAGATTCCGGCCTCCACCCAACTCTTTAACCAAATTAGTTTTGCGATTGCGGCGCGCCAGTTTCCCCCTGGATATCGACTGCCCAGTACCCGCCAGTTGGCCATGCAAACGGGCCTGCATCGCAATACCATTAGCAAAGTCTATGAACGCCTAGAGGCGGCAGGCCTGGTCAAGGCACAGGTGGGGTCAGGTATTTATGTCCGGGCCCTTGGTCAAGAGGATAGTATGCCGCGGCGGGCCCGCCCCACGGTAGTACCCGTTCATCGCCTTGTTCAAGATAGTTTAGATACCTTGCTGGGGATGGGCTACTCCTTAGGGCAGATTCGGGAATTATTCCTAGCGGAAATTGAAGCCCGGCAAAAAGCAGGAGTGCGGGTGATTGTGACGGTACCACAGCATGATCAGGGGGCAGGTGAGTTAATTACCCAGGAACTCCAGCAACTCCTACCTGTCCCTGTGGAGTTAATCTATCTCGAAGATATTGAAACACTTCTGCAGCCGGATAGTGCGGCGACCTTGGTGACTGTGCGTTACTTTGCCAGCATGACAGAAGCGATTGCCCGAGCCAAGGGGGTAAGGTTGTTTTTTATTGATATTTATAACTATCAACGGGAATTGGAGGTCATTCAAAAGTTGCCCCCTGGCTGTTGCTTGGGCCTGGTGAGCCTGAGTTCCGGAACCCTGGGGGTGGCGGAGGTGATGATCCACAGTTTGCGGGGGGACGATCTCCTCTTGGTCACTGCACAGGTAAACGATGCCTATAAACTCAATGCCTTAGTTCACCGGGCCCACACAATTATTAGCGACCGTGCCAGTTCCGATCATGTCAAAGCTACCATTGCCTCTGTCCGGGAAAACTTGATTCGCCCACCCCGCTTAATTTGCTGCGAGAGTTACATTGATATCAATTCCGTGGATATACTCAAGCGGGAATTGGGATTAACGGATTTTTTGCAGGAAATTAAGGCTTCGTAGCCCAGGCCTTGTGACTGCTGCGATTATGGACATTAGCCATTGCTCAGTCATCACCTGAGGGCTGATAAATTGCATTCCTGCGAGAAGTCTCTGAGCATATCTCATTCTAGATAAGGAAAGGATGCAGACTGTTCTGATTCATGAGAATCCTATGACCCCTGCTAGTCGGGCAGCTTTGCACTTGCATCCATCTAGTCCTAAATGTGTAAAGCCATAGGGTAAGACTCATCCCAGGAGCAGGCCCAAGTCTATAGCGATGAATTCAGTTCAGACAGTGTGTTGAGTGTCGCACCCTAAGGTGTAGATTTCTTCACCTCTTTGCCCTGCATGACCTCCTCAACTTTATTCAATGTTGGCAGGGAGTCGGTTAACCCTCGTTTGAACTAGACTTTTTATATTCCACAGATATAATTTCCTCATCATTTAGGCTTAGCCTCAACTCCGAGGGGATTCTCCATTGCAGTTTAGACACATAATCCCAGGATGAAGTTGAACTAAGTTTAAGAAAGAAAACATAACTTTATATAAAACAGCCATTTTCTCGGATTATTCAAGGCTGTGGCTGGGAAATGATTTAAATTTCTACGTAAGTTTTACGAATTGATAACTTCTGATAAAACTGATTCCCGCAGCATTGTATAAGAAATACCTGAAGGGTCTGTTGAACAGGCTGTCTTGAATCCCGAATTGGCCAGATGGCGAACATAGGGTACGCAATTATCTGACCGCAGCATAGATTGGAGTTTGAAGCATTTCAGCTTGATTTATCTTGGCGAGAAGAGTTTATTGCCCAGGCCTGGTTCCTTTTTAAAGTGTGGCGATTCCTGTGGATCAAACAGTTCTTTAAGAAACAAACCTTCTATACTGCTTCGGCAGTTGCCTTAACTCTCTATAAATTGCTCACGAAGTCCAGACTTCTTTTTAAGGAGATTTTATCCATGCTAGACGCATTTGCCAAAGTTGTGTCTCAGGCTGATGCCCGGGGTGAATTCCTCACCAGTGCCCAATTCGATGCCCTGTCCAACTTGGTGAAGGAAGGGAATAAGCGCTTGGATGTTGTTAACCGTATCACCAGCAACGCTTCCACGATTGTTGCCAATGCCGCTCGGAGCCTCTTTGCCGAACAACCTCAATTAATTCAGCCCGGTGGAAACGCCTATACCAACCGTCGTATGGCTGCCTGCTTACGCGACATGGAAATCATCTTGCGCTATGTCACCTACGCTACCCTGGCTGGCGACTCCAGTGTATTGGATGATCGGTGCTTAAACGGCCTGCGGGAAACCTACCAAGCTTTGGGCGTTCCTGGTTCTTCCGTTGCTACCGGTGTCTCTAAAATGAAGGATGCAGCAATTGCTGTAGCTAACGATCCCAACGGTATTGTCCCTGGCGATTGCAGCTCTTTGATCTCTGAAGTCGCTGGCTACTTTGATCGGGCTGCTGCTGCTGTAGCCTAGTCCCCTTGGATGACTACACCAAAATTTTCCTGACCGCTTTCTAAGACACGAAACTTATTAAGGGAGAAATCTCAAGACTATGAAGACCCCGATTACTGAAGCGATTGCCGCCGCTGATACCCAAGGTCGTTTTTTAAGCAACACTGAACTTCAGGCCGCTGATGGTCGGTTCAAACGGGCTGCTGCTAGCTTAGAAGCCGCTCGCGCCTTGACCAGCAATGCTCAAAGCTTGATTGATGGTGCTGCTTCTGCCGTGTATCAAAAGTTTCCTTACACCACCTCTTTGCAAGGATCTCAATACGCTTCAACTCCCGAAGGCAAAGCCAAATGTGCCCGGGATATCGGCTACTACCTGCGGATTGTTACCTACTCCTTAGTGGCTGGTGGAACTGGTCCTTTGGATGAGTACTTGGTGGCTGGTTTGGCTGAAATCAACAGCACCTTTGATCTGTCTCCTAGCTGGTATGTAGAAGCCCTCAAAAGCATCAAGGCCAGCCATGGTTTGAGCGGACAAGCTGCTGTCGAAGCCAATGCTTACCTTGACTATGCCATTAACGCCCTCAGCTAGTTCCTAAGTTCTAGTTCGGTTGTGCCCGGGGTGGTTAGCAGATGATTTTGGGGGTAACTCTAATCCTTTGTTGACTGCGCCGGGCCTGTTTTTAGTCCACCTGTCCACTTTGATCTTTAGCAGGAGAATGCGTCGTGGCAATTACCGCAGCAGCTTCTCGTCTGGGAACGTCCGCCTATAGCAATGCGGCCCCGGTTGAGTTACGGTCTAGCTGGAGTGATGATGATGTCGAGGCGGTTATCCAGGCCGTGTATCGTCAAGTTTTAGGCAATGATTATTTGATGCAGTCGGAGCGTTTGGCTTCTGCTGAATCTCTTTTGCGCAATGGCAAGATCACAGTACGGGAATTTGTCCGGGCTGTGGCCAAGTCAGAACTATATAAAAACAAGTTTCTCTATAACAGTTTCCAAACCCGAGTTATTGAACTCAACTACAAGCATTTGTTGGGGCGGCCTCCCTATGACGAATCAGAGGTGATCTATCACTTGGACTTGTATCAAGAGCAGGGATTTGATGCCGATATTGATTCCTATATTGATTCCCAAGAATATACCGACAACTTTGGGGATTCTGTGGTTCCCTACTATCGGGGGTTTGATGTCCAAACTGGTGGCCGCACAGTTGGCTTTACCCGGATGTTCCAACTTTATCGGGGCTATGCCAGTAGTGATAATTCCCAGGCCGGGGGAACCAGTTCTCGGTTAGCACGGGACTTGGCCAGCAATAATGCCTCCTCAATTGTGCCGCCCTCTAGCAGTGATGGGAGCTTTGCCTTCTATGCTGCTACCGATGATGTCCCGCCAAAAAACTGCTTAGGGGGTTCCTATGGTGAAAGCGGCCGGATTTATCGGTTAGAGGTTGCTGGTATTCGGGGGGCTGGCTATCCCAATGTTCGCCGCAGCAGCACCGCTTATCTTATCCCCTTTGAGCAACTGTTGCCGAAAATGCAGCAAATTCATCGCACCGGCGGGCGCATTGTCAGTGTTAATCCTGCTTAGGGTCAGAGTCTCCTCAATCTCAGTTCACCATTGTTGGGAGTTTTTACATGTTTGGTCAAACTGCTACCAGCAGCACCGCTAGCAGTCCTTCCTCTGGACGGGTTTTTCGTTATGAAGTCGTTGGGTTACGGCAGAATGAAGAAGCTGATAAACAAGGCTTCCCGATTCGCCGCAGTGGCAGCACCTTTGTCACGGTTCCCTATGGCCGGATGAATGAAGAAATGCAGCGGATTTCCCGATTGGGCGGCAAAATTGTCAGCATTACTCCTTTAGTTGCTGAGGGTTAGGACGGCTGGGTGATGACGGCTTCCCTCTTGTCCGATCCTGATCTCAATCCTCCCCAGGCCCCCGGTGGTGAGGCTGATTCTGCGACTATCTTTTTACAGATGGTGGCTCAATTGAGTCATGCGGATACAAGTCTGCGTTACTATGCGGCCTGGTGGGTGGGGAAGTTTGGTCGCCAAGCTCAAGTTTCTCCTGAGGCACGCTCACAAGCGGTTTCGGCGTTGATTGAGGCCTTGGCGGATCAAGCAGATCGGACAGAATTGGGCGGCTATCCGCTCCGACGAAATGCAGCTCGGGCCTTGGGTAAGCTTGGGGATTTGCGGGCTGTGAGTCCCTTGATTGATTGCCTGGCCTGTGAAGATTTCTATGTCCGGGAAGCAGCGGCCCAGGCCCTCGGTCAATTAAAAGACCGTCAAGGGATTGAACCGCTGATGGCCCTCTTGGAAGGTAGTGTGGCCGCAGCCCAAATGGTGCCCGGTCGCCCCCACTTAACTCAGCCCTATGAAGCGATCTTGGAAAGCCTTGGGCAACTGGAAGCCAATCAGTCTGTTCCCCTCATTCAGCCGTTTCTCACCCATTCCCTCGAGCGAGTCAAATTTGCCGCGGCCCGGGCCCTCTGCCAGCTTACTGGAGATGCCGCGGCGGCAGAACTGTTGATGCAAGCCCTGAATTCACCGGATGTCCAATTAAGACGTTCGGCCCTATTGGATTTGGGGGCAACCGGATATTTACCAGCCGCCAGTGCCATTGCCGGAGCAGCGGTAGAAAACAGCTTTAAGCTGATCGCGCTCCGGGGCCTAGTGCAGGGGGCGATGCGTGTTGTTGATTTGTCCCAGTCGGATTTTCCTCCTGAGCTAACTGAATTACTGATGTTGATGGATGGGTTGCTTTAAATTATGGCTACTGCAACATCCCTCCTCTCCCTAATCCAAGCGGTTGAACAAGCGGAAACCCCAGCAGGCTTAATCCAATCTGTGGAAGCTTTGGCTGCAACCGGCTCTCTGGAAGCGATTTCCCCACTAATGGCAGTCCTAGGCTATAACAATCCTGGGGCAGCCCTCGTGGCGATGAATGGCTTAGTGCGGTTGGGTCATGCCGCAGTTCAGCCCCTACTCACTGGCCTGGATGGCTACAACTATGGGGCGCGGGCCTATGCGATTCGGGCCTTGGCGATGATTGCCCATCCCGATGCCTTGGAGATTCTCCTGCAAGCCGCCCTCAGTGATTTTGCACCGAGTGTTCGGCGAGCTGCAACGAAGGGGTTAGGAGGCTTAGATTGGCGCTTAGTTGCTGATGCCCAAGTTCTATCTACCCAGGCCCGAGTAGTTGCGGCTTTGGAACAACTGGTTCTAGAGAGTGATTGGGCATTGCGCTATGCGGTTGTTGTCGCGGCGACTCATCTGTTACCCCAAGTTAGGGATGAGTCTTTGGGAGAGCGGCTTTTAACTTTGCTGCAAACCTTAGCCCAGTGTGATTCGGATGTAGCAGTACGGGCCCGGATACAGCTATTTGCCCGTTCTTCTCCCCTCGGAGAGTGTGACCCAATGTTGCCTGCTTTCAGTGCTGCCCCTTAACTTTCGGTGTTGCTTTAATTCCCTCAATTTATCGTTATCCAGCAAAGGAACAAACCTATGGCGTTGCCCCTCCTCCCCATCCGTCCCCGCACCCAAGACCAACGGGTTGCCAGTTATGAAGTGGCTGCGGATGATGATCCAGTCCGCTATCGGCTCACAGATGCCACCTCCAATACCGATGTGGATGCCTTAATCTGGGCGGCCTATCGGCAGATTTTTAGTGAGCATTTAATCCTGGAAAGCTATCGGCAAACTTTCTTGGAGTCCCAACTGCGGAACCGGGCCATTTCTGTGCAAGAGTTTATCCGGGGCCTGGGTAAATCCGAGGTTTATCGGCAATTGGTGGCAGATACCAATTCTAACTATCGTTTGGTGGATATTAGTTTCAAACGCTTTCTCGGTCGTCCCACCTATGATCAGGGGGAGCAAATTGCTTGGTCAATTATTGCTGCGACCAAAGGTCTCAATGGCTTAATTGATGCGATTGTGGACAGTGACGAATATCAAGAAAACTTTGGCAACGACATTGTCCCCTATCAACGGCGGCGGCGGATGACCCGTCCCTTTAACCTGGTAAATCCCCGCTATGGCGACTATTGGCGCAATCAAGAACTGAAAGTCAGTGGTCTGTCCTACTATCGTGTCCGGGACTACAGTGTTGGCCCCCTCGACAAGCGGGTCATTCGCCAGGCCATTCCCGGTAACTTTCTCTCCATGGCTCGCAGTGTTCTCACCCCAACCCAAGATACTCAACGCCATGTGGCTCGGGCCACCTCCAGTTTGGTAACAGTTCCCGATTCCACGGTCTCTGGCCGGACGGATCGGGTCGCCATTAAACCCTCTCCTACTGCGTTGCCTTACCGTTATCTCCCTCGTAACCCCCAGGTGTAATCATGTCTATTCCTTTACTTGCCTATAGCCCCAGTTCTCAGAATCAGCGGGTGCCTGGTTTTGAAGTAGCTAATGAAGATACGCCCCGGCTTTATTCCTTGGTGGATGCTCCCGAGGCTAGTGATCTCGATGAATTGATTTGGGCCGCCTATCGACAGGTGTTTAGTGAGCACGTTTTGTTGCAAAGCTATCGCCAGGGAAACCTAGAGTCACAATTGCGTAACCGGGCCATCTCTGTCCGCGACTTTATCCGGGGCCTGGCCAAGTCTGAAGTGTTTCGCCGTCTCGTGGTAGAAACTAATTCTAATTACCGTTTGGTGGAAGTGGGTCTAAAACGGATTTTAGGGCGGTCACCTTATAACAAGGATGAGGAACTGGCCTGGTCAATTCGGATTGCCACCGAAGGCTGGGATGGTTTTGTCGATGCGCTGGTGGACAGTGACGAATATACCCAAAACTTTGGTGACAACACGGTTCCTTATCAACGCCGCCGCTATCAGGATCGGCCCTTTAATTTAGTCACGCCTCGGTATGCCAACTATTGGCGCAATAAGCTGGAAGAGGAGCGGTATAAATGGGGCGATATCAAAAACTTTTTGGCTATGGCTCGCACCGTCCAAGTTGCGCCGCTCCGCTATAATTCTGTCAAGACGGACAATATTAAAATTCCAGATATGAGTCGGGATGGTTCTGGGAATGCCCTAGCCTCGATTAACTCGACCGCATCGTTTCCGTTACGTTGACCTTGACCGCTATAAATTTCTGCTTTTATTTGGGAGATCTGCATGAGTTTACCGCTATTGGCTTATAAACCGACCACCCAAAATCATCGGGTTGCCAGTTTTGGCCCTGCTGATTTAGATGAGGATACCCCTTACATTTATCGGATTGAGGACGCTGGCTCACCTGGGGAAATGCAACAGGTTATTTGGGCTGCCTACCGGCAAGTGTTTAGTGAGCATGCAACTCTCAAGTTTAATCGCCAAGTCACCCTGGAGTCTCAGGTGAGCAATCGGGCGATTTCAGTGCGGGACTTTATCCGGGGGCTAGCTAAATCTGAGCGGTTCTACAACACCGTCGTGGCCGTCAATGATAACTATCGCTTGGTGGATATTTGCCTGAAGCGCTTTTTGGGCCGGGCAGCCTACAACGAAGCCGAGAAGATTGCTTGGTCTATCAAGATTGGTACTCTGGGGTTTCATGGCTTTGTGGATGTGTTGATTGATTCTGAGGAATATACGGCGGCTTTTGGGGACTATACCGTTCCTTATCAACGGAAACGGATGGAAGGTCGGCCGTTTAATTTGGTGATGCCTCGCTACGGTTATGAATATCGGGATAAAGTGGGCACAACAACGACCGATTGGCGGTTTGCCCTTGAGCAATTCTATAGCCGCAAGTACGAAATGCGCCAACTTCGGGAAGGAGATCCCCGTAAATTCCGGAGTATGGCGAACGCAATTGCGCCTACACCCCGCTATGCCCAGCGGCTGTCTTCCTTTGAAATTGATTACATGAACAAGGTGCCGAAACGGAAATAATTTGGGCTGATCGAGCACTGATAATTTCCAAGAAGAGAGGGTTAACAATATGACTCTCTCTTTTTTATTGACTGGCTATCCCCCAGGCCCTGTTCAGTATCCTTTGACCATCGTTATTGAAGAAACATTAACGTTGCTACCATAGTTGTTAGTTATTGAAGGTTGTTAGCCAGGCCTGGAACTCTGAAATATCTTGCAACTCAAGCAATGTCTTACCCAGTGATTCTAACTTTTGAGCAGTCAAAGACCTAACTTACTCCTCAATGGCGGTTGGTGAGTTGCCTACAGTTTGACGACTTCTGGATCTTGTTAAGCAAGAGAAGGTGTTGCTGTAGAAAATCGCTGATAAATAGTTGCTAGTGCCTGTTGATCGCCGACATTGCCAGGGAATAAGACCACGGGGAGCTTGGGGAATTTGGGATGATCAGCGGGGGTTTGTATCACAGAACAACCTGGCAAAATTTGTCCGAGGAGGCGAGCCGTGGGCAGGTTCAGACCCTTGCTTAAGACATCATTGGAGGTAATTCCCCCTTTGCTAATCAGGAAGCTAATGTCTGTTGGTAAGGCCTGGACAATATCCATCAAGAGTTGGGAAACAACCAGGCCAAAGGCGAGGCGAGTCGCGGTATCTGGAAAGCTCAATTCTTGACGGCTCGTGTAAATAACTGGAGTCAGATGAGCTTGAAAGGCCTCATAAATTTTAGTCAGGGTCGTTTCTAATAGGGTTGGGGCGGCGGCTTGATTGCTGGCCAGGGGAGCAATATCCAGTTCGATGCCAACCAGGCCCGGTTCTTTCAACAGTGCCATTAACTGTTCAGTTGTTTTGCGGACATGGGAACCGACAATAATCGCCCCAGGCCGGTTGTTACGCCGTAGTTGCCCCATCTCAGCAGCGGGAATTGGTTGAGGAGGGAGCTGGGCCAGGCCTGTGAGTAAACTTGCCGCACTGCGAAAGAGAAAGCGTTTACCCGTGGCCGCAACAGCCAAACTATCTTGGGCAAATTGATTCATCTGGGCCTGGTTAACCGCATCTACCACCACACATTGATTGCCATGGAGGGCTTGGAGTTGGGCCTGGACACCCTGTTGAATATCAGCTTCTAAAAACCGTGCCACCTGATCTGCTGGGATTCTACCCTGAGTTTTTTCCGCTACATAATCGGGTAAATAGCTATGGTGATAGGCAAACACTGAGTCTTGGGCAAATTCTGTTTCATGAACTGGGGTGGGAACGCCATTGATGATCAGGTAATGGATACTGTCTTGTGTGAAGCGGCCCCCTTCAAAAAAGGCTGGCACTAGAAAATGAGCATCAAAGGGGCCAAGGATTGCCGCAATGGCATCGGTTTCAATCGGGTAGTGGCCCCGCAGAGTAGAGTCCGACCGACTAACCACGAGAAAATCGCTAATTCCAGTTTCGACTAAGGCTATTTTCAGAGTTTGGCAGACTTCGGTGGTAATAGTTTGGGCCTGGTCAGGGGGTAGGGCGCGGGTATTGGTCAAAATAAAGAAAATTGGCGCAGCATCTTCCAGTCCCAGGCGCAAGGTCTCAGGATCCCAGCGAGTTAATAACAGGCAACTGTGAACGGTTTGGGAGCCAGTCGGGTCGTCATCAAGAACAATAATTTTGGGTTGGGCGGGGGCCAGGGTCACGGTATCGGCTCCTTAGGTGGGAGAAGCAATACCCTATTCTCTAATTTTTCTGGCTCTGAATCGTGTCAAAATTCATTGCTTTCCACCTAGCCAATCAATTCAATTCATAGGGAATCCAGGCTGGGAAAAATTGGCAGGAGTCGGTACAGTAAAGTCAGTCAAAATCGGGGATGTGGCAATGACCGTGATTAGTCTACTCCAACAAACAAATTATGACTATCAGGAGTTAGCAGCCAAGTTAACAGAATTATTAGCCCCCTTAGGTGGCCTGGCCGCAATCGTCAAACCAGGGGATCGGGTTCTTTTGAAGCCTAACCTCTTAACTGGAGCCAGACCCACGAAAGAATGTGTTACCCGTCCTGAAATTGTCTATTGTTTAACGCGGATGATCCGGGCTGTGGGTGGTGAGCCGTTTTTAGGAGATGGCCCCGCCTTTGGGACAGCTTTAGGAGTAGCGCGGGCCAACGGCTATTTACCGGTGATTCAAGACCTACAGTTGCCCGTGATTGAATTTCATGGGGAGCGATACGAAACTATTAGCCAAGAATTTAATCACCTCCGCCTTTCTAAGGAAGCGATGGCCGCCGATGTAATCATTAACCTGCCCAAAGTTAAATCCCATGTTCAACTGACTCTGACAATGGGAGTGAAAAACCTGTTTGGTTGTGTACCGGGAAAAATGAAGGCCTGGTGGCACATGGAAGCGGGCAAAGACCGAGATCGGTTTGGACGGATGTTAGTGGAAACTGCCAGGGCGATTCAGCCGGATTTAACGATTATGGATGGGATTATTGGCCATGAAGGGAACGGCCCCAGTGGTGGCGAACCCCGTCCCCTCAATCTTTTAGGAGCTTCTACCAATGTTTTTGCTCTTGACCAAGCCATTGCCACCATTCTCCAGGCCGACTTTAACCAAGTCCCCACCCTCAAGGCCACCGCAGAACTGGGCCTGGCCGTGGATTTAGCGCAAGTGGAATTTCCCCTCCTCAAGCCCCAAGACTTGCAAATTGATGATTGGCAATTTCCGGCCCAACTAGTTCCGATTGATTTTGGCGCGCCTCGGGTTTTGAAATCTACCTTTAAGCATTTATACGTGCGCTGGATCAAAGAACCCCTCTCAACCTACGGCCGGGTTTAAGGCCAGGTGGAGGCTTTGCTTTGGTCAGTATACCCAGTTGATGGACTCCCTTGGCGCCAAGGAGATAATGACAGACTGTTGTTATGACGGCACTAAGTTTGTTAAGGATGTCAAATAATTTGTTAATGCACAAGGATTTGCAGACATTCTCAGACTGTCTCAGATTATTGATTTATGGGGGCGGAGGGACTTGAACCCTCACGACTTATAAGGTCAACGGATTTTCATTCTCCTGCTGCTTTCACAGCCACCCGCAAGTGTTGAGAATTGGACTCTCTCTTTACCCCCTTTGACGAATCATGGTTGGGTAGCTCCCGTCGAGTCTCTGCACCTTCCGCTCCCGTGATGAAAAACGGCTTGGCTCAGGATTGCCCTATCTCAAATGCCTAAAATATGCATCAGACTTAGGTTTCCCTGAATTTGAGAGCATTCACTTAGCAAGTTTCCCCACTAAGGCTCAAATTTCTTAAGTCCGCAGCGTCTACCATTCCGCCACGCCCCCTTAAGTAAGCCTTATCATACCGCAGGCCAGGGAGCTATGGGGATAGAATAATTAAATTTTGGAACAACCTGATTAAAAATCCTCATCGGCTCCATTACCACGACTAAGATTGAACCCAGGCCAGCAATCTCTTAAGATGTCTATATTTCTAATGCCACATATGCACTGACCGGGGAACATATCAATGAGCACAATAGATTTGGCAGTGGTCGCAACCTACGGGGGCCTGGCCGGGGCTTATCTCTTAGTCCTGCCTTTTTTGACCTACCTCTATCTCCAAAAACGGTGGTATGTGGCTAGCTCTTTTGAGCGGGGGTTCATGTACTTTTTGGTGATGTTCTTTTTTCCCGGCATGATTGTTTTAGCGCCCTTTTTGAACATTCGCCCCCAACCGCGGACGTTGGAGTCTTAGAGTGCGGCGAATTGATGCCATTGCCCTAGGTCTGGCTGCTGTAATTATGGGGGCAGTCATCTATGGAGTTTTGCAACTGTTTGGTTTGGATGCCCAGACCGCCGGAGTTTGGAGTCAGGCCATCTTTGTCATCGGCTTATTGGCCTGGTTATCAACCTATTTTTTTCGGGTTTTTACCAAGCAAATGACCTATAACCAACAGCTTAAAGACTACGAAGATGCTGTCCTGGAAAAACGGCTGGAGTCCTTGACCCCAGAGGAGTTAGCCCGACTTCAAGCCGAGATAGAGGCCGATTCCCCCCATGATTGACCGCAACTCTCAGCTCAGTTTTTCGCATTTCATCAGACAAAATAGGTTACAACATCCTAACTGCAAGCTAAAATCAGGGCATCCCATCTGGGGTTGACTAGGAATCAGTTTGTCTAGACAGGCAGATTTCCGGTATTTGTCCTCATCCAGGCCTGGGAATCATGGTGTAGGAGATGGATTAGGGGTTACGGATGTTACAACGTCATTGGTTCGCCTCGCTAGTGGTGGGTGGTACTTTACTAACAGGCCTGGGAAGTTGCGCGAGTGAACAAGCTGGGGCTCCCCCTCCTCCTACAGTCAAAGTTGCTACCGTCCAAGCGGGGATGTTAGTTGATACTGGAACCTATAACACCCAACTCCAATCTCGCCGAGCCATCAACCTCAGCCCGCAAGTCTCTGGACGGATTGCCCAGATTTTGGTTCGTTCGGGGATGAATGTACCCCAAGGTGCACCGCTGATTCAAATCGATCCCTCGGAACAATCAGCCGCCGTTGCCAGTCAGTTTGCGGCCCTCCAAGCAGCCCAGGCCACCGTTGAAACCTCTCGTTCTGAATTGCGCGCCTTAGAAGCTCAACGTCGATCTGACTTGGCTACCCTAGAATTTAATCGTCTCCAGGCCGAGCGCTACACGGCTCTTTTTGAGCAGGGGGCTGTTTCTAAGGAGCAAGCCCAATCCTTCATCTTGGCCTATCGCACCGCCCAGGCCACCCTCCAATCTACAGATGCGGACATTCGGGCCCAACAAGCCACCATTATTGAAAATGAAAAGGTTTTACAACAGGCCCGGGCCAATACTCAACAACAGGCCGTCCTCCTGAACTGGTACACCGTCAATGCCCCTTTTGCGGGCAACTCGGCAATGACATCCATTTCTAAGCTCTGACCTAAACTCAGCATGGCTTGGATAATGTCACCACTGGCCTGGGAGGGGATGGGGGCTTCAAAATCCCAGAGGGGATAAATATCTGGGTCTAAGCGCAACACAAAGGAGCGATCAATTTTCAAGGCTTGAATGGGCAACTGATGAAGCCGACTAAGGGAGGAGTAACCTGTCCCGAAATCATCAATATTCAAAAACACGCCTAAGTCTTGCAGTTGCCGAGCAACCCGAACAACCACGTCTAGGCTGGTCATCATGGCGGTTTCAGTAATTTCTAAATGGAGATATTTGGGGGGCAGATCATAGGTTTCGAGAATGTCAGCCACATCATTGACAAGATTGCTTTGGAGAAATTGTTGTGGGGCTAAATTGACGCTCAGTTTTGGGATATTTCCCGGCCCCAAGGTTTGATACCACTGACTGAAATGGGCTACGGCGGTTTTTAAGACCCATTGTCCGAGGGGTAAGATGAGGCCCGTCTCTTCGGCTAAGGGAATAAATTCACTTGGGGAAATGACCCCCCGCCGCGGATGAAACCAACGACAGAGGGCTTCCAGGCCAATGACATGACGACTACTCAGGTCAACAATGGGTTGATAGTAAATTTGCAGAGGTGTGGCAGTTAGCTCTTTGGCAAGTTCACTCTCCGTCAAAAGGAGCGGATCACGGGTCTGGGCTGTGAGAATAGCACTGCGGAGTTCACTTTCTAAGCTCAGAGTAAAGCGAGCTTCCAGGTGCATTTCTGGAGTAAAGGTCAAACATTGATGTCGCCCCCGCCGCTTGGCCTGGTACATGGCAATATCGGCATCCCGGAGTAACTCATCAGGTTGACTGTAGGCTTCTGAACTCCAGGCCACGCCAATACTCAAGGTGAGTTTGATCAGATTGTCATAGATTGTGATGGGTTGTTCCGCTGTTTGCTGGAGTCGCCCAATCAAATGGTCTAAGTCTATCCCAGGATTAATGTCTTCAGCCAAGAGGACAAATTCATCCCCACTGAGACGGGCGAGGGTGTCTGTGGCCCTGAGGACGACTTGTAAACGTTCAGCTAAGGTCATGAGGATTTGATCGCCGGCCTGGTGTCCCAAACTATCGTTAATCCGCTTAAACCGATCCACATCAATAAACAGCAACACAAAGGGGCAATCGGGATGGCGGCGGTAACGGTTCCAGGCCTGGTTGAGACGCTCTAACAACAAGACTCGATTGGGCAGGCCAGTGAGGGAATCATAGAGAGCATCATGGATGAGTTGAAACTCAACTTTTTTGCGGCGAGTAATTTCACGGCCAAGGCACTGATATTCACGTAATTGATTCGCGCTGTCATAGAGGGCGCGCATTGTCCACTCATACCAGGCCTGGTCGCCACTGGGTAAATCCACAGCACATTCAATCGAACTCACGGGATGGGCTGGAGTTAGAGCCGCCAGTTGTTGGGCAAATCGAGCTGTTTCCACTTCATTAAAAGGATGGCGCACGGCCTGGTCAAAATAACACTGATCAGCTTTGATTTCCCCAGGTTCGATGAGGTGGAGATAGCGACAAAACGCAGCATTAGCAAAGGTTAAAATCCCATCCGAGCTACAGCGATAAATGAGTTCGGTTTGATCCTCAACAATGGCCCGATAGCGCGCTTCCTGTTCTTTTAAGGCCGTTACTAATTTGGCGCGACTGACAGCAATCCCCACTTGGGTAGCCAATTGCTTTAATAGGTTGACTTCATCCTCCTGCCAGGCCCGCGGCTGTTGACAGTGCTGAGCAATCAAGAGACCCAATAACTGATCTTGATAAATAATCGGTACAACAAGGTTGGCCTGGACTTGAAATTGGGCTAAAAACTCCACATAACAGGGATTCATATCCGAGTCGTGGATGTTCATGACCTGGGAAATCCGTCCCAAGCGATAAGGCCCGACCTGGGAGGCCCCAAAACAGGGATCGTAAATGATTTGGTTGAGCAAGGCATAATCAGGATTATCGACCGCCTCAGCGACAATTTTCCCAGACCAATCGGGGAGGAACTGATAGACAATGACCCGATTCACATCCAGGAATTGGCGCACCTCATCCACGGTTGTTTGGAGAATTTTGGGCACTTCTAAGGACTCGCGTACCTGAATACTCAAACGTAACAGTAATTCAGTTAGGTCACTTTGGCGTTGACGTTCGGCTTCCCGTTTTTTCTGGGCCGTGACATCCTGTAAGTAAATCGAGAAGCCCCCTGGAGTTGGGTAAATATTGGCCAAAAACCAGGTTTGGGTATAGGGGCAAAAATATTCCACTTTTTGGGGCTGATGGTTACCCTGGGCTTGCTCAATGGCCTGGAAAAAAGCCGTATGCTCCAGGTCTGGAAATACCTCCCAAGGGGTATGACCCAGCAATTGCGCCCGCGTTAGGCCTGTTCTGCGCTCAAAGTTACGATTGATATAGGTGAGCATTCCCTGCTGATCAACAGAAATAAAGGCATCCGTTGTACTCTCTAAAACAGAGCTTAATTCCTGATTGACCTCGGCTAATTTTGCTTCGGCAATGCGGCGATTGGTAACATCTTGAAAATAAACGGCTAACCCAGAATCAACCGGATAGGCCTTGACATAAAACCACCGCCCCAGCCCTGGATAAAACTCTTCCACCTCAATCGGAACCTGTTCGACCAAAGCTTGCTTAAATTTCAATTCAAAGGGGGTTCCAACCGCATCACTAAAAAGTTCCCACAGGTTATGACCAATCAGTTGCTCTTTCCCTAAGCCAACCGTCTCTTCAAATTTGGAGTTGCAGTAGGTAATTAGCCAGTCCGAGTTAAGATTAAAAAACCCATCGGTCGTACTCTCTAAAACCGTAGTCAGGCGATTATTGGTTTCCGCAAGTTGCAGTTCGGCTAACTTCTGCTCGGTGACATTCTGAAAATAGATGGAAAGCCCTTGCTCTGTGGGATAAGCTCTAACGGCGTACCAATGTTGGGTTCCGGGGTAAAATTCTTCAAACTGGACGGGTAGGTTCTCTCTGAAGGCCCTACTGTATTCCGACTCGAATAAGGTTCCTCGGGCATCGGGAAATAGTTCCCAAAAATTCTTTCCGAGTATGTTTTGACGTTTTGTCTTCAGTGTCTGTTCAAAGTTGTGATTAACATAAGTAATTGACCAATCTTGATCAACGCTGAAGAAGCCATCCGTCGTGCTTTCTAAAACATTAGTCACGGCCGCATAGGCTTCCTCTAATTTAATGCGGGTTTCCTTGCGCTCCGTAATATCTTTTTTGACATCAAAACAGCCTCGAATCCAGCCCCGTTCATCATAAAGACAAACAAAGTTACAATCTACCCACATCCAAGTGTTATCTAAGCGTTGTAAATGCAGTTCTGTTTGAAATCGTCCAAGATGAAACAAAGCTTTTAATAATTGCCGCCCCTGATCTAAATCTTTTCGGAACATATCTCCAAAGCAGAGTCCCAACAGTCGTTCCCGGCCAGCCCGATACATGGTACAGGTAGCATCATTAACTTTTGTAATTCTCAGGTTAAACAGGGCATATTCAATCGCTGCTTCACGATTTGGTTCATCCTGCCAATTCAGGGGCCTGGGTAATAGCTTAATAAAACAGGCATCTAATGATTGGCTAAAAAACGTTTCTAATAATTGTTCATTTGTACTGAGTTGTTTTTCTACCAAGCGGCGTTGGGTAATATCTCGAGATGTAGTGACAATCAGGAGAACATTCCCGGCTTCATCCAGAATTGGCCGAGTTAAGGTTTCTAGCCAAATGTATCCCCCAGATTTTTTCCGCATCCGGTAGGTAATATGAACATTTGTAACGCCCTGCAACGCCAAAGCATGGGGGCCGGAGCGAATTGCCTCAACATCATCGGGATGAAAGAGAAAGTAGGGGGTACTACCCACTAACTCCGCGGGGTCATAGCCTAACAAATCCTGACAGGAAGGGGTTAGATAAAGATAGCTGCCATCAGGTTCATGCACACAGATTAAGTCATCGGTATGGAGGGCGATCAGTTGTGCAAAATCAGCTATTAAATCATTGAACATTAAGACAAATTAACCTTTGGTCGGTTTTAATTAAATTGTTATTTCTTAATTATTTCATGAGTATAGTTAAAGACTTTTGGTTTAGTCTAGGATTGGCAAAATTTCTACATAGAGGATGAATCCGTTAGTCACAAAAAACTAGCGGCGGCTGCCAAGGGCATCCATATCAATCGGGGCAATAATCTCTCGCAAGGGTAGGCAACGGGTTTCGCCACTAAAGACATGACATTGATAAATCTGTTGTTCAGTCCAATCTAGGGCCGTTAACCAACCACTCCGACGATGATAGGCTCCGGTATCAATATCAATCCAGCCAGCACCAGCAGCCACCTGACCTGGGGCAATACCTGGGAGCGTAAAGGTAATCGTATGACCCACAACAATTACTTTTTCTGGAAAATAAGGCTCTTGACTGGCATGAAACTCCCGCCGTACCCAGCAAAATTGGTAATGACCTTGCACATCCAGGGGAAGATGGGGATCCACACCAGCATGCACGAGCCAAACATCCCCGAGATCTAGGTAGAGGGGGAGTTCTGCCATCCAGGCCAGGTGTGACTCCAATTGGGCATTACTGCGATAGCTACTCAGAGTTTCTTCCCCACCACAGGATGACCAGGCCAGCAGGCTACTCGGATCACTATCATGGGACAGGGCTGCTAGCATCATGTCTTCATGGTTGCCCAATAAGCAGGCATAGCCCCGACTTTTCACTAATTCCACCACCGCCGAACTATTGGGGCCGCGATCAACTAAGTCTCCTAAGAAATAGATTTCATCCGCCGGCTCTGGAGCAATGAACGCTAGAAGGTTGGTGAGACCCAAATAGTGTCCGTGGACATCACCAATGAAAATTCTGCGGGGTTCCATTACTAAACAATTATTGGGGAGAAGGAGCTAGGGATGTGAGAGGGTCTCGGGACGGCGCCTTGACGGTATTCTCATAATTGACATTGGGGAGTGTATTAACCGTTAAGACCTGGGGCGGGGTCGCATCCGGCGGATAGAGAAAATCAACCTGGGCCATCCGAGTTTCCCCAGGCCGTAAGTTTAAGACCGCCAAGGAATCACCTAACTGTCCCCGCCGTTGAACTAAATGGACAAACCGCACCTGCTCTTGACCGAGATCATCCAGATAGACCACCCGCACGGTGCCCCGGAAAAAGACCTGTGGGGCTGGTGGATTCATGAACTGGAGACCATTAGGATTAAAGTCATCCTTGAGGGGGGTTTGCAGGGTCAAGTTCACAGATCGAGTTTGCTGAGTCGGGTTGTGGAGAGGAATGGTAACGCTGTAATGGACTCCATAGTTACCGTGGGAGTAGTAGGCTGTATCGGGATACCGCACTAACATTGGCGCACTTTGGATTTGTCCAGTTCCCAAGGTGCCCCGCTGGAGGGTACTAATTCCATAAGAGATGGCCTGGCCGGGGTTGGGAATTTGTAGATAGTTGCGCCCATCGTCCGTCAGTTTTGCTAACCATTGAGACCCTCGACTGACCCCCGCAACTCGGCCGTAGAAAAAGCGAGCCCCATAGGTTTGAGTCGGAGGCGTGGGGGTAATATCCCGCGGACTCACAAGCCGACCGTGGTAGAGCATCCCTTGCCACTCTTCTAGGGTGGGGGCGCGCTCACTCCCATCGGGGTTGGTGCGGGCATACATCGCCATATGGGCTAAATAAAGGGGGCCGTCACTGTCCAGATACATCAACGTGGTGCGGCCGTTGGAGGATGAAACGGAGCCAAAGGGACTTGTATCTGCAATTAACGGGGTTTTGGGATCTACATAACCTTGATCGTTGACTCTAAACTCCTGTTGCGCTCGCCATGCTGCTGCCCGGGGGTTGCTCTTAGGTAAGGGCAAAATCAAATTGGTGAGCATCCGGCTTTCCCCCGGCGGGATGATAACTTGGGTTGGCCAGAAGGTTTGGCGCACTCCCCGGAGAATTTGATTTGTGGCCCGACTGCCTGGCCCCGAGAAGACATAACCAATCGGGTTATCAGCAATGGCTGGCAGCGAGCGGAAGGGCGCATCAGGAGTGCTTAAAAAGCTGGCAGCCTGGAGATAGCGAACCGTAATGGTTTGACTGGTGGGATTAGTGGCTAGCAGGCCCAGGTATAGGGACGGGACATAGGCCGCTGAATTGGATTGGGTGACATGGTGGGCAAAGACATCGAATCGCCCTTGCAAGGGATAGTTTAAGTGGGCCCGGGGATCTGTTTTGCCTTGATTCGGAAATGTTGACAGCAGTATTCCTTCACTACGAACCATTTCTGGGCTGTTACTGTTAAACACCGGCACATCATCAAGTTGTCCGGGCAACGGCCGTACCTGTTGGGGAATAAAGGCAATCCCATTGGGAATTGAGGGAACGGCCGGGACTGGGACTGAAGGGGCCGGTAAGGGGGCGACAACTGGAGGGACGACAATGGGAGAGTCAGGGCGATTGATCGAGTTAGAGGTCAGGGTTGTCGGCAGTGGGGCGGGATTAGGCTGAACAAACTGAGCGACAGGGCTAGGGCTAGTGGCTGTTGAGCGGGTAGGGGTAGGGGTGACAGAAAGGCGTGGGGCCGGGAACTGCTGACGCTCCAGGCCAGGAATTTGCTGAGGAGGTAAGTTGGGCGTGGTCTGGGCCAAAACAACAGGAAGAAACATAACCTAACCATTCAATCTACGGCAGCAAAATCACCAAATCCTCACCCCCCAATCATGGGGGAGAATTTAGCTTCCAAAAGTATAGCCTAGGACTTCCCATTCTAAATTTTTATTTTGCATCAAATCACCGCGACCACCGTAAGTCAAGATTCTGTTACTCGGCCCTGCGACTCTCGATGGCCATACCTGATTTACATCCGGTCGATAATTTTTAGTTCCAGTAAACCTAGTCCCAGTTTTAAGGTTTGGGCCGTCAGTTGACAGAGGGCAAGACGGGAGGTGCGCTCTGGTTCAGGGGAATTTAGGACAGGACACCGATCATAGAACTGGTTAAATTTTTGACTCAATTCAAACAGATATTGACAGAGGCGATTGGGCAGGAGTTCCTGGGTGACCAGACTCAAAATATCGGCAAATTGCAACAAATGCTTGGCTAAGGCTAACTCGGTGTCATCGCCTAGACAAAGTTCTAGATGGGGGGCCAGTGTCGCGAAATTAATCTCTCCTTTACGGATAATGCCTTGGATACGGACATAGGCATAGATGAGATAAGGGGCCGTGTTGCCTTGGAGCGAGAGCATTTTGTCAAAGCTGAAGACATAATTGCTGTTCCGGTTTTGGCTGAGGTCGGCATACTTCACAGCCCCCAGGCCAATCACCTGGGCCACCTCTTCAATAAAGTCTGGAGATTCCTGGCGACCTTCAATGTCCAGCCGAGAGCGCAAATCCGTTTTGGCCCGCTCAATGGCTTCATCTAAGAGTTCCTGGAGGCGAATCGTATCCCCGGAACGAGTTTTTAGGCGTTTTCCCTCGGCCCCTAGGACCAGGCCAAAGGGAATATGTTCAACCTTGACCGTTGGTGGTAGCCACCCAGCCCGCCGCGCCACTTGAAATACTTGGGCAAAATGGGTGGACTGGCCAGCATCAGTGACATAAATCAACCACTGGGCCTGGTCTTGAGTGACACGGTAACGAATCGCCGCTAAATCCGTTGTCGCATAGTTAAAGCCCCCATCAGACTTTTGAATAATCAGGGGTTGGGGATCGCCCTCCTTATTGGTGAAGCCTTCCAGAAATACACATTGGGCCCCTTGATCTTCTACCAGCAGGCCTTGGGTTTTCAGGTCAGCCACGACACTGGCCAAAAGCGGGTTATAGAAGGACTCGCCCCGCTCCGTCAGGCGAATATCCAAAAGATCATAGATTTTCTGAAACTCCCGGCGGGATTGCTGACAGAGTAACTCCCAGGCCTGGCGACTGGTGGTATCTCCTTGTTGTAACTTGACCACTTCTTCCCGGGCGGCGATTTGAAAAGCGGGTTCTAGATCAAAGCGTTGCTTGGCCTGTTTATAAAAAGAGACTAAATCACCCAAGTCCAATGCATCAGGAGTGGTTAAGGCATCAGGATAGGCGGTGCGTAAATGGGTAATCAACATCCCAAACTGTGTGCCCCAATCCCCCACATGGTTCAGCCGCAAAACATCATGCCCCTGGAATTCGAGAATCCGGGCAATGGCATCCCCAATAATGGTGGAGCGCAGATGGCCAACGTGCATTTCTTTGGCAATATTTGGGCTAGAAAAATCCACTACCACTTTTAACGGAGAGATAACTGGCGCAACACCTAACCGCTGATCCCCTAATTTCGGGGTGATTTCTCTGGCTAGATAGCTCGGCAGCAGACGCAAATTAATAAATCCTGGCCCGGCAATTTCCGGTGGCTCACAAATATCTGCAAGGTCTAGTTTTTCGATCAGCGATTGGGCCAGGGCCCGCGGATTTTGTTTAACAGCCTTGCCCAAGACCAAACAAACATTGGATTGATAATCCCCAAACTGAGGTTGACTTGCGGGGCCAACGACAACATCCGGTAAGGCCACCTGATCCCCTAAAACATCAACCAAGGCGATCCGAAATCGTGACTGAAGCTGTTGCAGAGGAGTTGTCATCTTTAACTATGCTCAAATCCAACAAAACTATCCCGGAGCCGATTCAATTCATGACGATCTACAGGATGGCATTTTGGATCATACCGGATTGACTTGACCTGCCCCTGTTTGTGGAGGGTCTCAGCCGCCTGGGTTTAATCATTGGCAATCTGACCAAGTTCAACGGCGCGAGCTTGGGCCACCTGGATAGTTTTAATAAGGGATCCCCGCACCCCGCCCGCTTCTAAAATACTAAGACCCGTGATAGTCGTACCGCCGGGACTAGTGACTTGATCTTTGAGTTGGCCGGGATGAAGATTTTGTTCCTCGAGAAGTTTAATTGTCCCAGTGATGGTTGCCAGCACAAGTTTTTGGGCTGTGGGTCTAGGCAGTCCAACTAAAACCCCGCCATCTGTCAAGGCTTCGACAATTAAGGCAACAAAAGCGGGCCCCGATCCGGCTAAGGCGGTAACGCTATTGATGAGTTTTTCCGGAACCGTAATAACTTGGCCAATTACTTGGAAGAATGTCTCGGCTTGGTGCAACTCTGGCGGGGTAATGCTTGAGGGTGCAGCAATTGCTGTAATTCCAGCTCCAACTCGGCCAGGCGTATTCGGAACGGCCCGGATCACAGTTCGCCCAGGGAAAACTTGTTCAAGCGTGCTTAAACTGATTCCGGTGACGATCGACAATAACAAACCAGAACTGGGGATGGGAGGATGCAGGTCTTGGCCCAGTTCTAAAAAAACTTGGGGTTTAATGCTGAGGAGAAGGGTCGGGGCCTGGAGTAATTCGCGATTGGCCTGGGCAATTTTTACCCCATAGGTTTGCGCTAACCAGGCCTGGCGCTGCCCTGATAATGTCGTCACCATGACCTGATCCGGCTGATAACATCCCTGAGCTAAGAGACGACTGAGAATGGCTTCGGCCATCACACCACAGCCAAGAATCCCCAGTTGGGGCGAGGTTGTCATAGGACGTTCATCAAATCTAACAAGATAGATTGAGGTTACATGGCCACCGCAGTATTCCAAGCTGGAGCCGGAGATGAGAGGGGTTGGCTTTGGGGGTGGGGAACTTCCCGGACAAGACCGGCCTGGGTACTGACCTGCACGCAACTGGGCGTAAACAGAAAAATACTCTCACCAATTCGCTCTTGATGGCCATCAATCGTAAAGGTGGCACCCGCAACAAAATCCACTGCCCGCTGGGCCTGTTCAGCATCCATCATCGTTAGGTTCAGGACGACAGATTTACGATCTTTCAGGGATTGGATGACTTGGGGCATTTCATCAAAGTTGCGCGGCTCCATGACGACCACTTCAGCCACGGCTCCCCACCAGCGATTTCCTGGCATCCCGACAACATTGTTGGCCGGATTATTGATAGAGTTGGCTGCGGTTGAGGAAGGGGTGGGAGCTTGATACGTCGAAGTGGGATCAACCTCAGGGTGAGAATAAGCCTGACCGGAGTTCAAGGTTTCTCCCAGGGAACTGTAGGGACTAGTACCAACACTCACGCCACCAGTTTGGCTAGAGACGGGTGAGGTCTCTTGGACATCGTCCTCGTAATATGTGGATGAATCTAAGCCAATCAATTCCTTAAGCTTGTTAAACATAGCGACTTATTGCATACTCCCTGGCGATGAGACGGTTGATAACCCTTAGCTTCAAAAATCTATGAGGAATATGGTAGCAGGGAAATCCTCAAGTCCAGTATCTGAAGTCAGGGAAACTGATCAAGAATCCAATCTTTCAGTAGGTTCGGAGTTTCCGACTCGTTCATTCATCTCATAGAACCGCAAATTTGTGGCTTGGCGGGTTCATAGAAAAATTTTACTTCGGCTGTTGGCGATATTACATCATGTTTACCTAAATGTCAGGTGTCTTTTCATTAATCTTTAATATTTTGTTAAGTTATGACCCAAGTCTCTGCTTTGCGGATGGCTCCATAGGAAGTATTTGCGGTTTTCAGAGGAGAAATTAAGATTGCCAATACTTATCTAAAATAGATAATTCTCTAGATCTTGCCTCATGAAGGTCTTCTAATTTGCTGCTTGACAGTCCTCAACAGGTAAGGTCATGCTCTGGCGTTTTTAAGGGATACTGCGTGGGCCAAAAATCACCTGACCCAAGCGAATCATGGTTGTCTGGGCTTGGAGGGCGAAGGGATAATCACTGGACATGCCCATAGAAAGCTCCTGAAAACTAAGGTGCTGCCAGGCCTGGTGTTGCCATGTTTCCCCTAAGTCATGGAGTTCCTGAAATACCAGTAATTGTTCAGCAGGTGTTAACCCCAGGGGCAGGATTGTCATCAGGCCCTGAATGTTTAGCTCCGTTAACTGATCTAGCTCGGGCAGGGCCGCAGTTAATTCAGAAATCGCCCATCCATACTTCTGGGGATCAGGCCGGAGTTTGACTTGGAGGAGGAGTTTGGGGGAGTTTTGGACTGCGGGGATCAAGGCCTGGAGGCGATGGGCCAATTTCAAACTATCCACGGTATGAATCCAGTCAAAGGTGTCGAGGGCTGCACGAACTTTATTGGCCTGGAGGTGTCCGATAAAATGCCATGTGATATCTGTCAGATCCGCCAATTCTCGCCGCTTGGACTGGGCCTCTTGAATCCGATTTTCCCCAAAATCACGGATCCCTGCTGCATAGGCCTGGCGCATCATCTCTGGAGAGATATATTTACTGACGGCAATCAGGCGGACAGAGGCGGGAACCCTTTGGCGGAGGGTAGCAATACGCTGGGCAATACTGGCCCCAGAATTACGATCAACCACGATAGCATTACCGATATAGAGTCAAACAGGCTCCAGTTAGGGAAAAGCTAGAACGTATTCCTGCAAGAGTCCAAGATTTAAGCATCGTTTGGGGTAACTTCGACACTAGGATTTAGAAAAAGTAAAGAGAACTAAAGAAAGGTTTGTTTATGGACTTTTTGGAGTTGATCATACTCAGCCCCTCGCCCTAATCGGCGCAATAAACGTAAGCGGGCTTCCACCATCATCCGGGCATCGCTGCGGCCCACAGGCTCAAACTCCAGGCCATCCGGACTGTGACTAACAACAAAAAAGAGGCGTTGAGCATAAAGTGTGGTGTAAAGTTCACGCCCACTCTCCACCGGACAGACACTATATAACAGGCCAAAATTGGGGTGACTAAGGTAGGTTTCGTTGGACATTGACGATTGAGCCAAAATACTCCCGCAAAGTTATTCAAGAATGGAAACAAAAACGAAATTGAGCCGTCAAGCGAGAGGAAAGCGATGGGGCAATAGGGGTTTTCTGAAATGATTAACCGATGGACGGTAAACCCAAGCAATTAAATTAAAATTTGCTGAAACTGTTCAGATTATACAGAAGTCCTGCACTCAACTCGGAATGATTCCGGCCTTTTTCAAAAACCTTTAGAAAAAGTTTTGGGGATCAACATCCAAACCTAACCGGACATTGCCTGGACAGAGCTGGCGGAGTGCGTTGACATCCAAAGGAAGGGGTGGACATTGCCCGGATTGGCGGCGATTAAACTTGAGGAGAATTTGCCAGCGATAGCGTTGAGCTACTTTTAGGATGGGGGCAGGGGCGGGGCCGAGAATGTCCACTTCAGCACTATTCAAACCAGTGAGTTGCTGGCAAGAGGTGCTGACAGTCTGGGCGGTCTGGGCAACAGCCTCGGGATCAGGACTACTGAGGCGAATTAAGACCAATTGTCCATAGGGAGGATAGTTGAGGGCCTGGCGCTGTTGGAGTTCGTCCGCAGCAAAATCCTCATAGGCATAGGCTTGAACAGCCTGAATCACTTGATGTTCAGGGGTGTAGGTTTGGAGAATAACCCGGCCTGGTTTATCCCCGCGCCCAGCCCTTCCAGCAACTTGGGTTAGGGTTTGAAAGGTGCGCTCCCCTGCCTGAAAATCGGCAAAATGCAGTAACCCATCGGCGGTGAGGATGCCGACTAAATTGACATTCTCGATATCCATACCCTTGGTTAACATTTGTGTGCCAATCATGACTTGGGCTTCTTGACGGGTGAAAGCCTCCAGTAACTGGCGGTGGGCCCCTTTACGTTGGGTAGTATCACTGTCAAAACGAATCACCTTCAGGTCGGGCAGTCGTTCCTTAAGTTCTTGGACAGCTCGCTGGGTGCCCCCTCCAAAGGGCTTAAGGTAGGGTGACTGGCAGCTCGGACATTGTTTAGGCTGAGGGCGGCTGAAGTTACAGTAATGGCAGCGAAGCACGGGGGCTTGTTGGGGATCGGGCCAATGGTAGGTCAGGGAAACGCTGCAATGGGGACATTCCAAGGCCTGGCCACAACTCCGGCAAGAGACAAAGGTGCTGTGACCGCGACGATGGATAAAGAGCAGGGCTTGACCAGAGGCGGGTAGATTTTCCAAAGCAGAAAATAAGGTTCGGCTAAACATGGAGCGATTGCCCTGGTGGAGTTCATTCCGAAGATCAACAATTTCAATCGGGGGTAATGGGCGGGCCTGGATGCGCTGGGGGAGGGGGAGATAGGTCAGTTTATCCTCTAGTTTTTGCTGCCAGGTGGCCAGGCCTGGGGTAGCACTTCCTAAAATCAACGGACAATTTTCTAACTCCGAGCGCCATTGGGCCAGGGTGCGGGCATGGTAGCAGGGGGAAGGTTGCTCTTGCTTATAACCACTGTCATGTTCTTCATCTAAGACCAAGATGCCGAGGCTGTGCAGGGGGAGAAAAATTGCTGAACGGGTGCCAATGACGAGGCGGGGTTTTTCCAGTAATAGTTGCCGCCAAGTGTCATAACGTTCTCCCTCGCTTAATGCACTGTGATAAACCAAAACCTGTTCGCCAAAGATGGCCTGAAACCGATCCAGCATTTGCGGCGTTAAACCAATTTCGGGGACTAAAACTAGGGCAGATTGACCCTCGGCAAGGCGAGGCCGAATAGCTTGAATATAAACTTCGGTTTTGCCCGATCCGGTCACTCCATGTAGCAAAAAAGTCTGGGCTTGAGTGGCCGCGTTGATGTGGGACAAGGCTTGGGTTTGGGCAGATGTGAGGGATTTTGGCGTAGCTACTGCTGTGGTCAGCCCCTGTTCTAGGCGCAGTTTTTGGCGGAGGGTGATCGTGATGCAACCCTTTTGGGCCAGTGTATTTAAGGTGCTTTTAGAGGTTTGACAGGCCTGGAGTAGGTCTTGCAGCCAGAGTTCCCCTCCAGATTGTTGCAGATAGCTGAGAATCTCCTGCTGCCGGGCCGTGAGATGATCCCCTGAGGCTTGGATGAGAATCACCGCTTGTTGTTGCTTGGCCTGGGGCGGGCTGGGGGGGCGAAGATAGCTTTTCACCCAACCATTTTTCAGGAGTTCTGCCAATGGGGCCTGGGCGCGGGGAATTTTTTGGTGAATGTATCGCCAACTGTAGTCACCCGTGGGGCTGGCCTGGAGTAGGGCTAAAATTTGCTGGGCTTTCTCAGAAATGAGACCATTACTGCGGGGGCATGGTTGAACCAGGGAAATTCGGCGTTGGGAGCGTTGCAACAGGCCTGGGGGTAGGGCTGTCTTTAGGACTTGGACTAGGGGAGTGTAATAGTATACCGCAGTACGTTCCAGCAATTGCCAATAGGTCAGACTAAAAAATCGCCGTTGAATGACTTCAATAATGGGACGAACCTGCTCAGGGAGTAAGTCCGGGGGGAGTTGCTCTAGTAGGCCAATAACAATGCCACCCATTTGCCCAGATCCAAAGGGAACACTCACTAAATCACCCGGATGAATAATCAAATCTGGGGGTTGAGCGTAGGTAAATGCTCCGGGATTCCCTGGACAGTCGAGTAATACATTCAGCCAAGGTGCGGATGGCATGGAGGAAGTGAGGAAAAAAAGTAGGAGTTAGGCATTTCCAGCATAGAAGCTAATCCAGGCCTGGAGGATTGGGGGCAGTTCACAATGGTGACGAGTTTGAATGTCGAGGCAAATATGGCGAGTCCGGGCCTGGGGAACCAAATCATTTATCTCAGGGTCGGAGGAGGCGATGATGTTTAAAAAACACGCCATGAACACGATGAAAACCCTAGCCCTACTGACAACTTCGCTGGGCTTAACCTTAACTACTCGTGTTGTTCCCGCCAATGCCCAGTTAAATGTGAATGTGAATCTCCCCGGTGCCCAACCTCAGCCAATTTATCTGATTCCGCCCCAGCCGCAAATTCAATATGTGCCTCCCCAGCCCTATTTTCACCATTCCTCACCTCGGTCTAAACACAACCGAGCCCGTTATGCCCGGCCACCCGTACAGTATATTTATCCGCAAAGTCGTTCCGGGGTAACGATCTCGTTTTAAGGTCGCTGCATTTGTCGGGGCCTTGTCCTGTTCCACTGGCCTGGGGTAGAGCCGTTCTTAGAACTTGGACGAGGGGTGTGTAGTAGTAAGCAGCCGTGCGCTCTAGCAGTTGCCAATAGGTCGAGCTAAAAAATCGCAATTGGATGACTTCGTTAATGGGGCGAATTTGCTCAGGGGTTAAGCCCGGGGGAAGATGCTCTGAGCTTCCTAAAACTATCCCACCCACTTGCCCAGGCCCCAAGGGGACGTTGACTAAATCTCCCGGATGGACGCTCAGGCCTGGGGGTTGGGCGTAGGTAAAGGCTCCGGAATTCCCTGGGCAGTCGAGTAATACATTCAGCCAAGGTGGGCAGGACATAGACGAGGTAAAACTGAGGGGGTGAGTGCAGAAATAGTTCGCAGTCTAATCCTTCCCAGCATAGGAGCTTAACCAGGCCTGGAGGATTGGGGGCAGTTCACAACGGTGGCGAGTTTGAATGTCAAGGCAAATATGGCGAGTCCGGGCCTGGGCCGCTAGCTTTTTACCCTTGAGATGCATGATCCAGTAATCAATTTGATAACTAGACGGGTCAATTTGTTGGGGTTCAAGACTAATATTCAAGTGATCCCCACAGGCCAAGGGGGCCATAAAATCCACCTCAGTATGGACAATTGGCAGGGCTAAACCTGGAAAGTCTGGAATGTTGGGCAGAGAAATTCCCTTCTGCAATAGGGCATCCTCGTAGGCCTCATGGCAAAAGTTTAAGACATTCGCAAAATAGACAACCCCCGCTGCATCCGTATCCGCAAACCGGACAATCCGCCCATAGGTCATGATCTTCAACTGCCCCAAAACCGATCCAAATCTAAAGAAATTATAAATTTTAGTCTATCTCTCTCCAGCCTTCGCGACGATTAGATCAATTGAAATGAGGTCAGCCCATAAAGACCTTAACCATAAATCAACTCTAAATACTATGACGAAGTGCTGATTTCCTGGCTGGGGATCGGCATTTTGTTTATGAAAACCCTTGATCCCCTTCTTTGGTTCTATTCCTAGACTTTGAGTGAACCCAGCCAAGACCACCAACATTTATCTAGAAGTATCTGGGAAGTGAGATAATAGCCTCTGCCAAAACTATTGATTTAATTGTGGTTGCAAATAGGTGGCGATGGAGTCCCAGGGCAGTAAGATTGTCGTCAAAATCGGTACCTCAAGCCTGACACAACCCCAGACAGGCCATCTTGCCCTAGCAACAGTGGCTCGTTTAGTGGAAGTCCTCTGTCAATTATGCCAGGGGGGGATGCAGGTGGTCTTAGTGTCTTCTGGGGCCGTGGGAGTTGGGGCGGCTCGGTTGGGATTAAAGGTGCGACCCCAGAATTTAGCTCTAAAGCAGGCCGTAGCGGCGGTGGGACAGGGGCGGCTAATCCGGTTTTATGATGATTTTTTCTCAGTCTTGGATCAACCCATTGCCCAGTTACTCTTAACCCGCCAAGATTTAATTCATCGTCAGGGTTATATCAACGCCTACAATACCTTTCAGTCATTATTCGAATTGGGGATCATCCCGATTGTCAATGAAAACGACACTATCGCGGTAGAAGAGCTTAAGTTTGGGGATAATGATACCCTCTCGGCCCTGGTGGCCAGTTTAATTGAGGCAGATTGGTTATTTTTACTCACAGATGTAGATCGCCTCTATTCGGCTGATCCCCGGCGAACTCCCTCGGCCCAACCCATTTCCGTGGTTCATGATCTCGATGAATTGGCAGCCTTATCCGTAGATGTCGGGGGTCAGGGGTCGGCCTGGGGAACCGGCGGCATGTCCACTAAAATATCAGCCGCAGAAATTGCCACTGAAGCCGGGGTGCGGACGGTAATTACCGATGGGCAGCAACCCGAAAATATCCTGAAAATCCTAGGGGGAGAATCCCTGGGAACGCAATTTATGCCCCAGGCCAAGCCCGTTAATGCTCGCAAGCGTTGGATCGCCAGGGCCCTAGTTCCCCAAGGCCAACTCCATTTAGATGGGGGGGCGATTCGGGCGATTCAAACTGAGGGGCGGTCTTTATTAGCTGCCGGGATCAAAGGGGTGGCCGGAGTCTTCCAGGCCGAGGATGCCGTGCAAGTATGCGATTTAAGCGGTGCTGAGGTGGCTCGGGGATTGGTCAATTACAACAGTGGCGAACTAACCTTGATCTGCGGCAAACATTCCGAAGACATCCCCAAAATTTTGGGTTACGCCGGCCCCGACACTGTGATTCATCGAGATAATTTAGTCATTTTATAACTGCCACAGCCGGGTTGGAGGTTGCCTTGGCATTGATATTGATATAGATAAAGAGGGGGCGGGGCTGAGAGGCGGCATTTTGGACAGTAGTGCAGGTTGATCTGATCCTGGGTCAAGATGGAGAAATGTAACGCTTCTGTAAACAATTGCCAACTCAGAGAGGAGGTTCGCTACGATGCTTAAATGAGTGTCCGCATATCTGGAACGACAGCGATACAACCATGGTTAATACTTTAACTAAGCCTGAGTTTGATGAAGTCCGGCCTGGGGTGAAAGCACCTGCCCAAGAAACGATTCTCACTCCCCGGTTCTATACCACCGATTTTGACGCAATGGCCCAGCTTGATGTCACAGAAAATCAGGCCGAGCTAGAGGCGATTTTAGCTGAGTTTCGCACGGACTATAATCGCAACCACTTTGTCCGGGATGAAGACTTTGAACAGTCCTGGGAACATATTGATGGGGAAACCCGGCAAATGTTTGTGGAATTTCTAGAGCGTTCCTGCACGGCTGAATTTTCTGGATTTCTCCTCTATAAGGAACTGAGTCGCAAACTGAAGGGAAAAAATCCCATTTTGGCCGAAGGTTTTTCCCTCATGTCTCGGGATGAGGCCCGTCATGCTGGCTTCTTGAATAAGGCTATGTCCGACTTTAATTTATCTCTGGATTTAGGCTTTTTAACTCAGGTTCGCAGCTACACCTACTTTGAGCCAGAGTTTATTTTCTACGCAACCTATCTGTCGGAGAAAATTGGCTATTGGCGGTATATCAAAATTTATCGGCATTTGGAGCAACACCCTGAAGACCGGATTTACCCCATCTTTAAGTTCTTTGAAAACTGGTGTCAAGACGAAAATCGTCATGGCGACTTCTTTGATGCTGTGATGCGGGCCCAGCCAAGTATGTTGGATCGCCCCCGGACGTTATGGCAAAAACTGAAGGAAATTCCCCGCTCATTTTCCGGCAAGGCCTGGAGTCGCTACTTGATGGTCTCCTGGGTTCCCCCCAAGCTGTGGTGTCGGTTCTTCCTCTTGTCTGTCTTTGCCACCATGTACCTGAATGATCTCCAGCGGTCGAAATTTTATGCGGCCATTGGCCTGGATGCGCGGGAATTTGACAAGGAAGTGATTAAAGAAACCAATGCCACTGCGGGGCGGGTATTTCCGATTGTTTTAGATGTGGATCACCCTGAGTTTTATCCCCGTCTGGAGGCCTGTGTGGAAAACAATGTCAAGCTGAGTGAAATTGCCAATAGTCAGCAGCCTGGCGTAGTTAAGCTCTTCCGCAAGCTCCCCCTCTATGCGGGCAATGTGGGTCAATTGCTGAAACTCTTTCTATTACCCCCCAAAGACGTTCCGGCGGGAGCTGTCAAGTAACAGACTTTAACGATAAATTACTTTATGTAACGCTCCTGTTTTTAACATGGGCGTTTTTTTATTGGCATGAGGTCATGATAAGGAGTTTGGGATCAATTGAAAACTAGACAAACGCAGGAAGATTAATTATTCCCCTGTTTATTAATAGCTTTGTGAAATTATAAACCCAAGAATAATAAATAATTAATTACGAAACGTAACTGAATTCTGAAAAGATTCTAAAAGTCTCTTTTCCCGTTTGAAAAACCGGAAGTGAATGCTTGATGCCTCTTTTGGCTTGTGATCGCTAAAAAAGTTGACTTGGACATATCTATAGGATGTAGGTAGAGGTATCTTTTTACTACGGAGTTGATCCCCAATGGAATACGCTTCGATCAATGTCTCAACCTGCCGTTTTTGCTCTCACTATGATCCCCAGGGTCGGCGTGGGGGTGAATGTCGGAAATTGGGCGTTCCAGTCCGGGGATACTGGCGAGCTTGCCCCCTAGCAATGGCAGCCTTTACCACCGATACCCCCAAACCAATCCCAATTCCTAGTGTGCGTCAAGTCATGTTTCCGACCATACCGGAGACAAAATAGCATTAATTTTAAATCCTTTCTTAACTTCTGTTCTTTTAATTTGGATAAAGTAACAAAAAATTTTGCCAGTTATTGACCTAAATAGGCCGCTAAAACATCAGGATGCTGTTGGATTTCCCTGGGGGGTCCGGCTGCTAGATTCTTTCCCTCGGCTAGTACCCAAACATTATTGCAAAGGGACATGATTACATCCATATTATGTTCAATAATTAAAAATGTTACCCCGGCTGCATTCCAGGCCTGAATATGCTCACAAATTTGTCGGATTAAGGTCGGATTGACACCAGCAGCGGGTTCATCAAGCAAAACGAGTCGGGGGCGGTGCATCATGACGCGGGCTAATTCCAGGAGTTTTCGTTGTCCCCCTGATAAGCAACCGGCATAATCATGGGCTTTGGCGGCTAATCCGACACAGTCCAAAATTTCCCAGCCCCGTTGTTGTAAGTCCTGTTCTTCTTGGCGAATTCGATGGGGCTGTAACCAACCATTCCAGAGTTTTTCACCGGACTGATGAGGAGCAGCGAGGAGCATATTTTCCATCACCGATAAACGGGAGAGGACGCGGGCGACTTGAAAGGTGCGTAACAGGCCTTGCAGGGCAACTTGGTGGGGCTGGAGTTGATTAATCGGTTCACCATCAAAAATCACCCGACCGCTATCGAGGGGTAAAAAATTACAGAGCAAATTAAAGAGGGTTGTTTTACCCGCACCATTCGGCCCAATTAAGCCAGTAATGCTCCCGGCCTGGACAGAAATACTCGCCCGCTCTACCGCCTTAATCCCGCCAAAGCTTTTGCAAATATCCGTCGCGGTTAACAACGGGGCCTGGGGAGCCAAGGTTGCCGTACCAGATTGAGCAGGTCGGGTTAAATCACTAGCGTCCAAGGGTCAGTTCCTCTTTTTTGCCCAAAATACCTTGGGGCCGCCACATCATCAAGATGATCAGTAACAGTCCGATAATCATCACCCGCAAGGCATCTAACTGGCCGCCGTCTAAGGGTAAAAATCGGGTAGTGGTACTATAAGCCCAAAATAGGGTTGCACCAATTAAAACACCAACATTACTCCCCGCTCCACCTAGAACTACGATTGTCCAGGCCTGGAACGTGAGCAACGAGATAAAACCATCAGGGTTAATAAAGGTCAACTGCCAGGCATAAAATGACCCCGCCAGACCGGCAATCGCTCCCCCTAACATTAAAGACTGTAACTTATAGGAAAAGACATTTTTGCCCAAGGCTTTAGCCACTTCTTCATCTTCCCGAATCGCCTTAAGTACCCGCCCCCAAGGAGAACGCACCCAGGTTTCCAACTGCCAAAAGACAATCGCTAAGACAACCAACAGCAGCCACAGTAAAACCGCTTTATAGGTAAACTCCCACAGACCTGTGACAAAGGCTCGGTACAGCATCCCCACCAGGCCAGCCACCAAGGTATTGACACCCCAAAGCCAGAGCCATTCTCGCCGAAGACTACGCCAGAGTTGTCTAGGATTAACATAGCGTAAGGATAAAAGCCCAACCCCGGCAGCCCAGCAGAGCAGAGCAGTTAGCAACCAGAAAACCTGAACTCCCCCGCCGGCCAATAGCTGATCAATTAAACTCCAAAGGCTCCATTCCAGGCCAACTAAGGTCAGCAAATAAGCACCTAAAATACCCACCCCTCGCCTAGGTTGATTAACCCGCAAAGGCATATCAATCATGCCCCCCAGCCATTGCCACCAGTGCCACCCCCCTAAGGCCGCAATGACCGTCAAGACAAGGATCATCCCAACTACCCAAAATCGCTGTGGTTCCCAGCCTTCTAAAGGGAGTGCATAGCCATAAACCCCTCGCGCTCCACGGGTTAGCCATTCCTCATTCAGAGCAATCAGGCGAATGATTTCAGCTGTCCCAATGGTGACAATGGCTAAATAGTCTTCCCGCAGACGCAAGGTAGAAAAGCCCATAATCACACCTAAAAGGGCTGAGAGCAACATTCCGGCCAACACAGCCAAAACAAGGGGAACATTCGCCAAACTTAGGAGCACTGTTGTATAGGCCCCCACCGCCAAAAAGCCGACATGGCCAAAATTAATCAGTCCCGTAAAGCCCCAATGCAAACTTAATCCCAAACTAAAGAGGGCAAAGGTGGCAGTAAAAATTCCTAAGGAAACTAAATATCCAACCATAGGGGCAAAATGTCCGTGAAGGAAAGGTAAACCGTTAAAAAAAGTTTCCAAATTTATTCAGGATTGACCTAAGGATACTACGCCATTTTGGTGGCCGAATTCAGGGGTTCATTTCTGAGCCATCCCTAGTGCTGGTTTTGGGGCCTGGTATCAGGATAAATTTCCAGGTAACACTGGGGGCTTTCTTAAGGGTTGGCAGATTTTAGGAGAGCAAACTAAGTAAAAATGCTTACCTCACCTAGGGTTTATGTTTTATGAGAGCATCGCCATCAAACTTGATATTTCGTAAGAATTCCGCTATCACGTTAATATGCACTTCCGCTCTCCCTTAGGGATTTGGGGTGCATTAGCCTGTGGCCAAGCTCGCTGATTGCCGGATCAACGGACTACTGCGGTGGTTGAAATTCTTCACAGGTCTTTTTATCTTGATATAAATCTCGTCTTGAAGTGTAAATTTGTATCTGTCGTAGCCCACCAAACTGGGTGAAGATAGGTAGCAGCACTTTGAGCATCCTTGCTAGGGAAACTTAATATCTGCAAGAGGGTTTAACTCCATGACCATAGCAATAGGGCGCGCACCAGCAGAGCGGGGGTGGTTTGACATCCTCGACGACTGGCTTAAGCGCGACAGATTCGTTTTCGTCGGCTGGTCCGGCATTTTATTATTCCCTTGTGCCTATTTGGCCTTGGGCGGTTGGTTGACCGGAACAACCTTTGTCACCTCTTGGTATACCCACGGGTTGGCTTCATCCTATCTGGAAGGCTGTAACTTCTTAACGGTTGCGGTTTCCACTCCAGCCAATAGCATGGGGCACTCCTTGTTATTACTTTGGGGTCCGGAAGCTCAAGGTGACTTTACCCGCTGGTGTCAGTTGGGTGGGTTATGGACATTTATTGCTTTGCACGGGGCCTTTGCGCTGATTGGCTTCATGTTGCGGCAGTTTGAGGTTGCTCGTTTAGTCGGGATTCGTCCTTACAATGCCATTGCCTTCAGTGCCCCGATTGCGGTGTTCGTCAGTGTGTTTTTGATGTACCCCTTGGGTCAATCTGGGTGGTTCTTTGCGCCTAGCTTTGGGGTGGCGGCTATTTTCCGGTTCTTGTTGTTCTTCCAAGGCTTCCACAACTGGACGCTGAATCCGTTCCACATGATGGGTGTAGCGGGTGTCTTAGGGGGTGCGCTCTTGTGTGCAATTCACGGGGCGACGGTCGAAAATACCCTGTTTGAAGATGGGGAAGGTTCAAGTACATTCCGGGCGTTTAACCCAACCCAGGCGGAAGAAACCTATTCGATGGTGACTGCGAACCGTTTCTGGTCACAGATTTTCGGGATTGCGTTCAGTAACAAACGCTGGTTGCACTTCTTCATGTTGTTTGTGCCAGTGACGGGGTTATGGATGGCTTCGATTGGGATTGTGGGTTTAGCGTTGAACCTGCGGTCTTATGACTTCATTTCCCAGGAGATTCGGGCCGCTGAAGACCCGGAGTTTGAAACCTTCTACACCAAGAACATTTTGTTGAATGAAGGGATTCGGGCCTGGATGGCTCCCCAAGACCAACCCCATGAAAACTTTATCTTCCCAGAAGAGGTACTCCCACGTGGTAACGCTCTCTAGTAATTCAATTTTTTCTACCAATCGGGATCAGGAATCCTCTGGTTTCGCTTGGTGGGCCGGTAATGCTCGTTTAATTAATCTCTCTGGCAAATTGTTGGGTGCTCACGTTGCCCACGCCGGCCTGATCGTCTTCTGGGCCGGGGCTATGACCTTGTTTGAAACGGCTCACTTCATTCCTGAAAAGCCGATGTACGAGCAGGGATTAATTCTCCTGCCCCACATTGCCACCTTGGGTTGGGGTGTCGGGCCTGGTGGTGAAGTGATTGATACCTTCCCATTTTTCGTGGTCGGTGTCTTACACTTAATCTCCTCGGCGGTGCTTGGTTTTGGTGGCATTTATCACGCCGTCCGTGGCCCGGAAACCTTAGAAGAATATTCTTCTTTCTTTGGTTATGACTGGAAAGATAAGAACAAGATGACCACCATCCTTGGCTTTCACCTGATTGTCCTAGGGATTGGGGCCTTCCTCTTGGTCTTGAAAGCCATGTTCTTTGGCGGTGTTTACGATACTTGGGCTCCCGGTGGTGGTGATGTCCGGGTGATTACAAATCCGACCTTGAATCCGGCTGTTATTTTTGGCTACGTCCTCAAATCCCCCTTTGGTGGTGATGGCTGGATTGTCAGTGTTGACAACATGGAAGATATTATCGGTGGTCATATTTGGCTCGGCCTGATTTGTATTTCCGGTGGTATTTGGCATATTCTCACCAAGCCCTTTGGTTGGGCCCGCCGTGCCTTTATCTGGTCGGGTGAAGCTTACCTCTCTTACAGCTTGGGTGCCTTGTCCTTAATGGGCTTTATTGCCTGCTGTTTTGTCTGGTTCAACAACACCGCTTACCCCAGCGAATTCTATGGCCCCACCGGCCCTGAAGCGTCTCAGGCCCAGGCCATGACCTTCTTAGTCCGTGACCAAAAACTCGGTGCTAATGTTGGTTCGGCTCAAGGCCCAACTGGTTTAGGTAAATATCTGATGCGGTCTCCTTCTGGGGAAATCATCTTCGGTGGTGAAACCATGCGCTTCTGGGATTTCCGTGGCCCTTGGTTAGAACCGCTCCGTGGCCCCAATGGTTTGGACTTGAACAAAATCAAGAACGACATTCAACCATGGCAAGCTCGCCGGGCTGCTGAATACATGACCCATGCGCCGTTGGGTTCCTTGAACTCTGTCGGTGGTGTGGCGACTGAAATCAACTCCGTGAACTTTGTTTCGCCCCGGTCTTGGCTCTCTACCTCTCACTTTGTCTTGGGCTTCTTCTTCCTAGTCGGTCACCTCTGGCACGCGGGTCGGGCTCGGGCGGCTGCGGCTGGGTTTGAGAAAGGCATTGAGCGGGAAACGGAGGCTGTTTTATCCATGCCTAACTTGGATTAGAGACGGCTTGAGTTTAGACATTTACATCATTTGTTAAAGGCTCCCGTCAGAAAATGGGGGTCTTTTTTTGTTGATAATTTTCATTTAAAAATACAGTCATTTCTGCCAAGACTGAGAAATCAAAAACTACTGCTCGCAATAGTTTCAAGTATTTTGGTGTTTAATTCTTAAGTAAAATGACTATAAAATCTAAAGGATCATTTATTTATTTTTTACCTTAGGAGTTTCAAATGTCTTTTGCTTAACTGTAATATATATTTTATTGACTAGAATAATATCTTTGGCTTACCAGTCTATGCCAGATTGATAAACAAATGAGTTATTTTGTTTGGCGATTTCCTCTAAATTTTTAATTTCCTGTTGGGCTTGTTCAATGCTCCACGGTGAAAACTGTTTGTTTAAATACGCCTTTAATTTTTCTCCTAAATCAATGATGGCTAGTTCTTCAGATAATTCCCGAGCTGATACAGGTGAGAACTGATATGATCGACACCTTGCTTTGCCAACAATGACTTTAGAAGTATCAATCCGAAGCAAAGCAATAGCGTTGACAAATTTATCTTTGTCTTCTGTACTATGAACTGAGGGACAAGAATCTTTGATTAATCTTTGCTTGTGAGCGTCCTTCATCAATAGTCGCAAGGGCAGAGACAAGTCATACGGCATCGTAATCTCACTATCACCTGTTTTTGCAAGGATAGAAAAATAAATAAAAGGCTCATCAAAGGGAACTTCACCAGCTTCCTGTGCTTGAATGAACTCTCTTTCAATAAACCATAGCTCAACTAACCAACTTAGAATATTGGACTGCCTAATCTTTTTTGTAAGAAAATCTGCATTAGCACGCAGGATTGGGAACTGAAGACAACGACAAATATTGTCTTTCTGGGTGTCATTGGCTGCGGCTTTGTCATCTTCTTGATGATGTGGCCCATCAAACTCTACGGCAAATAGTGCCTCATGATTTGAATCTGCGACAACAAAATCGAAGTGTGATTTTAAAGCGTATGAATATTCAACGTTTGACAAACCACTGTTCTTTATCTCTAGGACATCTGCAACACGTGTCTTAACAAACACTCTAGCCCCATTTTGAGAAGCGACTTTACTCAAGATGGCGTGTGTAGCATCTTCATGAAAGTTTAGAATTCTTTTTGTACGCTTCATGTTCTAACTCTATTGTGTATACCAGTTGAATAGTAATACGTTTTTTCAAAATGCTAATCAAAAGCTTTCAGCAGCCCAACAGGGAAAAAATTTCCTCAACAATGAAGATTTTATAAATCATTAAGCACTTTTAAAAAGTCTACTTCAATTTTATCGAGAGCATGATTAATTAGCTCTGAGCTATATCATTCCAACCTAAAGAGCAACTGAGAAATGTTGAAAAGTAGGAGAAAATAAATGTAGTCACAGCATTGGCGATCAACCTTAATAGTCTCAGGATTCAGATGGGGTATGCCTAAGCAACGCCGCAAAGAAAACCTCCCGACAAAAATTTGTTTCGTTTGTCAGCGGCCGTTCACCTGGCGAAAAAAATGGGCTGATTGTTGGGATGAAGTGAAGTATTGTTCAGATCGGTGTCGGAATCGTCGCACCCAGGCCTCAAACTTAGACTCGAAGTAATCCTTTCATTAACCTCTAGGAGCATTAACTGTGAACTTTTCCTCTCTTGGCCTCTTGCGGGGAATGCGGAAAACAAATCAACAATTTGCCGTCATTGGCCTGGGTCGGTTTGGCCGAGGTGTTTGCGAAACACTCCACAACTTGGGTTACGAAGTTTTAGGGACAGACCGGGAAGAACGGTTAGTGGCCCAAGTCATGCTAGAGCGGCTTGTGGATCACGCTTTAGAGTTAGACTCAACCGACCCCCAGGCCCTGAAGGAAGCGGGGATTATCGAGTTTGAAACAGTTGTCGTCGCCATCGGAAACCATTTAGAAGCCAGTGTGATTACAACTCTGAATCTCAAGGAAGCCGGAGTTCATCATGTTGTTGCCAAAGCCTCCTCAGAAGTTCATAAAAAGCTCTTGGAGCGGGTTGGTGCAGATTTAGTCGTTTTTCCGGAATATGAGGCAGGCTGTAACTTGGCCCACAGCTTAACCCGGCCAGCGATTTTAGATCGGTTTGATTTAGACCCGGATCAGAGCATTGTAGAAGTGCGCGTCCCGGAACAATTTGATCACAAAACCGTAGCGGAGGTTGGCCTGCGGCGACACTATGGCCTGAATCTTGTGGCTTTGATTTGTGATAACAATGTGGCCGTTAACCCAGACCCAGAGCAACGACTGAAAAAAGGGGCTGTGATGGTGGTGATTGGTCGGAACAAAGATATTGATCGCCTACCCCTCTAAAGCCTCAAAATTGACTTAAGAAAGCTTACCCCCACCCAGATAAAGTTCGCCCACCTGCGGGTCATTCAATAAAACTTGCCCAGGCCCGGATAGTTTATCTTTACCCGTATCTAAAACATACCCCCGGTCAGACAGGCCTAAGGCGGTACGGGCGTTTTGCTCAATCAAGATAATGGCAGTTCCCAACGCATTAATTTCCTTGATTTTGGCAAAAATATCATTGACCAAGAACGGGGATAACGCAGCCGAAGGCTCATCCAAAATCATCACCTGGGGATCAATCATCATCGCCCGTCCCATAGCCAACATTTGCCGTTCGCCACCGGATAAAGTCCCAGCCCGTTGTTTGCGCCGTTCTGCGAGTTTGGGAAAGGCTGTAAAAATTTTTTCCTTGAGTTTCTTGATATTCTGGCTGCGTAAAAATGCTCCCATCTCCAGGTTTTCATCGATGGTTAAGGAGCGGAACACATTGGCAATCTGAGGTACATAGGCAATTCCCCGTTGGACAATTTGGTTCGGCCGCAGTTGAGTAATGTCTTGCCCTTGAAACGTAATTTTGCCTTGCCGGGGTGATAAGAGTCCCGCAATTGTTTTCCCGAGGGTTGACTTTCCCGCCCCATTCGGGCCAATGACAGCCACGAGTTCTTGGGGAAAAAGTTGAAAGTTAATTCCCTGAAGAATATCTAAATCTGTTACATAGCCTGCATAGACGGATTCTACGACCAAGAGGGGTTCTGCCATCTGAGTGACTTACGCTGGGGTTTTTTGGAGTTCGGGCCGCTCTTCAGGGACAATGGCTCCCTCAACTGGGCAGACTTGGAAACAAATTCCACAGTCAATACAGGTTGCAAAATCGATCCAATACCAATCTGTACCCATCGTATTTTTACCAGGCCCCGGATGAATACAGGCCACCGGACAGGCTTCCACGCAATCGGCAATCCCGGCACAGGTTTCGGTGACAATTGTATGGGCCAAGGGAAGTTCTCCTTAGAAACTGATTGCTTTGTATTGTGACATGCAACAGACGATTGAGGATCATCTCTCAGTCCGATTGAATCGGAGGCAAGCCTAGGCTTTTTCAAGGATCAGTAACCATAGGGGTAATAGGGCTAAAATCCCCATTGTGCTAAGGGCAATGCTGCTGGTGGTAATGTCGCGGTTGAGTTCGTACTCCTCTGCCAAAATCAGGGCCGCAAATGCAGTCGGAGTTCCCGCCATCAGGACAATGGCAAAGATCGCTTCCCGATGTAAACCCACGCCCCAGGCCAGACCGCCCATCAATAGGGGCAAAATCAAGACTTTAATTAAGGTTGGTAAGAGGGCTAACTTCAACGACTGCCAATTGGGTAATTGTCTGAGGCGAATGCCAATCAAGATAAAAGCCAAGGGAATCACAAGATTAACTTCGGTATTCAGCGCAGTTTCCAAGCCAGTTGGAAATTCTACGGATCGCAAAGCCATACTCAGGAGAAATGCCCATAAACTCGGTACTGTTGCTAAGTCCTTAAGTTGTGTCCAGCCCTGGGTAGCCCGCCCATAGTAACTGGCAATTAAAACCCCACAGCCATAGGTGCCAATTACATTTTGAGTCACGGCAAAAAAGACCGCCCAGCCCAAATATTCTGGACTCATGACTTGAATCGCAATCGCTAAACCGACAAATCCCGTATTGCCTAACACCGAGGCCAGGAGATAGCTACCTCGATAGGCCCGCTCCTCAGCTACGGGTAAAAACAAACTGGCCTGGGTCGGGTTCACCCTTAACCATTGGGGAATAAACCACCGCCGCTGGAGGGGGTAACTAAATTGGGCCACCACAAACCCCACCGCTAAGGTACTGAGGGCAAACACCGGCACTAGGCCAATCATCTGACTAAAATCGGTTTGGCGGACTAGGCTAAACACCTCAATGGGAACCCCCAGCCAATACAAACCTCGCCCCAACCAGTAAGGAATCATCCCTGGCAGCCACCGACAGCCGATCATCCCCAGGCCAATCCAGGTAATCAGGGGCAAATAGCTGGCAACGAGGGCATCGGTCATGATTTAGTTCCGGCGGCGCAGGAAGGCCACAGTTTCCACATGGGCGGTTTGGGGGAAGAAATCAAGGGGTTGTGTCTTGGTCAGTTCATAGGCTCCCTGATGACAAAGCTGATCCAGGTCTCGGGCTAAGGTGGCCGGGTTACAACTGACATAGACAATCCGGGGAGCCGCTAAGGTTTCTAGACAGGCAAGAGTTTGGGGATCACAGCCTTTCCGGGGTGGATCTAACAAAATAATATCGGGATGTAAATCCGCCGCCGGTATCCAAGTCGCCATATCTCCCACAATAAATTCGGCATTGGTGATCTGGTTGATTTGAGCATTGATCTGGGCCTGGGCGACTGTAGCTGGACTAATTTCCACACCAACAACGGCCCGGGCCTGGGTGGCTAGGGGTAAACTCAAGGTTCCCACTCCACAAAAAGCATCTAAAATCGTTTCGGTTTGGGAGAGATTCAATTCCCTTTTAATCATCTCCACCAGAACTTCTGCCTGCTCTGTGTTGACTTGAAAAAAACTGGTGGCATTAATGACAAATTCCAGGCCAGCAAACTGTTCCCAAATAGATGCCTGTCCGGTAATTAACTCTGTTTCGGGGCCAAAAATCTGATTCCCTGGCTGAGAGTTGTAATTCAGACAGACCCCCACCAGGCCTGGATAAGTGGCCATCCACACCGCCGCCTGTTCGGATAATTCCGGTAAATCATCAGAAGCCGTAACCAGAGTTAAAAGTATTTCTCCCGTCCGCCGCCCAATCCGTAACCCCAAATGCCGTAACGCCCCGGTGTGATCTAGTTCGTTATAAATGCTCCAGGCCTGGTCTTGAATATCTAATTTGACCCCGGCCAGGAGGGGATTTAAGCGGACATCCTGAACCGGACATTGATTTAAGTTGACAATCCGATGGCTGCCTTTACGGTAATACCCAGCTTGTACCTGCCCTTTATGAAACGCCAAGGGATAACTCACCTTATTTCGATAGCCTAAAGCTTGTGGGGCAGGAATAATCGAGTCGAGGGGGACTTGTTGAAACTTGCCAATCCGTTCTAAGGCAGATTTCACCTGTTCATGTTTGGCCGCAATTTGTAAGTCATAGCCCACCGTTTGCCACTGACACCCGCCACATTTATCAGCCACGATACAAGCTGGTCGAACTCGTGCAGGGCCTGGAGAAAGTAATTCTAAAAGGTTGCCATAGCCATAGCGGGGTTTGACATGATTGAGCCGTAATTGCACTCGATCCCCTGGCACAGTATCCGGCACAAAAATAACTCGCTCATCCCACCGCCCCAGGCCATCCCCAGTCGAACTCAAATCCGTAATTGTTATTTCCAATATCTCTCCAGCTTTCCAACGGGGTAAAGTCTGGCCGGGCTCAGGCATTGCAGTTGATGAATCAGACAAACTTGGTAAAGCACTCATGTTTTAAGCAAACGTTGGGGGTGAGGGAGGCAGAGACATGATCCAAACTAGTGAGGATCCATTGAGCCAACCCTAACATCTAAAAAGGAAAAGCTACAACGGGTTTTGGAATTGTTGCGCGACTATAAAGATTAAAGATAGCTTGTAAGGAACGACTAGCTTTGTGCGGATCTGGATTAACTTTCTGGCCCTAGCCCCAGGCACGGCGGTAACAGTTTTAGTCATTAGCATTGCATTTTTGAGGTTCTACGATGAAAGAGACTTTTCCATCCTCGGCATCATCCCCGACCCACGAATCTGGAGCAACCGACTCACTGTGGCAGCCCTCTTGGCTACATTGGTTAATTTCGGCGTTGTAGAGCAAAGCTCGTGCGAAGCGTGGAACAATCGAAATCGAGAAACAGACCGCTTGGCTAGAGAAGAACAACGAAGAGTTGAGGAAGAGCAGCGAAGAGTTGAGGAAGAGCAGCGAGAACGAGCTAGAAGAATTGAGGAAAAAGAACAAGCGGCTCGCCGAGCTAGAGTTGAAGCTGAAAGAGATATTGCATTCGGAACCGTCCTGATTGACCCGAGTGACGAGAATCGGGAAAAGCTGCGCCGAGTCCTAGCGGTCATTGATGAATACAAAGACAACCTTTGAATATTTTTTTAATAACATTAAAATTAAAGTCATTTATTAATCAGGTTTTCAGGAATTTTGAAGCAGGATGTTATGGGAAGTGAGGCAAGTGGGTAAAGTAGCTTCTGAAGGGGAAAGTTAACCGAACTAAGGAGTTATAGCCCTCATGAAAACTGAACTCAAAGCCAAGTTTCTACAACACTTGCTCTCCAAGAAAAAAGCCAATGAAGGTTTCACCCTTGTGGAACTCTTGGTTGTGGTCATCATCATCGGGATTTTGGCTGCCATCGCCCTGCCCTCCATGTTGAACCAAGCCAGTAAAGCCCGTCTTGCCGGTGCTCAAACCCAAGCTGGCGCAATCAACCGAGCCCAACAAGCCTATCGTTTAGAGGCACCTACCTTTGCTTCTAGTACTACCGAACTCAAAATCGGTACACTGAGTAACCCTACTGGCTATACTGTCGCCTTTGGTACAGGGACTGCCACAATTGGTAGTGTTGGTTTTACAGCTGCGGATACTGCTACAGACAAATCTGTTTCTGGGTGCGCTACAGCTACAACTGATGGTATAACATCAAGTACAGTCATGGTTACTACCAATCCTAGTGGCACTCCTCCTACTTGTACATAGAGCCGATTGCTAAAAATTCACTATTATTTCCGATGAGTCAGGCCACCAGTGGTTCTGGCTTTTTTTATGATTAGAATAGGTTGTATTAGAAATTAGGCAGCACCCGTGCGAATTGCTTTCTTTGATGCCATTGGGTGGGATTATACGATTGAGTCTGTTCAGAGTCATCCTCTTGGTGGCACACAGTCGGCTCTCTGTTATTTGGCAATGGAATTGGTTAAATTTGGACATGAAATTTATCTTATTAACCATACTAAAATCCTTCATCAATCTTATGGTGTCACCTGTATTCCGATCTATCTTGTCAATGAAAGTATTTTTATTGCGTTAGATTTAGACTTTTTTATTGTTATTAATGATGCAAACAAAACTAATTTTCTAAGAGAAATACTGCCTCTTAAAACTCACTTGATTTTGTGGACAGGTCATGATGCAGATCAACCAGCAATCCAAGCACTAAGTGATCCTAATCTTGCTAGTCTTTATGACCAAATTGTTTTTGTTAGTCAATGGCAACGTTTACGATACATTAAGAAATTTAACTTAGTGTCTGAACAAACTACTGTTTTTCCAAATTGCGCTGCACCAATATTTCTCAAGACTTTTAGCTCAAAAAAATCTATTTCACTTAAAAAAATTACCCCTATCAAACTAGCCTATACCAGCACACCTTTTCGAGGATTGGAACTACTATTAGATATTTTTCCAAATATTTATGCTCAATTCAAAAATTGTCAATTGCAAGTATTCTCCAGCCTGAAAGTATATCAAATTGATAGCACTTTAGAGCAAGATCCCTATGTAGAACTATATCAACGCTGCCATGAAATTCCTGGAGTAGAATACATTGGCTCTGTACCCCAACCAGAGCTTGCAGAACATCTAAAAAACGTTGCCATTCTTGCTTACCCCAATACATTTCCTGAAACAGGTTGCATTGCCGTTATGGAAGCGATGGCCTCTGGCTGTCATGTCATTACTAGCAACTTGGGGGCATTACCCGAAACTACAGCTGGCTTTGCGACTCTCATTCCCATTAGTGATGATTGGCAAATCTATAAACAACAATTTACCCAGGCCCTGGTGACTATCTTAAAAAATATTCAAGATACTAATTATCAAGATGAATTATACCAAAAGTTAAATCAACAAATAAAATACATTAAACTCAATCATAATTGGACTATCAGAGCAAAAGAGTGGGAATCATGGCTGCAATCAATTCTTGAAGATCGGCATCATTCTCGACTAAATTGGCAAGCCTTAGCTAAGTTTTATAGAGACCACCAAAAATATACCTATCTCATCAGCCTTTATGAATCAGAACTTGAAAAGCAGCCCCACAACTTAGAACTTTACTTAGAAGCTGGTATTGCCCTAATTCTCAATGGTCAAGAAAGCGAAGCTCAACTGCTCTGGTCTGTTGCCCTGGCCGAACTGTCATCGGAAGATTACCAAACTTGGGTTTCCACTCTTGTAGATCAATTAGTTTTTACAGCTAATCAACAACATGGCCTGGGAAATATTGACATTGCCATAGCATTACGAAATTATGTCCGGGAATTTGACTCAAGTAACATTAATAATTTAATAACTATAGCAAATATCCTACTAACCCATGAATACGATCTTGACTATATTACCCAAGTATTAGGTGAAATTAAAAGTAAACTGAAAAACTGCGAATTAAATGAACTGACAGATGAAACTTACCTGGAATTAGAGAAATTAATTAACGTTTTGGCTGAAGTGATGCCTCTTGAAGAAAGTACCTATGAAATTCTCGAAATGATTTCGTCTTGGAAACATAATTCACTTGATATAGCTAATACTATAAAAGAAATAATCAACACAAGCAGAAAATATTATGAAAAAAAGTCATTCACCTATAAATATGGAGATATTTACCTGACGATTTGTAGGCGCAGTTATGCTTCGTTGTATTTTATGGCAGAGGTTTATTTCTTTAGTGATGATCTGAGTAACGCTCTCTTGTTAATTAACCAAGCACTGGCTGAATGTCATACTCTTGCCTCTCAAGCAATTACAAATGCAAAAAAACTTTCCTACCTGCTTAAATTCGGTGGACGTTGGCAGGAAGCTTTAATTACCTATCAAGACCAAATCAAATTACTCACTCAATTGGTTTCGGGAAAAGATGACAACCCCCTTACTTATCACGAGCCACTTCACCTGATTGTTATGAGTTTTGTTCACTATTATATGTCTGATGATTTAACTAATCGCCAAACTCTCCTAAGTCAAGTTTCTAGCCTGTGTCAATTATCAATCGCTAATAACTCTATTTCTCAAGGTTTTACACCCAAAATTCACATCTCCACAAAGCAAACTCAACAAACAAAAACACTAAAAATTGGTTATATTTCCCACTGCTTTAGAACCCATTCCGTTGGTTGGCTGGCTAGTGGCTTAATGACTCAACACAATCATGAGAAATTTGAGATATATTTATATATTATTGATGTCTTAAATAACGACCGAGATCCAGTATGTGAATGGTACAAACGAATTTGTGATCATTATTTTATTGGCCATACTGACTTTGAAGAACTGGCTCGTCAAATTGCTGAAGATGAGATTGATATTTTAATTGATCTTGATAGTATTACTCATGATATTACTACGGCTGTCATGTGCTTAAAGCCTGCTCCTATACAAGTATGTTGGTTAGGGTTTAATGCTCCAGGCCTAAAAGAGATTGATTACTTTCTGATTGATCACTATGTCCTTGGGAATGAGGCTCAAGATTATTATTTTGAAAAACTGTGGCGACTTCCCAATAGCTATATCAGTGTCGATGGCTTTGAAGTTCACCTAGCAACTCTTAAGCGTCATGATTTAGATATTCCCAATGATGTAATTATTTTCTTAAGTAGCCAAGGCGGACAGAAAAGACATCCTGATACGATGTCCCTGCAACTGCAAATCATTAAAAATGTTCCCAATAGCTTCTTTTTGATTAAAGGCTTTGCTGATCAAGTTTCTATACAGGAATCGTTTTATTCTATTGCATCTGAAATTGGTTTGTCTGCAAGTCAATTACGCTTTCTTAAACCTGACTCAACTTCCATGATTCATCGAGCTAACTTGGGAATTGCCGATGTTATTTTAGATACCTTTCCTTACAATGGCGCAACCACAACCCTTGAAGCGCTCTGGATGGGAATTCCCCTAGTCACTCGCGTTGGTCAACAGTTTGCTGCCCGGAATAGTTACACCTTTTTGAAAAACGCTGGTGTAGAAGAAGGTATCGCTTGGACAGATGAGGAATATGTTGAATGGGGAATCAAGTTTGGCACGGATCATGAACTCCGCCGCAAAGTAGCTGAAAAACTCCGCCGTGCCCGCTATTCTGCTCCTTTATGGGATGCGAAAGGTTTTACAAAAGAAGTAGAAGCTGCTTACCAGGCCATGTGGCATAACTATGTCACAGGTGAAATGATTCTACCCCCAGGCCATCGTATCGGCTAAAGCAAAATTTAACAGTGCCTTGGGGAAGATGGCACAATGAAAGCAACATTAATCTCCCTGATTCCCCCAACCCTACTAACTGTCCTCATCGCTGCCACCGCTGCTTTAAGATTTTATGACGCAACCGACTTGCCGCCCACCTTCCCCCAAACACCCTCCGACAATGGAGCTTCTGGATATTCATCGCCACCATCGGGATGGCTGTGGTGGATTTTGGCTTTAGGGGGTGGATTGGATATTTGGCAGCGGTTGAAAGAAACCGAGCGCGAGATGGAGAAGCTAGACAAGCTAAACTCCAAACTTGACGCGATTTGGCAATCCTCGCCTTCCTCGCCAATCCCACGGAACTCAACCGCACCCGACTAGAAGCCATGTATCTCGAAATTGAACAAGCTAATTTGAATAGTGAATGATTAAGATTCTCTGGCTTGATCTGCTGTTAGCTACCCTGTCTGAGTTTATCCAGCACCGAGCGATCTTCTAAGGTTGAGGTATCTCCAGTCACTTCTTCGCCAGCCGCTAACGACCGCAACAACCGCCGCATAATTTTGCCAGAACGGGTTTTGGGCAGGGCATCACTAAAGCGAATTTCACCTGGCCTGGCCAACGCCCCAATTTCACTGACAACGTGCTGCTTCAGGGTTTTGACTAAATTCTCATCTACGGTGACGTTATTCTCCAAGGTGACAAAGGCAACAATCTCTTCCCCTTTCACCGGATCGGGTTTACCGACAACTGCCGCCTCTGCCACAACCGGGTGAGAGACCAAGGCCGATTCAATTTCCATCGTTCCCAAGCGATGCCCTGAGACACTAATCACATCATCCACCCGGCCCATAACCCAGAAATAGCCATCCTCATCTCGCCGGGCTCCATCCCCAGCAAAATAGAGGTATTTTCCATCTTTCGGGGCAATATGTTCCCAATAGGTACGCCGGAAACGATCATCATCGCCATAAACGGTTCGCATCATTCCCGGCCAGGGGTATCGCACGACTAAATAACCGCCATCATTATCAGGCACAGGATTGCCGTCTAAATCCACGACATCGGCCAAAATTCCAGGGAAGGGTTTCGTGGCAGATCCAGGCTTAGCGGGAATGGCTCCAGGGAGTGAGGTAATCATGTGGCCGCCAGTTTCTGTTTGCCACCAAGTATCCACAATCGGGCAGCGCTCTTGACCAATGATTCGGTGGTACCACATCCAGGCCTCGGGGTTGATCGGTTCGCCCACTGTGCCTAAAAGACGTAATGAGGTCAGGTTGCGGGCCTGGGGCAGATGTTCACCCATTTTGATAAAGGCCCGAATTGCCGTGGGAGCGGTATAGAAAATCGTCACGCCATATTTTTCAATCACATCCCAAAAACAGCCGGGATTCGAGGCCCGCGGTGCGCCTTCATACATGATGGTTGTGGCCCCATTAGACAGCGGCCCATAGACGATATAACTATGACCCGTAATCCAACCGACATCAGCGGTACACCAAAACGTATCTGTATCGTTGAGGTCAAACACCCATTTGGTTGTCATGTGGGTATAAAGGTTATAGCCGCCCGTTGTATAAACCACGCCTTTGGGTTTCCCCGTAGAACCAGAGGTATAGAGGACAAACAGCATATCCTCGCTATCCATGGGTTCCGCCGGACAATTGGCACTCGCACCTTTTTGCAGGTCATGCCACCAATGATCGCGGCCGGGCAACATGGGGATGGTTTGTTTCGTGCGCTGGACAACCAGAACATTCTCCACAGAAGGGGCGAGATCACCGTCAAGGGCTTTATCCACCTGTTCTTTTAAGGGTACAATCGCATCTTTGCGCCAACCCCCATCGGCTGTAATCACCACTTTGGCCTGGGCATCATTAAGGCGATCTCGGAGGGCTTCGGCACTGAATCCGCCAAACACGACACTATGGGGCGCACCAATCCGAGCACAGGCCAACATGGCAATGGCTGCTTCGGGAATCATCGGCATATAAATCCCGACCCGATCCCCTTTGGTGACCCCGAGTTGCTTGAGGACATTGGCAAATTGGCAAACTTCCCGATGGAGTTGGGCGTAGGTGTAGGTGCGAGAGTCTCCCGGTTCGCCTTCCCAAATTAGGGCTGCTTTGTTCTTGCGCCAGGTGGTGAGATGGCGATCTAAGCAGTTGTAGGAAATGTTGATTTTGCCGTTAACAAACCATTTAGCGTGGGGTGGCTGCCAATCGAGAACGTGATCCCAGGCCTGGAACCAGTGGAGTTCTTTTTCTGCTAATTCAGCCCAAAAGGTTTCCGGATCGGCCTGGGCCTGGGCATAGAGGCGTTCATACTCGGCCTGGCTGTTGATTACCGCATTGGCAACAAAGTCTTCCGGTGGGGCAAAGCTGCGGTGTTCGTTGAGAATGGACTCAATGGGCGTGGAAACCATAGGGCAACTGCAATCAGGCTAATCTTTCCATCCTAGGACAGGACTTTACCAAATGGAACTCATCTCCACACGAAGAATGACAGGAAAATGCCAGTTTTAGTAGGTGTAAATTATTGGCTGTGAATATCTCTGAATGCTGGCCTCAGACAAATCATTGTACTATTCAACGATCAAAATATTAATCATTGTTAGTAGTTCTGGTAGCCTATGAGAAACCACATCCCAAATGACATCAAAGTCAAGTTGATCATACTCATGGACAATGACATCTCGCATTCCGGCTATTTCTCGCCAAGGAATTTCTGAATATTCTTGTCGGAGCTTGGGCGAGAGTCGGTTAGTGGCTTCCCCCAGAATGATAATTTGATAGAGAATTGCCGATAATTTTTCATTATTGCTGGCTAACTCCGACTCGCTAATTCTGTCCGTATATTGGAGAATTCGTTTTATCGCATTTGCCATGTCAATCAGGGATTCTTGATCACGCTGCATAGATAATTTGGGCTGATTCTAAGATTTTTTTACGTCTCAAATAGTTTTCACTGCGCTCTAAGGCAGCTTTGACAATTAAATCAACCTTTCGATTGAAGATTCTTTGTAGTTCATCCCGCATTTTAAATGTTTCCCTTAAACCTCGTTTGGCTATTGGAGAAAAGGTAATTAAAATATCAATATCACTGTTGACATGGAAGTCTTCACGCAAAGCAGAACCAAAGATTGCCAGTTCAGTGACCTGCCATGTTTGACAAAATTCCGAAATCTGATCCATGGGAAGATTAATGCCACTCTTGACTTGAAAACTTGTCATAGGATTCTTGGGGACTAGTTTTGCAGCAATTGCTCAACTCTCTTTACTATTCTAGGCCTGGAACCAGTAGAGTTCTTTTTCTGCAAGTTCTGCCCAAAAAGTTTCGGGATTGGCCTGGGCCTGGGTATAGAGGCGTTCATACTCGGCCTGGCTGTTGATCACCGCATTGGCAACAAAGTCTTCTGGTGGGGCAAAGCTGCGGTGTTCGTTGAGGACGGACTCAATAGGCGTGGAAACCATAGGGCAACTGCAATCAGGCTAATTTTTCTATCCTAGGACAGGAGTTGACTTGAGGGAACGTCAGTAGTGATAGATGACTACAAAAATTCCCAATGCTTATTAAGCACACTCACTATCGCTAATTTAGATAAAAATTACTTACATGACATAAATCCACTGGTGTATTCAATAGTTAACCTACAATCTTATTCTGCTTCTGCTGCATGACGCATTGAAAGAAAAGCCTCTTTAACAGGTTGACTTATAGAACTTTCTGGTTCGGCAAGAATCAATTTTTGATACTCTTGAAGAAAGCTAGTGCGTAATCTATGGAATAAATGTAAGTAATGCCTAATAAAACCTATACAATCAAGAATCACAAATTCTATGCCATTAGTCTCCAAATATAAAGAGCACGCATAATTTCGTACTTCTGATACAATCTCATCTGTTGTAACAAAAATATAATTATCAGGTTTATTCTGAATAACACTAAGCTTTTTTAAAGCACGATCTACATCTTCCTTTGTCACACGCTTATCTTTCATTTCATAACTTGTAATTACTTTGTTATCGTTAACAAGGGTAATCTCAATATCTCCAATTGCTCCAGTTTGAGAATCAGCAGCATTATGAGATTGAAGTGCAACTACTCTCTCTCCCAAATATTTCTGGGCAGCACTGTAAGCTGCGGCAACAATCAGAACAGGAAGTCGGCTAGTTCCTTTTAGACTTAAATGTTGCTCAATAAGTTTAATAATATCTTCTGAAGAAAGAGGAATTGCATCTTTTGTCGTTTCCAATGCTTGCGTAAGTTCTTTGATTCTCTGTTGTCTTTGATCTCTGAGAATTATTAGTAAACGGATAACTTCAGCCAGCAGATCACTTGCAAGGATTCGATTGCTATAAACATCATCCAGTAAATCAAGAGCATATGTGTAGAGTTGAGGAGGCCTACCAACCAGATTTAAACCTTGGACTAAAGTTTCATTTCGATTCCTTAATGCTGGGGTTAAAAAGGCAGTTGTAGTGTTGCAAGGTAAATTGTATTTATTGATAAAAGCTGTAATATACTGTTCGTCATAGGTTCGACCAGAAAAAGAATCTTTTCCTCCGATTTGTGTATATGGTTTTCTGATATCAACTTCTGGATTATGAATTTTGGCAAGAAGACAAGACATTAATAGTCTAACTCCAGCACGATTACTAAGGTTATTAGAAATGTACTCACACTTTTGTCTGATCTGATTATTTAATACAATGACTTTCTGTAAGTTTATGACTACTCGCTGAAGAGCAGTTTCAAGGATTTCTGATGGCTCTGACATTCTGTAACTCCCTGTTTTTTAATTTTATAGTTTACCCAAAGTACTTCTGTTCGATCTTGCTTAAGATTATCAGTTCGTGTATTGGTAGAGTGAGCTTTCTTAGGAGGAGATTCAATATAGTCCCAGTCTTTATATAGTTCGTTCATTAGTTTGCAGTGATAGCCAGATAGTGCAACTTTACCTTTCACATTTTTGAGTACATCTGCTAATTCTCGATGTTCTGAATCATTCATTTCAAAGCCATAAGCATTTTTATCAGATCGGGAATCATGCGGGTAAGGGGGATCGCAATAAAAAAGGGTTTTTTCGCTGTCATAGCGCTGTATAATCTCGATTGCCGATGCACACTCGATTTGGACTCGGAGAAGCCTCTGGACAATTTCAGATAATCCCTCTACACTACCTAGCCATCGAGATACTGCTCCTGCCATACCAGAACGACTTGTCATTTTGCAGTGAGCCCAACGCCCTACACTGGCTGTTTGTGCTAGTCCCGTTCTAACTTGTCGGGCCCTGACAAAAAACCGACGAGCTCGCTCTAAGTCAGAAACACTGTTCAGCGACTCTTCTACTGCAATCCTCAACTCCTCTCTTGAAAAAGGGGTAAGTCCAATTAACTTTATTAACTCGTCAGATTGATCTCTAAGAACACGAAAAAAATTAACTACCTCGCCATCAATGTCGTTATATGTCTCAATTGGAGAGGGTAAGCGATTAAGTAGTACGGCAGCACTGCCGCCAAACGGCTCACAGTAGTGGATTGCTTGCGGCAAAAGTGGAAGTAACCAATCAAGGTGTGAGTATTTACCTCCGTACCATCCAAATGCAATAACCTTAGACATTTCTGTGTTTCCATCCTGATTTTTGGTAAAGTCCAACTTTTTGTAGAGCTTTTATGCACTCTTTACCTGAAATACTCGGTAGCTTGCTCACACAACTGCCATAAATGTTTCAAACGTTTCTTCTGGAACGGTTAAGCCATCCTCTTCTAATGCCGCAACATAACCTGAGATTGCATCCTTGATATTGGTTAAGGCTTCTTCTTTAGTCTTGCCCTGGCTGACGCAACCCTTAAGACTTGGACATTCCGCAATCCAGTAGCCATCTTCATCTCGATATACAATCACTTGTCTCATTGTTTTATTACCCCTCAAGGAGTAAGATTTCCTTTATTTTAAGTAATTTTGAGCATCCTACCCCAGGCCTGGAAGTTATGGGATTATTTTTCTAGGATTTTTATCCAAACGGCTTTGGGGTTGGCCTGGGCCTGGCTCGAAATTTATTGACACACAAGAAATCGGTTTCTTCACCAACTTTAACTAAACTCTGCCAGAATTGTAGAAACAGGAAGAAAGTAGGTGAGATTTTATGGAAAAAATTAAAGTTGATCCTCAAGTCCATTTTGGCAAGCCTTGTATCGCTGGAACACGTATTACGGTGCAAAGTATCCTGGAACTATTGAATGAAGGAGTTTCCTTTTCTGAAATTGTCGGAGACTATTATCCTGATCTTGAAATTGAGGATATCCAGGCCTGCCTACGGTATGCAATCGCCCTGGTCGCATCTGAAGAAATTCACCTTGCCTCAGCTTAGTTGTGAGATTCCTGCTTGACCAAGATGTTTATGCCTTGACAGCTAGATTTTTGATCGGGCTAGGAAATGATGTTGTCTTAGTTTCGCAACTCGGTCTATCCCAGGCCAGCGATGAACAAATTCTTCAGACTGCCCAAGGACAAAACCGTATTTTGATTACACGAGATCGAGATTATGGCAATCTGGTTTTTGTTAAAGGTTTAGGCTCTGGTGTACTTTATCTGCGAGCTTTACTATCCAAAATCAATTCAATCCACCCTGAACTTGAAAGAGTTATCCAAAACTATTCTGAACAAGAACTTACTGGTGCTTTTATCGTTATTGATTCTAATGGTCATCGTTTAAGAAGGCCTTTATCTTAAATGACTTTTCAGATTTTTATCCCAGGCCTGGCTTTACTGTAGTTCAGCATTAGCAGTTTTGGCTCAAAGGGTTTTGGGGGCTGGCCTGGGCATAGAGATGTTCATACTCGGCCTGGCTATTAATCACCGCATTAGCAACAAATTCATCCAGTAGATCGTTGTAACCGTCAGAAATGACATAATCAGTTACTCTCTCATCACTTATTAGAAACACTAAAATACTTGGCCTGGGGATGATAGGCAATGATCGCTGTCGTGGATTGTTCGGGATAAATTTGTTCGCTTTCATCCATATAGAGATCAATCCGAGCCGTATCCAGTAACTCCAGTTGCTTGAATTGATCTTGAATGTTGGGACAGGCCGGATAACCAAAACTATAGCGAGAGCCTTGATAGCGTTGGGCTAAGACATCACGGATATTATCCGGGTCAAATTCCCCAAACCCTAACTCCTGACGAATCCGAGCATGAACCCACTCGGCTAAGGCTTCGGCCACCTGAACTGCCAGGCCATGGAAGTATAAATAATCGGTGTATTGGTTACTGGCAAAGAGGGATTGGGCAAATTCGGTGGCAATATGTCCAACTGTGACGGCCTGCATCGGAAAGACATCAAACTGACCGGATGACCCAGGTAAGAAAAAGTCAGCAATACAGAAGCGGCGGCCAGAACGTTGACGGGGAAAGGTAAAGGTGGCAATGGGAGAGTCTGGGGTTTGCCCAAGTTTGATCAGTTCGGGATCATAAATTTGGAGTGAATTACCGACTGATTGACAAGGAAAATACCCATACACGGCCTGGGGATGGAGTAAGTTCTCAGCAACTACCCGCTGTTTCCAAGTCTCTAAAATTGGATAAACTTTTTCACTCAAAAACTGATCGTATTCTTCGCGGGATTGCTCTTTCGGTTTGCGGAATTGCCATTGACCAGCAATCAGGGCCTGTAAATCCAAATACCAAAAGATTTCTTCCAGATCAATGTCGTTGGGCGTTAAAACTTGAGTTCCCCAGAACGGTGGGTTAGGTCGGGAAATATCTAGCGTGACAAATTCTGAGCGAGTTGTATCTTCTGGCGTTTCAATCACTGGGGCGTTTGATTCATCGGCATCCGGATCAATTGTTTCTTTAGCTTTTTTATGACCATTACCATTCACTTGATCTAAAAACCCCTGCTGATCATCCCAATTTTGTTTGGCTTTGGCGGGCATGAGTTGATCCATGAAGTGGAGATCCGCAAAGGCATCTTTCCCATAAATCACCTGACCGTGATAGACCCGCTGGCAATCTTCATGGACAAATTTAGGTGTTAAAGCAGCTCCCCCTAAAATCACCGGAACCGTAATCCCTCGCTCGTTAAATACCTCTAAGTTCTCTTTCATAAAGGCGGTGGATTTAACCAATAACCCGCTCATGGCAATACAGTCGGCCTGGTGTTCTTCGTAGGCGGCAATGATGTTTTCGACCGGCTGTTTAATCCCCAAGTTGATGACGCGATAGCCATTATTAGTCAAGATAATATCCACTAAGTTTTTGCCAATATCGTGAACATCCCCTTTGACCGTGGCAATAATAAACAACCCCTTGCCATTGCTGCCCACATCCTGTTTTTCCATGAACGGTTCTAAAAAAGCCACCGCCGCTTTCATGGTTTCCGCCGACTGGAGCACAAAGGGAAGTTGCATTTGCCCAGAGCCAAACAATTCACCCACGACTTTCATCCCATCGAGCAGGAATGTATTGATAATTTCTAAGGGCGGATAGGTTTCTAAGGCCTTCTGTAATTGTTCCTCTAAGCCAATCCGTTCCCCATCAATAATGTGCTGTTTTAGGCGTTGTTCAACCGGCAAGGCGGCATCTTGGGTGCGATCCCGTTTCGTCGTTTTCCCCGCAAAAACGTCTGTCAATTTCCCCAGAGGATCATAAATACAAATCCCATCGGCATCAAATTCCCGTCGGTCGTAAATTAAATCCTGACAAAGCTGTTGATGGTCGGGTTCAATCCGGGCTAATGGTAAAATCTTGGCGGCACTGACAATCGCAGCATCCATCCCTGCCTGCATCGCTTCATGGAGAAACATTGAGTTCAAGACTTGCCGCGCCGCCGGATTTAAGCCAAAGGAAATATTGGAAACCCCCAATAAAATATGACAGCCGGGTAATTCCTGACGCATTTGGCAAATGGATTCGATGGTAGCCAGGCCATTGGCGCGGTCTTCTTCAATCCCCGTCGAAACGGGTAAAGCCAGGGGGTCAAAGAAAATTTCATGGGCTGGGATACCAAACTCTAAGGCGGCGCGATAGGCCCGTTGGGCAATGGCAAATTTCTTCTCAGCAGTCCGGGCCATTCCCTCTTCATCAATCGTCCCCACGACAATCCCAGCTCCGTAGGTTTTGGCCAGTTCTAGGACTTTATAAAATCGGGGTTCCCCATCTTCAAAGTTGGTGGAGTTGAGGAGGCATTTCCCACCCGCAACCTTAAGACCGGCCTCCATTTTTTCCCATTCCGTGGAGTCGAGCATCAGGGGCAAGGTGACATTGGTAACGAGGCGGGAAACCAGATTGTGCATATCCCGCACCCCATCCCGGCCAACATAGTCCACGTTCACATCAAGAATATGCGCCCCTTCCCGCACCTGTTCCCGGCCTAAGGCGACTAATCCATCCCAGGCCTCAGCATTGAGTAAATCTCGGCATTTTTTTGAGCCACTGGCATTGAGGCGTTCGCCAATAATTAAAAACGAGTTGTCCTGATCGTAGGGTTGGGGGCTATAAATCGAAGCGGCGGCGGGAATAATTTCAGGGTGGCGTTCTTTTGGAGTCAGGGTTTGGGCAATTTCGGCCAGGGCCTGGATATGATCCGGACGCGTCCCACAACAGCCACCAATAACTTGAACACCCAAATCTTCGACAAACCGACTCAGAGTTAGGCGCAACTCCATCGGCGTGAGTTTGTAGTGAGCATGGCCGCCAATATTTTCCGGCAATCCGGCATTGGGAATACAAGAGACGACAAAGGGGGAATGTTTCGTTAAATAGCGAATATGATCGGCCATCAAGTCGGGGCCTGTGGCACAATTCAAGCCCAAAATATCAATCGGGTAGGGTTCGAGGATCGTCAGGGCCGCGCCAATTTCGGAACCCACCAACATCGTTCCCTGTTGCTCCATCGTCACGGACACCATAATCGGGCGGCGATCTTGTTTTTCCTCAAATACTTGCAAAATTCCATTCAGGGCCGCTTTAATTTGCAGGACATCCTGACAGGTTTCTACGAGGAATAAATCCACCCCACCATCCCACAGGCCCCGCGCTTGTTCGGCAAAGGCTGCTTGGAGCGTATCGTAGTCAATATGACCCAACGTGGGGAGTTTCGTCCCAGGCCCGATGGAACCGGCGGCAAATCTGGGTTTTTCCGGTGTGGAAAATTCCGCAGTGAGTTTTTTTGCTAACTCAGCCGCAGTTTTATTTAACTCGTAAGCCCGATCCGCCAAGTCATATTCGGCTAAAACAATTGAAGTGCCGCCAAAGGTATCGGTTTCAATCACATCCGCCCCAGCAGCGAGAAAATCCCGATGTACCTTAGCCACGGCCTCTGGTTTGGTCATGACTAAATATTCATTGCAGCCTTCGTACTCTTTGCCGCCAAAGTCTTCTGCTGTCAGGTTTTGCACTTGTAGGTTGGTTCCCATCGCTCCATCAAAAACAATGACGGGCCGGTTGGGGCTATGAAGACGGTCAAGGAATGCAGAGGTCATAAATTTAACGGTTAAGAATCCCAGAGATCCGTTAAGTCTAAAACAAAATTCGGTAACACATCATCCCCAAGGAGTTGGGTTGGTCGTTCAAGTTGTAAAGGAGCTTGTCCGGGACGATACACCCAGGCCTGGGACAATGACGGGACAATTAACCAACCTAGACGCGCTCCATTTTGAATGTATTCTGACATCTTGGCCTGGAGTAAGGGGAGGTTATCAGAGGGGGAAGCCAGTTCCAAAACAAAATCCGGGCAAATCGGGGCAAAGCCTTGTTTTTCTGCATCTGTTAATTTTTGCCACCGCTCTAAAGACACCCAGGCCAGGTCAGGGGAGCGCACCGCCCCATTGGGTAAGAAAAAGCCAGCCGAGGAATCAAACGCTACACCCAAGCCCCATTGCCGATTCCAGGCCCAGAGTTGCCCCGCCAATTCAAAGTTACGATGCCCAGTTTCACTCCCGGCGGGGGCCATTTGAATTAACTCACCTTGAGGATCACGCTCCAATCGTAAGTTGGGCCGGGCCGCACAAATCTGCCTAAATTCTTCGAGGGAAATAGGTGTTGAGATGATTGTGCCGAGGGGAGAGCGCATGATGAATTACAGAGCTCAGATAATTATTAATCTTGGGATACAACCCTAACATCAACCTAAACTCTAACATCAACCCAATTGGTCTAACATTGCGGCTCTCTGGATGAATATTAAACGACTGTTAGTTTATAGAACATTAACCAAATTATTCCAACCACCAGGCCAACCGTAATCGCCCCGATTAAATCCGTTTTAACACTGGGTTGTTGAGGTCGTAGCCACCCTTGCAGCTTTTGATTAACAAAGGGCATCCCCAGCCAGGTCAAAAAGACAACGCTAATGATATTACCCAAGAGCATACTTGTTGCTAGGGGGCGGGGAAAATAAGAGGCAATGGTTAAGTTAATGATCATCACTGTCGGGTAAAGGCACAAGATGACGGCAATCGCTTGTTTCCAGGCCGGGGGCGGGGTCGGGGTGGGTGAATTGACGCGGGCAGGAAACCAACCAGCAAAACTGCTAACCACAGGCCGGACTTCAAAGGATTCCACCAACGGCTCTAATTCCTTGAGGAGTTTCTGACGCTGCGGTGAGGCTAGCCAAGCATTTAAGTGATCTGGGCTGTCAAATTGAACCACATCTACCCATTCGTGCTCAGTATCGTAATGGGGCGGAAAACAATCAAAACTGACAAATCCGGAAAATTGCCGATGGACAACGGTTGCCTTTTCATGCCACTTTTGAAAGGCTTGTTCGTAACCCGGCTTAACCCGATTTGTAAAAATAACCGAAACCAACTGGCCGGGGCGGTTATCAGTCAGTAAAATCTGTTGTTTTGCAGGAGCAATAAATATTTCCGTTGTTGTTTTCAGCAGTGCTTCCCGTTCAGCGGAATTTAACCATTGTTCCAGGTTTTCTAGGGTGCGAAATCGAAAAATCACCACCCAATCGGCTTGAATCCCAGGCCTGGGGGGAAGTACTTCATGTCCCAAAAAACCGGGATAGCGGGCCAGGGTTTGACTGACTTGCTCTTGCCAGCTTTGATAATCATCCAAACATCCTGATTTAATTTGAAAGGAAATTAAGGCAACTGCTGCGGCCGTTGGCTGGGGCAGAATCATAGGTTAAACCAGGAAAAAACAGCTACCGATTAGAGATTCTGAAGGCCTTGTATGAATGATCATGTCTAAATCTACTCCCTAAACCTAAATAATCCTATGATTTGATTTAGATATTCACACGATTTAATGGACTTTGACTATGCCCCAGGCCGATGACGAAAAGTTTATGCGCCGGGCGATTGCGCTCAGTGAACGGGCAGCTTTAATTGAATGTACAGGCGGGCCGTTTGGTTCAGTCATTGTCAAAGATGGCGAAATTATTGCCGAGGGCTATAACCATGTGGTTGCGGAAAAAGACCCAACCTGGCACGGGGAAATGGAGGCAATTCGCAAGGCCTGTAAAGTTCTCGATACCTTTGATCTAAGCGGCTGTACGCTCTATACCAGTGCCGAACCCTGCCCAATGTGTGCCGCAGCTTCTTTTTGGGCCAGAATTGATCGCATTGTCTTTGCTGCCCATTGTGAAGATGCCCTCAAGTATGGGGACTTTGACGACACAGCGATTTACGAAGACTTGGCAAAACCACCGATGGAGCGAAGAATTCCCCACTCGGAAATTTTACGGGAAGAGTCTGTCGCTGTCTGGAAGCGCTATCAGGAAAAATCTGATCGAGTGCAGTATTAAGCCCAGGCCTAGAACTTGCTTCAGACTTTCGTTAAATCATAAAGATACGGGTCAGGGTTCATCATCTAAAACTGGTGCTGACCTCACTAATGGTAAGACAGTCGTTGTTCTCCTTCATGGTGCAGGGCCAGATAGTGGCGGTAATTATTCGCCCACTTCACAAATGCAGCAGCATCGCCAAGCAAACCCTGATTGTCTTGATAGAAAAAGTCTTCCGACTCCAGATAGTATTGGTTTTCATTGATGCTGAGTTACTTGTCAACAGCGACAAGGGCATCCAAGGGTTAGGGGGATTAGTCTTATCAATTTTTTTTGATATATTGAACTCAGTCGAGTAGTTGTATGTACGTGAGGAAAGCCCATGGCCTGGCGAGTTGGGATTAATGGCTTTGGCCGGATTGGACGTTTGGCATTACGGGCAGGGTGGGGCCGGCCAGAGTTGGAATTTGTCCATATCAATGAAATTAAGGGCGGAGTAGAAACTGCGGCCCATTTGCTCAAGTTTGACTCGGTGCAGGGGATTTGGCCAGCAGAGGTGACGGACAAAGAGGAGAAAGTTTGGATTAAGGATCGGGCCCTGAGCTTTTCTGAGTTTGCTACCCCGGCGGCTGTCCCCTGGCAAGAATTAGAGATTGATCTGGTTTTAGAATCTTCCGGTAAATTTCGCCAACCCGAGCAACTGGCTACCTATTTTGAGCAGGGGGTGAAGAAGGTGATTGTTGCCGCACCTGTCAAATCCCAGGCCTTGAACATTGTCATGGGGGTAAATGATCATCTCTATAACCCAACTGAGCATCATTTACTCACCGCCGCCTCCTGTACCACCAATTGTTTAGCCCCCATTGTCAAAGTCATTCACGAGGGCCTGGGAATTGAGCATGGTTTAATTACCACCCTCCATAACGCGACAAATACCCAAGTGGTTGTGGATGCCCCCCATCAAGATCTGCGCCGGGCCCGCTCTACCTTGATGTCTTTGATTCCCACCACGACTGGATCAGCAACGGCCATTGGGATGATCTATCCGGAACTCTTGGGGAAACTGAATGGCCTGGCGGTGCGGGTTCCCTTGCTGAATGCATCCTTAACGGATTGTGTGTTTGAAGTGGCCCGACCCACCACGGTTAATGAAGTGAATCAACTCCTGAAAACGGCTGCCGAAACGATTCTCCAAGGTATTCTGGGGTATGAAGAACGTCCCCTAGTCTCTGTGGATTATTGCCGCGACCCCCGTTCTGGAACTGTTGATGGCCTGTCAACCATGGTGGTGGATGAGACTCAGGTCAAAATCCTGGCCTGGTATGACAATGAATGGGGCTACTCAAATCGGATGGTGGAACTCGCCCAAAAGGTTGTCCAGCTTGGATAGAAAATTACTCCCCGGGCCTGGGTTTGGCACTATGCGGTAACCCCCACCCTAATTTCTGACGGAGAACATGGAAAAACTCCGGATCCCGCAAGCGAATAAACCGGGCAGCATAGGGAGAGCGACTGACAAAGACTTGATCTTCCGGCTGGATATAGCAACTGGCATTCCCATCCACAACCATAATTAAATGGCGAAAGGGGTTAGCCGGATAAATTCGCACCGGTTCCGTATTGGCAAAAACGAGGGCGCGGGCCGCTAAAGAATGGGGACAAATTGGCACCAGTTGGGAGACATTAACTCCGGGCGTAATCACTGGGCCGCCCGCCGACAACGCATAGGCCGTGGAACCTGTTGGAGTAGAGAGAATTAACCCATCTGCGGCAATATCCACCCGCTCGTGCGACCCCACATCCACCTCAAAGTGACACATCCCTGTTAACGGTTCTTTGTGTAAAACCATCTCATTGAGCGAGAGTGCTTCCCAAATCACCACCCCATCAGGATTGCTACAGCCATTTTTGCGAATTACCTGCACGGTTAACATGGTTCGGTCTTCTACGGTGTATTGACCACTGACCAACTGCTCAAGGGCCTGGGGCACCTCTTCAACATAGGCTTCGGTCAAAAATCCCATGTGGCCGGTGTTGATCGTCAAGAGAGGAATACCACAGGGCGCAAGTTGCCGAAATGCAGATAAAACAGTGCCATCCCCGCCTAAGACCAAGGCAAATTTCATCTCGGCATCAAATCCCGGCGGAGTTAAACAATCAATGGGGGTATGACAAACGGGACTATCGGGCCGGGAATAGCCTAAAATCCCACCGACTCCTGTGGCCATGCCAACCTGCCAGCCCCAACTCTCCAGTTTGTCCCTGATCTCAATGGCCAGATCGGCGGCCGCTGGTTTGGCTTCGTTGTAAATGATCCCTGCTTTCACAATTGCTCTGTACCAAGGGTTTTAGGGCGCGTTGGAGGATTTGAATGGGCTACGCTTGCGGGATTGTTTTTTCTGCTTGCTTTTTTCGTAGTCTAGTTCCTTGAGTTTACGCATAATCCGGCTGAAATATTCCTGCATGTAGGCTTCCAGGGTTAAAGTTGCTTCTGGGGCCAATTCAAAGGCTTGATAAGTATTGTCCATGGAACAGTTGAGGGGTTTGCCAGTCGCAATCACTTCTGTAAACGCAAGCCGATCTGCAACATTCCAGCCCCACTCAAAGAAAGAGACCACGTTCCGAGTTGAGCGTAGTAAGCCCAGGGGAATCCGGGTAATCTTGGCCGTTTTTCCAGACAGACGTTCACAAACTCGGACAATATCCTCTGACCCCCAGGCCTTGGGCCCGGCTAAATCATAACTTTGGCGTTCGGTGGCGGGAGACTTGAGGGCCTGGATGGCAAACTTAGCCAGGTCTTGGGTGTCCATGTAAGCCAGAGGCGTGTTTTCGCCCACCAACCAAACCGACTGCCCTTCCAAAATGGGGATCGCATACTGACCAATTAAGCCTTGATAAAATCCGCAGGGGCGCAAGATGGTATAGTTCAGCGTGGATTCTTGAATAAATTTTTCAGTACAATATTTAATGTCCATTAAGGGCACATGGGGATAGTCCGCCGCTGCCATAATCGAGAAAAAGATGTATCGCTGGATGTTAGCCCTTTCTAAGGCCTGGATCAGGTTGATTTTCCCTTGCCAATCGACATCTTTAATACTGAGGCTATCGGTGGCGCGAGCTGTGGCAGCATCAATGACTTGGGTTATTCCTTCTAAGGCTGGTGGTAAGGTTTCGGGTTCGCAAATATCCCCAGGGATCAGATGCGCCCCCCATTCCTTCAAAAATGCAGCTTTGCGCCGATTGCGGACAAGACAATGCACTGATAACCCTTCATCTAGAGCACGCCGGACAATTTGCCGCCCCAGAGTGCCAGTCGCGCCAACAACCAATAGGCTCATGAAAATTCCAGATATATATTCTTAACTTTTGTAATACTTTATCAGAATTCGTAAAACTTTTATTAAGGTTCCAGGATCATAAAAAGTCTTCCTAGGCTAAAATTAGCAGTTCTTTTTGGCCTGGCCCTGTCCGCATACAATTTAGGAAATTCAACTCTGTCATTCAGGAAGTTTGCTCATGGTAAGTCGCCCCAGTCGTGCCCAGATCGTCTGTTTTGCCTCCGCTCTCAGTATTCTGGGTGGAATGGCCCCAGCAACATTGGCTCAAACCCAGGCCCAGATTGCTCAACAGGAAGGTCTTTATGCGGTGGCTAACATAACCGAAACCCAGCGGACAGTGTTTCAAAAAAATGGGCAATGGCTGGCGGATGTTCCCAGTATTCAGCAATATATGGGCGCAACCTTACCCGCTACTTTTGACTATGCGGTGCGAACCACCACCGAAGCCGCCTATAGCTATGTCATTCCCACGACTGCTCCCAACGCAACTGGATTGAAAGCCTATGTCGGCGGGGCATTTTTAGCCCCGGATGGCAGTCAAAAAGTCACCACGATTATTTGTCAAAATCAAATATCTGGGCAAATCCGACCCGCTGACCCGCGGATTATCCGTGGAGCCGATCCGAGCCAACCCCCCTATGCTCTGGCCTGTGGAGATGGTTCAATCCAGATTCCGGCTTCAGAAGTAACTCGATAAGCTTGACTGGGGACATTTAGGAAACGGCCCTATCCTTTCAGACCGCTGCTGGCCTGGGAGGGCATGATATAGCGTTGCAGTAGTAAAAAGACGATCAGCACCGGCACAATCGAAATTACCGAACCAGCCGCAATCAATCGCCAATCCAACGAAAATGTCCCAGCTAGGGTAGCCACCCCAATGGGTAAGGTATAGAGTTCCTGTTGGTCTAAAACAATCAGCGGCCAGAGGAAATCGCTCCAGGCCCCGATAAAGACAAAAATCGCCAATGTCACTAAGGCCGGGCGAATGGCAGGGATCATCACAAACCACCACAACCCCAACTCCGAACACCCATCTAAACGGGCCGCTTCTTCCAACTCTTTGGGAACCCCCTGAAAGGCCTGGCGCAACAGAAAAATCCCAAAGGCCGAGGCAATCGCTGGAAAAATAATCCCTAAATAGGTATTTCTCAGCCCTAACTGAACTGCCAGGATATAGAGGGGAATCATGACGATCTGAAACGGAATCATAATCGTGGCCAGCACCAAGGCAAAAATAGTATCCCGGCCCCGAAAGTCCAATCTTGCCAAGGGATAGGCCGCCAAGGCTGAGGTGAAAAGATTCAGGATCACCGTCAGCACTGCGACAAGCGTACTATTCCAAAGATATTGCCCAAAAGGATTTGTTTGCCAGACGGTGAGAAAGTTAGCCAGAGTCGGGGACTGGGGCCACCATTGGGGGGGGAAGGCAAAAATATTTTCAGCGGCAGACTTAAAACTTGTACTCACTAGCCAAATCAAAGGGAGAAGCATCCCCACCGCCACCAGGCCAAGGATGGCATAGGTAATGACGGTTGCAAGCAGGTATGTAGCGCGGACCTTGCCAATCACTTGCGTGTCCAGACCGTGGTAAACATCATTGTCATACCCCCCAAGATAATTAATCCGGCTAAAACTCCGGCAATCAAGCTGGGCCAATCAAGGGATTCTGTCGCTTCTAACATCGTGATTTGCTCCAATTGTGATGGCAAGGGATACCTTAAAGCTCCAAGCCATCGGGTTGCATCGGGACGGGACTCTCTTCAGTAGGTGTTGGGAGTTTGACCCGCCGAATCGGTAAGTTGGCAATCAAAGCTGTGGTGCGTTGATCCGACTCTAGGGAAAAATCTAGGGCATCTAAATCCAGTTCCACATAGCGGGAAACGACTTCTAGAATGTCTTGGCGAAGGTGCTCGAGAATTTCGGGGTTGAGATCACAGCGGTCGTGGGCTAGTACCAGTTTCAGGCGTTGCTTGACCTGTTGACGGCTGGTTTGCTGGCGGGGAAAAATCCGTTCTAAGAGATCCGTAATCATGGCTAGAGCTTCCTGGTGAGTAGCCGTTTCAGCCTGGCAAACATCCCGTCACTTTCTCCCTGTAGGTCCAAAAATTCTACGGTTTCTCCCCCCATCCGCCGGGCAATATTCACATAGGCCTGACCGGCTAAGGAAAGGGATTCTGCCAAGACGAGGGGTTCACCTTTGTTTGTAGAAACAATCACTTTTTCATCTTCTGGGACAATTCCCAAGAGCGGAATCGAGAGAATTTCCTGCACATCTGACACCGACATCATGTCATTAGCTTTTACCATCGCCGGCCGCAGCCGATTCAAAATCAGTTGAGTATTGTGGATTCGGTTAGCCTCTAGGAGGCCGATCACCCGATCCGCATCACGCACCGCAGCAATTTCGGGAGTTGTGACAATAATCGCTTCTTGGGCTGGGGCAATGGCATTGCGAAACCCCCCTTCAATTCCGGCAGGGCAGTCAATCAACACATAGTCAAATTTTTTGGTTAAGGCTCCAGCTAATTGGCGCATTTGTTCGGCGGTAATCGCTTCTTTAGTGCGGCTTTGGGCAGCAGGTAAAAGAACAAGTTGATTCTGTCGCTTATCACGCACCAGAGCCTGATCCAACCGACAATGGCCGCTTAAGACATCAATGGCGGTATAAACCACCCGGTTTTCCAGGCCCAGAAGCAGGTCTAAATTCCGCAAACCAAAGTCAGCATCAATCAGGGCTACAGATTTTTGCTGTCGAGCGAGGGCCATGCCCAAATTTGCACTGGTTGTGGTTTTGCCGACCCCGCCTTTGCCCGACGTAATGACAATAATGCGCCCCATGAACCTGTGCCAGAATCCTTAAGTCAATTGGAAAAATTTAGCTAATTCAGTTTACCCCAATCCCGCCCAAGCAATTAAATAGCCACAGCGATGTTCCCCATTAACCAACCAGTGGGTGCGCGTCACCTGACAATCCGGCAAGGCCGCGGCAAACATCTCCAATTCATGATCACAGATAGAGGGAAAGGCTTTGGCCACATTGGCAATGGCACAGTTATACTCTGTCAGGACGAATTTTTTAGGCGGCTGATGATCCGAATCCACCGGAAAAAATTCGGCTCGATACCCCTCGCTTTGTCGCAGCTTGACCAGGCCAGCTAACCGCTCCATCAAGGGCTGCTCTCCTAGTTGTTGGAGATAGATGGCGGCTTTGCGTTTCCATTGTTGATGAAGAATCTCTTCCATTTGGGACTGCCCCAAGGTTTCGGTCAGGGTATCCAAAAGCTCGAGGGCAAATTCATTGCGGCCAGGGGTGGTATTGGGCAGGGTACGGAGGCGGTCACGGCCAATATCCGTCAGGGAATAATGATTATGGGGGCGACCCACACCATTGGCTTGCACTTCATAGCGGATTAACTGTTCTTCTTCTAAATCCTTCAGGTGTCGGCGAATGGCCTGGGGACTGACAGCTAGGGCCTGGGCTAACTCTTGGGCTGAGGCCTGGCCCTGATGTAAGAGATAATCAAGGATTTCCTGTTTAGTCGTGAGGGTAATGGACACAGCAGGTTAGAGAATTAGAAGGGGTAAAACCACTAGGACAACCAGGGAACAGGGCAACGGCAACCTTGACTTTGACAACAAAGATGTTGCTAAATTAGCATAGGATTAAGAAAACTTTCTTGTTGTTTAATTATCCTACCATTTTCCCGATCCGGCTTAGTTACTTGTCCACTGCTTGAATTCCCAAAGAGAACACTCGCATGTCTGCTACGGTTCAGTCCCTTGTTAATCAACCCTATAAGTATGGTTTTGTCACCGAGATTGAGTCGGAAACCATTCCACGGGGCCTGGATGAAGATGTGATCCGCCTCATTTCTACCAAAAAGAATGAACCAGAATTTATGTTGGCGTTTCGTCTCAAGGCCTATCGGCAATGGTTACAAATGACCGAACCCACTTGGCCCCATGTTCATTACCCGCCGATTAACTACCAAGACATTATTTACTATTCGGCTCCCAAGCAAGCAGCCAAGTTGAATAGCCTGGAAGAGGTAGATCCGGTACTCTTGGAGACCTTTGAAAAGTTAGGGATTCCCCTCTCGGAACAGAAACGCTTGAGCAATGTTGCCGTAGATGCAGTCTTTGATAGTGTGTCTGTTGCGACCACCTTTCGGAAAGACTTAGCCAAGCATGGGGTAATTTTTTGCTCCATTTCCGAAGCCGTCCATGACTACCCAGAATTAGTCGAGAAATATCTTGGTAGTGTCGTTCCCGTGGGTGATAACTTTTTTGCCGCGCTCAATTCAGCCGTGTTCAGTGATGGCTCCTTTGTTTATATCCCCAAAGACACCAAATGCCCCATGGACTTGTCCACCTATTTTCGGATTAACAACGGAGATTCTGGGCAGTTTGAGCGGACTTTAATTATTGCTGAGTCGGGAGCTTCTGTTACCTATTTAGAAGGCTGTACCGCGCCGATGTTTGACACAAATCAACTCCATGCCGCAGTGGTAGAATTGGTGGCCCTTGACAATGCGGAAATTAAATATTCTACGGTGCAAAACTGGTATGCCGGGGATGTCAATGGCAAGGGGGGAATCTATAACTTTGTCACCAAGCGGGGTTTATGTCAGGGCAAAAACTCGAAAATCTCTTGGACACAAGTGGAAACCGGCTCAGCGATTACCTGGAAATATCCCAGTTGTGTCTTGATTGGTGATCATTCGGTTGGTGAATTTTACTCAGTTGCCCTGACCAATAACTGTCAGCAAGCGGATACCGGTACCAAGATGATTCATGTGGGCAAAAACACCCGCAGCACAATTATTTCTAAGGGGATTTCGGCAGGGCGTTCCCAAAATAGTTACCGGGGCCTGGTGAAGATGGGGCCAAAGGCGATTGGAGCCCGTAATTATTCCCAATGCGACTCAATGTTGATTGGTGACCAGGCCGGGGCTAACACCTTTCCCTATATTCAAGTTCAAAATCACACGGCCCAAGTCGAACATGAAGCCTCCACCTCCAAAATTGGCGAAGACCAGTTATTTTACTTTGCCCAGCGAGGTATTTCCGCCGAGGATGCGGTTTCGATGATGATTAGTGGATTTTGTCGGGATGTTTTTAACCAGTTACCGATGGAATTTGCAGTGGAAGCTGATCGGCTATTGAGTTTGAAACTAGAAGGCAGCGTTGGTTAATTCTGGCTAAGACCCTAAAAAACATCCTCTTCCTGTTCATGCCACCACTCCCCTAAGCGCATCAAATCCCCATGAATATCTGCCAGGGCCTGGGCATAGACTTCCGGGGATAGTTCGCTGCGTTGCTCTTGAAGTTTGGTCAGGCGCAACTGGGCTAGTAACCAGGGCTGGGCAATTTTATCGGTGGCTTCCATATAGGCAGCAAGTTCAGCAGCAGTCATTGATTTTCACAGGTTGAGGAATGGATCTAGCCTTAGGAATATAACATGACCTATTTTGACGAGATGTAGGCTGGAGATGCTTCCGAGATTGTCTGATCAAATCCGTCTGGCAATTCGACCTATTCATTCTTTGAACGATGAATTGAGAAGACAGCCTGAATTGTGCTGGGGTTCTTGGTTTAGGATCAAGCTGTATCCTGTCCAGGCCAAACTCCAATGACAACAACCTCCACTGCTGCTGAAGATATTTGGCAAATTCTCCTAGACCTAGCTGAGTCTCAACAAGAATTAAAGCAATCCCAACAAGAGACCGATCGCCAGTTAAAAGAAACCGACCGCCATCTGAGAGAAACCGACCGCCATCTGAGAGAAACCGGTCAACAGCTGAAAGAAACCGGTCAACAGTTGCGAGAACTCGGCAAACAAATTGGGGGACTGGGGGCTAAGTTTGGCAGTTTTACAGAAGGTTTAGCTTTACCCTCAATGGAGCGGATTTTACGAGACCAATTTGGCCTGGAGGTGATTAGCCCCAGTGTTCGGGTCAGCAAAGGGGGACAGCATATTGAAATTGATGTTCTCGCCTATAGCAATGGGGACGTGAATGCCGTGTATGTCGTCGAAGTTAAAAGCCATGCCCGAGAAGAGGCCCTGACCCAGTTAAAAAATCTCCTCAGCCGTTTTCGTCAGTTTTTTCCAGAACATCAAGGCAAGCAACTCTATGGGATTTTGGCAGCGGTGGATATGGGGCCAGAGTTACGGGAGCGGATTTTACAAGAAGGGATTTATGTGGCCCGGATTCAAGATGAAGTTTTTTCCTTGGATATACCTGCTAATTTTGTGCCGCAATCTTTTTAGTCAGTAATTTGTTCCTGTGATTAGCTGAGTTGGGCTAGTTCTGCGGGGGTATAAGCATACCAACGGGAAAGCCGATTCAGTTCTTGTTCCAGGCCCAGGGTGGCCCGATAGCCTTCACAGTCATGGCCCAATTCCCGTAAAGCGGCCACAATCGTTGACGGTGCGACCCAGTGGGTTTGGCCCCAGGCCAGGAGATTGACCGTATTTCCATCTAATTGACTGAGGGCGATACTAAGTTTCATTTTTAACTCTGTGGCGGTGGGGAGGCTCGGGGCCTGGTTGCGGACATAGACTTGTTGGGGTTGGCCCTTAGCGAGTAACCAACGTAAATGGGTCAGCGAGGGGGGTAGGTTCCAAAGCAAAAAGGTGTCACAGGCCTGGTGGGGGCGGTCGTAGTCAATGTGGGCGGGCGTAGATTGGGTGGAAATGTAGGGGCATTGATCCCCATAGAGAAGGACTCGGCCATTCAGGGTCGCCAGGAGCCTCAGCAGATCCTCTAACTCTAGCCAAGCGGCGGGGCGGGGATAGGTCGGCGGTTCAGGGCATTGGACGATTAAATTGGGGTGATTGGCCGAGGGATTGACTCCAAGGCTAGTCCGATTGGCAGTTTTCGGTTTTCCTTTGGCTAGGGGAGAAGCCGCAGATTGTACGCCGACTAAACGGAGTTCTAGGGTGGTGTTGCCTTGCCAGGTATTTTCTTCCAGGGTGTAAGCCACATCAACCTCAGCGGGGAGGGGGTAATAACTACTCCAGTTCCAGGCCTTGGCTTTTTGAGAGATCAATTCTCCCGTTTGGGGTGCGGGTTGGGTCAGGGTCAGCATCAGATGGGTTTGATTGGGGCCAAAGAGGCGTTGCTCTTGGACTTGGACATTCCGGCTACAAAAGAGGGGTTCTGGGTTGCCTAGTCCACAGGGTTGCAGGGCCTGGAGTTGCTGCCAAAGGTCAAGGGTAATCTCACTCAGGGGAATCTCGGCATCGAGGGCAATCAAGGGCTTGAGATGTTCCGGTTGCAGGCATTGATTAGCAAATTCGGCGAGCCTTTTCCGCCAGTCCGAGAGTTTCACTTTTTCCAGACTAAAGCCCCCCGCCGCCCGATGTCCGCCAAATTTTTCCAGTAAGTCCCCGGAATATTGCAACGCGGCAAAGACATCAAATTCCGGAATCCCGCGGGCCGAGCCGCGCAGGTGAGTCTCACCTTCTTCGGTGGCAATGAACACGGGCACACCATACCGCTCCACCAACCGAGAGGCAACAATCCCAATCACCCCATGATGCCAACCCACTTTGACGAGGACTAATACCCGCTTTGCCAGTAAATCCAATTGGGCCGCTTCAACTTGAGCAATGGCTTCGGCGGTAATGCTTTCGGTTAATTCTTGGCGGCGGCGATTGGTTTCCTCACAAATTTCGGCCAGGGCCTGGGCCTGGAGCGGCTCCTCTGTGGTCAATAAATCAATCACCACCTGGGGATCCCCAATCCGGCCAATGGCATTAATCCGTGGCCCCAAACGAAATCCCACGGCGGTTGGTTTTAGGGCCGCATTATCTTCGGGCCGACATTTTGCCACCGTCATTAAGGCTTGAATTCCAACTAAGGTGGATTGAGGAATCGTGACCAGGCCCCGTTGCACCCAGCGGCGATTCACTCCCGTCAGACTGGCCAAATCCGCAATCGTTCCCAGGGTACAAAGCTCCAACAGTGGCCGGACTAAATCCTTCATTTGGCCAAAGGCCTGGGCGACACTGATCCCTAAGATATAGGCCACCCCAACTCCGGCTAAAACCGCATAGGGAGATTCGGTTGGTAAGAGTTTGGGATTGAGGATGGCCTGGGCTGGGGGCAGTTCTGGCGGTAAATCATGATGATCCGTGATGATGACAATTAATCCCAGTTGGCGGGCCAGGGCAATTGGGCCAGGGGCGGCAATCCCGTTATCCACGGTCAGAATCACCTTGACCCCGCGCCGATGACAGTCCTCCACAATCCGGTGATTAATGCCATAGCCCTCCTGCATCCGACTGGGAATTTCATAATCCACAGTGGCCCCCACGGCCCGTAAAGCTCGCAACAGTAGGGCTGTACTGGTCATCCCATCGGCATCATAATCTCCGCAAATGGCAATTTTCTCCCCCTTCATAATCACTTGGCGCAACAGTTCTACGGCAATATCCAAGTCGGCAAAGGCGGTATTGGGAGCAGGCAAATGGAGAGATTGGGGATTGAGAAACCCTTGAATGGCTTCAGTGTTGGTTAGGCCGCGATTAATCAGGAGTTGAGCCACAATCGGACTGAGATCATGGGCCTGGGCAATCGCCTGAGCCTGCGAGGCCGGGGGGTGAATTTGCCAACGTTGATTGGGAAGACTGGCCATGAAATTGGAATCAAAAAACTCTTATCAGATCCAGTATCAGAGCAAATCTCAAAAACGACCGTATTCTTCATCACGGCAAAGGAAAAAATCTCTTGAATCCCAGGCCTGGGGATTTCAGCGCATATTCTGTTTTCGCTCTTTTTTCTCATCCCGTTTCCCGACGGCCGCTAATTCAGCATCCATGAGGGTTTTACCCGTAGCAGCCAAATACACATCATCCAAACTAGGGCGGGCCTGGGCAATCCCAAAAATCGGCAAGTTGGCCTGGGCGAGAGTCGTTTGAATCGCACTCAGAGCATTGGGATTGGATTGAATGACCAAATTCAGGGAGTTACCTTGGGCTGCATTGATAATGACAGTTTGCACAAAGTCTATGCCTTGAATGAGTTCCTTGGCCTGATTGGCTTCTTGGTCTGAGGTAAATTCCCGAATCCGTAACGTAATCCGTTCCCCACCCACTTGATCCTTCAGGGCCTGAGGTGTATCCGAGGCAATGACCTGGCCTTGATCAATAATTGCAACTCGATCCGCTAGTAAATCTACTTCTTCCAGGTAATGACTTGTCAATAAAACAGTGATTCCACCTTGGCGGAGTTGTCGTAAAAAGTCCCAAATTACCACCCGGCTTTCAATATCCAGGCCCACAGTCGGCTCATCCAAAATCAAAACTTGGGGTTGATGCAACAGGCCCGCGGCGAGGTCTAAACGTTTCCGAATCCCGCCGGAATAGGTGCCACATTTGCGGTCAATCCATTCCCCCAGGCCAAGGACATCAACAATTTTGTTAATTCGTGAGGCAATTTGAGCAGACGGTAAATGATAAATCGCGGCCTGGAGTTGTAGGAGTTCCCGCCCCGTTAAGACCTTATCCAAGGCAACTTCTTGGGCCACATAGCCGAGTTTTTGCCGGACTAATTTGGGAAATTGCCCCACATCTGTCCCCGCGATTTCTAAAATCCCGGCATCGGCCTGGGTCAGCGTGGATAAGCAGCGTAATGTCGTTGTTTTACCCGCCCCATTGGGCCCCAAAAGTCCGAAAATTTCCCCAGGTTCAATCGTAAAGGTGACATCCCGACAGGCCTGGACAGCCCCATAGGATTTTTTCAAATGTTCAACCCGAACCGCAGTAGTCATAATCTTTCCTACTCCCTTCCCTACCATTGTCCCCACTTTTTGAGACCGGTGTAATTTTACTTGCAAAACTTAGGTTTAAGCAGAGTTCAAGTTTCAGAAAAATAAACGCAAAAAGCGGGCGATGGGACTCGAACCCACGACGTCAAGCTTGGGAAGCTTGCATTCTACCACTGAATTACACCCGCATTGGAAAATGGCTCTTTACCATTGGGACTTCTAGAATATCACAGGCCCTGAGTCTTGGGGATTCCCTTTTGGGTTTCCTGCCCAACCTCACCTAAGCTTGAATAATCCCTTTAGAACTGGGAATGGTCTGTAAGCGACGCGGGTCGGGAGCAACAGCCATGCGTAAGGCGCGGGCAAAGGCTTTGAATGTGGCTTCAATAATGTGGTGAGAGTTAATCCCATCTAATTGACGGATATGGAGCGTGAGCCGGGCCTGGGTGACAACCGCCACGAAAAATTCTCGTACCAGTTGAGTATCGTAAGTCCCCACCCGCTGAGTTGGAATCTCCAGGCCATAGGTCAAATGGGGCCGCCCGGAAAAGTCCATGACCACCTCAACTAAGGCTTCATCTAAGGGGGCAACAAAGTGGCCAAATCGCTGAATTCCCCGCCGATCTCCCAACGCCCGATCCAACGCCATTCCCAGGGTAATCCCAACATCTTCATTGGTGTGGTGGTCGTCAATGTGTAAATCCCCGGTCGCCTGAACTTGCACATCCACCAGGCCATGGGAGGCAATTTGATCCAACATATGGTCTAAAAATGGAATCCCTGTATGGTTGTCCGCCCCGCCGCTGCCATCTAAATTCAGATTGACCAAGACATCCGTTTCCCCCGTTTTGCGCTCGACCCTGGCCTGGCGGGGAGGTGTCATGATCAGTGGGGCAAGACTCGGTTGGCCTGGCAGAGACTGGAGCGGAACAGATTCAAGTTCGGGATGCATAGGGGGGAGGTAGAAATGGATAAAGCTTGAAAAATTATTAGGGAAAGAAAGCCATGGCAGCGTAAACTAATTCTACACAAATCCCGAAAACCAACCCCATCAGGTCTCTCAAGCCTTGATTTCGTGTTGCGGGAATCATTGCAAACGTTATTTTTCAGGATAGTAAACGTCAGTGCCTAGGACTATTATTGCTGGTAATTGGAAAATGTATAAAACCCAGGCCGAGGCGGTCGAGTTTTTACATGAATTTTTACCTTCCTTAGATATCACCCCCGAAACCCGTCAAGTCGTCCTCTGTGTCCCGTTTACCGATTTGCTCTGTTTATCCAAGAATCTTCATGGCAGCCGGGTGCAGCTAGGGGCGCAAAATGTCCACTGGCAAGACCAAGGTGCGTTTACAGGTGAAATCTCGGCCCCGATGCTGACGGAAATGGGGGTGCGTTATGTCGTGATTGGCCACAGCGAACGGCGGCAATATTTTGGTGAAACCGATACCACCGTCAATCAACGCCTGAAAGCCGCCCAGGCCCATGGCTTAACCCCAATTCTTTGTGTGGGCGAAAGTAAAGCTCAACGGGATGCGGGCGAAACCGAAACCCATATTATGAGCCAGCTTGAAATTGGCCTCCAGGGCATTGATCCAACCAACCTCGTCATTGCCTATGAACCAATCTGGGCCATTGGGACAGGGGATACCTGCGCTGATACCGAGGCTAATCGGGTCATTGGCATGATTCGTAGTCAGTTAAAGAATCCCGAAGTCACAATCCAATACGGTGGCTCCGTCAATCCCCAAAACATCGATCAAATTATGGCCCAACCGGAAATCAATGGCGCATTGGTGGGGGGAGCCAGTCTCCAGGCCAGTAGTTTTGCCCGGATTGTCAATTACGAGGGAGCCTAAAAGCAGCCAACGGGCGGAACAGGTTATAATTTGGGCGTTTGCCTTGAGCGTTGTGATAGGAAATTCATGAGTCAATCTCCCCTCCATGCATTTTTTCTCGGCCGGGCTGCGGCTGAAGTTTTACGGGAAAATGCCACCCACTGCCTAACGGATATTCTCAGTGAATTAGGCAAATTTGATGCTGAACAGCGGGAACGGTTACGGCAATTTACTGGGCAAGTCATGGAACGGGCCGAAACCGTAGCCAGCCAAGTCGCCACCACCAGCCCCAGCAGCGAACCCAGCCAAGACCTGCAAGCTACCATTGATGAATTACGAGCCGAAATTGCCCGCTTACGGTCTGCCCTGTTGAATTATCGCCAAGCTTAATGTGACAGCCGCCGAAGTTCGTTACAATTCGCAACAGGAGTCACTGCCCCTAGAAGAAGGAATCGCTGTGTCTGTGCCGCCGGAAACTACTGTCGGGCTAATGCCAACCCAAAAAGCCTATCGTTGGAATCGGCAGAAATATTCCCGGAAACGGCGCTTCATTGATATTTGGTCTTTTGTTTGGCAGTTTCTCTTTCGGCGGTGGCGACTGGGCCAGGCCTGGAGCTATCCGGGGGGCATGAGTGATGAAAAACGCACCACCCGCAGACGGAAGCAAGCCATTTGGATTCGAGACACCTTTTTAGACCTGGGTCCCACCTTTATTAAACTCGGTCAACTCTTTTCAACCCGAGCCGATCTGTTTCCAGCAGAATATGTCGAAGAACTCTCCAAACTTCAAGATCGAGTCCCGGCCTTCAGTTACGAACAGGTCTCGCAGATCATCCAAGAGGATTTTGGCCGCACCATCCCGGAACTTTTTCGGAGTTTCGACCCGATTCCCCTGGCAGCAGCTAGTTTAGGCCAAGTCCATAAAGCCCAATTGCAATCTGGCGAAGAAGTGGTTGTCAAAGTGCAACGGCCGGGCTTACGTCAGCTATTTGCCATTGACCTCGACATTCTCAAAGGGATTGCCCGCTACTTCCAAAATCATCCCAGTTGGGGGCGCGGGCGCGACTGGATGGGCATTTATGACGAGTGTTGCCGTATCCTCTACGAAGAAATTGACTATCTCAACGAAGGGCGCAATGCCGATACCTTTCGCCGCAATTTCCGAGCCATGGATTGGGTCATGGTGCCGCGGGTCTATTGGCGCTATGCCTCCCCCCGGGTCTTGGCTTTGGAATATATGCCAGGGATTAAAATTAGCCACTACGAAGCCCTTGAAGCTGCGGGTCTAGATCGGAAAGTACTCGCCCAATTGGGAGCGCGGGCCTATCTCCACCAACTTTTGGACAATGGCTTTTTTCATGCAGATCCCCATCCAGGCAATATTGCCGTAAGTCCCAATGGGCAATTAATTTTCTATGACTTTGGCATGATGGGGACTGTTCAGCCCGTTACCCGGGACAAGCTCTTGAAAACCTTCATGGGAATTGCCCAGCGCAATGGTGATCAAGTGGTACAGTCCTTGGTTGAACTGGGAGCTTTAGTGCCTACGGATGACATGGGCCCGGTGCGCCGTTCGATTCAGTATATGCTGGATAATTTCATGGATCAGCCCTTTGAAGTCCAGTCTGTAGCTAAGATTAGCGATGATTTATATGAAATTGCTTATGACCAACCCTTTCGATTTCCGGCAACCTTTACCTTTGTCATGCGGGCCTTTTCCACGCTAGAGGGTGTCGGCAAGGGCTTGGATCCGGACTTTAACTTTATGCAGGTTGCTCAACCTTTTGCGACACAACTTATGACTAATAGTAATTTTTCCGACAATGATAATCTCCTCTCGGAATTGAGTCGCCAAGCTGCTCAGATGGGAAATTCCGCCCTCGGGTTACCCCGCCGATTAGAAGATACCTTAGACAAGCTGGAAAGTGGGGATTTGCGGTTACGGGTGCGCTCCGTGGAAAGTGATCGGATTCTACGGCGGATCAGTAATACCAATTTGGGGCTGAATTACACGATCTTGATTGGTAGTTTTACCCTGGCTGCAACCATCTTAGTCGTCAATCAATTTATCTGGTTAGCCGTTTTAGCCGCAGCAGTCGTGGCCTGGGTGGCAGTTGCCTATATTCGCCTGTTGTTACGCATTGATAAATATGACCGGATGTTTTAGTCTAATGCCAGGCTCGCAGTTTATGGTTAATAAAGAAAAGGTGAGCGCATTGAGACGATGAAATTTATTGGGCTGACGGATACTGGGCTGGTTCGCAAAAACAATCAAGACTCATTCTGGTTAGATGACCCCCAAGGACGGTTCTTTATTGTGGCCGATGGCATGGGTGGTTATATCGGCGGTGAAGTGGCGAGTCAGCTAGCGGTTGAAAAAATTAGTCAGCATTTAGAGAAGAACTTAGCTCATCAGCCATTCGATCCTGTCCAAACCCTTAAAGATGCGTTTTTCGCCGCCAACCAGGCCATTTTGGCTGAACAACTGAATCAAGCTGAACAGTCAGATATGGGCACAACGGCCGTAGTGTTGCTGTTAGATGGCGAGCGGGCCTGGTGCGCCCATGTGGGTGACTCGCGCATCTATCATTGGCGGGATAACAAACTGGCCCAAGTCACCGAAGACCACACCTGGATTGCCCAGGCCGTGCGTTTAGGAACCCTTTCCCTTGAACAAGCCCGACATCATCCTTGGCGACACGTCCTGTCCCAATGCCTCGGGCGGGAAGACTTAATGACGGTGGATATTGAACCCATTCAAGTCCAGGCCGGAGACCGATTTTTACTCTGCTCTGATGGCTTAACCGAAGAACTTACAGAAGAACTCCTAGAAATTTATGTGAGTGATCCAAACCAAGCCGAGGCTGCCAAAAATCTAGTGGATGCGGCTAAAGACAGCGGGGGGAGAGACAATATCACTGTTGTTTTAGTCACCCTGTAGATAACGGGGGCTGATGGGGGTGTTTATAAGCAAAGTTTATTTTGATTTAAGAAATTCTTATAAATCAGCTTCGTTGCTAATAGTTCAAGGCTTTCGGGCGTAAAACGACCAAGTTCCCAGGAAATCACCTGAGTTTTTTGAGTAAATGTTCATTTTGAACAAAATCTCAAGGGAGTGAGTGTTATCCATTAAGTGGCAACGTTGTCAATATATTTGTTACACTTTGTAATACAAGTTGGCAATACGTCCTCAGAGGAGATAACTATGGACTCAATGCTACCCGAACTCAGTGTCGAACTCACCTTTGAACAGCAGTTTCAAATGCGGCTGATGGAGGAACAGGTCGGCGAAATGACCCAGCAACAGGCTAAGGAGTTATTGCTCCAGGCCTCACGGCTGTTGATGATGAAGGATAACGTCATTCGCTCTTTGATTAAGCGCGCGGCGTAGTTCTATGGACTGTTTAGGTCAACCTCAAGGCTCAGGCTGGATTCTCGCAAACGGGACACCGGCCGGGGATGTGGGGTGAACCTTTCTCTCGATTGAGTATTTACTTTTTTAGTATTTTTCATGTTTTTAAGGTTTAGATTTGACTCCATCAATGTTCTTGACTTTTACTGGTGATACAGTTCTGAAAGACCCCACTCCATAATCGGGATATTGCTCCTCACCCTTTCATCCCTTCAGGAGTTTGCCCTGTGACTTTAACAATTATTTTTGGGGTTGGTGTTTTATTTTTACTGACTTTGGCCGGTTTAGCGTTTTTCTTGAGTCGGAATACAACTCGTCTAAATCGGATTGAGCCGGATGGGAGTGAGTTTGCCAGCTTAGAGCTTTCAAGGAGCCAACGGGAACACCTGTTAGAGCTAGTCCGACAAAGAAAAAACATCGAAGCCATTAAGGAATATAGATTGATCACGGGGTCTAGCCTAAAAGCGGCCAAAAACGCCATAGACCGCCTCAGTCTGGACTCCTAAACCAAAATTCCGAGAAATCACTGTCTATGCCACTCGATTGATGCCCTGACTGACTGAATAGAAGTAGGCTGACGAGATAACTAAAATCGTTGAAATCCATCAAAGTCAGAAATAATCAGAAATCAGTAGCGATGATAGATAGAGGTCATGTCTTGGCTCATGAAACTCATTTTGATCCGCCACGGTGAAGCTGAAGGAAATCCAGAGGGTCGAATGCTGGGTTGTAGTGATCCCCCGTTAACCCCTATCGGTATCCAGCAAAGTCAGGCCCTCAATTCCTATTTATGGGTCCATTCCCCCGCACCAACCCAGATTTTAACCAGTCCCCTGCAACGGGCCAGCCAGACTGCTCAAATCCTAGCCAGAGCCACTCAGCAGCAACCCCAGGCCGCGGTGCAAACTTTTGAAGACTTAAGGGAGATCAGTGTAGGCATTTTGACAGGCTTAACCTGGACTGAAGCCACTGCGACCTATCCTGAACTCTGCCAACAACTGGAATCGCAACTCGATTGGCTCCCCATTCCCCAGGCCGAAACCCCAACCCAAATCAATGAGCGGGCGGCAAGGCTTTGGCATAACCTCTTAACCCAAGTTGAAGATCAAGATCACCTCTGGCTCGTCAGTCATGCTGGTTTTTTGCAGTATCTCCTCAGCGTGATTTTGGGATGTGATAAGGTCTGGCAGATTCAGGTTGGCCCCACGGCCTGGTTTGAGTTGGACATCTCCTTACCCCACTTGGATTTTGTCAATGACCCCAGTCGTCCTTTGAACACCACTCTCTGGAAAATTCAACAGTTTAATGCTTCCCCCCATTGGCCTGGATAGATTTTAGGGTGAGGAACGGGGATGTAGTGAGGCCAAGCTGGTTAACTATACTAAAGCTATTTGCTGCCCGATAGAATTGAATTTTCGCCATGTCTGGACTTAAGAGCCTTAGCCTGAGATTACCAAAACTGCCCCAATCTAGGCCGGTAGAGGTGGAAGAGTCCCTCCTGTTGCGCTTGGCCGTCCAGGTTTTAGTGATAATTGGGATTCTGGCTACAGACATTGCGGCTGAAACGAGTCATGCATTCTGGGCCGTTCCCCTTAGTCTGTTCGGTGGGGCCTGGAGTTGGCGAATGCGGCGGCGACCCAATATCGGGGCCAAGTTCTTGATTGCCATGGGCATGATTCTGGCCTTGGTCTTGTTTATTGGTCAATTAGCCCGCTTTGCCCAAGACTCCCGGATGCTGCTGACCGAGTTACTGATTCAACTGCAAGTCCTCCATAGTTTTGACCTACCTCGCCGGAAAGATTTGGGCTACTCCATGGTGATTGGGTTGATTTTGATTGGAGTGGCGGCAACTCTGAGCCAGACAATGCTCTTTGGGCTGTTTTTACTGCTTTTTTTGGCCGTGGCATTGCCCGTACTTGTTCTAGATTATCGGTCACGTCTGGGTTTGATGACTCAATCTATTCAAAGCCTAGGGGTTTCCCGCAAACAAATACGCCAAGTCGGCCGCCAATGGATCGTTACCCTCGCGCTGGTGCTTGGCCTGGGAATGGTGGTCTTTGCCGTTTTACCCCGTTTACCGGGCTATCAAATTCGCAATTTACCCGTCAGTGCCAACATTGAAGTCCAGGGGCAATTCAATCAGACCAATGTCACCAATCCGGGCTATGTCAGCGGGCAAGGGGCCGGGACGAGGGGCAATGGGGTGAATGGGGAACTGGGGGATGTTCGTTTTAGCCCTGACTTTTACTATGGCTTTGGTAGCGAAATCAATCAAAACCTGCGGGGCAGCCTGACACCTAAGGAGATTTTGCGAGTCCGCTCCCAGGCCCCAGGGTTTTGGCGGGTGATGGCTTTTGATGAATATACTGGGCAGGGCTGGCGGCTGAGTCGGAATGATGCGGCGGAGATCCTTCAACGTCCGGCCTGGTCGTTTCGTTTTGTGGTACCCCATAACAACCCCCTCGGCAATACGCGGGAAGTCATCCAAACCTATACCGTTGTTTCCGAGTTTAGTAACCTGATTCCCAATTTAGCCCAGGCCCAGGATGTCTTTTTCCCCACCCAAGAAATTGCCTACGATCCTGAAGGTGGATTGCGCGCCCCGTTAACTTTACCGGAAGGCTTAACCTATAGCGTCATCTCCCAAGTCCCCATTCGTGACCGGACCCGCCTGGGTCGCGCCAGTAGCACCTATAGCAAAGCTATGCGGGATATTTATCTGCAAGTGCCACCGGCCATTGCGCCAAAACTGCGTGCCCAGGCCCAAGCTCTGTTAGCGAAAGCTGAACAACCTCGGACAAACCCCTATGAACAAGTCCTCTTTTTAACCCAGGCCCTCAAACAAGGCTATCGGATTCAGCCAGAACTACCGCCCCTCAAACCTGGGGAAGATTTAGCCACCGCATTCTTGGCCGCGGAAGGGGGCTATCCCGATCACTTCTCAACGGTTTTAACCCTGATGGTGCGGAGTTTGGGGATGCCAGCGCGCTTGGTCACGGGCCTGGGAACCGGGGAGTTTAATCCCTTCACGGGTCTATACATCGTTAAAAATACGGATGCCTATGCCCTGACGGAAGTATTTTTCCCTGGTCAGGGTTGGTTTACCTTTGACCCCATTCCCGGCCATGATCTCCATCCCCCATCCTTAGAAGTTGATCAGACCTTTACCGTCCTCCAACAGTTTTGGAATTGGGTCGCGGGCTGGTTACCGTCCCCAGTGACCACTGGCTTTGCTAATATTTTTGCGCTCCTTGACCAGGCCTGGCGGTGGTTCCTAGGCTTATTTTCCGAGGGCATTGGTGGGGTTCTCCAGGGAAGTCTAGTCGTTCTGGGAGTTGTTGTCTTGGCCTGGTTGCTCTGGTTAAGTGGGCGAGGCCTGGTCTATCGACAACGGTTAGCCAAACTTCCACCGATGGAGCGTCTATACCAAGAGGTTTTAGATTCGTTGGCCATGCAGGGATTTCCCAAACGCCCCAGTCAAACCCCCTGGGAATATTTAGCAACCCTAGAATCTCAGCCCACACCGCCAAGGGTACAGCTAACTCTCCAAGCAGCCCTGAGGGAGATTACCAGTGCATACCTGGCCTGGCGGTATGGACAACAGATTGCCAATCTACCCGAACTCTACCGGACATGGCGGCAGGTCAAACGGCGCAATCTCAGGAAGTAGGGGTAGGGGGATCAAAGGAAAGATTTGCGGTATGCTAGAGACTGCCTTGAATGCGGATGTGGCGGAATTGGTATACGCGCACGTTTGAGGGGCGTGTGGCTTTGCCTTGCGAGTTCGAGTCTCGCCATCCGCATTACCAAACCCAACTTAGAAGGGACTTTAGTTCAGTTCTGAATTCTACATTCCCTGCTCCGGTTGCCCCTCCAACCGTTGGAGACGATTCCTCCCTGTCCGTTGCTCCATTTGGCTGGCCAGTTGTTGCCGTTGGGAGGGGGTAAGAATAGCATTAATTTCCAGCATGGTTTGGAAGCGCAATTCTGCCATTTTGCTTTCTAGCTGTTGTACCTGTTGAAACTTAGCCCGGGCCTGGCTTTCAGATGCACCATTCACCATTAGTTGCCGCAGTTCCGTCCGAGCTTGTTTTAATTGTTCCCGAGCTTGGGTCATCTGGCCCTTATACTTCTCCCGGACAGCCTGCATACGACTCGCTTGCTCAGGGGTCAAGTTCAAGTTCGGGCGATTTGGTCGGCTTGGGCGATTAGGAATCACGGGAGAGGGTGAACTGTCCTGGGCAAAGGCGGGAATGAGACTAGTCCCAGGCATCGCTAAAATAGCTGCCAAGACCCAAAGAGATGTGTTTCTTTTCCACATAGGAATGTCCTCATAAAATATAAACATGATTAGTCCAGAGACGGACTAAAAATTGTAGTGGGCGTGGGTTCTTCAGCGGTGCTGAACAGAGATTCCCAACGATCTGCCACATAGATATCCAACTCGGAAAGTTCGCTCGCTGTTAGAGCTTGTGGCCGGAGCAGTTGAGTCGTTACCAGGCCCCCACTGCCCACAATCAGCAAACTCAACAGGCCCCAGAACCAGACCCGCTGCCCTTGCCGAGTTGGAGCCTCATTGAGGACTTTTCCCATAATCTGCATTTCTAAATGACCTAAGGCAGGGGGAGGCACGGGCTGATGGCGGCGCAGAAATTGGCGCAACTGGGACGAGTGGGTGTCCTCTGGGGGCATCATAGAGCGATCCCCTCCTGGTATAGGAACTGGCGCAGGCTCTGGCGGGCATGAAACAGGCGTGATTTAACTGTACCGACCGGAATCCGCAAAATTTCCGAGACATCTTTTTGGGCTAACCCTTCCAGATCGTGGAGTACTAGGACAGTCCGTTGATCTGCTTTCAACACAGCTAGACCCCGCTGAACCAAATCCTGGTAATGGAGATCCGACAAATCAGGAGCTGGGGTGAGCGTGTGAGCCTGGTATTGGAGCGTTTCAGCTTGTTGGCGACGTTTCCCGGCCTGGCGGCGGAAGTCACTGGCAACATTACAGGTAATCCGATAGAGCCAAGTCGTGAATTTGGCCCGGTGTTCCATGCGGGGTAAACCTTTCCAGGCCCGTAAGAAAACTTCCTGCACCAAATCATCCAGAGCAGAGGGGCCACAGAGTTGAAAGAGCAACGCCCGAACCCGTTGCTGATGCCGCCGATAAAGCAGCCGAAATTGTGACGGTTGTCCCGCCAAAATCGAGAGAATAATCTCCCAATCTGGATCTGCTACTGCTGTTTCCCCTAGACAATCATCAACCGGGCCATAGTCAACCTGGGGCATGGTGTCGATCAAGCGGGTTGCCTCATCAAAGCCTACATAGATTAAAGACTGCTTCCCCGCAGGTTTGGTTCATTTGGCTTTTGATCCTGGGGATGATGCCGATCTGCGAAAAATAGATTCACCCTGAGGAACTTCCCAAAGTGCGTCACACTAAGAGAGGTGATCATTTCAAGGATATTTCTCCTATGGCATTAACCGTTGGGACTCCAGCCCCTGCCTTCACAACCAAAGATACTCAGGGTAATACCGTCTCCTTAAGCGACTTTGCCGGTAAAACGGTGATTCTTTACTTTTATCCCAAGGATGATACGCCGGGCTGCACCAAAGAGGCCTGTAGTTTTCGGGATAATTACTCCGCCTATCAGGGTAAAGATATTATCGTCTTGGGGGTCAGCGGTGACGATGAGGCTTCCCATCAAAAATTCACGGAAAAGTTTAACCTTCCCTTTCCCCTACTGGCCGATGTTAACAAGTCCATCATGACGGCCTATGACGTGGATGGCGGCGGCTATGCCAAGCGAGTTACCTATGTCATTGACAGCACTGGCACCATTAGCCATGTTTATACCAGCGTCAAAACCGATACCCACGCCACAGATATTCTCAAGGACTTGGGATATTAGGCCCAGGGACATTGATTGAAGGGCGACAAACCTAGACATTAAGGGAATTGTTACGCTTGCCTGAGGGAGCTTCCCAAACGTCGAGTTGTTATCCTCCCTACCTCGGAGCTTATCTTTTGGACAGATTGGAAATCTACTTTGAGTTAGGTTTCTGATCTGCCTGCTTTTTTTTAACAAGGGCTAACTGACTGACAATCTGTTTCTGAGTTCCAAGGCAGAAAACCCACTCCTCATCAATAAGTATCAATCCATTTAGTCCTAGAAAAACAGGTTTTTTTCCCTTAGGAGAAGGCACAGGCTGAGACCATTCCCGCCAAGAGTAAGAAGCCAATCCAGACGTTCTCGCTGAAGAATTCGCCATAACGTTGAGGGGGTAATTGGGGATAGCGCAATTGCAGATATTGCTTGAGCCAAAAGTAAGTAGCAATCGTCAAAGTCAGTCCAAACCCCCAGCCCAGGCCCTGTGTCCAACCCAATATCCCTAAAAATAGGACGGTCAATCCATAAAACCCAGCAATCGCATTCGGGGCCTGGGAGCCAAAGAATAAGGCACTACTGTTAATTCCTAAGCGCCGATCATCCTCCCGATCCGCCAAGGCATAGACCGTATCAAACCCCATTGTCCAGGCCACGACCGCTGCCCAAAGTAAACCAGTGGCAATTTCTAAGGTCCCTGTCACTGCTGTCCAACTGATCAAGACCGCAAACCCCCAGGCCAAGGACAGCACCAATTGGGGCAAGGGAAAAACTCGTTTCGCCAGGGGATAGGCAATAATTACGGGAACGGCGGCCACGGCTAACCAAAAGCTGAGGGGATTCAAATATAACGCCACGCCCCAGGCCAGCCCAAAAGCGACTGTGGCCACCACCAGACCGATCAAGACCGAAAGCCGCCGACTGGCCAAGGGGCGTTGTTTAGTCCGTTGGACATGGGGGTCTATATCCCGATCCCAGAGATCATTCACCACACAGCCGGCCCCACTGGTCGCAAACGTTCCAATCACAATCATCAGGATTAAACCTAGGGGTGGTAAGCCTCGACTCGCCAACACCGCTGCCCACAGGGCCGGAATCATCAAAATGAAGCGGCCGGCCGGCTTGTCCCAGCGCAATAGCTTAAGGATCGCGATCCAGGTGGGAGAGGAATTTGTCGGGACAGGGGGAGTATCCAGCACAATATCACCGCCACAAAACTAGAGAAGAAACTAATCCCTTTATCCCTAATTTGGGACAGGATCAATCTGGTCTGTAAACAAATTTTAAGCTGAATTTACCGATGTGTTCTAGAGGGCATGAGTTGGGCAAGAATTATTTTTCGCTCGAAATTCTTAGATCGCCAAGGACTCGCGCAGTATCTGGGGAGCATTAAACCCAGGCCTGGGGGAGATTTCTATGGGAATTTAACTGTTGCTTGCCCTAGGCTCTTTTCTACATCAGCCAAAATCAAATCTAGGAGCAATTTTTGCGTGTAGCGGCAATGGAGAGTTTCTGTCGCTTGAAAGGTTCCATGTTCCCAATACTTATTACTAGGCGCGCCCCCACCACAGATATCAAAATAATCACAACTGTCTCGACAAGCGACTACCCCGGCCTGGATATCGGCATAGATTTGAGCAAACTTCGGGGTGAAGCAAGCAGCCTCAAAGGAATCCGTCTGAACATGGCCTAGAATAAACCGCCCATAATCATCACTGGTCATGCCTAACAATTCCGGTGAATAGGTGGAAAAGTTACCATTCACATCAATATTGACCATTGCAAAGGGGGTACACAACTGATTCCGGGATAGCTGTTTTTGGGTATAGAGACACTCACTAATTCGATCAAATTCCCGTACCTTCAATTTTCCTTGGGTTTGTTTGGTTAGGTGCCAAAATGTTTCCATGAACTCGAGATATAACTCTTCTGTATCCCCTTGCAAACTGGATTGAGCATGGGCTCCTTCAATTTCCTCAACATTAAACCCAATATTATGAATTCCTGCCTCCCAAAAGAAGTCAAAGAGGGCCTGGGGATGGTGTAAGGTTTCTTGGGTTAGGACGGTAATCGTATGAAAGTTAATGTTCCAGGCCTGGAGATGCTGAATGCCGCGCAGGGTTGCTGCATGGGTTCCCAGGCCAGTGCGGGTTTGCCGGTGAGCATCGTGTAAAAAAGCGGGGCCATCTATACTGACACCGACTGAGATTTGGTACTTCTGAAATAACTCACACCAGGCTGGGGTAATTAAGGTGCCATTGGTTTGCAGGGCATGGGTAATCAGGCAGTCAACATCTGGGTAACGGGCCTGGATTTGGTTAATTTTTTCAAGGGCCTGGCCATAAAACGCTACTGGAAGGGCCAACGGTTCGCCTGCATGCCAGCAGACCGTAAAGTGCTGCCCCAAAAACCGGCTCTGGAGGAGATTAGTAAAGATCGGTTCAATTAAATCTAAATCTAAAATCTGCCGGGATTGACGGTCAGGTAGATAACAATAATCACAGTTAATATTACAAAAAGGCGTTGGTTGAATGATCACCAGTCGAAATGGGCCAAAGGTTGCCAACTCTGTTGAAGAAATAAGCATTTCAAGGGATATTTAAGGTACCTGAAAGATGACTAATGACTGACTAATAACTGACTAATTACTAAAGTCTGACCAAATATCTTCCCAATAGGCTCCATCATTAAAATTCACCCAACTATCTTCCCAGGCCGCCAAGTGTAAATTCTCCTGAAACACACCTGAACTTGTGGGGGCAAGCTGCTTAGCCGTCTCTAATTGTTGTCGCACCGCCGCTAAACGGGCCGGGATAGTTGGGGAAGGAACTAAGGTCTCGGCCTGGTTAACCGTGGCATTGGCAGAATTGGCATTTAGGAGCGTCAACAAAAACAATAAACTGGCTGTGCCATGAGTCACTCTATTTGTTTCATTTGGCATAGCGCGCCACAACCCAACTGCTCTAGAAGACAATCTCAATTTACTACATCGGTTGCATTATAGACTGGGTTAACCCGTTTGTGTTGGCCCAGGATTATTGGTCGCGCAGGAGTGGAAGTTTTAGAACGAAGTATCAACTCTCCCAAGGAAGGGATTTCAGTAGGGATTCCTGGTGGATCAGACTAACTCATGTCTAAAATATCCAAGCCCAGAGTTGGTTACTTTTCTGGTTAGTTTAATGACAGAGGACTTACCCGGTCAGCTTGGACAAAACTCCTCCGAATTGGGGTGAATCTTGCTGTACCCTTAGTAAAGAATCATTAACTATCTTTATTAAATTTTAAGGAGTGGGTTGTGGGGTATATCGAGCCGCCCTATTTTTTACTGGTTGCTAGTCTGGTTGCCGCCATCGCCTGTGGTCGGGCCTTTGAAATTACCCTAAAAGAACGGGTAGGAGAATGGTCACGGACGCGCTCGACTCGAATCCTCAGCCAACTCCAAGGGGGGCAACTCTTTGTTCCTTATTTGGGTATTTGTGGCGGGGTCTGCTCTTTCCTTGCATCTGGTTTGTCTATCTATGGGTTTCCCCTCTGGCTGAGTGGCATTGTCTCCTTCATTTTGACCTTGGGAACCGGAGCCTTAATTTGGTCGCAATTGGGTAAACTCCTCAGCCTACTCGCTCAAGGGGGGTCCCAGGCCATTGATCTTGATACCTTAGACATTCGCGAATAGCTAATCATCACTCCATCCCTGCTGCTATGGCCATCACCCGCAAACTCTCAGCCAATCAACAACGGGCCCTTGAACTCCTGATTCGCCTGAAGCGTTTGTATCCCGATGCCACCTGTAGCCTGAACTATGAAACGGTTGTCCAATTACTCGTGGCGACCATCCTCTCCGCCCAATGTACAGATGAGCGGGTTAATCAAGTGACCCCAGCGTTGTTTGCCCGTTTCCCTGATGCCCAGGCCTTGGCCAGTGCCGATATTTTAGAGATTGAATCCTTAATCCGCTCGACCGGATTTTATCGCAACAAAGCCAAGCACATCCAAGGGGCCTGTCAGCGGATTGTCACGATCTATGGGGGAGAAGTTCCTCAGGTGATGGAAGACCTGTTGACCTTACCCGGTGTGGCCCGCAAAACAGCCAATGTGGTGTTGGCCCATGGTTATGGCATCAATATGGGCGTAACGGTTGATACCCATGTCAAACGCCTGAGTCAACGCCTGGGCCTGACCAAAGCGACAGAACCGATCAAAATTGAACGGGACTTAATGCGCTTATTGCCCCAACCCGACTGGGAAAACTGGTCAATTCGGTTGATTTATCATGGTCGTGCCATCTGTAATGCCCGTAAACCCCTCTGTGACCAATGTGATTTAGCTGATCTCTGTCCCACCGCCCCAAAACCCCAACCGCCCCGCTTTGACCCACCGCCCCCTGCTCCCAACCCAAGGAAAATTACAGATGGTTCCTGATTGCCCCAGCCAATACAGTCCGAGAGGCCGTAAAATCAAGGGTCGCAAGGTTTGGCTAACCATACAAATCTCACCATCACCAGCCCTTCACTATTGATTCACTTGATCCACCACCCACCAGCGTCATGACCACCAAACAACGGGTTCTTTCTGGAGTTCAACCAACGGGCAGCTTGCATTTAGGGAACTATTTAGGGGCGATTCGCAACTGGGTCGCCGGCCAGGCCAACTATGAAAACTACTTTTGTGTGGTGGATTTACACGCCATTACGGTTCCCCACGACCCCAAAACCCTGGCTGAAAATACCCGGAAAGTGGCTGCCCTCTACCTGGCCTGTGGCATTGATTTGGCTCACGCCCAGATCTTTATTCAATCCCATGTCTCGGCCCATGCGGAACTCACTTGGCTGCTGAACTGCATTACCCCCCTGAATTGGCTGGAAGATATGATCCAGTTCAAGGAAAAAGCCATTAAGCAGGGTGAAAATGTTTGTGCCGGGTTGTTGGATTATCCAGTTTTGATGGCTGCTGATATTCTCCTTTACCAGGCCGATCTGGTGCCCGTGGGCGAGGATCAAAAACAACACCTAGAACTCACCCGCGATATTGCCGTGCGCGTCAATTATCTGTTTGGTTCCGAGGCCAATCCGGTCCTGAAACTTCCCCAGCCTTTAATTCGGACTGAGGGGGCGCGGGTGATGAGCTTAACCGATGGGACTAAAAAAATGTCTAAGTCCGATCCTTCAGAACTGAGCCGGATTAACTTGCTAGATAGCCCTGATGAAATTCGGAAGAAAATTAAGCGTTGCAAAACCGATCCCCACCGGGGCCTGGTTTTTGATGATCCATCACGGCCAGAATGTCACAATTTGCTGGGGCTTTACATGGTGCTGACCGATCAACCCAAGGCAAAAGTAGCTGCCGACTGTGCCGAAATGGGCTGGGGCCAGTTCAAACCCTTACTCACGGATGCGATCATTGCCGCACTCACCCCAATCCAGGCCCGCTATCAGGAAATCATGTCTGACCAGAGCTATTTAGCAGAGGTTTTGGAGCAGGGCCGATTCAAGGCCGAGACGTTGGCTCAAGAAACTCTCTCTCAAGTTCGCCAGGCCATGGGATTTTGCCCCAAATTTTAGCCCCGGATCCAGAGTTCTAAAGGAGCGCGTTCACCCAGGCCGGGATGATGGTTTCAGAGCCATACCAAGGAGCATTGGGGCAATCACGGGAACGACTGCGCGGGGCATGGAGGACTCCCTCTAGGGTGATATTTTCTGCTCCGGTTAAATGGGCTGAAATTACGGGCGTGACTCCATCTCCCCAGGCCTGGCCCTCCCCACAGGTGAGTTGATAGCTTTGATAGGTAAACCAACGCTCCAAGGGCCAAGTATTTTGTCCATAAATGGCTTTGCCCGCCACACAGACATACTGCACCTGGTCATAAAAGGCCCCTGGGTAGGTGGTATTGACAAAATCCAGGTTTTTCTTCGTCCAACGTTCCTGACTGGTGTGGGGAGTGCCTAAACTGACGAGGGTTTTAACATAACGTTTCCCATCCCAGGCCTGGCCGCAGTAAGGTTGATCCCCTAAATAAACCCTGGCAATCCAGCCCCCCGCCGAATGACCAATGATATTTACCTGTTCACTACCGGAATCTGCCTGCACCTGAGCCACTGTGGCCGCTAATTGATTCAAAATCGGAGTTACAGGCCGGCCGCCAATGGTGACTAACCAATCCTGTCCCCGGAGAGGCACAATCCTGGCCAAAATCCCCAAGGCTAAGAGGCTGTTCTGCAACGGAATATAATCATCTGCACCCGCTAAATAGCCTGGCAAAATCACCACAGGGAGAGACATAAGCACCAGACCTGAACCTACGAGGCGTTGGCAAAACGAATTTTCAAATAGTCCTCATCCATCTTGGCTCCCACGGGCTGCATCCCGGCCAACCCCTGCGGCAACACCATATTCCGGCGATGATTGCCAATCCGGATATTTAACTCATCTGCGTTTTTGTTCAGTTCAATTTTTTCCTTGGGAATTCCCGGCAAATAAAGCTCCAGGCTGTATTCTCCTTGGTCGGAAATGACGCGAATCGTATTTTCCTTGTAATAGACCTGGGCTGGGTCTTCATTGGCATAAAGGGTATCTTTGAGACGGTGGAGAGCCTCTAACCCACACAATTCCTCGGCAAACAACGGCACTTCTTTAACGGGCAAGGGGCGAAAATTATCATGAATTTCTTGACGATATTGCTGCTGGGACTCTTTCCAACGGGTAAAAAATGGATCACTGACCGTATCGGGAATAATTCGGTTAGCCACCACCATATCCGTTGCCACGTTATACAAACTCAGGTAGGCATGGGCCCGCAAAGACTCCTTGATCACCATTTTTTCAGGGTTGGTCACGAGCCGGACTGACGTTACAGTATTATCCGTTAGCACTTTTTCCAAGGCTTCAATCTGCTCATAAAATTCATAGGGAGCATCCATCACCTCTTGATCGGGCAAGGAAAATCCCACCAGGGGTCTAAAAATGGGTTCCACCAATGGGCGCAGGGCTACCGACATCCGTTGTAAGGGCTTGTAGAACCGCCGCATATACCAGCCACTCACTTCCGGGAGGCTCAAGAGTCGCAAGGCTGTTCCCGTGGGGGCAGAGTCAATAATCAATACTTCATAGAGGCCTTCGTCATAATGGCGTTTCATCCGGACTAAGGCAAAAATCTCATCCATCCCTGGCAGAATGGCTAACTCCTCGGCTTGTACCCCTTCCAGACCCCGCGCTTGTAAAACCTGGGTAATGTAGCGTTTGACAGCCCCCCAATTGTCTTCCAGCTCCATCAGCGCATCGAGTTCCGCACCCCAAAGATTAGGACTGATCTGGGCTGGAATATGGCCCAATTCCTGATCAAAGCTATCCGCCAGAGAGTGGGCTGGATCGGTACTTAACACGAGGGTTTTATAGCCCAATTCCGCGCACCGTAACCCCGTTGCCGCCGCCACAGACGTTTTCCCGACACCACCTTTTCCGGTCATTAAAATTACACGCATTAGGGTTGCAACCGCGTTACTGCCCTCTCATTGTAAAGAAATTTTGCAGCTTGTTCATAATCACTCCTAGAACCCGGACTGATCCCCAAACAACCCATTGGCAGGGCATACTGGAGTAGCATTATCAGGTTAGTTTCAGTTTTAGGCCTATGCCCCGTCGTCCCCCACCCCGCAACGTGCCCCCCCGTCCGACCCGTTCTGCTGCTTCTACCTCTCCGATGAATTCCACGACTTTAGCGGTGTTGGGAGGCGTATTTATTCTCGGGATTGGCGTTGGCGTGGCCTTTAGTAAAACTACGACCTTGAACCCGGAAAATGTAGCTTCAACCCAGTTCATTGACCAAAGTGCCCCTAATCCCGAACTCTGTGTCCAATATGGAGCCAGTGCCATTGTTGTGGATTCGCGGGTGTTTGTCACGTTTAACCCCTTTAATGTCTTTGTCTCTCAACCCGTGATGCAACCGGGCTGTGTGGTGCGGGCCAACAATATTGGTTTACTGGAGCAACGGAAATTGATCACAGGGGATCAGCTGCGAGAATGTCGGCAACGCTTGAATACCTTTGGTTTTACTGGCTCTATCGAAAACTCCCCCAAAATTAACTGTATCTATCAGAGCAATGCCGATCAAAATTTGTTTTTGGGAATGCCGGGGTTAGGGAATAATCCTTCCGAAACCAATAACTTCTAGGCATCTGCCCTTCATCGTCTTCCACTCAATCCCTCCAGGCCTGTTATGAATATCGGTTTACCCAAAGAAATCAAAGACCAGGAATTCCGCGTGGGTTTAAGTCCGGCATCGGTTCAAGCTTTACAGGAGCGAGGGCATCAGGTATTTGTGGAATCGGGTGCGGGTCTGGGTTCTGGGTTTAGGGATGCAGATTATCAAGCGGTTGGGGCCACCATTGTTTTGACTGCGGCCCAGGCCTGGGATCAGGAGATGGTCATTAAGGTCAAAGAACCCCTCGCGAGTGAGTATAATTTTTTAACACTTCCCAAGATTTTATTCACCTACTTACACTTAGCCGCTAATCGAGACCTAACTGAAACCCTCTTAAAAACCGACTTGACTGCCATTGCCTATGAAACGGTGGAACGGGAGCGAGGTGGCCAAATCAGTTTTCCCCTCTTAACCCCCATGAGCATGATTGCCGGACGATTGGCGGTGCAGTTTGGGGCCCGGTTTCTAGAGCGTTCTCAAGGAGGGCGGGGGATATTACTCAGTGGCTTACCCGGTGTCCAACCTGGCCATGTGGTGATCTTGGGCGGTGGGGTAGTGGGGACTGAGGCGGCTCGGATTGCGGTGGGGTTTGGGGCCAATGTGACGATTTTTGATGTCAATGTTGAGCGGCTGTGCTACTTAGAAACTCTCTTTGGAGCAAGGGTAAATTATCTCTACAGCACCTCAAATGCCCTAGCTCAAGTCATGCCCACGGCTGATTTACTGATTGGGGCGGTTTTAATTCCAGGCCAGCGACCGCCTTGTTTAGTCTCACGGGGCCTGGTGCAGCAGATGATTCCGGGATCGGTGATTGTGGATGTGGCGGTGGATCAGGGGGGCTGTATTGAAACACTCCGACCAACGTCCCACTCTCAACCCACCTATGTAGAAGCAGGGGTCGTTCACTATGGTGTCCCGAATATGCCCGGAGCTGTTCCCCGCACGGCCACCCAGGCCTTGACCAATAGTACCTTGCCCTTTGTCTTGAAATTAGCAGATCTCGGGATCGAGGCCTGTGACCAAGATCGGGGCCTGGGCCTGGGCATCAATGTCCAAAATCAGCGTCTGATCCACCCCGCCCTCCATAAAGAGTTTCCGGATCTCCTTTGAGGTGATCGCCAAACATCTCCAGAAATTTAGATCAACCCCAAAAAAAGGCCAGGCCAGGATGGTGATAGGGTAAAGAAAAACCGGCCTGGAGATTGAAGAATGGCCATCACCCTGACCCAAATTGCCCAATATCTGGATCATCACAACCTCAATTACAAACTGGATGCGGCTTACAACCAAATTATTACCGGGGTAACGGGAGATAACTTAGATCGGTTTGTGGTCGTGATTCAATTGGACGAAGAGGGGGAGTTTTTTAAGCTATTCGCCCCCGATATTTTGCCTGGGGTTCAGCACCATGCCTACAAAGAAGTAATTTTACAAACCCTGCTGGGGATTTCCTGGGAAACCAAGATGCTCCAATGGGAATACGATGCCTCTGATGGGGAGATTCGGGCCATTATTGAGTTTCCCCTTGAGGATGGCACCTTGACGGAACGCCAATTCTACCGTTGCTTAACCGCTTTGGTGGAAATTGTTGATACGACTATCCCTAAGGTGAAAGAAATCATGATGGCTGTGCCAGAAAATTCCAGTGATGATTTGGCGGTGGGTGAGCGGTTACTGTTAACGATTCAAAATGAAGCCCCAGGCCTGTTGGATTTAATTGCCCAGGCCCTAGAGGCTCGCAAACGGCGCGGCCAAACCCTGACTCCTGAGGATTAATTAGGTAATGCTTAAGAGTTTTGGGATAACTGCACTGGGAACTGGATAGTTCAGAGTAAAATTTTAGCTGGACTCAAGCGAGCGATTCAGAGGAAAGCATGATGTTGGATACCGCCATTGTCGCCATTCACGGCCGGGAAATTTTAGACTCCCGCGGGCGGCCGACTGTAGAAGCAGAAGTAGAGTTAGCCTGTGGCATTATTGGCCTGGCCCAAGTTCCCAGTGGGGCCTCAACGGGGAGTTTTGAAGCCCATGAATTGCGGGATGGGGATAAAAGTCGGTATGGCGGTAAAGGGGTTCTCCAGGCCGTGGACAACATCGAAGAAAAAATTCTCCCGGTCCTGATTGATTTTGATGCCGCCGATCAGACTGGCCTGGATCACTTGATGATTGACTTGGATGGCTCAGCCAATAAATCTAACCTCGGGGCTAATGCGATTTTGGCCGTATCCCTAGCAGCGGCTAAGGCCTGTGCGTTTGCCTTGGATGTGCCTCTATATCGCTATTTGGGTGGGCCCTTGGCGAATTTGCTCCCTGTTCCGTTGATGAATGTGATCAATGGTGGGGCCCATGCCGACAACAATGTGGATATTCAAGAATTTATGATTGTTCCCGCTGGGGCTAGCTCATTTAAGGAGGCATTGCGCTGGGGAGCGGAAGTCTTTGCGGCTCTGAGTAGTGTGCTCAAAGACCAAGGCCTGTTGACGGGGGTCGGGGATGAAGGCGGATTTGCCCCAAACCTAAGCTCAAACCGGGCTGCTTTAGATATTTTAATGAAGTCTATTGAATTAGCTGGGTTTAAGCCTGGGGATGAAGTGGCCTTAGCGTTGGATGTGGCCGCCAGTGAGTTCTATGCCGATGGTAAATATACCTACGATGGTGTCACCCGCAACCCGATTGATTTGATTGATTACCTGGGCGAATTAGTGGATGCCTATCCAATTGTCTCCATTGAAGATGGCCTCCATGAAGATGACTGGGAAAACTGGAAAATCCTCACGCAAAAGCTGGGCAGCAAGATTCAACTTGTTGGCGATGACTTATTTGTGACCAATCCGATTCGGTTCAAACGCGGCATTGATCAACATATTGGCAACTCAATTTTGATCAAACTCAATCAAATTGGGACTTTGACGGAAACCTTGGAAACCATAGATCTGGCCACCCGGAATGCCTATCGCTCGGTGATTAGTCATCGTTCTGGGGAAACGGAAGATACCACGATTGCAGATCTCGCTGTTGCGACTCGGGCCGGACAGATCAAGACCGGATCCCTTTGCCGCAGTGAACGGGTTGCGAAATATAATCGGCTACTGCGGATTGAAGATGATCTTGGCGAAAGTGCTGTTTACGCAGGGGCAGTGGGCTTCGGGCCGGGAACTCGTTAATGGTACGGCCGCAAAAGCGGTTTGGGCAGCATTGGTTACAGAGTTCGCGGGTTTTGGGCAAAATTCTCCAGGCCGGGGCCTTAACCCCTGAGGATCATGTCTTGGAAATTGGCCCAGGCACAGGAGTTTTAACGCGCCCCCTTTTGGCCGCCGCCGGACAAGTCACCAGTGTGGAAGTGGATCGAGACGCGTACCAGGCCCTAACCACAACCCTCACTCACCCCAACTGGAATCTAATTCTGGCAGATTTCCTCAAATTAGATTTAGCGGCCCTACCTGACCCCAAGCCGAATAAAGTTGTCGCCAATATTCCCTACAACATCACCGGGCCGATTTTAATCAAGCTCTTGGGAACTATTAGTCACCCCCAGGCCCTACCCTTTGAATCCCTCGTTTTACTGACCCAGGCCGAGGTCGCCAGCCGCATTTTAGCCAGTCCTGCCGATAAAGCCTATGGAGCCTTGTCCTTACGGGTGCAGTATTTAGCCAAGCCTGAAAAAATTTGCCACGTTCCGCCAACGGCTTTTTTCCCACCCCCCAAAGTAGATTCTACTGTCATTCGCCTCACTCCCCAGGCCCCGCCGATTCCCTGTGATTGCCCCCCATTATTAGATGAGTTAATTCAACTGGGCTTTGCCACCCGCCGGAAAATGTTGATCAATACCCTCAAGGGCCGGGTGGCGCGGGACGTTCTTCTCAACGCCTTTCAAGATTTAAATATTTCTGCCCAAACTAGAGCCGAGAATCTAGACTTAAAAACCTGGATTCAATTAAGCAATTGGTTAGACCAAGCTGGCCTGGAATCCGTCTCCTCAGACAAGCTACTTCTGTTCGGGCAGGGACAATTAAATCGGCTTAAATAGGCTGATCCGATAGCCCAAAAATATTATTGTAGGCTGCCACAATCACCCCATAACTGAGGGGAACAGTTACCAATAACCCTAGGCCACAGAGGCAAGCCCCGGCAAAGTTGATTAAGCCAAGCACAAACAATAAGCCAAAGATGACAAACCACTGATGGGTCACGGTTTTCCGACTGGCTTCCATGGCGGCCCAAAATTCGATCCGCCGTTCCACCACTAACGGGACAGCAAAGGTATAGGCCACGCCCAGATAGATAGCGGGAATCAGGAGAATAATACCTAGGATAATGAGGATTAGCGTCACACCAGCGGGAATTTCCGGTAAGCGTTGGAGAAAGTTAACAATTTGATCGAGTTCTGGATCTGGGGTCGCTTCTTCCAGTTGTATCCGCTCTAGCAAGGAACGAAATGAGGGCAGAAAGCCAACCACAAAGGCCATGCCCGCTAAAATGCTAAAAATGCCTGAAAATAACCCAGTCAGCAAGCTGGTTAAGAGAATAGGTAGAAAGCGATTACCCTGAAAACCAGTGAAGAAGTCTCCAAAAGAAGTGGGTTGCCCCCGGAGAAGCTTGAAGCCAACAATATAATTACCAGCCACGAGAATCGCAGAAACAAAACCATTCACCAGCGCGCCGCCAGGGATATTGCTCAAGACAATGCTGATGATGAAACTAATGACAAAAAAGCCAATGAATCCACCCACATTTTGGCTAATAATCTGCCAGCCTTCCCCCAAAAACAAGCCAATACTGACTTGATAATTTCGGCGCTCTAATGCGTTAGAACTACCCTGTTGGTCATACATACTCTATTTCCTCACACCTGAGAATTACCCCATCCCAACTCCAACCCCCCAGGCCTGGTAGCTAAGATGATTCATCGCCTTTAGATTATCTCAGATAGTCAGAACTCAGCTATCTTCTCTCAGCAGAACCAGTAGCCCCTAGTGTTTGAGTTTCCTACCCCGACTCAGTGATGAATTAAACTTTGGAGTTAGAAAAATGTCTAAAGACAGGTTTCCCAGGCCTGGCCCACCAACTCACTGAGCCAGCGGCGCGTGGTCGCATCTAATAAATAGTCCTCTGCCAAAACTTCTAATTGCAACATTTCTAAAGTTTGTCCCTGATCCCGGGCCATTTTCACCACCCCGGCAATGGCTGCGGCCACCAACTCAGCATTAACCGGCTGACGATCTAGTTCAGTCATTTCCGCGAGATTGCCAGGAATGGGATAATGCATAGGTGTGGGCAGCAATTATGAGAAATTTGTAAACTCTCTTAAACTAAGTATTTGGAAGTTTACTGTATTTCCTCGGTCTGTCAAGTCCTTTCGGGTGTGATTGAAACAAAATGCAAGAAATTCTCTATCTCGAAGTTCCAACCCCCGTCACCACAGATGTCCAGGCCTGGTTGCAGTCCCAATTTCAGCCTTTTGCGGGGCAAATTCAGGCCACGACCGCTGGGATTCGCTGGCAATTTCCGGGGACGGCATCAGAACTGTCCGTTTTTGCTTGGTCACTCCAACGCACCACCTACTTAAAAGTCTTTCGTTGGGGTCAAAGTCCGGTTCCGCAAGAGTCATCTTTGCTTCAACACCTGAAAAAATCTCTGCACACCGCTTTTCCACTCCAACACCCAGAGCCACCCGAAATTGATCTCAGCCAAAACTCGATTTTTACTGCCCTAGAGCCGTTTTATCCCCGCACGGTTAAATATTTTCAACAAATGCCCAATGGGGAAGCGGATCTGCAACGAGTTTATTGGTGGGAGCAACGCTGGCGGCAAGGCGTTCGTCATCCCCAGGCTCCCCAGCAGGTTGTCAGTCAATCTTCCGAACTGGCCGAAACGCCCAATTTTGACCTGATTTATATCGGTGGCGCGCTGGGGGTTGTCCATGCGGCCGTGATGGCCCGTTTAGGCTATCGGGTTTTGTTACTAGAGCGGTTGCCCTTTGGCCGGATGAATCGGGAATGGAATATTTCGCGGGCGGAGTTTCAACATCTGATTGATCTAGGCCTGTTCACGGCGGCGGAATTTGCCAGCATCATTGCCCGCGAGTATGTCGATGGGTTTAACCAGTTTTTCTCAGCGACTACCCCTAAACAGTGCCAGGCCCCGATTCTCCATACGCCCACCGTCCTCAATATTGCCCTCGACTCCAGCCGCTTTCTCCAACTCTGTGGGCAGAAACTCCGCCAGGCCGGGGGAGAAATTTGGGACGAAACCGAATTTATCAAGGCCACCGTTCACCCCAATGCAATCCAGATTCAAGCCACCCATCGGCCGACAAATCAAGCCCAAAGGGCAACTGGACGACTCTTGGTCGATGCGATGGGTACCGCTTCCCCAATTGCTTGGCAACTGAACGGCGGGCGGGCCTTTGATAGCGTTTGTCCAACAGTCGGGGCAATTATTTCCGGGCTAGATCCGCAAGTTTGGGATGCTGACTACGGCGATGTCTTGAACAGTCATGGAGATTTATCACGGGGGCGGCAACTCATTTGGGAACTGTTTCCGGCAGCGGGGGATGAACTGACAATTTATTTATTCCACTATCACAAAGTCCATCCCGATAATCCCGGTTCCCTGTTGGAGATGTATGAGGACTTTTTCGAGATTTTGCCGGAATACCGCCGTTGTGATTTAGATGACCTGGCCTGGATTAAACCCACCTTTGGCTACATTCCCGGACACTTTAGCTTGTATCGCCAAGACCGCACCATTGCCTTTGATCGCCTCGTGACCATTGGGGATGCCGCCTCCTTACAATCTCCCTTGGTGTTTACCGGGTTTGGCTCCCTGGTGCGGAATTTGCCCCGCCTGACGGATCTGCTCCAAACAGCCCTCAAACACGATCTTTTACAGTCTGAGCAACTCAATCAAATTCGGGCCTTCCAAAGTAATACGGCCGTGACTTGGCTATTTTCCCGCGGGATGATGGTGCCCACCGGGCGGAATTTACCCCCCAACCGCGTCAATGCCATGCTGAATACCTTTTTTGGGATTTTGGCGGGGGAATCACCCGAGTTGGCGGATCGGTTTATTAAGGATCGGGCCGGCTGGTGGCCGTTTAATCGGATGGCGATCACCGCGGCTTGGAAAAATCCGGGCTTACTCTATTGGATTTGGGATATGGTCGGCCCTTGGGATATGGCCCGTTGGTTGGGGAGTTACTTTACCTTTACTTGGGCGGCGTTTTTGAATGCCTTGTTTGGGGCCTGGGTGCCGGGATTAATCAGAAAGAGTCAGGCCTGGTTAGAGCCAAAATTTCCTCAGGTTTGGTTTCGGTTACTCTGTTGGAGCTATGATCTCACCTATTCTGTTGGCCAACCCCGGATCGAACAAACCTTACCCACCCTGCCCCGGCCTGGAACAACCCTAAACCGGCCAATGGTCACTGCTGGGAATATCCAATCACCAAATCCGTAAAACCTAACTCAACTTCTTAGTCTAGGCTAGAGCTAGTAAACATTTCCAAGAACGTATAATCTATGGGGGACATAGATTTTAGCCATATTAAAGAATGTCAGACCATGCTCAAAAACAACGACTTTACAGTGCTTTTCAGTCCCTATTGCCAGTTCATTGACCATCAATGTTGGTTATAAACCATAATACTTGCCTCACACCCTTAAGATTTAACGAATCCCAACTCCAAACAGCCTCATCTCAATCTCACCAATCCGCATACCGTCAGAAAAATTGAATCATATCGAGATTTTGAAAGGCGGAATCTCTCTAGCATAATCTTAAATATTTTCACAAAACAAATCAAATGCTCCACCACCATATGTACGATATTATCTTCATGGTCGGTGAATCAATTCCTGAGCTTTCTTCATCTTGATTGGTCGCACTAATAAACCGTTAACCGTATCGGGAAATAACACCTGTTTCAGGGGCTGAGGATGACGTTGGGTTTAGGTAAATCCAATCATGGCGACCTCCCAAACTAAGCGGGGTTGGACATATTGTTTGAGTTGTTGGCGGGCGGCTTCTAATCGTTGCACATCAGGGATATTTCGGTGGTTTTGCCAAAGGGTTTGTTGCATTAAATCCAAGAGCCAAATTTGTGATTCCACGTCCAGGCCTTGGCTAATCTCACGGGCCAACTCTAGTCCTTGTCGGAGAGAAATAGGGGGTGTTAAGCCTAAACAGGCCTGGCGGAGTTCGCTAGGAATAGTTTGCCACTGTTGCCAATGGGTAATCGCCGCTCCCGGACTGCCAGCCGCTAATTCCACCAAGGGGGGAAACCCTAAAACTTCGCTGGCCCCGGCCTGGTGGAGAACTTGGCTCATTTGACTCGCAGTGAGGCGATAAAAGGGAATCCGTTGGCAGCGGGACACTAAGGTGGGCAAAAGGGCTGTTTCACTAGGGGCGATCAAAATTAAGGTAGCCAGGCCAGGCTCTTCTAAGGTTTTTAAGAGTCCGTTGGCGGCCCCTTCAGCCATGGTTTCCGCCTGTTCAATCACCACCACCGACCGGGGAGCTTCCAAGGGGGGACGACTCAGGAACCGACTTAACTGCCGAATTTGCTCGAGGCGGATTTGGGGACGGGTTTTGGGTAAGCTCTGACCTTGGGCGATCAGTTCAGCGGCGGTTAAAAGTTTGTTGTTTTGTAGGTAGGTAGGCTGGAGCCAGAGCAGATCCGGGTGATTGGCCAAAGATTGATGGCAAGTCCCCAGCAGCGAGCGGATGAGTTGCCGCGCCATTAAAGCTCTGCCGACCCCTGGAGGCCCAGCAAACAAATAGGCCGGGGCGATCCGTTGCCGCACAAAAGCTTGTTCGAGGAGTTCTCGGGCCTGGAGTTGACCAATTACGGGGCTGAAATCTGGGGATACCATTGGCGCAGTGCATCTCGTAAGCACGATTGAATTTGGGCAGTTACCTCGGCCTGGGGGCAGTTAGCATCAATGCGCTTGATCCGCTCCGGGGCCAGGCCACTCAGTTGCGTAAATCCCTGGTGGACTCGTTGATGAAACGCTAAGGTGGCCTGTTCCATGCGATCTTGGCTGCCAGAGCGTTTTTCTGCCCGGCCCAGGCCTTGAGTTGGAGTCACATCCAGCCAGAGAGTTAAATCCGGTTGCCGGCCAGCAGTAGCAATTTGATTGAGTTGGTGAATCATCCCTAAATCCAGGCCCCGCCCATAACCTTGGTAAGCCACCGTAGAATCCGTAAAGCGATCACAGAGTACCAATCCCCCGGCATCGAGATGGGGCATAATTTTTTCCGCTAAGTGTTGGGCCCGATCCGCAGCGTAGAGCAACAGTTCACAGGCCGGGGCAATATCCGTGGGGCTATGGAGCAACAGTTGACGCAGGTGTTGACCTAGGGCGGTTCCCCCTGGTTCGCGAGTCAGCAGAATCACTGGCGTTAACTGTGGGACAAGGGTTTGTAAGGCCTCTGACCAGCCAGATTCCTGCAACCAGGCCTGGGTGAGGCCAATTTGAGTCGTTTTGCCCGCCCCCTCACCCCCTTCCCAAACAATAAAACGACCGGGAATCTGTTTACCCATCGTCATCCTGCATCCCTGAAATATCCGTTCAACTCACTGAACTATGATAGAGTGCCACAGAGCAGACTGAAATTTCTTAAACGCGTAACGCAGAACACAATCAGGCCTGGACAATCACCAGAGAATGATTAGAGGATAAATAATAAGTATCTTGACAAGCCGACCTAATTAGACATTAGATTTAGTACCCAATTCCGGTAACCTTGGTTATTATTTAAGTTAGCTGCAAGTCCGTCTCAACAATGCCATCGCTGTTCTTCTGAGTTCCTTATTTTATGGCTCGTTATACCCACAACCTAACAGTCGCTCTTCCGAAGGAGCAAGTTCAGGACGAATTAGCCGATGCCTTACGGGCCTGTGATTTAGAAGTATTGCATCAAGATAAAGATTATCTGGTCGCTCGAGAAGTTCCAGGCCGCTCGGCTCTTGCTCAATTGGTAACTGTGGAAATCTTGATTAATGATGTTCCGGTTGAGCCAGAAATCACTCGCGTGAACGTTGTCTTTAAGAATGAAGAACTACCCTTGAGCCGTAATAATCATTGTTCCCAAATTTATCGTCAAGTCCGGCAAGCCCTTACTGAAGAACGAAACTGGGAGCTTATTGGTAGCGTGTCAGGCCTATAAGCCCATTGAGAATATTATGAGTCAGCCGGCAACGGAACATCATGTGTTAATCATTCAAGACTTAAAGGGAAAACGCACCCTCCACCTCCAGTCCGCAACCTACTCTATTGGCAGAGATAAATCTAATGCCATTGTGGTTGAGGCTCCCGATATCTCCCGACAACACGCCCTCCTTTTACGACTGCCTAAACAGGGTGGTGATGGATATCACTATCGTCTAGTGGATGGAAATGCCCGTGGCCGCCTCAGTGCTAACGGTGTCTTTGTCAATGGAACCCGCTCTAAGACCCACAATTTGTTGCATGGGGATCAGATTCGCCTGGGCAGCGATGTCAAGATTGCCTATGAAGTGTTGACCATGGCTAAGGCAGAGTTTATTAGATATCTGGAGCAGATTCGTTTCCAAAGCATTAAGTCTATCCCCCTGACCGGAACCGAAACTTTAGTCGGTGAACCCTTTGAAGTTGATCCAACGGTTGTCCGTAAAGATACTTCTCTACCGCCGCCGCCAGTTGTCACCCTAGTAGAACCTAGTCCAGATGTAAGTTCTCCATCACTGTCTAAATACTGGCTAGTGGGAGTTGGAGGGATTGCAGCCGGAGTTGTTTTGGGGAGTTTGTTAATTTGGGCTTTAAGTCAATCAGCCCCGCCCAGTCCTCAACCCTCAGCCCCGCCCTCAAGTTTTCATTTCTTCAAAAGCTCCACAACTTAAAAGGGCTAGTCCCAAGATTTTGACCGCTTGGGTTTATCCGTCGGAGATAGCTAAGGGCAGGGGAAAACGCGTCTGACTGGCCAGGAGATTCCGGGGTATAGTTACGCAGACTGTTCTGAGAGAGTCAAAATCTTTAAAGAACTGCACCCATATAGTATTTCCTGACTTGTCCCAATAAGAAGCCTAAATGAGTAACGCCATAGAGCAGTCTGGGTAACCCAAGGGTGAGTTGTCAAAATGGGATTGGTTGTTGCAGCTTTTCCACCTTAGGGGGGTGTCGGAATTGGATCAGCAAGATGCCCAGGCCAAAAATTGTCAACCCCGCAGCCACCATAAAACAACCTGCCAGGCCATGGGTGAGGGCTAAGGGTGGGGCTGATTTAATTTCCGAACCGGGGGGTAAGCCGCCCAAAAGAATAAACAAACTACCCATTAAGGGCACGCCAATCATCTGCCCCAGGGTGCTAACCAAGGCAATCAAGCCTGAGCCAATGCCCATGGCGGTGGGGGGCACACTACTCATAATGGCGGTGACACTGGCAGCTTGAAACAGGCCTAAACCAATGCCATAGGGAATAAAGGTCAAAATAAACTGGATAATCGGCGAGTTGCTGTTAAATTGGCTGATCAGGAAACAAACGCCAATGACCAGGCCCAGGCCAATGATTCGAATCCGTTTGGTTCCCCAGCGATCGGATAGCTGCCCGGCCATCGGGGAAATAATGGCGTTACTAATGGGACACACGGCTAGAAGCATTCCCACCTGTTGGGTTGGAAACTGTTTAACAATTTCAAAGAAAAAAGGCAGGACAAAGACACCCCCAGCAATCACCAGGCTAACGATACAGTTGAGAATCACACTTCGGCTTAGTTCCCAGTCGCGAAATAGTTGGAGGTTGAGGGTGGGATATTTCACCTGGGTCTGAATCCAGAGGAAGAGACCGATACCAAGGGCGGCTAGGGCCAATAAAGTCAGGGGAATCATGTTTATAAACCCGCGGGCCTGGCCAGTGGTCATCCCCAAGGCAAAGCTACCTAAACTGAAGGCAATAACCCCGGCACCGAGATAATCAAAGGTTTCAGATTTACGAGGCCGGGCCTGGGTGGGTAAATACTTCAGAATAATTCCCATGGCAATTAATCCAATGGGGATATTAATCCAAAAAATCGCCCGCCAACTCACCCAGGCAATTAAGACTCCCCCTAAGGTTGGCCCCAAGGCAACTCCGACAGACATTAACCCAGAAACGATTCCGAGGGCTTTTCCCCGCTCCTGGGGTGTAAAGGATTCTGTGACAATGGCTGCAGCCAACCCGGCAATGAAAACCCCACCTAAGCCTTCTAAGGCTCGAAAGCCGACTAGTTCCCACACCGTCCCGGCAATGCCACAGAGGGCTGAACTTATCGTAAAGATTGCCAGGCCCCCGATAAATAGATACTTCTTACCCCACAGATCTCCAAGGCGTGATGCCCCTAACTGCAAACTGGTCATGACGAGAAGATAGCTGAGGACGACCCACTGAACAGCGGTAAAGCTGGTTTGAAATTCGCGGATCAAGGTCGGTAGGGCAATATTGACCACGCTTAAATCAATGGTGAACATCAAGATACCTAAACTCACCCCAGTTAAAATCCACCATTTCCGCTGTTGTCCTATTGCACCGGCCATGTTTTTCCCTATTGCTGATGTGATCTAAACCTTTTGTCCCATTGTCTCAGGTGAGCCAGGCCTGGGGCTGTAGGATTCTTACCGATTCACCATCTGACTTTGGTTAGGGCAATGACCTAAGACTCAATTGACGACCCCCTCCCCTCTCCCCAGAATCTCTTGAGTCTCATGAATTTGTAATCTGGCGGAAGACATAACATGCGCTAAACCAGAAGAGTTAAAAGTTAGCTGAAAAGACAAAAAGGGGAAAAATAAAGTATTATTGTCACTTTCAATATTTCCGGCTAGCCTGAGGTTTGGTCCTATCGCAGTTCTTTGGTTTGAGTCTAGGGAGGGGGCATTAATGCGCGTGAGTTCTGAGCATTAGCTCCTATAATCCTAGAGAAATGAATTATCGCGGCAACAAATCCGTTACTCGCCCTAGCAGAAAGATGGTAAACCATGTCTCAAAATAATAATATTGGCCCTTTACTGGCTTCCTTGGTGGTCACGCTGGGCTTATTGGGGGGTGGGGCCTGGTGGTTCTTTCGCTCCCAAGGGGGCAATGTTAACCCAATGATGTCCTTACCGACTTCAGGGGAAACAGGTCTTACGGATAGTAGTACTTCTTCCACCCCTGGGGTTGCTAACTTTAGCCAAGTTAAAGCTGTGCCATCTGGATTGTTCAACTACGGTGGGAGTACCACTTGGGCCCCCATTCGCTTGGAAACTGAATCTTTAATTGCCGGGGCCTGGCCTGATTTTCGCCTGCGTTATACCAACCCGACCACCGGGACACCGGGATCTGGCAGTGGGATTCGGATGTTATTAAATGGTCAGTTAGCCTTTGCCCAATCGTCACGCCCGCTCAATGACAAAGAACTGCAAGAGGCCCAGAGTCGCGGGTTTCGGTTGGTCGCTATTCCAGTCGCTATTGATGGGATTGCCTTTGCTGTGCATCCCAGTTTACAAATCCCAGGCCTGGCGGTATCTCAACTTGCGGATATTTACACTGGAAAAATTACCAACTGGAGTCAAGTGGGAGGCCCCAACCTAGGCATTACGCCCTACTCGCGCCGCCGGGAAGATGGGGGAACGGTGGAATATTTCATTGATGAGATATTGGGCCAGCAGAACCTCGGGGCTAACGTGCAAATGGCCAGGGATACAACCGATGGAATTCGCAAGGTGGCCAGTAACCCAGGGGGCATTTACTACGCCTCTGCGCCGGAGATTGTGGGGCAATGCACCGTCAATTACTTGCCGTTAAAAAGTAAATCCGGGGCCTGGATCCCGCCCTATCAACCCCCCTTTGTCCCTGCCAATCAATGTCCAGGCCAGCGCAATCAACTCAACCAGGCTGCATTTCAAAGCGGTGAATACCCCATTACCCGGCGATTATTTGTTATCGTCAAGCAAAATGACCAAAGTGATCAGCAGGCCGGGGAAGCCTATGCCAACCTATTATTAACAGATCAAGGACAGGCGGCCATTGCCAAGGCGGGTTATGTCCCGTTGCGATAACTGCAAAAAATCTTCAAAAAAAATCAGGTAAACCCCGAAGAGTTTACCCAAAAGGATGAAATGTAGAGCATTACTGATTTAGGATGGCGATGAGGGCAACTCAGGCAAGGCTTTTAAGATTTCTATGTCCTCAGAACCGTCTGTCCTAGGGGATGATCTCAATTTAACGCTCTGCCGAGCAACCTAGATACCAGCAAGAACTACCCCAGACGACCCTAGGACAAGCCCTGAATTAGGAAGTCAAAGTAGGGGGCGGTGGCCGCAGCATCATCTTCACTGAGGAGAGCCAAAGAGGCTTCTTTTAAGCAGCGAATCGCTTCGACCATCCCAGGCATCGGTACACCCAAGGAGTTATACATCTCCCGGACACCAATCAAGCCAATTTTCTCAATAGGCCCCTTATCCCCTGACAAGACACCATAGGTAATCAGCCGCATATACCAGCCGTAATCCCGTAGGCAAAGACTCCGTTGTTTTTGGCCATAGGCATTACCACCAGGGGAGATAAAGTCCGGCCGCTTTTGCCAGAGTTGCTTACTTGCTTTTTCGACAATCCGTTTTTCATTTTCAGATAAGGTCGAGGCGATGCGTACCCGTTGCTCCCCGGTTTGGAAGAATTCACTCAAGGTTTTTAATTCCCCGGCGGTCGGGTAGCGTAATTCATCGTCTGCTTGTAAAACAACTTGGCTAATCACACTCATATTATTTACACCGCTTGATACGCTATTTATTTTAACCAACTGCGGGCCTGGTGCTAATGGTTCTTAACATCCCAGGCCTGGGCCAGACTCACGCATCCTTAGAGAATTTGATGAGTATAGGCGTGCTGCTTCACATTATCCTCGGCCGTGACGAGTCGCTCGGAATTTAAGACCCGCTTGCGTTCTACGGAAAAATTTAAGTCGGTATAGACAGAACCCAGGGGAATATGTTCAGCCGCAACTGGTTTCGCACAGTAAGTCCGAGTGGCCGCCACAGCTCGCTCAGAAAATTCATCACAGAGTTGAGCCTCTGGGGCAAAGTCAGGCGGAACTTGGAGCGGATCCGTTGTCATCTGGCCAAGGCTGACCCCAAGAATTTTACTGTAGGAGGTGGGAATACCTTTGATGATGGCTTCAAGGGCTGCAGACGGAATTGGCTCTAACACCTGCACAGGCGTTAATTTACCATCACGTTTAATGAAGCAAGTCGCCAGGCCAAGGGCAAGGTAGCTGTCAGAGCTTAGGGCAGTGTCAAGGAGGGGTAAAGTCACAGTTTAGTAATCATCAAATAAAAAACGATCATGATCCAAGCTATCCACCGCCAGAATTAGGGAATTGGCGGGGGGCTGGTAGAATCACTGGGTTGGGGGACGGGACTGTTGAGTGGGGCCGGGTCTGAGTGGGCTGCGACTCCAGGTTTAACCCAGACAATTCGCCGTTGATTGGGACGAATGAGATTAGCATCTTCTTGGGCAATTCGTTCGATGGCCTGGGGTTGATTGTCCTGCTGATAGTGGACTTTGAGTTCATTGACCCGGGCCTGGGCTTCTTTTTGGGCCGCTTCTAAGTTCGTGAGCTTTTCCCGTTGAGCTAGGTAGTAAGGGAGAAGTTGTGTGAGAGCGACCAGGCCTGCGGTCACAATCCCCAAGTTAATCAAAACTTTGACGATAATTTCCCGCCCAATTTGTCTGTGTTTGGCCGCCAAGGACAGATTACGCTTTGGACGAACAGGGGGAGAGGGCTTAGGCGCGGTGGCAGTCATCGGGGGAATATCTCCAAACAAGGGGGGGCCTGGCCGATTTCACCTAACCCTCTATTTGTAGAGCTCAGTCGAAAGACGGAAAGCCAAGACAGCGGGAATTAAGGCAATTGCCAGGGCTATGTAAACTTGAGTATCGGTGAGAGTCATGGTTTTATTTCTCCTTAAAACAGCCAAAATGTCAGATCATGAAAGCACCATTGACCAGAAGCCAGGCCAATCCGCTGTTCCTATTAGTTCATAATCCTCAGGCCGATGGCAACTCCAGTTACAGATTGTTACACACTGTCATCTCAGGTCATTAATATTCCCCGACTTAACCCCTCTGTGAGTCCTCAATCGGGGACATCCGACCAGTCAGGGGCTGTTTAACTAGCTCCTCTTTAACCCTGAATTAGCGAGGCGATATTGGTGTAAATTTCTTGGGGCTTTTCAGGAATCTGGATCGCCAAAATTAAGCCCAGCCCAAATTGCCCACTCAGCGGCACAAATCTCTTCCCGAAAATTCACTGTATGGTGGAAGTAGCTCTAGTCATTATTTCGATGACATTATTTCTTACCGAGACCTCGACCGAGTCCCAATGTTAGATCAACTGCTGGAATTTTTTCCCGACTTTGGCTTAGAAACTGTCTCTCTACTATTGGTCCTTGTTGCCTTAGAGGCGGTTCTATCTGCTGATAATGCCATTGCCCTGGCGGCCCTTGTGCAAGGGATCCCAGATTTGAAGTATCAACAGCGGGCTTTGAATTTTGGCCTGGTGGCCGCCTTTGTGCTGCGGATTACCTTGATTTTGACTGCGACTTGGGTGATTAAATTCTGGCAATTTGAACTAGCTGGGGCCGCCTATCTACTGTGGTTATCCTTTAAGTACTTTTCCTCACCGGAAGATGAGCAACATCATCACCATGGCCTGGACATTAACTCCATCTGGCAAGCGATTCCGCTTTTGGCAATTACGGACTTAGCCTTTTCTCTGGATAGTGTGACTACAGCCATTGCCCTCTCAGAAGAACGCTGGATTGTTTTAACCGGGGGCGTGATTGGCATTCTTGTCCTGCGGTTTATGGCTGAGTTATTTATCAGACTACTTAAAGAATTTACTCACCTCCAAGATGCAGGCTATTTGACGGTGACGCTGGTGGGGTTGCGGCTGCTACTGCGGGTCTTTGACTCCCAATTTGTTTTACCTGACTGGTTAATGCTTTCGATGATTGGGCTATGTTTTGCCTGGGGCTTTTCTCAGCGGAATCCACCAGAAACAATCACCCCAGGCCCGGATTTATCTTTGAACTTAGGAACGGTCGAGCCAATGGCAGAGGACTCCCAAGAACCCGTATCCGCCGGAACTACTCATAAATCCACGGAGTTAAACTAGGCGACCAGGCCACGAGTTCTTCCGGTTGAAACCAAAGGCTAATTTCCTTGACAGCAGTTTCAGGGGCATCGGAACCATGGATGACATTGCGACCCACATCAACCCCAAAGTCGCCCCGAATTGTGCCTGGCTCAGAATTTAAGGGGTTTGTCGCGCCAATCATTTTCCGGGCTGTGGCAATGACACCTTTACCTTCCCAAACCATCGCTACCACCGGCCCCGAGGTAATAAACTCCACCAGGCCTGGAAAAAAGGGCTTGGCTTGATGTTCGCCGTAGTGAGTTGAGGCTAGTTCTTTGCTGACTTGAAGTAGTTTCAGACCTACAAGAGTAAATCCTTTTTGTTCTAGACGTTGGATAATTTCACCCACCAGGCCCCGTTGTACCCCATCCGGTTTAATGGCCAGGAATGTCCGTTCCACGCTGCTGTCTCCTCAATGTGAATGGATATGCAAGCTCATTTTACCTGTGTTTGGTTGAGGGGCCGCCGACCTGAGTTGTGACTAAAGAATTAACAGACGTTTTGAGTTAGCATAGCTGCAACCCTAGTCAATCAATCTTTTCCATAAAAATTATGCTCCTCACTGAATTATTCCCTGTTGTCAATCAACTATCCCATCAAGATAAACTGCGCCTAATTCATTTGCTGTTAATGGCAGTGGCCAAAGATGAAGGCTTTGATTTGCATACTTCTGATATTCGGGAAACGGAAATCGAAATGCTCAAGCAACTAGAAGCTAGTGAAGCGGTTGTCTGGTCGCCCTATGATGCTTACGATGCAGCACAAACCCTGGCAGATTTATTAGTAGTGGCAAAACAAGAGAATCATGCTTAACGGTCGGCAATTTATGTCTGTTTTAACTTGTGTCCCAGTCTTATGGCTAATTGAGCTTATCAATGTTATAATTCCGACAAAGTAAGGTTCATGCAATCCTCAAATGTTCATCATATAATTCTCAAATGTTTAAATGTATTGACTTATTTTGTGGAATTGGCGGCTTTAGGGTTGCAGCAAATCAAGCGTCTAAAGACTTAGGTATTGATCTTAAATGGGTTTTTTCATGCGATATAGATAGTCATGCACAACAAACATACTTTGAAAATTTTGAAGACTATCCTCAGAGTGATATTACAACGATAGAATCAAAAGATATCCCTGATCATGATTTATTATTCGCAGGATTTCCTTGTCAACCATTTTCTATTTGTGGAGACCTTAAGGGATTTGAAGATTCTCGTGGAACGTTATTTTTCGAGATCGCTAGAATATTGAGAGAAAAACGCCCAGTTGCTTTTGTTTTAGAAAATGTTAAGCAATTAGTGGGGCATAATCACGGAAAAACCTTAAGACGAATTTTAGACATACTACATGAAATTGGATATTTCGCAGATTATAAGGTTCTTAATGGATTAGACTTTGGTATTCCACACAAAAGAGAGCGAATTTTTATAGTTGGGTTTAGGGAACCGTATAATTTTGACTGGCCAACCCGAAAGATTCCAATGCAGTCCTTAGCAGATTTACTTGAAACCAAGGTATCAGATTTTTATTATGCTTCCCCTAAAATTCGTCAAAGTCGCCTAGAGAAATTTGAAGGAAAACTTCCAGAGCCACCAACTATTTGGCATGAAAATAAATCTGGACACCTTAGCGCATACCCTTACTCATGTGCGATGAGAGCCGGAGCGTCTTACAACTACTTGCTTGTCAATGGTGAACGCCGACTTACTGAGCGGGAAATGCTGAGACTGTTGGGTTTTCCTGATTCATTTAAGATCATTTATGGTTATAGTATTATGCGTAAGTTGGCGGGTAATTCTATAGTTGTTCCATGTGCTCTTTCCGTCATCAAAGCAGTCTTACTTACCTTGAAAAATCCAAACATATCTTCATCTTTAAACTATGACATCAAACAACTAGCCTTTCTCTAGATTTAGAATATTTTACATAACAAATTAATTCAAGAATAATTTAGATGATTGATATAGATGAAGCTAAAGGAAAGCTAGATAATATTATTAATATTGCTCGAACTGATTTGTATAAGCCTATTCAAATTGCAGAGGTTTTATACAATTCACGAATCAATCAAGATATTGATGTCAGTCAAGTTGAAACATATCGAAACACATCAAAGCAATGGAGGGATAATGTTACTCGGCGATTATTAGGAAAAGTTTGTACTTCGACTGCCAGATTCCAAGATAATCTTTGGGATCAAAATGCAATGCCAGTAAGTCATCTTAAAGTCTTAGATACCGAAAATAAGAGATTAGGTGGAGCTATTGAACGTTATATATATTATCGGTTTATAGAACGTCAAGAATTGGTGGCATCTGTTATGCGCAAACTAGATATTGATAATTATGAACTATTAAAATTAGAAGACTTACTTTCTTTGATTACTGATAGTACAGGATTGAGAAGAAGCATTGATAAAGTTTACGAGATCATTACTTATAGTTTGTTTGAAACAATTGTATCTAGCTTAGAAGTTGAAGTATCAGTTAAAATACCAGATAAAAATATTGAATTGTTGGAAGAATTTAATGATTTGACTCAGGTTCTGTTAGGTGTAAGTGCTGTAAATACTACATCAATGACTCAAGCTCATATTTATCGAGTTGGCGTGACAAATGCGGCAGATAGAGGACTTGATATGTGAGCTAATTTTGGCCCTGCTATTCAGGTTAAACACCTCACTCTAAAACCAAAATTGGCTGAGAAAATTGTTGATCAAGTTGAAAGTGATCATATAGTTATAGTCTGTAAAGATGCTGAGGCTATTGTGATTCAATCTGTTATTCAGCAAATTAGCTGGGGGCAACGTGTTCGTGGCATTGTGAAAGAGTCTGACCTGATTGCTTGGTATGAAAAATGCTTAAGAGGTAAGTTTGCTAAGTCACTGGGTCAAAATTTGCTGAGCCAAATGAAAAGTGATTTTGCTAATGAATTTCCACACGTAGTTGAAGCGTTTAATTTTTGCAAGGAACGGGGTTATTCTGAAATGCAACCGCTACCTTTTTGGGACGTTTAATTCGGTTCAAATTGAAGAGTGCAGGGTTAGGGTTGCGTGCTGTTGAGATAACTTTCGGCGGCTAATTTCAACCGATCTCCCTCCAAGATTAACTGATGCACATCGTTTTTGAGATCAAGATAGGGTTGGCGGGCTTCCTGTTTTTCCCGTTGCATGGCCTGGCGTGTCATTGAGCGAACAGTTCCGGCCATCCGGCGTTTGCCAAATAAATCCAGGCCAACAGAAACAAGGCTATCCGGGCGGGATTGAGCCACAGTTTGATTGATTTGTTGAATCTGGGCATTAATCTCCCGCTTAATCACTCGCAGTTGCTTTTGTACCAGCGTTATTTCTTTTACCTGCTGTTTGACTGAGGCGGGATGATCTAACACCAAGCTTATTTTTGACTTCAGAGTTTGAATTTCATCTACCCAGGCCATGGCGTTCTCCTTTTAACCAATGGATGTTTCTATGGGTTGGGGGTTTTATTGGACTTTTTCGGAAAATTTTAATCCCTACTGTACACGCTGAATTTACTCTTGCCCCTGCTCTAAAGCTGGTTGGTGGGGAACAAGGTAGGGAAAACCGTATCTACAAGCAGGGAGATTGCGAAGTCTGGAGTTCTCTGCCCCAGGCCCTACCCCTCGTAAAATAGGACTTAACGACTTTAACGCAAGCACTAGCGAGTAAGAACCGATCATGCTGGAACAGGGCACCATTTCGATCCATACTGAGAATATTTTCCCGATCATCAAAAAGTGGCTCTACTCCGATCATGAAATTTTCCTGCGGGAATTAGTCTCCAACGGGGTAGATGCGATTCAAAAACTGCGGATGATTGCCCGAACTGGGGATTATGCTGGCGATGTCGATCATCCCGAAATTACGATTGCCATTGATAAAGAAGCCAAGCAGTTAAAAATTACCGACACCGGCCTGGGGATGACCGCCGAGGAAGTCAAAAAATACATCACCCAAGTCGCGTTTTCCAGTGCCGAGGAATTTGTCGAAAAGTATAAAAATCAAGCGGATCAGGCGATTATTGGACACTTTGGCCTGGGCTTTTACTCCTCGTTTATGGTGGCTAAAACCGTTGAAATCGAGACTCTGTCGTACCAGGCCGGGGCCAGCGCGGTGAAATGGCATTGTGATGGCTCCACGGAATACAGCCTCACCGAATCGGATCGTACCGCAGTCGGAACCACTATTACCCTGACCATGCAAGAGGAGGAGTTGGACTACCTCGAACCCGCCCGGATTAAGGAATTGGTACGGAAATATTGTGATTTCTTGCCGGTGTCGATCAAACTGGATGGGGAGCAAATCAACAAACAAAAGGCGGCCTGGAAAGAGTCCCCTAGCAGTTTAACCAAAGAAGATTATTTAGAGTTTTATCGCTATCTGTATCCGTTCCAAGAAGAGCCACTCCTTTGGGTGCATTTGAACACGGATTATCCGTTTGTGGTGAATGGGATTTTATATTTCCCGAAATTGCGCCCCGATATTGATGTCACCAAAGGTCAAATTAAGCTCTTCTGCAATCAAGTCTTTGTCAGCGATAACTGTGAAGAAGTTATTCCCAAATTCCTGTTACCGTTGCGGGGGGTGATTGATAGCAGCGATATCCCGTTGAATGTCTCCCGCAGTTTCCTCCAAAATGATCGCACCGTCCGCCGGATTGCGGATTACATTGCCAAGAAAGTGGGAGATCGCCTCAAAGAACTCTATCGGGATGATCCCCAGGCCTATGCCCGCAGTTGGAACGACTTGGGCACTTTTGTCAAATTTGGCTCCATCAATGATGACAAGTTTAAAGAGCAAGTCAAAGAAATTATCATCTTCCGCACCTCTGCCAACCTAGCCGCCACCAAACCCGAAGATGCTGGAGATGAGTGGGCCGATGAGCAAAGCCTTGTTGTCGATGGGCAGTCCTACACAACCCTCAAGGATTACCTCAGCCGGACTTCGGAAAAACAAGGGCAACGGGTCTATTACTGCACCGATGAAGTCAACCAGGCCACCTATGTCAACTTGCTCCAGAGCCAAGGCATTGAAGTCCTGTTCATGGATAACTATTTTGATACTCACTTTGTCCCTTGGTTAGAGCAAGAGTATAAAGACCTTAAATTCTCGCGGGTGGATGCAGAACTCGATGAAACCCTAATTGATAAAGATAAGGCCGCCGAAATTGTCGATCCGGGCAGCAACAAAACCCGCAGCGAACTGATTCAAGAACTCTTTACCAAAGCTCTGAACAAGCCCAACGTTACTGTTCGCACTGAACCGCTGAAATCTGACAACCCTGAAGGCGCGCCCCCGGCCATGATCTTGCTCCCGGAATCCACCCGCCGGATGCAGGAAATGATGGCCATGATGCAGCAAAAAATCAGCATTGATCTGCCCAATGACCATACCCTCCTAGTCAACACCGCCCATCCCCTCGTTCAAAACCTGATCAGCCTCAGTCAAGGCAGCATTGTCCAAACCTCTGGGCAGTCACCTTCAGCGGAATTGGCCGACCAACTCTGTGCCTACATTTACGATCTGGCATTAATTGGGCAGCGGGGCCTGGATGCCGAGGGGATGAAACAATTTAGCCAGCGAGCCAGTTCCGTCCTAACCCGCTTAACCGCGATGGCCAGTAAATAGTAGATTCCCAACTCTTTGAAGTTATTTCGGGTAGAAATCATGGAGATTCACGAGCAATTATCTGAGATCCTGCCTTTTCAACTAACTTACTAGGCAATGAGCCAGGCCTATCTCAAATCTCTAAGCTCTAGTCCTACCGTGTTAGCCACTTGATAAATTGATCTGTCATCACCCATTTGGTTAAGGTTGTCGAAGGGGCAGTTTGATCGCCGAATTGGACGTAGGCACACTTGAAGGGGCAGATGGCATGGTTTTTACTGGACTAACGATTATTGGCGCACTCCTCATACTGGGTTGGGGGTTGTACCGAGCGTTACCAATGGGGAAGTTGGGCATCGTGGCCTGGTTGCAGTCGGTGGTGCTGATGCTGCCCTGGTTGCTCCTGTTTGGCTTAATGAGCGTTGGGGTCAATATCAGTTTTGCCGCAATTCTGGGCTTTCTCTTGATTTCTGTTGGGGTTTATATCGGCCTGGGTCGTTGGTTACGCGCATTAGCCGCCGCCAGTCCCCTCAGTCCCTCCATCTCCTCGGCCTCTGATCAGCCCTTGGATCAGCCAAACTCTGGGGGGATAACCAAGGCGGGGGAGGTTTCCCTAGAGGCTGAACCCATCGCCACCATTCCAGGAGAAGACTTCAAAGCGGTACAGGGAATTTTTGGAATTGACACCTTTTTTGCCACCGAACTTAAACCCTACAAAGAAGGCCTGATCTGCCGGGGGAACTTACGGGGAGAGACAAAGACTGTTCATCAAACCTTAACAACTCGCTTGGAAACGGTTTTGCCAGATAAATATCGCCTGTTCATGGTACCGAACCAAGAGAATAAACCCGTCGTGATTATTTTGCCGCGTCGGGAACCGGAACCACCCGCCGTCTCTGAGAAAATCCTGGCTACGGTCTTAGGTATTGCCGCAGTTGCCACCAGTTTAGAGGCCAGTTCTTTAGTCCAAGGGTTTAGTTTTTATCAAGAACCGGGTCGTATTTCCCAATCTTTGCCTTTGGCTTTGGGACTCATTTTAATTTTGATTGCCCATGAACTGGGACATCGTTGGATGGCGAATCAATACAATCAAGTCCTACCCCAGCGGGATCAAATTCGTTTGAGTTGGCCCTTCTTCATCCCGGCCTGGCAACTGGGTTCCTTTGGGGCGATTCTCCGCTTTGATTCATTTCTACCCAATCGAACTGTTTTGTTTGATCTGGCCATAGCTGGGCCGGCGGTGGGGGGAGTTTTATCTCTGGCGGTTTTAGTTGTCGGGTTACTGTTATCCCATCCCGGCAGTGTTTTTCAAATTCCTAGCCTATTTTTCCAAGGTTCAATCCTAGTGGGGACTTTGGCTAAGGCAATTTTGGGAGAGGCTCTACAAGCTGAGTTAGTGGATGTTAGTCCTTTCGTAATTATTGGTTGGTTGGGTCTGGTGGTGACGGCCTTAAATTTAATGCCTGCGGGACAATTGGATGGGGGACGCATTATCCAGGCCATCTATGGGCCAAAGGTGGCCACTCGATCAACTTGGATTACGCTGATCGTCCTTGGCTTAGTGGCCTTGGGAAATCCTCTGGCACTCTATTGGGCCCTATTAATCATCTTCTTGCAGCGAGATATTGAACGTCCCAACTTGGAAGAGATGACTGAACCCGATGATACACGGGCTGGCTTAGGGTTACTGGCTCTGTTGTTGATGGCGGCCACCTTGATTCCCCTTGCCCCAGGCCTGGCCGGACGCTTGGGGATTGGCTAATAGCGAGAGCGCGGTGGATAAATGAGCACGGGTTGGTTATGGGGGCTGGCCTGGTAGATAATCGGTTGACTACTGCCACCGGAATAGGTTGATCCAGAGCGGGGATAAATGAGCACCGGTTGATTGTAAGGATTGGCCTGGTAGATGATCGGCTGATTATTTTGAACTGGAAAGGGCAGCAGCGGCGGATAAGCTGACACAGGCGGCACAACAAAGGTGGGTTGACCAAAGGTATTGGGAATCGTCACAACTTGCCCCGTTTGGCCAAAAACAACTGATGTTTGGGCTAGAGTCGGCGAAACCAAGCCAAGGATTGCGGTGCTGGCCCCCAAGAAGCTAAGGCCCCAAACCCAAGGGGCTGGCTTAGCAAACTTTCCTAAAGATTGAATCATGATCTTATCCCCGCTGCGTGAGAAGCTGCTTTCAGAATATCAACCGCCTATGACGTTCAAGTGAACATGAAAGTTGCCTCAGACTGATCAATGCCCCAGCCCTAACGGGTGATGCCTGCCCCTATTTATACTTGATCCATGTCCCAACCTCACCCTAATCCTAATCCGTGGCTTTATCCCTACCCACCCCTACAAGCGGGGATTTTACTGAGGCGATACAAGCGTTTCTTTGCGGATATCCAACTCACAACAGGGGAGGAAATTACCGCTCACTGCCCAAACACAGGCCCAATGACGGGGATTTCGACTCCTGGGAGTCCGGTGCAGGTTTCCTATCATCCAGACCCCAAGCGCAAGTTAGCTTATACCTGGGAGATGATTCAAGTGAATGACAATGGCCCGGCCTGGTTCGGAGTCAATACCAGTCTCCCCAACCGCGTTGTTGCCGCCGCCTTAGACGCAGGAATTTTGCCGGAATTAGCGGGTTATGCCGAGATTAAACGAGAAGTCACCTATGGGCAAGAACGCAGCCGGATTGACTTTTTCTTAACTAGCCCCAAGCAACGCCCCACCTATGTGGAAGTCAAAAGTACAACCTGGGCCACTGGGGAACTGGCCTTATTTCCCGACACCGTTACTACCCGTGGGCAGAAACACCTCCGAGAATTGATGGCATTAATTCCAACTGCGCGGGTTTGTATGCTCTACTTCATTAACCGTGGCGACTGTCCCAACTTTGCTCCTGGAGATACAACGGATCCAACCTATGGTGAACTACTGCGCCAGGCCCGCGAGCGGGGCTTAGAAGTTTTACCCTATCGGTTTGAAATTACACCCACTGGGATTCAGTTTTGCGGACGGGCAGCTTGTCAATTTTAGGGGCAGCAGCAGTAGGTAAGGCAGGGGAGAAATAGGACTTGGACACCTGGGGAAAAGAGCCAGGCAGGTGTGTGAGAACGTCCAACGCTGCTTGTTTGACCTTGGGTTCCGGTTCATGGGGGATCAGCAATAACAAGGCCTCTTGGAAAATATTGACTCTTTGGGGATCCGTTGCCAAAGACAGGAGTTGCCGAATGGCCAAATAACGCTTGAGAGCTTGAGGATCAGCCAAATCCGTCAAGAGAGTTTGCCACTGGGTCTGGCTGTTCTGCTCGGTTTGACGTTGGTTAAGGGTGATCAATATCCAGAAAATTCCTAGTACGCCCAAGCCTTGGATGACCAAACCCAAACCAATCCACGGACTCGGACTATCTTGCCATATTTTTAGGGCTGTATAGGTACCTAAGGTTGCGCCACTGGCTAAGACTCCAGCTAAAAACAAGGGATGGTGTTGACCCAATCGCCAGAGGGAATGGGAGACTTGCCAGGCCTGGTTGAGGACAGCGGGAATGGCCGGGTGGCGGCGGTGAACAAGGAGTAATGTCCCAATTCCACTTATGGTTGCCGTCAACAAAATTGGCTCTGTCTCCCATAGCCCCAGCCCCAAAAGAGCAGTGCCCAGAACCAATGTGCCCCGTCGCGTTAATGGCCATCGCCATGAAAATCGCTGATTCGCTTGTTGCAATAAAAATACCCTGTCCAGTAAAGGCCTAAACCTGAAAAGATTAAGGGGGAGAGGCACTGATTTCCGCATCTTACTATCTCGTATCTTGACTGAAAAGCGGCGATCATGATTCAAAATTATGGTTTGAAATTGAGAGGGCATTTCCCAATTCAAACAGACTAAACCTAGGCTTAATCAACTGTCAATGGGACAGATCCCAGCCCAGCCTACACATATTGATATATCAAGATTTCCGTTGAGACTTAAAAAAGACATCCCCCTAATTTACCTCGGAATGAATCTTGCTTAGGAAAATGAGTTCATGCTTAAAGGATACCACTCGATAATTAATCGCGACCTCTTTAAGACTACCGCCGAGACATCGACATCAATGCGCTTTAAGTTAGATTCCTTCACTCAGTCCCAGGCCAGTGACGATGGTTTGCATCTCAAGAGAGGTGAGATAGGATGATGAAAATGCTTTCTAGGGCAGTCAATTGCCGCGTCCTCTGCATCTACGAACCCGCAAAGCTCTACACCCCCAGGCCAGGCCATTTCTCAAGTGGGCCGGTGGTAAATCCCAACTCATCGGGCAAATCATTCCCTACCTCCCCCTGGCACTCATGAACGGTGAAATTGAAACCTATATTGAACCCTTCATCGGTGGTGGGGCCGTATTTTTAGAAGTTGCCCAACACTATCCTGTCAAAAATCTAATCATTGCCGATGTCAACCCAGAAATTGTCCTAGCCTATCGGGTCATTCAAGCCCAAGTTAGGGAATTAATTTCAGCCTTAGCTATCCTAGAAAGCCAATATCTCCAGGCCCCTGAGTCCGAGCGGGAAGCCATGTTTTATGCCATTCGCCAAGCCTTTAACCAAACCCAAACTAAGATTAACTATGCCCGTGTAGCCGACCCGGAAATTCAGCATACAGCCCAATTAATTTTTTTGAATCGCACCTGTTTTAATGGCCTATTTCGGGTGAATCAAAAAGGTGAGTTTAATGTTCCCTTTGGGCGGTATATTCGACCGCGAATTTGTCAACCGGACAATCTCCAACGGGTTGCCGAACTCCTATCGTCTGTAAAAATCTTGCGAGGTGACTTTGAACTCATTCGCCCCTTTGTCAACCCTCAAACCTTTGTTTACTTTGATCCCCCCTATCGCCCGATTAGCAAAACTGCCAGCTTCAAAGCCTATGCCCAAGGTAACTTTACGGATCACGAACAAACCCGGTTAGCAACCTTTGCGCGAGAGTTAGATCAGCGCGGGGCCAAACTGCTCCTGAGTAACTCCGATCCCCACAATAAAGATCCAGAGGATAACTTTTTTGAAACCCTCTATGATTCCTTTCAGATTTACCGCCTCCAGGCCAAGCGGGCCATCAATAGTAACCCCAGCAAACGCGGCCCGGTCAGTGAACTGTTGATCCTCAACTATCTTGTTGAAACATTACCTGAGCAAATTGGCTAACGATCCTCATTCATCACTGCTGACGGTGTTTGACTCGGCCGGGAATCACCCTCCAAATGAGTGAGCGGCTCCATGAGGGGATATTCACTCACATAGGTGGGCGCAAAGGTGGTTAAGGACATCAGAGTGAGTTCCATTAATTCAATGTAATCCTGAATATTCACCTGATTCTCAATCAACATTTGTCGATAACTCAGACGCAGATCCTTGAGCTTTGTTAAGGCCTCTTCCGGCCTGGTTTGTAGGGTGGCTTGCCAGTCATCCACTAACAGTAAAGTCTTCAAAATTGCCTGATTCCGTTTCTCTTGAATTAAAACTTGGCACTGCTCCGAAAACCGTTGGGCGCGATGCTGTGCCTGGTCGTAGGCTTCGGCATTAATTTTGCCATCAATAAACATCAATCGCTGTTCTTGGTTTAATTCTTCAATTCCTTGCAAGGCCTGGTCAGGATAATCCGGTAAGAGTTGTTTCAATTCCGTAATCCGCTTGGTCGTAATTGCCATCACCTTTTGGGAACGCTGATATCGCCAATACTGCAAGACAATCCCCACCACACTGGACAACACCAGGATCATCACCCCGGCCTGGAGATCATTATTATTTTCCCAATAGCGCACCCAGGCACTGCGGGGATCACCGGATTTATAAACATCACTAGCCGCTGGATGGACATAGAACAGGCCCTGCTGCAATAAACGGGTTGCATCCCCAGTTTGTAATTCGGGATAAAACAGGGCAAACTCCCGCGCCGAGTCCAAAATTGCCCAAGTCACCAACCCCACAACCTGATCACTGACATCTGCGCGAGTAGCCAAGACCGTTGAGGTGCTGAAGGTGGCAATATCCTCAGGGGGAATCGGGGGATTAGCGGAATAGGAACCCTGCAAAATCCGCGTGGGAAAATAGGCATCGGGCTCCCGGATTGAGAGGTAGTTAATTAAACTGGGGGGCATTGAGATGAGCTTCAGGTTGGCCTGGGTTTTGAACCATTGCCGCAGGGTTAAATTTCCCCCCACACTGCCCACATAGACTACGGCTGCCAGTTGATTTTTAGTTAATTTATCGAGGGCCTGGTCGAGGGGACTCTCATCCGCTTGAACTTGGATATTTTGATTGGCAAAAATCACCTTGGCAGTATAACTCGGGCCACCCCCAGGCGGGCCAATCCCAACTTGCCGATTTTGTAAATCTGCTAATTTCCGCACCCCAGATGTGGTGGTCGTAATCACATGAATCGGTTCTTGGGATAGAACTGCAACCGCCTTAATTTGCCGCTTCTCCATCGCCGCCACCGCCACATCCAACTGAGTCAGGGCAAAATCCACCTGATGGGCCTGGAGTCGGGTTAAATTTTGCGTTGAACCGGAAGACGGTAGACCTTCCAGATTCAAGCCCACCTCGGCCTGGGTGACCTGGGTAATTTTCTCTCCTAACTGATGGTAAAAACTATCGGGACGACCACTGGAGAGGCGCACTGTTGAGTTCCCAGCCCCACAGCCCACCAGACCCCAGGCCAATCCCAGGCCCAAACAGCCCCCGGCTAGCCCAAGTCCTTCCCAATGCCAGTCCTGCCTTACCACCCTTTTAAATTCCCGCACTCCTACTAAAAACTTATTCCAAAAAAGTAAAAATCCCCAGCAGCCAGAGTGACTCTAGGGAAAGACATTTGCGTACTCATTAGTGTAGAAGAATTAGCCAGCGTTTGGGTAATCTTGGAGAGGAAATTAGGTTAACCCAAGAGACTCCCCGCTGCCCGAGCCATATTAGCCGGATTAAAGGCATCCAAAGCCGCCGTGGGTTCATAGCCGCAATGTACCATGCAATCACGACATTTGGGATTGCCACTGTCCCGCCCGTAGTTGTCCCAATTTGTTTCGTCTAAAAGCTCCTTATAGGTTTGGTAATGCCCTTCATTCAGCAAGTAGCAGGGTTTTTGCCAGCCCAGGACACTGTAACTCGGCATTCCCCAAGGGGTACATTCATAATCCTTCTCACCAATCAGGAAGTCTAAAAACAGGGGATTATGGTTGAAATTCCATTTTTTCTGCCCGGAGTACAACGGAGCCAGAATTTCTCGGAAAAGTTGCTTGGTCTGGTCCCGCTTGAGAAAATGCTCCTGATCTGGGGCCCACTCATAGGCGTAGCCCGGGGAAATCATCATCCCATCCACACCCAAGGTCGAAACAAAGTCAAAGAACTTTTGCATTTCGGCCACGTTGGCCCCTTCAAAAATGGTCGTGTTGGTGGTGACCCGGAACCCTTTGGCTTTGGCGGCTTTAATCGCTTGGACGGCCGTATCAAAAACCCCCTCGCGATCCACACATTTGTCATGCCACTCTCGCAGGCCATCCAGGTGAATACTAAAGGTCAAATAGGGGGAAGGTTGGAATCGATGCAGATTTTTTTCCAGCAGAATCCCATTACTACAGAGATAGACAAACTTCCGCCGCGCCACCAGGCCAGCGACAATTTCATCAATTTGGGGATGGAGCAAGGGTTCGCCCCCAGGAATGGCCACCACCGGCGCGCCACATTCTTCGGCCGCATGGAAACATTCTTCCGGAGTAAGTTGTTTGCGAAGGATTTCATTGGGGTGTTGGATTTTGCCACAACCCGTGCAGGCCAAATTGCAGCGAAACAAGGGTTCGAGCATTAAGGTGAGGGGAAAACGCTTTTGGCCCTGGAATCGTTTGGAAATAATATATGTGGCAATTTCTACGGCTTGCTTAATCGTGACACCCATGGATCCGTGCTCCTCCACCCTTTCAGGTCAGAACTAGTTGGCAAAATTTGCAAATGTTCACATTGCTTAAATATAGTATCCTGACGCTTAATCTGAATAGCCGGGCAACTGTCCCAACAGGTTTGCGAACTGGCACACTACTCTAGTTAATTTTTTCGTCCCACCCCCTAGCCAAGTTCCCCCCAGATCGCTATAATTCGATTCAATCGGGATAACTGGATTATGCCACCCGTTCTGGTTTTTGGAGATTATGGTGACGGGGTAAGGTTTTGTTTAGACTCCGGGCCTGGGTTAGAGACTCCTAGGTAAAGCCATAAAAATTTGGAACTGTAACCTCTTGACTTGTCACCACTGACACTTGCTACAGCTTCCTTAACAGATTTATCTGGACATCGCTGTTGGGCTGGCTTTTAGGCCTGGACTTTCTTAGCTTTTGCTGACTCGCAATTCCCCCAAAGCATTATTAGGTAGATCATTTCCAAGCCACGGACTTGGCCTGGTTGACGGCAACGATCATCACCCCATTGATCCAGACTCAGAACCTAGCAGCCAGTTGTGTAGCGTTAACAGTCTCGCTTTCCCAGTCATCCCTGGCTTTTTCCCCATCGTGCAGGAAAATCTTAATGTCGAAACAAATTATTATTGCGGAACAGCATCGCCTGGCCGCTGTGATTTCAGAAGATCAAATTCAAGAACTCATTGTTGCCTCAGGTAGTTATCAAATTAGTGATGTTTACCTGGGGATTGTCGAAAACGTCTTGCCCGGGATTGATGCCGCCTTTATCAACCTTGGAGATGCCACCCAAAACGGATTTATTCATGTTACAGATCTCGGCCCCTTACGGTTACGGCGGTCGGCGGGGGCAATTACAGAACTGCTAACTCCCCAGCAAAAAGTGCTTGTCCAGGTGATGAAGGAACCCACGGGCAATAAGGGACCCAGGCTGACGGGGAACATTTCCTTACCGGGGCGGTACTTAGTCCTGATGCCCTTTGGACGCGGGGTTAACCTGTCACGGCGGATTCTTAGTGAAGCAGAACGGCATCGCTTACGGGCTTTAGCTATTTTGGTTAAACCTGCGGGGATGGGATTACTCGTTCGCACAGAAGCAGAAGGCGTGGCCGAGGAGGCGATTCTTGAGGATCTAGAGGCTCTCCAACGGCAATGGGAAACGATTCAGCAACAGGCCCAATCCACCAGGGCCCCAGCCTTATTGGGACGGGATGATGACTTTGTCCAGCGGGTTTTACGGGATGTCTATAGCTCTGATGTCAACCGGATTGTGGTGGATGTGCCGGAGAGTGTCAAGCGGGTCAAGCAAAACCTGATGGCCTGGAACGAAAGTAAGTTACCCGTGGGGGTGTTAATTGACTACCACCAAGAAGCGATTCCGATTTTGGACTATTTCCGAGTCAATGCGGCCATTCGCGAAGCCTTAAAGCCACGAGTGGACTTGCCTTCCGGGGGATATGTGATTATTGAGCCAACGGAGGCCTTAACGGTTATTGATGTCAACTCTGGCTCCTTTACTCGTTCAGCAACGGCTCGGGAAACGGTGTTGTGGACAAACTGTGAGGCCGCGACAGAAATTGCCCGCCAACTCAAGCTGCGGAACTTGGCCGGGGTGATCATTGTTGACTTCATTGATATGGATACCCGCCGGGATCAGTTGCAGCTTTTGGAGCATTTTAGTAAGGCACTGCGGGCTGATAAAGCACGTCCTCAAATTGCCCAACTGTCAGAACTGGGCCTGGTGGAGTTAACCCGCAAACGCCAAGGGCAAAATATTTATGAGTTGTTTGGTCGTCCTTGTCGTAGTTGTGGGGGCTTAGGCCATTTAGTCCATTTACCCGGCTATCCCGATGACAGTCCTGGGGAAATTGTCGAGCGGGTCATTCCACCGCGGATTATTGAGACTCGATCCCGTCCCCTAGAGGTGCAAAACCGTCCAGAATTAGGCAGTGGGAATGGGATTGAATTGCAATTAACAAACCACCCTGGCTACCAAGAAGTATCCAGTTCCCGGCGGCGATCAACACGGCCTCGGGTTAGTAATGGCATCAGCTCTCCCCCAGGCCAGGCCCCAACCCCATCTCGGAGCTTGCCCCGTCGCGGCCGCCCAGACTCTACTCCGCCCCTAGATGTGACGGCCACGGTGGCTAAAACAGCCCGGACTGAGGCCGCACCCGCGACAACATCCCGGATTGTCCTGCCAGAGACTCCCCGCAGCGAAACTGGTAGCCGTCCGAGTCGGAAACCCACCCCCCGCCCCCGCACCATTGAGCCGCCTGAACATATTAATGTGACGATGACAACGGTTGAGCAGGATGTTTACGCTTTGATGGGAATTTCACCCCTTGTGCTCTACACCGGAGATGTTAAATCCCCTCGTAACACAATTGTCTCTGTTGCCGCCCCAGGCCAGGCCCCAGTTCCCCCCCCAGCCATCAGCCGAGCCGCTATTCCCGGCCAACGGGGAGAGGAGCCAGCCAGTGGTTATGCCCCTGAAGAAGTGGCCTCTCAGGAATTTCATGATGCCGTTAAGTCTCCTCTGGAGAGCCTGTCAGTGGTGGAGCCAGCCGTTATGAACCCAGCATTAGATGTGATGCTACCCCAGGCCCTGGAGACTGAATCAGCCCCAATTATTGAAACATCCCTTGAATCTGAAACACCGGAAAGTTTGGCCGTAGGAGTCAGGCGGCGGCGGCGGCGAACCACTGGGGGGGATGAACAGCTTTCTTTCGGAACTGAGATTCGCTAGTTGCGAGAGCCTCAAGTTTTAACGTTGACAGATGGTCAGCACGGTAGCAAAGGGACATCGTCTTGTTTAGGTGTCCCTCATTTTGCTTAATAAAGGTATTAGTCTATGGGTTGATGCGCCTTACTCCTTGTCCAGTACCCGTTATAGGGTTACTCATTTAGGGCCCTTATTGGGATCAGTCAGAAAATCCTTTCTAGGCGCAGTCCTTTTAAGATTTTGACTCTCTCAGAACAGTTTGCGTAACGCTATAGAACGTTACCTATTTAGGGTTAGGCATGGGCTAATAAGCAAGGAAATTACTCGACAATAAACTTAATGAAATGGGCTGTAATTAAGATTAGAGGGCATCTCTACCAGCATGAGGAGCTCGCATATCTTCAAGGGTAAGGTTAGGTTTATCCGTGTAAACTGAGCTAAGTAATAACTCTAGAACTTGAGCTTGGCGAGCACTTGCAATGGCTTGATGGGTAATCAACTCACCCACGTTCAAAATCACATTATCCTGTTGATCAAGAATCACTCGGCTTACGGCCCGGCCAAGAGCACCTTGAATCCGTTTTTTCTCAATTGCTTCAGTTCCCATCTCCTGTATCTCTTTAGCCGAATCTTTGATTTGACTCCAGAGACCTTTCGCCCCCGATTGCAGAGTCTCACCCGTGTTTTCACCAGTGGACTTGAGGCGATCTCCAGCTTCAGTCATAAATTGACCAGCCTGATCTCGCATTGCACCTTGAGTCGTCAAACCAACCGCCTCGAGTAATTCCTTTTCTTTGCCCGTAACTTTAGCTTGCTCAATGATCAGTTCGGTGACAATTTGACCTGGAGCCGTAATAATTGAACCTTCTTTGGCCCGGACAAACTGCTGGCTTCGTCGTCCTTGGGCCTGCTCAACTGTAAAACCAGCCACCGCATGGACAACCTGTTCGGTTAACTCCTGAACTTTATCACCAGTGCCTTGAGCCGTTTCTTGTACCTTATCTGTAACAGTCTGCATGGCTCCTCTAATGCCACCCACTTGCTCTTCCATCAATTGAGCCGTCTGAGTCGGGACAAAAGCAACATCTCGACCAATTTTCAAGGTTTGCAACGCAGGCACAAATGAACGTCCAGAATAGGTATCGGCAAATAATCCTCCAGAAACCTCATAGCCCTCTACCTGTCCTGTTTTCTCATCAAAATAAAGGTCAACAATAACGCCTAAATCATGGCCATCAACAGTAAGAATTCGAGTCCCGTTGAGAATATTATTCCGTTCCATTACATAATGAATTTCGGGAATTTCTTTGGCAGCTACAATGGTACTTTTAGAGGGTGTAATCACGGCATCGGGGCCAATGACCTGCACGTCCTTTAGCAATAAAATTTGAGTCGATGAAAACCACTTGGACTCATTAACAAGAAATCCCAAGAGTTGATTACTGTTCTGATCAAAAATTAAGTCTTCAATCTTATCAAACTTTTCACCTGATTCGTAACAAACCAAGGGCTTACCGATAAAATCTCTACCCTTATACATTTCTAGTACTCCTATCAATTAAGGTCGTGATCGAATCATGTAGATTGATTAGAATGCGGATGAAGGTTGATCGAATCTTTAGGGATTTAGCTGCTGTTGGGGCTGATCATTGAGCTTATTATCTAGACCGATGCCAGTAATAAGATTGATTGCTCCAGCATATTCTAGGTATCCCAAGGCTGCAATTGTCAAAATAAGAGTTATTCCTGCAAACCAATTACCATTTGACTGTTTACCTACGAGTCTTGGCATATTTTTCTCTTCAATGGTTTCAAATTTGACCGATTACTCGATCAAGTGGCTATATAAGTAAGCGTGACATAGAGATGCTTGAAATTAGGTATTAGGTGGGGATTAAAATGTATGAGTTAATTGATTTTAAAGACAGGATTCAAGAGTTTCTAAGCAGGTAAAAGATGAGTGTATGAAAGGGCCTGTTCAAGAAATACAGCAATCTTACCTGAGTCAAGAACGATTCAAGGCTGTGACTCCAGCAAAACCAATACCCCATGGTCCAAATTCCATCAGGATTGCGATAGAGATATCGGGAATTACGATTACTGCACAACTACAACAACCCAAAATACTCCATCAACCAGTAGGGTGCTGCCCACTGCCCCAATAAACCCCCACCAGGCCAGGGATTGTCGCCGCTGGAGATTGACGGCAAAAAAGGGAGCCAGGGTCAGACCCACGAGGATTAAAACCAAGAGCATGGCCCAGAACTGACCGTTAAAAGTTTGAACCTGAATGACCGCATCTTGAAAAATTCCCATGACCAGATCTGGGGCGGCTTCCACCCGCATCACCGACCGCCAGTGGGGGATCACATCAATAAGATAGAAATATAAATCTGTAATTGCCGTTCCCAATAGTGAACCCAGGTAGAATAATCCCCCAATTTTTAACTGCCCCCGCCATAGGAGCCAGGTCACGAGGGGAACAGCAAACGCTTCAATGGGTAAATGCCAGAGGGGTTCCCACCGCAACCAGCCCCAATAGACGGAGCCTGCTAACCAGCAACAGCTAAACCCGAAAAGTAAATCCCCCCAGGCCGGCCCCCGTTTTGAGAGGATCAACCACCCAGCCAATCCCCACAAGAGCGGTGTCAAACCCAAGCTTACCCAAGGATAAAGCCGGACAAGGGGGGCCTGGAAAAACACGGGAATTGAGACTAAGAAACCCGCCACGGCCATCAGTAAGCGGGGATGATAGGCAAGAGAGCCATCCAGGCCTGGGCGGAGCGGGGTAGCTAGAGAAGCGGCAGAAATTAGGGCAGACAAGGTATTCAGCACTGAAGGGGGTAAATGATGAGAGAATATTAACTTTTGTATATACTTACCCTAAGTTATCACAGAGTTAAATGTCTAAATAGGCTATCCCCCCCAGGGGTATTTAAACTTAATACTTTAATTTGAGTTTTTGCAAATATGTTTGAATTTAGCTGGCTCCAAGCGATCATTTTGGGTCTTGTCCAGGGTATTACAGAGTTTCTGCCCATTAGCAGTACCGCCCACCTGATCATTTTTACGGATATTTTTGGCTGGAAAAATGTCTGGAGTAAGCCGGCCTTGGATGCCATTCAATTTGGCAGTGTCGTGGCCGTGTTCTGGTATTTCTGGGGGGATATTCGGCAAGTCTTGGCGGGTGCGTGGCAGGCCTGGCAAGGAAAAAATTGGCAAATTGAGGAGTGGAAAATTTTTATTGGGATTGTCATTGGCACAATTCCGGCCTTGGGGATGGGCTTTCTCCTCAAAAAAATCGGGATAGACCTAGAATCTCCAGTGCTGATTGCAGTCATGGCTTTAGTGATGGCGGCCTTACTCGGCCTGGCCGAACAGGTTGGAAAACGCCAACGGGATTTTGATCACCTGGAGGTGTCTGATGGTGTTCTGGTTGGCCTGGGACAAACCATTGCGCTCTTACCAGGGGCTTCCCGCTCCGGCTCAACCCTGACAACAGCCCTCTTCTTAGGACTTAAACGAGATACAGCAGCCCGCTTTTCCTTTCTCTTAGGGATTCCGACTCTCACCATTGCCACGCTTGTCCAGGCCAGGGATGTCCTTCAAGAAACGGCGATGGCGGTTCCCCTCCTGGTGGGAATTATTTCCTCCTTTATTTTTTCCTACCTTTCCATTGCCTGGCTTTTACAATATCTGCGGAAGAAATCGGCCTGGGTCTTTGTTTGGTATCGGTTTGGGCTGGGAATTGCCCTCTTGCTGTCTGTTGGCCTGGGGTGGTTGCGGGGGTAATAGGGAGGATCAAGAATTTCGCGCAGCCCATGGCATCTCAGGGTGGGGGTGTTGGGTTGCGCCATTAAGGCTGGGATGGGGAGAGGTTAACAACTTAAAGAGTATTGGGACAAAACCGTCTGCCTAAGGCAATAGTTGAGTTCAAAGGCGCAGGAATGATTTTAATCCGCTAAATGCCTGACTTATAAAGTCTGACTTAATTTGTAGCAGCCGGCTCATTTCCGCTTCTATGGGGCAATATGCAGGAGAGGATATGATGAAAACGTTGTGGGTTTGTCCCCTGGTTAAAGCTCTTTTTCCTAACCCATCCCTCATCATGCGCTTTTCCTTTGGTTTTTCCCAGGCCCTCCTCTTAAATGCCTGCCTCACTGGCCTGGTAACGTTCACTCCTCTGGCAGGCTTGACCCAACCAGGGCAACGCTCCCTCCAAGATCAGCTTTATCAGGCCATTGGTAATCAAGACTGGGCCCAGGCCATTCGGGTCGTGGATTTAATGATCCAGGCCAATCCAAATCAAGCATCAGCCCTGCGCCAATATCGCCAAGAACTGGTTCAGATGGGCCAATTCCGCCCCACCAAGCCGCCAACCTCTGCCCCTGTGGCGACTCGGTCAACTCCTCCTAATCCTAGCCTGTTGGGTGTGGTGCAAATTCAACGCCGACAAAATGGGATTCCGGTGATTAATGTCACATTTAACCGCCGCCGTGACTTTGAAATGATGGTTGATTCTGGGGCTAGCATGACTGTGATTACGCGCCCGATGGCCAGTGCCCTCGGAATTACCCCCGCCAATATTGTTGATTACGCCATTTTTAATACGGCCAATGGTCAAGTCCGCTTGCCAATTGTTTTTGTCGGTAGTATGGATGTGGGGGGGCTGGTGACGCAACAAATTCCGGTGGCCGTGGCGGGGCCGGAAATGAGCGTGGGCCTCTTAGGGCAAGATTTCCTCCAGCGGTTTGATGTCAGTTTGCGCCGGGATCAAATTGAATTTCATTTACATCCCTAAAAGTGCTCTGGTTAACTGGGAATTGCTGGCTTTCAAGGTAAGGGTAGGAGGAGATACACCTGACCAGGCCTGGGAAAATGATGGGGAAGTTACGAAGCGGCGAAACGTTTTTTCATCACCTGTTGTCTCATATTTGGCCGACAGCTCAAGCCATAGGCAAAAAAAAGTGGCTTTATGGCAGTTTAGGGATTCTCGTAGCTGGCCTGGTGATTGGCTGCGGGCATTGGTTGGGCGCAAATGGTCTCTCCAGTCCGGTTATTACCCTATCTGGAGAAATCACACCTATTCATCAAATTCAAGGAGAGGAGCATTTTTCTCGCAAAGTTGGACAAATTGTTACCACAACTGGTATTGTCACGGGCCTGGATCAGCGGGGCTTTTATCTCCAATCTGAGCGACCTGATTCTACCCCCCGGACTTCAGAGGGACTCTTTGTATTTACGAATGTTGCCCCCACAGTCAGGCCTGGGAACCGAGTCGCGGTGCGGGGTCGCGCTCAAGAATATCAGCCAGAACAAGCCCCTGGGGAGTTGCCCTTGACCCAAATCAGTTGTCAGGGTGAAATTCAAGTCCTGAGCGAAAACCAGCCTTTACCCACTCCAATTGCCCTGAGTAACCCACCCACAGAAATTATTTATCGCCCGGCCACAAAACTGAAAAATACCCCGGTTCAACTCAATCCCCAGGCCCGGGGGCTAGACTTTTACGAATCTTTAGAAGGAATGCGGGTCACTATTCTCCAACCGCAAGTGGTCGGCCCTCAAAATTTCCGCAATCAGTTTTTTGTCGTGAGTCAAGGGGGGCAGCAGGCCACCGGCATGAACTCACGGGGCGGCATTACCATTCGAGCGTTGAGTCAGAGTCCCTATTTGGATGGTGATTTTAACCCGGAACGGATGCGGATTAACCCCAAACTCCTGAGCAAGCCCCAACAACACCCAGCCCTCCAAGTCGGAGATCGTCTCCCTAACTTAACCGGAATCCTCACCTATAACTTGGGCAACTACGAAGTTCTCCTTGACCCCAAGCAATCCCTCAAACCCATTAGTTCTCGCAACTTCATGCCGGAAACCACTCGCCTCAAAGGTGATCAGACCCATTTAACCGTAGCCACCTTCAATGTTGAAAACCTGAGTGCCCAAGAACCAGAACGGATCAACCTAGTTGCCCAGGCCATTCATCAGAATTTAAATAGCCCTGATTTGATTGCCCTCCAAGAAATTCAGGATGATAGTGGCAGCCTTGATGATGGGATTGTCAGCGCAACAAAAACGGCCCAACTGCTGGTGGAACAGATCAATCAAGAAGGTGGCCCCAGATATAACTACATAGACATTGCCCCAATCAACAATCAAGATGGTGGCCAGTCCGGTGGGAATATTCGTACCGCCTTTCTCTACAACCCCGAACGCCTAACATTGGTGAATAGTCCGAATGGCCGAGGCCAGAGTCAAACTCCCGTTCAAATTTCAACGACCGGCCTCAGTCATAATCCGGGGCGGATTCGTCCACAAGATCCGGCCTGGCGGGCGGGCCGCAAACCCCTCATTGCCCAATTCCACTGGCAGGATCAAACAATTTATGCCATCAATGTCCATCTCAAATCAAAGCGAGGTGATGAACCACTGATGGGACTGAATCAGCCACCAACCCTGGGTAGTCAGGAGATGCGGATGGCCCAAACCCAAATTTTGCAGCAATTCATTGGGGAACTTCAACAACGCCAACCCCAGGCCAGAATTATTCTCCTTGGGGATATGAATGATTTTGCCTTCTCTCTGCCTTTACAACAACTCAGCCAGACCCCGGCTAACCTCGCCAACCTGACCCAAATGCGTTTACCAGAGGTGGAGCAATACAGTTACATTTACGAAGGTAATTCCCAACAGTTAGATCACATCTGGGTCAGTCAAAATGTGGTGCAAACGAACCCAACCTCAGCGGCTGTGGATATTGTCCATCTCAACGCTGAATTTAGCCCCCAGATTAGCGATCATGACCCGGTTGTTTGTCGTTTACTTATAAATGCGGACGGAGGGACTTGAACCCACACACCTTGCAGTACTAGAACCTAAATCTAGCGCGTCTACCAATTCCGCCACGTCCGCTGATGTCTTCCCATTTTAACCCATTCACCTGAATTTTCCGTGGGCTGGAGCAAGCTAGGTTTTTGGCTCTACAAAGGAGAGATGGGCATTGGCCAAGACGGTTTTGATTTCTAAGGGGCGGGTGACTGGGCTGGGCATTAGAAAGTCGGGTTTAGGGGTGTGGAGGAGATAAACAACTTGATCCCCAGCTTGAAATTCCATATCCCCTTGAACAACCCGCACGGTCTCGGCGCGAATCCACAGCAGGGGTAAGAGCTTTTCCGACTTGACTAGGGCCAATAGATGGGCCAATTGCATATCCAGACGTTCGGCGGTCAAGGTGACTTCCCCCAGGCGGATGGAATCGGCGGTGATATACTCATTCCAATCTTTCACATTCAGGCTTTGGCTCAGGGCCGTGTCAATCCCTTGGGATAGCTCTGTGATCTCATTGCTGGGCTGATCTACCCTGGAAAATGCCGCCAAAACCCGTGGGGGCTGAAACTCTTCCCGGATCCGTTGGCTCAAGACACGATTCACTTCGGGATTACTCGTGATGGCTAAAAAGGTACCCAAATTTTCGATACCCGCCTGACGGAGAACCTCTGAGTTCAAGGCACTACTGACAAAAACCGTTAACCCCTCGGCCTGGGCTTGGTGACAATAGGTTGGATTACTGTCAATCATGACTACTAGCTCGCCCCATTGATGGAGGAGTTGCCCTAATAACCGCCCTAGAGGATTACAACCAACAATGATCACGCCACTCTTCCCGTGGGCCCGCACCTGGAGAAAGTCTGCCCAGAGTTTTGCCGTTAAGCCTTGGCCAAAGACAGTTAAGAGAATGGTCAAAAAGACAAGGGCTTTGATTGCATCTCCCCCGTTAATACCCCCATTGGTCAAACTAATCGAAAATAAAGAAGCGACGGAAGCCGCCACAATCCCCCGCGGGGCAATCCAGGCCAAAAATGCCTTTTGCTGCCATCTCAGGCCACTCTTCCAGGTTGCAACAAACACACTCAGGGGGCGGACAATAAACATCAAACATAGAACTGTACCCAGCCCTCCCCAACCCAAGGCAAACATACTGGAGACGGATAAATCTGCCGCCAACAGGACAAACAAAACAGAAATGGCCAGAGTACTCAGTTGTCCCTTAAACCGCCGTAAAACCCGCTCCCCCGGAATCTCAGCCCAGCGGAGGGTAATCCCCAACATCACCGCTGTCATTAGGCCCGACTCACTCACCAGGACTTGGGAGAGGGTAAACGTGCCCCAAACACAGGCCAAGACCAGGAGATTGCGTAATTCATCCGAGAGAAACTGGGCCTGGCGGAGAAACCAACTCAATCCCCAACCTGCTGTCCAGCCAACTAGCGTCCCAACTCCCAAGCGGATGCCTAAGCTCATCACCCCACTCCAGGGATCAAGATCATGACTGAGAACCAAATTGAGGACGACTACAGCCAAAATGGCCCCCAAGGGATCAATTAAAATCCCCTCTCCTTCCAAGATGGCCCCTAGTTTCCGCTCGGCCCCAACTTGCCGTAATAAGGGCCCGACCACCGTTGGTCCTGTCACCACGACTAAGGATCCATAGAGAACTGCAATGGGCCAGGGAAATTCCCCACTCCAATGGGCCGCTAAGGTTGCTCCCACCAAGGTAATAACTGCCCCGATGGTGACAAGATTGCGAATACTCCGGGTCACTTCCGCTTCACTGCGTTGGAGTTCGAGAGTTAACCCCCCTTCAAATAAAATCAAGGCGACAGAGAGCGGGACTAGGACTTCCAGGCCATCTCCTAAGAGTTGAGGGTGCAGCCAGTCTAAGCCACTCGGGCCAAGGCCAATCCCCACCGTCAGCAAGAGGACAATACTAGGCAACCGCAAGACACTGGCCAGGACTTGGGCCCCGATCCCAGCAACCACCGCCAAGACCACCAGCACCATAACTTGTAGGTTGTGATCCATCCAGTCACCTCCGAAATTCGGTTTTGACCTGTTGGCCTCATTTTAGGGAGTGAATTCTATTTTGTCTCCTCAAAAACATCAAAAGCCGATCAAATAAGACAGCGGCCTCTTGAGCCTAAGCTGGGCCAAGTCGGGCAATGGCCTGGTCTAGAAGGAAAGTACCCTGTTCAACGGTTTCAATTAAACAGAGTTCGCCCCGCAGATCCGCCGCGCCGCTAAATCCTTTGGCATACCAGGTAAGATGCTTCCGGGCCTGGCGAATGCCACTCAAGCCTTTGTACTCCCAAAGGGCAATCAGGTGATCACGGGCGCACTGGAGGCGTTCAATGGCAGTGGGGGTTGGTTTGGCTTGTCCGGTTTTAAGAAACTGATCAATTTCTCCCACTAGGAAGGGATAGCCCAAGGTTCCCCGCGAGCACATTACCCCATCGGCCCCTGTTTCCAGGAGGCATTGAACTGCGGCTTCAACCGAGAAAATATCGCCATTGGCAATGACGGGAATCGTCAGTTTTTCCTTAACTTTCCGGATCCACTCCCAACGGGCTGGGCCATTGTAGCCTTGGGCGCGGGTACGGCCGTGAACCGTAATCATCGCGGCTCCAGCATCCTGCATCTGTTGGGCAAAGTCGAGGATGTTAATTTCTTGATCCGTCCAACCAATCCGAGTTTTGACCGTAACCGGGACATCTACGGCCGCCACTACCGCCCGGACAATGGCCGCCGCCACCTCAGGTTGTCGCAGGAGAGAGGAACCACCGCCATTCTTGGTAATTTTATTCACCGGACAGCCCATATTGATGTCCACCGTATCGGCTCCTTCGGCAACGGCTTTTTCCGCCGCTTCTGCCAAGAAATCGGGGCGACAGTCAAATAACTGAATACTGATGGGGCGTTCTTGGGCTTCTACTTCCATGATCTGGGGCAGGTCTTTGACATAGTGCAGGCCAGTGGCATTGACCATTTCGGTATAGAGCATGGATTCTGGGGCATATCGCCGGACTAGTCGCCGGAAAACCAGGTCAGTGACTCCAGAGAGGGGGGATTGCAAGACGCGGCTATAGACAGGCAATGATCCAATCATCAGGGGAGCCGCCAGACGGGTTTTTAATTCAGGGGGAAGGGTTAGCATGACTGGGGCCTGGCAAAACTCAATGATCAAAAAAATTTAGGCTTGGTTTAGAGCAATTTCTCAAGACGGCGGCGGAGGGCATCGAGTTCGGGATTTTCAACTTCCAAGGTTTCGTAGTCAGAGAGTTCTGGATCATGATCGTGACTTTGCTCCGTTTCCCAGTCGGTTTCTGCCACATTCCGCTCTGGAGGGCTGAGGAATAAACGTTCGGCATCATTGGTCGGCATAAATCCAGCGGGAACGACTTGGCAATCATAGTCAGCGGCCTGGCAGAATTCTTCAATTTCCCGCTCATCTACACCCACAATACTGGGGGTGAGAAAATCTTGCGCTTCGAGGAGCAGGGCATAGCGGGTGGCATCATCTTCATCGGCAAACATCAGAATCAGGTTCCGATCTCCCATTTGTAAGGAGTGAATTCCTTCATTTTCAGTGCCCGGATTAAACAGCAACACATAGACTCGCATAATGGCATGAATCAATTTTTAATACTGCTTCTAGTTTACAAATGACGGGGCTGATTCAAAGAAATAGATCAGCGGCTGCCAAGTATTCTCAGGATTGAGTTGGGTTAGAGTCCTTATTATTGGAGAATATTCCAGGCCCGGCGGGGTCATGGCCCAATTTTGGCGGTTTGGCTTGCAGATGTTTCTGAGGAGGATGAAGATGTTGAACCTCAATCAAGTGGCCCAGCAAGTCACCGCCCTAGGCCAGCATTTTTACCAGGAAGCCCAGGCCCGCGCCTTAAAATTACAACTGGCCGGTGATTATCTGGCCCAGGCCCAAGGCCAAGAGACTGAATTTAGCGAGTCCCTGGCCGCCCATGAGAACCAGTTGCGGTTTACCCCGGCCTGGCCAGCAACGCCGCTCACCGAAAGAGTTACGATTCCCCCAGCTCCAGTTCAACATCGGGTTATGGCTACGGATGGCTCCCAAATTGCCCCGAGTCATCACGAAATTGCTTTTTGTTATCTAATTAACGTAGGGCGAGTGCGTTTGGACTATGGCAGCAATCTTTATCCCTTGCTGGATAGCGTGGCGGAGGTGTTCTATACTCAAGCCGAGGTTTATGCCGCCCAGGCCTGGGGAATTACACCGGCAGAATGGATGCGCCACAAACGCACACAGTTAGAAATTTTGCAATTAGTTGAACTCGCATTGGCTGATCCGGTCAATCTACCGACAGTGCTGATGCTGGATGGTTCCTTGATTCACTGGGCCTGGGAATCTTTGCCTAATGCGGCCCGGCAGGTGTTGCTAGAGCCTATTCTCCAGGCCTGGGGCCGGCTTGAAACTGCCAGAATTCCGATTGTTGGCTACCTGAGTGCTTCCCGCAGTAGTGAAACCCTGAATTACCTCCGCCTCCAGGCCTGCCCCTATCCTCTCCCCCACTGTCAAGACCATTGCCCCGCCCCAACCCGCCCACCCTGCCAAATTTTTACGGGCCTTCAGGATCCTGGCCTGTGGGAAACCCAACTATCTTCGGGTCAGCGCGGACCCCTCTGGCAAAGTCGTGCCCGCATCTTAGAGGACTATGGCCAGCAGCGAATTTTCTTTTGCTATTTCCATGTGGGGTCAGAAGTCGTGCGGGTGGAGTTTCCCCGTTGGGTCGTTGAGGATCAAACACTGTTAACCCAGGCTCTCAGTCTGACGATGGCCCAAGTGATAAAAGGCTATGGCTATCCCGTTGCCCTCGCTGAAGCCCATAATCAAGCGGTGATTCGCAGTGGGGATCGGGCCCGTTTTTTTGCCCTCTTGGAGCGAGAACTGATTAAAGCCGGCCTAAAGCAGGTTGCCCCTTCCCCGAAAGAACGTCGCAAACGCCAGAGTATTGCCTAATGGCCCAGGTGATTAGGGGAAAACCGTTAGCCCACCCTCGCAGGTCAGTTTTTCGGGAGTTAAGCATAGAGACTCCAGATGGACATCCTCCCCCAGGTTAATCTGAATGGTTTGGGGCTCTAAGCCAAAGGCCCGCAGTTGCCGAAACTCTAAACATTGGGGACTGGCCAAACCAATTTCTGAGGCAAAGCTGATGGTGAAGGGCTGTTCTCCCAGCAAATTTAAGGTGCAGTCTAAGGCCCCATGACCAAAATTGACTGTGGCTTCCGCAACTTGGAGGGTGGCTAATGCAGTGGGTAAGGGCTGATTTAATTCTTTGGAGAGAATACAGATCAAATCCCGCAGAGCCGAACGCATCAGGTCTGAGTCCAAGGATTGTTGAAAATCGGCGGAGGTCAAGTGAAGTTCACCCCAGGCCTGGATGGGTTCGAGAAGCTTTAAGGGTTTCCCCCGCAGCACTTGGCCCAGATTGACGCGAATATTTTCCGCCTGGAGTCGGGCCTGGGTTAAACAAAGTCCTTGGAAAATTACCCCCACAGCCAACACTCGCACTAAGGGTAAATAGCCGGCCAAAACCTGTTGATCCTTGGCCTGTAGGTCTATTTCTAACTCTGTAACTGCTTCTACTTGGGTTTGGAGCCACCATCGCAAAGCCGGAGTGAGGACCCGCCGAATCAATCGCTGCTGACCTCTGGGAACATCCTGAGCTTGGGGTAAATCAGCCTGGGTGGTCGGGGCTTCCTCTGGGGCAATGGGAGCAGGTTGCCCAAGATTAGACAGATCAGACGTTACCGGAAAACGAGTCATGGACGCAGAACACCAGCCAAAAGGTCTGTCCCATCATAGGGGGTTTGGAGATCCTGGAGATCGGATTTTCGCAAGTTAAGCCCCTCGGTAAAATTCTGGCTGTGAAGCTGACGTTACAGATGATTGCGAAATTTAGATCTGAGGGCCGCAAGTGTTAACTTCTAATATGGCAACTACGCCAACACCGTTAAACCAAGTTTCATACCCCACCTGCCGTTGGTTAATTTGGTTTTTTTGTCGAGTGTTAATCAAGGAGAACACGTTGCAGTCCCACACTTCCGCCTCAGCTTCCAGCCTTCGGGAAGATTTGAGTGATTACGTTGCTCACCTTCAACTTCACATGGCACTCCAGGCCCGGAATTTAGTTCCTTCTCTCAAGAACTCTCCCGATAGTCGCGAGCAACTCTTGCAGCAAACCCAGGCCACCTTTGAAAAGCATATTTCTCGCCAAAGTTACCTCGGTTAAATCCCCAGTTTTTGGGAGATGAGCTTGCAGGGATAGAGATATTGCTCCAGGCCGATATTCTCTGGGTTAGCTTAGGTGCAGTCAGAATCGGTTTGCCATCAAAACTTCCAGAAAAACGTTCCCGGCCTGGAAATAGTCCCTTTGGTGCGACTGTTTGACGAGGGAGCATCAGTAAAACAGTTGGACTGCCAGTCAATAACTTTGCATCATCTTTTGGGCTGGGCTAGACATAGGAATTCATCCTCAATTCTCAAGCGGACTGTATGGCCTGGGGACAATTCATCGCGTAGATCCAGGCCGGTTATGGGAGAGATAGGGCATAGGCCTCACTATTGTCGCCACCCCCTCACAAGTCTCTGAACCCAAGTTCCCCCTGGCCAATCATCTTAGAATGGGGAGAGGGAGGGCCAGCACCAACACCCATGAAATATTCTGCACCCCGTAAACAGTCCAGTTTCCAAAAACTCCTTACCTATCTGCGGCCCCATTGGCGCGTTACCTTGGCGGGAATTCTGGCCCTGCTGGTGGTCAACATCCTAGGCACCTATTTACCCCTGCTGATTGGCCAGGCCATTGATGAACTCCAAGATCAGTTTGAATATCAACGAGTTCTGTTTTATGTGTTTGCCCTCCTGGGGATGGCCTCGATCATGTGGTTTATTCGGATGGCCTCGCGAATTTGGCTGTTTGGCACAGGCCGTCAAGTGGAATTTGACCTCAAACAACAGATTTTTGAACATCTTCTGAAGATGGATCCGGCCTACTTTGCCCGGAACTCGGCCGGAGATTTGATTAGTCGCTCCACCAGTGATGTGGATAATATTCGCCGCCTAGTTGGTTTTGCTGTTCTCAGTTTTGTCAATACCATTTTTGCCTATGCCTTGACCTTACCTGTGATGTTAGCGATTCATCCCGGCCTGAGTTTGGGGGCGATTTCGGTCTATCCGTTAGTGTTACTAATTGTCATGGGCTTTAGTAATCAAATGCGCCTTGAACAACTGGAAACCCAGGAAGCTTTAGCAGACCTCAGTGATTTAATTCAAGAAGATATGAGTGGCATGGCCGTTATCAAGATCTATGCCCAAGAAGAAAATGAACGTCAGCAATTTAGCCGACTGAATCAAGACCTGTTAGCCGCCAACTTGAACCTGGCCAAAACCCGGAACGTGATTTTTCCGATGCTGGGGGGAATGGTGAGTTTAAGCCTGTTGATTCTCCTCTGGTTCGGCAGCCGGATGATTGCGGCCAATACGATTCAAGTTGGGGATTTCGTCGCCCTGTTGCTCTACATTGAACGGTTGATTTTTCCGACTGCCTTGTTGGGGTTTACGATTACAGCCTATCAGCGGGGAGAAGTGAGTATTGATCGAATTGAGGCTATCTTGGCGGTGGATCCCCAAATTCAAGATGATCCAACTGCTATTCCCTTAACCTCAAAAAAAGTTCAGGGCAAAATTGAGGTTAAACATCTCAACTACACCTATCCCCAGGCCCCGCGCCCAGCCCTAGAGGACGTTAACTTTCGGATTGAACCAGGGGAAACGGTCGCCATTGTCGGGCCAATTGGGTCTGGTAAATCAACCCTGGCGAATGCGCTTCCCCGACTGTTGGATGTTGGTGCGGGGCAAATTTTCTTAGATGGGATGGATATTACCCAAATTCGGGTTAGGGATTTGCGGGCCTGTATGTCCTATGTTCCCCAGGATAGTTTTCTATTCAGTACAAGCCTCAAAAACAATATTCGCTACGGTAATCCCCAGGCCGAGCTTCCAGAGATTGAAACCGCTGCCCAAGCTGCCCAAATCCACCATGAAATCCTTAACTTTCCCGATGAATATCAGACGGTGGTAGGAGAACGGGGGATTACCTTATCAGGGGGCCAACGCCAACGTACCGCCTTAGCCAGGGCCTTGTTATTAGATGCGCCAATTTTAATTTTGGATGATGCCTTGGCGAGTGTGGATAATCAGACTGCAACCCAAATTCTTCAAAATCTCCAAAGTAAACCCATTCAGCAAACGATTATTTTCATTACCCACCAACTTTCAGCCGCCGCTCTAGCCCAGCGGATTTTAGTGATGAATCGGGGCACAATTGTTCAATTTGGAACTCATGCAGAACTGATTCAAACCCCAGGCCTGTATCAAGAGCTTTGGCAACGGCATCAAATGCAATCTAATCTCTAGAAAATACATATAGCATTCCGTCTTGATTTGTGAGAATGATTGATCATCGTAGGCCCTGACAAGGAATACCCCCTCATTAAGTCTAGGCTGGAATCAAAAGTTTGCAAGTACAAATAATTCCGTACTAATCTCACGAATCATTACTGTTTGCTATGGAGTTAACCAACAAATATTTATATATAGCATTCCGTTTTTATATATGAGACAATATTAATATTCGGTGGATAATTTGATGGATGAATTAAATCAATTTATAGAGACTTGTCTAGATTCAAGAGAAATGAAGCGTGCCTTGGCTGTAAAGATGACATTGCAAGGATTTACTCACTCAGAAATTATGACTCTACTCCAGGTTTCGTCAGGATTTATTACGAAGTGGAAACAAGTCTTTCTATTGTCTGGTATCAACGCATTGAAACTGGGTTACAAAGGCAAGGCTAGATATTTATCAAATTTTGAAAAACAACAAGTTATTCATTGGTTAAAACAACAGAATCATTGTAATCTTGAAGAACTAGAAGAGTATATATTAGAAACTTCTAATATCATTTGTGCGGCTAAATCAAGTTATTATAACCTATTGTATGAAGCAGGTCTGTCTTGGCAAAAAGCCCAAGTGACTTATCCTTAGAAAGACCCTGAGAAAGTGGCGTTAAAAAAAGGAAATTTGTCAGTATTTAGACGCACATCGTCCCAGTATTGAATCTGAAGAAACTGTTGTCTATTGCCTGGATTTTGGCGTAGTCTCCCGGAGGGATTGAGTCATCTGGTCTGGGGAGATACCTGCGGATATACCTGGGGAAAAATCGATACCAGGGTACACATTCCTATTTCTAATCCAAAACAAAGACAAACCTATTATGGCGAAATTAACTACCGAACAGGGCAGATCATTATGAGAGCTTATACGAAAGGAAATAGTGTGAATACGATTAAATTTATAGAGACCCTGAGAACAATTCACCCCCATCAAAAACTGATTCTGATTTGGGATGGTGCTACTTATCATGACAGTCAAGAGTTTCGCAATTATTTAAGTGAAGTCAATGGAGATAAACCTGAACATCATTGGCCACTTTATTATATTAAACTAGCTCCCTATGTGCCTGAACAAAATCCAATTAAAGCGATGTGGCTACAAGCTAAAAACTTCTTGAGAAAAGTCTGGCATCTGTTTAAAACATTTAAAACTGTCAAGTGGTTATTTCAATCGTTTATTAATCATTTTATTTTGCGTTCTGCGCAGCTTAATATGTATGGTATCTTCTCATCAATTATTACTGTTTGCTCTAGTTCCCAAAACCAATTAGGGTTGCTATGGATCGAAACTCATGAGCTTTGATTGTGGCTTAATATTTTTACATTCGCAGTAAAACTCTAGGATCTCTTGATCCAGGATTGGCTTAACTTCTAGTACTTTCTTGAACTGAGCTTCTAACTGTAAAAAATCTAGAGGAACATCGTAAGCATGGCAAAAAAAGTGCTTGAAGGTTCACAAGCTGTTGAGTTGTTCGTAACTGTCCCAGGATAACAGTGAAGGGCGAACCCCAGGAACAGACTGCATCATGCGTTCGAGTAATTGGGTATGCCATTGGGGGCTGTCACTAATATTATTTTCAAAGTAAATTGCGACTATCTTGAGTAACTCTTCCACTGCACAGTAAAAGTTATGGATTTAGTAGGCCAGGCTTTCAAGCTTCTCGACATTATCAGACTCCAGGCCTTTGGCACGATTTTGGAGCAGAATAAAAATTCGATCAATCGTCTGTTGTTGGTTAATGTCGGCTTGGAATAAAATTAGTTGACCGCTGTCCATGATATTCCTTCCTGCCGCAGGCGATCACTAAAATGGCATTGGGCCAGGTTAATAATATCCACATCCCGTTTTAGGAACTCCGACAGATGCGCTATGGCGGAAAAAAATAAGTCGGGGTTGATTTGTTCAACGGCAAGATCCACATCGGATCGGGATGTGAACTGATAGGGACGGGTTAGAGAACCAACTAAATAGGCCTGGTAAATACCGTAATTCCGGGCATACTCTATTAGCCATTCTTAGAGTTTTGGCCGGGGTAGTTAGCCGATCTTGTTCTTGTTGCTGGCGTTGCTGGGCTTGGCTCTGATCCAGAAGGGGAGTCGGATAATTCATATGTTTGAGTCGGATCGATCTGAAACCTAACATTCCTTCCCACTTTAGGGTAGATGCAGCAGGACTGGCATATTTTGGCTTTAAAACAAAGAAAAATTGTTCTCAACGAAACATGATGAGCGAGCAAGAAAGCAAATATTTTGAAATTGACTTTACCCTAGAAATCATGGCTCGTCAGTATCTAGACAATCGAGTCTAAAAGCAGCTAAAACACCGTGATAAGAGCGATCCTAGCTCGTGGATGTTATAGGATCTACTCACGTTATTTTATAGCTGAGGCATCGGTGCTTCAACTGCATCAACGAACTGCACCCTAGAAGCGAGTCAGAATGAGTCCAACCTATAAGGCTGTCGGAATCAATCTCAAAGCCATGCCTTTAGGAGAAAGTGACCGCCTGCTAACTGTCTTGACCCGTGACCAAGGCCTTCTCAAGCTGGTGGCCGCGGGGGCCCGCCAACCCAAATCTAAATTGGGGGGGAGAACGGCCTTATTTGTCGTCAATCATCTTTTGATTCGCCCCGGCCGCACCCTGGATAAAATTGCCCAGTGTGAATTAATCTATGCCTATCCCCGCTTAAGCCAGCATTTAACAACCTTGGCGGCCGGTCAATATCTAGCAGAAATTATCTTGTACCTAGCCCGGCAACAGCAAACCCAGGCCGACTTGTTTGATTTATTTTGCCAGTCCCTCCAGGATTTAGAGCAGGTACAGGGACGAGCGGTGATGGAAACCTTACTAAAATCCATTTGGCAAATCTTGGCCTGGGCTGGTATTACCCCTCAGTGGGATGAATCTTGGCTGCCGGATAATCAGGATCTCCTGAACCCTGATTGGCGGATTGGGTTTAACCTTGGGGCTGGTTCCTTAGTCCCCCTCTCACAGCCATTGTCCAGCCTCTATGTCAGGGGAACTCATGGGTTTCCTCTGTTGAGTGCAGGTGAATTTCAAATCTTGGCCTGGATTGCCGCGCCGGTCGAAGCAAGGCAGGGGGAAATGGAGCGGCGGCCAATTCAACCTCTGGCGGCCTGGTTAGGGGTGGAGCGTTTGTTGCGACAATATATGCAGTTTCATCTTGAACATCCCCTCAAGGCAGCATCATTGTTGGATAGTTGTTTTTCGCCAATCCCCGCTTCGACTTGAGCACCATCCCTTCCCTATGACCCGTCCCCTTGCCCCTGAACCCTTGAACGCTGATCTGCCGCCTATCCCAAACGCTCCCCCAACTCCTTGGGCTGTGCTCCATAATCAAGCCTTTCTCTGGTTGTGGATCGCCCAGGTATTTTCCCAGTTGGCCGATAAGGTTTATTTGGTGTTGGTGATTGCCCTAACAACCCAATATTTTCAATCAGCCACAGCTAGTATTAGCCCTTGGGTGGCGACCATTATGGTGGTCTTTACCATTCCAGCGGTGCTATTTGGCTCCTTGGCTGGGGTGTTTGTGGATCGCTGGTCAAAAAAACGGGTTCTGATTCTCACCAATTTATGGCGGGCCGGCCTGGTGATCCTGTTGCCCCTCAGTGTTTGGCTTTGGGCAGGGGATGAGCGGGGATTTGCCTTGATTTTGGGAATTACCTTTGGGATTTCAACCCTGACTCAGTTTTTTGCCCCCGCCGAGCAGGCCGCCATTCCCTTACTCGTCGAAAGACATCAACTCCTGAGTGCCAATTCCTTTTATACCTTGACGATGATGGGGGCTTTGGTGGTGGGGTTTGCCATTGGGGAGCCACTCTTGTCCTTGGCCGGTAAATGGGGGGGCTTTGTCGGTGGGCCGGCCATTGTCAGTGGTTGCTATGGGTTGGCGGCTTTGGCCTTACTGTCCCTCAAGTCAGAAGAACAATGTCAGGTGATCCAGGCCACACCTCAGCAGTTTTGGGCCGACTTACGGGAAGGGATGAATTTTCTCAAGGGGCAACCCCTGTTACGGATGGCCTTGCTGCGACTCGTCCTGTTGTTTTCAGTCATGGCGGCCTTGGCGGTGCTTTTGGTGCGAATTGCCGAGGTTATGCCGAGCCTAGAGACAGATCAATTTGGGTTTCTCCTGGTAGCGGGGGCTATCGGTCTTGGGGGGGGTGTGTTAGTTCTCAATACGGTTGGGCATCGCCTCAGCCACAGTCAGTGGAGTCGGATTGGCAGTGGAGGAATGGCGGTCATGCTCCTAGGCCTGGGCCAGACAAGTCGCTCCCTCTGGTTAAGTTTATTGGTGATTGCCGGGATGGGAGCCTTTGCCGCCTTAATTGCAATTCCCATGCAAACGACGGTGCAGACACAAACCCCAGAAGACCTGCGGGGAAAAATCTTTGGACTCCAAAATAACCTCATTAACATTGCCCTCAGTCTACCCTTGGCGGTGGCGGGAATTGCGGAAACCCTCTGGGGCTTGAAAATTGTCCTGACTGGCCTGGCGGTGATGATTTTTTTGGGGTTAGTTTGGCCAGGCCCGGATCATGAGCAACCCGATACCTCATCCAATGAGATCAAATTAAACAAGTTCTAATGCAGGGATGGCAGCCTCCAGGCCCAGGGCCACATGAGTCCAATGGGTTCCCCCCTGACAAAAGACAATATAAGGTTCTCGCAACGGGCCATCGGCGGAAAATTCTGAGGTGCTGCCATCAATAAATGTCCCACCGGCCATCACCAACTCTGATTCATATCCAGGCATCGGGGCGGGAATCGGGTCAAGGTACGATCCGACAGGGGAAATTTTTTGTAAAGCACGACAAAAGGCAATGAGTTTTTCGGGACTGCCCAACTGAATCGCCTGGATTACATCACAGCGAGGAGCGAGGGGGCCTGGATTGACGGGATAGCCTAATTGATCAAACACATAGCCGGTTAGATAATTCCCTTTGAGAGCTTCCCCAACCATTTGTGGAGCCAAAAATAAGCCTTGTAGCAACAACCGATTTTGATCAAAGGTTGCCCCACCCTCACTGCCAATTCCGGGAGCTGTTAACCGACAGGCCGCTGCCTCGACTAAATCTTGTCGCCCCGCCACATAACCCCCAGCCGTGACAATCGTTCCCCCTAAGTTTTTGATGAGCGAACCGGCCATTAAGTCTGCGCCAACCGCACTGGGTTCTTGGGTTGAGGTTAATTCCCCGTAGCAGTTATCTACGAAACAAACAATATTGGGGTCTTGTTGCTTAACCAGGCCAATGATTTTACCAATATCCTCTAGGCTGAGACTGGGCCGCCAACTATAGCCACAGGAGCGTTGAATCGTGACCATTTTGGTTTGAGGGCGCAAGGCCTGGGCAATCGCAGACGAATCGGGTCTTCCGGCTGGAGTTAATTCAATTTGGCGGTAACTAATGCCAAAATCCCGTAAAGAGCCTTGTCCTTCACCCCGTAAACCAATCACTTCCTCCAGGGTGTCATAGGGGCTACCGACCACCGAGAGCAATTCATCCCCAGGCCGCAAGATCCCAAACAAGGCCGCGGCAATGGCATGGGTTCCAGAGACAAACTGGACTCGGACAAGGGCTGCTTCAGTGCCTAAAATATCCGCCAAGATTTTGTCTAACAGGTCTCGCCCCAGATCTCCATGTCCATAGCCCGAAACACTACTGAAATGGTGACTCCCCAACCGATGCTGTCGAAATGCAGTTAAGACGCGACTTAAGTTTTCTTTGACCAGTAGATCAATCTCGTAAAAGGTGGGGCTGAGGGTCGTGAGGGCCTGGGTAATGAGGGGATGGGTCATGGGATTGAGGACAAAAGAACAATGTGGGGTTAAAAATCCGCTTCAGCCAGACTCGATGGAAAAGATGGGTCTAAAAGTTGCTCCCAGGTATATGGAGAGTAGGAAGGCAAATCTCGATTCTGCAAGGGTGTTTCAGACACGACTAAATCAACTGCCAATGGAAAGCTAATCTCTAGGGCTTCTTGGATGAACGGCTTTAAGCTGAGATTTAGTTTTAGGAGGATTTTGATTTGTCGACGTTGATTGCGAATGCTAACAAAACAACTTTTACTTCTCTTTTCTGGTTGATAGTCCCATTTGAGGAGATGCCCAATTAAGATGACTAATCGGTTACATAATTCTTGTCGTTGTTGTTTACCCAAAGACTCAATTTCCTCAATCAAGTTGACAAAATCTAGTTGTTCTAAACAGCGTTCCCGTAAAAGATCAGCTTGTTGAACTGTCCAGGCGTAGAAATCGGTTTCGTAGAGATTCGTTTTCATACATTTCCACAGAATTTAGTGATTAAGTACAGGCTTCTAGGGCATCCAGATCAGCACTAACAATAGACTCTAGGTTACGGGTAATTTTCTCGATATCCCAATCCCACCAGGCCAAGGCTAACAACCGTTCAATCACCTCTGGGGCAAAACGAGACCGAATCACTTGGGCTGGATTTCCCCCAACAATTCCATAGGCTGGTACGTCTTTTGTTACGACAGATTTTGCGGCAATAATTGCGCCTGAACCCATTTGAACCCCTGGCATTATCGTCGCCCCATAACCAATCCAAACATCATTGCCTACCACCGTGTCGCCTTTATAGGGATAGTCACTGGCCTGGGGGGTAATCCGCTGCCAACTCTGGCCAAAAATTTCAAAGGGAAAGGCCGAAAATCCCGACATTTTATGATTTCCCCCGTTCATAAGAAACTGCACCCCACAGGCCAAGGCACAGAACTTCCCAATAATTAACTTGTCACCAACAAAGGGAAAATGATATAAGACGTTTCGTTCAAAATTTTCGGAGTCAATTGGATCATCGTAATAGGTATAGTCCTCAATCATAATGTTTGGATTAGTGACTGTATTTTTAATAAAACAAACTTGGGGAAACTCTGGTAGTGGATGAACAGAATTGGGACTAGGATAAACAAATCTTGGCATATAGGAAAATTTTTTATTAGCAGTAATGAGAGTAAAATTTAGCGGCAGTTGTTTTGAATGTCAGAATTAGACGGATGATTACTATACTTGCTCGAAGATAGTCCAGTCAATTCCGAGTTGCTTAATTGCTGCCTTGAGTGTTCCTAACTTTATGTCACGACTACCCCAATCTGGAATCACAGTTGTTTTATTCGTTTCAGGATTAAACCATTTGCGATGAGACCCACCAGAACGCTGACGAATTTCGTGACATTCGAGCTTAGATAGTTTTCTGGCAACATCTCGATACTTCATGAAGTAGAAATAATTGTCTCGATCAAAGCAGGTGTTTTTTGATCAATAATTTCTAAACCATTAGGCAGGGGTTTGCCAAAATCCTCATAAAGCTCTAAGACCGATGTAAAAGCATCTCGGACATTCGCAATCACGTCTGGCATAGAATCGCCTTCAGTAATCAACTCTGGAAACAACGGAGATGTAACAGTAAAACCGCCTTCTGGTTGGGGAGTGAGGAGAATTGGAATCTTATACAGCATTCTGACTACGTTTAATTAAGTCATTAAGATTGTATCCCAGGTCTAAACCTCAGCCCTTGCCACATTACGAATGCCAAAGGGAACATGAACCGAGGGAATATTTTGGGCGACTGAGGAAAGGTGAGTCATTTGATCATCAAAGAAAATGTGGGGTTTCATCACTTCTAGGATAGAGCGTTTTTCCAGGCCCCCTAAAAAGAAAGTTTCATCCGGCCTTACCCCCCAAGCATTTAAGGTGGTCACGACCCGATCACTGGCGGGGGAATTGCGGGCTGTAATGATGGCGGTGCGGAGAATGCGGGTGTACTGACTTGTTACTTCGGCCCGTTCACTTTCTAAGCGTTGAAAGGCAGCTAATTTCTTAAATAGGTTACTCAAGGGGCCAGGATTGTGGGGAACATGGGCCTTTTCAATTTCATGGGCCTGGAAAGAATCTAAGTTGCCAGCATAGTAAACCGCTTCGGCTTCATCATCGGCTAAAACCCCATCAAAATCAAAGGCAATCCGCAATTCAGAGTCGGTTTCTTCATCATGGACTTGGGAGGGCAAAACAATTCCGGCTGGATGACCTGCATGAATGGCCTGGCGCACATCCTGTTCATTGGCCGAGAGAAATAGGGCAATATTAAAGGCCGGAATGTAAGGATGGGGAGATTTACCATTCAAAAAACCAGCCCGTGTGATCCCCAGGCCATAATGTTTAATGCTGTTAAAGACTCGCTGACCGGTATCAGGATCGTTTTTGGACAGGAGGATCACCTCTACGGGCTGCTGATCGGGGTAGGCCTGGTTAATCCCCAAAAATCGGCGCACAAAGGGAAATGCAACTCCCAACGGTAAGGGTTCCCAAGATTTCTCCCGTTGAAAATGGCGATAGGCGGCGGCTCCCTTCTCGATAAAGATTTGATGGGATTCTGTCAAGTCAAATAAGGCACTGGAGGCCACCCCAATCACCAATTTTTCCGCCAGACTAGCCGTCATTGCCCTGCCCTAAATCTTCTTTGAGAACCATCTGATCCCTGATGGAATTATGCCGATGTAGTCTTAAGACCTCTTTAAGCCGATTTAAGCCAAATTAGGTCTTGCAACCGGGTGACACAGTTCGCTTTTGGGGACTAGAAAGCCTAAAAGCTTAACCAACAATATATTTCCTGGCTTGTTTTCATTCAGCCCTCAAGGATCATTAAAAGGCAATTCCTCATTCTAAATACTGCTAAAAAGCGAGAAATCACGAGTCCCAAAGTGGAGTGTTAAGGCCAGGTTCGTATGCTCTAAACAGTTAATTAACCAATCAACTTGCTGCCGCTGGCAAGACTGATAGTGATTAAATAAAATTGCCAAGCGTTGCTCTAAATGGGTTCTGGCTTTTTTGCAGATCAAAATAATTTTCAGTAACAGGCCCACAGTCGCCGTTGTGCCAATCGTATTCAACAAATCCATAAACACAGCATGATTGGGATTATCGGGATGTTCCACCACCAAGTAGTTCAAAGTTTGGCAACAGGTACGCACCAAAAGAAACTCATTCATCGCCGGGGCCTGTTGGAGGCTGGGTAAAGTGGTGAGATAGTGCTGCAACCGTTGACCAAAGCGACTGTTCCGTTGATCCAGGCCGGGAATATCCGTCAAATACCGATGAAAATCCTGCTGAAAATTTTGCGGCGCACTACTGGTGATGACCCGGCTTTGGAGCGAGAGGGCCTGCTGTCGAAAGGTATTTTTGCCGTTGGGCTTGCCGACATAATGCCGTAATGCGGTTTTGAGTTCTTGATCCGTTAGCAGGGTCGGATTGGGCTGCTGGACAAGACTCCCTTGGGCCCGGCGAAACTCTGTCGTCAGGTACTTAGAAATATCCCGCTCAAACAGGCCTTGGGTTTCCTGTTGTGATTTACGGATATACTCTTTTTCTTCGGGGGTATTTCCCTGGCTGAGGAGGCAGTGATCATAGAGATAGGGATAGCGGCGAATTAGGGTTACAAGGGGGCGTTCTGTGTGGCGGCGGACTTCCCGAACATCCAAGGTATCTTCACAGTAAAACTCGATGAGGCGGCGTAATTTTTGAAAATATTCGCTCTGAATGTAGCTTTTAACCAGTTGTCGTAACCGCCGCACTGCATCCGCACGACTCAGGCCTGGGGCTGGAACCATAATCGGACTAGAGAGCATGGCCAAAAAGTCCTGTACTGCGGCCTGGAGAAATGGGCGAGACTGCCAACGGTTAATTAAAATATGACAACAGCGGTTAAAGAATAACTTGAAGGTTTGTTGCCCTTGGGGACTGGCTACGATCTGATCCAGAATGAGTTGAATCTCCCGATCTGGATAGTTATAGCCCGTTAGGAATAACGTCCGAAATCGCTCAATGACTTGGTGAGGTGTTTCCTTCTGCACACAGTCCAGCAGGTGGTCATAAATCACTTGTTGATCATTTTGCTGCATCCACAGATTCATGGTGTTCATGATTTGGCCTGCTCTTGGGAGTGAAAATACTATCTCAAGGACACCAGCAACAAAACTTATTCGATACCTAAGATCGCCTATTTCTGGTATTGGCAAATGATAACGAGGTGTCCCCGGCATCTTGGTGATTTAGCTCACAGATATCTAGTGATTCTAGTCACAAAAAACAACGGCCGGGAATCAAGGATTTATCACCCCAAGATGGTCTATGTCCCCAGGGTAGAATCCGCAAGCACCATCTAGTCTTCGGTTTTGGCAAACTGAACTAGGGCAGGGAAAGCTTGGGATTAACCTAACTTATATTAAGCATCAAAGATATTTAAGGCTTCCGGCAGTGTCTAGAGCACTATAACGTCAAGGCCTGGGGATTGGTGGCAATGAGTTTGGCCAGGTCTTGGAGAAAAGCAGCGGCATCAGCCCCATAGATGACTCGATGATCACAGGTAATATTCACTTCCATCTGGGATTGCACTCCAATTAACCCCTCTTTTGTGGCCACGACCGTGGGTTTTGAGCCGCCCACCGCCATAATTGCCCCTTGACCGGGGGTGAGAATTGCATCAAACCCGTTTACACCGAACATACCCAAATTAGAGAGGCTAAAGGTGCCGCTGTTATATTCATCTGGTTGCAGTTGCTTGGCCCGGGCCCGCTCGACTAAATCCTTCCAAGTCCGAGAGAGAGTATAAATATCTACTTTGTCCGCATCTTTCAACACAGGGGTAATCAAACCACCGCCGGGCATGGCCACTGCAATGGCAATATTGATGTTGGGCTTGTATTGGATGCCTTGTTCTGTGTAGCAGGCGTTGATAATTGGGTGTTTTTGGAGAGTGAGCGCAACTGCCTTGGCCAAGAGAGCCGTCATCGTCACACCTTTGGACTTGATCTGCTTGTAGAGGGCATCCAGGCCATCGGTGGTGATGGTGTAGCTAACGTGGAAGTCAGGAATTTGCAAGCTGGCGTTCATATTCCGCACAACCGCATTTTGGAGAGTCGTCAGGGGTTGAACTTCTCCGGCTAAGGCAGCGGGGCTGACGGTTGGGGTTGGAGTAATATTTGCAGGAGTGGGGAGAGTAACCGGGGCCTGGGGGACTTGAGGGATGGTCGGTGTGACAACTTTCCCTACCGCAGCTTCCACATCAGCCATCGTAATCCGACCATGGGGGCCGCTCCCTTTGCCTTCGAGGGTTTTTAGGTCAACCTTCAGGTCTTTAGCTAGCTTTTTAGCCCGGGGCGAGGCCACTAAACGACCACTGGCCACGGGAGTTGAAATCGTGATGATCGGGGGAGCGACTGAACTACCATTGCTGCTTTGACTATTTCCATTACTGCTTGGGGTTGGGGGCGAGGTGGCGGGTGAACTGGGGGCTTGGGCCTGGGCTTGGGCAATTTCGGCTTCGGTTTCCGCAACTAGGCCAATGGTGGCACCCACAGGGGCGGAAGATCCGGCGGGAACCGTAATGACGGCTAAGAACCCCTCATAGAAGGATTCCACATCCATATCGGCCTTATCTGACTCAACAATGACAACTGTTTCGCCCTTTTCCACCTTATCCCCAGGCTCTTTGACCCAAGCAACAATTTTCCCTTCAGTCATGGTTGAACTTAGGGCCGGCATAAACACTTCGCGAATCATGGGGCAGTTTCCAACAAGCTAGAGAAGAACGGAGGTAAGTGAAGGTGAGACAGGCTCAGGGAAAAGGCTTGGGCAAAACTCAAAAACCCTGAATCAGGACGTCTGATTGGTCTAGAGTATGCCGCGGATATCTTCGATTACACCATCTCGGAGCAAGATTTCCACCTGCATTTTTTGCACCAGGTTATCTCCCTTTTTAACATAAAAAAAGTTATCCATTTGCCCCTGATCTACTTCCTGTTCAAACTCTAGTTGCTGGACTTGGTTAAGTTGCTGAAGAATCACATTTTTTTGTTGAAGCAGTTCGCTTTTTTGACCATTGGCCTGGGATTGGACTTCTTGGATTTTGGTTTCTACGGCATCACTATTCAGTTCAGTTTTCTGTTTCCGGAGTTCTGTCACGACCTGCTGAAGTTGCCCGTCAAGCTGTTGGAGTTGGCCATCCAGTTGATTGATCTGGGCCTGGAGTTGGCGTTGGGCATCTTCTTTCCACAGGGGCGTGACTACGGCCTTGATGTTAATTTGGCGGCGTAACAGGAGTGGATCCACAGTAGTCTCCATAAAAAGCAGGGGAACCTTAACTAAACATCCCGTTGATCATATCGTGGTAGCGTTCCATCACAACATGGCGGCGGATTTTTAGGGTTTGGGTGAGCAGACCATTATCAATGGTAAAGGGTTCCAAAATAAACCGAAAGTCAGCAATCCGGTCATCAGGACGATAGCCCGGCCGGTTTTTGATTTCCCGAACAAGCTCTTGGCGATATAAATCCTGGATGACCTTGCTTTCGAGGGTCACTTTTTTGCCACCAGACGGGGACTGGCCTGGGAGTTCTAAGGCATACCCGGATTCTGTCAGCCACAGTTGCAAGGCCTCGACATTGGGGACAATCAAGGCTCCTAGGGCTTTTTGATCCTGTCCCACCAGCATGATCTGATCCACATAGGGACTCCGAATACAGGCATCTTCAATCGGTTGGGGTTCGATATTTTCGCCATTGCTGAGGACAATCGTGTCTTTTTGCCGGCCAGTGAGGACAATATCTCCCGCGGGGGTCAGTAGGCCCAAATCCCCTGTATCAAACCAACCTTCGGAGTTGAGAACTTTGGCGGTGGCTTCTGGTCTGTTGTAATAGCCCTGCATGACTTGGGGCCCCGCGCCATGACCAGGCCCTTTTGCCAAAACCCAACTGGCTCCTTAATTTCAGGGTGAACAATTTTCAATTCTGTATCCGGTAAGGGCCGCCCGGAGGAACCCCGTAAATTCCCCCAGTATCGCCGCCCACTCAAGACTACAGCCGTTTCGGTTAAGCCATAGCCCACCAAGACTTCCACACCAATCATTTCGTAGAAGGTATCTAAATGGGCGGCCAAGGCTCCACCGCCGCTGATCACTTGCTTCAAGGCTCCCCCAGTTGCCCCACGGATTGTGCTGTAAACCTTTTTCTCTCCCAGGCCATAGAGGGGCTTTAAGCAAAAGAGTTGGACTTTAGCCCAAAATTTATCAGCACCGGAAGGATTCGGCTGCTCTAAACTCAATCCCTGGATAATCCGGCGGCTTTTGACATAGTGGGTGCCAATGTTGAGGAAAAATTCGGCTAAACGGCGTTTACTGGCTGGGGCTTCTCGGAGTTGTTTTTGGACTCCTTCATAAATCGCTTCCCAAATCCGAGGCACGGCAATCATGTATTGGGGTTTGTGTTTTTTCAGATCGTTTTTGAAATGGCGGATGTTGGTATAGGTTTGGCTGCATCCACTCGCAAAGAGAAAATATTCACAAACCCGTTCATAGGCGTGCCAAATCGGCAAAATACTTAAGACCCGATCCCCTGGTTCTGGTTGGACTACGGCCCAGATATTAATGATCTGACTGAGGAGGCCGGCATGGGTAATCATCACGCCCTTGGGTTGTCCTGTGGTGCCGGATGTGTACATCAAGGTGGCAAGGTTATCTTTTTTAAAGGGAACCGAGCGCACGGGGCCATATTTACCTTCTTGAAAGACTTGAGCAAAGTTTAAGAGGCGACAAGGAATATCTAAGGCAGGATTTTGGGGTTGCTCGGCTGAGAGAAGAATAATTGCTTTGAGGGGAATAAACTCTAGGCCGGGGGCGATTTTTTTGAGGGTGGCCAGGTCTTCAATAATCAATAGGCTTGAGCCACTGTCCTTGAGAATGTAGAGCAATTCTTGGGCTTCGGCCGTCCCACTGCGAACCACATTGACAGCACCAGCCAGCATTGTCCCTTGATCGGCAATTAACCAGCGGGGACTGTTATCGGCAAAGAGGGCAATGCGTTCTTCGGGTTCAATCCCCAAGGCCTGAATTCCGGCGGCAAACCGTTGAATTTGGCGATAAAGTTCACTGTAGGCAATGGCAGCGGTGGGTTCTTCGTAGGGGGCATTTAGAGCAATAATCTCGGGATAACGCTGGGACAAAAGACTCCAAATTTGGGGTAGTGCTTGCAATTTTTTATATTCTTCCCAGGCCTGGGGGAGCTTGGCATCTTGGGGTAATCCAGCCGCTGGTGTCTTGGTATATGCTGCTTCAACCATAGATCCCCACTCGATAAAACACCGTTTCACCCCTGATAATACTCATTTTCTGGCCCCTTCATGCCCGAATTTTGAGAAATCTTCCTAGCTATCCGGCCTGGCATCCCGTAAAATGACTGTGCCATTACTGATGAATATTTCACCTGGCTTAAGTAAGTTTGAATGCAACCCTCTAAAATCCCCATTCTTGACCTCAAGCCTCAGTACCAGGCCCTCAAAACCGAAATCCAGGCCGCCATTGATCGGGTTCTAGAGTCAGGACAGTTTATTTTGGGGCCGGATGTCACCGCCTTAGAAAACGAGTTGGCGCAATTTTTAGGAGTCAGGTTTGCCATTGCCGTTAACTCGGGAACCGATGCCCTGATTATCAGCTTGCGAGCCTTGGGGATTGGGCCTGGGGATGAGGTGATTACAACTCCCTTTTCCTTTTTCGCAACGGCTGAATCCATTACCCTAGTTGGAGCCAGGCCCGTCTTTGTCGATATTTGCCCAGAAACATTTAATATCAACCCGACCCTGATTGCCGCAGCCATTACCTCCCGTACTAAGGCGATTATGCCTGTTCATCTCTTTGGCCAACCGGCTCGGATGGGAGAAATTCTTGAGATTGCCCAGGCCCATGATCTAAAAGTGATTGAAGACACCGCCCAGGCCATTGGGGCACAGTATTTTGGAACGTGTTTAGATTGTCAATGCCAAGCTGGAACCCAACAGCAACTCCAAGGTAAATTTGTCGGCGGCATTGGAGATATGGGCGCGTTTTCTTTTTTCCCAACCAAGAACTTAGGGGCCTATGGGGATGGTGGGTTAATTACGACCAACGATCCAGAGTTAGCTGAACTGGCCAAAATGCTGCGGGTACATGGCTCTCGCCAACGCTATATTCACGAAATGATTGGCTATAACTCCCGGATGGATAGCATTCAAGCGGCTATTTTACGGGTGAAGTTGCCCCATCTAAAGTCCTGGAATGAACAACGCCGACAGATCGCCCAAACCTACAACCAAACCCTAGCAGATATTCCGGGAATCATCACCCCAAAAGTGACTCCAGGCCATGTGTTTCATCAATATACTGTGCGAGTTTTGGATAATAAGCGAGATCAGGTGATTCACCATTTGGCGGGCCTGGGGATTAGCACCATGATTTATTACCCCATTCCCCAGAACCGATTGACCGTCTATGACAATCACTATCCCCCCCTATCCGTCAGCGATCAATTAGCCACAGAAGTCCTGAGTTTGCCCCTCTGGCCGGAACTTGCCCCTGCACAAATTGCCCAAATTACCCAGGCCCTAGGGGAGGCGATCCGGATCAATTCCTAGCTCTCGTAATTTTGCTGCTAACAATTGCTGCTTTTGTTGGGCTGCCTCTAACTTGGCCTGGGTGGCTTGGAGTTCTAATTGGGACTGCTGCGCCGCTTCTTCAGGTGTGGGAACTAGCTCACCATTGACGGTGAAATATCGCAAACGGGACTATAGATCAGTTCATCGCTTAACAGGCCTTGGGCCGAGGGCATCACGGCAGCTAGGTCTTGAGCCAAAATAGGTTGAGTTTCTAATTGTCTAACCATTGCGACTTCTTTTAGGAGGCATTAAGCTCATTTCTCTTAGTATAGATAGGGGTTTAAGAATGGGGCTGGGTCATGGCAGCGGGTTGAATCCATTCATCAAACTGTTCTGCTGTTAAAAAGCCCAAATCCACGGCAGCTTGTTTCAAACTCAGGTTTTCGGCATAGGCTTTTTTGGCTACTTGGGCGGCTTTGTCATACCCAATATGGGGATTGAGAGCCGTCACCAACATCAACGAGTTTTCCACATACTGCTCCACCTGCGGATAATTGATCTCCAAACCCGTCAAACAAAACTCCGTAAAACAGCGACAGGCATCCGTCAATAGTTCAATTTGGGTTAAGAGATTGTAAATGATCATCGGCTTAAAGACATTCAACTCAAAGTTGCCTTGGGAACCCGCATAACCAATGGCCGCATCTAGACCCATAACCTGAACACAGACCATCGTTAGGGCTTCACACTGGGTGGGGTTAACTTTTCCGGGCATAATCGAAGACCCTGGTTCATTGGGGGGCAAAATTAACTCGCCCAGGCCACAGCGGGGCCCCGATCCCATCCAGGAAATATCATTGGCTAATTTCATCAGGGAGCCGGCCAAGGTTCTCAATACCCCACTGGCCATGACCATTGCATCATGTCCCGCCAAGGCCGCAAACTTATTCGGAGCCGAGACAAAGGGTAATCCCGTCAATTCGGCAATTTTAGCGGCCACCCGGATGGCAAATTCAGGATGGGTATTTAAGCCTGTCCCGACCGCTGTCCCACCAATGGCTAATTCACTTAAATGGGGCAGAACGGACTGAATCCGGCCAAGGTTTTGCATTAATTGGGCCTGATACCCGGAAAACTCCTGCCCAAAGGTCAACGGCACCGCGTCCATCAGGTGAGTGCGACCAATTTTAATCACACCTTTCCAGGCCTGGGCTTTTTCGGCCAACACCCGTTCCATCTCGGACAAGGCCGGAATTAACCGTTGCTGGAGAGACTGGACGGCAGCAATGTGCATCGCGGTTGGAAACGTATCATTGGAGGATTGGCTGCAATTGACATGATCATTGGGATGCACCGGATGCTTACTACCCAACACACCGCCGGCCAGTTCAATCGCCCGATTTGCAATCACCTCGTTGGCATTCATATTGGTTTGGGTGCCGCTGCCCGTTTGCCAAATTCGCAGGGGAAAGTGATCATCCAACGTCCCCTCTATGACCTCCTGTGCGGCCTGGATAATCAGGTTGGCCGGTTCAGCCTCTAGTTCGCCTAATTCCAGGTTGACCATCGCCGCCGCTTGTTTAAGAATCCCCAAGGCCTGGATCATTTCCCGCGGCATGGTTTGACCGCCAATGGCAAAATGATGGAGTGAACGGGCCGTTTGTGCCCCCCAATAGCGATCAGCCGGGACTTCCATTGGCCCCATCGTGTCAGATTCTGTCCGGGTTTGGTGCATAGGGTTGGGCTTGTCTTAGGTGCAAGATGAGTAAGCGGTAAAGAGCGAAGAAACATCAAAGCGTCGGGCCAGCATTGCCCAAAAAACATCCAGACCGCTGGGACTTTTCGGGACATTCCATCCAGTCAAACTACCATAGAAAACTAGCCCCAGTAGCTTTACCCCCCGATGGTTAAACAGTAATCCATACCCTTGCTCAAAATACAGCCCAGACCTAGGTTTTGGGAATGGTAATCGGGGTGATCAAAATTCTGGGGAGCATCAGGGAAATATTCAGATTTTCAAAGAAGCCCACGGTACGAGTCAAGAGGTCTTCAAAGGGGGTAAAGTCGGCATCCAAGACCGTAATTAATTTTCTAGAGGTATATTGTAGAGTATGGCTCGGGCTTCCGCCCTCAAGATAGCTCAGAACAGGTTAAGCTGAAGGATCCTCTCTGGAGTTTAGGGACAATCAGCAATGGATGATGGCTACAAACTGGTCAGCGATAATCGCCAGGCCCGGTTTCTTTACGAAATCTTAGATACCTATGAAGCGGGCATTGTCCTCCAAGGGACGGAAGTCAAATCTATTCGGGCAGGCAAAGTTAATCTCCGGGATGGGTTTGCGCGGGTACGCGATGGCGAAGTTTGGCTAATGAATGTCCATATTTCCCCCCATGACACCACCAATACCCACTACAACCATGATCCCCGCCGGAATCGAAAATTATTGCTACATAAGGAAGAAATTCGTAAACTGATTGGCAAAGTAGAGCAAAAAGGCTTAACCCTTGTCCCCTTAAGGATGAAACTCAAAAACGGCCGGGTCAAAGTAGAGATTGCTGTAGCCCGCGGGAAAAAACTCCACGACAAACGAGAAGACCTCAAACAAAAGCAGGATAAACGGGATATGGAACGGGCCATGAAACGGGGCTAGCCAGGGTTTTTGTGATCCCCAAGGTTCCGCTACCCCAACCGCTTGCAAGATGCCGATTCTAGAATTTCTACATATTTATTACTGTTCTTGCCGCCGAATTTTATGGAAGTAACCCGTCTGTCAAGTATAAGGACAAGTTATTTTCCAGAAGCTTTACGCATTGCTCATCCCTGGGAGATTGGTCAGCAACTGATTGCTATTGATGTCGGCGATGGTATCCTTTTAAAGCCCAAGAGGCCCTTTTCAGATGACGCTATTGAACCATATTGAACCATCAATTTTTGAAAAAATTTTTACTACTCAACTCGATCTCCGATAGGTTCTTCTGCTTCTAGTGTACTAGCCGTGTTGGGACTGGGTGAAGTGGCTGACCGAGGACGAGAAAGATAATCTTGCCACCGTTTTTTCAAGGCCTCAACTTCTTGACCCGGTGCAGAATTTGGTCGAGTATCTGTTGGCTCAGAGGAGGGGGTCTCTAGTTCAGGCTCGCTGGCTGTAACTGGCTCGGTGGATGCCATTTCTGGGATTGCCGCTGGTTCCGTCACTTCAGAATTGGGTTGGAGTTGAGATGGTGTTTCCTCCTCCAGGCCTGGGAGAGTTACAGAAGGCTGGGGCTTTTGTCTGAAGAAATTACGCCAAGACCGTTCTGATCCTTTGGGCGTGGGAGGAACCTGTTTTGTGACCTGATTTTCAGGCTTAGCTGGCGTGGCTGGGTTTGACTCCAAGGCCTGGGACGTTTCTAGACCAGAGGCTTTGGGCAGACTGACCTCAGACTCAATAGGTACAGTGAGTGCGTCTGATTCTGGGGGCGGGATTGGACTTGCGTCAAGCGGCTCTGTTGGAGTGGGGGAAAACGTGGGTAGTGGTTCCGGCTCCGAAACTGGGGGAAGGGTAGATGCAAATTTCGGGCTTAAAACTCCCTTCACGTCCGCTGCTGTTAATTCTCCCCGGAGCAGGCGAGAACGGGCATCTAGGCCCCCAGGTTGGTAATCTACGACCCAAGTTGTCGGGTTAAAGCCATTCTCGATCAGCCGCCCTTGCCCATCCAAGAGTTCCAAACGTACCCAGTTTTTGCCTTCTTTCAATCCACTTAGATAAAAAGCTTGCCAGCGATCGACTGTAAAACTGATGTCGTTAATGGTACAGCGCACCTGCCAATCGGAGAACGCATCGAGATCACTGGCCTTTCCGAGGGACAGCAACGGGGCATTGGATAGATAGAAGTCGAGGAGGAATGGCTCACCACCATAAAAACCTTGGGGTTGGTTATAGGTTAAAAGGGGACGTTGGGGCTGGGGACTGGTCTGATCGCTCTCAACAAGGGTATGAAACGTAACTTGAGCAAAAGCTCCAGCGGTTTTAAAACTCTCACCCCAGGGGCGGACGGCAATGACTCGTAAGGTATGGGTTCCGGGAGGGAGGTCTTCAATAATGACTGGCTTATCTAGGGAATAAACAGGGCGGCTGGCCTGGTTATCTAATGTCACCTGAAGATAGGGGCCCAACCCTGTGGCCAAGTCTCGAAAAATGGGCAGACTTTTGACCCCAATCTTTAAAATGACTTGGGTATCGGCCAGGATTTCATTAGGGCGGGGACTGAGAATTTCCACCTGGGGCTGGTACTGGTCAAACCATTCATTAAGTTCTTCAATAGCCAAGGGGGGGGAGACTTCACTGAGATTAGCCTTAACAATCGGGGCAACCGGAGCCATCTGCGAGACCTGGGGTTGGCCTTGACAGCCTGCCAAGCCAAAACCACAAACCAAGCCGAGAATTAAGCCAATCCTGCACAAATTTGTCCAGAAAAGACGAAAACGGCTAGATGTTAACAAATCCCATAACTGATTCATTAGTTGCCCCTAATGTAGCCACTTTTACCAATTTACAATTCCGAGACTGCACAATTATAAAGTTTTGTTACATTCTTGATAAAGAACTTCAATCTCGGCCCAAAACCTGCATTTTGGAAACGGCCCGAAGCCTGACTAGCCTTGAATATTGAGGCATCTTAAATATTGTTAACTATCGGCAAACTGAGGAACAGGCTTCTATAATTCTGAGAGTGAGCATTCCTCCCCCGGAGGGCTTCATTGTTCTTAGTCTGTCATGATCATTGAAGATTACTTTTAGTCTTGATTGATTTATTGATAGGTTCCGTATCTGGGGAGAGAGTGAACTCGTTCCTTCTTTGTCTAAAGAGAGGAGAGACTCGATGACAATCAGTCCACCGGAGCGAGAGAAAAAAGTCAGGGTCGTTGTTGATAGCGATCCGGTTCCTACTTCCTTTGAAAAGTGGGCCAAACCGGGACACTTCGACCGTACCTTGGCGAGAGGTCCCCAAACCACAACCTGGATTTGGAACCTCCATGCTCTTGCCCATGATTTTGATACCCATACCAGCGACCTGGAAGACGTATCTCGCAAAATTTTCAGTGCCCACTTCGGCCACCTGGCTGTTGTGTTCGTCTGGCTGAGCGGGATGTATTTCCACGGCGCAAAATTTTCTAACTATGAGGCTTGGTTAGCCAACCCGACTGGAATTAAACCCAGTGCCCAAGTGGTTTGGCCCGTTGTTGGTCAAGGCATTCTGAATGGCGATGTCGGCGGCGGCTTCCATGGCATTCAAATTACCTCGGGCCTGTTCCAACTCTGGCGGGCTTCTGGGATCACCAACGAATTTCAGCTTTATGTCACTGCCATCGGTGGCCTGGTTATGGCTGGATTAATGCTCTTTGCTGGTTGGTTCCACTACCACAAAAAAGCACCCAAGTTGGAATGGTTCCAAAATGTGGAGTCCATGCTTAACCACCACTTGGCCGGCCTCTTTGGCTTAGGCTCTTTGGGTTGGGCCGGACACCAGATCCATGTCTCCTTACCGATCAACAAGTTGTTGGATGCTGGAGTACCGATCAAAGATATTCCCTTGCCCCATGAGTTTATTCTCAATCCCAGCTTGATGACGGAACTCTATCCCAAGGTGGACTGGGGTGTTTTTAAAGGGGTGATTCCCTTCTTCACCTTTAACTGGGGAGCCTATTCTGACTTCCTGACCTTTAAAGGTGGTTTAAACCCCGTCACCGGTGGCCTGTGGTTGTCCGATACGGCCCACCATCACTTGGCCATTGCTGTCCTCTTCATCATTGCGGGGCACATGTACCGCACCAATTGGGGCATTGGCCACAGCATCAAAGAATTGTTGGAAGCACATAAAGGGCCCTTTACTGGCGAAGGCCACAAAGGTCTCTATGAAGTGCTCACCACCTCTTGGCATGCCCAATTGGCGATCAACTTGGCCATGGTCGGTTCCTTGAGCATCATCGTGGCTCAGCACATGTATGCCATGCCGCCTTATCCCTACTTGGCAACGGACTATCCGACTCAACTGTCACTGTTTACCCACCATATGTGGCTCGGTGGCTTCTTTATTGTCGGCGGTGCGGCCCATGCGGCAATTTACATGGTGCGGGACTACGATCCAGCGATGAACCAAAACAATCTCTTGGATCGGGTCTTACGTCATCGGGATGCCATTATTTCCCATTTAAATTGGGTTTGTATTTTCTTGGGCTTCCACAGTTTCGGCCTCTACGTCCACAACGACACGATGCGGGCTTTTGGTCGTCCCCAAGATATGTTCTCGGATACGGGCATCCAACTCCAGCCGGTCTTTGCCCAATGGATTCAAAATATCCATACCTTGGCTCCTGGTGCGACCGCTCCCAATGCAGCAGCTCCAGTTAGCTATGCGTTTGGCGGTGGGATTGTTGCCGTCGGTGGCAAAGTGGCAATGATGCCGATTGTCTTGGGAACGGCTGACTTTATGGTGCATCACATCCATGCCTTCACCATTCATGTGACGGTGTTGATTCTGCTCAAGGGTGTGTTGTTTGCCCGCAGTTCTCGCCTGATTCCTGATAAAGCGAATTTAGGTTTTCGTTTCCCCTGCGATGGCCCAGGCCGGGGTGGTACTTGCCAGGTTTCTGGTTGGGATCACGTTTTCCTCGGTTTGTTCTGGATGTACAACAGCATCTCAGTCGTGATTTTCCACTTCAGTTGGAAGATGCAGTCGGATGTTTGGGGAACGGTTGCGCCCGATGGCACGGTGTCTCACATTACCGGTGGGAACTTTGCCCAAAGTGCGATTACGATTAATGGCTGGCTCCGAGACTTCCTCTGGGCCCAGGCCTCGCAGGTGATTGGTTCCTATGGTTCGGCTCTGTCGGCTTACGGCTTGCTGTTCCTCGGTGCTCACTTTGTTTGGGCCTTTAGCTTGATGTTCCTGTTCAGTGGTCGCGGCTACTGGCAAGAATTGATTGAGTCCATTGTTTGGGCCCATAACAAGCTGAAAGTCGCTCCGGCAATTCAACCCCGTGCTTTGAGCATTATTCAAGGCCGGGCCGTTGGGGTTGCCCACTACTTGTTGGGAGGGATTGCCACGACGTGGGCGTTCTTCCTGGCTCGCATCATCTCAGTAGGATAAGGGCGAGGAGACTTTACCTAACTATGGCAACTAAATTTCCTAAGTTTAGCCAAGACCTCGCACAGGATCCGACCACACGGCGGATATGGTACGCGATTGCCACTGCGCATGACTTTGAAACCCATGATGGTATGACGGAAGAGAATCTTTATCAAAAGATTTTTGCCTCTCATTTTGGCCATCTGGCAATCATTTTCCTGTGGGCATCGGGTAGCTTGTTCCACGTGGCCTGGCAAGGCAACTTTGAGCAGTGGATTAAAGACCCACTCAATGTTCGTCCCATCGCCCATGCGATCTGGGATCCCCAATTTGGTAAGGGCGCGGTCGATGCCTTTACCCAAGCCGGTGCGTCTAACCCCGTTGATATTGCCTACTCTGGCGTTTATCACTGGTGGTACACCATCGGTATGCGCACCAACGGCGACCTCTATCAAGGCGCTATCTTCTTGATTGTTTTAGCCTCTTTGGCTTTATTTGCTGGCTGGCTGCACTTGCAACCGAAATTCCGTCCGAGCCTCTCTTGGTTCAAAAATGCTGAGTCTCGTCTCAACCACCACTTGGCTGGTTTGTTTGGGGTCAGTTCCTTGGCCTGGGCCGGACACTTAATTCACGTCGCCATTCCCGAATCTCGGGGACAGCATGTGGGTTGGGATAATTTCCTTTCGACATTGCCTCACCCGGCGGGTTTACAGCCCTTTTTCACCGGGAACTGGGGGGTCTATGCTCAAAATCCAGATACTGCTGGTCATTTGTTTGGCACAGCCGAGGGTTCTGGAACAGCAATCTTGACCTTTTTAGGTGGCTTCCATCCCCAAACCGAATCCCTTTGGTTGACGGATATGGCTCACCACCACTTGGCCATTGCGGTCTTGTTTATTGTTGCCGGGCATATGTACCGGACGAACTTCGGCATTGGTCACAACATCAAGGAAATGCTCGACAGTAAAGCTGGATTGCTTTCGGCTAAGAGTGAAGGTCAGTTCAACCTGCCTCACCAAGGTCTGTATGACACCCTGAATAACTCCTTGCATTTCCAGTTGGCCTTGGCATTGGCTTCCTTAGGGGTGATCACCTCTTTGGTAGCGCAGCACATGTACTCGCTGCCTCCCTATGCCTTCATTGCCCAAGACCACACAACCATGGCCGCCCTTTACACCCACCACCAGTACATTGCTGGCTTCATTATGGTCGGGGCCTTTGCTCACGGTGCTATTTTCCTAGTTCGGGATTATGACCCGGTGCAAAATAAAGGCAATGTCTTGGATCGGGTGTTGCAGCACAAAGAAGCGATTATTTCCCACTTAAGCTGGGTGTCCCTCTTCTTGGGCTTCCACACCTTGGGTCTCTATGTCCATAACGATGTTGTCGTTGCCTTTGGCACACCCGAAAAGCAAATCCTGATTGAGCCGGTCTTTGCCCAGTTCATCCAGGCCGCCCACGGGAAACTCCTTTACGGCTTCGATACCCTCCTGTCTAATCCAGAAAGCATTGCCGCTACGGCCTGGCCGAACTACGGGAATGTCTGGTTAGCTGGTTGGTTGGATGCGATTAACAGTGGCAAGAACTCGTTGTTCCTGACCATTGGGCCGGGAGACTTCTTGGTTCACCATGCGATTGCCTTGGGTCTGCACACCACCACCTTGATCTTGGTTAAAGGTGCCTTGGATGCCCGTGGTTCCAAGTTAATGCCCGACAAAAAAGACTTCGGCTATGCCTTCCCTTGTGATGGCCCAGGCCGGGGTGGTACTTGCGACATTTCTGCGTGGGATTCCTTCTACCTGTCCATGTTCTGGATGCTGAATACCATTGGTTGGGTCACCTTCTACTGGCACTGGAAGCATCTGGGTGTATGGGAAGGCAACGTGGCTCAGTTTAATGAGTCTTCTACCTACCTGATGGGCTGGCTGCGGGATTATCTCTGGCTGAACTCCTCTCAGTTAATCAATGGTTACAACCCCTACGGAACCAATAACCTTTCTGTTTGGGCCTGGATGTTCCTCTTTGGACACTTGGTTTGGGCAACGGGCTTCATGTTCCTGATTAGCTGGCGGGGTTACTGGCAGGAGTTGATTGAAACTCTCGTCTGGGCCCATGAGCGGACTCCCTTGGCAAACTTGGTGCGTTGGAAAGATAAGCCAGTGGCTCTCTCCATCGTCCAGGCCCGGGTGGTTGGTTTAGCTCACTTCACCGTTGGCTACATTGTGACCTATGCGGCATTCTTAATTGCTTCAACTGCATCGAAGTACGGTTGATGAACTGATTGCTGATTAGTTAGCTAAATTTTAAATCCTCTACCTTTGGGTGGGGGATTTTTTATTTTGTCTACCATTCCTCTAATGTATTAATAATGCAAAGTAATGTGAATAGTTTTGGTTCTTTCTCTTGATTTCTGTTTAATTAAGATTCAAATCCAAGAGCTTTTGATAAAATTGCTAAACTAGAATTGCCTTTAATTACCACAACACACTGAGATAGAAAATTTACTATTCCTTTTATGTAAAGTATATCTCTCATACTTAATTATGAAAGTAGAAGATTTTAAGCAAAAAAAACAAAAGTGGAATTGTTTTGCACCCACTGATACTCAAGGTTCTTTTGATCGAAAAGTAATTTCATGCAGATAATGAAGCGGTCATCAACCGACGCTCACGGTCAGCAGCATAAGCAATGCAGGCTTTTATATCTTCTCGCGTCAGATCGGGAAAATCGTCAAGAATTTCTGCTTCGGTCATCTCGGAAGCTAGATACTCAAGCACTTCATAGACTGTAATACGCAGGCCACGGACACAAGGCTTTCCACCGCGTTTTTCAGGCTCAATTGTAATGATGTCTCGGTAGTTCATAAACTAGCATGAGGGAAAAATATCTACTTAGCATTATATCGAGAACTTTTGCTGCCTGCCGACAGAGAAGACCTCTAGAGTTTATTTGCAATCTGCTGAAAAGCCTCTGCCGAAGTCCGCACTGGGATAATTTCAAAATGAACCAGATCGCTCCATGCTTCGATCCAAACTTCAAACAAGGCCTGGTCATCCGTTCGCATAAGTTGGAAGCACCGGAAATAGTTTAAATCCACCCAACTATCCACATACTCAAGGCCTGGTGGCAATTGACATTCCTAGTCAGTAGTTTTCAAGGTCTTTCCTTCACGGCAACCAGTCTCGGGAAATCCGCTACACCAGGGTTGTTAGGTGCTGACTAACTAAATCTAAAAAGTTGACAACAAGAGTCATATGGGTTGACAATAAAAAGAGGTTAGCTTGACAAAAGGGAGAGATGTAAGTGTCAAAAGTGCGAAAGCGTGGTGAACAAATTCGCCAATTTATCCTGACAAACGTTGAGAACCATCCAAGGGATATTGCTGCTCTAGTAGCGCAAGAATTTGGTATCACTAGGCAAGCTGTCAACAAACATATCAAGTGCTTAGTAGAGCAAAAGGCTCTTTCGTTTAAAGGCTCAACCAATAGCAGAAGTTACGACCTTCATCCCCTGCTTGAGTGGAGCAAAAAATACTCTTTGGATACTTCCCTTGAGGAGGATATTGTATGGGGTTCTGATATAAAGCCTTTGTTGTCTAATTTTCCGGATAATGTTAAAGATATTTGGATCTATGGCTTCACTGAAATGTTAAACAATGCCATAGATCACTCATCTGGAACAGAAGTATTTATTCAAGTCAAAAGGACTTCTTTATCCACTGAGATCATGATTCATGACGATGGCGAAGGAATCTTCAGAAAGATTCAGCGGTCATTGGAATTACATGACGAACGTCACGCAGTTCTTGAGTTAGCTAAAGGTAAGCTTACAACTGACCCAGATCGTCATAGTGGCGAAGGCATTTTCTTTACATCTCGAATGTTTGATAGATTTGCAATACTTTCTGGAAGTGTATACTTCTCCCACCAATTCGACAAGGCCGAAGATTGGATTCTTGAGAATGATAGTTCCCAAGATGGTACAACCGTTTGTATGGAGCTTAAAAATAATACTTCCAGAACCTCCAAGCAAGTATTTGACAATTTCTCATCTGGAGATGATTATGCCTTCAATAAAACAGTCGTCCCTGTGCGTTTGGCACAGTATAGAGATGAAAGGCTAGTATCTCGTTCTCAAGCGAAAAGGCTATTAGCTAATGTCGATAAGTTCAAGATAGTAATCTTTGATTTTTCTGAAGTGGAAGCGATAGGCCAAGCTTTTGCGGATGAAGTATTTCGGGTTTTTAAGAAGCAGCACCCGGAAATTGAAATTGTTGACTTGAATGCAAACGAAGAAGTTAAGAAGATGCTTAATCGTGCTACGAGTGCTCTTAGTACCTAATGGTTGAAGTTAGCAGCGGTGAAAAAATAGGCCACCCGATCGCGATCGCCGTTCCGTCGGCTACAGTGATTTGTTGGGCTGCTCGTTGCAATTAACGAAATAATGGTTGGACATTAACACCCAGAACCCAAGCCATAACCCAATCGACGAGACAATTTTCAACGCAGCAAGTCACGCGCGAAACTGGTCAACCAACGAGTAGAACGAGATAAACCTGACGCATTGCGCCCCTTGCATGTTGCAGCCCAACTATGGATTAGAGAGAAAGTTTCCACCTAAGAAACCTATAAGGAGGAAAATACAGAAAATTTCCGTCTCATTAGAAAATCTTTTTACTAGATTTAAACTCATAAATATTATGGTTGACAAATAAATCACCATTAATTTCAAGTTATGCAAGCTGAGCCTCCTCCTAAAAACTTCAACGTGAGGATCAGCAAGGTGTTTAGAACAGAAAGTATCGCCAGGCCATGGGTAAGACGGTTGCAGGTTCACAGGTGAGAATTTTCCCAATAATATCCCCATCTGCTGAGGCCCTAACGCATCAGGATTCTCTAACCACTGTAGTAATAACTACTTGGTCTTACTTCCCACCCTACCCTTACCCGAATTAACCAAGCAAGCTCAAAGAATAGATTCCAGAATTACAAGACAACAAATCACAACTTATACTCCGAGAATCAGACGACTAAAGTTCTCGCTCGCCGGATTCAGATAGCTTTTACGACTCAACCGAGCATATTTTCAATTTCGGTGCAGAGCGGTTGTTAGACAGTCTTTAGATGGGTAGAGAACAGCCTAAATCTGGTTATTGTTTAGCCAATCTATAAGAGCATAAACTTTCTTTAAATACTCAGGGAATGTTGCCAAATATGCATAAAGATGTTCTCTACGTATTTCTTTTCCTGAAGGATGACCTGCATCATTCCTTGTACTTCTAATAATAGAGAACAGCCCGATTAGGTAGTTGTCCAAATTCTCTTTTAACTCTTTAGGTAAAAGTGGTGATATCTTCGCATTTAGAAGATTCTGGAATTCGTCATGCTTTCTCTTGATGGCGAGAGTATCTGTCTTTTTCGCAAAGTTGGCTTGCTGTGTAGGATTTGATATAGCTACTTTATAGGCTTCTATTAAAAGTAGAATTGCCTTCTCAGATGCACATCCTAATGTAATTACAGAAGATAGGTGACAGTGGATTCTAAAAGCCTTTAAACTTTCTTCTAAATAAGAAATTATTACATCATCAATATTGGGAATTGCTCGAACTTCATTTAGATAGCCATCAGGATCGTAAGGCTGAGGTGATTGAGTTGTGAGAACAGTTTTGCCATACTCTGAAACATGATACCAAGGTAAACCTGGATTTAATGCATCTCCCAAGCCTGGTCTAACTAACCCCTCCATTATCAAATCCCAAATAATGTCTTCTATCCAAGTTTTATATTTTTCCGGGAGTTTGTATGTTGGATTTAAAAAGTTTGCTTCAGCAGGATTCTTTACAATACCTTTCTGAACTGCCAAGTTCGCAACATTAGAATATAGACTTGTTATTTGACCCGAAATCGAAGATTTTAATACCTCAATCACTAAAGCTCGTGTCTGCTCATACGATGTATCTAGTTTTATGGTTAGATCATTTGAGAACATAGAGCCTCCGCATGACTCTTATTGAAAACCGTGATGTTTGTCTAACTATTGATTAGACAGAAAGTTTCCATTCAAAGGAAACATATCGTGTTTAGGCTGAATGTCAAGTTTCCGCCTCAAAAAACCTATAAGGAGGGGAATACAAAAAAATTCCGCCTAATCAGCAAAACTTGCTAGATTGAAACTCATAGATATTATAGTTGATGGATAAAACACCATTAATTTGAAGCTATGCAGGCTGAACCTCCTCCTAAAAAACTGCAACGTTAAATTCAGCGTGTTTAGAACAGAAAGTATCGCTGGGCCATCGGTAAAACAGTCGCAGGTTCACAGGTGAGCAGTTCCCCATCCGCCCGGACTTCATAGGTTTCCGGATCAACTTCCATCACTGGGGTTGCGGTATTGAGTTTCAGGTCTAACTTACTTAAATTCCGGGTTTGGGAGACAGCCACCACATTTTTCTGCAACCCTAACTGTTCCTTAATCCCATTATTCAACCCCGCCTGGGACACAAAGGTTAAGGCAGTGGCATTTCTGGCTCCGGCAAAGCTGCCAAACATTGGGCGCATATGAACAGGTTGCGGGGTGGGAATACTGGCATTGGCATCTCCCATTTGGGCATAGGCAATCAGGCCGCCTTTAATGACCAGCTCTGGTTTCACGCCAAAAAACGCCGGCCGCCAGAGACATAAATCAGCGAGTTTACCCACTTCCACCGAACCGACATAATTAGCAATCCCGTGGGTAATGGCAGGATTAATCGTGTATTTGGCCACATAGCGTTTGGCTCGGAAATTATCAGCCCGTTCCGAATCTTCGCTTAATGGCCCCCGTTGAACTTTCATTTTGTGGGCGGTTTGCCAAGTACGAATAATCACTTCCCCTACCCGACCCATGGCCTGGGAATCAGAGGAAATCATGCTAAAAGCCCCTAAGTCGTGCAAAATATCCTCGGCGGCAATAGTTTCCCGGCGAATCCGGGACTCGGCAAAGGCGACATCTTCAGGAATGCTCTCATCCAAGTGATGACAAACCATCAACATATCCAGGTGTTCATCCAAAGTATTCAGGGTATAGGGCCGGGTGGGATTGGTGGAAGACGGTAAAACATTCATCTCACCGCAAATTTTGATAATGTCCGGGGCATGACCACCCCCTGCGCCTTCGGTGTGATAGGTGTGGATCACCCGATTTTTAAACGCCGCAATTGTATCTTCGACAAATCCGGCTTCGTTGAGGGTATCGGTGTGGATCGCCACTTGCACATCCATCTCATCAGCCACACTCAAACAGGTATCAATGGTGGCAGGTGTGGTTCCCCAATCTTCATGGAGTTTTAACCCACAGGCCCCGGCCTGGATTTGCTCCCGTAAGGCTTCTGGTTTGGCACTGTTTCCCTTGCCTAAAAAGCCCAAATTCATCGGAAAGGCATCGGCGGCCTGGAGCATTCGGTAAATATTCCAGGGGCCTGGGGTGCAGGTGGTGGCATTAGTTCCGGTGGCTGGCCCCGTTCCGCCGCCAATCATCGTGGTGACTCCAGAGGCAATGGCGACTTCGATCTGTTGCGGGCAAATAAAGTGAATGTGGCTGTCAATTCCCCCGGCAGTCAGAATCATCCCTTCCCCAGCAATGGCTTCTGTCCCAGGCCCAATGATGATCGTGACATTATCTTGAATGTTGGGGTTTCCGGCTTTTCCGATAGCAGCAATTTTCCCATCTTTAATCCCAATATCCGCTTTAACAATTCCCCACCAATCGAGAATTAAGGCGTTAGTAATCACCGCATCCATGGCCCCATTGGCATTTGTAATTGGGGACTGCCCCATGCCATCCCGAATGACTTTCCCGCCGCCAAATTTGACTTCTTCGCCGTAGGTTGTGAAATCCTGTTCGACTTCGATAATCAGTTCCGTATCCGCCAATCGCACCCGATCTCCGACAGTGGGGCCATAGGTTTCAGCATAGGCCTGGCGGGACATGGGATAGCTCATAACAAGAATCCAGAGACGATAATTTTTGACAAGTTAAATTGAACTCTACCAAATTTGCGGTTGACCAGGCCCCGTTAACTAAAAAAGTCCTCACCCTAACGCATTCCCATCAATTAGAAGATTTTTGGACAAGCTCTAAGGCCAGGCCATAGACATATCGCCGCGACAGATGCATTTCTAGGGCAAGTTCCCGGCTGGCCTGGGATGGAGAAAGCCCTTGTTGCAGCCGTTGTTGGAGGGCCGTTTTAATATCTTCTGGTGAGTAGTGTTCTGTTTGCGGGGATGAGCCAGCCAGAATAATCGTCAGTTCCCCTTTGGGCGGATGGGTTTGAAAATGTCTGATTGCATCTCCCAAGGTTCCCCGCCAAAATTCTTCGTAGAGTTTCGTTAGTTCCCTCGCAATCACAATCTGCCGCGTTGGGCCAAGATGGGGGATCAATGCAGTTAAGGTTTCTCTGAGTCGGTGGGGGGATTCATAAAAAATAATCGTGCGGGGTTCTCTGGCCCAGGCCTGGAGGATTTCATGTCTCACTTTTGGCTTGGTGGGTAAAAATCCTTCAAAAATAAACCGATTGGAGGGTAATCCTGAAGCAACGAGGGCCGTGAGGGCCGCATTGGGGCCGGGGAGGGGAATAATCGGAATTTGGGCATCAATACAAGCCACGACCAACTCATAACCCGGATCTGAAATGCCCGGCATTCCTGCATCACTCACTAGTGCAATGGATTGTCCAGCCTGCAAGAGTTCAATTAGCTCTGGAATCCGCTGTTGGGTATTGTGCTGGTGAAAACTAATTTGCCGAGTTGAAATTTGGCAGTGCTGCAACAGGCGGCCGGTGTGACGGGTATCTTCAGCGGCAATTAAATCTACGGTTTGGAGAATACCGAGGGCGCGAGTGGTAATGTCTGCCAAGTTGCCAATGGGGGTTGGAACTAGATACAAATATCCGGGAATTGCTTGACTGGAATTACCCATATCTAAATCTAAGGACAATGGAGCGTTCCCAAGGGAGTTTCGCGGGACGCGCCGGTAACACTGGGTAAATTCCCCGGTAAATTTTGGCCCTTCCAATAGGCTAAAACCGCAAAGGCAATCGCCTCTTTACTTTCTACGGGAACTCCAAGCTCAGTCGTTGTCAACACCGGAATCGGCTGTAACCAGGCCCCGAGTCGAGATCGTAAATAACTATTCAATGCTCCTCCCCCACACAGAAAAACCTGATCCGGCATTTGGGGTAGAAAACTTTGATAACTATGGGCAATGGTGGCGGCGGTGAACTCAGTCAGGGTAGCTATCGTATCGGCTGGGGTTAAATGGGCCGCATCCTTGAGACAGTCCTGAAAATAAGCAAGTCCAAATAATTCCCGGCCTGTAGATTTGGGTGGGGGGGCCTGAAAGTAGGGGTGTTTTAACCAGGCCTGGATCAGGTTTAAATCCGGCGTTCCAGTGGCAGCCCAGGCCCCGTTGTGATCATAGGTTTGTTGTCCCTGGGAAAAATAATGAACCGCTAAATCTATGAGAACATTCCCTGGCCCCGTATCCCAGCCAAACACTCCGGTTCCAAATCCATCTGTATCTCCTTGGGCGGGTAGATAGGTGACATTGCCAATTCCGCCAATATTTTGGACGCAACGAGTTTTTTCAGGATGCCCCAGTAAACATAGATCAATCCGCGGGACTAAGGGCGCACCTTGACCCCCCAAGGCAATATCAGCAGCCCGAAAATTTGTGACGGTCGGAATTTGGGTTAACTGGGCGATAACTTCCCCGCGGCCGAGTTGAACGGAATAACCGAGTTGGAAATCAGGGTTTGGGCCGGGAGGGCGATGGAAAACGGTTTGTCCGTGGGAACTAATCAGGTCAATTGGCTGTTGATCCCCAAGTTGGCTTTGAATCTGGCGGGCGGCCTGGGCAAAAGCTTGGGCAATTTGATCATCTAAGCTAGCTAGATCAGCAATACTCAGAGCGTCCCCGGCACAAACGCCTAAGATTTTCTCCCGTAACGACTCAGAATACCCATAGGTGGCACTGGCCTGGACTTTGATTGTCAGGTCTTGAGCAGCCCCATGGAGATCAACCACCACCGCATCAATTCCATCTACAGAGGTTCCACTCATTAAGCCGATCACCCGCATGGAGTCACCTTTAATGCCTTGCTTGCTTGATCACCGCGATTTGCGCCCATAATCTGCCGGAATTTCACCCCAGTTTACTGTATCCCACTTCAGGATTGGGTTTGGATAGGTGTGATAATGCAGCCAGGCCAAGGCCTCATCAATCCGCGTAAAAATTTCCTGATTTCCAGGCCGGCGGGCTAATTTGGTTTGGACGCGCTTTTTTTTAACCCAACTCATTCCCGTGGCCGAGTCAGAATAAATTGGGATTGTTAACCCCTGGGCCTGGAGATATTGCAATCCATCCACAATCGCTAAAAATTCCCCGATATTATTAGTCCCATAGGCTAAGGGGCCGACCGCAAATAAGACTTCTTTGGTTCCAGTATGGACACCCCGATATTCCACATCTCCGGGATTCCCCAAACAAGAAGCATCTACAGATAGGCTATCGAGGATATAAAGAACGTTACGGGTGGGTTGATCAGGGGGAGTTTGACCCGGCCTGGGCAATGGTGTCACCTGGGATGCAAATAAAAATAACTCTGTTTGCGAGGTGGCTTGGCTCATGGTGAGGGCAACTTCAGCTTGATCCCGAGTCGGAAAAGATTTGTAGCGGGCCCCTTGATACCCTTTAACTTGGGCTTCACAATCAGGCCAGGTAAAAAATAATCCAGTTTGACGACCCGCAAAAACCGCGTAGAATTTCTTAGACTTTGGCACAAGCGATTCACCTAATCATCGGTAGTAACGGTTATCCCCAGAGATTGCTCTAATTCCCAGACTAAGCTGGATTATGCTCAAAATAGAGTCGCGACAACAAATTAGTCTTATGGCTCAACTGCTCACGATTCATTGGCATCTGTGGCGGGTACGATGGCCTTGAACTTGTCACTCAAAAGGAAACATGAATGTTAGCCAAGCGAATTTTGCCCTGTTTAGATGTCAAAAACGGACGGGTTGTCAAAGGGGTGAATTTTGTGGAATTACGAGATGCCGGAGATCCAGTTGAACTGGCCCAGGCCTATAACGATGCGGGTGCAGATGAATTGGTCTTCTTAGATATCACCGCCACCCATGAGGAACGGAATATTTTGATTGATGTGGTCTATCGCACTGCCGATCAAGTCTTTATTCCCTTAACAGTGGGCGGGGGCATTGATTCATTGACTACCATTAAGGACTTATTACGGGCCGGGGCCGATAAGGTGAGTCTCAATTCTGCGGCCGTCCGTAACCCCAATCTCATTAACCAGGCCAGTGAACGCTTTGGTCAGCAGTGTATTGTGATTGCCATTGATGCCCGGCGGCGAGAGAGTTCTGAACATCCGGGGTGGGATGTCTATGTCCGGGGCGGTCGCGAAAATACTGGCTTGGATGCGCTGGCCTGGGCTAAAGAAGTTGAGAGTCGCGGGGCCGGAGAACTTTTGCTGACCAGTATGGATGCGGATGGAACCCAGGCCGGGTATGACCTTAACCTGACCCAAACCATTGCCAACCAAGTCACCATTCCTGTCATCGCCTCAGGGGGAGCCGGCACCTGTGAGCATATTCGGGCAGCCCTCACCACTGGCAAAGCAGAAGCCGCTCTTTTGGCCTCATTACTCCATTATGGGCAGCTAACGATTGCCGAAATAAAAAAACATCTTCAGGCCCATGCTGTCCCCGTGCGGGCTTAAAATACCTGTGCTGTCTTCTTGCCCCTACGGATAAAATTAGCCAGAATTCCCAGGAAACTCCTATAATTCAGGCAGCATTTTCGGCCCCACCACATAATTCTTCGGGAGTATGGTTCTAAACCTAGGTCAGTCATGATCATCTCAATAACATTCAGAAATTTTATCTACAAGGACTCTCTGTTGTGAAAGCATCCCCGGCCTGGTTAACGATTCTGAAAAGCGCTCCCGATTACGGTTTTCCCATTGCCCAAGATACTCTCACCATTGGCCGTACCCCCGAAAATACGATTGTCCTTGCCGACCGCTCTGTATCTCGCCAACACGCCCGAATTGTCTGCTCAAACGAAGGCTTTAGTATTACTGACCTTGGGAGTACCAGCGGCACGCGGATCAATTATCGGCCCTTATCTCCTCACACCAGCGAGTCCCTGAATGATGGAGACTTAATTCAAATTGGCGATTCGGTGCTGCGGTTTTCCTTAGAACGGCCTGAGCAAAGCCAACCGCGGGCTAGTCGAGTGCCATCAATTTTAGTCAGAACCGAGGCCTGGGCGCAGGAATTTATTTTAGAAATGTCTATGGTTTTGCTAGGTTCCCATAGTTCAGTGGATATTTTGGTGGATACGATTGGGATTGCCCCAGTCCATATCCGGCTTCAAGAACAGGGTGAGTACTGTTTCATTACCTACTTAGGAGACGCTCCCCAGGGACTGATGTCAGGAGGACAACCCGTGACAGAGTGGCAATTGCGTAAGGGGGAAACTCTCAATCTTGGCCCAGCTGCTACCCTCACCTACGAAGGCTTAAAACTTCCAGAACAAATTAAACGCGAACGAATTTGGCTAGATCGGCTCGCTGCAACTCAGATGGCCTTGGCTGGGGAGCAGAATATTCCAGTAGCAACAGAAGTTGGACTACCCGAAGAGGTAGATCTGACAACGCCCATGAAAACAGTCGCCTTATCCAGATTAAACACCTTGAGTATTGGCCGCGATACTAGCAATGATCTTGTCATTGAGCATCCCAGTGTCTCTCGGTTCCACGCCAAGATTGACCGTCAACAGGGGAGTTTAGTCCTCACAGATTTAGAGTCCTGTAACGGAACATTTGTTAACGGCAAAGCGATTACTGAAGTAACGAGTTTACGGGTCGGTGATGTTATCCGGATCGGTAGTGATCGGCTAATTCTCAACATTGATGAGACCTTAACCCAGTATGTAGAAGCCGGACATTTGCGTTTGGATGTGGTGGGCTTAAGCAAGGTCATTGGGGATGGCAAGCGGATTTTAAATGACATTCCCTTGTCAATTCTACCGCGAGAGTTTGTTGCCATTCTTGGCCCTAGTGGTAGTGGTAAGTCAACTCTCCTGGATGCCCTGAATGGTTTGCGCCCAGCCACCAATGGCTCTGTGATGATTAATGGGACTGATTTATATCAGAACTATGATGCTTACAAAACGCAACTTGGCTACGTGCCGCAGAAAAACATTATCCATGAAGAATTAACCCTCTTCCAGGCCCTTGACTATGCAGCCCAACTCCGCATGCCTCCCGATACAACGTCCACTGAACGGAACAAGCGGATTCAGGTAGTTTTAGGAGAGTTAGGGTTATCCCATCGGGCCGATGTCCCCATTCGGCAACTCAGTGGCGGTCAACAACGGCGGGCCTGTATGGGGGCTGAATTACTGACCCAACCGAGTTTATTTTTCCTGGATGAAGTGACATCGGGATTGGATCCAGGCACGGAAGCAGACATGATGCAATTGCTCCGGCAACTGGCTGATCAAGGACGAATCATTTTAATTATTTCCCATGCCACCCAAAATATCCGCGAATGTGACCTCGTGATTTATATGGCGGCCGGGGGCTATCTGGCCTATTTTGGCCCACCGGAGCGAATGTTGCCCTATTTTCGGGAAACCTTTCGGGATCGCTTACAAGGAGTCCCACTCCGAGATTTTGCCGATCTCTATCGCGCCTTAGATAGAGAGAAAAATCCTAACGCGCCCACCGCGACGGAATTGGCCAATCGTTATCAGCAATCCTCTCTCTGTCAAACCTTTATTGTCAATCGCCAAACCTTTCTGAGCCAAATTCCCAAAACTAATACCAAAACAACGATCCGTAGCCCGAAGAAAAAGCAGCGGCGAGTATCCCCCTGGCAACAATTTTTAGTTCTGAGCCAGCGAAATTTGACGATTCTCCGCCAAGATCGAACCCATCTCCTGCTGACCCTCTTGATTGCCCCAGTCCTGGCCCTGTTGGATTTTATTACCTGGGGACGAGATATCTTCGACTCAGCCCAAGGAAGTGCTGATGAAGCCTTAACGATGCTCTTTGCCACCGCCTTAGTTGCGGTCATGATTGGTTCCATGACGACGATGCGGGACTTGGTGCGAGAGATTGAAATTTACCGCCGGGAGCGAATGACGGGCCTCCAAATGCTCCCCTATATCTTCTCTAAAGTGGCTGTGGCCCTGATTTTAGCAATTTACCAGGCCGCGACCTATCTTTTGGTCACTAAGCTTGCAGTTAATATACCGGGGGGATGGGATATTACCTTCCAGATCTATATCACCATCGTCTTGGCCATCTTTGGCGGGATGATCATGGGGCTACTGGTTTCGGCGGTGGCTCCGAATCAAAACATTGTGCCGCTGATTTTATTATTTTTCCTAGTTCCACAAATTATCTTTAGCGGCGGCATCCAACCCCTATCTTCCTTGGGGCCAGTTGGGCAAGTTTTGAATCGAGTCACTGTCTTGAAATGGCCCTATGAAACCTTAGTCAGTCTCAGTGGCCTGGGGCGGGACGTGGCTAAGGATGCCTGCTGGCAGAAAACCAGTGAGGAGCGAGAAAACTTAACCGAGACCCAAGAAAAGGACTGTGCTTGCTTTGGGGAAAGTATTTTTCAACAGTGTAATTTTCCGGGCATCCAAAAGCAATACAACAGTGCTGTGGATCAAGCTGAGCCGCCTAAACCAGAAGATCCTGGCGACCCACCCAGTAATCCAACGGAATTAAAAGCCTATAGCGATGATCTCAAAACCTATCAGGATCAGATGGACACCTGGCAGGACAATTACACAACTTGGCAAAAGCAACGCAGCAAAGCTATTAATGGTGCCGAGGAATTAATCAATCAGATCAATAAAAAACAGGGGCATATGTTTGCCGTGGATGTGGTGCGCCATTGGCTTTATCAAGGATTTGTGATTGTTGGGATGTTAATTCTGATCCCGATCCTCCAACGCCGCCGGGATTTTAGTTAGGGTCGGCCGAGGTTGAAAACTAGACAAAAACTAAAGGTGTATCTTGGAGCGGGGCAAAGGCGATGGGGTCAAACCGATATAAACTGGCTGGCCGACCCGCAGCCCGAATGACTTTTTCTCCAGTATCTTGAAGAATTCCGAGTTTAAGTAAACGACTGCGAAAGTTAGAATAGTCAGCAAAGTTTTCCCCCAGTACAGTGCTGTAGAACTGATAGACCTCATTCAGGGTAAATTTTGCGGGGAGCACATCAAAGGCAACCGGGCTATACTCCAGCTTATTTTTCAGGCGACGATGCCCATAGGCGAGAATATCCGCATGATCAAAGGCCAAGGGAGGGACTTCATGGACTGGAAACCAGGCCCCACCCGCTTCTGCTGAAACCATTAAGGCGGCTGCCCCATAGGGAATCAAGGCAAAGTAACTGACAGAAAGATAGCGAATTCCAGCGCGAACGCTCTCTGAGGTTTTGGCTGAGTTGATCAGTCCACCCTCGGCCTGGGATCGGGCAAAAGGCTGGCGTTTCCCCAGGCCATCAAAGGTATAAAGCTGCTCCAAATAAAGAGTTCTTAAGGCAAGCTTCTCCGCCAAGACCCGATAGGCCGCCGCTTCCAGACCCTCCCCTGCCCGGACCAAGGTTCCCGGTAAACCATACCACCCTTGATAAGGAGCTTGCTGCCGTTGACTGAGGAGAACTAAGAGCCGATTCTTCTGACTATCCACCGCAAAAACCACATTATCGACCCCAACTGTAAATTCAGCTTTGTCACTCGTGGGGAAATGGGTTGCTGGAGGTTGAGTCCTGGGCGCGTTGGCTGGGGCTGTCAGGGAAGCTTGATAGAGGCCATACTGAGACACATATTGGGCAATCACCGGTAAGAGATTCTCCGGTTGGGCCGCTTGGCGGGAGGCCGTTGAGGAAATGTCGGGCCCCGTAAAAGCTCCGAGTTGAAACCGACCCCCGCGAGCGGTGAGGGAGTTGATCAAACTTGGGTTAATCGGCGCACCTGGGCGGGCTAGGACTAGAAAATCAACCAACTGAAATAGTAGTTCCACCTGATGCCACTGGCCTAACTTTGTGAGAATGTCGCTACCCACAACCAAGGTGAACTGACTTTTGGGCCAGTAGCGATGGGCCGCTTGGACAGAGTGGAGTGTGTAGGGATAGCTGAGAGCAGGTTGGTGTTGAATGTGTGGATAGGTGCTTTGCAGGTCGCCCACCAGGAGCCCTAACATGGCCTGGCGATGATGGAGAGATGTTTGTTCAGTCTTAAAGGGATTATCAGCCGCCCAGACAATGACTCTTTGAAATTGAGGTGCTAACCACTGAATAATCTCTTGATGGGCGATGGTGGGTGGATCAGCACTCATGCCAAACAGGGCTAGGCCAGTTGGGGCAATATTCTGTTCTAAAGCTTGTGGCTCAAGGGCGTGCATGAATGCTTGGGGATGGTGAGGAGGGGGGAGCTAGTTTAAGAATAAAAACCGGAGGAATCACCGAGATTTTACCAGGCCTCGCTCCAGAAGACCGACTGACCCGATAGACTGACTACTGTGCCCTATGTTTAGTATTGATTGATCCCCAAAAGGTAAGCCACCCATGACCCTCTGGCAACAGATTACCCTCGGTACCATTCCCTGGTCACAGTGGCGACAAAAAAGTCTGTTGGGGCAGTGGATGGGACTGATCCAGGCCTGGCAGCGGGGGAGTGTTTTATGGCCCTGGGTGCAGGGATTAGGGGGGGTACTGGCTGGCCTGATTTTAATTCTGGCCCCCTTTGTCCCCAGTGGGATGATCGGTGTTGTCCTCTTCGCCGGGGTGCTGTTTTGGGGCCTGTGGACAGTCAGCACTGCGCCGGAAAACCGCTTTACCCCGATTCATTCCTTGGTGGCTCTCTACTGGTCTATTGCTGTTGTTGCCACAGCATTTTCCCCCGTCAAGGCTGCCGCTTTTCAAGGACTGATCAAACTGAGTCTCTATATGGGCTTTTTTGCCTTAGCCGAACGGGTCATGCGCTCTCCCAAATGGCGGTCGGGGTTGATCACGATCTATCTCTTAACCGCGTTGGTTGTCAGCATTTATGGAGTTAGGCAATGGATCTTTGGGGCCGATGCCTTAGCCACTTGGACAGACCCCCAATCTGAATTGGCCAACACCACGCGGGTTTATAGCTACCTGGGCAATCCTAACCTCCTAGCTGGGTATTTATTACCCGCGATTCCCCTCAGTTTGGCCTCAATATTTGCTTGGCGGGGCTGGCTTCCAAAGCTCTTGGGGGGGGTGATGTTGGGGCTGAGTACCAGTAGTTTGATTTTTACCTTTAGTCGCGGTGGTTGGCTGGGCCTGGTGGTTAGTTTGGGCACGCTCTCTCTGTTGTTGCTCTACTGGTTGTTACCCCGCCTGCCTCGCTTTTGGCAATTTTGGGCCTTTCCGGCTTTGTTGGGGGGCCTGGCAGTGTTGGTTGTGGCCGCAATGATTCTCGTGCCAGCCATTCGGGGACGAGTCTTAAGTATTTTTGCCGAGCGCAATGACAGTAGTAACAATTTTCGGATCAATGTTTGGGCCGCTGTTCAGGACATGATCCGTGACCGCCCAATTTTGGGGATCGGCCCCGGAAATGAGGCATTTAACAAGGTTTATCCCCTCTATCAACGGCCGGGCTATACCGCCTTGAGTGCTTATTCGATTTTTTTAGAACTCCTCGTGGAGGCTGGGACGATTGGGTTTGCGGCTTTTGTCTGGTTTTTACTCACAACCTTGACCCAGGCCTGGCAGACCCTCAATCATCTGCGGAAGATGCGTCATCCCGATGGCTTTTGGCTGATGGCGGCCTTGGCAACCATGTTGGGGATGTTGACCCATGGCCTGGTGGATACAATTTGGTATCGCCCGGAAGTCGCGACCCTCTGGTGGTTGATGATTGCCGTGGTGGCCAGTTATCCAGCCTTTTCCCAGCCCCAGCCCCTGACGAATCCTGATTCAGAAGTTTGACCCAGTCCAGCAATCTGTTATGATTAATATCCGTCTATAGAACTTGGGATAAAAGAGTCTTACCGTGGCTAATATCAAATCTGCCATCAAGCGTGTCGAAATTGCCGAGCGCAACCGTCTGGAAAATAAAGCCTACAAATCGGTTGTGAAAACCATGACCAAGCATTACCTCCAGGCCGTGCAAACCTACACGAGCGAACCGACCCCAGAGGCCCTAGCGACCGCTCAAGCTAAAATGTCTGTGACCTTCAGCAAAATTGATAAGGCGGTCAAGCGAGGCGTTATCCATCGTAATACTGGGGCCCGGAAAAAAGCCCGTTTGGCCCGTGTACTCAATAAAGTAACGGCACCGGCTTAGAAAGATTTCATTGCCAACGTCTTTGGGGAGGGCTGGGGATGTTACCGCCATTGGTTGATACCCATGTTCACCTCAATTTTGACGTATTTACTCCCGATTTAGCGGAAATTGCCCAGCACTGGCGCGATGCCGGAGTCGTTGCCCTCGTTCATTCCTGTGTTGAACCCAGTGAATTTACTGCAATCCAGGCCATTGCCCAGCAGTTTCCCGAAGTTTATTTTGCGGTCGGCTTACATCCCCTTGATGCAGCTCAGTGGCAACCCGATTATCAAAGCCATATTCACGAGCTAGCCCGTTCCGATTCGAAAGTGGTGGCCATTGGTGAGATGGGCCTGGATTTTTTCAAAGCCGATAATATCGAGACGCAAACCAGGGTCTTTTGGAGTCAACTGGAAATTGCCCAAGCCCTGGATTTACCGGTGATTATTCACTGTCGGGACGCGGCGGCAACAATGCGTGACCTCCTGGAAAAATTCTGGCAAACCCAAGGGGCCGTTAGGGGTGTGATGCATTGTTGGGGTGGGACTCCTGAAGAAACTCAGTGGTTCTTAGACTTAGGCTTTTACATCAGTTTTAGTGGGACTGTCACCTTCAAAAATGCCCACGGAATTAAAGCCGCCGCCCAAATAGTTCCTGTGGATCGTTTGCTGATTGAAACCGATTGCCCCTTCTTAGCCCCTGTCCCCAAACGAGGGGAAAAACGCAACGAACCCAGTTATGTCCAATATGTCGCCCAACACGTTTCGGAGTTACGGAATATCTCGGTGATGGATTTGGGGCAACAAACAACTCAGAATGCGGCAAAACTCTTTGGCCTGGCCATTAGAGAGCAAATTTACGTTTAGCCGCAATGGGCATTCGCCAACCCGTTCCAAAGGCGCGACTGGTAATTTTCAGGCCTGGGGCGGCTTGATGGCGCTTAAATTCGGCCCGAGTCACCATTTGCTGAACCTGGATCACAATGGCTGGGGCATGGCCCGCTGCAATAATTTCTGCCGTAGATTGATGGTGATCGATGAACCGCTGGAGAATGTCATCCAAAATTTCATAGGCTGGCAGGGAATCTTGATCCAGTTGGCCAGGTTTAAGTTCGGCACTGGGAGGTTTGGCCAAGATATGGGTGGGGATCACTTCAGGTGTCATAAAGGGAAAGTTTGAGGCAGTATGTCCAGCCTGGGCTTGATGGTTTAACCAGTGGCAAAGATCATAGACCAGGGTTTTAGGCACATCGGCAATGGCTGCCAGGCCCCCACTCATATCGCCATAGAGAGTACAGTAGCCCACTGCTAGTTCAGATTTGTTGCCCGTAGAAATGACCAAATAGCCAAATTTGTTTGCCACGGCCATCAGTAAATTCCCACGAATCCGAGCTTGGATGTTTTCTTCCGCAATTCCGGGTTGAGTATTGGCAAATAACTCCCCCAAGGCCTGGTCATATCCTTGCATCAGATTGGCAATGGGAATGGTTTGCTGGGCAATTCCTAAATTGGCAACGAGTTGGTGAGCATCGGTGAGAGAATGATCAGAACTGTAGGGCGAGGGCATCAGAATACCAAGGACATTTTCAGACCCTAACGCCGCCGTTGCTAAAGCCGCCACCAAAGCGGAGTCAATCCCCCCACTCAGACCAATGACAGCCTGCCTAAAGCCACATTTTTCGGCATAGTCTTGAATCCCTAAAACGAGGGCGGCCCAAGTTTGCTGATGGTCATCCCCCAGGGAATTGGGTAAGATTTGACTGATTCCTGATAGCTTTCCCTGTGACCAAGTAACGTAATCCAAACTGGTCTGAAAGCCGGGAGCCTGGGCCACAAGCTGGGCCTGGTGATTCAGGGCAAAGCTATGGCCGTCAAAAATCAAATCATCATTGCCCCCCACTTGATTAACATAGATCACTGGGCAACCATAACGCTGAACGGTATGGGCTAAAAGGGCCTGGCGGAAACTGGGCTTAGAGAGGGTAAAGGGAGAGGCCGAAAGATTGATGATCAGTTGGGCTGCGGCACTGGCTAATTCTGCAATTGGGTTGGCGGGATACAGTCGTTTCCCTAAAAATTCCTCATCGTTCCAAATATCTTCGCAAATGGTCAGACCCAGGCGGATGATTTCATCTCCCTGTTGGAAGGTCAAGATGTTGATTTGGTTGCCACTGGCAAAGTAGCGATCTTCATCAAATACGTCGTAGGTGGGGAGCAGGCGTTTGGCAAATTGATAGATGATCTCACGGTTTTGAATGACTACGCCGACATTTAACAGCGGTTTTGCACCAATGTTGGCATCTGGATTGGGGGCGATAGTGCCGATGATTGCAGTGAGGGTTGGGGGAAGTTCTCGGCTAAGGGTATGGAGGGTTTTTTCGCAGGCCTGGCCGAAACTGCGGTCTAACAGCAAGTCTCGGGGTGGATATCCACAGAGGGCCAGTTCTGAGGTAATGAGAATATTGGCTCCCTGTTGCTGACTGGCCTGGGCGGCGGCTAGGATTTTTTGGGCATTCCCCTCCAAGTCCCCAATAATTGGGTTTAACTGTGCTAATGCCAAGGTAATAGACATGAAGATCCGGCCATTTAAGAAAGTACCAGGCCTGGAGCCAGGGTTGTCTTATTCTAAATCTCTTCTACAAGCGAGCAAAGCTACACAGGAGCCATGATGAGTGATGGGTACAAGCTGTTTTCAGCATCAGCAGAGTAGTTTTGGTCTTACCGATTCTCTAGCAGTAGGAGGTTTCTTCGGTATTTTGCTCAGGCGTTACCTTGTCCTGATTGTTATGTAGCCGATTGGTTGTACTATACCCACATGGAATCTCCTATCTCCTGTTAATCATTGGAGAACTTAATCTTAGGAACAATGTAAATTCTACAGCCCTAAATTGAGTGACGTTAATATTACCGCTTGCCAGAAATATTTGACAAGAATAGGAAAAACCTGATGATAAAGAATACTCAATGCGCTCAAGCTCATGAATCCCAAAATCCTTTTTTGGACTCAGTTATTCTGGCCTTACATTGGTGGTGTTGAAGTTCTCAGTTCACATTTTTTGAGAGCAATAAAGTGCTTAGGGTATGACATTATAGTTGTTACATCCCATGGAAGCCTAAGTTTACCCAATCAAGAGGACTGGGAAGGGATCACGATTCATAGATTCCCTTTTTTAAGGACTCTGGAAACCAGAGATATTGCTACTATCTTTGCGATCAAACAGCGGCTGATCGCATTAAAGCAGCAATTCCAGCCTGATCTAATCCATATTAACTTAAGTGACCCCAGTCTTTTCTTTCATTTATCCACTGCGCCGGCGATTCCCACGCTAATTTCAGCCAAAATTTCTTTTGGGCGCACACCCTTGGCATCTGATACGCTTCTCTATAAAGCCCTAAAATCTGCTCATTGGGTTACGGCTAATTCCCAGGCCATTTTGACGGAATTACACCAGCTATTTCCGCCTCTGGTCAAAAAAACTTCTCTTATTTACAATGGCTTGAAAATACCTCTACTCGCACCTACACCCCTGATTGCCACTCCCCCAAAACTCCTCTGCTTGGGCCGAGTAGTTCCAGAAAAGGGATTTGATTTAGCGATTCATGCGCTGAGAAAGGTAATTCAAGCCCATCCCGACACTCGTTTAATGATTGCTGGAGATGGCCCCCACCGCCCGGCCCTAGAACGTCAAGTTACTCTGCTTGGGCTAACAGATCGGGTCGAGTTTCTTGGTTGGATTAGGCCGGATGATGTGCCTGCTTTGATCAATTGCTCTACCTTAGTGCTGATGCCATCACGCTGGGAAGAGGCTTTTGGGTTAGTTGCGTTAGAAGCAGCCCTCCAGGCCAGGCCTGTGATTGCCAGTCGTGTAGGGGGATTACCTGAAGTTGTTATGGATGGTGAGGGAGGTATTGTTGTCGAAAAGAATAATCCCCAGGCTTTGGCTACAGCTATTTGTACTCTTCTTAGTAATTTGCCCCAGGCAAAAATGATGGGAGAGCGAGCCAGAACTAGGGCGGCAGAAATCTTTGGTTGGGAACGCTATGTCTCGGCCTATGATGCACTGTATCGTAAGCTTTGTTCATCTTAATCGAAGTCTAAGCTGTGAAAAAATTCAACGGTGCAATTGAGGCTACAGCACTTATTGAAGGGTTTAACCAGGCCTGGACAATTGCTGTAGCGGAGTATCATCAAACTACGATAGTTTTAGCTGGACGACCTGTACGCCTACGGGTAGTTGGGACTCTGTTGAACAAAAAATTGTTAACAGTCTGGCAACACCTGACTTTAGGAGCCGATACAAATCAAACTGCTGACTTAGAAATCCTGCTTTGGGATCATTCTCTAATGAGTAGAACTGAGGATGCCCATATTAATCTACCGGATAGCCTCGGAGCTAGCATCGAAATTTCCATTAACAACCGTTATGTCCTGTCTCGACAACAAGGGTTAACCACCCTTTTAGATCGGGAGAAATCGCGCTTAATTGGATATTTGTGTGCTAACAAAGCCCTATCATTTCGTGCTCAAGCCCGTCCTCTGGAACAATTGTTAAGACTTTGGCATCGAGATTTGGGGATTAATGTGATTCACGCCGCAATGGTAGCAAAAAATAATCAGGGAGTCCTACTTGCCGGTCCCAGTGGTGCAGGAAAATCAACCTCCGCCTTGGCCTGTCTAAGGGCTGGATTTACCTACTTAGGAGATGATCAAGTTGGCCTGGAAGCCGCTAATAGTCAGACTTATCTTGGTCATAGCCTCTATAACTCAATTCTGCTAAATCAAGATAGTTTAGATAAATTTCCAGATCTGATTGATTATGCCATGATCGATCGAGATCAAGAAGAATCGAAAAACTTAATCATTCTATCTCAAATCCATCAATCTCTTATTGTGAAATTCGCACTGATTAAAGTTATTATTTTGCCTCGGGTGAGTCAAGAATCAGTCACTTACCTCAGTCCGGCCAAGCAGTCTCAAGCTCTGATGCAAATGTTGCCTAACTGCCTAACCTTATATCCAAGTTGGCATCGCGAGGACTTTAATACATTGGCAACACTCATTAAAGATATACCTGCTTATTGGTTAAATTTAGGCGGAAATCCAGTGGATATTGCTAAGTGTATTCATGAAGCAATACTCAAAAATTAAGAAATGAAAATCCTCTTTTTTAGTGCCCACTTTTGGCCTTATATCGGTGGTGGTCAAATTATGGGTGCTCAGTTAGTTAAAGGATTACAAAGAAAAGGCCATGAGGTCACGGTCGTTACAGCCCATGATACGTTGGCACTACCCGATGAAGAAAAGTTTTTTGAAGTTCCCATATATCGCTTTAGGTTTTGGCACGCGGTAAGAGACCGTAATGCCAAGCTAATTTTTCAGCTCCGGCAAGACCTTTATGATTTGAAAAAGTCTCTGGCCCCTGATTTAGTTCACATGAGTAGCGTTTCACCAATAGACTTATTTCATTGGCATACAGTCAGAGCCGCCCCAGTACCAACCCTCCTCACCATTCAAGGATCAATTCCAACATGGGGTTCAGGAACGGAAAGTATTGCGATTCAAACACTCAATAGTGCTGACTGGATTTGCGCTTGTTCTACTGCAACTTTGGATGAGGCTATTCGCTTAAGTCCTACGATTCAATCTCGTATATCTATCATTCATAATGGCAAAGAACCAACGGATATCGCTCCTGCTCCCCTACCCAGCGATCCACCCCACATCATGTGTATTGGGCGCTTAGAGGAAGAAAAAGGATTTGATCTCGCCATTACTGCCTTTGCTAGAGTTTTAAAAATCTTCCCTAATAGTCGTCTTACGCTAATTGGAGATGGAAGCAAACGAAAAGAATTAGCCACTCAGACCGAAAAGTTAGGAATCTCCGAACAAGTTTTTTTTAGAGGTTGGGTCGCCCCTGAACAGATACCTGACTTAATGAACCGTGCAACTATTGTGTTGGTTCCCTCTCGGCGTGAGGCCTTTGGCCTGGTAGCCTTGGAAGCAGCCTTGTTAGCTCGCCCAGTTATTGCCAGTGCTGTAGGTGGTTTACCCGAAGTCATAGTAAATAGAGAAAGTGGAATTTTAGTTCCAATAGAAAATAGCCAGACTCTAGCCCAAGCCGTAATAGACTTACTTCAACAGCCTGAAACAATGATCCGCCTGGGTAAATTTGCCCGCCAACACGCTATCGATCATTTTAGTTTTGATCGTTATCTAGAAAACCATGTTATTTTATATAAGAAACTAATCAAGTAAGCCTAGAATGTCAATTCTATTGAAACAACTTACATCCAATCAGTCCGAAATCGCGGCACAAGTCTTAGATGGTGAGTTGATTATTATTAATTTATCAGACGGTGTCTATTACAGCATGGATGAAATTGGTGCAGACGTTTGGGTTTTGTTAGAGCAAGGTTACAGTTTATCGGCAATTAGTCAAACTCTCAGTGTGGCTTATAACATCCCCCAAAATACTATCGAAGATGATCTACAAGCCCTAGGTCAACAACTGATTTCAGAAAACCTAGTAAGAGTATCAGAACAAGATTTATCTACACAATCTAGCCTGCCTCAATTAGAGACCATTCGAGACTCTTATCGCTCGCCCATCCTAAATATTTATCGAGATATGGCTGATATGCTGGCACTGGATCCACCGATGCCTGATCTTAAAGAAGTTCCTTGGAAATAGTTCAGAAATTGTGAATCTAAACTAATAAGAGCTTGTGTCACAATCAACAACATTTATCCTCTTGACCACAGATTTCAAGCCTCTAGTTGGTGGAATTTCCGAGTATCTCCATCAACTTTTTCAAGAAATAGCTGAGTATTATCCTGTTGAAGTTTGGACAACTGTTGAGGCCCTACCTGATCAACGCTCAGCTTATCTACGTCAGCGACTGCCATATCTGCGGGAATTAATGTCGGAGCAAGAGCGAGAAAGATTCCAAAATCTTAATTCTGGTCAATATATTTATCTATTAAAAAAGTACAATGCTCAACAATTGCAGTCAATTCTTAAAAAGGAAAATTTAGCAAAAATTGAAATATTTATTGGTGTTTGGAATCTTATTGCATCTTGTTGGTGTCAGACTTTACGTCAAGTTGGCCTGCGTTACTCGATCTTTGCCTATGGCAATGAGTTAATCTCTCCTCAGTATCTAAGTGTAGATCACTGGCGTAGGGCAGATTTTCAACAGGCAAAGGCAATTTATGCTTGTAGTCAGGGAACTGCCCAGTTAGTTACTCAAGTGATGCAAACAGAAATTCCTATAAATGTAGTTAATCCGGGTATTAACCCTGATCTGGTTCTACAAAATTTCTCGACAGCTATCTCTTCCTGGCAGCCTCAACTTAATATCAAAACTCATCGTAATCAACTAACTCTGCTAACTGTAGCTCGCCTGGTTCCCCATAAAGGTATAGATTTAGTTTTAGCAAGTATGGAAACCTTGATAGCTGAGTTTCCTAATCTTGGCTATTGGATTGTAGGCAATGGCCCAGATCAGCATCGCTTGCAACATTTGTGTCAAGTCTATTCCCTAGAAGATTACGTCTATTTTCTAGGAGAGGTAGATGAACTAGCAAAGCAGACTCTTTACAAAGCTTGTGATATTTTTATTATGCCTAGCCACAGCCATAAGCATCAAGAATGGGAAGGATTTGGGATTGTTTTTTTAGAAGCAGCATTAGCTGGGAAACCATGTATTGGGAGTAATCAGGGAGGTATTTCCGACGCAATTGTGGATAATGTGACGGGATTTTTAATTGAGGCTGAAAATGTTGAAGCCATCAGCCAAGCAATCCGCTGTCTCTTACTCAATCCAAATTTAAGGGCTGAATTTGGCCGTCAAGGATTGGCTCGGGTTAGAGAAACTTTTACATGGAAAACCATAGCCCAAAAACTTATACATCTACATCAAATAGAGGTAAGTTAGAACTATATTTACTTTAATTATTTTATTAGATGCTTAATTTTTCTTGCTAAGACCATTGCTCCAAGTTCTTTAGTCAGCCAGAATTTTTCATAAGGATTTTGAGTAGATTTTAATAAATATCTTAAGCTCTTATGTCGTCCGGTAGAGTGCTTCAATAAAATTAATATCTCTTCTCTTGGGGATGAAACTTGCTCTACTAATGCAAATAAAAATGCTTCAGGAATCGGGGCCTGGAAAGACTGTTGTAAATATTGCAACATTACCCAAAGCGGGAGTGAGAACCTGGCAGACCTAGCATTATCCAGTAAATTTTGCCAATCAATTTGAGGAAATTGCTGAAGTAAAAAGTATGCATCATAAACCCATGTTAGGGCTTGACAACTAGATGAAGTAGCTGCGTGCCCGCATATATGTAGTAACAAATCTGTAAAATTAAGACTATTAACTTCTTTTTTCATGATCAATAGAGGTTTACTACCCACTAACATTTTATCTTGTACCTTGTTATAGACTGCATTAGCAAATAGGTTACGATGAATAAAGACCGGAAGACCCGATGGATGTTTTAACTCAATATCAAGCTGTTGAACATCTGAACTAATCAACCTTAATTTAGCTTTTTTAAAAGCAACAATTGCCTGTTTATATTCCATAGGTTGAATGAATAAATCAATATCATGACAGTGCCTTAGGCTTGGATGTGGATATGCAATTGATGCAGTTACAGAACCCTTTAATAAGAATGGTCGTATATTTGCTTTGTGCAAAACATCTAAGGTTTGATAGCAAATTCTTTCATAGGTTTTATTTCTTAGCTGTTCACGCATTACTGCTGTACGCAAGACAGTTTGTAGTGTATTAGAGATTTTAATCTTATTTCTTATTAACCCATAATAGAGTAATGGCAAATGCCTTTTGTAGGGCTGTGATTGCTTTTTGATTGCTATGAGTGGATTCTGGTTTTTCTGTTTCCAGGCCTGCCATGCTTTTTCTCCACCATCTCCTGTTAGTAAACATGTTTGCAAGAAGAGAGTATGGTCTGAATTTGGCAAAATAACATTTAAAATACCAGTAAGTTTTGCAATAGGCTTCATATTTTTCTCTTATTGTCTAAATTTAGTTTAACAACTTTGAGAAACTCCTGTTTACTCTCTAATGAACGTCGCCTGGTTAAATTTTTCTCATGCATTCGATGATATGTGAGGACATCAGTTAAAATAGCAAGCTTTAATCCAGCTACTCTGCCCCGGATAAACCACTCAGTTGCATCAGTAAACCATAAGTTAGTATCAAAGTTACCAATCAATTCAAAGGCTGTGCGTTTAGCCAAGAGACTTGGAGTTGCATAACCGGGAATGGGTTGTGAGCGTGAATGATTAGTAAAATAAATCTTCTCACGATTTAAAGACTCTGGCCAAAATCGCTCAACATAGGTAATACAAAGACTTAGGTCTGTGTCATCACAAAATGCAGTCATCTGCCGAGTTAGTTTTTCAGGGTGCCATAAGTCATCGGCATCTAAAAAAGCGATAAATTCACCCTGGGCATGGCTGAGTCCTAAATTGCGAGTAGCAGCCGGTCCAGAGGTAGGTTGTGAGTAAAAGCTGATGGACGCAGAGTAACTAAGAGCAATTTCCTGAGTATTATCCGTAGAGCCATCATCAGCGATAATAATTTCTAGTGGTCGCCAGGTCTGATTGAGGATACTTTCAATCGCTTCATCTAGATAGCTGCCGGAATTAAACGTAGGAATAATACAGCTAATTATTGGACTCATTATTAAGACTCTTAGTGCACTCTTGACTTATAGAATTTATATATTCACTTGATTCTTGTCTACCTAATCGAGCTAATATAACTCTTCTATAAGATAGAAGATCAGAATTATTTGGATGCTCGTTGAGAAGCTTTTGGGTAATTACCAATGCTTGCACTATTCTTCCCTTTTTTAAGAAACTTTTAATTATTGATATGCTATGGTCAAAGCTTGGCTTACCTGAAAAAAACAAATAATGTTGGTGACTATACTCTCTATCTAAAATAACTTCCGATGGTGTAATTAAGGGAAAATCCAGATCATAAACATCTAGAAAATCTTTAAGTATTGGATTTTTTGTGTTTGTAGCATCAAGACTTATGCCAACATTTTGAACTAGATTTTGAGATGGAACTACTGATAATCCTCCCTGCGATAGTTGTGCAAATGACCACTGATAATCCCAACAATGACTGAGATTCCGCAGAGCAAACACACACCCTTTTTGAAAATGCTCAAATTCTTCTGGATGCTTAATCAACTGAGCAATTGATTGCAGAACATTTGATTGTGAGTATGCTGATATTCCATGGTCATAGTATTTCCAGGCCCGCTTCCAAGTAGCCCACCCCCAGGCACTTCCATAGAGAGAAAAGTGATAACTTTGTTCATTTGATTTCCATTTTCCTAGTGGATTTGTACCACAAATTTGAGTAACCCTATGCTCCTCTCGATATCGTTCTAAAAGTTCTGAGCAGAACTGAAAAAAACTTGGCACAGGCAAACAATCATCCTCAAGGAAAATAGCCTCTTCAACTTGTGTAAACACCCAATTGATTCCTCTTGAAATGCAATAACCACACCCTAAGTGACGATCAGCATAGTTCTTGACAACTTCACAGGGCCAATCAATAGTTTCAATAATGGCGCGGACTTTTTGACATTGATCTATTTCTTTTGAATGGATAGAACGGGCTTCATCTGCAACTATAAATAATATAGTAGGTTTAACAGAACGTAAACGTTCAATAAGTCTTTCTGTAGATTGAGGTCGATTAAAAACAAATATAACAATCGGGATGTTTAGCATCTAGACTAACGCCATACAAAGTACGATAGTGAAAATGAAGCAATGAGTACTTATAGCAAAAGTAGCTATTAAAAATAATTATATAACAGTCCATCTTCATTTATGAGAATGATTGATTATCACTGACTCAGGCGAGGGATAGCTCTTCAGTGGGACTAGACTCAAATAAAATTCTCATAAAAATAAACATAAACCCAATCTCACAAATCATTGCTGTTTGCTATATTCCCTAGTAGGTTTGGTGCTGAGATCCTTGTCTTAGCCGCAGTGGTTCAATAGGACTTGTGATCAGCAAAACCGCCATTGAGCTTGAACAGTGGGCCACCGCCTTAATGTCTCGTTCCAGGCCCTGGCAGTGAGTCAAGGGGATCGAGAGTGAACAAATTTGAGACAATAAACGGGGAAATTCCCCTTGCTTGGAGGCTCTGATGACGAAAAAACTTCTCTTTGTCTGTCTGGGTAATATTTGTCGCTCCCCGGCTGCAGAAGGCATCATGAAGCATTTAGTCCAGGAGGCAGGCTTAGGTCAGGAGATTTTTTGCGACTCTGCGGGTACCAGTAATTACCACATTGGCGAACTCCCCGACTCCCGGATGATTATGATGGCTAGACAAAGGGGAATTCATCTGGAGAGCCAGGCCAGGCAGCTGCACCCGGAAGATTTAGAGAAATTTGATTTGATTTTGGCAATGGATAAAGATAACCTTGCGGATATTCGGCGTCTTGATCCTCATCAAAAATATCAAGACAAAATTAAATTGATGTGTGACTATTGCCAAACCTCGGATCTTCAGGAGGTTCCTGACCCCTACTATGGCGGTAAGCATGGCTTTGAATTGGTGTTGGATTTACTAACGGATGCCTGCCAGGGCTTACTCAATTCCCTCACTCCTAAGATAATCACTCCTCTGCCTCCAAGTTAACGGCCAGCCAGAATGAGACCAGATGCCATAGGTGTAACGTGACCATTATTCAATGTCAGGCCTTGTCTAAAATCTATACCGTCTCGGATAAAGCATCGGGTCTGAAGGGGACTCTGGCCCATTTTTGGCGGCGCAAATATCGGCAAATTCCGGCGGTTCAAGATGTCAGTTTTGAGATCAGGCCTGGGGAAGTGGTGGGATTTTTGGGTCCCAATGGGGCTGGTAAAACCACGACCTTGAAGATGCTCACCGGCCTCATTCATCCCACCTCTGGACATTTAAGTGTGGCGGGGCAAGTTCCCTATCAACGGCGACCCAGTTTTCTCAAGCAAATTACTTTGGTCATGGGGCAAAAGCAGCAGTTAATTTGGGATCTCCCGGCCTGGGACTCATTGCGAATCAATGCCGCGGTCTATGAATTGTCAGAACGAGAATGCCAGCAACGGGTCGGTGAATTGGCGGAAATGCTCGATTTGGGAGATAAACTCCGGCAGCCGGTGCGGAAGCTATCCTTAGGGGAACGGATGAAGGCTGAACTCTTGGCCGCCTTGCTACATCACCCGCAAATCTTATTTTTAGATGAGCCAACCCTGGGCCTGGATGTGAATGCTCAAATGAGTGTGCGCGCCTTCCTAAAAACCTATAACGAACATTTTCAGGCCACGATCCTCCTCACCAGTCACTACATGGCAGACATCACGGCTCTCTGTGAACGAGTCTTGCTGATCCATCAGGGTGAGTTAATTTATGATGGGCAATTGGATGACCTTTTAGATAAATTTTCCCCCTATCGCCAAGTCAAACTGGAACTCAATCAATCTGTCCCAGCCAGTGAATTAGAACAATTTGGGGATATTGAAGCGGTTCAGGAACGGGATGTTCGCTTAATTGTCCGCCGAGAACACCTCACCGAAACCGTCAGTAAAATTTTGGCTCAACTGGATGTTTGTGACCTGACCATTACGGATCCACCCATTGAAGAGGTGATTGGGCGGGTATTTTTAAGCCTGGATCAAACCCATGCAGCTTCTCAGTCACCTACTTGAGCAAGAGACTTTAGCATTTCTAGCAGGGATGATGGACAAATCTTTCAGGCTATTTATAGTCATTTCGATCAAGAATGGGACATTAGGCAGGACAACAGTTTCGGATAATCTCATCAATCAGGGGGCTTAATTCGGCGTACATCCTTGCTCACTTAAGGGCGTTAAAATCGTGCGCTATCTTCTTATAGACCAACGATTGTGCGAAGCCGTCCGGGAAGCATCCCCAGTTCCCTCCGTTGAATATCGGAGCTAATTCATTGTCGTAAATCTAGACTGTCACTCATGCAGGTAGTGAGAGAATCGGCACAATGCTTGAATTGATCGTCTTATAGATTCCCAGTGTCCCACTCCGGTTTGGAATGATCATACTATCCTACACAAACTGTTCTGAACGACTCTCAATCCTAAACGCAAAATTCCTTCAGCACTATTTGGTCGAGGTGTGTCTAATCTTAATATCCGTAGGCCCCTGAGCCGACTTTTACTTGAAAAGCTAAATAGCAGCCTTTTGTTTGATAGAATTTAGTCTATGTGAAGTCGTGATATATCTCTTCCAAGGAGAATTTAGGTGTGAAGCAAGCCACCCTGCACCAACTGAAAGTTTTTGAAGTTACCGCCCGTCATGGCAGTTTTACCCGAGCTGCAGAAGAACTTTTTTTAACCCAGCCGACTGTATCCATCCAGATGAAACAACTCACGCGAGCGGTGGGGTTGACCCTGTTTGAGCAAGTGGGTAAACGACTTTATTTGACCGAAGCCGGTAAAGAACTTCTTGCCACTTGTCAGGATATTTTTGAACGGCTGGATCGCTTTGACATGGCCATCGCAAATCTGAAAGGTCTCAAGCAAGGGCATCTGCGTCTGTCTGTGATCACCACTGCCAAATATGTGATTCCCCGACTGTTAGGCCCCTTCTGTCATCGCTATCCGGGCGTTGATGTTTCCCTGATTGTCACCAACCATGAGCAAGTGGTGGAACGTCTCCGGGATAATCTGGATGATCTTTACATTCCCAGCCATACCCCGGAACATACGGAAGTCGAGCAGCATAACTTTTTGGATAATCCCCTCGTTGTCTTGGCTCCCAGTTCCCATCGCTTGGCCGGACGGAAAAATATCCCGATCCAAGAACTCAACGGTGAGGCTTTTATCATGCGGGAGGTGGGGTCAGGAACGCGCCAGGCCATTGAGCGGTTATTTGCCGAGCATGGGATTGAAATTCAAGTCCGTCTGGAGTTGGGCAGTAGTGAAGCCATTAAACAAGCCATCGCGGGAGGCCTGGGAATTTCGGTGATGTCCCGTCACTGCTTGGCCTTGGATGGCGACTCTGGACAATTTACAATCCTAGATGTGGAGCATTTCCCGATTCAACGCCATTGGCAAGTGGTGTATCCCGCTGGAAAACAGCTATCTGTGGTGGCCCAGGCCTTTTTTGACTACATGATCCAAGAAGGGCGGACTGTGATTGAGGACAACTTAGATCGCCATGCACCCCCCCATCACCCCCCCGCTGTAGATGTCTATGCCACTGTTCCCGCCTGAGGTTCTAACTGCCGATTGGAGCGACTTTTAATTCTGCCCGCCAGTCAGTAACCGGTTTTTCCCAGGCCAACTCCCACTTTTGCCCCAAAAATGGCCCGGCATTCTGTCCCAGTTGATACCCCTGATAAACCTTTTCGATAGTCATGTTCAACTGATCTGGGTGCTTAATGGCGGCCATGATGCCTGACACAATAATCAAAACGGCACTGGGATAATGCATCTGGGCCAGGCCAAAGGCTTGAATGGCAATCTCCCCGGCCTCATCTGTGCCAAAACCCGTCACCACGTGCCAAATGTCATGGGTTTGCCGGACTCGTAAGCGAATGTAATCCAGCACATCATCCGTGGGAACCTGCGGGAAGAAATCCGCTTTGAATCCCCCTTGGGTCAGCATATTGGCATATTGAAAGCCCAGTGACTCTGTGGGTAACTTCAAAAGAGCCTCGAGGTCAAGGCTAGGGGCAACGTAGCGTTCCGTGATTAACTCAGCAACCGTTGGGATAGATTGTAGGTATTGGATACAGGCCTGCATGGCTTCCGTATTCCGCATGGCATCATTAATATCAAAGACTGATTTGAGGTTGGTTGAGTCTTGGGTTAGCTGAAACACACCCACCGCCGCCTTCATCAAGTCTTCGTGCATCTGAGCGTTAACTTCAAGCATTCTCCAGTCTCCAAATGCGAGATGAATGATTCAACCTAGATTTTCCCACTAACGTAATCCCCTCAACCATTTTCCTCACCCTGGATAGCCTGTTCTGGATCGGCCTCATTGTCGGAGTCGGGAGCAACAGAGCAATTTTTCATTAAACCGTCAGATTCGCAATGGCCTGCTCTGCTAATCCCAAAATCCGTTGTTTGCGGGTGAGTTCCAAGCGGTCAAAGGTTCGCAGCATGGGTAACAGGCGTGGGTTCTGGGCCAAGTAATCCCGTTTAGCGTCCACAAATCGCCAATACAGCCCATCCCAAACCTCTTGCCAGGCCCCACTGGGATAGTCCCCCATTTTGCGTAAATAATTCGAGCCAGAAATGTAGGGTTTGGTCATCATCAGCCCCCCATCGGCAAACTGCCCCATCCCGTAGACATTTGGCCCCATCACCCAGGCCGCCGAATCCACAAACCAGGCCATAAACCAGGTAAACACCGCGTTGGGAGCAATTTCGCAAAGCAACATCGCATTACTAATCACCATCAGCCGCTCAATATGATGGGCATAGCCCCGCAGTTTTAAGCCTTCAATGACCCGATCCACTGGGACTAAGCCTGTTGTTCCGGTTTGCCAGGCCTGGCTCAATTGCCGCTGATGCCCAAAAAAGTTGCTGGTTTCTTGGTGTTCTCCCAATGTCCAATAGGCCCCCCGCACATATTCCCGCCAGCCAATGATTTGTCGAATAAAGCCTTCGAGGGAATTTAAGGGGACAGGATGCCCAGCGATAAAGTCTAGAGTTGTGGTTAAGACCTGTTGGGGAGTCAGTAAACCAAGATTCAGCAGGGGAGAGAGGACAGAATGAAACACAAAGGGGCTGCGGCTGGGTAAGGCATCTTCGTAGGGGCCAAACTGGGGCAAACGGGCAGTTAAAAACTCTAGCAACCAGGCCTGGGCTGCACTATGGGTGACGGGTAACCAAAAATCCTCAGTCCGGCCGGGGTGCGTTGGAAACAGGTGATCTACTAATTGCGCGACCGTCTTGACAGTCTCAGTCCAGGCCGGGAACTTCACATCTGGCACAATCACATCCCTGGGTAGCCGCCGCCGATTATCCTGATCAAAACTCCACTGTCCCCCCTCGGGTTGACCTGCTTGATTGAGTAATATCCCTAGCCGCTGCCGTTGCTTTTTATAAAAATCAGCCATAAACAGCCGTTTGCGCCCCTGGCCGATTCCTTGAAATTCTGCTCGACTGGTCAAAAACATCGGTGTGGGATAAATGATCAACCGAATGGCCTGGGCCTGGCAGAACTGGACAAGCCGTTGACTAAAGCTGCGATCCTCAATTTCGTAGGTGTGGATCTCCTGATCTTGAGTCTGGTGGAGGGCCTGTAAGAGCTTATCTTCATAGGTCAAATGCTGATTGTCGGAATCCAACTCCCAATAGAGCACTCGCCGTCCCTCTGCCTCTAAGACCTGACGTTGATGCCGCATCGCTGCCAGGTAGAGCATTAATTTATGCTTGTGATAGGGAACAGCAGTGCAGAACCGAAAGTCCTCCGCCATAAAGATCAAATGTCTGTCACAGGGTAAGTCTTGATGACTGGGAAACAGCATATTACCGAGCAGAATGATCATTGACGCTTCCCCAGTGCCATGGCCAGCTTGTGATCTATCATGCCTCACCCTTAAGTTTTAACAGTTAGTCATCTGAGGATAGTAATTTAAGCTTCCGTAAGCGGGACTGAATTGCACTGGGTTGACGTTGAAATTGAGTTGCCAGTTGTTGAATAGATTGGCCCTGTTGAAAGCGTTGACCCAGTTGGAAATCTTCCTGGGCTTCCCAAGGCTCATAGGCCCGGGCATACTGTTGGCGAATTTTGGCAATCTGTTGGGAGCGTTGAAAAGAGGAACCCCCCGGTTGGCCTGGGTCTAAGCCCCCTTCTAGGGAGTTGTCCAGTGCATCCCCTAAGGGATCCGGTAAGGCGGTGGGCAATTCCATCATCTGGGTTTCTGCTGGGGGCTTTTCTGCCTTTTGTTGATCTAAGTTAATCCGAATGGTTTCAAAGCGAACCCGCCCCGCCCGGACGCTGTTTTCAATGGCCACTTGCCGATCTGATAATTTTGCCTTTCCCGACTTAATGTCCACTAACACAACTTCTAACTCCTCCGGTGAACCCTGTCCATCTTTGAGATTGGTATAACCATTAATCACTAAATAATCAATGGGGTCGCCAATAAAGCGGGCATCGGAGGGTAAATATTTGAAATTGGGGAGATACGGGGCTATTTGCTCGGCAATCTGACCTTTGATCACACTGCGGCTGGCATCAAGGCTTTTTTGCTTGGCCTGGTCAATATCCTGCTTGTGGTGAAGTTTTAGCTCGGCCAGGATGGCTTCATGGGTTTGGATTAAGTCCGTTAACTCGGCCTGATGGGTTTGTTGGAGGGCTAAAACTTCCCGACGCTGGGCCTGGCGTTGGCTTTTCTGCAAAATACTCCAGGTCAATCCGGCCCCAAACAGAACTCCAATGGCAAAAACAATCACCCAGGCCATGATCCCTTAGTCCCCCCGACGCAGCGAATAACCCACACCCAAGATAATAGCGATGAAAAACGCAACTGGAGCTAAATTCATGGGATAGGGAGGGAATGGGATCACCGACCCAATCAAAATATAGCCAGTGATGAGAAACCCCAATGCTCCTAAAGCCAGTTCCTGGGGCCGTAATCGCTGAACCTGCTGTAAAAAAACGGGTGCCGCCATACAGGTCAGGCCATAGGCAATTAAAAAACCAAAGGTGCCACAGGTGCCAAACCAAGCAAATAAATCCAACGAAGGCTTGAAAGTCAGAATACTCAGAACACCAACAATACTCACCGGAATGCAGGTCATCAGGGTAGCCCGGTGGGGTTGGCTGGAGGGTCGCGCAGTAATACTGAAAAACTGAGGCAGTTGCCCTAAGCGTGACATCGCAAAAATTAACCGACTCGCCCCCACCATCGTTGCTAGGGTACAACCAAATAAACTAGCCGTTGCCCCAATCCCAATCAAAAAACCTAACCCATCCCGCCCCATTGCCGTCGCCAAGGTTTCTAAGGGCGTAGCACTCTTGGCCACATCCACATCAAAGCTATTAAAACCCAGCACTAAAACGTAGGCGGAAAACACAAAGAAAATCCCGGCAAAAATGGGCGTAGCGACTAAGGTTTTGGGAATTGTAGCTAGGGGACGTTCCGCTTCTTCTCCCAAGGTGGTGGCCGCCTCAAAACCGGCAAAACTGAGCATGGCAATGATCAATCCTTGGTTAAAGCCATCAGTCGTCACCCCCCTCAGGGTCAGTTGGGACAAATCATCTCGCAAGCTGTCATGGAACAAGATCAAAACACAAAATACCAGCACTAACAGGACGGAAAGGGCTTCTAAAATCAACATGATCCGGGTTGAAAGCCGAATTTCCCGCAAGACAAAGACACTGGCAAGGCTGCTCACACCCATCGCTAAAACGCCTGGATGCATCCCTAACTGTAACCTCTGGCACAAACTATCCAAGTAGGTCACACAGGCCGTAATTAAGCCCATCGCCGTTGTTACATAGGCTAAGAGTAATGCCCAGGCTGTGATCAGTTGCCCCCGTTTACCCAGGCCCAAGCCAACATAATCCCCCAAAGCTCCGGCTGAGGCGGTGGTGCGACTAAAAATATTCAAGTTATGGGCAATAATCAGAGCTGCAACCGTTGCCACGACATAGGTTAACCAAGTCCCGCTCCCAGCCGCCAAGACAATAATGCCCACATTAACCGTTGGCGTTGCCGTGGGAGCCATACCTGCCAGGGATTGGGCCAAAATTCCCGTAAACCCCAGGGAACGTTTCAGGTGAGTGGTCTGTTCAGCAGTCATCGATGTTAAATCATCTGGAGGCTATCCTCAATAGTAATTTAAAAAATGTTTAGAGAATAATTTGATTCTCTGCCCAATCTGCCTAGGGTAAACGTCCTCATCGCCCAAGGCAGCCCCAAATCCGGTAAGGTTGATCCAGCATCTTTTGAGGCGATTGCGCTCCATGACTGTGCCGAAAACTCCTCCTGCTCAACGTCCTGTTCCCTTGGCGGCCCAATTTCTGAAGCTGGTGGGGGTTTTGCTCATCCTCAGTTTCTTTGGGGACTGGATTGTGCTGTTAATTGCGCCCCAGTTTCAAAATGTGCAATGGCAAATTAATCTATTGACCCAATTTGTGGATCGGGGTATTACGCCCTTGATTGCCTTTGTGCTGATCTATGTTGGGTTTTGGATTCAAGGAGTTGCCGGGGCCAATAAGGAGACGGAAGCGGGCGCGCCGGCCTGGAAAGATTGGCGATTTTGGGTCTTTGTGGTGTCCAGCTTGCTGGGTCTCCTCTTTTTGTTAACTATCCCGCTGCTAGTAGCCACCACTGGCCAATTGACCGACCAGGCCCTGACCCAACTCAAACAACAGGCGGCCCAAAGCGAAATTAATATTGATCGAGAAGAAAAACAACTGAAAGCCCTTGCCAGCAGCGGCCAGATTCCTGAAATCCTCAAAAATGATCAACTCCCGGCCGAACAACGGGCCTTACTCCAACAACTCCAGCAGGATCCCCAGGCCATAGAGAAGCAATATGGGCAAGTCCGAGAACAAATTCGCAGCAAGCAAAAAGAAGCTAGCGACCAAATTCAAACGGAGGCCTTGGTAAACCGAATTCGCTATGGCCTGCGAGCGTTTCTTTTGGCTATTGGCTTTATCACCATCGGCTGGAGTGGGTTACGGGAATCTCGCTAGCCCCTCAGGTCTTTAGCCCAGAAATCGATCTAAGGCCGCTTTGAGTTCAGCAATCTCAGTTTCAATCCGTCCCTGTTCTGCGGCCCGCGCCACACATTGAGTCAGATGTTCATCCAAAATGAGCCGGGCTACACGGTCTAACGCCCCTCGAACGGCCGCAATTTGAATCAGGACATCGGGGCAGGCCCGCTCCTCAATCACCATATTCTTAATCCCGCGAATGTGACCCTCTAGCCGCGCCAACCGATTCAAAATCGCCTTCCGAGATTCTGGGGAATGAACGTGATCCGCAGCATGAGGGACAGGGAGATCAGCATGGGAATGGGAGGGGGCAGTCACAGGATTGATTCCGATTATTGAGTTGTGATTAATTGACAGGGTTGCTGGGGCTAGGGCTGGAAGGTGGTGTATCTGGAGCAGGAGGCTGGGTGTTGACTGGGGGGGAATCCACTGGATCTGGGGTAGGGGGGAGCTCAGGGGACAATGGTGCTGCAGGACTGGGACTACTAGTGGGGGTTGGGGGAGAACTGGGCAACTCACTGGCTGGGGATGGCGTGAGAGATGGGGTTGTTTCCGGGCTACCATCGGGGCTAGGGGCTGGGCTAATTTCAGTTGTTTCCGGGGCTGGTTCAGGGCTGGGGGCAGACCAGAGGGGGCGGCGGGCGGCGGCTTCAGCATCTTCAATGCGTCTTCTTTCCCGGTACCAATCGCTAATCCGAGCTTGGGCCTGCCGATAGAGGGGGCTATGGAGGGGAATTTCTCCGGCCCGGTTAATAGCGTCGCTGAGCTTATCTTGACTGGCTAGGGCCTCGGCCTGAGCAAGAATCGGTTGATCCTGCTTAGTTTGGAGGGTGGCTTGCCATTGCTTCACTTCGGCTTGGGCCGTGCTGTAGAGAGGATTTGTGGGTGAGATCCGTTGGGCAATTAGCTGGGCAGCGGGATAGTTTTCGGCTTGGGCCAGTTTCTGGGCCGCATTCAGTAAGGGTTGAGCTTGACTGGCCTGGATTTGACGTTGCCATTGGGCAATTAGGGTTTGGGCTTCAATCCGGCGGGGTTGGTTAATGTTAACACTCTGGGCCTGGAGCACGGCCAGTTGATAGCCCCAGATTTGATCCAGGCCGGCGAGTGCCCGCGCGAGTTGCAGTTGTCCCAAGTTTTGAGCCTGCCGTTCCCAGGCCTGTTGTTGACGGGTGATATAGCCGGCTAAACCCGAATCCCCTGCCAGTTTTTCAAGACGCATAATCCCTTCCCAGTACCCCCAAAAGGTATCTTGATGAGCGGCTGCCTCGGCCTGGCCCAATTGGAGGAGGGGCGGATCTCCTTGGGTCGCTCGGAGCACTGGGGCAATTCCCCGCACCAAGTCAATGGCGGCTTCAAGGTTGCCCGCATTTTGCCACTCTTGGGCATAGTCCATGACCATCTTGACCCAGGGCTGAATTTCTTGAGGCACTCGCTGCCCGGCAATGGTTTCGGGGTTGATTTTCTCGGCCATTAAGATGGCTGCAACCAACTCGTTGACCGTTTGCCACCCCGCCAGGCCCCGGGCTTGTTCCAGTTGTCCCCAGGCCTCTCGCTCCCGGTTAATGCGGACAATCAACTCACTGGCAACGGAACTCCAGTGATCACTCCCTAGTAAACTTAATCGCCTGGCAATATCTAAGGCTGCTGGCCAATCGGCCCCATTGATGGCACTACTGGCCTGGGCCGCGAGGCTAGAACCTTCATCAGTGGTCCAATAGGTGAGTAGGGATTGGGCCTGGGGATAGTAATGAGAACCTTTGGGGACTTTTTGGATAATTGTCTTGGCATAATCAATATTTCCCTGGGCAAATTGCTGCCGGGCAATCACAATTGTCGCCTGAGACCATTGATTGCTGAGTTCCAAGGCCTGGGTATAAAGGGGATGATCCTGCGGCCATTGGCTGACTAAATCTAGGGCTGCCATCAGGGCGTTAATGTTGCCTCGGCGCGCCGCCATATCGGCACAGTACAGTTGCTCGGCATCGGTCGTACCCAGAGAAACATTCCGACATTCCGGCAGGGGGGGGAGGTTAAAGATCCAAATAGCGGCCCCCAAGGCAGTGGCCCCGGAAATAAAAAATGGCCAAAACCAAGGCGAGTTGAAAACGGGTGCAAAGGGCCAACGGATGGAGGACGAAGCCTGAGATGTAGTGGCAGCTGGAGATAATTCAATTGCACCCTGTTCACTCCTTAGGGATGGGTCTGTAGATGGATGCCGTTTGGGCTGACTCCGTTGGACTCGCCACCAAGGTCGAGATGCTTTGGGTTTCATGGCAAGTGTTCGGTCTCCTCACAGCCAGGCCGGGGCAATTTATCTTAAATCTTAAGCATAACTTAAGCGGAATCGGGTAGGGGATGTGACGTTTTCTAGGTTTAGGGATAGGAAATAGTCTAACCTTGACTCATAAGGATATGAGATCGTAAAGCATTCTGAAATGCGCTAAGGAGATGAGCGGGGGTGAAGGCAGAGGAACTACTTCAACGCTATGGAGCCGGAGACAGAAATTTTGCCGGGCAACGCCTTCGTCGCGTCAATCTCAATCACAGTTGTTTAGATGAAATTAACCTCAGTCGGGCTGACTTAACAGATGCCGGATTAAGTGGGGCTAAACTCCAGCGCGCCGATCTCCGGGGGGCCGTTCTCTCAGCCATTAATTTGAATCATGCCGACCTGATTGGGGCCGACCTGCGCGGGGCGATGCTCATGGGGGCAGATTTGCGGAAAGTGAACCTGCGGAAGGCAAATCTGACCGGAGCGGATCTAACCCGAGCAAACTTGACCGGCGCAATTTTATCGGAAGCGAACTTAACAGCCGCAGATATGAGCCAGGCCATCTTGCGGGGAGCAGACCTAACCCTAACCGATTTAACCCTAGCGGAACTGGAACAGGTGAACTTAAGCCAGGCCAACCTGACCAATGCTTATCTGCGAGGGGCGGATATGGCCGATGCAATTTTGCTCGAAGCAACCCTGATCCAGGCCAATTTACGGGGAGCTAACCTGCGAAATTGTAATCTTCAAGGGGCAAACTTACAAAAAACCAATCTTCGGGGGGCAAATTTACGCCAGGCCCGCCTAGAAGGGGCCAATCTACGAGAAGCGACCCTCACGGAAGCTAATCTCCGCTATGCCTGTTTAGATGAAGCCTGCCTAATTGGCGCAGATTTACGGGGAGCCAGCTTGGCCCGGGCCATGTTACGGGGAGCGCAACTCAACGAGGCAATCTTGACGGGGGCTAATTTGATGGGAGCCAATCTTTCTGAAGCCCAACTGCGGGGGGCCAATCTCATTGAGGCAATTCTGACTGGGGCCAATTTGACGGGAGTAGATTTAACCGGGGTGGATCTGAGTGAAACCGTGATGCCGGACGGAGCTCTGATGGATTCTCCGAGCGAGCAAGGCTCTACAGAGTCCCCTGTGGGATCAACCCCCTTTCCCTAGTTTGAGATTTAACTACGCAAGGTAACCGCAAATTTATCTTGGAGCGCGTCCCGAATGGCCTGATGGATTGGGGTGACATCTGCTTCCGTTAAGGTGCGGTCACTGGCTCGGTAAATGAGGCGAAAGGCTAAACTCCGCTGCCCTGAGGGGACGCCTTCCCCGACATATTGATCAAACAGTTCTACGGATTCGAGGAGCGTCTCTTGTTTACCAAAGGTGGCCGCTTTGATCATGATCCGTTCTAACTCCGAAACAGAGACTTCTATCGGGGCATAGAGGGCCAAATCCCGGTCGGTGGCGGGGTAAGTAGAGTAGGGACAAAACAGTTGTCGGGCCTGGTGTTGCATCAGGTGATCGAGCAGTACTTCCATGTCTAGTTCAAAAACATAGACTGCCTCTGGTAAATCTCGGGCTTGCCGCAGTTGGGGATGGAGTTGCCCAAAAGTACCGAGGCGTTCCCCTTGCAGCCAAAGTGAAGCGGTTCGTCCAGGGTGCAGACGGTCATCACGGCGATCCGGTTGATATTCCACCCCCAGGCCAAGGCGATCAAAAATACTGGTTAAAATACCTTTAGCTTCATACCAAGAGAGGGGTTGGCTGGCTTTTGCGCCCCTGACCCATTTACCCCGGAGTGGATCGCCGCTAATAATCCCGCCGAGATGATCTGTTTCCCACAGGCCCTCATCATCCTGGGTAAACACCCGCCCAATTTCAAAGCCATTTAGGGGGGGATTGCCCTGTTCTAAGTTGAACTGTAAGGCATTCAGGAGGTTGGTGATGATGTCAGTGCGCAAGGCTGAAAACTCCGCCACGAGGGGATTAACCACTGTGATTTTGCCTGTGGTATCACTGCCCGGTCGAATCCAGGAATAATGCACTAGTTCCGTTAACCCTGCCCCCCGACAGGCGGCCCGAATGGCCCGAGTTAGGGATTGCTCTAGGGGTAAGTAGCCTAATTCTGACTTGCTCGGCAGCGTATCAATAAAGCGGTCATAGCCATAGAGACGGGCCACTTCTTCAATCAGGTCTATTTCCCGTTCAATATCGCGAAACCGATAGGGAGGTACGGTAACGGTCCAGGCCGGGCTACGTTCTTCATCTTTACTGGCAGTAGCAGCAATCGGTTCCAGGCCAAACCCCAGGGATTTTAAGGTGCTCTCAACCACTTCGGCGGCTAGGTCTTCGATGTCTTCCTCAGGAGCATCCACCGGCCCTAAAACTTGCTGGAGGCGGCTGAGGCGTAATTCAAGGGTGCGAGTGAGGGGGGGGCGTTGATCAAAAATGACTTGGGATTGAATCTGCCCACCCGTCAGGGTTTGAATTAAGTCCAATGCATGGTCACAGGCCTGGAACAGTTCGGCCGGATTAACTCCCCGCTCATAGCGAGTTGAAGCCTCGGTTCGTAGGCCTTGAGCACGGGCCGATTTCCGAATCGCAACCGGACTAAACAAAGCCGCCTCTAACAATAAATTTACGGTGCCATCATGGACTTCCGTTTCTGCGCCCCCCATGATACCAGCTAAGGCAATGGGATAGTCTTCGGCAGTAATGACTAGGTTGTTAGGGGTTAAAGTACGGTCTTGTCCATCCAGGGTTTTTAAGGTTTCCCCGGCCTGGGCGAGTCGAACCCCAATGGTTAACTCGGGGCGCTCCGAAAAAGCTTGATCCAGGGAAACCGATGCTTTTTTCGATGTTTTGGCGGGTAAATCTGGGGCTTGCGCTGTTGTTGCCAGAGTTTGCAGACGATCTGCATCAAAGGCATGGAGGGGTTGCCCCCAGGTGAGGAGGATGTAGTTGGTAATATCTACCACGTTATTGATCGGGCGCATCCCAGCCGCAACTAACCGCTCTTGAAACCAGGCCGGGGAGGGGCCAATTTTGACACCCGCAATGACAGTCCCAATATAGGCAGGACAGGCCTGGGGATCGGCGATATCCAAGTTAACGTTGAGGGGGTAGGGGAGTTTTTGTCCGCTTTTGGGAATTTTAATCTCCCCCACATCTGGCAACCGCAGCGGTAACTGAGTTAAAGCCGCTACTTCTCGGGCAATGCCAATCATACTCAGGGCATCGGCGCGATTGGCAGTGGAGGTGACATCTAAAATCACATCATCTAGGCCCAGCAATGGCCGCACATCTTGGCCAGCTTTGAGGCTGTTTTCGGTGTTCTCAAAACTGTGGATTCCCGCTGACTCTTTGGCTAATCCCAGTTCAGCGAGAGAGCAAATCATCCCGGAAGAAAGCACTCCCCGCAGTTTAGTCGGGCGAATTTTCAGATCAATTTGCGGTAGATACGTCCCTGGAGGAGCTACCGGGGCCAACATCCCTGCCGCTGCATTAGGTGCGCCACAAACAATGGTGTAAGGATCATCCTCCCCAATATCCACTTGACAGACCCGGAGTTTATTGGCATTGGGATGGGGTTCGCAGGTGAGAATTTTGCCCACGACAACACCCTCTGCCCACGTGGTGCGATCTTCAATGTCCTCGACCTCAAATCCGGCCAGGGTCAAACGGCTGGCTAAATCCGTGGGGGAATCGGTAAAGGGGACAAATTCTCGCAACCACTTTAATGAGATACGCATTTAACTTCCTAAAAACCTGAGCTATTGCAGCAATGTTTGGATCTTAAACAAAATTTGACCGTCTCACGGTATGAGTAGCAGCCAGGTAACTCGAAAAATCGCTACCCTTGTTACAAGGCCTGGGGCAGATTCGAGCTATATTAGGCGCATTTCCGGTCAAATCAGGTTAAATTTCCTCTAGATTGTTGTCGTGTCTGCCAGGTATAACGATGGTTGCTTCCCCCACCTCTGCCAATGGTCAATCCCCCAAACCTGATGCTGAAGTTATTATCCAGGCCAGCAAAATTAACAAATACTACGGGGAGCGGCACGTCCTTAAAGATGTGGATTTACAGGTTCGCAAAGGGGAAGTTGTGGCCTTAATTGGCCCGAGCGGCTCTGGGAAAAGTACCCTGATTCGCTGTCTCAATGGCCTGGAGAAACATAGCAGCGGTGAAATCTATGTCCTCGGCCGGGTGATGCATCCCAACACCAGCAATAAGGAACTCAGCCTGATTCGTCGGGATTTGGGGATGGTGTTTCAGAGCTTTAACCTGTTTCCCCACATGACCGTATTGCAGAACGTGATTGAAGCCCCAATGCTGGTCCGCAAGATGCCGAAGAAAAACGCGATTGAAATGGCTGAGGTTTTACTCGCCAAAGTGGGCCTGGCAGAGAAAAAAGATGCTTATCCAGGCCAACTTTCGGGAGGACAAAAACAACGAGTCGCCATTGCTCGCGCCCTAGCGATGCAACCCCAGGCCCTGTTGTTTGATGAACCCACCTCTGCTTTAGATCCGGAACTGGTGGGGGAAGTTCTCAAGGTGATGAAGGACTTAGCCGATGAAAGCATGACGATGGTGGTGGTGACCCACGAAATGCAGTTTGCGCGGGATGTGTCGTGCCGAGTCGCCTTTTTAGCCGATGGGCATATTGTTGAAGAAGGGGAACCCCACCAACTGTTTAGCAATCCCCAACAACCCCGCACCAAAATGTTTCTAGAACGAGTTTTGGGGAAGTCTTAAGACGAACTCGGTCATTATCCCCTTGTATGTAAGCTATAGATGTGGTCTTTGGGAGCATACACCTCATGACTTTAAATCTTGAACTACCGCCAGAACTAGAAAACTCTCTGATTGAGGCTGCCCGAGAAGAAGGACTGTCAGTAGAGTCCCTAGCATTAAAGCATCTTAAGAATTTTTTTCAGGATGGGCAGAAACGCATTGAAGCTGCTAAGGTTCTCCAGTCCTGGATTGATGACTCTGATACTACTGAACAACAAGCAACAGGTGCATTCCTCTTACAGGTGCTAGATCAAGATCGTCCCATTGAGAGTAAGCTTTTTCCGAAGGAAATGAAGGGAATTACTTGGTGAGTCAGGCTATCATTTTAAATACTGGAGTTATTGGTCTTATTACTAACCCAAAACAATCAACTCTAAAGTGAATCTTGTGCTACGTGGCTTCAATATCATTTGATTTCTGGTACTACTGTAATAATTCCTGAAATTGCAGACTATGAACTGCGGCGTGAATTATTGCGGGCAAATAAAGAAGAAGGTTTAAAGCGGCTAGACGAGTTAATTAAACTTGTTGAATATTTACCTATTTGTACCCTTGCCATGCGTCAAGCGGCTCAACTCTGGGCCCAGGCTCGGCAACAAGGACAACCCACAGCCCACGATAAAAATATTGATGCCGATATGATTTTGATTGCTCAAGCTAAAACACTCTCAGCTAGAAATGTAGTGATTGCAACAACCAACGTGAGACATCTATCTCGGTTTATTAATGCTGAAATTTGGCCAAATATATTGCTGCCTGAATGAAATCAACTACCATAGAATATCTCAATTTTCGTTACGCCAGATTTGTGTATTGGTAGTTGTGTAATGTTGCGGTCGGTCAAGTTATAACCTAAAGAATTGAGTGCAAACAGGGAAATTCCGACACTATTACTCTCTATTGATCTTCCTGGCTGCTCAGACCAGCGACTAAAGCATCTGCAACTCTGGCGACAGGAATCACCTCCAGGCCTGGAAACTCTAAGGCTTGAGTCTTGGGAATAATTGCCCGCTTGAATCCCAATTTGAGAGCTTCCTTTAAGCGTATTTCCAACTGAGAAACAGAGCGCACTTGCCCCCCTAAACCCACCTCGCCAATCAAAACCGTCTGGGCTGTCACCAAGCGATCCCGAAAACTGGCCACCACTGCCACTGCAATTCCTAGGTCTGCCGCTGGTTCTGTCACCCCCAGGCCCCCCGAAGACGAGACATAGGCATCTAATTTTGAGAGGGGAATCCCTAGGCGTTTTTCCAGAACTGCCAAAATTTGTAAAAACCGATTGTATTCAATGCCCGTAGTGGAGCGTCTGGGGGAGGGGTAACTGGTCGGACTCACAAGGCTTTGTAATTCCACCACTAGGGGGCGGGTTCCTTCGCAGGCGACGATGGTTGCAGTTCCCGGGGTGGCATCGGCTTCTCCTAAAAACAAGGCCGAGGGATTACTGACTTCTTCTAAGCCCTGCTCCACCATCCGAAACACGCCAATTTCCTGACTGGCCCCAAAGCGATTTTTGACCGCCCGCAAGAGCCGATGACTGGCAAACCGTTCTCCCTCAAAGTATAAAACCGTATCTACCAAATGTTCTAAGACTTTGGGCCCGGCAATAGCCCCTTCTTTAGTGACATGACCGACAATAAATAAACTAATATTTTGTTTTTTGGCCAATCGCATCAAGGCAGCTGTACATTCGCGCACTTGAGATACCGAGCCGGGAGCTGCCGTCAATGTGGGTAAATAAATGGCCTGGATACTGTCAATTACCGCTACCGTGGGATGAATTTGCTCCAGTTCCGTTAGGATAATATCGAGATCATTTTCCGGTAACAATAAAAGTTTATCGCTGACGGCTGTACTGATCCGTTTTGCCCGTAACTTTACTTGCTGTCCCGACTCTTCTGCACAAACATATAAAACCGAATACCGTTGCTGCCAATGAAACGCGGCCTGGAGGAGGAGAGTGGATTTGCCAATGCCTGGATCACCGCCGACTAATACTAAGGAACCAGGGACAACCCCACCCCCCAAGACCCGATCTAATTCCTCAAAGCCAGAACTAAAGCGAAATTCTGGGGCATCGGTGATTTGCTCTAAACTCAGGGCTTGGGATGAACTGGCTTTGCGGGATTTACTGCTGGTTCCGGGAGTGCGGCTAACGCTAGGGACTACCTGTTCGTCTAAAGTATTCCACTGCTCACAATTACTACAGCGACCAAAATACTGGGCATATTCGGCTCCACATTCACGGCAAATAAATTGGGTGCGGGGCCTGGGCATTATTAAGAAAAAATGAAAGTTAATAAACCACTCATAATCCAGGAATCATAGGACAGACAAGGGTTTCCAGGCCTGGGACAACGTGGTAGCTTAATGATAGGATATAAACTAATAAACATTTACAACATTATATATCGGGAGTGGTAACAGTCTTGGAGAATCACAAAGAAAAGATCCTTGTGGTTGATGATGAAGCCAGTATTCGGCGCATTTTAGAAACCCGACTCTCAATGATTGGCTATCAGGTCGTTACCGCTGCTGATGGAGAAGAAGCCTTAGTCACCTTTCGGGATGAGTTTCCAGATTTAGTTGTCCTCGATGTGATGATGCCCAAGCTAGATGGTTATGGGGTCTGTCAAGAACTCCGCAAAGAGTCCGATGTCCCAATTATTATGCTGACTGCCCTGGGGGATGTGGCGGATCGGATCACGGGCCTGGAGTTAGGGGCAGATGACTATGTGGTCAAGCCTTTTTCCCCCAAAGAACTCGAAGCCCGGATTCGTTCAGTTTTGCGCCGCGTTGAAAAAACCACCACCTCAGGGATTCCCAGTTCCGGTGTGATCCAAATTAACGCCATTCGTGTGGATACCAATCGCCGCCAAGTCTATAAGGGGGATGAACGGATTCGCTTGACCGGCATGGAATTCAGCCTCTTGGAATTATTGGTCAGTCGTTCTGGGGAAGCGTTTTCTCGTTCAGAAATTCTCCAGGAAGTTTGGGGCTACACACCGGAGCGTCATGTGGATACCCGCGTGGTTGATGTCCATATTTCTCGGCTAAGGGCTAAATTAGAGGAAGATCCAAGCAACCCGGAACTGATTTTGACGGCTCGCGGTACCGGCTACCTGTTTCAACGGATTATTGAACCGGGTGAAGTCGCCGCTGCCAAAGCCTAATCATCCCGTCTTGAAGGAGGGCCTGTGACTGAATTTGGCGTTGTTTACATCACTGCCAGTTCCCAGGCCGAAGCGGAAATGATTGCTGATGCCTTGGTCAGTGATGGGTTGGCCGCCTGTGTTAGCCTCTTCCCAATTCAGTCAGTCTATATCTGGCAGCAGGAAATTTGTCGGGAGTCAGAATGGCAGTTACTGATCAAGACTCGGCGGGAAAAATACCCAGCCCTTGAAATCAAAGTCAGGACTCTCCACTCTTACACCACCCCAGAAATAATTTTTCTACCCATTGTCACCGGTTGCCCAAGCTATTTAGAGTGGATGCACACCCAAACTGCTTCATCTCAACCCTAAACACCCGGCCTGGCCATGCAGAACACCCGTCTGACTACCTTGCTCAACCGTACTGGGGATAATCTTCAGCAACAACTCCGCAATCCCTGGCGGCGGTTAGCCCTGATGATGATTGCCCTCCTGTTTGGCATCTATTTAGGAGCAGCTTTAGCCTCAACTGCTGGACAAGTGGGCTACATTGACATCGTGGCTTCGGCACTTGTGGCCATTGCCTCTGAAGTCCTCAGTGCTGTTTTCTATGGAAATCGTTGGAACTTTCAAAAAACAATCTTGGGGGAAACCCTGAATGCGATCAAAGTCGGAGTTCTCTATGGCCTATTCCTGATTGCCTTCCTCTTGGGTAGCTAGGGCTGAGGACGCGTTGGGGCATTTTCGGGGCCTGGTGAAATTCGTAAAGTATTGTTACCCAAGCATGATAGGTTTAATAGTGGCCAGTTTGAGACTTTTTAGTCTGCTTTGTGTCTGACGTTACACCTAAACCGGAAGAAAACTCCCTCCCTGGGAACTCTGAAGCCTTGGACAGTCCCCCTCAGGATATCCCCCGCTCGGATTCCATGAAAGAGTTTTATCAACTTCGTCAGGAATTACTGTTGACCAGTTTGATTCTGATGTTGATTGTGTTTCCCACGGTGTGTTTTTTTTACTCGTTCAATACCGCCCTCAATTATATGGTTGGGGCAGTCACAGCTTTAGTTTACCTGCGGCTGCTTGCTAATAACGTTGAGCAGTTGGGGCGAGGCAAAAACAAAGTGGGTAAGAGTCAGTTACTTGTCCTCGTTGTGGTGCTAGTCATTGCAACTCGTTGGCAGCAACTGCACATCCTGCCTGTATTTTTAGGGTTTCTGACCTATAAAGCAGCCATTTTGGTCTATATGTTTCGGACAGTCATTTTTCCGCCGCAGACAGGCCAATGAAAACTGGTATGATTTTTTCGCACTTCCATGAGGTTCTGGGCATGATGCCTTCCCTGTATTTTCCAGATTGGATGATACTCCCCCTGGCCAAGATCGAGGTCGGGCAACATTTTTACTGGCACATTGGCAATCTCAAAGTGCATGGGCAAGTGTTCATCACCACTTGGATTGTGAGTCTAATCCTGATTGTGGCAGCAGTTTTTGCAACCCGGAATATTCAACGGATTCCCCAAGGCGTGCAAAATCTAATGGAATATGCCTTAGACTTTGTCCGAGATTTGACCAAAGGGCAAATTGGCGAGGCAGATTATCGGGGTTGGGTTCCCTTTATTGGGACACTATTTCTCTTTATCTTTGTCTCCAACTGGTCAGGGGCCCTTGTCCCTTGGAAGTTACTAGAACTACCTGAGGGAGAATTAGCTGCCCCCACCAACGATATCAATACCACGGTGGCCTTGGCTCTCTTGGTTTCGTTGGCCTACTTCTATGCCGGGCTGCGGAAACGGGGCCTGGGCTATTTCCGGAGGTATATTGAACCAACCCCAGTGTTATTGCCCATTGCAATTTTGGAAGATTTCACAAAGCCGCTCTCCCTTAGCTTCCGTCTTTTTGGGAATATTCTCGCAGACGAGTTGGTTGTGGGCGTGTTAGTGCTGCTTGTGCCCCTGTTTATTCCCTTGCCGGTGATGCTCTTGGGCTTGTTTACCAGTGCCATCCAGGCCATTGTCTTTGCCACCCTCGCCGCTACCTATATTGGGGAAGCAATGGAAGGTCATGGTGAAGAGCATGAGGAAGCCCACTAGGTTAGCTCCGGGGAATAACTCTGGTGAAAGCCGAAATTGAGTTCAGCGACCAGGCCCATTGACTGGTATTGTTGACTCTGGAAATTTGATTGATTTCGTATTGTAGTTAGAGGAATAAAAATGGATCCCTTAGTTGCATCTGCATCGGTATTGGCTGCGGCTTTAGCAATTGGCCTGGCTGCCATTGGGCCTGGCATTGGTCAAGGTAATGCATCGGGTTCGGCCGTAGAAGGGATTGCCCGCCAACCAGAAGCAGAAGGCAAAATTCGCGGCACCTTGTTGCTGACCCTCGCCTTCATGGAATCCTTGACCATCTATGGCCTGGTTATCGCCCTCGTGTTGTTGTTTGCCAACCCTTTTGTGTCCTAAGCAATCTGAAGCGATCTCACGGGATTAGTGGTTATTCAACTTAAGTTTGATTTATCGCTAATCCCCAGGGTCTCCACAACTAGGAGAGATTGATGTTTGATTTTGATGCAACCTTGCCCCTGATGGCAGTGCAGTTCTTACTGTTGACGGTGATCCTCAACTTTGTTTTCTACAAGCCCCTGACCCAGGCCCTGGATGAGCGCAACGACTATGTGCGTACCAACCTCACCGAGGCTAAACAACGGGCTGAAAAAGCCAATCAACTGGCCGCCCAGTATGAACAAGAATTGGCTGAAACTCGCCGTCAATCCCAGGCCCTGATTGCGGAAGCCCAGGCGGAAGCAACCAAAATAGCCGCCCAGGAAATTGCCGCTGCTCAACAGGAGGTGCAAGCTCAACTGCTCCAAACTCAACAGGAACTGGATCAGCAAAAGCAAGCAGCCTTGAATACCTTAGAAGCGCAAGTATCAGGTCTAAGTCGGCAGCTCCTCACCAAGCTGTTGGGTGTAGAATTAGTCGGCTAACGGAGGAATATTGGTGGACGCAGTGTGGATTTTGGCAATGGAAGAAGCAGGCCAGTTTGGCTTGAACTTAAACCTGTTTGAGACGAACATTATTAACCTAGCCATTGTTATTGGCATCCTGGTTTACTTTGGTCGAGGTGTCCTGGGTAAAATTCTCGGAGATCGTCAAACTGCAATTGCAACAGAGGTCAAGGAAGCTGAGGAGCGCAAACAAACCGCTGCGGCCCGTCTGGCGGATGAACAACAAAAGTTAGCCCAGGCCCAGGAAGAAGCCAAACGAATTATCCGTGAAGCCGAAATCCGAGCAAAACAAGCTAAGGAGCAGATCTTAGCCCAGGCCAAAGTTGAAATTGAACGACTCAAAGCCACCGCCGGACAAGACACCCTGGCCCAAGAAGAACGGGTGAGTTTAGAAGTCCGTCAGCGGATTGCCGAGTTAGCCCTTGAACAGGTGGAAGCGGAACTGGCTCAACGCATTGCCCCGAATCAGTCGGCCCAACAGCAATTGATTGATCGGAGCTTGGCTCTACTAGGAGGTAACTAAATGGCATCCCCTGTCAGTGCAGCAATCACAGAACCCTACGCCGAGGCCCTTCTTTCCCTCGCTCAAACCCAGGGACTTGTTTCCCGCTTTAGTGAAGACACTAGTTTATTTCTAGAATTATTAGCGAGTTCCCTAGAGTTACGCAGCTTCATCAGCAACCCTCTCACAAAGGGTGAGGCCAAGAAAGCGGTGATTCGCCAGCTCTTGAACGATAAAGTCCACAGCTATTTTCTTAACTTTCTCCTCCTGCTTGTGGATCGACGACGTATCTTTGTGGCCCAAGACATTGCTGAACAATACCAGGCCCTGGTGCGGAAGCTGCAAAATATTGTCCTTGCTGAAGTAACAACCACTGTTGAACTCACTGAAGCTCAGCGGGAGGCCGTGATTCATAAAGTCAAAGCCATCACCGGAGCTAGCCAAGTGGAATTATCCTGTCACCTTGATCCGAGCCTGATTGGAGGGGTGATTGTCAAAGTGGGTTCCCAAGTTTTAGACGCGAGCTTACGAGGTCAACTGCGCCGCTTAAGTAACTCCCTTTTGGCTGCCACCTAAAGTTTTCTGGTTTCATTTTTCCTACTTTTTCCCTTGTCCAATTTTTAGAGAGCAACTCCTATGGTAAGTATCCGACCCGATGAAATTAGTAGCATTATTCGTCAGCAAATCGAACAGTACGACCAGGCCATCAAGGTAGATAATGTCGGGACTGTCCTGCAAGTCGGTGACGGGATTGCCCGGGTCTATGGGTTAGACAAAGCCATGTCCTCGGAACTCCTGGAATTTGAAGATGGGACTGTGGGTATCGCCCTAAACCTCGAAGAAGATAATGTCGGTGTGGTGCTCATGGGTGAGGGCCTGGATATTGAAGAAGGTAGTACCGTTCGCTCCACCGGGAAAATTGCCGCTGTACCCGTGGGAGAAGCTGTGATTGGTCGGGTTGTGGATGCCCTCGTGCGTCCCATTGACGGCAAAGGCGATATTGTCAGCAGCGAAACCCGTTTATTGGAATCAGCCGCGCCGGGGATTATTCAACGGAAGTCTGTCTATGAGCCGATGCAAACTGGAATTACTGCGATTGATGCCATGATCCCGGTCGGTCGCGGCCAACGGGAGTTAATTATTGGTGACCGTCAAACCGGCAAAACCGCTGTGGCCATTGACACCATCCTGAATCAAAAAGGCCAGGATGTCATTTGTGTTTATGTCGCCATCGGGCAAAAAGCCTCTACGGTGGCCCAAGTTGTCGAAGTGTTCCGGGAACGGGGTGCGCTCGATTACACCATCATCGTTGCTGCTAATGCCAGTGATCCCGCCGCCTTGCAGTATCTTGCGCCTTATACCGGGGCAACCTTGGCTGAGTACTTCATGTACAAGGGCAAACACACCTTAGTCGTCTATGATGACCTCTCTAAGCAAGCCCAGGCCTATCGACAAATGTCTTTACTCTTGCGGCGGCCACCGGGTCGGGAAGCCTATCCAGGGGATGTATTCTATCTCCACTCTCGGTTATTGGAGCGGGCTGCGAAACTCAGTCCTGAATTGGGTGAAGGGAGCATGACCGCCTTACCAATTGTGGAAACCCAGGCCGGGGACGTATCCGCTTACATTCCCACCAACGTGATTTCGATTACGGACGGGCAAATCTTCCTTTCCACAGACTTATTCAACGCTGGTTTACGGCCTGCGATTAACGCCGGGATTTCTGTGTCTCGGGTCGGTTCAGCCGCGCAAATCAAAGCGATGAAACAGGTGGCCGGGAAACTCAAGTTGGACTTGGCTCAGTTTGACGAACTCCAGGCCTTTGCCCAGTTTGCTTCTGATTTGGATAAAACCACCCAAAACCAACTGGCGCGAGGACAACGGCTACGGGAACTCCTCAAACAACCCCAATACTCACCCATTCCAGTGGAAGAGCAGGTGGCCATCATCTACGCCGGGAGTAATGGTTACTTAGATGACATTGCCGTTGATCAGGTGGTGAAATTTGTCGCTGGCTTCCGGGAATACCTCAGCAGCAGCAAGCCCCAATACGGTGAAGCAGTCCGCAGCAGCAAAAAACTGGATGAAACGGCCGAGTCTCTCCTCAAAGAAGCCCTGACCGAGTACCAGAAAACCTTTGCTGCGGTTGCCTAAGCTCAACCCTTGACGTTAATTTCATCATGATAGTCATAGTCCCTAGAGTCCGCAGCTTTAGGGATTTTTATTGCTGATAGCATTGGAGGATTCCGACAATCTTTCTAAAAGAGGCTATAACTAATTAACGGTCACAACAGGTGAAGGGAGAGGGGCGACGTAGATTTTATGTGGGAACTTTTAGCAGCAACTAATCTACTCTGGGAAATGCAAACTGGACAACCCCCTCTGACTCTCCCCCAACCCCAGGCCCTGGTGATGCAATCCGATCCGCAACTCCAAGCCCAAACCCAGGCCTATCTGAAAAATTTGGCATCCTTGGGCTTTTCTTCGCAGACTCAGGGGATTTGGCTCCAGGCCGGACAGGAATTATTGGTCAATCACAACGGCGAGAAACCCCTTTCGGCTGCATCCGTGACAAAGTTGGCCACCAGTCTTGTCGTCTTGGAAAAATTGGGCCCAGAGTATCGGTTTACCACCCAACTAGCCGCGACCGGGCCAATTCGGAATGGGGTTTTGCTGGGGGACTTGCTGGTGATCGGTGGGGGCGATCCGCTCTTAGTCTGGGAAGAGGGGGCGGCCATTGGGCATCGCTTAAATCAGTTGGGCATCCGGTCAGTCCAGGGCAACCTTGTCGTTATTGGGCCGTTGATGATGAATTTCGAGACGGATCCCCTCACCGCTGGGGTCTATCTCCGGCAAGCCATGACCGCCAGCCAACTGCCTGACTATGTCCGTAAACAGGCCCAAGCCGAGAAACTAGTCCTCCCCCCAGCCCAAGTGACCATTAACGGCACCGTCATCTCCCAGGCCGAGGCTCCCTCCCAGGCGCAACCCCTCTTTGAGCACCAGTCCCTCCCCTTAATTGAGATTGTCCGGCAGATGAATATTTACAGTAATAACGACATTGCCGAGGCCTTGGCGAGATTAGTTGGGGGTGGGCCGGCAGTGGCCAAACGGGCGATTGAGTTAGCCAATTTAACCCCGACCGATATTCAACTGATTAATGGCTCTGGGTTGGGGGATGAAAATCGGGTCTCGCCGCGGGCCGCCTGTGGAATTTTAGCAACCCTCCAGGCCTGGTTAACCCCTCAAAAGTATAACTTGGCAGATGTTTTACCCATGGCCGGTCGAGATAAAGGGACGGTAGAATATCGGCAGCTCCCCAAAGCAACCTTAGTCAAAACCGGAACCCTCTGGAATGTCAGTGCTTTGGTGGGGGTTGTCCCGACCGCTAAATTGTCAACAGTCTGTTTTGCGATTGTCAATAACGCCACCGTGGATCATGTCTGGGGTTTCCGGGAGCAACAGGATCAATTTATCCAGGCCCTGAGCCGCAGCTTGGGAACGCCAAACCCCCTCCCCACACCTTTTCGCAGTAAACAGACCTATCCTCGCCTGGGAGACCTAAATCGGAATCTTGACCCTGCCCCCCGCTCCTAAATTCAACCCAGCCGTGATGGTGGTCGGTACAACGTCCCATGCCGGAAAATCCCTCTTAACGGCGGTGATTTGTCGGCTCTTGGCCCGGCGCGGCTATCGGGTTACGCCCTTTAAAGGACAAAATATGGCCCTAAATGCTTATGTCACCCAAGCAGGCGGGGAAATTGGCTATGCTCAAGCCGTCCAGGCCTGGGCCGCCGGAGTTGAACCCCAAGTGGCGATGAATCCAATTTTGCTGAAACCCCAAGGGGACATGACCTCCCAGGTAATTTTGCGGGGCCAGGCCGTGGGGAAAACGGGAGCCACCGACTACTATCGCGATTATTTTGACCGGGGCTGGCAGGCGATTTGCGACTCTTTGGCAGACCTAGCCCAGGTGTTTGAGGCGATTGTTTGTGAGGGGGCCGGCAGTCCAGCGGAAATCAATCTCAAGCATCGGGATTTGACCAATATGCGGATCGCGACCTATCTCCAGGCCCGGACAGTGTTAGTGGCGGATATTGATCGCGGCGGAGTGTTTGCCCATATTGTTGGAACTTTGGAACTATTGGAACCGGCGGAGCGAGCCTTAATTAACGGGTTTGTGATCAATAAATTTCGGGGACAGCGATCACTCTTACAATCGGGGTTGGATTGGTTAGAGGCCCGCACTGGGATTCCCGTCTTGGGGGTGATTCCCTATCTTGAGACCCAATTACCCGCCGAAGATTCCTTAGATTTATTTGATCGCCGCACCTCCAAAAGTCAAGCGGATCTAGAAATTGCCGTGATTCAGTTCCCCCGGATTGCTAACTTTACGGATTTCGACCCCTTCTTAAGTGAACCCAGCGTGAAATTGTGCTATGTCAAACCTGGAGAACCCTTAGGCCAGCCGGATGCCGTAATTTTGCCCGGAAGTAAGACGACCATTTCAGATTTACAAACTCTCATAAAAACCGAGATGGCAACTCAGCTCCAAGACTACGCCGCGGCCGGGGGGACAATTTTTGGCATTTGTGGCGGGATGCAGATCCTCGGAAAAGAAATTGCGGATACAGAGGGACTAGAGGGAATTGCCGGAACTTGGCCAGGCCTGGGCTTATTACCCTTAACGACGATCATCACCCCGGCTAAAATTACCCAACAACGCCAGGCCACGATTCAGTACCCGATCACCTCCCCAATTACGGGCTATGAAATTCATCAAGGGGAAACCGACTTTGATCACCGGGGGGATAATCATGACTTGTTCGCCGAACCCGGCCTGGGGATGGTCAATGCGAGCCAAACCCTCTGGGGTACTTACTTACACGGACTGTTTGACAATGGCCAATGGCGGCGGGCCTGGTTGAATCAACTCCGGGCGAAAAAATCCCTGCCCCCCTTACCCACTGCGATTAGTAACTACGATCAACAACGGGACTTACACCTGAGCCAGATTACGGATTTAGTTGCCCCCCACCTCAACTTAGACTTGCTGTTGGAACCTGAAAGAAACCGCCCTAAATCCAAGAGCGAAACCACATCCGCCAACTAAATTCTAGGGGAGTTAAGGGCAAGCCCAAAAAGATCGGCAGCCAAAAGATAAACCCACCGATGACTAGGGCGATGGCCAAGACCACGACTCCCCGCCAACGAATATCCGATTGGCTCCCGGCCTGGGTGAGTAGTGCGGCTAATCCGAGAAAACTAAAAATCGCTGCAGGCAAATAGTGATAAATAAATAAACAGCGACCCACCTGCACCCAGGGTAGTAAATTTGCGCCATAGTTAATCACCACAAATAGAGCGACTGCTGGGGTTAAGTGTTGGTGAGGGGGCCATTGATCGACGTGTAAAAGGTTCCAGTGGGATTGATTTTGTTGCCAGCGTCCCCAGAGCCAGGCCCCGCACCCAACCAGCAAAATTAACACACTGATGGTACTGAGCCAGAGCAAAAGCGGATTGAATTGCGCGTGGACATCATAAACCCAGGCCGTGGCATTCCGGGGGGACATGGGGCCGAATAGGGGCGGGTTATCTAAATTGGGAGTGAGTTTGTCAACGGTCAAGTAAAAATAGCTCATCGGGCGCAAACCCAAGGGCCAAGTGAACCAAGCAGAACAGTAGGGATGGGCCGTGCTGCTAATACCCTTGTGGTAGTCGTAAAGTTGCTGCTGAATTTGGAAAAAGCCTACCCCCGGATTTAAGCGTAAATGGGGCCACCACAACAGGCTATAGATTGCGACCATCACTCCCGGTAATATCACGCCCATCTGCCAAATTGTCCACTTCCCCCAGGCCTGGAGATGCTGCCCCCAACCTTGCCGATAGCCCCAGAGCCAGCCGCTAATTTTGGCGATTCCCCAAACTCCGTAAAGTCCCAAGACATAACCCAGGCCACTCCACTTCACTGCCACAGAACAGCCCAAGGCTAACCCCGCCCCGATGAAATACCAGGCCCGATTTTGTTTTTTGGCCTCACTAGCCAGCAACCAAAGCCACTGTCCCAATAGCCCAAAGAAGAGCAAATACATATTGATTAGGGCATAGCGAGATTCCACTAATAACAGGCCATCGAGGCTGGTCAAGAACGCCGCCAAGAAAATAAATAACGGTTTTCGCCACAGACAGGCCGCAATCCCCGCCACCAATAACGGAATCAACGATCCTGTAAACGCATTCAGCCAGCGATACCCCCAAGGATCAAAGTGACCCGACAGATAAATTCCCAAGGCAATCAAATATTTTCCCAGGGGGGGATGGGCATCAAAAAAGGCGACTCCCGCTAAATAGTTCCGCCCAAAACGAGCAAAGTAAACCTCATCAAATACCAAGGTGTCAAAACGGGTCAGGCCCCAAAACCGTGTTACCAAGGCAAACAGCCATACTCCCACCAGGCCAAGACTAAGGGGTGTTAATAACAACTTCAGGGGCCTGGGCATCAAATAATGACTCGGACTCAATAGCTTAGACCTCTAAAAATTACATTTCTAGCTTGGTATATAGATGGTATTCCTGGAAGTTGTACAAGGGAATCTCAAAGCTAGGATATTCTGCCTTTTTCATCGCAAGTTATCGTTCTATAGGAAACTGAGATATATTTTATCTGTTACATCTATAATATGTTTTCGAGGAATAGATGGAGTGGGGAAGCTTTCAGTTCTTTTCAAAGGCAGCTTTGACGCGCATCAAGTCAACTGCGATGGCTCCGGGACTTTGGCTGGTAGGTACGCTTGGGTTTATTGGGCTTGGTGCTGCTGTTTTTTTTATTAATTTAGGTGCACAAGCCTTGGCCTGGGCATGTTTTTCACTTGTAGCATTTACTGTAGTGTCAATTATCAGTGTTTATCTTTTTTTTGCCTTTACAGATCCAGATCGTCTTCAGTCAGAAGAATTTGTTATTCGTAATCGTGTTGTAAGCCTTATTGGTGAGAAGGGAAAAGGATTCACAGACAATCTATACGCTCTCGAAAATGTAATAGACTTAAGTCCACCACTAGAAAAACGTGTGCTCGATCAAAATATTTATCCAGAGAAAGCAAGATTAGACTCTTCTCAAGCACAACAGGAAAATGAGACATTTAACACTGATTCGTTAGACGTTGGAGGAGATGATGATGGCAAACAATAGATACGCCTACCTCCTGGTTTTTGATACGGTAATTGGCTCATTACAAGAAGTAAGTAAGTTTTTAGACAAGCGAGAAGATATTTTCCAAAATTGGATGACGGTTTTACCGAACTCTTTTTTTGTTATTTCTGATAAATCTGCTAAGGAACTTTCAGAAGTATTCCGAACATTTACTAACGATCAGGGAAGCTTCATTATCCTTGATGTTAAAACTGATAGAAATGGGTGGCTTCCTAAGAAAGCGTGGGAATTTGTAAGAAAACCCAAAGCTATTTGGGAACAATAGATAAAACACCTAATTATCTCAGCTATAGAAAACTTTTGAGCCACATCAATGATTATCAAAGCTTGGAATTTGAAACTTTAAGCTTGAATATTGCACCTCTGAACCTCAACGATCCATCTCAGAGCTAACTATCAGGTATAGTCAAAGGCTTATGTATAATGCGCTACGCAAATAGTCCCAAACTCTTGTTAAGGCGTTCTGAAGATAAAATCTCCGTGATTAGGCTCAGATTAGACGCTGCATTGGAAAGCTATCAATCATTCTGCATCAATCCCTGCCCACATCTGAGACAGTGGGATTCTTTGTCCGGATGTTGCCTGTTGTAACGCTCGGCGTAAACTTGCTTTTATCTCTTCCACTACTGACGTATCGTCTGCATCTTCCTCAAAGTCTTCTGTCTGCTCAGGATACAAAATAATCACCCGCACAGCCCCTCGAACCCTCAAAGGCACAGGTTCTTGGAGGGACAAATTCCCTTGCGCATCTACAACACCTGTGACTTCAACTGCCCTCATCAGTCCGGCCTCAATCCATTTAGATTAAGGATAACGAACTCTTTCTTGATTAGGATTTTACTAATTCTGCATATCGCTCACTCTGGTTGATAATCAACAGCAATTGTCAATAGAAAATCTCCTAACCGTCTTGCCTCGAAAGCAGTTAGATCATGAGGTATCACGACTTGTGCAAGAAAATCAGACCGGAGTGGAAAAGAGAGCGTTAAACCACTACATGCTATTATCTCAACCTCCTGTTTCTCTGAGTACCTCTAGGCTGAATGGCTGGAGTTTTGGCGTTACTCAACTTCCGCCGCTCGCTTAAAGGCCTCATCTAAGACTTCTGAGAGGGTGGGGTGAGTATGCACCATAAAGGCGAGTTCTTGCACCGGAGTATTTTTAGCGATGGCATTGGCGGCTTCTTGAATCAAATCCGAAGCATGCAGGCCAAAAATATGAGTGCCTAAAATTTCTCCCGTATCCGGCCGGAAAATTACCTTAGCAATGCCATCGGTTTCTCCCTCGGCTAGGGCCTTAGAGTTGCCTTTGAAATAGGTACGAACACTGGTAACGGGAAATCCTTCCGCCTCGCCGAGTTTTTTGGCATCCGGTTCCGTCAATCCGACAAAGCTAATTTCTGGATGGGTAAAGGCAGCGGCTGGAATACTCCGATAATTCACTTCCCGCGGCCGGCCGGCAATATTTTCCACCACCGTAATCCCTTGGGCCGAAGCGGCATGGGCTAACATCATTTTGCCAGTGGCATCCCCAATCGCCCAAAGATTCGCTACAGGTTTACCATCTTTCAGCACCGCCATCTGATCATTGACGGTAATAAAGCCCCGCTTATCGGTTTCCACACCCACGGTTTCCAGTCCCAGGTCTTTGGTTGCCGGAATTCGCCCCGTGGCCACTAAACAGGCATCCACTTCTAAAACTTCCGTGACTTCCTTGGTTTTGGGATCCGCTAACTCAATCACAACCGGAGATCCAGGGGTAATTTTTTTAGCAATTTTGCCCGTGTGGGTTTCAATATCCCGTGGGGTAATTAAAACTCGTTGGGCCAACTTGGCAATGTCGGGGTCAAAGGTGGGCATGAGCTGATCCAAGGCTTCAATCATGGTGACTTCGCAGCCGAGAGCCGTGTAAATATCGGAAAACTCCAGGCCAATGTAGCCACTGCCAATAATCGCAATCCAATCGGGCAGCCAATCCAATTGCACGGCCTGATCGCTGGTAAAGACGGTTTTGCCATCGACTTCAATGCCGGGAGGAACCCAGGGAATCGAGCCACTGGCAATAATGATGTTTTCGGCGGTGACGGTCTTTTCCCCAGTGGGCGTGGTCACACTGACTTTTTGAGGCCCAGCGACTTTGCCCCGACCCACGAGAATATCCACCCCCAAGCGTTTGAGGCTGTTGGTTAAGTCCCCGCGGATTTTTTGCACCAGATTTTTGGCATGATCCGCAATGCCCTCCCGTTCAAAATTGACTTGACCCAGTTGAATCCCCAGGGTTTGGAGATGGTGGACCTGCTTGAGTTCCCGAACACGACCGGATGCGGCCAAAAGAGCTTTGGAGGGAATACAGCCCCGATTCACACAGGTGCCCCCCATTTCCGCCGCTTCGATAATGGCTGTTTTTAAGCCACAACTGACTGCATGCAGTGCCGCTCCGTGGCCCCCGACTCCGGCCCCAATAATGACCAAATCATAGTCAAAACTCACGCTGCGGACTCCTTCTTAGACAATGACACGATAAAAACTTAGGTGATTACCTGGATGGTCTTGGGTTGTGGCCACCAGAGCTACGAAAGCTACCAATGTTTAATCGTATCGGATTGCGGGTGTCCCGGGCCTGGGTTGGTTCGGTAAAAAAGGTTAAGTCAACGATGCCTCAGAGCTGTTCAATCTAAAGCTAAAGTCCAGCCAAAGACAGACCCGGCAAGAAATTCCCTAAGTATTTCTCGACACCCTTCGGATCCGTGAGGAGCTGACTCGCAATTTGCTGGGCCTGTTCACCTGGAAAGACATCTTCTTGACCATCTATCACGGCCTGGAGCGTATCTTTAACGACTTCTGTGGGTTCAACCTTGGGATCAGGCCAATCTTTCGCCAATTCTGTATTGACGGTCCCCGGCATGACTCCAATCACTAAAGTCCCTTGGCCCATCAGTTCTGCCCGGATGCCTTGAGTCATGGAAAATGCAGCTGCTTTAGACGCACTGTAGGAGCCACTAAAGGGGAGATTAATTTTTCCCAGCAGGGACAGAATGTTGACAATTGCGCCCCCTCCTTGAGCTTTAAGGACTGGGGCAAAGGCACGGCACATGGATAACACCCCAAAATAGTTGAGTTCCATTTCCAACCGCGCCGCCTCAAGGTCAGCCGCCGCAATTAACCCTTGATTCAGAGATGTTCCGGCGTTGTTGATCAATAGACTCACATCCGAACAATCTTTGGCGACCCGAGCTACGGCCTCAGCATTAACAACATTCAACTCTACAGGAATCACCCGATGCGAATCTAAAGCAACTAACTGATTCAGCTTAGAAACATCCCGCGCACAGGCATAGATTTTACTAACGTCTAATTTCAGTAACTCCTGAACAAAAATCGAACCAATTCCTCCATTCGCCCCAGTAATAAGAGCCACTGAGCCGGAAATATTCATGCTGAATCCTAGGTATTTATTGCCAAGCTTAAGCATAATGATAAAGTTATTATTGGTCAAATCAATTTCAAGCATACTAACCATCAATGAAATCAATAGACCTGGCAAATATTGACTTAAACTTGTTGATCGCATTTGAGGCGTTGTATCAAGAGCAAAGTGTTACTTTGGCAGCTCAGCGCATCCATGTGGGACAGCCAGCTATGAGTTCTGCGTTAGGGCGATTACGGGTGATTTTTGGAGATGAATTGTTTATTCGGATTGGCCGACAGATGTTACCCACTGCCACCGCCCAGGCCATTGCCCCAAAACTGATCCATGCCCTAGAGATGATTCGCGATGCCTTAATTGAGCCACAATTATTTGATCCGGCCACCACCAAACGAGCCTTTACGATTGCCGCCCCTGATTATTTCTCAAATCTGATTGTGCCGAAAATTTTAGACATTCTGAGCCAGACCGCCCCAGAGATTGACCTGCGCCTGATGACGGTGCAAAAAGAATCTTGTTTTAATCTGTTAGCTGAGGGTGTGATTGATTGTGTTCTCGGAACGTTTGTCGAGTTACCCAACTATTGTGTTCAAGAAACGTTGTTCTTAGAGCGGTTGGTCGGGATTTGTCAGGCGGATCATCCGGCTATTGATTGCATGGACTTGGAGCATTTTGTCCAATTTCCCCATGCCTTGTTTACCCTGCGTCGGGATGCAACGGGAATTATTGACCAGGCCTTGGCTGAACAGGGCTTAAACCGCCGCATTTTGTTAACAACTCCCTATTGGTTTATTTTGCCGGATGTGATTACAACATCGGATATTTTAACTGCCGTGCCAACCTGTTTTAGTCGCCATTTACTGGATAACTATGCTTTAGCGTCCTTTGAGATTCCCCTGAACCTTCCCTCTTGGCCTGTTTCGCTGGTTTGGCATCAACTTCAGGATCAGGATCTTGCGAATCGTTGGCTAAGACAAGTCATTCAACAGGTTTGTCGAGAAAATTTGCTCAAGATTTCTTAGATAAAAGGCTTATTTTTACGATTTGATGGTTGACCTAAATTGGTTTTACTGGGATTAGGTGATCATTAAGTTTTAGCTTCTATATTAGGCTGCTGGGAAAAGGGATGGAGGATAGTAATCTATGGATATTTGATAAGTCTAAATCTATGTTGTGTATTGAAATTGGTAATTCATTGAAAAAGCTAGAATGATACTCATAAATTCTAGTCAAAAAGATTAGCAGTAGCACTGTGACTATCCTGATTTTGCCTGTCGTGGTTAGCTAGGATTGAAGCCCTAGGGTCACAATTTATGGTTAAGTTGTAGTATCTTGGGATCAGTTATTGGCCCTGAGTGGCTAAACCTGTTCAGGTAATTAGGAGTTCGGTTCACTATGTCCCCCATCCAGGCCCCTACCCTCGACTACACCAGTGAGACCTATAAAGATGCTTACAGCCGGATCAACGGGATTGTGATTGAGGGAGAAAAAGAGGCTCACGAAAACTATATTTCCCTGACTAAGCTTATCCCTGACTATGAAGAGGATTTACTTCGCCTCTCGAAAATGGAAGCCCGCCATAAAAAAGGGTTTGAGGCCTGTGGGCGAAATTTAGCCGTTTCCCCTGATTTAGACTTTGCCGAAAAGTTTTTTGCGGATCTCCACAATAATTTCCAAGTGGCAGCGGCCGAGGGAAAAATTGCTACCTGCTTGGTGATCCAGGCCCTGATCATTGAATGTTTTGCGATTGCGGCGTACAACATCTATATTCCAATGGCCGATGATTTTGCCCGGAAAATTACCGAGGGCGTGGTCAAAGACGAGTATTCCCATTTGAACTTTGGGGAAGTTTGGCTCCAAGAGAATTTTGAAGCGGTTAAGGCTGAGGTGGAAACGGCTAACAAGGACAACTTACCTCTAGTCTGGCGGATGTTGAATGAAGTTGAAAAGGATGCCAAGGTTTTAGGGATGGACAAGGATGCTTTGGTGGAAGATTTTATGATTCAGTACAGTGGGGCGTTGGAAAATATTGGCTTTACCACCAGAGAAATTATGAAAATGTCCATGCATGGCCTGGTGGCTGCTTAAGGCAACTGATTAAGCCTATATTCCTACAACTAAGTTTAAGTAAGACCTAGGAGCTTAGGAGCTTGTTGGGGCCTGGTGAGTATAATCAGGTTATTTAACCCAGCCAGCAAGTTTCAGCCTCTAGGTCACGTTTATGATTGCCCAATCTAGCTCAACCGATGTCAGTGCAGAAGAGTACCTGGAATTAGAGCAAAATAGCCCAGAAAAGCATGAGTACATTGATGGCCTGGTTTATGCAATGGCTGGGGCAAACAGTAATCATGTCACGATCTGTATCAACTTAGTCACGATGCTACGGGATCATGTCCGGGGCCTGGGCTGTCAGATTTTTATGAGTGATATGAAAGTCAGGATTGAAAAGAAAAACTGCTACTACTATCCAGACTTATTTGTAACTTGCGATGCCCAAGATCGAGACAACACTACTTACAAGCAGTTTCCAAAGCTCATCATTGAAGTGTTATCTGACTCGACCGAAGCGTTTGATCGGGGCGATAAGTTTGATGATTATTCGAGTTTGGAAAGTCTAGAAGAATATATTCTAGTCAGTGCCAAGAGAAAGAAAATAGATTGTTTTCAAAAAAGTCAAAGTAATTCATGGATGTTTCAAAGTTTTACGAGTGATAAATTTATGTTGAAGTCTCTGAATTTTCTTGGAAATATTTCGCGGGTTTATGAAGAAACAACGACTATGGAAGAAGCTATTGATAAAAACTAATCAAAAACAATTTCTTGGAAGTGACTATTTAAAGCATTGACGATGTTTTTAGGTAGCTTTTTTTTAATATCTTGAGTATCTCTGTACGGGCGGCCTTTGATTATTTTTTGGGATAATTTATCTTTAATTCCAGGTACTTGCACCAATTCTGAGTCTGTAACCGAGTTTATCTTCAGTATTTTAGGCAATGGATTAATTAACTGTAGGATTTTGTTGACTTGATCAACTCTTTTTTGTTGTAACTTAAGTATCTGATTTTCTAAGGAATGTAAAGACTGCATCATTTCAGAAAGTTTTACAAGATCAATAATTTCTTCTTGATCTCCAAGAATTTCTGAAATCTCTTTTTGAATAATTGGAACCTGCTCATCCGAAATGTCAACTACCCAGACCCACAGCTTTGGTGCATTTATTAACTTTGCTGCTTCATAAACTTCATCGCCGTAGATAATTTCATAAAAAACATCATCACCTTTTTCAACCTGACGAACCACTAGAGGTGAAATATTACCTTGATATTGAACAATACTTTTTCCAACTACATTTATTCTTTCGGTATCAATAGGGAAAGAAGATTTAGAAATAACTGAATCAGTGTATATTTCACCGTGTAAAAGCTTTCGTAGTTTCAAATGCTTATAAATCTGCTCGTTTTGATCTAAATATCCTGTCATCTTAATTTGATTCCTGTAGCTTTAGATTTTGCTCAATAATATTCTTGGCTAAATTCTCATAACAAGTGGTGATCCTATCCAATGAATCTTTATCACTTGAGGATGATTGCTCATAAAATTCAACTGACTGAACTGGACATTTCTTCTCTGTAGAACGTGATACAGCAAGGAGTTGAGGAGTCCATGTATTTTCAGGAAGAATATCTACCCTTTGGTTAATCCTATTAAGTATTTTATATAAACTTTCCTTCATTACTAAATTCTCGTCTTTATTCCTCTTGTCATAGCGACTAACCGTAATTCCAAGTACATGAATCGGACGTTCAATAGACTGGGAAATAATAAATGTTCTATTGAGTACATACTCTAAAGCTCGAATAGGGTAGGAAGATAGCTCAGTTGGAATGAGAATTGCGGTTGAAGCAACAAGAGCAATAGCGTTAACTTTGCTAAATGATGGTGGTGGATCAATCAACACAAAGTCATAACCATGATTATTTAATTTCCTAGATAACACCCGATCAACATCAATTATTCTCATTAAATCTGGTTCCATATCTGCTAATCGAATATGGGATGGAACAATATCTAGGGTCAAGTCTCCCCATCTTCTTCTGTGAATGACATCTTGTAATGTTGTATCTCTTTCTAGTAATAGATGAGTAATATCTTTCTTTCCCACATCTTCCACATCTTTTAAGGGATCAACACGAAGACCAATACTTAAATTTGCCTGAGCGTCTATATCAATCAGTAAGACTCTTTTTCCCAACTTTGCCAGAGCAGCCCCAAGGTTAATCGTGAGAGTAGTTTTACCAACTCCGCCTTTGTTGTTGAAGACTGTAATAATCATGGGCTTTGTTTGGGGAATTACAGGAGGGTGATTACTAAAGCTAGGATAAACCTTAGTCACCACCTTACTGAATTGGGTATAGGCTTGTTGTTGTCTTTGATACAAGTGATGAATAAAACTAAGCGCGACTCTTTTATTAAGTAATGTAACTAGTTTTTTGAGTTTTGTCAGATTGGTTGTGTCTGCAATTTCTTCTACGAGCTTTACTGAGACAGGCTGAAATGGATTGTGATAGAACAGGCGCAAATGTTTGCCATTGCTAATCAGGCCAAAGATAGCCTTGGTTTTAGTCAGGTAGGTTTTGAGTTGGTTGCTTTTATTGTTGATGTTGATTGTGGGAGCTTTGACTTCGATAATCAGATAACTAAAATCTTTGATTGTGGCTTCACTTGGCTTGATAATAAAGTCGGGTCTTAATTTATCCACACTACTTTGAGCCAGCCAATCTGCTTCGGCATATCCCAGGCCTTGTAAAAATGGAATGATGATTTTTTGTTCGACATCGGCTTCTGTTTGACAAACTTTGACTTGAGTAAATATTTCTGCATAGTGTTTCATGTCCATAAGCTAACTTTTTAAGGCTCCATCTCCAGATAAGAGAACGTGATATAAATCGGTGCGCCGATCTCGGAAAAAGCCAAAAGCTGCTCGTGTTCTTTCGACTTGTTCTAAATCAAATGTAGCCGTAATAATTCCTGACTGATTGCGATCCAGCTCTGCCACTTTATCCCCCCGAACATCGGCAATAAATGAACTGCCATAAAACACCTGGCCATCCTCATTCCCAATTCGATTTGCGGCCACTACTGGGATAATATTGGCGACTGCATGACCGATCATGACGCGCTGCCAAGGGTCTTTCGTGTCCAGGCCTGGATCATGGGGTTCACTGCCAATTGCGGTTGGGTATAATAACACCTCGGCTCCCATTAGGGTCATGGCTCTGGCACATTCGGGAAACCACTGATCCCAACAAATTCCCACCCCAATGATCCCAAACTGAGTCTGCCAAACCCGAAACCCTGTATCTCCCGGCCGGAAGTAAAACTTTTCCTCATAACCCGGCCCATCAGGAATATGACTTTTCCGATAGACCCCTAAAACCTGGCCATCGGCATCAATAATCACGACACTGTTGTAATAGGCCGGGCCAGCCTTCTCGAATAAGGAAACCGGAATAACCACATTAAGTTCTGCCGCAAGGGCCTGGAAATGGCAAACCGTTGGATGGTTCTCTAAAGGGCGGGCCTGGGCAAAAAATTCCTCTTTTTCTTCTCGACAAAAGTAATGTCCTTCTAGGAGTTCTGAAGGTAAGATAATTTGCGCACCCTTAGCCTTGGCCTGGTGAATATAATCTGTAATGCTTTGGAGATTCTTATCCCGATTCGAGCTAAACGCCATCTGAATTGCTGCAACAGTGAGGTTTTTCATGGGTAGTTTTTAAGTGAAGGTTGAAGTTAGAGTTGTTGTTGAGTAATACAGTGAAAAGCCCCCCCCCCCAAGAGAATATGCTTGGCACTGAGTCCGATAGTTTTGCGCTCCGGGAATAGTTGGGCAATGGCCTTAACGGCTGGTTGATCAAACTCGCTGCCATAGGTCGGGACAATGACGGTTTTATTAGCAATGTAAAAGTTGATATAACTGGCCGGCAGCACGGTTCCATTCCCATCTAAAACCAGGCCGGGAGAAGGAATTTTGACCACCTCTAAAGGACGACCTTGGGCATCGGTGAATGTTTCTAAATCATGGGCAATTTGTTGTAACGTTGCAGCATTGACATCTTCCGCAGTCAAACTTTCCATACAGACGACCACCCCAGACCGGACAAAGCGCACCAAGGTATCAATATGCCCATCGGTATGATCATGTTCCAGGCCTTGATCCAGCCACAATACCTTTTGATAACCAAAGACCGCGTTCAGAGACTCTGTAATTTCAGATGGCGTTAAATGGGGATTGCGATTTGGATTGAGTAAACATTGTCGGGTCGTTAAACAAGTGCCTGCACCATCGGTTTCAATTGCTCCCCCCTCTAAGACAAAGGGAAAGGAATATTGGGGTAAATCCACGGCCTGGGCAATGTTTTCAGCAACCTGAGCATCTCCGGGTAAGGAATACTTTTCCCCCCAGCCATTAAACCGAAACCGGACTGTCGCAGCTTGGCCCCCTTGATTGCGTAAAAAAATCGGCCCCGTATCTCGCAGCCAAATGTCTCCAAAGGGGATGTGGTAAAACTCCGGGTTTAGCCCGTTCAACATGGCCTGGGCCGTTGCCTCTCCTGGGGCATCTAAAACGAGAATCTTTAATTGCTCTCCCTGGGGCTGTCCTGTAAGTGGATCCGGAAACGCAATGGCCTGGCAGAGAGCCGCAAATTCAGCTTGCACAGATGGTAAATTCTCACCCCACAACTCTGCATGACTGGGAAACGCTAACCAACAGGCCTGGTGAAATTGCCACTCTGCTGGATGAAAAAAGCCTTGGGCTGGGGGAACCATCATCACTCTTGGGCCTGGAGCGAAAATACGCTTAAATTGTACCGAGTCCAGGCCTGGAGATGCCTATACGCCACCATATTCTTCCAACAACGCGAGAAGATTGATCAAGGCTCCTCGAGTTTGGGGGGAGGGTTCGAGGGTATACCGTAACTGGACAACAGCAAATTGACTTTGGAGATAAGCTCGATAAGCCGCTCGTCCTCTTTCCTCCACCGCTCGTCTGCGATCCTCATTTGCTCGTCTTCTTTCTCGCTCTGCTTGTCTTCTTTCTGCATCCGCAAGATTTCGTTCTCGATCTGCTCTCTGTCTTTCCTCACTTGCAAGATTTCGTTCTCGATCCGCTCTCTGTCTTTCCTCGTCTGCTCGGCGATCTCGTTGTCTTTCTCGCTCTCTTGCTTCAATCTCACGATATCGGCTTCGATGTCCAGTGTTCCACTCAAGGCCGAGATTAACCACCAAAGCCAATGTGGCCGCCATGAAGGTTGCAAAACTCCACTGGAGGTAGGTAAAGGGGAAGAGTTGGAGGGGGATGGTGTCGGAGTTTCCATAAAATCTGAAGAGGGCCGCAAGGGCAAAGAGAAATGTCGTTAAGGAGCGGGGTAACAGGCCGAGTAACGTCACCATGCTTGTAGTCTAACCCCAATCTCTGGGCAATCATAATGTCATGAATTAGGCTAACAACAGTCATAGGTAGGCCGCTTGTGGCAGTGATCGGTCATGTGAAGATAGATTGAATGAGACTCTCGGCCTGTCTAAGAATTCTCCTAAATCTGCCCGGTTTTCAGGGATTGCTATAGGCTAGAACTAGTGATCATTAGCTGCTATGGAACTCAATGTCCAAATTCTCCGCCAGGCCCCGGATGCGCCCCCCTATTCCCAAACCTTTCGCCTTGATATTTCCCCCGGAGCGACGGTTCTCGACTGTCTGAATCAAATTAAGTGGTCACAAGACGGGACTCTAGCCTTTCGCAAAAATTGCCGCAATACGATCTGTGGTAGTTGTGCGATGCGGATCAATGGCCGGGCCGCCTTGGCCTGTCAAAACAGTGTCGCCAATGAACTGAAGTGGTCTCTACAGCCCCAGACGATCACCATTGCCCCCTTAGGGAACTTACCGATTGTCCGTGACCTAATTGTAGATATGCAACCCTTTTGGCAAAACCTAGATGATGTTAATCCCTACGTCAGCGCGGCGGCGCGCAATTTAGGAGAGCGGGAATTTCGCCAAACCCCAGACCAACGGGCCAAACTCAATGAGATGGGCAACTGTATTATGTGCGGGGCCTGTTACTCTGACTGCAATGGCAAAGAGGTCAATCCTGAATTTGTCGGCCCCCATGCCCTCGCTAAGGCCTATCGGATGTTGGCAGATAATCGCGACCAGGCCCAGGCCGAACGGCTGGAGCAGTACAACTCTAGTGCTGGAGTGTGGGGCTGTACCCGGTGTTTTAATTGCAATACGGTTTGTCCGATGGATGTGGCACCATTGGATCAAATTAGCAAGATTAAGGGAGAAATTCTCGAGCAAGCCCAGGGATTACCGGCCCCGCGTCCGATTCGGCATCGCCAAGTTTTAGTGGATTTAGTCAAACGCGGGGGTTGGGTTGATGAGCGCAAGTTTGGCCTGGAAGTCGTCGGCAATAAATTTCGGGATGTGCGGGGGGTGCTGAGTTTGCTGCCGTTGGGGTGGCGGATGGTGAAACGGGGGAAATTCCCGATGAGGTTTGAAAAATCAGCCGGCCAGGCCCAGGTGCAAGGATTAATTGAGTCTGTGCAATCCTTAGAAAAGAGCCAATCCGATCAAGGAGTTCGTTCCCATGAGTGAGCCAGATTCCCCTGAGACAACCCCAGAACCCAGTTTTGGTTGGAGCTATTACGCCGAACTGATCAACGGTCGCTTTGCCATGATTGGTTTTGTGGCCCTGTTGGTTTTAGAACTGGTCACCGGTACGGACTTTTTTAGTTGGATCGGCCTCCGTTAACTCCCTATGGCCAGTGTCACCCTTCACAATGTCAGCCGCCGCTTTCAGGATTCCCGTTTAGGGCCAGAGGCCAGTGGGGGAATTGAACCCCTTAGCTTAGAAATTCCCGATGGGGAGTTTTGGGTATTGGTTGGCCCCTCTGGTTGCGGGAAGTCCACGATTTTGAGATTGATTGCTGGCCTGGAAACCCCTACCACTGGAGAAATTTATATCGGCTCCCGTTTAGTCAATCAAGTTCCAGCCCAGGCCCGCGATGTCGCTATGGTCTTCCAAAACTATGCCCTTTATCCCCATTTGACCGTGGCTGAAAATATCGGCTTTGGCTTGAAAATGCGGAAAACAGACCCCAGCAAAATCCAAGCTCAGGTGCAACGGATCGCCCAAATGTTAGGGATTAGCCCCCTGCTGGCCCGCAAACCGAAGCAACTTTCTGGGGGACAACAACAACGGGTCGCCCTCGGCCGGGCCATTGCCCGCTCTCCCCAAGTCTTTCTGCTGGATGAACCCCTCTCCAATTTAGATGCCCAACTTCGGGATGACACCAGGGCAGAATTAAAACAACTCCATCAAACCATTGGCGTAACCACCCTCTATGTCACCCATGACCAAATTGAGGCCATGACCTTAGCGGATCGGATTGTGGTCCTAAATCGGGGGCAAGTGCAGCAAATTGGCACACCGGCAGAAATTTATCAAGCTCCCGCTAATCGTATGGTGGCCAGCTTTATGGGGCAACCGGCCATGAATCTTTGGCCTGGAGTCTATCAATCCGGGCAGGTGCAGTTTGGCGAACAGGGTATTCCTTGTCCTGAGGCATTAAAACCTAGATTACGGGAGGGGATCGGGTTGGAGTTGGGGATTCGCCCAGAACATTTGCAGGTGCACCCCTCAAATGCCGAGATGACCCTTAAAGCTCAGGTGATCCTCATAGAACCGATGGGGCGAGAAGTCTGGTTGCATTGTCAACTCCCCGGCCTGGTGGCTCATCCCCTTTTAGTCATCGCACCCACAGATTATCAGCCAACGTTAGGGGAATGGTTAAAACTAGGCTTTAGCAGTGGGCATCTCTATCTATTTGAGCAAGCCACTGGTCAGACCTTGCTATAGAGCCTCAGCCCAGGCCAGATAAGGTAAATTTGCCGCCACTGTCCGAATCTGTGCCCCTTGGGCCACTAATTGACCACAGGCATCCCATTGGCCGGAACGAAACATTTGCCGGATCCCTTCTCCCATGACCAGGCTAATTTGGGACTGGCCAAAGGTGACAAGCATTTGATCTAAATCAAGAGCAAGGGCTAAATTGGGGTCTGTTTCAATAGCCGTTTGGAGTTGGTTAATGGCTGCTGCAGTTGCTGTGACACAAGGAACGCCAAGGGAGACACAGTTTCCTAAAAAAATCTCGGCAAAGCTTTCTCCAACTACGGCCTGGATGCCCCACTTCAAGAGGGCCTGGGGAGCATGTTCACGGCTGGAGCCACACCCAAAATTGGCATTGGTGACGAGAATATTGGCCCCCTGAAATTGGGGTTGGTCAAAGGGGTGCTGTCCCTGGGCCTGGAGACGATCATCAGCAAAAACCTGGGATCCCAGGCCATCAAAGGTCACACAGCGCAAAAACCGAGCCGGGATAATTCGGTCTGTGTCAATATCATTGCCCCGTAAAACAATACCTCGCCCCTGAACCCTATTAACTTGCTGCATCGCGCCTTGTATTGAACGAATTTCTGTATTCATCATAACTTGTCTAATCCTAGGGGGAAATTTAACTATTTCTTCCAATTCCAGCTAGGATACATTTAGCTTCTTTGTCAATTTGTTAAGCCTGTTTGCTCTTGGGCCGCTCCTACCTGGGATCTTATCGGGAACTTTCTAAGAGGGCTGATTGTCTGAGAGGCCTGGTGTGAACAAGTCTTTCCTCACATCTCTAGTCACCTAGGTGTATTTTCGTCTTGAGTAGGTATCTTATGGCCGTACAAACCCGCATTTTTCCGTTAGCTCTAGCCGTAGGATGTTTAGCTACGGTGGCCGTGCCGGTCGTGGTGTATGCCCAATCGAATCCTGGGTTTACCTTTAATTGGGGAGACGGCCCTTCCGGCAAACAACAACTCCGCTACTACTTGGAATATGGCACACCTGGCTTTATGAACGACCGTTATTGGTTGCGATTGGGCAAGCAAAATGTCGCGATTAATCGGATCAATATCACCTATCCCGATTATTTTGATGGCCACTTTAATGCCAAAAGTATTGAGCTACGTACAGGGGGAACTTCCAATAACAGCTTGTTTAGTTTACGTCGGGATCCCGGTGAGGTAATGCCCTTAGCCGAAGCAACCGTGGATCAGGATAATCGAGTTATTGACATTACTCCCGCAGAACCGATTCCGGCTGGTAAAGATGTCCAAGTGGTGATTTCCAATGTGCGTAATCCGCAAGTAGGTGGAATGTACTACTTCAATGCTCGGATTAGCTCCCCTGGAGATATCCCCCTGATGCGCTACATCGGGACTTGGATTTTAAGTATTGCCCGTAACTAGAGGGTTCTTTCCCCCCTTGGCTGGGGTCAGGGTTCACAGGGTTCAATTGACAAACTGATCCATACGATTCTTGCGGCTAATTCATTCTCCATTAAGGTACTAAGGCAGGTTGTCCTTCCTCTGGAAATGTCCTTGTCCTGAAAGTCGGAGCTAAGGTTATTGTTTGATTTACTGGATACCTCTCCAACCATTACCCCCAACGTTTCCCCTGGGTTGGCCCGCTTTTTGTATTGGGCTGCTGGGGATGGTTTACTGCGTCACTATTTCCGTCAGATTGAGGTGACGGGTCAAGACTATGTTCCCCTCACCGGCCCAGTCATTATTGCCCCGACCCATCGCTCTCGCTGGGATGGTTTGCTGATTCCCTATGTCATGGGTCGGCCGGTAACTGGACGGGATTTATTTTTCATGGTTTCCCATAATGAGATGTTGGGTCTACAGGGATTGATTATTCGCCATTTCGGGGGATTTCCGGTCAACACCTCCCGGCCTGGGGTTGCTTCCGTTCGCACCGCTGTCGATCTTCTCCGCCACGGTCAAGCCCTAGTCCTGTTCCCGGAAGGTAATATTTTTCGCAACCAAAAGCTGACGGAAATTCGCCCAGGCCTAGCCCGGATTGCCCTCCAAGCTGCCGCTGTCCGCCCAAAGCCCGATGTTAAGATTCTCCCCGTCGCGATCCAATATGCCCCTGCAATCCCCCAATGGCATGCCAGCGTTACAATTCGGATTGGCCAACCCCTTTCAGTGGCAACCTATCCTTGGCAAAATTCCAAACAAGCTGCAACGGCCCTCACCCAAGACTTGACCCAGGCCCTTGTTGATCTGGAGTCTCCAGAAAAAGCCCTTTGCTCAACCGCTCCCACTGTTTAGACTCACCAGGCAAAATGGCCGAATCCTTAGGATAGAATGTTAAGGAAGATTTAATTCTCTTTCATAAATCTTTATCTCTTTTCTATGGATTGTATTATCAATCGCCGGGCTGAGTTTTCCGCCAGTCATCGCTATTGGCTACCAGAACGATCTGAGGCGGAGAATATTGCTAATTTTGGGGCTTGTGCTAATTTTCCCGGCCATGGCCACAACTACGAGCTTTATGTTTCAATGGCTGGCCCGTTGGACGAGTACGGCATGGTCTTGAATCTTTCTGATGTGAAACATATTATTCGTCAAGAAGTAATTAAGCCGTTAAATTTTTCCTTTCTCAACCAGGCCTGGCCGGAGTTTCAACAAACCCTACCCACGACAGAATTTATTGCCTACGCCATTTGGCAGCGACTCTCCCCCCATCTCCCCCTTGTGAACATTCAACTTTATGAACATCCCCGGCTTTGGGCCGAGTACCAAGGAAATGCTATGGAAGCCTACTTATCTGTCAGTACCCACTTCAGTGCCGCCCACCGTCTTGCCCTCGATGACCTGAGCTTAGAAGACAATACAAAAATCTACGGCAAATGCGCCCGCCCCCATGGTCATGGCCACAACTATCATCTAGAGGTCACGATCAAGGGAGAAATCAACCCCCGCACCGGCATGATTGTGGATTTAGTCGCCCTAGAAGCATTGATCAAGGATCACATTGTTGAACCCTTTGACCATACATTTTTGAATAAAGACATTGCCTACTTTGCCCAGGTTGTCCCCACCGCCGAAAATATTGCCATTCACATTCGCGACCTTCTACAAGAACCAGTCCGGGGCCTGGGGGCGCAACTCCACAAAATTAAGCTGATTGAAAGCCCAAACAATTCCTGTGAAGTTCTCTGTAGTCATAACGCTCCTTCTTTGACTCGGACTGGGCTGCCCACCTCCCAGGTCGTAAATGCCTAACAGGGGCAAATGTTGATCAGTAATTTTCTCATCCAACGTTAAATTTTTATTATGCTCAACTTGTCTGTGCCTTGGGTCTTAGCCTGCTCCCTGTTCCTCGCCAGTTTCCTGATTTACTTTCCCTATGCTGTGGTTGCCTATGGTCGCTTCCAGGCCGGGTTTGATATTGCGGCCCCGCGGGCGTTGTTCGATAAATTATCACCGATGGCACAACGGGCGGCCTGGGCCCATCAAAACTCTTTTGAAACCTTTAGTCCCTTTGCCGCTGCCGTTCTAGTGGCCTTGGTGGCTGGGGTGACGAGTACCACTGCTGAAATTGCGGCCATAGCCTTTGTTATCAGTCGCTTTTTCTACTCTATTTGCTATATCGCCAATATTCCTCTGGGGCGTTCTCTAATGTTTGGGGTGGGAACTGCGGCGACAATCACGATCTTTCTAGAAGCAATTAACAAACTTTCCCCAGCTTAGATGCAGCCCCTAGAGGTGGGAATTTGCTACCTTACGAGCAGAAAATGTGCCCTCCCTACCCATGCTCACTCATAACCCTGATTTACTCATTCCGCCAACCGTTCAGACTGTCGCTGAGTTAACGGACTATATCCGGGGAATTCTCGAGCAGGATCCAGAACTGATTCAAGTCTGCGTGACGGGGGAGGTTTCCAGTGTAAATCCCTACCCGAGCGGCTTGTTCTTTACCCTCAGTGATCCCACGACTCAAGCCACAATCCAATGTGTGGTCTGGCAGTCTTCTCTGCGTAAATTAGTCACAACGCCTTCACCCGGTGAGCAAGTTATTATTATTGGTAGAATCCAGGTCTATGGAGCCCGGGGCACCTATCGCCTCACGGCCTGGCAGGTATTACCAGCTGGGGAAGGCTTACAAGCCCTGAGACTGAAGCAATTGAAAGATCGCCTCGCAGCTGCCGGATGCTTTGATCCAGAACGCAAACGCCCCCTCCCTAACCATCCTCAAGTCATTGCCGTTGTCACCTCTATGCGGGCCGCGGCCTGGGGGGATATTCAACGCACCCTCAAAAATCGTTATCCCGGCCTGAAGGTACTCCTGTCGCCCGCTTTAGTGCAGGGGGAGCTCGCGCCAGACTCGATTGTTGCTGCTCTTCAGCGGATACAGGCCGATGGCCGGGCCGAGGTGATTATTTTGTCCCGCGGGGGGGGAGCCAAAGAAGACTTAGGGTGTTTTAATGATGAGCGGGTTGTGCGGGCCATTGCTCAATGTCAGATACCGATTATTGCTGGGATTGGCCACCAACGGGATGAGACCCTCGCAGATTTAGCTGCCGATGTTTGCGCCCATACCCCCACTGCTGCGGCCCAATTAGCTGTTCCTAGTTTGGCTGACCTTTATCAAGAGCATCAGCAACGGGTGGCTAGACTCCAGACTGTGCTCCAGGTTCAGTGGCAAACCACCCACAGGATTTGGCAACAGCAACAGCAACGGCTTAAACGGGTTGGCATTCAGCAAACGCTGCACTGGGAACAACAACACCTTCAGCGTCTCAAAACCCAACTTCAGCAGGCAGCCCTTGGTGAATGGCAAAGGGAATCTCATCACCATCAACTCTTAAGGGAGCGATTGCAGGGCCTAAACCCCCAGGCCATTTTGAATCGGGGTTATGCGATTGCCTGTCAAGCATCAGGGCATACCGTCAGCCAGGCCAATGACCTCAAATCTGGGGAGCTTTTGACCCTCCACTTGGCTCAAGGACAGGTTAAAGTTCGAGTCGAAAAGATTATCCCCAGCTATGGCATGACCAACCCTTTAGTCGCCAACCAGGCCGGATTAAATAACCGCGATTGGTAGCGAGAGCCACTGTCACATAAAACCGTCACAATCGTATGGCCGGGGCCTAATTTTTCTGCTAAAGCCACCGCCGCCCCAACATTGATCCCCACCGAGCCACCCATAAACAGCCCATCTTGACGTAGGAGTTGATAGACCAGATCCACTGCTACTTGATCACTGACCCGAATCGCCTCATCAATCGGGACATTTTCCATGTTGGCCATGACCCGACTATTGCCAATCCCCTCGGTGATGGAGTTACCTTCTAATTTGATCTCCCCAGTTTTGGTGTAACTGTAAAGACCACTACCATAGGGATCCGCCAGAACAGTTTGAATAGCTGGATTTTTTTCTTTCAGGTAAAGAGCAACCCCGGCATAGGTTCCGCCCGTTCCTGTCGCTGCGACCCAAGCATCAATGTTTCCCTCTGTTTGCTGCCAAATTTCTGGGCCAGTCGTGACATAGTGGGCCTGGCGATTGGCTAAGTTATCAAACTGATTGGCCCAAATGGCATTGTCTAATTCCGCCGCCACCCGGCCTGAGAGCTTGACGTAATTATTAGGGTCTTTATAAGGAACAGCCGGTACGGTGCGAACTTCTGCCCCTAAAGTCCGAAGTGTATCAATTTTCTCCTGAGATTGAGTATCAGGAATAATAATCAAACATTTATAGCCCTTAGCATTACAAATATGGGCCAGGCCAATGCCCGTATTTCCGGCTGTCCCTTCGACAACAGTTCCCCCCGGTTTTAGCAACCCCTTGGCTTCGGCATCTTCAATGATGAACAAGGCCGCCCGATCCTTAACCGAACCCCCTGGATTGAGAAACTCCGCTTTGCCCAAAATTTCGCAGCCGGTGGCCTCGCTAACACTATTGAGACGAATCAGAGGGGTGTTACCGATGGTTTCCACAAAGCCGCGTTTGATATCCATGGGTTTTCAGGCTAACTACATCACTGCTGTTCTTATTGTTAACGATTAGGGGAAAATTAGGCCCACCCGCCAAAATCCGGTAAACTAGCAGGCAGTTTCTGATCTGGGAAATTAATTAAGGCCGCCCATGAGTCAAAGAGCTTGGCTAGAGTTTGTTAAGTCTGTGAGTAAACAAGGACTCAATATTAGTCCATCAATTCTGACGATTGGGCGGGCTGCGGATAACGACTTAGTCCTCAATGATATTGCTGTATCTCGCTACCATGCTCGGATTGAACGGGTAGAGGCCGGTTATGTTTTGGTTGATGTTGGCAGTAAGGCAGGGACGCGCCTGAACGATGCAAAGTTACAGTCAAATACACCCCACCCCCTAACTGACGGAGATTTGATTACTTTCGGTAATTCAGCATTGCGTTTTCGTTTGCGTTGGCAACACCAAGATGAGGGGCAAACAACTACTCAGTCTGATGAATTATTTCAACGCAATGGTCAAGTGCCAGTCCTAGAGGTGAATACCCGGAAGTGGTCGCAAAATTGGGGGATGATGGATGCCGTTTGCCTTTTGGGATCTCACCCGGCCTGTGATATTGCGGTGGAGGGAGTGGATATTGCTCCTTGTCATTTACGGATCAGAGATTGTGGTCATTACCTCGCGATTACAGATCTAACGGAGTTGCTGTCAACCTCTGAAACTCTGCTTCAGATTGGCGATGAATATGAACTTGCGGATAAAACGACTGTCATGTACATGGGTTTAGAGTATCCCCAACAGATTGATCGTCAGCCCCGTCAATTATTCTTCCTACCACCAACCGAGATTAATCCTGATGTTAAAGCCACCCTCCTCACCCCCAATCCCCAGGCCGTGGCAACTGCAACTGTGCCGATTAAAACCCTGTCATTAGTTGGAAATGTTGAATTTACAATCGGGCGTGATCCAGCCAATCATTTACAAATCAGTCACCCAACCGTTTCCCGTTTCCAGGCCAAGATTGAGCACCGTGGTCGCGAATTTATTCTGACCGATTTGGGTTCGAGTAATGGGACGTATATCAATGGGCGACGAGTGAGTGAACCAACTTTATTACGGGTTGGCGACAGTATCAGGATTGGCTGTGAACGCTTTGTCCTGAACATTGATGAAACCCTGACTCAATACTCCGAATCGGGACATTTACGCTTAGATGCGATCCATCTGAATCGAGTGGTGGGCAAAGAGATCACCATTCTCCATGATTTATCCTTATCAATTTTGCCCAAAGAGTTTGTGGCGATTTTGGGCGCGAGTGGTAGTGGTAAATCAACTCTGCTGGATGCACTGAATGGTCTGCGGCCCGCCACAACTGGCCTGGTCTTGGTCAATGGCACCAACTTTTATCGCAATTACCAGGCCTATCAAACCCAACTGGGCTATGTCCCCCAACGCAACATTATTCATGAGGAGCTTTCTGTTGCCCAGGCCCTAGATTATGCCGCCCGCCTCCGAATGCCCCCCGATACCACCCCCAATGAGCGGGCCGAACGGGTTCAGGCCGTCTTGAATGAGTTGGGGTTAAGCCATCGCCGCCATGTCCCAATTAGTCGCTTAAGTGGGGGACAACAACGCCGAGTGTGTATTGGCGCGGAACTGCTGACCCAGCCAAGTTTATTTTTCCTTGATGAAGCCACCTCTGGCCTGGATCCGGGGACTGAAGCGGACATGATGTTTCTGCTGCGGCAACTGGCGGATCAGGGGCGGACGATTTTATTGATTACCCATGCCACCCAAAATATTCGGGAGTGTGACTTAGTCATTTACATGGCTGAGGGGGGGCGCTTAGCGTACTTCGGGCCGCCGGAGCAAATGCTGAGTTATTTTCGCAGCACATTTACCGAGGAATTTGCCGGCCTGAAACTGGATGACTTTTCCGGGATTTATCGGGCCCTAGATCAGGAAAAAAATCCCCAGGCCCCGACTCCCCAGGCCCTAGAGCAAGCCTTTCGAGATTCCCAACTGTATCAAGACTATGTGGTGGCCCGCCAAACTGTCCTGCAAAATATCCCCGATGAACCTCCCAAACGAACCCAAAACCTACAGCCAGTCTTAAGAAATCACCTCTCGGCCTGGCAACAGTTTTTGATTTTGACGCGGCGGAATTTAGTCATTCTGAGCCAAGACCGGAGTAATTTAGCTCTGACGTTGTTAATTGCCCCGTTACTGGGAATGTTGGGCTTTGTCTCTTGGCAACGGGATGTATTTGATCCGCTCAACGGGAATGCTGGCCTGGCCTTGACGATGATTTTTGTTACGACTCTAATTGCGGTCATGATTGGGGCGATGACGACCATGCGGGATTTGGTCAAGGAGGTGGAAATCTACCGCCGCGAACGGATGATTGGCCTGCAATTAGTACCCTATGTTGGTTCTAAAGTTGCCATTGCCCTCGTTTTAGCCCTCTACCAGGCCGCGACCTACCTTCTAGTCACGAAGTTGGCCGTGGACATTCCTGGGGATTGGGGCATTACCTTTGCCATGTTTATCACCCTAGCCACGGCGATTTTTGGCGGGATGGCGATGGGATTGTTGGTCTCTGCCTTTGCTCCCAGTCAGAATATTGTTCCGTTGCTGATTTTGATGTTCCTCGTGCCCCAAATCATTTTTAGTGGCGGCATCCAACCCGTAGATTCCTTTGGCTGGCCAGGCCAGGTAATCAACCATTTGACCGTCATTAAATGGCCGTTTGAATCTATGGTGACGTTGACGGGCCTGGGGGAAGGCATTGCTACAGATCCGTGCTGGCAGGAATTAACTGAGGCTCAACGGGATAACCTCACGGAAGCTCAGCAACGATCCACTTGTACCTGTTATGGGCCAGGCTTATTTCAGACTTGTAATTTTCCGGGCATTAGAGCTAAATATGTCCCGCAGGTTGATGAACCGGAACCTACCCGCCCGCCCGCCCCTGCTTTTCCCACCAATCCGGCTAACTTTCCGGCCTACCAGGCCCAGATGGATCAATACCAGGCTGACCTGAAGGAGTGGGAGGACAACTATAGCGAATGGAACCGTCAACGCAGCCGAGCCATCAATGAAGCGGAGGGGACCCTCAATCGGTTTAATCAGGATCAAGGCTATATGTTCAATGTCAATGTCCGTGATCATTGGCGCAATCAAGGCCTGTTAATTTTGGTGATGTTGGTGGCTGTTCCCTTCTTCCAAAGACAGCGTGATTTTACAAAATAAGTGATCACTCATTGGCTCCAACTGTTTCCTGGTTAATAATGTTAATTCTCATAATTTAGGCAGTGGGAAATTCAACATAAAAGTGACCTAAGGGGCCTTGGCCAGAACCAATTGGATAGCTGTGTTTGAGAGCTTGGGTAACGAAATTCTTAGCCTTTTGAATGGCCGTTAGCGGTGTCTCACCCCAGGCCAGGTTGGCGGTAATTGCGGCGGCTAAAGTACATCCACTGCCATGGGTATGCGGAGTTTCAATCAGTTCGGTTTGGAAAGTTTCTAACTGTTGCGAACTAGCCCACACATCCAGGCCCCGGAGTTCGCCTGTCATGCCGCCCCCTTTAACCAAAACAGATCGGCAACCCAAAGCCAAAATTTTCTCAGCCGCTATTTTCATTTCGTTCAGAGTCGTGATTTCCATTTCTGCCAGAATTTGGGCCTCGTAACGGTTGGGGGTGAGAATCAAGGCCTGGGGAATTAAGCTGGATTTCAGGGCTGCAATTGTGGCTGAATCAACAAAAACTGACCCCGCCCGCGAGACCATAACCGGATCCACAACAATGTTGCTGAGGTTCAAAGTTTTCAGATGATTGGCAACTGTTTCGACCAATGGGGCATTGACGAGCACACCGGTTTTGAGCGCCTGAATTTTAAGATCACTTAGCAGGGCCTGGAATTGGGCACTTATGGATTCTGGACTCAGGGCATCCACCCGTTGCACACCGAGGGTATTTTGGGCGGTAACGGCCGTCACAACTACAGTCCCATGAACTCGATAACTGGCAAAGGTACGCAGATCGGCCTGGATTCCGGCCCCACCCCCACTATCGGAACCCGCAACCGTCAAAACCACCGGCGGGACAGTTTGGGAATTGGAAGCGGTAGGCAACTGCATGGCTGGCTATACTGGACATTAGATAAAGAATGGTGCAGATCAATCCTACCTTTCCCGTCTGACCATTCCTGACTTTATGTTAACTCCCTCTGTTTGGGATACTCAGCCCCATCTCGTTGCTTCAGCCTTAGCTAATCTCTTAAACAGCGTTTTAGTCCCCCGCAATATTCGGCCCACCGTTACGCACCAGGCCTGGGGGATCAATATCATGTTGAATGCGGCCCAAAGAATTAACCCGGTTCCGGCCATCTCTCTGATTCAAAAAGCCCTAGATAAACTCAACTTCCAAGAATCCTTAACCGTTCATCTTCAAGCCCGCTGTTTAGGGATTCCCGATTGGCAGACCAACTTTGAATTTACAGGCAGCAGCCCAGTCCCAGAGACCCCTCTAGCCAAAGCCAAACGAGAGATTCAGCCCTTCAAACCCACTACCGAAAAACCTCCCCTTTCCGCCAAAACCTTTGTCAACCGTCAACCTCTCACCCCCCCAGGAAAACAACCGCCGATTCCCTTAACCTTAGAATCCTTTTTTGCCCCAGGCCGGACATCTCCAGAACCATTAGAGCTTGATCCAACCCATCAGGAAACTAACCAAACCTCTGAATCTGAGCATCTGAAATCAATAGAGGCACTCCCTGAAGTTAAACCAGCCGCCCCGGCAATGACACCCGCGATCCACTCAGGGGAGACAGAAAAAAACTCAGAACTGACTACGGCCGAACTCCTCACCCATATTGAAGCCAAGCTGGAGGAAATTTTAACCCATCAATTTGCTGACCTGATCCCAGAGCCAGAGGATAATGCCAAACCGCCAGCTAACCAGGAATTACCGACAACTCAGCCCCCCTTATCCGAGACGTTTTCCCTTTTAGAAGCCATAGAATCACCTGAAATCCCTGCTTTGGATATGCATATACCTGGCCTGGCCACCCCTCCACCGCCAATAGAGCCAAAACCATTCCTGGACTCACTCACTACCGATCTTTGGGACGCAGAACTATCTCCAGGCCCTAATCCCCCCCAGGCCCCGGAGTCTCCAAACCCACAACCGGACGATTCTACTCCTCCCCGTAAAAAACTGCCTGATCAAGCTACCCCTGACTTAGACCCGGCCCAGAATCCCAATATCTTGCCCAAGTACACGATCCCAAAGATTGAACGAGTTCCCCGCGATCAAGAAGCGAAAGTAGTCGGGTTGACTGGGTTGGTGATGGGAGTTGGGTTTTGTGCCACCGGCCTGGGAACCGTGATTGGCCTGCCGATGGTGATTGGTGGAGCTTATATGATGGGGGATCAAGAAGTGTTGCGCGGCCCTTGTCCCCATTGTGGCCAACCCTTGAAAGTCCTACTCGGTAAAATGTGGCGATTTAGTTGTCCCACTTGTCAGGGTTTAGTTCAAATTAAAAATGGGCGATTCTATCAGGTTATCCAGAGTTAGTGGGCCATGGCCTGTTCAATTATGGAAGCTTAAGACAAAGGGAGTTCACTATGTCTATTGAGTTAGCTTTAGAAGAATGAAGCAATCAGGTAGTTCTTAATCACTATCTAACGGCCGACACTTGGTATAGGAAGAATTTATCTATTGCTTGGATTCAAGAGCCTAGCACACCATTTATTTATTAGATCAAAAATTCTTGCTGTTGCAACATTTCGGGGTTATATATAGAAATGATTGGTATAGTTTATAGTTAAACAATTTGATCAACCCCAATTAGGAGGATTAGAAAAATGACACCTCAATATTATTCTCTTTGGGATCAGATACGGCAACCTTTCAGGAAGCGATTAGTTTGGCTCCTGTGGTTTGTTACCTGGATTGGCTTGGTTACAGGTATGTTTGACCGAATGTTCTACGAGTATGTAGTTATCTTTTCTGCTGCCCATACCCTGCTAGTATTATTTCTTGTTCGTTTTCGATTGGTCGTATTTCCGGCGCAAGTCAGAATCGCATATTTTTGTTGGGTAGCTATTGGGACTTATGTTTCATACATGGTGATTCTGATGTACATAACTACTATCGGTCTTGCGGCAAATCTTTTCTTTAATTACTGCCCATTAGCCCGAATGATGTATCTGTTACCCTGGAATAGAGAAGAACCATTTTCTTTTGAACTCGTTGTACGCGTTTTCCTTTCGCCTCCGGTTATGGGGAAATTCAAACCATACTCCTCAGTGGCCTAAGGAAGAGAGATAGACTATCGAATAGAATGAGAATAACGTTCAGTTATCGCGTTACGCAGATTGTTCTGAGAGAGTAGAAGCCTTAAAAAGATTACCCATAAAGTATTTTATGACTTATCCCAATAAGAGCCCTAAATGAGTAAGGCTATAGTGAGTCATTGGTCTGGCAGAATCCTCTATTGACACTAGCTATTCCTTTTATTGATTCCCACTCCAAGTTTGCTTAAGAGAAATCTAAACAGGAGCCAGGCCAAGGGAGGTTTCAATTTTATCAATCACTAGATCGGCAATCACTTGAGTTCGATAGCGACAGGCCAGGGTTTCGGTGCAATTAAATGTGCCGTTTTCCCAATATTTATTACTCCCGGCTCCACCCCCACACAGGCCAAAATAATGACAAGTCGCTCGACATTGCGCCACTCCGGCCTGCATATCAGCATAAATCTGTTGAAACTTAGGGGTCTGACAAACATCCACTAAACTATCAGTCAGAACATTACCCAAAATAAAGTCACCATAGCGTTCTGTTTTGACCGAGAGTAACTCTGGATCAAAGGTAGAAAAGTTCCCTTGATAATCCACATTCAGAATCACGAAGGGATAATTCATATCGGTTTGTGTGAGGCGATCATTGGTATAGATCAAATTGCACATGGCCTCAAATTCCCGCACCCGAAAATTCCCCTGACTGGCTGTCACTAATTCCCAAAACCGATCCATAAATTGCCGATAGCGTAGTTCTATGCCAGTTTTATTGAGGGATGAGTGTTCATGGATCCCTTCTGTTTCTTCCATATTGAAACCCACATCCCGCAACTGATGCTGGTCAAAAAAATCATAGATTTCATCGGCATAACCTAGGGAGTCTGCGGTTAAAACGGCAATTACCGAAGGATAAATGTCATGATCATGGAGGCATTGAATTCCCCGCATCACCCCTTGATGACTGCCCAGGCCGGTTCGGGTTTGCCGATGGGCATCATGGAGAAAGGCTGGCCCGTCAATACTCACTCCCACATGAACCGGATAATCCTGAAATAGTTGACACCAGGCCGGGTTGATTAATAGGCCATTGGTTTGAAAGGAAATATCGAAGGTAATCCCCTGCTGGTTAAATTCATCACTCGTGGCCTGGATCACGTCAAAGGCCTGGCGATAGTAATCCACCGGGACAGATAAAGGTTCCCCCGCGTGCCAACAAATAGTGAAATGCTCACGGGCAAAGGGACTAGAAAAAATCCGCTGAAAAATTGGCTGAATTAAATCTAGGTCAAGGCGATTGTGCAGGTGACGATTGGGAAGATAGCAATAATCACAATCCAGATTACAAAAAGAGGTTGGCTGTAACACCAATAACCGTAAGGGGCCAAAGTTTGCCACATCTGTCGCCACGGACTGACTCAACTCTGGCTTTGTCGGGATACTGGCCTGGGGGCTATCTTGCAATCGGGTCATTTACCCACCTTACCAATTCCAAAAACTACCACCATCGCCCCAACCATTCCGCCAGGGATTCCAATTGGCAAATGCACCGCCGCCTGTCCCGTTTGCCCAACCCGGCCCGCTGGTGTTGACAAAGGTGCCGCGCCCCCCGTTGACCCAGCCCGGCCCCCGCGTATTAACAAAACCACCACCGCCACGGACATTATTTCCCCAGCCACCCCCGCGATTGTTCACCCAGCCGCCGCGATTATTCACATTGCCAAAGCCCCGCGCTAACCAGATATAGCTCTCTAAACCCTCAGCAACTGCATTAGGAGTTTCCGTCCATTGGGCAGCATTCATCTGGAGATGGTGGGAGATGCGGGACAGTCGTGTTTCTACGGGATTATTTGATTGGCTGTTATTGGCCTGGGGCGCATAGTCTGCCTGCGCGGCCGCTGAGGAAGGTGTGAGGGTGGCCAGAGCTAGAACAAATGCAGCCCAACTGAGGTGTGGAGAGTCAGCCATGAGTTAATTCCTAATTAAACGCAACTTCAGATCTAATACCGATTGATAAATCCGCTCCCATCTGCCCAGGCGTTACGCCAAGGATTAGCATTATTCACAAATGTACCCCCGCCCCCGCCGTTGACCCAGCCCGGCCCCCGAGAATTTCCAAAAGCTCCACCCCCGGCCGTATTTGCCCAGCCTGGCCCCCGAGTATTCGCAAAACCACCACCACCATTGTGAGCATTACCAAACCCCCCTCCGGCCCCACTGCCCCCTTCACCCCCGTTGAGTTCTGTCATGGCCGGAATTTGCTCCGGGGATAACTGAGCTTCTGTAGCTTTTAGGGTGTTGGTGATCCGGCTAAGGCGATGTTCAATTTGGTTAGGAGTAAGAGAGGCAGAATCCGGGGCCTGGGATAATTCCGCCAAGACAGGAGGACTGGTTAACGCCGCCAAGGTCATAACAAAGGCCGTCCAACTGAGGGAATTTGCGGGAGTCATCAGGGTTTCTCCTGTTTTCTGACGGTTGATGAAGCTCTTGCCCTATGCTATCCCATCCCTCCAACGGCTATCGAGATTGGGCTGAAATTTTCACACCCGCCCAGGCCATAGTCCGATTATTTGATTACAACGGATAACGCCGAAATTGCCTCCAACAGCCCCCGCGCCTTATTGAGGGTTTCTTGATATTCCTTTTCTGGTTCTGAATCTGCGACAATCCCTGCCCCGGCCTGAACAGAAACTTGTTGTTGCCCATGACCCAGGCCCCGCACGATCATGGTCCGAATCGTAATTGCTGTATTCAACTGCCCTTCAAAGTCGTAATAGCCATAGGCCCCGGAATACAGCCCCCGCCGACAGCCCTCCAATTCATGAATAATTTCCATGGCTCGAATTTTCGGCGCGCCGCTCACCGTTCCGGCGGGAAAACAGGCTTGCAAGAGATCCCAGGCCGTCTTGTCTTGGGCCAATTCCCCAATCACGTTACTGACAATGTGCATGACATGGGAATAGCGTTCAATCACCATCAATTCCGCCACCTTGACCGTGCCTTGGGTGCAGACCCGGCCTAAATCATTCCGGCCCAAATCCACCAACATGACGTGTTCGGCAATTTCCTTCGGATCTGCTAACAAATCCTCTGCCAAGGCCTGGTCTTCTGAGGGGGTCTGGCCGCGGGGGCGAGTGCCGGCAATCGGGCGAACGGTGGCCTGGAGTTGACCGGGGTGATCAGGAGAATGTTCGGCTTTAACCATGACTTCTGGGCTAGAGCCAATCAACTGCCAATCCCCAAACTGAAAATAGGCCATGTAAGGGGAAGGATTAATGAGCCGCAGTGACCGATATAAGCCAAAAGGATCGCCCCTGTAGGTCGTGGTTAGCCGTTGGGAGAGCACCACCTGGAAAATGTCACCGGCCCGAATATAGTCTTTGGCCGTTTCAACATTTTTGCAAAACTCGGCGGGGCTGACATTGCTGGTAAAGCTGGGGGTGATTTTCTCCGGTTGCCAGGCCAGGAGGGTATCTTGGATTGCTAGAGGGGTTTGCAATTTTTGGGTCAGGTGTTCTAAACGGCGACAGGCCTGGTCATAGGCAGTTTTCACATCCGGGGCCTGGCGTAAATCCCCATACACTACGGCCCAAATCTTGCGCTTCACCTGATCAAAAATCAATAACTGATCCACCTGCATCCACAGGCCATCGGGTAAATCATCAGACTGGCCTGGATAAATCGGCACACGGGGTTCAATCCAATGAATCAACTCATAGCCCCAGGCCCCAAATAGGCCGCCAATTCCCAGGGGCAGTTCTGGTAGCTTGACGGGATGGTAGGGAGCCAGGCACTGGGACAAAATTTCAAAGGGATTGCCGCAAAAGGTCTCAACGCTGCCATTTCGATGAGTTCGGGTTGTCTGTGTCCCCCGTGTTTCTAAGACCCAAAGGGGATCGCAGCCCAAAAGACTATAGCGGCCCAGATGTTCACCCCCTTCCACAGATTCCAACAAGAAACTATAGGGTTGTCCGGCACAGAACCGATACCAGGCCGAGACCGGGGTTTCTAAGTCCGCGATCCACTCCCGATAAACCGGAATAAAGTTCCCTTGGGTGGCAAGGTGGTGAAACTGATTAAAATCGGGAAAAATCATGGGACAGCCCAGATGATGGGGCAATAAATTCGACTAGAGTGCGCTGTTATCGTATCTTGCCGTAGTCATGGGGACAGCCGCAATCTCCCCAGATTCCAGAAATAGGTGAGCTTAGTTCGAGGGGTCGGTGTTGGTATGGCAAAATAAAGATTCCTTCAGTATTGCCTATATGTTTGATGCCTTAGCGGATCGTCTGGAGTCGGCCTGGAAATCCTTACGGGGCCAGGACAAAATTAGCGAGACGAACATTCAGGATGCTTTGCGGGAAGTGCGGCGGGCCTTGCTGGAAGCGGATGTAAACTTGCAGGTCGTCAAAACCTTTATTGAAGAGGTACGCCAACGGGCCTTAGGAGCCGAAGTTGTGGCCGGAGTCCGCCCGGATCAGCAGTTTATCAAGATTGTTTACGATGAACTGGTCACGGTGATGGGGGAAAGTAATGTCCCGCTCGCCCAGGCCAGCCAGGCTCCTACGGTCATTCTTATGGCCGGGTTACAAGGGGCCGGAAAAACCACTGCCACCGCCAAACTAGCCCTTCACCTCCGCAAAGAAAACCGCACCACTCTTCTAGTGGCCACCGATATTTATCGCCCTGCCGCCATTGACCAGCTTTTAACGCTTGGAAAACAAATTAATGTCCCGGTGTTTGAGCTAGGCACTGAGGTTAATCCGGTTGAAATTGCCCGCCAGGGGATTGCCAAGGGTCGGGAATTAGGCGTTGATACCGTCATTGTGGATACGGCCGGGCGGTTACAAATTGATGCCGACATGATGGCGGAGTTGGGGGACATTAAAAAGACAGTCACCCCCGATGAAGTGCTTCTGGTTGTGGATGCCATGACCGGACAAGAGGCGGCCAACCTAACCCAGGCGTTCCATGAGCAGATCGGTATTACGGGGGCGATTCTCACCAAAATGGATGGGGATACCCGCGGTGGGGCAGCCTTGTCGGTGCGGCAAATTTCCGGGCAACCGATTAAGTTCATTGGGGTGGGTGAAAAAGTTGAAGCCCTGCAGCCCTTTTATCCAGATCGCCTCGCCTCACGGATTTTGGGGATGGGGGATGTACTGACCCTGGTAGAAAAAGCCCAGGAAGAAGTGGACTTGGCCGATGCCGAGAACATGACTCGGAAAATCCTCGAAGCTCAATTTGACTTTAATGACTTCCTCAAGCAAACCCGCCTCCTCAAAAATATGGGTTCCTTGGGGGGAATTATGAAACTGATTCCGGGGATGGGCAAAATCTCCAACGAACAACTCGAGCAAGGGGAATCCCAACTCAAGCGGGCGGAATCTATGATTAATTCCATGACGCGGCAAGAACGGGAAAATCCGCAACTTTTGGCCAACTCTCCCAGTCGCAAAAAACGGGTCGCCCAAGGTTCCGGTCATAAATTAGAAGATGTGGCCAAGCTCGTCTCAGACTTTCAACGGATGCGCTCCATGATGCAGCAAATGGGCCAAGGGGGGATGCCCGGAATGCCAGGCCTGGGAAATCCGTTTGGGGGTGGGGGAATGCCAATGCCAGGCCAGGGGGGATATCCAGGTGGACGACCGGGAGCAGGCAAGAAACCGAAAAAACAAAAGAAACGGAAAGGCTTTGGTGTACTTTAGACCCCAAAAATCAATCCCTAAGTACTTAAAACGCAACTTGGTCTTTAATTCGCTCTAGTATTTTGGGGCCAATACCGGGAACTGCATCAAGATCATCTAGGGATGTAAAAGGTTTCCCAGATCGGGCCTTGACAATCGCCGCGGCAACTTTGGGGCCAACTCCCGGCAAGTCTGTTAACTCTGACTCAGAGGCCGTATTGACATTGATCTTGCTCCCGGTTGCACTCGTAGAACGCTCATTAGCGGATTCGCGGCGGGTACTGCTTGGCGCACTAGTTGAGGCTGATTGGTCACTAGCTGGAGTTTTGGTGCGGGGTTTGCGGGGCGGCTTAGGGGCCGTAGTGGTGGATTCATCGCCTGCTCCTATATCTGGAAGCGTCACTACACCACTTTCTTCCGAACTCACAGAAGTCCGTTGCCGACTTGAGCCAGTAGCCGCCGTCCGGGTTTCAATTTTGCCGTCACAGTCTTGTAATTGTTTGGCAATTTTGGTTTTGATCCCATCCGGTAAGCCCAGCTTGGCATTGGCATAGAGTCGCTCAAATTCCCGGACATAATGAGCCGCTACAGTCGGGTGATACACCACAAGCAGATATTCGTCATTGCCTCGGTTTGCCGCTTCTGACCAGTTGTGAGACCCCATAATCACCGTTTGGCTATCAATGACCCCATATTTGTGGTGCAGCTTGTCCCCCTTGGGTAAATCAGGTGTTCCGACTGTTTGAATTGGGTTAGTCCAAGGCCGGTTGCCCGCTTCGTAGTAACATTTTCCCCGCTTGGCCTGACCTGTATTCGCCATTGCCACCCCGAGCATATCCAGAGCCTCACTAAAATCTCGATAGACAAAGCCGGGATCTACCAACGTCCGAATCCCAATACCGCTGCTATGCTTGGCTTCTAAGGTATTGACCAGTTGCTGATCGGAAAAAACAAACAGAGCCATATCAATGGATTTGCGAGCCGTGGTAAAGACATGGTTAATCAAGCCATTGGTGGTGTCTTCCCAAGGAATGCGGCGGGAGGCAGGGGAAAATTTCACATCCACTGTGGCATCGCCAATTTGCACACGCTGGGTTGGCCGAAAAGGCTTTTTGACCCCAAACAGGCTATCCAGTTTTCCCCCAGGCCCATCTCCCCACATGATGTTAAATTCTTCGATAAACAAAGCAGCTAATTGGGGGCTGTCAATATCCAGCAACGAGTTAGCATTCCCGCGGGTATCCGGCGCACCAATGTCCCCATGCACATCACTGAGGGTAAAGTTGGCTGAAGTGGCAATCACCTGTTGTCCATCAATGACGATAAACTTGTGGTGCATCAGCATACTGCCTGCCGAGCCATCCGCTGTATCATCAATCCAAGGAACTCCCCCCTGATTCAGAATCGTAATCGCATCTCGTTCCCCTAGTTCGGAGTCCGAGGCCCGCCCATCTCCATTGGTATCGACAAGGTTCAGCCAATCTCGATAGCGATCTTGCATGTGGGAGCCAAGGCTATCTAATTCTCCCTGGCTGTAGCTAGCCCAAGTGCGGGAATAGGTATTTTCCATTACGACCCGGACATTCACCCCGGCTTTTTTGCGCTCCACCAAGGCCTGGGCCAGGAGGGGTAAACGAAATTCCTGCACCGCAAAGTCAATCGAAAATTTTGCCCCTTTAATCCCATCAATCATGATCTGCTCAAAGTTCTCCCCTTCTCGGGTCATGTCTCGATAAGGTTCGGTATAGGTAAAGGCCTGGTCATGATTCATGTGGGCCTTGATGTAGGGATGTTGTGGTAAAGGTGAAAGCCCCCCAATCTTGAGTTCTTCCCGCTGGCACTGAGTTACACCAATCAGAGCAATTAACAGGCCAATGAGAAATAAGATTCCAGAGCGCCAATGTTTACGCAGGAACTTGACAACGTTTTGGGGAGGGGTAAACATAACTCCAGGCCTGGGTAGCGATAACTAAAAACGGCAGCAGGCAAGACTATGGGATGAAGTGAGATAAAATATTATCGAAATCAGAAAATCTGTGTTTAAAGTTATGCCAACTATAGGTGAACTTCGTAAAGTTGACGTTAAGGGTGGGTGGACATGAGTGAAATTCCCCAATACTTTGTTGAAGTGACCTTTACAGATGCAGGTGAGGTGGTTTGGGATCATCTCACCCGGAGTCTTGGCTTAGTGGAATGTTATACCCAACCCCAGGCCATTGCCGTTGCCCAATTTTTTGCTGACCATCCTCTGGTTGAATTAGCGACTGTCTTAGTGGAAACTGAATCGGAAGCCCCCCGCCCCATTTGGTCATCAGATGCTCGCACCCGGCAAAAATATCAACACGCCGAACGCCAGCGCCAAGAAGCCATCGAAATTCTGGGGGATGATTCCCAGTCCTTTCAAGAATGGTTAGTCCGGGAGGATGAAGGAGATGAATATTAAAGATTGGGGAGAGTGATGTCCTCAGGCCTACTGACAAAAAAAGCAATCCCCGCCGAGCAACGGTTGGTTTTACATGGGGTGAGTTGGCTGACCTATCAAGCCCTCCTGGCGGAAATTCTTGCGCAACAACGTCCCCGTATCGCCTACGACAACGGACAATTAGAGATTATGGTGCCTTTGCCAGAACATGAGTCCTACAAGCGGATCATCGGGCGAATGATTGAAGCAACAACGGAAGAACTAGGGATTGAAATTCGTAGCTTGGGGTCTTGTACTTGGAGTCGCGCTGATTTAGCCCGCGGGATTGAGGCCGATGAGTGTTATTACATTCAGCATGAAGGAATTGTCCGAGGGCAGATGCAACTGGACTTAGCAACCGATCCACCCCCCGACTTGGTCCTAGAAATTGACATCACCAGCAGTTCCTTAAATCGGATTGAAATTTATAAACTCTTGGGAGTTACGGAGATTTGGCGATTTGATGGGCGGGAACTGCTGTTTTATGTCCTGTCTGCCAATGGCTATCAAACCGTTGAACAGTCGGCGGCATTGCCTCTATTGCCCAGGCCAGAGGTGTTAGAGATGATTCAGCAAGCTTCGGAGATGGGAGAAACAACCTGGCTCAAAAGCGTCCGGCAACGGATTCAACGGTTAATCAAGGGAAACAGGGAATAAACAGGGTGACTAAAACCGGCCCTCAGTTTCTTAGGGTTACTCTGTTAAGACAAATAGAACCAGCCAAAATAAGCGAATCAAGGGTTTTATGACTTGTCCAGGCCAGCCTGAGTCACGCCATTTTCTCAGTCAAAAGAGGCTCAAACCCCCCCGACATTCGGAATGGTAATCCCTGGCAAGCTATTGAGTTGACCATCCGTTAAGGGATTGCCGCCAAACTGTTGATACATCCGCGCCAGAGCACCTGTTAAACCCGCGTTGTAGTCTAAGGCCACCTCATTAGCCACATAGTCATTCCGCTGATCTTGATAGGCAAAATCATTGGCAGAGGTCGGGCCACCCACAAGAGCACCGTAGAGAATATGGCGATTGGGGAGAGGATCATTAATGTTAGTCACTCCTGATGCGCCGCGATGATGGGGATTCAGGGCGTAATTTGTCCCAAAGCCGACCATGTAGCTAAAGTTGCGGGGGTTGTCACCGAGGAGATAATCAATTTGGCTCTTAGCTAAGTTGGCGTAGCGGCCATTTTTGTCATTGACGGTATCCGCATAAATGCCCGCCAGCATCGCCGTATTGGCCGCATAGCGATTCGACCCCCATTGAGTCAACCAGGCCAGGCCCCCAGAGGTATAGGAAATCCCGTTGCCGCTGCGATCTGACCAATAATCCAGCCAATTTTCCACATCGGTTTTGTAGCGACTCTTACCCGTTTCTTGGGCCAGCAACACCCCCACACCGTAGGATTTATCGTCCCAGTTTTGCGTCCAGCCGCGACCAATGCCGTTGTAGAGGGATTCCGCCTTGGTTAAGTAGGAGGTATTCCCCGTTGCCTTATAGAGCCAAGTTGCCCCCCAGGCCAGTTCATCATTAAAGCCGCTCCAAGAGTTGTAGTAGTTTTGAATTTCGGGAATGCTGTCGGAATATTTACCCCGGTATTGATCAGCAAAGTTATAGAGTTGAATCGCATTTTGCAGCAATAAATTCGCGTATTGGGGATTAGAAGCCTTAAACAACATCGACGCGGCGGCCAAGGTAGCAGCGGATTCCCCAGCGAGATCGGATCCGGGATTTTGGCGATCAATCTTAAAGGCAGGCCGGGCCATGGTCATATTTTCCGGCGCACCCCAATAGGCATGGTCTAAAGATGGTCGGCCCACCTGGCCCCAAAAGGCTTTCGTCCCTTGGCTGTCGGTTTCGTGGGCCTTGAGAATATAATCTGTGCCCCATTTGATCGTGCTGAGGAGTTCATCCAGTTGGCCGCTTCGGGTGTAGGCCGGGGTATATTCCAACCCGCCCCAGGCCAGCATGGTCATCGAGGCCGCCATCGGTAAGCCAAATTTCCCATGATCCCCGGCATCGTAATAGCCACCCGTTAAATCCCGGCCGACATCTTGGCCATCGTTCAAGGCTGAATTGCCGCGCCAATCAATCCGATTTGTGGGAGGTAAGGCTCCAGAGCGGTTGGCTTCATAGAACAGAAAGGATTTTTGCAGGGCTTCCCCATAATTGAATTTTGCTGCCGGGACTTCATTGCTAATAATGGTTCCGGTTCCGGTGGCTTTGGCTAGGGTGGCCTGGGTGGGGCTGCTGAGAACTAGGCTAAAGGTTTCCGGATATTCCTGGAGCGTGTCATCAATAATCGGAATTGCAATGGTTTTGCTGGTTTCCCCAGGGGCAAAGGTGAGGGTTCCGGTGCGGTTGGTAAAGTCTTGACCGGCGGTGGCAGTTCCGGATTGGGTGCCATAGTTGACGGTGATGCTGTTACTGCTGGCCTGGGAGAGGTTAACCGTAAAAACAGCATTGGCATTGAGGCCTTCCGTAACCGTCAGATCGTTGACCGTGAGAGTGGGCAGTGAAGGCGGGGGTTGGATCGAGTTACCATTAAAGACCAAATTGCTGGGGGGCGTGGTGACATTGTTCGGATTGTTGCCATTGAAGCCAAAGGAAATGGTTTGGTTGGGGTTTAGGGTGCCATTAAAGCTGGCATTTTTAATCGTATAGGTATTGCCCTGACGGCTAACAATTTCAGCATTCCAAATGTTCGTGATCGTGAATGGGGCATCAAATTTTAATGTCCAGCCATTGACGGTTTGGGTCGCCCGATTGGTGATGTTGAAGTTACCCGTAAAGCCCGAATTCCAATCACTAACAATATTAAACGTCACGGCTTGATTAGGTAGCGGTGGAGGGGCAATATCGTTATCAATAATTGTGGCTGTACCCGTGGTTTTCGCAATCGTAGCCTGTTGAGAATTACTGAGGCGGACTGTAAAGGTTTCGTTGTTCTCGACAAGGGTGTCGTTCAAAATTGGAACACTAATGGTTTTGGAACGTTCTCCCGGATTGAAGGTGAGGGTTCCGGTGCGGCTGGTGTAGTCTTGTCCGGCGGTGGCGGTTCCATTGGCAGTGGCAAAACTAACGGTAACGGGGGTTGTGCTAGCCTGAGAAAGACTGACTGTAAACACCCCATTTCCCCGATCTTCACCAACTGAAACATCATTGATACTCAGGGTTGGTAAGGGCGGCGATGGGGGCACATCATTATCGGTGATTGTGGCTGTGCCTGTGGTTTTCGCAATCGTGGCCTGTTGAGCATTACTGAGGCGGACTGTAAAGGTTTCGTTGTTCTCGACAAGGGTATCATTCAAAATTGGAACACTAATGGTTTTGGAACGTTCCCCCGGATTGAAGGTGAGGGTTCCGGTGCGACTGGTATAGTCTTGACTCGCAATCGCTGTTCCGTTGGTAGTAGCAAAACTGACTGTAACTGGGGTCGTGCTGGCCTGGGAGAGAGTCACGGTAAAAACTGCATTTCCCTTATCTTCCCCAATGGATAAGTCATTGATACTGAGAGTTGGTAGCGGTGCAGGGGCGGGGGTGGTTGTGGTCGTCAGGTTGAGATTAGTCACAGGTGGCGGAGTTGTCCCGGTATAGTTAGCGGTGAATCCGACATTGACAACTTGGCCTGGGGCAATGGTTTGATTCCACTCAGCAAAACGAATTGTGTAGCGGCTGCCTTGGCGACTGACAATTTCTGCATTCCAGATGTTGGTGATAGTAAAGGAGGCATCAAATGTCACAGTCCAGCCTTTTAAGGTTTGGGTTGGACTCCCGACAGCTAATTTTCCATTGAATCCATTTTGCCAAGTTTCCGTAACAGTATAGAGAACATTACTCATAATTGAATTCCATGCCAAAGGTAGCGATATAGAAAAACTCTATGCGCAGTGATTAGTGATCAAAATCAACCCAATTTTTCACAAGATCATCAACATAACATCTGTCTGTTTAGATGCCAGGGGAATGCAGTCAGAATTTTTTTGAGGTTTTACTCTGAGAACCATAGCATTGACGAACCATGATCATCAAAGTTCCTGACTTAAACATATTTTTTTCAAATTTCCTGTCGCTGGGATGCTCTGTCTCTCATGAAGAGGCTTGATGGAGCTTTAAGCGTGGTGATTCTAGCTTTGAGGTCAAATGATGGAGCTTTGAGCTTGGTGATTCTAGCTTTGAGGTCAAATGATGGAGTTCTGAGCTTGGTGATTCTAGCTTTGAGGTCAAATGATGGAGTTCTGAGCTTGGTGATTCTAGCTTTGAGGTCAAATGATGGAGTTCTGAGCTTGGTGATTCTAGCTTTGAGGTCAAATGATGGAGTTCTGGACTGGAAATCTGGAGTTCTAACCTGGGGGACTCATCTTGCTCAGGGTTGGGGAGACTTGGCTAGAGTAAATGAGAGTTTTCCCAAAGCAGACCATGATCAAACTCCAAAGCTGGCAGATTGGCGTGTTGGCCTTACCGATAGTGGCGGTGGGGGGCCTGGTGACGACTGCGGCGATGATCCAAATTCATACCTGGGGTCTGGATTGGCTGTGGGCAGTGGTGATTGTCATGCTCCTGGCCTGGCGGTTACTCCTTTTGCGTTGGTTAGCTCCATCGGCGGAAACAGAACTGCTCACGACTGATTTCTCTCCCCAGGTCCTGCGTTCAACCCCTGCCACCTCTGCACAAGATCAACAGGCCCAGGCCCGGATTCAATCTCTGCTCCAGACCGCCCGCAATGATCCGCCCCCTTGGGATAACTGGCCCCTGTTTTGGCAACGGATGCAGGCCTTACTGACAGAAGTGGCTTTGGTCTATAACCCGACTGTCAAGCGGCCTTTGCTCCATATCTACGTTCCCCAGGCCTATCGGTTGATGCGCGACACCGTGGAGGATGTGGATCGTTGGATGATGACCTTGGGGCCGGTTCTAAATCGAGTTACGGTTGGGCAAGCCATTCAAGCCTATGAAATCTATGAAAAACTGGCTCCGGCGGCGCGGTGGGGACTCCAGGCCTGGAACTGGGTGCAGTGGATCACGAATCCGGCCGTGGCGGTGACAAAAGTCGCGACCCAAGGCAGTCAAACCAAAGCTAATCAGGAACTCTTAGCCAACCTGGGGCAACTATTACGGGAGCAAACCCTCCGAGCTTTGGGAATTCGAGCGATGGCCCTCTACGGGAGTAAGACCACCCTGCCAAGCCTGCCCGACCCGATCCTAACGGTAAAAACTCCCCAAACCGAAACCCTGGCGGACATTCTCACCCAGGCCAGTGATCTGAACCAACTCGCAGCGGCCCCCCTGAACCTCTTAATTGCTGGCCGCACCGGAGCCGGAAAAAGTAGCCTGATTAACACCCTCTTCACCACGCCCCAAACCCAGACCAATGTTTTGCCAAATACCGCTGAGTTAAGTAGTTATCACTGGCAAAATCCCCAAGGTGAGGATCTGATTCTTTGGGACAGTCCTGGCTACGAGCAAATTAATCGTCCTGATTACCAGGCTCAGGTGGTGAACGCTCTCCAAAAGACCGATGCCCTGATTTTGGTTACTCCTGTGCTCGACCCTGCCTTGCAGATGGATCTGGAGTTTTTGGGACGGGTCAAAGCGGCCACCCCAGAAATGCCAATTGTGATTCTCGTCAGTCAAGTGGATAAACTGCGCCCGATCCGGGAATGGCAGCCCCCCTATGATTGGCAACATGGCCAGCGTCCTAAAGAATTGGCGATGCGGGAGGCCCTGAGTTACCGCCGCGACCATTTCCAGGCCTGTACGACCCATTTACTCCCAATGGTGATGGCTGATCCGAGTCGCGACCGCCAGGCCTGGGGTGATATGGAACTGATTGAAACCCTCTTAGGACTGATTGATCCGGCCAAACAGGCGCGACTGGGACGATGTTTAAAAAATCGGGATTTACGGGTGACGGCAGCGCGCCAAATTATTGATCGCTATGCCCTGGTTATGGGGTCAGCCCAAGGGGTCACCAGTTTACTCAAAGGCCCGTTGCTGCAATTTATCTCCACCTTTTTAACCGGTTCTCCCGCCGCGGCTTGGGTTTTAGCTGAAAAACTTCCCTTGGAAAAATCTCCAGTGATTCTTGGTAAAGTGCAAATGGCTTTTGAGTTGTTTAGCCTTTTAGGGGATACCCGCACCATCCATAACTTTAACTTGGCCCAAATTTGGCCGTTGCTGTTGTTAGATGAAGGCACTCTCGCTGCGCAGGCCTGGGCCCTGGGGCAAACCTTAATGGAATATTGGTCATTAAACGGGAAGAGCGATACCGCCTCTCAGTCCTTAAACCTCGAACCACGATACCGCTACTTATTAGAAAAACAAATTTAACTCAGTTCAATAATGGCAAGCCGAAGGCTACTCCGTCAGCTAGGGCTGGGGCTAGGGCTAGCGGGAGATTCAGTAGGAGCAGGTTCACCACCACCACAGGCAACCAAAGCGGTACTGGAAAGACCTAGGAGTAAAGCCAAGGCTAAGAGTTTGACAGTCGTTTTCATAGAGCTTAGGAATCCTCAATATTAATAATTCGAGTCAAATCTATTCATACCAAGAGAATCTGGACTTGACAAGATCACCACAAAAACGAAGTTAAGGAGAATTGCCCACCTCCAAAAAATTTTTGACAGCTAGGGTGAAGGCCGCCGTAGATTCGTAGGGTAAAACATTCCGTCCGGCTATCTCCACTCCCTGGGCCTGGGGCAGAGTTTCCAGATAGGGGGTCATCTGGTTAGTGGCGGGACGATTGCGGGCCTCGCGACTAATACTCGAAGCCTGATCGCCCATAACAATCAAGATCGGGGCCTGAATTTGAGACAGGAGCGGCTGATAATCTTTCCGCCAAAACCCCGATAAGAAAGAATAGACGGCATGACGGGTTTCTAAGGACTGACACCCTTGGGCTAAGAGGTCCAACCATTCCTGATCCACATCTTGGGGATGCGCAAACAGTTGCTTGATCGAAAAATCTCGTAAAAAGGCTTCGCTACGGGCATAGAGATAAAATCCCCACCCCAGCGGTGAATCAAACAGGTTCCAACTGGCTTGCTGCGGCCAGGTGTCCTTGGTTTCACTGATTAAACTCCAGGCCGGGGGGCCACTCCAAACCATCCCTTGCACCCACTGGGGATATTTGACTGCAAACTCTGCCGCCACTGGCATCAATGCGCCTTGGACAACTAGCACCGCCGGCCGTTTAACAATCACCTCAAAAAACTGCCCCAACTGATCCGCCCAATCCTCTGGATAAAAGGCCACATGGGGTAAATCACCATCCCCACAGCCGAGTAAATCTGGGTTGTAAATGGCCGCCGTCCCCCCCATCTCAAACCAGGCCTGGCAAAATCGCCCCCAAAACCGCCGCGATAAGCCGACTCCAATGGGATGAATTAAGACTAACGGGGCCGGGTCAACACCACTTTGGGCCGGGTAATGCTGATAGACGCATTGATAGGTTTGCCAACGGTAGGCCTGGAGGGGAGGAGAGGCAATCATAAACGGGTCAACCTAACGCACACAGTTTCCAGCCTAACCGTTGGTAGCGTCTTTAGGAATTAACTTGCTGGGCCTGGAGGTAGGCTTGCATCACCCGAACTTGATGGTGATCGGGATGGGCATAACTGTGACAGCGTTTAACTTCAGCAATGGCCGCCTCAAGGGGCAGATTCTGACTCTGAGTCAGGTACAACGCACAAACTGAGGCCGAGCGACCCACCCCTGCTAAACAATGGACATAGACCGTATGTTGCTTTTTGAACCACTGTTGAAGAATCGCCATGGCCTGGGCAAACTGTTCAACTTCCGGTACTCCCCCTTTAAACCCATCGGGAATCGGCACGCGCTGCCAAAGGAAATTACTGCTCAAGTCTTTCGGTAGCTCAATTTCCGTGGCTTCTGTCAAGGTTAAAACCGCTGTAATCCCAACTCGGCGTAAGTAGAATGTGGATGCACTGGCATTGGGAACAGAACCAACTGCTAATTGATTTGGTAATATCCAGGAAAATCGTTCGGGCATAAAAGGGACACCTTATAAAGCAACGATAAGCACAGCCACTCTCTCTGAGAGTCTGACCGATCTGGGATGGGTTCTAGATGCGCTCAAAACTCAGTCAACGTCAGGCAATGCAGTCGGGGAAAGTGTGCGTTTAGATACCGATCATAGTTCATCAGTACCGAGGCGGCTGTATTTCCTGCCTTAGAAATCTAGCTGGAGTTTATAGAAGATAATTTATGACACCTTGACCATCCCGACAATCTCTGGATTGAACCCGGCCGGGAATTTAGTCCGCTCATCATAACGGGCATTGCGGCGATCGGCTCCACTCAGGTTGGCCTGGGTCAAGTCGGCTCCACAGAAGTTACAGGAGTGAATATCCGCCATGGACAGATTGGCTCCCTGGAGATTGGCATCTTCAAAATTCGCTCCCTGTAAGTCCGTTAAGCGGAAATTGGCCTGACTGAGGCTACTACCTTGAAAGTTGGCCTGGTTGAGTTCCTGGGCCTGGCAGTCAATTCCAGTCAGGTCAAGCCCGCGAAAGTCTCGCTCTCCTTGGGTATAGGCGGCAATCAGTTGGGCAGCATTGAAGGCGATTGTGGGTGTGGCGAGTTCTGGGCCTGGAGAGCGATTTAGGGGCTGGGGTGGGGGACTGACGGGGCGGGTTTGGGTGGCGGCTTGAGGGGAACCATGGCGGTGGATAGTTTCTAAATAGGCATCCGTTAAGTTGGCCCCAATCAGACAGGTATTCCCAAGACTAGTCTGGTCAAGATTGGCCCGTTCTAAATTGGCATCTCGGAGATCACAATTTTCCAGGTTGGCCTGGGCTAGATTTGCGGCCTGGAGATTGATGCCCACTAGGACAGCCCCTTGAAGATTTGCACCTACCAAATTAATCCCAACAAAGTTACGTTCCCCTTGCTGGTAGCGTTTTTGCAGCTCTGCGCCTGGGTCTTGGGCCATAGGTATCTATTGGGGGTTGGGGCTAGTTAATTGGGTTGAGTTAGAGTCAGTCTTAAGTTTAATAGTCTGAGTTTTAGAACAAATTAAGCCTTGGGCAATTCCATCTGGGATGACGGGGGGAGAGGCGGGCCTGGCCAACCATATTTTTTCAGGTTAATTCGGTCGGCTCCATCAAAGATAATCCCCTCAGTCTCTAATCGCCAGCGTTGGAGGTCATCATTCCCTTGACGTTGGGGAGCATAGGAAATTTCCCCTTGGGCGTTAACAACCCGATGCCAGGGAATTTCAGAGTCTGGGGCGACCCGAAACAATGCATATCCCACTTGCCGGGCCTGGTTGGGTAGTCCTAAGAGTTGGGCAATTTGGCCATAGGTGGCGACTTGTCCGGCGGGAATTTGGCAGACAAGGGCATAAATTTGGGCATAGCGCGGGGATGGGGACTGGGGTTGCGGCTGAAAAGACATGGGCGGCTTGCAGAGGACTTGCTCCACTATCCTAGGGGGAAATATGGCCGGTGATTTTTATCTTTGGCCAGGTGACTGAGTCACAACCAGGCCCGGAAATGACCGTGAATCAAGGTTAAGATAGGAGATCACCACGATTAGCCATTGACTTAGCCTAGGAATTACAGTTGGCTGCGGTGGGTTGTTTCCTTGTCCTTTGTCTATGAAGCCCCTCACGACCTCTGATTTACTGCCAACCCTGACCATTGCTCCGGCCCAAGTTCAGCGTGGATGGGGAATTTTAGCCCAGGCCCCGGAACTAATTGCCAATTATGGCCACAAGCCCTTGATTATTGGTGGTCAACAGGCCCAAGCTGCCATTCGTCCCCATTTAAGCCATCTGAAAAAAAGCCAACTCCTCCTGGCCTGGGGGTCTCCGGTGCAAGATTGTAGTGAAGCCACCTTAGCCATCCTTGAAACAGAACTGACGGCCCACAGTGGGAATGTGATTATTGGGGTTGGTGGGGGCAAAGCACTGGATACAGCTAAGTTAGTCGCCCAGCGGGCCAAGTTACCGATTATGACTATTCCCACCTCAGGAGCAACCTGCGCGGCCTGGACAGCCCTATCCAATGTTTATAACGCGGCGGGGGCCTTTCAATACGATGTCGGCTTAACCACTTGCCCAAACCTGTTGTTGTTGGATTATCAACTCATCGCCACAGCCCCAAAACGCACCTTAATTGCCGGAATTGGGGATGCCTTGGCCAAATGGTATGAAGCCTCGATCAGTAGTGGTCATTCCCAGCAAACTCTGATTATTGCCGCAGTTCAACAGGCCCGGGTGCTCCGAGATCTGCTGCTCCAAAAATCTCCAGAAGCTCTGACGGAAATTGGCGGCCCGGCCTGGCAGGAAGTGGTAGATGCCACGGTGTTGATGGCGGGAATGATTGGGGGCCTGGGAGGGGCGCAATGTCGGACGGTGGCGGCCCATGCGGTTCATAATGGTTTAACCCACTTGACCTTAACGAAAAAAAGTCTTCACGGTGAAAAAGTGGCCTATGGGATTTTAGTCCAGTTACGTTTGGAAGAACTGATCCAAGGTAGTCACTTAGCTGCATCCTCTCGCCAACAACTCCTCAGTTTTTACCGGGAGATTGGTTTGCCCACTACCCTATCTGATTTGGGCCTGGGGGATATTTCGTTGCGAGAACTGGAAACCGCGGCAACCCAGACCTGCTTGCCCACGTCTGATATTCACCACCTTCCCTTTACTGTGACCCCGGCTGAACTAATGGCTGCGATGATCTCCACCACTGCCGAAACAACTGCGATGGCTCGTCCCAACTGTACGGAAGGGATTACCTAAGATGGGCCTGGATTGGATTAAGCCAGCCGACCGCCTCGGTTCTTTACCCCCCTATGTTTTTGCCCGTTTGGATGAGTTGAAAGCGCGGGCGAGAGAGCAGGGCCTGGACCTAATTGATTTAGGCATGGGGAATCCCGATGGCATGCCCCCACAACCCGTCATTGATGCGGCAATTCAAGCCTTTCAAGTCCCCAGCCATCATGGGTATCCCCCCTTTGAAGGCACCGCCAATTTCCGCAAAGCCATTACTCAGTGGTATCACCGCCGCTATCAAGTAGAACTGGATCCCGATGGGGAAGCCTTACCCTTACTGGGTTCTAAGGAAGGCCTGACCCACTTAGCCTTGGCCTATGTAAATCCAGGAGATGTAGTTCTCGTCCCCAGTCCGGCCTATCCGGCCCATTTTCGCGGCCCCGCCATTGCAGGAGCAAATATTTATCCGCTACTTCTCAAACCAGAAAATAATTGGCTGATTGACCTGAATCAGATTCCTGAAGACATTGCCCACCAGGCCAAGATTTTCTACTTTAACTATCCCAGTAACCCAACCGCGGCCACGGCTCCCCGGCAATTTTTTGTGGATATGGTTGAGTTTGCGCGGGAGTATAACATCCTCCTCGTTCATGATCTTTGTTACGCAGAATTGGCTTTCGATGGCTATCAACCAACCAGTTTGTTAGAAATTCCGGGAGCAAAAGAGATTGGGGTTGAATTCCATACTCTCTCCAAAACCTACAATATGGCCGGTTGGCGGGTTGGCTTTGTTGTCGGTAATCGGCATATTATCCAAGGCCTGCGAACTCTGAAAACCAATTTGGACTATGGCTTATTTGCCGTTCTTCAAACTGCGGCGGAAACTGCTCTAAACTTGCCCGATGAGTATTTAACCACCGTTTGTGATCGCTATCGAACCCGGCGTGATTTTCTCATTGCTGGCCTGGGAAAACTGGGCTGGACTGTCCCCAAAACTCAAGCGACGATGTATCTCTGGGTGCCTTGTCCCCTGGGGGTGAGCTCGACAGATTTTGCCCTGAAACTTTTGCAGGAAACGGGGGTTGTCGTTACACCTGGGAATGCTTTTGGCGAAGGAGGTGAAGGGTTTGTTCGGGTCAGTTTAATTACAGACTGCGAGCGGTTGGGGGAGGCCTTACAGCGGATGGAACAGGCCGGGATTCATTTTTAGTCGAGATTTCCTACCCCTAAATTCAGCTGGATACCAGGCCTTAAGCGGAGGATTAGAGGCGTTTTTAAGGCAGTCTCCAGGCCGGAACTTGTTACAATAGGGCAGTTTTTCAAAGCATCATGGCATTGGCCTCAATGTTCAGCAACCCAATCTGGAGAACACCAATGGCCATTGGCCTGGGAGCAATTGTCGGGGCTGTTTCCCGCTATGGGGTCGTCACCGTCTGCCAATCACAGTGGGGCCTAGGCTTTCCTTGGGGAACCTTGATTGTCAATATCTCTGGCTGCTATGTGATGGGGTTTGTGGTGGTCTTTTTTCTGAATGAGGCGATTCGGATTCATCCAGATCTCTATGTGATGATCACGACAGGATTTCTCGGTTCCTACACAACATTTTCCAGTTATGAGTTAGATACCTTCCTGCTTTGGCAAAACCAAAATGGGCAGATTGCCTTGTTTTATTGGGTTACCTCGGCGGCTCTGGGGATTATTGGGTTACGTTTGGGAGAGCGCACGGCCCAACGCTTTTTACCTCCCGATATTCCCAATTGAGTCAATTCCTACGTTAGATATAACCTGTGGCGAAACCCTTCCTATCCCTGTGCATGATTGTTAAAAATGAGGCCGCCCACTTAGCCCGCTGTTTAGCTAGTGCCCAGGCCTGGGTGGATGAAATTATTGTCGTAGATACCGGCTCAACGGATGAAACTCTGGCTATTGCTGAATCCTTCCAGGCCCAGATTTTTAGCTTTACTTGGTGTGATGACTTTGCGGCGGCGCGTAATGCTTCTTTAGAACAAGCCCAGGGGGAATGGATTTTTGTCATTGATGCCGATGAGGAATTAATCGTTACCGACCCGGCCTGGTTATCCCAACTTAGAGAACAAACAGATTTGAGCTATCAGCAATACTCAATTCGGCGTTTAGAGGCCCCCCAAGCTGAAAATAGCCCCACGATGACCGACTTCTGGATGAATCGTTTTGGTCGCAATCAAGGGGGAATTCACTATGCCGGCCGACTCCATGAACAACTGACTCACTCCGGTTCTTATCAAACGGGTTATTTAACAGGAGCTTACCTCTACCATCATGGCTGTACAACCCGGACTGAGATGATCCAGAAAATGAAAACCCGCAACATCCCTATTCTGGAGGCAATGCGGCAAGAGGGTAACATCGGCTTAATGTGGTTGATTACCCTTGCGGATCACTACAAGGCCTGTGGGGAGCTGGAGTTGGCCCAAGAATGTTTTCAAGCGGCCTATGAGCGGATTTTACCCAACCTACTTTCGGGAGAAATTCCTCAGGAAACGGGTTTTGTTAGGCAATTATTGTTTGTCTTGGCCTGGGATGCCCTCGAAGCTGAAGATTATGACCAGGCCCAATTCTTAATCCACAACGGGATTCGCTGGTTTCCCCACTATGCCCCCTTGATTTATTTAGCTGGCCTGTTGGTGTTCTATTTGGGGTTTTACTTGGGGGCAGTCCCCTATTTGGAGCAATGTTTAAGGATGGGGCAACGCCAAACCTATGATCGCAATGAACCCTTTGACCAGGCTTTTCTCAAGGCTCATCCGGCCTTTAGTTTGGGCTATTGCTGGCTGAAACTTGGACGAATCGATCAGGCTGAGACTTTTTTTGAATTAACTCTCACCCATGACCCCAATCATCAACCAGCCCAAGAACAACTCCAACAACTCAGGGAGCTCTAAGGTTGCCAGGCCTGGATATCTAATCCTTTCCCGCCTCAATTAACCACTGCCACCAAAGATTGAGGGGGGCATAGAGAATTGGGGCCCAAAGACTACTGAGAATTGCCGAACCGAGGGCAATCTGACGATGCTGTTGCCAAATCTCAGCCAGAGGACGGCTATTTTCCAGACTGAGTTGACCCGCAATGACCGTGGCACTAATGATCGCCATCGCAAAGGTAATCAGGGCAATGGAAATAAAGTCTTCAGAAACATACCGCTGTTTTTGGAGGAGCGCCGTAATCAGCCCCACAACTCCCAGAGACAGGGCATGGGTTGGTTGATGCCCCGTCAGCCCATCTTGAATCAGGCCCAGGCCGACACCACCAACAATCCCCTGCCAGGCCGGCCGCTTGACACTCCAAGCCACCACCCAAATCAAAAACCAGTCGGGGTTAATTCCCGTCATTTCCCAGGCCGAGTGATGCCAGAGGGCGGCCACCGCGCAGATAAAAATGGAGGTGACGATCACAACCCCATTTAAGCCATTACGGACTAGGGGTGAGAGTTGTTTGAGAGGATTGTCCATTCACCATTACCTGTACCCATTCCAACCGATCGACGGGGGCGGCTAATTGCACAATTGCGTGGGGGCGGGTCGGATCAGATAGATCTACTGATTCAATTACTCCGACAGGCAAACCGGCCGGAAATAAACTACTGAGTTCCGAAGTTAAAACTGCATCTTGGGGCTGCACCTTCGGATCTTTGTCAAAGAATTCTAAGACCGCCTTATTTCCCAATTGTCCCCGGAGAATACCCATTTGCCGAGTTCTACCCACGACCACCCCAACCCGACTGCTGGGATCCGTCAATAATAAAATCCGACTGGTATTGGGGGTAATGCTGGTAATTCGCCCGACTACGCCACCACTGGCTAAAACCACCGCCCCTTGGGCAAGCCCCTCACGACTACCCTGATTGAGTAAAACCTGCTGCCACCAATGATCCGCACTACGACCAATCACCCGCGCCACCACTGCTTTATTTTGTTTAACTTGGGGGATATTTAACAGTTGCCGGAGTTGGTCATTTTGGCTTTGGACTTCGGCTAGGCGTTGTTCTAGTTCCCACGTCCGGGCCTGAATTAACTGATCCGTATTATTGACACCGCCATAAATCGGTAATGTTACCACCCGATAAAGTTCGCGAATGCCCGCCCCATTGGTCTCTCGGACAACCCAGGCTACTCCTAAGGTCACTCCCGTTAATATTAACAGGCTGCTAAAGCGCGTCCACCACCGAACAACTGCCCCCATCGGTTTATTCCTGCCCTTGATAACGCTGCATCATGTTCTGACCTTGGGTGATGAGACTGGCCTGGTTAAACGCCTAGTGTGACATTGAACTTTGGCCGCCAAAGACCCGCCCTAGTTCCTTAAAGTTCTCCAAAACTCGGCCGGTGCCCAGCACCACACAGCGCAATGGATCCGGAGCCACGTGAACAACAATCCCGGTTTCATGACTAATTAGGGTATCCAGGCCCTTAAGGAGTGCCCCACCCCCTGCTAACATAATTCCCCGATCCACAATGTCGGCAGCCAGTTCCGGGGGAGTCCGCTCAAGGGTGCGTTTAATGGCTTCAATAATTCCTGTTAAGGGTTCTGCCATGCTTTCACGAATTTCTGGGGTTTTGATGCTCACGGTACGGGGTAGGCCAGAGAGTTGGTGTAACCCTCGCACTTCCATGAGTTCATCGTCGTAATGGTCGTTGGGATAGGCCGAGCCAATCCGAATTTTAATTTCCTCGGCAGTCCGTTCACCAACAATCATGTTGTGGACTTTCTTCATGTATTGAGTAATGGAATCTGATAATTCATCCCCAGCAATCCGCACCGATTCACTTAGGACTGTGCCCTGCATACTCAGCACTGCTACTTCGGTCGTTCCCCCGCCAATGTCCACGATCATGTTACCAGTGGGTTCTTCAACGGGTAATCCAGCCCCGAAGGCGGCGGCAACAGGTTCGTCAATTAAATAGACTTCCCGGGCTCCAGCTCCCCTGGCGGCATCTTCAATGGCACGGCGTTCAACCCCGGTCACACCACTGGGAATCCCGACCACGACCCGCGGCGCAAAGAGATTTTTTCCACCATGAACCTGCCGCATAAAGTATTTGAGCATGATCTCGGCCCGTTCAAAGTCAGCAATCACCCCATCCCGCAAGGGGCGCACTGCGACAACATTTCCGGGAGTTCGCCCCAACATCCGTTTGGCTTCTGTGCCCACGGCTAAGGGTTGTTGGGTAATTTGATCAATGGCAACAACAGAGGGTTCTTCTAAGACCACACCCCGCCCGGAGACATAAACCAAGGTATTCGCAGTTCCTAAATCTATGCCAATATCTCGCGAAAGTCTGTTAAACACTCCCACAGTTTTTTACCCCTGTCTTGGTAATGAATGAATCGCTGAATTGTAACAAAGTGGTTTACACAACAATGTGACGGATTTTAGTATGTTTGGGGTAACTTTGCAATTAAAAAGTTCTCCACGAAAGTCTTGCGTCTTAAGTAATAACAGTGGGTTTGTCTCGGCTGGTCAGCAGTTTGATTTGGGCGAGGGAGTCTGCCAGGCCAATTAAATCTTGCAACGCAATTTGGGCATCCAGGCCATGGTGTTGGGGATTGGGTTCATAGCGCTCTAAATAAACCCGCAGCGTGGCCCCTTCTGTCCCTGTCCCCGAAAGCCGAAAAACAATCCGACTCCCATCTTCAAAGCCAATCCGAATCCCCTGGTTGGCACTGACCGTCTGATCCACAGGGTCTTTATAACTAAAGTCATCGGCATAGGCAACCCGGCCGGCTCCCAGCGTTTTCCCCGTTAAGGTCGGCAGTTTGGCCTGGAGTTGAGACATCAATTCATTCGCCCGATCACTGGCTACCCCTTCGTAATCATGACGGGAATAAAAGTTACGGCCATAGGTTTGCCAATGTTGGGTGACAATCTCGGCCACGGACTCTTGCCTTACCGCGAGGATATTCAACCAAAACAACACCGCCCAGAGACCGTCTTTTTCCCGAACATGGTTGGATCCCGTGCCAAAACTTTCTTCTCCACAGAGGGTGGCCTGGCCAGAGTCGAGGAGATTACCAAAAAATTTCCAGCCTGTGGGGGTTTCAAAGGCCGGAATTCCCAATTGTTGGGCTACGCGGTCAGGAGCTTGACTGGTGGGCATGGAGCGAGCAATTCCAGCTAAACCCTGTCGGTATCCAGGAACTAGGGTGGCATTGGCCGCTAGGATGGCTAGGCTATCGCTGGGGGTGACAAAGAAGTTCCGACCCAGAATCATATTTCGATCCCCATCCCCATCGGAGGCGGCCCCAAAGTCCGGCCCATGTTCTGTGAACAGTTGCGCCACCAAGTCATGGGCATAGACCAAATTCGGATCAGGATGGCCGCCACCAAAGTCTTCCAAGGGAAACCCGGCCTGAACTGTTCCGGCGGGCGCACCTAAACGCTCTTCAAAAATTCTGCGGCCATAGGGGCCTGTGACGGCGTGCATGGCATCAAAAATAAACCGAAATGAGCCGCTGGCCATGAACTGCTGAATCCGGTCAAAATCAAACAACGTTTCCAAAAGTTGGGCATAGTCAGTCACGGAATCAATGACCTCCACAACCATGGTTCCGAGGGTGGTTTCTCCTAAGCGTCCTAAATCGACATCCCCCGCCGCAAGGATTTTGTAGGTTTCAATGGCCTGGGTGCGCTCGTAAATTGCCTTGGTCACTTTTTCCGGAGCCGGGCCACCATTACTGGTATTGAACTTAACCCCAAAATCTCCCCCAGGCCCCGCTGGATTGTGACTAGCTGAGAGAATAATGCCGCCAAGGGTGCGATATTTGCGAATAATGCAGGAGGTTGCCGGAGTCGAGAGAATCCCATTTTGCCCCACCTTAACCCGTGCAAAGCCGTTAGCCGCTGCCATTTTCAGAATAATTTGAATCGCTGGCTGGTTAAAATATCGTCCGTCTCCACCCACAACCAGAATTTGTCCCTGACAGCTTTCGAGAGTATCAAAAGTGGCCTGGATAAAGTTTTCAAGGTAGTGCGGCGTTTGAAAGACAGTAACTTTTTTACGCAGGCCAGATGTACCTGGTTTTTGATCTGAGAAAGGATGAGTCGCAACAACCTGAATCGTCATAGCATTCTGGATAAAGACTAGAGACAAGTTTACAAGTCTTTGACCAAAGCCGCTTAAGCGAGAGTATCCATGATTATTAAGGTCAAATTAACGGCGATAAAGACCAATTAACTCAGCCTTAGCTAAAATATGACCTGTCATTGCCGCAAGCACTTCGGCTTTTGTTTTCCCTGGCCTCAATTCCAATACGGTATCCACAGCAAATAACTGAAAAAAATATCTATGGCAGACTCCTGGCGGTGGACAAGGCCCAAAATAGCCCAACTGATTACGCGTTGTTAGGCCGTGATGACCTCCATCAGGGAGAACTGCCTTAGGGGGTAAGCTTTCGGATAAACTCGTTATATCCTTCGGCAAATCATAAATCACCCAATGATCAAACGTTTTACCAATTACGGCCTGGGCATCAGGATCATCCGTAACAACTACAAAGCTCTTTGTGTCAACCGGAGTATTTTTCCAAATTAATGGGGGTGAATGGTTGCCTCCATCACAGGTGTAGCGGGCGGGGATGTAACTATTGGGAGTAAATACTGAAGATTCAAGGTTCATGGCTAGGTTGATACAATGAATTTGATTTTAATTATGTTGGCAGCAATTTTTATCCTTATCCAGGTATTTTTAAAAGCTATTAACTTACTCATTCATATTCTTATAAGTTGCCACGGCTGAAGGTGAAATCTGATTCAGATAGCGGAAAATCCAATACTTAAAAACCGTATCCAACATCACTGGGAACGTGGCAATAAACATATCAATGAAGTCCTCGTTTTGAGGCAAGCCAAAGTGCTCCAGGGTATTGTTAACAATGACAGTCCAGCCGTGGGGTGAGTGGAAACCAACGAATACATCCGTAAACAGAATGATAATAAAGGCCTTGGCGCTGTCACTTAATCCATAAACCACTTCATCCATAAAGGTTTTCAGAATGGCAATTTGAGGCCGATTCAAGAGCAGCAGTAACGTAAACGCCGAAACTCCCAAGCTATCGGAAAGAATATTTTTCAGAGGTTCGATGAGTTCCTTTTGATATTCCGTAGAAAGTTCGATTGCTTTTTCCCGTAACTGCTCTTGGAGTTCGGCTGGCGGCACAGGAACCTGACTAATCAGACTTTGAAAGCGGATTTTATTTTCAAACTGATCTAATTCATTTAAGACCCGTTCCTGAATTTGGGTATTAATGATCATTTCAATTTTTCCCACTGCCTTAAAGTGGTTCACAATTGGCCCAATCACAAGTATTTTTGAAAGCTGTTGAGTCAGTAAAGGAATAATAATTAAAAGTAAGACAAAGCGAATTGCAATCCTTGTTCGAGCTTTGGATGTCCGAAAGTCCCGCACAATTTCTTCTTCATTGTTATCCCCTGGATCGAGTTCCCGGCGAAAACGATCTGCTGTTCGTAAAATTGAACGGGGAATAAAACCACTATCCAGCTTTGAGTCATCGGTTAAATCCTCATTACTGTAGCCCGACTCATAAAAAGATCCCAGTTCTAGGTTGGCGGGATCTGTCCTGGCAGAGGTGGGCTTTCTGGTTTTCTTTCCGTTCCCGTTCTGCTCTAGGTTTTGATGACTTAAGGACGGATTACCCAGGGCAACTAGCTCTGAATGATGGAGGCGTTTATAGCGGTTGAGGGTGGCATCAATAAACCGGAGCTTGGCAGGAATTGTCAATTCACCGGGATTAATGACCTCGGCGGTAATGGTATAGGTAGCGGCGGCTTCACTGTCTTGGTTGCCAACCGATTGATGATTACTGAGATTAGCTGGGAGTGTGACGGCTGGGGTAGAGGCATCATCAATTTCTAATATCCGATGGGTGGCCTTAAATTCTGTCAGACGCATCCGTACTGTTTTGAGAAGTTTTTGTAACTCGGCTTGAAAATAGTTTCCTTCTGACCCATCGCTGAGGGCAAAGCGACTAATGGGACGACCGCCAAAGTGCTCATTTTCAATGGCTCTGATTTTGAGGGCAGCAGTGTAGGAAGCATTGAGGGCCCGTTCTGGGGTAGAAAGATACCAATGTTCAGAATCCTTAATAAGCTGCCTAATTTTTTGAAACATCGGGAGAGTTAGCCCCTCAACCAAGACGGTACTAGAATCGTAGCAAATCCCAACTGTACACCCACGCTGACGAGTAATGGTGATCTGTTTTGGTGTGTCGTTACCGCTTGAGGGCTAGATCATCAGGTAGGCTAGAAAACGATGATGGGTTTTGAGCCAGGCCCCGGCTAGGAATAACAATTAAAGACCAGTAGGGGACTGTTTCTGGCGTAATTTCCCTCATCTGCCGAATTTGCTGAGTGGGTTGGGTTGCATATTCAATGTAGTGGGCCCGTTCTAACAATCCCAATTCCTCTAGAACATGATAAACCTTGGCAAAATGCCGCCCCAGTTTGAGAATAATCGCCGCATCAACCCCCCTAAGTTTGACCCGTAAATCAGCAATGTTTAGGGTGGCCGGAATCATGGTTAACACATCATTGCGAAACGTCAAGGGCACACCCAACATATCGGCACAGGCCAAGGTTGAGGAAATGCCCGGTACAACTTCTGTGGGAAACTGCCCCGCTAAACGCTGAAACAGATACATAAAACTGCCATAGAGCATGGGTTCCCCTTCACAGAGTACCGCCACATCCTGCCCGGCCTGGAGATAAGAGGCAATTTTAGCCGCGGCTGAGTCGTAATAGGGTTGGGAAGACCGCTCCACACTGAAAGGTAACGGTATCGGAATTTCAATCTGGTTGGCTTGAATATAGTCCGCCACGATGGCCCGGGCCAAAACTTTGCCATTTTCCATGCAGGGGTAGGCAATCACTGGAACCGTCGTGAGGATTCGATGAGCCTTGAGGGTGAGTAACTCCGGATCCCCAGGCCCAATGCCCAAACCATAGAGCTTACCGAGTTTGGTTTCTGTTGCACACATCATTCCTGCTCCTGGGCCAAGGCATTAATTGCGGCGGCGGCCATTGCACTTCCCCCTCGTCGGCCATGCACCGTTATAAAGGGAATTTGCTGGGGATGGGTGGCCAAGGCCTGTTTAGATTCCGCCGCCCCCACAAATCCGACTGGAAACCCCAAAATTAGGGCAGGTGGGGGTAGGCCCTGATCCAGTAATTCCAATAGATAAAACAAAGCCGTTGGAGCATTCCCAATGGCCACCACTGCTCCGGCTAAATGGGGTCGCCATAACTCAATCGCCGCCGCGGAACGGGTATTGCCAATGTTCACCGCCAGGCCTGGGACTGCCGGGGCATTTAACGTACACAAGACCAAATTATCCGCAGGCAGTCGTTGGCGCGTCACCCCCCCGGCCACCATTTGGGCATCACAGAGAATGACGGCCCCCTCCTGAAGAGCCTTGCGCCCAGTTTTGACGGCCCCCGCTGATGCCTGTAAATCTTTGACAATATCGGGCATTCCACAGGCATGGATTAACCGCACCACCACTGTCGCTAAATCCTGATCCAGGCCAGCTAAATTGGCTTCGGCTCGAATTGTGGCAAAGGATTGGCGATAAATTTCACTGCCATCACGGATATAGTCGTAGGTCATAATCTGCTAGAGTGGGCGGGCCCAGATTTTGGTCCTAACGTGGCGGCAATCAGGGGCAAGAGTTCCGCAAGCGGTTGTTGGGCCATGACTGGGGCCTGGTCATCCCGAAGATCTCCGAGATAGAGGCGATAAATATCTGGCCCAATGCCCAAAAGGGTGATCTCTGCCGGACTGGGTTGGGCGCAGGCCTTAGGGCAGGCGGTGAGGTGAATATTCACAGGGGTAGTTAAGGATAAGGACTCTAAATAGCCCCCTAGAACCTGGGCATCCGCTTGAGTTGGGGTTTGGGCCGCAGCACAGCCAGGTTTGCCAGCACAGGCGACAATACCTTGGGGATTTTCTGGAAAAGGGGATAAATTGAACTGGCTTAATTGCTCAATCACGGCTGGAATCTGAAGAGAGGGAGTATTAACGATTAGAACTGAGTGCCAAGGGGTGAGGCGCAAATCCCCAGAACCAAACTCTGAGGCCAAGCCCACCAGGCCCCGTAATTGATCTTTGGTCAGTTGCCCTTGGGGTAAGCCAATCCCGATATACACCTGTTCCGGCTCGGCCTGGGGGTGAATCCCAAGGTGTTGTTGACCAGGGTGGGTGGGAAGGGAGGGAATTTTGGGGTGGCGAGTGAGGGGAAAGTCTAAGTAACGGCGGGCCTGGTTTAAGAATGTTTCTAAGCCCCAATCAGCCATAATCTCTCGTAAACGGACTTTGGGGGGACGATCTGGGGCCTGGCAATAGTCAAGGTAAGCCCAAATCAGGGACTTAATTAACGGCAAGCCTTGCTCAGGAGAGACTAGCACACCTGTGGGAATCAATTTTTTCTCAATCCCAAACATTAAATGTAAATAAATCCCGGTCTCCAGGCCTGGGGCTATTTCTGGATCAACGGCTAGGGCGGTTAACTGGATTTCGTTATAGCGATGCTCGGCCACAGTTGCAGAACGCTGACCAATGCTGCACAGCCCGCCTCCATCCAGGCCAATGGAAAACTTGGCGGGTAATTGGGCCAGGCCGGGGTGATTTGCCCAAAAAAATTCTAACTCCCGTAGCCAAGGGGCAAAATTAACTAACTCGGCCGGATCACACCCTGCCAAAGGGCTAACCATGACATTGCGTAAGACATCTACAGCCGGATTTTGGGCGGCTAAGCCCAGTGCCTGTAATCGTTCTAAGACCTCAGGCCTGGGAATCTCCTTGAGTCCGCGCAGTTGGATATTGGCCCGATTCGTAATCTGTAAGGTTTCCACTCCCAGGTGCTCAGCCAAGGCCACCAGGCCCCGTCCCTGTTCACGCCTCAGTTGCCCCCCAGGAATGCGGATCCGTAGCAGTAAGCCATCAGCCGCCGTTACGCCATAAAACAGGCCTGGGCAGACAGGGGATAAAGAGTTTGTGAATGGGGGCAAATCTGACACCTAATCTCCGTGAACCGCAGAGAGGGCTAAATGAAAATGAATGTTCTATTCTCGATTGGCATTCTGACTTACTCCAATAACCTGCTGTCTCAAGTTATTTGGACTTTACAGTTGCGGCACAGTACCGGACTTTCACCGGGCTTTCCCAATCGAGCATCCCCTCATCCTAACATGGCTTGATTCTCCAGGCTGAAGCTCCCTGAGAAGCGGGCGCAGGGTAAAATCTCCAACAACAAATGTGCTAGCCTAGGCTTACTAAGAATGATTATTAATAATCATGATGACCCCCAAGTTTCCCCGCATCCAAAGATTCTCCCTCACAGGCGTGATTACAGCGTTTGATCAAGAAAAGGGCTCCTATCCTAAGGCGATATATCTCAAACATAATGAGGAAATCTATCGCATTAAGCTGACCAAACTAGCTCGTAAATCCCTCCAGCAGCCCCCAGGCCTGGAAGCCATTATCCAAGTCTCCGGGGAACGGGAATATAAACCGGAAAACAATCAATTTCGCTATAAAGCCCACGATTGCCAAATTGTTGCCTCCCCCCCAGAAAAAATCCTCTCTCCAGAGGCAGCGGTCTCCAGGGAGAAGGGCGTGAGTCAACTTGGAAAAATCTTAATTTGTCAAAAATCTAATTGTTGTCGCCGCGGTGGCACCGTAATCTGGGACGAGTTAACCCAAGAAATTGCCGCCCAAGGCCTGGAAGGACAAATTACCCTCAAAGCAGTTGGGTGTATTGGGGAATGTAAACGGGGGCCAGCCCTAGTGGTGATGCCGAGCAAAAGTCGTTTTACCCACGTCACCCCCAGCCAAGTTCCCCAATTACTCGCCGCCTGCACAATGCACCAGCAATCCTAGGCTTTCAGACTGTCTGCAGCCAAGAAATGGGCCAAATGGTAGGCCCGCTCTTCCGTCTTGAGCAAAATCTGATCGTACAAATAGGCAGTGGCCCGATCACCCAAGGTTTCGGCCTGGGCAGCTTGTTGACGCAGAATTTGGAGAAGGGATTGCTCTGCCCATAGATCATGGTTGATCATCTCCCGGCTGCTAAAGGCACCACTGGGTTCTGGAGTAAAGCAGCATAACTCTCCTAATTGAATAAAGTTAGCCGCCGGAATTCCCCCCAGGCCATTGAGCCGCTCACCCAAATCATGGACATGGCCCTGGACAGCTTCGTAGCAATCTTGGAAAAATTCATGCAACTGATAGAATTCGGCTCCCTCAACAACAAAATGATGCTTTTGATATTGCAGATACAAGGCCTGGAAACTAGCCAAAAGCCGATTCATGCCTTCACAGACTGGCGTGGTAGAGGCCAGATCCAGTAGAACAACATTTTCAGCAATGACCCCAAAATCCTGACGAGGTTGAGTCGTAGTTGTCATGGCAGTCTCTCAAATTTAAAGTTAGAGGTTAGTCGAATCTCACTACGCTGGGCAAGGAACCAGAGGTGGGTTATGGGCACAGGATATCCAAGTTGCCAAATTGATAATCCAGCGGAGAACCCTTGCCAATCGCAATAAGCTTACTTTATTGATAACATACTCGACCCAGGTTAGTCGCTGATTGTCGCCAAGATATTTTGGCCCAGGCCGGGTAACTAAGAAACTTTCTAGACTTGCTTCCTGTCTTTATTGCTATATAATATCAATAACTTTGCCGATACCCAGGTAATGACACTACCGACCCTAGCCTCACACCTTAGCAATAAGTGACTGCTGGCCTGGGAAAGCCTACTCCGATCTATCTTTTTTGCGAAAGACTGGCATTTTCAAGTATTGATTTATTTTTTTAAATTTACCTTTGGAGGATTTCCTCTCCCCATGCAGTCCCATTCCCACGCCCATCATGATTTCTCCGAAACAGCTCGGCATACTATTGCGGTGCGCTGGGATCATCGCTGGCCCATCTACCATCGGCTGTCTGGTTTGGGGATTCGCTGTTGGTGTACTCCCTATCAACCCCTCCAGGTAGAAATTTCTTCCCCAGCCGTAGCCATTCAAATCTGGAGTGTCATTCGCCAACTGACCACCTCTCGCCAAGAGCAAGCCGCTTGGTTGGGGCAGTGCTGGCAGCTTTCGACCGTTGAGTCTTAGGGCAAGTCTGTAAAACTTAGCCTAGAGGGATTTAGTCTCCTTAAAACCCTAGCAAGAACTCCTTCTCAATATTTCGGCCTAGGTGAGGGGATTGCAAGTGCGTGGGGGCAATTCCGAACCCGCATTGTAGAGATAAAAGGAGCCTAAATCTAAGACAGCATTCCGGTAGCGAATCTCACCCAGTAAGGGTTGTTTATCCTTATCGCCCTCTTTTCCACCGGTGAGATCAATGGCTTGATTCCGACTGTCATTAATGCCATAGGGGACGAGCTGGAGGGCATAGCCCTGTCGGGGATTAACAATAAATTTGCGAACTTCCACCTCGGCCACCTTCAAGAAGGGAGCCAATTGCCGATATTCAGAGGTTGGAGAGAGAGAACTGAGTAAATAGTTTATGGGTAATGTTCCGGTTGTGGAAGCAAGCCCGGAAATTGTGCTTTGATTTACGGTTCCAGCTAAACACCAAGAGACCGGAGCCGCTGGGCTTTCTCGATAGAGTCCGACAACGTTGTTGCCTTGTTTTGTAAAGATAAAACAGGTGCCACTGGGCTGGCCCGCCGGTAATGCGGTTGGGGGTTGGCTACAAACGCGGTAATTACCATCAGGCAAAGCGGCAATGGTTTCAACGGCTTGGGCAGCTGGGTTGCCAAGGAGGACTGTTAGCAGGCTTGTTGTCACTAAAGGAATGCCCAAGCGCAATGATGGTAGCATTTCCATTCCCCTAACCTTAACGTTAAAACTCTTCCACCTCTTAGCAAACATGAATTCCCGCCGAAAACCAAGACGACTTGTGCCAGTTTCGGGGGCTTAATGATTGCCTGTGCCAGTTTTTGATATCTGTGCCAATTAACCTAAATGGTCTGCGATAAATTGTGATCTGATCAACATCTGAGAATACTGTAGATAGCCACTGTGCATAGGCTAGTTTCCAGTGCGTAAAGTTAGGTGTGCTTTGAGTATCCCATTGGCTGGATAGATGACCGACACGATTAAGTTTGGTGTGGAATTAGGGTGTGAGGATTACGAAAATGTCGAGAAAAATTAGCTCTGCCTTGGTGCTGGGCCTGTTGACAAGCCTCTTAGTGGGCTGTGGTGGTGGGGAACCCGAATCAACTGCGATTAGTCCGCCCCCCTTACCCACTCCATCGCCCCCTGCCCCAGAACCCCCCCCGACGGCTGGTGTTGGCCCCTCAGTTTTAGGAAATCTCACACCGCCAACCAATCCCCAAATGCGGGTGAAAACCATTGCCCAGGCCAAGGATGTGGGCCGCCCCAATCCCTTTAGTAGTGTCAGTCCGGCGCAGGCTCCCCCTGGCTTAAATAGCCAAAATGCTCCCTTACCGGCGCCAATTCAGTTTGTCCCTGTATCCCAAATTAATCAGCGGCTAGCCGAAATTCTCCCCCCTTCTGCCTTACCTCCTGGCCGAGTTCCCGCAGCTCCCTTACCTCCGCCTAAAGATGCCCAGGGTGTGCAGTTATTTGGTGTGGCTGTGGTCGCTGGGGTTCCCCAGGCCATTGTGCGCGCCCCCGGTGAAGTTGTCAGTCGAACTGTGCGGGTGGGAGATACCTTAGCCAATGGGGTGCGAGTGACCAATATTTTGGCCTATGGCTCCAGTCCGGCCATTGTTTTAGAGCAGTTTGGACAACAGGTGACCGTTGGTATTGGCCAGGCCCAAGCCAGCACCCCCAACAATAATGCTCCTCTCTAACTCGTGATTTAAGCTATGGGCTGGGTGGCTTCTCAAGGCAGATGGGGCCAAGGGCAAGCCGCCGAAAATCTTGGAGGAGTTGGCGTCCCGCCCGTTCGTGATCGTTTTTGAAACGCTGGATAGCTAGATAAACAATATATTCTTCCCCAGAACGTTCATCTAGTCCGACCTGATAGCGGTTGAGCAAGCGGGGGGCTTGGTTTAAGTCCTGCAATAAGTCGATCAGGGCGGCCGCAACCCGCTGATTGTCATAGGCAGCTTCGCCAATATCATCACAAATAGCTAGCTTGATGGCGGCATTTTGATCTTTGAGGTTTGCAGGCAAGACCCCAGGGGCATCTAACAGTTCAAGTTGATCGGAAATGCGGATCCAGCGGAGTTGGCGGGTCACTCCAGGCCGGGCAGCACTGGCGGCAATTTTTCGCTTCAGTAACCGATTAATCAAAGCAGACTTACCAACATTGGGAAACCCTAACACCACTGCCCGCACGGGTCGGGGATTCATGCCTCGGAGTTTGCGCCGTTCATTAACCGTTACCCCTGCGGCCTGGGCGGCTTTGAAAATTGCTACGACTCCATCTCCTGTTTGTCCATTGGCGAAATAGGGACTCTCAGCTTGGGATCGAAACCAGGCCTGCCATTGTTCCCGCTCCAAGGGACTAATCATATCCAAACGATTCAGGATCAGCAGACGCGGTTTTGTCCCAATCCATGCGGGAATTTGGGGGTGAAAACTCGCTAGAGGAATCCGTGCGTCCCGGACTTCTAAGACTACATCCACCCGACTCAGTTGTTCCTTGAGGGCTTTTTCGGCCTTGGCAATATGGCCGGGATACCACTGAATCAGGGGAGTCGCGACAATACCCCGCTCAATCCGTTCTAGTGGGCCTAGGTCAAGTTCAGGCTTGGGTTTACGGGGCATGGATTTAATCTCATCATCAAAACGTCTAGGACTTATTGCACCGTGGGACGGCGACCATTCCCCCCAGTAACGAAGGTAATCGGTTGCTGATTATTTAACGGCTCCCAGCCCACATCAAACCCCTGTTGCCAGGCCACGCTCCGGGCCGCCCGAAAACAATCAAAGCTATCGGGACGAACAAAAAACAACAGGGCATCCTCTTGGGGACGGAGTTGATTTAAGGTTTGGCGAAAGACGGAATTGGCCTGGCCAACTCGCTCTGGGCTCTCTCCGGCAAAGGGGTCTAAGGGTTGATAGCGGGTTTGCAGAATCGGTTGTCCCTGATATTCAAAAACAGAGAGCCTGGCCTGGTAATAGCGAGTGTTGACCTCGAAATTATTCAGTTGGCTAAAGACCATGAGGGGATCACCGAGGGAGGTGGCACTTAACAGCCGAACTTGCTTTTCCATGGCGACTTCAACTTTATCCGCCTCAAGAGGAGTCACCCGGTTCTCGCGACATTCCACAAAGGTAATACTTTTCTTACTTTCTCGGGCCAAGGGAGTCCTAATCAAAGCGGGAGCTTCAGCCGCCATTAAGCTGGCAAATAAGCAGACAAAAATCAAAACTCCAACCGTATTGGTCAGCACATCCATAAAGGAGTCCAGGTTTTGGGCAGGGGGTTGAACCTTCCGGTAAATACGCCGTCTCATCAGTAAAAATCTTTAGCCTTAGCCATGAATGAAGGAGGGGGGAACGGGGGCAGATGACTGACAGGGGATCCCGTTCCAATCTTACTGGTTTTGCCTCGGCTGTTTTCTCAAGGGGGCCAATGCCCTCTACCGCCAGATAGCTTTCAGCCTAGGGGGCTTTTCTGTTGCCGAAATCTCAGCCTAGTCTGTGACTGATAACACAATGAGGGTCATATCATCCTGTTCCTCTTTGACCGGGCCGGTAAATTGGCTCACGGTTGTAAAAATATGTTCTAAAACCCGATCGGGAGAGAGTGCTAACTGACAGGCTTGGCTTAGGGCTTCTTGGAGACGAAACTCCTCAAAACGCTCCCGCTGTGGATTTTCAGCCTCGGTAATCCCATCGGTATAAAAAATAATTCGATCCCCCGGCTCTAATTGCACCGCCACTTCCTGATATTGGGCCCGGCCATCTAAACCAATCAACATCCCATAAGTATCTAATCGGCGCACAGATTCCGTTCTGGCCTGCCAGAGGAGGGGAGGTAAGTGGGCTGCATTACTGTAGGAGAGAATGCGGGTTTGGGGATTGTATTCCGAATAAAAAAGGGTGACAAAGCGATGGGAGGTTTCCAAATCTGGCTGCATGGCCCGATTCAGGTGTTGCATAATCCGACTGGGGCGATGGCCATTGAGAGCTTCTGCCCGCAACATTCCCCGGGTCATAGTCATAATTAGACCGGCTGGAACTCCTTTACCCATGACATCCCCAACGGCAATACCCCACCGCCCTTGGGCTATGGTTTTGTGATCCCCCTGGCCATAGGTAATTGGAATAAAGTCATAATAATCACCGCCGACCCAACTGGCTGTGCGACAGGCCGCAGCTAATTCCAGGCCCCAAATCTCTGGACAGTGGCTTGGGAGGAGATTTTTTTGAATTTCCGCGCCAATTTCCAGTTCTCGGTCTAAGCGTTGTCGCTCCCGGAGTTTGACCGCCAGTTCATCGTTGGCAATGGCCATCGCTGTTTGATCCGCAATTACCTGCATCAGATGTTGGCGGGTTTCTGACCAGTCATAGGTTGGGGATTGGGTAAAAATGTAAAGCCGGCCCCGTTCCCGGAGTTGGGAATCCTTCACGAGAATACTGGTGCCAAAAAATCTAATCCCTGTGGGAATCCGGGCGGCCAGTTGGGCATCCAGTTGGCTTTCTAGGGAGTCTTGGGTATGGGTAGTATCCACATTAGCCAGGCCATTGGCCAGGGTACGGGTTGCTGTCTCCAAGGCTGAGCGAATATTTGGGCATTGATCACTGGCATGGCAGTGGAGTTGTTCGAGACGCACCTGTCCATCAGCCCGAAATAGAACTAAGGCGGTGGCATCGGCTTCTGTCACCCGCGAGGTAATTAAGGGAATCAGTTCAAAAAATTGATTGAGGTTGTTGAGGGTGCGCAGGGCAAAACTGAGAGAAGCCAACAGTTCTTGGATTTTGCTATTTTCCCGTTGCAGTCGCGCCACCAACTGCTTCAAGGCCAAAACCGGGCCTGGGGAGGGTTGCAGTAGGGTGGATAACGATGCTGGGGGGACAGTCGTGGTCATGGAAAAAGACTCAGGCAAATTAGTATCCAAGGAATCAGGAAGCTCGCAAGTGAGGATCAGGCGGAGAAAGCAGACTGAATGCCGGAGAGGAAAAGTGTGGAGAAAAAAATGGCCAATTTGACTTGATAGTGTAGCACCTCTGTTCCTAGAGAACTCTAGAAATCAGGCCCCGCAAATCTTAAGATTTTCAGGCATGGTTAGTTTGGACTAATCTTAAAGATTTCCTGACATGGGCCTGGATAAATTGGCGGTATGATCCTGAGACATAATCACGCTCCCATCACTTTTTAGGAGGATGCCCCGTGGCCCACGCAGTCACCTTAATTCGCGGCGATGGAATTGGCCCTGAAGTTGCTTTAGCGACCCAGACGGCATTAGATGCAACGGGGGTGGCCTTTGATTGGCACGTGGTTGATGCAGGCGTGGACATGATGGATAAGTATGGGACACCCTTACCGGAGCACGTCCTAGACACGATTAAAGAAACTAAAACCGCCATTAAGGGGCCCATTACTACCCCTGTGGGGACAGGCTTTCGCTCTGTGAACGTGGAAATTCGCAAACGCCTGAATCTTTACGCTAATTTACGACCCGCTAAATCCATTGTCGGGGTAAAAAGCTATTTCCATGATATTGATCTGGTGATTGTCCGGGAAAACACCGAAGACCTCTATGCCGGGATTGAGTTTGACTACAAGACCCCGGAAGCTGCCAAAGCCAGAGCCTTTTTAAGTGAGTTATCCGGTAAATCGATCCGGGATGATGCCGCCATTGGGGTTAAGCCGATTTCCGTCTATGGCAGTGAGAAAATTCTCAATTTTGCCTTCAAGTATGCCCAGGCCAATGGTCGCAAAAAAGTCACGGCAGTCCATAAAGCCAACATCATGAAATTTACCGATGGCCTATTTTTAGAGACGGCCCGGAAACTTGCCCCCAACTATCCAGATCTAGAGTTTGAAGACCGGATTGTGGACAACATGTGTATGCAGTTAATGCAAAAGCCGGAACTCTACGATGTCATGGTCATGCCCAATTTATATGGCGATATTCTCTCGGATATGTGTGCCGGGATGATTGGGGGCCTGGGGATTGCACCGGGGGCCAATATTGGCGATGACTATGCGGTGTTTGAAGCCATTCACGGCTCGGCCCCCAAATATGCCGGACAAAACAAGGCAAATCCGACCGCGTTGATTCTTTCCGGGGTGTTGATGTTGCAATACCTGGGGGAAGTGGATGCCGCGCAACGGTTACAAGCGGCGGTGGAAAAAGTGATTGGTGAGAAAAAATATGTCACCTACGATTTAATTCCCCCCGGACAAACCCCAGTTGGTACCCAACAAATGGCCGAAGCGATTGCCCAGGAAGTACAACGTTAAGCGGGGCCTAGCGGCCATCGTATCTGAGCGGGCATCCGTACAATGTTGAATTGGTAGTGTCAAGGGTATCTTTAAGTAAGATGTATCATAGACTTTTTATTCTGCTGTTGCAGTAAAGTCAGTAAGCGTCGCAAGATTCTCTTGGGGGGCTTCCCATAGGGATAGTGTTTGTATGAAATTTTTAATTTCCGTACCAATTTTATCCATTGCTTTTTTTATCCCAGGCCCAGTGCTGGCGGCCAGCTATCCCCCGGCATCAATACAAAAATTTATGGTTGATTGTACTCGAAGGTTTCAGAAACAGGCTCCTCCTGGTTTTGGTGGTCGTGGCACAGCTTTCTGCACCTGCATGATTGAGGGAATTCAGGCAAAAATGAGCTTTAAGCAGTTTCAACGATTGGCCAGTAATCCAAATGATCCGGCTTTAAAACCAATTCAAAGGGGATGTATGTTTCATCTCTTTTAGATCCAATTAATTCTTGGTAATGCTGATTTAATTGATTAGCTCGTTCCGAAAAAGTAATGTTTAACTCTTCACAGATTCTTTTTATACCCTACTCTCCAATATGGCAGTCCGTCTTGATTTGTGAGAATGATTGATCATGACAGGCATTGGCAAGGAATAGACCTTCCTTAAATCTAGGGTGAAACTAGAAACTTTCAAGAAGATATAATTTTATCCTAGTCTCACAATTCATTACTGTTTGCTATATGTTCCTACAAAATAGCTATTGGACATCAAGACAAGCATAATCAACAAACTCTTGAATTGAATCAAAGGCATTTATGAATTTATACGGTGAATAATAAATTATGGATCTGAGTAATTTAGGCTCTCTTGGATTTACGGTAAAAATGTATATGATGATACATTTTATTGACGTGCTAATGACTGAAAGCTTTTGATATCAGGGGTTATAAGCTGAGCCTATCACCCTGTTCCCAAGAGAGCCGTAATTAATTATCTTTTGCCTGAAGTTATAGCATTAAGGCTGTACTTCAAGAAGCTGGAGGAATTAGACCTCTTTTAGTGATAATTAAGGGGTGATTTATCCAAAGGACAAGTGCATGAGTCAGGGGATTTTTCCGGTGCAGTGGCATGAAAACAGTGTCCGCCTGATTGATCAAACCCGCTTACCGGCCGAATACAGCGTTGTCGATATTCACTGTGTTGACGACATGGCCACCGCGATTACCACCATGATTGTTCGGGGTGCGCCCGCGATTGGGGTGGCGGCGGCGTTTGGGATGTATTTGGGAGCACGGGACTATGCTGATTCTGACCGTCAGGGCTTATTAGACCATCTCGAACAGGTCGCAATTCTCTTACGGCAAACTCGACCCACCGCGGTGAATTTATTCTGGGCCATTGATCAAATGCTGAAGGCGGCCCAGGCCAGACCCGGTTCAGTCTCCGAAATCCAAGCCTACCTGCTGCAAACGGCGCAAAAAATCTGTGATGACGATATCCGCACCTGTCAGCAAATTGGCGACCATGGCCTGGCAGCCTTACCGAACTCTCCTGAGAAGTTAAGAATTCTGACCCACTGTAATGCCGGGGCCTTAGCCACGGCGGGCTATGGAACAGCCTTAGGGGTAATTCGCTCAGCCTGGTCAGCGGGACGGTTAGAACGGGTTTATGCTGATGAAACTCGCCCCCGTTGGCAAGGGGCCAAACTAACCACTTGGGAATGTGTCCAAGAAGGTATTCCAGTGACGTTATTGGCAGATACGATGGCAGCCCATTGTATGCAGCAGGGGATGATCGATGCGGTCGTAGTCGGGGCGGATCGGATTGCTGCCAATGGGGACACGGCCAACAAAATTGGGACGTACAGCGTTGCTCTTGCAGCCCAGGCCCACGGGATTCCCTTTTTTATTGCCGCCCCAGCTTCTACCGTAGATTTAGCGTTACCAGAAGGCAGTTTAATTCCCATTGAGCAACGGGATCCGGAAGAAGTTTATTTAGTCGGGAATCAACGCATTTGTCCAGAAGGGGTTGAGTTTTATACGCCCGCCTTTGATGTCACCCCTGCCCATTTAATTAAAGGGATTATTACTGAGTTTGGTGTCTTTCCCCCGGAGCGATTAGAAGCGGGGTTAGCAGGCCATCTCAATGCGGAACACCAAGGCTAGGGAACCCATGGATTGGCACAGTAGCGACATCCAAAGTTTGCACCAAATTGATCAGGAGTTGGGGGATCATCCCTTTGCTCCGGCAGAATATGAAATTATTCGGCGAGTGATTTATGCCACAGGGGATTTTGACTATCAAACCTTGATCCAATTTTGTCCTCAGGCCTTGTCTGCGGGTGTGGCGGCCCTCTCGGTCAGAACCCCAATCATTGTCGATGTGCCCTTAGTGCAGATGGGAATTTTGCCGCAATTGCAAACCACCTTTGCGAATCCCGTTTACTGTGGCAGCGAAACCTTTACCCGCCCGCAGACTGAAAAATCCCGCGCGGCTTTTGGAGTCGAAACCCTCTCCCGGCGGCATCCAACGGCTATTTTTGTCATTGGGGCTTCCCAAACAACTCTGTCTCCCTTGTTAGAACTGGTGCAGGCCGATGAAATTAAGCCAGCCTTGATTATCCACACACCGGTGGGATTTTTGCCCCAAGGGCGCGAGCAACTGGAAAAATCTTGGTTACCCAATATTATGCTGAATGGGCAAAAAGGGGGGCCAGGGGTCGCAGCAGCTATTTTATCGGGTCTGATTGATTTGGCCTGGGGAGCTTACGGCCACGACATCAAGGATCAAAGTAAGCCCCGCTAACACTCCCGCCCTAATTCTCTCCTTTTTTTCCTTATGACTCTCTCTTCGCAAATTGATACCTCCGACTGGATTGTAATTGGGCAGATTGTTGCTCCCCAAGGCCTGGCTGGGGCAGTCCGAGTTTATCCAGAATCAGATTTTCCGGAGCGATTTTTAGAACCTGGGCCCCGTTGGCTAAAAACTAATCATCAAAACTCCCCAATTCCAGTCACCCTGACTGAGGGTAGATTTTTAAATGGCCCAGGCCTGTATGTTCTTACCTTTGCAGAATATAAAACCCGGACAGAGGCTGAAAATTTACGGGGAAGTCAGTTAGTCGTGCCCATGTCTGACCGCCCCCCCCTAGAGCCTAATGAATTTCATTTGATGGATTTGATCGGGCTAGACGTTTTTATTCCCCCTGATCCAGAGGTGATTGGGACGGTGATCGGGCTGATCAATGCCGGGAATGATCTCCTTGAAGTCCGGCTCCACCGCCCCCAAGAGCCAATTGTCCTGATTCCTTTGGTTCGGGAGATTGTTCCTACGATTGACCTCCAACATCGGCGGATTGAACTCACCCCCCCGACCGGATTAATTCCCGTAAAATAAACATTCCCCTGGCAAACTGGCAAAATGGTTAATAATGGCTATAGGGCCAAATTTCGCCAAGGTTGTGGAACTTCCTGTGAGTTAGCATCTTTACGTGCTGATCCACCATTTTGGGGACTGAGTTGGTAGCAATTGCAGACAGGGTAAAGAATGAGTAACGGTAAAGTCAGAATTTACGATCTTGCGAAGGAACTGAATCGGGATAATAAGGATCTGTTGACGATTTGTGAAAAGTTGGCCATCTCGGTGAAAAGCCATAGCAGCACCATTTCTGATGAGGAAGCCGCCCAAATTCGCCAAGAAGCAGAGACCTTTACACCTCCCGTAGCCCCGAAACCGATGCGTCCGGCCCAGGCTCCAGCGCGACCGAAACCTTCTGTCCCGATGCCCGTCAAGAAATCTCAACAAATTGTGGCGGTTCACAGTACCCATTCTCGCCCGACCCCTGCCTTGGCCCCAACCAGTGAGGGCAATTCAACCCCTGGCCTGGTGGAGCAGCCGTCTCGACCTGTACCGCAACTCCACCGCCCCCCAGCCCGGGAGGGAAGTTTGCAACCGCCGATTAAGCCCATCGTGCGCGCGCCCCAGCCCCCGGCCCCGCCAGCACCTGCTACCCCGGAAGTTGAACCACTTGTCCAGGCCCAGGAACCTGCCCCTTTACCGACTCTCCAAGGCCCCCCACCCCGGCCTCGCTCTACCCCATCTGCTGCCGAGACTGCTGCTTCAGCCTCGAGTTTGGAAGGCATTGCTCCACCTCGTAAAGTTCGCCTCCCCGACCCCCCCCGTTCCCAGCAACTCCAACACCCTGAACCTCTGAAAGTTCCAGGGCCTAAAATTAGTGTCTCTGGTTCAGAACCTGTCCCCCCAGACGTGCTGCCTAAACCAGTTCATAAACTCCAGCCGCCCCCGCGCCTCCTAGATGCTCCAGTCCGGCCTGCACCGCCAAAACCCCCTGGAACCGGGACATCGGAAGATGCGATTGAAGTTCTCCAAAATGACTCTGTTAATCGCGTTCTCTCAACCCGTGGCCGCCGCACTCGTGGTAAGACCGCCCAAGAGGAAGAAGAGGAACTCCGGGCCAAAAATGCCGCTAAGGGTAAACGCCGCACCTCAGGAATTGAGGAGGAAGATGAGCTAGATTTTGGGGCTGACTCTCTTCTGAAGCTACAAACCATAGATGTTAGTCAATCCCTGGTGCGCCCACCCAAGCCAAAAGCCACCAAGAGTAGTCGCCCAGTTACCGTTAAGCCTGAGGCCAAGCCAGCACCCAAGAAAGCGGATAAGAATGATCGACGTGGTCATCGCGGGCGAGATCGCCAAGAGGAAGAAGAAGTCACCAGGCCTGAGAAAATCACCCTCGACGGTAGTCTCACGGTTCAGGAATTGGCGATGAAGCTGGTTGTTCCGGAATCGGAAGTGATCAAGGTTCTCTTCTTCAAAGGCATTGCTGCTACCATCAACCAGGCCCTAGATTTGGAAACCGCTGAAATGGTGACTAAGGAATTGGGGATTGAGGTTGAAGCGGGGACTCAAGAATCTGCGGCCAAGAAAGTCACAGAGATGATTGAGGCGGGGGATCTCGATTATCTGCAACGTCGTCCGCCCGTAGTCACGATTATGGGGCATGTGGATCACGGGAAAACCAGTCTTTTGGATGCAATCCGCCATGCCAAAGTAGCCCAAGGAGAGGCCGGTGGCATTACCCAACATATTGGGGCTTACCATGTGGATGTGGAGCATAATGGCGAACCGGCCCAGGTTGTGTTCCTGGATACTCCCGGCCACGAAGCCTTTACAGCTATGCGGGCCAGGGGCGCGCGGGTAACAGATGTGGCAGTCCTAGTGGTGGCCGCCGATGATGGGGTACAACCACAGACCATTGAAGCCATTAGCCATGCCAAAGCTGCGGGCGTGCCGATTGTTGTGGCAATTAACAAAATTGATAAGGAATCGGCCCAGCCCGATCGGGTGAAACAGGAGTTAACCGAATTTAATCTGGTTCCTGAAGAATGGGGGGGCGATACGATCATGGTTCCGGTCAGTGCCCTCCAACGGGAAAACTTGGATACCTTACTGGAAATGATCTTGTTGGTTTCCGAGGTTGAAGATCTCTATGCCAACCCAGACCGACCTGCGCGAGGGACAGTAATTGAAGCCCATTTGGATAAAGCCCGAGGTGCTGTAGCCACCTTCTTGGTTCAAAATGGCACCTTACGCGTCGGTGATGTCTTTGTGGCCGGGGCCTGCTTAGGGAAAGTCCGGGCCATGATTGATGACCGGGGACAACGGGTTGAGGCGGCTGGACCATCCTTTGCGGTGGAAGTCTTGGGTCTAACGGATGTCCCTGCAGCTGGGGATGAATTTGAAGTCTTTATTGATGAAAAAGCAGCCCGTTCTTTAGCCGATCAACGGACGATGGAACAACGGCAAGTTCGTTTGGCCCAGGCCATGGCTGCCCGACGTGTTTCTCTCACCACCTTGTCTGACCAGGCTCGCGAAGGGGAACTCAAAGAACTAAATCTGGTTCTCAAAGCAGATGTGCAGGGATCCTTAGAGGCGATTTTGGCTTCCTTAGGGCAACTGCCGCAAGATCAAGTCCAACTGCGGATTTTACTCTCAGCCCCTGGAGAAATCACCGAAACAGATGTGGACTTAGCCGCAGCCAGTAGCGCCGTTATTGTCGGCTTTAATACCACCCTCGCCAGTGGAGCCCGCCAGGCCGCCGATCAAAACAATGTAGACATTCGGGAATACAACATCATCTACAAACTCTTGGATGATCTCCAGGCCGCGATGGAAGGGTTACTTGATCCGGAAATGGTCGAGGAAGAACTGGGACAAGCCGAAGTCCGAGCCACTTTTGCGGTGGCCAAAGGTGTTGTTGCCGGTTGCTATGTCCAGGCCGGGAAACTCGTGCGTAACTGCAAAATCCGGGTTCAACGGGGGAATCAAACCGTCCATTCGGGTGTCTTAACGTCCTTGAAGCGGATGAAAGATGATGCCAAGGAAGTCGCAACTGGCTTTGAGTGTGGGGTGCGCTTGGATGACTTCCAGGGGTGGCAAGAGGGGGATGTCATCGCCGCCTATCAAACCGTGGCTAAACGCCGGACACTCTAAGGAACCTCTCAGGAGATTTTCAGGATGTCTTGCCAAGATTGTTCCCAGGCCTCCTTGCTGTATTTTTGAGAATGCTCCTGTGATTGTGACTCCGATTCAATCCCGCTTGAATGTCATCTATCTTGAGCCAGGCCAACAGGGGCGAGATGGGGAGGATGTGATCTGGGGGTTGTCGCAGCCCTTAAAAACCGTACTTCCCCAATATTTTTATGATGGACGCGGCTCTCAGCTATTTGAGCAGATTTGCCAACTCCCCGAGTACTATCCAACTCGCACTGAATTAGGGATTCTCCAAAGATTTGCGACAGACATTGTCGAGATTACTGGGGCCTGTGAATTAGTGGAATTGGGCAGTGGTAGTTCGCTGAAAACCCGAATTCTATTAGATACCGCCCAGGCCTGGGGCTTACCGCTCCACTATTTACCAATTGATGTGAGTGGGAGCATCCTCAAGGAAAGTGCCTTAGCCCTATTAACGGATTATCCCAACTTGGCCGTGACGGGAATTATTAGTACCTATGAACAGGGTTTAAGCCATCTGCCCCCCCGGAAACTCCCAGAACGGATGATTAGTTTTTTGGGCAGTACCCTTGGTAATTTAACGCCCGAAGAATGTGAGCAGTTCTTTCAATGGATTCAAACCAGCCTCAAGCCAGCAGAATATTTTCTATTGGGAGTCGATTTAGTCAAGCCGCCAGGGATTTTAGCAGCAGCCTATAACGATGAACAAGGCATCACGGCACAATTTAATTTGAACTTGCTGTCCCACTTGAATTGGCGCTTTGATGGCAACTTTAATTTAAACGCCTTTCAACATCGGGCGATTTATAACTCCCAGGCCCAGCAGATTGAAATGTATTTAGTCAGTCTTGAGTCACAGCAGATTACCTTAAATGCCCTAGACTTTACCTGTGAATTTCAACCCGGTGAACTCCTCCATACGGAAATCTCGCGCAAGTTTAACTTAGAGCAAATTCAAGCCCAACTGCGACACCATCAACTGGAAACAGTACAGGCCTGGACGGACGAGCAGGATTGGTTTGCTGTGATTTTAGCTCAACGTCAAAACTAGCGACTCGGTCAATCTTGTATCAGGCTGAGCATCCGTTTACGTTTGGTATAGAGATGATGGATTTCTAAACTGGCCTGGCGACAATCAGCCCGATTGAGTTTGACTTGATAAAGCGTTGCCCCTGTAAAGTCGGCCTGTTTTAATAATGCTGCCACAAATTTAGATTCCCAAATTTCAGCTAGTAAGAAATTCCCTCGCGTTAAATTGGCATGGGAAAAACGACAGCGATAAATTCGGGTTTGACTAAAATTTGCCCCGGTTAGATTCGCCTCGAAAAAATCAGTTCCATTTAGGTAAGCCCGGCTAAAATTGGCTTCGTTCAGGTTACAGTGTCGAAAACGGGTGCGATCCAACCGGGCCTGGTCAAAGTTACAGTGGCTCAACTCTAAACCCGATAAGTTAATTTCCGATAAATCTAAGCGAGAAAAATCCCCGGTCGGATCAGTAGCCAAACGAGTGATCACCCCCTGTCGGGTCAGACGATTGCCAATCATTCCCTCACCTAGCTGGGTAACTCATAAACAGTTCCATCGGGCATAGTTGTATTATCCAAAACCGCCTCAAGCAATTCTGGCCGCAAAGCATCTGCCCCCAATAGATCCGCCCCCGTCAGATCCGTGCAGTCAAAATTTGCCCCCCGCAGTTTTGCCCCCCGCAGGTTTGTTCCCCGCATAATCGCACAACTCAAGACTGCCCGCCGTAAATTTGCTTTGGTTAATTGCGCCCCCATCAGGTTAGAACTACTGATCAACGCATTACTCAGATCAGCTTCAGTCAAGTTTGCTGCGCTTAAATCTGCCCCGAGAATTTTGGCTGAAACGAGATTGGCCTGGGTAAAATTGCAACCAATTAAATCGGCCCCATTCAGCACCGCCCCAGCCAAGTTGGAACCCGTAAAGTCGGTGTAGTTCACTTCCTCTAGGGTTAAGTCCACTCGCCGCAGATCCAGGCCAGAAAAATCCCGTTCACCAGCGCGCCAGCGGAGGAAAAAATCACGAGTATTCAGGGCTTCCATAGGTTAGGGTGCAGAAGGAGGGGACAGTTGCCAACCGGGCTTAATCACTTGACGGGCGCGGGCAATCACTAGGCTCTGGGAGGGGACATCTGCGGTTACGGTTGAACCTGCTGCGACAGTCACATCTTCGCCTAATTCCACCGGAGCGACCAAAACAGAATTTGCCCCAGTTTTACTTCGATGTCCAATAACGGTTTGATGCTTGTTCAGACCATCATAGTTTGCGGTAATTGTGCCCGCCCCAATGTTAACCTGATTGCCTAAGTGGGCATCACCAAGATAGGAGAGATGAGAGGCTTTGGTGTGATTGCCGAGGGTTGCTTTCTTGAGTTCAACAAAATTTCCAATCCGACAATGGCTGCCGATTTGACTGTGGCCGCGCAGATGAGCATAGGGGCCAATTTGGCTAGCTTCAGCAATTTGAGAGTCGGTAATAACAGAAAACTTGACAGAGACGTTGGCCTCAATTTGGCTATTTTCAATGTAGCTTCCTGGTCCAATTTGTGAACCTGAACCGATAGCGGTTTGGCCCCGCAGATGAGTTTGGGGTTCCAGAATGACATCGGGGGCTAACTGAACGGTGTCGTCAATGGTAATGCTGTCGGGATCAATCAAGGTGACACCGGCCATCATCCAATATTGCTTAATCCGTCTTTGGAGGATTTGATAGGCGGCGGCTAATTGTTGCCGATCATTCACCCCCAGAATTTCTTCATAGTCCTCGACATCCATAGCCATGACTGGATCCAGATCATTAACGGCATCTGTGAGATAGAACTCCTGCTGGTCGTTTTCGCTTTTCAGGTGAGGCAACACTTCAGCAAGTTGAGGGTAATGAAAACAATAGACTCCAGCATTGATCCGGCGATTTTGCTTTTGGGCCGCGGTGCAATCTCGGTCTTCAACAATTTGCTTGACGATGTTGTTCCCATCACAAATGACTCGGCCATAGCCCTGGGGATCGGGAATTTGGGCTGTGAGGATGGTGGCAGCATTACCATGGGCCTGGTGGGTTGTTAGTAATGCTCTGAGCGTTTCTCGGCGCAGCAGGGGCACATCCCCATTGAGTACCAGTAGATCCCCTGTGAAATTCTCCAGTAATGGCATGACCTGTTGGACAGCGTGACCTGTGCCCAATTGCTCAGTTTGGTCAACAAATTGGATCTGAGGTAGGTCTTGGAGGGCCTGGCGAACCATGTCCCCGGCATAACCGACAATCACAATTTTGTGAGTAGGGGCTAAATCTGCAACACTTTGAAAAACCCATTCTACGAGTGAGCGGCCCCCAAGGGGATGGAGAACTTTCGGTAACTGAGACTTCATCCTTGTTCCCCGCCCGGCTGCCAGTACCGCTACGGCTATCATCATTTGTCCTCAACTGGGTTTGATTGTGATTTTACGGGGAATCGGCCTCAGTTTCTAGGTATAGACTGCGATGGTTGGGAAATTCTCAGGCCTGAGCCAATATTGGCATATCTGAGATTTGACTTCAGAATATAGCAAACATGAATTGTATCGCAAACATTAATTATTCATGAGAACGTACCATACATACTGAGATGATAACAATGAAGAATGAAATGACTTAGAAACAATTCAAACAGCCATTTTATAATTTTAAACGTTTTCAATAAGTGCCACACATTCCTCAAGAAGTTTTTAACTTGCAACCACGCTGCTTCAATTGAAACTCGATTGGCTTCTAAATACTGACAAATCTCTTTTTTTTAAAGCAACTTTATCTGGATCTTTTAAGGGATTAGTGACCTTTGCCTTTTGTCAGGATAGACCCGCTTTATGTAATAAATTATAATAGCTAGACTTTGCAGAGTAGACAACGTTAAATGTATCTAAAATATACGCCTCTAACTCTTCAAGATTTCAATAATTCTGTTGCTTTAACCAATCAAGCACCTGTTGTTTTTCAACATCTGTTAAATATGCAGCTTTACCTTTGTTGGCCAGTTTTAGTGCATTAACACCTGACAATAAAAAAGCTTACTTCCATTTCGTATAGACTGAAGGTCGTGCGTAGCAAAATCCTAATGAAACCTGGAGAATATTCATAATCTGTTGATGCGTAAATCCTTCTAGTGTCATCTTTATCGCTAGGGCGCGCTTAGTCTCTCTTGAATCTAGACAAGCATCAATAAATTGGTTGAGTTCATCCATAGAACCATCCAAATCATACTCTAATTATCTTATATCTAAAAACGGATTGGTGTATTGCGGAATTTCTGAAGATACCCTGTACAGAAGAGTCCCAGGCCTGGAATTTTGTAGATGGGGCTACTGTTCAAAAAACAATATCCAAAGCACGCCAGTCTATTTTGTGCCCATGCTTTTTGCGAGGAGTAGTGGATAAAATTAAGAAGTCGAGTCACACCAGGGCCTAAGCAGCAATGTTTCCGTCTTTTTTATTGATCCCATGACCGTTATTACCAGTTCCCCTGACTTAAACATAAAAACTATTGCGGTGGTGGGTGATATTCACGAACTCTGGAATAGTGATGATGCCACGGCCCTGAAGCTCTTAAATGTGGATGTCGCCCTTTTCGTGGGGGACTTTGGGAATGAAGCGGTGGCGGTTGTCCAAGGAATTGCGGCCATTGATCTACCTAAGGCAGTGGCGTTGGGAAATCATGATGCTTGGTACAGTGCTACGGATTGGGGCCGGAAAAAATGTCCTTACAATCGCCAAATTGAAGACCGAGTCCAGCAACAACTTGATTTACTTGGGGTAGCCCATGTTGGGTATGGCTATCGAGATTTTCCCAGTTGTAGGTTTGCAGTGGTGGGGGGACGGCCCTTTAGTTGGGGTGGACCGGAGCTAAAAAATATTCACTACCTTCAGGAGCGATTTGGGATTTGTAACTTATCGGAGTCCACAGCAGAGATCATCCAAGCCGCACGCCAGGCCCCGACTGATACCCTGTGGTTTATTTCCCACAATGGCCCGGCTGGTTTAGGGGATTACCCAGAATCTCCCTGTGGACGAGATTGGCAACCTTTGGGCGGAGATTTTGGTGATCCGGATTTAGCAGCGGCCATTCAGCAGTTAAAACAGGAGGGGAAACGGATTCCTTTAGTTGCCTTTGGTCATATGCATCACCGTTTACGACACCGGAATGATCGCCAACGCACCCCAATTGCCATTCATGGAGATACTATTTATCTCAATGCGGCGGTTTGTCCCCGAATGATCCAGGCCCAGGATCAAACATGGCGCACCTTTATGGTGGTCTTTTGGGATGGAGAACGAATTATGGATATTAACCAGGCCTGGGTCAATGTGAAGGATCAACGGATTCAACACCGATCACTACTCCATCAAGCCAATTTACAACCCTTTCTCCCTCAAATCAGCGCCATCGAAGAATTAAACTTATCGGTATGCCAGAAGCGATGATGTGGCTTTGAGCAGATGGGGTTCAAGTCGGATATTTGCTAAGTCAATATAGTGCTGATCTAACTCATAGCCCACATAATGACGATTAGCCGTAATAGCCGCAATTGCAGTAGAACCACTTCCCATAAAGGGATCAAGAATAATATCATTCTTGTAGCTATAAAGCTGGATCAAGCGAAAGGGTAATTCAACGGGAAATGGGGCAGGATGACCAACTTTTTTAGCAGATTCGGGGTTCATTGTCCAAACAGATTTTGTCCATTCCATAAATTGGTCTTTGGTAATCGTATTCTCCCGATCCTGTTTTTTTCGTGCAAATGTGCCTTTAGAAAACACCAAAATATATTCATGGGTATCCCGTAAGACAGGATTTGAAGCCGACTGCCAACTTCCCCAGGCCATGGAACCCCCTGCGCCTGCCCCTTTTTGCCAGATAATTTCCCCTCGCATCAAAAAGCCAATTTCAAGCATCATTTGAGAAATATAGTCAGACAAGGGAATATAAGGTTTTCGGCCTAAGTTAGCGACATTAATACAGGCTCGCCCACCATGTGTTAAAACTCGATAGGTTTCTTGAAAAACGCGTTTGAGTAAACCTAAATATTCTGTAAGTGATAAATCCGAATCATAGGTTTTACTGACATTATAGGGGGGAGACGTAATCATCAAATGCAAACAGTTATCGGGCAATTCCGACATTTTCTCAGAACTGTGATGGATAGTTTTATCTAAGTAAGCATTAGGAAAGGGCAGATCTACCTGACTGTGAGCTTGGGGAGGATGCTTGAGGTCTTGATAAAGCTTGGATTCATAATAACCAGAGGCATCATGATTAATCCGCTGACTTGAACCAAATGGCCGGGTTCTACTCCCTTTTTTCATGACAAATCACGACCGAACTCTCGTCACATTCTTTTGGATTTTTGATAGCGTGAAAGTGTATGGATTCAGCTAGTTTTAATCATTACGATTGTACCGGGAAAGCGTAGTAACACATTCTGAATTGAGACATACAAATTATATTCATGCCATTCTAGAGTATTGGGCAATGGACTGTCGGCATTGTCTGCTGAGAATAGCCATGTGGAGATTGAGTGACTTAGGCCCCACCCAGCCATTGCTATGATTTGCCTATATCCCCCATGACTCGCTCCCAGACTACATGGGCTATCACTCCAGATTTGCACTCCAATTAAGGTAAAGAGATTGTCTAGGATTGAACTATGACTACTAACTCATTCTAGGCTCAGAAACGTTGTGGCTAATCATCCCCTCCTCCAACTCCTCCGCCATACCCATCGTCATCAAGCCCAAATTTGGCGAGCCTCCCTTTGTTCAGTGCTCAATAAAGTCTTTGATTTAGCACCGCCGCTCTTAATTGGCATGGCCGTGGATGTGGTGGTCGAACGGCAAAACTCTCTCCTCGCCCGGTGGGGGATTGTAGATGTCACAGCGCAGTTAATTCTTTTGTCCGTTCTCTCCTTTGTGATTTGGAGCTTGGAATCCCTATTTGAATACCTTTACGACCGACTCTGGCGGAACTTGGCCCAAACTGTCCAACATGAATTGCGTCTGGAAGCCTATGCCCACCTGCAAAACCTGGAAATGGCCTATTTTGAAGAACGCAGCAGTGGCACATTAATGGCCATTTTGAATGATGACATTAACCAACTGGAACGATTTTTAGACCGGGGGGCGAATGAAATTCTCCAGGTGACCACAACTGTTTTGGTAATTGGCGCAGTCTTTTTTGCTCTCGCTCCGGGCGTGGCCTGGTTTTCCATGATTCCGATGCCGTTTATTTTTTGGGGTTCTGTTGCCTTTCAGAAAAGACTGGCCCCTCGCTATGCTGATGTCCGGGAAAAAGCGGGCCTGATCAATGAGCGACTGACGAACAACTTAGGCGGCATTCTGACCATTAAAAGTTTTACCTCAGAGGTGTATGAATTAGACCGCCTGGGCCTGGACAGTGAAGCCTATCGCCAAAGTAACCAGCGCGCCATTGCCCTTAGTGCCGCCTATGTCCCCTTAATTCGCTTTGTGATTTTGTTTGGGTTCACGGCCACCTTGTTGTTTGGGGGGATAGCTGCCAGTCGAGGTGCATTGGATGTGGGTGCCTACAGTGTGATGGTTTTTCTGACTCAGCGTTTACTCTGGCCCTTAACCCGGCTTGGGGAAACCTTGGATCAATATCAACGGGCGATGGCTTCTACTCAGCGAGTGATTACCCTCCTTGAAACTCCGATAGCGATCCACCCAGGCCAGCGTCCGCTATTCCGAACTCAAGTCAAAGGGGAACTGGAATTTATCAGCGTGAATTTTGGGTATGCGAACCGGCCTGGCATCCTCAAAAACATCAATCTCAAAATTCCAGCCGGTCAAACCATTGGGGTTGTCGGGGCAACGGGATCCGGTAAAAGTACCTTAGTTAAACTACTCCTGCGACTCTATGAAATTCACGGCGGGCAAATTCTTCTCGATGGCATTGAAATTCATGAATATAACCTCAGGGATTTAAGAGCCAGCATTGGCCTGGTCAGTCAGGATGTGTTCTTGTTTCATGGCACGGTTGCGGAAAATATTTCCTATGGGACATTTGATGCCACCCCAGCAGAGATTACCCAGGCCGCCAAAATTGCTGAAGCCCACGAATTTATTCAACAACTGCCCCAAGGCTATGACACAGTGGTCGGGGAACGGGGGCAAAAACTCTCTGGGGGGCAACGTCAACGGTTAGCTATTGCCAGGGCGATTTTGAAAGACCCCCCAATCCTAGTTTTGGATGAAGCCACCTCTGCTGTGGATAATGAAACCGAAGCCGCGATTCAACGCTCCTTAGCCCACATCACCCAAAATCGGACAACCATTGCTGTTGCCCATCGCCTTTCCACCATCCGCCAGGCCCACTGTATTTATGTCATGGAGCAAGGGGAAATTGCCGAGTTTGGTACCCATGAGGAATTGCTCGGAAAAAATGGAATTTATACCCATCTTTGGCGGGTGCAAACCGGAGCAATGGGCGAGATAGAGAAATCGTTACGCTAACCTTGCGCTGCGGCTTTCCCCGATGTCAAGATCAAAAGACTTTCTGTGTGGCGACCTTCAAACTGGGTGATTGTGTCTCTGTTATCCCTCAAAGTTTGAATAATCAACGATGTCGGGCAATTGCCAACTCGAAGATAAATAAACTTGGGTGGATGACCATAGAGTAAACTTCGTTGATGAAAATCAGAATCTTTAGAAACAATTATAAAACCATGCGTTTTGGCATAGTTCCAAATTACGGTATCGTCCGTATTAATTAATCCTAGGGTTTTGACGTGCTTGGAATCAGGATAGAGATCGATAATTCTGCTAACAATTCGGTCAGATAGATTTTCATCTAAGAGCAGTTTCACAGGGATGTCACAAATAATTTCTTCTCACGATCAGCCGCAAATGAAAGGCAAGCTTTAATATCATCTGAAGTGAGTTCAGAAAAATCTTCTAGAATTTCCGTTTCGGTCATGCCAGATGCCAAATATTCTAGGATGTCATAGACCGTGATCCGCATCCCTCGAATACAAGGCTTGCCACTACGCTTTCCTGGCTCAATTGTGATGATGTGTTGGTAGTCCATATGGGGGAAAATAAGAAAGTTGTGTGTGTTTAGATTATATCCAGAGCGCTTGGTTCTAAAGGCCTGGAATTCACGCCCATCTTTAGCGGGTTCAAGCCGGGGCGATGGACAAACTCAACGAAAGAGCATTAAGCTAACAGAAATAATTGGCAGCAGTAAATATTCCACAAATATAATATTTTGAACTATCCTTAGCATAATAAGCAGTTAAGGCTTTAATAACTGCATAAAACTATGCTATAAAAAAGTTAACTTAGCTAGAATATTTACTCAAAAATTCGTCAAATGTAGAGTAACGCTTAACGTCGTTGGACTTCTGATTCTTACCTAATATTGTATTGTCAATTCTTCTTTGTATATATGATACTAGTCTCTCGAATTGGTCTAATGGAATCATATCCCATTTTGCTCCAAATTCTCTTTTGATAGTACTATACAATAACGTATAGTTCATGTTTTTAGCACCAACATCTGCAAGTTTAAATTCATGATATCTATCAATAAGTCTCTTAACATAATTTTTATGATGCATACTAGAGGCAATAGTTCCATTCGGAGGATTTACTTTTATTTTTCCGCCTTCATTCTTAATGTGTAGATTGTTTGCAATTACGCCATTATTAACGCTTTGATTAAAATTTATGACATTAGTATCCTTCGCCCTGTTCAAGTTGGGATTATTTCCGTGCATGAGCGATATCTTTAATTTGAGGATTTCTTCCTTTGAAATTTTGCCTGCTGTAACTTTAGAGTGGCAGTTACTACATAGCAGAATTATGTTCTCTTCCTTATGATTAACGACTTCAGAGTAGGGGTCTATATGATGCATTTCTAACGTAGTTACATCAGTCTCTCCACATACTGGGCAAACCATGCTAGCTTCTTGAAATATTCGCTTCCTTATTTTCTCTGGAACCGCTTTTCTGTGCATAATACAAATACTACAAATTTATAAATTCTAATTGTCCTTGGCTTGTCAACCTAATTACGAATTATACAGAAATTCCCTGCATGGCACCCCAATTAAGAGTTTTATTAAGAGTAATCTTAGTATATCGCTTGTAAACCTGGGATCAATGATCTGAGTTTGAAGCTGTAATGTTTGAGTTTTCAGTCTCTATGCCTAGGCTTAGATCACTATATTCGGGTCATTCTAAATACCTTTAATGCGAGCCATGACCAAACTCAGGGGAAAATAGGCTAAGCGTGAACTGAGGAGAATCTGTGCCAAAACTTTTAATTGCTGCCAGTGGAACCGGGGGCCATTTATTTCCGGCTTTGGCGGTGGCCCAGGCCCTGACCGATTACGAAATTACTTGGTTGGGTGTGCCAGATCGCTTAGAGAACGAGTTAATCCCAGGCCATTTCCCCTTAGTCACCATCAAAATGGGCGGATTTCAAAGTCGTAACCCCCTCAGTAACGTCAAACCCCTTGTCCAGTTGCTCAAAGCGATTCGCCAAACCCGGAAAATCTTGAAAACCGGAAACTATGGGGGTGTGTTTACCACAGGCGGCTATATTTCATCCCCGGCAATTTTAGCGGCTCGGAGTTTAGGGCTACCAGCCATTCTCCATGATTCCAATGCTCTCCCCGGCAAAGTCACCCGTTGGTTAACTCCTTGGTGTTCAACTGTGGCCGTGGGGATGGATGCAGCGGCCAAACGACTCAAACAGGGTCAATCCAAAACTCCGATTAAAATCACTGGAACCCCTGTCCGCCCAGAGTTTTTACACCAGGCCACTAACTCAATGAGCCTCCAAATTGAGAATGTCACCATTCCTGAGGATGTCACCTTAATTGTGGCGATGGGGGGCAGTCAAGGGGCTGTGGGCTTAAACCAGTTAGTTCGGGGTGCAGTCGGGGCCTGGTTGCAGCGGGGGGCCTGGGTTGTCCACTTAACGGGTCATAATGATCCTGAGGCCCAGGCCCTACAGCATCCCCATTATTTCAGTCTGCCGTTCTATCATGACATGGCTCCTCTGTTGCAGCGGGCTGACCTAGCCATTAGTCGATCCGGGGCCAGTGCCTTAACCGAATTAGCGATCACCGCCACCCCAAGTATTTTAATTCCCTACCCCTTTGCCGCCGAAGATCATCAGTGGTTTAACGCCCAAGTCTTTGCCCAGGCCGGGGCCGCTTATACCCATCGGCAACAGGAGCTAACCAGCACCCAATTACAAGAAATTGTTTTAGACCTGCTCAAACATCCAGCCAAGCTAGAAAAAATGTCCAGCCAAGCTCGGTCTTTAGCCGTTCCCGATAGTGTGGATCAACTCGTGAGCCTGATTAGAAGTCAGTGTGCTTAAGCGAATGAATTATTGCGATTGGCGACAGGACATTTTTGATACGCCTCCCAACATTGACCCCGTATTTTGGGAATTGCGAGATGAAACCTACCGCCTCTCTCCAGGCCAAACCTTAGACTTCATTGACCAGGCTCTAGTCGATCCCGCTATTCCTCAGCTTTTTACCAAAGAGCAAATTGGGATTGGCCTACAACTTCTGTTTTCCAACGCCTGTGGTTATGCTGTTTTCAGTTACTTAGAAACCCCCGATCATCAGCGCAAGGTCACAGCCATAGAAAACCTTAAATACCTCTATCAAAACTACTTTAATCCCCTCTGCCAGGCCCCGGTTAAATGGATTGGCCATGATCTGGATGATGGCCCCATTGGTTACCTTTGCTATATGTTCTGGGATATTTTTGTCCTGTATCCCGGCCATCCAAGCATCAGTGTAGAAATGACGGATGCAGCCCTAACTGTCATGGCAGAAGCCTTATTTTTTGAAAATGATCAGGTGATTGTTTCGGCCCTTCATGGCCTGGGACATTGGGTAAGTTACGTTCCCGAAGCACAAGAGATCATCCATCAATGGCAACTGCAACCTACAACTCAAAATCAGGCTGTTTTAATCTATGCTCACCAGGCCTGGAGGGGTTGTGTCCAGTAGTCATCGCGCTGCTTTTTTAGATTAAATTCTGGCAAAGTTCACGGATATTGATCACTTCCCCAATCACAATTAAAGTCGGTTTTTTGGTATTTTCTAGGCCCTCAAACTCTGCCCCCAAGGTTGTGATGATAATTTTTTCTTCGGGTTGGGTTCCGGCTTGAATTAAGGCCATGGGTGTATTAGGGTCTCGCCCCGCAGTTAGCAAGGCCTGGCGAATTTGACTGAGGTTGTGCAGGCCCATGTAAATCACAATCGTATCGGCAGCATGGGCCACCGCATCCCAATTCACGTCCGGTTGATATTTGCCAGCCCCCTCATGACCAGTGACCAACAGTACGGATGAACTGAGTTCCCGATGGGTCAGGGGAATATTTAACTTCGCTGGAACGGCAATTCCACTGGTCACACCCGGTACAACCTCCACCGGAACTTTGGCCTGGGTTAAGGCAATCAACTCCTCTCCCCCCCGCCCAAAAATAAACGGATCGCCCCCCTTCAGTCGGACTACAATGGCGTGTTCCTGGGCCTGGTCAATCAACAGTTGAATAATTTCTGCCTGATTTAAGGAGTGATTCCCCCGGCGTTTCCCCACATGAATTAGTTCCGCCATCGGGTTAATTAAGTTAAAAATCTCTGGGCTGATCAGGGCATCATACAAAACAACATCAGCACATTCTAAAAGGGTTTTTCCCCGCACCGTCAATAGACCCGGATCTCCAGGCCCCGCACCCACTAAATAGACTTTACCAACCGTAGAACTTTCACCCATAATTAATTAGAGCTTAAAACAAGAGTTTCGGAAAATCCCAGGCCATCCTGAACCAGATTGACTAATTCCGGGCCTGGGCGTAAACAATCGGTCAAATGCAGCCTTAACTGGGGATAGTCCAGATTCAGATCTTGTACCTGTTGAGTTATCAATTCCAAAAGTTTGCCTGCAAAAAGCAGATAGGGAAAAATTCTAATCTCCGTTGTTCCTTGAGACACCAGCTGCTCAATGGCTACTTTAAGGCTTTCCGGTTTTGTCCAATAGGCAGGTATTGCCCCGAGTTGTCCAGCCAGATGATCAATCCACGCCATTGCCCCTGGCCGCCGACTCCCATGGCCCAGAAATACCCAGGCCTGGTTTGCCTTCAGGATTGATTGCAAGAGTGGCATTAAACCTGGTTGTTGGCCGAGGTAAGGCAGCAAGGTAATCGGTAACGGGCTGAGGGCCTGGGCAGTTTTGACAGCGGCAGGAACATCTTCACAGACATGAACACCGGGCAATAAAAATAATGGGAGTACGTTAATGGCCGGGTAGCCACAAATTTGGGCCTGGTGGCTAAACTGCTGGATCTGTTCTGTCAAAGAAATTTCTGTAGCCTCTAGTGCCCCGCCCCCCATTAAAGATCTTGGCGAATGTGACCGTAATTGCCGTAATAGTTCAGCAAGTTCCAGGCCAGGCCTGGGGTCACGGCTTCCATGAATCACTAAAAAAGTAGCAGTGGACATTAATGCCTAGCGATGGTTTTGAGTATGGCGATTATAGCAATCCGTCTTCATTCATGACAGTGACTTTCGTTTGGTCTAGAACTTCAGCACGACGATCAGCACAGTCGCAGCTTGACTAACGCTCTCGATTGATAGGCAGATTACGCAATATCGCTGTACTCATCAAGCAAAGCCATTAAATCCCGCAAACGCTCACGATTTATGTTGGTGGGGTCAAGTTGGAATCGGAAGAGCGCCACAAAGCATTGACCTTGGAGAGCAGCTCGCTTAGCCGCGCATAGTCTTTCTCGATTTGCTCGTTCTCTTTCCTGATCCGCTCGGTTTCGTTCTCGATTTGCTCGATTTCTTTCTTGACTCGCAAGCTCTCGTTCTCTAGCTGCAAGCTCACGGTCTGATTCTGCTGCACGATCCCGTCGTATTTCGCGTTCTCTTGCTTCAATCTCTCGGTTTCTTGCCTCAACCTCTCTCTGTCTTGTTTGATCATCACGATTTCTTCCTCGATGGAGAGCGTACCACTCAAGGCTGAGATTAGCCACCAGAGCCAGTGCGGCCGCCACAAAGGTTGCAAGACTCCATTGGAGGTAGGTGAGGCGGAAGAATGGGAGGGGGATGGATTCGGTGTTTCCATAGAACCTCAACAGTGCAGCTAAGGCAAAGAGAAATGTTGCTAAGGAGCGGGGCAGGACTTGGAGAAAACTAACCACATTCCCACCCCAACTCTAGCCTAAACTTCCGCCATGACCCGTTTTTCTTGATCTTGGGCGAGAAACTTCTCTAACTCCGTCAGAGCATCGGCATCCACCTTGGTTTGCATCGGGCAGAACTTCGGCCCACACATGGAACAAAATTCGGCGGTTTTATAGATGTCCGCGGGGAGGGTTTCATCGTGATATTCCTTGGCCCGTTCCGGATCTAAGGAAAGCTCAAACTGGCGATTCCAGTCAAAGTTATAGCGGGCGGTGGACAGTTCATCATCCCGATCTCGGGCACCCGGCCGGTGGCGGGCAATATCTGCGGCATGGGCGGCAATTTTATAGGCAATTAAACCATTGCGGACGTCTTCAGCATTGGGTAAACCCAGGTGCTCTTTCGGGGTGACGTAACACAACATCGCTGTCCCGTACCAGCCGGCCATGGCTGCCCCAATTGCTGAGGTGATGTGGTCGTAGCCTGGCGCAATATCCGTCACCAACGGCCCCAAGACATAGAAAGGAGCTTCGGAACATTCTTCCATCTGCTTGCGGACATTAAATTCAATTTGATCCATCGGCACATGGCCTGGTCCCTCAACCATCACTTGGACATCATGCTCCCAGGCCCGGCGGGTGAGTTGCCCTAAGGTTTTCAGTTCCGCCAGTTGGGCGGCATCGGAGGCATCATGGGTACAACCAGGCCGTAAGGAATCCCCCAAAGAGAAGGAGACATCATAGCGTTTGAAAATTTCGATAATGTCGTCAAAGTGGTTATAGAGCGGGTTTTGTTTGTGGTGATGCAGCATCCAGCGGGCAATAATGCCCCCACCCCGCGAGACAATTCCCGTAATCCGACTGCGAACCAAGGGCAAATGTTCAATTAATATCCCGGCATGGATTGTCATATAATCCACACCCTGTTGCGCGTGTTTCTCGATGATATGTAAGAAATCATCCGGCGTGAGGTTTTCGATATTGCCGTGAACGCTTTCCAAGGCCTGGTAAATCGGCACAGTGCCAATGGGAACCGGTGAAGCTTGGATAATCGCCGTGCGAATTTCATCCAGGTTGCCGCCGCCAGTGGACAAATCCATCACCGTATCGGCCCCATATTTCACGGCTAGATGCAGTTTCGCGACTTCTTCAGCCAAGTTCGAGGAATTAGGCGAGGCCCCAATGTTGGCATTGACTTTACATTTGGAGGCAATCCCAATCGCCATCGGTTCTAGGTTGGGGTGATTGATGTTGGCAGGAATAATCATCCGGCCCCGGGCTACTTCATCCCGAATTAAATCTGGGGGTAAATTCTCTCGCCGGGCCACATAGTCCATTTCCTCGGTAATCAATCCTTGGCGGGCATAATGCATCTGGGAAACATTGGCCTGGCCCTGCCGTTTGGCAATCCATTCAGTTCGCATGCTAAAAACCTCAATAAACAGCTTCCCTCCGCCGGTATGAACCGGTTCAGGTTCTAAGGGTTTGTCTCAGCCTGATCCGCTGCGAGTAGTTGGATTAGACACCCCTAGCTTGCCCTTGATTTTATCATTTCTATCAAGGTTATAAATTCTGTCCCCAGACCTGGAGACTATTTTTTATTAAATTTATTGCTGCTAACTACTCTTAAAGTGGGACATAACGTTACGGTTGCTGACAAGCCAAACAAGCGATAGTCACTTGACAGAGACCATTCAGAATAGATAGCCTTACACCAAAGTTTATCGAATCCTCAATGGGTAACCCTAGAGAGATTGGGCAGTCATTGAAGAGTTTTGTTCCTAGCAGATTATTGCTGTTAATTGGGAGAGCAGCTTACTCAAACTACGAATTTCTCCTCGTTATCCATCGACAATCATTGTATAAATCAATACTGAATTTCTATCTCTTAACATAACCTTGGTGTTTTGATTAACTTAGCTTTACAGAACCAGCTTAAAGTATTGGGGAATACTCCTAGGCACCACCAATATGCCGAATTACACTCCCCCTCAATCCTTTGCAGATTCCCACATAGAATCTCTGGAAGCAATTTATCGGCATCAAGTCAGCACCAGTCCCCTCCCTCCTAAGTTACATAATTTTGCGGCGGGCGATTGTATTTGGCTGCATCCTGAGCGGATTTGGGTTGTTGGTCAGGGAATTGTCCAATTAAATTTGCTCCACCCCAGTGGCGATGAAGTGATTTTAGGGTTGGCCGGGCCGGGGATGCCCTTTGGTTCAGCTTTAACGACATTGGAAGCCTACCAGGCCCGCGCCTTGACGGCGGTGGAGTTGATGTCTTTTACCTTGACCGAAGTTGAGTCTTCTCCTAATTTAAACCAGAGCCTATTTCGGGGTTTGAGTCGGCGATTAAGGCAGGTGGAAGCCATCTTAGCCATTTCTAGCCATCGCCGGATTGAGGATCGCTTGCGCCATCTATTATTTTTGCTACGGCAAGAAGTGGGACATCCCCATCCTCAAGGGCATCGTTTAGCAGTCCGCCTGACTCACCAACAGTTAGCCAGTGCCATTGGGACGAGTCGGGTGACTATTACCAGGCTATTGGGAAAACTGCGCGAAGAAAATTGGCTCAAATTTGATCGGGATCGCCACCTGATTCTCACCCCGGCAATTACGGCTTTGACGCTCTAGCTTGTTTGGGTTTAGTGACGCTGGGCCTGGATCAGTAAAATAATCCCAATCAAGCCCAGGCCAATTTTGGGCGACCAACTGGCCACAGCAGGAGAAAGAATCCCCCCCTGCCCAAATGAGGTTGCGACAAAGGAAACCAGATAGTAACTAAAAATCACGGCTACGCTCAGGCCAAAAGCCCAGGCATTATTACTACGAGGCGAATTAATACCCAAAACTGCCCCAATCAGGGCTAAAAGAAGGCACACCCAAGGAAGAGAGCGTTTTTCTTGGAGTTGAACGCGCCAAGTCCGAATCCGCTTTTGATCACCACTTTGGAGCAAGATACCTAGAAAATCCTTGACCTCCCCACTACTCATAAACTCCGGTGTGCGAATTTCCTGGGCTAATTCGAGAGGGGTGCGGCGATAGGTGAAGGCTTGACGGGTAAAGGGGACAACCTCTTGATAGGCTTGGTTCCCATCCAGAAGGTAGCGCGTGCCATTGCTCAATTCCCAGGCCCGTTCTGGCTCGAACCACTCGGCCGACTCAGCGGCAATAATTTCGGACAATAATCCCTGGTCAAAATTTAGTATGGTCACCCCCTGCATCACCTGGCCATCAAATTCCTGGGCAAAGAAAATCTGCTGAAGATAGCGTTGGGCAAATTCCCGATAGAAAATGTTCCGTTCTTGAAATGGCTTGACGGGCTGGTCAATCCCCGCTTTTAGCGTCAGATAGGCCTGGTAACTACTGGCCGGCACCACATACTCATTTAAGGCCCAGGTACTCGTCATTGCCACCAGACCCGCCAACAGGGCCGGAACTACTAAACGCCTCGCACCAATGCCAACACTTTTGCAAGCAATAATTTCACTGCGGCGCGAGAGCCGACTGTAGGCCATAAGAGTGCCAAATAAAATTGCCATCGGAATCCCCAAGACAATAAAACTGGGGAGCCGCAGCAGAAAGACTTGCCCAGCATCAGCCACCCCTAGGCCAGAATCGAGGACACGCCGAATTAGTTCAAAAACAGTCCCAATGACCGCCGCAATAGTCGTAAAGATACCCAGGCCCCAAATAAACGGAGCAATCATTTCTACGAGCAAATAACGATCTAAAACGGGGAGTGAAATTGGTAGCCAAGGGCGAGTTGGGGCAACAGCCACATTTATTCTCCAGTAATGGCTAATCCGTCCACCCAGACAAGGGGGCAGAAACCACCTTGGGTAAATTGCGCAACCGGATCAAGATGAACAATCTGTTTCAGGACTGTCCGAAAATCCCCTGCTACCGTAGCCGACTCGATACTAATTTTCTCACCGTTCTTCAGTAACCAGCCATCAAAGGGCAAAGAAAACGATCCTTGTAAAGCCTTCACCCCAGCATGGAGAGCATGGAGATCATCCACATAGACGACCCCGTCCGCAGTTGCCAAATTATAACCGGAGTTAGCTTCCCGACCGGGCAAAACATCATAAAAATGACTACTGACGGTGACTTTTGCCCCCATGTTGGCATGGCCTGTGGGTTGGGCTTGGAGGCGTTTGGCGGTTCCGGCACTGTGGAGTAATCCGGTTAAGATTCCTTGCTCAATCAGGGGGGTGCGTTGGGTCGGTGTTCCTTCCCCATCAAAGGTTGTGGCACCGATATGTTCGGGATGACGGGCATCATCAAAAACAGTCAGGTCTGGAACAGCGAGGGCCTGGCCGAGGGAGTCGGGGGTGGAAAGGCTTTGTCCATCCAAAATGCTTTGGGCGTTAAACAGGTTGGAAAATGCCGAGAGGAGGCTTAAAAACGCTTCCGGGGAAAAGATGACGGGATAGTGACCCGAAGCAATAGGTTGGTAGTCTAAATGGCTAGTAGTTTTTTCTGTGGTTTCGGCAACACAACTGGCAATATCCAGGTCTTCCAGGCCATAGCTGAGGCGAAAGGCTCCGGCACTGCGGGGTTTCCGACCGGCCACATCGGTTTTGCTGTAGAGATAAATGGAGGTGTAGGTTCCCCCCTCTTGGCGCATGGCCCCTTCACTGTTGAGATAAAACCGCGAGATAGCCCGTTGGGATAATCCGTTATAGGGAACACTACTGATAGCTGGGTGAGCTTCAATGACGGCTTGTTCGGCAGCGACAAGTTTTTCGACTAATTCACTGGCGGGGGCGGGGCTGACTAGGGGAGAGGAAATGGGGGCTACGGGGGCCTGGGCCTGGGGACTAAAGTCGGGAATATGTTCTATAACCCCAAAATGACTGGCATCCCGGGCCATCCCCAAGGCTAACTCCAAACCTCGCCGATCCAAATCCGTTGTACTTGTTACCCCCATTTGTCCCTGCTCATTCCAAACCCGCACCGTAATCCCTGAGCGCTGGGAAGCTTTGACCTGCTTGGGCCGGCCATTTTGAACTTGCACAGAGACCTCATCTATCTGAGAACCACCGAGATCATATTTGTGAATGCCCAATTGCTGGGCGGTTGTTTCCACAAGGGTCATTAAGCTGCTGACATCGGTAGTCATAAGTATTTGCCTTGATAAAGTTAAGTGCCTGAGCCGCTGTCCTCCCAAGACGGATTGAGGGACTTCGCCTTTTGATCCTAATAGACCGCTGGCTGGCTTTTCAATGCAATAATTCTTTAAATGTTTAGCCTAAAAAAATCATTAGCAAAATTTATTACTTCCGCTTCTGGAGAATTTCTAAACACGAGCCTGAGGGGGTAGGGTTCAAATCATCCCTGATCTGCCCACTCCTCCATCACCTGATTGGGAATCACACCGGCCATGCATGACTTGGGGAAGACTCAATCGGCCTTGCGCTAAAGCTTGCTATCCAATTCTTGAAGAATCTGCACCCGATCAAGTTTGGGGGGCCTATCTCCAGGCCTGGGAAGGGACTGATGACACCGCATTTTGGGATAGCATTTGGCAGGCAATTCCAGATCACTTGATTATTCGTACCATCAAGTAGTTCGATACCACTGAGGAATCTTAGGAGTAGCCCTATTGCAGACTAAAGATTTAGAAATATTTTCCTTAAGTTTATTTCAGTCATCAACTATAGCGTTACACAGACTGTTCTGACGCGTAAAAATGTTCAAAGTTTCACCAGTGGGAGGTTTTCTGACTTGCTCTTAAGCAGCCGTAAATGAGTCAAACTATATCTGTTTCAGCTACTTTCCTTAAAAAACAATTTAGATTGCTATTCACCCTTGAGTTGCCCCTGGAATTGTAAAGACAGCCAACTGCCAAATAGGGCAAAAACAATCCACAGCCAACCATGCAAACTGAGCGAGGCAATCCCCCCTAAAAAAGCACTGATATTGCAGCCAAAGGAAAGCAACGCCCCATAGCCCATGAGTAAACCACCAAAGCCGCGAGCCAAAATTTGTCGCCCTGATAAATCAAACCGAATCGCAAAGTTCCCAGTTAAACCTGCCCCCAGAACCGCTCCCAAAATCAAGCTGAGATTCATCACAGAACTGACATCAGCAAAAATACTATGATTCAGAGCAAATTGGGCCGGTTCACTCTGCCAAAACGGGGCCTGGCCTGGGTTCCATCCGAGGGTTTGAGCTAAATGCGCGCCCCAGACTAAAAAGCCCCAAGTGATGCGCCAGGGTTGCCCAGAGACAATCAAAGTTAACCAGGCCAAGACTGCTAAAACAATCGCTCCAGTGGTGAGGGACCAAGGCCCCCGAATGATTTTGCTTAACTCCTGTTTGGAAGACTGATCGGTCGCGATGAGTGCTTCAGATCGAGACTTTAACGGGGCCTGGTTTAGCCAGAGAATTACACCCGCCACAATTCCCAATAGGGCTAACTGGAACGCCACACCCCCAACCCAACCCAAGGCCTGGTTCCAAACAATCGGCTGCCAACTGGGAAACTGGGCCCAAAAGGGGCGAGTCAAACTGGCCAAAAACGAGCCAACGCTAAACATCAGAATCGTAATCACAATCGAGCCATTGCCGCTCCCCAGGCCAGCTAAACTACCACAGCCACAACCCCCGCCCCACTGCATCCCAATCCCAAACAAAAACGCCCCTACCATCCCCGCTACACCCACAGGGGCCAAGGCCCCGCGAATTGTTTCCCCAGCAATTTCTCCCGCGGACAAAACAGGAGCAAACAGAACCGTGGCCACTGCGAGTAATAAACACTGAGCCAAAAGCCCCCGCCCATCCCGATGCAGCCACCAATTCCGATAGGCCGAGCTAAAGCCAAAGCGGGCATGGTGGAGAGTTAGTCCCAGCAAAGCACCCAAGAGAAAAAGAATACTCTGCCGCCAGCCATAACGGGAAAGGGCAACAACCCCAAAGCCAATGAGGCCCAGAGCTATTGCCACAGTCTTTGATGCTAAAAGTTTTTGCCAGGCCCCCGAAGGTTGAGACAGACTCATTTTTTCGGTGGTGTTTTGGTGCTGGTTTGAGAAGGGATGTCACAGGCAGAAGCCTCAGATGTAATCACCAAACTTACCAGGCCAAGCCCCAAACACAAAAGTCCCGACAACACCAGAGATGAAAGGATTTTCACAAGCAAAACCTCAACAAAAAACTTAGGAGCGAACGCTAACAGCCTCAACAATCTATTAGACCACTAACCAATCGGATCAGGGCCAGTTTGAACGGGTAAATCGGTGGCACTATACTCAGTCCAAGAGCCTTCATAGATGCGGACTTTCGGGTATTTGAGCAAGTGCTTCAGGACAATGTATTGCAAGGTAGCTTCCCGGCCGGTGCTGCACGTGACAATCACATCTTGGCTGGGGTCAACTTTTTTGCTGGCTAAAATCGCTTTGATCTCATCCAAGGACTTGAGTTTGTGCGGGTTATCTGCAGTTGTGAACGTGGGCCAAGGGATATTCCGTGCGCCGGGAATGTGACCATTCCGGATAAAGACATTTTCTTCACCGCTAAAGAGCTTTGGTGGCCGTGGATCAACAAAAACCACCCCAGGCTTACCAATCAGTTGCTTGACCTGAGCCAGATTGACGCGAATGTTGGGGTTATCTTGAAACTTTGGTTGGGCAATAGAATATTTGGGATAGGCTTTGGTTACTTCCCCACTCGCCTTATAACCAGTAAAGCCACCATCGAGAATCGCAATATCCTTAAAGCCAAGCCGCTCGAGGACATAGGCCACCATCGTTGCACCGAGAACATCCCGAGCATCCGAATAGACCAAGACCTTACTATTATTGCTAACTCCGGCTTGACCTAGGATTTTAGTGAGTTTAACTTCATCCCAGTACTGTACCGGCAAGCGACCATCCGGCCCCCGAAAAGCAGCATCAGCAATATTTACGGCATTGGGAAGGTGTCCAGAAATATATTCCAGGGGGGCATTACGGACATCGAGAATGCGAAGATTAGAGTTTTTTGCTTGGGACTTCACCCAGTCTGGACTGACAAATTGAATTGTGGCCCCGGGGGCGGCAGTGGCATTGACAATCCAGGTAATAGGTAAAGCAACGACTGCGAGAAAAAATACGGCCGCAATTAGTAATCGCCGTGACCGCCAACTGAGACGGGATAATGATTTGGTAAAGGCTCTCATGATACTCAATATTCCAAAACTCTGCAAATGGATTAACGTCTGCCTCCCTTGACCATGAACATCTGGGGGACAAATCAATTCCTTAAAGCCGACAGATATTAAGTAGATTAACTTATTTTCTCTAAAATTTCCAAGTCGGCATGGGAAAATCCATAAATTTTATCAATCGTTAGAATTGTCAGGAGTAGAGGCTGAGATGTTTTTCAACGGGGCTGCGGTCTTTTTCTTTTTACCTTTCCCATAGATATGCACTTGATACAGGGGAGCTTGTTTAATCCGCTTGACTCCGCTCAAAATTACCAAGGTCATTAATGTTCCGATTAAGCTGGTAATCCAAAGCCCACATCCGGCAGCAGTTCCCAGGCCAGCAGTTAACCACAAGGCAGCAGCAGAGGTCAGACCCTTAACTTCTGGCTTTACTCCATGACTTGACTGTTGCAAAATTAAACCCGCACCAATAAACCCCACCCCAGTTGCCACCCCCTGCACTGTCCGACTCAAGGCATTAGTGGAATTAAGATCAATCCCGGCCTGGAGTGGCAGCATCACAAATAAAGCAGAACCAACGCTCACAGCCATATAGGTGCGTAGGCCAGCAGGTCGCCCGGGTTGTTGTCGGTTTAAGCCAATCGCACCCCCCACAAAAAACGCCATGCCCAAACGCAACGAAATTGTGAATATATCATCCGGGCTGAAGAATAAAGTATTTTCTAACGCCATCAGATATACCTCACTAAACCCGGCGAATAAGGGGATTATAAGGTTTGAGCAAGGTTAAGTAAAGTTTAAGGTTGATAGCTGTATTGTCGATTGGTCAAGATTCCCACTTGAGAGAACAGATGAATATTCAGGCGTTGGGACTGAGTTTAGGTACTTTTCTAAGGCTCAGCTAAGGTGTGTTCATCTCTAGCCGCTTTCCAAATGGCCTTGGCAGCATCGGCATTCATGATTAAAATTCCAATCCCCACAATTAAATCGGGCCAGCCAGATAACCAGAGCAATGTCACCAGGCCAGCCCCGATAATCGCAATATTGGCCAAGGCATCATTCCGGGCCGAAAGAAACGCCGCTTTAACTAAACTGCCCTCGTGATGGCGATATTTAGAGATGACAAAGGCACAGACCAGATTAACAACCAGCGCACCCAGGCCAGTGCCAGACAATAACCAAGGTTCCGGTGGTGTTGGGGTAGCAAATTTCTGCCAGACGGCCCAGGCCAATGCAATCGCCGGAATCAGCAGCACACCCGAGAGGAACATCCCAACAAATGCTCGTGTTTTTGCAGGCCAGCCTAAGGCAACAAGGATGAGGAAATTAACGGCGGCATCTTCGAGAAAATCAATACTATCGGCAAATAGGGAAACTGAGTTGATGTGTCGGGCAACCCAAAATTCCACGAAAAAGTAACTGAGGTTGGCAAGCCCCACGAACAGGATGGCGGGACGTAACCCGATGTTTTTGGTCATGACTTAACTTGCCCAGAGGGTTCCAATATGTCAGAGCATAACGAAAAACTCAAATTTGGGATGAATATTGGGGGTATGGGGCCAAGGTTGCTTTTTTCTTACCCGTGAGTTGCCGTCCCAAAGACCATAGGCCCAGATAGACAAGGCTGGCAAAAATCAGAGGTAAAAGTTTGGCAACCGTTAACAAGGATTGGAATGACCACCAAAACCGTCTTGGCCAACTCCAGGCCTGGTGGGTGATGGGGACACGCTGTTGAGAGATAGGAGGCTGGGATAGAGATAAAGACATAAACGACCTACTTAAAATACTAAAAACCGAGTGAGTTACTGTACATTAGTTTTTGATTCTCGCATACAGACTGAAGTTTATGCAATGGTTAAGTCTGGGCTAATTCAGGGACGGCTCTAGGTGTTGGATGACTAAGACTCTAAAACTGGCTTGAGGCGAGGTATGGGAACGATTCAAGGCATTTATGAGGTGGGGATTGGCACACTGGATTTACTGGCTCAGGTGCAGTATTGGCAGCAGTTTGGTTATCGGATCGGTGAGATTGGACGGTTATCTCCTGAGGGTGCAGAGCGGTTGTATGGTGTGCGCTCTGGGCTGCAATCCGTCAGACTGCTTCATCAAAATGCCGATCATGGTTTACTTCGACTCATGGCCTGGGAAAGCCCGACGGGGCCTGGCCTGGGTTTGGCTTCAATGAAGGTGATCGGGAATCGCTGGGGAACGACTTTAACCAATGATCTCTTGAATCTTCTCAATCACTTTGAACTTCTGGCCCAGCGATCTCCTGATACCTATCGCTACACCGAGCCTCTTTGGAGTCAAATTTATGCTTCAGCTACTCCTGCCCGGGCCTGGGTTGACCCATTATTGGGAGTGCGTGAAAGTTTGTGGCTGACCCCATTGACCCGTCACGTTTTCTTCCAGCGATTTAACTATCAATTACCTCACTACGGCTCCGTTAACCCCCATTCTTTTTTCCAAACGAGTCAAATCACCCATGTTGGCCTGGTGATTCAAGATGATAGTAGCGAGGTGCTGGATTTTTATGATCAAGTTTTAGGACTATTGCGGGCACGGGATGGCCTGGTGGATCGCTATGAAGATAACCCCGCTGCTCGACCGATTTTGGATCTGGGGCCTGGAGATTATTACTACACCACTGATTTTGACGATCCACGCTCATCGGTAACAGATATAAGTCAAGTCCGATCCGGTCGCCTCAAAGTGATTCGCTTTCCCCAGGCCATGGCTTTAGAAAATAAGCTGCTAGAGTCACGCCCAGGCCAGTTGGGGATATCTCTTTATACCTATCGAGTTCAACCCATTTCCGAGTTTTGGGAGCGGGTTAAAGCTAGTGCAGCCACCCAAGTCACAGAAATTATTCAGAATGAGTTTCAAGAACCCAGCTTTTCCTTTATGGCTCCTGATGGCTATTTTTGGACACTTGTGGGTTAAATACAATCCAGGAATATATTCTAGAGTTGTGAAAATCCAGCCCTAACTTGACCTGCTTCGGTGGCTTTAGGAACTTCAATTAACTGCCCAGTTTTGACATCGTAAATAAACCCATAAATCGGGATATTGCTGGGGACAAGGGGATGACGGCGAATTCGTTGAACATCAGCAACTACACTTTTAGCCAAATCCGTAAATGTCAACCAATCAATAAACCGAGCCTCATCGGCAAATTCAGACTTAAGCTCTTGACCTACATCCCGCCAACCAGACTCATCAACAATTGCAGTTTCTAAACTTTGGCTGAGGAGGCCCCGAATAATCTCATCGGTAAAAAGCTCCATGCCGCAATTGGTGTGATGAATCACAAACCATTCCCGTGTGCCTAAAAGTTTGTAGGAAATAATCAAGGAGCGAATCGCATCATCACTGGCCCGTCCTCCTGCATTGCGAATCACATGGGCATCTCCCTCTGCCAGGCCAGCATATTTCGCCGGATCCAGACGGGCATCCATGCAGGTCAAAATCGCAAAACGTCGGCCTGGGGGTAACGGTAATTCACCCTTATCGCCAAAATTCTCAACATAGCTCTGATTTGCCGCCAAAACCTCTGCTAAAACCTGACTCATGCGGATACCTCCTTCAAAATCCCGTAACTCGATAGTGTTATGAGACTATATCATGAGTGGCAATTCAAAACTGCTCCGATCCAAGTTCAAATCGTTGATCGATTGCTGACAGTAAACCTACCCAGGCCTGGGAACGCGTCAACTCTAAGTGATGAGGATTTAATCAAGCACAATTGTCCCGAGGTCATCCAGGGGTGCGGCAAAGACATAGTAAAAGACCCCTACGCCCAACAGAATAATGCTCAAACTGGAAATAATTACCCAGCGGTCGGGCGGCTCATAGGTATCGTTTTCAATATCGTCACGCACGACAAAATAATGCTGCGTTGAGAGCAAAACAGTAATCAGACCCACCACCGCAAAGGCCAAACCCAAACGCCAACCATTTCCCGGGGGTTGAATGGCCAAAGGGGGCCGCAAAATCCGTAAACGCACAATCAGCACCCCAAACCCCATCAGGGCCACAGCACTCCGCATCCAGGCCAGGTAGGTTCGCTCGTTAGCCAAATGATCCCGAATCCGGTTGAGGTTCTTTTTCCTGGGTGGATTTTTTTCATCCTGGCTGGTTGGCGGCAGTTCAACGGAGTTACTCATGGAAATTCACAGGATCAACATTAAATCTCTAACTAAGCGAAAGCCTCACATCCCCCTCAAGTTACCGCCATCATAGAAAACCACCCTTCAAGAAAATGTATTAGCGATGACAACATTCAGGCCTGGATCGAGAGGTTCCAGGTAATTCTAGCGGTTCCAGATTTATAAAGTACAAAAACTTGACCGATTTACAGGGTTTTGATTAGGATGGGCTATACACGTTCCTGCTTGCAGTGTTGTTTGGAGTCGGCTTCAGTTTTTTTTAGGAATAACGTCCGACAGCACCGGGGAGCGGAATTAATCAGGTCTAAATTGTTCGCCAAGGGTCATTATGAGTTCATCCTATCGCTTTGAAACTCTCCAAGTGCATGCGGGTCAAGAACCGGCCCCCGGAACGAATGCGCGGGCTGTGCCGATTTACCAAACCAGCTCCTATGTCTTTGATGATGCCGCCCACGGGGCCAGACTCTTTGCCTTAGAGGAATTTGGCAACATCTACACCCGGATCATGAACCCGACCACGGATGTTTTTGAGAAACGGATTGCGGCGTTGGAAGGGGGAGTTGCGGCTCTGGCGACATCGAGTGGTCAAGCGGCCCAGTTTTTGGCGATCAGTAACATTGCCCAGGCCGAGGATAACATTGTTTCGACAAGCTATTTATACGGCGGTACCTATAACCAGTTCAAAGTTACCCTACCCAGGCTGGGGATTGGGGTGAAATTTGTGGCGGGGGATGAGGCGGAAGATTTCCGATCCGCGATTGATGAAAATACCAAAGCTCTCTATGTCGAGTCCATTGGTAACCCCCAGTTTAATATCCCTGATTTTGCCGCCCTCGCCCATGTGGCCCACGAAAATGGCATTCCCCTGATTGTGGACAATACCTTTGGTGCAGCGGGTTATGTGGCCCGGCCGATTGATTATGGGGCCGATATTGTTGTCCAGTCGGCGACGAAATGGATTGGCGGCCATGGGACTTCCATTGGGGGCGTGATTGTTGATTCCGGCAAATTTGACTGGGGTAATGGCAAGTTTCCGCTGTTTACCAAACCAGCTCCGGGCTATCACGGCTTGAATTTTTATGATGCCTTTGGCCCCCAGAGTCCCTTTGGCAATATTGCCTTTATCATTCGGGCGCGGGTGGAAGGCTTACGGGATATTGGGGCGGCCTTAAGTCCGTTTAATGCCTTTTTGTTTTTACAAGGCCTGGAAACCCTTTCGCTGCGGTTGGATCGGCATTTGTCCAATGCATTAGAACTGGCTCAGTGGTTAGAAACGCTGCCCCAAGTGGCCTGGGTGAACTATCCGGGCTTGCCTAATCATCCCTATTACGAGCAGGCGAAAAAATATCTCCAGCATGGCTTTGGCGGGGTGTTAAATTTTGGCATCAGGGGTGGTTACGAAGCGGGGCGGGCCTTTATCAATGCGGTCAAACTGGCGAGTCACTTGGCCAATGTCGGGGATGCGAAAACCTTGATTATTCATCCCACCTCAACCACCCATCAACAACTCAGCCCTGAGGAACAAGTATTGGCCGGAGTCACGCCAGATCTAGTTCGAGTTTCGGTTGGGATTGAGCATATCGAGGACATTAAAGCCGACTTTATCCAGGCCTTTGCTGCCATTGAGGCCATTACCGGGGGATAGAGATGCGTTACCAGGCCATCATTTCGCCAGAAACCCAGTTCTATCAGCATCCCCAGCCCTTGACTTTAGAGTTGGGGGGAACCTTAACCGGGGTGCAAGTGGCCTATCGAACCTGGGGTCAGCTTAATCCGAGTGGCGATAATGGGGTGCTGGTTTGCCATGCCTTTACCGGATCTGCCGATGTTGAGCAATGGTGGGAACCTTTGTTAGGCCCAGGCCGCTGTTTGGATCCGACCCAAGATTTTATTATTTGTAGCAATATTCTCGGCAGTTGCTATGGCACGACCGGCCCGACTTCGATTAACCCGTTAACCCAAACTCCCTATGGCCCGGAATTCCCCGCGATTACGATTCGCGACATGGTGCATCTCCAGGCCGAGTTACTCAAAGCCTTGGGGGTGAAGCAGTTACGACTAGCCATCGGTGGCTCCCTAGGCGGGATGCAGGTCTTGGAGTGGGCGGTTTTATATCCGGAAATGGTCAGGGCGATTGTTCCGATTGCGGTCTCTGGGCAACACTCGGCCTGGTGTATTGGGTTGCATGAGGCCCAACGGCAAGCGATTTATGCAGATCCCCACTGGCAAAACGGCTACTACACCCAAACTCCGGCCCGAGGCCTGGCGGTGGCGCGGATGATCGCCATGAATACCTATCGGTCGTGGGATAGTTTTCAAATGCGTTATGGCAGAACCTTCCAGGCCAATGATTTTAGGATTGCCAACTATTTAAACTACCAAGGGGAAAAGTTCGTTGAACGGTTTGATGCCAACTGCTATGTCACCCTGACCCAGGCCATGGATCGCCATGATTTAACTCGGGCTGATAAATCCTATCCTCAGGTTCTCCAAAGCATCTCGCAACCGACCCTAGTCATTGGCATTGATACGGATATTCTCTATCCCCCCAGCGAACAGGAAGAATTGGCAGAGTTGATTCCCAATGCCCAACTAACCTGGCTGAACTCCCCCCACGGCCATGATGCCTTTTTGATTAATATGACCGAACTGAATCAGAGCGTATTAGAGTTTCGTCAGCGTCAATCGGATTTGTTTACCCCAACCCTGGCCTGGCATTAAGTCCTCTCTTTTTCAGCATTTTGAGAACTGTAAATCTGTTGTGGCAGAAATCCCAAAAATAATGCACCGAAGTCTTATAGCATTACGCAGACTGTTCTGGGTGAATAGAAATCTTCCCAGCCTTGACTAAAAAGCGCTTTCTGACTTGTCCTTAGCTCAATTCTAAATGGGTAATGCTATAGGTCTATATAATATTTTCAAATAATAAGTTAAAGCATGAATTGAGCGATGATCTACAGCATGGATTTACGAACGCATGTCGTTAATTGTGTCCATTGAGGGGGCAGAGTAGTTGTAGAGTGTTTGCTCTGGGCTGTAATCCGTCAGACTCCTCTATCAAAATGCTGATCATGGTTGAGTCTGATTCATGGCCTGGCTGCGGAACAAACGTGGATGGTTAGGGTGATAGAGTTGCGAACGGTTGCCCCGATCAGGTCGTAAGGCCGGAGTCACTAAATACAACGTTGTTCGATAAAGATGATGGGTCTGGGTGACGTTGGCCATCTCGGTGAGGGGAACCACATGAATCTGCTCATCAGGCCAGCCCAACCGAAAACAAATCGCCACAGGGGTATCAGGGGGATAGTGAACAAGTAATTCAGCTTGAGCTTTTTCAACATGGCGGGCACTGAGGTATAGACATAGGCTGGCCTGGTGGGCGGCAAGGTGAGCTAATTCTTCCTTGGCTGGAACTTGGGTGCGGCCACTGATACGGGTGAGGATAATTGTTTGAACCAGTTCGGGAATGGTGAGTTCGACTTGGAGCTTGGCCGCTGCTAGTTGAAAGGCACTAATTCCAGGAATTACTTCTATAGGGATGTTTGCTTGCTCTAGGGCTTGGAGTTGTTCGTGGAGGGTGCTGTAGAGACATGGATCACCGGATTGTAAACGGAGGACTAATTGCCCGGCCTGGACGCGCTCGATCATTAGGGGTAGGACAGTTTCTAGAATCTGATCTGCAGTGGGGATGAGTTCACAGTCGGCCTGGGCTAAATTGAGGATTTCCGGGGGAATAAGGGAGTTGGCATAAAAAATCACATTGGCCTGGGTAATCAAGCGTTGAGCTTTCACTGTCAATAGGTCAGGATCCCCAGGCCCCGCGCCAATTAGATAGAGTTTACCCGTTGCCAAAATCTAGACCCTCGGCAATAGCCGCACAGCTAAGGAAACCACGCCAAAACCGACCAATAGCACACCACTCGCTGGGGTAATCCAGGCCGACCATTGACGCAGGGCTAGGAGCTTTTTGATACTGGCTGTAAATGTACCCGCAATGATCAGAGGCAACACATAACCAACTGTATAGGCAAGTAATAATCCGGCTCCGACCACAGGTTTTTGATTCGCTGCCACCCAGGCCAAGAGAGTTGCCAATACGGGAGTACTACAGGGAGCCGCCACCAGGCCAAAACTTGCTCCTAGCACATAGGATCTCAATCCCTTGGGAACCCGCTCAGGAAGTTCCTCCAGGCCTGGCCAAGTGGGTAAAGTAATTGGCAAAGCATTGAGCAAATTTAAGCCCATGATGATCGCCACTAAACTGACCACAATGGTTAGCCCCGGCCCCACTTGGCCGTAGATTTTTCCCGCCAACGCTGCAATAATTCCCAAAATCGCTAAGGTTGTGGCTAAACCCAGGGCAAACCAGGCCGATTGTTTAGCTGCTTGTAGGCGATTTTCCGCGTTATACCCGCCAATATAGCCAATGGTGATCGGCAACATCGAAAGGGTACAGGGGGTAAGGCTGGTGAGTAATCCGGCCATAAAAATAATGGCAATGCTAACAGGATTGAGGTCAGTGAGTTGAGCCACAACAATTTGATTGGCCCATTGCTCTAAGGCATAAAAAAGTTCTTGAACACTGGCCACAGGCTGCCTCAACCTTGGGATGTATATTGCCAAAGCTTTAACACTATAGCGTCACAGTCACCATTGGCGGCAACTGAAAACCCTGGACATTGGCCGGCCGATTCTGGGTTTAACAGTTACGGCAAACAATCACCTAAGGATAAAAAGCTAACTGTGGTAAACCAAGGGTTTCTGACCAGCCCGACATGAGGTTAAGACACTGCACCGCTTGTCCGGCCTGGCCCTTCATCAGGTTATCAATGGCAGACATAATAATCACCCGTCCGGTGCGCTCATCTACCTCAATGCCGATGTAGCAGAGATTTGTCCCACAGGCCCATTTAGTTTGGGGATAAATTCCCGGTGGCAGAATTTTCACCCAGGGAGAATTGCGATAAAAGGCTTGGAAAATCGTAATTAAATCTTCTCGCACCAGGCCGGGATCCCGCAGCGTTGCATAGACTGTCGCCAAAATCCCGCGGGGCATCGGGATGAGATGGGGGGTAAATTGGACTTTTACTGACTGCCCTGCTAAATCACTGCAAATTTGCTCAATTTCGGGGGTATGGCGATGGCGGGCGACACCATAGGCAGCAAGGGAGGCATCGGCCTCAGCTAAAAGGAGATTAATTTTCCCTTGCCGGCCGCCACCGGATGTCCCAGATTTAGCATCAATAATCACGGTTTCTGGGAGAACCAGGCCCTGTTTCAGCAATGGGGAGAGAGCTAATAAGCTGGCCGTGGGATAGCAGCCGGGGCAACCCACTAACTGGGCCGGGGCAATTTTATCGCGATAGAGTTCGGGTAAACCATACACGGCCTGGGCGGCAAGTTCATCATCCTGACGCTCTGTACCGTACCACTGGCGATAGGTGGCTAAGTCTCGAAAACGATAATCTGCCGAAAGGTCAAGGACTTTACAGCCTTTTGCTAACAGCGGTTGGGCGATTTCCAGGGCCAGGCCATTGGGTAGGGACAAAAAGACGACTTGGGCTTTCGAGGCAATGACATCCACATCCACGGCTTCAACGGTTAAGTCCAGACAATGCTGCAAATGGGGATAGAAATCACTATAGGGTCGCCCCGCACTGCCCTCGCCTCCCAGATAGGTAATTGTGGTTAGGGGATGCTCAAGGAGGAGCCGGACTAGTTGCACACCACCATAACCAGAGGCCCCAACAATTGCGACTGATATGGCTTCCACTTGAGTCATGATTGTTGCCCCACTTTCCCCTGGCTGAGTTTTTGGCGATTTGACGATAACTCTGCTAAAGATAACAAAACCCACTCCGAAAACCGCTAAGATCAGATCAAGAAAGTTGTTAAGAAATTTTACGAATTCTCATTCCCACTGTGACTCACTCCTCTGAATCTGACTTTGAATTTGATTCCATTACCTCTGCGCTGACGGCATTAAAACAAGGCCAGGCCATTGTCGTCGTGGATGATGAGAGCCGGGAAAACGAAGGGGATGTAATTTGTGCGGCCCAGTTTGCCACACCAGCCCTGATTAACTTTATGGCGGTCAATGCCCGGGGACTGATTTGTCTCGCCATGGAGGGAGAGCGGCTGGATCAACTGGATTTGCCCCTGATGGTAACCACCAATACCGATAGTAATCAAACCGCCTTCACGGTCAGTATTGATGCCGGGCCGCACTTGGGGGTTTCCACGGGAATTTCTGCCGAAGACCGAGCTAGGACGATTCAAGTTGCCATCCAGGCCCAGACCCAACCCAGTGATTTACGCCGACCCGGCCATATTTTTCCCTTAAGAGCCAGAGAAGGGGGGGTGCTGAAACGAGCGGGGCATACAGAGGCGGCGGTAGATTTGGCGAGGTTAGCAGGGCTATACCCGGCAGGAGTGATCTGTGAGATTCAAAATCCCGATGGCTCAATGGCCCGCCTACCAGAATTAATTCAATACGCCCAAAAATACGACCTGAAAATTATTAGCATTGCGGATTTGATTAGCTATCGCCTCCAACATGAACGATTTATTTATCGGGAAGCCATCGCCAAATTGCCCTCAGAATATGGGGAGTTTCAAATCTATGCCTATCGCAATGGCCTAGACCAGTCAGAACACGTTGCCATTGTCAAAGGGAATCCTGAAACCTTTAGTCAAGAGGCTATTTTAGTCCGGGTACATTCGGAATGTTTGACCGGCGATGCCCTTGGCTCCTTACGGTGCGATTGTCGGATGCAGTTACAGGCTGCTCTAAAAATGTTGGAAAGTGCCGGACAAGGGGTGGTGGTCTATCTGCGGCAGGAGGGACGGGGGATTGGTTTAGTCAATAAACTGCGGGCCTACTCCCTCCAAGACATGGGCCTGGATACGGTTGAGGCAAATGAGCATTTAGGGTTTCCGGCTGACCTGCGTAACTATGGGGTCGGGGCGCAAATCCTCAATGATCTTGGGGTAAAAAAAATTCGCCTGATTACCAATAATCCCCGCAAAATTGCTGGTTTGAAGGGCTATGGCCTGGAAGTTGTCGATCGAGTGCCATTATTAATTGAAGCCAATGATTTTAACTCCACCTACTTGGCCACCAAAGCCGAGAAACTAGGGCATATGCTCCTGCAAACCTATCTAGTTACGGTGGCAATTCAATGGCAACAACCACCCGCAACCGTTACAGAACGCTATGAGCATTTAGAAAAACTGCGTTATCTAGCCCAGGCCCAGCACTTACTCCTGCAAGAAGAAGCCCGTCCAGTGGCCCAGGCCCTATTTGGGGAGACAGATTTAGTCTTTCACCTTGGTCTGGATCAACCGGATGTGGCCGCGCCAAATTGGTATCAACAACCTGGACACCCCTACCTCTTAGCTGTGCAAAATATTCTGGAGCAACTCACCAGCGGAAAATGGCTGCGTCAGTTAGAGTTTCTCATCTCCACAGGTGTCGATCCAATGCGTAGTTTACAGGTGGGCCTGGAACGGGAAACTTACTCGGTGCAGGAAACAGGCTCGCAATCATCCCTGGCCTGGGAACCACAAGTAATCTACACAGTCAGCTTGTAAATTCCAGTTTTGCTCGATACCTGACTTGACTAAGCACTTCTCAAGGCCACAATTGGGTCTAACTGAGCGGCGCGGCGGGCGGGAACAACCCCAAAGAATAAGCCAATTCCCCCAGAAACCCCCACTGCCAAAGCCACGGCCGCTGGAGCCACCCCCGCTTCTAAGGGAGTAATCGCCCCAATTAACATCACACCACCAACCCCCAGGCCTGTGCCAATCAACCCACCCAACGCAGATAAAATCATCGCCTCAATAATAAACTGCCAGAGGATATCTTCTTGGGTCGCTCCAATGGCTTTGCGTAGACCAATTTCCTGGGTGCGTTCGGTGACGGAAACCAACATAATATTCATAATTCCAATCCCACCCACCAAAAGGGAAATACCCGCAATGGCCGCCAACATTAGGGTCAAAGCATTGGAGATATTCCCAATAATTTCCAAGGCTTCTTTTTGAGTTTGGATAGTAAAGTCATCCTCATTAACAATTTGGTGGCGCAGGCGCAACAGATTCGTAATTTGATACTTAGCGGCATCAATACTTTGTTGATCATTGGCCGCAATAGAAATAAACGTTAACGGAATCCCATAGGGGGATCGTGTCCCAACGACTCGGTTGGCCATTGTGGTGATCGGAATAAAAGCGGTTTCATCTTGGTTATTTCCCAGGAAAGCGCCTTTTTCCTTCAAAACCCCAACGACCTCAAAGGTGATGCCCTTAATCCGAATGGATTCCCCAACGGGGTCTTGCCGCACAAAGAGTTTATTCGCCATCTCCGAGCCAAGGACTACGACCCGATTTTGCCGAGCCAGATCTGCATCGGAAATAAATCGCCCTCGATCCACTTCAAAACTACGCACCGTTAAAAAATTCGGCGTTGTTCCAACCACCAGGCCAGCCAAGTTACGACTATCAAAGGTAATCCGCTGTTGACTTTGAATTTGGGGCGCCACCTCTTTCACCGAAGGCACTTGTTGAGCAATAGCTTTAGCATCGGCTAGAACCAAGGTTTGAGGCAGATCAAAGGTACGATTGCGAGCCTGAGGGGAACCAGGGACAACAAACAAGGTATTGGGGCCGAGAGATTCAAACTGACCCGCAGCATAGCGTTCCGCCCCTTGGCCAACCCCGACCATGGCAATTACCGAGGCATTCCCAATCACAATCCCCAGCATGGTCAAACCGCTTCGCAGCCGATTCGCACTTAAGGTGGCCACCGCAATTTTGAGACTTTCCCAGATTTCCATGACAATTCTCCAGGCCTGGTGCGGCTAAATATCGATGTAAAAAGCAAGCATCCCTATGGTTACTTTACTTAATTTATTGTTACAGTTGTCGCTGCCATCTCCGGATCTGCCCCTGCGCTCCACGATAAAATACAATTGGTCTGAGCTAGAAGCTCTCCTCAGCCATCCTTGCAACTACCCGAATATCTAGAGAAAAATCTGTCATGGAAGGATTTTGGCAAAACGTCTTTCGTTATCAGCGCTATTTCGTTACAGTCTTATTGGGCGTTGTTTGGAATCTGGTTGAACCCCTCATTCCCCTCTTCAAAAAACCAGTTACCGCCGTTGCCTTAGTGGGGTTATTAGTCGGGAGTTTAGCCTTTGTCACCTTGACGATGCGAGCCATGCTGGGCCTACCGGTGAGCTAAATCCTCAGCCTTAGTCATAGCCAATTAAACTACCCACCCGCTCGTACCACTTCATCAACACTTGAGCCAACTTGGCCGAATCGTGGCGGACTAACTTCTTGGCGTGGTTCTCCACCATGACATCGGCCAAAATTAGGCGGCAGCCCAGTTCCCGTAACTCCTCCCGATTAATGGTGACGGGTTGGGAATGATTGAGTTGATAGCGAGATTGGGTAATTGGGCTAGGGGGTGTTTTTTGCATTAAGACCGCATCAAAGACCCGCTCCCCACACACATGATCTAACACCCGGATATGATCCCCAACGCTATAGCCATCGGTTTCTCCGGGCTGGGTCATAATATTGCAGACATAAACACAAGGACAGTGGCGATTGAGGAGGGCGGCCGTAATATCGGGGACGAGCAGGTTCGGGGCAATACTGGTGAACAAACTCCCCGGGCCCAAAATAATGTAATCAGCGTCCTCAATGGCCTGGATCGCTTTGGGGAGGGCGGGGGGGTGGGGGGGATGGCAACCAATTTGGATAATCCGGCCACCGGCTTCAGTAATATTCGACTCGCCTTGCACACATCGCCCATCAGCTAACTCAGCCCAGAGGGTCATATCCGTCAAACTAGCGGGTAAGACTTGCCCACGAATGGCCAACACTTGGGAACTGGCGGCAATGGCCTGCTCCAAGTCACCTGTCACCTTTTCCATGGCTGTAATGAACAAGTTGCCAAAGCTATGCCCCTCTAGGCCTGCACCAGACTCGAACCGATATTGAAAAAGTTCTGTAATTAATCTTTCTTCATCCGCGAGGGCCGCCAAACAGTTGCGAATATCCCCTGGTGGTAGCACCCCAATTTCCCGCCGCAACCGCCCAGAGGAGCCCCCGTCATCGGCCATGGTGACAATTGCGGTAATGTTGGCACTGTAAATTTTTAAGCCCCGTAATAAGGTCGAAAGCCCAGTTCCTCCCCCGATGGCGACGATTTTGGGCCCCCGTCCTAAACGCCGATGGGTCAAGAGGCGATCCACCAGCTCCCGATCCCCATCTGGTAAAAGCACTTCCGTAATGGAGCCTAAGGTGCGCGATTGTCCCCACCAAATTAAAAACAGGCCGATCAAAATGGCAATCGGGCCACTGATGTAACTTGGAAAGACCTCAGCAAAGGCCTGGACTAACTTGCCAATGAATTGAAATGTAAAGAAAATGGGCGTGAGTTTGATGCTAATCGCCAGGCCCAGGCTAACTAAAATAATTCCTGCCGCACTGATTAGTAACCAGCGTTTGACCACCAGGCCGGGTTGCAACCATTTTGACCAACGATTAATCTGGCGGGTGGAACGGGGGCGGGGGGGTTTACGGGAGAAGGGACGGGGCTGGGTGGAGGTCATGGGCTGTTGGCCAGGGGCATGAATTAAGAAACATGAACAGTGGGGTAGATTTTTCGGGACGTGGCACAGAGCTAGAACAATGACCAGGCCTGGGATTTGGTAAAGTCACTCCATCACGAGCCGCACTGCCCTAGCCCCCAGACTCCCGATTCCAAAGGGCAAAGTTAAGGGATAGTAGAGTTTAGGAATGAATCTTGACGCTCTGCCACCTTACGTTACATCCTGCCATACCGCCTATGTTTCCTACCCATCGCCCCCGTCGCCTCCGTCAACACCCACAACTACGGCGGATGGTGAGTGAAAATACGTTATCCACAGCGGATTTAATCTACCCCTTGTTTGCAGTCCCCGGTGACGGCGTTGCCCAAGAAGTTAAATCAATGCCGGGGGTCTATCAGTTATCAGTAGATAAAATCGTGGCCGAGGCTCAAGAAGTCTATGACCTGGGGATTCCAGCGATCATTCTCTTTGGGATTCCCGATAGTAAAGATAATCAAGCCACCGGGGCCTGGCATGATTGTGGAATTGTCCAAAAAGCGGCAACGGCTGTTAAATCCGCAATCCCAGATTTGATCGTCATTGCCGATACTTGTTTGTGCGAATACACGAGTCACGGTCATTGCGGCTATCTCCAAACTGGGGATTTAACCGGCCGCGTCTTGAATGATCCCACCCTCGAACTATTGCAAAAAACGGCTGTTGCCCAGGCCAAGGCCGGTGTGGATATTATTGCGCCTTCGGGGATGATGGATGGGTTTGTCCAAGCCATTCGTCAGGGATTAGATGGGGCTGGGTTTACAGATATTCCAATTTTATCCTACGCTGCTAAATATGCCTCTGCCTACTATGGCCCCTTCCGTGATGCCGCTGAATCTACCCCCCAATTTGGCGATCGCCGCACCTATCAAATGGATCCCGCTAATTCCCGGGAAGCCCTGAAGGAAATTGAACTCGACATTGCCGAAGGAGCCGATATGCTCATGGTCAAACCGGCCTTGGCCTATATGGACGTAATTTGGCAAGTTAAACAAGCCTCAAACTTACCCGTGGCGGCCTATAACGTTTCTGGGGAATATTCAATGGTCAAAGCCGCAGCCCTAAATGGCTGGATTGATGAGCGCAAAGTTGTTTTGGAAACCCTAATTAGCTTTAAGCGGGCTGGAGCCGATTTAATTCTCACCTACCATGCCAAGGATGCGGCCCGTTGGCTACAGGAGTCTTAAGTACTTCGATGGTCAGTATGCTTAAAGTTCAAACATCTAAAGTTGCCTAGCCTTAAGATGAGTAATTTCCAGCGAGATATTACTGCACTAGAGGCACAGGCAAGCAAGTGGTGGCCAGAAAATTTGGCGAATCGAGATGCAGAAGTTAGCGTACTGCCAAAATTGCTCAAAACCCAGGATGATTTTATCGCTTTGCTACAACTGAGTAGAAAAAATCCTAGACAAATCTTCCGTCTCACCCAATATGTAGGTTGTCCCGCAAATTTACTGATTAAGCATCTTGCTGTTATTTCAAACTATGGCGGTGAGGCAATTCAAAGACTCGGAAGGAACTTCACAGAGGTTTTTGAAAGACGCAGCAAGTCAGATCGAGCAATGATGAACTTTACTTGGCAGGATAAACCATGTCGCTACGTTTTCAAGGCCTCGTCCCATACAGGTTTAAAAAACACAACACTTCACATTGATGGTAATGGACTTCTCATTCCCAAACCATTTGATGACTTAAAGCGTGACACGACAATGATCCTGCTTTATGCGGGATTGTCAGATTCTGCGGATCAAGCTGGGCTAGAGGTCTGTAATCTCGGTTCCATGCTGGGAGATAGAACAGCGTTAGAAAGATTTATCAAAGAAAGATATATTATCGTCAGCCGAATTACAGGTGGAGCAACGGCAAATTCACTTGGTCAACTAGCTCAAAAATATCTCGAGGAATACCTAATTCAAAAGTTAGGTAGTCAATATTCAGTCGAAGTCAACAAAAAGCTTAAGCTCTCATCATCTACATCAATCCCCTTCGATATATTAATTTCTAAAAATACTAATAAACAAAATAGTAAATCTATTGGTATTGAAATTAGCTTCCAGGTCACAACCAATAGCACTATTGAAAGAAAAGCATCACTAGCGGAAACTAGGAAAAAGCTTATGAGTTCTAGTGGTCACCGGATCGCTTATGTCATTGATGGTGCTGGAAACTTTCAACGATCCTCTGCAATTATCAAAATCTGTCAGAACAGTGATTGTACTGTTGCGTATTCAGATGTTGAGTTTGATATTCTGATTAATTTTATCCAACAAGAGCTACTATGATACGGTTTATTGATCTCTTTGCTGGTATCGGTGGAATGCGGTTAGGGCTTGAGCAAGCTTGTCAGCAACTTGGTCTGGAATCAAAATGTGTTCTGAGTTCAGAAATTGATCGGAAAGCAAAAGAGACTTATGCTCTCAATTTCAATGAAGTGCCTCAAGGTGATATTCGACAGGTCTCTGAAATTCCAAAGTTTGACTTTATGCTCGCAGGCTTTCCGTGCCAACCATTCTCTCATGCTGGAAAACAAAAGGGGTTTGGAGATACTCGAGGAACTCTTTTTTTTGAAATAGAACGCATCCTTGAACAGTGTCAGCCTAAAGGATTTCTGCTTGAAAATGTGCGCGGATTAACTACTCATGATCGTGGAAGAACTTTTCAAACCATTCTTCATTCATTAGAAAAGCTAGGGTACAAAACTAATTATCTTCTTCTAAACAGTAGTAATTTTAGCTTAGCTCAAAATAGAGTCCGTATCTATATTATTGGACTTCTTCATCAATATCCTATCTTGACAATTCAGTCGGATCGTGGAGCTATTGATTCCCATTCATTTAAGCAACATATCGTTCAGCCAAGCTTGTTTGATGAAAGCCTATCCGTAATAAAAGTAAAAGATATCCTCGAGACACAGGTTTCTGAGAATTATTATGTTTCCAGGAACTTTGAGCAACAATTGTTGAAAGCAGTGGGTTACAAAATTGAGAAACTGTATGGAGTTCGACTCATTGACTTCCGAGGAGGAAATTCGATTCACTCCTGGGACTTAGGGTTGAAGGGTAAATGTACTCAAGATGAGCGAGATTTCATGAATGCACTAATATCAAACCGCCGCTTAAAAGCCTTTGGAAAACATCAAGATGGAAAAAGTTTAACTCTTGATCAAATTCAAACATTTTTTAATCATGATCATCTTTATGATTTAGTTCAGTCACTCATTGAAAAGGGATACCTCAAGGAACATAATGGAAAATTCAATCCTATTTGTGGAAATATGTCTTTTGAGATATTTAAAATATTGGATCCTGATAGTATTTCAATTACCTTAACCTCTTCTGACGCTAGTCGCATTGGAGTAATTCATCAAGATCGGATTAGAAGAATTACCCCCCGTGAATGTGCAAGACTGCAAGGATTTCCCGAGACATTTGCAATTCATCATGAGGATCATGCCGCTTATAAGCAACTTGGAAATGCTGTTAGTGTTCCTGTAGTCAAGGCAATTATTAAAGATTTATTTGATAATGAGAATAATAGAGCGATTTTAATGGAATCAAATAAATTCAGTAAATTTGATTATCTAGCAAGTTAGAAATTGTTCGTTTAAATGTTAAAGTCTAGCTAGTTTAGAAGTTTATGCACTTTCTTTTTTTTGCTCGGATTGCCGATATTTTCTCCCCCCTAACCCTGCAGACCAAGAGCTTAGGCGGTACGGAAAGTTGCGTCTATTACCTGGCTCAGGCCCTGGCCAAATTGGGGCATCAAGTCACGGTGATTAACAACTGTCGGTCAGAGGCAGGGATTTATGATGGTGTGCTCTATCGGGACTACCATCCCCGTTGGGGCTTGTGGGAAACCATCGACTACGCCCGGAAGCATCCCGTTGATTATTTGATCATTGTTCGTGATTTTGCTGGCCCAATATTTCCGATTCCGGCCAAGCAAGTCCTCTTTTGGGCCCATGATGACTTTTCAGCTTTGGGTATCTATCCCGAGCAGGCCAATAGCTGGAAAAAAATAGCGGGAAAATTAATCCTCCGGTTGTTAGGGCTATTATTTCGCCGGATTGATCGGGTAATAGCCGTTTCCCACTGGCAAGCTGAACCGTTTATTCAGGGAATGAGACTCGCACCCGAAAAAATTTTAGTCTCTCCCAATGGCATTGATCTGGACTTGTTTGATGTCGAAAACTGGTCAAAATACCCCTGGCGGATTATCTATTCTTCCCGACCAGAACGGGGCCTGGAGGTACTGGTGAGCCAAATTTTTCCCAAGGTTAAACAGGCCTGCCCCGAAGCTGAACTCCATATTTTTAGCTATGTAGATTTAGCCGATTACCAACATTGGCAAGGAAACGGGATTATTTTCCGGGGCCAGGCCAGTAAAGCCCAACTCGCCCAAGAACTGATGCAAGCTGCCCTTTGGGTCTTACCCCAACTTCCCCATGAACCCTCTCCCCAGGCCATGTATTCATTCAATGCCGAAACTTTTTGTATCGGAGCCGCTGAGAGCCAATGTGCCATGACGGTACCGATTTCTTCCTATCGTGGGGCTTTACCCGAAACAACCATCCCCGGAAAAACGAGTATTTTGGTGGACTGGGACTATCCAATCACAGCGAAATTTATGGATGACTTTGCCCAGGCCATCATTGATCTCCTTAAAAATCCCGACAAACGCGCAAAAATGGCCCAGGCCGGGCGGACTTATGCCTTGGAACGTTTCGACTGGAACCGGATTGCCAGAAACGTTTTAGCAAACCTCCAAACTTAATCGGGATTACAACTGAATTGGGATTATCAGGAGGGGCTAGGAAAAAATCGTCCGGCCTGGGGTTGGGTTTTGACAATCACATGGGTACCGACAGGGAGGGGGTGGGGCGTGACAGAGCGAGCATGAAGTTCACGACCAGAGGCCGTCTGTAGGCAATACCGATACTCCCGACCTAAAAACTGGCGGGTACGAATCACAATATCCGATTGGGCCACAGGTTCCAGAATCAGTTCCTCCTCCCGTAGCATTAGCTCCCCAGGCCCATGACCCGCCTCTTCTGGGGTTGTAAATTGTCCAACTTCAGTCTGGCAACTAGAACCTTCGGCCTGGGCTGGGAGGAAGTTGGCCTGGGTGACAAATCCGGCCACAAAGCGGGAGGCGGGCTGGAGGTAGATGTCTTCAGGTGTCCCCCATTGCTCCAACTTACCCTGCTGCATGACTGCCACCACATCAGAAATTCCGAGAGCTTCTTCTTGATCATGGGTGACAAAAATGGCCGTCGTTCCCGCCACCTTGAGAATCTGCCGGAGTTCTTCCCGGAGTTGGATACGGACAAGGGCATCCAGATTGCTAAGGGGTTCATCTAGCAAAATTAAAGTCGGCTCAGGGGCCAAAGCTCTAGCTAACGCGACTCGTTGCTGCTGCCCACCAGAGAGTTGATGGGGATACCGCTGGGCCATACCCTCCAGGCCCACTAAGGCCAGACTAGATGCTACCTTAGCTCGGATAATTCCCGATTTCAAACGCTGTTGTTGCAAGCCAAAAGCAATATTTTCAAAAACGGTTAAATGGGGAAAGAGGGCAAAATCCTGAAAAACCATCCCTAAGGAGCGCTGTTCGGGTGGGAGCCCCCCTTTGGCGGTGGCAATTCGGTGCTGATTCAGGTAAATTTCCCCCTGGTCAATGGTCTCAAACCCAGCAATCAGTCGCAATAGAGTTGTTTTTCCGCAGCCAGAAGGGCCGAGTAAACTTAAAATGTGCCCCGATTGTAATTCGAGGGAAATACTTTCGACTGCGGGGCGGGCCTGGGGTTGATATCTTTTGGTCACTGCCGCAAGGCGCAAAATTGGTTGCCTAGTGCTTGGAGAACTGGGATGAGACGGGGCCTGGAGATCAGATGTCAGCATGGAGCAGTCAAAAAAGGGAGATAAGAATAATTCTCATTAGTATAATCTAACCATACCACCGCCCCAATGTCTCTACTCTAGTCATGCCTCCGGTTAAATTTCTCCGGGAAGTTGGGAGATAATCCTTGGCTCAACTGAGGTTGTGGATATAGTTGCCCAAGGTTGCTTCTAGTTCATTCATGGAATATTTCTTGATGTCATACTCAATCACAATGCTACAGGCCTGGAGATTGACCCGCACATCTTTAACACCTTCCAAAGAAAAGAAGAACGATTCAAAGTGAACCCCATAGACCATGTTATTCTTCAAAACTGGAAATTTAAGCCGCAGCCGTCCCGGAATATGATGGGCCACTTGCAAATCAATATAGCCAAAGAGTTGGGCAAAAGTCAGATGATGTCTGGCCCGCCGCCGCTTAGAAACAGATACCGAAAAGCCCTCTTTTTCTTCCAGATAATTTACTAAGTCCACTAAATAGTTCTGCACCCGTACCAAACGCCGCCGCCCCGTAAAATCTGCGGTGGGTTGAGCCTTATCTATGGCATGGAGGGCATCGCGAATATTCAGGTAGAGGGCCGAGCGTTCATTCCGTTGATTCTTAATTTGTTCCTCAAAATCATAAAGAGAAATGGACTCAAAACTGGGAAACTGGGATTCGACTTGAGGTAAGTGGGTATTTAGATGGGCAGCGTTACCAGCATGGGCGTAGGCAATCGCAGTGGGCTTAACAAAGGTCAGACCGAGGGCTTTTTGTTCGGGGTATGAGAAGTAAAAGGCATCTTCTTCGGCTTCGCTAGCGTGGGTAATGTCGGAAAACATCTCTGAGACTTGGCGGGTGAGTTCAATGAGTTTTTCGTCACTGGTATAGGGGCCATAGCGATAGATCGTGAACGACCAACCAAAATAAATCACGATGGTATAGACAATTTCTAGGGCCGCTGCCGAAAACCCAGCATAGCCTTGACGTGTTTCTTCGCCGGGGAGTTTGTGGTAATTGCCGCTGAGGTAGTTATAGAGAGCATCTTGAAGTTCCTCTGCCGCAAGGATAAAGGGATTGACATAGAGGGCAGCATTGCGATCTCGTTTTGCTTCTTCTTCCTTATCCTGTTGCTGTCGCCAGGTGAGAACTGTCCAGGCCGCGGTACAAACCCCTGAAAGGATCGAAGCAATTAAACCAAGTTGTATCGGATCCATCTATCGCATCGCTTAACGGCTACCCCCATATCCTAATTGACGCGCAGGCGTTCCTCGTTTCCTCTGCCAGGCCCCTAACAGATGCGTTCAACACTATGGCGCTGGAAGAGAATCTCGCCGCGGCGGGTGCATTTGTTAACGATATGGGGATGCATGAGTTCTCCTAAGGCAGTTGTGACATCAGTGCCTAACAGTTGAGCAGCCTCTTCAAGGGTGAGCCATTCTTGCCCCAGTTTTTCTAGGATTGGCCCATCGGGGGTTTGTTCTAAGCGGTTAACTAACTCTAGGGTTAAGTACCAACAGGCCAGGGTGTCTGCTTCGGCGCGATGAGAGGTATCTACAGGAAAATCAAAATGGCGGACGAGATCGGGTAAACGGCGGGATTTCAGGTGGGAGAGTAAAATCCGGGAGAGCTTGACGGTACAAAATTGGGCCTCTAAGGGGCGGCTAAAGGGGATATTTAGTTTTTCATACTCTGACTGGATAAAACCATAGTCAAAAGGCAAGTTGTGGGCAGTGAAAATTCCGGTTTCTAACAGGGGTAAAAATTCAGGCCAGGCCTGGGCGGGTGGGGGGGCATCGGTGACGAGATCTGGGGTAATTCCTGTAAAGCGTTGAATATCTTTCGGAATTGGGATCGGTGGTTTGATCAGTTGCGTTCTGTGTTTGGCAATCCCGGCCTGGGGGCATCCCTGGAGAACAGAAATTTCAATCACCCAATTATGGTCGGGTTGACTCCCCGTTGTTTCCACATCTACAACGGTTAAATCACTAGTTCCCAGGTGTCGATATATGGCCAGAATGTCTTGGGAGTGGAGCATCAAAAGAATCTCTGCTTAAGACTTCGGTGGATCAGCGGGAGTCGGAACCGCGCGCAGGGCCTGGCGAAATCCGAGGACAACGAAAATATTGGCTACGGTCAAAAAAGCTTCTGCGGCCCCATGCAACCAATCCACATTCGCTAAGGAGGTATGATAAACCCGTAAGGCATAGAGTCCGGCTGGAATTGTGACGGCAACAAAGACTAACGTGCCATAAAATCCCATTAACGCGAGCCGGGGCATGGTTGGGGTTTTGGTTAAAAAATAGAGAAAGCCAAGAAAGGGAAACAATGACAAGGCAAATAGGGTATTAACATCCATGGGATGGGTCAGGCTCGTTAAACAATTTTTGAGACAGGAAACCACGCTTTATATTATCCAACGCTTGGCCCAGGCCCTGCTGACCTTATTTTTAGCCTCTGCCCTCAGTTTTGCCATTATTCAGCTAGCCCCTGGCACTTATCTGGATACTCTCAAGGCAAATCCCCGCATTTCCCCGGAACGGTTAGCAGAGTTGGAGCAACAGTTTGGCCTAAATCGCTCGGCCGCGGAACAATATTTTCACTGGCTCTGGCAGATTATTTCCCAAGGGAATTTTGGCACGAGTTTTATTTATCAACGGTCGGTTGCGTCTTTGTTATGGGATCGGGTTCCGGCCACCTTGCTCTTAGCGTTTAGTTCTATTCTGGTGACGTGGGGGATTGGGATTCCCTTGGGGATTGTGGCGGCGGTGAATCAAAATCGGTGGGCAGACCGGGTCTTGCAGGTGGTAAGTTATCTGGCCCAAGGGTTTCCCAGTTTTGTTGCCGCATTATTGTTATTATTCTTAGCTCAGAGTATGCCCTTGTTTCCTGTCGGGAATATGACCAGTATTGATTATGCGGACTTCACAGGCCTTGGCAAGGTGCTAGATATTGGCTGGCATTTGATTTTACCGACTTTAGCGTTGAGTATTACCAGCTTTGCCGGGTTACAACGGTTAATGCGGGGCAATTTACTGGATGTCTTGCGACAAAACTATATCCAAACGGCCCGGGCCAAAGGCTTGCCCGAACATCGAGTCATCTATGTTCATGCCCTCCGCAATGCAATCAATCCTTTAATTACGTTGTTAGGGTTTGAATTTGCCGGATTACTCAGTGGGGCTTTTATTGCCGAATACTTTTTTAACTGGCCAGGCCTGGGGCGATTAATTTTACAAGCAGTTCAGGTACAAGATTTATATCTCGTCATGGCCAGCTTAATGATCGGAGCCGTGATGTTGATCCTCGGAAACTTATTGGCGGATTTATTACTAAAGTTTGTCGATCCTCGGATTCAACTTGACCAGTAAAATTAATAGTTTAGCTCTTGGTTGCAATGACGTTTAAGCTAATCAGCGTATCCAAAATTCTTAATCCACTACAGTCATTAAATAAATCAAAGGTTGATACTTGTTCAATCTCAGTAAAGCCAGCTTCGTTTAAGTACATCGCAAGAATGTCAAAGTCAAATCCGACTTTATGAATATCATATTCATTAATCTGACCACCAAACATAATTCGCATCAAATGAAAGCGTTCTAGAGGCAAAAGGTTTGGATTCGTGTATAACCAGCATAATGTTTTTAAATCTGGTACGCTGATGTATAGCTTTCCATTTTCCTCTAAAACACGATACCACTCACTCAAAACCGTACTCAGTTCATTATTGATGCCATAGTAAAAATGCTCTAAAACATGACTGGAATAAATACAATTGATGGAATGATCTGGAAATTGGCTCAACTTGGTTGCATCACCGATAAAGTCAACTTCTGGGCGTGACTCAATATCAAGTATTTTCCAATCCGGGTGAGCCTCTTTCCCTCCAATATGTAATCGCAGCGGTTGCCCTAATTCAACATTCATCAGCACATTTCCAGAATTAATCAACCTTAGACTACCCAAATCGGTTCTAAATTCATCATAAATCCAAGTAGAACAGCTTCTCCACTTAAGGTTTGAGGATTTTCCAGAATTTCCACTGCTTGCCCAGGCCAGTAAATGTGAACAGTTCTGGTGTCTGGGATAATTAACCAACCTAAACGCAACCCGTTCTCCAGATATTCCTGCATTTTGGCCTGGAGTAGCCTTAACTCATCAGAATCTGACCTTAACTCCACAACAAAGTCCCGGCATAAGGGAATAAACTGACGGCGCTGTTCTGGAGATAACGATTTGCCAACGAACCAAAGACAGTCAACTTAAATCCGGCGAACGGCGGGCCCCATTGGGTAAAACGAACCCCGTAGATGAATCAAACGCCTTGCCTAACTGAGTTTTGCGGTTCCAGTCCCAAAGTTGGCCAATTAATTCCGGATTGCGCACTCCTGTTTCTCCCCCAGTTGGTGCCATAATCATCAACTCTCCCGTGGCAGACATCTCAAGGCGTAGGTCTCGGTTGGCCTGGGCGAGTTCTGCAAATTCCCCATTGCTGAATATGAAACCCTTGGGTAAGTTGAGTATCGTGGTCATCCCTGCTCTCCAGGCCTGTCTACCTTCCTAACCTCTTTATCTTAATTCTCCAGGCTCCGAGTCAGCCCTAGCTAGAACTTAGGTACAGACATTTAAATGCTCTCTCTAGTGCTATAAAACAAGTAATCAAGTCCTAGCCCGAGATATCCATCACTAGTCGCATAAAGAATATGTCAGCCCCCCACATTGTTGACCGGACTCAACCTTGGCTCAAATCCCTGGGACTGGAATTAGACCGGCCCCGCTGGTGGCTAGAGATTGCCGTGATCTCCCTTCTCTATACTGGTGCCTGCTGGCTTGTGCTCAAAAGACTTCCGATTCTGGATGCAATCAATGGTTCTCCCTTCTGGCCTGGGGCAGGGATTACGGTGGGGGGCTTACTGACCTGGGGGCGATCACGGTGGTTGGGAGTCACGCTCGGAGCTTTGCTGGTTAATTGGGGGGTTAAGGCCGATCCGCTCGGGAGCGCGCTCATCGGTACAATGGGCATCACCTTGGGCGTACTGCTAACCGTGACTATTCTGCGACAATTGCTTGGCACCAACGAACCTTGGCGAACTGTACGGAATGTCGTTATTTTTACGATTTGCGCCTTATTTACCGGGACACTCATTCAATCTCTAACCGGAGTTGGCTTAGTGTTTGCCTCTGGAGTCATCGCCGTTCATAATGCCCCCCAATTTTTTGCCAACTGGTGGATTGGGGATAGTATTGGAGTTCTCGTGATTGCGCCGGTTTTTTATACGTGGCTTTCTAAGAAATCCCAGGCCTGGCCTGCTCTCAACCCCTCGACGCGCATGGGCAACCTCAACGAACTAGGGATGATCCTGATCTGTGAGGGCCTGATTCTTTACCTTGCCTTTGGTCTGGGACAGCCGCTTGAGTATTTACTATTTCCGCCCTTGATTTGGTGTTCGTTTCGCTTCCCGGCTAGAGTAACCACCTTACTTGTTGCCCTGACTGCCACTGTTGCTGCTGTCTCCACCACCTATAAGCTGGGAACCTTTTATCGGCTTTTTGAGGAAAGTCAATCCCTGTTACTGTTGCAGTTATTTATTGGCGTGATGGCGGTGACAGTTTTAGTGGTGCTGGGTGTCGTGGCTGAAAATCATCAAGCGGAATGGCGACTCAGTCAACTCAATGAGGAATTAGAACAACGGGTTTTAGATCGCACCGATGCCCTCCAGACCAGTGAAGCCAACGCCAAAAATCTCGCTGCTAAAGCCGAAGCAGCCAACCAGGCCAAAAGTGCCTTTATTGCCAACATGAGTCATGAACTACGATCCCCCCTAAATGCAGTTTTAGGCTTTTCCCAACTGATGTTACGGAGCAAAGAACTCTCACCATCCCAATATGAAAATGTCGGAATCATCTATCGGAGTGGCGATTATTTACTCACATTAATCAATAATATTCTTGACCTCTCTAAACTCGAAGCCAACAAAGCCACCTTTAACCCCCAAAACTTTGACCTGATTCGCCTACTCAATGATCTTGAAGATATGTTGCACTTGCGCGCGACGAATGCTGGCCTGGACTTGGTTTTTTCACGGAGTCCGGATCTCGTCCGCTATGTCCAAACCGATGAAATGAAGTTGCGGCAAGTCTTGATTAACCTCCTCAGCAATGGGATCAAATTCACCCCCGCTGGCCGCGTCTGGCTCCAGTCCAAGAGTGAACCAACCCCTGACCCGAAAACTTGGCAACTGGAAATTACGGTTGGAGATACTGGTGTGGGCATTAGTCCTGAGGAATTGAGCCAACTCTTTGAACCCTTTACCCAAGGTCAAGCCGGCCGGGAAAAACAAGAAGGAACAGGCCTGGGACTCAGTATTAGCCGCAAATTTGTCCAACTGATGGGGGGCGATATTCAGGTCAAAAGTCAAATCGGACTCGGGACACAGTTTCATCTGCAAATACCCGTCAAACTCGGGCAAGGCACCATTCGGGATAGTGCTGAAGGCAAAAAACAGGTCAAAGCCCTAGCTCCCGGCCAGGCCCGGTATCGCATCCTCGTTGTTGATGACCAAGAAGTCAACCGCAAGCTATTGATTAAACTGCTTGAGCCTTTAGGGTTTGCGATGAAAGAAGCTGTCAATGGCCAAGAAGCCGTAGCCATTTGGGATGTCTGGGAACCCCATCTGATTTGGATGGATATGCGGATGCCGGTCATGGATGGCTATGAAGCAACTAAGCAGATCAAAGCCACTACCAAAGGTCATGCAACTGCGGTCATTGCTCTCACAGCCAGTGTCCTAGAGGAAGAACAGGCAATTATCCTCTCGGCCGGTTGTGATGACTTTTTGCGGAAACCCTTTGCCGAACACACCATCTTTGATGCCCTGACCAAACATCTGGGAGTGACCTATATCTACGAAGACTCCACTCCCTCCCTCTCCCTGTCCCCCGATCAAGCCCTCACCACAGAGCAACTCTCAGGACTAGCTTCAGAATGGTTGTCCCAGGTCTATACCGCCGCCCTTGAGGCCGATAATCAATCTATCCTGTCATTCATTGAGGAACTTCCCCCCCACTATCTGCATCTTCAAGCTCCCTTAAGCGTGATGGCCCGGCAATTTCAGTTTGAAACCCTGATTGATCTGATTGAACCTTTGCTGCCCTCTCCCAGCTAATCCCAGTGAACATCTAAACTAAAATTGTCAGTCTATATCTGTCAACACAAACCCAGCCCTAAATTTACAATGACTCTTGCTTATCCTCCCCTTGGGGCCAGCCCGATGAATTCTCCAACTGACCAGACATCCGAGAGCAAAGGGAATGTTTTATTAGTGGACGATATTCCTGAGAATCTGCAACTCCTGAGTGATTTACTCGTGAAATTAGGTTACACCGTCCGGAGTGTAACCAGTGGCAAAATGGCCCTAAAAACGATGCGAGTTAAACAGCCGGACATTATTCTCCTTGATATTAAAATGCCTGAGATGGATGGCTATCAAGTTTGCCAGGCCCTAAAAGCAGATGAAGACTTAAAGCATATTCCAGTTATTTTCATTAGTGCCTTAGATGATGTCTTTGATAAGGTAAAAGCCTTTAATGTGGGTGGTATAGACTACATCACAAAGCCCTTCCAAGTCGAAGAAGTCGTGGCTCGGATTGAAGGCCCCTTAACGATTCAACGGCAACAAAAACAATTACAAGAAGAAATTAAAAAACGACAAGAAGCCGAAGAAGTTCTTTATCAATCCCGCTCCTTATTGGCCAGTGTTTTGAACTGCTCTTTGGATGGAATTGCGGCCATGCAAGCGGTGCGCGATCCGGCCACTGGGGACATTGGTGATTTTCGCTGTTTAGTCGTCAATCCCGTCATTGCCCGGATTCTCAACCGTGATCGCAATGAATTAGTCGGTAAAATGGGTTTTCGGAAATTCCTGACACATTTTGATCCGAATCTGTTTACGAAACTCGTTCATGTTGTCGAAACCGGGGCGGCCCTCTCGGAAGATATTTTTGTTTCCTCCCAATCCCAGGCCTGGTATCACTTATCGGCAGTGAAGTTGGGGGATGGCTTTGCCGTAACCTTACGAGATATTACCCATCGCAAACAAACCGAAGTTGCTTTACAAGATGCTAATCAAAAACTCGAACAACTAGCCAACCTAGATGGCCTGACCCAAGTGGCAAATCGGCGCTGTTTTGATCAACGGTTGCAACTGGAATGGCATCGCTCCCAACGGGAAGAAGAACCCCTGGCCGTAATTATGTTGGATATAGATTCCTTCAAGGCCTATAACGACTTTTATGACCACTTAGCCGGAGATGAATGTCTGATTGGGATCACCCAGGCCTTGGAACGAATTCTCAAACGCCCGACTGATCTCCTCGCTCGCTTTGGTGGGGAAGAGTTTATTATCCTTTTGCCTAATACAAATGAAATTGGCGCTATTAAACTTAGTCAAGAAATCCAGACTTTAGTGGACTCCCTCGCCATTCCCCATCATCAAACGATTGTGCAGGGCAAAGCAACCATCACCGTGAGCTTGGGCATCGCCAGCTTTATTCCCGACCCAGATTATCTCCCCGAAACCCTAGTTGCCCTTGCAGATCAGGCCCTCTACCAGGCCAAGGAACAGGGCCGTAACTGCTACGTGGTTGCACTGCCCCCAGCCTAAAGTATAAAAAGCTAGCCTAGGCCTGAACCCAAAAACTCAGATGATAGAGGGTATTTTTGGCTGGGTGGGCCTGGATTTCTTGGAGAACGGCTTGCCCCGCCCAGGAAATTTCGGGAATCGTCACATCCACAACCGCTTTCTGCCCCCGCGCATCCCGGACTAAAAACTCGGCCAGCTTAGTTTTAATCATCAGGGGCAAAGACTCGTTGCCATTGTGGCCATAGAGAACCGCAGGGGTTAATCCCGATTGGCGAAGGGCATTGGGTTTACTGTCGGCAGGGCGAACTTGACATTCAATAGCTAGGGACATGGTAGAACTCCTAAAAACAGACATGAAAAATGAAAGACCAAGGGCAATCAAGTGATTGCAACTCAAACACAGGCTTAGCTCAAAGGCGGTGGTGGGCCATTACTGCCATCTCCGTAAAGTAAGGCGCGCTTGGGCCCATGAATGGGGTCTTCGACAATAATGGTTTGGCTGCGTTCGGCTCCAACAGAAATAATCGCAATTGGCACAGACATCAACTCGGCCAAAACTTTTAAGTAATTCAGAGCCGCCGGGGGCAGTTCCGCTAAACTCCGACAATGACTGGTGGATTGCTGCCAGCCGGGGAGAGTTTCATAAATGGGCTGACATTGGGCAAAGTGATGGGCATTACTGGGAAAATCGGCGCACCGCGACCCCGCCACCTCATAGGCAACACAGACCTTAATCTCTGGCAAGTCATCCAAGACATCGAGTTTTGTAATCGCCAAACAGTCCAGGCCATTGATCCGTACCGCATAGCGACCAATCACGGCATCAAACCAGCCACACCGCCGCGCCCGTCCCGTTGTTGTCCCAAATTCTGCCCCCCGATCTCCGAGCAATTTACCGGTGTCATCTAGGAGTTCGGTCGGAAATGGCCCTTCCCCCACTCGCGTCGTATAGGCTTTGGCAACACCAATCACCCGATCAATAATGGTTGGCCCGACACCAGCCCCGACACAGGCCCCACCCGCTACCGGATTAGAAGATGTCACATATGGGTAGGTGCCATGATCTAAATCTAAGAGAGTCCCCTGTGCGCCTTCAAAGAGAATATTTCGCTTATGGGAAACCGCATCATAAATTCGCAGTGAGCCATCCACCACATGGGGTTGCAAGCGTTGGGCATAGCCGAGATATTCATTGACAATGGCTTTGGCATCGAGGGGCGGTAATCCATAGAATTTTTCCAAGAGCACATTCTTAGACTCCACAGCCCACTGCACCTTGGCTTCGAGGTTGGCAGCATCGAGTAAATCCAACACCCTTAAGCCCGTCCGCTCCGATTTATCCGCATAGGTAGGGCCAATTCCACGGCCTGTGGTGCCAATTTTGTGAGTCCCGCGCCGTTCTTCCGAGGCCTGGTCAATCAGCCGGTGGTAGGGCATGGTTACGTGGGCCGTCTCGGCAATGTGCAGATTAGCGGTACTAACGCCGGCCTGCTCCAGTTGATCCAATTCCTGAATCAATAACTGCGGATCAATAACTGTTCCCGTGCCAATAATACATTCGGTTTCTGGATAGAGGATGCCCGATGGAATCAGGTGTAGCTTGAGGGTCTGATCATTGACAACCACCGTATGGCCAGCATTGACCCCTCCTTGATAGCGCACCACCACATCCGCCGAACGACTCAGCAGATCCGTGATTTTACCTTTGCCTTCATCGCCCCACTGAGCGCCGACTACAACTACGTTTGCCAAGGGTTTACCCCAGGATTGATATGCACACAAACCCCTATTATAGGCCTAGAGTCACCTTAAGAAAACAGCTTTCATTAACAGTGCTAGAGGAATTCTGAGGCAATACCATCCCTGAGTTTGCTCCACTTGGACTCCGCTACTACACGCAACTTGGTCAAGGTATGGCTAGAGTTTAACTAGGTTGGCTGGCCATGAGATCCATATTCTTAATATCCGATGGTGCATATCTTGATGCTCTGATCAAAGAGATATACACAACTGCCAGAGTGAGTCTTTGCCAATTCGGTTGATTGATGGTCACAAACACGCCTGCCAGTAAAGCTAGCCAACCAACCGGGCCGAGAACAAGGGCAATGATTTGGCTCATGCCGATATAGACAGCAAAAGGCAGAGTAATACCCAAAGCACTGGTTAAACCGCCTAAAACTGAACTGGCAAGAACATAGACCCCAAAGCCACTCATCTTAGCTAGAGTCATCACCCCACCAGTTAGCAAGAGTCCCTCTAAGTGCAAGTCATGGTGAGTCTGATCAATTTGGCGCAGGAGTTCTTGTTGTTGCTCTGGAGGTAGAGTAATGAGCATTTCCTGAAACAGCTTACAGACAATCGCCGTCTCAATTTCTGCTGTTGCTAAGTCTTCCCAAGTTCGACCGCCCAATAATCCTAGCCAGTCAATTTGGAGGTGATCGGCAACATCGGTAACAATTTGCTTCCAGTCAGGATCAGCAAAAAATTGCCCAATCGTGCCATAGCGCAGATAGCGAATGTGATCACAAAGTAGGCCTGGGGAAGAACCAAAACCGGCATCAATGAGTTCGGCCAGATTTTGACGATGCTCCTCACTAGAATCATCAAGAATTCGATAGACCTCATCCATCCCCATTGCATCAAGTCCTCACGATTAAAGTTTATGGAACAACTAAGACTGGACAAGGGGCAAGATTTATCACTCGGTTACTGACGCTTTCATTGGCTCCTTCTTGGGTTAAACCAATCCCCCGGCAACCCATGACAATTAAATCGGCATTCAACTCATCAGCAACATCACAAATCGTAAAGGCGGGGATGCCCTGTCGTTGGAGGACTTGTGTCGTTAAACCTTGGTTGGTAAAGCCCTGTTTTAATTGCGCTAAGAAACTATCAATGGCCTGGGTGATTTCCGAGTCGGGTTCCCCTTCTTGAACCGCAAGCAACCATAACTGTCCTTGGCAAAACTGAGCCAGTTGAATCAGGGTTTCGGCCGCATCTTGAGTATCACGACTCCGATCAACGGGAAATAAAATCCGCTTAAACATTGTCTTCGATCTCCTTTAGATTAGGTGGCAGGGTACGCACTTCGGTAAAATTGGTTACGGCAAATGGGCCAGATTTGGGATTAAGCCCTACTACCATTGTCTTACTTTCGATACCCTCCCAGGCCTGGGGTCAGGTCACATTGAAACACTTGCACACGCAACGCAGATTTAGGAGTCAATTACCGTGTCAAAAAAAACATTAGCAGATTTAACCGCCGCTGACTTAGACGGGAAACGGGTATTAGTTCGGGCGGATTTTAATGTCCCCCTCGATGGCACGGGCGCAATCACAGACGATACACGGATTCGGGCCGCACTTCCGACCATCCAAAATCTGACTAGCAAAGGCGCAAAAGTTATTCTCGTCAGTCACTTTGGCCGGCCAAAAGGCGTAGATGACAAACTCCGGCTCAATCCGGTGGCCACCCGCTTAGGTGAACTTCTTGGGCAAGCCGTAAGCAAGCTGGATAATTGCATTGGGGATGTGGTTACAGCCCACTGCCAGGCCATGACTCCCGGTTCTGTCACCCTACTCGAAAATGTCCGGTTCTACCCAGAAGAAGAAAAAAATGATCCGGCTTTTGCGGAGAAGTTAGCCTCTGTGGCGGAAGTCTATGTCAACGATGCCTTTGGAACGGCGCACCGGGCCCATGCTTCTACGGCGGGTGTCACCCAATATCTGAGTCCCTGCGTTACAGGCCTGTTGATGGAGAAAGAACTGGAATACCTCCAAAACGCGATTGAAAATCCCCGCCGGCCCTTGGCTGCGATTGTCGGGGGGTCGAAAGTGTCCTCCAAAATTGGCGTGATTGAAACCCTCCTGGATAAAGTGGACATTCTTATTCTGGGTGGGGGGATGATTTTTACCTTCTTCCAGGCCCAGGGCTTGAGTGTCGGTAAATCCTTAGTGGAAGCTGACAAGTTAGAACTGGCCACTGCCCTAGAAGCCAAAGCCAAAGCACGGGGGGTGAAATTACTCTTGCCGACCGATGTGGTTGTGGCCGATGCCTTTGCCGCCGATGCCAATGCCCATACTGTCCCTGTTAATAGCATTCCCGATGGTTGGATGGGTTTAGATATTGGCCCCGACAGCATTGCCACCTTCCAAGCCGCTCTCAAAGATTGCAAAACCGTGATCTGGAATGGCCCAATGGGAGTGTTTGAGTTTGATAAGTTTGCCGTGGGAACTGAGGCCATTGCCCGGACATTAGCGGAACTGACCCACACGGGAGTTTGTACCATCATTGGCGGAGGGGATTCTGTCGCAGCCGTGGAAAAAGTCGGGGTTGCTGACCAAATGAGTCATATCTCAACCGGGGGCGGGGCCAGCTTAGAGCTTCTGGAAGGGAAAGTTCTCCCTGGTGTAGCCGCTTTAGATGATGCTTAATCCTCTCTGATTGATGCGACTCCTAAGTTCAGTTTTTGGGCTGGTGAAGACTCTCAACCGTTAGCTCTGGCCCAAACTGATATTTTGTCCTCCTCATGGCCCTCGCTTCTGTTGCGGAACTGCTCCAGGTTTTTTTGAATAAATGTTTTGGCAGTTTGGCGGTTGGTTTGCCCCTCAAAGGTTCCCAGGCCCCAGGCCGATTGGGGAGATTGCCACAGTTGGGCATGGGTGACAGCGGGTTGGGCCAAAAAGTGATTGCGTTTTCCCCAGGCCTGGCCACAAACATCTGTAATCCAATCATGGCTAACCGTTACAAGTGGGAAATTGCCCCATAAGGGTACTCCCCAAGCATCAATCACCACTACCCCACCGACAATTCCACCCAGTTTTTGCCAGAGTTGTGCCGCCCCCAGGCCCCCAACCACCCCAGCACTATAGGCGACCATTATTAAGGGTTGAGTTGGATCACACCCGGCCTGGTAAAACTCAAGAACAGCGGCTGGAGAATAAACAGGTTTTGATGCCGGAAAACAGCGCACCTCGCTCGTCTCTAGGTTCATTCCGATCAAAAATTTACCCGTCCAGGTCGGCTCATGAAATCCCGGGCAAATCATCAACGGATTAGACATTGAGATAGCAACTGAAGATCAAAGTCAATTATTTGAGTTGTTTGGTTTAGTCGGTAGATTGTCAGTATTAACTAACTTGAGGACTTTAAAGAACCTAATAAACTTGGGTTGTGTTCACGACTAGAAAAAAGATGAGGTTGTGGTGAAGGAGGAGTAATATCTGAATTTGTCAAAAGTGAAGTACGGCGTTGGAAATTTTCATAACTACCAACACATGAATTTAAGCGATCTAGAATCCCATGGCGAACTTCTCGTGAAATAGAATACTTTCTGTCCTGATGCTTAAATTGAGCGATTTGGTCTAAAAATAATGTTGTTGCTCTATAAACCAATTTGAGATTAGCCAATGAGTTTGCATCAACAAGTTCAATTGCCAATAAACGAAATTGCTGACTGATAATTCTTGATTCTTCTTCTGTTAGCCCATGATCAGCATAGTAATAACTAATCAACTCTGCTACCCATTGGGCGTGTTTTGCTGCGTCTTGAATTTGATGTTGAGCTTTTTCGATGGGGGCCAACATCTTATCCATCAATAACTCTGCTGCCAAGTGATCCCGTAACTGAGAATCGGCAATAATTGACAGTTCCTTTATTTTTCGTTCATGGTGGCGGCGGGCTTCATCTTGAGCCTGGGTTAATATCTGACTAAACAGCGCAACACCAGAAAAAACCTGATCTAACATTTTTAAGCTGGCTCCTCAAGATAATTCGATAGTTCTTACCCTAGATGACGCTAAGCGAGGAAAAGTTTTAAATAGATTATCCATTAAAATATAAATTATTGAGCCACTTTTCTTAAATTAGGGTAATCAGTTGCTCAATGGCCTGGGTAGCGGAGCTAAATCGAGCTGCAGGGTTTGGGTCTGTCAAGGTATTAATCACATCGGCAATGGCTGGATTAAGTCGGGGAATATCCTCCGCATACAAGCGATACTCTTTAACTCCCCAGCGGAAATAGGCATCTGGCTCGTACCCCGTCAGCAAATAAACTAACGTTGCCCCCAGGCCATAGAGATCAGAGGCAGGTTGCACTTGTCCGGCCTGTTGTTCTGGGGGGAGATAGCCCATATTACTCATCATGGTTCCAGTTTCAGCCGTTGTCACCGCCACATGCCCCCACCCCACTAAAACCCATTCTCCGGCTACACTATCGGGGGCAGACCCAGGCCGGGGGAGTAATGCACTTATGAAGTTGCTGGGCTGAATGTGTTGATGGATAAGGGGGGGATGCTCACGGTGGTTGCGGTCTAGGAGTTCACAGATAGGGCGTAATCGTTGGCAGACTTCGGCCAATTCTAAAGCACCTTCCTCTTTAACCTTGACCTCTAGGTTTTGGCCATAGACCATTTCTGCCGATAAATAGGACTGACCATCCACCGCAAACGCTTCATAGAATTTGGGCAAACTGGGATGGTCAAGTTGACATAATTGCCGGGCCTGGTGGCGAAATGTTGAACGATTGGCCATATTGGCCTGGGAAGATAGAGCTTGCAAGACAACCGTTCGTCCAGCCCGCCAGGCCAAAAACCTCCCCTCTTCTGCCAATTCCCACACGACTTTATAGGGGCCGAGAGTCTTCTGCACCTGTAAGGGAGAGCCACAATCAGGACAAAACAAATCCGTATCTGTCTTATGGGGATGCTGACATTCACTTCCCTGGTACTCCCCCAAAAACTCTAGGGGCAAATCACCCGCTACATGGAATTTTCGGTCACTTTCCTCATCATCCTCTTCCCCCGTCTGGGACTGTCCTATGCCCTGAGGGCGGGTTTCAGCCTCGGTTTGGACTCCACCAATGGTCATCTTAGCTGGATCCACATATTGCTCAGGAATTGTTCCCCGCTCTGGCATTGTATCCATGCGGGCATTGGGTGGGGGTGGCTGGCTGGAAGCACCTATCCGAATTTGAATATTGGGGCCCGATCGGGCGAGGCGGAGGATGCCACCGTCATTTAGGGAGGCTTGCTGAACCCGTTTTCCATCTAAGTAGGTCCCATTTGTGCCCAGATTGACCACTTCCCAATGCAACCCACTCCGGCGGAGTTCCACATGGTGACGAGATACAACTGCGCTGTACAGTACCACATGATTATCTACGGCTCGGCCAATGCGAACGACAGACTCATGCTCGAATGTCCAGCTTTGTACGGGAGTGGCCTGGACGGGATGGAGAAGAGTAAGAGTGATCACGATATTAACCAGGGGGACATAGTGAAAAAACGTTAAAAATGGGACTCTGATGCAAGCCAGACAAGAGCTTAAAATACTTGCCTAGGGACAGCAAACTCAACCTCATTTCTAAGATTAAGCCATAGATCAGGGCATGGAGTGGGGCAAACATGATTGAGTGGCTAAAAAAACAGAAAAAAGACCGGCTTAAATCATGATTTGAAAGATAAACGTGACCAAATCTCCCTTGCCGAAGGCAATTCGATCCCCGTTCTTAAGGGAGTAACGATTCCCAGGGGGTAGGGGTTGATTATTCACATAGGTACCATTGGCACTACCCACATCTTCTAAGAGGATTGTTTCTCCATCTAAGCAGAGATCAGCATGAATCCGGGAGACAATTTCAGAATTGGGAAAACCAGACAGGTCAATATTGGGGGGAATGCGGTCGTTGGGCTTGCCGATGTGGATAACAGCCAGGCCGGTGGGAATGGGGACAGGAATTTTGGTTTGGATGTGGTAGAGCTGCGCTTTGATCTCAACCAAGGGGGTGGAAGGGACACTAAACACTGAGGGCGGGGGTGGAATTGGGGGCCGAGGTAAGGTAGAGACAGGGGTGAGGGGTTCTGGAGCGTTTAACTCGGGAATATCACTCAACTCGGGAATATCGGTGAAAGGAGGGGTGAGGGGAACTGATAAATCCGGTAAGGGGGGCATATCTGGGGGGGGAGCCATGATCTGACGCAGATTAAAGCCACACTGGCCACAAAAGCTGGCATCGGCCTGGACAGGAGCTTGGCAATTAGGACAAGTATTCATTTGGGGTAACGCCGAAAAGCAATTCTCACATTGCAGTGCATGGTCAGGGTTTGGGTGTTGGCAAGTAGGACAAATAATCATAGGAACATCGTAGCCCCAAACAAGTTTGGCCAATTAGCCCACCTCTAAACTATCCCGAAAGGTGACTCGGAATTGATCACTATGGACAGTTATCCGGCTATTTTATAGTGAATCATACAGAAATCAGGGAGAAATTTGCGAAAATTTGCGGCTAAGGTTATTCGTCACTCCAACCCAGGCCAGCCTCTTGATCCAACAACCAAATCAAGGTTTCATCCGGTTGAATGAGCCGGGCTGGATAGGCCTGTGGATCACCCGTTTCCGTTAAGACTTGTCCAAGGGCTGCTTGCTTGTTTGCTCCAGCCACCAGAAATAACACACAACGGGCCTGGTTAATGACTGGAACCGTCAGGGTTAAGCGGGGTTGTCCCTCTTTCTCTCCAACAGTGACAAATTGATCAGTCACATCGAGGGCGGGTGTATGGGGAAACAAAGACGCTGTGTGTCCATCCGGGCCCATCCCCAACAGAACCAGATCAAAGTCTGGCGTTGGTTTATCCAAGGACTGAAAGTACTCTAGAAGTTCTTGATGATACTGCGCTGCGGCCTGGTGAGGGTCAGGTAAAAAGGTCGGCATTGGATAAATCTGCGCGGCGGGAATCGGAATGTGATCTAACCAGGCCTGGCGGGCCATCCCTTCATTACTATCGGGGTGATCCGGGGGCACATAACGCTCATCGCCCCAAAAAACGTGAAACGCTGACCAGGGTAAGGACTCTTGAGATAGTCTTTCATAGAGGCTTTTGGGTGTGCTGCCTCCCGCTAGAACAATATTAAACCGACCCCTCGCCGCTAGGGCCAACTCCATTTGCTCAACGGTAATTTCGAGGGCCCGTTGGCTAAGGCTCTCCAAATCTGGCAAGACTTCAATCCGTTGTTCAGCAGGCATACACTTAACCAAGAATCAGCAACAGAGGTCTAGTCAACAATAGCCTATTCCCGGAGGGTCGGGATACTGAGTCAAACAGCCATAAAAAAACAGTGCCGAGGAAGACACCGTTAGAATTATTTTGACAGTAAATGATTAGTAGCGGAGATTTAGTCAGTAGTTGGCGGTGAGAAATCTTTTATTCCATGACTTCAATGCGGACTGAACCAACCCCACTACTGACCAGGCCAATCACTTCCGCCGCTCCTCGGGACAGATCAATCACTCGGCCCGGGGTAAAGGGGCCACGGTCATTAATTCGGACTAAGACCGAGCGACCATTGTTCAGGTTAGTGACCCGGACCATCGTGCCAAAGGGTAGGGTTTTGTGAGCCGCCGTCATGGCATATTGGTCAAACCGTTCACCACTGGAAGTTCTTGCCCCATGAAATCCTGGCCCATACCAAGAGGCCATCCCGGTAAAGAGGGAGCGCACGGCCCCAGAGTTGAAATTACTAGTTGCCACTCGAGTTTGGGTGGGGTAATTTCGTCCCTCTGCGGTGGTTAAAGCCGGGGCATTACCCAATTGTCGCCGGATCAGGTTGGTAATTTGGAGTGCATCCTTAGAGAGATTTTTGCCACCTTGAGGAAAGATAACGCTACTATTGACAGTGACGAGGGCATCCTGACGTGGATCTTGACCCGCATAAATGCGATAGCTGTTAATGTTCGGATTCCAGGCCAAGCGGATTGTTTTAGCATCAACACCACTGGTGTGAAGCTGGTTTAGGCGTTCAGCTAACTGATTGGCCTGGACAACTGCGGTTATTGGAGCCGCATTGCGAGCAATCCCGAGGTTTGCAGCTGAAGCAACTTGCACGCCACTGGGAGGAGAAGCCTGAGACCCCAAAAAGGTCATAGCCGGAATTCCCCGGAGATAGAGGGTGACAACTTCTCGGCCATTCAGGTCATGGATCAAGGTTGTAGCAATGGGGCGGATGGTCGTAGCTGTAGCGGCAGAGTTGTCAGAAGCTTGTGGCGCAGATTGACCCGAAATTGTAGCGGCGGTGGGGGCAGAGTCTGCAATGGAATTGGCTGCAGGTGTAACTGAGGCGGAAGCAAGAGATTGAGACGGTTGGGAGTCAGGAGAGCGTTCTGGGGTAGCCTCACTCCAAGGTAAGAAGCCCAAGATAGCGAGAACCGTAGTCGCCATCCCCAAAATAAGGTTTTTTTGATTCATACACTACGTCCGTTAAACATAGGCTTGTGGGTGAACACTGCTTTAGAGACCAGAGAGAAAGATTAGAACTGGTTTTGCAGATAACTCGAAGTTGAGCCGAGTTTGTCCTCAACAAGCGGGACTGTTTTAACGTACCACGAAGCCTTGGAGGGGCGGGATCGCTTGATCAGCGGAGTTTTATTTAATCTTAAAAAATTAAATTATGGGTATATTTCCCCAATCCCAGGCCCCAAAAAGTTTTTATCGGGCTGCAAAACTCTTAAGAATGATTAATATTATTTATCATTATCTGGAAATTTTTTTCAATTCCAAAATGAATCAGTGATCAAAATCACAAAAAGATGTCCTCGATTTCGAGATCGTAAAAATTCTTTCGATTCACCCCAAAAAATCTAAGGGGCTTTAGCTGACCTATCTCACTATATCTCTACAAGAAATTTTATAAAATTTGACCGTGATTAGGATAGGTAGGCAGAGGGAAGAAAATTGTATTTTATCTTTGAGCGAGCAATTTTAGAATCAACTATTGGAACATTGTGCTTCCCTTTACATTCCAAGCTACGCACCGGAGTGGAAAAGAGCCAGGGATATGTGCCAATTTATGTGCCGGTACATCGGATTTGCTCCATAGAATTATATGCTGCCAAATATTTTAGATATTAATTATTTTTGCTCAGGACTTATTGTTTTTTACCATTGGAATAAGATAAAGATTCACTTATATATACGTTCAGTTCTCGGTTTTGTTGGAGTTGAGCCAATGGAAATTCTCAGAAGCAGGCCCGATCTAAGACGTTGAAAACGCTCATCTAGGTTCCAGACCGCTGGGTGGCTACCCCCATATTTGCTCTGGTGATTGTGACGAATGCCTGGGCCCCGATATGATTGCTAACGCAATGACTCAGGACTAGAGAGACACTATGGACTATCGGGACGCAGGGGTAGATGTCCAGGCCGGGCGGGATTTTGTCCAACAGATTCGGGGCCTAGTGGCCAAGACCTTGCGACCTGAGGTTTTAGGAGGGCTGGGGGGCTTTGCTGGATATTTTGAGTTGCCCAGTGGCTATCAGCAGCCTGTTTTAGTCTCAGGAACCGATGGGGTCGGCACCAAGCTCAAAATTGCCCAGGCCATTGGCCAGCATCAAACCATTGGCATTGATTTAGTGGCGATGTGTGTTAACGATGTCCTCACTTGTGGGGCTAAACCTCTATTTTTTCTGGACTATTTGGCAACAGGGAAACTTGACCCCCAGGCCTTGGTGGATGTGGTGGCGGGAATAGCCTGTGCCTGTCAGGCGGTGGGCTGTGCCCTGTTGGGGGGGGAAACGGCAGAAATGCCCGGATTTTATCAACCAGGGGACTATGACCTGGCCGGCTTTTGTGTTGGGATTGTTGAAAAAGAACGGCTAATGGTAAAGGTCAACCTTGGAGATGTGGTCATAGGCCTGGCCAGTAGTGGCGTACATAGTAATGGCTTTAGTTTGGTACGGCGGATTATCGAAAGCAAGGGCTGGGCCTGGACAGAACAGATCCCCGCACTGGGTGAGCAGTCCTTGGGGGAAATTTTTCTAACCCCGACCCAACTCTACGTGGCTCCAGTTCAAGCGGCCCTCAACGCTGGCCTGGACATTCATGGGATGGCGCATATTACAGGGGGTGGCTTACCGGAAAATTTACCCCGCTGTCTCAGCCCTGGCCAAAGTATTGCCATTGAACCGGGGGCCTGGGAGGTGCCGAAATTGTTTGAGTGGTTACAGATTCAAGGATCAGTCAGTTCAGCGGCCATGTACGAGACCTTTAATATGGGGATTGGGTATTGCCTGATTGTGCCGAGGGAGCAAGCCTTAATCACCCAAGAGTTTTTCCAGGCCCAAGGTCTCAAAAATTATGTCATGGGTACGGTTATGCCTGGGGATGGTGAATTACTGGGATTACCTACTTAGGCTGAGGGAATATCCAGAGATTTTTTCTGCCTTTTATCTATTATGTCTGCTAAAACTGGCAAGCACATTTCATTTTCAACCCAGCTAGACCAGGCCAATGCCCGCTTAAAGGTGGCTCGGTTGGGGGTTCAAATTGAACAGCGGGGCCAGAAACTTAATCTTCGGGGTATCTTTCCGCCAAAGCCAGAGAGTCACCGCCTTGTCCCCCATCAGCAACGCCTCAGTTTGGGTTTACCAGCCACCCCCCCAGGCCTAGACCAAGCAGAACAAAAAGCGATGGAAATTGCTCTCCTGGTGATGCAAGCCCGGTTTGATTGGCAGCCCTATCTTTCACCCATCCAGCATTTGGGGCCTGAGGCAACTGTGGTAGATCAAATTTCAGCATTCCAGGCCCATTTTTTTAACCAACCGCCGACAATTGGGCAACGCTCCACTTGGTCAACTGCCTACCGCCCCTATTTCCGTAAGCTCGAAATCTTAGCGGCAAACCGGACGAATCTTTCCCTGGCCGAATTGATTTACGCCACTGTCCAGGCCACACCCGCCAATTCTCGCAGCCGCCAGGCCTGTTGTACCGCGATGCAAGCCTTGAGCCAATTTTTAGAGCTTAAACTCCCCAAACCCTTAACCCACTTTGCCGGTCACTACAGCCCCAGCCGCACCCAACGCCGCCACCTCCCCAGTGATACCGAAATCCTCCATTACTACGAGCAAATTCCCAACCCGGCCTGGCGGTTTGTCTATGGCATCATCGCCACCTATGGGTTACGCAATCATGAGGTCTTTTTTTGTGACTATGGCAGCTTGCGGGATCAGGAGCCAGAAGCCGTGCTTGAAGTCCTAGATTCCACTAAAACCGGGGGGCATCAGGTTTGGCCCTTTCAGCCGGAGTGGGTGGAAAGGCTTAATTTACAGAACATCAACTTACCACCAGTGAATACCGACCTGAGGATAACCACACTCCAACGGATTGGACAACGGGTCACCCAACAATTTCGGCGTTATCAAATTCCCTTTAGTCCCTACGATCTACGCCATGCTTGGGCCGTGCGAACAATTCATGTGGGTTTACCCGATACGGTTTCCGCCCGGATGATGGGCCATTCCGTGGGCATTCATACTCGTACCTATCATCGTTGGATTACCCGGCGAGATCAACAACAGGCCGTCACCGCAGCCCGCCAACGCTGGGAAGTTTTGCATGGGAATTGAGCACAACCCTGTCCTCCCTAGCTGGTCTGAAATGGGGCTGGGAAAATTACGTTTCTTTTAACCATTCAGCAAAAGTCTTAGGCCAACTTAGGGGCAGCATTGAGCGGCTCCGGTGATATTTATTGCAGTATGTTACTCTGGCGGCGTTTGCGGGCCCAACTTCAGGAGTAATTCCGGTGAAACTAATTCATCAATGGTTTGGGTCAAGCTCCAGGCCTGGGGAAAGGTCACATTAGGATAAGCTGCGTTGACTTCTTCTAGGGCATCATGCCAAATTTCAGAAAATTGCTCGTGGGCATAGTTTTTTAAGCTGGGCGAATCTTTCAGAATTTGCCGGAGTTGTCGTTGCTGTTTCCGAATTGTAGCGTCCCAACCACGGTAATCTGGCTCAGACGGAACATAAAGACGTTTCAGATAGTGGCAAAGCAAAACAAAAAGGCGACTTCTTAGCTCCCGGCGTTCTCGATTAGCCAAACTTTCAATTTCCTCAATTAAGTTCTCAATATCTAATTGGTTAAAGTCGCGCTGCTGGAGTCGGGTGAGCGTCTCTTGATACCACAGCACTAAATCCTGTTCATAGAGCTTATGGGAAATTTTAGTCGGGGTGAGGGTCATAAAGACTGGCCTGGATGATGTTTTAATAAACGGAGTCGCTACCAATAATCATAAAGCAGGCACTAAACTTCAGTCTTTTGGCATTAAGTCCCCAGAGGCAGAGACTTCAGAGATAATCAAAAGACATAAACCCCTATTTTTGTCCCTATGTCCTCAACCCTTACTTCTGTGTCCCTGACCGTCAATGTGATTAAGACTGAACTGGACAATGGCCTGGTGGTGTTAATTAAGGAAATTCCCACGGCCCCGGTGGTGAGTTTGCAGGTGTGGTATCGGGTGGGTTCAGCCCAAGAAGCCCCAGGCCAAAACGGAATTGCTCACCAACTCGAGCACCTGATGTTTAAGGGAACCCAGGCCCGGCCGATTCAATTTGGGCAGTTATTTAGTGCGATTGGCAGCCAAACCAACGCCTTTACCAGCTACGACATGACGGCCTATTTCCACACGGTACGGGCTAGCCAACTCGAACCCTTGTTAATCTTGGAAGCGGATCGGATGGTGAATACGGATCTTTCCCCCAGCCATCTCAGCAGTGAAAAACGGGTGGTGATCTCGGAATTACAAGGCTATGAAAACAGCCCGGAATATCGCCTCAGTCGGACTTTAATGAACTACCTCTATCCCGATCATCCCTATGGGCTACCGGTGGGGGGAACAGTTGCGGATGTGGAAAGCTTTAGTTTAGAAGCCGTTCAAAGCTACTATCGCCAGTTTTATCGTCCTGACAATGCCGTGCTTGTCATTACTGGGGATATTGAAACCCAGGCCACGCTGCAACTTGTGACAGACATTTTTGCCCCAATCTCCCGACCGGATTTTCCCCTCCTGCCCCATAAACCGAGAACACCCCGCCCCGGCCTGGCCCCAACCACTCCGATCATTCTCTCTGAACCGGGTAGCGCACCCCTGTTGCAAATCCTCTATCCCTTACCCCCTTGTGACCACCCAGATTTTGCTGCAATTGAAGTCTTGGATGCGATTTTAACGGCCGGCCGCAGTTCCCGCCTCTATCAAGCCCTGGTCGAAACGGGATTAGTCAGTTCTGTCAGTGCCTATGCCGCCGGATTACAGGCCGGGGGCTGGTATGAGCTAGATGCAGTCGCCACCCTAGAAACCAGTCTAGAGGAAGTTCTGGCTGTCCTCCAGGCCGAGATTTGCCAAATCCAAACCGAGTTCGTTTCCCAAGAGGCGTTAGACCAGGCCAAGACCCAACTCCAGGCCCACTTTATTTTGCGCAATCGCGACATTGACAGCCAAGCCGGCCAGTTAGCCTACGATCAGGTGGTGACCGGAGACTACCACTTCAGTGAAAAACTCCTCACTCGGATCACCCAAGTCACCGCCGCCGACATTCAACGGGTGGCCCAAACCTATCTCAGCCCAGACAACGCCATCGAGGGACGGTTTATTCCCAGCGAACTCACGGCCACGCCGCCCCAAGCCAGTGGCATGCAAACCAGTGAAAACTTCAGCCCAGGGATTCCCGTTGACCCGGCCACAGTGGCCCAATTTTTACCGCCCACCACCCATGAGCCGCCCCAGTCCCACCTGGCTCTCCCGGAAAAATTCACCCTCAAAAATGGTCTGAGAGTTTTACTGTTACGGGATACCAGCACCCCCACTATTACCCTGAGTGGCCATATCCAAGCTGGATCCGTCTATGATCTGCAAACTCGACCCGGAGTCGCGAGTCTGACGGCCGGAAACCTAGCCAATGGGACAAAAACCAAATCGGCGTTGACCTTGGCCCAAACTTTAGAATCACGGGGGGCTGGCCTGGATCTAGCCGCCTTTCGGGAAGGAGTGGATGTGGATGGTTATGCCCTGGCCCCGGATTTGCCTTTACTATTAGCAACCTTGGCAGATATTCTCCAAAATGCCACCTTTCCAGACGCAGAATTTAACCGGAGTCGCCAGCGAGCCATCACCGATTTACAAATGGACTTGGATGATCCGAATCGCGTTGCCCGGCGCGTCTTCCAGCAAAGGGTTTATCCCGCCAATCACCCTCTCCATTCCTTTCCCACCCTAGAGGATCTCCAGGCCATCACTCGCGAGGATTTAATTCGCTTTTACCATCAGCAATACACCCCTGAAAATACCATTCTTACCTTGGTGGGTAATTTTGAAGTGGATCACGTTCTGGATGAAATGGAGCGTTTGTTCGGGGCCTGGGAGAATCATCCCCAATCCTTAACCTTAGAGGTTCCCCCCGTTCACTTCCCCCCTCAGAATTCATTTCAAAATCCGGTTTTACCCGGTAAATCCCAGGCCATTACCTATCTCGGTCATCAAGGCATTGAACGCCGAGATGCGCGCTTTTACGCCGCCCTGCTCCTCAACCACATCCTGGGCGGGGATACCCTGGCCAGTCGTTTAGGGGTGGAAATTCGCGATCGGCTCGGCCTGACCTATGGGATTTATAGCTACTTTGCCGCGGGTCAATATCCTGGCCCCTTTGCGATTCAAATGCAAACAGCCCCGGAAGACACAGCCCAGGCCATTACGGCCACCCTGACCCTCTTAAAACAACTTCAAGAAACTGGCATTACGGAAGCCGAACTCATGGCAGCCAAACGGACTCTCATGAATAGCCATCCCGTGGATTTAGCAAATCTAGATCAATTGGCCCGCTCAATTTTGGCTCAGGAAATTATTGGCTTACCCATCACCGAAATCCGGGACTTTCCCAACCATTTGGCGGCTGTGATGATGGCGGATGTGGAGGCGGTTCTTCAGGAATTAATTCATCCCGACCAGATGGTGATTGTCAGTGCTGGGCCTGGCGTTACAACTCCAGACATTTGAATTGGGATTTAACTTTCTGAGAGGACGCTGGCTCGGACTGTATCCCCAGATTTTAAGGGACGCCCACTCCGAACCACATAGCGTTCCCCTGGTGCCAGGCCAGCGACAATTTCTACCTGCCCATTGCGACGATTACCCAACTGCACAGAGCGCAACTCAACCTGATTATTTTTAACTACATAAATTTTTCCTTCTTTGGCAGAGACATTGCCCTCCTCTTCACCCGCCAAGGCAGCTTGGGAAATAACAACTCGCTCTTGAATTTCTTCTGCAAAGGTGACCCGCGCTAGTAGGCCAGAACCAAACCTTTGTTGGGGATTATTGAGGAGGATTTCAACCGGAACCAGTCGGGCTATGGCATCGGCCGCTGGGGAAATGCGGCTAATTCGACCCGTTAATCTTTCGGTTTGGGCGGTATCAAGGGTAATTATGGCTTGTTGACCCACTCTAAGATCGGCAATTTCCCGTTCCGATAGCTCGACAACAACTTTTAATTGGTTCAAATTGCCCAGGCGCAGTAACTCACCCCCCGGTTGCACGAGATTCCCCGTTTCCGTCAAGCGCTCTAAAACCACCCCATTGAGGGGCGACCGAATCAGGGCATATTGGAGGCGGGCTTGGGTTTGTTTGACGATGGCCGCTTGGGCTTGGACACGACCTTGGGCAATAGCGACCCCCTCTTGGGCTGTCCGCACTTGGGCCTGGGTGGAGGCGAGGACTTGGCGTTGGGTTCGGGCGGTGGTTTCGGCCTGTTCGGCGGCCTGGGCTGCAATGGCTCCACTGGCTAACAACTGTTTTAAGCGGGCGGCATCGGACTGGGATTGCTGTAGATTAAGGCGGGCTTGTTCAACGGCAATTCGGGCATTATTAACTTGGGCCTGGGCCTGGACGACCTCACTGCGGCGGGCGGCTAATTCGGATTCGGCTTCAATGACGGCGGCGCGTAACAGGGCGGCATCCAAGCGAGCTAAGATCTGTCCCCGGACAACCCGATCTCCCACATCTACCCCTAAGCTGAGCACCTGTCCCTCCACCTGGGCCCGCAAGACCACATCCTGATTGGGGCGTGTTGTCCCCGTAAATGTCACCCTGCTGCCTAAGGTTCCAGGTTTAGCCACTGCCAAATCCACAGGGATTTCAGAAGAAACCGGCCTGGCCGTCGCATTAGGAGAGAGTGAAGTCTGACATCCCGCGCTCCCCCAGGCCAGAGCGACTAATAATATCCCTTGTGTAAAAACGGTCATCCGGTTCATGGCCAAAATTCTCCCCACGGCGACATCCCACTATTAATGAATGCTTTGGGCCTCTTGTCATTGTCAGTTCGCTTGTGATCCATCCCAATGCTAACCATTGCCTTTTTTAATTGCGAACATTGCCTTGGGTCAGACGGCTCAAACAGGGACTGGCCCAGGCCTGGGGAGGTGAATTCCTGAGAGCTTGAATTTTCCTGACGAAAGTTGAATGTTAAACTAGAACGTGACAGATGCAAAGCTACAGCGTTACCCATATCAGTCTCAACAGGAGCAAGCCAGAGAATTTTCAGACCCTATTCCTCAGATTTTGACTTGCTCACATCGGTCTGTACAACGCTATTCTGAACAACGCGATAAAGACAAACTCATTCATCTCCCCTTGAGGTATCTATGGCTGCAACGTTAGAACTCACCCACGAAAACATTGAAAAAGTCTTGGATGAACTCCGCCCGTATCTCATGGCTGATGGCGGGAATGTCGAGGTGGTTGAAGTGGAAGGGCCCATTGTCCGGTTGCGGTTGCAAGGGGCCTGTGGCTCTTGTCCGAGTTCAACCATGACGTTACGAATGGGCATTGAGCGGAAATTAAAAGAGTCCATCCCCGAAATTGCTGAGGTTGAACAGGTTTTCTAAGCAGATTCATCGGATATTTCAAAAACACCTATTGCTTTAGACGGGCTAGCGAGGGCTTTGGTTCAATCCGTTAGCAGCTTTTTCAACGTTTTTCAGAGCCTGGCTACAGACCCAGACCCATCTGGGAAAGACTACAGCCGCGCCTCCAGAAACCTATTGATCCCTTGTCTCGCAGCTTTTAGTGGGACAGGGATTTTTTGATGGATGGTCACTATCTGGCCAACGTGCCTAGGATCACAGGCTGGGCATAGATTGATCACTGTTCCTTACGGGTAGGCCTGGGAGAATCAATCCTATGTGATGGATTACCCACCGATGAGTCCTGCTTCCTTAATAGCTAAACCCATTCCCCAAAACCAAGTTGCGGCTCCCTTAATTGCTTGTATTGACGATAGTAGGACGGTGCAGCGGCAGATTTCCCTAACCCTCACGGCCGCCGGGTATAAAGTCTTGCCAATTATGAGTCCCACCCAGGCCAAGGCCCAACTCCTGGCCACTCCCCCGGCACTGATTTTGTTAGATATCGTCATGCCTGAGGTAGATGGGTATGAGCTTTGTCGGCAAATTCACCGGACTCCCGCCCTGGCTGAGATCCCCATTTTGATGCTGACGGCTGTGGATCACCCCATTTTTCGGATTCGGGCCCGCGGTGTTGGTGCTGAGGATTTTTTATGTAAACCCATTGCCCCCGATACTTTGCTGGCACACCTGGAAAAACTACTGCATCTCGGTCAATTTCCAACTAGGAGACCTCCCATGAGACAGAATTTTGCGATACCCTCCCCAACTCCGACTCTTGACCCAAAGCCCTATTGGGACTTGGCTAGCCAACGCCTGGGCCTGAGTAACCGCCAACGCCAAACCTTAATTACAACGGGTCAAAAATTAGAGCGGGCCCTGATGAATCAACCCCAACGGGCCGATCTCTGGGAAAAGCTGGGGATGGTGTCCTACTTGCTGAATCATCTCACCCTGGCAGTTTTGTCCTTAAATAATGCCCTCAAACTCATGCCAGAAAACCATTACCACCATCGCAATTTGGGCTGGTTGGCGGAAGAGTTGCGCGAGATTGAATCAGCCATTCAGCATTACCAGGCCTGGTTAGGGGTCGTTCCTGATGATGTTTATGTCCAAGGTCGCCTAAAACTAATTCAAGAGTCAGTCCAGGCCTAAGGTTTTAGCGGCCCCAAGAAGGCTACCTGTCCCAAGCGGGGTAAAATACAGAGCAAGTCAAGGTAGAGATTCATTCCGAGACCGAAAACCAACTCAATTATTACCACTAAAGATAATTCTTTGCGTTAGAGCTATGGATCGGATTTGGGTTCTTGGGCGTAATGTTTTCCAGGCCACCTTTCGGGAACGGGTGCTCTACATCACGGCCCTGTTTGCCATCGCCCTCACCTTGGCCGTGGTGTTACTCAGTGAAGTCTCGGCGGGTACAGAAAATAAAATTACCCTTGATGTGGGGATAGGGGCGATTAGTCTCTTTGGCCTGGTGGTGACCGCTTTTGTCGGGAGTGGCCTGATCAATCGGGAAATTGACCAACGCACCGCCCTCGTGATGATGGCTAAACCCATTAGTCGAGCCGAGTTTATTATTGGCAAACATCTGGGCCTGGCGGCGGTTTTGGCGGTGTTAGTGGCCTTGATGACGGTGATTTTCTTTGCCCTGATGAGTTTTAAGGGTTTTAGCTATCCAGCCGGGGCGATTACCATTGCGGCAATTTACATCATTTTAGAGTTGGCCCTCTTGGCGGCCGCAGCAATTTTATTTGGGGTCTTAACTAGTTCTTTGATTGGGACATTATTGACCCTAGCCCTCTATTTTATGGGCCATTTCAGCCAAAACCTGATTACATTACAGCAACGGATGGAAGATGGGTTTGTCAAATCTTTAATTAACACGATCTATTTAGTTGTCCCAGATCTGTCCCGCCTTGATCTGAAAAATGATGCAGTCTATGGAATTTTGCCAGGTTCTCAACCGTTAATTGTCAATGGAATTTATGGCCTGGTCTATACGGCGTTGTTACTCTCCCTGGCTACATGGATTTTTTCACGGCGTGATTTCTAAAAATAGTGGCTGGGATTTTCCGTCGCGCTTTAACCCCAATATTCAGCAGAATTAACCGCTGTTTCTTCAATGCGGATGCGTTCAACTTGAATCCGTGGATCAGCGTTTACGTCCCTTAAGATGTGACTGGCCTGGTGATATAAAAACTCAGCTAAACATTCTGTTGTCGGGTCGGTCGCAAGGGTAAACAGGCGTAAATCTGGATCACTGGCCTGGAGTAGTTTAACGAAGGGATCTGCCTCACACAAAACCAAGGCATGATCTAAATATTGATCTAACCAGGCCCGCCAGACGAGCTTTAATTGCCCGAACTCAATGACCATGCCCTGCTGATCTAACTGTGGAGAGTGTAACGTCAAAATAATTTGCCAACTATGCCCATGAATACTCCGGCACTTAGGGGAGTTCTCGGCCTGCCAAAAACGATGGGCCATTTCTAAGTTGTGGCGAATTTCCAAGCGAAACATGAAATCAAAACAGTCACTCGCTTCCTAGTCTAATCTATCGCTACGGAGCCGTTTGGGACCTGGGATATTGACCTATTGAGGTTTGTGATCCGCTTAACAATGGAGATGAGTTGCTGGGGATTAGGATGTGTATACCTTGACAGCCAATAGGTTTGCCCTAATATATTATACAGGAATATTAATTGTCGGGTTATTGATATCATTGTGTCCGACCCAATCTCTATGGAACTCAACCCCGCACAGGCCGCCATTGCCCAGCATCTCCAGGGTGCAATTTTAGTCTTGGCTCCGGCTGGGACTGGTAAAACGAGAGTATTGACCGCCCGTTTAATTCAAGCCCTCAAGGCAGGGTTTCAGGCTCAGGATATTCTCTGTCTCACCTTTACCAATCGAGCCGCGCAGGAAATGAAGACCCGCGTTCGCCAAGCGATTCCTGACCAGGCCGAGCATCTGACGATTAAAACCTTTCATGGTCTGTGTGCTTGGATGTTACGGCAAGAAGCCACTGCGATGGGTTTACCGGCCGATTTTACGATTTTTGATGATAGTGATTGCCAAGAATTAGTCCAACAGATTTTTAACCTGAGTGATGCCCGAGATGTTAAAAAGTATACCCGTGAGTTGATGACGACTAAAAGTCGCGGGTATTGGCAGGATGGTGACGGCTGGTTAGGGGTATTCCGGGGCCTGGGGGACTATGCACCACAGGGGGTTAAATACCAACTGGCCCTTCAAAAACGCCATGCCCTCGATTTTGCTGATTTAATTTACTATGTGCGCCGGATGCTACGGACTGATCCGGAAATTGCCCAACGCTGGCAGCAACGGTTTAAGCTCTTACAAATTGATGAAGTTCAAGATACCCACAGTTCTGAGTATGAAATTGTCGCCCATTTGGGACGAGGTTCCGGCAATATGGCCATGATTGGAGACCTGGATCAGACGATTTTTGAGTGGCGCGGTTCAGAACCAGATTTAATTTTGTCCCAGTTTCGCCAAGAGTTTCAGCCCCAGGTTTATGAATTGGCCTGGAATTATCGGGCGACCCAATCTCTCTTAGCCACAGCGGATCAATTTGCCCAAAACTTTGCCCATCGCCACACCCAGATTACGGCTGCTCCCAGTTGCCCGGCTGGCCCACCCCCGATCATCCACCAGGCCCCGACTGCCCAGGCTGAAGCCGATTGGATTGGCCAACAAATTCAAGAGATGGCCCGTAAGTCCCCAAATTTTAGCTATAGCCGCACGACTGTTTTAGCCCGCAATCATTTCCGTCTGGCCGAGATTAGTACCAGCCTGAAAGCGATGGGGATTCCCTGCCTAACGGTGGAGCAATTTGAATTTTTCCAACGTCAAGAGGTCAAGGATGCTCTCGCCTTAATACGCTTATTGTTAAATCCCTTTGATGCGACGGCCTTACGGCGACTGTTACTACAATTAGTGCCGCAAATTGGCCTGGGGACGATTAATACAATTCAAAAACAGGGCCAGGCCTGTGGGTTGTGGTTAACAGATTTAATTGATTTACCCACCCTAGAAGACGGTGATCCCTTTCAGGGGATTCTCCAGGCCCAGCAGTCGGGCAAGATCATTGTGTTTGATGTCGAAACGACGGGCTTGTCGGTGGCGGAATCGGAAGTGATTGAAATTGCGGCCCAACGGTATGACGGCGGGGAACATACCCTCAGCTTCCAACGCTTTATTACAAACCTCAAGCCAGTCGGGGAAACCGAAGCCATTCACGGATATAGCGATCAGTTTTTAATGATTCGGGGTCGGCCAGCCAAGGAAGTGTTTCGGGAGTTTCAACGCTTTGCCCAAGGAGCCTATTGGATTGGCCACAACCTGGGTTTTGATATCAAGATGATCACCGCCCACGCCCGCCGGGTTGGTCTAGAGTTCAATATTTCCCGCTGGGGAGATACCCTCAATTTAGCCCACCGCTTTGTCCAGGCCCCCAATTACAAACTCGCCACCCTGGCCAAGCATTTTCAACTGAAACAAACCCCCACCCACAAAGCCGATGATGATGTCCGCACAACGGTTGAACTACTGAATTGTTTATTACCCCTGACCATTCCTGGCCGGCCCCAACGTCAAGCTCTGATTCAACGCTATCAACGGCAGTTTTTTCCGTTTGCCCGACAACTCTACCAATGGCGACAAGCAAGTGACCAACTCCGGCCGGGAGAGTTAATCCGCCAAATCATCCAAGACTCTGGATTATATCGCCATTACAGTAGTCAGCCGGAACGCCTAGAGAACTTGGATCAACTCATTGATGTCTTTACAGAGCGGGATCAAGCTCAACTCCATCCCCACACAGCCCTCCGAGAGATCATCGAATTTACAGCCCTGACTCGGAATGTTGACCGGCTCACCCAGGCCGAGAATCTTGTCCCTTTAATTACAGTTCACCAGGCCAAGGGGTTGGAGTTTGATCGGGTTTTTGTGGCAGGCCTGGCGGATGGAGAATTTCCGAGTTTTCGCAGTGTCCAAGAGGGCCGGCTTGAAGAGGAAAAACGCCTGTTTTATGTTGCCTTGACGCGGGCTCAGCAGCAACTTTATCTCTCAACCCATGAGCAGGATGATAGAAGTAAGAAAGCTCCCAGCCCCTTTTTAACAGCCTTGACCCAGGCCTGAAGCGAGTAGAAAGGTATTTTCTCTGCATTAACCAAGTTGGATGGAGCCTAAGTGTAATTAAATTTCAACGAGATTGAGTCTGAGCCAGCAAACTTACAAAATCTTGATGCTAAAATGGGGGGCCTGGTTGCCGATGTAGCTCAGTGGTAGAGCACTCGATTCGTAATCGAGCGGCCGTGAGTTCAAATCTCATCATCGGCTTTTTAGCAACAGCTTCTTTGAGAGGATCGCCTTGGGAAATACATCCCGGTAAATCAGCCAACATGACCGGATAGTAATTCGTTTTTAGATATGAGATGGTTAGAGCATGATTTGGATGGTCTTATGGATGAACTCAACCCATGTATTGATGCTTATCTAGATCAAGACAGACTCAGCCCGCCTTAGCGGTAAAGATGACCCTAGAAGGATTGACGCATCAGCAGATGATGAATATTCTTCAAGTTTCATCAAGATAAAGTCGCCGTTAAAAATAAATAAATAAATTCAGGCCGGGAATGGTGCGGGATAAGGTCCAGAACAGCAGGCCAATGTAGGGTAAACCCAGGCCCCACTGATACCAAACCAAACTTCCGACCAGGCCAGGTAACTGTTGATCTCGCAAGCGCACATCATTAAAGCCAAATTTGAGAAAGTTAATTAAACTGAGGTCGAAATAGTTTAGTCCTGTCCAGCGGCGACCCCAGAGAATTGGCTCATAGCGTTCCCGAAAAAATGGAAATCTCGGCATAATCGGTAAGCGACCAATGAGGAGGCGAAACTGCCGCTGACTGCCATCTTCCACGAAATAACTAATGGTCATCAGGTCATGATAGCGACCTTTGAGATAGATAATCAGCGTTAAAACGAGGGGAATTGGCACAAGAAACATGACTAAACAAAGCCACGTTAACCCCGGATTGACGGCAGAACGCATGACTAAACTACTCCCGACTAACCCCAAGCTGATCCCGCCTAAAATCATGACCATTGTTTCCACCAGGCCTGGCAGGATGGGAGTTGGCCGCCACCGTCTAATCCGATCCACGGCCCAAAAGACCAAGGCAAAATAGGCAATCGCGACCAAGCCCACCCCAAAGATTAATCCAAACCGACTCCCGTAGGCCGTAAAAGCTAACAGTAAACTCAAGCCCAACCATTGCCAGAGATACCCCCAATAGGCAGTTAAGGAGAGCGCCGGAACAACATTTACCTTGGCCTGGAGTTTGACATAGGTGGCCAGATCAATCACATTCCGGTTAAGTAAGTCACTGAGATCCGTAAAGGGTTTTTGGGCCCGCTGGGCGAGAACTTGCGCGGTCTGCGATGGTGTAAATCCTAGCTGCTGTAATTGAGACTCAGAGAGTTGATTCAAATTCCGTTGCCAAAGGGTGCGGCTGAGTTCTTGCCAGTGGCGGAGTTGGCCCATGAGTTCAATGGCATTGGCATCTTGAATTTGTTCCAACTGGCGGAAGTTACGGACTAGATTACGAATAACGGTTTGATTGTTGCGGTAGCTAGGCAGGGTGAAGATGGCCCCGATTTTGCCCGGAGTTCCCAATATTTGGGCAGTTTTGGCATCAAACTCCAGGTCAGGAATATTAATTTTGGCCTGGGGACTAAAGCTGGCATCACTGAGATCAAGTTGGTTGAGAATGGTCGCAGCCCGCAGATTCATTTTTTCTTGGAGTTGCATCCCCCGAAAACTGATCATCTGGTTAAAGCTGGCCTCTGGAAAAAATACCGATTTCTGCCACTGACTACGATTAAAATTAACCGTTCCTAACCAGCGGGTTTGACTAAAATCTGCATTACCTTGCCATTGTGAACGGGAAAAGGTGGCGGACTGCTCGAAAATGACGCGACTAAAATTAGCACTGTCACGAAATTCACTATTACTAAAGTCAACGGATTGCTGCCAGCGAGTTTGGGTCAAGTTGATTTTCCGAAAAAAGATCGTGCCGCGCCAATTACTGGCCTGATGAAATTGACTCCCACTCCAATTACAGGCCTGGCTGAAGCGACTCCCAGACCAGTCGGACTTGCCGAAAAAATCTGCATTCTGCCCTTGGATTGCTCCGAGAAAGAAGGTATTTCGTCCAGAAACTAGGCCCTGGAATTGGGTTCGGTTGAGATAGACGGCTCCCCGCCATAAGCGCAGTTGTAAATCATCTTCACGGTAATCTTGACTTAACAGTGATCGGGATAAGCGACTCAACTGGAATAATCGTTGCCGATCCTGATTAAATTGAGCTTGTTCAGCAGCAGAAAAATTAGGAGCTAGGGCCTGGCCTGTTAAGGGTAAGCGCACTCCCAAGGCCCCAAACTGCCAATCACCACGGATCACCGCATCACTTAAATCCAGGCCCCAGGCCTTGCCCGCGCGTTGTAATTGGGTTGCCAGCAAGGAATAGAATTGGTCGCGAAAGGGGGCATTTTCGGGACGTAAATCAATTTGAAATTGTCTTAGATCTATAGTGGGTTTGCCATCTAAAGTCATTGGATTTTGGAGCCGTTGTTGAAGTGTCTCAAGGGTCAATAAAGGATGTTCATCGGCTAGGCCTGGCCGGGTTAAACCTATCCAAAGTAAAATACCAAAAAAGATACTCCAAAAGACTCTCTTAACATTGCTATTGAGAGAATATCCCTTTGGGTTAGACATAAGAACCAAGACAGTAAAATCCTCAATAGAGGTGACGACCTATCCCAGATGTTGATCCTGTAACAGGCTCTGGACAATGTTTGCTATGATTGTATTACTCTTGCTGACAAAATCCCCATGAGTGAGCCAGAATTTCAAACCCAAGTCTTAACTGAATTACGCAGCATCAATCAACGCCTCGATCACTTAGAAGCTGATTTGGCGGCCTCTACCCAGCGGATGGATAAATGGGAAGAACGCTTTTTTCAACTCTCGCGCGATAACCTCATCATTGCCCGGACGGTGATTGTGGCGGCGGCTTCGGTGGTGATTTTTGGCAGCTTACTCCAAAATGCGGATGCTTTGATTGGGGCAGTTACAAAGCTTTTAGAGCGAGCCTAAGTTGCTGGATGAGTGGGCATAACTCTCTGAACATTCCGCTCCAGGCCTGGGAAATTCAAACTCCCTAGGGCATAATGATGGGTAATCTAAGGATAGTTATTGCTCCGGTCTGGGATGGGTTATGGCAAGTTTCTGCAAAAATGTTACTAAAACGAACTGGTTAACCGGGTGCTGTATCCTGGGCATCTTGGTCAACTTTGTAACCCCAGGCCTGGCTGCCAAACCGGAAGACCTCCAACAACTCAACCGCACCGGTAACTGCCCCAACTGTGATCTGAGCTATGCCAACCTCAATGGCCGGAATTTCAAAGGGGCTGATCTGCAAGGCGCAAATCTAAATGCGGCAACTCTCAGAGGGGCGAATCTGACGGGAGCAAATTTGACCGGAGCCACCCTGACCAATGCCGATTTGCGGGGGGCGCGCTTTAGTGGTGCGAATTTAACCAATGCCAGCTTGGCCTGGGCCCGAGTTGAGCGGGTGCGGTTTGATCAGGCGAACTTGACGGGGGCAATTTTAGGCGGAAGTAAACTGGCTGGGGCTTTGGATTTAACGGGTGCAACACTGCCCAACAGTCAGCCTGCGTTCTTTGCTTTACCGACTCGCCAATCCCGCTGATTGAGTCATCCGCAGTAAATCCGTCAACGTACCACAATAGGGACTCAAGCCTAAGCTCTGGGGGTTGATAACTTCGTCATAGCTAAAGTGCCGATACTGGAGACAAAAATAATCCCAGGCCGCCATCTGGAGGCCAAAAACCCTGATTAAAATATTCACCAACCACAATCGGAGCGGGAGTTGAAAATAAATTCTCTGTCCAGTAAAGTCACACATTTCTTGCAACATTTGACTAACTGTTAAAGCCGGATTTCCCAACACTAAGCGCGGGCCTAGGGCCACTTCCGGGTGCTGAATGAGATAGGTGATCACCTGGGCAATGTCACGACCGTGGACAATGTGAAAACTCCCATCCACATCAAAACATTTGGCCAACCAGAGCCATTTGAGCGCTTCCCCCAGGCCCCCCGTAACATGAGAGGTCGGTTTGCCATCGCCGCCACCCCCAAAAACCAAAGTGGGAAAAAGCTCCACAATCCGATCCGCAATGGGTAAACTTTCCAATTCATGGAGACATTGATACTTGGAGCGAATGTAATCAGTGCCAATTGTGCCCGCTTCGGCAAGAGGATTAAGTTGACGATCTAGAACACTTGCAGTAGAAAAGTAAAAGACTTTTTGGCAAACGTCTGGATTTAACGCTGCCATTAAGGCCAAGGTTTGCGTGACATTCACCTGGAAAATTTCTGGGCCGCCCCACATGGTTGCAGTCAGAATGGCAATGTTTAGCGTTGGGAGCAAATCCGCCAGGGGTTCTAGATTGAGCATATCCCCCTGAATCACCGTAATCCCAGGCCGGGCCGTCACATCCAGGTTTAACTTCGCCGGATTCCGCACCATGAGAAATAATTCATGATCAGTCTGCTGAATCAAACTTTCGGAAATGTAGTGACCAATGCACCCACTGGCTCCCGTAACTAAGATCCGCAAGGGTTAATAGCTCCCCGATTTGACCAAATCAAACAAGTAGGCCACGTTTTCTTCGGGAGTCTTTTGGAGAACACCATGACCTAAGTTAAAAATATAGCGAGAGTCCCCGGCCTGGCGAATAATATCGGCTACCCGTTCTTTAATCACATCGGGACTGGCAAATAGAGTCACAGGGTCGAGATTGCCTTGAATGCCAATGTTGGGGCCGAAGCGTTGCCGGACTGGGCCAATATCCACCGTCCAATCCAAACTGACAATATCCACCCCACTGGCGGGCATTTTATCAAGGATTGCGCCACTGCCATTGATGTAAAGAATTACCGGCACATGGGGGTAAATCGCTTTCACACCCCGGACGACCCGTTGTTGGTAGGGTAGAGCAAAATTGGCATAGTCCCGCTGGCTGAGTTGACCGGCCCAGGAATCAAATAATTGCACCACCTGAGCACCACAATCAATCTGATAGCAAAGATAGGCGGCAATGGCATCGGCCAGTTTTCCGAGGAATTGATGTAAGAGATCCGGCTCCTGATACGCCATAGTCTTGATGACAATATAATCCTTAGAGCTTTTTCCCTCCACCGCATAGGCCGCTAATGTCCAAGGTGCCCCAGCAAATCCTAAAACGGTGGCTCTATCTCCCACTTCTTTTCTCAGGGTCGTTAAGATGGGGCGGATGAATGGGCAGGCAACTTCTGGTTCAAGGGGGGTTAAGGCATCCACCTGGGCCTGGCTGCGGATCGGCGGATCAATGATTGGCCCTTTACTTTCGATGATGTCAAAGGGAATCCCCAGGCCGGGTAAGGGCGTTAAAATATCTGAAAAAAGAATGACCCCATCGGGAGCAAAGGCCCGAAACGGTTGGAGGGAAATATCAATGGCTAAGTCGGGAATTTCGGAGCGATCACGAAAAGAGGGGTAACGATCCCGCAAGTCTCGATAGACCTTCATATACCGGCCGGCCTGGCGCATTAACCAAATCGGGGGACGATCTAGGGTTTCCCCTTGAGCGACGCGCAACAGATGCGGGAGTACCGAGGTCGTTGTCCCCACGTTTTTAATTCCTTGAAATTCAGTACATACTCTAGTCTATGCCAGGCCGGGACTCCTGAAAAGTCTTTAGTCGGTCTGCCAGCGGTCTCTCACCCCCTGTATAGTGCTATAGAAGCGCAATCTGGCAATATCTACCACATTTATGGCAAAACTTGGCTTTAATCCCCTCCAGTCCCTCGCGGCCGCCATCAAAGTATTTGAAAGCAAAAAAATGGCAGTTGTGCTCTTGATGGGTTTTTCCTCTGGATTGCCTTTTTTCTTGACCAGCCGCACCCTCCAGGCCTGGATGACCCAAGCGAACGTAGATTTAACGGCCATTGGGTTGTTTAGTTTGGTCGCGCTGCCCTATTCCCTCAAGTTCCTCTGGTCGCCCCTATTAGATCGCTATGTTCCCCCCTTTTTAGGCCGGCGGCGAGGCTGGTTGGTTGTGACCCAAATCGGTTTGCTGCTGGCAATTGCGGCCATGGCATTACAAAATCCAGCGGTGGGATTGCGGCTGTTGGCCATTAATGCCTTACTCATTGCCTTTTTCAGTGCCAGCCAAGATATTGCCGTGGATGCCTACCGGACAGACATTTTAGAAGAGTTAGAAATGGGGGCCGGGGCTGGGGTTTATGTTTTGGGCTATCGGATTGCGCTCCTGGTAACGGGGTCGGCAGCGTTGATTTTGGCGGATCAAATGCCTTGGCCCTTGGTTTATCTATTAATTTCTGGGCTGATGATTGTCGGGATATTAACCACCTTTTGGGGAGAGGAACCGGCAACAGATGTCCCTGCGCCCCCCTCTTTGAAGGATGCGATTATTTTGCCCTTTGGTGAGTTTTTCCAACGGTTTGGCTGGGGCAAGGCCCTGATTATTTTGCTCTTTGTCTGTTTCTATCGCTATGGGGATGCTCTGATTGGGAATATGGTGACTCCCTTTTTATTAAAAACTGGGTTTAGTCAAACAGAAATTGGGGCCTGGCAAGGGGGCCTGGGCCTGGTGGCAACCATTGTCGGGGTCTTGGCGGGAGGGGCGATTATTAGTCGGATTGGGATTCATCGGGCCCTGTGGATATTGGGCTTTCTCCAGGCCTTGAGTAATCTTACTTATTTTGCCTTGGCTCAAGCGGGACAGAGTTATGGGCTGATGATTTTAGCGATTAATGTGGATAACTTTTGTGGCGGCCTGGGAGTAGCAGCCTTGACAGCCTTTCTAATGAGTTTATGTAATCCCCGCTTTTCCGCCACTCAATATGCCCTCTTGTCCAGTTTATTTGCCGTTAGTCGAGATATTTTTACCGCCCCCGCTGGCCGACTGGCAGAGATGATGGGTTGGCCCTTATTTTTTCTCTTTACCTTAGGGGCTGCCTTACCCGCCTTGGCCCTGTTGCCCTTTTTTGCCCCCTGGCAGAGCCATGAAGAACCTCCCCTTCCCCGGCCTGGTCAGTAACTTTTGATTTGTTTTCTATTCGATATGAACTAAAAAGGAGCTAATGTTCTTATCACTCTGAACCTGGTAACTGAATTCATCCACATTTTGTAGGGCTAGAAAAATGCCCAAACCACCAATAGGACGTTCTTCAATGGGTTCTTCTAAAATAGATTCATCAAAGTTACGCTCCCGTGGATCATAGGCCAGACCAGAGTCAATTAAAATAATTTTCAAAAACGTTGGCGCAAGTTCAGCACTGACTTCCAGACCAACGGGGGAGGATTGATTCGCATAACCATAGTTAATAATGTTTGTCGCTAACTCGTCCACTGCTAACCTTAAGCGATAGGCTTTCTTTTGGGAAAGTCCAGCAACTTTGGCCACATTCAGGACATATTTACCAATTGGTTCCAAAGAGTCTAACTCGGCGGGCAAAACCAGGGTTTCCATAGGATTAATTCCGATAAACTACCAACATCGTAATATCATCGAACTGAACTGCATCAGCAATATGGTCTAACAACTCTGAGCGCACACATTCAAGAATATTGACATGATCCTCATAATGCTGAATGAGTAATTGTTCAAGTCGCTTACGCCCAAAAAACTTCCCATTGGGGCAACGGGCATCCGTCACACCATCGGTATAACCCACTAAAAGATCACCTAACTCAAGATTAATGTGATGGCTGGGGAACGTAGATTTCGGCATCATCCCCACTGCTGGCCCCGAGGACTTTAGTTGGTGTTTAATGCCGGCCTGGTTGAGGACATAAACTGGCTCATGGCCAGCATTGATGTAGGTTAACGTTCCAGTTTTAATATCAAGAACGCCGAAAAATAGGGTCGCAAACATCGCCATGCTGGAATGTTCAGTTGTAATGTAGTCATTAGTTAAGTAAACTGCCTTGAGAAACTGATGCACGAGCGGATCCATTCCGTCCAAAATATCTGTAGGATCATCATTTAAGCCTCGATTATCAATGTAAATTTCTGATGACATCCCCGCCCCAGAGAAGACCCGCAAGAGGCTCCGAAAGAGGCCCATAAACATCGCTGCACCGACACCTTTATCGCAAACATCGCCAATCACCAGGCCAAGGTAATTGTCATCTAACGTAAACGCATCGTAAAAATCTCCAGACACAGAGCGGGCTGGTTCAAATAAACCCGCAATATCCCAACCCGCTGCTTCCGGTAGATGCTCGGGGAGAAAATCTTGCTGAATTTGCCGTCCTTTTTCTAATTCCAAGCGGTAAACAGCATCTTTAACCTCTTGATCAATCAGATTTTTAAGTCGGGACTGCATATTCATAAAGCTTTGCGCCAATGTCCCAATCTCGTCTTGGCGGTGAATATCAATCACATAGTCCAAATTTCCATCGGCAATCGCGCTGGTGGCCTGGGTTAGAGCAGTAATCGGGACGGTGCTATGATGAATAATCTTCCAGGAACTATAGGCAACAATGATCCCAATGAAGGCCACTAGAATTAAACCCACCCGATTAACATCGGCAATGGCTGACTGAATTGTTTCTTCAGTATTAATTAAAATCAATCCCCATGTTCGATTATTTCGATATTTAATCGGCATTGTAAAGATAAACTTTCCGTCAGTATAGGTGACGCGCTGTTCCCCAGACAGAACTCGTTTTTCTGCTGGCAAATTCTGACGATTTTCTAATTGACTATAGGCGATGTTGCCAGTATCCGCATAAATCCAACCCTGATAATTGACAAAAATAATCCGATCAACATCAATTGATTTACCGATATCATTAACAAACCTTGAAATGGCACTGAGCGGAATACACTCCAATAATACTCCTACTTGTTTCTGGCTTTCTGGAGATACTATTGGCATAATCAAGCAATCTTTGCTGTCTTCAATAGTGGTGTTTCTTGTCAGGCGGTTCATAGGCCCGCCGCGAGCTTGAGATTCTGAAAGCCATGTTGGAATCTTGTCAAAAGCCTGGAAAGAATTTTTGGGACTCTCGGCAATTAACTTTCCTTGCATATTAAATACGCTAAAATTCCCTTCCCAGTGATGAAACTGAGCAAAATGCTGGAGGAGAACCCCAGATTCTTTTTGATTAAACTGGATAACGGCTGGATGAGAGGCTAAAAACTCGGTATCAAGGCGGCGCTCACGATCGAGTCTGCCCATCAGTTCGGCCAGTAACTTGCCCCGACTGACGAGGTCTAGTTCAGCCAACTTAATTAACCGCTCCTCTGTGTAGAGATCAAGCCAATAAATTCCACCTAAGGACACTGGAATGAGGCAAATGAGCAGTAAAAAGACAATTCGTAACTGAATTGAGCGGGCAATGGGGTTGTTGTGCTTGATCTGGGTTAATTTTTTAAGCACGCCTTGCCGAAATGTTTGAATTTGACTTTTAATCGGCTTCGCATCTTGAGAAATAGTCATAGGCCATTAACCCTAGTATCCAGGCCTGGCTGAAGGGCTAATTTCAATGACAGTTGAAGGTATCGGCTATTCATTAATCTAAAGATATGACATCTAAAGTTAAATAAGCAGCAAAAAATAGGTATTGAATGCCTAGGCCTAATTTAACTAGCAAAGTCAAAGGTATCCACTAAATAAAAGCTTTGGTGCAAACCTGTTTGATCAATTGTATCCTGCACCATTTCTTGGGCCCCAACAATATAGATATTGACACTAGTGCCCATTTTTTGTTTGGCAAAAATCAAAACCCGTAACCCAGCACTCGACATATATTCCAGTTCTGCCATCAGTAAAACTAAGCGTTTAATTTCTGCCTTGGCGATCTCTTCAATTTTCTCCTTGAATAGGGGCGCTGTGCTGCCATCTAACTCACCGATCAATGTAACCTTACCCAAGTCCCCTAAAACTTCTGCTGCAATTGTAAATGCCATAGTTCCTCTCAATAATATGTGTGCAGTTATTTTGCCAATAAAATGACTAGGCTCCGATCCCCAACTAATAATCCAGATTGCGAGTCTAAACGCGGTTCTGACCCAGGCCAGTGAATATCCTCAGGTGGATGAGCACCTGTATTGGCAAACACATACCAAGCTTTACCCACAGATGTGGCAGGTAATTCAAACCAGAGGCTTTCATGGTGCATATTCATCGCCACATAGATTTGATTATCTTTAACTTTGCCCCCTTTGGCGTGGTGACCACAGAGCATAAAAGCCAGCACCCGACTTTCATTAGACCAATCCGCATGCCAGGCCCTAACTCCATGCCAACTAATATCTGGCAACCCTGTCCCTAAATAGTCACGGTTTTGGTAATGTTCAGGGTTTCGTAACACTGGATGGGACTGGCGAAAGGCAATACAGCATTGAACAAAGCGAAACCAGTCTTTTTCTTTTTCGAGTAAGTTCCAGTTCAACCAATTCAACGGGGAATCATGGCAATAGGTGTTGTTATTTCCGTATTGCGTCCGACCAAATTCATCCCCCATTAGGATCATCGGCACACCCTGACTCACCATCAGAATCGCCATCGCATTTCGCATTAGTTTATGGCGCAGGGCCTGGACATAAATATTATCCGTGGGGCCTTCAATACCGCAATTCCAACTGTAATTATCATTCGCTCCATCATTGTTGTGTTCGCCATTGGCCTCATTATGTTTACCGTTATAGGAAACCAAATCAGCTAGGGTAAACCCATCGTGGGCCGTGATGAAATTAATCGAAGTCGAAGGGGGACGGCCAGCGGCTTGATAGAGATCCGGAGATCCCTGTATCCGTTGGGCCATTTCCCCGACCAGGCCCAGATCGCCTTTAATGAATTGACGCACCGAATCCCGATATTTACCGTTCCATTCCGCCCAACGCCCGTAATTAGGAAAAGATCCCACTTGATAGAGTCCCCCGGCATCCCAGGCCTCGGCAATTAGTTTCGAGCGGGCCAAAATTGGATCAAAGGCTAAGGTTTCCAGCAGTGGTGGATTGGCCAACGGAAAACCCCAGGGATCGCGGCCCAAGATAGAAGCTAAATCAAAGCGAAAGCCATCGATATGAAACTCTGCTGTCCAGTAGCGCAAACAATCCAGCACCATGCCCCGGACAATTGGATTATTACAATTCAGGGTGTTGCCGGTGCCGCTGAAGTTAAAGTAATATCCCTCTGGGGTAAGCATGTAATAGGTTTTGTTATCAATCCCCCGGAACGAGATCGTGGGCCCGCGCTCATTCCCCTCAGCCGTGTGATTAAAAACCACGTCTAAAATAACGGCAATTCCCACCTTGTGGAGTTCTTTGATCAGGGTTTTGAGTTCATCGGTTTGCATCCCAAATTTGCCAGTAGCTGCATAGCCTGCCTTGGGCGCAAAAAAGTTAACCGTGCTGTAGCCCCAATAATTGAGCAGGAGTTCGCCAGTTTCGGGATGCCGCCGACTGTTTTCAAACTCATCAAACTCAAAGATTGGCATTAACTCGATGGTATTCACACCTAGTTCTTGCAGGTAGGGAATTTTGTCCCGAATCCCAGCAAAGGTACCCCGATGACTTTCTTTGATCCCGGAAGATTCATCTTTGGTAAAGCCGCGGGCGTGCATTTCATAGATGATCATGTCCTCGAGGGGAATATCTAAGGGACGATCATCCTGCCAGTCAAAGTCATCAAAACTAATTCGGCCCCGGTGTTGGTAAATATCGTTCCAATCTGGTTGGACACCCCAGACATCCCGACCACTGACAATTTTGGCGTAGGGATCTAACAGAATTTTGCTCGTATCAAACCAATGCCCGGCCTGGAAATTATTGGGACCATCCATCCGATAGCCGTATTCCAGATTTTCGTAATCCAGGTCAAACACGGTCATGCAAAAGACATTGCCAATCCGAAAGGCCTCAGGAAAGGGTATCTCGGCAAAGGGTTGAGGTTCTTTTTTGTTAAAGAGGACTAAGGTACAGGTCGTGGCATGACTGGAATAGATCGCAAAATTGACCCCACCGGGAACGAGCATGGCCCCAAAGGGAAAGGGTTGACCACAGCGGAGTTTGCGGCCGTTGATCTGATGGGTAGGGTGAATATCAATCCGTTCAATGGACATGATTTACAAGGCCGCCTTGCCTGCGTCTAGGGTGTCGCGAATCGTAAAAAACTCCAAAAATCCTGTGACAGACATGGTATCAATCAGTTCCTCAGAGAGGCCGACCAAGACGAGTTGGGCTGAATTGGCTGTGGTTTGACGATAGAGAAACAGGAGTAACCGTAACCCGGCACTGGACATATAGGGAACCTCGGTCATATCCAAGATGATTTTGGTATCCGGTACAGCGAGGGGCATGATGGCCTGGTGGACTTGGGGTGCAGTATTGGCATCCACTTCCCCCTCTAGGGTGACTAACTGAAATCCATCCTCGGCTTTGATGTCAATGTTCATAGACTCAGGACTTGGGGGCTAAACGAACTTTCACCTTGACCCGTTCTTTTGTCTCGGGCAATTTCACCGTCAGGGCCTGGGAATCAAAATCAGTGTAGGCTTTGCCGTCAATTTCCACAGACTCAAGCAAGATCGATCCCGGTGGCAAAATATCCGGTGAAACGCGCAAAATCCGATCTGGGAAGCCATTGGGTAGGGGCTTAAAGTAAAAGTCCATTGGGTGCTTGGTGATCAGGAAGTTGGTATAAACCGCCGCCAAATAACAGAGTTCAAAGGAGTGATAGCCGCTCATGGAGTGGCTGCCCTTGGCCCGCTCATTCCCCCTAGCCAGATAGGAAATCCCATTAGCTAGGACATTAAAGTAAACACCGCCATCCTCCAAGTCTAAGAACCAGGCGTTATAGAAGGCCGCAGCTTCTCGACCTAGACGGTGATAATCATCATGCTCAAGGATACCCCCCAAAATCAAATAGGCGAGAATGGCTTGTTCCTGTTGCCACCAGGCCTTGCGATCATGCCAGACAAACTGATGGAATTTACTATTATTGGTGAGTAACCGCTCGACCGTATCTGACCAGCCGCCCCGTTGTTGATCACTTCCCACCGAGGGCATCAGATCCGCAATTTTCTGAGCCAGGCCCACATACTGTTCCTTAGGTTTGAGGCTCTGCATCCGCATCAGGTTCCAAGCAATTTTTAGGTTATGGCCCACCACTGCCCGATTTTGCTGCCAGCCCCAGGTTGTATCGTGGGACCAGTCTTCATAGAACCGCTCTTGAACAAAGGGACTGTTTTCATAGTCGGGAAAATACTTTTCAATCGTGTCGAAGGTGTACTCCAACATATCGGCGTATTTCTGCTCACCCGTAGCCAACCAAAGATTGATCAAATAGGCCGGTGCATGATCCCCAACGGAGTTCCAGTTTTTCCGAGCTTTGTTGCGACCGAGGGAGTCACTGCGAGGATCCAACATCAAGGGGTCAATGTGGGAGAAATAGCCACCGTATTCAGACTGGTCGAGAAAGAACTTATCAAACAGCTTGATGGTTTGTTCGGCATCCGACAGAATCCGGGGGTCTCCAGTGCAGCGATAGGTTTGGATTGGCCCGGCTAAGGCATAGATCTGTTCGTAGGCCGGAATCGCATCGTAATCGTCGCCAAACTCAGAGGCAAAGATTTTGAGTTCTTTTTCCCCTTGGACATCAATGCCGTGATACCAGTAAATAATGTCCTCATCCCGGTCCACAAAGCGCATATGATCCCGGAGATATTCGGTGCCTTTTTCTGCTGCTTCTAGGAACACTTCATCCCCGGTCATCATAAAAGCCGTGGCAAAGCCGTAAACCAGACGGGAAATAGTATCGGTTTCTTGGCGAAATTTGACTGAGGAGCGTTCCCCGCTCACTGACAAATCCGTCCGATAGTTGCGGTAATCAATTTCCTCTTGGCCAAATTGGGCCTTGACGTAGAACTTACCGAGGGCGTTGATCTGCTGAATCCACCAGTCCTGCTTTTCAAAGACATAATCATCTTCTTTTTTACCGGCAAAGACGACTTGCTTGGCATCAAAAACATCGGTATCGGGATAAAACACCCCATAGACAAAGAGAAACCGTCCCGGTGTTAACCAGGCCCGCATCGTACTCGTGGCATCGGGATAGCCTTCATCAAAGTTTTGAATCACCTTGGCATAGGCCATTGGACTCAGTTTGACCGGAAATTCCCGGCCATCAGAGGTTTTCAGGCCAAAAATGTCGGTTTCGGTGTCGTAGCTGGTTACATAGCCCGCAATCAAGTCGGAAAAGGGGAAGTTAATTTGGGGTGCCATAGGGTTGGAATCAAAGGAGGACTAAGCGGGACTAAGCGGCATCGAGTTGCTCGACAAAGACTTTGACAAATTCTTCAATCATGCCGGGATGTTTGCCTGTAATTAAGTTGCCATCAATGACGAGATCCACGGTTTCATCGTTTTCGATCACAACATCGGCTCCGGCATTTTCGACATCACAGACAATATTATGGGCGCAGGTGACTTTCCGGTCTTTGAGCAAGTCGGGATCGGCACAAAATAACCAGAGGCTATGGCAAATCGTTCCCAGTTTTACCCCTTCAGTGGCCATGGCTTTCCGGAGAAACTCCACCGCTGGCGCTTCATTTTTACCGCCTTTTTTCACCTTCACCTGATAGCGCAACCGATCCATGGCATAAGCCCCAATGGCAATGATCCCCTTGTAGTCGCTGGGTTCAACATCATTGACTTCGGTGGTGACGGTGGCATGAAATTCAATCACATCATTTTCAGGGTTAGAGCCAAAGGTGAGTTGCGGCTGTCCCCAAAGATGGCTGAGATATTCCACTTCATAGCCGTGGGCGGGGAAATATTCGTTAAACCATTTGTACTCGGTGGCATCAAAATGTTCTTCGATCAGAACCCCGATTTTGCCCTTAGTTGCGGTCATAGTTGCCTTTTTTTAGAACGTTATGAGGTGAATGGATTACTCGAACATTTCCTTTAGGGTGCCAAAACAGCCCGCCGCTTTATTAAACCCAGCATAAACACACATAAACAGCAGGAGTTCTTCGATTTCTTCCCGAGTGGCTCCCTGCTGCATCGCCATCGTCACATGGGCTTTGAAGGGGTTCCCCGGCCCGGTTTGATCTTGGTTGACCACATCCACAGCAATGGTGATCAAGGCTTTGGTTTTTTGATCAATCAGCGGCAATCCCCAGGCCTCGCCGGCCACCCTGGTACAAAAGTCACCAAACTTGGGATTGATACTATTTAACCCGTCTTGCAGGGCCTGGTCATCGAGCACCGCATTGGCAAATGGACTCATGGACTGATTCTCCTGGCAAATTTTTAGGTCGTGATTAATTTGAGCAAGCTTTCGGGCGCAAAGACATCCCTGTAGAAGGTGAGTTGTTCGGTTTTTAAGTAACAGCCGCCCCGATGCCCGCGCCGAACCCAGGTGACATTCCCCTTAGCAATGGTTTCATGGGTGACATCATCAATACATTTCCATTCAAAAAAGGTGTGCTCACCCCAAAACATGACAATTGGCCAAACCATGGTCACGCCCGGCTGTGCAATTAGGGCCCACCAATGTTGTTCCCGCTCTTTTTGTTGCTCCAGGCCAGAGTAGGGGCCATCCTGACAGAAATAAACGAGATCATCCCGGTATTCGCCGGTTAAAATATCTCCCCGGCCTTGGCGCAGGGCTTCACAGTGGGTTGGCCACCAGTCTTTGTTTTCCTGCTCAATTTGCTCCAGGGTGTAGTCAGGGCCAATGGTGGGCAAGGTAGCTTCTTTCAGGCCAACAATCCGTAATCCCTCGGCAATCAGTTCGGCTTTCTGGGTATCGGGAACCAGGCCGGGTTGGGAGTAATTGGCTTTTAGATTGGCGTAATAATTGGTACGGGCCATAGAGAACAGCGTCCTTTTAAGAGTGCAGTCACAAGTCAAATCTAGATTCTGGAAAAATGGGAACAGCTTTAGGTTTTCTCAATAAACTTGCGATTAATTTATGATCCGGCTTGTAATGAGAACCAAGAATATAAATAAATAACAAGTAATTGTTAAGATTCTAAAAGCCTCCGCAGGGCAAGGTTAAACATCATGAATATTGTTAACACTTTATAAGTGAATATAGTCAATTTTAACCTGCCTCAAAATACTCCAAAGTGGTTAAACCAACAATTTAATGCTAAGCATACCATGAAGTCCCGAAACTCCTCGGATAATGACCAAAAATTAACTTTTACTTAATCTTGTTGAGTAGGCGATCATTCTAAGGAAATGGAGACTTTAATTTTTGTGAATTGTGTCCGTTAAAGCCAGTGGTAAATCTTTATAATGATCTCCACAGTCAGTATTAATATCGAGAGGGCGTAACTTAGGCTATGAGCATTACATATGTTGAAGGTTATACTGACTCTGGCAAGGCTCTTGGGAGTAAATATCATAATGAATAATGCTCAAAGACATGGCTGGCCTAGGCTGCTCTCAATTATGGTTGGGCTTTTGTTGGCTCTGGTGATTGGTCTCAGTACCGTCTTAGTTTTGCCCAGTCCGGCTCAGGCCACAGTTCGTGAAGCTCCCTCTTTAGTTGTGGTTGCCGGAAAAATCAAAATCAAACCAGGGACAAAGGAAGAATTTACACAGTTGGCCGAAAAGTGTCTGATCCTCTCCCGCCAAGAACCTGGCTCAGTTTCCTATAGTTTTTATGAAGATCAAACCGCTCCTAACACCATTTTATATTTTGAAGAGTGGCGGAATCAGGCGGCCTTAGATCATCATTTTCAAACTCCCTACTTTCAGGAATTTATGGAGAAAGCCGGGCCGTTATTTAATGGTACGCCAGAGATTAAGGTTTACAGTGTGGCTGAGACTAAAACCCTATAGTTGATATGCTCATACTCGACTTGATTACAGCATTTTTGAGGTGATTTCCTGCTATGCTCAAGCACTGGTTTAGAACTAGTTTATCTTTGCTTATAACTATCATTTTAATGTTGGGGATCATGGGTTTTGATAATTCCCCGGCCTGGGCGATTGATTCTATTACCGATCTGCCATTTCCTAAAGTCGAAAAACCGGAGCAAATTTTAGGCCCCGCTGGAGAGATATTCACGTTTGCCACTTGTAATCGGGGAACCCAGGGCTTTACCTTGGCTGATGCTCAAATTCCTGCCGGAGCGGGGCCACTGCCTCATATTCATCACCATACTAATGAATGGTTTTGGACACCGAAAGGAGGCTTGGAGTTGTTTCAAAGTGTGCAGGAATATCCAGACCTAAGCCATCCCGCTACCGATGAAGATGCTGGTCGAGCCAAAGTCTATACCGTTGATACCGTTCCCAACCAGATTGTTTATGGGCCGAAAAATCGGGTGCATGGGTTTACGAACATTACCAATGAAACACGCCCACTAACATTTATTTGGCTACAGGATCTAACGTCCCCTGACTATCCCTTTAACGATGGTGGGATTCGGGAGTATTTTCAAGATGTGGGAGTTCCAATTCCTGATATTAATCACTTGCCTGCGATTACAGATGAGTCCAAGGAAGAATTTGTCACCCACGCGCCCCAGTATGGCATTAACCAAAGTGACTATTTCTTAAAATATGTCTCCCAGGTGGATAGTCATCCGCCCCTAATTTTGGCTAAAGGCAGTAATGATTCCGACCTAATGGCAATCATTGATACGATCCAGGCCTTTAATCAGGGCGATACTTCGGTAAGTTGTTTTTAAGGGAGAGCAAGATTTAGCATGTTTAATCCACAGTTGGGCTATGCAATCTTAGGCGGCTGGATATTAGGGGTAATTTTTGGTTTTTTCCGCCTACCGTTGCCAGTTCCTCCCTTTGAAGGATTAGTCGCCGCTGCCGCCTGTTTATTGGGACAAGTTACCTACACATTTATTAAACAAAAACTCGGACAAGGATAATTGTGGATCATGTTGAAAATTAGAACTTGGGTTGCATCACTGGTTTTTGTGGTTGTTATTGCTGGAGTGATTCTGTTCCAGACCCAGGCCAGTTGGGCTAAGGCTCCCTATTCGATTGACAATATTCCGATGCCAAAGTTAGACGATCCCTTGCGAATTCTGACCCCAGCTAACGAAATCTTTGAAATTGCTTCCTGCTCCACAAAAGACTTTGGTTTTGCGATTACGACGGCCCAAATTCCCCCCGGCGGCGGCCCAATGCCCCATGTCCACTACTACATCAATGAATTTTTCTGGCCCCAAAAAGGAGGCATGGAAATTTTCCATAGTGAGCGCAAGTTTCCCGATATGAGTAAGCCACCCACTATTGAAGCGGCCGGCCGGGCTCCCCTCTACAGTCTTGAAATGAAACCGAAGCAAGTCGTTTACTCACCCCACACCTATATGCATGGCTTTGTGAACCCGACTAATGAAACCTTGCCGATGGTGATGATTTGGGTGCGGGATGAGATCGCTCCAGACTTTGAATATCACGATGGTGGAATGCGAGAATATTTCTCAGCCGTGGGGGCCCATATTACGGACATCAACAATTTGCCGACAGTCACCCAAGAACAACGCAATGCTTTTGTCAGCCAGGCCCCGAAATTTGGGATTAATCAAAGTTCGTTTATGATGCAGTACGTTACCAGTATTAGTGATAAGTTCCCAAAGAATTTGGCTAAGCTTCAGAATGAGCAAACCCTGTCCAAGGTAATTGAAACGATCAATGCCTTTAACAACGGTGACAAATCCGTAACCTGTGGGTAAGCATGGTCGCTGCAATTCGTTTTGGTGTGCATTCGTTCATCTGGAAACAGGAGTTTTTCGGGAACGAGAGTTATATTTTTGAGCAAGCCCAGGCCTGGGGATTTGATGGCGTAGAAATTTCGACCCATTATTTCGCTGATATTTCCCCAGACACGATTAAAGCTTATCGAGATCGCTATGGGATTGAAATCACCCTTTGTACGAGTATGCCGACGGGATTGTCTTTAACCAGCGATGATCCAGAATGTTGGCAAAAGTCAGTGCAGTACGTCAAAGATGCGATTACCTTTGCCCAGGCCTGTGACATTACGCAACTCTCTGGCCCACTGATTCATCCTGTGAGTTACTTAACTGGCAAACCCCTGCAACCGGAAGAAACGCCCCGACTCCACCAGGCCTTGACTCAAATTGCGGATGCCTTAAGTCAGACCAACATCAAACTGGCCATCGAACCTCTAAACCGTTTCCAAGGTTATGCCCTAAATACCGTTGCCCAAGGGTTAGAGTTACTGAATCATATTGGTTCCCCCCAACTGGGCCTATTGCTGGATCTCTTCCACATGAATATTGAAGAAAAAGATATTGTGAAGGCATTCTTGGCGGCCGGTGACAAATGCTTCCATGTCCATGCCTGTGCCTGTGATCGGGGAATTCCAGGAAGTGATACCATGCCCTGGCCTGGTTTATTTCAAGCCTTGGATACCCTTAACTTCAATGGCTGGATTGTGATTGAAAGTTTTAATCGTGAGGATCAAGCCCTGGCCACCGCAGCCCGCGTTTGGCGACCCTTGGCAGACAGCAGTGAACAAATTGCCCGTGACGGCCTCCAATTTTTACAGCACACCTATCAGGCAACCCGATGAGAGACCCGTTTATTCCGATTGATTTGCCCCCTGGCTTTGAGCATACGTTTACGACCGTTGGCGATGTCACCCTCCATGCCATTGAAGGCGGCCAAGGCCCGACCCTCTTGCTCCTCGGTGGCTGGCCCCAAACCTGTTATGTCTGGCGATTACTTTGGCAACAGTTGGGCGAAAAATTCCGGGTTATTTCCCTCGATATGCGTGGGCAAGGCGACTCTGATATTCCGGCTGGCCCCTATGACTGTGGCACGGCGGCCCAAGAGATTAAAGATTTCCTTGCATTGAAGCAAATTAATCAGTTTTACTTGGTAGGCCATGATGTCGGGGCCTGGGTCGCGTTTACGGTGCTGAAAACCTTTCCTGAGTCGATTCTCGGGGCCGGGTTGATTGATGCCGCAATTCCTGGCCTGGTCAGTCCTGACTTTTTTGGGGTGGTGAATGCGGCCAAAGTCTGGCAGTTCTATTTCCACAAAGTCCCGGATTTAGCCGATAGTTTAGTTGCGGGGAAAGAACTGGAGTATCTCAGTTGGTATTTCACCAATAAATCTAAGCGTAAACAAAACCTAACCCCAGAGGTGATGGATTATTACGCTAAATACTACAGTCAGCCGGGAGCGATGAAAGCTGGATTTCTCTGGTACGCCGCCCTCGAAGAAACCATGGCCGCCAATACCCTCGCTCCAGAAACCAAGTTTACCCAGCCGATTTTTGCCATGGGGGGTGAATTTGCCACGAAAACCCTAATCTACAACGGCATGACTCCCTACTGTGAAAATCTGACCAGTTATCTCATTGAGCAATGTGGTCATTACATCCCGGAAGAAGCCCCGGAAGAAATTTTTCAGGCTATCTCAGACACGTTCAGCGTTTAAAGGAGAGAGTTCACCATGCACCGTCGTGATTTATTCAAACAGGGATTAGCTGCTGGAGCCGGAGCCTTGGCCACCTATAGCTTCATGCAACCTCGTCCCGCCCAGGCCCAGTCGCGTTCTAATACGGTTAAACCCGGACAGTTTTGGCCCGATGGGATTCGGATGCCGATGTCTTTGTCCTTAATGTTTGAAACGGGCGCACAACCTGCCACCGGGGCCCCGACTCCCTTTGGTAACTTCACCCCTCCCCCTGGCTATTACGATATGCCGACCATTACCTGGTACCGCTATGGCTACACGGAAGGCGTGCCAAGGATTTTAGATGTTTTGGACAAGTACAAGATTAAAATCACCTCCCATATGTCCGGCCGCACTGTCGAAATGTATCCGGATCGGGCGAGGGAAATTGTCCAACGGGGTCATGAAGCGGCGGCCCACGGCTGGAACTGGGACAACGAATTTAATATGTCCTATGAGCAGGAAAAAGCCTTCATTCAGCGCAATGTGGATATGATCCTCAAGGTGACGGGACAACGGGCTGTGGGATATAACGCTCCCGGCCTGCGGGGATCCGTGAATGTGCTGAATGTCTTGAATGAACTTGGATTTGTCTATCACATTGATGATGTCAGCCGGGATGAACCCTTTATTGTCAAATTGCTCAACGGGAAAACGATTGTTGTTGTTCCCTATGCGGTCTATATGAATGACATTCGGGCCTATGAAGCGCGGTTTTTCTCATCAGAACAATATTTAATTGAACTGAAAAACTCCTTTGACCGCCTCTATGAAGAATCTGCTTACCGCCGCCGGATGATGGCCGTGACAATGCATGATCGCCTCCAACGCCCGGAACACGTCCAAACCTTTAACGAATTTCTGGAGTACATCATTAAAAAACCAGGCGTGACCTTCATGAAGAAAATTGACATTGCTAACTTTGCCAATAGCGATCCCAATACGATTCGGGAAAATATTGCGGATGTCTATCCCAATGTCCCTAACTTTGAAAAGAAAACCACCTAAACTTCATGGCTTGAACTCTTAACCTAGCACTATAAATATATAGCAACCTCATTTGAGATTCTAATAATAAACTGATTATAATAAATTAGTCAATAAAAAATGAATAGTCAATAGCCTATATGAATTTATTCGTTCTAATCCTGATGGAAGAGAACTGAAACGAGTCTGGTATCTATGTCAAACATCTAAGGCTGCTGGGTGGTTATTTGAATGGTTTATCAATCATTCTATACTGCATTCTCGGCAACGTAATATGTATGGTATCTTCTCGTGAACAATTTGTGTTTGCTATATCAACTTAATCATTACAGTCCAAACGAACACAACTATGGAAATTACAGCCATTGCTAGAGAACGAGAGGGGATTCTTAGCGGGATGGCCCAAATTGCGCTGTTGGGGGGAACCCGGACATTAACCCCAGCCGACATCTCCAGTCTCCAGGCCTGTAGCCACTATCTTTTTCAAACTGAACTTCCAGATTGGCATCAGCTACCCCCAATTTTGCCCCAACAGTTAGCCCAGCGTTTACCCGATCCACACCAACGGGAATTAGCCCTGCAACTGCTGACAGTCATGGCCTTTGTGGATGGTGTTGTTGATGAAGCCAAAATTAATCTTGTTCTCACCTATGCTGATGCGCTCAACGTTCATGCGGACTACATCCAGGATTTAGTTGCTACAACCCGCCGCCACTGGGCCTGGATTTTAGCGGACATGAGTCAGCGAAACATTGAGAGTATTATGGGACAACCTTGGGCAGGCGGCGACATCACGGATTGGTTATTGCCCTATCAACAGACAACTGCCCCAACCTTGGTTGCTCGTTTCCAGGCCCTTGCCACACTACCTACTGACACCCTTGGTTACCAATTTTGGGAATTCTATCAAGCCCAAGGCTATGCCTTTCCAGGAGAGTCCAGTGGCTTGAATGCCAAATTTGCAATTCCCCACGACTGTACCCACCTCTTCGCAGGATATGACACCTCACCCGCCGGAGAAATCTTGGTTTCCACCTTTACGGCCGCCATGCACCGCCAAAAACCCATGGGCGGCCATATTTTGCCAGTGATTTACAGTTGGCATTTAGGGATTGCTTTTAATGATGTAGCCGGATCTGCCCAAGGAGCATTACATCCAAAAGAATTTTGGCAGGCCTGGGCTCTTGGTAATGATACCGCCATAGATCTGTTTGACCCGGCCTGGGATTTTTGGGTGGTCACATCAATGCCCCTGGCAAAACTCCAAGCCATGTACAAAATTTCTGGCCTGTAAGATACAAGGATTCAACGAAGCGGGCACGGGGAATCGAACCCCGATCAGTAGCTTGGAAGGCTGCGGTTTTACCACTAAACTATGCCCGCGTCTGGCAAAGAGCCTAGATTAATCAGCATTGTCTATATTAGCCTATTATTTTCACATTCTCAGGCCTGGAAATGTAGAAAAATCATTGGGCAGCAATTTTCTATCCGGCTCAGGTTGAGGCAGGAGTTAGGAGGGGAAAACCTAATTCTTGGCGTTGCTCTAGGTACAGTTGGGCCACCTGCCGGGCTAGATGACGAATTTTGCCAATGTAGCGAGTCCGTTCCGCCACAGAAATAACCCCACGGGCATCAAGCAAATTAAAGGTATGGGAGCATTTAAGGACATAATCCAGGCCGGGTAGGACTAGCTTGCGGTCAATGAGTTGTTCCGCTTCTGCTTGGTATAGGTTAAACAGAGTAAACAGCATTTCTGGATTTGAGGCTTCAAAGTTATAGGTTGATTGCTCAATTTCTCCCTGTAAATGCACATCCCCATAGGTTAACTGCTGATTCCACTGAATTTTGGCCATGGCATCCACCTCTTGCAAATACATGGTTAAGCGTTCCAGGCCATAGGTGATTTCAATGGATACCGGGCGACAATCCAGGCCCCCACATTGTTGAAAATAGGTAAATTGGGTCACTTCCATCCCATCGAGCCAGACTTCCCAACCCGTCCCCCAGGCCCCCACCGCCGCATCTTCCCAATTATCTTCGACAAAACGAATATCATGATCTTCGGGTTTAATGCCCAAGGCCCGCAGTGAATCTAAATAAACCTCCTGAATGTTATCCGGTGAGGGCTTAATCAGGACTTGATATTGGTAGTAGTACTGATACCGATTCGGATTTTCGCCATACCGTCCATCTCCCGGCCGCCGACAGGGTTCAACATAGGCCACGGCCCAAGGTTCCGGCCCCAAGGCTCGCAAAAAGGTATGAGGACTTTTCGTACCCGCGCCTTTTTCAATGTCATAGGCCTGGGCAATCAAGCAACCCCGCTCTCCCCAAAATTGATGCAAGGTTCCAATCACGGCCTGGAAATTCACGGGTTGTCCTACTCCAATCTTGAAGGTATCGCTTTTCCAGAATATCGAATCATTGGGGGCCAATTATGCCAAAGCACCAATCTAGGCTGAGATTAACCCTTCTTGCCGAGCCATGTGCAGGATCAAATCCACGACCCGCGAGGAATAGCCCCACTCATTGTCATACCAGGCCACGACTTTGAAAAACTGCGCATTTAACTCAATCCCAGCGGTGGCATCGAAAATACTGGAATGGGTGTCGGTGGTAAAGTCAGTGGAGACAACTGCATCGTCCGTGTAGCCTAAAATCCCCTGGAGTTCACCTGTAGCGGCCGTTTTCATCGCGGTACAAATTTCCCCATAACTGGTGGGACGATCGGTGCGAAAGGTTAAATCCACCACCGAAACATTGGGAGTGGGGACCCGAAACGCCATCCCGGTTAATCTCCCGTTCAGTTCTGGCAAAACTAAGGTCACAGCTTTGGCGGCCCCGGTCGAAGCCGGAATAATATTTTGGGCCGCCCCGCGCCCGCCGCGCCAATCTTTTTTGCTGGGGCCATCCACAGTGGGTTGGGTTGCGGTCATGGCATGAACGGTCGTCATTAAGCCCTCAGCCAGGCCAAAATTATCCTGAATGACTTTAGCAATGGGGGCGAGGCAATTGGTCGTACAACTAGCATTGGAAACGATGACATCAGTGGCAGGATTAAATTTACGCTGGTTTACCCCCATGACAAAGGTGGGAACTCGTTCAGAATCCTTGGTAGGGGCAGAAATAATCACCCGCTTGGCCCCGGCCTGGAGATGTTGAGCCGCCCCGTCATAGCCCGTAAACAGGCCCGTTGATTCCACCACATAGTCAACCCCAAAATCGCGCCAGGGGAGTTCGGCCGGATTGCGAATCGCCACGCACTTAATGAGTTGCCCATTGACCTCAATCCCGGCTTCCGTTGCTTGCACATCTCCGGTATAGCGACCGTGGGTGGAGTCATATTTGAACAGGTAGGCCAGGTTATCAGGCGGAACCAAATCATTAATTCCGACGAATTCAATTTCGGGATGTCCTAAACCGGCCCGGAGCACGAGTCGCCCAATTCGTCCAAATCCGTTGATGGCAACTTTTAACTTGGTCACAATCTTTTCTCCGCCATTTCTGTCACTTTGATCCTAAGCGGGGAAAGGCAAAAGCTAGATTTTTTTAGATTTAATTTGTCTTTGCGCCAACAACTTTTGATGGGTTTGGGAATCAGGATGACGCAGAGACTCTCGGATCATCACGTTCTCCAGCTTGCCCCGTTTACCAGCCAAAATGAGTCTCTATTCCGCATTCCCAGTCCCTACTCCTGTGGTATTAACCCCTGAGATGACTGAATTTAGACGGATGCTTCAGCCAGTCTAGAAGAGTAAAAAATGTCTAGGCGGGGATGCGTTTCTTGAGGGAATTGGCGCGACGTTTGGCAACGGCATTGTTGGGATCAGCCCCTAAGGCTTGCTCGTAGGCTTCGAGGGCCTGGGTGACTAAGCTTTTCCGCTCGTAGGCATGGCCGAGATTGTTGGCCGCTGTTACATAGGCTGGGTCTTGGTTAAGGGCTTCTTTGTAGTTGCGAATGGCTAAATCGTATTGATCCTGAACAAAGTAAGCATAACCGAGCGCGTTGTAGATGGGGGCAGTAATAGCCGTGGGATCGGTTTCCGCTGTTTTCAGGGCTTTTTGGAGGAGAGGAATGGCTTGGGTTGTCAGTTTTTTATTCAGATAAATACTACCCAATTCAAAATACTCTTGGGCTGTCCCTTTTTCTTGTTTTAATTTGGCCTGGAGACGAGATAAGGCGGTTTCGATCCGGCGAGTCCGTAAAATTTGCCGAAATACAAACCAGCCCACGGCCGCCAACAAAATGAGGAGGACACCCAAATACAGTGCGGGTAAATTAGTCTCCATTACTGCTTTTTCCTCTAAAAACAAGCTAAGGTCACCAGGCCTGGGAGCCAAGCATCGGCAAACACCCATTTTCCAGACTAGCAAGGATAGAGCCGGAGAAGCCCAAGATTCTAGATTCAAAAAAATAGCCTCCCAGGTTCCCCAGCCGAATCAACGACCTCTAGAAACCTGAAAAGCTATGTCTAAAGAGAGAGATTAAGAGACATTTTTTTGACGAAGTTTATGTCATCAGGCTCGGGCCTCGTCACAACCCTGACCCTGTTGGCTTAGCCTGCCAGAGGCATAAAACTTAGAGGCTAGTCAGAAAGCCGATGAGACCCTGGCCGGTGAAAACTTCCAAGGCCAACAATGAGATAAAGCCAACCATGGCTAAACGACCATTGAACAATTCAGCGTAGGGGGTAAATCCTGACTGAGACTCGTTCATGACGTACATTTCCGGCTCAATCGCAAAGTTGTTCATCTTACCTTGGTCGTCAACAATAGAACCGCTTCTCATATTTCGCTCCGTTATTTAGCTTTACTTTTTAGCTTCTTTACAGAAGTTAACATTCTTTACAAAACTTGACAACTATCTGGACAAATTCCTCAGCAAAGTCTCTCTGCGCTTAGCCCTTGTCGGTCTAAATCTTAAGCTGAGTCACCCTGGAGCCTTTATTTTGCAGGTGATATGAGTTCGAGGAAGTCTGTAAAGTGAATTGAGGCGTGAGCCACCCGGCCTGGATGATTTGTCACAAAACGGTTGTTTAAATTTAAGGAATCTCGCTCTTTGGTCGGAGAAGTTTAATTTATTTCTTCAGTTCTTTTTGTGAATCCAGGCCAGCCCTTGACACCCTCACCTCTCAGTTGCCCTATCACAGGATACTTTCTATAGTCCGACCCCCCTTGACTTAGGGCCAATAGAAAAATTAACCCGCCCTAAATTTGGCATCTCTGCACCCGATCGATCAGCCTGTGTCACGCTATATGCTCTAATCTGAAGTTATCTCTAGTCCCCGATTCCTTTTCAATGCCCAGTCGCTTCCTCAAACGTCGAACCAAAATTGTTGCCACCGTTGGCCCTGCCGTCAGTAGTCCAGAACTGTTAAGGGCAATTATTGAAGCCGGAGCAACAACCCTACGCCTCAACTTTTCCCACGGCAGCCATGAGGATCATCAACGGAGTATTCGTTTAATTCGCCAAATTTCCTATGAGCTAAACCAGCCCGTAGGTATCCTCCAAGACTTGCAGGGGCCGAAAATTCGTCTGGGTAAATTTGAAAATGGCAAGATCAGTCTCCGGCCTGGGGATAAGTTTACCCTCACCAGTCGCATTCTCTTGGGTAATGAAACCATCAGCACCATTACCTATCCTCCCCTCGCTAAAGAAGTGCCCCCCGGAGCAACAATCCTCCTTGATGATGGGCGGGTGGAGATGGTTGTTGAGAATATAGACAAAATCAAAGAGGAACTCTATTGCCGAGTTGTGGTCGGGGGGCAGTTATCCAATGCCAAAGGGGTTAATTTCCCTGGTGTTTACCTATCCATTAAAGCCTTAACCGAAAAAGACCGGGCCGACCTCATGTTTGGCTTAAACCAAGGGGTAGATTGGATTGCCCTCAGCTTTGTCCGCAATCCCCAGGATATGTTGGAAATTAAGGAACTGATCTCAGCCGCTGGGAAATCTGTCCCTGTGATTGCCAAGATTGAAAAACACGAAGCCATTGAACAAATGGAGGCAGTGCTCTCGGTCTGTGATGGGGTCATGGTGGCTCGGGGGGATTTGGGCGTAGAGCTCCCGGCGGAAGATGTCCCAATTTTGCAGAAACGGCTGATTGCGGCGGCCAATCGGTTGGGCATTCCAGTCATTACTGCCACCCAAATGCTCGATAGTATGGTCAATTCCCCGCGGCCAACAAGAGCAGAAATCTCTGATGTGGCCAACGCAATTTTGGACGGAACCGATGCGGTGATGCTGTCTAACGAAACGGCAATGGGCCAATACCCCGTGGAGGCGGTGGCAACCATGGCCCGGATTGCCATGCGGATGGATGACCAGGCCCAACTGCATCGGTCTCCCCCTGCCTCAGTCCCCGGCCAATCCATTCCCAACGCTATCAGTCAGGCCGTGGGTCAGGTGGCGGCCCAACTCAATGCCAAAGCGATTATTACCCAAACAAAAACTGGGGCCACAGCTCGGAATGTGTCTAAGTTTCGGCCCCAGATTCCAATTTTGGCCGCAACGCCCCAACTCGATATTGCCCGGCGACTGCAATTGGTGTGGGGTGTGGAGCCTTTACTCACCCTCAATCAAGGCTCAATTCGGCAATCCTTCCAAGTTGCAATTAATACTGCCCAAGAGCGGGGCCTGCTTGCTGAACGGGATTTGGTCGTAATGACAGCCGGAACATTACAGGGAGTTTCTGGCTCAACGGACATGATTAAGGTGGAAATTGTCACCTCGATTATGGGGCGGGGGGCGGGAATTGGGCATGGTTCTGTGAGTGGGCCAGCCCGAGTGATTCCGGAGGGGGCGCGGATTAGCTCTTTTAATCCGGGAGAGATTTTGGTCACATCCCGGACTAACGCCGACTATGTGGACGTGATTCGCAAAGCTGCTGGAATTATTACTGAAGAAGAAAGTCTGACCAGTCACGCCGCGGTGTTGGGCCTACGCTTGGGTATTCCCGTTATTGTTGGGGTTAAAAATGCTACAGATATTATTCGAGAAGGGACAATTTTGACGTTGGATGTACAGCGGGGCCTGGTCTATTCAGGTTCTGTCAATAGCCTTAAGGAGCACTATTCCTAGGGGGGGTAGGCTGAGTGAGGTTATCAATTGGCTAGAATCGGTCTATTGAAGCTCAATGGGGCTGTGGTTCCCTAGGGTAATCCTTTTGACCTCTCCACGGTTCTGGCTGGAAAGGTTTAATCCTTCTATCGCATTACTCACTTAGGGCTGTTATTGGGACAAGTCAGAAAATGCTTTATGGGCAGTTTTTTATTTTAAGATTTCTACTCTCTCAGAACAGTCTGCATAACGCTATACATTAGGAATGAGGCTGGGGATCCCGATGGCCCAAAAATGGTTGATTGGAGAATTCAGTGGGTGGCGACTCCTCAAGTCAATTCTCTTTGTCTATGTGACTGTAGCCATTTATCTTTTCTTTCGGGCAGATCAGATGATCTTTCAGCCCCAGGGCCCCAGTTATGAAATCACCCCTGAATTTATCCAAATACCGATTACAGACCAAGAGTTTATTACCGCCCTCTATTTACCCAATCCCCAGGCCAAGTGGACTATTTTTTACAGTCACGGTAATGCTGAAGACCTCGGCGATATCCGCCCCTTTTTAAACCAACTGCGGGACTGGGGATTTAACATTTTTGCCTATGATTATCGGGGCTATGGTCAAAGCTCTGGCGTTCCTGGAGAAGCGAATGCCTATACCGATGCCCTAGTGGCTTATACCTACCTAACCCAAACCCTGAAGATTCCGCCAAATCAGATCATTCTCTATGGCCGATCCCTTGGAGGTGGTGTGGCCACTCATCTCGCGACAGAAGTAGAGGCAGCGGCTTTGGTTTTAGAAAGTACCTTTACTTCTGCCTTTCAGGTTGCCTCACCCATCCCAATCTTTCCCTTTGATAAATTTACCAATATCACCAAACTCGGGCACATCCAGATACCGGTTTTGATCATTCACGGTGAGGCGGATGAAGTCATCCCTTTTGCCCACGGACAAGCTCTCTACGAAGGGGCCAACGCGCCCAAATTTCACCTTTGGGTTTCCGGTGGTAGTCATAACAACATTTCCCTAATTGCCAGGGAGCAACTGCACCAGGCCCTACAAGCCCTGAGAACAAGCCTAGAGGAATCCTCCAGCACCTCAATCCCCAAGGGCCTTAAAGGAAAAGTAAGGCCGTAGCTCATGGTTCCTGGATGGGCTGAAAACGCCGAGGCTGATCCTCTGAACCCTAACCCACTTTGGCCAGATGCAAAACAACCCCCAGGCCTGCCCCAATCTCTTCTGGGGTGACTTTGCCATCTTGATTGGTGTCTAAGGCATCAAAGACAGCATCCGAACCAAGCCACTCCTCCCGCGTAATAATCCCATCCCCATCTAGGTCATAGACATGAAAAATATCTTCCGTGGCATGGGTGAGGGTGGCTTCCCCTTCCAGACGGGCTAAACGCCGGGCTAAGAGGTCTTCTAGGGTTTCTAGGGCTTTGGTAAATCCTTTGATGCCTTCATCCAGTTTTTCGGAGGCCATCGGATCAGCGGCGTGCATTTGGTCAAAGGTGGCCCGATCTAGGGAAATGCGCTCAATCTCCAGGCCAGGGGCTTTCGAGGGATCCAGTTTGCGGGGCAGTTCGGCCTCTGTGGATTTGAGTTGGGCCAGCAGGGCTGGGGAAATGGTCAACAGGTCGCACCCGGCCAACTCGGTAATTTCGCCAATGTTGCGGAAGCTAGCCCCCATGACTTCGGTGTGATAGCCAAATTTTTTATAATAGTTGTAAATAGTGGTGACGGAAACTACGCCCGGATCTTCATGGGGTTCATAGCTTGCGCGACCGGTACTTTTTTTATGCCAATCCAAAATCCGCCCGACAAAGGGAGAAATCAGGGTCACGCCCGCTTCCGCACAAGCAATGGCCTGGTGTAAGCCAAAGAGTAGGGTTAAATTGCAATGGATTCCCTCTTTCTCCAGCACCTCAGCAGCTTTAATGCCTTCCCAGGTTGAGGCAATTTTAATCAAGACCCGATCTGGGCCAACTCCGGCTACCGCATATTGGGCAATCAATTCACGGGCTTTTTTAATTGTGGCTTCGGTGTCATAGGAGAGGCGCGCATCGACTTCTGTGGAAACACGACCGGGAATAATTTGTAAAATCTTTAAGCCAAAGGCCACGGCTAACCGATCAAAGGCGAGGGAGGTAATGTCTTTTTCCGTTGCACCAGTTCCTAAATCGGCTTTGGCTTTGAGTAAGGTTTCGTCCACAATGGCCTGGTATTCCGACATTTGGGCAGCGGCCGTAATCAGGGAGGGGTTGGTGGTTGCATCCCGCGGCGTAAATTGTTCAATGGCCTGGATATCGCCGGTATCAGCCACCACAACGGTCATTTGGCGCAGTTGATCCAATAAATTCATAGGATGCGGTTCTCCCAGTCGTCTCTTACAATCTAGTCGTTGCGTTCTAATTCCGGCCGAATTTGATCGCCCTTGCAACAATGATTAACTCGGTAAACCCCAATGACTTCCTGAAATTTCAGATTTAATTTGGGATCACGGGGCAGGAGTCGCTGGATCGGTCAGCAATATCTCGGCCTGGAGAAGGGTCAGAATTTCTGTTAACCGATTGGGCTGGGAAATGTATAAATAGCCTAAAAGGGCTTCGAGGCTCGTGGCCTGTTGATAGATTTGGGCAGACACTCGCTTTGGCCCGGCAGTGGCAGCATTCCGTCCCTGGCGGATAATCTCCAGTTCTTGGGGGGTGAGATGCATCAAAATATTGTGTAGGTACTTGGCCTGGCTTTCGGCTTTGACGTGCTCAACAACACGGCGATGATAATCTCCCATTCTCCGGGGTGGGTTTAAGCAAAGGGAGCGAATAAACAATTCATAAATGCTATCGCCCAAATAGGCCCAGGCTGCGGGTGGATATTGATGGGGAGCAGACTGACGACCAGGCCCCGGAATCAACAATGGATAACCTGATGCTGCCATGGCCTGGGACATTACGGGAGAGGAAGAACGAGATCTTATTTGCCGGCCGAGTCTGCGGTTTCTATGTTGGCCAGAGCCGTGCTCAAGTCCGGTTGCAGGGAGAGGAATTTTTCCAACCGCACCAACTTAACGGTTTGGGTAACACGAGGATTACTGACAATTTGCAAGGTGCCACCGCCATCTTGAACTTTTTTGGCCAATTGCACCAAAACCCCCAGGCCAGAGCTATCAATAAACTCAATTTTCGACAAGTCTAAGATCAAATGCTGCGGCCCTTCCTCGATGCACTTGGTCAAAACTTTCCGAAAGGCAGGCTCTGAAAAAGCATCAATTAAACCAGTGAGGCGAAACAGTTGCAAATTGTCCCTAATCTCGCGGGTGCCTCGTAAACTTACCGTGAGGGAGAGTGGTTCAGAAATGCTGGCCTCCTGTGGCGGAATCTCAACAGAAAATTTAGAACTTCAGTATAGGCACTCTCAGCCCCCTTGTCTATCCCCTCCACCCCCAGGCCTGGGTAAAGACAGCCCCCCAACCAAGGGAAAACCAAGCAAGTGCTGGGACAGTCTCTAGGGTAACAGGAGCATGGCATCACCAAAGGAGTAAAACCGATAGCGGGCCTGGATCGCCAAGTTATAGAGGTTGAGTAAGGCGTTTCGCCCAATTAAGGCACTGACGAGAAGCAATAAACTGGAGCGGGGTAAATGAAAGTTGGTGATTAAACCCTCGACCACTTGCCATTGATAACCCGGATAGATAAACAGGTTAGATTCTCCACAAAATGGAGCCAGTATTCCGCCTTGGGCGGCTGTTTCTAAAGAGCGAACAACGGTTGTCCCCACAGCAATGATTCGTCCCCCGCTGGCCTGGGTTTTCTGGATTTGCTCAACGGTTTCAAGGCCAACTTCGATCCATTCTTGGTGGAGTTCATGTTGGGTGACATCTTCAAGTTCAAGCGGGCGAAACGTGCCTAGGCCGACATGGAGGGTCACAAAACAATGGTTAATGCCGTGATGTTTGAGGGTGATTAACAGGCCGGGGGTAAAGTGTAAACCTGCCGTTGGGGCCGCCACTGCACCGGGAATTTGTCCATAAACCGTTTGATATTGCTCAGGGCGGGCCGGCTGGCCATCAATATAGGGCGGCAGAGGCATTTCCCCGAAGTTGTCTAGATGATCTAAAAGTCGTTCGCCAGGGGGTAAATCAAACTCAATCAGGCGGCCACGGGTTTTGGGGTCATAGGCGAGGATTTCGGCCCGATAAATCCTTTCCTTGTCCGTCCGATCCAGAAACTCCAGGATATGCCCAGGGCGGATTCGTCTGCCGGGTTTTACCAGGCCCAGCCATTGGCGCGGTGTTTTTTCAGCCAGAAGCAAGACTTCCACCGGGACAGGAATTTGACCGATTTTTTGCCCCCGCAACCGGGCCGGAATCACCCGCGTGTTATTGAGGACTAAGAGGTCGCCTGGCCGCAAGCACTGGGGAAGATCTCGAAACTGATGATGGGCAATCCCCGTAGGGCTAAACACGAGCAGCCGGGAACTATCGCGGGGTTCGGCAGGGGCCTGGGCAATCAGTTCAGGGGGTAACTCGTAATCGTAACTGCTGAGTTGGAGATCTGTGGGGATAGTCACGGGTGCAAATGAGGGATATTGGCAACTTAGGCCGAAACCTGTAAGGGTAAAATCAATCGACTCAGGACACGACCATCCTCTAGTTTATACAGGTCTAGGGTTGCGCCTAGTTGCTCCACAATCCCAAAACAGGCCCGCAGATGTCGCCCAGGCGGTTGATCGAGGGTTGAGGGGGCTAACCAATCCAGGTGTTGCCGATGGTGGAGATCAATGAGCAGGCGGGGGTCAATCTGGCCATCGTCTGTAATCGAAAGTTCAAGCCACTGGCTATCAATGGCCTGACACCAAATATCAATCCGTCCCTGGGCCTGGGAGCGTTGGGCCGCGCACAACAAGAGTTCCTGCAAAACTAAATCAATCTTGGCAATATCCCCCGTGACCGACAGCATTTCTGGATTATGTACCTGTGTCCACAGTTGCTTCTGTTTGACGAGGGACTCAATTCGCTCGAGGGAACGTCTCAACAATGTCGAGAGGCCCAGGGATTCTTGCTGTTGTCCCATCGCTGGTTTTAGCTCCCAGGCCTCTTGTTGCAGCAGGGGAACTAAGCTGGTGAGTTGGCTTTGAAACTGCTGGCCGGTGCGAGCTAGTTGGGAGAGAGCAACGGGAGGATTACTGGTTAACCCCTGATAGAGTTGCTGATAAGTACCGCCGAGATCCCGGTAGAGATTTTCAATTCGCCGGTGTTTATACCAATTGAGCATCTCTAACCGCTGCCAGCCCTCAATCAGAACGTTGGATAAGGAAATACTCCGGTGGGCATACGCCAAGTGATTGACGAGGGTAATCAGGGCTTCCAAATAGGCCGGGGGCCAGCTGCGATCTTGGCGATCAGCGACAATCACGACCCCAGAGGGTTGATATTCCGGATCGGTACGCAGGGCCATCGCTAAAACTTGACCAATGTCTTGACCTGTGAGCCATTCCCGGGTTTCTGGAGCGAGATCAGTGGGGCTGAGTTGAATCACCTCTGGATAGGGGTGGGGATGGTTGAGGAACGTAGATTCATCGGCCTGGGACATTTCCAAGGCGGCCTGGATCAGGGGATCGCGGTTGATGTCAATTTCATAGTTGGCGCGAATACTAAACTTAGGGAGAACTTGGGCTGGGGCAATAATCCAACCTTGGGTTTGGCCGGGCTGCCAGGTAATCAGAGCCGCAAGGGGGGCCTGGAGCAGTTCCATCAAATTTTGAATGCTGGCCAACTCCAGTCGCTCTAAATTTTGGGTTTTTTGGATGGCCACTAAGCCCCGTTGGAGGGCATTGTAAAGGTGTTGCTGTTGCTGTGTTTGTTGTTGAAGTTGCCATTGCTGGGTTAACACTCCCAACTGGCGGGCAATCATTTGGGCTAGTTGTAAGTCCTGCTCTAACCAAGCGGCCCCATTGTTGCGACCCATCAACAGAAAATGACTGGGTGTGCCCGTGGCCTGGGTGGGAATGACAAGCCAAGCCGGACAATGGAGGCTTAATAACGCTTGATGCCAACTGATCAACCGTAAATCCTGGGCCAGATCATTAATGACTTCTGGATCAGACTTATTGGATAGGTTTCGCCAATCTAAACTACTCAAGGCCGCTAATTTGACCAGGCCCGCCCGGCCCCTGGGGAGTGGGTGTTGATGTGCAACGGTAAAAGCACCCGTATCGGGGTCGTGGCGAACCAGAAGAATGGCTTGGGCTTGGAGGTGATTCACTAATTGCTCACAGGCCTGGCGTAATACCCCTTGCCAATCTTGATCCGAACAAATGGCCTGGGTGAGACCACTGGCGAATATTCGGGCTTGTTCGGCTTTTTCCAACTGGGATTCAGCAGCCTCTACCGGGGTGAACAGTGCTAGAAATTGCGCTGCAACTCGTAACATTTGCCGGTCGGCCTCTGACCAAATCCGGGATTGGGGCATATCGGCGATTAAGAACCCCCAGAGTTGCTCCCCCATCATCACAGGAGCAGCCAGGATTGCCGTGGCTTTTAGCAATTGGAGGAGGGGAATGGGCGATTGGGAACTGACTAGGCCATGGGCATCACTAATGGCCACAACCTGACCACTGCGGAGAGTCTGGCAAAACGCCGGAATCACTTGGGCTGGAATTAGGACATTCTTGCGTTCATTTTCCCGTGGGAGGGGCTTGTTAGCGGTAGTACGGCGGCGGAGATAATCCTGGGTTTCAGCTTGCCAAGTAAACAGGCTGGTATGGGCGGGCTGAATGGCCTGCTGTACTCGTTGGAGGAGTCCATCAATTCGGGCTGTTAGGGTAGGTGCTTGACTCACCTCTTGTAGTAATTGGCTGGCTAGGGTGGCATCAAGGGGGGTGGGGGTAACCTCAATGGGGGGCGGTAGATCACTAAGTTTTGGCAGATGGGGGGCTGGGGACGGCTGGGGGATAGGAGCTGGAGTTGAGCGGGAGAGGGGAGTGATTAAACGGTGCATTTCTTGGGCTAGGCCAGAGAGCAAAATCGAGACGAAATGGTGTTCTTGACCCCGCAGAATTTCCCCCCAGTGGTTAGAGCCAATCAAGACCAGCCCCAGACAATCATCTCTGAGACTAATGGGATAAACAACGGTGCCCTGAATTCGCAGTTTTTTGGCAACCCGACACCATTCCCCCGCTCGCGGTTCCGCTTGTAAATCTGGCACAGAGACCAGATGTTTCTGCATAATCACCTGATCCAACAGCCCCCCTGCCATGGCGGGAAAGCGTTGCTTCAAGAAATTCGGAGCACCCACAGCGGTCTGTCCCCCCTGCCCTTGGAGAGATTTATCAGCACTTTGATAGGTGGCTAGCCAAACTAGATGGACTCCAGATAATTGGCAGAGAAAATCAATCACCAAGGGCCACAAAGCCGCCAGTTCTGTTTGCTGCCGTAATTGATCCAGCGTGGTGGCCAGCAAAGCCACAGCCATGTCCCCTGAAGAGCGGCTAACGGTTGTCCCCCCCCGGTCAGGTACTGGGCCAGTGGCTGGATTAGGCATAGTTAAGAACTACGGGGGTAAGTGGGGCGACCAGTTACAAGGGCAATGGGAACAAAGGTTTTAGTAAGTGGGGACAGAAGGGTCAACGTCCTGACTCCAGGCATTGATCCCGCCTTTGACATTTGTTCCAGGGATGCCGGCCTGGTTGAGAATTCCCAAGGCTTTGGCAGAACGTCCTCCCATCTTACAGTGGGCAATCAGGCGATGACCGTTCAGCAGCTCTTTAACCTTGGCGACTCCCGCTCCATTTTCAATCTCTGGCAGCGGGATCAGCACAGCACCGGGGATGCGGGCAATTTCGTACTCATTGGGATTACGGACATCAATTAAGAGATAGTCATCGACATCGCTATCCAAGAGTTGTTTTAATTCGGTGACCGTTATTTCCTGCATCTCTGCCATTTGTTTAGCCTCTTCTGCCTTGGCCTGGGAAATTCCACAAAACTCTTCGTAGTCAATCAACTCCTTAATGACGGGGCGGACGGGGTTAGGCCGCAGTCGTAATTCCCGGAATTTCATATCCAAAGCATTAAATAACAGCAAACGGCCACTCAGGGTTGTCCCCTGCCCAAGAATGATCTTGATGGTTTCGGTGGCTTGAATCACCCCAATAATGCCTGGGAGAATCCCCAAAACCCCACCTTCGGCGCAGGAGGGAACCAGGCCTGGGGGCGGTGGCTCTGGATAGAGATCCCGATAATTGGGGCCATCTTCATAGTTAAAGACGGTGGCCTGGCCCTCAAACCGAAAAATCGAGCCATAGACATTCGGTTTGTTCAGGAGGACACAGGCATCGTTAACGAGGTACCGAGTTGGAAAATTATCTGTCCCATCCACCACAATGTCGTATTGTTCAACAATTTGCAGCGCATTGGCGGCACTTAGGCGGGTTGGGTAAAGCTCGACTTGACAACGGGGATTAATTTCTAAAATCCGATTTTTAGCAGACTCAATCTTTGGTTTACCGACCCAGGATGTGCCGTGAATGACCTGGCGTTGCAGGTTGGAGCTATCCACAATGTCAAAATCAACAATCCCCAGATGCCCAATGCCAGCCGCTGCTAGGTAGAGGAGGAGGGGTGAACCCAGGCCCCCTGTCCCAATACAGAGCACTCGCGCCGCCTTCAAGCGTTTTTGGCCATCTAAGCCTACTTCCGGCAAAATCAAATGTCGAGAATAGCGTTCGTACTCGTCTTTTTCTAGTTGAATAGCATCCAGGTTGGGATTGAGCATGGTTTAGAAATCAGGTGGCAATAGTTTAGGGGCAGAGGGCAGCGGAAACTGTCTGCCTATTTGATCAGTTTATCGCTAAAGCTTAGGAAGCCTCAGAGTTACGCAACAATGATTTAACTTTGGTTGCTGTTTTATGAATGTTGACGGCTTTCAGTTGTTAAGCTGTGCGCCAATCTCTTTGGATTTCATCGGCAACGCGGCGATAATCGGCAGTGGCTTCTTTGGCATGATTACCTTTCCACTGGGTAATGGGGACTCCATCCAGGGCCGCCCGTTGGTGGGCTTTGTAGGAACGAATAAAAGCATGACAGGTGGCAATACCCAGTTGGAGGAGCGTATTTTGGGCTTCTAGGGCTTCGGGAATGCTGCGGGGATCTACTTGGGTTAATAGAACGCGATGGGGGACGTGACTAGGCTGAACAATGGCTTTAATCGTCTCAATCAGGGCCGCAAGGTCAATGGGGGCGGGTTGGGTGGGCAGGAGGAGATAATCGGCGATGGGAACAACGGCGGCCAGGGAGTTGGCAGATAGGGAGGGGGGGGTATCTACCACAACCAAGTCATAGTTGGGGAGTTGCCGCACTTTACCCAGGAGCTTGGGGTCTTGTTCCTGAGCCAAATCAAAATCCATGGGTAAGCCATGCCGTTGAAACCACCAAGTGGCCGAGGCCTGCGGATCTGCATCTACCAAAAGAACTTTCTGGGTTTCAGCAAAGGTGGCGGCTAAATTGATGGCTGTTGTGGTTTTCCCGACTCCGCCCTTCCCATTCAAAACAACCAATAGACGTGGCGTACTCACAAGACTCTCATCCTTAACGTAACTTGGATTAACTCCTGCCCATCGCCTGGGGATTATGGCAAGAGTACCACACTGTTCATCGCTTAGATTCCTAGCGTTAGACAAACTTTTCTGAACTGATCTGGCGAGGGTGAATTGTTGATGAGAGAGACAGTCTGAAGAATCGATACAGCAGGTTTCTGATATTTTACAAGGCTCATAAAATATCTCTATTTTTAATGTAAGCCTCTACACGAGACTTATCAGTTTTTCTGCAATTGCCAATATTGACTCAATCACTACAAGCTTTACTAAATTAACTTTGATAATTTTTAGATCTCGATAAAAACTTGCAGAAAATTCTCTTATTTGGCCACAGCAATAGCTTAAATTTTTTCGTACTATAGGACTGAATTAAGTTTTGACGATAGTTCCAGTAAGGCTAATAATAAAGGCTATTGTGGGGCTTGAGTCACTGTACTTCTTGCCAAGATAAATGCATTGATAATGATGCTAGCCTCTGAAAATAAACATAGGTTATGAGTCGCTCAAAATCTTAGTGATTAGTTTCTACGTTAGGTTATCGGCCTCGGCACTTTAACTCCGTTCTTGCATGACTTATTTTAAGAGTTGCCGCCTTAACCCAATCTGCCAATGCTGCGTCAACTCAGATTTTAATTTCTTGGGTTTCCATTATCATTAAAATTGTTGAAGAAAACGGAGATCACTGCTATAGAGGCGGCGAATGTCATCAATTTGGTGCAGAACCATCGTAAACCGCTCAATTCCCAGGCCAGCCGCAAAACCGCTATATATTTCCGGATCGTAGCCGACATTTTTGAGGACATTGGGATCCACCATGCCGCACCCCATCACCTCCAGCCAACGACCATTCCATTCCACATCCACCTCAGCAGAAGGCTCGGTAAAGGGGAAGTAACTGGCCCGGAAACGAATTGGAACATCACCAAAAATTTCCATCAAGAAAGACTTCACCGTTCCCTTCAAGTCCGTAAACGTTAACCCCTCATCAATGGCCAAAATTTCCAACTGATGAAACACGGCGGCATGGGTCGCATCTTCGGTATCACGACGAAAACACCGGCCAGGGGCAATCAGACGGATGGGAGGATCATTTAACTCCATGTGGCGAATTTGGATCGATGAGGTGTGAGTCCTGAGGAGGTTCCCATCGGGTAAATAAAAGGTATCCTGCATATCCCGGGCCGGATGATCTGGGGGGGTGTTCAGGGCTTGGAAGTTGTAATAGTCTGTTTCCATTTCCGGCCCTTCATCCACCATGTAGCCCAGGCCAATGAAAATATCAATAATTCGATCCATGGTGGCATTGAGGGGATGAATTCGTCCTTGGGGACGGTAACAACCTGGCATCGTGACATCAAGGGTTTCGGCGGCGAGTTGAGCTTCGATTTGGGCCGTTTGGAGGGCTGCTTTTTTTTGCTCAAGACTGGCCTGAACCTCATCTTTGAGAATGTTAGCCAACGCGCCTAGACGGGGCCGATCAGCAGGGGGAAGTTTACCCATTGCCCCCAAAATGATGGAGAGTTGCCCCTTTTTGCCGAGATAGCCAATCCGCAGTTGCTCAAGTTCCCCTAGGGCCTGGGCCGCCTTAATACCAGCAATGGCCGTAGTTTGTAGATCATTGAGTTGTTTTTCTAAGGCAGCCAAGTCAATTACAGGGGAGGTCATCGGTTTGCGGCAATCACTGTTTCTACTCTACCGCACTGGTCTCTCTCGACTGCATTGGAGCGAGCTTCTTGGTCAAGCAGGTCGGGGTAGCCTAAGGCTTAAACTCTTGGTAAGGATGGGTCACATTAGGGGCATCCCGAAAAGCAGGATGTTGGGCCCGTTCTAGGCCAGTCCGATAGGCAAAATAGCCCAGAAAAACAATTAGGGTGTTGACGGTGATTAAGAGCAACAGTTTTCGATTGCCAACAACGGGTTGTGTTAGCCGGGCTGTGCGACTTAAGACCGGGAGTTGACCAGCCATAACAGTTTGCCTCCAGTACCTCAACGTTTGAGAACCTTTTCTGACTTAAAACCCAACCTTGGTTCGTGCGGAAGTTTTAAGTAGAACTTTATGGCCTAAACTTATCACCTGGACAGTTGTCAATCCTGCTTTCGGGGTAATTCTTAACCTGAGAGATGAAGAATTATTAAGCGCACCACCAATCCCCCAACTTCTGTCTTGGCCGGTCTTATTACCACATTCTTAATAAAAAGTTACATCTTTATTGATAATTAATCGCATTTAATGTCTTAGGATATTGCCTAGAAGTTATTGAGAATCTATTTCAATAGAAGGATAATTGTTCTCTCCTAAATTCGCGTCTCCTAAGACTGAATTACATCGAAAAGCCTGGGTTCACACCGAGGGGTTTCATTTTGTGCCTTGATCTCGATTATTTTCAGGGCTGTCCAAGGGGGACGGAATTGTCAGTTATCCTTCTTTGTCAAAACGGATTTGAGCGGCTTCCCAAAATTGATCAAAACTATTCTCATTAGTGAGGTGTATCTCTATGACTATGGCAACGGATCCCTTACCTGGATCATCCCCACCCAGACCCATAACTGCTAGTGCTGGGATGCAGACCTATGGCCAGGCAACCGTTAACTATGACTGGTGGGCCGGTAATGCGCGCTTTGCGGAAAAGTCTGGGTTGTTTATTTCGGCCCATGTGGCCCAAGCGGCACTCACGGTTTTTTGGGCCGGGGCGTTTACCCTCTATGAAATTTCCCTGTTTGATGCCAGTCAACCGATGGGGGAGCAGGGCCTGATTCTGCTACCGCATTTGGCCACCCTGGGCCTGGGGCTGGGCGATGGTGGACAAGTCACAGATACCTATCCCTATTTTGTGGTTGGGGTTGTGCATCTGATTGCTTCGGCGGTCTTGGGGGCGGGGGCACTGTTCCATCTTCTGCGAGCACCTGAAAGTCTTGAAACTGCTAAAGGCCAGGCCCGCCGCTTTCATTTTGCCTGGGATGATCCCAAGCAGTTAGGGATTATTCTCGGCCATCATCTGCTCTTTTTGGGGGCTGGAGCTTTATTGCTCGTGGCTAAGGCCATGTATTGGGGCGGACTCTACGATGCCACCACGGAAACCGTCCGCATCATTAGCCAACCGACCCTTGACCCCCTAGTGATCTACAGTTATCAAACCCACTTTGCGAGCATTAGTAGCCTTGAAGATTTAGTTGGTGGACATATTTATGTGGGCTTGTTGCTCATTGGGGGCGGAGTTTGGCATATCTTAGTTCCCCCCTTACCCTGGGCCCGCAAAGTGCTTATTTTTTCGGGAGAAGCAATTCTGTCCTATTCCTTGGGGGGGATTGCCTTGGCTGGTTTTGTAGCAGCTTATTTTTGTGCGGTCAACACCCTGGCCTATCCTGCGGAGTTTTACGGCCCGCCCTTAGAAATTCGGCTGGGGATTTGTCCCTACTTTGCTGACACTGCGACGGATTTACCCTATGGCGTACACACGGCCCGGGCCTGGTTGGCTAATGCCCATTTCTTCTTGGCATTCTTTTTCCTTCAAGGTCATCTCTGGCACGCTTTACGGGCGATGGGGTTTGATTTTCGGCGCATCTCCCAGGCCATTGATGCCATTAGCGATGTTTAGGTAGCCAGGAATGAGGCAGAAGCTAGAAGTAAATCTCTAGATTTTCAGGTTTAGATTTTGCTTTTAACTTTTGCCTGATCAATGAGTTGTATTTGGAGAAATTTAGATGACGAAAATTGGTTTGTTTTATGGCTCTCAGATGGGAAACACGGCCGATATTGCCGAGAGAATTGCCCAGGCCTGGGGTGGGGATGTGGTGGAGGTGCAGGATATTGCCCAGGCCAGCCCCGATGATTTAGCCAACTACCCTTGCTTAATTATTGGCTGTCCAACTTGGAATATTGGCGAACTCCAAAGTGATTGGGAGGCTTTTTTCCTGGACTTGGCTGACCTTGACTTTGCAGGCAAACAGGTGGCTTACTTTGGGCCTGGGGATCAGGTGGGCTATGCTGACAACTTTATGGATGCCCTGGGGATTTTAGAGGCAGAAATCTCTCGTTTGGGGGGCAAGACGGTGGGATATTGGCCCACAGAGGGGTATGACTTTAATGAATCTAAGGCGGTTAAAAATGGCAAGTTTGTGGGTCTAGCTTTGGATGAGGATAATCAAGCGGAACTAACTGACTCCCGCATCCAGGCCTGGGTGAGCCAACTTAAAGGAGAGTTTCAACTCTAGGCTATCTCCACCATGCTCCTAGGCTAGGAAACATCGGAACAGTTCTTACGTCATTCCAGGAGGGGGTTACCCTGGCCCTGATGAAGTGCAAATCTATCAACCTGTGATCACTATCATGGTTATCGCCTCAGTGCTTGGGGTCTAATGAAGCTAACGTCAGCCTCATAAATGCCACAGGTTTGGTAGGGTTTGACCTGGCTGCTGGTTTGTTTGAGATATTTAACTCCATGACTGTTCCTTCTCCTCGCCGGTCTCTGACAATTCCTTTTTTTTCCCTAAGGCTTTGGTGCCTAATGGCGATTGGCTGCGGCCTGGCGGTGCTCTGGTGGAAATGGTGGTCAGATGCTAGTTTCTTAGCTCCCCTGCACAGTCGGACTATTCAGGCCCAAGTCCCTCTCGTTTGGCTGGATACTACCGGCCTACCAGAGATTTATCTATGGTTGATTCCCCTCTCATGTTGGGGCCTGGCCTGGGGCTTGACCCGATTGTGTCCCAAACCCCAATTGTGGTCACGGGCAGTGATGGTGGCAATTCTCCTGGCTCTATTGGTGCGTTATGTTTTGTGGCGGGTGCTGACGACCTTAAACTTTGACTCTCCCTCTGCTGCGGTGGTGAGTGTGGGTTTCTTAGGCCTGGAATTGTTGGTTTTGGCCGGGCAAGCCTGGCAGTTAAATTGGCTGCTTTATGAACGCCCCAAGGTTGACCCGGTCTCCGATCCTCATCTCCAGTCCCAACAATCCTTAGCCCCAATCCAGACCGCGGTTTATGCCCCCAAGGTTGATATCTTAATTCCTACCTACGATGAACCCCTGAATATTCTCAAGCGAACGATTGTCGGGTGTCAGGCTTTGGATTATGAAAACGTTGAAATCTTTTTGCTAGACGATACCCGCCGCCCTGAGGTGAGAGAACTGGCTGCCATTCTCGGCTGTCATTATTTGACGCGCCCTAATAATCTCCATGCCAAAGCTGGAAATCTCAATCATGGCCTGGAGTTTTGCCAGGGGGAACTGGTGGTGGTCTTTGATGCTGACTTTGTGCCAACCCGTAATTTTTTAACCCGGACAGTCGGCTTTTTTGCGGATGCAACCGTTGGCCTTTTGCAAACCTATCAGAGCTTTTATAACCATGATCCTGTAGCCCGTAACCTTGGCTTAACTGATACTCTGCCCCAGGAAGTGGAAATATTTTCCCGCCATTATCAAGTTTTGCGGGATGCCGTCGAGTCTGCCATTTGCTATGGGAGTGCGTTTGTAGTGCGGCGGGCAGCATTGGAAGCGGTCGGAGGATTTGATGTTGATACTCTGAGCGAAGATTATTTGACGGGGGTGCGGCTGAATAGTCTTGGCTATCGGGTGTTGTACCTAGAAGAAAGTTTAAGTGCTGGGCTTTGTGCCGATGACTTAGCAGGACATATTCAACAGCGGTTGCGTTGGGCGAGGGGGAGTTTGCAGTCTTTTTTTGTAGGGGCGAATCCCTTAACCATTTCCGGCCTAAACCGACAACAACGGATCGCCCACCTAGAGGGGTTAGTCCAATGGTTTCATAGCCCCATTCGTTTAATTTTCTTGCTCTTGCCCTTAGTGGCCAATGGCCTGGGCCTGGTGCCGATTAAAGCCACGATTGCCGCTTGGATATTTTATTCCTTGCCCTATTACTTAGTTACCTTGAGCAGTTTTAGCTGGCTGAATGGGCGCAGTCGCTCGGCCTTAATGTCCGATGTTTATAGTGTTTTGCAATGTGTACCGATTACCATCACGGTGTTTCAGACCCTGTTATTTCCCTTTGGACGCTCATTTCAGGTCACTCCCAAGGGACGACAACGCTGGAATTATCGCTTGAATGGAAGGGTGGCCTGGCCGTTATTGCTGTTACTGGGGGCCTCTCTCATTAATTTATTGTTTTGTGCTTGGGCATTGCTGCAACCAGCGGGGACGGTTGGCCCTTGGGAGCAAATTGGCCTGGCCTGGGGTATTTACAATCTCCTGGTTTTGGGCCTGGCGGTGATGGCCTGTGTGGATGGCCCGCAAGTGGATGGGTTTCTCTGGTTTGCCTTAAAGCGGCCCTTAACTGTAGATATAAAAACTAGTAAGGATTGGGAGATGAGCGGCCAGGTGCGGTTGCTTTCGGAAGGGGGGGCTGTTATTGATTTAGAAACACCGATTATCCTTCCCCCTGGGACAACCTTAGAGTTGGAATTTGGTAAATCCCACTTTAAACTTCTTGCCCAGGCCATCAGTCATGGATCGGAACAAGCGGGGCCTGGTCACGAGTTGCGAGTGATGTTTGAGGAGCTAAGTTTACCTGAATATCGCAAGTTGGTGCAGCTTTTGTTCTGTCAGCCTGGTCAGTGGTGTTGGCCGAAATCCCAAGGAGAACTCAAAACCCTTGGACAATTACTTAAAACCCTGGTTCGACCGGCCTGGCAACGGTATCCTCAAGGACGATTAACCCCTGTGGTGATTGATTTACCCCCAGGCCATGATTTACCCAGGTCTCAATTACCCAAAGAAACTTTTGCTTAATCCAGTCCAGATTGGGATTCAGGGCTATTTCTACTCAGTCGCTCATATTAACTAGGTGGACTCAAGAACAGCCCATCGATATTGCTGGTGTTGATCTAAAGTGAATCTTCAAGTTTTTGGGCAACAATCAACTGAGAGATACTAACTTGAGTCGCATGCCAAATGACTTCTAAGCTTATTGGAGCCACATAACACCAAATATGATATGCCGATTTATTGAGAATTGGAGTTAATGTTGGGGCTGGGGGATTCTGGGGCTGGGCTAGGGATAGGCGAATTGGCTTGTACCCCGGCAGCGATGACCCAACCTTCCAGTCCAGTCCTGGTTTTAACGCGGTAGAACTCCCCATCAGCACTGGCTTCTAGAATGGTGACAGTTTCATTCAAGGCTACTCCCCCTAAGGTGGCTTCTGCACGACTAGGGCCACTACGAACACTCAAGCCAATCGCTTCGATCACGGTTCCATTGGCTTCTTGGGCTGCGACTGTGGGAGTTGGGCTGGGGGCTGGGGGTGATTGAGGCACAGATGGACTGGCAACTGGGGTGGTTTTAGGTTTGGGGGGTGGGCCGGTGATCGGGAATTCATTTTCAAATTCAGGGCGCGGAGGTGAACCAGTCAGGGGCATAACCAGTAAATAGTAGCCACCAGCCAAAAGAAACAGGATAATTCCCAGGCCTAGGATTGTTCCTAAGGTTTTTGACCACATCAGTTTTGCCATCTCAACACGGGTTAGCCGCAACAGTCCTAGATGATCATGCCGTAATTCCCGAAATTGTCAAAACACCACCCTAGGGCTGACTTTACGGACGGCGGAACTACTTTAGCAAAGCTGGATCGATCTCAATACCGAGGGCCTGGGCTACCCGCTGACCATACTCCTGATCGGCACGGAAAAAGTGACAGAGTTGCCGAAGTTGGATTTCTTTTTTAGCCCCTCCTAAAGCTCCAGCAATGGCCTGGGCGGTGCGGTTCTTCTCGGCTTCGGAAAAGATGCGCCACAAATTCCCGGCCTGGGTGTAGTCATCTTGATCCCGTGAGTCATAGCGATCAGCAACCACATCCCCTAAGGACAGGCCAGGTTCTTGAAACTCTGGGGCTTCTTTGGGGGCAGAATCATCACTGTTGGGATAGTAATTCAAGCTGCTCCCACCAAACCCTGTGGACATGGCTCCATCGCGTTGATAGTGCATGACCGGACAGCGGGGTTGATTGACGGGTAATTGTTGATAGTTTGCCCCGATTCGGTAGCGTTGAGCATCGGGATAAGACATTAAGCGGGCCTGGAGAACTTTATCGGGGCTGGGGCCAATACCAGGGGGAAAAACGGAAGGACTAAAGGCGGCCTGTTCGACTTCGGCAAAATAATTGATGGGGTTGCGATTCAGTTCCAAAATGCCAATTTCCATGAGAGGAAACTGGTTATGGGGCCAAACTTTAGTGAGATCAAAGGGGTTCCATTGGAAGGCCTGGGCCTGTGCTTCGGTCATGACTTGGATTTTCACGGTCCAACTGGGAAACTCACCTCGCTCAATGGCGTTAAATAAATCCCGTTGATGGGACTCGCGGTCAATTCCAATTAAGTTGGCAGATTCTTCTCCGGTGAGACATTTAACACCTTGACGAGTTTTGAAATGGAATTTACACCAGAAGCGTGATCCAGCCGCATTAATAAACGAATAGGTATGACTGCCGTAGCCGTTCATGTGCCGATAGCTGGCCGGTAAGCCCCGATCACTAAACAAGATGGTGATTTGGTGTAAGGATTCAGGGTTGAGTGACCAAAAATCCCATTGCATATTGGCATCGCGCAGGTTGGTCTGGGGATGACGTTTTTGGGTATGGATGAAGTTGGCAAATTTGTAGGGATCGCGAATGAAGAAGACAGGGGTATTGTTACCGACTAGATCCCAGTTGCCTTCTTCGGTGTAAAACTTGACGGCAAACCCCCGGACATCCCGCTCCGCATCGGCAGCCCCTTTTTCTCCAGCTACAGTTGAAAATCGCAAAAAGACATCTGTTTGTTTACCGACTTCGCTGAGAAATTTAGCGCGGGTATATTCGGGGATAGGTTTAGTGACGGTAAAGGTTCCATAGGCCCCAGACCCTTTGGCATGGACGACCCGCTCTGGTATCCGCTCCCGGTTAAAGTGTTGCATTTGCTCAAGGAGTTGGACATCTTGCATGAATAAAGGGCCACGGGCACCAGCGGTTAAGGCATTTTGTCCATCGGCAATTGGGCAACCTGAGGCAGATGTGAGTTTGGGTGATTCCGTCATGGGATGAAGTAGTCCTTAATGTTCGATAATGACGCTGAAACCAGGCCTGGGCGAGACTTCAACTCTCACATCTTAGGAGGGGTGAATAGAATAATTGGGGAAATTATGGAAACTCTTAAGATTGAAGTGTTAATTAATACAACCAGTCAGGAGTAGATCGGTTTAAAATTATTCAACATTCATTTGTCGAATTTCATCAAGTGGTGAAGTGTTAATATCTGTGGATTCGGGTTCAGGAGGTGGAGGTGGGTCAGGGCAAAATTCTAAACTAAATTTCAAACGTAGCTTGCCTTTAATCCAGTCTCCATATCCAGGTTCGAGAGTTTCGCAATTTATACCATCATTGAAAATATTTATATCTTGAGTGAAGTTTCCTAAACCAGCTTGCTGAATTGTGCTAAATAACTCATTTAGACGAGTGCTAGATGTAAAGTATCTATCCACACTTCTCTGAAGCTTGTCATACTTAAAAGCAGTTTCATCAATCAGTAAAACTGTTTTTTCGTTTGTTATTGGAGCAAAATTAGAGTCCATTGCTAAGTTCCTCTGTTTGAAACTGACTTAATAACCAGGCCACGACTTGAGATTGATCCGTTTCTCGACTCCGATTTAGAGCTTCTTCTAGTAGTGTAAATCCCAGGCCTGGTAATACTTGGGAAACCTGAATTCGTTGACTGCCCAGGCCAGTAACAGCATAGGCTAAAATTTGAGGCGTTTGGACATCTACAACCCAATATTCACTGACACCCAATTCCTCGTATAATGCCCGTTTTGTCCCCACATCATCGAGTAATGAACTCTTGGCAATTTCAATCACTAGATTAGGTGCAGGATAATGATCCAGATTCACGATACCTGTTCCCGAAGGAATGACTTGAGCATTATTTTCAAGGTAGTAAGACACATCTGGCTGACAGTCCCGAATTCCAGTTTTACGCAGCGTTGTTGTATCTAACCCTGTGATAGGAATACCTTTGAGTGCTGCAAACAAATTAACGGCTAAAATTAGCACAATATGATTCTGTCCATGATCAAAACTCACGGGTAACATCTCAAGCCTCATATGGTCTTTGTAGTAATAACTCTTGGCCTGGGTATATAGAGGGTCTGAAATTATCTGAATATACTCATCCCAAGGTATTTTTACCCAACTATCCGTTTGTAGTCTTTCTTTGAGATAACTCACGACTCAACCTATATGCTAATAGATTTACAACCTGCAACTACTCAACACTCATTTTACGAATTTCATCAAGATTTAGCATTGAAGATTCAGTAACTTTAGGTGGAAATGAAGAATCAGATGCAAATTCCAGAGTAATCTTAATGCGTGCTTTCCCTTTAATCCATTTCAACTGTCCTGGTTCTAAAAGTTCAGCTTCGACTCCTTCAAATAAAAACTTTTGAGGAATATTACCCTTGCCCTGTGCACCAATTTGCTCTGAAATCGAAGAATTCCAATCTTTGCCAAACTTAGTCAGCATCTCAATCAAGTCGATTAACTTAAAAGTACCAGTCTTGAATGAAATAACAGATAGATCGTTATTAACTGGACAAAATTCAGACTCCATAAATTGATCTCCTAAATTAGAGGGTTAATAGAACTAAGGGGTTACAGCATCAGTGTTGGGCAGCGGAGGTAATTCAGGCGAAGCAACATAAACAGTGGTAGGGTTTAAGACCAAATCTGATTTCAAGATTAAGGGTAACTTCTTCCGATCCAGGCCCATGAGTTCTAAACAGGAATTAATACTGTTCACAGAAGAGTTATAGGTTTCAATTTTTTGCTCTAGCTCTGTTTTCTTGAGTTGATTTTTCTTCAAAGTCTCCTCTGCTTCTTTGGCCAAGGTTTTACCCATAAACTGTCGCGCATGATCATATTGTTGCAAAATTGCCTCGGCCTGATTATTCAAAACTTCGAGTAAACTACTGTTGATGGTTTGGTTAACTTTTTGACGATAGGTAAAAACAATCGTGCCCCGGACTTTGCGCTCAAAATCTAACTTTAATAAATCTCGAATTGATTGCTCGGCATCCACTAAACTTTGACAATCTGATTGTTGACAGGCCCGTTGAAATGCTTGTCGAAGTTGCCAAATAAAAACCGTATCTTCCGTGTAAAATTCTGGACGTTCCCGCACATAACTGTCACATTCATTTTTGGCAATCGTGGTAATGGCATTGATTGTACTTTGCTGGACTTGGGAGAGTCGTTGTTCAATACCTCCGTCATTGCCTAACATCCGAAAGAGTTCTCGATAGTAAGGTTGTTGGTGTACTCGTTCCTGGAGTTTGGCAAAAAAGTTGTTAATTGTTTCCTGAGAAGCTTCCACTAGAGTATCTTCCAGGCCATTGGCAAGGTAATAAAACGCTTCCGCCAGAATTCCTAAAATGGGAACAGTGGAATTACGTTTGTGGCTGGCCTGGGCATTACGGTAAACATCAGCAACCGAGAAATTAACTAATAACTCATCCAGGCGATTAACCATGCGTTGACTGAGTTTGAGGAAATCATTTTCATAGGTTTTGTTATCTTTACTGGCAATAGCCTGGTTTAGTTCCTGTTCAATATGTAGTCGAAAATCATCGCCTGCTTTTTTCAATTCATGATTGAGTTTCCGTAAATCTTGCTCCTGCATTGCTACAACATCATTAGGTTGAGCCTCTAAATGCTGCCAAGTATCCAAGTATAGCTTACGAATACTAATGCATAATGGTTGCAAGTCATCAGCTAAATTAACCATCAACAATGGACGTTTTTCTTCAGTTAAATAGCGCGTTACTCCAGAGCGAAACTCTTCGACACCACTATCACTAACTAATTGCTCAATTAATCGCTCATGATTCTCGGTCAAAATCCGCACATAGTTGTCATTGGGAGTATCACCACCACTCACATAAACATTAAACCCCTTCCCCAATAATTTTCCAGAGTTAGCACAGTAGTTATTAAAGGCATAGACAAACTGAGGAGTTTCTTCATTACCGCCACTATTCTTAACACTTTCAGCAAAAATGCTATCTAAGCCAAACCGATTAGTACCATTCGTTCGCCTGACTTGACTGCCATAAAAACCCAAGAGGCCACTGGTACGATAAATCCTTAAGTTGCCAGTGAATTGATCATTCATTAACTGCTCAAGGCGAAGGCGAAGTTGGGTGTTATACCAGGTTTCGTCAATCCGATTAAAGACATAAAAAACCCGATCTCGTACCCCTTGATTACTGCGGGTTTTCTCTAATAGTTCCGTTTCTTCGGTACTCAATTCCCCCGATGCCGCTGCTTTTAAAACACAAATTACTGCCGAGGTATCAGGGTTTTCAATGCGTTGATAGGCTAGATCTGCATCTTTTTTGACGGGAGCATCAATTCCTGGCGTATCAACTAAAACATTGCCATCCTTCAGTAAATCATGGTGACAGTAATATTCAATCCGTTTTAAGACAGCACTATTAATTCCGCGTCGCGCAAAACTGGCTGCTTCTTGGATATTGGCAAAATTAAACTGCTCCATTGAAAAGGTATTGTTATTTTGGGTATGGATCCGCTCCCGATTGTGCATGAATCCGGCCAATAGGTAATTTAAGGCACTGGCCTGTTTGGCTAATTCCGACTTACTTTCCCCCCCTTCCTGTTGGATGATAGCTTGGGCTTGTTTTTGGAGAGTTTGGACAGCACTGGGATCGTTAAGGTGAATGGTGGCTGGCAACTTGAGGCGGTTGACTAAGATTAAAACCTGCTCCCGAATTTCCGCTTCACTGAGGAATGTTAAAACAACTCGCTCCAGTTGAGGTTCGGCATAGGCGATTAAGCATTCAGTTCCGGTAGCATGGCCCTCGGCACTATAAAGAAGTTCTCGTTCTAGCAAGGCATTAATGAGCATAGATTTCCCAGCACTGAAAGCCCCGGCAAAGACAATTTGAAATGTGGGGGAAACTGCTTTACCGAGGGAGGTTCTGGCCTGGGTCGTATCAAGAGTTTGTAGGGTTGGCTCTTGGTGAATCAGTTGCAGGAATTGATCAACCGTGTTTTGCAGATCGGGACAGAGATGGGTGAGGGAAGACATAATTAACTATTCCTTAATTCAGATGAAAACATTCCTTAACCAGGCCGGGTATTCACTCTCATCCCAGTTAATGCCCTTAAACTAGCACAATTTTTCTAGCAATCAATTTTCAAAATTATGTTAAGCCCAAGCCATTTAACTTAGACTTTTGATACATAACGCCATGAATTTGCGAAGGGGGCGGGAGTGGTCGGACTCAAGATGGGGATACTCTACTTTGGCCTGGTGTTTGGGGCTGGGTTTGGCTTGGGCATTGTGAGAACAATCTGGCTTGTGCCTTGGTTAGGAAATCGCTGGGCTGAGTTGTTAGAAATGCCGTTCATGTTAATGGTGATTATTCTATCTGCTCAATGGATTGTGAAAACGACCTCAAGAGAACTCAAAGCAAATGAGAATCTTGGCTATTTAGGGGTTGGCATTTTAGCATTGGCCTGTTTATTGGCGGCTGAAGTTGCAGTTGGGATTGGCTTACGAGGCATGAGCATCACCCAGGCCCTATTGGCACGAGATCCTATTTCTGGGACTGTCTATTATCTGTTACTTTTAGTTTATGCTTTGATGCCTTGGTTATGGGCGAAACGGTTGCAAAGTTTGAATTAGGTCCTGGACTTTTGTTAAGTTCTTAACCCCTGGACTTAATTCAACTCCACTGGATAGGTCAATGCCATCAGGATTAGTTAATCTAATTGCTTCAACAACATTGTCTGGGTTTAAGCCCCCCGCCAACCACCATGGACAACCCGGCTGAAAGTCCTTAAGCAAATTCCAATCCCAGGCCTGGCCAGTTCCCCCTAATTGTTGGGGATGATAAGCATCAAGGAGCAAAATATCGACTAATGGGGCATAATCTTTGGCCTGGTCTAAACTGGCTTGATCTTTAACTCCTAAGGCTTTGATTAGCGTGTGATTGGGGAATTTAGTTCTGAGAGTGGTGACAAATTCAGGTGATTCTTGGCCGTGGAGTTGAATTGTGTTAATCCCTGAGATATTCACGGTTTTATTAATAGTTTCGAGTTTCGCATTGGCAAAAACACCCACGGTTAATAGGTTGGGAAACGCAGCTAATTTTTCGGTAATTTCCTGGATTCTGAACGGGTCAATATAGCGGAGGGAACGGGTCACACAAATCAAGCCAAGGGCATCTACCCCCAACTTGGCAATTTCTATCGCTTGCAAGGCCTGGGTTAGACCACAAATTTTGAGCATTAGCATTCCAGTTCTCATTATCGGGCCGCTGACTAGCAGATAGAACAAAAAATAAATTGTTTACTCGATAAACTGTAATAAGTCAAACTCTCGACGAATGTTCAAAAGAGATTGATCAAGCAAAGGCTCAAATTCTAGAAAGGGAACTCGTTTTTCTCGTTTACGAGTTTTGAACCAGATTGAGATCAATTCTGGAATGAGCAGAGGCAGAATCTTTAGAACTTCGCCATAAAGCCAAAACGCACCTTTTTCTCTAGTCATGTCATCGTACATCACGTCCACAGCAGGTGTATTTCGATTTCTCATTGCACAGAACCGCTGAAACGTGCAATCACTTGTCCACCAGAATAAAGGCAGAATTTTTAGTTCGTCATACATTCCTGTATCGCAGCCGTAAATGACATGACTAACATCGTGCGCAAGGAGGATTTTAGCAAACTCTGGTGGCTGACTGCTTGGAGGAGTGATGTGAGGGTTGAAGACATAATATTCTTCCAGACCTTCCTGAAGTGTTTGAGTGCTATTTCTATCCATGTAGTATGGGCGAGGTGGCGTTTTTATGGAATTACGATACGACTTAGTTCCGTAAATTATATTAGCACGTATGGATAGGATCAATAGAAAATCACCGGGGAGACCTCGTAGCACTCAATCTCATCAAGCGATACTGAAAGCAACCATAGAACTGCTGGCAGAAGTTGGCTTTGATGCAATGAGTATTGATGCCATCGCGACTCATGCAGGTGTAGGCAAAACCACTATCTATCGTCGTTACAGTGGCAAGGAGGAATTAGTTGCAGATGCGATTGAGAGCCTTCGACAAGATATTGTGATTCCTGACACAGGTTATCTCTGGAGTGACCTTGACGAATTAATTAACAGTGCGGCCCAGATCACTCTCAGCCCTCTGGGACGACAGACTGTTGCCATGATTATTAGCACTGCTTCAAAAAATTCTCAGTTTGCACAGATCTACTGGACTAAATATATGCAGCCGCGTCGGAAAGCCTTTGCAGTTGTTCTAGAACGGGCCAAAGTCAGAAATGAGGTTCAGGCAGACTTAGATGCTGGTTTAGTCTTTGACATGATGAGCGGGATTATGCTTCATACATTAGTTTTTCAACCTACCTCGGAATCATGGACAGAATACATCCGTCGCGCTCTAAATCTACTCTTGAAGGGAGCTTCAACCTAATTTAATGAGGGGAAACGCATACTCAAGTGACAAGTATCCCAAAGAGGTAATCATTGCTCCATCCAGCTTTGAGTCATTTTGACTTCAGTCCGGCCTGGGTCGAGGAATCTTGTCGGAAGAGATTAAGAACTCTATGTCGAATCAAAGCAACATTTTCAGGGGCATGGTCTTTGCGCATGCATGAATGCTCTTTGCTAAAGGCCACATCCAAGACCCAATAGCGTTGATTCTCAATTCCCCAATGGCTACGCACCGCTTGGGCAAAAGTTTGTGCTCCCAACACCTACGGCAGGCTTCGTCAATGCATCTAGGGTGACATGGCCCGCTCCCCCACCCACCATCTGATTTTTCTGACTTGTCAGTATGGCTTCCTTTTTCCCGCCCCAGTTGTCGGCGTGACGCGCTGTTTTCCCATCAGTAGTGATAATTTCCCCCAGATTCAGTTGAGCGACTGATTGAACCCAAAGGCGGCAAACCCTTGGCTAATCCTGTCATGAGAGGGGATGCCATTCCCTAACTCGAGAAGTCCCTGTAACCATGACTCTTTCGCTTTCCCATCCGCCTCTATCTCTACTCAGCTATTTGCACCACAAATAACTCCACAGAGGAGTCACCCAATCATGTCCAACAGCTTGTGCTCCAAAAAGGTTGCTGCTCTCGGCTCCCCTAGTGCTTGAAAGTGCGATGGTAAGTTGGATGTAGGTCTGATGAGGGCAGTCATGGGAAAGTCTTGATTTGGGCATTCCCATCTTTACCTCTTTGGGTATGCATTTGCCCTGGTCAACTATCAGTGTATCTTGACAAAATCCCTAGTTTGAGAATAGGATGATATCCTGACAAAAAAGGGGCTATAGCTCAGTTGGTAGAGCACTTCAATGGCATTGAAGGGGTCAGCGGTTCGAATCCGCTTAGCTCCATAGGTTGGGAAGCCTAGACACAGTAAGGCTTTTGGGAGTTCTAAGACACTTCTAAAGGTCGCTTTTTATTGTCAATAAGCCAACGAAAGAAGGCTTTTAAGGGTTATTTGGGCGTTGAGTTTACCCCCATTTTTACCCCCGTAGGTTTCCCATGAGTAAAGTTACGATTGAGCATCACCGAGGTTTATTACGGTTACGGTGGCAATATTCTGGCAAGCGTCACACTCTATCTTTAGGTGTCAAAGATGATGCAATTGGCAGGGGCATGGTCCAAATTAAAGCCAGTGAAATTGAGCGAGATGATGTATGGCTAAATTGATCAAGTTTTGCACACTACTTAGTCAGAACTGCGGGTGACTCATGGCAATGCGCAGAAAAACCTAGCCGATATACATCGGCAAAAAACGTTTAGTTCTAGTTATAGCAGGCCAAAAGGTTTTGAGAAGACCTACCATATAATCCCTAAAGTTATCCCCAAAAACCTTAACGGGTTCACCCAACCTCTCAAGAAAAAACCGGGCATCACCCCGGCTCAATCAAATAAATCACAGGACTATTCTATGATGCAAGCAAAATTTGTTACAACCCCGGATTTAATTAAAGTTGTTCCTCTAGGGAAAACCAAGCTGCAACAACTTCGTGACGAAGGAATTTTTGCTGAGGGGCTGCACTGGGTAAGAATTCCAGGCCCCAACCCGCGCAAGATTCTTTGGAATTTACCACTAATTGAGGATTTTCTAGCCACTGGCGGCGGGCCTGCCCACCAAGTCGCTATTGACAATTATTTAGCAAGTCTGCCTAGTAACCAGGCCTGGAAAGGGAAAGGAGGGCTAAAAGCCGCTTAAAAGCGAAATCCCCGGAGGCGAACCAGGGATTTCAAAAATTTTGAGTTAAAGGCGATTTAGGGCGGCGAAACCCAAGCGCAATCTAATCTTAATCGCCTTTGACTTCATTAACAAATTACATGGAGTAAAAAAGGCAATGAACTCGACAAAAATCCAATCTTATTTGAGCAATCGGGGCTTAAGTCTTTAAGACTGTGAGCTACTGGAAATCCGTCATCTGACCTATGACCAGTCCACGAGCGAAACTTACGGATTTCCACCGTTGGCTACAAGTCCTGATGGGATTATTTTCTTTCCATTCACAAAAGACGGGACAGTTGGAATTGCCCGGAATTTCTACCCTGATGACTATGCTCAGGCAGATCACCTTCAAAAAATCAATGAATGGCGGCAGTCCAAGGAATTGGAGCCAATTAAGAAAACTCCTAAATATTTGTTGCCAAAAAACTGCAAAGAGAAATTCTACAATCCCTATCTAATCCTGAATCCTGATGGTGAAATTCAGGTTATTTTGACAACTGAAGATGTGGTTGGGGTGGCCAAGGCAGCTTTGCGGGGCATCCCAGCAGTCTCTACGTTTGGCATTTGGCTTTTTTCTTCTGAAGATTGCGAAACTGATCCAAATGCTGAACTTCTAGAGTTACCGGCCCCTTTTCTTGCGGATTCAGACGCGATCGAAAAGTCTGGAGTAGCGGCGGGTATTGTCCGAACCGGCTTTGTTTCCGGCGTTCCGATTGGTTGTTTCCCATCGATGAATCAGAAAAAGGTTGGACTGGATGAGTATCTTGATCTCAACCCCCAGATGACGGCCGATAATTTGGCGGCTATGGTCAGTGAAAACTCCATGCCAGTTTTGGCCTGGGTCGCTAACTTTCTCCCAAATCTTATTGATTGGTTGAAGGAGCGGGGCTATCCAGACGGGCAGGCCTTAAAACTAGCTTCTCCTGTGCGTGAGGCTGTCTTAACTGAGTTTTTGAAACATTGCTCTGTTGAAGATTTGCGGGTGTCAGGCTTTTACCAGGAAAACCTAAAATCTTTGGACCTGACCTTGGAATCTCTAAAGCAAAAGGAACGGACAGCGGCGAGTTCTGACCCAATGCGAGGTGTGGCAGATCTCATCATTGAGATTGTTAAGGCAGAAGCCTTTTTATTTCATGATGCTGAAAATGAGGTTTATGCGGATGTGATCGTGAATGATTGCCGTCACACTTATCGGCTTCGGTCAACGGAATTTAAGCGATGGCTGGCCCGGCAATTATTCGAGTTGCACGGTAAATGTCTCAACTCGGAAGCCTATACCGCAGCCCGAACCACCCTTGAAAGTCTTGCGGTTTTTGATGGACCAGAACACAAGGTATGGCTTCGAGTTGGGGAACATGAAGGCAAAATCTATATTGATTTAGCGAATGAACAATGGCAGGCCGTTGAGATTGATACTCAAGGCTGGCGCGTGCTGGATCGTCCTCCGATTCGCTTCTGGCGGCCATCCTCCATGCTCCCATTACCTGTTCCCATCAAAGGTGGTGATCTAAACAAATTCAAAGCCCTGCTTGGTCTGGATTCTGACACCCCAGAAGCAAAACGGACATGGGTCATTATCGTCACCTTCTGGATGTACTGCTTGACTCCACTTGGGGATTATCCCGTGTTGCTTTTGGTGGCCTGTCGGGGCAGCGGAAAAACGACTCTAGCCGAGTTCCTGAAAAATACCATTGACCCTGGCAAGGCTCCCTTAATTCATATTTCTGGCGATGCTCATAAGGTTGGTGTAGCTGGTTTACGGCGTTGGCTCCTGTGTTACGACAATGTAAGTTTTATTTCAGAACCTGAAAGCGATATTCGGCGCCGGGTGGCCACTAAATTCGGACATTCAACCCGGACGCTATTTGAAACTGAAGGTGAAACTAATTTCGATTTTTCCAGGCCCCAAATTATCACCGCCATCGATCATGTTGTAACCCGTGATGACTTGGCAGACCGGCTCTTAATGGTGCAGTTGCCAGAGATTGATAAGCCTAAACGGCTTACAAAGCAACGGCTCAAAGCCAAGCTAGAAGCCATGAAACCAGGGATTTTGGGAGCCTTGCTAACAATTCTGTCCCAGGCCCTAGCAATTCGGGAAACCCTGGAGGATAAAGACCTTCCCCGGTTGGCTGACTACGGCAAATTGGCGATTGCGGCGGAACAGGCGTTAGGGATTGACGCTGACACCGAAGGAAATTTCCTGACTATCTTCGACAAAACTCGTGAACTATCCCGGCAAGTAGTTTTAGAGGCTTCCCCGTTGGCTGAGGCTATCAGTTTGATGGTTGCGGGGGCAGCTTGACGGGGACTGCTACCGAACTGCTGAAACGTTTAGAGACCTATACCGAAGAAACTACGGTCAAATCACGGGCCTGGCCTAAGTCCACTAACTCTCTATCCCGACAACTGAACCGACTCAAATCCGATTTGGCAGCGGGTGGGATTGCGGTTATCACTACGCGAGATGGGCATGGGGGAACTCGATGATCGAGATTAAAAAACTGGCTGATGACTCCGAGGTAATGCCCAATGAAATCTAAAAGTATTTCGCGAGCGGTGAAACCAGTCAGCAAGGTGAAAATATCGTCAGCACTGAAACCCTCTCTAGGTAAGGCTTTTGATTTTTCACTGACGATGCTGACGATATTTTTAAGCCTTTTACTGGTCGGTCAATCTTGGAAAAGGGTATCTGGAGGTTATTTATGGTAGTCATTGATATTCCTCTAGGTGCAGTGGCTTACGATAAGTCTGGAATTGGGTATCGAGTGGTCGAGGTTTTCGATGATGTGGTGACGCTTGAGAAACCCGACCGGGCAAGGCTCAAGGCGAATTAGTCAGCCATCATCCGGTGGGAACTCCCCCAATCCCCCAGCGAACCCGTCACAGTTGAACCTGATCCGTATCCGGTGGGAACGCGAGTTTATCTCAGGAATTGGTTTGAACCCTTTGACCCGAAGAACTTTAAGCCGGAATGGTGGGAGGTGATTAAGCCACGGAATGCACACGGAATTTATTTATTCAAGTCTGATTCGGGCAATATTGCGGGCCTGGATGCAGCAAAGATACGGCGTGACCAACTTAAGGAGACTCACTCATGACCTACCCCATCGGCGCAAAGCTCCTACTACGAACCCCGCTGCACTTCAAAAAACCTTGCAGGTATGAGGTGAACACTGAACTAAACCGAGAGGGCATCCAACTCCTGGAAGCCGATACTGGGGCAATTTCCGGGCTAACAGCGGATCAAATTACGAAGTATCAAAAAGAGGCAGAAAACCATGATAACAACGACTGATGCAATGTTACGGGGCTGGTTTGAGGGTGTCTTACATGACCTCAATCTCCAATTTGAAAACGACATCGTTTTGACCGGAACGCAATGGGTGATTGGTCAATCCACAAGGTCTATGATTTTTGTTTGGCTAAAGACTGGAGAGGATGTACTAAAGCTTTTGATGGCAACCGATGAGTTTTTGACACGGGGAGAACCCTCCGATGGTCAAAGTTTGAGGGAGCAATTAGACCGTGCCGTTGCTTGAACCACAGTGAGAATTATTTAGTAGAGCGAATGGAGGCATTGGACAAAGCGGCTATTCATGGATGACTGCTACCGAGTTCTGATCTGGCTACGATTCTGGGACTAGGAAATATAGTTCGTCAATCAGTAGCTCAATAGAGAACACTGTAAGAAATTGCGAGGCCTGGGCATGGCTTGGAATAGCTAATAAGAAGAGTCCTACCAGAAATCGTATCGGCACATCAGAATGCGCCACCACATCTATTGCTGGGAAAGATTTAGCTCAATTGTGAAATTCCCCAGATATAGCCTGGAGAGTTTGATAGGTTTGTTTGTACCGTTCAATCCGGGCAAAATCCTTCGCTGTAGGTTCTGCAATCCGGCTTAAATCCATGTTGTGAGTTAAGTCTGCCAGCTTCACTTTGATAGCAATGGGATTTGACTTCACCCGCTCTAGGTAATCGTCTAAGGGTTCACCATCTCGCTTAGTGATGGCATCTACTGCCGCCAAACACTCTGCACTAAAGCCTTCAGCCGCTAAGTCATTCAAGCTGATCGGGGTATCTTCCACCACATCATGCAATACGGCCACAATCTTTTCTAATTCCCCATCTACCAGGGCCATAACCGCTAAGGGGTGGGAAATGTAGGGTTTACCCGCTTTATCTACTTGTCCCTGGTGGGCCTGGGTGGCAATCTCAATCGCTTTGCTGATAGTGGGCATTGTTCCGATGGTCTAAGCTACACTTCCATCCTAACCAGGCCTGGAAGTGGGAAATTTCCCAGATGGAGTCGCCACAGATTCTAATTGAGTCATAAGTCTCATCCAAGTTTTTACTAAGGATCAGTGAAAACTCTTTCTCTCAAATAATTTTAAAAAGCTAGGTGGCTGGTTACTGAGCAAAATCTTAAATATGTAGTAAATTTTGGGTACTTTCAGGAAAAATGCACGATAAACAGACTATAAAGAGATTTATTTAGTATTTTGCTGTATAAGCACTAGTTATAAAATAATTAGGAGTTGGTTCTTTGATGTCACCTGAAACCATGGCATATGCTGCTAATGTAGCTACTATAATAAGCAGCTTTACTATTGTGATTGCTCTGTATGTGTATATTAAAAATAAATTCCAAGAGAGAAGAAAATTTGATTTTAGTATCCCATCTAAGAGAAAAAAGTACTTTTTGATCTTGAGTAAAAACCCATCACTCATAGATAAGGTCGTCGTAAATAAAAGATATAAAAAAGGATCAGAACTCCATGAAATACTTTTAGGTAGATATCTTTTTTCCATTTATGGAGATAGAGAAAAGATATTACAGGATGGACTCAGATTTATTCTTTCAGATGAAGCAATCAGCGCTTTTCAAAATCTAGATAGCGCAATATACAATAATTTTGATGTGATTCTATCCAGGTTCTGTTCTTTAGTTGTCGATAGAGAAGATTTTTATACATCCGACTCTAAAGAGATTGACGCTTGGATCGATCTTGAAAAGATTAAGCCATTTGTTGTTAAGTTTCCCATACCGGAAGGCTTGTTCAATGAAGAAGTTTTCTCAGAAATTAGATATGGCAGGAAAACCATTTCAAGTCTTGGGAGTACGGTTATACATAACTATTTTCTTCCTTACCTAATACTCTATGTTGCTGGAAAGTACGATTCATTTTCTAAAGACGATCTATACTCGGTGCTTTCTGTATTGTGGGAGGTTGGGCCGTCATGATATTTTCTAACGATCGATAGAAGAAAGTTAGATGAAGAAACTACGATTAGTTCATGTAACTTAGTCTAACGTTGATTCTGTCGTAGGGATGAGATGGGACTGAGGCAATTTAGGAGCATTGATAAGCGGGTGCTATCGCCCAACGGTTCGGTTTAATACCAAAATGCCCGACTGATAAGGTTTTCTGATGCAAATGGTGGTGAATCACCCAAGGAGTCAAGATGTCTGGAAAAAGTGCAACCTCAACGATGCTACGAGTCCCTAATGAGCTTTTACCCCAGGTTAAAAGTCTGATTGAGTTATGGCGGGGGCCTGGTAATAGCACTGTATTGATGGGGAATTTGTCCCAGGCCATCGAGGCTACCCAACACAGGGTCAGAGATTGGGGCATGGCCTGGATGCTACGGCATTGAGCGAGTTACTACCTGTGCGCGTGGTGCTAGACCATCCGGGTCGGGTATCTGATGTTTATGAATTGGGTGGGGAAATGGTGCGGGTGCGGTACAGCGAGGTCTTTCAGCTTCCCAGGCCCCAGGTAGCCCAACTCCAGGCCAAGCTAGATGCGCTCAACCGCCATAGTTTTAATAGTCCGATCACGTTGCGGGTTTTGTCCTGAATTCAGTGAAACCTTCTTTTTGCCTGGTAAATACGTCTGCGGCTTGTTCTTGTGATCATCTCCAGGGTCTCCTGCTCTGTCCATTGTGGAATTGGCTGCGGTGTTGGGACTGGAGAAAGTACAACCGACAAGCGAGTTTGACCGTTATGCCTTCACCTTTAGCCATGCAGCAAAGCAGGGCCGGGAATGGCTGTGGCGGGTGGAGCAGCATAGGTTAGGGTAGAGGATAACTTCAGTGCTTGATGGACAGGTAGTGGGCTGATGAATGCCGTTGAAATTGAAGAAGCAGTCTCTAACTTAGCCGCCGCCCCTTTTGACCCTGAAACCTTTCCCTTTGCCTTTTTAGAAGCCTTTGGCAATAAGCCCACCACAATCCAAAAGCTGAAAAAAGGGGATAGCAATCAATCCGACCAGGGGGGCGTACTCCAGCGGAACAATATCCATCTCAAGGTTTGTCCGGCGGGTGAAGTCACGGCCACACTCACGGCTTTACGGAACAGTCCGGCCACGGCTCGCTACAAGGCCAAATTTATTCTGGCGACAGATGGCCTGGATTTTGAAGCGGAAAATTTGATCGAGGGGGAAACGGTTGCCTGTGCCTATTCTGAGTTTGCGGATCATTTTGGCTTTTTCTTGGCCTTGGCGGGAATCACGACCGTTAAGCAAATTCGGGAAAATGCGTTTGACATTAAGGCAACGGGGCGGCTGAATCGGCTGTATGTGGAGCTACTGAAGGAAAACCCGGATTGGGATGCGGCCAACCGCCGGGAAGAAATGAACCACTTCATGGCCCGGTTGATCTTCTGCTTTTTTGCTGAGGACACCAACATTTTTCATTCCGAGGGGCTGTTTACCCAGACTGTGGCCAAGATGAGTGCGGGGGATGCCTCGAATACCCATGCGGTGTTGTCGGAGTTGTTTCGGGCGATGAGTATTCCCTTGGAACAGCGGGAAGCAGCGGGGATTCGGAATTGGGCGAATGTTTTTCCCTATGTCAATGGTGGGTTGTTTGCAGGCAGTGTGGAGGTTCCCAGGTTTAGCAAGATTGCCCGGTCTTATTTGCTCCATGTGGGCAGTTTGGACTGGAAAAAAATCAACCCCGATATTTTTGGCTCCATGATCCAGGCCGTGGCGGATGAGGCGGAACGGGGGGCGTTGGGAATGCACTATACGAGTGTGCCGAATATTCTCAAGGTCTTGAATCCGTTATTTTTGGATGATTTGCGGGGGCAATTAGAGGCGGCGGGGGACAATGCCCGGAAGTTACTCAATTTACGGCAACGGCTGGCCAAGATTCGGGTGTTTGATCCGGCCTGTGGTTCGGGGAATTTTTTAGTGATTGCCTACAAGGAAATGCGGGCGATTGAGGCGGAAATTAACCAGCGGCGGCATGAGGCGGATCGGCATTCTGAGATTCCCTTAACCAACTTTCGGGGGATTGAAATTCGTCATTTTGCCTGTGAAATTGCCCGGTTAGCGTTGATTATTGCGGAATATCAATGTGATGTCTTGTACCGGGGGCCGCAGTTAGCCTTGGCGGAGTTTTTGCCCCTGAAGGCGGATAACTGGATTACTTGCGGGAATGCCTTGCGGTTGGATTGGCTCAGTATTTGTCCACCCACAGGAACATCGGTAAAAGTGCAGCGGGAGGATTTGGATTTGTGGGGGGAAACACAGGATCAGGCGGCGATTGAGTTTGAAAATGAGGGCGGGGAGACTTACATTTGTGGCAATCCGCCGTATTTGGGTAGTAAATGGCAATCTGATAAACAAAAGGCTGATCTGGCTGAAATCTTTGATGGAAGGCTTCAAGGTTGGAGATCTTTAGATTATGTTGCTGGTTGGTTTATGAAAGCAGCAGATTTTGGTACTCAAACAACCACTACAGCAGCATTTGTCGCAACAAACTCTCTGATTCAAGGACAGCAAGTACCTATTTTATGGTCTCTAATTTTAGATATGGGACATAAAATTACATTCGCACATACTTCTTTTAAATGGTCTAACTTAGCGAATCATAATGCTGGCGTGACAGTGGTTATTGTTGGTATTAGTAGGCAATATATGAAATCCAGGCTCTTATACTCTATTTCGGATGAAGAAAGAACCATTGTCAAGGATGTCGATAATATTAATCCATATCTAATAGCTGGATCTGATGTTGTTGTTTACCCATCATCAAAAAATCTATCAAGACTTCCAGATATGGTTCGTGGAAATTCACCGACTGATGGCGGTCATCTCATCCTCGAAAGTCATGAACTACAAACTATTAATATTAGCCAAAAAGCAAAAAATACATTTATTAAGAGATTTATCGGTTCAAGAGAATTAATTTCCGGAAGTTACCGATATTGCATTTGGATTGAAGATACTCAGCTTGAAGTTGCCAAAAAAGAAGCTGCGATAGTTGAACGGATAGAGAGAGTAAGAAAATTTAGAGAAGACAGTAAAAAGGCTGCAACTGTTAAGGCTGCTAACTGGTCTCATCGTTTTGATGAGCGTAAACCCATACCGCTGTCACCAATTATTTGTATTCCTGTGATTAGTTCGGAAAATAGGCCGTATCTTCCGATAGGAGTCTTACCATCTGGAACAGTTGTATCAAATAAAGCTTTCACAATGAATGGTAGTGATCTTTGGCCGTTCTCCATTATTTGCTCACGTCTTAATTTAGTGTGGGTAGCGACTGTTTGCGCAAGAATGCGAACAGATTTTTCTTACACCAATACCCTCGGCTGGAATACCTTTCCTGTCCCCACCCTCACCGAGCAAAACAAAGCCGATTTGACCCGTTGCGCTGAAAATATCTTGTTAGCCCGTGAGCAATATTTCCCCGCCACCATTGCCGATATGTATGACCCCGACCGGATGAATAGTGAATTTCCTTTAGTTGGCCTGGCCCATGACCGCAATGATGAAGTTCTAGAGCGAATTTATATTGGTCGCCGCTTCAAAAACGATACGGAGCGATTGGAAAAATTGTTTGAACTCTACACCAAAATGACCAGCCAACAGGCCCCTGCCAAAAAGTCAACTAAACGGAAAACTTAGCAGCATTGAACCCTTTATCTATCTCAAAAAAAGAGGAAACATAATCATGGCTAAATCAATCGTCCAACAATCAAAGCAGAACTTTTTATTAAACATTACAGCCTTAGGTCAATCTGGACAATCCAATATTTCAGAATCCGGTGAAGAGATTTTACGCCATATGAAATAGCCAATTCATAGGAGTTTTAGAGTGAAAATTCCAGACGATGCAATTATTTCAGACGATAAAATAGTTCATTATCTCCTAGTTCAGAAACTTAGAAATGATAAGTCAAAGTTTTTAGCAAAGGCTGGATTCACAACAGAAAATCCAGAAGCATTGAAACTCGCTATTCGGTCACTTATAAAAATCGGTGAAGCTATAGAAGATCAAAATAACGAGTATGGAACCTTTTATCAAGTTGCAGGATAAATTATTGGCACAAATACTGTCATCCTATCTGTTGTTACAATTTGGCTGAAACGACAAGTTGATCAAAAGTTTCAGTTCGTGACCCTCAAACCACTCAAGGAGAATTGAACATGACTCTAGAACTATACCAAGACGTTGCCTTAATCTGCGACTTGCCGGAATATAACCTCAGAGCCGGAGATATTGCAACACTGATTGATTTTGTCCCCCATCCCCGTAACGGTGAAGAAGGCTGTATTTTAGAAATATTTAATGCTGTGGGTGAGTCTCTTGCCGTCATTACTGTCCCAAGATCGAAAGTAGAGGTTTTACGTTCCGATGAGATTCTCTCTGTTCGCTCTTTAGTTAAATCCAGTTGATGTGAGCTTCAATATTTCTTGATCCAAAATGGCCAAAATAGTCGGTATCTCAAAGCCAGAAAAAACGGGCATCATCCTAATTAAAGCCAATGCAATTATCTATCCCCACTTTTACCGTCAGGAGCCACCATTTATGTCTCTAACAGAAACGATACCGAACGCTTGGAAAAGTTGTTTGATCTCTATACTAAAATGACCAGCCAACCAGCCGTAGCTAAGAAAACTAACCAACGCAGAACCAAAGGAGCAAAATTATGACTCCAAAACTTCAAATTATCCTTCAACATTTGAAACAAGAACTCACAACACTCTATACCAGCCGCCTCATCCATCTCACCCTCTTTGGCTCCCAAGCCCGTGGGGATCAACAACCCGAATCAGATATTGATATTCTTGTTGTGCTGGCTTCTATGACCAATCCCGGCGAAGAAATCAAACGAACTGGCAAAATTATTGCTGAACTGTCCCTTAATTACGATGTGGTGATTAGCTGCCTCTTTATGGATCAAGCTGATTACCAAACCCGTAATAACGTCCTCATTCGTAACATCCGTCAAGAAGGCGTATTGTTATGACCAAGGAGCAACAAGAACTGCTACTCAAAGCCCAAAAAAGTTTACAAGCAGCTAAACTCCTCCTTGCCAATGCCTACCCAGAGTACGCAGCCTCTCGTGCCTATTACGCCATGTTCTACATTGCCGAAGCCTTTTTAGAAGGGGAAGGACTCTCATTTTCTAAACATTCTGCTGTAATTGCCGCTTTCGGTAAAGAATTTGCCAAACCCCAACGAGTTTCCCCAGACTTTCACCGCTACTTGATTGAGGCCCAAGAACTACGCTCGGCTGGCGACTATGGGCATTTGGATGCTGTCACAGACGACCAAGCTAGAGAACAAATTGAGCGCGCCGAACAATTTTTGGCTGTTGCGATACCGGAAATCAACAAAATAATCACTTAAACACTAATGACTAACTAGGTCTAGACCCTATGATTCAAATTCAACTCAACTTACCTGAAAGCGCCTTCTCTGCCCTGCGTTCAACCCCAGATGAATTTGCCCAAGAGCTACTGATTACAGCCGTAGTCAAATGGTATGAAATGGGCATAATTTCCCAATCCAAGGCGGCCGAAATAGCAGGCATCAGTCGTCAAGCCTTTTTGCAAGCCCTAAATCGTTTTGAAGTTTCCCCATTCCAGACCACAGTAGAAGAACTCATCGAGGAAGTTGGCCGTGGTTAGACGTTGGGTCGTTAACGCCTCGCCCATCATCAGCTTGCCCAAAATGACCAGCCAGCAACAGACTCAAAAAACAGAAAATCTAAAGCTACTGACTCGAGAAAAGAAATCACACTATAATCTAAATGGATCAACTAATTATCGAAATACAGCAAAAGTTTGTAAGAGATCAGGTTGAATTTTCTAAGCACGCTGTTGATCAGTCCATTTTACGAAAAATTCGAGTTTATGAAATTAGAGAGGCAATTGCTAATGAACAAATAATCGAACACTATCCACAGGATAAATATGGGCCAAGCTGTTTGATTCTTGGCTTGACAGTGACAAACCGCCCGCTCCATGTTCAATGTAGTTATCCAAATCGCCCACTCATTAAAGTTATTACAGTGTACGAACCTGATTTCGGAAAATGGACTAATAACTTTACTAAAAGGAGAATAAGTCACAATGGAAATTAATAAAGAAGAAGCACTAATTGAAAAAAATGTGACTTATACATTAAATGTAAATGATCAAATTATTGTAATCCAAAATGTTCCTGCTCGTGTCAATGAGGAAACTGGTGAGCAATTTTTTTCATCATCAACTGTTGAATACTTGCAAAACACTATTCTAGATAGTAATAAACCAGATCATTTCATTCAAGTTCCTGTTTACAACTACTCACAAAAATCCGCATAAATGGAGTTCCCCATTATGTCTCTAATAGAACTAAAAGCAACTGTGATGAAATTGCCGCCCAAAGATCGCCTTGCCTTAGCCGCCGCAATCATCGAATCCTTGCATGATACAACCATCTCTGTTTCTGAACGTGCTAAAGCAATCGAAACAATGCGAGAACTTCTCAAAACAGATCAACTTGCTCCCAGTGATCAAGAAATCGCGGCAATCTTAGATCAACGGCGAGTCGAAAAATACATCCTATGAAAATCTTAATTGACACAAATATAATTCTAGATTTCTTATTAGAGCGAGAACCATTTTTTCAAAATGCAGAACTCCTGTTTCAAACCATCAGCACCGGACAAATTATCGGTTATGTTACTGCTACAATATTGACAGATATTTTCTATATCACTCGTAAATATACTCAGAGCATTGAACAAGCACGACAAGCTGTTTCAGCAGTATTAACCGCTATGGTTATTTGTCCGATTGATCGAGTCGTTTTAGAATCTGCGTTGAACTCTAACTTGACTGATTTTGAGGATGCGGTTCAAATTTTTAGCGCATTTACCCAAGGCCTGGATGCAATTGTCACCCGCGATACGCAAGACTTTTCGAGTTCGCCTATTCTAGTATTATCAGTTCAGAAAATACTAATTCAGATTAAGCCCTAATGCCGAGAATATTTTGTTAGCCCGTGAGCAATATTTCCCCGCCACCATTGCCGATATGTATGACCCCGACCGGATGGACAGTGAATTTCCCCTCGTCCACCAGGCCTGTGACCACAATGATGAAATCCTCGAACGCATTTATATTGGTCGCCGTTTCAAAAACGATACCGTTCGCACAGCGTTCCCTGAGGAATTGCGGTTGGAAAAATTGTTTGAATTCTATACCAAAATGACCAGCCAACAGGCCCCTGCCAAAAAATCAACTAAACGGAAAGCCAAGAGTAGGATATGAAAAGAGAGCTAAGAGTAGGGCAAGCAACATCATGACAGACCTAGATCGGATCACAATTAACCCACAGATATGTCTCGGTCAGCCCACCATTCGTGGAATGCGGATCACCGTGGGTTTCATTCTCAAGCTCCTAGCCAGTCAGCTATCTATTCAGGAAATTTTGGAATCTTACCCCGAGTTAGAAGAAGAAGATATTCGTCAGGCTCTTAATTACGCGGCCTGGGTTGTCTCTGATCGGATGGTTAGCTTAACTTCAGCATGAGTAATTTATGTTTGCTGGCAGATGTTCATATTTCTCCGTTGACAGTAGCGGCCTTAAATCGAGAAGGCTACAACACCGTAAGAACGACAGATTTTCTACCTGCAAGTGCTGCCGATGTGGAGATTTTAGAACTTGCTAGAGTTAAGGGTCGAGTCATCCTAACTCAAGACTTAGATTTTTCCATGTTGGTAGCTCTAAGTAATGCTCAACAACCGAGTTTGATTACCTTACGCCTATCTTCTGCTAAACCTAATTTAGTTACTCAAAAGCTTTTGGAGATGTTGCCTTCTATAGAAAAAGAACTGACAGATGGTGTAGCAGTAACTATTACTGATGACTCCGTTCGTATTCGTCAACTACCAATTCGCCGTAATGACTAGCCAGAAAGTTAACCAGTCCAAAATCAAAGGAGCAAAATCATGATTGCAGTTCCGAATCAACCCCCAAAATTAACACCTACTGAATATTTCGCATGGGAAGAGCAACAATTACACCGCCACGAATATATCAATGGTGAAGTTTATGCCATGAGTGGGGGAACCCGAAACCATAGCCGTATTGCTTTGAAATTCGGTGCTTTACTGGATAATCACTTGTCCAATAGCAGTTGTCAGGTCTTTAACTCCGATTGTCGAGTGAAAATTGTTGAAACCAATGACTACATTTATCCCGATGTCAGTGTTAGTTGTGATCCCAGAGATAAAACAACCGACCAATATATTACCTACCCCTGCATCATCATTGAAGTGTTGTCGGATAGTACCGAAGCCTATGACCGGGGCAAAAAGTTTTTTCGCTATCGTCAGAATCCGCAACTCCAAGATTACGTCTTAGTCAGTTCCCAGGAAATTGCCATTGATCTGTATCGCAAAAATAGTAATGATCATTGGGAGATTATCAATTACCGGCCTGGGGACACCGTAGAATTGCAATCCGTAAACCTGAGCTTTCCAATTGAGCAAGTCTATCGTGGGATCGACTTTTTGGAAGTTTCGGCTGAATCTGCTCAACCTTGAAAAAATTCATACCCAGGCCCATCGTCAAAACACATTTATCCCCTAACTGTCATGACTACCGCTGAAAAACTCCATCAACTCATCGCAACCCTTTCAGAAAAGCAGATCCGTGAAGTCCTGCGCTTTGCCGAACTGATCCAGCAAAAACAACTCACCACAACCCAATCCGAGCAGTCTAGAGCGATTCAAACAATGCGGGGCCTGCTCAAAACGGATCACGCACCACCCACAGATGAAGAGGTAATTGCCCTGTTAGAACAACGCCGCATGGATAAATATTTGTAATGAGAACATTAATAGATACCAACATCATTCTGGATTTTCTGCTGGAGCGACCCTTATTTTTTGAGGATGCGGTTCAGATTTTTTGTGCCGTGGCCCAAGGCCTGGATGCAATTGTCACCCGCGATACGCAAGGCTTTTCGAGTTCGCCTATTCTAGTATTATCAGTTCAGGAACTACTAATTCAGATCAAGCCCTAATGCCGAGAATATTTTGTTAGCCCGTGAGCAATATTTCCCCGCCACCATTGCCGATATGTACGACCCCGACCGCATAGATAGTGAATTTCCTCTCGTCCGCCAGGCCCATGACCACAATGATGATGGCCTGGAGCGCATTTATATTGGTTGCTGCTTCACCTGTAATTTTTTAGGAGGCGATACCGTTCGCACAGCGTTCCCTGAGGAGTTGCGGTTGGAAAAATTGTTTGAACTCTATACAAAAATGACCAGCCAACAGGCCTCATCAAAAAATCCTGCCAAACGTAAAACTAAAGGAGGTTAATGATAATGGCAAAAGATTTAACTTCATCGCCCCTCGATCGCCAGAATGTTCTCAACAATCGCTATGCCCTAGAAAAAATTGAAGAACACTTAGGATTAGGAGGTACTTACTATGATGGGGAACTCTTATTTACCAAACAGCAGCTAGTTGAGATTTTTGGGGTGAGCGAAAGTACCGTCGAAAAGTACCTAGCCAGCCACAGCGATGAACTGAGTGCCAATGGCTATACGGTGCTACGAGGCCGGAAACTCCGAGAATTCAAGGCTTTGACCGATGCTACCGTAACTGATTACGGTACCAAAACCACGGTACTAGGTGTGTTCACTTTTCGAGCAGCCCTCAACTTGGCAATGGTGCTGGTGGAGAGTGATCGTGCCCGCTCCATTCGCTCCCGTATCTTAGATATTGTCATTGACGTAGTGGCCCAACGGACGGGCGGACACACTAAATACATTAACCAGAGAGATAAAAACTACTTACCTGCGGCCTATCAAGAATTTAGCTATCGGAAGACGTTTACCGAAGCTCTTGATAATTACCTGGATATGGGCAAGTATAAATATGGCTTTTATACTAACAGAGTGTATCAGATTGTTTTCCTAGAGAAGGCGGAAGAGTATAAGCAGATTCTCAGCCTAGGTAAAAACGATTGCCCCCGCGACACCATGTATGCTGAAGTTCTAACTGCTATCGCCAGTCTAGAGAATGGTTTAGCAGCAGAACTAAAAGCCAAGTCAGAACAGTTGGGAAGGAAGTTAAAACCAACAGAGGCTGACTCACTATTTAAATCAGCAGAGCAAAATCCTTACCTAAAGCCTATTATTGAAGAGGCTCGTATCAAAATGGCTAGTCGTGATTTAGGATTTCGGGATGCTCTGCATCAAAAATTAGAAGCGTATATTCAAAGTATTCCAGAGAGCGACTTTGAGAAATTTTTAGGAGAGGCCAGCCGTTCTTTAGAAGAGCAACTTTCCGATCCGGTTGTTTTAGCTGTATTTAAGCGATTGAAGGATCGATAAGCTGTGGCAGCAAGTTTTTTTTACTTTGATATTCACTATGCGGTTAAGGAACATGATTGGATCATTGAAAACTCAGAGGGTTATCCGGGAATTAGTAATCTCGGGCTACTAGAGAGTGCATTAGAACACATTCAAAATGATCTTTATTACCCTGAGATTCACCACAAGTTAACTCACCTAGTTTTTGCAGTCAACAAATTTCATGTCTTTATTGATGGAAATAAGCGTTCTAGCATTGTATTAGGAGCTTATTTTCTAGAGATTAATGGCTATGATTTTTTGGTAAAAAAGTTTGTGCTAGAAATGGAAAATATTGTTGTCTGGGTAGCAGAAGGGAAAGTTTCCAAAGAGCTTTTGGGTGAACTAATTGAGTCTCTTATCTTTGAGGAGGATTTTAGTGAAGAACTCAAGTTGAAATTGGCGCATGCTGTGATGGGTATTGGTGACAGCAATAGATAGATCGACACGATATACCTGTTACATCCCCTTTGGAGCGTAGAAGTGCTTAAACGCAAATCCATATTTCCCAGGTCTAAAGCTTGAAGCCCCTGTAATACAAGGCTTTTAGTGCTTAAACGCAAATCTTTAACCAAGAGAGTTCCATGAGTCAGCCCCCCATTATCCCCTCCGTTTCCGTCACCTACGCCCAGGCCGGAACCTCCACCAAAGCCAATAGCCTGGGAATGCGGCCCATGCAAGAACGGGCCTATCAAAAACGAGGCGAACAATATCTCCTGATCAAATCCCCGCCCGCATCCGGCAAAAGTCGCGCCCTGATGTTCATTGCCCTGGACAAACTAGAAAACCAAAACCTGAAGCAAGCCATCATCGTAGTCCCAGAAAAGTCCATCGGAGCCAGCTTTCATAACGAACCCCTAAGTCAATATGGCTTTTGGGCAGATTGGGTGGTTCAACCGCAATGGAACCTCTGTGATGCCCCTGGAACCGATGGTGGTAAAGTCGAGAGCTTCCGAAAATTCACCAACAGTTCCGCCAAAGTTCTCGTCTGCACCCATGCTACCTTTCGGTTTGCCGTGGATAAATTCGGCATTGAACTCTTAGATGATCGTTTAATTGCCGTAGATGAATTTCATCATATTTCTGCAAATCCAGATAATAAACTTGGAGATCATGTCCGGCAACTCATCAGTCGGGACAAAACCCATATTGTGGCCATGACCGGCTCCTATTTTCGGGGCGATTCCGAAGCCGTACTCCACCCTGAAGACGAGGCCCGCTTTGAGACTGTCACCTATACCTACTACGAACAACTAAACGGCTATGAATACCTGAAGCAACTGGATATTGGCTACTACTTCTATACCGGGAGCTACACCGATGAAATTACCCAGGTACTTAATCCCAAGCAAAAAACAATCCTCCACATTCCCAACGTCAATTCCCGCGAAAGTACCAAAGACAAAATCCGTGAAGTCGAACACATCATCGAGGAATTGGGGGAATGGCAAGGGACAGACCCAAACACAGGCTTTCAACTGGTCAAACTTACCGATGGCACTATCTTAAAAATTGCTGACCTTGTGGATGATGACCCAACCACACGAGATAAAGTTGTTGCTTCCCTCAAAGACTCAACCCAGAAAAACAATCGTGACCATGTGGACATCATTATTGCCCTAGGCATGGCCAAAGAGGGATTCGACTGGATTTGGTGTGAACACGCCTTGACCATTGGTTATCGCTCCAGCTTGACCGAAATTATTCAGATCATTGGGCGAGCTACCCGAGATGCCCCTGGAAAGACCAAAGCCCGCTTTACCAACTTGATTGCTGAACCGGATGCGAGTGAGGAAGCCGTTGCAGAAGCCGTGAACGATACCCTCAAAGCCATTGCCGCCAGTTTACTCATGGAACAGGTACTCGCGCCCCGTTTTGAGTTCAAACCCAAGCATCCACAAAATGAACCCACCCCAGGCTTTGACTATGGGGAAACAGGCTATCAAATCGGCCAGTGCAATGTCGGGGTTCATAACGAGACCGGGCAAATTCAAATCGAAATCAATGGCCTGGCTGCACCCAAAAGCCCAGAGGCCCAGCGTATCTGCCAAGAGGACTTAACTGAGCTAGTGACCGCCTTCGTTCAAGATAAACCCAGTCTGGAGCGGGGCCTGTTTGACGAGGAATTAGTCCCCGAAGAACTGACCCAAATCCGGATGGGCAAAATTGTTCAAGAGAAATTCCCAACTCTGGAACCTGAAGATCAAGAGGCGGTACGCCAACACGCTGTTGCTGCCTTGAATATGGTTCAACAGAGCAAGAAAATTTTGAATGATGCCATTTTGAATGAGCCGAGCGGCAGTTATGGAACTGATACAACAAGTAGCGAGAGCAGTCCAATATCTAAAAATACGGCTCTATTGGATGGAGTACGGCAGTTTGCTTTCTCTGTGACAGAACTGGATATGGATTTGATTGATCGGATTAATCCCTTTGGAGAAGCCTACGCCATCCTAGCCAAATCCATCAGTGAGGAACGCCTCAAACAAGTTGCGGCTGTGATTGCGGCCAGGCGAGTTAACCTAACCCTAGATGAGGCCCGAGAGCTTGTGAAACGAGCCAAACGATTTAAGGAAGAAAAGGGTCGCCTCCCATCTATTACGGCTGTGGATCCGTGGGAAAAGCGGATGGCTGAGGGAATTGCATTTTTAGCAAAGAACGCCAAGGAACAGAAAAATGCCTAACCAGATCACTGAAGAGGATATTGAACTCCTTGAGGATTTGGGTGTAGATATAACCCCATCTCCCCAAGCACAACGGACTGCCCGTGAAGAACGCATTATTTCTGGCTTTGAAGAAATTGAACGATTTTTCCTAGAAACAGGCAGATTACCCCAACACGGGGATGACCAAGATATTTTCGAGCGGATTTATGCGGTTAGGCTGGATCGTTTACGGCAATCTGAGGAATGTCAAGCGGTTTTAACCCCTTTAGATACCCACGGTTTACTCAACGCTGTTCCAGCGGATATAACTCTTTCGGAATCAGACGATGAGGATGATGAAGCCCTACTTAAGTCTTTGGGAATTGATGAGACGTTAGAAGATGACATTACTCAACTCACCCATGTCCGCTCTCGCCAGGAAATCAAAGCTGCCGAAGAAATTGCCCAACGTACTACCTGCCCAGACTTCAAAAAATTCAAGCCCATCTTCGAGAAAGTTCAGCAGGAATTAAAAACGGGTGTTCGGCAAACGATTAAATATCAGGACAATGCCAACGTGGAGGCGGGAGACATCTTTATCTTGGATGGTCAAATGGTAATGGTTGTCGAGATGGGGGAGCAATTTATCAGTGACTATGGCAAACCAGATCGGCGGTTGCGAGTGGTCTATAGCAATGGGACAGAGAGTAACTTGCTGCTGCGTTCTCTCCAACGGGCATTGAATAAGGACAAGACTAGCCGCCGGGTCACAAATCCAAACTTAGGGCCATTGTTTACCAATCAGGATGCTGATGATGAGGATTTACCCACGGGTTACATTTATGTCCTCAGGAGTCAGTCGGATCACCCATTTATTGCCCAAAATCGGGATGTGATTCACAAAATTGGCGTGACAGGGGGAGATGTCAAGCACCGCATTGCGAATGCCAAGAAAGACCCAACGTATCTGCTGGCTGAGGTGGAAATTGTGACCCAGTTCAAACTGCTGAATGTTAACCGGAAAAAACTGGAGGGACTGCTGCACAAGTTTTTTAGCCAGGCCCGCTTAGAGATGGAGTTACTGGATCGATTTGGCACACCAGTTCAGCTCCGAGAGTGGTTCCTAGTGCCGCTTGATGTGATTGAGGAAGTCATTGAAAAAATTAAGGACGGGACGCTGGATCAGTTTACCTATGATCCAAAAGCAGCAAAGCTCACACAAATAACGGCATAAGTAAAGGAGCTATAACAGCCCCATGTTTATCAGCGTTTGAACAAACCCTAACTCCACTTCAGTGCAGCAAGCTTAGTCAAGGAATCACTGAGATTCCCGTGAATGCTAATCAAGGCTAAGGTCAAACCGTTACCAATGGCATCAATCCCATCCAGCGGATCATTTTTAAGAAAAGTGAAGACTAAGCGTTCAAACCGATCTCCCATGTCTCTGTTGGATGTGGCTGCTTCTCGCAATTCTGCCAGCAGACTATGGAGAGATGTGGCCATGGGGGGCCTCCTTATGGGTTTGGTTTAACGCTATGGATGGCTAGAGCTTGAGGGAGCCTATATTTCAAGTCACCGCAGCAATCAAGGCTATCTCCAGGCTATTTCTTAACGAATTTGTAAGGTTTTTATCCATTTAATTTCTCATAACATCAGACCTGATAAAGCATAAGTTCATTGAATTCGATGAATGTTCAGTGACGGTTCAGAGAATTCAGTGAAAGGTGAGTGAATGTCTGAAGTTGATTTAGTCCCGGTATCTATGCTGGTAGAACGGTATGGCTTGAAGCGACCCGCTCTCTATGGCCGCTTTGCTAAGTTAGGGATTGAGCCGCAACGCATTGGCCGTACCGCTTACGTTACCCAACAAGACATGGCAAAACTTGACCAGGCTGACGATACCCTTGCCCAAGGTGGCACATTGTCAGAGTTCAGTGAATTAATTGAATCCTCCGCAAGCTTGGTGAAATCCACTACCACAGCACTCTCACCTAATTCCCTGAATCAGTCTTTAGAGTTGGTGGCTGAAATCCTGTCCATGACTCCCCGGCAAAGTGAAACAGCATTATTGGTTGAGCGACTAGAAGCCTTGGATAAGGCGGCCCAAAATGGTTGGCTTCTACCCAGCCATGATTTAGCTACGATTCTAGGCCTTGGGAAGATTGCCCAAGGGTCTGAATTTTCTCGCTATGGCTTTGTTTTTCATCGGTTGGAGAAACAAGGGACACAATACCTATGGCGGGTAAATAAAGTTCAATAGCAATTCAATGAATCATCTCTGTTCCATTCCCCAGACCTATTAGAGGAAATTTAATATGGTGCAAGTTCTGGGGCCGTACAATCCAGCGGTCAAGATCAACAACGAGCAAAACAGCAGTATCAGCTTTGCAATTCGGACTATGACCCGTAAACCAAGTCCCATATTGACTTTGGCGATGAGTTTAGCGACCTCATTTCCTGGGGAGACCAGCATAGTATTTTGCAACCGGCCGGGGCCTGGACGCTGACGATGCGAACCACGCTCCGCAATGAGGCACTCCTGGAACGGCTCCGACCGGGGCTGATTTTAGAAGCCTATGCCTGTCGAGATGATGATCCACTTCTGGTATTACCGGATCGGCCCATTGTCTCCGACATTAACAATGACTTTGATGTGATTGACGATAACAAAAATGCCCAACGGCAGCAGAAAGAAACCCCAGTTCAGAATGATCCACGGGTCGTAGAAAACAGCTTCAAAATTTCAGATCAGTTCTTGACGGGCAAAGGCTACGAAGTCAAAGGGGATGACTATTTGGAAGCCTCTCCCTACCTGTTAATCCGGGGCATTATCTCCGCTTTTGGCCGAACCACATCGGTCAGTGAAGGGTCTGCCAGTACGGTACTGCAAATTACCGGGGAATCCTACGGTCAGGTCTATCAAAATGCGGTGGTGCTGTTTGATACCTATGCTAGGGTCTCGACTGGACGGGCGATCTCCCTAGAAGCAACTCGATTCCCCAGTAAGCCGTTGGTGGTTTACTATATGCTCCTGCGGCACTTCGTTGAGAAATATTGGGATGAACCGACTGGTTGGATTGCCCGTACCCGAATCCCATTAATGATGCCCTATCAGTTTGCGATTCCCAATCAAAATACTACTGTTTGGGGCGGTGTACGAGCTTTATTTCCCGAAGCGGTGAATGGCCTGGGGCTATCGGTACTTTTTGTAGATCATACTGGGGCGATTGTGAGTGAGAAACAACCGTTCTCCGGTCGTGACCAGGCCCTTGTTGATCCGTACTTTCTGGCCCAGATTGAAGGAGCCAAAGGTCAATCCCAAGGACAGTTATTTCCTGATGCTGCCATCACAAAGCGGTTGCTGCGGAACTGGGAAGATTTACCCCTTTATGAACTCCCCAGTTGGCAAGTAGTAAACTGGGCAGACCGACTGACCCAGGATCATTTGTCAAACTATGTGAAAGTTGTTTCAACGCCCTACAGCGGTTCTGGGGCCGGGGGTGAACAATCCTCATTACCCGCAACGCCGATCAACGTCACCTCGATCAAAACCTATGGTGGGGTGCGGCCTATCCCACTTAACTACCCCTTAGAAACTACATTTTATAAGCAATCGGCTCCTGACCCCTTTGCTGGCAATGATTCACGGGCGGCATTTGCGGTTTCAATGGCGTTGGAAGTCTTGCGTTGGACTGAATATGCCATTCGCCGGGTTCAGGTACAGGTGCGGGGACAAGCCCATTTCCGACCCCATACTCGGTTACGGCTGTATGAGAATTGGCATGACCCAAGTGCAGAACCGAAGGAATATTATGTGGTCGGTCGCACCCATAGCCTAGATTTTGCCAGAGGCGGTTGGACAACCATTCTTGATTTAATCCAAGACCGCCGTGATAACCTTCCCCTTGGCGTAACGGAAAGCACCTATTGGGTTTTGTCAGGGACTCGGGCTAACGGGACAGGATTTGAAACGATCACAACGGGTCAGCTTAAGTCCTATGTGGAAAGCCGGATTGAGCAACAACAAATTGACCAGCAACCCGCCCGGAATCAAACAGGGGGCATCCCGATCCCTGTACCAACTCCGCAGGCCCGCTAATGATTATCATCCCTCCCCCATCCCCCCAAGCCCATCTGGTCAATTTGCCAGATACACCAGAGGTGAATTGTGATCAAAAAGTGAGTACAAATGGTGACAAAGTTATAACAAAAATAGGGAAAATGATAGCAAAAACCGGAAAAAAAGGTCATGGACAATGATTCAGGCGATTACCGATAACCTAGGCCTGGTAAGGGATAAGAGCATTTCTGAGCGTAAGCAGTGAATACAAAGTGGCTACAAAACAGCAACGGCTGAAGGCAAAAATAAATCTGGGTCAGTCTACATAAACCCTGAAACCCTTGCTAGAAAAGGGTTTGCACGATTTTTAGGATAAGTCAGATTTGTTTTTTCTGTTGCCATACTGTTCCCCGACATTGGTACTGCCAAATTACTTGCTGATTCCGGTCATCCAAGCGGTACATCGGCTCACAGTAAATGCCTCCTGCCATTTGCCCCAGGCCTTGAATCTGACTCATTAAGGCGTTCCGAGCATCAAATTCCGTCGCCCCATAGGATGTGACGGTTTGCGGTTGGGAAGTCTGGGCCAGGCCTGGGAGAGTAAATAATAAGATTGCTACCAGGCCAGGAATGGTTCGCTGCATCTGGGTTGTCCCCCACAGGGTCAATGAGTGTAAGACTTGCTGATTATGGACTATCGAATATCCATTTTTGGACGTTCGGGAAATGGGTAAAGCTATGTGGGGATTTTCCCAGATGATCAATTCCGTTCAAGGTAGAAAGTCAGCAAAGAAATGCCCCTGAACTGTGTTGATTCGGGCGATTAACTCGTCTCGGTTCGCAGTGGCTAAATAGCCTCTTTTAACGAGTCCATAAGCCAGTCGTTTTAGGGTCTGGGGGCTAAGGGAGTTTAGATAGGTTAATCGGTTCTCGGCCGGGACGTTAAAGAAGAAGTACAACGGGTCTATGGGGCGTGTCATCTCAATACCTCCAGGCCTGGGGTGAACACTCAACTGAATCGTTTAGGATGCTCATTGCGTTTATCCGTGTCATCTGAGTCTGGTTGTTGTTTGTGACGTTTCCCCATTGCTCGCAGTGTCTCAACGGAGCATCCAAGTAGCTTGGCTCTGGCCTGGAGGAGTCGTTCTTTGTGCTGCTTCCAAGATTCTCCAGGGATTGGGTCAAGGCGCATTTTTAATACCTCCATACAGGTTCAGGAATTTTGTCCGTCTGGAATAGATAGCCCTCTACCAAGCGATACAGCTTCATGGCGTGTTCGTTGACGGGCTGACCATGCAATAGCCTGGAGGTCACTTCAGCCACAAGCTCGCCCGCACTATCAGCACCGTACCGGGATAAATGTTGTTTGATGGCCTTAATTTCATGCGGCTCCCATTTTGACCATTCTCCATGTTGGTTATTGTCCCAGCGATGCCCCAAGGCTTTAGTGCGGGTGCTGTGGAGTGCATGGCCTAATTCATGACTAAAGGTAGCTTCAGGTAAAGCCCAGTACCCACGATGCCGATACCGTGCATAGTCGTTGGGATGGATAGATGCTTTTTGGTTTTTGGTCAACATCCCCCGTTCATAATCAGCAAAGCTGTCTAATTGCCCCAGGCCTGGATTACCGAGATGAATAACATGGGTGGTGTCGTCATAGTGGGCAATGGCGTGGTTGGGAGCTTCGGGATGTGGATTGGGGCGAAACGTGACAGTTAAGGGTTTAGGAGACCGAAGGCGGCTGACTTTGCCATAATGCGGACTGTATTCATCCCAATTCCGTTTGTGCTGGGTATGAAACGTGGATACGCCTAAGTTCTTGGCATTGTCGAGCATTTCATGGATGTGGTTCAGAAATTCCGCATGACCATTTTTGGTTAACCAGGTCGGTGTTTCCCGGCTCCCTGAAACAACCACACCATGCTTTTGGTGAATCAGGTTAGCGGTTTCGTCAATATAGCCATTTAACTTTGCATCCCGTTCTGCGCGTTCTTGAGCTGTTTCATCTTCCCACTGTTGACGATATTCCTTGGGAATGGGATAGCGTTGCTGATGCTTCTGGTAAATCCCTGTCCCGGCCGGTATCCGGTTTACAACTTTTCTTAATCGTTGGGTGCGCTTAATTTGACCTGGGTAAGCAACCTTCTCCAATGCAAAATTATCAGTATCAAGCCGATAAATTGCAGAGCCAATTCTATACAGTGTTTCAGTCATAATAATTACTCGGGTTTTCTCCATTTTATCGTTTTATTTAATGTTAATTTGAACTAAAAAAAGCCTGGTTAGTCACTCCCCAGGCCTGGCAATATAAATTGGCTAAGAATGTTTAGCAGCAAATGAAGCTAACTTTTTCAGTTCATCGAAAATTTCTTCTAGGCTCTCAGTAATAGCTTCAGCTTGAAAACTGGTTAACTGCCCAGATTGTGCATTACAAAACGGATTGATGGAAAAGGTTAACATTTCCACTTTGGCGGCAACCCCATTGAGGTAATGGACGAAGTAATTGGACTCAGAAGCAGTTTGCTTCACTTCGGTCTGTAGCATGATGCGATCCTCTTAAGCGTGTGGTAAATCAATGCGCTGGTTAGTCACTTCCCAGGCCTGGGTGAACTTAAACGATGGCCAACTCCTTCACTAACGTGGCTTTATCTTTGCGGGAATACTTAGCAATGCCTTTGGACTTGGCGACTTGACGTAATTCACGAATCCCTAACCCTTTGTAGGGGGCAATGGCATTGGATGGAGTAGGAATCACATCCAGGCCTGGGGCGAGATAACCCGCAATGGAAACCGGAGCTAAACGGGGAAATGAGATGACTTGATTGGCTGTGGACTGGGATTGAATGTTAACTTCACCCTCCCAAGGGTCAGCTAAACCGGGAATAGTTAATCTGGCAGTTTGGGGCTGACAGGCTTTAATTTCTTCCGCAACCCAATCAATCCAAGGCTGCACGACTTTACGAGTTGCTTTACCCGCCTCATAACTGACCTGGGCAGCTTCACGGGTTAATGTCCCTAACGCAATGGTGAATCGGGCTAACGATAACGCTAATTGAAGGCTGTCAAAAACAATATCAATGCCTACGGAGGCAAGTTCGAGAAGGGTCTCATCCATACCTAAAATCCTTTGGGTAAACGTGCTGTAGCGGCATCCATTTCCTGAAAAGGGGGCGGATGAACCCCATCGAGAATGCTTTACTGCCTTTCGCAAGTGGCCTGGCTACCAGCTTTGGGGGCATCGAGGCGGTGTTCTGTTCCTCTTGACTTAAAGATAGCACCGTTAACGGTGATTTAATCCCTTAAAGTCATTGGACTTTTGCCCAAAAAGTACATTCTGCTATTGAATCCAATCAATCCTTGTTAACCGTGATAGTCTGAGATTAACTATTGAGTAATGAGCAATGCCTAATCCTCACCCTATTCAGACACCAGCCCTTAAAGCCAAACAGTTCAAACGACAAGATAATACGACTGAGCCATTAGCCGATAAGGTAGTAGCGGTTAGGCTGCCAGTTCGGGCGTATCGGTTAGTGCGGGCCATGCCTAAACGGGGGGCCTGGTTGCGGCGGGTGATTGTCGAAGCCCTAGAGCGAGAATTTGATTTGCTGATGAAAATTGATGAGCAGGAGTAGAGCTATGCAAACGGTTCAGACCTTATACGAGACAGACTACGCCGATTGGGTAGCGGATACCGTTAGGCGATTAAAGGCGGGTGACTTTGCAGGCCTGGATATGGCGGCGTTGATTGAGGAGGTAGAAAGTTTGGGACGCTCAGAACGCCATGCACTTAAGTCACAGTGGATCAGGGTAATTTTGCATCTCCTTAAGCTAGAGGCACAACCTACCGCAACGGACTATCACAACAGTTGGGTATCGAGTGTCTTGGATGGATTGCAGGAGATTGGTGATTCACTAAAAGACTCACCCAGTTTGAACGGGTATTTACGGTCTAGTGAATCAGAGTGGTATGTCCAGGCAGTGAAAAAAGCCTCAGTGGAGACAAAGCTGCCCCAGGCGCAGTTTCCCGATTCCTGCCCCTATGATGTGTTGGCCTTGATTGAGGGAGATTATCCTGAATCGTTACGCTATTTCTTTGTGATTGAGTAAGCCCAGGCCACACAACGGATGCAGGCCCGTGAGCGGTTGGTAAACAGCTATTACGACATTGCTGAAAATGCCCTTTGGCAAGCGGGTAAGGTTTTGGCTGAGGCTCAAGATGATATGGCTCAATATGGGCCTGGGGGTAAGTTTTAGGCCTGGGTTGAGGCAAAAACAAGGTATAGCAAGGTCACAGCTTACCGACTCATAAATGTGTATCGTTCAATTCCAGAAGTAGTTTGTTCCAATTTGAAACAAACTAAGTCACTTCTCTACGCTTTATCTACCCCTGAATTACCTGAACCCGTCCGTGATGATGCACTTCAAAAGATTGGGCCATGGCCATTTCTTGGATTGGCTTAATTCTGAGTTTGAGATGAGCAAAAGCTCCGCATATAACTTTATCAATGCGGCTAAAGTTTTTGGCGATAAAATTCCAAGCCTTGGAAGTTTTTCGGGGGAAGTCATCTCCGCATTGGCTTCTCCATCTACTCCCCAAGAAGTCCGAGATGAGGTGATTGACAAAGCCAAAGAAGAGGATTCGGTCACGTTGAAAGAGTTAAAGGAACTCAAAGCCAAGCACCAGGTCCTAGTGGCTGAGGCTACCAAGACCCAACAATCGTTAGAGCTTCAGAAAAATGTTTTAACCCAACTCCAACAGGACAAGATTAGCAAATTAACCAAGACTGCTAATTTGCCAACGAAGATTTTTGAGGCTTTTTCAATGCCCTAGGCGTTTATTTGTCATAAAGATACAGGCCTAATCCGAACCGAGCGCAAGCCCTACGAAATGCCATGCTCTCAGCGTTAGAACTTGGATCCCCATAGGATGAGCAATCTAAGCTCTCAGTTCTACTAGCGCACTGCACGATTAACCCATCACTGCAAGGAATGGAGAGGCTACCGACCATGAACAAGGCTTTGTCAGCTAACTCCAATTTGGTAATCTCCCAGGCCCATCCCGGCGCGTACTTATCTAAAATGCGGTTTGCACAATGCCAAGAGATGTAGGTTAAATCCTTCCCACCCTCGCGGCGAGTTGAAAGCAGTGATTGGGGCAATGGCCGGGATAAGGCAGCTTGAATCTGTTTGAGACTCCATTGTCCAGGCGCAGAAGGTGGCTCAAGTTGATCGCCAGTGGTGGTGGCTACCACAGCATTTTTAGGAACCGGTGCGGGTGAGTTGACTTGCTCAATCACGAAAATGTCATGATGCAGCTTATTTTTGTCATCGTACCGGGGGCGCAACTCGACAATATCCCCGGCCATGTAAAGGCTTGAATCTTCAGAGGATAGGTTCTTCCAGATTTTGCTATCGGGGTTATCGTCATCCGCAATGCTCAAATCACGGAATAGGATACCGACATAGTGGACATCTCCATACTTAGATGGCTTGGGTTCAGAGATGTAAGCGACACGGGCTTGAATCGGGGTGGTGGCTATAGTTGCGTTCATTCATCATTCTCCATTGGTTAGATGGGGGTTTAGCCTCCCCCCAGGCCTGGTAATTACTGTGGGCAATCTTCTAAAACTTCAGGTGGGGCGGCACATTCTAAACAATCCCAATACTCGGATTCATGGACATCATCAAACATGAACAGTTCACGGTCTAACTCAGATTGAAGACGGTCTTCATCTTGCTATTCACGAAGGTTATTGATGTATTGCTCGTAAGTCATTTATTATTGAAATTCCTATCTAATTTTAGCGTTAATTACTATTAGTTTGATAAGGATATAAGCCTTACTCTTAATTACTATTAGCCATTGACATAATCTGCTAATGAGTTGTAACCGAGATGGTTAAGAGTGGCGTAACAGTGTTTGCAGCAAGCCTTTTTCATTACGGCGGCCTGAGTTTGGAAGTCTTGACAAGTACAAGTCAATTTATTGGTCAGGTATTGAACCAAGTAGGCAGTCTCACCACTGCTAGAGCACACCATGTACTCTCCAGTCTCAAAAGGCACTTTCACCACGTCCAGGCCAACAGCCCCAGCTTTACGGAACGCTACGAATTGATGCTTAAAGGCAGCTTTAGATGCAAACCGAGAAAATAACCCTTTAGCGTGGAGATAAACCACATTGGCCCAAACTTCAATCACCAAACCTTTGATCTTATTGCCCATGATCCGGGCGGCATTAGCGGCGGTGTAAATGAGGTCAGTAGCGGTTTTGGTGGTCATAATGGAAAAGCCTCTTAGTGGGTAGAGAGAGACTTGGTGCTTGGCGGTGCGGGTCTCCCTTTGTTTTGGAAAAGTGGGAGATTTTCTTGCCCCTCTCCCTAGGACACCCTGACTACCAGGGGCACGCTCTTGGCGTGGGAGCCGTTCACCCGGCATCGGTTTGGCGTATCGCCTCCCCTTGAATATTTACAATATAACTCAGTCACTGAGATATTCTTATTTAATAAATCATTGACTTATCTCGGTAACTGAGTTAGCTTCAATACACTATGCTTATCTTAGTTACTGTGTTAGTCTGTCTAGTAACCGAGATAAGAGTGTCTATGCCTAATCCAAACCCTAGAACCGAGTTTCTTAGGCCCTACAAGGCAGTTGGGGCTTTACCGTCAGAGCCACTAGGGGATAGGCCCCTGGCAGTCAAAGTTGGTCAATCAGTGCTTAAGGCAGTCATGGCCTTAGATCGTCCTAAGCGAATCACTTGGTTAAGGACGGTCATCACTGAAGCTGCACAGCGTGAACTTATGGGCAATGCTTCCCAAGCCGGCCTGGATGCCACAGCCGATGATGTTCCCAATTTGGGAGCAACTACCAGGACTTGTGATGCAGCTCCATCAGTTCAAAAACGTAGGGGGCGAAAACCCAGAGGAGAAAGCTAATGAGTGAGCCAACCTTAGAGCAATTAAAAGCGTTCTATAGGGTGGTCTATCAGTTGGTGAGATTATCCACGGTCATTATTTTTGTGGAGTTGCCAGAGGATAAATCCCTCTATGTTTACACCGGCCGGGATGATAACCCACTATCTCGGTCTATTTTGTCCATCAACCCAGAGGGAAATATTAGCTATGTCTAATGTTCTTGACCTAACCCAACTGACTACCCAACAACTCACTAACTTGCTGTGGGATGTTAAAGGCACTCCCCAGGCCACGGCGGTTTATGAGGAACTACGAAGCCGACCTCCCCGGTTAAGCCTGAATCTTGATGACCTGGCCTGGGAGCAGAAATTTCAGACGTTTTTTAGCTCAATCCAAACAGGAGAAAAGACAAGTTAGGCGTTTTCAGATTGCAATGTGTCCCGGATTGTGTCCCGGATACTTTATTGAGAATCCTTGAAGTGACTATTGGGTAAGGTTCACAGCGTTTAATGTCTCTTCAATGGCATTGAAGGGGTCAGCGGTTCAAATCCGCTTAGCTCCATAGGTTGGGGAACCTATACACAGTAAGGCTTTTGGGAATTCCAAACAACTTCTAAAGGTCATTTTGATTGTCAATAGGACAACAGATAAAGACCGTTATGGGTTGTTTGGGGTTGTAGTTTTACCCCGAAATTTACCCCGTAGAGCAAAGCTCGTTCGCAGATGTCTAAAGTCGCGACTGAGAAACACGGAACCCGGTTGCGGCTCCGTTGGCAGTATTTAGAAAAGCGATACACCTTAGCGGTGGGGATGTCAGACTCCGTAGTTGGGCGTTCCAGAGCAAAGCAGATTGCGGGTCGGATTGAGCAGGATATAGGCACTGGACATTTTGACCAAACCCTTTTGGCATATACCCGGAAACTGGGTAAGACTCGAACTGAGCTAAGGTGAAATGTATCGCCTTTATATTCCCAGTATCCCGCTCTTGCTTGGAATGGCTATATCACTTTATTGATGATGATCAAATTGTTGAGATACACAAAGATTCAAGGCAATTAGCTTGTGTATTGTAGACATTACAAATAAGAAGTAAATGAGTCATTATGAGTGGCTTCACGAGTGATCATGCGTAGAGATTACAGCCAATTTAGTGGGGCTGAACATCCCGATGAATCTTATGCACCAGCAGCGAAATTTGTGATTTAACTCGAGCCGGTCAATGCGGTTAGCAAAGTTTTTAATTTCAGTAGAATTTCTTCCCATTCCCGTTCTGGCTCTGACCCTGCTACGATACCTGCGCCCCCATAGACCCTGGCTTCTTTCCCAGATAGCAATGCAGAACGAATTCCAACAATAAATTCTCCTTCTCCAGTGGCATTGATCCAGCCTAGGGGAGCCGCATAAAGACCCCGTTCCCAATCTTCTTGGTTGACTAGGTGTTGACAGGCTTGATGTTGGGGATGCCCTGCAACCGCTGGTGTCGGATGTAAACGAGTGACAATATCCAAAATGTGAACTTCGGCTCCTACCCAGGCCTGGATCAGGGTTTGTAAGTGTTGAATGTTAGCCAAACGGAGGAGAGTTGGTTGAGTAGGAATCATAATTTGACTCGTAAACTCCCCCAAGGCCTGACGCAGAAAATCAACAATAACCTGATGCTCACGGAGGTCTTTTTGACTTTGCTGTAGTTCCAGGCCAAGGCGTTGATCCACCTCCGCCTGTTGATCACGGGGGGCAGAACCCGCCAAGGCATCCACCCGAATATGTCCTGCGGCTAAACTCACTAAACGCTCTGGGCTGGCCCCAATAAATGTTTGTCCTTGGCCATTGCTAATACTAAAGCTGTAACAACTGGGATAGGTTTGGCGGAGATGGTGTACGGTAGGCAAGCCTTGGAGGTCTTGATTGGCACGAATATCTATGGCACAGGCCAAAACTAATTTTTCTAAGGTTCCAGTCGCGATTTTCTGGAGGGCCTGTTGGACTTGGGTTTGAAAAGCCTGGGCCTGGGCATCAAGGTTGGGTAAGGTGAGACTCAGTTTTGGAGGCAAGGGGACGGATAAGGGGGTTTGGAGCGTTTGCCAGGCCATCCATAGTTCTTTAATCAATCCCTGCCAGGCCTGATCATTACGAGGGCGTTCACTAGTTAAGGTTAAGGTTGTTCCTTGGTCAGTTTGGGCCAGTTGCCAGCGAGGAAGAACGGCCCAGGCCACAGGAAATCCAGGCGTTGTGGTTGGATGCTTTAAACCTGAGTGATGGGCCTGATCAAAGAAACTAAACGTACAGAATATTCGTGTTCCCGTTAGGCCAGGTAGTAGCGGATCGAGTCCCTGATTGAGGGGCCAATCGGGAGTCATAGGGGTGAGATCCGCCAGAGTTTGTTGACTAAAGAGACGGATTTGATCAAAGCGGTCAGGGGCCTGGGCCTGGAAATCATGAAGAACCTCAACACCAAGAATGACCTGATGAGTATGAGGATGCTCCAAATAAAAATGCCAGGGATGGGGACTATGACAATAGGTTAACAAGGCTGAGAGCGCGACTAAGGTGTCTAGTTCCGGTAGGGGTAAAGTCAAACTCACCCAGGTTGTATCGATCTGGCTTCGCTCGGGAATTGCAGCTAACCACTCGGCCACTTCTGGATCGCCCAGACCTGGGGAAATGGTCGTATAGGGAAGGGGTGAGACGGGCATATCATGTCACCCATATGGAGATGCAAAGGGTCGGTCGCGAGCGGGAATAGGGGCAAGTCCGAGGAAACTTGGTAGGCATTATCTTTAACATCTCTAGGTGTTTGGAAGCGTTACTCTATCGTCACCGATGAGGACAAGGAAATCAGGCTGCTGTTATCCGATCGTGAAGGGTTCACCTCTCCATCGTAAAATTGTAGGGCTTTCTACGGTAAGGGATTATCAGATGGCTTCCACAAATCAGCCTTGGTCGCCGGAATCAGACTCAGCCGCAACGTCCCCTGCCTTGGCCCCAGCCCCAACGCCCTCCCGCAAACTTTGGTGGGCCGCCCTCAAACCGCCAATGTATAGTGTGGCTGTAATGCCGATTTGGGGGGGTACGGCCCTGGCCTGGCACTTAGAGAAAACCCTGAACGGGCCTGTTTTTGCGACATTTTTAGGGGCGGCAGTGCTGATCCTGGCCTGGTTGAATTTAACCAATGATGTCTTTGATTCTGAGACCGGGATTGATCAAAATAAACATCATTCGATTGTCAACCTAACGGGCCGCAAAACCCTGATTTTTTGGATTGCTAATCTTTGTTTGGGGTTGGGACTCGTTTCTTTAGCAATTTTATCGGTACTCCAAGGGAATTTTGTCGTCTTTGGATTAGTTCTCCTCTGCTGTGGGTTGGGATATACCTATCAGGGGCCACCCTTTCGATTGGGGTATCTGGGCCTGGGAGAGCCGATCTGTTTTGTCACCTTTGGCCCCCTTGCGGTTGCGGCAGCCTACTATAGCCAGGCCCAGAGCTGGACTCCGCTAATCTGGCCGGTAGGGATGATCATTGGCCTAACAACAACGTTAATTTTGTTCTGCTCGCATTTTCATCAAGTGGAGGATGACTTAGCTGCGGGGAAATATTCACCCATTGTCCGGATCGGGACAAAAACTGGGGCGGTCGTTACCCAAATTATGATTGGCTTGGTATTTGGCTTAACGGTGTTAGGGTGGGGCCTGGGACAGTTTCCTGTAACCGTGTTGTTAGTTTTGGCAAGTTTACCCTGGGGGATCTACCTGGGGCAGTATGTGCAGCGATACCATGACACTCCCAGCATGATTCAATCCTCTAAATTTATTGCTGTGAGTCTCCATTTTTGGAGTGGCCTGTTGCTGGGCCTGGGATGGATTTGGGCCTAGTTTGCTTGAAGCCTTAAATCCGATATCGCCTTTTTCCCTCTAGTTTTGGCAATAGGCTAAATCACAATAATGTCGCTGGCAGTCAAAGATAGCTTATTAGTCAAAGTAGCAATTTGAGTCGCCGCGGTTCCCCCTAATCCATCGGGATCAAAGAATAAGGCTCCTGTACTCTGGTTGTAAATAAAGCGTTGGGCTGTACTGGTCGCTACGGTTCCTAAAACAAACCGATTACTGGGTAATATACCTGCTCCTAAACCCCCACCAAAGCCAGATGCCAAGACTTGGATCTTATCCGTGTTGCCCATCCCTTTACTGAAGTCGGAGATCGTGTCCATACCCTCTGTCCGGCTATTAAACCGAAAGTAATCATGGCCTGGGCCACCCATAAGCAGATCATTGCCTGGCCCGCCAATGAGCGTATCGTTACCTGCGCCCCCAATCAGCCGATCCGCACTAAGGCCTCCATTGAGAGTATTGTTGCCTACATTGCCCGTAATCGTATTAGCTAAACTATTGCCTGTCCCGTTGATATTGGCCGACCCAGTGAGAATTAGATTTTCGACATTGGCTGAGAGCGAGTAGGAAATTGTCCCGCGGACGGTATCAACTCCAGCATTTACCGCTTCAACCACAACATCCCCAACGTTATCGACCACATAAGTATCATCACCCAGGCCCCCAATCAGCCGATCTGCACCCACCCGTCCATCCAGATAATTATTGCCTGGCCCGCCGATGAGTGTGTCATTCCCAGATGTACCCATTAGGGTCAGAGGGCTTGAACCAGGGCCAATCAAAACCGTTGCCCCCACCTTGAGGCTAATCAACTGAAAATCATTATTCTGCACCACTTGGACTGGATCATGACTCGCAGCCGTTGCGCCAAACCCAAAGCTAACTTTGCTATTAGCCGCTAACTGCCCATTCCAAGACTCATGGGTAACCCGATATTCATAGAGGCCACCTGTTAAAGTTGTTTCCGTGTATTTGCCATTCCAAAGACTGGTGATCCGGTGATAAGTCCGAAAAACAAACTCCCAACCTGTACCCGCTACACCTGAGTTCATCAGTGTCACTTCAGCCGTAAATCCAGTCCCCCACCCTGTCCCCGTAAAATTCACGTTGGCCTTGGCTGGATTGGGGTTGATCGGGGGGGGTGTAATCGGGTCTATCGGATCCGTGGGTGGCTGCCAAGGTGTGCCAGTTCCCGGAACTCCATCATAGGGGGCAAAGAGTTTGGCAAATTCCCAAGGAGTTTGGTTAATTGAACTGTGATTGTAGGTGGCAGGAGAATTAAAGTTGCCATTGGCTGGAGCCTGGTCACGGCCGATTGACCACATGGACATCATCCCAATGCCCACCGACTCGGCAAAATTAAAGACCTTGAGGGCATCGGCCTGGGTAAACACTTCTGTGGCGATGTCATTGCGGCCAATCATTGGAGTGAGGCCAATTTTGCCCCAGGCCTGGGCATTGGTTAGGGATATTCCCACACTGGCATAGAGGGATTTTACCTGGGCCTGAGTACTTCTGGCTGCTTTGATGGTGTAGTCGCCCATTGTTCCTTGGCTGGGGGGTGCTTCATTGGCCCCAAAGTTCATGGCCATGATGTTGATCAAGTTCAAATTCACCCCGGCCTGGAGAGCAGAGCGCACCACATTTAAGCCATCAGGGGTAAGGCCACTGGGGAGTACAGGTAAGGTAAGGCGAATATCAAGATTAATTCCCTTTGCTGCATACTCTTTTTGAAGTTCAGCTAGGGCCTGACTCCGGCGAGCAATCGAGACAGGATCGGCAACGGCGGCCCCTTCAATGTCAAAATCTAGGCGGGTGACTCCATAGGCATCAATGACTTGACGATAGGCATTTTTTGCTTCTGTAACAGTCTTGGCAACTTCCGCAAGTTCCCGCCCAAAGGCTCCCCCAAAGGAAAGAATGACATCCCCACCAATGGCCCGGAGGGCGTTAATTTGTGACTTGAAAAAGCTCTGGTTGACACTATAGGCCCCATAGCCACCCCAGGCCCCCCGGGCTAAATTACCATCTTCCGCCGTAATAAACGCCAGGTTAAAACTTTTTACCCCCGTTTGGCGGGCAATATCCCCTAAATTGGGAGTTGGCCATAGGGCAATATCCACATAGGGGGCAAATTCTGCCATGATCATCGCTCCAAGGATGAGAAGTAGGAACCCATTTATAACCTGTTTGGAAGGCTAACAGCAGGTTAAGAATAGTTTTTTTGACGGCTTTCCTTGCCCTGAGTTCCCTTAGCTCAAATTGTTTTAATGCCGACTTAATGCCGAAGAACAACCCGATAACGCGCCTTACCTGCTTCTAAATGGGCAATGGCTTCATTCACTTGTGCCAAGGAAAAATACTCTGTCACCGGAGCAATGTCATGGCGGGCGGCAAAATCTAGCATCTTGGCAACGGTGGTTGGACTCCCTAAGGGACTGCCAGAGATAGACTTCTGCCCAACAATCAGGGGAAACACATGGGAGGACACTGGATTTGGAGCAACCCCAACAAAATGTAATCGTCCTTTGGGGCGCAGCGCGTTGATATAGGCACTCCAATCGAGATCAGCATTGACGGTGGAAATAATTAAATCAAAGGAATTGGCCACTGCCTCTAGGGCATCCGCATTCCGAGAGTTAACCACATGATTAGCTCCTAGGCTTTGCAACTCTTCTGTTTTATCGGGATTACTGGAAAATGCCGTCACCTCACAGCCCCAGGCCCGGAGAAACTGCAACGCCATGTGACCCAGGCCGCCAATGCCAATCACGCCAACGGAATCTGTGGGTTGAACATCAAACTGGACAATCGGATTAAACACTGTAATCCCGCCACAAAATAGGGGGCCGACTTTAGCCGCATCCAGGCCCTCAGGCAAAACCGTCACCCACTCTTGATGGGCCCGCACCCGATCCGCAAAGCCCCCATACCGGCCCACGATGGTTTGTTCAGCGGTTTGACAAAGATTATGATTCCCGGACATACACCATTGACAATGCAAACAGGAATGGGAAAACCAACCCAGGCCAACCGATTGCCCCACTTGTAACGTTGTGACATTATCCCCGATGACCGCAATTTTCCCCACTACCTCATGGCCGGGTACAAGCGGGTATTGGCTGATGCCCCACTCGTTGTTGATCATGCTCAGATCACTATGACAGAGGCCGCAATAGTCCACGGCAATTTCGACCGCGTCTGGGGGCAATGGGCCGGGATCATAGCTAAAGGGCTGAAGTTGACCACCGGGTTCATGGGCTGCATAGGCCTGGATCATAGGATTGATATCTCAATGAGGATTGAAGCTGTTGTGATTTTGCCCCATAGACCCTATATCTGGGTTAACGGACAAGTATCAACCATAAATCTTGATATTACTTAGGACTTGGAGAGTTTTCTTAATCGTTCGACAGGTCTGTCAACTCTTAAATGTTGAAGAGCATCTACAAATTGTCACTATCCAAAACTATAGCGTTAGACAGACTGCCCTAGAGGCGGGAGAATCTTGAAGGCTGACCGATCTTTCTGGGGCAAACTATGTCAACAACTGTTTTTTAACTTGTGCCTGTCTAGCCTGAAATCGGTAACACGATATCCCCTCAATCACGGATGCAGTTTACTTGACCTCACCTCTTAACCAAGGGCCACATTCTTTTTGGAGGCCTTGGAGGGTCAGATTAGGGTAATTCTCCGCTTCAAAGGCTTCGGCTTCAACGGGAATTTCTTCTGGTGCATAGCTGTGGTTTTGGCGAAGATTCAGTATAGTGCGCCGACTGACTTGTAGCCCCACCGGAATTAGGGTATTCGCGCCTTGCCCCGCGGCAAAACAGGCCTGGACAATATGCCACCCTTCATGACGCAGTGTTTCCAAAAAGATACCCCAATGGGCCACCGCAGATGGGCGCAAGACCAAAACATCCTGGGTCACGTTGTAAGAGCCATAATTCCCATCCTGACTGGAGCGCAGATAAACTTCGGTACCCGTTTGGAGGATGGTGGTTAGCAGGGCATAGGCTTCTTTTTCTTCAGGGCCTTGGAGTTGGAAGCGTTGGGGATCTTGGCCCGGCCGATAGACTAAATCAAACAAGGCCTGAATGTCTGTATCATCGCTAATCTGAATCCGGCGGGTTTGGGCCTGGGCGAACGTAGCGCTAGTCAAAATTGTCAGGGTGGTCAGGGTTACTCCCAGACAGGCCTGGTAAAACCCACGGGGGATCAGCCGAGAAATGGACATGGAGAGTTCAACAATTGGGGGGTGAAACTATGATAACGACCCAGCCCACTAATCATTTGTTTCCTGAGCCAGCAGCGTAATCGGCTCTCAGTTCTGGCCGAAGAACCCCAAATATCAATTTATTTTTATTTTCAAAAGAATAAAGGCTATCCCCGAGCCAGAGGGGGTTGATTGCGCAGGGCCCGTAAGGCATTCAAACAGAGGGGACAATCACACCCAAAAAGCTGCACCGCAGTATTGCTTTCCTCTTCTGTAAATTCCAAGATGGCATTGGGGTCAATCACGGTAGTGCGAGTTTTAGCCATCTCAACTGCGGGGCCGGAGGCCTGGTTGGCGCGGGTACAAACAAGCTGAAATTTGCTGTGGGGACTGGGGATACAAATCTGGTTCTCAGGGGACGGGACAGGGATAGTAATGGCGGTTTGTGCTAATGCCGGTTTAACAGAGGCCAAAAGACTAAAAGCCGACACTAACAGCGTGGGACTGGTCATGAGCACTAAGCGCAACATAAGCAATTTCCTGAGAGTCTTGAAACGTTTAAGGTATTAATGAACCTAACCGAGTTAATAGTAAGTCACTAACACCATTGCTACGGATAATACCAGGGCAGTTGGGGTTTGATGCAGTCTGGAGAAGCCTAGCCTGACATCAAGGCTGGAATTAGCTTTCGGCTAAGCGAGGTAATCCCATGCTGTAGTTCTGGACTCGAGAGTTGAGGTTGTAGCTAATTTCGCCCTTGAGTAAGAGGTTGCGAATAAAGTGCTCCAAATCAGAGCCAATCCGGCGGATGTTGTATTCGATTAAGTCTTCCCCTTTGTAGCTGGCAACCAATTCACTAAATTTTTGCTCAACTTGGGCAATGGCCTCGGGGTTCCAAGTCAGTTCATTGTCAGGATCAATATTGAGGGTGAGACTATCCGTAGCTGGTGTAAGTTCCCCCTCATTGACGGTTGCAGCATAGATATGGATATGGCGGGTGGTTGACTTCAGGAGCATAGGGCTAATGATCCATTCCAAGGGAATTGTATGTGCGATTTTAGCATGGGCCGTTATGGGGATCATATCTATGTTTTTTAGGTTATCCATAGAAATCACCAAGGGCTACCAATCATCGTAAAGCCAGCCCAATAGTATGGAGCTTGAAATTCCGGATTTTGCTGGAGTTTTTGTTGGGCATGACGCAGAGCTAAGGCTTTGTAGGGGGCGTTTTTTAAATCTGCGTAGAAGGCTTTCATCAGTTCAAAGGTGGCCTGGTCACTGACTTGCCATAAGCTCCCTAGGGCTGATTTCACCCCGGCCTGTAGCGCAAGCCCCGCAAATCCGAGTTCGGCTTGTTCATCGCCTAAAGCAGTTTGACAGGCACTCAGAACCAATAGTTCCGCAGGCGGCCGGCCGAGATCTAAGCTGGGCAGTTGGTTCAGGCGGACAGAATCCTCTTGCCAAAGTTGAATAAAGGAGTTGTTCACCTTTCCGGGTTGAAACATGGCATGGGTTGCTAGATGCACAATGGGATAGCCGCGCCTCTGTCGTTCTTGACGCAGATTTTTAACGGTAAAGTCCTGATTTATTAGGGTTGGGCCACCCCAGAGGTCTTGAATGGTTTTGAGTTCGGCTGGGACATTGGGGAGAGGCGAGAAGTTGAGAAACTCAGAAGCTCCCATCGCCAAAACTTGGCTATTTTTTAAGGACTTATAGCGAACATCCGTTAAGTCAAAACCAGGAATCAGACTCATGTTAAATCGCTCAATCAGAAACTTTTTGCCATCAAATAAAGCTGCCCAAGGTAAGGAGCGTAAACCAGGCCCGACACAGAACAACAGGGTATCCACTTGGTCTTTAGCCAGTTGAGCTTCCAGAGGCTTAATCCACCAGTCATAGAGTGTTTGTCCACTGCTGAGATAGGCTCTGGTGAATTGGGTCCGCGGGTCAGAAACATTCCGGCGAAAGGTATTCATGACCTGATTCATTTCTACCTGAGAGACAGCGGGCTGGGTGATGAGGATCGGGGGAGAGGCCCAAGTGCTGACTAACAAGGCAAATTCATTTTCATGGATAAAGAGGTGGAGGACAGCGGCCCGGCTACCATTTTGCCGTTGAATCCTGGTCAAGGTGCGCTGAATGTATTGGGGAGTGTAGGTTTTGCCTTGGATATTCCGTTGAAAGTAGCTGGCATATTCCTGCCGCCAACCATTTTCCTTTAGGGCGACAAAATCAACGGCACTGAGTCCTCGCCGATAGTCTTGTCCCGATGCTGGGGCGGTTGCTTGACTAGAGATGACTGGGGATGCCGCCAGGCCAAGGATGAGACTCAAAGCAAGGACAAATAAACCTCCGTATAAGCGAAGTCGCCATTGCCGAAAAAGGGTTGCCAGCATAAATCTTGCCCCAGTTGAGAGTTAACTGTTGCTACTGATATTAAAGGATGCTCCTGATGAAAACCCGTCATGATTAGGGGTTAAAGCTTGGAAACCTGTGGTGCAGTCCGCCGATCCTCCTATCCTCAAGGATTTCAGCCTACAATCTTTGTCAAAGTTTTAATCGTTAATGACTTGCCAGGCCAATGCTCGCTGCCCTTCATCAACAGCCGTCAACTGAAGCTCAATCACTGGCCCAGGGATTAAGAAAACCTGAGCTAAGGTCTTTGGCCACTCAATTGCCACCAGACCCAAGGGAAAGTCCTCCCCCTGCCAGTACAACTCAGGATGAAGTGCCAGGATTTCCGGTTCTGACAGGCGATAGAGATCGAAGTGATAAAGGGGTAAACGTCCCTCAAAATATTCCTGGATTAGGGTGAAGGTGGGACTGACAATCGGGTCGCTAATTCCTAGACCCAGGCCCAGGCCTTGGACAAAGGTGGTTTTGCCGCTGCCTAAATCTCCATTCAGTAAAATTGTTGTTCCCGCGGGTAGATTCTCTCCCCAAGATTGGGCGAGGGCCTGGAGTTCCATTTGCGTCAAAATCATCGGGTTAGACCGCAGAGAAAGGGAGTGCAGGAGCATAGCTAAAGCAGGGGGATGGGGCAGTAATAATTAATTAATGTCGGGTAATGCCAGCGGAGAGAACTTAAAAATTTTTAACAAAAGGTACTGACATCTCGGTTTAGGCTAGACATTAGGGCTACAAAGCTGAAAGCCATATAAACATTTTTTGCAAACCTTAACGCATCAATGGAACGGTTAACAATGAGCAGCAATTTAGCAATGCAACTTCGGGAAGGCACCAAAAAGGCTCACACGATGGCGGAAAACGTGGGCTTTGTCCGTTGCTTCCTCAAAGGGACGGTGGAAAAAAACTCCTACCGCAAGCTGGTTGCCTCCTTGTATTTTGTTTACAGTGCCATTGAAGAGGAAATGCAGCGGTTGCAAGCTGATCCGATCATCAGCAAAATCTATTTTCCCGAACTCAACCGGAAACATAGCCTCGAACGGGACTTAGCCTTTTACTTTGGCCCCAACTGGCGCGAACAAATCAGCCCCTCCCCGGCAACCCAGGCCTATGTGGCTCGGATTCATGAAATTGCTCAATCGGCTCCAGAACTCTTGATTGCGCATTCCTATACTCGCTATATGGGAGATCTCTCTGGAGGACAAATTCTCAAAGGGATTGCAGAGCGGGCCATGAACCTCACCGAGGGCGGCACTGCGTTTTACACTTTTGAAACCATCACCGATGAAAAAGCCTTTAAAGCAAACTATCGCCAGACCCTTGATGACCTGGGCCTGGATGATGCCACCATTACTCGGATTGTGGAAGAAGCTAACGATGCTTTTGGGATGAATATGCGCTTGTTCCAAGAACTCGAAGGCAACCTAATCAAAGCCATTGGGCAGTTGTTGTTTAATTCCTTGACTCGCCGGAAAATGCAAGGCAGCACTGAATTGGCCACCGCTGAGTAACCCATCTATCTGGCTCCAGGCCGCAACTAAGCTCTGAAACTGAATGATTTAACGGGAGAGGTGATTTTTCCATCTCTCCTTTTTGTGCAAGGTAGGATCAATAGACATCTCCAGAAATGAAGCTAGAACCTTTATGGGGCATGGATCAAAATCAGGTTATTGGAGATGTCTAATAGACATGACAAAATCCTAGCAGTATGGATGTTGTAAGTTAATTTCATGAAAATTAAAGTCGTCATTTGGCAAGAGGATGGGGTCTGGTGTGGTTCTGTGCCAGCTTTACCCGGTTGTCACACTTGGGGTGAAAGCTATGAAGAACTCTTAGAAATGCTCAAGGAGGCCATTATTGGCTGGTTGGAGGTTGCCAGTGAAGATAGCAATATGGAGGTCGATTCTGAAAAGCAACTTGTTGAATTATCCTTGTCAAGTCGGTTTCAGGAAAGACTTTTTGCCGGATTGTTGAACGTTATGGTTGGGTTTTACGGCGGATTATGGGCAGCCATCACATCTATCCTCGAAAAGATTCTCCGGTTCGCCTTGTCATTCCTGTGCATGGTAATCGAGACGTGCCCATTGGCACTCTCAAAAGCCTAATGCGGCATGCGTGGCTACAAGAAGAAGATTTGCAGTAATGTAGGTTTTGCAGTTTCCAGGATGGGTTATGAAAGCAGTTCTATTACGACAACCAGGCCCGGCCTCTGCCTTAGAACTCAGTGAAATTCCCAGGCCCCAACTTGAAAGCCCTGATGAAGTTTTAGTTAAACTCAAAGCCGCCGGAGTTAATCCCATTGATACCAAACTCCGTCAACGGGGCACGTTTTACCCAGAGTTAATGCCTGCAATTTTAGGTTGTGATGGGGCTGGAGTGATTGCTGAAGTCGGCTCAGAAGTCACTCAATGGTGTGTCGGTGATGAAGTGTTATTTTGCCAAGGGGGATTAGGGAAGCGGCCTGGCACCTATGCTGAATATGCGGTTGTCCCCAGTCATTGCCTGGCCCGTAAGCCCCAACCTCTTTCCTTTACCCAAGCTGCGGCCTTGCCCCTCGTCACCATCACGGCCTGGGAAGCTCTTTATGATCGGGCCCAACTGCAACCCGGCCAACGGATTTTAATTCATGCCGGAGCCGGGGGAGTTGGCCATATTGCCATTCAATTGGCCAAATTATCTCGGGCCGAAGTTGCTACCACCGTGAGTTCGCCCGCGAAAGCAGAATTTGTCAAACAGTTAGGGGCTGAGTTAGTTCTCAATTATCGGGAATTTGGGTGGGAGGAGGAATTACAGGCCTGGACTGGGGGCAAGGGTGTTGATGTCGGCTTTGACACGGTGGGGGGAACGACTTTAACCGAGACATTTTCTATGGTCAAGCCCTACGGCCAAGTGGTGACGTTATTAGAACCTAGTCCTGAAACAAATTGGAAAGTAGCCCGCCGCCGGAATCTCAAGGTCAGTTTTACGATGATGTTGGCCCCGGAACTGGATGATTTAAGAGAGGCTCAAATCCACCAGGCCCAGCTTCTACAACAGGCCATCGGTTGGGTTTTTTCCGGGTACTTACAGATAGAAGTCGCAAAAACATTCCCTTTGGCAGCCGCTGCCGATGCCCATCGTTATTTGGAGTCGGGGCAGGGCCTGGGCAAAATTGTTTTAGTCATTTAAGGTATCGAGAAACCTAGATGGGGTAAATAATGGAGTAGGCTAATTTCAACCACAAGAATCCGCCACTATTGCGGGATTGAGGCTGTCTCCACCGATGAAAATCTTAGGCATGTTGCCAGTCATAGATCTTTCTTACTTGTCCTAACCTAGCCTTCAATGGATAACGCAATATGACTCCCAAACTGTGGCAAGGCTCTACTCCCTTCTTGATCATTACCTTGGTGATCACGGGGTTGGTGGTAGGACTTCGCCAAGCGGGTGGCCTCCAACGGGTAGAGTTAAGGACTTATGATCTACTCCTCCAGGCCCGTCCTGATCCTGGCCCTGACCCCCGCCTGCTGACGGTTTTGATTACCGAGGACGATATTCAAGCCCAAAAGACTTGGCCCCTCAAGGATGCCACCATTGCCCAGGCTTTCCGCACCCTCTTAGCCGCGAATCCACGCGCCGTTGGCTTAGACATTTTCCGAGATTTACCCGTTGAGCCTGGCCACACCGAACTGTCCCAGCTATTTGCCACCGACAACCGCCTCATCCCGATTTGTAAAGCTGCCTCTAGCGACAGTCAGGAAGTGGGGCCCCCGCCAATGATTCCCCAAACACAAGTGGAAGCTCAGGTGGGCCTGGTCAACATTCCCGTAGATATTGATGGAGTCGCCCGCCGTAACTTGTTTTTGGTTAGTCCCAGCCCTGGCCTCTGCCAGACGCCCTATTCCCTAGCCTTACAACTCACATTCCACTACCTGGCCAAGGAAAATATCGCCCCCAAACTCACGACCGCTGGTCTGTTGCAACTGGGTCAGGCTGAATTTCCCACCTTAAGCAGTAATTCCGGCGGTTATCACAATTTGGATGCTCGCGGGGCCCAGATCATGCTGAATTATCGCTCTGGCAAGGCGGTTTCTGAGACAGTCACCCTCACGGAACTCCTCAAGGGAAAAGTGCCAGCTAGTCAAATTCAGGATCGAGTCGTCTTGGTGGGAGTTGCTGCGGCTAGTTTGAAGGATTCCTTTTTAACTCCCTATAGTGACTCGGCCAATAACGCCCAACTGATGCCTGGGGTCATGGTTCATGCCCAAATGGTGAGTCAGTTCTTGAGTACAGTCTTGGATGGTCGCCCCCTGATTTGGTCTTGGCCAGTTTGGGTTGAGGTGATTTGGGTCTGGGTGTGGGCGGGTGTGGGTGTGGGCCTGGCCTGGCGACTTCGCCAACCCCTCTGGCTCGGTGGGGCATTACTCGCTTCTCTGGTGGTTTTAGGCGGAGTGGCCCTTGGGGCGATGTTGGCCTCTGGCTGGATTCCTCTAGTGCCACCGTTCTGGGGCCTGGTTTTGGGGGCAGGGGTAACGATTTCTTATGTCAACTATCAGGGGCAACAGGAGCAAAAACGGTTCTTGCAACGGGTCAAAGAACAGGAAGATGCCTTAGCGGTATTGCGGTCGTTACTGGCAGAAAGTACAACAGCCAACATTCAAGCGGCAACGCCCATTACAGAAATTAAAAACAAACCCAATTCCCTCCTCAGTGATCGCTATCAAATTAAAAAAGTGTTGGGATCGGGTGGCTTTGGCCGAACCTATTTAGCGGCAGATACGCAACGGCCTGGGCAACCGATTTGTGTGGTTAAGCATCTCCGGCCGGGTCGTAAGGACGAACGGTTTATGCAGGTGGCCAGACGATTATTTGCAACTGAAGCGGAAATTCTTGAAACTCTCGGACGCTATGATCAAATCCCCTTATTGCTGGCCTATGTTGAAGAAAATCAGGAGTTTTACTTAGTTCAGGAGTTTATTGAAGGCACATCCCTAAGCCGAGAGCTAACCAAGCCATTACCCGTGGTCTGGGCCATAACGTTTCTCCAGGATTTGTTAACAACCTTAAGTTTTGTCCATAGCTATCACGTTATTCACCGGGATATTAAGCCGGATAATCTAATTCGCCGGACTACTGACCATAAAATCGTTCTGATTGATTTTGGTGCTGTTAAGCAGATGCAGCCCCCCCAAAAAGACCAGGCCAGTTCTGCCCAAGACAGTACGGTGATTATTGGCACGATGGGCTATGCTCCACCGGAACAACTGGCGGGTCAACCGGGATTAAATAGCGATCTTTACGCTGCCGGGATGATTGCTATCCAGGCCTTGACAGGAGTAAAACCACGGGACATTGAACGGAATCAGGAAACGGGAGAACTGGACTGGCAAAGGCATATCAGTGTTCATCCTGGCCTGGTCACTATCCTCAACCGAATGATCCGCTTTAACTTCACAGAACGCTATCAATCAGCCCATGAAGTTTTAGGAGATTTAGGAAAGCTGCGAGTGAAATAGCCCGGGTAGAGGTAACGTCTGTCTAGCGACGGGTGCGTGATGACCAAATTGAATCCCCCGGCAAATAAATCACCAAGTTGCCATCATTTTGCATGACCACAAAGGATTCTCGCTGCCCTACGGTTCCTGAAGACCATAAGGGGGACTGGCCTGGACTGTACAGCACTAAATTGCCATCATTTTGCATCACCAGCCGTTCAACAGCCCGATTACTTGTTTTGGATGACCATAGAGGAAACTCCTGACCACCCCGACGTTCATAAACGACTAAGTTGCCATCGCTCTGCAACCGCAAAAAATAAACACCATTAGTCGAAGCTAAATATTCACCTGGACGTAGAACTTCTCCTGGGTTGAGCCGATCTGATCCGGCCCCAGCCATGGCCATCATTGCGCCCCAGGCCAGGATCAGGGATGCACTTACTCCAACAGTGGTTAACTTAAAAACTTGGCGCGACAAAACCTTGAGCATTTTTAAACGATTCAAAACATCCAACTGCACCATACCCTAAAAAAAGCCTTAATTAAGCTGAGAGAGAAGAGAACAACACAACGTATTTTGAATAGATAAAAGTCACCACGCATTATCGATTAGACCTTATTTAGAGCTTCTATGTCTTAATCTATATGAGTAGAGCTACAGAGAATTTAAGGATATCTATAACTTTGAAAAGTGCGAATAGCTATCCCCCACTCATTGATGGCTGACCCGCATTAAGTGGACGGTGGATTTTTCCTGGTACGACTGGCCCTTGGTTTTGGCACTGGGGCAGGTTCAACAACGGCAGGCACAGCTTCAGCAATGGGTTGTTCTAGGGCTAGGGGTTGACTTGCTGAGGCAGGTTGGATCAAGACGGGGGCGGTTTCTTTTTGTTTGAGGCTGAGGGGAATCCGAATCGGTTGCAACTGCTCCAATAAACAACTGGCCAGGGGCAGGGTTTGATCCAGTTCATCCAAGGGGCGCGGCACTAACATGACCGCATGGAGTTCACCAATCCGATCCGCTGCTGCCATCCCCGCTTCAAGAGCCATCGCCGCATTGGAGGCCGTTCCCCGGATAATCACCGTACACAGGCCTGCCCCAATCACTTCATAGGCTGTCAGCACTACCTCAGCTGCTTTAAGCATGGCATCAGCCGCCCCAACCATGGCCGGAAATCCCCTTGTTTCTAGTAAACCCACCGCATGACTACTGAGCCGATGCCCCGAATGTTTTCCTGTGAGTTCTGCCAAGCGACTCCCGATGGGAAGGATCTGATCAAGGTTTGGATCAGGACGAGCTAAAACCAAGGTGGATAATGCTTGCCCAAATTGGCTGGCTCGTTCAGCACCTTCCGCAACCGCTAGGCGAACATCGGAAATATTGCCTCGCACAATTGCCGTACAGTGGCCACTGCCAATTTTTTCATAGCCAATCAGATGGACATCAGAGGACTTCAGCATATGATCAGCAATCCCGACAATGGCCGGAAAACTTTGGGCAGATACTAAACCCAAAGCCAAATCAGTGTAGTCGGTGGGACGATTCATTCCGGTCGTTTACAGGATATTAAAGGCTGTGGCTTCATTTTACCGTGAGTCTCTTGTTTCCTGGGATTGGGGGCAGAATTATCAGTTGGGGCTTGGGAAGCAACTGGAAAAAACAATCGCGCCAGCAACCCTAATTTCCCTCGACAGATTAACCAAGCTAAAATAAGGCACAGTCTCTCTGGTGGTTAAACCATGCGACCTGTGATTACATCTGTGGCGGTAGTCCTAGCCCTAGTCTCGATCTATGCCTGGGGTAATTTTTGGCTGCGGAATCTCGGTGCGTTCTCTGTTCTCGTGCTTTGGTATTTCGCGGTTCTCCAACCCCCGAAACAATCGGGTTTTTAAGTTGTTAGTCGTGAAGCACTTCCCCTGAGCTAACCAAGGCATTAACCGAAGGACAACGATGATGGTCAAAATTATTAGTCGCTGCAGTTTAGGAATTCAGCCGGTCTATGACATTGGCGTAGCTCAAGATCATAACTTTGTGATTCGGGGGGGGCTGGTGGCCAGCAATTGCTTTAATAAGTCCCACTCCACCGCCTACGGGTATGTCACCTTCCAAACTGCCTACTTAAAGGCCCACTACCCTGTGGAGTACATGGCGGCCCTCCTCACCGCTAACAGTGGAGATCAAGATAAAGTTCAACGCTATCTAGCCACCTGCATGACGATGGGGATCGAGATTCAACCACCGGATATTAATTGCTCTGGCGTGGACTTTACACCGATTGGGCAAAGTATCTTGTTTGGCTTGTCTGCGGTTCGCAATGTTGGCCTGGCTGCGATTGAGGCGATTTTGGCAGCCCGTCAAGAAGGGGGAGAATTTCAATCCTTAGCCGATTTTTGTGATCGGGTCGATTCACGGGTCGCCAATAAACGGGCGGTGGAGGCCTTAATTTCGTCTGGGGGCTTTGACAAAATTGAACCTAACCGTAACCAACTCCTCCATGATCTAGAACTCGTGCTGGAGTGGGCCCAGGGGCGGGCCAAAGATCGGGCGGTGGGGCAAGGTAATCTGTTTGATATATTGGGCGGGATAGCCGCAGAAACAGCCACTACTAGTTATAAAGCGGCTCCTAAAGCTCCCCCTGTAGAGGACTTACCCGATGGCGATAAGTTACGGATGGAAAAAGAACTGCTCGGTTTTTATGTTTCGGATCATCCCCTCAAAGGAGTTCAAACCGCCGCCCGGATGTTGGCCCCAATCAGCCTCGGAGACCTAGATCAGCAGGGAGACCAAAGCCTGAGTGTCATTATTTTAATTACGGAGCTAAAACCGATTGTGACGAAAAAAGGAGATCGGATGGCTGTAATCCAAATGGAAGATCTGACGGGTAAGACAGAGGCAGTGGTTTTTCCACGAACATTTGAGCGGATTGGCCACTTACTAGCAGCAGATCGACGACTGATGGTTTGGGGCAAAGTGGATCAACGAGATGATCGGCGGCAGTTTGTGATTGAAGATGCAGAACCCATCGAAGAAGTGCGGATGATTATGGTGGAACTCCCCCCAGCCCAGGCCAGTGATCTCCAGGCCCAGCATCGTCTTGCAGAAATTCTCAAAGCCCAGGCCGGAGAAACTCCTAAAATCCCAATCATTGCTAGAATCACGGATCAACACCAGGCCCAGTATGTCCGGTTGGGGGCACAGTTCCGGGTTGAGTCCGATGAAAAAACAGTTTCAGCTCTAAATCAAGCCGGGTTTGTGGCTAAATCTTCCCAATTAGTCCCGGCTTAGTTTTGAGTCGAATTAGCTGAGGAGAGTTACTTTTTCTTGCCCTTGGGTAATTCTTGAGGGGCCAACTCAGACAGCCGAAATGTCACCAGCTTGTCCCAATTACCGCCTTCAAATAAAACCGCTGCTTTCCCATCTGTGATTCGTTGCACCAGGCCTTGAAAGCCATAGTAGGTATCCCCAGGATTAATCACTTTCACAATGGTTCCGGGCAAAATCAAGGTCTGAGTTAGGGATGCCATAACAAAATATCCTTGTTGAGTGGTGACAAGATAGATAATAGTCTAGCCTAGAGTGGCTTGTGTCATTGCCAGTATCATCTCAGAGGAATTAAGCCTAGAACAGTCTCCAACTTAGGGACGGCGATTGGTTTGACGCGGACGAAAATTAGCCACTGACTGCACCAGGCCCAGGGCAATGGCATTGGCCATCAGGGATGAGCGGCCATAACTCAACCAAGGTAAGGGGATCCCTGTCACAGGGGAAAGGCCAATGGTCATGCCAATGTTGATCACCACCTGGAAAATGATCATTGCGAACATCCCAATAGCAATCAGGGAACCAAAATCATCCGCGGCACTGTTGGCAATCTGAATAATCCGCAAACAGATAAACCAAAACAACGCTAACACCAAAAATGTCCCAAGCAAGCCAAATTCCTCACCAATGGCAGAGAAGATAAAGTCCGTATGTTGCTCTGGAATGAACCCCAATTGGGTTTGAGTCCCATGATTTAAGCCCCGTCCTAAAAGGCCACCGGCCCCCACCGCAATCCGGGACTGAATCAGATGATAGCCCCCCCCAAGGGGATCTTTGTCAGGATTAAGAAAGAGGGTAATTCGGTCTTTTTGATAATCATGGAGTAAATTCCAGAGGACTTGCCCCAGGCCCCCACTGGCTAAATTTAATACCCCGGCCCCAACCGCCCCTGTCAAGCCCAAGGGTAAACACCACCAGGCCAAGATCGCCATGCCCGCCACCCAGGTCAGCCACAGCCACAGAGAAAGGTTATAGGGCAATGCTAGACCCAAGATAATCGCCGAAACCAAAGGGGAAATCATCAACACAATCCAGCCCCCGTGAGCGTTGGCCCAATAGAGCATTCCCACCGTAATGGCCACAAATACTAAGGCTGTCCCTAAGTTAGGTTGCGCTAAAATTAAGCCCATAGGTAGTATTAAGGCTCCCACAACTCGGGCAATCCCCAGCAAATTGTTGGCCGGTCGCCGATTTAAGAGGGCCGCCACAGTGACGATAACCCCGACTTTGGCAAATTCTGAGGGCTGGACATTAAACCCGCCAATCTGAATCCAGCGTTGGGCCCCCAAGGCCGTAACCCCAAAGAGAGAGACAGCCACCAAAGCCAGATTTGTCGCCGCGTAAGTGTACCAATGCCAGGCCTGGAGCGTATCATAGCGCCAACGGGCAATCCCTAAAGTGGTGATCAACGCCACCCCAGCCGTGATCAAATGATCGAGCCAGTTCATCTCACCTTTATTGAAATCAATGCTGTAAATGGACACGACTCCAATTAAGAGGAGACTGACTACCGCTCCCATTAAAAGCCAGTCAATGTTCTGCCAGGGCCGCCACCAAACAGACCATCCCTGCCAAAGACGGGCAAAATAGGGAGGTTGACTGGGCGAGCGAGACGATGGACTAGGCATAGGAATTAGGTGGGTTGACTAGATAAAGCGGTCAGATGTCTTGAGGGGGTGAAGACCAAATCAGGTGCCTGGATTTTTGTCAATGACACATTGGGTATTGAGGTGATATTCAAGGCGATAGCGTTAGGCAGACTGTTCTGAGGGAGTAGAAATCTTAAAAAGACTACCCATAAAGCATTTTCTGGCTTGCCCCTATCCAGCCCTGAATGAGTAACGCTATATTACTTCTGAATCAGTCGTCTAATTGCACCAATAAGCCTCTATCTTAGGGGTAGTCTAGTGACTCTAGTCAGGGTATTGACAATAATCAGCAGCAGCGGGGGCATCTCTGCGACAAACCGACCGCGACCCCTGCTATAGTAGCTTGAGACCGTCTTAGGCGGATTCATTAAAGTCTTTCAATGAAAAAACATGATTGAACCTTTACTTTGTGGTATTGTTCTCGGTCTAATTCCTGTCACCCTAGCTGGCCTCTTTGTGGCGGCTTATTTGCAGTACAAGCGGGGCGATCAACTCGGGGTATAACAAAAAACAGTTTGCCTTGAGGGTTTTGAGATTTCCCCTCATACTCAAGACAGGATCAGCCTTTGATACATGATCGCTCCATTATTTTCACCCGGAGTGAATTTATCATTTTGAGCAAAAACAAATACTCGGTTAAGGAGTCACAGAATTGCGGTATCTATTCACCTCAGAATCGGTTACAGAAGGCCACCCCGATAAAATTTGTGACCAGATTTCCGACTCTATCTTAGATGCCCTCTTGAGCCAAGATTCTCGGAGTCGAGTGGCGGCAGAAGTAGTGGTGAATACGGGCCTGGTCTTGATTACTGGAGAAGTGACAACCCTGGCTAATGTCAATCTGGTGGATATTGTTCGCCATAAAATTGCCGAAATTGGCTACACCGATGCTGATAACGGGTTTGCGGCCCATAGCTGTACGGTACTCACGGCCTTGGATCGCCAGTCCCCAGATATTGCCCAAGGGGTTGATTCTGCCCAAGAACGGCGGGAAGCCTTAAGTGAGTCAGAACTCGACCAAATTGGCGCAGGTGATCAAGGCATTATGTTTGGTTATGCCTGCAACGAAACCCCAGAATTAATGCCTTTGCCGATTAGTTTGGCCCACCGTGCCGCTCGGAGACTAGCTGAAGTTCGCAAAGAAGGAAAACTCCCCTACCTCCGCCCAGATGGGAAAACCCAAGTCACGGTCATTTATGAAGAGGGTCAGCCGGTGGGGATTGATACAATTCTGATTTCAACTCAGCACACGGCCACCATTGACGACATTACTGACGATAAAGCCATCCAGGCCAGGATTAAAACGGATCTTTGGGATTATGTGGTTCAGCCCATCTTCGCCGATATTGCCCTCAAACCCGATAGCCAAACTCGCTTTTTTGTCAATCCGACCGGGAAATTTGTCATTGGCGGCCCCCAAGGAGATGCGGGTTTAACAGGGCGCAAAATTATTGTCGATACCTACGGCGGCTATTCCCGACATGGGGGGGGCGCATTTTCGGGCAAGGATCCAACCAAAGTAGATCGCAGTGCGGCCTATGCTGCTCGGTATGTGGCTAAAAATATTGTCGCGGCTGGCCTGGCGGAAAAATGTGAAGTCCAACTCAGCTATGCCATTGGGGTTGCTCGGCCGGTGAGTATTTTTATTGATACCTTTGGCACCGGGAAAGTTGATAATCAAGTTCTTCTGGATTTGGTCGAAAAACACTTTGAACTCAGACCAGCGGGAATGATTCAAGCCTTTGGCTTACAGACTTTGCCCAGTGAGCGCGGGGGCCGGTTCTATCAAGATGTGGCTGCCTATGGTCACTTTGGCCGGAATGATTTGGATTTACCTTGGGAAAAAACTGATAAGGCTGAGGTTTTGAAAGCAGCACTTTAATGACTGGCAACAACCCGATACAACATTACCTTTCTTGTTAAAAAACTAATTCTTCGAGGGTGGAGGGGTAGTCCTAAATTCAACCTATAAGGTTTTAATTGTGACTGATACCCTCAAACCGAGTTGGAGCTAAAAGCGTTAGGATACTAGATCCATTGCGCCTCTTCCAGGCCTCGCTATGACCAAACCCTTTTCCGGCAAATTTTTCTATGAGTCTTCCGATTGTGGCCATTGTCGGCCGTCCTAATGTTGGTAAATCTACCCTAGTCAATCGGCTCACGGGAGAAATGGCTTCAATTGTCCATGACCAACCGGGTGTGACCCGCGACCGCACCTATCGGCCAGCCTTTTGGCAAGATCGGGAATTTGTGGTTGTAGATACCGGGGGCCTAGTTTTTGGGGATGACAGTGAATTTTTACCCCTAATTCGCCAGCAAGCGATAGTTGCCCTCAATGAAGCTAAAGTCGCCATCTTCATGGTGGATGGTCAAATTGGCCCAACAGCCCTGGATTTAGAAATTGCCGCTTGGCTCCGACAGCAACCCGTGCCTGTTTTACTTGCTGTGAATAAATGTGAATCTCCCCAGCAAGGCCTGGCCCAAGCGGCAGAATTTTGGCAACTGGGCCTGGGGGAACCCTATCCGATTTCCAGTATTCATGGCAGTGGCACTGGCGAACTTCTAGATCAACTCCTGGACTATATTCCACCGACTGATCCCGAAATTACTGCTGAGGAAATTCGCGTTGCGATTGCGGGCCGTCCCAATGTGGGTAAATCTAGCCTACTTAATGCCTTTCTAGGGGCTGAGCGGGCCATTGTTAGTCCAATTTCTGGAACCACTCGGGATGCGATTGATACGGTTGTGGAGCGGGATGGTCAAACCTATCGCTTAATTGATACGGCCGGGATTCGGCGGCGCAAAAGTGTGGACTACGGCCCAGAAATGTTTGGGGTGCATCGCGCCTTCCAGGCCATCCATCGAGCGGATGTAGTCTTGTTCATTTTAGATGCCCTAGAAGATATTACGGAACAAGATCAACGGCTGGCTGGACATATTGCGGAACAGGGGCGGGCCTGTGTGCTGGTCGTGAACAAGTGGGATGCGGTCGAAAAAGATACCTATACAATCAATGATTACCGTCATCGTGTCTATCAACGCCTCAATTTTGTGGATTGGGCTGAGGCAATTTTTGTCAGTGCCTTAACCGGACAGCGAGTTGATAAGGTTTTTGACTTTGTGAACCAGGCCGTAGAGCAACATCGCCGCCGGGTGAGTACCGCTGTGGTGAATGAAGTTGTTCAAGATGCCGTCAATGGGCATAGCCCGCCTGCAACCCGCCAAGGTCGTCAAGGGAAAGTGTATTATGCCACCCAAGTCAGTACTCAACCCCCAACCATGGCTATTTTTGTCAACGATACCAAGCTATTTAAGGACAATTACCGCCGCTATTTAGAAAAACAGTTTCGGGAACAATTGGGTTTTAAGGGAACACCCATCCGATTACTGTGGCGCGGTAAAAAACCCCGACATGGTGTCCCTGAATAGCGAGCAGAGTCCTAGTGTTATTGACTCAATTGTTTAGACCGCATAAAATCGCTCAAGCCCATTAGCAAGAATTAGGCAATTGCGGATGGTATTTAGATGGAGCTGACGGGAGTCGAACCCGTGTCCGCCCAAGTTATTAAGTGTCCTACTCATTCACAGGTTTAGCCTTTCTAATCCTGAGGCGGGAACTGCTCCTTATTCCGAACAGTAGGATTCTCAGAGAGGGTCTTGGTTAATTACTGTCCCCGAGAGCAGTAACTAAAGCATCCGTTGGGGGGTTAATCTATAATCTTTAACGGAGTCAGACTATAGATGCTCGAACCAAAAGAGTGGTATTTAGGCTACAGCAGCAGCTTTACGAGCAAAAGGAACGATGTTGTTCGCAGTTACATTTTTTTGAACTCTTGATTTGCGAGAGGGAGTTCGCTCTCGACCTGTATCATAGAACCCGGTTCACAAGAACGTCGAAACCGTTACAGCCCCGTGTCTATACCTTCGATTATACAGAGTAGAAACTATTGTTGCAGAACAAAAGCTCCCCGAATATGGAATTTGGCCAACAGGGCTCAAGGCCAGGCCTGCCAGTTATCGTTAAAAATTGACATTCCGGGAAAGGCAATCGGGTTATCATTGGCTATCAAGTGCTGTTGGAGTTGAGTTAAGGGTTTGCTTTCCAGGGGTAGGGGTTGAATTAAGTCCGGCGGTAACAGGTTCCGTTTCAAGACAAATGCTGCGGCTGTTCCGGCTCCGGCTCCGGCTGACCACTCATAGGCCTGGACTCGATAGGCAGCAGCGGCAATATGACTAACGGCAATATTCTTGCCTGTAACAATCAAATTATCAATCCGGGGGGGAATCATCGCCCGCAAGGGAATTTGAAAAGGATAGGTTTCCGCTGCCCCTTGGCGTTCACCCGGCCGTTCAATGTTACCTGGGTTTTCCGGGGGACTTTTTAACATACAGGGATGAAAATCAATTGGATAATGCCCAATCCCCACACTATCGGGATAGAGTCTTGCGCGGGTGCGCCAGGCCATGTCTTGAATTGCCAGTTCTCCCGTCATTACCTTAAGTCCTTGTAGGCCCCCCAGGCCCATGGCAAGCTCAGAAAACAGTCTCGGTGGGAGTTGAGTTTGGTAGTAGGGGTCTTTGGCGTAGTCTTGGCGGGAGATATCCACCTCATTCACCTGAAATCCTTGGGGCCATCCACTGGCATACCGGCCAATCAACCGCCGTCCCTCCCGAACATAGGGGAATTTCGACAGGCCATGCACAGTTCCCATAGGAGAGTCCAACCCAGCTAGATAGCGTAAGTAGGGATTGGGGCGTTTGGGTTCCGTCAGCTTTGAATCCGTGGTGCCGCCCCAGAGCCAATAGAAATAGCCTAAGGCCAGTTTTTCCCCCCCTGCTAAACTTTCGGTGCGAATACCGCCGAGCCAATCACCGGGATTGAGTTGTCCTTGGGCCTGGAGTTGCGCCCTTGTATAAATCCAGTTATCAACCGGAGTCCCCGGCCCGTAGTCATTCCCACCGCCCCAGTTCTGCATGGAAATATCCCCAGGCGTGACTGAGTGAAAGTTTTGGCCGACTTTGGCACTGTAAATGCGGCGATAGGTAAATACCAATTCTGGTTCTTGGCTGTAGCGGGGTAAGTCAAAGCTATAAAAGGGTTCAAATTGCGGGTAAAACTCCGGCTTTATGTGAGTTTGGGGTTCTCCTGTGGCCGCCATCGCAAAGGTATAGGTGAAGGCCTGGGGGCAGTAGGGGTAGGGGGTTTGGCTCGATGCAGAGGGGTTTTGTGCGTCCACCGGATCAATGCCCAATTTGTAGGGTAAATCAGCCAGGCCGAGGAGTTCTCCCGTTTCCGTGGCTTCAATCACGATCCAGGGGCGGGTGGGTGGGGGCGTAAACTTTAGGATCGTTTTGGTGAAATTGGCAGAATCCGCTTCCGTATAAAAATCTTTCAGGGTTTCAGATAAAAGCAAGGTATTCAAGGGTGGCGCATTGGGGGCGGGTTGGTGTTGGATGGCTCTGACTGCTTGAACTTGTTCTCCGGCTCCCACGGGGTTAATGGTTAAATCTTTGACAACGGTATTTAGAAATAAATGCAGCTTCCCTTTACCTTTTTTCTCAGCTTCTGATAGCATTTGAGCCACAATCTCATGGCCGGCCTGGGGCAGAAAACAAACTTCACTCACCCAACAATCACCGGGGCGCGGATTCCTGGCCTGGGTAATGAGGCGTTGGCGCAAAATATTGTAACCACGGGAGAAGTAGAGTAACTCTCGTTGCCGGGGGCGTTCATCTAGAGCCGCAGTTCCCTGAGCCGAAATTTGTCCTCCCAGCCAATCCGTCAACTCAGTTAAACAGACCGTTTTCCCAGCCAAAAGAGATTCATAAGTTGCGGCCACCCCGGCCAGTCCCCCACCCACAACTAAAATGTCACAGGTAACGGTTAGATCAATCGAACGCCTGTCGGCTCCTAACCCAGGCCTGGCACTGCTCCAAACTAGTCCCAAGAATGCCAGTCCACACAAGGATAAATGTGTAATCTTCAAAATAAAAAAAGGAGGTAAGACAACCTACCCCCAAATTTAATCTATTTTTTAATCCTGACATCCCTAGGGATAACTTGCTAGAGAGACAAAATTAATCAAGTTTTAGTAGCGATAGCCACTGCCACTTTGATTGGGTTTATGCACAATAAAGCTCATGACTTGGCACTGTTTGATGTTGTCAAAGGCGACCACCCGGATATAGCAGTTGGGGTATTCCGAGCGGCATTGTTGAACCTCATTCAAGACTTCTTGGGGAGAAGAACAATCAAATAAGGGCAACTTCCACATCGTCCAGTAGTAAATTTCGGCGGCAGAGCTTTCGTTAAATTCGACACAGGGGTGATAGCCCTGGTCGATGGTGTACTGGATTTGGCGGGCAATCTGGGCATCGCTCAAGGGAGGCAAATAGGAGAAGGTTTCGTAACGCCGCTCTTTGGGTAATGTTTTCATGATGTTATCAATGTCCTCAAAGGTTTAAGAATTCGGTTGATGGGTTGAATCGGTCAAATCGGCAGGAGTCGGGCTGGATGCCTCAGGCGGGGCCGGGGCAGGAGCAACTTGGGTCATCCGTTCCAGTTGTTGACAGCGTTGGTGCAAATTAGCCTTTTGAATCCCAGTCCGTAACATTTCGGGCAGAAAGTCAGCAACTTGATCCGCTAAGTGCTCGCGCACCGTCAAAATCCGAAAGGCTAAGTCTTGCTTTTCCTGAAACAGGTCTTGCAAGTAGAGTTCGCCATCTTGCACCCGTTCTTTGGTCGTAAACCGTTGGAGCCAGAGGGACCGGGGTGGGTCTGTTTCATCCAGTTGGGCAATCACAGTCCGCACGGCCTGGTAAGTTAGATAACTAATCAGGGTTTTGGCGGTCTCTTTGGCAACGTGTTTGACATCCATAGACTGACCTAGACCAAGGGGCGAGAAGCAGATGTTATTGGGCATAGGATAACCAACTTTTTCTACTTCCCACTACCATGACTCTGGCTTAGACGGTATCCACAGCCTCAAATTCAAACTTGATTTCTTTCCAGAGTTCGCAAGCCGCTGCCAATTCAGGCGACCACTTACAGGCTTCCCGGATAATATCGCCACCTTCGCGCATTAAGTCACGACCTTCATTCCGGGCCTGGACGCAAGCTTCTAAGGCAACCCGGTTGGCTGTAGCACCCGGAGCATTCCCCCAGGGGTGACCCAAGGTTCCACCACCAAACTGGAGGACGGAATCATCGCCAAAGATTTCCACCAAGGCCGGCATATGCCAAACGTGAATCCCACCGGAAGCCACGGCCATGACCCCACCCATAGAAGCCCAATCCTGGGTAAAGTAAACACCCCGTGAACGGTCTTGCTCGATGTAGTTTTCCCGGAGCAGGTCGATGAAACCCAGAGTAATGGCTTTGTCGCCTTCTAATTTACCGACAACGGTTCCGGTGTGAATGTGGTCACCGCCCGACATCCGCAAGCACTTGGCCAAGACCCGGAAGTGGATGCCGTGGTTTTTCTGGCGGTCAATGACGGCGTGCATGGCCCGGTGAATGTGGAGCAAGACCCCATTATCCCGGCACCAGTGGGCCAAGGTTGTGTTGGCGGTAAACCCACCGGTCAAGAAGTCATGCATAATGATCGGCATTTCCAGTTCTTTAGCGAACTCGGCCCGCTTCAGCATTTCTTCACAGGTGGCAGCGGTAACGTTGAGGTAGTGACCTTTGACTTCTCCCGTCTCGGCCTGGGCTTTATGAATCGCATCCGCCACAAACAGGAAGCGATCCCGCCAGCGTTGGAAGGGTTGGGAGTTGATGTTTTCGTCGTCTTTGGTGAAGTCTAAACCACCCCGGAGGCACTCATAGACGGCCCGACCGTAGTTTTTGGCCGATAAGCCCAATTTCGGCTTAATCGTACAACCCAAGAGGGGACGACCATACTTGTTAATTTTGTCCCGCTCAACTTGAATTCCGTGGGGAGGGCCTTGGAAGGTTTTCAGGTAAGCCACCGGAATCCGCAAGTCTTCTAAACGGAGGGCTTTCAGGGCTTTAAAGCCAAAAACGTTCCCGACCAAGGAGGTCAAGAGGTTGGTGACAGAGCCTTCTTCAAACAAATCCAGGGGATAGGCAATGTAGGCAATGAATTGATTGTCTTCACCAGGAACGGATTCAATGTCGTAGCACCGACCTTTGTAACGATCCAAGTCAGTGAGTAAATCTGTCCACACCGTTGTCCAAGTCCCGGTTGAAGATTCGGCCGCCACCGCCGCCGCTGCTTCTTCGTAGGGCACACCGGGTTGGGGAGTGACCCGAAACGCGGCCAAAATATCTGTATCTTTGGGGGTGTAGTCCGGTGTGTAATAGGTTAACCGATAGTCTTGCACCCCGGCTTTATACCCAGCTTTACCGGGGGCTTTTTGTGCGTAGGACATAAAATGAGCTTCCTCTTGGTTTAGTCACCTGTACGTCAACAGGTAGTGCGTAGCAAAATCCAACCCTACAGTTTTGCGATCATTCCCAGGCCCAGCATTCCTATCATCATTAGCCATAAAAATCAGACAAGAATTAAACCTGTCAACCAACAGAAATAAACTATGACATAAAAAAGCTGAAGAGGGATTAAGCTCTCCGGGGTGCTCACAAGTTTGTAGGCTATCTATATAAAGCATTAGCTTAAATGACCCCAATTGCAATAACTAGGGCTTTGGAGATTCTTAATGTTTGTATAGGAACTAGTTATCAATCTTTGCGTTTATTTACAGCTAAATTCCTATCACCAATTATGCCATAGAAACAAGTCAATTGTCATGAAGTTTTTTCATTCTAATATTCAATGATAATCCACTGTGCTTCCTGGTCAAATTGTGCTTTCAAAGCCTTTGCAGTAAAGAACCCCGGGAAGAGGGTAGTTGTGAGGGAGTGGGGCCATTGGCCTAGAGAATGATGACTTCCAGTCAGGTCTAATCATGAAGCTATGAAACGGATGATTTTTAGATTCTCTGTAAATATTTAATGGGAGTTCGCTAGACTGAGAAATGATCATGAACAAGATAATTGGTATTTGGATAAGGCTATGGCAGGAATGCAAGCTCCACGGGGAACACGGGATATTCTGCCCACAGAAGTACCCTATTGGCAGCAGATTGAAGTCATAGCTCGACAGATTCTTCACCAAGCTGCGTTTCAAGAAATTCGTACTCCCTTATTTGAGCAAACTGAATTATTCCAACGGGGGATTGGAGAAGCAACGGATATTGTTGGTAAGGAAATGTACACCTTTGAGGATCGGGGGGGACGCTCCTTAACCTTGCGGCCAGAGGGGACAGCCAGTGTGGTGCGGGCCTATATTGAGCATGGATTCCAGGCCCAGGGGGGAATCCAACGCCTTTGGTATACCGGCCCGATGTTTCGCTATGAACGTCCCCAAGCCGGCCGTTATCGGCAATTTCACCAGTTGGGGATAGAAGTTTTAGGCACCCATTCCCCCCGGGCTGATGCAGAGGTGATTGCCTTGGGCCTGGATATTTTGAAAGCGTTGGGCCTGGGGGATGTAACTTTAATGTTGAACTCGGTCGGGAGCCGGGAGGATCGGAGTCATTATCGCCAGGCCTTGGTAGATTACCTCACCCCGTTCAAAAGTGACCTGGATCCCGATTCCCAAACCCGCCTAGACCGTAACCCGTTGCGAATTTTCGATAGTAAAGACCCGAAAACCCAAGCCATTACCCAGGATGCCCCCCAATTACTCGCCTATTTAGCCCCAGCTTCCGCAGAACATTTTGAGAAGGTACAGCAGTATTTAACAGACCTAGGCATTACCTACACCATCAATCCCTGTCTAGTGCGGGGTCTGGACTACTATACCCATACGGCCTTTGAATTTCAAAAATTAGACCTCAATCAAGAAGCAACGGTCTGCGGCGGTGGACGTTATGATCACCTCGTGAGCGAATTGGGTGGCCCAGAGACTCCAGCCGTGGGTTGGGCCATGGGGTTGGAGCGACTGATTTTACTCCTCCAGGCCCAGCAGACGGCTCCTCAAGCTTCTTTGGATTTTTATGTTGTGGCCAAAGGGGAACTCGCTGAACGGCAAGCCTTAGCCCTCGCCCAGCAACTGCGACATTTAGAATTTGCGGTCGAGCTAGACCTGAGTAGCAGTGCCTTTGGGAAACAACTGAAGCGGGCGGATCGCAGTGGGGCTAAACTGTGCCTGATTGTGGGTGACAGGGAAGCTACGAACCAGACTGTCCAAGTCAAAGCCTTGATCACCAGCGAACAGGCCGTCATCAGTCAGACCCAACTCCTCCAAAATCGCGACCAATTACAGCAGTGGTTAAATGGGGCTGGCCTGGGCCTTGCTTAACCCCATCCATGTCGAACTAACTGGAAGTGGATTTCTTGGCTCTGGTCGCAGTTGACTTTTTAGCTGCGGTTTTGCGAGTTGTGGTTTTCTGGCGGGTAGATTTAGTTGTGGCTGTAGTTTTGGTGGATTTAGTCCGGCCGTTCCCTTTGGGGGCTTTTTCGGCTAACAAGGGTAGTGCTAACTCTAAGGTCATCTCCTCGACTGTGACCCCTTCCGGCAATGAAGCATTCACCTTGCCATGATTGACATAGGGGCCATAGGGACCATTAAAAATCTGTACGGGTGCGTCATCACTGGGATGGTTGCCTAAGTTTTTCAGAGCTTCTTTCTTGGCGCGGCCACGGGTAGCCTTTGGTTCTGCCAGGATTTCTAAAGCACGGTCTAAGGTGATGGTAAACAGGTCATCCCCAGCTTTCAGAGAACGGTATTCTTTTTCCCCATCGGGATCTATCACCACATAGGGGCCAAACCGACCTTGATTGGCCTGGATGAGTTTGCCCGTTTCAGGATGAAGTCCGAGGGTGCGCGGCAGGGATAACAACGTCACCGCCAAATCTAAGGTTACTTCTTCAGAGGTAATCCCCTTCGGTAAAGAGGCGCGCTTGGGTTTAGGGTTCTCTGTTGTGGCATCACCTAGTTGCACATAGGGGCCAAACCGGCCTGAGAGCAAGAAAATAGGCTCCCCAGTTTCAGGATGGAGGCCTAATTTGTCGGGGCCTTCCAGCTTTTGACGAATGAGTTGTTCAATTTGCTCATGGTTGAGACTGCCAGGGGTGGCATCTTGGGGCAGGGAGGCTTTAACGGGGGCATCCCCATTCTCCATGACCACAAAGGGACCATAGCGACCAACAACAACCTCGGCTTTGACATTGGGTAAATGAATTGCCCGGGCTGAACTGGGATCAATCCCCTGTTCCCGTTCCTTGACCTGAGTTTCCAGGCCCTTATCCCCTAAATAAAACTCCTCTAGGTAGGGTAACCAGTTCACCTCCCCTGTAGAAATGTCATCTAAGGTTTGCTCCATCCGGGCTGTGAAACGCAAATCAACCAGATCTGGGAAATTTTGCTCTAGAAGCCCGGTCACGGCAAAGGCTGTAAACGTGGGTTCTAAGGCATTGCCGCGGCGAATGGCATATTCCCGATCCAAAATGGTGCTGATGATAGTGGCGTAGGTACTGGGGCGGCCAATGCCTTCACTTTCCAGGGCTTTAACCAAGGTCGCTTCTGTGAATCGGGCCGGGGGTTGGGTTTCATGGCCAAGGGCATCGAGTTTTTTACAGGTCAGCTCGTCCCCTTGGGCTAGGGCCGGGAGAATGACCTCTTGGCTTTCGAGGGCGGCATCGGGATCATCAGACCCTTCGACATAGGCCCGGAAAAACCCTGGAAAATCAATTTGCTTGCCACTGGCCCGAAAGATCGCATCATCGGCCTGGATTTGGGCAGTGATCAGGGTTAACCGCGCTTCGTCCATCTGACTGGCAATCGTCCGTTTCCAAATCAAGTCGTACAGTTCCAAATCCCGGCCACCCAAACCCGTGTCTGCAGGCAAGACAAAACTACTCCCGGCCGGCCGAATTGCTTCATGGGCTTCCTGGGCCCCTTTGGATTTGGTTGTAAACTGGCGCGGTTTCGGGGCGAGAAAGTTCTTGCCATACATCTGGCTGACACAATCACGGGCGGCGGTGATCGCTTGCTCCGATAAATGCACCGAATCCGTCCGCATATAGGTGATAAACCCTTCTTCGTAGAGCTTCTGGGCTGTCCGCATCGTGTCCTTGGCTGAGAGGTGGAGCTTGCGGTTGGCTTCCTGTTGCAGGGTCGAAGTGGTGAAGGGTGGGGCTGGCTTACGGGTTTGGGGGCGCGACTCTAATTGACTCACTACCCAGTTGGTTTGTAAAAGTCGGTCGCGCAGGGCCTGGGCTGTGGCGGCATTAAGTAAAACCACACTGCGATTGGCCTGGATTTGTCCCGTAGCAGGGTCAAAATCACCTCCAGTGGCGACGCGCTGCCCTCCCAGTTCAATTAAGGTGGCGGTAAAGGGAGATTTGTTTTTATCTAGGGTTGCTTTTAAGTCCCAATAGCTGCCGGAATGAAACGCTAGCCGCTCCCGTTCCCGATTTACCAATAAGCGCACGGCGACGGACTGTACCCGCCCGGCTGAAAGATGGGGGGCAATTTTGCGCCACAGTAGGGGAGAAAGGGTATAGCCGACCAAGCGATCTAATATCCGGCGAGTTTCCTGGGCCCGGACTAGCTTTTGATCCACGTCTCGACAGTCTGCTAGGGCCGCTTGAATCGCCTCGGCGGTAATTTCATGGAATACCATCCGTTTGGTTGGGACTTTGGGCTGGAGCAGTTGGAGTAAATGCCAGCTAATGCTTTCTCCTTCCCGATCTTCGTCAGTGGCTAACAGGAGTTCATCGGCATCAGCCAGGGCAGATTTCAGTTCCTTAACTACCTTTTGCTTATCTTTCGGCACGATATAGAGTGGTTCAAACCCCTCTTCCACATTGACACCTAAGGTGGCCCAATCCAGGCCCTTGAGATTAGCGGGAATATCTGCGGCACTCCGAGGTAAATCGCGCACATGACCCATGGAGGCTTCGACCCGGTAGTTTTTGGGTAGATATTTACGAATCGTGCGGGCTTTTGTGGGCGATTCAACAATGACAAGGGTGGACATAAGCAGAAGAAAGTTCCAAACCAGAGAGAACGTAATTAAGACAAATTAGCAGTCCTGACAAAAAACCGCCTAGATCTCACAGGGTAGCAGTAGAGGCTCAGAAATGGGTATGCCCAGGCCTTAGGGAGGGGTGAATGTAACGTCATTATTGACGATATATTGCCCAGAAGTTGGAGCAGCCCCGCTCCGAAAAAAGTTTATTTTGTGTAATTTGTAGCTGTGCCTCTGGCCCAAAGTCTGCTATGAACATTGGATTATAACTTTTTTTATTGTTTTAACTACTTTAGTAAACCCCTTTTAATCTACCCTTGGGGTAAAGGAAATTTGCCAGCTTGGCCCCAATGAATCCGCTGTCGCCCTTGTCTGAGTCCAGTTTCTTCAGTCCAGTATCGGCCCAGGCTCCATGGGTCACTGGTCTATTCCAGTCCCTTTTGGCTTTTACTGCTGAACCGATCTTTTTAGTGGGAGTCCAGACCATAACCGGGGAATTTTTCTTCTTAGAGTCTAACGAGCAGGCTCGCCAAGTTTTAGGAATGAAGCAACCAGGCAGTTATCCCTGTCGGATTGATCTCGCCGTTGTAGAGACTGTGGGCAGTTGGCTCATGACCCATCTCCAGGCCTGCTGGCAGCAACAGGAACCCCTGACTGTCGGTGGCGGTCCCTTAATCCTCGATTTGCAACCTTTAAGTGCCACTCTGGGCCTGGGGGATTTAATTTTAGGGAGTTGTCATCATGCCACTGCCCCCGCCGCTCTCCAAGACTCAGCCCACCGCCTCGGTAACCTTTTGAATGGATTACCCGGGATTGTTTTTTCCTTTGCCAATAGCTCCCATTGGCCGATGCAATATCTGAGTCAAGGCTGCCGAGAACTGACGGGTTACACCAATACGGAGTTGCTCTATCGCAGTGGGGAAGCCTTTAATGCCATTACGCACCCCCAAGACCTTGGCCGGGTACTCCAAACCATTGAAGTGGCCATTACTCAAAAAGAATCTTATGAAATTGAATATCGGATTATCACCAAAGCGGGTCCGGAGCGTTGGGTGCGAGAATATGGCATTCCGGTTTTAGACCCGACTGCCCCCAGTTGCACGGCGTCAGTTATTGCTGTTGATGGTTTTATCCGGGATATTACGGATTGGAAATATATTAACCAAGCCCTAGACTTGCCCTTGTCCCCGGTGATCTCTAACATTGGCGATGACTTTTGCCGGGATTTAGCCCTCCATCTGACCGAGAGCCTGCGGGTGGATTTTGTCACAATTGCCGAATTAACCCAACCTCACCAGGCCGAGACTCGGGTCGTTTGCTATCAGCAGCAGGTAGAGGAAAATTTTTGCTATGACCTGAAGGGCGCACCCTGTGAAATGGTCGCAACATCCCGAGAACCTTGCTTTTATCCCTGTAACGTTCAAGCTGCCTTTCCCGAAGATCGTCTCTTACAAGAGATGGAGATCGAAGCCTATGTGGGGATTCCCTTGATTAATGCGCGGCAAGAATGTCTGGGTTTAATGGCCGTGATGCATCAGTCCCCGATTGAAAATTTGTCCCTCATTGCCGCTGTGCTCCAAATTCATGCCCCGCGAGTTACTACAGAATTGGAACGGCAACGGGGAGAACGGGCTCTCCAAGCTGCAGAAGCGAAATGGCGGGCCTTGGTGGAATATAGTTCTGACTTGATCTCCATTCTGGCCCCCAGCGGTGAAATTCGCTATCACAGTCCGGCTATTAACCGCTTACTGGGTTACACGGCCGCAGAACGCTTAGGACGAAGCTTTTGGGAACTGATTGATCCGGCGGATTACCCCTTTCTCCAACAGGCCTGGCAACGGTTAATTACCCAAAACAGCATTCTGATTACGGTTGAATATCGTGCTAAACATCGGGATGGCACCTGGCGATACCTCGAATCCACCGCCCAAAGTTATATTGACGATCCCTTCATTGCTGGCATTGTTGTCAATACCCGTGATGTGGGGGAACACAAGCAAACCACCGCTAACCTCAAACAACTCATTCACTTTGAACAATTAGTTACCACCCTGGCCACCCAGTTTATTAACCTACCCATTGAAGACATAGATGGGGGTTTACAACGTATTCTCCAGGCCACGGGGGAATTTACAATGGCCGATCGGAGTTATTTATTTTTACTCGATGATGCCAGTGGAGCCACTATTAGTAACACCCATGAATGGTGTGCTCCGGGGGTTCGTCCAGAAATCCAGACCCTCCAACACCTTGTAGTGGCGGATCTCTATCACTTTTTTCAGCCTCTATTTGACCTAGAATCCATTTGTTTAACCCACATTGACCAGTTCCCAGCCGATAGTCCAACTCGGGAAATTTTAGAACGACAGGATATTCAATCCCTCTTAGCAGTCCCCTTAAGTTCAGAAGGGAAATTCATTGGCTTTCTCGGCTTTGACTATGTCCATCGTTGCCATCATGATCTGGAAACCTACATTCCCCTGCTAGAAATTTTGAGTGAACTGTTTATTAACGTCTTAGGGCGACAGCAGCAAGAAAAAGAACTACGCCAGGCCATTGTCCAAAGCGCAAAATCGGAAGCTAAATATCGGAGTATTTTTGAGAACACCATTGAGGGTATTTTTCAATCCAGTCCCAGTGGCTCCTATATCAGTGCCAATCCAGCCCTGGCGAAAATTTATGGCTACAGTACACCCGCCGAGTTGCAAGAGAACTTGACCGATATTAGTAACCAACTCTATGTCTTACCGGAACGCCGCCAGGAATTTGTCGAAATCCTCAGTCAACAGGGCTATGTGACAGATTTTGAGTCTCAAGTCTATCGGCGGGATGGGCAAATTATTTGGATTTCTGAAAATGCCCGGGTTGTTAAGGATGCCGAGGGCCAGCCCCTTTATTTTGAAGGCACAGTCGTTGACATTACCGAGAGGAAACTAGCAGAAAGTACGATTTATTACCAGGCCTTTCATGATTTGTTAACGGGCTTACCCAATCGGGTCTTGTTTGATGATCGCTTACCCCTAGCCTTAGCAGAGGCTCGCCGTCACCATGATTTTGTGGCTGTGATGTTTTTAGACCTGGATCGTTTCAAAGCCATTAATGATACCCTTGGTCATGCCATTGGCGATCAACTCCTCCAAGAAGTGGCGGCCCGTCTAACCCGATGCTTACGGGAAGTGGATACCGTTGCCCGCTGGGGTGGTGATGAATTTACGATCCTGTTGCCCGGCCTGGCCCAGCCCCAAGATGCCGCCCTCGTGGCCGAACGCATTATTACCACCCTCAAACCCAGCTTTAATCTGGAAGATCATCATCTACACATCACCACCAGTCTCGGGATTGCGATTTTTCCCCAGGATGGCGAGGATGCGGATACTCTCCTGCGTAATGCAGATGTCGCCCTTTACCGGGCCAAAGATACAGGCCGGGATAACTATCAGTTTTATCAAGCGACCTTTAACGCCCAGGCCAGCTTTTTACTCCAACTGGAACAGGATTTACGCCAGGCCCTCCCCCAAGCGCAACTGCAACTGTTCTATCAGCCCCAAGTTGATTTGGTCACTGGCGAGATTTTACATTTAGAAGCCCTGGCCCGTTGGCAACATCCGGTACACGGCTTGCTCTCCCCAGGAGACTTTATTTTAATGGCCGAGGAAAACGGCTTAATCATTAGTATTGGCCAGTGGATATTGCACCACGCCTGTGGGGAGTGCCAGGCCTGGCAAAACATTGAGGGACTTCAAGAAGTCGGTGTTTCTGTTAATTTATCTGCTCGACAATTTTTGGATCCCAATTTGGTCCAGACCATTAAAGCTGCCTTAATAGAAAGTCAATTACCCCCAACATTATTAACCGTAGAAGTGACGGAAACCATTGCCATGCAAAACCTCCAACGCAGTCAGGAAATTCTGGCCGAACTGCGGGATTTGGGTCTGGGCATTGCCTTGGATGATTTCGGGACGGGGTATGCGTCTTTGAATTACTTAAAACGGTTTCCCTTAACCAGCTTAAAAATAGATCGCAGTTTTATTACCGACCTAGCGGAAGATGCCCAAGATCAGGCGATTATCCGGGCAATTTTGTCCCTTGGGCAGGGCTTAAACCTAGAGATTGTTGCTGAAGGTGTCGAAACCCAAGCCCAACTGCAAATTTTACAAGCCCTCGGCTGTCATGGGATCCAAGGCTATTATTGCTCTCGTCCTTTACCCTATGCCCAACTCCTAGCCTGGGTCGCAGCGGGCGGTTGTCATTGGCCTTGGTAAAATGCGCTATGGGGATACCTCAGCGCTGGATAGGATTTGATCGTGACAGAGCCAATTCGGATTGCTCATTTTTCAGATATTCTCTGTATCTGGGCTTATATTGGCCAGATTCGCCTCACTCAATTACAGGAAACCTTCTCCACTCAGGTAGTTTTTGACTATCACTTTGTCGAGATATTTGGAAACACCCAGGAAAAGTTAACCAAACGGTGGCAAGCGCGCGGGGGCCTGGCAGCCTACAATCAACACGTTCTGTCGGTGGCCGCGAAGTTTGATCATATCCAGGTACACCCAGAGATTTGGACAAAGGATATTCCCCCTTCCTCAACGGCTTGTCATCTGTTCCTCCACGCCATCAAACTCCTCGAACAAAACGCTTTGATTGATTCAACTGCAAATCTCTATGCCCAGGCCATTTGGCGGTGTCGAGAAGCCTTTTTTATAGATTTAGCCAATATTTCCCAGCGGTCAGTGTTGTTAGCGATTGCCGAAGACCTCAAGCTCCCCATTGCTGCCATTGAGTCGGAAATTAACTCAGGCGCGGCCTTTGCTCAACTGGTAGAAAACCTTGATCGAGTCAAAGACTATGGTGTTTCCGTTAGCCCAACCCTAATTTTTAATGAAGGCCGCCAGCGATTATCTGGAAATGTTGGCTATCGGGTGATCCAGGCCAATGTTCAAGAGCTGCTCCATAATCCGCCTGGGGAATTGTCTTGGTGTTAATTGCCCTTTGCTTCTGGGTCTTCATCCCTGCCCAGTTCTTCAGCCTCGCCTGGCAAAATCTGGGTTGATCTTCGTGGCTGAGAGTCACATAGAACGCTGCCATTTTCAGTAATACTCATTGAATACAAAAACTTCCTGCTATGATGAGCCTGAGTTTTTTATACCTATTGACTGCCATGTGGGGTGAGTGTGATGGAGTTGGCTAAACCACAGTCTGTACCGATGAGTTTTAATGGGCGACCCTTCCATTTCATTGGTATTGGTGGGATTGGTATGTCAGCTTTAGCTTATATCTTGGTCAAACAGAAATTTGCTGTCTCCGGTTCAGATTTACGAGCCACCAACTTGACCCATCAGTTGCAATCCATGGGTGTGACCTTTTTTGAGTGCCAAGTTGCTGAGAACTTAACGGATTACCCGGCCCGGACTGGCCATCGCCAACTCCCCCAAGTGATTTGCTCCACTGCAATTGGGGAGAACAATCCTGAGTTTCAAGCCGCCCAGGCCCTTGGTTGCCCAATTTTTCATCGCTCCGATATTTTAGCGGCCCTGATTGAACGATCCCAAGGCATTGCCGTGGCTGGTACTCATGGCAAAACCACCACCAGTAGCATGGTCGGCTATGTTCTCTTGGAAGGGGGATTGGATCCAACCATTGTTGTTGGGGGAGAAGTTGCAGCCTGGCACGGGAATGCGCGCATTGGCGATGGGCCCCATCTAGTTGCCGAAGCGGATGAGTCCGATGGGTCTCTGCAAAAATTTTCCCCTCGTTTAGGGGTAATTACAAATATTGAGTTAGATCATCCCGATCACTATCAAACCCTGGAACAAGTGGTGGCGATTTTTGCACAGTTTGCCCAACAATCTCAGGGCCTGGTTGTCTGCTGGGATTGTCCGACTGTCCGGGAACACTTAAACCACGAAAACTTGATTACCTACAGCCTCAGTCGGGAATCGGGGGCTGACTATACTGTGGATCATGTCCAATACGGGGCCAATGGCACAACTGCTCATGTGTCGGAGCGGGGGAAATCCCTAGGGATATTGCAACTGAAACTTCTCGGGCCGCACAATCTCCAAAATGCCCTTGCGGCCATTGCGGTGGGTCGGGACGTTGGCCTGGATTTTGCCACCATTTCCGCAGCTTTAGCAAAGTTTGAGGGAGCCAGACGGCGGTTTGAGGAACGGGGCCAGGCCAATGGGGTACGGTTTATTGATGACTATGCTCACCATCCCAGTGAAATCCAAGTTACGTTACAGGCGGGACGGTTACAAGTGGGCCATGATCAACCTTGGCGGCGGCTGGTGGCCGTGTTTCAACCCCATCGCTTTAGCCGAACCCTAACGTTTCTGGAAGAATTTAGCCAAAGTTTTCAGGCTGCGGACGTGGTTGTGATTACCGATATTTATAGTGCCGGGGAACCGGATCAAGGGCTTGTCCAGGCCAAAGATTTGGTCAGTCGCTTAAATGACTATCATCCCCATGTCAGTTATGCTCCAACAACCACCGATGTGCGTTATCATTTGCGGCAAGTCCTGTCTCCTGGAGATTTAGTCATTTTCTTGGGGGCCGGCAACCTCAACCAACTCATTCCCGATGTGATTGCGGATCAAGTCCCAACTGCGGAGGTCATGGGCGGCGTAGAGGTCATTGCTGTTAATGCTTGCGTGCAGGTGGTGGCTCAGTGATTAAAACACCGACGGCCCAGATTATTCCCGGCACTCAATGTGTCATTTCGCCCCAAGTCCCCCTGAATGGGTTTACGACTCTGAATGTGGGGGGAGCAGCCCAGTGGTTTGTGGCTCCGGAATCCATTCAAGATTTGCAAGCCGCCTATCGCTGGGCCCAGGAATATGATTTACCGATTACAGTCTTGGGGGCTGGCTCCAATTTATTAATTAGTGATCAAGGGCTGCCCGGCCTGGTGATTGCGACAAAGCATTTACGGCGGATCAAGTGGGACAAGGAAACGGGACAAGTCACTGCCGGAGCCGGACGCGCCCTCCCACAATTAGCCCATCATGCGGCCCGATTAGGGTGGTCTGGCCTGGAATGGTCGGTGGGAATTCCCGGAACCGTTGGTGGGGCAGTCGTCATGAATGCTGGGGCCCACGGCGGCTGTGCGGCTGATTATTTGGTTTCTGCCTTAGTTTTAGAACCCGATGGCTGTTTATCTGTTGTCACTGGCTCGGATTTAGCCTACGGTTATCGGTCTTCACTCTTACAGGGAACCCAACGCTTAGTCCTCCAGGCCACTTGGCAAATGCAACCCGATCACGATCCGCAGCGGGTCAAAGCCGCCACCCAAGAGCATCTCAATCAACGCCTTTCGACCCAGCCCTATCATCTCCCCAGTTGTGGCAGTGTGTTTCGCAATCCCCAACCCCATACCGCTGGCTGGCTGATTGAAAAAGTTGGCCTTAAGGGCTATCAAATTGGCCAGGCCCAAGTAGCAGAGCGGCACGCTAACTTTATCCTCAATTGTGGCGGGGCTAAGGCGATGGATGTGTTTCAACTGATTCACCATGTCCAGGCTTGTGTTTCGGAGCGTTGGGATGTTCTGTTGCATCCAGAAGTGAAAATCTTGGGTGAGTTTGCCTGACGTGATGCCTTCACCATGACTCCCTCCCTTGGCCTGGCGATGATTGTTCGGGATGAAGCCCAGGATTTACCGAGGTGTCTTGCTAGTGTCCAGGATGTTGTGGAGCAAGTTGTCATTGTTGATACGGGGTCAAGGGATCAGACCATAGAAATAGCCCAGGCCTGGGGTGCGCAAGTGATTCAATCGGCCTGGGAGAATGATTTTGCCCAAGCCAGAAATGTCAGTCTCAAGGCGATTCAAACCGACTGGGTTTTAGTCCTCGATGCCGATGAAGCTTTAGTTCCAGAGGTTAAGCAAACGATTCAAGCCAGTATTGAGCAACATGATTTAATTGCAATTGCGCTGCTCCGTCACGAAGTCGGTGTCATTCCCCCCTACTCGGCAGTATCCAGGCTATTTCGCCGTCATCCAGATATTTACTTTAGCCGCCCCTATCACGAAACCATAGATGATGCCGTTTTAGCCCTTATGCAACAAGAACCCCATTGGCAAATTGGGCAGTTAGAGGGGGTGGCAATTCAGCACTGGGGCTATACCCCATCACGATTACAACATCGGGATAAAGTCACCCAGGCCATCGTAATCATGTCTGAGTATTTAGCCGCTCATCCTGAAGATGCCTACATCTGTGCCAAGTTAGGGGGAATGTATTTACAGGCTGGACAATGGGACTTAGCTCAAATCACCCTAGAACAAGGCCTAAACATCAGTGCCATTGAACCGTCCGTGGCCTCCGAACTGCACTATCAATTGGGAAACTATTACAGTCAAGTTGGCCGTCAAGAGCCGGCGATTGAACAGTATCAAGCGGCCATCAGAGAAGAAATTCCACCCATAACCAAGATCTCAGCCCAAATTCGCCTCGCCCAGGCCTGGAGTCGCCAAAAAAACTACGGTCAAGCTATTGCAGCCTACGAAACCGTGATTACCCTTGCGCCGGAGTTTCCCCTGGCCTGGCAGAATTTAGGGGTGATTTATCTCAAACTTGGCCAAATTCAAACCAGCCGTAAGTATTTTCTAGAAGCCATCCACCGCCTCAAGATTACAGATCCAGCCGAAGCCCAACGCTTGCAAAGTGAACTAGCTGCAATGGGGTTTATACTGACTTAAGTTGTTGGGTGCTTTGGGATTTGCTATCAAAAATGTTTATAGAGATAGAATTTGTCAAGGTACTGATTCTCCTGCCATTACTGCTTTTTTCAGGGAATTTTCTAGAATTTCTTTGTTGGCTAGAGTAATTCCTAGTCGGGTTTTAAAAGTTCCTCACAGTTTTTAACAAGGGGAATAGCTAGCACTTGTGAGAGATGAAGAGCCTCTTGGCAATGGTCGAGGAAGCGATTGAGATGATTCGTTTCATTTTGTAGGTGGTTGCCTATTTATATTTGTCTCATAAAAATTCTATATGGTTATACATTTCTTCGGGTTTAAGAATTTCCCAGATTAAGAGTAGCCCTCGAATTATTTGACCAATTGACTTACTTTGTTGTGGATAATAAGCAATCCCTGCATGAGTTACAGATAATTGACTGAATCTTAAAAAATCAGTATCTTGAGTAAAAATTACGCGACCTTTAGATAAAGAAAATTGGTCTTGTATTTCATCCGATACCCCCAATAAATTTTCTTCTGGAGTAGTAGTAACATCAAGGCCTCGATGGCGCAATCCAATGGCAATGCTATAGCTTACATTCTCATCTAAATGAAATTTTAATCTTGTTACTCATTCATTCTTCTCAATTTTTCTTGGACTAGAGAAGGTGTTTTAGCTTGCATTTCCTTCGCAAAGGCATCATCATCTAGAATTTGTTGTCTAATTTCTTCAAGATGATCGTGATAATAAGAAAGAGCGGCGTAAACATCGGCTAGTGTGATACTTGGGTAGTGATAAACAATTTCATCGGGGGACATTCCCATCCATTCATGCCAAATAAAGACATCTTGGACTTTGATACGATGATCTGCGATGCGAGGTTTCCCCCCACAGGTTCCTGGGGTAATTTCAATGTGATTGATTAAAGTTGTTGCCATTGATAATCCTGATAATTTGTTTATTGAATTAAATCATTAAAATTCGGGTAGGGGCTTAGTTTCTAAGTCCAATATTTCTGAATTTGGAAAGTAAACTTTAATCATTTTCCCCTAAGTTTTCCTGAATTTTGGCGAGGAGTTCTTCGCAGTCTTTGACTAAAGGAATACCAAGTTCTTGGGAGTGAGTGAGGGCGAATTGGGGTTGATGGGCGATCACCTCTTAAAATGTCAGTCTAACTGAGTTCAGATTTCAAGGGCTGCATATAAAACATCGGGATCGAGATCGGCTCCATTGGGCCATTGAATTGTTCCGAGTTCAGGATTGACTTTTACTTGAGCAAAGTAGTCGGGATTTTTAAGTGGTTCAAATACGCCACTAAATTCGATTTGTTTTTGAAGGTCAATAATACCTTCTAGGTTGTCTTCAAAACGGAGATGAAGTTGATAGTTGTTTAAGGGTTCAACAAAAGTGATGTCTTGTAACATAATTAATCTAAAGGTTGGATTTTTTGTAAGGGTTGTTGTTGTCTAGCGAGTTCCCAGTTATTTTGTAATTCTGACTGATGAAGGGCGGCCCATTCAACAATGAGACCAAGAACTCTTGGGGTTAGTTTTCCTTCAATAATAGATAAATTTTCAATGCTAATTAGGGCTTTTTGATTACCATAGCGAACATGAAAATGAGGTGGATTGTGATCATTGTAATTGATCGTAATAATGATTCCGAAAAAGCGACTAATTTCAGGCATATTTAAAGTTTAGCTTATGATATTCATGATTTTTCCTCATTATTATAGGGTTTTGGATTTTCTGCTAATGTAGCCTGAATTTTGGCGAGGAGTTCTTCGCAGTCTTTGACTAAAGGAATGCCAAGTTCTTGGGAGAGAGTGAGAGCGGCTTGGCAATGGCTGAGGGCGAGGTGGGGTTGATTGGTTTGATGAGCGATTTCGGCAAGGGTTTGGAAACTATGGGCGATTAAAGATTTAAAGTTAATTGCTTGAGAAATAACTAAGGATGCTTGAATTTTGGTTTCTGCTTCGCTGTAGTTTTCAAGTTTGATCAACGTCTCCCCTATATTGTGTAAAGAAATTGCCACCCCTTGCCAAGCGCCGATTTCTTCACTGATGTCGTGACATTGCTGATGATAGGCGATCGCTTTTTCATACTGTCCCAAGGATTTATAACAAATGCCTAAATTGACTAGAGAGAGTGCCACCCCTTGCCGATTACCGATTTCCTCTTCGATTGTAAGAGATTGCTGATGATAGGGGATTGCCTCTTCATATCGCCCTAGGGAGTGATAACAAAGTCCTAAATTGTCTAGAGAACTTGCCACTCCTTGCCGATTGCCTATTTCTTCATTGATGTCGTGAGATTGCTGGTGGTAAGCGATCGCTTTTTCATACTGCCCTAGGTAATCATAACAAACGCCTAAATTGCTTAGAGACATTGCCACTCCTTGCCGATCGCCCATTTCTTCACTGATGTCGTGACATTGCTGGTGATAGGCGATCGCTTTTTCGTACTGCCCTAGGTAATCATAACAATTGCCCAAAAGGTTTAACGAGTTGCGATAACATTTCTGTTCTCGTTGACTACCCGCGACTACCTGCTTGTATAACTCTGCTTCCTGTCGATAAAATCCTTGTAAATGTAAAAAATGATCAACGGATTTATTTTTCCCTTCTCCGCCCCGCTCTTCCGTCAAAATCTCATAAGCCTGTTCAAATTGCCCTAACTCAATTGCATGATAAAACGCCTCCAAATAGGCCGTCAAATCGTCTAAGGATTTCCAAGGAGGCGAGGGTAAATGTGCCAAAAAATAAGCCAACGCTGACTGATGGGCAACTCGCAACACCTCAGAATCCGCTTGCTGTTGCACAAACATCTGAATTAAGGGCAACAACTGAAACTGTCGCGGTTTATTGTTGAGCGGTTCAGGGGGTGACTCCTGCAATAACGAGAGTCGGGCTAAGTGCCGTAACTCTGGCTCCGTGACTTCTGCCGCTAACCCTTGAGCTAAAGACAAATCAAAGGCAATCCGTAACACCGACAACCGTTTTAACAATGTTCCTAACCGAGGTGAGAGGCGGGCCAAACTGGCTGCCACCACTTCTCCTACAGAGGTTTCCGCGTCACGGTGATAACCCGACACCGAAAACAAATCTAACCCTAATTGCGTTGCCGCCGTTACCGTTACCCCCGCCCCAAATTGCTCCACCATCAAACTACAAACCAGTTGCATCAGGAGCGGATGCCGTCCCATCTGGTTCACAAATCGAGCTAATTCCGATTCCGTTCCCGTCAAACCATAATCCACCGTCACTAAACGCATGGCATCGGCTTCGGCCAACCCCTGAAGGGCTAACCAATGACAACGACGCAGTAAATTAGGGGTAAAACTCGGCTTTTCTCGACTGGTGAGCAGTAGCTTACTATTGCGTCCTGTGGCTAACCATCGGCTTAAAAATTGACCATAAACCGAATCTGCATCTGCTGTCACCACCGTTTCCAAATTATCCAACACCAACAAACAAGGCCCTTGGGTTAATCCCTGTACCATCTGCTGAATTAATGTCTCCTCATCCCATTTTTCATCGTAGGGTTGCCCCAACTGCTCCAATAACCAACGCCCAAATTGAGCTAACCCATAGGCTTGGGTGAAACTGACCCACAATACTCGCCAATCCAGGGTTAACTGTTCCGTTAACTTCACCGCTAGAGCTGATTTACCATAACCCCCTGCTGCCGTAATGCCGATTAAGCGAATATTGTCATTGCCTAACGCCCGTTGAAGTTCACTGATTTCGGTTTGCCGTCCCTGCCACTCATCAACAGTGGGGGGTGTGGTATTCAAGGTTGCAGAGGTCGCCACGGGTTGGGGCGTTTGACGGGACTTATTGGGATGCCATTCATTCGGATCAACAATTTCTGTGACCTCTAGACCCAACGCCGTACAAATTGCCAGGACATAATCTCGATCAATGCCTTCACCATTAAAAAATCGTCTTATCGTTCTTGGGTCAACTGAAGTTTGAGAGTTCCGAGAAATACGATCAGCAATGCATTCAAAGGTCAAGCGGGTTCCATCCTCTTTGCCAGCCGCCTTAGTCTCCTGTAATTTTTGTTGTCCTGCAACGGTTGCGGCGATCCCTCTCGTGCGCTGCTGTGTAGGCATAGCTCAACTAAGTTTTGGTCACTGTGCTGATTTAGTTTAACTCGCTTCAAAGTGGACAGATAAGGCAGTTAAGAAAATTTTGTTATCTGCCTTAACTCGTCTGGAGATTCAATGTCATTTTTTTGATGATGGGATTGTCAAGTTATAGAGGACTTTTCCATGACTCCCCTACAACGCTTTGTTCAGTATGTCATCATTGCCAACGCCGTGTTGAACCTCTTCAGTTTCGTTAATCTCAAGCCAGATTTAGCAGCTACACTAAACCAAATTCCCCCATTTACTGCCATTCCAGGGCAAATCTCTCTAAAAAGCCCTTAAAATACTTCACCTAATTGCCCCATTTCTAGGGAGAGTTAGGGGGGTATTTGATGCCTCCTGCTGAAGGTGTTTGAAACCCTTTCTTTAGTTATGTGTACCTCATGGTGTTTTCAGGCTTTCGCTACGAGGTACACATCTTATTTTTTTAGCATTGGAAGGTACTGCTCTTGTTTTTCCGGGAAAAAAATTAGATAACCATCTTTGTGACGGGAATCAGAACTTAATCCGACTCTTGCAATTGGGTGACAATCCGTTGACTCAGTTCTGGATCTGTATTGGCCAAGCCGAGGAGTTGCAGATATTCAGGCCCCGTTAGTCCCGTGGCTTCAATGGTGGTAATTGCCGCTGTTTCAATATCCTGCTCAATTTGCAAGGCTTCGGCCTGGGTTTCAGCACTGCGTAATTCTGCTTCTCGAGAATCAATTAAGGCAATCACCTGGCGATAGGCCTGGGCAAACTGACTAATTTTTTCAGCGGATATATCACTAGCGGTCAATTCTGGCGTTTCTGGCGTAGTTGCGGCCCATGCTGGCCCATTAACGTTACCCAGGCCACCGATGACTAACCCTAAAACAAGAAGTAAGCCCAGACCCCAGCGAGCTAGAGCTTGTCCATAGGCAGAAATTTTATTCATGTACAGTCTCCTCATTGGCTGAATTTCTAACGGTGGCTTGGAGAGATGAGGCTTTTTGTCTGGGGCTATGTTAGGCAGACCTTAAGAAACTTTTGGCTTGATAAAGACAATGGACTGCTTCCAGACAATAGTTGGCTGATCGTAGTGATCGAGAATGCAGAGGCAATTATTATCCTGCCAGCGAACCTTGCCCACCACCAAATCGCTCGTTACCAGTTTGACCTCAACTTCGGTGTTATCTTTAATCAAAGTTTGGACTTGCCGGACACTGGGTAAATTAGCATCAAAATCATCACCCATGACTGATCTTCCTCCTTGATGAGTAGCGCATTGGGGGTACTAGCCTTGCCTCACTCACTGTAGCTTACTGACGGAATTGGCCCAACCCTGCCCTACGCTATCCCCTGTCACTTGCGTCATTGTTCCTGAATCATTAGTAATACAGCCAAGTGGTAAAGGCATATTTAACTCCCGATTGAACCGGTAAGGCCTGATGGGGATGGGTAAAGTAGGATGGAAAAACCAATACAGAACCCGTTTGGGGCCTTACCTTCACATCTTGCCGATCAAAGAAGGTTTCTCCGCCAGTAAAGTCCTGATTCAAGTAGCCGACAATACTAATGTCCCTGGTCGGAATCCCCTGAGCCACCTCCATCATGCGACTGGCTAAAAGCAGATTATCCACATGGCGGCGATACCCCTCCCCGGCCTGGTAGCGGAGAATTGAAAACATCTCAACATTCGGAAAATCAATTCCGTAGCGTTCATACACCAGGCCTTGGATAATCTTAATTTTCTCGTACAACAAGTCCTGAGTCGAAGTTTTCAGGGGATCATCGCCATCCAGGGGCAACAACCCACCGCTGCGTACCCCTGAATCCACCAGACCCATGAGGATTTTTGCGGGATCAAACTGGATACATTCGGCGACTTGGATAATGTGCTGACAGAGGGTCGCATCCAGTAACTTCTCAACAAGGAGAATATCCTGTCCCAAATCTAGTAACCGATGGGAAATCATTGTCTTAGCCCATGAATGTTGTCAAGGTCAGGATACAGTTGCCAGGCCACAATTCCCAGCGTCAATAACGATAACCAGGCCAGGGAAAGCCAACGGGTTAAACTCAAGGCTTGATAAATTTTATCCACCGTAATGGGCTGCTCTGGTTTACCTAAGCGGGGCTTAACCTTCCGTTCCCCCTGATAATAATTTTCGCCCCCCATTTGTACCCCCAAAACCACGGCATAGGCGCATTCACTCCAGCCAGCATTCGGACTTGGATCCAAGGGGGCATCGCGACAACAAATCTCCCAGGCCTGGCGCGGGTTTTTGGCCCATAGCAGCAACGATAAAACCACCAACCGACAGGGAAACCAGGTTAAAATGTCTTCCGTTTTCGCTGCCACCCAACCCAGATCTGCATAGGGAAATCGCCGATAGCCAATCATCGAATCAAGGGTACTCGCCGCTTTGTAGGCCATTGCCAAGGGAATCGGCCCCAGGCCTGGGATTAAACAGCCCACTCCGGCATAAAACAAGGGGGCAAAAACTCCATCGGTGGCATTTTCTGTGACTGTTTCCAAAACGGCCCGCAAAATTTCCCCAGCGTCTAAATTCTCCGTATCCCGCCCCACATAGCGACTTAACCGAGATCGGGCCGTAACTAAATCCCCCTGTTGCCAAGGAGTCAGCACATCCACCGCCGCTACCCGTAAACTCCGCCCGGCCAAGCAACTAGCCAAAAGAATAATAGCGACTCCCCAACCCAGGCCTGGCAACAATCGCTCTCCCCCTGCAACCAGCAACCAACTTACCCCGCCTGTGCCCAAAATTACCCCCCAGGCTAAGAGTCCCCCACTGATCCGTAAATAGAGCCGTTGAGTCGTGACAGACATGGGAATTCGTTGGCCCAGTCCGAAAATTAATTGGGTTCCAGCTTCAATCACTGCACCGATCACTTGTACCGGATGGAGCCAATGCCACGGATCCCCCAGCCAAAAATCGAGGAGGGCTGCCCCACAGAGGCTATAAAGATGCCCCAAGGAAAGTTCAATCATGTTTCATTGCGTTACGCCAATTGTTCAGAAGGAATCGAAGTTTTCAGAACATTCCCGCTCTCCCTAGGGAAGGTTACGTTAAAAATTATGGCCTGACTCACCCCAATCACGGCCCAAAATGGGTCAGGCCCTTACCTCCCTGTCTGAAAACGGGTTGTTCATCAGGGGCAATTGATTGATGGATTTAATTAGTAAATTTAATCAAAAGACTCTCGACCGATAAGCCAAGATAAACTTTAATCAATTTTAGGCCTCATAAAACATTGGGCCAGGGTAGTTCATCTCCGTGCAAAGCGAGGTTTCTCTATGGCCCCTAGAATCGCGGCAAACTCTAACATTGCGCCCCAAATCACTTGGTTCAGTCGGCAGGGCCTGGTGGCAATTCTAGAAACCATTCAGGACTTAATTGTAATTTCCCTTTGCATTGGCCTGTTTAGTTTCATGGTCTTGGAGTTACGGGAGATGTTTATTTCCCTGTTGCCCCCCCTAGACTTTCCCAATGTTACGGCCGATATTCTTTTCCTGCTCATTTTAGTTGAACTTTTTCGGCTGTTGATCATTTACCTCCAAGAACAGCGCGTCTCCATTGGGGTAGCGGTTGAAGTGGCCATTGTCTCTGTCCTGCGGGAGGTGATTGTCCGTGGTGTCTTGGAAGTGCCTTGGAGTCATGTCCTATCAGCCTGTGCATTTTTATTAGTCATGGGCGCGTTATTAGTAATTCGGGTTTGGTTACCACCGACCTTTGCGGGGGTTGATCCAGAACGGGAAATTCGCCGCCGCTACCAACTCAGCAGTATTCTCCCCAACAACCTGACTCGGGAAGACCAACCCCCTCAAGATTTATTGACGAGTCACAATGACGCAAGGGCCAATCAAGCTGATAATAAAACTTAATGACGGTTATTCGATGCGCTAATTTCCGAGTTGGCGGATCAGTAAAATTTATTAGCTTCTCCAGTTATGAACGGTTTTAACTCAGCATCTCGGCCCTTATCCCTTGGCCAGTTCAAGGCTCTCACCCAGACCCTTGGGATGATCATCAGCTTTTTTCTCTTGGTTGCCCCGCCTGTTTTAGCGACCGGAGCCTATGCCTTGCCTGTCCCGAATGACAGTAATCCCCTCTGGGTGGTGGATCAGGGAGATATAATTAGCCCATTAACAGAGGGCCGCCTAGAGGGGATTGCTAAGAACCTGGCTCAATCCACAGACACTCAGGTACACTTTGTGACAGTCCATCGCCTCGACTACGAAGAAACGCCCACCACTTTTGCAACCAAACTCCTGAACCGCTGGTATCCTGAACCAGAGGATCAAGCCAATCAAGCCATTCTCGCCCTTGACACTGTTACCAATGGGACCTATTTAATCACGGGGGAAGCCGTTAAAGCCAAGCTATCGGATGACATTGCTGAGAGTATTGCCCAGGCCACAATGCGCGTTCCGATCAAGGATGGCAACTACAACCAGGCTTTTTTGGATGCCAGTGCTCGTATTGAAGCGGTTTTAACCGGACAACCCGACCCCGGCCCCCCAGTTGAAAAGGAAGTTGTCGCCGAAAAGACCTATAAAAGCCTTGACGAAACCGATGATCGCTCAGCCACTGTGATTGTGATTGTTTTACTGATTGCCGCTACCGTCATTCCGATGGTTACCTACTACTGGTATCAAGGTTCGTCATAAGATTGGGGACAGTGTGGCGGACAGAATTAATCCGGTGGAGGCGATTACGATTATGCAGGTATACATTTATCACACCCCAGAGCGTGTTCCCCCGGATTGGGTTCCCGATTGTGCCATTGCTGTAGATGTCTTGCGGGCCACGACGACCATTGCCACAGCCCTCGCCGCCGGAGCCGAAGCAGTCCAGGTTTTCAGCGACCTAGAAGATTTAGATCGGGTCAGCCAGGCCTGGCCAGCAGAGCAGCGGATTCGGGTTGGAGAACGGGGCGGGAAAAAAGTTGAGGGCTTTGATCTGGGAAACTCCCCCTTTGATTGCACCCCAGACCGAGTCAAAGACTGTCGGTTGTTCATGAGTACGACCAATGGCACCCGCTCCCTAGCCCGGATTCAATCGGCCAAAATTGTCCTAGCTGCTGCTTTAGTGAATCGGGCTGCTGTGGTGAATTATGTCCATCAACTCTATCCGCCCACAGTTTGGATTGTCGGCTCCGGTTGGGAAGGGGCCTATTCCTTGGAAGATACGGTTTGTGCGGGTGCTATTGCCCATAGTTTATGGATGTTGACAGGACTGTCAGTGGCAGAATTTGCCGGGAATGATGAAACAGTGGCGGCCTTGGCTCTCTATCGTCACTATGAGCATGATTTACTGTCTCTCTTCCACCAGGCCAGTCATGGACAACGGCTTCTGAAACTTGGCTCGCTGGATGATTTGAAATACTGTGCCCAGACGGATATTTTGGATGTGCTGCCGATTCAAACGGAACCCAAAGTATTAGTCGCCGGATAGGGCTAAGATAAGTTTTGGTTGTTTTTTGATGGGGCGACCCGTCTTTCATTTTGGAGAGGTTGGAGCATCATGGCTGAAGAGATTTTTAATACCGCAGTAATTTCCTTTACCTTAGTCCTCGTTGGCCTGGGCCTGGGTTACTTCCTGCTGCGGGTTACCCCAGATGAGTAAGTCCAGTGAAATTGCCGCAACCATCTAGGACCCGATAGTTCCAAGCAAGAACCTAGATAAGCTAGTCCAACCCTATCCCGCCCCAGTCGTCCCCCAAAACATAAAACCTCCTGGGCAATCATAAGAGATCGGTTTTATGACTGTTCTTGATACCTCAGTCTTGGAGATGAACTAATTTAGCCGATAGCTTTCACCGTAAAGTTGATATTTTTCAAGCTGCTACTACTGGGGAGTGAAATCGGCATATCACTTTGACCCGATACATCAGCGCTCACAGAGATATCAATCGAAACAAATGCTTTGCTACCTTGTAGAGCCTGAGGAAGCGTGACCCGGGATTCACATTGATTGTTGGCCACAGATTTGACATGGGCAGATTGGGGCATGATCGGTGGGAAAGTGGCCCCATTCGATAACTTGACCTTGAATTGGGAACAGATACTGGGTGCACTATTGAGGAGGATTTTTCCGCTAACCGTGGGGGTAAGTTCAATCCGGTTGGGAATCCCATTAGGCTTCAGGGTTGGGTTGATACAGTCGCAGGGATTTCCGCCCGAACTGCCGTTGGAATCAGAGTCATGGGGCTAACTAGGGAGCAGATCGCAAACCGTTTCATAAAAGTCTCCTGGGTTGAAGGCGAAGGTAAAGTGTTTAGGGCGATTGGGCTGATGTTTGTATTGTCGGGGTAGGCCCTCAAGTACAACAGTGACCCGGCCTGGGGGTTAATGGATATTAATAATATGAATTGTTATTAAGCAATAGGGAGAGCCATGCAGAAAGTTGCGATCTTTGGCAATGCTGGGGGCGGAAAATCAACACTCAGTCGCAAACTAGCCACAATAACCGGTTTGCCACTTTACACCTTAGACAAGATTAAGTTTCAATCTGATGGGCAAGAAGTCTCCCAGGCCGAGTATGGGCAAGCCCACCAGGCCATTTTAGACTCTGAGAGATGGATTATTGATGGCTTTGGATCCCTGGACACCCTCTGGCCGAGACTGGATGCCGCTGATACCCTGATTTATGTTGATTTACCCCTAGCCCGGCATTTCTGGTGGGTGACCAAGCGGTTCCTGACAGGATATATTTCGCCCCCAGCTGGTTGGCCAGAAAACAGTCCCATTCTCAAGAGTTCGCTCCAAAGCTACCAAGTCCTTGGGCTATGCCACAAACGTCTCACCCCCAAATATCGTGACTATGTGCAGCAGGCCCGCAGTCGGAAAACGGTTTATCACCTCCGCTCTACTCAGGACATGGCTCAGTTTCTCAAATCCATCGAAAATCAGTTGGGTTAGGCGGTGCCGATGGTGGTGGAGACGGCGGACATATAGGTTTTTTCCAAGACTTCTTTAGACGAGAGCGAGGCCTGGGCAACGAGATAACGAGCAATTAGCCCTGTCCAACCGGTTTGGTGGCTGGCCCCAATCCCGGCCCCATTATCGCCATGGAAATATTCATAGAACAGGATCAGATCCCGCCAATGGGGATCCGTCTGGAACTTCTCGGTTTCGCCATAGACGGGTCGCCGTTCTTCGGTTTGCAGAAAAATATTATTGAGGCGGGTGAGAATTAAGTCGGAAACATCCCAGAGGGTGAGCCAATTCCCGGAGCCGGTGGGACATTCCACCTTAAACTCATCGCCATAATAGCCATACATTTTTCGCAGCGCTTGGACAATAATGGCATTCACCGGCATCCAGACCGGGCCGCGCCAATTGGAATTGCCGCCAAACATCCCCGATGTTGATTCGGCCGGTAAGTAATCCACCCGGTATATGTCGCGCCCTAAGACGAATTTATAGGGATGCTCGAGGTGGTAACGGGATAGGGATCTCAGGCCGTAATCACTCAAAAATTCCGATTCATCCAGCATTTTACTCAGGATACGCCGCAGCTTTTCTGGGCCAACCGGGCAGAACAAATGGCGGTTTTTCACGCCGAGGGCATTGGGGTCATTGATATTGGCCAAAAGTTCAGGATGGCGGGCATTAAACTCGGCGATGCGGGCTTTGAATTTTGGCAAACGCTCAAGAATTTCATCACTGACAACGGCCGTAGCACAGAGGGGAATCAGGCCAACCATGGAGCGGACTTTTAAGCGTTGGGCCCGGCCATCAGGTAAGTGGAGAATGTCATAGAAAAAGCCGTCCTCTTCGTCCCAGAGTTCATCTTTGTTGTTTCCAACCCGATCCATCGCTCCGGCAATGTAGATGAAATGCTCATAAAACTTGCAACAGAGGTCTTCGTAGGCCGGATTGTCGAGGGCCAACTCCACCGCCATGTTCAACATATCCAGGGAATACATGGCCATCCAACTGGTGCCATCGGCTTGCTCTAAGCGTCCCCCCATCGGTAACGGCGCGCTGCGGTCAAACACCCCAATGTTATCCAGGCCAAGGAAACCGCCCTCAAAGACGTTATTGCCGGAGGCATCTTTACGATTCACCCACCAAGTAAAGTTGAGCAGGAGTTTGTGAAATACACTTTCCAGGAAGACCCGATCCCCTTGACCGCCATTCAAAGCTTTGTCCAACATATAAATCTGATAGGTGGAAATGGCATGAACCGGCGGGTTAACGTCCCCAAAATTCCATTCGTAGGCGGGGAGTTGACCATTGGGATGAAGATGGAGTTCATCCACCATCAGGCACAGTTGCTCTTTGGTAAATTCCATATCCACCAAGCACAGGGCAGCACAGTGAAAGGCGAGATCCCAGGCCGCGAACCAAGGATATTCCCATTTATCGGGCATGGAGATAATGGCAGAACTCTCGAGATGAAACCAATCTTTATTACGGGTAGGCAAGCGTTCCGGGCAATCGGGGGGGAGAATTTCGTCTTCAAGCCATTCTTTGACTGGGAAGTTATAGTACTGTTTTGTCCACATCATCCCGGCAATGGCCTGGCGGGCAATATTTTTAGCATCAGGACTGAGGCTATCGGGAATCACTTTCCCAAAAAATTCATCAGCTTCTTGACGACGGGCCTGGAATGTTTTTGTAAAGGCGGGGCCAAAGTCTGAGTTAGGCGTTGTGCCGAGGCGAACTTGAATGATTTGACTGCCCCCGGCCGGAATTTCGAGAAAATAATCAGCCGCAGCTTTTGTCCCGACTCGGCTGGGATTCACCGCATCGGTTTGACCATGGACTAAATAGTTATTAATTCCATCTTTGACGTAGGGTTGAAGATTCTCCAGGCCAAACACCCGTTCCAGATTCGTTTCATTTTCGGTAAACAACAGAGGTGGGGCCTGGTGACAGGATAAATAGCGAGTTCCCAATTCAGGATGTTGGGCGGCGATGATTCCGGCACTGGTTTGGCGTAATTGGGGTTTTGTAACGGGGTGTTTAAACCAACTCCAGGTATTGCGGAACCAAATAGAAGGCAACACATGGAGGCTGGCAGCTTGGTCTCCCCGATTAAAGACTTCAATTTGAATTAACCAATCTTCCGGAGATTCCTTGGCATACTCCACAAAAACATCAAAATAATGATTTTCATCAAAAACCCCCGTATCAAGAAGTTCATATTCTTGGTCGTAATAACCGCGGCGGGCATTGGTCTGCACTAAGTCATCGTAGGGAAATTCGCGTTGGGGATATTTGTAGAGATATTTCATGTAGGAATGCGTTGGCGTACTATCTAGGTAAAAATAGTATTCCTTGACATCTTCACCGTGATTCCCTTCACTATTAGTTAGACCAAAAAGTCGTTCTTTAATAATGGGATCAACGCCATTCCAAAGGGCCAGGCCAAAACAGAGTTGCTGTTGATCATCACAAATCCCCGCTAGGCCATCTTCCCCCCAGCGATAGGCCCGTGAACGGGCTTGATCATGGGAAAAATAATCCCAAGCATTGCCATCGGTAGAGTAATCTTCTCGTACAGTCCCCCATTGTCGCTCACTCAGATAAGGACCCCATTTTCGCCAAGGATGTGTGCTGGCTTTAGCTTGGTTGAGTCGTTGAATTTCAGGAATATTTTGGGTTGACATCGTGAAGTCCTTAGGTAAGGGTAGTTCTGTATCAGGTTTGACAGGGGTAATAACTAATCAAGGATTTTAGGCGTATTTAGCTTAAACGTACCAAAGTAAGTCCCAGGCCTGGTTAATCTTCAAAAATTCTTTATAGTTACCCATCTCTAGCGTTCCCTATTCCAAACATTGACGAGTAAAGATGGTTTACTCCTAGAACTAGTTATGTCAAGCATAGCATTTGATCCAGTTAGCAAAACTGGTAATGGTGGGGTCTGCGGTGATTTAAGACTGGTAAATCAAATAATCTCACTGATTTAAACTGATAGTATGGATGAATAAATTTTATGGTTTTTATCGAGAAATCTTGAAGAAAACTATCAATATTGTGTTAAATAGTTTATTGATTCTAGAAATGAGCTTTTGCCAACAGAATTCTGATCGAAAATACGTCCATAGAAAAGACAATAGGTTTTTCTTTGATTTTGATAATTGACCTGGGTATAAACTAAAGCTCTGATACATAAGCTTTAAGCTCATCAACTCTGCCAAGATAGAGTTAAGAGGATTTTTAGAGAAAACATCCACAGAGGAGTTAGTTCTTATATAATGTGCAAACTTCTCCTTTTTAGTAGCAGAGTAATGATCGATATGAGAAAATATATTTCTGGGAATTGATAGTTCTAGATTATCATTAAGATAAGTTAATGTGGTCAACAAGGGAAGATTAAGTGAAAATAAATTAGTTCGTTCCACTAATTCTAACCAGTTAGAAAAATCTTGCTTATAGTAAATTGTTAATGCATCAGCAATCCAACGAATAGGAGGCTCCGGAGACCAGCAAGAACCGTGAACACAGACATGGAGAAAACGGTCAATTGGTTTAAGTATTCTTGTTTTTAAACCCATAAATTTTACTAGCTGACTGTCATCCCAAAAAACTTTCTGATCACAAAGGGTAAAACTATTTTGAAAAATTCGCCAATGTAAATCTAGGCTCCACCCGTCTTGATCTTTTAATCCAGAGGCATGTCGCAAAGATATATGTTCATGGACCTTGTCAGGATTATAATGTGTAGACTTCCAACCATCTTGCATTAAAATCGTCATAGCTTTTTCAGTAAACTCAGGAGGAACCAAAACATCCATATCTACCATAGGCCGTACCCCCCAATCTTGATAATCGGCAATGCATAAGCTCATCCCCTTTAGTAAAATAGTTGGAACATCTGCCTCTTGAAACTTCTCTAAAACTTTTCTTAGCCTTTGAGCACGAAGCTGATTCATTGACCAAGTATATCGATAGATACCTTTAAGCTTTTCTATTGTTGGGTGTTCGACACCAAGTTGAGATAAATTTCGGTATAGTAGCGGCAGTAGCCGATTAGAGCCAGCATCAAGGTTTTCAAAGTCCACTTGCTGTATCCAGGCCTGCCATGCGTGAATTGCCCTTTCTCCAGGCCAAAGAGATGCCCGCAATAATAAAATTTGTTCAGGAGTTGCTTGGTAGTTTCCACCCCTTAATGGCCGGGTCGCATGTGTTGAAATAGACATAGACAAAGATAACCAAAAGACGTATCAACAATTAAATAAGAGGAGAAACTAGTCTTAACTTGCCATCATTCATTTCTAAGACTTGATCTGCCTGTTCAGTTAGTTTTAAGTTATGGCTAACAATTAAAATTCCAGGCCTGGATTGTACTTTCTTCAAATTAGCCATCAATTCCGCAATTGCCTCTTGATCCAAGTGATTAGTTGGTTCATCTAAGATTAACATCTTAGGATAACGTAATAAACTACGAGCCAATGCCAGTCGCTGCCGTTGCCCACCAGATAAGAGATTGCCATCTTCACCAATTTTTGTCTGAAGCCCTTGTGGCAATTGTTGAATGAAATAATCTGCCATAGCAATTTCAAGAACATGGTTGACTTCGGATTCAGGATGATCATTCAGACCATAGGTCAAATTTTCCCAAACCGTACCAGGAAAGAAGAAATTTTCTTGCCTTACAACCCCAATTCGTTGACGAAAAGAAGCTATATCAATATCCCTATAAGACAACTCATCAGCCACAATCTCTCCAGAGTTGGGTCGGTAAAAGCCCAAGATCAAATCAATGAGAGTACTTTTTCCGCAACCGTTTGGGCCGAGAATAACAATAACTTGGCCTGGCCATAGGGTTAAGCTTAAATCCGATAGGATTGGAGTCTTACCGTGAGAGAAAGTAATAGCGGTTAAAGATAGTTTACCTTGCCAATCAACCTGTATCTGTCCATTGTAGGGCTGCGAAATTGGATAATGGAAAAAACGATAGATATTATCTAAAGATGCTTGTCCTGAAATGAAAACTGGAATTGTTCCCAATATTGATTGTAAGGCAGTTTGCAACAGGTTTGTAGCGATATAAAATCCAATCAACTCACCCAAGCTAATTGTATTACCAATCACAGCCCAACCACCACCTATTAAAAGTATTAACTTAGCAATGGTTAATAAGTTATTTTGAGTTAAGGTATAAGCACTATTTAACCAAGCCACTTGGATACTTTTATGGTATAAATTTTTAATTGATTCTTTCTGACGAAACCATTCCCATTCTTGGGCAGATTGAATATGAATTAGATCTAAACTGCGAATAGTAAATAAGATGCCCTTACTAAACTGTTCAAATGCTCTTAAGAATAATGGTGTGGTATATTTTAACTTTCTCCTTGCATAGTAATTATAAATAAATGCCAGTGGTGAAATTAGAGCCATTAAGGCTAAAAGCAATGGGTTCCAATACCAAAGTAAGATAACTAAGCTAATAGTTGTAACAACGGATGGCAGCACCACTGTGAGAGAGTTATTGCTCATAATATCTAGACGTTCAGTATCTTGAACAATAGTCGTGTGCCAGTGAACGTAATCTGACTGACGATATATCTCTCTGGGGATGATGAATAATCTTTCTAGGAGTTGCACGCGCATTTTTAGAATTGCTGTTTTGGTAATAATCAATGTTAAATAACGATTTGTGAGAGCGATAGTGGCACTTAAAAGACTAAAAAGAAGCATCCCTAAGCCAACTTGAAAAAGAGAGACTAAGCTTCGACTTGGAATGGCCCAATCAAATGCAGCGCGAGCCAAGTACATACTCGGTAAAACCATAAGTGATTGTAAGAAAGAGAGAAAGATACTCCAGGAAAGTTTGCCATATCGTCGTTCGTAAAATGACAAATAAAATTGCCACAACTTTAGAGAATGTCTTGTCTTCACAGTTTAAAATTGACTCCTTCTACGGTCTAAAGAAGATTTTATAATCCGCACATAGTCTTGCCAATAACTTTTCGATTTTTGAGATGAATTATCATTGTGAACACGCCTTAAGAGCACGACATCGGGTGGAAGAAAGCTGATTAGATTTAATTCAATCGCTCTTAAATACCAGTCAAGAAATTGTCCAACTTCACAAGTTTCTGAGAATTGACCGACATGGTTAAAGGTTTCTCGTCTTAATAACATAGCCCCAGCGGCGTAAGCGGGCATAATCTTGTGAGGATAGTTCCAGCGTTGCGCTTCTTGGGTAGAGAGATCGGGACTGATGAAATGCTCAACTTGTCCAAAGACAATATCTATATCTGGATTTTGCTTGAATGCATTTATCTGGATAGTTAATTTATTAGCTGCCCAAAGATCATCGGCATCCAGGAAGGCGAGAAATTCACCCTGAGAGATTTCAACACCATAATTACGAGCTACTCCAACCCCTCGATTTTCTTGATATTTGTAGTAGATATTCTGATGATTCTGCATCAATTTCTGTATAACTGTGGATGTGTAATCATTAGAACCGTCATCAATTACGACAATTTCCAAAGAGTTTTTCATCTGAGAAAGAACACTAGTAATAGCAGCTTTAATATACTTTTCACCATTAAAAACAGGTATAATTACACTGATCAAACTATCATCCTTAATTATATTTGTCATATTAAATAAATTTACATCGGACTATATAGTATTATGCATCAGTATAAGTAGCTTTAGTCAGTTAATATCTATGAAAATAGTTAGAAATCTTGAACTTCATATCATTCATAACTGTAATCTACACTGTGAAAGTTGTGCTCATTATTCTAATCAATATCATCAAGGACTAGTAACTCTGGGACAAGCAGCGCGATGGTTTGAGCAATGGCAAGGACGAGTTCAGCCAATTTCCTTTTCTTTACTCGGGGGCGAGCCGACTCTTCATCCTCAGTTAGCAGAATTTGTACCGCTTGTTAAGAAATATTTTCCGCACAGTAAGTTGCGTTTAGTGACCAATGGTTTTTTTCTTGAACGGCATCCTGATCTTCCTCGATTTCTTAGGTCTTACCCTAGGGCTGAACTTCATATTTCAATCCATCACGACAGCCCAGAATATCTAAGCCACCTACAACCCCAATTAGATTTAGTTTTTCAATGGCAACGAGAGTATGAAATCACTATAAAGATTTTAAACTCTCAAAAATATTGGACACGGCGATATTATGGCATTGGTTCACAGATGGAACCTTTTGCAGATAATCAACCCCGACAAAGTTGGGAAAATTGCCCTGCGAAGCATTGTTTACAGTTATTTCAAGGGCAACTTTGGAAATGTCCTCCTCTCGCATACTTACAACTTCAAGCAAAGAAATACTCTCTTTCTGAATACTGGCAACCCTATTTAAACTACACACCACTATCGTCAAACTGCACCGAGCCAGAACTACACGAGTTTTTAGGGCGTGAAGATGAAAGCTATTGCGCTATGTGTCCATCAAATCCCAAGACATTTTCATTGCCTAATCCGATTACAAATATTTCTGTTAAGTAAGACATCAGCTATCCACATCTACATCAAGAAGATTTAGCACGATACCCCAAACTTGCCACGCCATTATCAATTGTCAGAACTGTACCAGTTGTAAAGTGACTAAAATAGTCAGAAGCAAGATAAACTACAGCTCTACCAATGTATTTTGGGGGAATAGAAGTTTTTTGTAATTGACCATATTGCCAGTAACGAGGGTAGCCTTGTTCATCTTCTTTTATTAACCCAGGCGCAATGCCATTAACACGAATACCAAATTTACTTAAGTCAATGGCCATTTCTTTGATAACCATGCCTAATGCTGCCTTAGAGGAGGAGTAGCTTGGATCATTATGGATCAGCCATTGATGGATTGACGTTATGAATATAATTGATCCCTTTGTTGAGGTTCTAATCATATTACTAGCCACTAATTGAGTTAGGTAGAGAGGGCTAAATATATTAGTATCATAAACCATTTTCCAATCCGATAGACAAAAGTCATTGATCTGAGATTTTCTAACGGCAATTCCAATATTATTTACTAAAATATCAATAGTGATATTTTCTCGACTTAAATACTCAATAATCTGGTCAATATCTTGCTGATTGACAATATTAGCTTGAAAGCCCTTAAACTTCACGGTGTAAGTACCTAATTCAAATTCTAACTTTTTACATTTTTCCGGGTCTAAGTCTAAAAAATAGATATTTGCTCCCTGCCTGGCCATCTCTAGAGCAATGCTACGACCAATATTTTGCCCAGCACCAGTAATAAATACATTTTTGCCATACAAAAGCTGATTATCCATCACCAACTCTGGCTCGGTGGTTGATATGATGAAGACTGGATCAGCTTTTCCTTTTAATATATTAAAGACTAACTTGAGACGACGCAAGATATTCATTTATCTGTACCAACGAAAATTAGGTGATACGTTACCTTTCAGACCAGGCCCCGAGATAGTCCATCAATGAGCTATGGTTATTATCCATAATCTGAGAATTTTTCTGCTTCATTCGTTGAAGATGTCGATGAAACGCTTCTAATCGCCCCTTTTGTAATATTTTTATAGATTTAGTTATATTTTTTTCGTGGCGACGGTAATATAAAACTACCTGAGCAAGGCGATGTTTAATAATTCCTAACTCCCAAGCCCGAGTAAACCAATCCATATCCTGACCACTATATAAACTTTCATCAAAAGTACCCACTCTCTGAAAAAGAGATTTTCGATAGAGACAACAACCTAGCTGCATCAGAAATACCGGTTGAGAATGGGGTAAAAACACACCAAGATCTGAGTTTAAGACATAAGGTTGCATTAGGCCTTGAACTATATCAACCAGTGGCCTGATTTGGAGATATTCAACAAATTTTATCAATATGTTATCCAACCAAAAATCATCAGAGTCTAAAAACGTTACGAACTCTCCCTTAGCAATTTCTAAACCCCGATTTCGGGCTGGGCCTGGGCCGGCGCAAGAAGACTTTAAATAATGGACTAGTGGGTCTGATTTTGCAATGTCTGCGGTCTGATCAGTTGAACCATCATCAACCACGATAACTTCAATTGGCTCATAATATTGTCTGTGAATACTAGCTAGTGCTTCACCGAGGAAAAGCTCTCCATTATGCACAGGTATGATAACACTCACTAAGGGTTTACCATCAATCATAAAGTTAGTCACTTCTTTTTCCCAATCTTTTCTGCTGGATGTGCTGACGAAGAATATTAAGTAACTCCTGAGAGTTAACACCAGCATTAATCGTTGCGGTATTCCCGCTCCAAACTCGCTTGTAAAGCAATATTTGTGGGATAGCCTTCATAGGGATATTCTTCTGTTCAGCTCGAATAAACCACTCAACATCATTAGCAAACGCAAGAGATGGTGACAGTAAACCTACCTGCTTAAACACATTTTTTCGAGCTACTAGAGTTTCCATGATGTGCCCAATAAGCTCTCGTTCTAGTAGGGATAATTTAAAACTATAGGTATCTTCTAGAGTAGACTCTGTAAAGTAACAAAAATTAGTAATTGTGTATCCTAAATTCGGTTCTCTCTTCATTAATTCAATCTGTAATTGAAGCTTCTGAGGCGACCATCGATCATCATGAGACAAAAAAGCAATAAATTCCCCTTGAGCACTTTCAATTCCTTGATTATAGGCTTGAGCCAGGCCTGGTTCTCGCTGTAACTGATATTGAACTAGATCATAGGATTGGGCAATTATTGCAGTTCGATCTGTTGAGTTACCATCAACCAGAATAATTTCATCAACAGGATAGGTTTGAGTGACAATACTGTCAATGGCTTCAGATAAATAAGGTTCGCCATTTTTAACCACCATCACCACACTGATCATAGAAATGGAGTTCATGAAATTCTTGGTAACTCCGGAGATGAAACATAACCAAAATAATCGGCCACAGTGATTGAGGAAGACAGAAGCTCTGATTCTTGTCGATTTCGTTTTAGATGACGGTAAAAAGCCTGCACTAATCCCTGTTGAACTCGGAGCTTATCATTAGTCATATTTTGATCATGCCTACGACGTAAGAGAGCGACTTCATAAATTCGAGCTTTTGGAATTCCAAGCTCCCAGGCTCGCATAAACCAATCTACATCCTCATTTGTTTTGAGTGAAATATCACAGTAGCCCACCTTCTCAAATACAGATGCCCGATATAGTGCACTGGCAAAGTTTACATTCCAATGGGGAATTCCCGAGTAATCAAATGTTCTTGTTTGCGGATTATAGTTAAGTTGCTGAACTAAGCCATGGGCAATATCAACCGTGGTATTTCGACTCAAATAAGTTGCCAAGTTAAGTAGCATTCCCGGTGGATATAAGTCATCAGAGTCTAAAAATGTGATGTATTCTCCTTTGGCAGCTTTAATACCCGTATTTTTTGCAGATGCAGCTCCCTGGTTGTATTGATAAATATAGGAAACTTTCGGATTTGCTTGGCTAATTGATGCGGTTTTGTCCGTAGAACCATCATCCACGACAATTATTTCGAGTGATTGGTAATTCTGGGAGTGAACTGAATCTAACGCCTCGGTTAGAAACCGCTCTCCGTTATATACAGGTATAATCACTGAAATTAGAGGTAAATTGATAATCATCATAACTTATCCAATATAACCCGATGATTTAAGACTCTAAGAAAATAAACTCAAGTGGTAAGTTAATCAATTCATAACGGTTAGGGAGCAACTGAAATCAATAGGGCCAATGTCCAAAATAATCTAATATTTTCTGTATTTGTAAATTTTCCATTTTATGCTCCTGTTGACGTATTCGTTTTAAATGACCATGATATACTTTAACCAAATTTAGCTGAGATAATGTTAAAAATTTTGTCATATTATTATCATGTTTTCGATACAATAAAGACGGAAAATTCAGTTTTTCTTTGTAAATATTCATTTCGTATGCTCTTAACGTCCAGTCCCAATCTTCACTACAACTTAATGTTGTATCAAAGAATCCTACAGAATCAAATACATATTTACGGTATAAAGAACTTGCCATTAAAGCAAACATGAAATAAGGAACTGTTGTCGGGTTAAATTTTTGATGATAAGTATTAAGACAATATTCTTGAACCTGAGACTGAACAATATCAACAGAGGGATTATTAACGAGATAACTTGAGTGTCGCCGTAGTGTATCTCTCGTCCAGATGTCATCAGAATCTAAAAATGCGATAAATTTACCACTGGCCTTCTTTAATCCCATATTCTTTGCCGCACCAGGCCCCTGGTTATTCTGATAATAATAATTAACGGTCGGGTCAGATTGAGCGATAACAGCACTATTATCTGTTGAGCCATCATCAACAACAATAATTTCTAGAGATGGATATTCTTGAGCATGAATACTTCCTAATGCTTCCGGCAAGAATTGTTCGCCGTTCCAGACAGGAATAATCACGGAAATTAGGGGGTAATCACTATTCATATAATCATTTCTTTTGATTATTTTTAAGGTATTTATTAAAGCCAATATATTCGAGAAAATTTTGTTTTTTATGGCTAAGTTGTAGATTTTGATGATTATATTGAATGTGTTTATAGTAAACTCTCATTATTCCTTTTTTTATTGTTATGGTATCCCACGTCATATTATTGTCATGTCTGCGATAGTGAAGAGTAACTTTATCAAGACTATAATTTGGAACTTCTTGATACCAGGCCCGCATAAACCATTCAATATCATCACAACCTTTAAGCCCATCAGACAATAGACCTACCTTGAAAAATATTGATTTGCGAAAAAGAGCACTACCTAGGTTGACATGCCAATAGGGAAGTCTATCGGAAATATAGAACTTGCCATCATCTAAACAATAGTTATACTCTTGTACTAATCCATTAACTAATGCAACATCGGGCATTTTCTGTAATATTTCAACTAGCCTAATTAAGCTACCTTTTGGCCATACATCATCTTGATCAAGAAAGGTAATTAAGTCTCCTCTTGCTTGAAGTATGCCATTATTCCGTGCTACAGCCTGTCCTTGATTTTCTTGATAAAAGTAACGAAGTCTTGAATCGGCTTTGGCAATTTCAGCACTATTATCCGCAGAACCATCATCAACAACAATTAGTTCTAGTGGGTCATAGTTTTGAGCATGGATACTGGCAAGAGCTTCTGCTAAAAAATGCTCTCCATTGTAAACAGGAATAATGACTGAGATTAAAGGGAGTGTCATAACTAAATAGCTACAATTCATTTAATATTTGCAGAATATTATCAGGAATCTGCTTTATATCTGTCCCAATTTTGAGGTAAAAACAAGGTAAGTATGATGCAACTTTGGAAATCATCTGAAATGTATTTTTATTCGTATAGGGCAATTGGAAAATACTACTAGGAGCGGTTGAGAAAAGTGCTTTAGCTGGAGACGTTCTTTCCCATGTTGTTGCGCTTAAACCAGTGACCTTGGGAATACAAATAGCTTTTAAGGGTAACTCATTTAGTAAAGCTTCAGGCGCAAACTGGTTAACAAATGCCATTGCTTTCTCATATTCGATATTTCTGGAGTTAGATAGATGCTTGTTGATGAATGGAAAACGTTTTAAATCATTTTTACCGACTAACTTCACTGTACTAAATAAGCTATGGACTTTTAGATATGTCTCCCAAGTTACAACACAGTAGTCATCACTTAAATATTTTAGTTTGCTATCTATACAGGCCAAGGCTGTAGTTGACTTTCCTGAGCCGCCTTTACCAACCAACAGTACTCCTTTATCCTCTAAACCCACTGCACCAGCATGAAGCATTAATTGTCCTTTACTTTGAACTAACCAATGCCAAATAACTTTAAATGGTGAACCAATTTCATAGTAAGGTAGTCTATTTATATCTTGGATTAAGCAGAGAGCAATGTTTTTCTCCAAATGATAGAGGTTGATAATACCTGAGCCACCATTATAGGCAATTAAAATTTGCTGATTGTCACCACTAATTATTTCACCTCGAGGAGCAAGATACTTTTCAGGGTGCTGGGCTATTGCTTCAAACCAAGCTTTAACTAATTGCGGCAAAGGTTGATTATGAGAAACTTGCTCTGATACAAAGATGGTTAAATCTGCTTTCACCTGAGAAGTCTTAGGAATAATTAAATGTAGTTGAGCTGGAGAGATGATTTTTTGAATAGTCTCATTTGCAAATTTTAAGTGAACGGTGTAATCCCCTATTTTATAGAAGCTTTCGGAGACTGTGGTTGTATGACTGAAACTATCTTGGCAGTATTGATAAAAACTCCAAAAAATATCATGATTGTCTATCATTAAGCTAGAATCTCTCATCAAAGTCATACGCTATATTTTTCTGTAAGCTGTCTTTTAAGCCTCTACTCAATATTGGCTTTCGGCCAACCGCTGTCTGTAACATCGTGAATTGGGTCTAATATCAACAAATCTTGCAAATCGCTATATTTACACAGCTTTGGCTCAACAAAACTCTTCTCTACTGCTATATTGTCTAAATTCAATGGCTCAGGATCAGGCAAATCTTCCCCTAAGGGTACAATCAAGCCCTCCATTTGCAATTCACTGACCAGGCCGACCACAGTATTCATCATCCGATCAGGATGGTCACTAAATGTCTTAGCTAGCCAATTACCAATGTCAGTAACCGTTAGTCCTTGGGATAATAACTCCCAGATTATGGCTCCAGAACCTTCCATGCTGTAATAGTTACCACTGTCAAGGTTGAGAATAACTGCTTCCCCCTCAATCACTTCGCTGACGACCGTAGGCGTGTTGACTCTAAACTTCATAACTTATCTCGAAAGATATTTTTTTGGGAGGACATTGGCTTAATATTTTTGTTAGCCTACCACAGATGGTTCGTTGTTAAAAAAACAAATTGGTATAGCTCTATGCGAATGAACTCTTTCGGGGGGAAGCAACTTCTCGCATTAATTCGTGAAGGAAACTATGCCCACCCCGGGGAAGAGGAAGCCATTGAGCTGATGTTTGCCACAATTCCGCAAAATCCGGCCAGAAAGATGCTAGATGTTGGTTGTGGTCGGGGCGGCACGGCTCATTATTTACAGTCCCACGGTTGGGGAAACGTGACTGGCCTGGATTTGGATACAGACTCGATTCAATATGCCCAAGAGCACTATCCCGGCTGCAAATTTTTCACTGGAAATGTTCTAAATGCACCAAACACTCTACCGACAACCTATGATTTGCTCTACCTATTCAACTCGTTCTATGCCTTTGAGGATCAGGCCCAAGCCCTAGATGCTCTTCACCAAGTTGCCCATCCCGGCTCCACCCTTTTAATCTTTGACTATACAGATTTAGGAACCTATCACCAGGCCCCGATTACCCAAGCTAATAAACCTTTTATTCCCCATCCCATCGTTTTAGCTGAAATCACATCTCTACTGGGAACACAGTGGCAATTAACTCGTATTCAGGATCTTTCCGCACAGTATCAACGGTGGTATCAACACTTTATGGCCCAGGCCCATAGTAAACGGCTCGACATTATTCAATTAGCTGGAGTCCAGGCCTGGGAGGCCGTCAGCCAAGTCTATGGAGAACTATTAGAATCCATCCGGCGGGGAGAATTAGGGGGGACAATCATCACCGCCCAAGCCCAGTAAGGCTCACTGATGCCTCCATGACAATCACTGCCTAAGCAACCTTAGCACCCTGACCATTAAGCTGGGTCACCTGGGTTTGAGCCAAGACCCCGACTTTTGCCCAAGCTGAACTCATTGCTTCAGCTACCCCTTGAGAGGATTGGGGAGATGTTAATGCCAGCAACGTTGGCCCCGCCCCACTTATCACCAGGCCATAGGCCCCCGCTGCCAGTGCCGCGATTTGGACCTGCTCATAACCCGGAATTAGGGAATGACGATAGGGTTGATGGAGTCGATCTTGCAGGCCAGCCGCGAGCCATTGAACATTACCAGTCCCCAACCCTTGAATCAGTAGGGCGAGGTGAGCCGCATTAAAAATGGCATCTCCATAGCTGAGATGGGGCGGGAGAACTTGCCGAGCCGTCTGGGTCGCTAATTCAAACTCTGGGATCGCAATCACGGGAACAACAGATTCATGCCAGGCCAAGGGAACTGTCACCCATCCCTGATCCCCTGCCCCCGTTGCCGTCAATTGACAGCCCCCCAACAAGGCCGGAACCACATTATCTGGATGGCCCTCCATCTCAATTGCGAGGGCCAGGAGTTGTTGAGGATTCAAAGGCTGATCCATAAGTGCATTGGCCCCTAGCAGCCCCCCAACAATAGCCGTAGCTGAACTGCCCAGGCCTCGCGCTAAGGGGACTCCCAATTCAATCTCTAGCTGAATATCAGGAATATCTTCCTCAAGGGAATCATAAAAATAACAAAAAGCTTGATAGGCTAAATTCCGCTCATCCGTCAAGACTTTGTCCGCATCCCGGCCCCGAGCCATAATCTTGGTCGTTGGAGATTTTTGGAACTTAAATTGATTTGTCAGGGATAGGGCTGCTCCTAGACAATCAAACCCAGGCCCAAGATTTGCTGTTGTTGCGGGTACTGTCACCGTAATCATGAATGCTGATTAATAATACTCTGTAAAGATGCCTGTCCATCATACTGGAGAACCCTAAGCTCTTTACAGCTAGCAACAGGACAACGTCTCACAATATAATTGAAGTACTCAGCTAGCACCCAGAAAGATTATGGTTACGCAGCCATCTCAAGAATGCCTCGACCCTGACGCTGTTGAAAATAGTCCACTGGATCAGCAAGTGCCAACACAACCGAGTCCCAAAGTTAAGAACAAAAAAGCCCTCCCCACCCTAAGTCGTTCAGAAAAGCTGGCGGCAGTTAGAAAAGCAAATCAGGCTCTTATGAAAGCATTAAGTCTCATGTCACAAAAAAAAGAAAGTGTGTAACGTTTGCCCGGCAAAAATATCCCTAAATGACAGAGCCTTACCCATTGGGCTAAATGGGGCAAATTCAGAAAAATTATCTGGTGAAGTTTGTAATATTTCTCTGGGTTGAGATAGGCTAAGCAATACTATAACCAATGACTAAGGTAACGTTTGATACAAATATTCTCATTTCTCGTCGAAATATTGAGTTACCCAATAGTTTTTACCTCTCTGTAGTCATACTTCAAGAGTTGGTTGCGGGTGCTGATGACCAAGCACAATTGAAGCGATTGAACATTGCTAGACGGGAGTATGAAAAATCTGGAAGACTTTTAGTTCCAAATGCAGAAGATTGGTGGATTGTTGGGAAGGTGACAAACTCTCTCCAAAAAGGCTTGAAGTCAAAGCGAGCTGGACTAACTCCAAAGATGTCGGCTGAACAGAAATATCGAATTACCCATGATGTTCTGATTGCCCGAACAGCAAAGCGAGCCAGCGTTACAATCGTAACTGATAACATAAAAGATTTTGAAATCATTCAACGTTTTTGTCATGTTCGAGTCATTACTGGTGATGCATATTTTGGCTCAATAAAATAGATTCCATAAATAAAAACTGGGGTGTTTTTTATGTGGCACTCTTCAATCCAGGGGGACGAAACCGTGGCTCTAGGGTTTTGACAAGAACATCCCTAGGCAAGAAACGCGGGAGGCTGACAACAACGCGATTTTGCAACTGCCCGCTCACCAGATGAGAACGCCGCGCCGCCAGAGCCATCAATGCTTCTCTAACAACCACTTCCGGTGCATCCCCTTTTGACATCCCTGGGGCTTGGGCCATCTCGGCTACATCGAAAAATTCAGTTCGGGTTGGGCCTGGGCAAACCGCCATGACTGTAATTCCCCGCCCATAGTTTTCGGCCCAAAGAGCTTCGCTGAAATGAAGCACAAACGCCTTAGTGGCGGCATAAACACTGATGTAGGGCATGGGGAGGAAACCTGCAATGGAGCTAACGTTGAGAATTTCCCCTTGCTGCCGTTGCTGCATTTCCCCCAGGAACAAATGGGTCAATTCCACCAAGGCCGTAATATTCACTTGGATCATGGTGGTAAACTTACCTAAATCACGGCTTGCAAACTCCCCATAGTCCCCAAAGCCAGCATTATTGATCAATAAGTCAACGGTCATCCCCCAGGCCTGGACTTGCTGAAAAATCCCTTGAGCCGCCCCCAATTGACTTAAATCTTGAACAATATATTTAACGGTGATTTCATATTGCTGTTGGAGGGGATCTCCCACGGCCTGGAGTTGTGCTTGGTTCCGAGCCGAAAGGATCAGGTCATACTGTTTGGCTGCCAAGGCCTGGGCAAATGCCGCTCCAATCCCCCGTGATGCACCGGTAATCAAGGCAACTGGCATACTGTATCTCCCTCAACCCTAGAGTCCTGAACAAATGTCCCTACTCTAGCGAATATTTAGGCCAATCCCTGATCTGTATTGTTGTTAAGAAAGCCTAAAAGCCTAAACAGGGATCTGGCGGCGGGGTCGTGGTAGGTGGTTCAGTTTCTGCGGCCATAGCTAAACGATTGGCCACTGTTGCGGCATAACCTCGGACTAAGGACCAAACCAAGGGTGCCAGCCAGCCCCGCATTAACACCGAGTAGGTGATTTTCGTGCCACAGACCGTAGATTCCATCCGGTAAATGACTCGCTCTTCAACCCCGGGCAGAACCATAATTCGGATACTGAGCAGATCTTCAGGGGAAACCCGCTCGACAAAAATCTGCATTGGCCAGGGAATTAACCGACTGACGGCCCCAAAAATAAGACCCGGCTTGGGCATTAATCCATAGGGAACATTGGTGCGGGCAATTAACGGGTGCCAAGAAACATCCGCCAAGTTGGCAATTTTTTTCCAAATCAAATCCACAGACGCGGAACTAATGGCCTGGTAAGTCCGAGCAAGAGGCCAACTGGCAGGGGACAACTTGAGGGATTTAGGTAAACGATGCGGGCCCACTCGGCTTCTCCTAACCTTGGCTATCGGGTTACGCAGACGGTTTTAAGGGGATAGAATATTCTACGAGCGTTAGCAATAGCCTACCGGAGGCGCAGCAAAGCTCTACACAGCATTGTCCATAGACCATTTCCTAACTTGCCTTTATGGAACCCTAAGTTGACTGACGGGGTATATCGGAGGAAACCGATAACTAATCCATTAAAACGCAAATCTTCCAAGGGATAAACCCAGCTTAAGGGAACTTTAAGATTGATAACCCAGCCTCCCATCTGACCACAATCTCATGGATCATTTTAGATAGCGTCTGATCTCAAGTTTTGATGGAACTTCCTTAATTATGTCCGCCCCTGCCACCATACCAACTGTTACCTCTCTACCTCCCGATAATTCCCGCGAGCAAGTTGCCACCTTTTTAAAAGGCTTACAAGACCGGATTTGCCAGGGACTAACCACCGCAGACGGGCAAGGGGAGTTTCAAGAAGATAGTTGGACGCGGCCGGAAGGCGGGGGGGGCCGATCTCGGGTGATTCGCCACGGCGGTTTACTGGAGCAAGGGGGAGTGAATTTCTCCGAGGTTTGGGGTGATCACCTGCCACCGTCTATTTTGCAGCAACGTCCAGAGGCTGAGGGTCATCGGTTTTATGCCACCGGAACCTCAATGGTGTTGCATCCCTGGAACCCCTATGTACCCACGGTTCACTTGAACTACCGTTATTTTGAAGCTGGGCCCGTATGGTGGTTTGGGGGTGGTGCAGATTTAACCCCCTACTATCCCTTTGCTGAAGATGCAGCCCATTTCCATCACACCCTCAAACAGGCCTGTGACTCGCACCAGCCCGATTACTATCCCGTTTTTAAGCTCTGGTGTGATGAATACTTCCATCTGAAGCATCGGGGGGAATCTCGCGGCATCGGCGGTATTTTCTTTGACTACCAGGACGGTGAACAGGAGTTGTATCGTGGCCCCAATCCCCATGGCCTGGCAGCCCAACTGAGTCAAGAAAAGGGAATTCCACCACAACGGACTTGGCAAGACCTCTTTGGCTTAATTCAAACCTGTGGCCATGCCTTTTTAGATAGCTATTTACCAATTGTGGAACGGCGGCGGGGCCTGGAGTATGGTGACCGAGAGCGGCAATTTCAACTCTATCGGCGCGGGCGTTATGTGGAATTTAATCTGGTTTATGACCGAGGTACTATTTTTGGGTTGCAAACCAATGGCCGAACAGAATCTATCCTGATGTCTCTGCCGCCCCTAGTCCGCTGGGAATATGGCTATCAACCAGAACCCAACTCCCCGGAAGCCAAGCTCTATGAGATTTTTCTCAAGCCTCAAGATTGGGTCAACTGGCAACCCGCCTAATGCCGTTCTCCCATCATCTCTCCCGATTCTTCTAGAAAGTTCCGTATTTTTACGATGGTTGACCTACTCCGGATTTGACAGAGTGGTATGTGCATAACTGCCTAAAACTTAGACCTCTATGGCGTTCCCGATGGGTGTTCCCTCCATTTTGTCCACCGGAGTAGTGATGGACTCGTCTATTCTCAATCAGATCATGGCCCGACTTTCCCATGCGGATCAGATTCGTTTGCTGGTTTCTCATCCCTTTTTTACGGGCCGTTGTCCCCAATGTCATAGTCGCGTCCCCCTCTCCCAGGCCAATCTTGGACAAGCCCAGTGTACCCATTGTGGCTGGCAGGATCTAGACCTGCAACAGGAAGAATTACGAGAGGACAGCATTACCCCCTCCTGCTAAATTTTTCCCATATCATGGTTCTATGGCTTGGAGTGATTGGGATGCAGGCAGATTATCAGCAACGGCGGGAGACCTTAAAGGCAAAAATCGGCACAGGAGTTGCTGTCTTCAACAGCGCGCTGCGGGCGGTCATGCACAACGATGTGGAATACAACTTTCGTCAAGATAGTGACTTTTATTATCTGACTGGTTTCAATGAACCCGGAGCCGTTGCCGTCTTCGCCCCTAACCATAGCGAGCATCAATTTATCCTGTTTGTCCGTCCCAAGGATTTAGAGCAAGAAATCTGGTCAGGGCGGCGGGTTGGCGTAGATGCAGCTAAAGATTTATTCGGGGCTGATGCAGTTTTTCCCATTGCCGAACTTGATGAAAAACTACCGGGCTATTTAGAAACTGGGGATCAGATTTACTATCATCTCGGTCGGGATGAAAAATTCGATCAGAAAATCCTCAACCATTACCAACACCTACTGCAAACCCTGCCCAAACGAGGCACTGGCCCAGTCGCCCTAGCGGATCCGACTCCGATTTTAGCTCCCTTGCGTTTAATCAAGTCTCCATCAGAGTTAGCCCTAATTACCCGCGCCATTGAAATTACCGTAGAAGCCCACAAGCTGGCCCGAGAGATGGCCAAACCCGGATGTTACGAGTATGAAATCCAGGCCGAGATGGAGCGTTTATTCCGTTTTCGGGGGGGGGATGGGCCGGCCTATCCGTCAATTGTTGCTTCTGGGGAAAATGCCTGTATTCTGCACTATACGGAAAATAAGCGCCAACTCCAGGCCGGGGATTTACTGCTAATTGATGCGGGCTGTGCTTACAGGTACTACAACGCCGATATTACTCGTACCTTTCCGGTCAGTGGGACGTTTACCGATGAGCAATATATCCTTTACGACTTAGTGTTGAAAGCCCAAAAAGCGGCGATTGCCCAGGCCAGATCCGGTAACACCTTTAATCAAGTCCATGAGGCAGCCGTCCAAGTGATTGTGGAAGGACTTTTAGAACTCAATCTGTTGGCTGGGGATGTGGAAACCTTGATGACCGAGGGCAAAGAAGACAATAAACAAAAATATCGCACCTTTTTTATGCACGGAACGAGTCACTGGCTGGGCCTCGATGTCCATGATGTGGGTTTATACAAACACAATAAAGAAACTTGGGTGACACTCCAACCTGGGCAACTCTTAACGGTCGAACCCGGAATTTATATTGCCCCCGAAGCCCAACCCGCTGAAGGTCAACCATCCATCCCTGATAAATGGCGGGGCCTGGGGATTCGGATTGAAGATGATGTTTTAATTACCACAGGTGAACCGAATATTCTCACCGCCGCAGTTCCCAAAGAAATTGTGGACATCACCAATTGAATTGATCAAGGAGTTCGGCGGGTTAAGGTGGCTTCCATCAGACTAAGATTTTTAGTCCCAGCAGTATAAACTATTGTCATTGCATATTGATTAGGATTGAGTTGCCAATAGGTTTCTGTGCCGCCCCGTTTAGCGGGATCTCCTAAAACCCAAAATCGTTTGGTGATTGATTTCTCTCCGACCCAGCCCACCCCTTCCACCCGGCCCCACTGACTATGCTGTAGCACAAGGGTATAGTGACTTTCACCGTAAGCTAACTTGCCCCGATATTGCAGAGTCAATGGTGATTGTGGCTCTAACTGATCTGGAAATATAAATTTTGCGGCCATTGTGAACCAATCATCAGAAGTCCAACTGACTAGGATCCGCCCACTGACTTTTTGCTGACTTTGATTGGGGAGACATAAAGAGCCTTCCGCAGCCCAATCTCCGGCATCTATAAAAAACGTATGTCCCGCTGCCTGTGCCACCATAACTAGACCCCTACTCCCCAACCTGGCTGTCTCAACGTTTAAGGTTAAACTCTAAATACTGGAGATGCCTATCAAATGTTCAAATTTCCACCAGAATAATAGGGCATAATCATTACAGTTTAAGGGTCGGATGGACAAGAGATACGGATGTGATTTGCTTGGGGCGCGCCCCTGTCCGTCCAGGCCTACTTTACTCCCTGAAAAATACTGCAAAAGGTTAGCTCAATGAACCCACCCCTTTCAGCCATTGGTCAGCAAATGTCCCATTTGTCGGGGGTGCGGGCAATCATGAAAGATATTATTGAAACCCTCCATGCCCATAAGGGTAAAGAACTCATTAATCTTAGTGCGGGTAATCCCTTAATCGTTCCCGAAGTTGAGCAACTCTGGCGGGATTGTACCCAAGAACTCTTAGCTAGTCCTGAATATGGGCAAGTGGTTTGTCGCTATGGCACAAGTCAAGGCTATGAACCGCTGATTGAAGCCATTGTGGCTGATTTTAACCGCCGCTACGATCTCAATCTAACGGAGAAGAACGTTTTAATTACCCCCGGTAGTCAAACACTCTATTTTTATGCAGCCAACGGTTATGCTGGGCCAACGGAATCCGGGGAGATGAAGCAGGTGGTGCTGCCCCTCAGCCCCGAATATACTGGCTATGGCGGCATTAGCTTACATCCCGACATGGTGACAGCCTATCGCCCCCGTTTAGACATAGATGTTGCCCGGCATCGCTTTAAGTACCGTCCAGACTTTGAACAACTGAAAATTGACCAAAGTACGGGCTGTGTGATCTTTTCCCGTCCCTGTAACCCAACAGGCAATGTTCTAACTGATTTGGAAGTTCGGCAAATTGCTGACCAGGCCTTGCCCTATGGTGTGCCCGTATTTGTGGATGCTGCCTATGGCCCGCCCTTTCCCAGCCTTAACTTTACGGAACTCAATCCCATTTTTGGCTCGAATCTAGTCCATTGTCTGAGTCTCTCAAAAGCTGGCCTGCCAGGGGAACGGGTGGGAGTAGCCATTGGGGATGCCTCTATCCTGCGAATTTTGGAAGCCTTTCAAACTAATGCCTGTATTCATGCCTCCCGATACGGCCAGGCCATTGCTGCGCTAGCGATTGCCAATGGAGCATTAGCCCAGGTATCCACAGAGGTGATCCGCCCCTTCTACCAGGCCAAGTTTACAATCCTAGAATCAACCCTAGCAGAGTATTTATCCCCAGAATTACCCTGGTTTCTCCATCAAGGGGAAGGGGGAATTTTTGCCTGGCTCTGGTTGCAAGACTTACCGATTTCGGATTGGGAGTTGTACCAGCGGCTCAAGCAGGTGGGGGTAATTGTTGTTCCTGGTAGTTCCTTTTTCCCAGGCCTGCGGGAGGATTGGCCCCATAAACAGGAATGTATCCGGATTAGCCTCACCGCTGGAGATACTGAAATTGCTACGGGGATGAAACGCTTAGCCGAAACCATTACCCAGGTCTATCAGGAAGCATCCCGGCCGATGGCAGCCACTCTGAAGCACTAGACAAGAGGGAATAGGGATATGAACCTGTCCTCCGATGCCCCACCCAACAGCCCTTTCCCAAAAAACGGTAACAGCAACTTGTCGCCATTCGGGATCTCTTGCATTCCCAACCCCAGGAATGGACGATTGAGCAAATCATGGCCCAGTTCAAAAATGCCAACCGGAAAAACAAACGATCCTTGACTGTTTAGAGGCACTACAGGGCCTGGGGATTGTCGCTAAACATACTGAAACTCAAGGAGATACATTCCGTTGGTATTTTGCCGAACTTCAAAACAACCGTTAGTCAAACTAGGTAGCATGGAACAAGCAATAGGAGATTATTAAGTCATGGTCATTACCAACCCCCAGGCCCATTCTCGTCAAGTTCTTTTATCCCAAGATGAAGATGGTTATTTTATTGTCGAAGTCCTCAGCCTCCCCGGATGTGTTAGTCAAGGTAAAACTCGTGAAGAAGCCCTAGAAAATATTAAATGAAGCCATTGAATTACATCTTGAAGTCTTAGAAGAACATTTCCTGGAGTCATTATCATGAATCAGCCAATTCACGAGAGTGAAAAATTACGAGAAATTATTTTTCTAGTTGAAGAAGATCCAGAAGGAGGATACACGGCCAAGGCCATTGGAGAAGCTATTTTCACTCAAGCTGATAGCATTTCAGAATTACGAGAATTTGTAAAAGATGCAGTTGAATGTCATTTCCCAGATATTAACAACCGTCCCCAATTAATCCGTTTACACCTAGTTCATGATGAAGTATTTGCCTCATGAAACTGCCTAGAGATCTATCCGGCGAAGCATTAGCAAGAATTTTAGAGCGCCTAGGGTACGTTATTGATCGTCAAACTGGTAGCCACATTCGCTTAAGCACTCAACAAAATGGAGAACACCACATCACCATACCAAACCATAGCCCAATTAAGGTTGGTACATTGAGTGCTATCTTGCGAGAGATTGAAAATCATTTTGGACTAACTCGAGAGGAACTTCTCAGAAAGCTACTTAGCTAGGATTTCTAGAATCGGATCAAAAATGGTTAAATACATTTTTATTCTCTCGGAGCCTTCAGAGCTACATCAAATTCCCATGTCAAGGCCGAGAATTCGAGAACAATTAGACCAAGAGCTAAGTCAAACCTCCGATTAACTTTTGTCAACGATTCTTGATTTTGTTTACTTTCTCAACTCTCTCTATTCTGCCACCTCATTACCTCGCCCCGAATCTCCTTCTACTACTGCTTCAATCTTGCAAGCCTTAAAGTCTATTCAGTGGCATGGGGATGACCTAGAAGACTGTCTCGAACTCGTCAAAGCAAGTCATGGCAGATTTTACTTCCGAGGTTAACATGACAGAAATTATTTTTTGAGTTGAAGAAGCTCAGGAAGGTGGCTTTGTTTCAAGAGCGATGGGGGAGGCAATATTCACTCAGGCCCCTAGTCTCTCAAGAATTAGGGAAATTCGTTAAGGAGGCTGTTTAGTGTCACTATGAAAATGTTAATGAGCGAGAAGAGCTTGATGACAACTCAACCCTATCTATCATTGCACTATTTTTCTTTTATCTAACTTGGAGTTTTACGACCGATGTTCCATCCATCCATATCCTTTTCTGTTTTGCTTCTGGGTTTGGCGGTAGGTTCCGTCCCTCTCATGCCGGCCGTTGCCCTTGAAGAAACACCAGTACTCTCGGCTAAAATTGCCCTTAAAGCAGCAGAGGCGGGTATTGAGGCCTGTCGAGTTCAAGGCTATGGGGTTACGGCCACAGTGGTCAATCCAGAAGGAAATGTCATTATCGTGATTCGCAGTGATGGGGCGGGTGTCCACACAGTTCAAACGGCGTTTAATAAGGCTTATTCCGCAGTTACCCTGGCCAATAATCATAATCTTGACACCACATCAGGAATTCTCGCCTCAATGCAGGCCAAGGGGGCCGTTGGGGTTGGAACTTGGCCGATGCCACCAGACCCATTACGGGGGATTACCCTGTTTCCGGGTGGAGTGCGCTTAATGTCGAAAGGGAAGTTAGTTGGGGGCCTGGGAATTTCTGGAACACCCGTGGGGATGACGGATGAGGGCTGTGCCCTAAAGGGTCGCGATGCAATTCTCAACGACCTCAAGTAATCTGATTTAGGCCAGCAAGAACAAGAAAGACCAGAAAGAGCGGATGGATTCATTGGATTCAACCCGAACCAGCGACCTATCATTTCTTGGGTGTAGCTTACCAGGCCAGCCCTGTGGATGGTGATGTTAGGCTAATTCTTCTAAGCTCTTGCCATTCGGTTCTATTCTGACCACAAAGGTGATTAAGCCTCCCAAAACTGCTGTCCCAGAGAGGATATAGAGGAGTGGGGTGGTGCCAATTTGCTCTCGGAGAATAGGGAAGAAGAATGCGGTCAATACAGCCCCAATCTTGGCAAAGGAGGCGGCAAACCCGGCCCCCAAGCCCCGAATTTCTGTTGGAAAAACTTCACCCGCTAAGAGATAGGTCATGGCATTGGGGCCGAGGTTGTTCATAAAGTTGAAGATCATAAATCCGGCAAAAATCAGGAAAATCTTCAGTTCATGGCCATCGGGAATATCAGCCGCAAAGGAAGCAATCAGTAGCCCAACCGCGCACCCGCCAAAGCCGAGAATTTGGAGTGGAATTCGGCCAACTTTATCCACCAAGGGCAAGGAGGTTAAGAAGCCGAAAAGTAAGAATAAATCAATCACCCCAGAGCCTTCCGCAGCCACCATGTCCTGGAAAATGAAATTAGAGCTTGTTCTTGTAAACAGGGTTGCTAGGATGGTTGGCGTAAAAATGCCGATACCGTAGGTGGAGAGGTCTTGTAAAAACCAGGGGACAGCGGCAAGGATAGTGGCCTGGAAGTATCGGGGGGAAAACAGGAGCCGAAACCCTGGCCGGGCAGTTCTAATGTTGAGACTCAGAGAGCCACGGTCAATAGCTACAGGGCGTTTCAGTAATCGTTGGGCAGCGCGATGGGCCTCTTCAATCCGTCCTCGTGCTAAAAGCCAATGGGCTGACTCGGCCAGGGTAAGTCGCAATAGAAAGACAATCAACCCCGGCCCGATTAACGCTGCATACATCCACCGCCAGGCCTCGACTTGGGGATAGACCTTGAGGACTGCTAAACCCAGTAACACCCCACCTAATGAGCCAACGGATTGAAAGGCAAAGGCCCCCAACACCATCCGCCCGCGAAATTTACTGGGAATAGACTCAGAGACAATAATATGGGCAGTGGGATAGTCGGCTCCAAGGGCGAGGCCAACACAAAATAGGGCCACAATCAGCACCCCAATGTTCCAGGCCAAGGTACAGAGGACTAAAAACAGCGTAAAGAGGGCCATTTCCCAGACAAAAACAAACTTACGTCCAAGGCGATCCGCTAAGTTACCAAACAGGGAGGCCCCGACCAAAATACCAAAGAGGGTTGCAGCGGATAGGCTCCCATCTAGGGCTGCGGGTAGATCAAAATATCGCTCAAGCAGGGGTAAAGCAACACCTGTAATAAATATCACCATCCCTTCAAAAAATTTCCCCATTGCGGCTAAGGCCCAAATCCGCCATTGCATTGGGGTAAGGGGACGGGGCGGGGATTCATCAATATGGGCTTGCAGACTTTTAGGGAGTATGGATTCCATAGATACTAGATGGGAACGATCACAAAAGGACGTTTAGTATTTCCAGATTAACGCCGCCATAACGAGAAGAGGTAGGAGTGAAGATTTTAACCCGGACTCAGCAGTGGCTCAAGATAAGGGTGAGGGAAAATTTGACCAGACAATAGAGGGTATAAACATATGCCATCCTATTCCACAGATTGCGCCAAAACCCTAAAAATCTAATCAGCATTTCTGTAGGGGGTAGTTTTACCGGTCAGTTAAGGATTGTTTTGCCATTAATAACCAGGCCTGTTAGTTTCAAGAGTGGGAGTTTTTATAAATAACTAAGGTAAAGTTTTCAACGGGAGAGCCTTGATTATAGGTTGAGGGTATAAATTCTACTCGATGACCTGTTTGAGTGAGTTTTTCGACAATGGGGTTGACATAGGCATGGCGTTGGCGGGGATGGTTATTGGTATAAATGGGGTAGAGTCTAACTTGCTCACGGGCGATTCGGAGCAACTCCGTCATGGCCTGGTGATGAAAGTCTAAATCAAAGGGACTATTGGGCAAAATTCCGCCAGATTCGATCGAACTATAGGCTAAGAGAAAATGTGCTGATAAGACCCAATCAAAGCTGTTATCGGCAAAGGGCAAATGGGGTAAACTCCCAACTTGATAGGCCTGGGGCCGGTCTTTGAAATCGTGGTAGAATTTTTCCATTGCCTCTAGCTTGGCCTGGCTGAATTGGGCAAATATTTCATCAGTAAATGTTGGAAATTGATCCATGCGCACCTGGGCCTGGGCTAAGCAAAAGGTAATATCTGTCTTGGCCCGTTCATAGAGTTGTTCTGCGGATTGATTTTGATAAACCGGATCACAGCCGACTACATCCAGGCCCCGGTTAAAACTTTCGGCGACAAAGGAATCCGGCCCAGAAGGACAATCTAAAATTCGTTTTCCCGCCAGTTCTGCATCGGTGAAATTAAACATTTGTTCATATTCGGCAAATGTCCGGCCAAAAAACACAATTCGAGGCAAATTAAAATCAACACTTGGTTCTAGAGAAGTCATGGGAAGCGAGATTGGCAGTACTTTTTTATTGTAGGCTGAATCGGGAGTTGACCCCAGGCCTGGAGACATCTATCTAAAAATAATTATCAACCCCTACCCATGAATTGAATAACGATAAACCTGATGCAACTTTTCCCAACTAACATTCAGCCATGGATAGTGATCTGGTTCAGTATCAAAGATGAATTGGACTTCGACATCATTAGATTAGATATGTCATCTTCGGCATACTGAGTTAACAACTCTTGAATATTTTTACGATATTTATCTATCTTAATCTATTGCAAGATTACCTCCTCGGTTGGGGCATAGACTATTAGTGAAATCTGATCCTGAGTAACGGCGACTTGGGTAAATTCATAACGGTCGGTTTTCCCTAGTTCGCCCCCAGGCCCCGGATCCACTAGGATCAAAGCATTGAATCACGCCATACCTTTGTGGATGCTCCCATGACAACCGAGACAGCGATCAAAAATCCTCTCCTGATTGGGGATGGTCTGCCCCCGTTTGCGGAAATTGAACCGAGCCTAGTTGAACCCGCCCTCAAACAACTCCTGGTTGAACTGAATCAGGAACTGACCGACTTAGAAACAACCGTCATCCCGACTTGGGAAAAATTGGTCGAACCCGTTGAACGATTGGGAGAACGCCTGGCCTGGACTTGGGGGATTGTCAATCATCTCATGGGGGTCAAAAATAGCCCGGAATTGCGCGCCGCCCATGAAACCATGCAGCCCGAAGTGATTGAGTTTTATAACCGTCTTGGTCAAAGCCAGCCCCTCTACCAGGCCTACAAAGCTTTACGGGATAGCCGCGAGTGGTCAACCCTGGAACCGGCCCAAAAACGAATTATTACCGCCGCGATTCGCAGTGCTGAACACAGTGGGGTGGGCCTGGCAGGGGAAGCTAAAGAACGATTTAACCAAATTCAACTCCAACTGGCAGAACTGGGAACCCAATTTTCTAACCATGTTCTTGATGCCACCAAAGCCTTTCGCTTGAAATTAACGCAACCTGAAGAAGTCGCCGGATTGCCCCCCAGTTTACTGTCCTTAGCTGCCCAAACCGCCCGGGCCGATGGAGAAGAAGCGGCTACCCCGGACACAGGCCCTTGGCACATTAGTCTCGATTTCCCCAGTTTTGGCCCCTTCTTGCAACACAGTCAGCGGCGGGATTTACGGGAGCAGGTCTATCGGGCTTTCATTAGTCGGGCCGCTAGTGGTGAATGGGATAATAGCGAGATCATCGAAAAAATCCTCAAACTCCGGCAAGAAGAAGCGCAACTTTTGGGATTTAAAACCTATGCAGAATTAAGTCTCGATGGCAAAATGGCTCCCAGTGTGGCTGCGGTTGAAAGTCTTTTAGAAGAATTGCGCCAAGTCAGTTTTCCGGCCGCTGTCAAGGAAATGGAGGAATTGCAGGCCTTTGCCAGTGAACAAGGACAGAATGAGCCGTTACAGCATTGGGATATTGGCTATTGGGCCGAGCGGCAACGGGAAGCCAAGTTTGCCTTTAATGATGAAGAATTGCGTCCCTATTTTTCCCTGCCGCGGGTGTTGGATGGCTTGTTTGGCCTGGCCTCGCGGTTATTTGGTGTCACCATTACCGAAATTAAATCTGGTATTCCCGTCTGGCATCCTGATGTCCAATATTTCCAAATCAAAAACGAAACGGGGGCGGAAATTGCGGGCTTTTATCTGGATGCCTACAGTCGGCCGGCAGAAAAACGGGGCGGGGCCTGGATGGATGATTGTTTGGGCCGGGCTAAGGTGCGTGTCGGGACAGATTTCAAAACCCGCTTACCCGTAGCGTATCTAATCTGTAATCAAACCCCACCGATTGACGGCAAACCCAGCCTGATGACCTTTGGGGAAGTGGAAACCCTCTTCCATGAGTTTGGCCATGGCCTACAACATATGCTCACCCAAGTGGATTATCCCAGTGCGGCCGGAATTAATAATGTCGAGTGGGATGCGGTGGAATTACCCAGCCAGTTTATGGAAAATTGGTGCTATGACCAGGCCACATTATTCGGCATGGCCCGCCACTATGAAACCGGAGAAATCTTACCAGAACATTACTATCAAAAACTCTTAGCAGCCCGCACCTATCGCTCTGGGAGTGGGATGTTACGGCAGTTGTACTTCAGTTTGGTGGACTTAGAACTGCATCATCGCTATCAACCCAGTAGTTCTGAGAAAGCCAACGATATTCGGGATCGGATTGCCAAACTCACGACTGTCTTACCACCCTTACCGGAAGATGCCTTCTTATGCTCCTTTGGTCATATTTTTGCCGGGGGCTATGCGGCCGGGTACTACAGCTATAAGTGGGCCGAGGTCTTAAGTGCCGATGCCTTTGCTGCCTTTGAAGAGGTGGGCCTGGAAAATGAAGCGGAAATTCAAAAAACAGGCCGGCGGTTCCGGGATACGGTGCTCGCGCTCGGAGGTAGTCACCCCCCTATGGAAGTATTCAAATCTTTCCGTGGCCGAGAACCGGAAACTACACCGTTATTGCGTCACAGTGGCCTGGTGAGTAGCTCCCATTAAATCCAGCCCAAATCAACAGCCTCCAAGTCCTCTCTCGCCATTGATTCGTTGTGGAATTAACCTCCTCCCCTACCCCTAGCCAAGTCCAGGCCCTGTTTAATCGGATTGCTCCGGTCTATGATCCCCTCAATGATTGGCTCAGTCTTGGGTTGCATCGGGTTTGGAAGCAGATGGCAGTGAAATGGTCACAGGTTCAGCCCGGCCAGTCAGCTTTGGATGTTTGTTGTGGCAGCGGTGATTTAGCCCTACTGTTAGCCCGCCGAGTTGGGATTCAGGGCCAAGTGGTGGGTTTGGATTTTTCTACGGCTCAATTGGAGATGGCCAAAATTCGTAGTCGGGGTCTGGGGCAGATCAAATGGATTCAAGGCGATGCCCTCGGATTACCTTTTGATGATGGCAGTTTTGATGGGGCAACTCTGGGTTATGGCCTGCGAAATGTCAGTGATATTCCCCAATGTCTGAGTGAGTTATATCGAGTTTTACGGCCGGGGGGCTGGGTGGCGATCTTAGATTTTAGTCATCCTCAAGAGTTATGGCTCAAGAACTTCCAGGCCTGGTATCTCCAACAGATTGTGGTTCCCTTGGCCAAAACCTATAACCTCACAGACGAATATACTTATCTGATTCCTAGCCTCGCTCGTTATCCCAAACCCCCAGAACTGATCACGATGGCTCAAGCGGCTGGATTTCAGGCAGTGACATTTTATCCCTTAATGGGCGGACTGATGGGAGTCTTGGTGGGGCAACATCCTTAGATTCTTGGTCTGGTGATCTCGCGATTTGGCACAATAGGAACTGGAAAAGAGTTGGCGAGGTAGTTGCGGGGGTAGCAATACTCCTGAGGAAAGTCCGGGCTTCCAAAAGATCAGGCCTGCTGGGTAACGCCCAGTGCGCGCGAGCGTGAGGATAGTGCCACAGAAACATACCGCCGATGGCCTACGGGCACAGGTAAGGGTGCAAGGGTGTGGTAAGAGCGCACCAGCAATATCGAGAGGTATTGGCTCGGTAAACCCCGGCCGGAAGCAAGGTCACGAGGGTGCAAGGGTTGATCTTTTTCCTGCCCCGCTAGCGAGAACCGCAAGAGGCATTTGGTAACAAATGTCCCAGATAGATAACTACTCTTTGGTCACAAAGAACAGAACCCGGCTTACGTCTAACTCTTTTCCTTTTCCAATCTGAGTGAATCTCCCCCAACGCCTAGACTAGAAATGGTTCCCCCACGGCCAGGAACGTTGGCGATTCGGTAATCCTACGGAGTTATTCCGTCCCCTAAGTCCTGTAGGGTAGTAGGCAGGGTAATTGTTAAGAAAAGTAAACTTCATAAAACGAGATACCATGTCCCTTTCGCCGATGACCCGCTACCAAATTCGCCGTTTATTACAGGAAAATGCAGTAGCTCTGGGGATTACCGCTGTTCCCTTGCCCATGACTGATGACATCGAAGATTCCGCTTTTGCTGAACAACTCATTCGTTTAGAGTCCTTTGCCAGTGACAGATTAGCTGATTTGGATCTACTGGTGCGTTTACATCAATCTTTGAGTCGGCATGGTAGTAGCTATCGCGCCTATCTGCATAATTTAGAAGCAAAGTTGTTTTCTCTGATGGGGCTAAGTCTCAATTCACTGCCAGCCCTTGAGGAGCCAACCTTGCCGCTTTATTTTTCTGGAACTCTCAAATCTCTGCCTCAACCCAGTATCTCCTTAGCGGATGCCCTCGTTGTTTTGAACCAAGTTAGTATTGTTGCGAGCAAATATCTAGGGGAGCTAATCACGCGTAACTATTGGCATACCAGTCGGCCCCACAGTAGTTGGTTTGCTGATTATGAAGTTAGTGCCGCTGCGGAAGTGACCTATCGCCATCGCCGGCCAGCCGAGGAGATTTTGCTCACCCCAGAACAGCTAGATCAACTCCAGTCCTGGTTAACGGCGTTTGTCAGTCAATGCCAACGGGTACTCCCCCAATTTAGTCGGATGCTACAAAAAGTTGGTTTAGAGGCAAAAGTTCCCGGCCTGGGTTGATGCTCAGGAATACCAAATAGATTCAATCTGAGATAGGGTCTTGGTAATTGTTTCAGGCTCTTGATTATGGAGTAATACCGTTACATGGCCCAGCTTTCGGCCTGGATAGGCTTGAGTTTTACCATACCAATGGACAGTCGCTTGGGGAATTTGGCTCAGGGTTTGGCGTTTTTCACCGTAGTCGGACGTGGCGGTTTCAAAGCCCAAGAGGTTGATCATAACGCCGGCAGGAGATTGTAAGTCCGGATTGCCTAGGCCCCGGCCGGTAATCGCCAGTAAATGTTGGGCAAACTGACTGGTGTGACAGGCTTCAATCGTGTAGTGGCCGGAGTTGTGGGTGCGGGGGGCAATTTCGTTGATTAGCAGTTGATTGTCAGCGGTTAGGAAAAACTCAATCCCCAAGATACCGACAAAATCTAAGGCTTCTAAAAGGGTTTGGGCCATGGCCTGGGCCTGGGAGGTAATCTCAGAACTCACGGGGCCGGGGGCAATGACGCGACGACACACTTGATCTTCCTGTTGGGTTTCGACTAAAGGATGAAAAGCAACTTCCCCAGAGACCGAGCGGGCCGCCATCAACCCCAACTCACAGCGAAAGGGCACAAAGGCTTCAATTAAAAACGAATTAAAATCAGGGCGATCTTGCCAAAAACTATCCCAGGCCCCGACATCTTTAATTACAAACGTACCTTGACCGTCATACCCATGCCGCCGCGCTTTTACCACCACTGGAAACGCAAAGGTTTTGCTGACTTCCGTGAGAGTTGCAACGTGATCTGCGCCCACAAATTTCGGGATAGCTAAACCCAAAGATTCTAAAAATTGCCGTTGCTCTAATTTGTCCAACAGCGGGGCGAGACTGCTCAAACTGGGGCGAAAACACACTCCGGCATCAGCGAGTTTTTCTAACCCGACTAAATCCACAAACTCATTTTCAAAGGTAATGACATCAACTCTTTGGCTCAGGGCTTGAGTTGCAGCAAGATCGTCAATCGGAGCATAAATAACATCCCTTGCCACAGATACCGCAGAATCAGTAGCACTCGGCGTTTGGACAATTAACTCAATTCCCAAATCCCGCGCCGCCAGGCCCAGCATCCAAGCTAGTTGTCCACCACCAATGACCCCGACTCGTTTGTAAACTTGGCAATCTGGGAATGTTGAGTTTGGATTACTCATCGGCCCTTAAGCCCGCCATTTGACCTTGGGCAAGATGTGATTGTTATCCACCCGCTGTTTGTACTTGATAGCAAAGTTTAGGAGGGAATCTAGGAGGGAGTCGGAGAGGTAATGGGGTTGCAGGCCCAAATCCAAAAGTTTGGTGTTTTTGGCATTGAAGTAATGCTCTTCTTTTTCGACTCGTGGGTTTTCGAGGTTGGTCACTTCAACTTTGATCCCCAAGGCCTGGCCCGCTTCCTTGACCTTGTCAGCCAAATCGGCAACACTGAATAGCTCTGTAAATTGGTTAAAGACCCGGAATTCTCCAGCCGCCGCAGGGGTTAACAGGGCTAACTCAATACAGCGAACCGTATCCCGAATATCCAGTAAACCACGGGTTTGGCCGCCCTTGCCATAGACCGTTAACGGATGCCCCACCGCGGCCTGAATACAGAACCGATTCAATGCTGTGCCAAAGACCCCGTCATAGTCCAAACGGTTGATCAACAACTCATCCATACCCGTTTCTTCCGTCAGCACCCCATAGACAATCCCTTGGTTCAGGTCAGTCGCCCGCAGGCCCCAAATCCGACAGGCAAATTGGATGTTATGGCTATCGTGGACTTTACTCAGGTGATAGAAACTACCGGGCTGTTTCGGATAGGGCAGAGTATCTTTGCGGCCGTTATGTTCAATGGTGATGTAGCCTTCTTCGATGTCAATATTGGGAGTGCCGTATTCACCCATTGTGCCCAACTTGACTAAGTGACAGTCAGGGAAATGGTCATGGATCACATACAGCAGGTTCAGATTGCCGATGACATTATTGGATTGAGTCAGGACAGCGTGTTCCCGGTCAATCATCGAGAAAGGAGCCGAGCGTTGTTCACCAAAATGCACGACTGCATCCGGTTGAAAGGTAAGCATTGAGGACTTGAGAAATTCGTAGTTGCAAATATCCCCAATGAACAAGTCAATGGTTTTACCCGTTAAGTCCCGCCACCGCTGTAACCGATACTGAATGGGGGCAATCGGCGTGAGGGTTTCAACACATAGCTCTGCATCCCAATGTCGCCGGACTAAGCTATCTAAAATTGCAACGTCATGTCCCCGATTGGATAAATGTAATGCTGTTGCCCAACCGCAATATCCGTCGCCGCCAATGACCAGAACTCTCATACTGTTTTACTGAAGTGAGTGTATGAATGGCCCCATTGTTAACTGCGCTACAGTTGTTCATGTTGGCCTTGCTACCACGTTACCAGGAATACGCCTTCTTACAGGCCCCTATGAATAAAATTCTGACTTTCCCAGTTTTCGGGCCGATATTCCGAAGTAACATCTTAGTTCTAGGCCCCAGTGGTTTACTCAATCACAAAGACATAGCGCAACGATTCAGGATAGTTTCCGGCAATCAAGTCCAACACATCATAAGGACAGGATTCGGGAAATTGGGCCTGGGGCAGTCTGGTTTCAATGGAGGCTTCTGATCGGGCATCTGGATACCAATCGGCCGGGTTTGCACGTATGTACCCTTTTAAGCTGGGGGAATCTCTAAGAAGACGTTTGATTTGCCTAACACCCTCCACCACACTAGAGACCAAACTATTGTGATAGTCCGTGGTCTGGGGCTGGGCTTCTAGCTTGAATAAATGCTTAACGACCCGGATCCATTGGCTGCTGAGGGCATGACGTTCTGAGCGTCCCAAGCTTTCCATCTCCTCAATTAAGTTTTCTAAGTCCAGGCCTGTAAAGTCTTTTGCTTTTAATCGAGCTACCGTCTCGGCAATCCAATCAGCATAATCTACGTCATAGAGGGTAGGAGTCGTTATAGTCATGATCCAGGCCAGGTGGTTTGGGATGTTTCTTGGGTTCTCTGTCTGCTTTGTATTTTGGCATCAGGGTAAGGAGAAAGAGTCTATGTCTGAATCTAAGACAACCCGGCCCGAGCCAGTCCTTTGAAGCAAGAGGCACGCATGGGAAATGTCATTGAAGAGGAACTTCTGATTCCGCCGATTCTAAGGATTCTGGGGGGCGATTGCGCTCAAGGTCATTTAAGAGAGATAGCACCTTGGTTCCCCGTTCGAGGGAGCGATCTTCCACAAAAACAATCTCTGGTGTCCGCCGTAACCGAACCCGTTGCCCAATTTCACTGCGAACATAGCCCGTTGCTGCCTTCAGGCCTGCCATTGTTGCGGTGCGGACTTCATCGGTTCCATAGATACTGACAAAAATTTTGGCGTGCTGTAGATCCCCGGAGACAATCACATCCGTAACGCTGACCATGCCATTGCCAACTCGCTCGTCTTTGATGTTGTGGACTAAAAGCTGACTGACTTCGCGACGGATCAGTTCTGCGACCCGTTCAACACGTCTGGGGGGGGCCATGATTTTCTCCTGAATCGGGGCTTGCACTTTTTCTATCTTATCCAACTGGGTAGCGGGGCTTGGGGTGGCGGTCTGACTTAACTTCGGAATCACGAATATAATCAGGTGAGCATTTACGGCGTTTTGTTTCCATGGTTCAACCGACTCATAAGTTTAGTGCCCAGGCCTGGCATCAATTTTTAGCCATTGCCCAACCCTATTTTTTCCCAAGAGAGATGAAGCGGAGTGGGGCAATTTTCTTGGTGCTATTGCTGCTGATCATGGCCTTTATGTTCGGGATACTCTTTGTCCTGGTGAGTGGGATAACCCTGGCCTTAAATGCCCTATTTCCAGAGGTTTTTGGTCAGGTTGCTGGCGGGTTTGTCAAACTCATTCAGGGGATTTTAGGGGGCCCTGGCCTGGGGGTTATTCTGGCTACCTTGATTATTCCAGCCGCAGTTTTTATCTTTTTACGCCGCCAAACCCTGCCCCGCAGCCAGGCCTGGATATTACTGGGCTTATTGTTGATGCTTTCCCTGTCCGTCAGCGGCTTAAACGTGATTATTAGCTATGTGGGGCGATTTTTCCAAACAGCTTTGGCAGAAAAGGATCAACCCACTTTTTGGCGATTTTTGTTTGTCTATGCCGGGGTGTTTGTTGTCGGTACGCCCATTGTGGTGATTTATCGCTATGTGCGGGAATATCTGGGTCTGCGCTGGCGGGATTGGTTGACTCGCAGCTTTTTGGAGCGTTACTTTCAAAACCGGGCTTATTACAAAATTGAATCCCAGGCCGACATTGATAACCCCGACCAACGGATTGCCGAAGATATTCGCTCCTTTACCCAAACCTCCCTCGGCTTCTTGCTGATTATTTTGGGCAATGTCATTGATTTGATTGCTTTTTCTGGGATTCTCTGGTCAATTTCCCAAACCCTAACGGCCACCCTAATTGTTTATGCCATTGTCGGGACAATTATTACGGTGTTATTGGGGCAACGCTTAATCCGACTGAACTTTACCCAATTGCGGCGAGAAGCCGATTTTCGCTATGGCCTGGTTCATGTGCGGGATAATGCAGAATCCATTGCCTTTTATCGGGGGGAACAGCAGGAGTCACTCCAAGTCCGGCAACGCTTTGTAGAAGTTTTGCGTAATTTTAACCTACTGATTGGTTGGCAGCGAAATTTAGGATTCTTCACCACAGGCTATAACTACCTAACCGTCATTGTCCCCTCTTTAATTGTTGCGCCGATGTATTTCCGGGGAGAGATTGATTTTGGGGCGATTTCCCAGGCCGGATTTGCCTTTAGCCAAGTCTTAAGTGCCCTCTCGATTATCATTGACCAGTTCACTAGCTTAAGTGCCTTCATTGCTGGCATTGAACGTTTAGCTGGCTTTACAGAAGTTCTCGAACCCATTCCACCCTCTGCTGAACATCCGGAAATTACGGTCACTGAAGCTAATGAATTGATCCTTAAGGATGTGACGGTACAAACGCCCAACTACGAACGCACTTTGGTGAAAGACCTATCTTTTGCTTTACAACCAGGCGAGGGCTTGGTGATTATGGGGCCGAGTGGGGTGGGGAAAAGCTCTCTTTTACGAGCAATTGCTGGCCTGTGGAATTCTGGCTCTGGGGAAATTGTCCGGCCGGCTCCGGGAGATGTTTTGTTTCTGCCCCAACGGCCCTATATGCTCCTTGGCTCCCTGCGAACTCAGTTACTTTATCCGGCGGCTAATCCCCAAACTACAGACCAAAACATTTTTGAAGCCTTAGCGGAAGTCAACCTGGAACATTTACCAGATCGGGTTGGGGGCCTGGATGTGGATTTGGATTGGGCAGATGTCTTATCGTTGGGAGAACAACAACGGTTGGCTATTGCTCGTTTGCTCCTGAATAATAGCCCCTATGCAATTTTGGATGAAGCCACGAGTGCCTTAGATCTAGCCAATGAAAAGCGGGTGTATGAACGCATCCAGGCCATGGCTACCAGTTACATCAGCGTCGGGCATCGGGACAGCTTACGGCAATATCACAATTACGTTTTAGAGTTAGATAGTGACCAGGCCTGGCGATTGAAATCAACTCTTTAGGGCGATGAATCTGTCTGAACTCAATTAAACTCAAGCCTGTGTTCCTAATTTATTCCTTTGCGAAGGTGAAAATACTCCCCGCCAACAACCGATTATGACTACCAACTGATCCTAACTGAGCAGCGTTTACCGGATTTGGCCAGAGAAGTTGCCGATAGCTGTTTTGCATTGAATTTAATAGAAAAAAACAACTCCATGTCCGACTGGAAATTTCTAAATATTGGGTGATTGATATTGAAAAGTGTGATATGGGTGTTTCACGTAATTTTGAGACAGTGTATGAAACTAAAATATGAATTTAATCGGAATAACAAGGCCTAATACTGTCTCATTCCTGATCGAATTAACTATAAATATTCACTCGAGCCGTACCAAAGGGAATAAAATCAGAGCGACCCCGTAGCCTTGCGGATAAATGAAACAGCCAAGAACGAGTATTTATATTCGAGTATTTTACAGATTTAAAAACAATTTTTAGATTTTCTTTATGAAGAAGTTTATTGAAACTTAATCGAATTAGATGATTATCGATAGTGTAGCTCATCTCTACCTTGTTGCCATCTTGATCAATAACACTAATTCCATTAATCACACCAAATCCTTGAGGAATCGTCATTGACAGTGCTTCAATATTGCCATGACCAATATCGATCAGAATATAATAATTGGAAAAGAGAACACCTTCATTCTTAGGATTAGCATAGGCCTCTTGAATGCTGGGCAACAGTAAATTATTGGAAAAAGAAGGCTGAGGAAATAAACCAAATGATAGTAAAGTAATCATCATGTACTTGAAAGTATTCATGGCTTGTCCTTTTAGATCAAATTAACAATTCAAAGATTGATACTTTTCATCCTAAATATTTGCTATAAATCAAGTCTAGAGTATGATTATGAAACAGTCATGAAATTTCATGAATTAAGCCATAACTAGGCAACGGAATATGAAAATGTCATTGGTTTACAGAACGATGTGAGAGTTTAACAGCAAAGTATCCTGCTATTACCTGATAAATAAATGGAAACTGGGGAATCAGGATTAGATACATGGCAGCATAATTGTAAGTTAAAGTTGCTTCCCTGCTAATATCTAACTATCAAAAATTAGTATTATCTGTTGAATTATTAAAAATAGTGCATCAGATTTCAAATATAACCCTTGCACTACTTTTGATTTGTTTTTGGATTGTTTTGAAAAAATCTGAGTTTTGATTGGCTTGACTATGGCACCTTAACCCAGAAACCAGAAGTGATAATCTGACCATTACGGTTGAACTGTCCCCATAGCTTGTACATTCCAGCTTGAGGAAATACTGTGGCAAAATTAACATCGCCTGAGAATTTCTTAGTGGTTGCATGGGCGTGAATATAGTCTTTTCTGCTCAGATTATCAGACCGCCTGAGAATCACAAGATGCCCCCATTCGCCAAGATAGGGTTGTAAATCTGGAATTGGTTGATTTTGACTGGAATCCCTGAGATTAAAGGTGAGGTTAACTGGTTCACCCGCTTTAACAGTCATGGGGTTTAACTCCAGGCCGACGGTTGTATTGCCGATCACCTGGTTCTGACTTAAATCCAGTTGAGTCCGTGCCGCAGAAGTTCCCGGAACAGCCGTTTTTAAGACAGAAACTACCTCAGACTCTCCGGCTGGTTTATAGTCCGCAAAAAAGACATAATTTCCTGGCTCGGGCAATGTAACGGTCACGCTAAAAATACCATCACCTTGATATTCAGGATGTAAATGCTCAAAGAAATTGAGATCACGATTGACCGCAATTAAATGCATCAATTTCTCTTGAAAAACATCAAACTTCTTAATGGCCTGGCCTGATTGATCCTCTACCTTAAATGTTAAAGCTGTCGGTTTATTGGCGGGAATTTCTTCAGGATTGACTAACCGAACCGTGGGGGAAATCGATGTATTGCCATGGCTACTGTGGCCATTATTGCCTTGAGCCGAATCATCACCTGGCCTGGTATCAGCCTCATGATGAGCCATCCCGTGATTCATGCCCGCATGAGCAGATCCGGCGGTGTTAGATGATTCAGCGGTCGTTTTCCCATAAAACTGAGTCAGAGCCGCAATCCCAATCAGAATCGAGGTTCCACTAATCGCAACAAGCAATTTCGATTTGGCTAACATTGTTCTCCCTTAATGATCCTTAGAAACGATACACAGCCCTGATCCTAATTCTGAGGAATGATCATGAAATTAAGATGAAATCAGGGGCTTGGATGCTAACGGGAATACCCTTGAATTAGAGCCATTTCTGCCCCCAGTCCTTGACTTTGACTAGGGACATTAACCGATTCAGGCTGGCCTGGAGAAAATAGCAACATAACTCCCATCAAAGCCATAATCGCGTTTTCAGCAAAACTAACAACCCCCAACGGTGCTTTAGAATTACCACCCATACAAGCACAATTCAAGGCTAACTTATCAATAAAAACTGCTTTAAAAACAGAAATTCCGCCACTAACTCCAACCACTAATGCACCCACGCCAGTCACGATTGGAGTCAGGCCAGATAAAATCCCCAGGCCAATAAACAACTCCAAAAATGGGTAGATTTTGCCATAGGGCTTACAGCGTTGCATCACTAAATCATATTTGGCAAAACTCTCAGCAAACGCATCTAAATCCATCAGTTTCAGCGAGGCGAGCATTGACAGGGCAATCCCCATAAACCCGGTAAACCCTAATGAGGTAGCCAAGGTCATCAAACCCGCTGTTGAAAATAGGGCAATCACGGGGGTGTAGGAATATTCTGCTGCCTCGGCCTGGACTTCTAAGTACGCAGCCAAATCGGTATAGCCGCCAATCCGAGTCTCACCCCAGAAAATTTGCGGTGTGGTTTTCACTTGGTGCAGGGCCTTGAAGTCCTCAACCTCGGCTTTTGTGGTCAGGTGAATATCCTCAAAGGGAATATTTTTATCGTTCAACAAGGCAACGGCTTTTACTCCCCATGGACACTCATGGCCTGGCATTGACATCCGATAGACTTTCACCGGGGCGGTTGTCAGACTTAAGTTCATTGCTGTAACTCCTAATCAACGCAACATAGTCTGATAGTAGAGTCTCAAGTAGGCTTTAGAGTCAAGTGTTTTTTGGAAATTCATTATGGCAACTCGTTCAGCCCTCAAAATTGGCGATGTGGGCAAAAAAATTCTGGCGTATCTGTTCCGACCTTGGGCTACGACAAAACTCTGTATTAATCAGCCTGATCAACTGGAGTGAAAACGGCCATCGGTCAATATGGATGATTATTGAGCAAAATACATGATAATCAGACTCTATAGAATGTTATCTAGCGTTTTGCTGTATGAGCACTAGTTATGCCGCCTGAGCTATCGGTGAGGACGTAACCGATAGCGTATCAGTCATTGCCTAGAGTCAAATGAGCGCAAGGGCATCGGCACTTACCCAGCTATCGCAGATTTTGACCAAACATAAGGTTGGAATGCCTTATCTAAAGGGGTTTTAGCGATGTGGTTAGTGTAGTTGTGGATGATTTTGACAGCAATACCCAAAATGACTTCCAAAACCTGCTGCTTGGCATAACCTGCGGCTAGAAACTCTCCAATTTCTCGATCGTTCACCCAACCTCGTGCCTCAATCATCCTCTGAGTAAACAGCCGTAACGCCTGTAGTTTCTGATCTGCTAGAGGTTGACCCTGGCGAAGAGCTTCAATGTCTTCAGGAGCCATCCCAATCATTTTTGCTAAACCGGAATGGGCTGCCATGCAGTAGCGGCATTCATGTTCGTAATTGGCAGTCAGATAAATGACTTGTTGCTCGATCACTGTAAAGCTGGTTGTTTCAAATAAGTCCCACAATGCCATTCCACCTTTTAAGACAGCGGGAGCTTCTGCCAAAATCCCCTCTAAATTTGGGATCAAACCAAATGTCTCTTTAGCATGAATAAGAGCTTCCTTTGAAGCTTCTGGCGCAGTTTCAATCGTGTGAATCGTAAATTCCATTGCTCTACCTCTTCAATAAACTACGGAGTAGACAAGTCTGTCTACCTGTGATGCGTGCTAGTATAACCCTATGGAGACAAAGTTGTCTACCCAAGGTTATGACTACTGAATCAAGTGCTGCACGCCAACAAATTTTAGAAACCGCTTCTGAACTGTTTTATCAGAAGGGAATTCAATATGTAGGAATCAATGAAGTCATTGCGGCATCTGGTGTAGCAAAGCGAACACTCTATCGTTGGTTCTCTTCAAAAGACCAACTGATTGAGGAAGTGATGAAATATCGGGCTGCTCAATGGTTGCGTTGGTTTGAAGATGCAGTCGCAGACCAAGGAAACACGCCTAAAGATCGGTTACTGGCAACTTTTGATGTTCTTCAAGGCTGGTATGCTGAGCCGGACTTTCGAGGATGCCCATTTATCAATGCGGTCTTAGAAATTGCTGATGCGTCTCATCCAGCTCATCAAATCTCAATTAATTTAAGACAAGCGATCCGTGCTTACATCATGCAGTTAGCATCTGAAGCAGGGATACGTGACCCTGCATCGTTTTCACAGCAGTATTTGCTTTTAATTGGAGGAGCTAGTTTAATGGCAACGATTGAGGGAAACCCAGGTGGAGCGCAATATGCCAAAAATGCTTTGTCTGTACTGATTGATGCTAGTTAACAGTTACGGCGGCATAACACGGCGCTGCACCGGAACGTATTCGCGCGATCGGCAAGTAGCAAAGTTGATCTGCGTCCGGTGAGCTATGCCGTTAGACAGCGAAGACACATAACTGAGAGATGGGGGCAAACATGCAAATTGATGGCGCAATTGTAAAAGAGCAAGGAGTCACTTTCGCGATCGTCATTGTGAAACCACATGCCATTCAAACACAATCCAGCGCAAATGACATGAGGCAGTCTCTCTCAGGAATTGCCGACTTTCAAGGTCTTCCAATGATTCTTGCGTCACAAGATACACATGGGAGATTTACATACCAAGGCCGTCATGACATTGTTGATTTCCTTGCGTCGATTGATGCGTCTCGCATTCCATGGAAACGTTACACGATTTCGTAGACAACTAATCCTACTTGTATGATTGTTTCTAGCTAATACTGCGTCGGTACGGACAGAAAGGTAAGCTTCTTATGACTAGATACAACTTGACCGATAACCAGAAAAACTTGCTCAAAGAGCTTGTCACACTTATTCAATTAGGTTCAGTAGATGAGGAGTTCCAGATTTTTTGGTCTGGCAATGACGCAATTGGATATTCTGCTATGTTAGTTAGTCCTAATAAACCTAGTGAAATGCTTCCCTTAGCGACCAAAAGCGGAATAGCTGCATTAGAAAGCTGTGGTTTTCTTTCCTGTCAGGGAAGTTCGTCACGCCCAACGTGCGCTTTAACAGGGGAAGCTTACATAGCAGTTGAAACAGACTTTAATTCTCCGGACACTTCATTCATTGAATATTTAACACCTCTAACCGGCATAGATGGGTTTGATGAGGAATTAAAAACGCGGTGCATACCACTTTTGGCAACAGGAGGTTCAGACTCTACATTATGGGATTCCGTTGTGAGAACGGCGGGGGTCATCTTGGAAGCTCGGTTAAGAGATGTTGGTTCTATATCTGATCCTAACCAAACAGGACAGGGACTAGTTAATGCAATATTCAACAAAAGTGGAACATTGGCATCAAAACTTACAGTTGATTCTGAAAGACAAGGATATCGAGATTTGTATGCTGGTATTGTTGGATCTTTTCGCAACCCGTCTGCTCATAGGTTAATTGATCCAACACCAGAAGATGGGGGAGCTTTCTTAGTTTTCGTTAATCTGCTTCTTAAAAAGCTTGAAGCTTTGAGATAGAAGTTTGCCTCCTGATTACAGTAAAAATGGATTTGATAACATTTCCATATTGTCTGGTAATGCTGACTAACAACAGTGCTGCACCGGAACGTATCAATGTAGTTGGTTGAATAGCAAATATTATCTGTATCCGGTGAGCACGACCGTTAGACCTTTGAGTTGATGACGGGATAGTGCCTCAAGACTTTTTATCGCTCCTCAAATCTTCTTCATCTATTGATGACACTAAATATGGTGCTATAGTAGTGCCATGCCTACGACACCCTTACTTCGTGTTGTCATGGACACCAACGTTGTGTTTGAGGGCTTAACAAAACAGGGGAATGCCGCTGGCTTCGTCATTGATGCTTGGTTAGCTGGTTTAATGCAGGTTCATGTCTCCAATGCACTTGCCTATTAGTACGAAGATGTTTTATCTCGTAAACTCTCTCAAGTTCGTTGGCAGGAACTCAAACCTATTTTAGGTATTCTGCTAAGTCATTCTCAATTCACAATAATTCATTATTCATGGCGACCAACGTCACCTGATGCAGGAGATGACCTTGTAATTGATTGTGCAATGAATGCTAATGCCATTGTCACAACCTCCAACCTACGTGATTTCAAAAATGCAAGAGAATCTTTAGGTTTACAAGTGATGACTCCTGCTGAATTAGTTACCAAACTGGCACTTGAAGGAAGCTAATGATGAGCCGATTAACACTTCGATTACCAGAAACACTGCACCAACAACTAATTCATCTGGCTGAGAGTGAAGGCGTTTCCTTAAATCAGTACATTGTTTATGCGCTGACTCGTCAAGCCACCTTAGCTTATACAGTTCAAACAACTCCTACAGAGGAATTCAATCAGCAACAGCAAGCTTTTCAAGCGTTACTCAAAGAATTGGGACAAACCTCTTCAGCAGAAGTTAAGTTAGTTTTGGATAAACGAGAAGTGGTTCAACCAGAAGAAGAATTAAGCCCTGAGATTGTTGCCCGTTTTCAGCAGCATATTCGTGACGCTTCAAAAGCTTGAGGGTATAAGCAATGAATGTTAACAAGTTGCTGCACCGGAACGCCGAAAGTTGTTTGGCTAAGTTGCAAAGGTTGTCTGCGTCCAGTGAGCTTGGTTGATATGCTACAGGTGATTTAAGTTTTTCTGGTTTCAGCATTTGCGCAATACACTATAAAAAGAACATTTTTGTTTCCCATTTTGATGTGATAAAAGAATGCCTTTTCCTCTAAAATGGAGATATGAATAGTGAGGTGAGTAGAGTTAGCTTAACAAACACTTGCAGACAGACTTAAAGCAAGAGTACCCGTGTTAAATCGGCTAATGCCTAAGAAAGACAAGCTACTTCAGTTATTAAGGAACAGTCCTAATAATGCAAGATTTACAGACATTTGCCAACTTTTAGAGTTGAGTGGGTATCTGCTAGATAGAATTACGGGCAGTCATCATATCTTCAAGAAGGGCGAGGTGATTTTTGTAGTTCCAGTTCACAACAAACGAGTAAAGGCTATTTATGTTAGACGAGTTGTAGAACTTATTGAAGGAGATCAAGAATGAACTATCCAATAGTGGTTTATCCCTGCGAAGAGGGTGGTTTTGTAGCTGAGGTTCCAGCATTACGAGGTTGCTTGGCACAGGGAGAAACTTTAGATGAAACATTAAAAGAATTGATGACGGTAAGGGATTTGTGGCTGGAAACCGCTCAAAAACACGATCAGAAATTACCAGATATTGGAAGTGCGATCACAAAAGTGCGAGCGTTAAGCGCATAACAAGTCATTGGAGTGGAACAGAGAAATATACTTCAAAGTGATACAAAGGTAGTTGCTGCCCGCTCTACTCCAAGTCATTATGATGCTCTAGATTATTGGTAAGGCAGCAGTAGTTTTATATAATTTGTAAGCGTTCAGAATTATCTTGAGTTTGAGCTTTAGTTTGTGATCCTAGAAGTTGCTGTTCTTGATATAAAACCAGGTTTAGCTACAGAATTTAAAACTGCCTTTGAAAAAGCTTCAACCATCATTGCGACTATGCCAGGGTATATTTCTCTCGAGCTTCAGCGTTGCATAGAAACCCAAAGCCGTTATATTTTGCTAGTCCGTTGGCAAAAACTAGAAGATCATACGATTGGATTTCGACAATCGCCTCAGTATCAAGAATGGCGTTCTTTGCTTCACCACTTCTATGAACCATTTCCAGTTGTAGAACACTACGCAACTGTTTTGTACAATAGTCGTAATGGGTCAGTGCCTTGATATGATTGGCAGGAAGATGTGACGATTTGTGTTTGTGATACCTGCGGCAATCGATATTATTCAGCCAATATTCTTCATGCAGTTCATGCTATTGCAACTGGGGTAAAAGCTCCTGAGCGAACCGAACAAATTCCGGTCACTCACCCAGAATCAGCGTAGTCAACGCAGTATAACAACGCCTATTTACCCGATGTTCAAAACTTGTTGTTGGGATTATCTGCGGCGGGTGATTGGGAACGTTCAACAGGCTAGTTTACGTGGGGGATTTTTTAGCATTCAATAAGACAACTGCTTTCACACGCACGGGTAATCATGACTTTGCATTGACATCGCAGAACGCCACACCTCATTGTCATGGCAAAATAGATTTATGGCAAAGTCTAAAGCATACTTGAGAGTTAAGTATTTTTCAGGATTATTTATGACAACTCGTTCAGCCCTCAAAATTGGTGATGTGGCCAAACAGTCAGGTGTATCCGTTCCGACCTTGCGCTACTACGAAACCTTGGGCTTAATTAGTCCAGCCGAGCGAGGTGACAATGGCTATCGGTATTATTCGCCCTCCGTGGTTTCTCAAGTTGCTTTTATTAAAAAAGCCCAGGCCTTGGGGTTGGCCCTAGATGAAATTCGCCAAATTCTGAATGTGCGGGATCGAGGGGAATTACCCTGTGAGATGGTGCAAAGTTTACTAACGCAGAAAATTCAACAACTTAACACCCAAATTTCACAAATGCAGATGTTCAAGCAGGAACTAGAGGCTTATCAAACTCAGTGGCAAAACATCACACCCCAACTGACTGACGCTGAAATTTGTCCGCTGATTGAAACCATTACCCCATGATTTGAATTAAGGCGTAAAGGTAAACCGACCATTAATTTTCTCACCCCGAATATCGGTCAGAACAACCAAACGATATTCTCCCGCAGGTGCATCAGTCAGGTAGGCCGTGTAGTGTTTGTCGGCATCACTGTATTGAAAATCTAGGGTTTTCTGGCTGCCACCGGGGAGTTGTAACTGTCCGACAACTTGAGCATCGGGAACAGGGGTGTGAGCTTCTCCTTCTTGGATAAAAAAGTCAATGTGCAGACCAGCGGGTTCTTCTGCGACCAGGAGTTCTAAATGGTATTTCCCGGTTTCAATCACTTGTCCGCCTTGACCATGACCATCTGAGGGTTCGGCATTCGTGACTGAATTAGCAACTTCAGGACTAGGGCTAGACATTTCTGGGGACGGACTGGCTGGAGATAGCGCTGAGCTGGTTGTGTCCGAACTGCCACCACAGGCCCCGAGGCTCAAACCCAGGCCAAGAATTGTGATTACCGATAAAACTTTGACTTGCATGATTTTATTCCTCACAAAAGTAACGTGAAAATTTAGGATATGGGGCCGACTTGAACCGGCTGGCCTGGTGGATTAAACTCCTCGATTTCAGGTTCCAACGCCGTTTTGGGCAAGAAATAGCGACCAAATTGGGCATAGAGGGCCGGTAACACCAGCAAAGTGAGAGCTGTGGAGGTAAACAATCCCCCAAGAACAACAATCGCTAAAGGTTGCAGCACTTCTTTCCCGGCCCCCGTTCCCCAGGCCAGTGGTAGCATCCCCAACGCCGAAGTCAGCGCCGTCATCAAAATAGCCACCAAGCGTTCCATCGAACCCGCCGCAATCACCTGTTTCAGAGGCAAGCCCAAGGCAAACTTTTGATTGTAGTTATCCACCAACAGCAACCCATTGCGCACCGCCACCCCAAACAAGGTAACAAAACCAACCAGAGATGAAACGGAAATGACGGCTCCCGTGACAGCAAGGGCAAACACCCCCCCCACTAAGGCTAAGGGCAAGTTAATCATAATCATCAGCATGGCGGGTATAGATTTGACAGCAAAGTACATCAAAATTGCAATCACTAAAATCGCCAGGCCACCATAGAGGATGAGGTTTTGGGTCGCCCGTTCCTCCGATTCAAATTGGCCACTGTATTGGATTAAGTAACCACTGGGAACGGTGACGGTTTCAGCAATCTGGGCTTGAATCTCATTCACCGCTGAACGTAAATCCCGTCCCGAAACATTGGCGGAAACGACTAACAATCGTGAGACATTTTCCCGATTGATGGTGTTGGGGCCGGTTTCGTAATTCACTTGCGCGACTTGGGCAAGGGGAATTTTGCTGCCAGTCGGGGTGGAGATCAGCAAGTTCCGAATTGTCTCGATATTGTTGCGGGCTTGCGGCTGTAGCCAAACGACTAAATCAAACAACTGCTGCTCCTGTAACACCTGGGACACCACCCGCCCGTTAAAGGCTGTTTCAATGGTTTCGGCTAATTGCCCCACAGATAAGCCATAGCGACTGGCCTGGGCCCGGTCAAATTGGATTTGGATTTGCCGAATCGGGACTTGCGGTTCCAGTTGTAGATCCACCAGGCCAGGAATATCTCGCATCGCGGCTTCCACATCTTGCCCAATTTGCCGCAATTGGTTGAGGTCAGGGCCAAAGATTTTGATTGCAATGGCACTCCGCACCCCAGACAGCACCTCATCCATCCGATGGGAAATAAACCCACCGACATTGGCTGCTACTCCCGGAATCTTATTAAACTCAGCCCGAATCGTATCAATACTGCTGGCTCGATTTTGTAAGCCCAAATCGCTAAGTTCCACATCCAAATGGCCCAAATTCACCCCACCGGCATCACTATCCCCAGGCGCCCGACCGGCCCGCAACTGTACCGAGCGAAATCGGGGATCATCTTTGAGCGCATCTTGCATGGCCAGGCCAACCCGATTGGTTGCTTCCAAAGAACTGCCGGGATAAAGCAACATGGCATTGACGAGAGAACGCTCTTGAAACTCCGGCAAAAAGACGCGACCCATAAAGGGCAAAATCAGCATTGCTGCTACAAATAACCCTAAGGCGGCATAGAGCACCCGTTTCGGTTTATGAATGGCGAAATCCAGTAGTGGCCGATAAACGCGTTGGAAGTAGGCGGCCACCCATGTTTCGTCACTGGGCAGTTGCCGGGGAGCTAAGAGAAAGGCACATAGGGCCGGGGACAGGGTCATGGCCACAAACGTGGAAGCCAAAATCGAGACCAGGTAAGCGACTCCCATTGGGGCAAAAATCCGCCCTTCCACCCCAGTCAGGGTAAAAATCGGAGCAAAGACAACCACAATAATTACAGTGGAAAAAATCACACTGGTGCGGACTTCCACGGAGGTGTCATAAACCACTTGCAGCGGGTGTTTGGGATTGCCCTGGGCCTGGTTTTCCCGCAGCCCCCGATAGCAGTTCTCCATATCCACAATCGAGTCATCCACCACCGAACCAATGGCCACCGCCAGGCCCCCTAAGGTCATGGTGTTAATCCCTTGCCCCAGGCCATTCAGGATCAACAAACCAATTAAGACAGAGAGGGGAATGGCACTCAGGGTAATCGCCGCTGTTCGCCAATTCATCAGAAAGAGAAGCATCACCACCGAGACAATAATGATCCCGTCTCGCAAGGAATCCCGGACATTGTGAATTGCAGAGGCAATAAAATCTTCTTGGCGAAAGGTTTCTAAAACCTCCACGTCTGGGGGCAATCCGGCTTTAATCGCGCTCATCACCCGTTCAACATCCCGTGTCACGGTGGGCGTATCGGCCTGGGGTTGCTTATCAATCACTAAAATCACAGCCCGTTGGCCATTGACACTGCCATCCCCCCGCGCCAAGGCCGCCCCAATTTGGACTTGAGCCACATCCCCGAGGCGAATCGGGACACCATTACGAGAGGTGATCACTGAGTTGGCTAAATCTTCCAGGCCCTCAATCCGCCCAATCCCGCGAATAATTTCTTCCTGGTCTGGGCCGATGAGAAATCCCCCGGCTCCGTTGAGATTGGCCTGTTCGGCCGCCAGCGTCACATCAGCTAGGGAAACATCAAAGGCTTGAAGCTTAGCCGGATCCACTAAAACTTGATATTGGCGAATATCTCCCCCATAGGTGACAACATTAGAAACCCCCGGTACTGCCAAGAGTTGATTGGTAATCGTGCGATCTACTAGGCGGCGGACTTCCATCAAATCAGTTGTTGGAGTGGCTCCGTTCTCAGCTTTCACTGTTAGGGCAACCATCAAAATTGTCCCAATTGGAGAGGAAATGGGCGAGATGGCCGGAGTTTCAACTCCTGCGGGTAACTTTGTTTGCGCTTGTTGCAGGCGTTCCGTGACTAACTGCCGGGCCTGGTAAACATCTGTATCCCAACTAAAAATCGCTCGAACCACGGAAATTCCCACGGCAGAAGACGAGCGCACGGTTTCAATGCCGGGTGTGCCGTTAATCGCACTTTCAATCGGTAATGTCACCAGGGACTCGACTTCTTCCGGGGCCAGGCCGGGGGCTTCCGTTTGAATTTCCACTTGCGGTGGGGCAAACTCGGGAAAGACATCCAAGGGCATCTGGGTTAAGTTGTAGCTGCCCAGAATCGTAACCACGATGGCCCCAATGACCACCAACCAGCGTTGAGCAATTGACCATTTAAGAATCCCATTGAGCATAGTCCGCTCTCACTGCTCCAAAAACGTTATGAGGTCAAAGAAGGGGTAATCTCCAGCCGTTACTCCCGATGCGAGCCTTCTAAGATGCGGGGTTCTTCTGAGACATACTCCGGTAAGAGACCGGCGTTTCTATGGCGTTCTTGACGGGTTGCCCAGGTCAGGCCGGCCCAAAACATGCCCCCAGCGATCCCAACAACACCTAAGCCAGCTAAGATAAATCCCCACCAGGGAAAAGGATTAGAGGCCTGGGATTCTAGTTCAGTTTCCGGCTCTTTATTCCCCCGTAAGGATTGGGTATAAAGCTGATTCGCTCGCTCTGTGACAATTCGATCCCCCTCAAACAAACCAGAAGTTACTTCGACCCAATCCCCCGCTTGTCGCCCTATTTCTACCTCGACCGGTTCATAAACTGCCCCATTTTCGACAAACACAATCTGGCGGTTATCGTTGGTTTCAACGACGGCCTGGGTCGGGATAGCTAAGACGGGTGTGGGTGTGGTTCCTGTAATAATCTCTAGCTCAACAAACATTCCCGGCCGCAACAGCCCCTCTCGATTGGTTAATTCCGCCACCACTGGCACGACGCGACTCTCTGGATCAACCACGGCATCTAGCACCCGAATCCGACCCTGGAATTGTTGGTTAGGACTATTACTCACCCGCCCCCGAACCGCCTGTCCAATTTGCACCTGCTCTAGATCTTTTTCGTAGAGGTTAGCGGTAACTTGAACCTGGTCTGTATTGACGATGGTAAAAATCGGTTCCCCGGCATCTTCTCGGGATTCACCCAAACGAACTGGAGGATTGGCGGTGGGGGTGGGAATGGTAATCACTCCGGCAATCGGGGCGGTAATGGTAATCGTGCCATTGGCATTGGCCTGGGTTCCCAGTTGCCTTAACCGGGTTTGATAGGTGCGTTGACTCAAGGTGATTTGGCGTTGGGCCTCCTGGAGTTTGGCCTGGGCCTGTTTGAGTTGGGTGGCGGCGGTGGCGACATTTAACCGACTTTCGGCCCGACTGAGATGGGCTTTGGCTGTGGCAAGTTCACTGGCAGAGGTGAGGGATTGCCGCCGGGGTAAGGCTCCAGCCACGACTAATTCTTGATCTCGGTCGTGACTTTCTTGGGCTAATTCATAGGCACTGCGGGCTTCGGCGATCTCTTGTTGCGAAATAATTTGTTGTTGGCGGTAATTTTCTTGGGCTAGTTGGACATCGGCCTGGGCCTGGTTGACGGCAGCGATGGCTTCATTTTGGCGATCCAAGGCCTCGGTGCTGAGTTGGGCCAGTTCGGGGCTGCTCATGATGGCGAGGGGTTGTCCGGCTTTGACGGCCTGGCCTGGAGTCACCAGTAGCTTCACTAGGGTTCCCCCCACGGGCATGGTGACAGTGACCGACTGATTTGGGACTGCTTCAATCGTGCCGGTTGTTTTAAGCGCTAGGGGTAAAGGCTGACGTTGAACTGGGCGAACAGTAATGCCTAAACGTTGCTTCACCTCTGACTCTAATTTCACAGCACGGGTGGATTGGGCAGATTCACTTTGATGAAATTCATCCCCATGGCCGGCATGTGCCCAAGTTTTGACGGGCGTGAAACTGGTGGCCAGGATCAGGAACAACCATAAGGGTGATTGCCAGGTTTGCCAACGCCTTACCATGTTGGATCCTCAGGAAAATTAGCTTAGGGCTTGCCCTTGGGTGATGCCATTTGCTCAGTCAGAACGACCCAGTTGACAAGACCATAATTAGTTTGGCTGAGAATTATGAAATTGAGATGAAATTAGGATTGACGGCTGATTTCACTGATGTTGTCCGAGACCAGGGGTAACTCCACGGTAAAGGTACTACCCACCCCGACTTGACTCTGAACCGAGATGCGGCCGTGATGATGCTGAACAATGGATTGGGCAATGGCTAATCCCAGGCCAGTTCCCCCTGAGCGTCGCGACCGATCACAGCCAACCCGATAAAACCGTTCAAAGATGCGGGCTTGCTCAGCCAGGGGAATCCCCACTCCCTGATCCGTTACGCTAATGCGGGCAAAGGATTGGCTGTGATTGAGCGTAATGGTCACAGTTCCCAGCGTAGGGCTGTAGTGAAGGGCATTGATGATCAGATTACCCAGGAGTCGGTATAGTTGTTCTTCATCCCCCCATCCATAAATATCTGACTCAGCCGCTAGGGTTGGATGAATTTGTTTTTCTAGGGCGATGGCAGCAAACTCTTCCATGAGGTCGAGAATGATCTGCTTGAGATCACAGGCCTGGAAGTTTGTCGCAACAGCATCCAGATCAAAACGAGAGAGTAACAATAAATCCTGAACCAAACCATTGAGACGGATACTTTGGCGATGCAGGGTTTTCAGCAGAGCATGACTCTCCGGTTGCATTTCATCCAAACAACTTAAACGGGTTTCCAGGGTGGCTTGGATGGCGGCCACCGGGGTTCGTAGCTCGTGGGCAGCATCAGCAGTAAATTGCTGCATTCGTTGATAGGCCTGATAGATGGGTGCCATCGAGATCCCGGCTAACCACCAACTGGCCAGACCAATGCCGATGACAGCAAGGGGATAACTGATTAACAAAAACAATTGCAGCGTTTGAAGATGGGCCTGGTATTGAGTGAGTGTTCGGCCAACTTCCAAGTACCCCCACGGCTGGCCAGCTGCTGTTTTTAATTGAATCTCTATGGAATGCTTATTCTGATCAGCATTTTTAGCTAATGGAGTTAATTCTTGATTTTGAACATGAGCATGAGTGGTAGCAATTAATGTCTTTGATAAATTAAATAAGTTGATGAAGTAGCCATCCTGATGAACGACACTCAAGGTATGAACCCGAGGAATATTGCCAACAGATTGACAGTTTTGAGCCACAATGCACAGGGAAGGAATGAGACGCTCGACATCTAGCTCAATCTGGCCGGGGTGGCGGAGTATTGGCTCCAAGCCGTCATGCAGTGTCCCCGTAATCGAGACGAGTTCCCGATCCAGAGCTTGCCATTGGTTATAGGCTTCTAACTGATAGAACGCAGTGCTACATACCGCTAAGATGAAACTCATGACGGCGGTGTAATACCCGGCTAGCTTTAGTTTAGTTTGGATAAATAAGGTTTTTTGTTCCATTCTTTCCAGGCTGGTTGCTGGACTGTGGTTCTTACCCCTCACCCTTCATCTGGCAAGATATGAATCCGCACCATGCGGGCTTTATCTCCTTGTCCCAACTGAATTTCTAACAAATCTCCTGACAACGTTTCCAGGCCGGTGAGTAATTGCCGGAGGTGGGGGGTACTACTACCTGATTCAACATAAAGCTGCTCTGCTAAGTAACTGAGGCGTTTCCAGGTGGTATAAAGGCGAGCAATGGTTGTTTCTAGTTGGGCGGCCTGTTGGACGAGATCTGCGGCAGATTGGAGTTGACCAAGGCGTTGGGCTTCCCCGAGGGCCTGGGTGAGATCCAGTTCGAGTTGACTAAGGGCCTGGATTTGGGGAGCCGATTCCAAGTAGCGAGATAAACTGCGGGCAGCAGCGGTGACTAGCTTAATGGTATCCACATCTGGGGTTTGGGCCACCTCGGCCTGGAGACTAGTTTGCTGCTCAAGAGGCAGTTTCTCCAACTCTTTGACCAATGGGGCTAGATAGCGGGGGGACAGGCTCCGATCAGCGGCTTTTTCTTTGATAATCGGTGGCAAAATATCGGATTGGAGGGTTGTCCACTCGTCATTGATTTGCTTGACTTCTCGATAGGTAATCCGCTCTCCTCGATTGGCCGCCGTAGTCACCATTTCTTGAACTTCAGGCGGGGCCTGGGCGGTTTCCACAAAAGCTCTCTTACTAAAGCGTTCCACAGCCGCTGCAGGCAAAGCCCCAGAACTCAGGAGCGTATCAGCACTATTAGCCAGTTCAATCAAACTATAGGCGCGAGTTTTACTAATTTCCTGTTCTTGGAGCCAGCGTAAAAATCCCTGACCCCGACTATCCCCCTGTTGTTTTTCCCGGTCTCGAACCGTTCGTAAAATTCGTCCCCGCCAAATTTCTGTTTGGAGATCAAAGCGTTCACAAACTTGCCAGGCCAGGTCAACCTTGGATAAAAAATCCTGATCCGAAAGACCTAAATCCTCCGGATCGGGCAGCTCCACATCAAGTTCTAAGCCAGGCAAAGCAATAAAGGAGTTTTGATCCACACAGATAGCCTAAGCAGGGGTTTTAACTTGTTTAGCCAGTTCCAAAAAGCTCTTCATGTTTGCTCCAGGCCGGCGGCGCGCAAATTGAAAATAGGGAACTGCTGGAGCTTCAGGAGCCGTAGTTAAGGGTTCAGGATTGGTCGTTACGGTGGGTGCAGGCAAGTTGAGAGGGTTGGGTGTGGGAGCCGGGGTTTCGACTTTAACAGGGGCAACTGGGGCTGAAGTTTCTGCTGCCGGAGCCGGAGCCTTAGGAACAGATTTAGCCTCATCCAGTTCTAAATAGTAGCCAGATTTCTTACCCAGGCCGAGTAAGCCGCCTAAGAAGCCAAAGAGAGCCGAAAAGAGTTTTTTCAAAATTGCCATCGTGATTTCTCCCAACAGTGTTAAAAAAGTAATGCAACCATTCGCGATCAAGTTTGTTAGCAAGTCTTCAGGTATTATCCGGGTTGCCGTGGCCTGGGATCAAGGAACAGGTCAGATGAGCCGTAATTTTTCAACTCCTACTAAGAAAACTTCTCCTACAAGTAGGCAAGCTCATCACTCTCCTGTAATTCCATGGGTAAATTTTCCCAACCCAGGCCCCGCCGGACAATTTTGGGAGGTTCAACCCCACAGTCAATGATTGTCGAAACAGCCCGGCCTGGGACAATTTCAGCATCAATAATCACATCCACCAAGCGGTCAAAGCGATCAAAAAGTTCCGCCGTATCCCGATAATGATCCTGATCCGGGGGCAAAGGGGCCGATGTAGAAATAATGGGATTGCCCAAGGCAGTGAGCAGGGCCTGGCAAATAGCTGAGTCGGGGACACGAATTCCAGTGGTTTTTCGCTTGGGGTTTTGGACGAGTTTGGGAACTAATTTGGTTGCACCCAGGAGGAAGGTATAGGGGCCAGGAATCAACCGCCGCATCAGTTTATAGGCCGGGTCACTGACATAGGCATAGCGAGAAATATCTGAGAGGGAAGGACACAAAAATGTTAAGGGCTTGTCGTTAGAGAGTTGTTTCAGTTGTCGGACTCGCTGAATCGCCCCCTTGTGGTTCAAGTCACAACCAATGGCATAAACCGTATCTGTGGGATAGAGGAGCACCGCACCGGTCTGTAAGGATTGAACGAGTTGCTCGACTATCCGGGGCTGGGGGGTGGTGGCATGGAGGGAAATTAGATTAGCCATAATAGCCCCCTAACTTTTGTCCGTAATTAACTCAGTCACAGGCAACGGAACGCTATTCAACGAGCAGGTTATTTTCTCTCCTTGAACAACTAACTCACCGAGGCCCGTTTGAATTCGCAGTTCCCCATCCCGATAAACCAGAATTTCCCTGATCTGCTCCCAAGATATTAAAGAAGAAACCTCAGCGGGTTGATCGGCAATCTCAGTCGCATCTGGAGTTAGCCAGTTAATTTTCTGATTCGGGGACAGGATCCACTCAACCCCGTTGCTTAACGTGATCGTGATCAAGCCATCGGGAAACCCGGCAAAATTAATATCCACCAAGGGTACCCACTGTTCATCCCGCCAAACCAAAATTGCTGAACAGTCCTGTCTATCCCCCGCTTGTTGCCCCATCCACCAACTTTTCCAGAGCCGTCGTGCCTCCCCAAAGGTATGTTCATGGCCGGGTAATCGTGACCCACGCCGATATTCCACCCAGGCCATGGGTTCTAAAACTTCCCGCTCTGGTAAAAAGCCAAGTTCTCCTAGGAGTTGGTCTACGGAGGTTGTCATGGATGTGTTTGGATACAGGGTCACGGTTGGTAATCCGGCTACCCAGGTGCGCGTGGCAATTAATTCTTCTGTTTGACTAACCAAATGGCAGGCATCTATGGCCCCGGAGTCAATGTGCAGGTATTCGTTGCCCAGGAGATCCATCTCTGCCAGGGGGGCCTGGAGAAAATGGCGGATGATGGTTTCATTGTCGGGCGCATTGTGAGTCTCTACGACCGTGTTTTGGGCACTCAGATCTTCTGCTAGTTCCCCTTGATTATCGGGAGTATATCTGACCGAACCATCTGGGAGAACTGCCCCTTCTAACTGGGCCTCAGCTAAGTCCGACTCCCGCGCATCCGCCCCCGACAAATCCGCACCGCTTAAATCTGCCCCAACAAAATTGGCATCCCGGAGGCGACTATCCCGCAGGACAGCCCCATTCAAAACGGCCCCACTCAGTACCGCTTGCTCCAAGTTGGCCCGTGAGAGATAGGCCCCGACTAAGATTGCCCCACTTAACATCGCCCCGCGCAGATCTGCATCAACCAAATTGGCCCCACTTAAGTCTGCTCCAATCAACTTGGCATTGCGGAGATTAGCCTTACTAAAGTTGACCTTGATTAAGTCGGCACCGCTCCAATTCACCCCACTCAGATTGCAGTTGGCAAAATCACTATGACTCAGGCTGGCTAGAGGTAATTCCAGGCCCTGTAAACTCATCCCTCGAAAATTCCGTTGGCCTTGGCTGTATTGAGAGAGGAGATCGCCACTGTGAGATTGCTTCATAGATTCAGGATGCTCTAACCGAGGCTAAGTTTATTTTTAACCACAGCTATATTTTAAGCTACCACTAGACGACTCCAGAGAGATTTTAGGTGGCTGCAACCCCTGTGATGGCATTTAAGGCCGCCAGATTTTCCCCCGGCCAGCCATGTCCATCTAGGGCTACCTGCTCAATCAAGCTGGCTAGACGTAAGGCTTTTAGGGCCTGCTCTCCACCCACAGAAGGAGGATTGCCCCCACGCACACAATGGACAAAATGCTCTAATTCTGCATGGAGTGGCTCAATGTTGCTGGTATAAACTTTTTCGATCAGCCCATCTTGACGGTATAGCACTTGCCCATGATCAGCGAGACAACTGGCGTGCATTTGGCGATGGATCAAGATCTCATTTTTTAAGAAATCTGCTTCTGTCAGGGATTTTTTACAGTGGGCGACAATCCGGCGTAATTTGCGATGGGTGACTTTGCTAGCTGTCAGGGTGGCCACTACCCCATTGGCAAATCCTAAGGTGGCAGTAACATAATCCAAATAGCCGGAATTAGCCGAACGACTCCCGGCGGCGGTTAACCGCGAAACCGGAGAATTAGTCAGTTCCAGCAGGAGGTCAATGTCATGGATCATCAAGTCCAAAACCACGGAAACATCATTGGCCCGGTCTGAATAGGGACTCATCCGATGGGCTTCGAGGGCGAGAATTTCTTCGGTTGTTAAAACCTGACTAAATTCTTGAAAAACTGGGTTAAACCGCTCAATGTGCCCAACTTGCAAAATACAAGTCTGTTCTGCGGCTGTATTCACTAGAGATTCCGCTTCGGCAATACTGGCGGCGATGGGTTTTTCAACCAGAACATGGACCCCAGCCCGTAAGCAGGTAATGCCAACCTCATGGTGCTGGCGAGTGGGGACGGCAATACAAACCGCATCTACATGGGGCAGTAGGTCGTGATAATCCTCAAAAAAACGGACTCGATATTTACTGGCGGTATCAATACCCCGCTCTAAGTTCAAGTCCGAAATTCCCACCAGTTCCACATCTTTGAGCAGACTTAAGACTCGAGTGTGGTGCTGCCCCATGTTGCCGACCCCAATGACACCGACTTTGACCGGGGGAACGGGAGCACGATGGCTCTGGGCCTGGGGAGAATTTGCAAAGTTGGGTTGAGTCACTCCAGATACCGTCCTCAATAATTAGGGATGTTCCCTTGCATGGCCGATTTAAGAATTGTCTGACGCAAATGAGTCAAAAATCGTTTCCGGCTAATAGGGGCATAACTCAGGTGAATGTTACCACAGCTCATGTGATTGTAAAGATTCTTATCTGTCACTTTTGCTAACTTTGGCCAATGTCCCAGATGAAATAAAGTTTTGTGAACTCGTCTGTAACACATTATTAAGTCTGATTGATCTAATTAAGGAGTCTTATCAATACTCAAAATACCTTAGTTGCCATCTCCCTTAGGAGACTAGCTGACTCTAAAAAATAACTTTATTAAATACCTGGAAAATATTTATGCCCTGCTTTACCCTGGCTCCCCGTTACCGTTTGGATGATGAATCTCTTTGGCTGGAAGGGATAGATCCATCTCGCCATTATTGGCTTTGGGTGAATGGGGAGCAACAGTTATCGAGACCAATTCCAGGACTGAATGTGGAATCTGGGGGCGAGTTAAAGCAGTTTATGGAGCATTTTTGGGACTTGGGGCCTGGGGAATCCTTAACATGGTCGCGGGCTGCGACAGAACTGAAAATCCACTGTGTCACCACCAATTGCTATGGGGTTGTGGATGAAGTTGAAGGGGCATGGGTTTGGCATTTATTTGACCGGGAGAGTTTGGAAAGTTTATTAATGACGGCTAGCCCCCGTTGGCAATGTCGGCCGGAGGACGTGGCTCTGGGACGGCGGCGGTTGTGGCAGTCTTTGAATTTAACCCTAGCTGCCTAGCTTTACAACAACTGATTGCATAAATATTTACGATAGGGACATCCTTTTTGCGACTAAGACTCCTAGGGGATCTGAAATCTCACCATAGAACCCCAATGTTGAGAAAAAGATTGCGGCGGCGCGGGATGAACAAATACCGCGTTTTGGAGATGGGAATAAGAGGGTAGCTCTGATTACTGTTTATACATGCTTATCAGTGAATGGAATTGAGCTTACAGCCTCAGAGGTTGATGCAGTAGCTTTTTGTCAGGATTTACCAGCTAGTCTTAAATCGCAGGAGGAATGTATGGAGAGGCTAGCACACTGGTTGCAAAAGAATAGTGAACCGATCGTTCTAGGGATACCCCCAGGCCTGGTTCAGTGGCAAATTTTCTACTGTAGGATGACCCATTGAGGGCTAGCTTGTGATTCTAGTCACAGAAATGTCGCCAGAGGATCACGTTAAAAAAATGTTCATATCACGCCTACATCCTTCGGGTTTAGGGACACTGTAGGTATCCACCCAAGCTAGCTATTTACTGAAGCTGCCTCAGAATAGGAGTTCACTATGTTTCCCACACGCTTTATTGCCCAGGCCAGTTTACTTGGAGTCATCGGCCTCTCCTCTCCCTTAATTGCCTTACCCCTCGTAACTCCGGCTGTGATGGCTCAGACAGCATCAGATGGCTATAATGGGGCGATGCAAAAGGGCTATGGCTTAACGGCTCGCAGGGATTATCAGTCTGCCCTAGTCAATTTCAAGAAGGCCCTGAGTCTGCGTCCAGGCGATCGCTATGCCACTGTGGCGATTAGTAATGTTCAGGCCTATATTGCTCGAGATCGAGTTGCAAACCGGCCCGTTGCTAATCGTCTAGCCTATATCCCTAGTCATTTAGGAATGCCTGGTAATACAGTAGCAGGGGCGACCCGGGGGACAACTTGCACACCTGGATCAGTCAAATTAACTGCTTTGGCTCCCAATAATGGCTTGGCCCTGACAGCTTCCAAGAATCCAGACCTGTTTTTCTATGTTCCTGCTTCTTCTGCTAAAGCCATTGAACTGATTGTGTCCGATGAGCAGGGTAACCTGATTGAGCAACGTACCTACGGCATTAATCCAACGGCCGGTATTGTCAAGGTTAAGCTCAACGGAGGAAGCAATGGCCTGGAAGTTGGCAAGAAATATAAATGGAACTTTTCCTTAGTGTGCAGTAGTGACCCCAGTGGTTTTCCCTATGTGGAGGGCTGGGTAGAGCGGGTGGATTTAGATCCAAATATGCTCCAGGCTATCAACAGTACCCCAGTGGCGGAACGGCTCCCCCTCTATGCTGCCAATCAAATTTGGAACGATACCTTAACGGCTTTGGTTCAACTGCAACAGAGCAGCCCTAGTAACTCTAGCTATCAAGACCAATGGCAAACTTATCTCCAAGAAGCAGGGGTGGATCCGGGTATTGCAACAATGCCCATATTGGACTGCTGCCAGGCCCAGTAACTCAGTTAATGCTCCAAGCGCGGCAAAATCTCAGGGAATTTTAACTCTATCCGTTCAATTGGGAAGGGAGAGATTAAGATTAAGGCTATAAATTGATGCCCATTTTTTATAGCTTCCCCATGAGTAATGCTCCCCTTTGGCGACGTGTTCTCCAGGCCCAAGTTCCCGCAGTTTTGATTGCCTTTGGGGCCACTCTGGGCGTTATGGGTCTGAAGATGCTGACCTTGCTGGAGTCATTTGAGTTGCGGGCTTATGACCAGATGATGCGCTCCGAGCCCGAGCGATTGGTAGATTCGCCAATTCTGTTGGTCACGATTACGGAAGCAGATATTCAGTCCCAGAAAATATGGCCGTTACCGGATTGGCTCTTAATCCAAGCTCTGGAAAAACTTCAAGCCGGAAATCCAAAGGTGATTGGCCTCGATTTATTTCGGGATTTACCGATTCCTGACCCCTTTAATCCTGAGGTAGAAAACACGGTTCAGAATAACCTGAGTCAATATCTGATTGCCCATCCTGATGTCATTGCCCTGTGTAAAGTGGGTCGTCAGGATAATCCTGGGGTGGCATCGCCAGCGGGTTTAGAGTCGGATCAGGTGGGATTTGCCGATTTACCCCTGGATCCTGATGGGGTGGTGCGGCGGGGGATTTTAGTGCGGACACCGACACCTGAGGCTCTCTGTACTACGGCAACCTCTTTGGGGTTTCTCCTCGCGCAACGGTATCTGTCAAAACCGGCTGAGTTTGATGCCAATGAGCAGTTAAAAATCGGTGATCAGGTGTTTGAGAGGATTATGTCGAATACGGGGGGATACCAAGGGATAGATGCGCGGGGCTACCAGATTCTAATTGACTTTCAAAAGGATGAAGGCTTGGGGCAACAGGTGTCCTTGACGCAGGTATTAAAGGGGGAAGTGCCACCAGCCCAAATTCGCAATCGGGTTGTGCTGTTGGGGGTAACGGCGGACAGTAGTAACGATAAATTTATCACACCCTTAAACAACCTGAGAGAGGGAGAAGAACGCACCCCAGGCCTGGTGATCCATGCCCAAATTGTCCAACAAATTATTGGGGCAGTAAATCGGACTCAACCCTTAATCTGGGCCTGGGATGGGGTGGGGGAATGGGTTTGGGTCTATGGCTGGTCTTTGCTGTCGGGGATGCTCTGGTTAAATCTCTCCCGGCGATATTCTTGGCTGTTGGCGAGCGTGGGGGTGGGGATTGGTGTCGGAGCCTTGGTGGGGGTCAGTTATGGTGTGTTTGTAGTGGCAGCAGGATGGTTACCGTTGATTCCGGCGGGCCTGGGGATGGTGACAACCTCATTAGCGATGGTGATCTATGGAGCCACTCGTCTAGAGAAAGGACAATCACCTTCAGAAGCCCTCACCCCAGCGGTACTCCCCCCCGATCCACTCTCCTTGCCCCCAAGTCAGCCCCAACCATTCCAACCGCTTCCAACGGCTCTGGATTTGACAGCGATCTCACCGGCGGCATCTGCCAATCTGCCAGGCCTGGGGCAAGAATCAACAGCCATCTTTAATCACGATCCAGCCCCTCTGCCACAACGTTATCCCCAAAATCCTGCCCGCTCATCTCCCAAGCCAACTGATCCCGCTGATACCCTGATTGAACTTACAGATATTACTGATGTAACCAGTCAAGATGCGACTGATCCTGAAAAAACCTTTGCCGTAGATGGGCCGTCAATAACCCGCTTTGCTAAGGCTGTGCCAAATCCCCGGCCTGGGCAATGTTCGGAAGCAACCTTTGTTCTCGATAGTGAGCCAGGTTCAACGGGTGATGGTTCATTACCGTCCCAACCAGACTCGGCAGCACCACCAACGGTACTTAACCCCAACCACGCCGCAAATCTGCCATCTATACCAACGTCCCCCCAAGTCTTCCCCGGAGAGGCAACAGTTATTGATGCTGATTTTGATGCCGCCCCGGAAACAGAGGCTCCGATTACCGATATTTCAGCATTGAATCCCCATAACCTAGGTCTGAAATCAACGGAACATGATCCGACTACGAGTTCTATTCCCACCTCTAGTCCTGCCAAAGATATTGATGCCCATAGCTATTCAGCGGAACTGATTCCAGGCCTGCTGGCGGGACGGTATCAAATCATTACCCAGTTAGGACGGGGTGGTTTTGGGCGCACCTATTTGGCCGAGGATACGCAAATGCCCCTTAAGCCGGTGTGTGTTGTGAAACAGCTATTGCCCTCACGCTCCGATGCCAAATTTATGCAGGTGGCGCGGCGGTTATTTCAACGGGAGGCAGCAACGTTAGCTCAGGTTGGCCAGCACGATCGCATTCCCAGACTTCTAGCCTACTTTGAGGAGAGCCAAGCCTTTTTCTTGGTTCAAGAGTATGTTAAGGGTCGCTCTCTTCAGGATGAGTTGCAACAACAGCGGACTTTTAGCCCAGGATATGTTAAGAAACTTTTAGAGGAAATCTTAACCATCCTCGTCTATGTCCACAGCCTAAACGTCATTCATCGCGATATTAAACCTGGAAATATTCTTCGCCGGGACTCAGATCAGCAGCTTGTCTTAATTGATTTTGGAGCTGTGCGCCATATTCAACTGGAAGATATGGCCGCCATAGATCAGAAATTTACGATTGCGATTGGCACCCGTGGCTATGCCCCCAGCGAACAAATGGCCGGATACCCCACCTTTGCCAGTGATATTTATGCTTTGGGAGCCGTGGCCATTCAAGCCCTCAGTGGAGTTAGTCCGAGTAATATTCAGCATGATCGAAATTCTGGCGAGTTAATTTGGGCCAGTGCTAGGCCAATTTCTGAGCAATTTGAGCATATTCTCAATCGGATGGTGCGCTACAACTTCCGGCAACGATACCAATCCGCCCAAGCCGTTTTAGATGATTTAGCTAAGACCTCAGTTCACTAGAAAAACTCTCGTAATTGTCCTGTGACTCATTGGGATGGGGCAGAAGTAAATTAGAGGCAGTAAAAACTTCCTTCTTAGAACAGTCTGCCTACCGCCACAACTGAGGCCACAGCATTTTGGGCCTTGATGATTTTTCTTTTACCTTAATTCACCTACTTCGTTTCAGCCCACTAGTCGGATACTTTATTTTGTATAAATTTATTTTAATGTGAGATTTTTGGACTTATAGTAAGTCTTGTTTTAAGTCTAGTTTTTTAGTATTTTAACCAAGTTGATAGATGTTTTGGAGGAGGTTTTAGGACGTAATCCCGTTGAAATTTGGATAGGGGCATTTTAAAAAACGATTGTTTGCAAGGATTTGTAGGGTTTTAATGGGGCAGAGGGATCTGCTTAAGGCTACTGGGATAGGGGAAATCATTGAGCAATGATCGGGATGGAACAATAAGACCTGCATCTGTGAAATTTGAACAATAGTTCTGAAAATATTAAATTCCAAAGCCTGAGTCATTTAGGCAGGACAAGCGGTAGAGAAGCCCAGAAGGATTTCAGGATTAGGCTGAGGGATATGTTTGTGCGCCAGGCCAGAATTGGGGACAAGGAGTTTGAACTTCTGCGGAAAACGCAATAGAGCAAGTATCTACAATCTATGTTTTTAAGTACTTACAAGACTTTCAGATATTTAATGGACTAAAATTGGACTAAGTCAATTGGCCTGAAAAAGCGCACAAAAAAATGACCCTGCAATTCCCCATCGTTTTTTTTGGGGCAGGGCCAAGGACGCAGTTAGGAGGTATCTTGAACAATTACGTTATAGGTATTTCTGCTGAACAGAGCGTCTCTTTATTAAGTCTTTAGATTTTTAAGATTAATTTAAGAGAATGTTACTGAAAATTAACCTCCCTACCCCTTTTTTCAAGGGTTTGCTCCCAGGCCTGGGCTAGCTAAACATTTTGGCCAGAGTCTTAGCGTTGGAGATGGAATCAAGGCCGATTACAGAGGGGCTGATTGGTTAGGTTCCTCTAATCTTTGTCGGCAAAAACCATCTGCAGAACCCTTAGAATCAGGGAATATAACTCGACCCAAGAACTGCGATGCGCCCTAAGGATTATGCCTTACCAGTTATGGTTGTCCTCCTCATTTATATTGCCTATGGTTCAGCCATTCCCGGCCCCCTGGGGAGCTTCAGCCAAACCTTACGGAGCGGAGCCAATCACTTTTTTAGCTCTATTTTTTCTGGCTTTGCCACCTATAACCCCTATAATCGCTCTGAAAAGGCAGTTCAAGAACTCCAAAAAAATAAATAGGATGACCGCTGACCCAGACGTTCCGGGAACTACACAAATCCTCAACAAAATAAAATCTGGTTGGATTAAATGTCTAAAAATCTTCTCTTTGCTGTTATTGCCCTCACCATGATTGGGATTGCCATTTTATCGGTTCAAAATGCCAGTCCAGCCGTGGTTAGTTTCCTATTTTGGCAGTCTATTTCTCTGCCGCTGGGCATTATTCTCACCCTCGCCTTTGCCATTGGCCTGTTGATGCCGATTTTTCTAACGTGAGACCCTACAAGACTAGATTTTCCCCCCCGGCAATCACCTCAGCTTTTTCAATCATGTCTCCAGGCCGCAGTTTACCCAGAACATCTTGCCCATCAACGGTATAGCCAAACACCGCATATCGCCCATCGAGTAGGTTCAAACCAGCCGGGGTTAGCTCAGGTTCAAAGAGAAGAAAGAAAAACTGCGAGGAGCCCCCGTTAGCATCTTCATTGGGACGAGCTAAGGCTAGAGTGCCATAGGCAGAAAAGGGTAGGACTGGATGCTCTAAATAACGTCCCGCGTCTTCCAAGGTGATGCCATAGAGGGGAGTATTATCGCCATCAGTGAGAATCTCTAGGGGAATGGCCCGATATTCTTTCGTTTTGGGGTCAATAAAGCCATCTTCGGGGCCGGGGGGATCACCAGCTTGTAGAACATAGGATTCTTCGGCCCGCGTAAACGGCAACTGATTATAAAATCCCCGCTTGACCAAATCCACAAAATTGCCAGCCGTGACAGGAGCACTATAGCCGTCTAGGACTACGGTAATATCCCCTTTACTCGTTGTTAGTTTGACCGTTGCTCGACCTAATAATTGGGGTAAATTGCGATACTCAGCCGGAATTTGAAAGGGAAACCCTTTAACCATCAAATCTTCCAGACGACCAACCTGATCTAAGGCCTGGGCTTTGAGGGGCAGCAGTTGTTGACGATCCTTCGCCTCTGCGGCGGTTTGTAACGCGTCTAGGGTCTGGTTCAGTTGCTCAAGATGGTCTTTGGCCTGGGGTTGGCTATCGGTAGGAATACTGGCCAAGAGCTTGTCGGTTTTGGTCTCTAGGAGCCGCTTGGCTTTTTTAATATCACCCCCCACTCCACTCCAGCGTTTAGCCCGCAGTTGATTGGAAATATCCTCAAGATTGCCTTGGAGTTCCCGAACAGTTGGGTTATCAATGGGCAGAGCGTTCCGTAAAATCGCTTTGGCATCGGTGACGGCATTGCCTTGGGGTAAAGCGGCAATGAGTTGCAAGTTCTCCCAACCCCTGGCCCAGGCCCCGTTGCTCATTACCCCCAAACCCAGACCCCAGAGGAATACCCCACAGATGACCACAGCCAAAAAGCGGGAGAGGGATTGGTACCAGGCCTGGAAGTTCATCGTGCTACGCCAAACTACTTCATCTTTAATTTTCGCCTGAGAGGGGCCGACTTGATGGGAGAGTTAGCCAGGCCTGGTATGGTGAGAAAGGAAATATCACAATTACTGGCTATGTTGACTCAGGATATTGCATCCCCTGTCAGTGCAGGAAACCTCCCCGATCCGGCTCCCCTCACCATTGCCGGCCGCCGCTTCCAATCGCGGTTGATGACAGGAACCGGGAAATATCGCTCCATGGCTGAAATGCAGGCCAGTATTGCCGCCAGTGGTTGTGAAATTGTCACCGTTGCCGTCCGTCGCGTCCAAACCAATGCCCCTGGCCATGTCGGGTTAGCAGAAGCCATTGACTGGTCAAAAATCTGGATGTTGCCCAATACCGCCGGGTGTCAAACGGCTGAAGATGCGATTCGAGTGGCTCGCCTGGGTCGGGAAATGGCCAAACTATTGGGACAAGAAGATAATAACTTTGTCAAATTAGAAGTCATTCCGGACTCTAAATATCTCTTGCCCGATCCAATCGGCACCTTAGAAGCAGCAACTCAACTGGTCAAAGAAGGCTTTGCGGTTCTCCCCTATATCAATGCTGATCCCCTTTTGGCCAAACGATTAGAGGAGGTTGGGTGTGCCACCGTTATGCCCTTGGCTGCTCCGATTGGCTCTGGGCAAGGCCTGAAAAATGCGGCCAATATCCAAATCATTGTCGATCTCGTGACTATCCCGGTGGTTGTGGATGCTGGGATTGGCTCTCCTTCCGAAGCGGCCCAGGCCATGGAATTAGGGGCTGATGCTTTGCTGATTAATACCGCCATTGCCCAAGCCGAACAGCCGTCTCAGATGGCCCGCGCCATGGCCCTAGCTACCCAAGCTGGCCGATTAGCCTATCAAGCTGGGCGGATTCCCGTTAAAGCCTATGCCAGTGCCAGTTCACCCCTCACCGGAACCATTGCTCACCCGGCCCAGATTTAGGGGTTGGTGGGATGAGATTGGTGCAACAAGTCCTCGAAATCGGCTTTGGGATTCTCAGTCTGACCGGATTTATATTTTATTCGTGGCAGGCTATTGCGGTTAAACAGTTCTTTAGTCGCGCCAAAATCCCCCCCCTCAATCCGGCCCCACCCGTGACAATCTTAGTACCTGTCTGTGGATTGGAAGCCGGGGCCTGGGAAAATTGGCTTTCTCTTTGTCAACAAGATTATCCGAATTATAATGTCCTATTTGGAGTGCGGGAATTATCAGACCCAGCCGTTCCCTTCCTTAAACAACTGGTGCAAACCTATCCCTACCTGGTGCGCTGGTATCACTGTCCGGAAATTTTAGGAGTGAACTACAAAATTAGTAATTTGCTCCAACTGCGTGATTATGCCAATGGCCAGATCATCGTTTTTGTAGATAGTGATATTCGCGTCACCCCGGATTACCTAGCCACCGTCATCGCGCCCTTACAAAATCCCCAACTCGGAGTTGTCACCTGTGGCTATTTTGATCATCGCCCGCGGGGCCTGGGAGCAGCACTGTCAGCATTGGGGCGGTGTTTAGATTTTATTCCAAGTATTCTAATTGCTCGGATGTTAGATGGCGGTCTTAAGTTCGCGGTTGGGCCGACGATTGCGGTTCGTTCTCAGGTCTTGACTCAAACAGGGGCAATGGAATTAGCTAAAAACCGGATTGGGGACGATTATCGGCTGGGGTATGAGGCGGCGGCGGCAGGGTACGGGGTTGAGCTTTCCACCTATGTACTCCATAACGATTGTTCAGGGGATTCCCTCGGGACGGTTTTTGGGCGGGAAGTTCGTTGGTCCCGCGGGATTCGCTTTAATCGTGGATCGCAATATTATGGCATTGGTTTCACCTTTGGGACGGTTTATAGTGTTTGCCTGGTTTGGGTCTCTGGGGAATTATGGACGTTGGCGGTTTGGGCGGCGGTTTGGGGAATGCGATTGTTCCAGGCCTGGATTTGTTGTCAAACCATGAACGCTGAGAAGCTTTGGGCCTGGATTTGGGTTTTGCCCCTCAGAGATGGCTTGAGTTTTTTAATCTGGCTCGTGGGCTGCTTTGGTCGCAAAGTCCATTGGCGGGGCCGAGAATTAGAATTAGAGCCGGGGGGGTACTTGGTGGAGAAGTAGGGTTTCAACCATTGATAGGCCTGAGAAATGACCTTAAGAAAATCCCTAGAGGCCCAAATCCAGCAGCAATATGACCGGCTGGCGGCTCATTATGATCACCGTTGGCATCACTATTTAGACGAGTCTTTACACATCCTCCAGGCCTGGTCAGATATTCATGCCTCCGATCGGGTTTTAGACCTGGCCTGTGGGACTGGGGAATTTGCCTATCGCCTCTTGAGCCAATATCCAGAGTTACGCCTGACTGGAATTGACCTGTCTCCCAAAATGCTGGCTGTTGCCATAAATAAATGCCAGACCTTTCCCGAGGCCCACTTTCAATGTGCCAATATCCAGCAACTTCCTTTTCCCGATGCCTGTTTTGACCGGATTGTGACCAGCAGTGCTTTTCATTATTTCCCCGAACCTGTAAACGCTCTAACCGAAATGAAACGCGTCCTCGATCCGGCTGGCAAACTCATTATTGTGGATTGGTGCAAAGACTATTGGCTCTGTCAGATCTATGATTGGGTACTGCCTTGGGTTGATCCGGCCTACCGGGGCTGTTACACCCGCGCAGAATTGAGGGAGTTAATCGAAAAAGCCCAGTTAAAACTTCACTACCTAGAGCGGATCCGTCCTGACTGGGCCTGGGAATTTATGGTTGCCGTTGTCTCGCTGAATTAAACAATTCGTGAATACTCGGCCTAGACAAGTTTTAACTGCGGATAAGCCAGAAGCACCTCATCAGCGGTTAGAGTATCACCCATGGCCTGGGGTTGCCACAGTAATTCCACCGCTAATAACCGATCACTGCTAATTCCGCCCAACTGTTGCAAGGCCTGGCGGAGATCACTGCTGGAGTTAATTTTCGGTAAGCTGAATTTACCCTCAGAAGCCACAATCAAGGTGACAACAATATATTCACCACTGGCAGACCCATAGGCAAGGGCATCTTTCTCAGCCTGGCTCAGGGCCACCACTGCGGTCTGACGAAGTTCTTGGCGATAGTTGGAGAGGGTTTCTGCCGAGAGTTTGCTCCGTTCTGCTAATGCCAGTTGGTTAAATTGAGTTTCTGCCGCTAAAAGCTTGGTTTGTTTTTCCTCAGAAGCCGCATAGACCCAATAGTCAGGATGCCGCAACAGAGCCAAAGTAGATTCCTGTAAAACCTTGGTTAACCCGCTGGCAGAACTCGTATCAGCACTCAGGCCAATCCGATTTAAGTCCGCCTGTAGTTCCCGAGCCTGAGCCGTTAAGCCCACATGGAGAACGTTCAGAGACACGGCTGGGTTACTACTGCCCAATTCACTGCCCATGCCGCCATCTCCCTCATCCCGAAATCGCCGAAAGGACGAAACCAGGAAGTTAGCCAGGCCAAAGAACAAAATCAGCGTAAACAGGCCGCCAAAACCGCCCCCAAAGCCAAAAAAGGGAATTAAAAACGGAAAACCAAATCCGCCCCCATAGGTCGGAGCCCCATAGCCGCCACCCCGAGAGTAAGACCGACTGGGAACCGGCCGACTGAAAGAGCCACCTCCCACTCGCCCCCCACTCCGGGCCGCTAAGACAGTCCCCCCATCGAGAGCCAATTGCCAAATTAATACCGCCGCCACCAAGATACCGAGGGCTGGGCGCAGAGTTTGCCAAACTTTTTTAATCATGTTCTTCGTCATGGGTCGTATTCTGGACACCGTTCTTTTTTAGCTTAACGCCTCTCCCCAGGCCTAACAGTGGTGGCAACCGAAAAGACTATTGCCAAAATCATCAGTTCTCCCACAACCCTTAATACCCCCAACCTTAATCTGCTGGAGTCTTAAATCAGCGAGAAATTAGGCCAGAATGCTAGCTAAAAGAGCTTTTTGGGCGTGGAGACGATTTTCCGCTTCTTCCCAAACCCGTGACTGGGGGCCTTCCAAAACAGCCGGAGTAATCTCTTCACCCCGATGGGCCGGTAAACAGTGGAGGACAATGGCATTGGGGTTAGCAAGTTGTAATAGCTCATCATTAATTTGGTAAGGCTGGAATAAGGGCAATCGATCCGCTGCTTCATCCTCCTGTCCCATACTGGCCCAAACATCTGTATAAAGGGCATGACTTCCCGCCGCCGCCGCCTTCACATCGGTCGTAATCACCACTTCACTTTTCCCTGCCGCAATCCCCTCGGCCTGGCTGACAATCTCCGGTAAAGGTTGATAGCCCACGGGAGCCGCAATCCGAATATTGACCCCCACCAAAGCACACCCCAACAACAAGGAATGAGCCATATTATTGCCATCCCCGACATAGGTCAGGGTTAAATCCTCCAGGCCCCCGAATGATTCTTTCAAGGTTAGTAAATCTGCCAGAACTTGACAGGGATGTTCTCGATCCGTCAAAGCATTGATCACAGGGATGCGGGCGTGATTGGCAATGGTTTCTAAGTCGGCCTGGGCAAACGTCCGAATCGCTAAGGCATCCAAATAGCGATCCAAGACGCGGGCCGTATCGGGGAGAGGTTCACCCCGGCCAACTTGGGTCGATTGGGGATTGAGATCAATGACATTTCCCCCCAGTTGATACATGGCCACAGAAAAACTGACGCGGGTGCGGGTTGAGGCTTTTTGGAACAGGAGGCCCAGGACTTTGGGACAGCGGGGAGTCATCGCGCCAGATTTCATCTGTGAAGAAAAATCTAGTAGATATAAAATCTCACTCTGGCTCAAATCAGCCATGCTTAACACATCCCGCCCACACAAACTTTCCATGACCGCTACTGCACTCCGATCGCTGATCCTTGACCCTTAGAGATTACCCTATGTCAGCAAGTTTAGGCTTGGGAAAATGGGGGAGGAGACCTAAGCCTTAGTCAAAACAAACAGGCTGCCTTCATTCCCGCGCCCCAGACGCAGATCATCATCCAGGTAGGTAATATCTAGCCAGCCCTGTTGTTCTTCACTGTTAAGCTTGAAGTCCAGACTCATCAAGGTTTTACCACTGGCGAGTTGACTAATAAACTGTTCTGGGTTGCGGTAATTGAGTAGTTGTCTTAACCCAATAATCGAGCGTTGGAATTTTACCCGGACTCTGGCAGGTGCTTCAGAAATTGGCTCAAACTTGGCCACCACACTCACCAGGCCCTCCAGGTAAGGCAGCCCGTAAAGCTCGGCAATATTAAAAATGGCTTGTTCCTCTGGCCGGACACATTGGTAAATTTGCCCTAATTTGACCAGAGGCGCACGATCCAGGCCGAGTAAGGCTTGACTACTGGTATAAATCAACCGCCAGTTACCCGCTAGTTTATCAGGAGCCTTCAGGGGATCAGGGGTGGGGTTGACTGCTTCTAGGCCCTGGGCTAACTCATCAACCCTTTTCTTTTCCGTTGGGTTAGCGAGAATTCCCCGATTGAGGCCAGCAATCGCCGTCAGTAGAGCCGCTTTAGGCATGAATCTGTTCCTGGTGTCTCAATCAGTTTGCCTCTTTATTTTGATCCTAATTCCTGTTTAAGACCAGATGGCAGCTATCGGATTAAATCGCGGCTTCAGCCCCATTCACCACGTACTGATTCCGCCCCTTTTCCTTGGCTAGATAGAGAGCATCATCCGCGGCTTTTAACCAGGTTTGCGGGGGTTGACCCGGCCTGGGGATGCCACATTGAATCCCAATACTGACGGTTAACTGCTGCGAAATTGCTGAGGTCGGATGGGGGAGGCCTTGGGCTGAGATGAGGTCTTGAATTCGTTGGGCAATCACTACGGCTCCAGATAAATCGGTACGGGGCAAGATCAAGACAAATTCTTCACCACCATAGCGGGCCACTAGGTCAGAGGAGCGGTGAATCGATCGCTGGAGGGTCTGGGCAACTTGGATCAGGCAACTATCCCCGGCCTGGTGTCCCAAGGCATCGTTATAGTTCTTGAAATAGTCAATATCCAACATTAATAGGGCCAAGCAATCTCCTTCCCGACAAGCAACCTGCCACTCCTGCGCTAAAACCTGATCGAAATAGCGACGATTGTAAACCCCAGTCAAGCCATCAATTTGGGTGAGGCGTTCTAATTCTTGTTGGGCTTCTTTGAGGGGGGTAATGTTGACGTTGAGGCCACTCATGCGGATCGGCTGGCCAGAGTCATCATATTCGACATGGCCCGTTCCCATGATCCAGACCACCCCACCGTCAGCCCGCACCAGACGAAATTCTCCTTGATAAGGAATTCCAGTGGCAATGGCTTGCTCAACTCCGGCTACAACGCGATCGCGATCCTCAGGATGCAGCAAGTTGATGAAGGTGTCTTGATTTTTGGGGTAACTATCCGGGCTGTAACCCAGGGCATAGTCGGTATTTTCTGACCAAGTGGAGATATTGGTCATTAAGTCTCGCTCCCACCAGCTAGTTGACGTGGACTCTAGGGCAATTCTCAGACGTTCTTCACTTTTTTGGAGGGCTTCTTCCATCTCTTTGCGCTCATTAATGTCAAGATTGATGCCGCTCATCCGCATTGGCCGGCCGGTTTCATCCCGTTGAACGATTCCTTTCGCCATTACCCAGTAAATCGCGCCATCAGGATGCAAAAACCGAAACTCAACCCGATAGGGTGTGTCATGTTCAAGACTGGCCTGGATTGCATGATGCACCTGTTCACGATCATCGGGGTGGACAAAACTGAGAAACCCTTCAACTTGGGAGAGACAATCTTCCGGTTTTCGGCCCACCATGGCGTAAAAATTGTCTGACCATCTAATCACGTTATTGAGAATATCCCAATCCCACCAACTGGTACCAGTCGAACTGAGAGCTAATCGTAGCCGTTCTTCACTTTCCTCTAGGGCTAGTTGGGTCTGTTTTCGTTCAGTAATGTCAATCATGATGCCACTGACTTGGAGCGGCCGGCCCGTTTCATCCCGTTGCAGTGCACCGAGGTCTGCTATCCAAACTATTTTGCCATTGGGTGGGATCATCCGAAATTCAACATTAAAGGGTGCGTCATGTTCTAAGGTGGCCTGGATCGCCGCTTGGACTTTGGCCTGGTCATCTGGATAAATGAGAGCAATGGCATCAGCCCAGGTTTGGGGGAGTTCATCACCGTGGCGACCGAGGAGATCATGGAAGGATGGGGCAGAGTACATTTGGTCGTTCACAATATCCCACTTCCACCAGTTGGCTGTCTCGGCGGAAAGGGCGAGTTGGAGGGTTTCTTCACTGGCTTTGAGGGCTTCTTCGGCTAGTTTGCGTTCGGTGATGTCTAGGTTAATTCCACTCATCCGGGTTGCGCGCCCATTTTGATCCCGTTGGACTGTTCCGGTGGCCATAATCCAGCGCATGGAGCCGTCTGGGTGGACAAAGCGAAATTCAGTTTTGTAGGGAGCATCTGTTTGGACTGACTCCATCAGTTTGGATTGGGTCGGCTCCACATCATCGGGATGGAGAAAGCTGAGGAAGGAGTCGACATTTTTGGGATAGGAGTTGGGGGCGCGGCCGATCATCTGATCAAAGTTTTCTGACCAATCTACGGCGTTGGTTTGAATATCCCAATCCCACCAGCTTGTCACCGTAGATTGCAAGGCAAAGCGGAATTTTTCTTCACTTTTGATCAGAGCTTGGGTGCGCTCTCTAACTTCTGCTGCGAGGGTTTCGTTATAGTTTTGGAGAATTTGTTCCAGGTGTTTACGCTCAGTAATATCTAGAAAAATAACGAGGGCTGCTGTAATTTCACGGGCCTGGTTATAAATGGGGATACCATAAGCCTTGAATATCCGGCGGTGTTCCCCCTGGCGAAATTCTAAATCATCAAGTTCAGTCGTTTGACCGTGCAAGGCCTGGACAGCGGGGAGTAATTCGGTGGGGTAGGGGCGATTTTGGCCAACTTGAAAGAGATGAAAGTCTTGGTTGAGTGTATCCAGGCCTGGGGAGTTAGGAATTGCGGTGAGTCCCAGTAAGCTCATGCCAGCCGGATTCAGGTACTCAACTTGGCCGTGGAGAGCATGGATTGCCACACCAATGGGAATTGCATCCAGAATTTGGGATAGGTGGGCTTTTTGCTCGGCTAGTTCGTGATTGGCAGTCTGAAGTTGATTAAGGGTGATGTGGATTTTCTGAGCCATCTCGACAAAGGCAGAGTCAAGCTCACTAATTTCTTTGATCGGATGAGCGATCGTATCTAGGCAGGTATCGGGTGCAACAAATTCACGGGTGCGGTTTTGAAGTGTCCGAATCGGGCGAATAATGGCCTGGGCAGTCAGGAGATTCAAGATCACCATAATCACAAGTAACAGCACTAGCAAAAACAAGATCGGAATTAAGTCTTTCTGAATATCCTGGGTGAGTTCGACTTCGGAAATAACGGTCATTAATAGCCAATCTAAACTGGGATCAAAGTTCAATCGCTCGGTCTCAACATAATAACGATTACCTGCAAAGATGAGACTTTCTAGACGCGACTCTCCGGGTTTCAGGGTACTGGCCTGGGGGAGTAGAGGAGCCAGGGATACCAGCAGCGGATTGGAACTATTTTGAATATGAATTCGTTTGAGGGAATATCCAGGCTTATTTTTATGTCTGACTAGCGAATAAGGTTTATCCCTAGTTGTTGATCCGACTAATTCCCCACTCAACTCGGTGATAAACGCCAGAGACTTAACCTTAAATTGCTGTCCTTCTAAGAGAGTATTAATTTTTTCGAGACTAATGCTACTAACAAATAAGGTGGGCAAGCGGTGGGTATCGGTTGGATAAATAGGAATATAGGTACTGATGACTAAGTTGGAACCCTCACGGCTTATATGGGGCTGGCTCCAGGAATTGGGTTTGATATTTTGAATGCTTTTGTACCAAGGCCAATCTGTCACCTTGAAAGGGCGCATAGTTGTCAGATCAACAAATTTATTTCCGACATGGTTAACTCGAAAGATTTGTAGTTCATTGGGACGCTCAGGACTCAGGAGTTCTACATCAAATTGATTGGGAGTAGTGCCATAACGATTCACTCTAAAGGAGTAGCCCCCAACTTGACTCACTCCAATGGCGGAAATATTGGGAAAGTTATTGAGTTGAATCGTCGCAACACGAATAAGTGAATTGTAATTTGTTGTACCGTTAGTAATTGCAACAATATCTCGATTAATTGCATTGAGACGAATAGCTGTATGCAGTTCTTGGCTAATTTGATTATTAATTCGTTCACTAGTTTCTATCGTCAGCGCAGCCAGTAAGTTAGAGATCGTTCTTTGTTTAGATTGCTCGAACAGGAGATAGGATAGTCCTAAAAAAACTCCCGATTGAAACAGAAATAAAACGATAAATAAGGTTCGCAGGGATTTTGGTTTACGAAGGGAGTCTCGCATCTTTGAAAACTGCGGCAGTATCATTATTTATAAGGTTTTATATCCATCAATTTATTCTATCTTGTCAGGTAAGATTAACGTTACATTAAAGAATGTTAAATTTTCAGAAGAATAAGTAACGGATTAAACGTGGAAATCCCACAAGGATCGCCAAAAACGAGTGTGTCGATCGTGGCTAATTCCCTTGGCTCTGGTCATTTAGCCCTAAGCAACTTAAGAAAGTGTTAATGATGAACAGAGATTTTCCCAGGCCTGGCAGACTGTATTAATATTGCGCTCACTTGCTCAGGGATGGGGATATTGACCTATGGCTGAATTAGACATCACAGCAGCACCGCTTGAAGCACAAACCGAGGGACCTGGAAAAAAGAAGAAAGCCAAGGACAAGAAAAAAGCCCTGCCCGAAACTCCAAAACCCAGCAAACTCGACCGTGACTTCTACGACAAAGAACTGGCTCGCCTCCAAGTTGAACTGGTCAAGATGCAATATTGGGTTAAACACGCTGGCCTGAAGATCGTGATTATTTTTGAAGGGCGGGACGCAGCCGGCAAAGGTGGGATGATCAAACGAATTTCTGCCCCCCTAAATCCCCGTGGTTGCCGGATCGTTGCCCTGGGAACTCCATCAGACCGGGAAAAAACCCAATGGTACTTTCAACGCTATGTCGAGCATCTCCCAGGGGCGGGCGAAATTGTCATGTTTGACCGGAGTTGGTATAACCGGGCCGGGGTGGAGTGGGTAATGGGCTTTTGCACTGAGGCTCAATATAACGAATTTATGGACTCTTGCCCCCAGTTTGAGCGGATGCTGGTTAAATCTGGAATTATCCTTATTAAGTATTGGTTTTCGGTCAGTGATGATGAACAGGAGCGCCGCTTCCAGGCCCGGATTTTAGAACCTGCTAAACGCTGGAAAATTAGCCCGATGGACATAGAATCGCGGGATCGCTGGGTGGATTATTCCAAAGCCAAAGATGCGATGTTAGCCCATACGAATATTCCCGAAGCACCCTGGTTTACAGTCGAAGCCGATGACAAACGCCGGGCCCACCTCAACTGCATTAGCCACTTACTCAGCAAAATTCCCTACGAAGACATCACGCCCCCGGCCATTGATCTGCCGCCCCGCCGCCCCGCCCCCGAAGACTACGTCCGCCCGCCGATTAACGAACAATTTTTTGTACCCTCCATCTACTAAGTTCCGAGAGAAAGCTGGAGAACCCTAAAGATTCACAGTAGGCTGGATTGATGGGTTAGTTTTAGGCAATAACGATGGATGTCATTCCCGCGATTGATTTGTTAGGTGGCCAATGTGTGCGCTTGTTTCAAGGGAACTATGACCAGGCCCAAGTCTTCAACACCAATCCCCGCCAAGTGGCCGAAAGTTTTGTTTCTCAAGGGGCAACGCGGCTGCATTTAGTGGACCTAGATGGGGCCAAGTCCGGTCAACCTGTTAACTATGACATCATTGCTGAAATTGCCCAGACTCTCCCAATTCCAGTCCAGGTGGGGGGGGGACTACGAACAAAAGCACAAGTGCAAGCTTTACTTGGCCTGGGGGTGGAACGGGCAATCCTCGGAACTGTAGCTCTCAAACAACCGGAATTAGTGGCGGAACTGGCCGCAGAATTTCCAGGACAGATTTGGGTGGGGATTGATGCCAAAAATGGCCGGGTCGCAACCCACGGCTGGCTAGAAACCTCAGAAATCACTGCAATTCAACTGGCTCAACAGATGCAGCGGCTGGGGATTGGCGGAATTATTTATACCGATATTGCCCGTGATGGCACACTCCAAGGGCCAAACCTAGATGCCTTAAAGGAATTAGCCGATCAAGTTGAAGTCTCAATTATCGCCTCTGGGGGTGTGAGTTCCCTGACCGATATTCTCGATATTTTTGCCCTGACTGGCCGGGGGATTGTTGGGGCAATTGTGGGGAAAGCGATTTATACCGGAGCGGTAGACTTAGCAGAAGCCATTAAAGCTGTGGGTATTGGCCGCTGGCAGGATGTCCCCCCGGATTTAGGACAAGTCACTTGGGCTTAGGGCGATACTGCCTAAAATAGAAGAATCATTGTCTATATATTTGTTTCCAGGGTGCTACCTTGTCTAATTCTGCGTCACAGTCCCTTCTCAATCTCCCCAAAACCAGTGAATCAGAAACCCTGAAGCGGATTCGGCATACTACGTCCCACGTTCTTGCGATGGCGGTGCAAAAGCTGTTTCCTAAGGCTCAAGTCACCATCGGCCCCTGGATTGAAACCGGTTTTTACTACGATTTCGACAATCCTGAGCCGTTTACCGACAAAGACCTGAAGGCCATCCAAAAAGAGATGGTCAAAATCATCAAACAAAAATTGCCCGTTATTCGGGAAGAAGTCAGCCGAGAAGAAGCTGAAGCTCGGATCAAAGCCTTGGGCGAACCCTACAAACTGGAAATTCTGGCGGATATTAAAACCGAACCAATCACGATCTATCACCTCGGTGAGCAGTGGTGGGATTTATGCGCCGGCCCCCATGTGGAAAATACGGGCGACCTTAACCCCCAGGCCATTGAACTCGAAAGTGTCGCCGGAGCCTATTGGCGGGGGGATGAAACCAAAGCCCAACTCCAACGCATCTATGGCACGGCCTTTGAAACTCCGGAACAGTTAGCCGAGCACAAACGCCGCAAAGCCGAAGCCCTCCGCCGCGATCACCGCAAGCTTGGTAAAGAACTGGGCCTGTTTTTATTTACGGATATTGTCGGCCCAGGCCTGCCCCTCTGGACTCCCAAAGGCACAGTCTTACGCTTCACCCTGGAAGATTTTCTTAAGCAGGAGCAACTCAAACGGGGCTATTTACCCGTTGTCACCCCCCACATTGCTCGGGTTGATTTATTCAAAACGTCCGGTCACTGGCAGAAATATAAAGAAGATATGTTCCCTCTCATGGCCGATGATCTCGATGCCGCAGCGGTGGAAGAGGGATTTGTCCTCAAGCCAATGAACTGCCCCTTTCATATCCAGATCTATAAAAACGAGTTGCGTTCCTATCGCAGTTTACCGATGCGGTTGGCGGAATTTGGCACGGTCTATCGCTATGAACAGTCCGGGGAATTGGGCGGTTTAACCAGGGTGCGCGGCTTTACAGTAGATGACTCCCATTTGTTTGTCACGCCGGAGCAGTTGGATCAGGAATTTTTGGATGTGGTGGATTTAATCCTCTCCGTCTTTAAGAGCCTCAACCTGAAAACCTTCCGGGCCCGGTTGAGTTTCCGGGATCCCGACTCGGATAAATATATTGGCTCAGATGAGGCCTGGTCAAAAGCAGAGGGGGCAATTCAACGGGCAGTGGAAACCCTGGGACTGGAGCATTTTATTGGCATTGGCGAGGCAGCCTTTTATGGGCCTAAACTTGACTTCATTTTCCAAGACGCCCTCGGTCGGGATTGGCAGTTAGGTACGGTGCAAGTGGATTACAATTTGCCGGAACGCTTTGGCCTGGAATATGTGGCTGAAGATGGCAGTCGCAAACGGCCGGTGATGATCCATCGCGCCCCCTTTGGGTCTTTGGAACGATTGATTGGGATTTTGATTGAAGAATATGTGGGGGATTTTCCCCTCTGGTTGGCCCCTGTCCAGATTCGCCTCTTGCCCGTGGGAGAAGATCAACATCCCTTTGCCCAAATTTTGCTGACTCAACTGTTAACCCTAGGAATTCGGGCCGAACTGGATCAGAGTGGGGAACGGTTGGGTAAACAAATCCGCAATGCCGAAAAAGAGAAAATTCCCGTCATGGCCGTGATTGGAGCCAAAGAAGTGGAGAGCAATAGCCTCAGTTTACGGACGCGAGCCCAAGGGGATTTAGGGGTTGTGCCGGTGCCAGAGGTAGTCCAACAGTTTCAAACTGCTCTCAAAAATCACCAGGCCGAGTTAGGGATTACCCCAGGCCCTGCGAATACCGAATCTTAACAACAAACTCCTTAAACATATAGGTTAAAATCCAGGCCTGGTCAGTGATTCAATCATCCCCTGGTATTGGTAATAATCAGAATCGGTTCTAGATTGATCAAACCCATCATCGGGGTCAGGTTTCCGTCTTACTTTCCCAGGCCGGACAACATCTAGACAGCACCGATTTACTGGTATTAATTCCGAGTCGTTAAAGTTATCTGAGCCACCCCTCCAAAGCTGCCAATCCCTAAGTCTGCCCGAAGCGGTTTTGTTGGACATCCTGACAGTAAGCCGTCACAGCTTGGTGAATCGTCCCCCGCAAATGGGCATAGGCTGGGGCAAAGGGTGGAGACTGAGCCGATAATCCCAAAAGATCTGCTGTCACTAACACTTGGCCATCACAATGGGGCCCTGCACCAATCCCAATGGTCGGAACTCGCAGTTTTTGAGTAATCACTTCCGCCAGATCGGCCGGAATATGCTCCAAAATGATCCCAAAGACCCCCGCAGCTTCCAAGGCTAAGGCATCCCGAATAATCCCATCGGCGGCAGCAGCAGATTGTCCCTGTTGGCGAAAGGAACCCAGTTGATGAATCGCTTGGGGGGTTAACCCGACATGGCCTAAAACTGGAATCCCCACCTCAACGAGAATTGTTACGGCCCTGATGGCACTGGAATAGGCTCCCTCTAATTTCACAGCTTGAACTCCCGCCTCTTGGAGTAACCGGCCGGCAGATTGCAGGGCTTGGGTTGAACTTTGTTGATAACTTAAACAAGGCAGATCCGCTACCAGCAAGGCTCGTTTCACCCCCCGTCGCACGGCCTGGCTATGATGCACCATCTGATCGAGCGTCACAGGCAATGTGGTTGGATACCCCAAGGCCACCATACCCAGAGAGTCCCCGACCAAAATCACATCTACGCCGGCCCGATCCAAAATTTCCGCCAACAAGAAATCCCAGGCCGTGAGCATGGTAATCGGTCGACCCTGCTGTTTCCAATGTTGAAGTTGGGGAATGGTCACCGGGCGGCTAGTTACAGGTTGCTCAGAAGCCATAGCGGGATATCCTCGACCGCAGAAAGCTCTTGGATCCTACTCGATTTCCTTTGTGGCCTGGTCAGCCTAAGGTCGCGAATTGTTGCTGAAATGGGAGACTTCATCAGGCCAACTTTGGGAAAGGCCCGGGCAATGGCATGATATTTAGTAATTGATCCCATTGGGGAGATACTGTGACGGTGTGCCGCAGATATGCTCAGACCTGGACATCATCTTACCCGAACTCAATTGGGATCCCCTTGACCTTAACTGCTGAGATTGCAACCTATCAAGAAAATGCACGGAGAACTATGCTGAGACGATGCTTCTGGCTGGCGGCGGCCCTGATCCTCTGTACCTGGCAAGTGTTGACGGGAACCGCGCTGGCGGCTGAACTTACGGCCGATGTGTTAACTGTTCCTTTCGATAGCCAAGGGAAATCCATTACCTTAACCAAACAACAATATGACGAAGGGCAACGGTTATTTAACTATGCCTGTGCCACTTGCCATGTGGGCGGGGTAACAAAAACTAATCCTAGCCTTGACTTGGCAACAGAAACCTTGGCCCTGGCGACTCCACCTCGGGATAGTATTACTGGCCTGGTGGACTACATGAAAGACCCAACTACCTATGATGGGGAAGAGTCCATTGCCGAAGTTCACCCCAGCCTCAAGAGCGCCGATATCTTTCCGAAGATGCGGAACTTGACCGATAAAGACTTAGCTGACATTGCCGGTCACATCCTGGTGGCTCCCAAAATCCTGGGTGAAAAATGGGGCGGCGGCAAGGTCTATTACTAAATCTAATTAACCTGAATGAATAACTATCCGCAATTACTCCCCACCCTTGCAAAAATAATCCCCTGGCTCCAGGTTGGCATCACAGCATTAGTTGTTAGTTGCTTGGCCTGGAGTTTTGCTTGGGGTAACCCGGCCTGGGCGGTCAATGGGATTGATGGCTATGTGTCTCAATATCTCAAGGCCACTCAACCCGTCAGTTTGCCCCTAGATGCCACAGGTGCTACCCGAGAGTTTACTCCAGCCGAGTTAACCCAAGGAAAACGTCTGTTTGAAGAAAATTGCAAAAACTGCCATGTTGGCGGGGCCACTCTCCCGAATCCCCTTGTCTCTTTATCCTTAAAAGACCTTCAGGGAGCAGCCCCACCCCGAGACAGTATTGCCAGTTTGGTGGCTTTTCAACGCCTCCCCATGACCTATGATGGAAGCGAAGAAAGCTACTGGTGCCGAGAAGTCCCAGAAAACTGGTTAACGACTGAGCAATTGGAAGAATTAGCTGCATTTATCCTTCGAGCTGCATCCGTGGCTCCGGGTTGGGGAACAGAAACCTTTGCTGATTCAGCTCCTTAACGGATTTGGGATGGAAAAATTTGGTAAACTTGCCGATGGTGGCTTGGGCCGCTGGCATCCCGTTGACTAGCTCATTCTTAAAAATGCCCGAATTAGAACTGGCCACTTTTAATACTTGCCCTAAGAATTGAACCCTGAAGAGGAGAATACTTGTGAAAACGTTATTAACGATCCTGGCTTTGACCCTAGTGACCTTAACGACTTGGCTGAGTACCCCGGCATTTGCGGCTGATATTGCTGATGGAGCCAAGGTATTCAGTGCTAACTGTGCAGCCTGTCACATGGGCGGTGGTAATGTCGTGATGGCCAACAAAACCCTCAAAAAAGAGGCCCTAGAGCAGTTTGGGATGAACTCTGCTGATGCCATTATGTATCAAGTCCAAAATGGGAAAAACGCAATGCCTGCTTTTGGTGGTCGATTAAGCGAAGCTCAAATTGAAAATGTCGCTGCCTATGTTTTAGATCAATCTTCTAAGAATTGGGCGGGTTAAGTTAGTGGTTGAGGGCGGCTCTAAGGAACCCCAAAATTCTCAATTCTAGAAAAACTAGCTAAATTTTCACCCTCGGTAGCGGGGGTTTTTTAGTATCTAGTAAACCTCTAGGTCAGAAAGGGGAAGGTAGAAAAATCTGGAAATTGGGCTTTGATCGGGGCAACAGCAGTTAGGGCCTGGCTGAGTTGGCTGTGGATTCTGCCGTTAGTGGCTAAAATCCGCCCTGTTTCTAAAACCAAAGCAGACTGATCATAGGCGGTCACCACTCCCCCTGCCTCCCGGACAATCACCACTCCAGCAGCTAAATCCCAGGGCGAAAGGCCTCGCTCCCAGTAGCCATCTAACCGCCCACAGGCCACATAGGCAAGATCAATAGCCGCAGCTCCGGCCCGGCGAACGCCTTGGGTCAGGTGGGTGAGATAGCAAAATTCAGCATAATTATTGTCGGAAGTTTCACGGCGGTCGTAGGCAAAACCGGTTACCAGTAAGCTATCCCGCAGTTGGCTGGTGTGGGAAACATGAAGATGCTTAGTGGCGGCGGCTGTCAATGGCGGTGTTGAGACCGTTGCTCCCAGGCCCTTGGCTGCGGCAAACAGTTCTTGATGAAAGGGATCAAAGATTACTCCAACTTGTGGTTCTCCTTCAACGAGCAGGCCAATAGAAACCGCACTAAAAGGGTATTGGTGGGCATAGTTTGTTGTCCCATCCAGGGGATCAATCGCCCAGAGATAGGGGCTGGTGTTGGTGCCGATCCGACCAGATTCCTCGGCCAAAATTTGATGGCTAGGAAAGTTTTTTTGCAGAATCCCTAAAACCGCCGCTTCTGATTCTTTGTCCGCAATCGTGACTAAATCGCCGCTCCGGCCTTTTTCTTCAACCATTTCCAATTGTCCCCAATGGGCCTGGAGAATTTTCCCACCGGCCAATGCTGCTTCTGTGGCAACGGCCAAACAGTCCGCTAAAAACTGATCACTCATGGGAAATATGCCAATTAGTCCTCATCCAACGGTAGCCCGATTTGGACTTTCCCCTTACCAAAATATTGCCCAAATTGGAGTTCATAGACCTCATCTTCGTCTTGGGTTTCTACGACTAGATCTGATTCAGCATAGGAGACACAGAGAAGGGCATACCCCTGGGCCTGGAGTTTGGGTGAAAGCCCCATCGCTTCGGGTTGTCTGAGGGAGCCGGATTTGACCTGCACTGCACAGGTGGTACAAGCCCCATTCCGGCAAGCAAAGGGTAATTCAGTCCCAGTGGCTTCTGCACTATGGAGAATGTACCGATCCGCCGGAACCCTAACTTGGTAGGTTTGCTGGCGTTGGCGATCATGAATTGTGACTGAGTAAGTTGTCGTCATGGAGAGGCAGGGAGAAATAGAGGCTAAAGCAGGAATGTGGGTTGTAGTGATCAGGGCTAGAGTGCTGTCCAGATGAGTAGGAACTCGTCAACCCCATTGGGATATCTTTGTTCAGAATCGGGCAATGATGCTAGCTGTAGATATAGTAGTGTGATAGAAAAATGTTATGGCAAAGGAGAGAATATGGGTGGGAATCTTTATCTGTCTGATGGATTTACACCATTCACCTTAGCAAAATTTGGCCCTCTTCTTGAATTCTGGCTATGGTTGATACCTCAGTAATTTTAATGTCTTCCTTCCAGGCAATTGCCTGAACTTGATAAAATGGCTGACTTTCTTCAAACGGTTTTGAACGGTCTTTCCTTGGGTAGTGTCTATGCCCTATTTGCCTTGGGGTATACCTTGGTATTTTCAATTTTAGGTATGATTAACTTTGCCCACGGGCCGGTTTTTGCCTTGGGTGCTTACTTGACCTATGGTTTGCTTGGGAGTCGGTTCGGTTTTAATGGCATCCTCGCCAATGCTCAACTCCCCTTCAGTTTGCCTTTTCCTCTGGCCGTGATCTTGAGTGGGGTTTTATGTGGCTTGGTTGGCCTGGGAATTGAGTGGGGGGCTTTTCGTCCGTTGCGGAAGGCGGGGGCTGAACCGCTCCTAAGCGTTGTTTCTAGTTTGGGGGTGGCGGTGATCCTGGTCAACCTGATCCAATACCTTGTTGGGGCTGAAGTTTATACCTTGCCAAGTGGGATCTATGGTCAAATTCCAGCGGCGATTAATTTTGGCTCTACGACCTCTCCCCTGTTGATTCGCACCAGTCAATTGGTGATTTTTATCGTTTCAGTTCTGTTACTCATTACCTTAACCCTTTGGATTAATGGAACTCAGATGGGTAAGGCGATGCAAGCAGTGGCAGAGGATGAGATAACGGCAAAGTTATTGGGGATCAATCCCGATGGGTTTATTAGTTTGACATTTTTCATCAGTAGCTTTTTGGCAGCGGTGGCAGGGAGCTTGGTGGCAGCGAGTGTGAGTATTACCGGACCACAGTTTGGCCTCAGTTTTGGGTTGAAGGGCCTGGCGGTGATTGTCTTGGGTGGCCTGGGGAGTATTCCGGGAACGATGTTGGCGGGGATTTTCCTCGGCTTAGTGGAGAGTTTTGTCCCCTCTGAATGGTCGGGATTTCGGGATGCGGTTGGATTTAGTCTCTTATTTTTAGTCTTGATTATTCGTCCGCAAGGGTTGATGGGCCGTAAGTTAATTGAAAAGGTTTAAACAGAGATCAATTCCCAAACTTGAGGGTCTTAATGAATTGGGTCAACTTGGCAAAAAATTGAGATTAGGGGGAATAGACCACCAACGGTACAGAAGAACAACGGTATTCACACTTGCTCACAACCAAGTTGCTGTATCGGGATCGCCAAATAAACTAGCTCCTGGGAGGGAATCATCCGGTTCAAACCAATATTGGCGCACCAGTTCCAGAAATTCTGCTTTAGACATCCCCAAGTCAGCCGTTTTGGAATTCGCAAGCAACTGCTGAAAATTAGTCACAACCCATGCCCCACCTTTTTCATAGGCCTCTGCATAATCTTGAACATCTACCTCGGTTAAGTAACCATCGCCATCAGTATCCAAAATATCAAAGAAGCCACCTGCGGCCCGCTCAATAAAGGCAACTCCGGCCTGGGGATGGGAAGTCATCAACTGCACCACTGCGGCATGGCCTTGAACAAATTCATCTAAGGTCACTTTGCCATCATGATTTAGATCTCGGCGACTGTTTTCCCAGGCGTAGGTGTGGGCGAGAAGAGCAAACAGTTCTGCATACTCAGGGGTTCCAGGGGTAAATTTACGAGCCGCAAAATGCTCTGCCACAACTTCCAAATCGGTTTTATAGTCCAATACGCCATCACGATTGCGATCCATGAACTCAAATAATTTCTGAAATCGCTGGATCAGATTATCAGGCAGCATTGTATTTATCCAAAGACAGCATATCCCCATTTTGCCGAGGCTTTACTAAGAATAGTGGGTTTGGTCTCAATTGAATTTTTGATTTTAAAATAAAAAGGAGCCATTGTCGGCCCCTCAAAAAGTTAATGAAAATCAAAAGATTAAACTGAAATCTATTTGACGCTGGCTTTGGCTCCAGCTTCCTCAAGTTCTTTCTTGGCGGCTTCGGCATCTTCCTTGGGTACACCCTCTTTAATCGGTTTCGGGGTAGATTCCACCACATCTTTGGCTTCTTTCAGGCCCAGGCCAGTCAAGGAGCGTACCACTTTCAGCACCGCAATTTTCTTGTCGGCGGGAACTTCTTCCAAGATCACGTCAAAAGCGGTTTTCTCTTCCACTTCTTCTGCAGGGGCCGCCGCACCACCAGCCGGAGCCGCCATAATCATCCCGCCCACAGGAGCCGCAGCACTCACGCCAAAGGCTTCTTCGATTTGCTTAACCAATTCAGCAGCTTCCAAGAGGCTGAGGGTTTTTAACTTTTCTAAAATTTCATCGGTTGCAGCAGACATTGTCTAAACTCCTAAAAACAAAAACGTCAATTCAACTCAGTCAAATTTGTTTGATGCCCAGCATCAGCAGAGAACGGGGAAAACTTTAACCTTTATCAGCAATGGCCTGGGTTGCCCGTGCCAAGGAGGCCGGAACTTCTTTGATCCCAAAGGCAATCTTGGTCGTCAAGGCATTTAAGGCCCCGGCTACTTGAGCCATTAACTCTTCCTTCGATGGCAGTGAACCAATGGCTTTAACTTGGTCTTCACTCAGGGCCTGGCCATCAAAGACGCCACCGCGAATCGTGGTTTTCTTGGTAACCTTTTGGAACTCTTGATAGGCCTTAATTGCCCCACCCAGATCGTCCTTGACCAACAGAAATGCTGAAGGGCCCTGGAGAAATTGGGACAGGGGTTGCCACTGAGTCTGATCAGTAATCGCAATTTCCATCAAGGTGTTTTTAGTTACCTTACAGACGGTATTGGACGGCCGTAGCCGATTCCGTAAGTCCGTCAGTTCTGCCACGGTCAGGCCTTGGAAGTCAACCACCATGGCCATTTGAGCTTCACTGAGCAGGGATTTGAGATCTGCCACAATCTCTTGCTTATTGGCGTAGGTTCGACCCACTAGTCACCTCCTGAACAACAAAATCGTAAAACTGGTATCGAAAAACTCAAGCCATCTTTGGATAAAAACAAACCCCCTTACCATATAGGCCGGGGGCAAACTAATCAGGATAGGCTTAGAGGAACTAAGAAACCTGTAGATTTGGGTTTACCTCGGCAGGATATTAAGCAAACTGCACCTGCTGTCTCCGGCGATTTAGTTGTGAGGGAATGAAGATTTATCCCTGGAAATTGGCAGAACTGTTTCTCTCCTAGACTTCTCCAAATTTGAGATCGCGTAAACCGCTGATATCCACTTGAATGGAAGGCCCCATGGTGGCAGCAACATAAATACTGCGCCAGAAGCGACCTTTGGCTCCCGAAGGACGATTCCGATCAATGGTCTCCTGTAAAGCTTTGAGGTTAACTAACAGGTCTTCTGCCGGAAAACTCGCTTTACCAAAGAGAACGTGAACAATCCCCGTCCGATCAGCACGGAATTCCAGTTTACCAGCTTTGAACTCAGAAATGGCCTGGGGCAAGTCAAAGGTAACGGTTCCGGCTTTGGGGGAGGGCATTAACCCCCGGGGCCCGAGGATCCGACCGACTTTGGCCACTTGGGGCATCATGTCTGGGGTGGCAATCAACAAATCAAAATCCATCATCCCTTTTTGGATTTCGTCAATCAACTCTTCGGAGCCGGCAATATCGGCCCCGGCCTGGGTGGCTTCGTTGACTTTTTCACCTCGGGCAATCACGGCAACTCGGACTGTTTGGCCCGTTCCTTTCGGGAGTGCAACCGTCGTCCGCAGTTGTTGATCCGTATATTTAGGATCAATTCCCAAGCGAATGTGGGCTTCAGCGGATTCGGGAAATTTGGCAGTGGCTGTTTCTTTGAGCAAATTCAAGGCATCCAAAGGCGCATAGGGGCGATCTTCTACCTTGGCCTGGAGTTCCCGTAACCGTTTTGAGACTTTTGCCATTATTTTCTCCTGGGGTCATTGCGGAATTATATTCCTCCCCCGTAAACATCAATAATTCAGACAACCAACATCAACAACAGGAAACAACTGGAAAACGTTTTGGACTTTTCATCGTGTGACTAAATCAGCGACTTAATCAACAATCGTCACACCCATGTTCCGGGCTGTGCCTTCAATAATCCGCATGGCAGCTTCAATATCGTTGGCGTTCAAATCCGGCATTTTCTGCTGGGCAATCCCCTGGAGTTGGGAGCGGGTGAGTTGACCAACTTTTTTCTTGTTCGGCTCTCCAGAACCCCGTTCAATACCGGCGGCTTTTTGAATCAATACAGAGGCCGGTGGGGTTTTGAGGATAAAGGTAAAGCTGCGATCTTCAAAGACCGAGATTTCTACCGGAATAACAGTTCCCACCTGGTCAGCGGTGCGAGCATTGTACTCCTTGCAGAACATCATGATGTTAACCCCATGTTGTCCCAGGGCAGGACCAATAGGTGGAGCAGGGTTTGCTTTACCGGCCTGGATCGCCAATTTAATAATTGCAGTGACTTTTTTAGCCATGAATCAAAATCCTAACTTTGTTTCTCAATTTGGTTGACTTCTAATTCCACTGAGGTTTCCCGTCCAAAAATAGATAGTAAGACCTTCAGTTTGCTCCGTTCTGGGCTGACTTCAATCACATCCCCTTCAAAGTCCTTAAATGGGCCACTGAGAACCTTGACTTTGTCACCCAGCACCAAGTCAATTTTGTGAATCGGCTCTTGCTCTTCCACTTTCTTGAAGATGCGGGCAACCTCGGCAGGACTTAAGGGGAGGGGTTTGACGTGACCACGGCCGCGTCCAGAAGCTCGCCGTTGTTCCGAGCCAACAAAGTTGATCACGTTGGGAGTATTTTTAATAACCTGCCAGGCCTCATCATCAATTTCTAAGACCCCCTCTGGCGTTGTGTTGGCTCGAACTCGAATCAGAACATAGCCCGGAAAAACTTTTTCTTCCGAAGTAGTCCGAGAGCCGTCTTTTTTGATCCGGATGGTTGGGGTTTGGGGAATTTCGACTTGAAAGATGCGATCAGCCACGTCTAGGGTGTGTAGCCGCTGTTCAATGGTGCTTTTAACCTTTTTTTCACACCCAGAAGCAACTTGGACAATGTACCAATAACTTTGACCAATATCCGCTGTTTCCGTTGGATAGATAGGGGGGGAATCAGTTAGATCATTTACCATAGGATTTCTAAAAAATACTCCCAGCCAACCAACTAAACAGTTGATCTACCAAATAAATCAGACCTGCCGAGAGGGAGACAATTAAAATAACTGCGGCGGATTCTCCAATTAACCGTTGGCGGTCGGGCCAAACTACCTTGTTCAGTTCTTCTTTAGTTTCTTGCAGAAAAGTAGCCGGGTTAAACCCAGTATTATTTGGGGCGGTCTTTTCTACATCGCTGCCTTTGGTCACTCTGGCACTCCTGTTAATTGGCTTGAAAACGGGGGTTTGTGGACAGGCCAACTCAAGGCAATTTAATGCCCGGTCTTTCAGTATAGCAGGCCTGGTTAGGTGTTTGATCTAAAAAACTTGAGAAAATTGGACGACAACAGGGAATTGAAGATTTTTAGTCTTCGTGGTCATCAAAGGGATCGGCCAGTTCTTTGGAAGGAGGGCCAAAGGAGAGATAGATAGAGTAGCCAGTAATGCCGATACAGATAGCGGCAAGGGTAATACTAAGAACTGTTGCAGGCTCGTAAGACATAGGGTATTTAGGGGATCGGTTTCCTCTATAATATTACGGAACGTTAAAACTCTGCTCATTTAAGTAATACACCTATGGCAAAGCGCACTTGGTTAGGCGATATTCTCCGTCCCCTTAACTCTGAATATGGGAAAGTTGCTCCTGGCTGGGGGACGACTCCGTTGATGGCGGTGTTTATGGGGCTGTTTTTAGTCTTTTTACTAATTATTTTGGAAATCTACAATTCCAGCTTGATTTTGGATGGCTTCACTGCCAGTTGGAAAGGTTAAGGATTAAGGAATATGAATTTTTTTGGCATCGGCTTGCCGGAAATCATCTTGATTTTAGTCGTGGCATTACTCGTCTTTGGCCCGAAAAAGCTGCCAGAAATTGGCAAAAGTTTGGGCAAGGCTCTGCGGAGTTTCCAGGATGCATCCCGTGACTTTCAAGATGAGTTTAAACGGCAAGCTGCTGCTTTAGAGAGTGAGCCTACCCCAACGGTCTCCTTACCACCAGCCCAGGCCCCGGAATTGTCCCCGGTGGAATCCGTAGTTGAGTCGGCTGAAGTAAGTGCGGTTGTAGAGGCGGTGGCTAATCCTGAAAAATCGCCTGAATCATTGGAATCGGCTGTCTAGGCTATGGCTGGGTTGGTCATGCCCCAGTTGATTGTTGGCCTGGGTAATCCGGGAGAAAAGTACGCCCAAACCCGACACAATATTGGCTTTCGGGTTATTGATGCCCTTGCCCAGGCCTGGCATATTTCCTTAACGAGTCAGTCAAAATTTCACGGTTTACTGGGGGAAGGCATCATCCCAGGCCAGGGAAAGATTCGTCTTCTCAAGCCCACTACTTACATGAACCAGTCGGGACAGTCTCTCCGGGCCGTTCTGGATTGGTATAAGCTACCCCTAAATTCAATTCTGGTCATTTACGACGATGCGGATTTGGCCCTAGGACGAGTACGGATTCGGCTAAGTGGCTCTGCCGGTGGTCATAATGGGATGCGCTCGATCATCAGTCATGGGGGCAGTGAAGAGTTTCCTCGATTGCGGGTCGGGATTGCCAATGAGTTTCGGTTGAATCAAAAAGGGCCGCGGGATGCAGTGCCCTATGTGTTAGCCAATTTTTCCAGCGATGACCTGAAATTACTTCCCGATGTTCTCGATTTGGCGGTGGCGGCGGTGACGGCCTGTGTGCAGAGGGGAGTGGAGCAGAGTATGAATTTATATAATGGGCGAGTGTTGCAGTGGAGCTAGTCTATTTTTATCGCATGAGACAGACGTGAGCGTTGTCCGATTTGTCACCGAATCTTTGAGGCTGTCAATCTCCGAAAAAGTTTTTTATTCATTATGGATGTCCAATTAAAAGTGTTCTACCAACCTTTGTAAAGTTGCTGATGTAATCTTATTGTGAAGAAAATATTAATATTTTGCACAGATAGATATGTGGGCTTATATAGGCTTCCCAATAGTTTATTAGCTGCAGGCTTCAAGGTTTTTGTACTGAGTCCAGTCGGGGCATCAGTTTTAAGCAGTAGTGCCGTACAAGGATATAGGCTACTAAGTTTCTTAAAGCCAGGGCGCAAGTTTATAGATACAACTAAAAGAGATTTAGATAAGGCAATAGATTATTTCAAAATCGACTTTATAATTCCTGGAGATGAATTAGCAGTGGCTCTGATGCAACGAGTATATCGTCTAGATGGAGAAACTTTTCCCAATCGGCATTTGCTCCGAGACTCTTTGGGAGAGACGGTCACTGACGGGATTACCTACAGCAAGGTATATATCAATAGGGTCGTGGAAAAACTGAATATAAATATGCCAAAGAAATTTAAGTTAAATGAGTTGAATGCTGTTAATTTTCCAGTTGTCTTGAAAAAAGCAGTTGGTCATGGTGGTGATGGCGTTCTCATCTGTGCCAATGAGAAAGAATTGAAAAATGGCTTAAAAAACCGTAACTTCTGTAAACCATCAATCATCAAAAAGTTAGCCCGTGAACTGCTAGGCAGAAATACAACTTGGCTGCTAGATGCTGATGAAACATTTATTGAAGAGTTTTTGCCAGGTACTGGGGCTGTGACGACTGGGGTTGCCTTTGATGGGGAAATAAAAGCTATATTTACTTGTAAGAAGGTAGAAATTAATGATACAGGTCATGCCATAAGAGTTAAACATATTGAGGCTCAGGAAGCTGAAGCATCCACAAGAAAACTGCTAGGGGAGCTAAAATTTACAGGATTGTTTGATATTGATTTTATTTTCGATAATAATAAATATTATTTTATTGAGCTAAATCCACGGCCCAGTCCAATTTCCTCGATTGGACATTTTTTTGGGGTTGATTTGTGTAAGGCCCTTGCTGGTTTAGACCCTAGGTGTAACAAAACATTGGATATTGTTGAACTATACGATACGTTTAAACCCAGTTGATCCCCTAGGAGACCTAAAGTTAGCTGGTTACCTCTTTGGGAGCATCCAAGGCTCCAGACACCTGGCCATTGAAGCCATAAATCTCCCGTTTACCGCCTATTGCCACGAGTTGTACGGTTTTGGTATCTCCTGGTTCAAACCTAACCGCTGTCCCCGCCGGAATATCTAAGCGCATCCCCCAGGCCTGGTCACGATCAAACTCCAGGCTGCGATTGACTTCATAAAAGTGAAAATGGGAGCCGACTTGAATCGGGCGATCACCCGAGTTGGACACAGGAAGCACTATGGTGGGCCGACCTGCATTGAGTAAAAGTTCGCCTGACTCGGACAAAAGCTCTCCGGGGATCATAATTGAAGGTCTCGCAATAACCATAGTAAAATAAAATTTGAAGTAAGACGCTGGCCAAGTTAAACCCAACTTCTCAGACTGCTAATCATACTCTATCCATAGTTCAACCGTTCAATGTTAGGTCTTTGAAAAGTCAATTGTTTTATATTTTTAGCGATCCGGGCGAATCACCCCATCCTGAACCACACCGATATTTGGACTGCTAAAGGGATTGGTGTTGCCCTGCCAGTTGAAACCATTAATCCGAAAGGCGATCCCCGCCACGCCCAGATCCACGTTATAGCGAATAAACAACCCATAGGTGCGACGACTGTACTCGAGGAAAAAATTCGTGTTAAAAAAGTTACCTGTGCCGACATTTAATTGTGAGGTGACACCCGCAAGGACAGGCCCATAGAGTTGTTGCCGCGCCCCTACGTTGAGCACACTAAAGTCGGCAATCCGGTCAAACAAAAAGGGAGAGCCACCACTACTAAAGGTCTGACTGTAACCCACGTCAAAGCCTGTATAGTCAAACCAATTACGCCTTAAATGACCTAACTGTCCTCGAAAGCCTCCACCCCCCTGTAAAGCGGGTTGTGTATTGCCACTGGTGTAATAAGTACCCACAGCTTGCCCAGTGAAGTAAATGGAGAAATAGGGCTGTAAGGGGGCGGGACTGTAGCGTAGGCCTTCTTCACGGGTGGGTGGAAGTGTCTGACCTTGCCAGAGCCGAAATTCTCGATAGAGGTTGACTACCCCTTGCAAACGCCCCAGGCCTGGTTGGGGTCCTAAACTGGGTTGATCACTATTGGCGGTAATGTACTGTCCCCCGGCCTGGTAGCTCAGGTTAATCCCCGTTTGCCCCAAGGTAATATTTGGGGAAATGAACACCCCCCCTAAACTGCTCTGTAAATCCTGCTCTCCTAAGGAACCATTGATCAGCCGCTCCCGAAAAATCCCTTGGGTATTCAAGACATAGCCAGATGCAAAGCTTTGTTGAAGAAGTAAATTCCCGCGGGCAGTGGTTGGCCAGGCATTGGGATCCAAGTTCGTAATTAGACCATAGCCGATCAACCGAGTCATGGGCGTAAACCCGTGTCTAACTTGGAGGGTTGCCCCATAGATGTCCGTTTGGCCCAGATCGAAATTACTATTAATCGACCGTTGTAGATAGAACTCAGGAGACAGGATTAAACTGGTGGAACTATTGCGGACAAGGCTAAATGCCTTTGACAAGTAAAACCCACCCCGATCGGTGCTGTCATAACCAGCTTGAAAGGGGAGAATTTCCTGCTGTTCACCTAAAATATATTCCTCTCGCGGAATTGGAATCGCGAAGGATTGATCGAACACCAACCGGCCTTGGCGGGCAATTAAACGGCTATTTTGGGGAGAAATGGGTTCCAGGGTTGCTTCTCTGGCTCGAAATTCCAGTTCAGGCGGAGCAAAGGGGTCATTGGTCAGCCGCAAATTACTGGCATACCATCGCCGCCCATCAAATTCCAAGCGATCTGCTACGAACAACAGCCGATCAATATTAGACTGTCCTTCGGGATTTACGGGATTGTTGGCAGACTGGAAGCTAGGCAAGGTGGGTAATCCCGGAAGATTAGGCGTTGCCGCTCTGGGACTCGTAAACTGATCAGTTTTTTGGATATTGATTGCCCCGCTGGCCTGGGTAACAACACCCCGATCCAAAATCAGGTTGTACTCTAAGCGATCCCCCCGAATCACTTGATCCCCGCGCGTGAGGACAACATTGCCCTCCGCTACTAAGATGTTTTCGTTTAAGTCGGTTTGGACCCGGTCGGCGGTTAGTTCGGCTTCCCGAAAGCGGATAAAGACATCACCAATGGCATTAAAAAACTGGCGCAGGGTATCGTATTCTTGCCGATCTGCCAGGGTTTCCAGGGGTTCAGTACTACTTTGATTAGCCTGGGGCGGCGGGGATTCTGGATTGCCAGGGGTAGGAACTGTAATTTCAACTTGGGCTAGGTCAACTCGAGTCGGCTTTTGCCACGGGATGGGGGAGGCCACAACAAAGCGAACTTGGGTCGGAGATGGCGCATTTGGGGCGTTTGTTTTTGCCAGATTAACTCCAGGCCCTAAAAGTGCTGCCTCCGATTCTCCGCTGAGATCGGTCAGTTCAGCCGGTTTAGGAAGAGTGGTTGGAGGGGGTAAAGGTTGGGGGGGCAGAGAGAGAAATAGGGGGGGGAGAACAGGCATAATCCGGCCAATTAAAAACAACCGCTAGGGTGCTCTTCTCAGGGTGCAGCCTCCCCCTTGAGCTTGTCTAGTCTAGATCTTTGCGCTTCGGGTTCCGAGAGGGGTCACTAGAGAGAAACCCAAAAACGAACAGCAGGACGAAAAAACTAACGACAATATAAACGGTAATTTTGAGAGTTTCCATAATATCAGTTGAATGTTTCTCAACGGCAGCATCAGGATCATCATATCGGAAAACCCTACCCCCATCACTGAGCCGCTAAAAATTGTCGATAGCTCTTACTCAGTTCAGTGACGGCCAGTTCATAGAGTTCTTGCCCATGTTCCGGGGTGGCCAGGCCGGGATTGGAACCCATCCGTCCATCGGGGTAGCGTTGGCGAAAATCTGCGGCTCCATAGATGACATGATCTCGATTAACTGGGGTAGTTAAAGGAGCCTGTTTGATCGCAGCGGGATAGGCAAATTGAGTGACTGCAACTTCGCTGGGAGTAGCATGGGAACCTTCTTGATCGCCATATAATTCCCTAGCTCGTTTGATGACAGCCCCAACCATGAACCAGTTGGCTAAATAACATTGAACCACGTTGGCCTGGGGCAGCCCTAGATCTGCAACTGTGGCATAGGTTTCCGCAAAAGCAGCCTTGAGCGTGGCAATATTTCCCCCATGACCATTGATAAAAAAGAATTTTGTAAAACCGGCGCGGACTAAGCCGACTAAATAATCGCGAATCACCAAAATTAAGGTACTCGGTCGTAAGCTGATACTGCCGGGAAATTCCATGTGATGCAGGGCCATGCCGACGTTAAGGGTTGGGGCAACAAGGGCCTTGGTTTCCTCCCCGACTCCCTTGGCAATCAGTTCTGCACAAATCGCATCCGTGCCAATTAACCCCGTGGGGCCGTGTTGTTCCGTTGAACCAATGGGCAAAATGATCCCTGTGGAGGTTTGTAAGTAGGTTTCAACTTCGGGCCAGGTGGAAAGATGGAGGAGCATAGTCTACTTAAATAGAAATTAGGGTTGGATAGAAATTAGAGAGTTTGACTGGATTTAAGGCATGGATCTTGACTATAGCGTTACACAGGCAGTTTATAGGGGTAACTCTTGACAACTCTAACTCAGGGGTAGATTGAGCAATTCCCCCAGGCCGGGTGGTAAGTTCCTCTCGCTTTTGCGGAATAGTAGAACTAGGGAGAACATGGGAGGCAATGTGTTTCCAGGCCTGGCCAAAAAACTGGTTTCCGGATCGGGAGAGCGTGATATCCGGGCCCCCCAACCTGTACGGTTATCCTGGCTTTTTTCCCCACAGGGCTATCAAACCTTATTGCTGTTGAGTTGCGACTTAGTGGCTTTAGTCGGGGCCTGGAAAATTGGCTTGAAATTTAATCGCTTATATTCCCCAATCCCTCCGGAATTAGTTTGGTGGGAGTGGTTTGGGCTGCCAAGTTTATTCTGGGGCTTTGCCCTGGGCATTTTACTGATTTTGGCCATGGGTGGGCTGTATCATCCGCGCCGGGACTGGAAAAACTATCTCCGGGCCGGGCAGTTAGTTAGTTTAGGCTACATTTTGTCCCTAGTGATTAGTTATTGCTATGACCCCACTTTGGATATGCCACGGTCGTTATTTTTCATGGCCTGGATTGGCAGTGTCATACTGGTCATTGGCTTGCGGCTTTTGGCAACTTTGGTGACCCAACTGCGGGCGCATCAACAACAAGTGCGGGTTTTTTTAATTGCCCCACCAGAACGGTTAGAACTATTGCTGCATACCCTAGAAAAGCAATCCCATTATGCAATTGTCGGTACGGCCCAGGCCAACGCTGCCTATACCCCAGAAACCTGGCAGGCCATTCTCCAGTCCAGTCCCCAAGAGGTCTTAGCGGCAAATTTACCCCCAACAGATTTAGCCTCCACCCTCTACTGGCAACTGCGCCAACGGGGAATTCATTTGCGCTTAGTCCCCTCCAGTTTGGAGATTTTGTATCGGCGCGGTGTTCCCGAAATTTTTGCGGCGTTACCCACACTCCGGGCAGAAGTGACCTATCTCAATGGCCTGGAATATCGCCTCAAACGGGGCCTGGATGTGGTTGGAGCATTATTGGGAGTGGTACTGCTTGCGCCGGTACTTATTGTTGTGGCAGTCGGCATTAGGATAACCTCCCCCGGCCCAATATTTTTTTGCCAAGAACGGGTTGGGTTGCGAGGGCGAGTCTTTCAGATGTGGAAATTCCGCACCATGGATTGCAATGCTCACCACCGCCAAGCGGAACTAGAAACGGCAAATGAGTCCTGTGATGGGATTTTATTTAAGATTAAGGATGATCCCCGGATTACCCCCTTCGGCCGTTGGTTAAGACGTACCAGTATTGATGAGTTGCCCCAGTTATTTAATATTTTGCTCGGTCAAATGAGTTTAGTTGGCCCCAGGCCCCTGCCTGTGCGCGATGTGCAACGGTTTAATTCTTGGCATCATATTCGCCACCATGTCTTACCGGGAATTACGGGACTATGGCAAATTTCGGGTCGCTCTAAAATTGGGCACTTTGACGAAGCCGCCCGCCTTGACCTTTATTACATTGATAACTGGTCGTTTAACCTAGATTTAGAAATTCTGGTGGAAACGCTGCGGATTGTCCTGTTTCAACAAGGAGCATATTAAACCTAGGCGGGGCGTTTTTTGCGGCGGATTGTAGCCCGGTCTATCGGAAACCCAGGCAAAGGAATGATTAAGGTTTCACGCTCGGCTTCCAGAGTTTTAAGCTTGGTGTAATCAACCCAATGAATACAATCTACCGGGCAGGTATCAATCGCTTCTTGGATCAGGTCTTCACTATCGCCATCTTGACGGACAACCCGAGAACGACCGTAGTTTGGCTCAATAAAAAAAGTATTTCGGGCCACATGGGCGCAGTGTTTACAGCCAATGCAAGTGACCTCATCCACATACACCCCTTTCTGCCGTACCAGGCCGCCCAGTTCCGGTTCCAGGCCCGACCGCTCCATAGAGCCTAACCCCGCCAACGTTGAACCACTAACCGCAAACTGCCATCATTTTGTTGTTGTTCTTCTGTAACAGCAAAACCCTGGGCCTGGGCTGATTGGAGCACGGCATGGTAGGCGTAACGTTGATTGACTTTATCTAAAAACCGTTCAACACTCCAGGCCTGGTTCCAAAGTTCTAAATCTGCCACCAGTTCATACTCTGTTCCATTCCAGCGAAAGCCAATGCCATAGCCATTATCTTGGGGAATGACCACATCAGCAGTTTGGGTTTGCCCTTGGTAGCCTTGCAGGGGTTGTGGGCCGGGCTTCCAAGTGAGTTCTAAATCATTCAAAGCCGACTTGAGGGCGGGGAGACTGCGAATTTGGGTTTTGATTTGACTGAAGTGAGACATGATTTTTCCCAAGGGTAAAAGATAGATGTATGAACAGACTAAGAGCATTCAGCAGAACTACCACTCACTGAAACTAACTTGCGCCGGAGTTTCTTGGCGTTGGGTCAAGGTGGAGGCAAAATAGTCCGAGGTGGGTTGCTGACTGATGACACAGCCCAATTCTGCTTCGATGGCCGCCGTCACTTCCGCGCAAGACGAGCCAGAAACTCCCGTCACCCGCTCCACAACTCGCCCATCCGGATAAATGACAAACTCCAGCGTTTCCATGCCCAATTGCCCAGGTAAACTAACGTGCCAGGTCCTAAGACCCAAAAAATCAACTGCTTTCAATTGTGTCCAAATACTACCAGATTGGTCAAGTCTGCATGAAACTTAATAATTAGCAACATTCCGGCAAGTTTTAGTCCCCTAACTGATGGTTTCTGCCCAGGCCTTGGCCCAATTCAAGGTGGCTTGCACCCGCTCTGGGGAAATACTTTCGCAGTAAAGGCGTAATAACGGCTCGGTACCACTAAAGCGAATCAATAGCCAACCGTGATCCCCTAAATGGAACTTAAAGCCATCAATGGTTTGTAATTTTTCAACGGGAGTTTCGAGAACAGTTTGGGGCGGATTCGTTTCTAGAAGATGCTGGAGGTTGTCTTTGGCTGCTAGATTGGGCAGATGAAGATCAATTCGGTCGTAGTAGGATGTAAACCCGGTTTTAACTTGGAGAGACTGATAGTAAGCCGCTAAATCCAGGCCCGACTTAACTACTGCCTCCAAAACATAGAGTGCCGACAACAGCGCATCCCGTTCAGGAGTATGGTTGCCATAGCCGATGCCGCCGGACTCTTCCCCTCCTAAAAGGACATCTCCACCCATGAGCATCCGATCACCAATGTACTTAAAGCCAATCGGGGTTTCATAGAGGCTGAGACCATGTAAGGCTACCACCTTGGGAATCAAATCAGAACTACTGATGGATTTAATCACCTCGCCCCGATAGCCATGCTGCACCGTTAAGTGATCAATCAAAATTGGGATTAACTGTTGGGCGGTTAATAAATTTCCTTGGGCATCAATGGCCGCAATCCGATCCGCATCACCGTCAAAAACCAAGCCAACGGTTTTCCCCTGGGTTTCCTGGGCGGCCTGGCGAATTCTGGCACAACTGGCCTGGAGATATTTCCCAATCGGTTCCGGTGCGCCACCACTAAAGAGGGGATCTCGGCCGCTATTAAGTTCATGAATGGGTTGTCCCAAAATACGCCCTAAACCTCCCGCTGCGGATCCGTGCATCACATCGGCCCAAACCGTCAGGTGGTGGGTTTTTATGGCAGTTTGAATCGCAGGTAAATCAACTTTTTGCTGCAAGGCCTGGCAATAACTCGGCCAAGGGTCAAATGGTGTCATGCTGCCGGTGCGGGCCTGGACATGGAGATGGGGGCGAGTTAATTCCTCCTCAATTTTTTCGGTCACTTCCGGCGGCACAGAACCAGCAAAGGCCCCTTTCACTTTCAGACCGGAGTAGATGCCAGGGTTATGGCTGGCCGTAATCACGAGCGCACCCAACGCCTTGTGTTGTTTAACGGCCCAACTAAAGGCCGGCGTGGGGGCAAATTGATTCGCCAAGAGAACATCAAACCCCAAGTCTTTCAGCGTTTCCGCCACGGCCTGGGCAAATTCTTCTGCAAGGAACCGCCGATCATAGCCAACAATAATCTGCTGACTGTGGGTGGACGGGCCATAGGTGGTATTAAGGACTAAGGCCGCGGCCTGGGCAGCCCGAATTAGCCGCTCAAAGGTAAACTCTGCGCCAATAACTCCCCGCCACCCATCAGTCCCAAATTTGATTGGACTGCTGCTGGTAATCCCTTGCCAAAACATGGTTGACCCTAGCCTATTGTGAATATCCGCCCTTCCAAAATACCGGATTATGGCTGCCGCATCGGAACCCCGTGATCGCGATGAGCCAAAAACTTGACTTTAAACTTTTGAACTCGCCAAGCAACGGCTTGAGGACATAGAGACTGAAATCAAGTGGCAAGAAAATATCTCCAAGCTACAAAATGCCTAATCCTTAAAGAACTCACCCAGAAAGCCATCACAGAATCAGAAAAGGAATAGACTCAAGCGATGAGATTTATTGAAAAAACGCTAAAAGCCCAACAGAATTGTGCCTGTCAATGTTTCCGCGCTTTCGCCTGTTTCATCTGATAAAGGTAATACTATTTTCCCGGCAAACCTAACGCTATACTAAGTTTGCTCCTGATTCCTTGGAACTTAAGGCCATGAATAGTTGTGTCTTAATGGCAGAAATCATTGAACCGCCAGAACTACGCTATACCCAAGATAATCAAACTCCCATTGCAACGATGATCGTTCAGTTTCCGGGGCAACGGGCCGAAGACCCTCCCGAAACCCTCAAGGTAATTGGCTGGGGTAATTTAGCTCAACAAATGCAAGACCAATGCAAGCTCCAAGATCGCCTCTTAATTGAAGGGCGGCTGAACATGAATACCTGGGAACGACCGGAAGGCTTCAAGGAAAAGCGGGCTGAACTGACGGCAAGTAAGATTCATTGGTTGACGGGGGATGGCCAAATTGTCACCCGCCAGGCCGAACCCGCTTCTCTCACTAGTAAACCTGCATCTGCGGTCACGCCCGCCTCTCCTCCCCCGGTGGCCGCTGCTGCTCCTGCTCGCTCTAGTACACCCGTCCCCCCCCCACCAGCCACCCCAACTCGTCCTTTGGCTGAACCAGATTTACCCCCAGATGATTTGCCTTTTTAAGCGTTCTTGAATTGAGACAAAAATCTTCCTGACCGATTTTGGCTGTGTTTAGGGGAAAATGGCTCCTTGGGTACGGCCATGGCCAGTTTGGCGATCATAGTCAATGTCCTTTTGGGCGTAGCGGCGGATAATCCCTTGGGCGGCTTGATTGGCAACTTGCCCCATAGAAGCACAGGTGGGTTGTGTGAGATTGCTTAAACGTTGCCAGATTTCCTGGGTGGCGGCACGACCGTGATTGCTGTGACCGTCTTCATGCATTTGCAGGGCCTGGTAGTAGCGGTGCCATTGCTGTTGAAGTGAACGGCGCGCTTGTTGAAAGTTTTGCCATTGGGGCATGGTGTAGGTAATGTCAGTCTTGACAGCCAAAGAGGTCATGCGACAACTGCCCCCAACCAAGCCGTAACGATACCGCCAGGCCACGTGCCATTTCGTGTAAGCATCAAAGCGTCTGCCATTTTGACCGGATGGCCCGAGTCGATTCATTTGTTGACGTAACGCTAATGCACTTGTCCCAGTAATGCCATAGTAATTGACCTGACTGTGAATCATGGGAGATGCCACCCAGGCCTGGCCCAATCCAAGCCAACTGAAGAGTAAAGCCAAGATCACGCCTAAGCTCAATCTCAATGTTAACTGCCAGCCTTTGCCCATTGGCCATCCTTACCTGTACCTGAATTAGCGGGGCGGTAGCTTCAATTTTATAGCTGGTTCTAGATGTTCCAATCATGCCTCAGTTACTCGGACAGGAAAGCCCCAACAAAAATCTTTAGATAAGCTATAAAGGGGGTACTAACCATGCCATAAAAATGAGGTTCAACAAACCATGATGGCTAATCTCTCAGAATTACTCCCCCACTATTCAGAAGGTAGCTTCCCCAGCGGAGCAACTACACCACGGATGCAAAATTTGGTGGACTTAATTACAACCTTGCACGTGGCCGATGCAATTGCCAATGCCGGGTACTTAATTAGTAGTTCAGAACTTGCGGACTTGATGGATGTCAATGCTAGTGCAGTCACCAGTCGGGGCGATGAATGGACATGGCGCAATTGGGCAATTTCCCGAGTTCGGCGAGAAGGGAACCAAATTCTCTGGCAACTTCAGCGGGTTAATCCCCAATCCGAAGGCTAGACTCACTTGAGTCGGGGATAGGGGTTAGGCTTATGGATCATCAGCCAAAGACCTCAGGATTGTGGGGGTTCAATGCTCCCCAAAATTTGTTTCTTGTAGTCCTCAATATTCTGGACAAATTCCTTCCGGCTTTTGGCAAATAACAAGTAGCGATAGACAAACCAACTGCTAAAGCCAAACCCAATCAGTTCAAAAGTCGGGGCTAAGAGAGGAATGGTCTCAATAACTTCTAGAATTGCTACGGCCAGAGCAACAAAGGGAATCGTGGCAACAACAATGGCAGCAGTGGTGAGGGGTTGTTTGTATTCCCCAAAGAAGTTTCCGATCTGTTCTGGGAACACCGTCAAGAGCCAGTAGAGTTTTTCCCGAATTTGCTGCATTTGCTCATCGCTCATCCCGGCTGGGGTGGGTTCTGGAGAAAGGGGGGCAATGGTACCCGGCTCAGTTTCAATGGCTAACGGTGCAGGTTCAGCGTAACTGACTTCTGGGGCAGCATCCACAGGCGAGGGTTCTGCTTCATGACCTTGGTGCTCAGAAGGTTGATGAAAGTCGTAAGTTTCGCTCATCCAGTTTGGCCTCACCCAATGCTATACCTGGCATATTTTATAGCATCCTCGGGAACTATTTACCCTCTTTGGCGGGCGAGTTGGTCTGGATAGCTGAACCGTCTAAGATGGAGAAATGCTAAAAAATCCTCTGGTTTTTGCCATTCCTGCCCCATGAGTTCCCTGCCCCCCACGCCGGAGGATGGAGATGATTCTTTTCTGGATGATCAGGATTGGTCTGGCCCAGAACTCAGTACCGCAACCATTTCCGACCCAGACTATGCCCAGGCCTTGATTCGTCAACAGATTCAACGCACCCTGGTTATTACCGAAACTGCCTTTTTAGCCAGTGCTGCGGCTTTAATTTGGCTGATCAATTTTTATGTTCCAGCGGGGCCCCTATTGAGGATTTTCTTCCCAATTCCCGTAGCACTAATTTATTTACGGTGGCATCGGCGGGCGGCCTGGATGGGGGCTATTGTGAGTGCGTTGTTGCTATCGGTTTTGATGGGGCCGCCCCGCAGTCTCCAATATCTATTGCCTCACGGAATTTTGGGTGTCGTGTTAGGGGGACTCTGGAAGCAAAAAGCACCTTGGCATATTTCCCTATTCTGGGGAGCGGTTCTGGGAAGTATTGGCTTTTTCTTTCAGATCCTGGTGGTGTCGGCTTTGCTGGGGGAAAACCTCTGGATTTACGTCAACCAACAAGTCACCAGCTTTTTGGACTGGGCCTTAGTGCAATTGGGGATTTTGCTGATTCCTAGTTTTGGCTTAGTTCAGGCCACGGCGGTAGTTCTCGTCTTTTGCCAATCCTATGTCTATGCCTTGATTGTGCACATGGTGGCTTGGCGGCTCTTGGCCCGGCTTGGGAATCCCATCCCCGATCCACCGGCCTGGTTAGAGGCGGTTTTAGTTGATCGAGATGTCTAAGATACCTGAAGACAATTAGCCCCTCAGCTTAAGAAAGATGCATAAATCCCCATGAATAAACCCTGATGAAGGGCGGTTCTCCGTATGGGACGGGGCTGGCCTGGCTGAGATGAATATGGCAAAATAAAAAATATCTAACTCCCAAGTCGTGCGTAACCAAGGAGAACTGCGGTGAGTAGTACCAGTAATTTTCGGGACGCGATTCGCCAGGCCCAAAGTAGTGCCATCGTTGGCCCCAGTGTGATTGCCAATGCCCTGCCCTTTGTCGGGGGTGGCTTAGTTTTAACGTCGGTCGGGGCCTGGGGTGGCCTGGGGGTCATTTCCTCAGCACCACAGCTATTCATGCCCACCTTTATCGTGGCGATTATTGCTTCCATAGCGTTGTTCTTTGTTGCTCGCGGTGTGGCTGAGTCTGGGAATAAGGCGGCGGCACTACCTCTTTTGGCAGCTTATAGTTTGCTGACGGGTTATACCTTGGCTGGCTTATTATTTGTGGCTCTCCAAACTAAGGGGGTCGGCATTGGTGGCATCGGGATTGCGGCCCTTGGCTGTGGCGTGACCTTTATTGCGGCCCGGCCGATTGGCTCCAATTTGTCCGATAAAGATGGCATGGCCCTGACCAAGACAATCCAGTTGGGGATTATGGCGCTGTTCGTGGTGATTTTGGCTCAGGTTCTCTTTGCTGTTTTTGGAATTTTCACACCAACCTTTCTCGAAATTGCCATTTCTGGAATTGGGGTGATCCTGTTTGTGGGTGCAGCGGTGGTGGACTTTTATGTGCTCCCTCGTACCTATCAAGATGATCAATATCTGCCTGCTGCCTTGTCCATGTACCTGACCTATGTCAACCTGTTTATCTTTATCCTGCGGCTGTTGATTGCCTTGAATGGTCGGGATTAAGCCCAAGGACTGACTGAAAAAATTTACACCGACCAGGCCGGGGGGATTGCTCTCTCCGGTTTATTTTTCGGCTTAAAACTATAAAAAGACCGAGTTTGCTAAACTAGGGTGAACGATGGTTAAGACAGGAAACGGTATGGCAGTTAAGCCAGATTGGCTGCGGGTCAAAGCTCCCCAATGGCAACGGGTGGGGGATGTTAAAAGCTTGCTGCGAGATTTAAATCTCAATACGGTCTGTGAAGAAGCCTCCTGTCCGAATATTGGCGAATGTTTCCAGCAAGGCACCGCTACGTTTTTGATTATGGGGCCGGCCTGTACCCGCGCTTGTCCCTATTGCGATATTGACTTTACCAAAAAGCCTTTAGCCTTAGACCCCACGGAACCAATCCGATTAGCCGAAGCTGTTGGCCGTCTGAATCTGAATCATGTGGTAATTACGTCGGTGAATCGGGATGATCTGGTTGATGGGGGGGCGAGTCAATTTGTCCGTTGTATTGAGCAAATCCGGCAACGTTCCCCCCAAACCACGATTGAAGTATTGATTCCAGATCTGTGCGGCAATTGGCAAGCCCTTGATTTAATTCTCCAGGCCCAGCCCGATGTTCTGAATCACAACACAGAAACCGTCCCCCGCCTATACCGAAGAACCCGTCCCCAAGGGGATTACCAGCGGACTTTGGCCTTACTCAAGCGTGTCCGAGCGGTGGCTCCCTGGACCTATACCAAGTCGGGCATGATGGCGGGATTGGGGGAAACAAACGCCGAAGTTGAAGCTGTGATGCAGGACTTACGGGCCGTGGATTGTGACATTCTGACTCTGGGGCAATATCTCCAACCCAGCCCGAAGCATTTGCCCGTGTCTGAATTTATTACCCCGGCCCAGTTCCAGGCCTGGCAAACCTTAGGGGAATCCTTAGGCTTTTTACAGGTCGTTTCATCCCCCTTAACCCGTAGCTCCTACCATGCCGAAGAAGTCCGCCGTCTGATGACCCAATATCCCCGTAGCCGTCCCCACACTGCTCCCTGATCTCTCTGAGGCCATTCCGAATGAGTCAATTCATGCGCTATTGGCAGGGACTGGTTGAGCAAGTCATTCATTTTCGCCGGAATCGAGCCTCCAGTGAGGAATTAGCCCAACTCCGCTCGCTCCTATGGCATGAGAGTGATCCCGATATTTCCTACCTGGTTTTGATTGTTGGTTCTTGTCTGATTGCGACCTTGGGCCTGTTGAGTAATAGTGCGGCCGTGATTATTGGCGCGATGATTGTTGCACCCTTGATGATGCCGATTCGTGGTCTGGCTTTAGCGGTTTTGATTGGGGACTTAGCTCTTTTTCGCCTTGCTTGTACGGCAATTGTTGTTGGGACATTGATTGCAATTGTGATCTCCTCTAGCCTGGGATTAATTACCAGCATTCCCATCTATGGCAGTGAGATTATGGCCCGTTCCCAACCCAATTTGCTGGACTTGGGCATTGCGGTTGCGGCTGGGGCTGTGGGGGGGTATGCCTTGGTGCAGCCGAAAATTTCTAGTACCTTAGCGGGGGTCGCCATTGCCGTCGCCTTAATGCCACCTGTTTGTACCATTGGCCTGGGCCTGGCCCAAAGCAACCTCAGCCTGGCTCGGGGGGCAACTCTACTCTACTTAACTAACCTTTTAGGAATCGCCTTTGCCTGTATGGTGGTGTTTTGGCTCTCCGGTTATGTCTCTCTGAAAAAAGGACGGCGACCGATTGCCCTTGGCGTGGTGTTGACGGGCCTCTTAGTTATTCCTTTAGGGATCAGTTTTGGTCGTCTGCTGCGGCAAAACCGCCTTGAAGCCAATATCCGCAGTGCCTTAGTGAATCGAACCTTAACCTTTCAACGCCTGGATCTATTTCGGATGGAGACCAATTGGAGTACCGACCCGCCAACCGTGAATCTTGATGTACGCGCTTCGGAACCCGTGACCCCTAATCAGGTTGAACTACTCCAGCAGTTTATTTCCCGAGAAATGGGTCAGCCTCTGCGGTTAGTCTTTCGCTTTTCTAATGTGGAAGAAGTTACCAGTGATCCCCCAACTACCACTGAGCTACCTCTGTGAAGCCCTGCACCAGGCCTTGATTGTTTCTAGAACTTTCTCCCAATCTTAACTTCCTGAGAATCATTTAGAGGAGAGAGGATGAGAACGGATAAGTTATTTTATGCGATTTTTCTATTTCAGACTCGTTTGATTACGGAATTGATCCCCGGCCTGCCCGCAAATTGTGAGTTTGAATACAGTGCACCGGTTGTTAAGGAATCGGAATATCGGATTGATGGTGTGTTTACGCCAGTTGCTGAAGATCCAGGCCTGCCGATTGTGTTTATTGAAGCCCAGATGCAACCAGATGCGGGGTTTTATGGCCGATTTTTTGCTGAGGTTCATGTCTATTTGCATCAATATCAAGTGATCCGACCCTGGCAAGGTTTGCTGATCCTGGCTTCTCGGCAACATGAGCTTGGTGTTGATGTCCCCTATCGGCTGTATTTGGAACAGCAGGTGCAGAAATTGTATTTAGAGGATTTGGCTACAGCAACAGATTTATCCCCAGGCCAGGCCTTGCTACAGTTGATCGTCATCGAAGCATCCCAAACCCCCCAGGCGGCCCAGAACCTCATCCAATCCCTAGCCAACACCTCTGATTTTACCCAATGGCTAGATTTGATTGAGGCTATATTAGGAAATAAGTTTCCTGATTTAAATTTGGAGGAAATTCGTAAAATGCTCGGACTGCAAGCAGAAGACCTCAGCCACACCAGGCTTTATCAAGATGTACTCCAAATTGGACGGCAAGAAGGGGAGAAACTTGGAGAACAAAAAGGCGAGTCAAAAGTAATTGTTCGTCAACTAGGGCGTAAATTAGGTGGTGTTGATGCCTCTCTTGAAAATCAGATTACATCCTTAACGTCTGAACAATTAGAGTTACTCGGTGAAGCGTTGCTTAGTTTTCAGGATGTATCAGAATTACAGGCCTGGTTAGCCACAAGCCATTGATAGTAAACAGAGATGATTCATGAACAGAGCAAGTCTTAAAAACTGAACTTTGCATGGATACTCATCAAAACAAAAATAATCTTTTTGGTGGATGGTATTGGAGCGGGAACTTGACATTCAGCCTAAACACCTTAATAGTTCTTTTAGACTGAAACTTTCTGTCTAATTCATAGTTGGACTGTTTGAGCGCGGCGTTTCTGTGGCTGGAAATCACAATTTGTTAAGATGTAATCTATGAATATACTTACCACGTCACAACAGGAAGGACTCGCAGGAAAGGTCATCGCTATTACCGGTGCCAGCAGTGGAATTGGTGAAGCTGCCGCACGTTTTTTGGCGACCAAAGGCTCCAAAGTCGTCTTAGGCGCTCGGCGCATCGAAAATTTAAAGACCATCGCAGACGAAATTCAGTCCGCCGGAGGAGAAGTTTGCTTCACCTCTTTGGATGTTACGCAAAAAGAACAACTGGAAAAATTTATCCAGTTTGCACAAGTACAATTCGGGCGTGTTGACGTGCTGGTGAGCAATGCGGGCTTGATGCCGCTCTCTTTGCTTGAACAATTGAAGGTAGAAGAATGGGACAGAATGATTGACGTAAACTTGAAAGGCGTGTTGTATGGCATTGCGGCGGCGTTGCCGGTTTTCAAAGCCCAGAACTCTGGTCATTTTGTCAACATTACATCGATCGCCGACAGGTGGGTCGGCCCTACATCCACGATTTATAGCGCTACGAAGCACGCCGTGCGTGTGGTATCAGAAGGTCTGAGGCAGGAAATGGGCAACACCATCCGGGTGACAATAATAGCCCCAGGAGCGACCGAATCGGAACTGCCCAATACAATTTCAGACTCTGAAATGAAAAAGACCGTAATAGAGCAGTTTCGCATTGACCTAATTCCTGCCGAAGCCATTGCACGCGCCATCGCCTATGCTGTGGAGCAACCCGCCGACGTGGACGTGAACGAAATTGTGGTGCGGCCAACCGCGCAAAAATACTGACTTCGCTGTCTGCTCCTTTTGCATATGAAGCCCGACACGCAGCCAAAAGTGAACCAACAAGCAGCCCAACAACTGCAATGCACCGGAACTTTGAAGCGTGCTGATTCTAGCAGAAGCTATATGCGTCCGGTGATTGCAACCGTTATATTATCGCCCCTTTGTAGTGGCGGTTCTGTCAACTCTTAGATAAATTTTTAGTCAGATGGAACTAATCTCTGCGATTGCTTGGAAGTTGGGCAATGCAAGGATGTGTGATGCGAGTGCTTACAAGATAAAGAGTTGATAGGAGGTGGCAGAGATGTTAGGGTTCACAGCCTCAGAACTACAAAAGAGCCGTTTTTATCAAGAGGTCAAAGCCGAGGGCCTGGAGGAGGGACGGCAAGAAGGGTTAAAACAGGAAGCTTTTTCTCTCGTATTTCGGCAATTACAGCGCAAGTTGGGTGATTTACCAACCACGCTATCTAGGCAAGTAGCAGAATTGCCATTGGCTCAATTAGAGAATTTAGGTGAGGCTTTACTCGAGTTTCAAGATGTTTCAGAACTCCAGGCCTAGTTAGCCGCAAGCTATTGATAGTAAACAGAGATGATTTGTGAACAGAGCAAAACCTAAAAACTCAACTTTGCATGGATACCCATCTAAATAAATTAAACTTTTCTTTCAGAGAGAATCGAGCAAGAACTTGACACTCAGTTGAAGCACCTTAATAGTACTTTTAGGCGGTATACTTCTGTTTAATACTTAATTTAGACTCTAGTCCTCTTAGATAAATACTAAACTCATGCTCAAATTCAGTATCATAGATTCAAAACTGATGAATTGAGTTAACGCATGATCCAAATAGAGTTTCTTGATAAAAATCCAGCTTTGTTCGGAGCATTATTAGGGGCTGGAGGGACACTATTTGGTGTATTTGTTACACAATTAACAAATATTTTTGTTAAAAGATTTGAAATCAATGCTCAAGTTCGTCATCGTAAACTTGACTGGAGCTGGGAATTTGAGAAAAAGAATATCATAGAGCCAATATTAACATTTCTTGACTCTGAATTGAAGTTGATGACTTTTGTCTATATACAAGGATTTGAAGGCAAAAAAGAAGATTCGGAAATAAAAAAACATATTCTAGACATGTCAACAGTATCTGCTCGAATTAAAGCATTGGATGACCAGGAATTGAATGAAAAATTTAGCGAATTTACTAGGAAGCGGATAGGTGTTGGAAATAATGTATTTGATGAGTATAGAAAAGATATGAGTAGTGCTTTTAGTGAACTTCAAGAAGCAGAAAAATTGGCAGGAGAAATAATTTGGTCAATCAAAATTAGAATTCGACAACAAGATGAATTAGTTATGAGGTCAAAAAGGGGAGATTGACCAACCACGCTATCTGGGCAAGTAGCAGAATTGATATTGGCTCAGTTAGAGAATTTAGGTGAGGCTTTACTCGAGTTTCAAGATGGGGCAGACCTACAGGCCTGGTTATCTTATGGGTAAATTGGCCCCCATAACTTGCCTAGTTGTCTGATTTATCCCTTGCACCAGGCCCCGAGAGTTTCAACCACCGTTTCAATCGCAATTTCCTCAGACTCTTTGGTGGCCCGTTTAACGACTTCTACCTTGCCCTGCGCCAAAGCCCGGCCGGTAACAATCCGAAAGGGAATCCCAATTAAGTCTGCATCTTTGAACTTGACCCCGGCCCGTTCATCCCGATCATCCAAAAGGGTTTCAATTCCAGCTTCATTGAGTTGCTCATAGAGTTGGGTCGCCACTTCCACTTGTTTGGCATCAGTAATATTGGGAATGACCACAATCGCCTGATAGGGGGCAATCGCCAGGGGCCAAATAATCCCATCTTTATCGTAGGATTGCTCCACCGCGGCCTGGGCCAAGCGCGACACTCCTATGCCATAACAGCCCATAACCAAGGGAATTTCTTCACCGGACTCCGAGGTATAGGTAGCCCCGAGAGCTTGAGAATATTTCGTCCCCAGTTGGAAAATATGCCCAATTTCAATGCCGCGGGCAGTTTCTAACGTTTGGCTCGGATCATGAACCGCTAAATCCCCGGACTGGGCCTTGCGAACATCAACAACGGTTTTGGGTAAGGGATATTGAACGTTCCAGTTGGCCCCAAAACCATGAACTCCCGGTTGATCGGCTCCGGTGACAAAGTTTTTCAGGTCAACTGCTGTTTGATCCACCAAGCGCACAAACTTTGGCAGGATGATTTCTACAGGCCCCTCATCATCAGTGGAGGCCGGTTTGGGTGGTTTAATCCATGTATCCGCCAGGCCGGGACTGAGATAACCCAAAGGTAAGGGTTGTTTGGCCCAGCGTTGTTGAGCATTGGCATCAGGAACCGTCAGGGATAACACGGCTTTACCGCCATACTCGGGTGCAAGGTTGGTTAAGGCGTTTTGCAGTTTAACTTCATTGATGGCCTGGTCGCCCCGAATACTGACCAACACCAACAAGGTAAACCCATTATCTAAGCTGGCTTCGTAGAGGACATTTTTGACAATTTGGCTCGGGTCACAGTTCGCAACGGTCGCCAGTTTTTCAATCGTGTCTGTTCCGGGAGTTGGGCGTTCTTCATAGGTGGTGAACGTTGACGGAATTGCAGCCGTGGGCCGGGAAATCGCTTTTTCCACATTGGCCGCATAATTCCCATCAGCGGTATAGAGAACTTCATCTTCCCCGGCATCAGCTAAGACCATAAACTCATGGGAACCGGCCCCGCCAATCGCCCCAGAATCCGCTTCCACTGCTCGAAACGTCAACCCACAGCGGCTCAAAATATTCGTGTAGGCCTGGTACATATCCTGGTAGGTGGCTTTGAGACTGTTGGTGTCGGCATGGAACGAATAGCCATCTTTCATGATGAATTCCCGGCCCCGCATCAAGCCAAACCGCGGCCGAATTTCATCCCGGAATTTGGACTGAATTTGATAGAGATGTAACGGTAACTGACGGTAAGAGCGAATCATGTCCCGGGCCACGGCCGTAATCACTTCTTCATGGGTTGGCCCCAGGCCCAGTTGCCGACCTTGCCGATCCGTCAGGGCAAACATAATCCCCTCAGCTTTGGTGTAGGTATCCCAGCGGCCCGATTCTTGCCACAGTTCAGCCGGTTGAATTTGGGGCAGTAAACATTCCGTGGCCCCCGTAGCATTCATTTCCTCGCGGACAATGGCACTAATTTTTTGTAAAACTCGCCAGAGCAAGGGTAGATAAACATAGACCCCACTCCCCACCCGGCGAATATATCCCGCCCGTAAGAGCAATTTATGACTGGGAATTTCGGCCTCAGCAGGGCTTTCGCGCAAGGTGACAAAGAGCATCTGGGAGAGACGCATAGGGCAAAATTCCTAGATAACGGGTTGGGCTTAGGTATGACGGCTAGGACTTAAATATTACACGCTTGACAGACCCTCGATCATCGTTCAGTTAAGATGCAAAAAGACCGTTAGAGATTCCCTATGTTCACGAAAACCCCTTGGCCTGGTTATGTTCCCGTAGCTGTTTCCCTTGGCCTGGGTTTGGGTTTGGCGGCAGGATTAGCAACGGCGCAGTTAAGTCCACCCACAGAAGGGACAAAGGTCAATCTCAACGGTCGGGAATATGTCATGGCCTGGAGTCAAGGGGTTAATCCTCAGGGACAGCCGACCTTCGGAATTAGTGATGCTGGCCTGGCCAATCGCTTTGGGTTTAACCTCCTCAGCACGAGCAACCCCCAAGTCCAACCTGTGGAATGGTTTAACGGCAGTTCCCAGGCCCTGACTGTCCGCTGGAGTCCGAATGGGATGTTCCGTTATCTAGACATTTCGGCGATTGCTCAACAACAGGCCTGGCAAGTCCAACCCCAAGGGGATACGCTGCAAATTAAAACCCCACCCGCCCAGGTTTTGGGATTTCGCCAGGGACAACAACCTTGGGGAACTCGCTGGGTGATTGATGTCAGTCGGCCCACCCCTTGGCAGATTAGTCGGCTCACCAACAGTCGCACTGGCCTGACCCCCAGGGAATTTGCCCTTACTGTGGAAGCTAGCCAAGTCGCCTCAGAACCAATCCCCAACATCAAAGTCACCACCGCCCCAACCCGCACAATCTGGGAAACCTCACTGTCTGGAACTACCCGCCCCCAAGTTTCGATGCTGGTGAATCCGCCCCGGATTGTGGTGGACTTTCGCAATGATCCCCCGCCGCCACGCACGATTCAGTGGGCCCCCGGTCTGGCCTGGCAGGAAGAAACTATTTCTCTTCGCAGTGGGCAGTTTCCGCTAAATTCTCTGATCCTTGATCCCAAGCAACCCAACCTGAGTTTGCGCCCGATTTGGCCGAGTCCTAATACCCTAATCGGTATCCAACCCTTGCCGGAATTGGCCCAACGCTGGCAGGTGGCCGGGGCGATCAATGGCGGATTTTTTAACCGAGATAAGCAAATGCCTTTGGGGGCGATCCGGAGTCAGGGACAATGGATTTCGGGGCCTATTTTGAATCGGGGGGCGATTGGCTGGACAGAGCAGGGGCAAATCAAAGTCGGACGCTTGGCTTTACGACAGACCCTAACAACAGCCACAGGGGCAAAGGTGAATGTTACTGACCTGAATAGTGGCTTCTTACAACCAGGCCTGGCTCTTTATACTCCCGCTTGGGGGCCGCGCTATTCTGCCCAAACCAGTAATGAAACCATTTTCACAGTGCAAAATAAGCAAATTAGCAATCGCCAAGTGGCCGGCGGCCAGGCCTGGGTCATTCCCACCGATGGTTACTTGTTGGTTTGGCGCGGCACAGGCCCGCTTCCAGAGACCTTAACCCCAGGCCAAACTGTAGAACTACAAACAACACCTCTCCCCAGTGACTTTGATGCGTTTCCCAACATTCTTGGCGCGGGGCCACTGTTGATTGATGGTGGAAAAATTGTCCTCGATGCGGCGATTGAACAATTTGGCCGGGGCCTGGATGCTCAGTCTGCCCCCCGGAGTGCCATTATCCAAATGCCCGATGGCAAGATTCGTTTAGTCACCACCCACAATCGTTTAGGCGGATCTGGGCCAACTTTACCGGAATGGGCCGCAATTCTCTTACAACTCGGCGCAACCCAGGCCCTGAACTTAGACGGCGGCAGTTCTACTAATCTCTATCTCGGCGGCCGGTTAATTGATCGGCATTCGGTGACAACGACGCGAGTAGCCAATGGGATTGGGATATTTTTTAAGCCGCCCCAAAATCTGAGTAACTGAGATGATCCTAAGCAGATAAAATTAACGACTGGCAGGATTAGGTAAACGCGCATCGGGCAACACAGAGGCAGGTAGGCGACCTTGACTGACTAATTTTTCCCAGGCCTTGAGGATGGCTAACAAATCACTCGGCAGTTTGTATTGATCTATATCCGTAAATTCAGTGGTGGACTGGGAATTTGAGAGAAAAATAGTCATAAAGGCCTGGGCTTCCGGTTGAGGGGGAAATTTATAGGTATTAAAGCGATTAAAGCGGCGTTGACGGAGGAGTTCTTGCCAGAGGGCTACTTGTTCCGGGGAGATTTGCCGCAAAGGTTTGGTTTCAGTTCGCCCTTGGGGATCCCTACTTTCCTGAACAATTTGCCCATCGGCTAGGAGCCAAGTCACGGTTTGTCGCGCACTGATCCCCCCAGAACTGATCATCCGAAACAGTTGCCCATCGCTTAATTCTGGCGGTAAATCTGTGGGGTCAATTTTGCTCGGTGGCTGCACGAGTTGCCCAATCACCTGACTGCCGGCCGCATCCCAAACAATCACAGTTCCGGCCTGGTTGGTTCGGTAAAGCCAGCGTTGGGGAATCGTTTCCAAGCGACTTTGCACCGCTACTTCCCAGCCGGGGGTGAGTTTTTCGGCACAGAGCAAGTTTAAGCCCCCCAGGCCCAGGCAACCATCTGACCAAATCTTGGGGCTGGCAGCCGTAATCATCAGGGTATTCGGGGCCTGGTTAAAGTCCTGAGCCGTGCGTTCTAGAATACCGTTAGCAATGGCCTGGGGGAGCAGCGGTACTGGAGACTGGAGATTTTCTAGCACGATTAACTGGCCAGAATCATTGGTGCGATAAAACCATTGCTTTTGCCCATCACTCACACTGACGCGCCAACCCACCACCAGCAAGGGACTACAGGCCTGAGGAGTTGCTTTGGGAATGCCTAAACAGGTATCGGGCCAGGTTTGGGGAGTCGCGGCCAGAATCTTCAGGCGTTGGGGAGACACCTTTAACTGCCGGGCCAAGTCCTTTGTTACTCGCGCTCCGACTGCTACTGGTAGGCCATTTTCTTCTCCAGCAACTCGTAGATCCCCAAGCCAGCCCCAGGCCAGGCCCAACAAAACAAGCATCACCCCTTGACTCAATTTCATCATCCGGTCAGCTACCCAAAAGGCTCATCTGCCACCTTAATTCATTCCGCCGCACCACTGGGAGACTAACGCTGGCCTGGCCTGAGTTTTTCGGCAGGGACTACTTAGGACAGGTCTTAAACTCTGGGGATTTGGAATCAAAGTTACAGCTATAAACGACAGATTCTTGCCAACTCAGGGGAAGTTCCAATAAATCCCGCGTCCCAGTCACCCCTTGGAGAATAAACAAAATCAGGGCCAGGGAGTTCAAGATGATATGCACTCGCCGCCATTTCTTACTCTGGTAAATATCCTGAACAATGGCCGCAGCAAAGATCATCAACCAACTGGCGACAATGCCAAAATAGTAATGGGAGATGTACCACTCATCATTGCGATGAAAAATCCCCGGCTGCCAACCTAAAACCCCGATTCCCAACCCCGTTAAGGTGGCAAAAACTCCCCGCCAAAGCTTGGCCCGAGTTCTCATCAAAATTCCCAAGGAAACAAGGGTCAGAATAAACATCACAACCACAAACCCAACTTGCACGGTTCTGAGTTTGCCATCCTTGGCCTGATCCAAAAATCCTTGATAGCCAAAGACGACTCCATAGGCCAAAGCAACTAGGGTAATCCCGACCACTCCCGCCGCCAACAGGTTACCAATGGCCACATGCTCCCGGCCGACTTGGGGTGAAATTTTCCCCTTAGCTTCCCCCGGAGCAGAGAGCCGCCGTTGTCGAGTTTGCCAGGCCAGATAGCCCACGATGCCAATCACCGGAAAGATAAAGGTACAGGCCAAAATTGGGTGGATTAAAAGGAGAATATCGGCAAGGTTTAGCAGCATTGTTAAAGTCTCAATCTGGCTATGTGTATTTTAGGGCTGTATTCTAGGTTTGATTTCTGAGAATTACCTGAGAAGTGGTTGGGATCAGGCCGGGATTCAGGCTTGGTTGAGAATCTGCCCCTTAAAACTTGGGGATCATTGCCGGAAAGACCCCTAATCGTTAACATAAACTTAAGATATGTAAAGAAAACTATTAATAAATCTCTATGCTGCAACTCATTCACGCCACAATCTCTCGGATAACAACTGTGAGACTAGGGGGTCGGGGGCGACAGGTGGGGATTGCAGCTTGGGGCCTGGTGCTGAGTTGCGGCTTATTTTTGGGCATGACTACCCCGGCCTGGGCCTTTAACAATCCAGAACTTTTGCCGGCCCAACCCACAACCATTGTAGATCTCGCCCAGGCCTTAACCCCCGTGCAACAGGAAAAACTAGGGGCGCAACTGGAGCAGTTTGAGGTGGATACGGGTTGGAAATTACGGGTCTTAACGCAATATGATCGCACTCCAGGCCTGGCGGTGAAAGACTTTTGGGAACTGGACGATCACAGCATTTTATTAGTGGCTGACTCTCGGGGCGGAAATATTCTCAATTTTAATGTTGGTGATGATGCTTACCGAGTCTTACAACGCACCTTTTGGGTCGAACTGCAAACCCGCTTTGGCAATCAATATTTTGTCCGGGAAAATGGTGAAGACCAGGCCATTATTCAATCGCTGGAGGCCATTGAAAACTGTTTAGTTAAGGGGGGCTGTCGGGCGGTTCCTGGTTTACCTTCTGAACAGTGGATATTAACCCTGATTACTTCTGCTCTAGGTGGCGTAATTTTTGGCTTTGCTGCCCGTCCCCGTCAAGAAAATCAAGTCGTAGCCTGGAAGTGGATTTTATTGTTTTCACCCCTTTGGGGAATGCTGTTCTTAGCCTTTGGCCTGGGGCCGGTTTTGGTCAGAACAAGCGAATGGATTCCCATTTTCCGTAATATTGCTGGCTTTGTGGCTGGGGCTTTAATCGCCTTTCTTGTCCCGACTCCAACGCCTTCAACTCCCTCAGAAACCTAACTCAAACCGGGGCCTGACGATTCTCCACCACTGCGCTTAACTCAGTCGAGAAATTCAATTGATTTAAAGAAATGGTGTGAGCCATCAGGATTAAGTATTTTTGCTGACAGACAACCCCTGTTACCAAAGTTTATATTGAGGATAGATAGACCGTAATAATTCGTAATGCCTATGCCCCTAGCTACCCATGTTGGTCGCTCTTCACCCCCAAACATTTCCAAACCAAATCCCGACTTGGTGGCTGTGTTTCGCCGGATTAATGCCCAGAATTGTCCCCATCTCTACAACTTTCACCTCCACACCACGGCTTCCGATGGTCAACTCAGTCCAGAAACTTTAGTCGATCAAGCATTAGATGTTGGTCTGATTGACTTTGCGATCACAGATCATCATTCAGTTGAAGGCTATTTTGCGGCTCAGGCTGACTTAAATCAACGGGATGTCCCCTGCAAACCTCGAATTTGGTCAGGCATAGAAATTACAGCATCTTTACTGGATGTCGAAGTGCATATTCTTGGGTTTGGCTTTAACGCAACTCACCCAGCCTTAGAACCCTATCTCCAAGGCACAGCGCCAACTGGAACCGCCGCCACCGCCAAGATAGTTATCCAGCAACTCCACCAGGCCGGCGCGATTACCGTTCTTGCCCACCCAGCCCGCTATAAACGTCCAGCTACCGAACTGATCCCCGCAGCAGTGGAATTGGGAATTGCCGGAGTCGAAACCTACTATGCCTATGGAAATCCCCACCCTTGGGTTCCTACACCCCACACAACGGATTTAGTCGGCGGTTTTGCTCAACGCTATGGTCTTCTCGAAACCTGTGGTACAGATACTCACGGGCTCAATATTCTGGGCCGGATTTAGTCATCGGTTCTGTTCAACGGGGCAACATTCGGCCGTAGGATGAGGCATAAGTCCTTTGTAATTTTTTTGATTCCGTAAAGGGTATCTTGCTATGTTTATTGGCCCATTGGCAGGTTTAGAAGCAGTTTTTGAAGGCTTAGGGCCGTTCTATGCTGTCTTAGCGTTAGGGTTTATTGCTGCTGTCAGTTTAGGTTCCGTGGCCTGGTATAACTCAAAACGTCCAGCTGGTTGGGAAGATAAAGAACGCCCAGATTTTTTACCCAAAGTGGATGATGAACCCTAAAACTAGCAACCTTCAAACTTTAGTCTCAAAGAGCTTCTAATGTCGTCATGACCCGCATCAGCCCCGTATCTTAAGCTAAAGTCAGGAAATTTGAGGTAAAGCGATGGAAAAAGAGTTGACAATCACTCTGGACGAAGAGATATATAACAAGCTGAGTTGCCTTGTTGGAAGTGAGACAATTAGCCAACTGATTGAGAACTTAATTCGTCCCCAAATTATGGATGTTGATTTAGATGAGGGATATCGTCAAATGGCCGCGGATCAAGAAAGAGAAGCCGAAGCTCTGGCATGGTCTGAGGCTACCGTTGGCGATATTGATGATCAGGGGTGAGGTTTGGTGGGCTAACTTTGACCCATCAGTTGTAGGTGAGATTCGTAAAGTTCGCCCCGCTGTCATCATAAGTAATAACTCTGCCAATCGGTATCTTAATCGTGTTCAGGTAGTTCCTCTCAGCAGTAATGTGAAGAGGCTTTATCCTAGTGAAGTACTGGTTTTCCTTAGAAGTAAGCCCAATAAAGCTATGACAGATCAGTTAACAACAATCAGTAAGTTAAGGATAACTAATTTTATTGGTTGTTTATCTGAACCGGATATGACCAGAACTGGACACGCAATGATGATTCATTTGAGTTTGAGGTAAACAGGCCGAGTGCAGTTGTTTTATTTACTTCTTCGGTCAGCATGGCGGACAGTGGCAGGGGCAGGCCTGGCAGGGTTATTGAATGGGGCGAGTACGGCCGGATTAATTGCCCTGATTAATGCGGCTCTGAACAATTTTACAGATTTGCAGTCCGTCTTACCTTGGGGATTCACGCTTTTAGGCATCCTTCTCCTCCTAACTCATTTTGCTTCCCAAGTTTTACTCGTCCAGGCCGCCCAACAGGCTGTTTCTGAGATGCGCTTAGTTTTAGGAAGTCGAATTTTAGCCTCACCCCTGCGGCAACTGGAAGCCCTCGGCAATGCCCAACTCTTAGCCACCTTAACGGACGATGTAGAAGCGGTGGCCCGGTCATTTTCCGTCTTGCCAAATTTATTTAATGCCGTTGCCATTGTGCTGGGCTGCTTACTTTACATGGCCTGGCTCTCCGTTCCCCTATTTTTTATCTTGATTATCTTAATTGGCTTTGGGACAGGGAGTTATCTTTTTTTGGCGGGGAAAGCGGGGCGATTTTTAACGGCGGCAAGGTCACAACAGGATCGGCTGTTTCAACATTTTCGAGCCTTAACTGAGGGCAATAAGGAACTCAAGCTCAATCGGGAACGCCGCCAGGCCTTTATCACTGAAGAATTTCAACCGACCGTAGCAGAGGCTCGCAAGCAAAATCAAATTGGCTTAACGGTCTTTGCCATTGCGGCCAGTTGGGGGCAGTTGCTCCTGTTTGTTACCATTGGTTTTTTCCTCTTTACCCTGCCAAATTTGCTAGGGGTGAGTGGGCCGGTGATGTCGGGCTATGTCTTGACGATTATTTATTTAATGTTACCGATGCAGCACGTCATTGAAGCCATTCCAATCCTGAGTCGGGCCAGTGTCGCTTTAACAAAAGTTGAATCCTTGCAGTTATCCCTCAATGAACACGTTTTAGCGACAACCTTAGAAGCAGATTTACCTCCCCTCGGGGCCTGGCAAACCCTAGAACTGATTAACATTCGCCATACCTATCAAAGTGGCAGTCAAGATAATCCGTTCACGTTTACCCTCGGCCCCTTAAATTTGAAATTCCAGGCCGGGGAATTGGTCTTTATTGTCGGTGGCAATGGCAGCGGTAAATCAACCTTAGCTAAAATTATCACTGGCCTGTATGAGCCGGAAGATGGGGAAATTCGTCTAGATGGCCAAGTCATTAGCCCCGATTTACAGGAATGGTATCGGCAGCATTTTGCGACTGTGTTTTCAGACTTCTTTTTGTTTGATCGTCTTTTGGGAATTGAAACTAAAAATAATTTGACCCAGGCCGAGGATTACATCAAACTGCTCCGGCTGACCCATAAAGTTTCTATTCAAGGGGATCGACTTTCTACAACTAATTTATCCCAGGGGGAACGCAAACGCCTTGGGTTATTAACGGCTTACTTAGAAAACCGCCCAATTTATCTGTTTGACGAATGGGCCGCCGATCAGGATCCGATCTTCCGAGATTTCTTCTATACCCAAATGCTGCCAACCCTGAAACAACGCGGAAAAACCATCTTCGCCATTAGTCATGATGATCGCTATTTCAAAGTGGCAGACCGCATTATCAAACTGGATTACGGCCAAATTGAATCCGATACCCCTGGCTCTGGCCTGGATTCTTGGCTACAGGAACATCACAGCCCCAATACCCCGCTATCTTCTTAGTGCTTCAATCCCCTCATTGGCTAATTGCTTCATTAGCGGCAACTAAATCACACCAATCTGGGCAACGTTGTTGATCCAACTGTTGTAAATAGTGGCGATGTTGATAGTAGTCTTGGCGTAATTTTTCCAGAGTTGCCAATCGCTCATGATTCACTCCCGGAAAATCTTGCATCGGAACCGTTTCATCTAACATCAGGCGATCTAAATAGGTGCGTAGGGCTTCCCCAGCCAAGGATTCTTGAAGCACTAAGGTCATCGTTTCTCCCCAGGCCTGGAGTAAGTGCCGACAGCGTTTTTCCACCATAATTCGTTCGAGGGACGCTGCCGCGGCTTGAATGGATAAGGTAGGCCGATGCAGATCTAAGCGGGTCTTTTCATCGAGTTGCAATAGGTTCCAAATTTGATGCAGTTCCGTATGAAACTCTGTACATAAATCTTGAACCGCAGTAATTAAATCCAAATCATGATGAACGGGCAACCACTCGGCCCCATAGGGATCATCAGGAGCAGGTAATCCGGCAAAGGCTGATTCTTCAAGGCTAAGGATTTGTCGCCACAAAAACCGATGATGGGAAAAGCTGAACTCTAAATCCCGATCTTGAAGCACTTGGCGGATTGCTGCGCGTTGGTTGGGCAGGTGTAAATAAATCCGTAACAGTTGAGCTTCTGCGGCTTCCCGGAGAGTGGTGTCGGCCGGTCGTTGCCATTTTTGCCCTTGTCCATGCCAGCGTTGCCCCCGCACCTGTTGCCGTAAGGATTCTTCTAGCCTGAGAGTTAATCGCGTATCCCCTTGTCCCAACAGTTCGGCACAGCGATGGATGTAATGACTACGGAGAGTGGCACTGGGCAATTTCCCAAGGAGGGCCGTAATTTTGTGGGTAACCTCTTGAAACTGATCGGCCTGGGATAAATCGTGGGTGTCCAGGAGTCCCTGAATCTGCCAATCTAACCACAAGGGGGCCGCACTAACCAGATTTAGATAATCTTGGGCCGAGTGTTGCCTTAGAAACTCATCCGGGTCTTTCCCCTGGGGAATCGTTAAAATCCGCAACTGGACATCGCCGCTATAGGCTAAATCTGCCACTTCCCCGATGGCCCGTTGGGCGGCCTTTTCTCCGGCCTTGTCGGCATCAAAGTTAAGGATGACTTGCTTAGAATCCAGATAGCGCAACAGTTGCCGGACTTGTTCTTTACTGAGGGCAGTTCCAAGGGTAGCGACAGCTTGCGTAATTCCGGCCCGATGCAGGGCAATCACATCAAAATAGCCTTCCACCACAATGGCCTGGTCTTGTTTGGCAATGTCATGGCGGGCTTTGTCCAGGCCAAACAGCAATTTCCCTTTGCTAAACAGTGGTGTTTCGGGAGAGTTGAGATATTTTGGTTCTTCATTGGTTAACGTCCGACTGCCAAAACCCACCACTCGCCCTTGGGGATCATGAATCGGAATCACCAACCGATCCCGGAAGCGGTCATAGTAGCCATCTCCTTGGTTGCGGGGGACAATCAGCCCGGCCTGTTCCACGAGGGAGGCGGGATAACCCTTTTGCTCCACAAGATAGCGATAGAGGACTTGCCACCCGGCCGGAGCATAGCCAATTTGAAACTGCTGTAGTGTTGCTTCATCCAGGCCCCGTTTATTAACCGCATACTCTAACGCCGCTTGGCCGGTGGGTTGTCGGAGGGCGTGTTCATAAAACGAGCAGGTCAGAGCCAAAATTTCGTAAAGCTGCTCTTTGAGGGAAAGCTCCTGTTGCAGGGCCTGGCGTTGGTGTTCATCAACGGTACGAACCGGGACTTGATAGCGTTGGGCTAGATCAAGAACCACCTCACCAAAGGAGCGTTTTTGCACCTCCATCAAGAACTTAACCGCATTGCCCCCAGCCCCACAGCCAAAGCAGTAGTAAAAGCCCTTGGCCGGACTGACACTAAAACTGGGAGATTTTTCATCGTGGAAGGGGCAGCAGCCAACAAAATCCTTCCCGCGCTTGCGTAGGGCCACATGCTCAGACACGACCTCGACAATATCGACGCGGGCGCGTACCTGTTCAATCGTATCGGGATGGAGGCGGGGGGCGGACATGATCACCGAGGTGAGTCAAGCTGGCGTAACTGATAAATCATAACCCTAAAACCCAGAAAGCTAGGTATTGTTTTTTAAAACTTCAACTTAGGGGAAAATTCTGTATATTTCTCGACGATGAGCAATTCTCTGGCAAATAATTCGTTGTTCTGATCTATTGATCGTGATCCCAATACGGTAATCACCAATCCGAATTTTATACTTATCAGGATAACCTTTCATTTTTTCAATATAGCCAAGCGCAAATGGGTTATCTGATCTGAGTTCTTGAAAAACAATAGATTCAACTCGATCTTGGATATGGCTAGGCAGGTCAGCAAGTTCTTTGAGAAATTTCTTGGTATAGTCAACCTGCCACATTTTCGGACTTCAGCGATTGATAATAAGATTCAGCCGCCGCTCCAGACAGTAGTTCATCATTTTCCACCTCTTTCATCAGTTCTGCCAAACCAAAGTCTTCTAAGACTGCTTCAATTTGGTGATAAACAGCGATAGGGATCTGAACCGCAAGAATCTGTTGCTGCTCATCCAGGACATATTGTTTAGGAATTTCTAGCATTTTTTGACCTCAAGACTCTTTTAAGATAATTTCCCCCACCATGCCCGCTGCTTGATGGCCGGGTACAGAGCAATGGAGTTGATAGGTTCCGGGTTTCATCGGCACAAAAAACCATTCCGCCGTTGCCCCAGGCCGGAGTTCTAGTTCATGGATTGCGCCTTTGACTTCCACTTGCCCCGCTTCAACTTTTTGTGTCCAACTGTTATCTGCAAAGTCTTTGGCCGTGAAATAGTGCTTCAGATGACTGGGGTTCGTTAAGGTTAGTTTGTATTTCTGTCCGGTTTTAAACTCAAACTGATTCGGGAAAAACTTTAACTCATCGGATGTATTGCCTAGGGTGACGCTCACATCTGTGGGGGATATGGCGGCCAGGCCTGGGGGAGTACAACCGAGCCAAAGTAGCGCGATCAGGACTAAGGCCAAAACCTTTTTCATCAGCTCATCCCTGCAAGACCAGACCTCTATCCTAATCAATGGCAAGAGGGATCGGGCTGATCATCAATAACTAATCACAATTGTTTTTGGAAGGAAACTAACCACAACATTTCGGGGCCTGGCCATTGGAGATCACGGCCCTGTCTGCGGATAAATCAATGATCTTCGGGCCACCACAGGTTACTGGCGTTTTTATAGCCACTGAATCCAGGCTGTCCAAGGCAATATCGTGATCTAGGTGGTAGGTTGCTTGATCCAAAACACGATAGGGGCGGCGGGCGCGAATTTCAATTTGACCAAACCCGGCCTGGGCTAGATGCTGAATATATTCCGCGTAGGTCAAGGCCCCCGATAAACACATGGCCCGCAGTCGTTCATCTTGGCGTAAATGTTCGGGAATGGGGATGGTGGTAATCGGGTCACTCATCAGCAATCGGCCTTGGGGCTTGAGGACACGGGCAGCTTCCTTGAGGGCAAGGGCTAAATCAGTAGGTTCAAAGATATTGAATAAACAATTTTGGGCGACGACATCCACCGACTCAGCGGCTAAGGGCAAATGAAAGGCATCCCCAGCACAGATTTGGACAAAGGCGGGATCAAACCAGGGATTAAGTCGGGCTGCTTCGACTAAGTTTCGTTGGGCCGCCTCCCGCATTTCTGCAACGGGATCTACGGCAATTACCGCCCCAGGCCGGCGAGCAAAATAGGCAAACTGGAGTGCTTCCAGGCCCCCACCCACACCCACATAAAGTACAGTTGGTTGATTAGCTAATTCTGAGGCCTGTACCGTCGTCCCACAGCCATAGTTCATGGCCTGCATGATGTCAGGAATGACTAAATCTGGGAGAGCCTGAATTTCTTCATTAACACAACACAGGCCAATGTCCGGGGTTTGGGCAACAGTAGCGTAAAATTCGGCGGCGGTATCCAGATAACTCATATCAACATTCGGGGAGGACATTTCTAGTCTAGTCAGTTCTTCATTTATCCCTGGCTTGGCTTAATCTGCGATTCCAATCTCCTTTCGGCCGGCTCAGGTAATTCAACTAAAATAGAGAAATCAATCCCCCTTAAGATAGTGGCTATCCCCCAGGCCTGGTAATTGTTTCCATGACGCGCAGTGGTATTGGTATTCAAACCGCCCAAATTAGACCGGAACGCCAAACCGGACAAATCCATGTCTATGACGGGGCCGGCAAGGGAAAATCCCAAGCAGCCTTAGGGGTGGTGTTGCGCTCCATTGGCCTGGGGATTGCTTCGGCCTGGCACACGCGGGTTTTGCTGTTGCGGTTTCTCAAGGGGCCGGGCCGTGACTATGCCGAAGATGCCGCCATTGAAGCCTTGCAACGGGGGTTTCCCCATCTCATTGATCAGGTGCGGACCGGACGGGCTGAGTTTTTTAATGCCGACCAAATTACCCGCTTAGATCGCCAAGAAGCGCAACGGGGCTGGGATATTGCCAAAGGAGCCATTGCCTCTGGACTTTATTCCGTCATTGTTTTAGATGAACTGAATCCAGTTTTAGACTTGGGCCTGTTGCCCGTGGATGAAGTGGTGCGGGTACTGAAGAAAAAATCCGATGATCTCGAAATTATCACCACGGGCCGGGGGACTCCACACCAACTTTTAGAAATTGCCGATCTCCACTCAGAAATGCGGCCTCACTTTCATCCCATCGCCATCGAACAAGGGATTGAAGGGATTGAAATTTATACGGGTGACGGCAAAGGTAAATCCACCAGTGCCCTCGGTAAAGCCCTCCAGGCCATCGGTAAAGGCATTAGCCAAGATCAATCCCATCGGGTACTCATTATGCAGTGGCTTAAGGGGGGCCAAGGCTATACGGAAGATGCGGCCATTGCGGCCCTTCAGCAGAGTTATCCCTATCTCGTGGATCATCAACGCTGTGGCCGGGATGCGATTGTTTGGCGGGGACAGCAACAGGAATTGGACTATGTGGAAGCAGAACGAGGTTGGGAAATTGCCCGGATGGCCATTGCCTCTGGGTTCTACAAAACCATTATCTTAGATGAGTTAAATCCCACCGTAGATTTAGAACTTCTACCCGTTGAACCCATTGTCCAGGCCTTTCTCCGTAAACCACGGGATACAGAAATTATCATCACCGGCCGCTGTAAGCATCCCCCCGCCTATTTTGACTTAGCTAGTGTCCACTCAGAGATGATTTGCCACAAACACTATGCCGAACGCGGGATTGACCTAAAGCGGGGCGTTGATTTTTAAGCAGGGGATAGAGTTAAGTACAGGTAGTTTGCGGTAAAGTTTGGCAAAGCGCGCTTAACAAAATGCGGTGTGAGGGGTATAAAGACCAATGAAAAAATTATTATGGGCAACGGGACTAATGTGGTGGGGCCTGGGGACGTCTACCTATGCTCTGCCCATACCACCAGAAACTGCATCTGATCTGCCTAAACCTGAGCAACCCCAAGGCAATCCCCCGGTTATTGAGACACAAACTCCTGCTGGAAGCCAGAATTTAAGCCCCAGTTCTCCCCAACCTAACCCGCCAACGCCAGTCATCAGTCGAAATGGTCTGTTGATCAAAGCCCCGGTTGTTGAGACACAAACTGGGAGCCAGAATTTAAGCCCTAGTTCTTCCCGAACTAACCCGCCAACGCCGGTCATCAGTCGAAATGGCCTGTTGATCAATACACCAATTGTTGAGGCACAAACTCCTGGCGGAAGCCAGACCATAACCCCCAACTCTCCCCAACCTAGCCAGCCAACTCCCTCTAATCCGCCCACTCCGGTGACCAGTCAAAATGGGCTTTTAACCACCGACCAGACCGGCAGTAATCGTAATGCCTCTTCGTTATTGGAGGAGGATGCCACCAGTATTCGCCCCAACGCCGTGACTCAGAATGCCGACACGCCAGATAATCCTGAACCCATACCCGCTGAGTTGACTCCTGAATTTACGCCTACTCCCCTAATGCTCCCGCCAATCCGACTTTTCAACCTGGATACCGCCAACCACCTGCCCGCGGGGACAATTCAGTTTACTGGGGGGCTATTTACCTACACCACCAATCCCGACTTGGATCCGGGTAATGGACTGGAGGTCTTTTATGGCTCCGTGGATGGGGGGGTAACGGATCGGTGGCAATTGGGGCTAACCGCTAATTTCTATGACGATCCAATTTACCGCTTCATCAAAGGACAAAATCCCGAAATCACAGTCGTGACTATTGCGCCAAACTTCAAATACCAAGTGTTTAAGGGGGATAACCTGGCTTGGTCGGTGGGCGGCTCGATTGAGTACCTGCAATTTAGCTCAAGTAATTTTGTCTTTGCCCCAGGCCTGGGAACAACTAAAGACAGCATGATTGTGGGTTCGATTCAATCGCCCTTAACTTGGACATTTGATGATGATGGGCATTTTCAGTGGCATTTGACCCCCAGCATTACCTTTTTGCCCAGTACCTTCACCGGGGGGCAGCCCTTCTATGGGACGAATTTTAACCTTGGGACAGGCTTTAGCTGGAAGTTTAATCAGCAGGTGAGCGTGTTTGGGGATGTTACGGTTCCCTTTGGGCCTGGGCAAAATGCCATCAATGCCGCCAATGGTCAGTTATTTATCACCCCGGTCTGGAGTGGTGGTTTTCGCTTTCTCGTCAATCCAGCGGTTGGGGTGGATCTCTATGCCACCAATGCCTTTGGGACAACGCCAACCCTGCGAACCATTGCCTTTCCCCCCGATGGGGCTAGTGTTTCCTTTGGCACTGGTTTAACCTACACGCCTGAGTTTGGTCAGAATTTCCTGCCTAGTTTTCGTGACCGGCCCCGGGTTCCCCTGACCGAACGGGATCGGCAATTGTTGCTGAATGGGATTACCCTAGTTACCGCTGATACGCTCTTACCGGAAATGATGCGCTTGCATGGAAACTTTGGCGGAGTTGGCAATGGCGGCAGTGTGGCGGTTGGCTTAACCTACGATACCCAGTTTGAATTGTTTGTTGAGAAACCAGAGGATGGAGTTAGTCTTTTGCCTGGGGTCAACTATAGCAATCAAACCAACTTTGGCCTGGCGGCAAAAATACGCTTCCTCGATCAAAGCCAGGGCGATCCCTTCTCCATTGGTTTTCAAGGCTCCTTTAACCGTGCCGTCAGTGGGCAAATTTCTATTGCTACCCTGCAACTTCCGATGAATTATCGCCCGATTGATTCTTTGGCCCTATTCTTTAATCCCAAAGTCGCGCTCATGGGTGATCATCAAGTCCCCGTTGGGCTAGGATTTGGGGCCAATTTTGAGGTTTTCCCAGGCCTGCAGCTGATTGCTGAAGCAACCCCAATTTTGACTGGGCAACGTTCGGTATTTAGTGGCGGGATTCGCTATACCATTCCCAGAACTAATTTCAGTATTGATATTTACGGGAGTAATGCCGCTGGCCAGAGTATGCCTGTGGGGGGATTCATTGCTCAAGATGGCAAGTCTGTGGGTATCAATATCAATTGGCTCTTTGGTGGGCGAGATTAATTAAGAATACAGGCCTGGATGAACGTTGCCATTGTCCATGAGTGGTTTGCCAGCTATGCCGGTTCTGAGCGGGTTGTCGAGCAACTCTTAAATCTCTATCCAGAAGCAGATTTATATAGCTTGGTGGATTTTATTCCCAGGCCCGCCTGTGATTTTCTCCAAGGTAAATCTGTAACCACCTCATTTCTGCAAAACCTCCCCTTGGCCAAACGCAAGTTTCGGAGTTATTTGCCCTTAATGCCCTTGGCTGTGGAGCAATTTGATTTGCGACCCTACGATTTAGTCCTTTCCAGCCATCATGCAGTCGCGAAAGGAGTTTTAACACGGCCGGATCAGTTGCACATCTGTTACGTTCACACTCCGATCCGCTATGCCTGGGATCTCCAAGAGCAATACCTGGAAACGAGTGGTTTAAGCCGAGGGTGGAAGCGGGTTTTGCCAGCCTTAGTTTTGCACTATTTACGGCTTTGGGATGTGGCGACCGTGAACCGGGTTGATCACTTTATTGCCAATTCTAAGTTTGTCGCCCGCCGGATTCAGAAAACCTATCAGCGCGATGCCCAGGTCATTTATCCCCCAGTGAATACAGCCCCGTTCCAGGCCAATCAATCCCGGCAAAACTTTTATCTGGCTATGGCTCGTCATGTTCCCTATAAAAAGATGGCTCTAATTTTGGAGGCATTTAATCAGTTGGGCTTACCTTTGGTCATGATTGGGGATGGTACCGAAACCCTTAAATCCCAGGCCCGTGCCAATGTGCAGATCCTTGGTTATCAAGCCGATGCTGTGGTCAAAACCTATCTAGAAACTTGTAAAGCCTTTGTCTTTGCCGCGGAAGAGGATTTTGGCATTACGGTGGTGGAAGCGCAAGCGGCCGGTGCGCCAGTGATTGCCTATGGTCGCGGGGGGGCCTGTGAAACCGTTATTCCGGGACAAACTGGCCTATTCTTTCCGCAACAAACTGTTCCTAGCCTCAGCCACACCATTGCAGAGTTTGAACAAAGCGGGATTGCTGCCAGTTCTCAAGAAATCAGTACCCACGCCCAAAAATTTACGATTCAGCGTTTCCAAACGGAGATTAAAGCCTTCATTGAACAGGCCTGGGCGGAGTTCCAAACCAAGCAATTCCATTCATAGCGGGATGGATCATCTGTGTAGAACGGGGCCGAGCAGCTTAAAATTCTAGAGTGCTGATATTCGGGGAGTAATCTGTGCCCACCCCAATGATTGAAGTTAACCATTTGAACAAGGTTTATGGTTCGACCCAGGCCCTGGGGGATGTGAGTTTCCAGGCCGAAGCCGGAGAAATCTTGGGATTATTAGGCCCCAATGGTGCGGGGAAAACAACCACGATGCGGATTTTATCGGGGTATCTACCCGCTAGTCGGGGGACAGCCGCCATTGATGGGTTTGAAGTTCATCAGAATCCGATGGCGGTGCGGCAACGAATTGGCTATCTACCAGAATCCCCGCCTCTTTATCCAGAAATGTCCGTGGCCCAGTACCTTAACTTTGTGGCCGAAATTAAGGGAGTCAGTCCGGGAGATCGGCCCCAACAGGTGAAAAAAGCCCTCCTGAGTTGTGGCCTGGAAGACAAAGCCAAAACCTTAATCCGCAAACTCTCGAAAGGCTATCGGCAGCGAGTCGGCATTGCCCAGGCCATTGTTCACGATCCCCCGGCAATTATTTTAGATGAGCCGACCGTTGGCCTGGATCCGCGCCAAATCATTGAAGTTCGGAAACTGATTCAGCAGTTGGCCGGCGAACGGACGGTGATTTTATCGACCCACATTTTGCCGGAAGTCAGTATGACCTGTAATCGGGTGGTAATTATCAATCGCGGCAATGTGGTGGCCACGGGTTCTTTGGATGAACTAATGACCCAGTTGGCCGGCGGCTATCGCTATGAGCTAGAAGTGCGCGGCGAGAAGACCGAGATTGAAGCCGTTTTAAGTCCAATTCTCAGTCAGGACGCGACCACCTTGGCCTGGGGCGATCCTCTCAACAAGGATTTGGATTTAACCAATCTTTACCGGCTCCACCTGACCCTGCCCGGCCCCGAAGATTTAGGGGCGACGATTTCCCGCAGGTTGATTGAAGCTGGCCTGGACTTATACGAAATGCGGCGCAATCGGGATAACTTAGAAGATGTTTTCCTCAAGCTGACCACCCAAGAAGACATTACCCCAGAAGCTAGTCTAGCCCCAGTTCCCAGCCCCGAAGCGGCCGCCCCTGACTCCGATTCCCCAGCCCCCACCAACCCATGAAGCAATTACGGCTAATTTTCGCTAACATTCTGGCCATCTATCGGCGAGAATTACAGAGCTATTTTTACTCTCCCTTTGCCTACATCATTGCGGGCATCTTTTGGCTCTTGGCAGGCATCTTCTTTGTGGTTATTGTCCAAACCGTTACCCAGCAGGCAGCCCAAAACGATCTCGCCCAGCAGCAATTTGGGATGGCTCCTCAGCCTATAGATGTGCCGCAAATTATTCTCCAAGGATTCTTAGGGGTTTTAGGGTCAATTTCCCAAGTGATTTTGCCGATGCTCTCCATGAGTCTTTACACCGAAGAACGCAAGCGCGGCACCTTGGAACTCTTGGCGACCTCACCCATTACCAACTGGGCGGTGGCGGTCGGAAAGTGGCTGGCCGTTGTCACCTTTTACTTGACCTTAATTGTGCCTCTGTTGATCTATCAGAGTTTGGCCTATAGTGATGCCAATCCACCGATGTCCATTGCCTTAATTTTGGTTGGTCACGGGGGCCTGGTACTCCTAGCCGCTGTTATCCTCTCCTTGGGGATGTTTATTTCTTCCCTGACAGATAACACGATTATTGCGGCGGTCATGACCTTTGCGCTGATCCTCGTCCTCTGGATTTTTGACATTATTGCTAAAAGTGTTGGTGGTGATTTAGGCAGCGTCTTAACCTACCTCTCCCCCGTGGAGCATTTCAACTCTCTCACCCAAGGTGTGATTAAGACCAACAGCCTTGTTTTGTTTGCGACCTACATCTTTTTAGGCATTTACCTCACCGCCCAATCCATTGATGCCTTTCGCTTCCAACGCAGTTAAGTCGGTTGATCCAGGTATTCTTGGCCCGATCCGCCCTTAAAATAAAACCAACAGGACGTTCACCCAGGCCTCGGCTATGACTCAACCCATCCCGGCTGTGACCTTACCCCCCTCCCCTGATTTAGAAGCAGAAGTAGCCTGGTTACAAACAGCCCTAGGGGCCTGGCTGGATCAGGAATATTTACCAGAACTTGTCAACCAGGCCATCGCCGCGCGGGCCGCTCAAGTGTATTTCCGACAACGAATGGAGGGGGAACATGATCTGGGGTCAATTGTGATTGCCATTGTTACGGAAATGCAGATGTTTGATTTCTCCCGCAGCTTTTATAGCGAATTTGCCATTGCCAATGCCGTGAGCGACTTGTTAATGCAACGCCTTGGGATTGATACCTGCTGCGGGCAAACCTAAAGTCAGGATTTTGGCCTGTTTTATTCATTTTTATTCATAATGTTGGAGTTCCCATGGCCATTCCCCGCACTCTAGAGCCAGAGGTGATGGATACGGCCCAGGCGGCGGCAGATTACGATGGGATGGACTTTACAGAAGTTAACAACGACTTTGCCCAGTTGGCTTTGGAATTGGGGCCTCAATCAGGAAAAATTTTAGACTTAGGCACAGGTACAGCCCGGATTCCGCTCCTCTTGGCCCAGGCCCGGCCCCAATGGCAGATCACAGGTGTAGATTTAGCTGCATCCATGTTAGCTCTGGGGCAAGAACATATTGACCAGGCCAACCTCCAGGGGCAAATCTCTTTATTTCTAGGGGATGCAAAGTCCTTACCCTTTGGGGATCATGAATTTGACCTGATTATTTCCAATAGTTTGGTGCATCATCTCCCTGATCCCTTGCCCGTTCTCCAGGAAATTCAACGACTTTTACAGCCCCAAGGAGGCTTACTGATTCGAGACTTAATCCGCCCACAGACCGAGGCAGGCCTGGAAAACATTCTGATGAACCACGGCGGCGACTCTAGCCCGAACCAACTCAAACTCTTTCAAGATTCCCTCCGAGCCAGCTTTACCCTGAGTGAAATTAAAACCATGATCCAGCAGGCCGGGATCAAGAATGTAGAGATTTATCAGTCTTCAGATCGCCATTGGACTGCGGCTCGAGCCGTGCGTTTGTTATAAATCTTTAGGTTTTTTTAACCCTCTTTTCGGAAGAACCTGCCTAGGATCAGGGGGGAAAGTTGCGGATTTTTCTGGACATTCCGGCAAATTCCAGTTCAAATAAGAGCTTTATGGAACAGATTCCTGGATCAATACTCACCTTGACGGCTGGCATCATCATCACCCTGATTAGCATCTGGGCCAGTCAACAATCCCACCTGTTTTTCCCCGAGCAAGCCTCAGCAGTTGCCCCCTTGGTGGATAACCTGTTTGGGATCATGGTCGGGATTGCCGTGGCCTTTTTCTTTGTCGTCCAGGGTGCAATTCTCTATTTCATGATTCGCTACCGCCAACGGCCTGGAGATGAGGAGGATGGTGTTCCTATCCGGGAAAACTTACCCCTTGAAGCCTTCTGGACGGCAATCCCAGCGATTATCGTGATTTTCTTGGGCATCTATAGCGTGGATATTTTCCAGCAGATGGGGGGCTTTAATCCGGGCGATCATGCGGGTCATGCCATGGTTGGCCATAAACACTCGGCCGCAGTCGTGGCCCAGGCCCCAGACATGAATATGGCCTCTGATGTCCCGATGCTGCTGGCCCAGGCCAATACCTCTGCTGAAGTTGGCTTTGGTGCCAGTCCCGAGAATGTCGGCAAACCCCCTGATGTAATGGTGGATGTGGCTGGGATGCAATATGCCTGGATTTTTACTTACCCCGATAGCGGTATTATTTCCGGTGAACTCCATATTCCCGTGGGTCAAGATGTCCAACTGAATATTTCTGCTAAAGATGTGATCCATTCCTTCTGGGTGCCGCAATTCCGCCTCAAACAAGATGCAATTCCGGGGATTCCGACTGAACTACGCTTTAAGGCCACCAAACCGGGTGCATATCCAGTTGTTTGCGCGGAACTCTGTGGCGGCTATCACGGTTCCATGCGGACAAGGGTGATTGCCCATACCCCGGAAGACTACCAGGCCTGGGTTCAACAAAATACGGTGGCCAATGCCCCGCCAGAGTCCCCGGTGTTACTCGCCCAAGCCGCTGCTATGACTCCTAAGAATGGGATGGTGGCCGGTCACATTCACCAGATGGGCATTACTCCCGAAACCCTGGCCCAACTTCATCCCTAGGCCGACTGTCCTGGTTTTCTCTCAACTGACCTGATTCCTAACTGAACCCATCATGGCCCAAGCACAACTTCCTGTCGGTACTCCCTTAACCACTCCTGAGCCAGAACATCCCCAGGCCTGGAAATGGTACGACTATTTCACCTTTAACGTTGACCACAAAGTTATTGGGATTCAATACCTCGTCACCGCCTTTTTCTTTTACTTGGTGGGCGGCTTAATGGCTGTGGCGATGCGGGCCGAACTGGCAACCGCCGACTCCGATCTCCTCAATCCCAACCTCTACAACGCCTTTTTGACCAATCACGGCACAATCATGATTTTCTTGTGGATTGTCCCAGCAGCCATTGGTGGCTTTGGCAATTATCTAGTGCCGTTGATGGTCGGGGCCCGCGATATGGCCTTCCCCAAACTCAATGCTTTGGCCTTTTGGTTAAATCCCCCCGCCGGAGCCTTATTGATTGGTAGTTTCTTCTTTGGGGGCGCGCAATCCGGTTGGACATCCTATCCGCCCTTGAGTTTGATCACCGCCAACACAGCCCAGAGTATGTGGATCCTCAGCATCGTCTTAGTGGGAACCTCCTCGATTATGGGGGCCCTCAACTTTGTCGTCACGATCCTGAAGATGAAAATCCCCAGTATGCGCTGGGATCAACTGCCCTTGTTCTGCTGGGCGATTATGGCCACGTCATTGTTGGCCCTTGTTTCCACCCCGGTTTTGGCGGCGGGACTCATTCTGTTGCTCTTTGACATTAACTTTGGCACCTCCTTCTTCAAGCCAGATGCGGGCGGCAATGTGATCATTTATCAGCATTTGTTCTGGTTCTACTCTCACCCCGCCGTTTATCTAATGATTTTGCCGATTTTTGGGGTGATGTCGGAAATCATTCCCATCCACGCCCGTAAGCCAATTTTTGGATACAAAGCCATTGCCTATTCCAGTATGGCCATTTGTGCGGTCGGCCTCTTCGTCTGGGTGCATCATATGTTTACCAGCGGCACACCCCCTTGGATGCGGATGTTTTTCACCATTTCCACGCTGATTGTGGCAGTTCCAACCGGAGTCAAAATCTTTAGCTGGGTGGCAACACTGTGGGGCGGCAAAATTCGTTACACCAGTGCCATGTTGTTTGCTGTAGGCCTACTCTCGATGTTCTTCTTGGGCGGCTTAAGCGGTGTCACCTTGGGGACGGCTCCGGTGGACATCCATGTTCATGACACCTACTATGTGGTTGCCCACTTTCATTACGTCTTGTTTGGCGGCTCAGTATTTGGTTTATATGCCGGAATTTATCACTGGTTTCCGAAAATAACTGGGCGGATGTTGAATGAGTTTTGGGGCAAAGTCCATTTTGTCTTGACCTTTATTGGCACCAACCTCACCTTTTTACCGATGCATCAATTGGGTTTACAGGGAATGCCGCGCCGCGTGGCCATGTATGACCCCCAGTTTGAATCCATTAATAAAATCTGTACGATTGGGGCGTTTGTCTTGGCGTTTTCCGTGGTTCCGTTTTTAATCAACATCATTTGGAGTTGGATGAAAGGACCGAAAGCGGGGGATAATCCCTGGGGTGGCTTAAGTTTGGAATGGACTACGGCCTCGCCGCCGATTATTGAAAACTGGCCTGTTTTGCCTGTCCTCACCACTGGCCCCTATGACTTTGGCGGCTCGCCGGAAGATGATGATTCAGACTTCGATGATGAATAGGGAGTAATCATAATGACCGGTTCAACCTTAGATTCAGCCACAGTCACCACCGAAACTGAAGTTGCCCAGCATCACGAACATGAAGATTATCGGGTTTTTGGCCTGATTGTCTTCCTGATGTCGGAATCCTTGATGTTTGGCGGAATTTTTGCGACTTATTTAATTTTGCGGGGTCTGACAGAAACCTGGCCGCCAGAAGGGACAGAAGTTGAGCTACTCCTACCGACAATCAACACGATTATTCTGGTTTCCAGTAGCTTTGTCATCCATAAGGGCGATGTGGAAATCAAGAAGGGTAATCTCCAAGGGATGCGGCTTTGGTATTGGATCACAGCAGCCATGGGGGCAATTTTTCTTGGTGGGCAAGTCTATGAATATATGACCCTCGGCTATGGTTTAAGCTCGAATATTTTTGCCAATTGCTTTTATGTGATGACAGGGTTTCATGGTCTCCATGTTTTTGTCGGCTTGCTGTTGATTTTGGGGGTGTTGTGGCGCTCTCGCCGACCGGGCCATTATTCCGCCAGCAAGCACGTCGGGATTGAAATGGCGGAAATTTATTGGCACTTTGTCGATATTATCTGGATTGTTTTGTTTGCCTTGCTCTATATCTTGACTCAGTTTTAGCGTCAATAAAGGCCAATCCTGGCCAGTTTTTATGCCCACTTGCTCCCACCTCCAACCGTATTAATGCTCGTTTCGGCAACTCACGTCCTAACGTTTATCTTGGGATTGTTGGCCATTGCCGTTGTTGTCTGTATTTTGGTCGGTATCTACTTTTATCACATCGTTAAAAAACAACCCAGAAGGTCAAGCAAACAGTTTCAGCAACGATCAAGGTTTCAAAAGAATGAACGTCAGCAGCAATCGCAAAACTGGTTTATGTCATCCAAAGCAAAACATTTGGAAAGGGAACTTCTGTCGTTATTACGGGGTGATCAGAAAACACTCCAACGGCTTTTAAGCTATTCACAAGAACATAATCGGAATAAATCAATAGAGTGGCATTTGGAAAAAGTTAAATATGACCTAGAGCGAGATCGGGGCGCACTGTAGGATTCCTGATGAAAATCCTAGCTTGAGGGGCTAAAGTGGAGGGCCAACCAAATGGCATTTTCTGATGTCTCAACAACACGGTGACGACAATGGGCCGGGAGCAAAAGATAATCACCTGCAACAAGATTGACTAATCCCTGGTTAGCAATTTCCAAGATGGCTGTCCCCTGAAGAAGCGCGACCCATTCCGCCTCGGCCTGGTCGTACCAAAAACCTGGCGGACTGGCTTGGCCGTGGGACATAATCTGCTCTAACCGCCAGGCCTGGGAATGGAGTAGGGTGACAAACTCTTCCTGATTGGATGGGTTTTGGGATTGATAAAGATTAGGCATGGTCTAATAGGGGTTAATCTCCTGTTACTGTTTGCGCCCCAAGGATTAGTGTGGTTACTTAAGGAAGTCAATTGTGCGCAAGAGTATTTTATCGTTCAGGGTCAAATGGAGCGTTACTGGGAATGGACTGCCTGGATAAGTGGCTCTCATCTGAAGGGAGGTCAAGGCCCGTTCTGTACAGCGCGCGCACGTTTCTGTTGAGAGAGTTTTTGAAACTAAAGCTATCTTGGAGACTATCATTAATTTTGAGATAAACGTGAACTGGATTGAGGGTCGGGAATTGATCATTGAGTTGATTAATCGGCCGAAGGATGACCCATCAACAAACTTAAAGTTTTCCCAAATCATTCCAGGCCGGGGGCAAAACTAGATTACCCTTGGGGGAGGCTCCCGAACGACTGCTTAACTGCACCTATTTCCCAGAGAGATTAAAAAATGCCTTTTCCCCGTGCGGCTGGTTTACTCCTTCATCCGACATCCTTACCCGGTGGTCAGGGCATTGGCGACTTAGGGCAAGCAGCTTTGGATTTTGTTGATTTCATGGCCGACACTGGACAACAACTCTGGCAAATGCTTCCCCTTGGCCCCACCGGCTACGGCAACTCTCCCTATATGTGTTATTCGGCGATGGCGGGGAATCCGGTGCTGATTAGCCTGGATAAACTGGTTCAAGGGGGATGGTTAGAGGCCGCTGCGGTGTCTGCTCTCCAGTTTCCGGCCCATGATTGGGTGGACTACGATGGGGTGATTCCTGCCAAACTTGCCCTCTTGCAAAAAGCGGCCCAGGTCTTTAAAGAAAAAGCTACCCCTGAGGATCACGCTAAGTTTAGGCAATTTTGCCAGGCCATGGCGTTTTGGCTCCCGACCTATGCCCTCTACATGGCCCTCAAAGATGAGCAAGAAAATCAGCCTTGGTATGAATGGGAACCTGGCCTGGCCTGGCGAAACCCAGAAGCCATTACCGCCGCTGAAGCCCGCCTGGCCCCACAGGTGTTTAGTTATCAATTTCAGCAGTTTATCTTCTTTCAGCAATGGTCAAGGTTGCGGGCCTATGCCAACCAGAAGGGGATCAAAATGATTGGGGATATTCCCATTTATGTCGCCCATGATAGTGCGGATGTTTGGGCCTTTCCCCATCTGTTTGAGTTAGTGCCCCAATCCCCCCAAGCAGTACCAACCGTGACCGGAGATACAGAATCCCCAGAAAAATTAAGCCCCAAACCCGGCCTGGTGGCCCAAATGGCTGGTGTTCCCCCGGATTATTTCAGCGAAACGGGCCAACTCTGGGGCAACCCGATCTACAACTGGCAGGCCATGGAACAAGAGGGCTATCGGTGGTGGATCGAGCGGTTCCGCGTGCTTTTTGACTGTATGGATTTAATCCGCGTCGATCACTTCCGAGGCTTTGAGGCCTATTGGCAAGTTCCCCAGGGGGAAGAAACGGCGATCAAGGGGGAGTGGGTTAAAGGCCCAGGGGCGAAGTTGTTTGAAGTTGTCCAGGCCGAGTTAGGGGAGCTACCCATTTTGGCGGAGGATTTAGGGGAAATCACTCCAGAAGTCATTGAATTGCGGGATCAGTTTGCATTTCCGGGTATGAAGATTCTCCAATTTGCCTTTGGGGGCGGTGCTGACAACCCTTTTTTGCCGTTTAACTATGAGCGTAATTTCTTGGTCTATACCGGAACACACGATAACAACACCACTGTGGGCTGGTTTGCGGAACTGGGAGAATGGGAGCAAAATCGGATTCGGGATTATTTGGGCGCCATGACCCATGAGGGGATTCACTGGGATTTGATTCGTTTGGCCTTTAGTTCCGTTGCCAATCAAGCGATCATTCCCGTCCAAGATTTATTAGGATTAGGGACACCCGCCCGGATGAATTTTCCCAGCAAACCAGAGGGCAATTGGGCTTGGCGGTTGAGACCGGAGGAATTTCAGGACTTACAGGGGGGTCTGGGACAACGCCTCAAATACCTCACGCAACTCTATGGCCGCTACCCCTCACCACCGCCGGAAACTGGAGCCACTGCAACTGAGTCTGACAATAATGGGATTTGAAGATTGGCCAGAAAAAATTGGCTTGGGGTTGTTGAGCTTAGGATTGGGCCTGGTGCCACCCTGTTCAATGCTCTTGGGACAGTTCAATCCATCCCCCCCAGCGGCAGACCCCACTAGCTCAATCACCATTTATGTTTATGGGGACTATGTTCATACCAATATCCTAGTGCCCGTCACCACGCCCACAAACAACTGGCGTAACTATTTGGAATTGGGGCAACTGGGGGAAAATCCCCGGACAGATCTTGAATATTTGGGGTTTGGTTGGGGCGAACGGGAACTCTACCGGAACTTGACCCGGATTGAGGATATTCCCGCTGACCAGGCCTGGCGAGCCTTATTTCATGGCCGGAGTCCCGCAACTCTCCATGTCCAGGGTTTTCCACAACTTCCCCAGGCCCCCTTGGCAACCTTTCTGATTCCCCTCCGAATTAACGAACGGGACTACCAGGCCCTGACCGAGTTTTTGCTGGCCAGTTTTGAACGGGATGCCCAAGACCGACCCATCCGCCTTAATCCCAGTCGCCAAGCCCAAAGTAGTTTCTATGCCGCTACGGGACATTATTCGGCCTGGAACACCTGTAATTCTTGGACGGCCAAAGCCCTCGCCGAGGCCAACATTCAACCGCCTTTCTGGGATACCCTGGCCCTACCCCTCTTCTACCATTTGCAGTGGTACAAAACCTGTCAGCCGGAGTAAGCCTTAGGGTCAGCCGTTCTATGTATTGGTGGTGGCTGTCTGCTGGTCTCGAAATAACAGAAATGCTGTAGCATTAATCATTCGCTCTTCATCCATGGGAATAATCTCTTCCCCGTGCATCGCCTTCTGGCTGAGAACAAAAAAGACCATTGCACCCAGGACAATCCGGGCCGTTGCTTCCGGGTCAGGCACACCGAATTCTGGATGGGCGGCAATATATTGAGTTAAAAACTCGAGGGAATATTTCGTCAGGTTTTGGATACAGGCCTTGGCCAGTTGCGGAAAACGCCCGGACTCGCCAATTACCATTCGCATAAAGTCTAAATGTTCGGAATCCACTAACATCCGGGCCATGATTGTTCGCCCCATCGCCGGAAAAACCACCAGTGGATCCCCCTCCAGCCTGGGATCATCCATATCCGTAAAAACTTCACTAAATTTTCGTTTGGCCATCCGCCGCACCAAGGCCTGGAATAGCCGTTCTTTATCTTGAAAGTGACTATAGACCGTCGCCTTTGAGACCCCCGCCGCGGCGGCCACTCGATCCATACTGGTGCCCGCATAACCCTGAGCCAAAAATGCCTGCATTGCCCCAGTCAAGATTTGTTCGGCTTTATCACTGGCCGGAGATGGAGTCATGGAGCCGGTTCCTAAAAATATTTTTTAACTATAAATATCCTATCGCTCTCCTCGGCTGCAGGGCTAATCGGAAATCGCAGAAATACTTGACTAACTAAACTATACCGTATAGTCTATTTAGTGAGAAAACTATACCGTTTAGTTCGGGGTTTAGCCCATGTCCCAAGCCAGCCGCGCAAGATATCCCCAGGTCTCCCCCCGCTCTCTTGCCATTTTGATTACATCTGCCACCCTGGTTGTTGGCGGTTCCCTGGCCTGGACAATGGCTCAAACCCAATCCGCATCCCGTCCCCAGGAGGTGGCTATTGCCCCCGTGACTGAGACGATTACGGCCCTAGGGCGCATTGAACCCCAAACCCAAGTCATTGAAGTGGCCGCCCCAACCCAAACCGAGGGGACAAGAGTTGAGGAATTGTTGGTGCAAGAAGGCGATTGGGTCAAGGCGGGGGATGTAATTGCCACCTTGGATAGTTACTCTCGGTTGCAAGCGGCTCAACTCCAGGCCCAAAAACAGGTGCAGGTCGCCCAGGCCAACTTAGCTAAAGTCCGAGCCGGAGCTAAACAGGGAGAAATTAAAGCCCAACAGGCCACCATTGCCCAAATTACCGCCGAAGCCCAAGGGGATATCCAAGCCCTCAGGGCCACCGTCAGCCGCCTCCAGGCCGAAGTCAACAATGCCGAGATTGAATATCAACGCCATCGGGCCTTAGCCAGGGAGGGGGCCATTTCCACCTCGCTCCTGGACAGCAAACGCTTAACCCGAGATACGGCCCAAGAACGCCTCCAAGAAGCCCAATCCAATCTCCGCCGGGCCCAGGCCAGTCGCCAAAACCAAATCCAACAGGCCCAAGCCACCCTTGACCAGATTGCCGAAGTCCGCCCCGTGGATATCCAAGTTGCCCAGGCCGAAGTCCAAGCCGCCCAGGCCAATCTCAAGGAAGCTACGGCCAATTTTGCCCTGGCCCAAGTTCGGGCTCCCCAAGCTGGACAAGTGCTCAAAATCCACACCTGGCCTGGGGAACGACCCGGCAATGAGGGGATTATTTCCCTGGGACAAACCCAACAGATGTATGCCGTGGCAGAAGTCTATGAAAGTGATGTCAAGCATCTTCACCCCGGCCTGGGGGCCACCATCAGCAGTGAAGCTCTGACGGGGACATTGGCGGGAACAGTCGAGCAAGTCGGGTATCAAGTCCTCCGTCAAAACGTGATCAACACCGACCCCGCCGCCAACACCGATGCCCGCATTGTCGAAGTCCGGATTAAACTCGACCCCGCCTCGAGTCAAAAAGCCGCCCGCTATACCAATCTTCAAGTCAAGGTGGTGATCATGCCATGAAGGCCGGGTTAGACAGTCTCAAAAATCGGACTCCCTTGGGCTGGTTGCAACTGAGTCATGAAAAAGGTCGTTTTTTGGTGGCCTTGGCGGGGATTGCCTTTGCCGATGTTTTGATGTTTATGCAATTGGGGTTTCAGAATGCTCTCTACGAAAGTAATACCCGCTTTCACCAAAACATCAACGCAGATCTTGTCCTGATTAGCCCCCAGGCCCGCAACTTGGTTAACTTATCCACCATTCCCCGGCGGCGACTCTACCAGGCCATGAATGTTCCTGGCGTGGCCACAGCCCAAGCTCTTTATACGAACTTCAGTGATTGGCGTAACCCCCAAACCCGTCAAAAAACAGCAATTTTGATTGTTGGCTTTAGCCCGGAACGCTCGGCCTTAGCTCTCCCAGAAGTTGCCAACCATCTCAATGATCTGAAACTACCCGATTACTACTTGTTTGATCAGGCCTCCCGTGGCGACTATCAAGACGTGATCGCCCAACTCCAGCAGGGCCAGATCGTCACCACGGAAATTGAACGCCACACAATTCGTCTCAGCCAAACCTTTACCATTGGCGCGTCCTTTGCCACGGATGGCACATTAATTACGAGTGATCAGAGTTTTTTAAGACTGTTTCCCCGCCGCCAGGCCACGGCTGTCAGTGCCGGATTAATTAGCCTCCAGCCCGGAGCCGATGCCGAACAGGTGGCCACAACCCTACGAGCCACATTGCCGGAAGATGTGCGGGTTTTGACCAGAGCGGAATTTATTCAATTTGAAAAAGACTATTGGACGCGCAATACCGCCATTGGCTTTGTCTTTGGCCTGGGAACCGTGATGGGCTTTATCGTCGGGGTCGTAATTGTCTATCAAGTCCTTTCCACAGATGTCAATGCTCATTTGGGAGAATATGCCACCTTCAAAGCTATGGGCTATCGAGATCGTTATTTACTTGGGATTGTCTTTGAAGAAGCCATTATTATGGCCGCCCTGGGGTTTATACCGGGCCTGGGGGTTTCTCTGGGCCTGTATGTTTTGACTCGTAATGCCACCAGCCTCCCCATTGCCATGACCCTCGGCCGCAGTATTTTGGTGTTTCTCGTCACCTTGGGTATGTGTGGAATTTCGGGAATAATAGCCACCCGCAAACTGCAACAGGCTGACCCGGCTGATAGCTTTTAAGGCAAACAAATGCAATTGAAATTTGGGGGATAGTTTGATGGCATCATTACCAGCGATTTCAATTCAGGGACTGAGTCACGCCTTTGGTCAGGGGGAACTGCGCAAACAAGTCCTAGCCAACATCAACTTGGAGATTCAGGCGGGGGAAATTGTGATTATGACTGGCCCGTCTGGCTCCGGTAAAACCACATTACTCTCGTTGATTGGTGGGTTACGGGCGGCTCAGGTTGGGAGCTTAAAGGTTCAAGGCCAAGAACTCTGTGGTGCATCTCCCCTGGAATTAGTCACAGCCCGGCGACGTAATGGCTATATTTTCCAGGCCCATAATCTCCACGGCAGTTTAACCGCGTTGCAAAATGTCCGCATGGGGTTGGAAGTTCATGGGCAATATCCCAAAGCCGAGTGGAATCTCAGAGCCCGTGATATTTTGACCGAAGTGGGCCTGGGAGAACGCCTTGCCTACTATCCCAAAGACCTATCTGGGGGGCAAAAACAGCGGGTGGCCATTGCTCGCGCCTTAGTCAGCCGTCCCCAAATTCTCTTAGCCGATGAACCCACTGCGGCGTTGGATAGCCACTCTGGGCGGGATGTGGTCAACCTGATGCAAAAACTGGCCCAAGAACAGGGCTGCACGATTTTACTAGTCACCCATGACAACCGGATTTTAGATCTTGCGGATCGGATTGTTCACATGGAGGATGGCCAACTCTCCCAAAACCAGGCCCTGGTAGCGGTCTAAATGGATACACTCAGCCAACCTGATAGTGACTTTGAACCAGGCCATTGTCATAGGAGCGGGTGTATTGATGAACTAGGGGGATATCGGTTGTCAGGGCCCCAAACAGGGGAATCCCTTCTCCCAGTAGGATCGGAATCCGGGAAATAATCAAATCCTGAATCAGGCCAGCCCTAAGGAACTGTTGAATCGTTTGTCCGCCGTCAATATAAACACTTCTGATTCCTTGGTTTGATAAATAATCCACCACTTGCTCTGGTACTGCTGCCATTACTGTTACGGTAGTTCTGAGGGCTGCGGGAACATTGCAGGAATGATGACTTAAGACCACAACGGGGCGGTTACCATAGGGCCAAGGCTGAAAGGATTTGACCAATTCGTAGGTATTACGCCCTAACACGACTCCATCCACACTGTCCATAAAGGCCTGATAGCCATAGTCTGTGAAATCTGGTGAATCTTCTGGAGTTTGGGGGAGCCAATCTAACGCCCCATTGGAACGGGCAATAAATCCATCCAAACTAGTCGCAATGAATACCCGACAAATCAAGGCCACCTCAGTCATTTCTTCGTAAGATTATATGGCTATAGAAATTGGCAGAAACAGATTAAACCTCAGTCAGTGCAGTTGCTACGGTTGGAAATTGGGCCTGAAAAATTTCCCGAATCCCACAGGCAATTTCCCGGTGTTCCTGTTGACAGTCTGGGGCACAGCGCACCTGAAAGTAGTGAATCCAAGAGCGAACGGAGCCTTTCATATAAATCCGGGTCACGGTATTTAAGGGCAACAGGGCCCGGGCGCATTCCTTGGCAATGCCCCGCTCCAGAGCGGCTTGATATAACCCAAAATTCATTTCCCAAACCTGTTGCTGGCTGGCCTTGAACCAGGCCTGGTCGGATTCTGCCAGATCATCAATGGAGTTTTGGCGATTTTTGACATCTTGACGGCGGGCGGGATAGGTTTCAAACCCCTGGGCCTGGGCATAGCGGAGACTAAATTCTTGAAATGAAAAACTCCGATGGCGCAAAATCTGCTGGGCAATCATCCGGGTGGTGAGAATCTCTACGGTCATATCTACCATCTCAAACACTGACCAATGACCGTGGCGAATACAATAGGCCAGCAGCTTAGCATAGTTGGGGTTTTCTTGATTGGGACTGGAGACCCTGGCGCAATAGGCCATTAACCCTTCCGCTGATAATTTCTCCCCAGCAACTTCTACCACCGGCTGCGTGATTGATACCAGCTTAACCTCCATACTCTCCTCCCACCTGCACAGAACAAATTAACCTTACCAATGATTAGGATTTCAGGCCACTGGCTTGATCGAGAACCTGAATGGCCTGAACATAAGTAGGCTTTGCTTCTTCCAGGGAATTGCCAACCCTAGTGATCCCAAGTTTGCCAAATTCTGAGCGCACTCCCATCAGGTGAAATACACGACCCGTTTCGGTGCTGAAGCCAAAATGGAGAGGATAGCCAGCAATAATATCAAGCAAGTCGTTAGCTGCTCTGGCAGAAATTTTCTATATTTTCTTTCCTGCTGAGTGCTTAGGCAGATACTTAACATTCAGGCTAAACACCTGAATCCTCCTGATAGGCGGTATATTTCTGTCTAGTCTCTAGTTAGACGACATTTAATAAAAGATAATTTAGGCAAAAGATGAGTAATTTGTTCTAATCTTATGTTGTTTCTTATGCTGGTAAAGAAAGAAGGATGTCGATAGAAGAAGAAGCTAAAGCGGTGGTTCTCCAGTACGTTGCAGCTTTTAACCAAGGTGATTTAGAGGAGCTGAAAGCTTTACTTGCTGAAGGTGCTGAGATCCAGGGGGTCATGGGTCAAGGTCTCATTGAGAAGATTGAACCTATTTGGCGTCAACTTATCGAGGGCTACGGTATGCGGCTTCAGGTCGAAGAACTAATTGCGGAGGGCAATATCGTAGCGGCAAGGTATGTTGAGACAGGTATTTTCAGAGCACCGGCATTTGGGAATCAGCCTACCGGAAAATCCTATGAGCTTGTTGCTATGGAATGGTTTGAAATAGAAGATGGCAAGATCAAACGCCGTTGGGGTGCTAGGGATGCTGCATCACAGGCGCGGCAGTTGGGTATTCCTCTTTCCTAGCTTAAACACACTGTCTAACAATCCGCTTGCACACCGACCGGATTCAGTTGATTGGCTGAGAACGAAAGTTTACTATCGGCGGGTGAAGCGAGCCGTTAAGCTACCAGGGAATTGGCTCATTGGCTGGCTTGATCAAGAACATCAATGGCCTGGTCGTAAATAGACTTGGCTTCTTCTGGGGAATTGCCAATGCTGGTGATGCCTAACTTGCCAAACTCGGATAAGGCCCCCATGAGGTGAAACACACTTCCCGTTTCGGTACTAGAGTCAAAATGTAGGTGATAGCGGGCAATAATATCAAGCAAATCGTTAGGTAGCAGGCCATGGTAATTGGCATGACGAAGATTATCGGAGGCGATGTAGTACTTGGGGCGATGGTGGTAGCTATAAAACAAACCCGTTCCTGGGTCATACCAGCCATTGGTTAAAAACTTGAGGGTCATAAACGGATGGGTCGTGCCGCCTCTTCTCAGGTTGACTTCAATGGCTTGTAAATCCCAAGTATCCGAGTCTTCCCCAGGCCTGGCAATGAAGTCCACACCATAATGTCCAATCACCCCTTGGCGGGCCAACTGCTCCCCCACTTTCAAGCCATACTTTTGCAACATCAACCGATAGGGTTCAGCCGCTGGAAAAGAACAGCCCAGGAAAATTTGACCATCGGGGGCATCGAGAATCTGGTCGTGGGTGGAGATAATTTCAATCTGCCCAATTGGTGTAATTTGCCCTTGGACACTAGGAGATTGCTTCGTTCTGCCTTCTAAGAAACATTCCACAATTCCCCCTAACTCTGCAAACCGTTCTCGATAGGATTCCCATGTTTCCTGGGGGGCCTGGAATTGCATTTGGCTGAGGGCCTGGGTGATGGCGATGACCTGGGAGGGTTCCGGCCAAGATTGAACTTCAGTCAGGGGGCGTAAATCTAAAAGAGCATTTCCTTCTCCCGAAAACGCCTCATTTAACTTGACCACGACCCGTTGTAGATTAGGGTTACGTTGCCAGAGGTGAACAATTTCCTCAGCCAGGCCCGTCTCGGTTTGGATCAGGCCACTGCCATCAGGATGGGGAATTCCAGCTTCGGCAAACAGTTGACGGCTCCCAGATTTTGTCCCCCAGTAGAGCAAATCTGGATTAACGGCATAAAGGGGAATCCCCAGTTTCAACGCTAATTCTCGCTCCAGGCCGGTGGCATTAAAACAGACCATATAGGCTTGATCTGAGCGTAAAGCTTGACTAATCCGGGCCATGAGGCGAGGGCGTTCAAGAATTTTTGCCGTTAGGGGCTTATCCGAGTAATCATAGGTGGACAAAAGTAAAAGCCGTTCACGGGCATGGGAGGAGGGAATCCCCGGTAATAGGTCAAGGTAGTAGTCAATAATGCTGGGGTGAAGCGGTTGCGAGGTGACATAGACCATCCGGGTGTGGGGGTTGCGCAGTTGAATCAGGGTATAGAGTTGTCGCTCTTCGTAGTGGGTATAGCCAGTAATCTTCGCCAGTTCCCGCTGGGGAAAACTCAAGGACGGAATCACGACAATATCTCGCTCTTGGATATTCCCTTGGGTTGAATCTGGGACAAAGGTTTCACTGCCTTGCCAACAGCGTACCAACTGGCTTTGGAGGTCTTGAAACTGTTGGGTCGTCATTGCCTTAAACTCTCATTATTTGGTCACGTGCTGCTGCCCGGCCCGGTGAATTTGCCAACTTAGCCACAGTACCGGAATTAACCCAACTAAAACAATTGCCAACGCTCCTCCCGCCGCTTCATTCAGCCGTTCATCGGAGGCCAGCCGATAGACCTGAATCGCCAAGGTATCAAAGTTAAAGGGACGAATCACGAGGGTGGCGGGTAACTCCTTCATCACATCCACAAACACCATCATCGCCGCTGTTAATAACCCAGTCGTCATTAGGGGTAAATGGACTGAGATGAGGGTTCCAACTACAGTTTTGCCCAAGCTCCGGGCCGCTTCATCCAGACTGGGACGAATTTTGAGAAGGCTGGCTTCAACAGAGTTAAAGGAGACGGCTAAAAACCGCACCAAATAGGCATAGAGCAAGGCAAAAATGGTTCCGCTTAATACCAGGCCTGTAGAAATATTAAAGGTCGCCACCGCAAAGCGATCCATTTGGTTATCAACCCAGCCCAAAGGCACCAGTATCCCCACGGCAATCACTGCCCCCGGAATTGCATAGCCCATCACCGCAAGCTGTGTCCCTAAGCGTAAACTCCAGGCCGGGAACAAGCGCAATCCATAGGCGAGGAACACCCCTAAAATTACGGCTAAGAGGGCGGCTAAACCCGACAAAATCAAGCTATGGCCCGCATGCGTCCAAAATTCTTCATTCCAGGCCCCGGCTCCTTCTCGAATGGCCATCTGGAGTAAGACTGTGGCCGGAGCCATAAAGCCCAACCCCACAGGTAAGAAACAAAAGAGAGTTGCTAATCCGGCCCGCCAAGTTTTTAAGGAGTAAGGGCGGAGCTGGTCGGAATGGCCCTGTTTCGTAAATCTGGCCTGGCCCCGCGACCACCGTTCTGCCAACAACAGCCCGAAAATAAACAGCAACAACACTGAAGCCAATTGAGCCGCCCCCGTCCGATCCCCCAGGCCCAGCCAAGTCCGGTAAATCCCAGTGGTAAAAGTATCTACGCCAAAATATTGCACCGTGCCAAAGTCGTTCAGGGTTTCCATCAACGCCAACGCCACCCCCGCGGCAATGGCCGGTCGAGCCAAGGGCAAAGCCACCGTCCAAAAACTCCGCCACGGCCCACAGCCCAAGGAACGACTGGCTTCTAGGGTACAGGTGGCCTGCTCTAAAAATGCAACCCGCGCCAGTAGATAAACATAGGGATAGAGGACTAAGGTCAACATCAAGATTGCCCCTGGCAGAGAGCGAATTTCGGGAAACCAATAGTCGCCCCATTCCCAACCGGTCCAAGCTCGTAATCCTGACTGTACTGGCCCCTCAAAGGAGAGGAAAACCGTATAGGTGTAGGCCAAGATGTAGGCTGGGGCCGCAAAGGGGAGCAGCAATAACCAACTCCAGGCCCTGGAACCCCAAAACTCACACATCGTCACCAGCCAAGCTGTACCGACCCCAATCACCGTCACGCCCAGGCCCACCCCTAACATCAGCCAGCAGGAATTCAGGACATAATCCTTGAGGACAGTTTCCGCCAGATGTTGCCAGGTGGTGCTGGAATTTGTCAGGATCTGTCCCAAAATGACAAGAATCGGCAAGGCAATCAGCAGGGCCAGCAGCCAAACAACGCCGATCCAGGCCTGGGCACTGAACAGTACCTGTTTAATTTTCTTGAACAAAGAGATTGGGCGGCGGCTGAGGGTGGGAGAGGAAGATGTTAGCGGCGGGGTCATAACCAAGGCCTGGAAAACAGCGATTAGTCCCATTGTGAAATTTAACCTGAGGCCTTGTCACTCATCTGGGGGGTTGGACTGATTCAGGTCGAGATGGAGCATGGGTCATGGGGTGTGATTGATTATGGCTGAGTTGGGTCGGGAACGGATCGGAGTCGTTGAGTAAAAGCCTGTTGCGGTCAGTTGCCATAGGGTACTAACAAGGTTTCTAAACTTGGGAAATTGGCAGGGCAGAAATTCCTGATTTTTTGACGTTGGGGGAGACTGCTGGGCGGGTTGGGGCGAACTAGAACTGCATCTGTCTATACCTAGGACAAAAATTATTAACTTTAGGCTTTGCATAATTGGAATCTTAGGTAACAATGTCCTTCCATAGGCGTTTTGCAAATGTGACCTGGATCGGCATGGCAACCTGGGAATTTTTACTGCAAAAAGAAGGCGATCGTGAATGGCTTTCCCTCGAATCGGCCCATGGGTCCGTGTTGGAAGGCTGTTATCGGTTGATGGCTAAATGTCCCCACCCCGATGCTTCTATTGATATTGAAATTAATCATTACTTTGACCAGGCCGGCCTAACCAAACATCGTCAACAGCACCGTACCCACCGCAGTAGTGCCTCTGGGCTTTTGGGGGTCATTCCCTTTACCTATCTTGAACCGGGCCTGTGGGAATTAACCTGTAGTCTCCAGCAAACTCCCATTGATCCAAGTCAGTCTGTTCAACTGAAGCTAGAGGTTTTACCCCAATTGATGAATACTGAATGGGACTGGGAGCCAGAACCCGGCCTGGAGGGGGACAATGCTACTCAGCCCGAATTACCCCAGACCCTCAACCCACCTGCACCTGGGGAATTCCCACGACCGGAACCAGCCACTGCATCTACGCTATCCCCTGGGCCGACACCTCTCTTGGTTTTGGATCAAAGTGCCCATACGGTATTTGCGGATGAAGTCGTCACCTTGACAGGCCAGGTCTGGGCAGCGGGAGAGTTAACCATTCGTCTGCGAGACCCCCTGACCCAAGAGCTTACCTGCGAGCAAACAATCCACTTGATAGATCCAGTGCCCCAGCGGTTTAGTTGTACCTTAAATCTGCCCCAGGCCAATTGTGTTTTAGTTGGCGAAGCGCGGTTAATCCCCAGTTCTGGTGAACAGCAACCCCATCTGCGGGCCTCCCAAGCCTTTATGATTACGGTTTTGCTCCCCCCAGATACGGAACTCCTCAACCAACTCTTATCCCCCTCTGCGTCCCTTAACAGCACTAGACTTTCCGAACGGGACTGTACCTCGGCTAGCACTGGTGCACATGCGCTATTCCCTGACCCTGTGGTAACCAGTCGCAAGGCGCAATCGGCCCCTGATCTGTTTAATGTCGAGGCCGATAAACCCTTACCACCTGCATCGCCAAAGCCCACTTCACCCCGTCCAGAATTACCGATTCTAGCTCCCATTGCCTTATCCACCGTCCCCTCGCCTGGGTTAGTCATGCCCCCCAAACTGGCAGCAGCGGCAGACCCTTACCTCGACCACCAGGCCGTGCAGTTGCCCCATTTTTGCCAGCGGTCGCCATCCACACCCCCTGCCCCTGTTCAGCCCCGCAGTTTTGCGACTCTCAAACGCCAACATCGGTTTTTGAAAACCCTGGTTAACTTAGCGGGTGATGTGGCTGTTCTGAATCCGGAACCTGAAAGTCCAGAGCCCATATCCCCTCTGGTCGCCCCTGCCCCTAAATTCTCATCCCCAATCCTCCCGCGCCCCTTAGCGGCCCCCATTTTGCACATTGCCCCCAACTCTCTCCAGGCCGGGACATTATTTTCCCTAAATTTGGACTTGCCCGAATATTATCCGGGGATTGGGGTAAAACTGTGGGTTACCAATGCCGAAACCGGGGACTTAATTGCTGGTCCACGCTGGCTAACAAGCTTCCAGGCCGGTGCCGAGACGGAAACAGCAACAACCCATCTAAGCTTGGGGATTCCGGCCACCGTCAAGGTTATTGCCCTGATGGCCATTGCCGTGGATGAAAAAACTGGCCGGGAAAGCCAAACTGTAGTCATGCGCCAACACTTGATCCCGGGCCAAACACCGGAGAGTTAAGTCTAAGCCGATGGGGGAATAATGGGGATTGCAATTAGTAGTTTTATTGGGCTTTTAATCCTAACAGAACTGGTGATTGGGTTGCGGCAGTTGATTACCCTTACCAGCGATCCTATTTTTGGGGGCGATTCTGGCCATTGCCTCGAATTGGCGATATTTACGGGCATCATGAACCCGCCCAATTTCACCCTTAACTAAGCTGGTTAAGCTAAATTCAGCCCCCTCTCCTAATAGCTCCCAAATTTAGACTATGGGTAATGTCCTCACTCAACTGCCCCTATTCCAGGCCACCCAACGCCGCCTGGCCATTTGGTACACCTTGGTCACAGGCCTGTTGTTATTGATTTTCGCCACAGGGTTTTTCTGGTATGTGCGGGGTACACTCATCGAGCGGGTGGACGATACCCTCAATCATGTGGTGGAAGTCGTCAGTCGCTCCCTGATTATTAGCCCCGATGCCCCAGATCCGATCAACTGGCCGGTTAGTTTTGACCATAACCCCTTGGCCACAGCAGCCCTTGAAGAAGACCACATTGACTTGGAAGGGTTTAATGCAGCCGGAGAACTGGCCTGGTCAACCTTGGGAGATGTGTTGGAAATTCCCCTGCGTCCCAGCCGAAATCCCGTCACAATCATCACCAATCCCCTCGCCCCACCGGAATCACGCCACTGGTTAAGGCAAATCACCGTTACCCTGCGCCAAAAAAATCAGGTGATTGGTTATTTGCGAGTCAGTCATCCTTGGTTTGAGGTAACACGCCCCAGCCAAGAGTTATTACGGGATCTGGGCCTGGGCCTGGGGGCCATGGTGGGCCTGGTGGCGGCCAGTGGTTGGTTTCTGTCTCGGCTGGCCATGGAACCAATTTGGGAATCCTACGCCTACCTGAAACAATTCACCGCCGATGCCTCCCATGAACTGCGCAACCCCATTGCCCTGATTCAAACCAATGTCCAAGTGGCCTTAGCCGATCCCCACCCCGACCGCCAGGCCCAGCAATTACAAGCTATTGAACGGATCACCAGACGATTGGGCCGCTTAGTGGATGATTTACTGTTTCTCGCCCGCCAAGATAGTGGGATTGTTCCGCTGCGATTACAACCCTGCGCCTTAGATGGCATCTTGATGAATGTAATTGGGGAGCAGGAAATCATTGCCCAGTCGCTGCAAATCACCCTGGATCTCGAGATTGCCGATATGGAAGCCCTGAACCCAAATCCCAATGATGAACCCTTCACTCTCCAAGGCGATGAGGATCAACTATTACGTCTATTTACAAACTTAATCAGTAATGCCATTGTCCACAGTCCTGGGTCTGGCTGGATTCGGATTCAACTCTCCCAGGAGGCTCAATCCTATCAGGTCACGATTCAAGATCAGGGGCCGGGGATTCCCAGTGAATCTCTGCCGCGGATTTTTGATCGCTTCTTTCGCCTGAAGCCAACACAGTCAGACGGCACCGGGTTAGGATTAGCCATTGCCCAGGCCATTGTCCACAATCATCAGGGCAAAATCCAAGTTAAGAGTGGGATTAACCAAGGCACCAGCTTCACCGTCTCCCTCCCCCGCACCAATTGATCCCTCAGGGCAATTTATAATTAGAGATAGAAAGATTTTTCCTTAAGTCCCCTCAAGAGTTAGTCTTTATGCCCCCTACCCTCAGTCCTGCCTCAGTTTTGGATGTCTTGCGACCAGTAGAAGATCCCGAGTTACGGCGGAGTTTGGTGGAACTGAACATGATCCGCAATGTGGATATCCAGTCCGGGACGGTGCGCTTTACCTTGGTCTTGACAACTCCCTCCTGTCCGTTACGGGAATTTATTGTTGATGATTGTAAAAAAGCTGTCTTTGCCTTGCCAGGGGTTGCAGATGTGCAGGTGGATGTGACAGCAGAAACACCTCAACAAAAAAGTTTGCCCGACCGAACCGGGATTCCAGGGGTTAAAAATATCATTGCGGTTTCCAGCGGCAAGGGCGGGGTGGGTAAAAGTACGGTAGCCGTCAACATTGCTGTGGCCCTGGCAGAGGCGGGTTCGGCCGTGGGAATGATTGATGCCGATATTTATGGGCCGAATGTGCCGACCATGTTGGGTCTAGAGAACGCCATTATTGAAGTTCGGAAAACCCCCCAAGGGGATGTCCTAGAGCCACCCAGTCATTACGGGGTGAAAATGGTCTCCATGGGCTTTCTCATTGATCCGGATCAGCCGGTGGTCTGGCGTGGGCCGATGTTGAACGGGATTATTCGCCAATTTCTCTACCAGGCCGACTGGGGCGAATTGGATTATTTAATTGTGGATTTACCGCCTGGAACCGGAGACGCGCAATTAACCCTAGCTCAGGCTGTCCCCATGGCCGGTGTTGTCATTGTCACCACTCCCCAAACTGTGGCCCTTCAAGATGCCCGGCGGGGCCTGAAAATGTTTCAGAATTTAGGGGTGCATGTCCTCGGCCTGGTGGAAAATATGAGCTACTTTATTCCGCCGGATTTACCGGATCGCCGTTATGACATTTTTGGCTCTCAAGGCGGGGAGCGGATGGCCAAGGAGTTAAATGTGCCCTTGTTGGGTTGTGTACCCTTGGAACTCAATGTCCGGGAGGGGGGCGATGCGGGTTTACCGATTGTCTTGAACTATCCTGATTCCGCCTCGGCTCAGGCCCTACGTCAAATTGCCCAACAGGTGGCGGCCAGGGTTTCTATCGCGGCTTTAGTGGGTATTTAGGTTAGCGTGAATAACTTTATGGTTGTCTCCCCCAACTCTCCGGCCTGGCATACCCTCAGTCGCCAAGATACCGCTGTCCATCTGCAAACAGATCCCAACCGAGGACTGACAACTGAGCAGGTTGAACAACGCCACGACTATTACGGGCCCAATGAACTCAAAGAAACTCAGGGTCGCAGTAAGTTTCAGATTTTCCTGGATCAATTTCGCAATGTCATGCTGATCATGCTGATTGTTGTGGCGTTCATCTCTGGTGGCCTGGATGTCTATGAGGCCTGGACTAGTCACACATTCATTTTTCCGAAAGATGCTGCGGCAATTTTGGTCGTTGTGGTTCTCAATGGCCTGTTAGGCTATGTGCAGGAAACGCGGGCAGAAGCGGCCTTAGCAGCCCTGAAAAGTATGGCCACCTCGAAAGTCCGGGTGATTCGGGCAGGACGGGTCAGTGAAATTGACTCTGTAGAATTAGTGCCTGGGGATGTCCTGATTTTAGAAACAGGAGTAAAAATTGCTGCCGATGGCCGGCTGTGGGAAGCCGTTAATTTGCAAGTCCGGGAAGCGACTCTGACGGGAGAAGCCCATGGGGTGATCAAAGATGCTGGCCTGGAACTGCCGGAAGATACGGTTTTAGGGGATCGGTTCAATTTTGTTTATGCCGGGACCGAAGTAACCCAGGGGCGGGGGACAGTCATTGTCACTCATACGGGCATGAGTACTGAGCTAGGGAAAATTGCTACAGCCCTGCAAGCGGTGGAAACAGAACCAACCCCCCTGCAAAAACGGATGACGGAACTGGGGAATAAATTAGTCTTTGGCTCCCTCATCCTAGTCGCCCTAGTTATTGCTGTGGGATTAATTTTTCGACCAGATTTATTTCGACAGTTCGTGGAAGTGTCCCTGAGTATGGCCGTGGCGGTCGTTCCCGAAGGCTTACCGGCGGTGATTACCGTAACCTTGGCCCTAGGAACCCAACGGATGGTCAAGCGCAATGCCCTCATTCGTCGCCTTCCGGCCGTAGAAACCTTGGGAAGTATTACCACCATCTGCTCTGATAAAACGGGGACATTGACTCAAAATAAAATGGTGGTGCAGGAAATTCGGACTCTCCATAATCAGGCCGATGTGACTGGAACGGGCTATGACCCTGATGGTGAATTACAATCCCGCCCTCCCAGTGACCCCCATGTGGCTGGCCTTGGCCTGGCTGAACAGCGATTGCTCCTCTTAGCGGGGGCTGTTTGTAATGATGCCGTCTTGCAAAAGGAAGCAGGGGAATGGGTCATTCTCGGAGATCCGACAGAAGGGGCGTTGTTACCCTTAGCGATTAAAGGTGGTTTTGACCTAGCGCAACTTCAACAAGAGTTTGAACGCCTGGTAGAGTTTCCTTTCTGTGCAGATCGAAAACGAATGAGCGTGATCGGGACTCTAGCTACGGCGAGTCACTATGGCCTGGACGGTGCTCCCTACCTCATGTTTACCAAAGGGTCTCCAGAACTGACATTAGAATGTTGTACCCAAATTCAATTAGGTTCGGCCGCCCAGCTCCTTAACCCCGGCCAACGGGCCATGATTTTGGCTCAAAACGACCAACTGGCCAAGCAAGGGCTACGGGTCTTAGGTCTCGCCTATCGGGCCTGGTCAGAGTTGCCGCCCCCTGCTTCTGAAGTCCAGAGTGAACAGAATTTAGTTTGGCTGGGCCTGGTGGGTATTTTAGATCCGCCCCGTCCAGAAGTAAAGGCGGCTGTAGAAAAATGTTTAACCGCTGGGATTCGCCCGATCATGATTACCGGGGATCATCAACTCACCGCCCAGGCCATTGCCACCAGTTTAGGCATTTGCCAGACCGGGGATTGCGTTTTGACCGGGCGAGATCTGGCCAAACTGTCTCCGGCGGAACTGGATCAACGGGTGATGGAGGTGAACGTCTATGCTCGCGTTTCCCCAGAGCACAAGCTGCAAATCGTCCAAGCCCTCCAACGACAGGGGCAAGTGGTGGCGATGACGGGGGATGGGGTGAATGATGCTCCGGCCCTGAAACAGGCAGACATTGGGGTGGCGATGGGAATTACGGGCACTGATGTCACCAAAGAAGCCAGTGATATGGTCTTACTAGATGACAACTTTGCCACAATTGTTGCAGCCACCGAGGAAGGGCGGGTCATTTATAGTAATATTCGCCGCTTCATTAAATATATTTTGGGTTCCAATATTGGCGAAGTCTTAACCATTGCCGCTGCCCCGATCATTGGCCTGGGTGGAGTTCCCCTGTCGCCCCTACAAATTTTATGGATGAACTTGGTCACGGATGGTTTGCCAGCCTTAGCCTTAGCTGTAGAACCTGGCTCTCCTGGTGTGATGCAAGTCCCCCCCATTAATCCCAAGGAGAGTATCTTTGCGCGGGGGATGGGTTTCTATATGGTTCGGGTTGGCCTGGTTTTAGCGATTGTCACCATTGCCATGATGGCCTGGGCCTATGGGTTTACCAATACTGTCACCTCAGATATCCTAAGTCCAAAACGCTGGGCCACGATGGTATTTACGACCCTTTGCATTGCTCAGATGGGCCATGCCTTGGCGGTGCGCTCAACCTCAAAGTTAACCCTTGAACTGCCCTTCTTTTCTAATCCCTATCTTTTACTATCCCTATTCCTGACAACAGTGCTGCAACTGTGCTTAATTTATGTCCCATTTTTGCGAGAGTTTTTTGGTACATTCATCATCTCTGGTCAGGAATTACTGATTTGCTTTGGGTGCAGTGCCCTTGTTTTTGTTTGGGTTGAGATGGAAAAATTAGTCTATCGTTATTGGAAACGATCCTGAAGGATATTTGCCAGTTTGTCTTACTTCAGGGAAATTAATGCAGAGAGGGCCATGAGTGATGTGATGACAGACAGTAAAGCCAAGCAAATCTTAGATGCTATTCAAGCCCTAACAGTGGAAGTAAAGGTTAACCAGGCCCGGACTGAAGAACAATTCAAGACCTTACGGGCCGAATTTAAGGCTGAAATTAATGAGTTACGGACTGAAGTTAAAGCCGAAATTAAAGCCCTTAATGACAAGGTGGATACTTTACGTTCTGACCTGCGTGATCACATTAACGAACTACGAGACAGGCAAAAAGCAATTGACTCTAGATTATGGGCCTTTATTGTTGGTTTAGTGATATTAGTGGGTGGCGGTGTTATTAAAGTCCTTTGGTTTGACCGGCCTTGAATTTCGGTCTAATTCCCTGCAACAGTCTCTACCCCGCTATAGCCGCGAATGAGTTGGGTTGTAGCCGCCACATCCAAGGGGACAGAAAAATAATAGCCCTGGCCGACTGGACAGCCTAATTCCCGGAGTTGTTGAGCTTGGAATTCAGTTTCAATCCCCTCTGCTACCACCGTTAACTTTAAGCCTTGGGCGATGCCGAGAATTGCTCGAATAATTTCTAAGCTATTTTCATTATGTTCAATGTCTTTGACAAAACATCGATCTATTTTAAGCACATCTATGGGGAGGCGGCTTAAATATCCTAGTGATGAATATCCCGTCCCAAAGTCATCCATGGCCAGACGAATCTGTTGTTGTTTCAACTTTAAGAGGGTTTGCATCGCCGCATCGGGATTTTCAACAACGGTTGTTTCTGTAATTTCTAGTTGTAATTTTTCTGGGGCCAGGCCAGTGCGGGTTAGGGTTTCAAAGACCGTATCCACTAAGTGGGGTTGGCTCAGTTGGCGGGCGGAAACATTCACACTTAAGACTAGGTTTAGATCTGGAAACTGTTCATACCACTGTTGCATCTGTTGACAGGCGTGCCAAAGAACATAGGCCCCAATCGGGATAATCAATCCTGTTTCTTCCGCAATGGGAATAAATTTATCAGGGCGAATTAAGCCCTCAACTGGATGTTGCCAGCGGATTAAGGCTTCAAACCCCTTGAGTTGATTGTTATTGAGGGAGTAAATGGGTTGGTAGTAAACACAAAGTTCTTGTTTCTCTAGGGCCTGGTACAAACTATTTTCCAGTTGCATTCGTTCCCGAAGAGTGGCGTGCATTTCCGGTTGAAAAATGACGTAGCGATTTCCCCCAGCGACCTTGGCCCGATACATGGCAATATCAGCATTGCGAATATATTCATCAGCAGGCTGGTTAAGGTCGGACTTTAGATGTACCCCAACACTAGCTGTGGCAAAAAAGGACTGACCCCGCACAATGAATGGGGCCTGAAATGCACTCACTAAACGTTGGGCCACAATCAAGGCATCATCCAGTTCACCTAAATCATCGAGTAAAATGACAAACTCATCTCCACCCACGCGGGCAATCGTATCATCAGGCCGGAGATATTGTTGCAAACGATGCGTAAATTCAATCAGTAATTGATCGCCAGAGGAATGGCCTAAACTATCGTTAATAACCTTAAATCGATCAATATCAATAAATAAGAGGGCAAAGTGATAGGTGTCCCGTCTGCGGGCATGGCGGAGGGCCTGGCCTAACCGATCCAGGAGTAAAGCCCGATTGGGTAAACCCGTTAAGAGATCATGCAGAGCATCGTGGAGGAGTTGGGTTTCGGCCATGCGGTGTTCGGTTTGATCGGTGAGGGATCCGGCCATCCGATAGGCCTGGCCATACTGATCACGCAAGACTTGTCCCCGACTTAAAGCCCAGCGGTATTGACCGTTTTTGTGACGAATCCGATATTCCTGCTGGAAATGGGGGGTTTGCCCCTGAACGTGCAACGTGAGATTGAGCTTGACCCGCTCCACATCTTGGGGATGGATACGATTAACCCATTCCTCTAGGGTCTGCCCCAATTCATCTTCTTGATAACCGAGGAGAACTTTCCAGCGAGGGGAGTAATATACTTCATTAGTGCGTAAGTCCCAATCCCAAACTCCATCGTTTATTCCCATAATCAACAGGGCATAGCGTTCTGTCGTTTCCAGGAGTGCCATCTGGGCCTGGTGGAGAATGTTGATATTTTGCCCACAAGCAATGCCGCTGCCATCGGGTAGGCGAATGTAACTCCAGAGGGTTTCAATCACTTGGGCTGAGCGGGTATGGGTGGGGATAGATTGCCAACCGTATTGTCCCCCCAACATCCAAGCGCGAACCTGTTGACAGGTGCTTGGATCGGGGTAGCAGGCCGCTAAAACATCCTGGGTGACGAGATCAGCTGTTGTCCACCCCAGTATTTGCGTGAATTCTTCATTTACGGAAATTAATACCCCTTCCAAGCTGTAAATGGCCACCATTAAGGGCAACTGAGAAAATGTATCTCGGACGAGTTGATAACTGTTTACTTCAACCAGCCAATTCGGAACAGACAAGTCGCTTATATCTGCTGGAGCCAAAGACTCATTATCAGGATGCTCAGGATAATCCGTTGTTGATGCCATAGAGAGCCGGAGCCGATTAAACCTGAGAGGTTGTTTTAATTGTTAGTAATTTCACTAAATAATGAGTCATGCTACAAAAAGTTGATAAGTGTAATAAAGGTAAATATCTATATAACTTATAGCAGCCTCAATTCTTGTGCAAGCAAGTCACACTCAAGGTTGTAGATAACATCCTAAACTAAATGTCAAGTGCCCGGACGAACTTCTGTGAAAATCTCAGCTAAAATCTTAGCTGCGCCCTGCCCTTTGAGTTGAGTTGCAAGTTTAACCCCCAGGCCCTCGGCTGCTGTGATTGGCCCAGTGATCTCGTTTTTAACCAGGTTCTGTCCATCTAAACTAGCCACCAGGCCCGTCAAGGTCAATTCATCCCCATTAATTTGCGTATTCACCCCAATGGGTACCTGGCATCCCCCTTCTAGCTCCCGGAGAAAGGCCCGTTCTGCCAAGCAGCGTTGCGCCGTGGGGTAATGTTCTAGGGTTTTGACAATGCCTAAAATTTCTGGATCAGCAGCGCGGCACTCAATCCCCAAAGCTCCTTGTCCGACTGCGTGCAGGGAAATCTCTGGGGGAATGACCTGTTGAATTCGGGCCCCAAAACCCAGGCGTTTTAACCCAGCCACAGCCAAAATTAGGCCATCATATTCACCCGCATCTAATTTTTGTAAGCGGGTATTGAGATTGCCCCGCACATCTTTGAAGGTTAAGTCAGGGAAATAATGCCGGAGTTGGGCCAGCCGCCGTAACGAGGACGTACCAATCACAGAACCAGCGGGTAAGGTATCGAGTTGATGATCTTTGAACTTGGCATTGACCACCAGGCCATCGGCAGGATCTTCTCGCTCTGTGATTGCCCCCAGCATCAAGCCATCGGGTAAGTGGGTGGGTAAATCCTTGAGGGAATGAACGGCTAAGTCTGTATCTCCCCGGAGCATTGAGACCTCTAATTCTTTGGTAAAGAGGCCCTTATCCCCAATCTTGGCTAAGGCCACATCGAGAATGTTGTCCCCTTGGGTGCTCATGGTCACCACATCAAACTGCCGCTCGGGATGCCGTTGCTGTAATTCAGCTTGTACCCATTCGGTTTGCACCAGGGCCAGTTGACTTTTACGGGAACCAATCCGCACAGTTTGGCTAGGAGAAGAAACAGCAGTCATAAAATCAGCCCAAGTTTGCTAAATCACAGGGGTAAGGATTGTCCCTACCTTTTCTACTCTAGTAGATTGTGTTTCTCTCCAGGCCTGGAATAACAATCCTAATGCTGATTCGTTAATAAAGTTAATTCAACTCCTACTTCATGCTTGAAATGCGGCTCTGACCCGTTTCTCACAAACGCGCCCAAACCAGGCAATGGGTAGACTTAAGGCCAGATACAGAAGCAACGCCAACACATAAAGAGGAAAGGGGTTGCTACTGTTGCGAATCGTCCAACTGGTCATGATTGAAGTTAAATCCATCCCAGCAATCACACTGACAATAGCCGAGTCTTTCAACATATAGATAAAATCATTGACCAGAGGCGGAATCACCAATTGGAAGGCCTGGGGGAGGACAACATGAATAAACCCTTGATTATTGGTCATCCCTAGGGAGAGGGCTGCTTCTGTTTGCCCCCGATCCACAGAATTTAACCCAGCCCGAAAGACTTCTGCTTCATAGGCGGCATAGTTTAGGGCGAGGGCAGTGATTCCAGCTGTCCAGGCATTGACAAGGGTAGCTAAATCCAGTTGCGCCAAGATTGCCCCAACCCCGTAGTAGAGGAGGAGAATTTGGGTAATAATCGGCGTACCACGAGTCACTTCAATGAAAAAACGGGCCGGCCAGGCCAACCAAATCAATGCCGAAGTGGACATTGCGGCCAGCACTAACCCGAGGAGGACGGCAATGGGAAAGGAGACTGCGCAATAAATGAGGGTATTCAGTGTCCCCTTGAGAAAATCTGGCAAGGCCCGAATTGCTAACTCCATTGTTGCCCCTGCTATCCCTTAACTAATCCCAATTTCAGCCTGCTGACTATTCCACATTTTCCATTTTTCGTAAATGCCTTTCAGCGTACCATTGGTTTTCAGGTTGCCGAGGGCCTGGTCAATTTCGGCTTTGAGGGTTTCAGCTTTGGGACTACTCTTGTTAAAAGCAAGCACATAGTTATTGAGATAAAAGGGCCTCCCAATCGGTTTCAGGGCGGTTTCCACAGTCCCCCCCGGCCCGCTGCCCAAGACATAATAGGCCACAATGGGCGAATCAATAAAGACGGCATCAATCCGTTTTTGGATTAAATCATCAAAGGGTAGATTACCGTCATAGGTACGGGGTGTCAGGTTGGGGTCGGATTCAAGAATTTCTTGGGCTTTATATCCCAGGCCTGTACCCACCGTCATGCCGGCTAAATCGGCCAAACTCATCTCGCTGTCAGCATTAAATTTCGCAAACCGCTCATCATCAGCCCGGACGACAATTTGTTGACCATAGCGATAGTAGGGGACAGAGAAAATCTGGGTCTTTTCTCGATCGGCATCAATTTCCCAACCGTTCATAATCATGTCAAACCGATTGGCCGCGAGGGAGGCCCCCAGTTGGGCATAGGACGTTTGCAAGAAGGTCGGTTTTGCACCGAGTTGTTCCGCCAAGGCCTGGGCAATTTCCACCTCAAAGCCAATCAACTCGGCTGGACTTTGGGGATTATAGAAAACATAGGGCGCGCCGCTGGTTGCCTCCCCCCCCCATTGCAAATTGCCCGGAATCATCAAGCCAGAACTAGACACCGGAGCTGGGGAACTACTGGTTTCATTGCTCTCAGTGACATTTCCAGAACAACCCACCAGGCCACTTTTCAAGGTAGCCCCTAAAATAACCAGTCCCGCAGTTTGTCCGACCCGAGTTATAAACTGACGACGCTGTAATGCTGACACCCGATATCCTCCACAACACTGAGATAAGCAGCCTAAAATCGGATATTTCTACCAATCCATTTATAGTAAGTTAACCTGCCACAGTTTTCGTATCAAAGGACACACCTAGCTGGCCTGGGGATGTTGATCTAGCCAATCATAGAGTTGATCGAGTTGGGCCAGGGTAATGAGTCCATACTGCCAAAGAATAATCGGCAAGGGCCCACGGGATTGTCGCCACTGTCGCATCGCCAAGTCAATGGACTCCGGAGAAAGGGACAAATCTTGCTTCAGGTAATTTAAAAGGAGCGGGGCTGGGGAACTAATGGTTTTGATCATGGGGCTGAGGACAATGGCAAAGGATGAAAGAATCGGGTTGAATCATCAGGGCTTAGAGTTGGATTAGGCGACCAGGCCTGGTTTATGCAGACCGTTAACCGCATTTCCGGCAGAATTTGAACCACTCTTCTACTCAAGCCTGAAAATTGACTGTCTAACCGAGAGAGTATATCAGTGTTCTAGGCTACAAAACGGTACTTTTTCGTAAACATTTATGTTGCGCTTAACCTGCCTACCTGAGGTTGCCCATACCTTAGCAAATTTCTCAAAAAATCGGTCTCCCACACCCAGGTTTACTTCGCGCCTGAGTTCTAATTGGGCAAGTTGATTAAGGCAAAGACCAGTTTAGCCCTCGAAGGCAGGGAGGGTTTAGGTATTAGGAATTTTGTTTGCGGGCCTGCCAACTCTCAATAATCCGGCCAAAGTTGAGGCGAAATTCTGACCAACCGAGGAAACTTCCTGGTACTTCTTCTTCCCAAGAGGCGGAAATGACTCCATAACTTAAGCCCAACACTCCTAACCCAAAGCAGCCCATACTCACGAGGACAACGGCAACATTGGGGAGTTCAAATAATTCTTGCTTGACAATCACATAGCAGAGGGGAAAGGTCAGCAATCCTAAAAGACTGGGAACACCGCAGCAAACCGCCATCCGGGTCGCCATCCGATTACTCACCACCTCAGGGATGCCCAGGCCAGCTTTTTTCTGAGGGCTGCTTGGTTGACTCTCAGGTTGAGGGGCCGTCAGGGAGACCTTGGGTGTTTTTTTCTGAGACTTTTTGGATTTAGGTTGAAAGGGTAACGAAGTCTGGGGTTGAGAGTTCCCAGAGGCGGCTGACTTTGCTGAGCGTTCCTGAGTCATAACGTTTATTAACCGCGGATACCGAGCTTGCCAATCAGTTCCCGATAGTGACCACCGTCATGTTTAGCAATGTAGCTGAGGAGACGTTTGCGCTGACCAATCATTTTCAACAAACCACGGCGGGAGGCATGATCTTTTTTGTTGCTCTTGAGGTGCTCTGACAGGCGCTTAATCCGTTCGGTGAGGATTGCCACTTGGACATCGGCAGAACCTGTGTCAGTCCCATGAACTTGGTAGTCGTTGATGATTTCCTGTTTTCGCTCTTGAAGTAAAACCATAATTCCATCTGGTGCAGTAGGGGTCAGGATTCATCATTCTACCAGATTCCCCTCAGGGCTAACTCTATCGGTTGGAGATTCCATTCCCTAGATTCCATTCCCTAGAATGAAGGGAGGGTTTAGGTGGGATAGCCATGCCGTTGTCCTCTAACCCTTTGTTGCCAACCCCACACCCCCACGGGAGGACTAAATGAGTTTAATCATTACCTGGTTAGTCACGAGTCTAAGCTTGTTCGTGATCTCTAAAATTGAGATTCTCGGGGTAGAGATTGAGAGTTTTCCCACCGCATTGTGGTCTGCGGCTGTTTTTGGCATTTTGAATGCAACCTTGGGAGCCGTTCTCAAATTCTTGGCGTTTCCGATTACTTTTTTAACCCTGGGCCTGTTTGCGTTGATTTTAAACGGGGTGATTTTTGCCTTGGCGGCCGCACTGGTGAGTGGATTTAACTTGAAAAATGGCTTTTGGAGTGCCTTATTTGGGGCAATAGCCTTGAGCGTGATGAACTCCTTGACCTTTGCTGTTTTGGGAAGCCTAGGGATTGTCTAAACCCGGCCTGGAACTTTTTTCCCCAGCGATTCAGATTTACTGCCATCCAGGCCTGGCCCAGGGATGGTTAACCCGCTATCAGCAGCGGCGGCCGGCCTTTGCTTGTGTTTTGGGATTTACAGAAACGGCCCTGATTCCCGGAATTTCTGCGGCTGGGGCTACACCAGAATCTCGCCAATATACGGCCCTTGCCGATGCTGAATTTTTGATCAATGGCCCGCAACCTCACCCCCGCTACCCCTTACCCCCCTTAACTGCTGGAGCATCCCCTGTTTTAATTACACGGGCAGTGATCCAGGCCTGCCATTGGCCCACTTATTTGTTTAACACGGGCCTACCCTTTCCCCCCAGTGTGCCAATGATTGACGTTTCCGGCCAGCCAACACGCTGTTTAACGACAGGAAAGGCTATGGATGCAGATCTAGTGGAGCGTCTCTGGGAACAAGGTCTGGCCTGGGGCGAAAAGCTCAACCCTGATTGTGATTATCTAATTCTTGCCGAATGTGTGGTGGCCGGCACAACGACTGCTTTGGCTATCTTGGAAGGCTTAGGCATCCCGGCCCGACAGCGGATTGGCAGTAGTCATGTCCAGGCCAATCATCGGCAAAAATGGCACTTGGTTCAACAGGCCCTCGCCCATCTGTCTGTTCCATATACACCAATGGAGTTAGTGGCTAGGGTGGGAGATGCGATGCAGATTTTTGCGGCCGGAATGATCATACGTGCCAGTCAGCAGGGGGGAGTGCTCTTAGCAGGGGGCAGTCAAATGTTAGCCGTTTATGCCCTCGCCCAAGCCTTAGCCAAAGCAGAAAACCTGGCCTGGCAACCTGACAATATTGTCATTGGCACGACTCGCTGGATTACCGAAGATGCTGGAGCCGATGTGGTTGGCCTGTCTACAGATCTGGGTGTTCCCCTCCTAGCAACTCAATTAAACCTCGGTCAGTCCCAATTTCCAGCCCTCCAGGCCTATGAGCAGGGGTTTGTCAAAGAGGGGGTTGGGGCCGGGGGTGTCGCAATTGGGGCCGCACTTTCCCACAACTGGACATTAGCCCGTTTAGCCAATGCGGTTGAGCAGGTTGCCGCCGCCTATCTCGAGAGCCAATTGCACTACCCCATCTGATCTAAGCTCTATAATTGCCCTTGGTAACAATTTTGGTGGAGTGAGCCTGATGAAATCCTTAATCCCGTGGGGCCTCGTCCCTGCCCTCGTCATTGGTGTTACTGCACCTGGCCTGGCAAGTGATAACCTCAGCACCGTCACCCAACGGGTCGAAACCGCCACCTTTGTTCTGAGCCAATTTACCGCCGACAGCAGCCAACGCATCCCCCCTTCAATCATTCGCAAAGGGCAAGGCATCGCGATTGTCCCTGGGATTGTCCAGGCTGGGTTTATTTTTGGTGGTCGCCGTGGTGCGGGGATTCTCTTAGTACGTAATGACAAGGGTGGTTGGAGCCGTCCCGCTTTCATTACCGTCACCGGCGGAAGTTTTGGCTTACAGATTGGCGCGCAATCCTCAGACTTAGTGCTGGTGTTTAATAACAAATTAGTCGTCACCCAAGCCTTATCCCAATCCTTTCGCCTCGGGGGTAATGTTTCTGTGGCAGCCGGGCCAGTAGGCGGAGATGTCGTCAGTCCCTCTGATCCGAGTCCCAGTGTGTTCTCCTATGCCCGCAACTCTGGCCTGTTTGCCGGGGTTTCCTTAGAAGGGGCAAACCTTTCCTTTGACAGTACGAGCAGCAACACTTTTTATGGAAAAAATAACCTCACGCCGCTGCAAATTTTTAACAACAATCCTCCCTTACCCTCTCCCCCAGTCTTAACTGGACTTTATCAAGCCCTGGCGAGTGCGGCCCGGTAGCCTAGTCTTTGCCGCTGCACCCTTGCCTGAGTCACCCTCTAGTTTCAGAATGGGAAAGGCTTGTCTCGGATTGGCGGTGATATGCGCGTTGCCTTAGTCACGGAAACCTTTTTACCGAAAGTGGATGGGATTGTCACCCGCCTTTGCCAAACCGTCCGGCATTTACAAGAACTGGGAGATCAGGTTTTGGTCATCTCTCCAGCCGGGGGGATTAAGGAATACTGCGGCGCGCAGGTGCATGGGGTAACGGGCTTTCCTTTGCCACTCTATCCCGAACTGAAATTGGCCTTACCCCGGCCCTCCATCCAAACGGCCATTGAAGCCTTTCAACCTGATTTAATCCATGTGGTCAACCCGGCCGTGTTGGGCCTATCAGGAGTCTGGGCCGCCAAAACTCTAAATTTACCCCTAGTGGCGTCTTACCACACTCATTTACCCCAATATCTGCAGTACTACGGTCTAAGTTCTCTAGAGGGGGTATTGTGGCAACTCCTGCGCTTAGTGCATAACCAGGCCCAGTTGAATTTATGTACCTCCACCGCGATGATTGCCGCCTTAGATCGCCATCACATTGACCATTTGGCCCTGTGGCAGCGGGGGGTTGATGTGGAGCTATTTCACCCGAGTAAAGCGGATCCGGCCATGCGTGAACACCTGAGCCAAGGACATCTAGATTCACCGTTGTTACTCTATGTCGGGCGGTTATCGGCGGAAAAAGAGATTGAGCAAATCAAACCGGTTTTGGCAGCCATTCCCAATGCTCGGTTAGCCTTAGTCGGCGGTGGTCCCCATGAAGCTGAACTGCGGAAATATTTTGCCGACTCGCCCACTTTTTTCGCGGGCTATTTAACCGGAGAACCCCTAGCCCAGGCCTTTGCGGTGGCCGATGCCTTTGTCTTTCCCTCACGGACTGAAACCCTGGGATTAGTGTTATTGGAGGCAATGGCGGCGGGTTGTCCAGTCGTGGCAGCCAGAAGTGGGGGAATTCCCGATATTGTCCAAGATGGGGTGAATGGTTACCTGTTTGAGCCGACAGATCCCGCCGGAGCCATGACAGCCACCCAAAAGTTACTTGCACAGCCTAGTGAAAAAGAAGCCCTGCGCCAAAATGCCCGCTATGAAGCAGAACGCTGGAGTTGGCAAGCTGCGACCCAACAGCTACAGAGCTATTACCAAGCCGTCCTCAGGGCCTACCCGGCTCCAGTTCCCATCGCCTCCTAGATTTATTACTCATGATATAAATATAAAATTGCTGCTGGCCGGGCCGGGGAACGTTGCTAATGTTAGAAAGCATTTGCTGGATTTTACTGCTCGGATTTGGGGGGGGACAACTGGCCCGCCTATTGAAAATTCCAGCTTTGGTAGGGATGGTGATTGTTGGGATTATCCTCGGGCCCCAAGTTGCTCAGGTGATTGATCCAGCCATCTTAAAAGCGGGAGCCTACTTTCAAAAAATTGCTGTCATGGTGATTTTGATGAAGGCCGGCCTGGGCCTGGATTGGGAAAAGCTCTCTCAGCAAGGGACAGTGGCTCTGCGCTTAGGATTTTTCCCAGCGGCCTGTGAAACACTCGTGATTGCCTTTGCCGCGATGGTGTTATTTCAGTTTGACTTTGCCACGGGCCTGCTCTTGGGCTGTGTGATTGGGGCTGAGTCACCTGCCGTGATTGTGCCGGGGATGTTGCGCTTAAAGAGTTTAGGCTGGGGAGTGAGCAAGGGCATTCCTGATGCGGTCTTAACAGGCAGTGCCTTATCAGATGTCCTGATTTTGTTGGTGTTTGGCCTGTTGATGAATGTTCTAGGGGAAGGGCCGGCCCAGGCCTGGTATTGGCTCCCGCTGCAAGTCCTGATGCAAATGAGTTTGGGATTATTGTGCGGTTGGGTCTTGGCGCAAATTTTAGTCTGGGTCTTAGTGCGACAAAGTTGGACCCAAACCCTGACCCAAGATACCCTGGTGACGGCTGGATTAGCTCTAGCTTTAATCTTATTGGCTGACCAGTTACCGATATTTTCAGGCTATTTAGCGGTCATGGGGGCGGGGTTCTTTTTGATTGAACTGGATGCTCCCTTAGCCCGGCGATTACGATCTGGGTTTGATAGTCTGTGGACGGTAGCGGAACTATTTTTATTTGTGTTTCTCGGAGCTAGTATTCAAGTCAACATTTTGGGAGAGACCTGGGGCCTGGGCCTGGGGATTTTAGCCATTGGTACTTTAGTCGGCCGGATGATCGGTTGGTTGCTTTCGACTTGGGGGAGTAATTGGAACTGGAAAGAACGGCTTTTCTTACTGCCAGCCAATTCCGCTAAGGCCACGGTGCAAGCAGCGATTGGTGGTTTACCCCTGGCTATGGGGATTCCTGGGGGGGACAAAATTCTGGCGGTGGCCGCGCTTTCAATTTTAGTAACCGCTCCCCTCGGGGCCTGGGCTATTCCCACCTTTGCTCCCCAACTCCTCAGCCGCGGTGAGGTTGACCCGACCAAAACAACCATGACCCGCAAATTAACGATCCTGGCTGCAGTTGACACGGACTCCCAGGCCCCCATTGTCCTCAAAAAAGCAGCCGAATTGGCGCGCCGCAGTGATGCCGAGGTGATTGTGCTCCATGTCATCCAAACCCCCGAAACCAAACCCCTAGAAACCTTACAAACCCAATGTCAATCCTTGTTAGCGGACATTCGCCATCGGATCATGACCGTTGAAGGCACAGTTCCCGCCGAAATTTTACGCATTTCCCAAGAGTTCCAAGCCAGTGAAATCATCCTCGGTCGGCAGGGACAGACAGGGTGGCAGTCCAAGTTGATTGGATCCGTTTCCCAGGCCATCTTAGAATCCAGTTCTACCCCCGTCTTAATTGTCTCAGAAACCGCTTGAGGCGATGATCACCGGATTGGGCAAAGTGGTCTTGAGGATGAGCCGAGTTAGGGCAGCCTAGCCACTGTAAAATGGGTTCGATTCTGAAGGTTCTATCGCGTCTATGGCTAGTCAGCGGATCGTCATGTTGATTCCGGGGGGAATTGGGGATCAAATCCTCATCTTTCCCACCTTGGCAGATCTGCGGGGCCACTATCCCCAGGCCGAAATTGATGTTGTGGTTGAACCTCGCTCCCAAGCGGCCTATGAGGTGAATGCCGTCGTGAATCAGGTTTTGACATTTCCATTTCGGGCTAAAAAAACTTGGCGGGATTGGTGGGGCCTAATTCAGCAAATCCGGAGCAGACAATACGACATTATTGTTTCCCTCGGTGAAAGTTTTGCGGTACGGGTTTTGCTCTGGTTAACTGGGGTTCCCAAGCGGGTCGGGTATGCTAACCAAAAAACTTGGGGTTTACTGACCCATCCGGCTCCCTTAAATAAAAACCAATATGCGGCCGCTATGTATCATGATCTCCTCAAGGGCCTGGGGATTGATCGGGAATATCCGCCTTTAGTAGCCACTGTTAAACAGAAAGACCAGGCCTGGGGAGAGTCAGAACGGCTTCGTTTACAGGTGCAATCCCCCTACATCCTGATTCACGGCGGCTCTAGTAAAATGGCCCGCCTGAAGGGAATCAATAAGATCTACCCGATCCAGGCCTGGCTTGAAGTTCTCCATACCCTCAACGCAAAGTATCCCGGAATCTCAGTGCTGATCGTGCAGGGCCCGGATGATCAGGAATGGGGTGAACAATTGACCGCCGCCATCCCGGAACTGAAACGGACTCAGCCCCCCAGTTTTGGCAAATTAGCCGCGCTGATTGAGACCGCAACTGGGATGATTTGTACCGACAGCGGCCCGATGCATTTAGGAGTTGCCTTAAATACCCCCTTAGTGGCTCTTTTTGGCCCCACTGACCCCCAGAAACTCTTACCGCCCCAACCCCATTTCCGGCCGGTGAAATCTCCTACGGGGCAAATTGGTGATATTTCTCCGGCCATGATATTAGCTGAAGTTGTCGAGGTGTTGCATGGCTAGAGCCGCCGTATTTTTGGATCGCGATGGGGTTCTCAACCAAGAGGCTGGCTATTTATTTCAGGTTGAGGATCTCCAACTAATGCCCGGTGTGGCCCAGGCCGTGGGGCGGTTAAATCAGGCCCAGCTATTTTGCTGCCTTGTTTCTAATCAATCGGGCCCGGCTCGCCATTACTATGACTATGACCATGTATTGGCCCTGCATCACCGCTTAGAAACCTTACTGGCTCAAGAAGCGGGGGCCAAACTGGATGCCCTGTATTTCTGCCCGGAACTCAGTCCCCCTGAAGGTGGAATCAACCCAACCTATACGGCCTGGACAACCTGGCGAAAGCCCAATACGGGAATGCTCGTTGCCGCGGCCTGGGATCATGATTTAGATATTGCCTCCAGTTTTATGGTTGGGGATAAGGCCACGGATATAGATTTGGCTCGGAATGCCGGCTGTCGGGGGATTCTTGTCCAAACCGGCTTCGGGCAGAGCGTCTTAGCTGGGGATTATCAACACCAAACGGAGCCGGATTTTATTGCCGCGGATCTCAACCAGGCCGTGGATTGGATTCTCGCACAGCTACCCGCTAGTCCCTCAGAATGATTTTTGCAGATCCTAGGGATGAGATATGATAGCAGGCGTGACTGATGTTTGTTGATTGGGAAGGAATGTTATGGCGCAGGGACAAGGCTTTGGATTTGGCTTAGGCAAAATGCGGGAATTGGCAGATGCCATCCAAAAAGCCCAGAAAGTCCAAGAAGGAGCCAAAAAACTCCAAGAAGATTTAGAGCAAATGGAAATTGAAGGCCAAGCAGCCGGGGGCCTGGTCAAGGTGTTTATGAGTGGGACGCAAGAACCATTACGGGTGGAAATTACCCAGGATCTCCTCTCAGAGGGGGCCGAAGTCCTGTCAGATTTAGTCACTGCGGCCATGAAAGATGCCTACATCAAATCCACCACCACCATGCGGGAACAAATGGAAGAATTAACGGGCGGGTTATCCATCCCTGGCCTGGGCGGTTAAAGGATCAAACCGCAATTCCCTAGGGGTGAAGCAATGGCGGGGCCGTTATGAATTTTGATTGTCGAAGATGACCCAATGATGCAGTTGGGCTTAGAGCAATCTCTGACGGCCTATTCCCAGTTTGAGATTATTGCCCAGGCCGATGATGGGTTTTCGGGGGTGGAAGCGGCCCGGAATTTACAGCCGGATTTAGTGGTCATGGATATTGGTTTGCCAGGCCTGGATGGAATTGCCGCCACCCAGCAAATTAAGGCCGAATTTCCCCAGATCCATGTAGTGATGCTGACCTCCCATCAATCAGAAACAGAAGTGGTAGCGGCCTTGTCCAGTGGAGCCGATGCCTATTGTATCAAGGGAGCTACGGTTGATCGTCTAGTCACTGCGATTGCCGCTGCCCAAGAGGGAGCTACCTATTTAGACCCGCAAATTGCCCGGCAAGTGGTTCAACATCTCCGTCCACCCCAAACCAATCCCAGTGGAATGCAGTTATCTCAGCGGGAAATGGATGTTTTGCAATTGATGGTGCAGGGATTAAGTAATCCGGAAATTGCCGAAAAATTATTCCTCAGTCCCAACACGATTAAGACCCATGTGCGGGGAATTATGAATAAACTCTCGGTAGATGATCGAGTCCAGGCGGCGGTGGTGGCCCTCCGGTCAGGCCTGGTCTAAACTCCTACCACGTGGGATCCCTAAATAAGTAGACAGTGTACTGAGCCTGGCCTGGGGGAATGGCACTAATACAGGTTCTCACTTCACCCAATTCCTCAACCTCGACCGTACAGGCCCCACAAGACCCCTGCAAACATCCTGTCGGAATCTCAATCCCGGCCTGGTGCGCCACCTCTAACCAAGAATCCCCGACACTGGCCTGGATGGTTACGCCTTCAGACTGAAAACAGATAGTAATAGACTCAGGCATGATCAGGACGGACTAAATCTTCACGGTTAACAAATCAGGATTGAGAAGCCAAAATTTCCAGCCTTGAAAATGGACAGTCTGATGGAAAACGCTGAATTGGCATTTGGGTTTCCTTGGCCGCATCTCGGCGCGCCCGCTGATAGTATTTGTTGAGCCAGGCAGAGTCCTCTAAAAAACGCCGCAAACTGGGAGTGTCTTCCAAACAATCTTGGATTCTATCTCGGCAATTGCTGATCGTGATTTCCCAACTCGTTGTTTTGCGTTCTGGTTGGTAGCGGCATTTCAGTAAATGAAGTAACAGGACTTGTAGATAGCTACCTAGTTCCCGCTGTTCTCGTCGGCCCAGGGCCTCTAGCTCCTCGATTAAATTCAGGACATCTAATTCTTGCCAACACCCTTGATTCAGACAGGTGATTTGATGCTCTGTCCACTGCAAAAAATCCTGTTCATGAAGGGAGGACGGATTCATAGGACGCAATTGGGGATTTACTTGCTGTTGTTGACCAGACTCCAGGCCTGGATAAAAAATCAGAATCTTTAATTTACTACTCACAACTTAACACAGGCCCACAGCCGGCAAAAGTCTGAGAAAATGGGATAACTCAATCTACTGAGAATACTAATAACCCTGAGTGAAAGATTTATGGCGGACAATTGGCGGAGTCGGATCATCACCCAAGGCGTACAACGGACTCCCAATCGGGCCATGCTCCGGGCTGTGGGCTTTGAGGATGTGGATTTTAACAAACCCATCGTTGGCGTGGCCAGTGCCTACAGTACAATTACCCCTTGCAATATGGGGATTGCGATTCTGGCAGAACAGGCCCAGGCCGGGATTCGGGCCGGGGGAGGAATGCCGCAGATTTTTGGCACCATTACCGTCAGCGATGGCATTTCTATGGGCACAGAAGGGATGAAATATTCCCTAGTTTCGCGGGATGTGATTGCCGACTCCATTGAAACTGCCTGTAATGCTCAGAGTATGGATGGGGTTTTGGCCATTGGCGGCTGTGATAAGAATATGCCCGGCGCAATGATTGCCATGGCCCGGATGAATATTCCGGCAGTTTTTGTTTATGGGGGAACAATTAAACCCGGACATCTGGAGGGGGAAGACTTAACCGTTGTCAGCGCCTTTGAAGCCGTAGGTCAGTTTAGTGCCGGTCGGATTGAGGAAGCTCGTCTTTTTGCCGTGGAACGGAACGCTTGTCCGGGGGCTGGCTCCTGTGGGGGGATGTTTACCGCTAACACGATGTCCTCGGCCTTTGAAGCAATGGGGATGAGTTTGATGTATTCCTCCACCATGGCCACCGAAGACCCTGAAAAAGCCGAGAATACCCAACTGGCGGGAAAAGTTTTAGTCGAGGCGATCCGCAATAACCTCCGGCCCCGCAATATTATTACCCGCAAATCCATTGAAAACGCCATCTCGGTGATCATGGCCGTGGGTGGCTCAACCAATGCGGTGCTGCACTTTCTGGCCATTGCCCATTCCGCAGGTGTGCCTTTAGTGCTGGATGACTTTGAAGCCATTCGCGAGCGCGTTCCAGTTCTCTGTGATATGAAGCCATCGGGCCGTTATGTGGCTACGGATTTGCACAAGGCGGGTGGGATTCCCCAGGTGATGAAAATGCTCCTCAGTCATGGGTTGCTCCATGGGGACTGCATCACGATTACGGGGCAAACAGTTGCTGAAGTATTAAAAGACATTCCCGCAGAACCCCGCCCGGATCAAGAGGTAATTCGGCCTTGGGACAATCCCATGTACGCCTCTGGACACTTAGCAATTCTCAAGGGGAATCTGGCGACCGAGGGGGCCGTGGCAAAAATTTCCGGCGTGAAAAACCCAATCATCACCGGGCCAGCGCGGGTGTTTGATTCCGAAGAAGCCTGTTTAGATGCCATTCTCGCCAACAAAATTAACTCAGGGGATGTGGTCGTAATTCGCTATGAAGGACCAAAGGGTGGGCCGGGGATGCGGGAAATGCTCGCGCCGACTTCGGCGATTATTGGGGCGGGCCTGGGAGATACCGTGGGTTTAATTACGGACGGGCGGTTTTCTGGGGGAACCTATGGCATGGTGGTTGGCCATGTAGCTCCCGAAGCTGCAGTTGGGGGGACTATTGGCCTGGTTCAAGAGGGCGACTTGATTACCATTGATGCCCATAAACGGCTGCTGCAACTTAATATCTCGGATCAGGAATTGGCCCAACGCCGCCAGGCCTGGCAACCCCCACAACCGCGCTATACCCAAGGTGTTCTGGCCAAATACGCCAAATTGGTTTCCTCCAGTAGCTTAGGGGCCGTCACTGACTTAAATCTGAGTTGAGACGTATTAATTGAGTTAATGACCGACTTAATTTCCGGCTAAAGAGTCAGATTCTCCAGGCCAGCCCGGGGATTACTCTGGCGAAGTTTGGCCAGTTGTTGATACAGGTCTCGCTCGGCGGCTGTCAGGTCTTTCGGAGTAATGACTTGAATTTTAACCAAGAGATCCCCCATGCCCCCCTTAACCCCAGGCCAGCCTTTTCCCTGTAGGCGTAAGGATTGCCCAGACCTAACACCAGCCGGGATATTCAAGTTGACAGAGCCAGCCGGAGTCAGCAAATTAACTTGAGTACCCAAGACCGCTTCATCTGGGGCAATGGGTAATTCACAAGTTAAACTGTCCCCGTCAAATTTAAAGAAGCTGTGGGGAGTAATTTGGACGCGCAGGTATAAATCGCCGCGCATTTGACTGAGAGGGTTAGCTTGCCCCTTCCCTTTGACTCGGACTTTACTGCCTGGTTTCGCACCTGCCGGAATTCGGACGGTAATGGTTTCTGGCCCCACTTGCAGCCGCTTTTCGCAGCCCTTGAGTGCTTCTGAGAAGGTTAATTGAATCTCAGCCTCCCGATCCGCCCCCACCGGAGAACCAACCCCAGGGCCTGGAAAGCCTTCTCCATAGGTATAGGTCTGTCCTGTCCCCCCCCCCGTTGCCCCTCCATATCCGCCAAAGCGGCCCAGGAGTTCATTAATAAATTCATCAAAATTGTTATAGCGGCCAAAGTCAAAGTCCATATTATTAAAGTCAACATTGGCTCCTGGCCCAGGCCCGCCAACTCCAGGCTGCTGCCAATAGCGACCAAATTGATCGTATTTTTGGCGTTTTTCTTTATCCGAAAGAACTTCGTGGGCTTCGTTGATTTCTTTGAACTTGGCTTCAGCCACTTTATCCCCAGGATTTAAATCGGGATGGTATTGGCGGGCGAGACGGCGAAAGGCCTGGCGGATTTCAGCATCGGATGCGGTCTTAGTGACTCCCAAAATTTGATAGTAGTCCTTAAAATCTGTTGCTGCCATCGCAATTCTGCCCCAACCAGAGAGTATTAAGTTTTAGAATTCTCCTACCTACAATGTATGATAAGTTTTCCAATTACCGGACGGAATATTCAGGTTGTCCAGATAACCGAATCATTGACGGCTCAGGCAGCAGCAGCAGCAAACCAGGAGAATTACTGGGGTAATAGGGGCAGTCCGAGGGTAATCAGATAATAAACTAAGGGAGCGGTGAACACATAACTATCAGCCCGATCTAAAATACCCCCGTGGCCCGGAATTAAATCCCCCGAATCTTTGACCCCCGCATCCCGTTTCATCATGGATTCCGTTAAGTCTCCCAGCAAGCTGGTAATGCCAATCATCACCCCTAGGCCGGTGCCAGCAATAATCCAACTGGGCCACTCTAAAACCCAAGCTCCCCCCAAGCCCATCCCAATACTGCCCAAAATCCCAAACACTGCCCCTTCGACCGTTTTTTTCGGACTAATTGCTGACAAGGGGGTTTTCCCAATCCACTTTCCCATCACATAGGCCCCAATATCCGCCGCCCAAATACAGGCAAAGGCCAAAAGGGTAATCGCCAGGCCTGGAGGTAGTTCTGTGGGCTGCCAAGATGTGGGCCAATACCCTCCAAAGGGAAATGTTGACTCTGGCACACCGAGTTGGCGAATCCGGACTAAATAACTTGGTAAGTAGCCGCCATAGAACAACCCCATAATGGATGTGGAAATATCCGCAATCGAGGCCAGTTTCGGTTCAAACAACAAATAAAAGCAAATAATCGTCCCGGCCAATGGAAAAATGGCATCAGCAACTAGAGGAAGTTTATAGGCGGTAATTAAAAATAGTTGACTGACGACAAGGGTGGTTTTGGTGGCGGGGACAATGCCTTTAGCGCGGGCCAGCTCGAAATACTCTAATTGCCCCAGATACACTAATGCTCCCAGGCCGAGGGTAAAGTACCAGCCCCCCAGCAAGGTAAATCCTAAGGCCACAATGATGGCCACCACTGCACTAGTAATCCGAATCCAAGGCATACGCTTCCACTCCTAGGCCCAGTTGAACCCACATTTCCTAGGGGTAGCACCGTGATGTCGGCCAATCGCAGTAATATTTTCTAGAATAGCTTATTTGCTGACTTCCTTAAATCTATGCACAAGACCCCTTTAGCCACCAGAGGGAGGGTTGAACATTTAAGATAAAAATCAGCAACTTTGCCTCTCAACAACAGGCCTGGATAGGGTTCCGCTCATGTCAAAGTTTGATGACACACTTAAGACGTTTTATGCCCCCAATCGCCAGGCCTGGCGGGAGTGGCTGGAGATAAATCATCGGGCATCAGCAGGAATTTGGCTTCTGTATTACAAAGTCAGGAGTCAGCAGCCCAGTATTCAATACAGTGAGGCCGTTCAAGAAGCCCTCTGCTTTGGTTGGATTGATAGCAAGGTCAAGTCAATCGATGCAGAACGTTATCAGCAGATTTTTACCCCCCGCAAACCCAAGAGTGTCTGGTCAAAGCTCAATAAATCCTATGTCCAAGACCTGATTAAGCAAGGGCTAATGACACAAGCGGGCCTGGAGATCATCAACCGGGCCAAAGAAGATGGCTCATGGACAAGCCTTGATCAGGTTGAGGCCTTGATTGTCCCCACAGATTTGCAGCAGGCCTTAGCCGCCAATGAACTGACAAACCAAAATTTTCAAGCCCTGAGTAACTCCGCTCAGAAAAACATTCTCGCTTGGATTGATAGTGCCAAACGGGCCGAAACGAGACGGAAACGAATTGTCCAAACGGTTAGTGCTATGGCTCTCAATCAAAACCCCTTAGTTAAATCATGATGATTCGTGAGTGTGTCACAATCTGCCTAGACCTACTGGCCCCGTATTTTGCCGCTATACTGATTGGGTTGCATCCCCCCTGTAAATCTAGCTCATGAGTACCCAGATCAAAATTATTCAGCCCACTGGTGTTTTTGGTGGCCCCCAAGCAACAGCCTTTCGCCAAGAAATTGTAGATTTAGTCCAGGCCGGGGTCACTGTGGTCTTAATTGACTGCAAAGAGATTACGTTTATGGACAGTTCTGGCCTGGGAGCGTTGGTGGTGGCGTTAAAAAACCTCCGGACAACCAATGGGCAATTGTTTCTCTGTGGTGTGACAGAACAGGTAAAAATGCTCTTTGAATTAACCAGTATGGATAAAGTCTTTCGCATCCTCAAGGATCAAGCCGAGTTTGAAACTACAATTCGCCCAGCCTTATAGCCTGATCCAGACTGTTCTCGACCCTGCACCACTCAAAACCGATTGCCTCCTGACCCTTGCCCTGTCTCTATCTAAGCTTCTACCGCGACCCCTAAACTAGATGAGACAACTTGCACCAGAAGTTCTGCTGGAGATCCACAGCCAGATTCCAAGGCGCAGGTTAAGATTAACAAGACTCAATCTCCAACCTTCTTGCAGGATAGTGTTTACCTATGGTTGCCCCGACCTCGCCCTCACCCTATTTACCCTTGGCTGCCAAGATCGAGCTACATCACCAGCAAATTATTGTTGCCCAACAATTTAAAGATACCCTCGGCAGCGACTTTGCTAAGTCTTGGAATAATTTTGTTGACTCTGGTCAAGTTTGGGCCCTCATGATTGGCCTGGCTTTGGGGTGGATTGCTGGAAAACTCTTGAATTTCTAAAATTAGATTTCTCAATTTACCCAGCGACTAGGGTCACTAAGGGGGCCTGGGTACACCCGATCCATGAGAGGAGAGGCAATAAACGTGGTAACGAGGGCCATGATCACCAGCATTGTAAATAAGACTGGAGAAATAACCTTCAAACTCAAGCCCACATTGAGAATAATTAATTCTGTTAACCCCCGCGTATTCATCAGCAGGCCCAAGGCCGCAGCCTCCCCAGCCGGTAAGCCTGTCCAACGCGATACCCAGTAAGTCCCCCCAAACTTACCTAAAACTGCTGCTAATAGGATCAGGATAGTTAAACCCCAAAGAGTCGGTGTATTCACCAGGCCAATTTGAGTGTTAATGCCACTATAGGCAAAAAATAAGGGCAAAAGAAAAATAGTGACAAAATCTTGAATTCGCTCTCGGAGATAGACGGCACTGGCCAGATTCTTGGGCATAATCACCCCCATAATAAATCCACCGAAAATTACATCAATGTTGAGTAACTGAGTCCCAATTGCACTGAGGATTAAGAGAATATAAATCATTGTTTGCTGGTTGAGGGTTAAGGGACTCCGCCGCTCCCAGGCCCGCATTTGTTGTTCAATCCATCGCCGCCCCACGGTCATCATTAACGTGGTAAAGATACTAATTCCCACGAAGGTTGGCCAGGCCGAGAAAATATCATTGGAACGGGTCGCAATAATGGCCATCGCCAATAAGCACCAGGCTGTGATGTCATCTACAGAGGCACAGGTGAGGGCTAATAGTCCCAATGAAGTTTTCTGGAGATTTTTTTCTTTAATAATTCGAGCCAAAACAGGAAAGGCCGTCACCGACATCGCCGCCCCCAAAAAGAGCGCAAACGCCAAATTTGAAATCTCAGGATTATTGCGTAAAGGCTGCAACAGGGTTAAGGCTAAGCTCACTCCCAAGGCAAAGGGCACTAAAATACTGATGTTGGATGTCGCTATTGCCACCCGTAGCCGTCCCCGCATATTTTCTGGACTCACGTCTAGCCCGACCAAAAACATGAAGAAAATTAGACCAATCTGTGAAAGTAAATAAATGGAGGGCATGACATCCTTGGGAAACAGGATAGCCTCGGCCTGGGGAGCCAACCAACCCAATAGAGACGGCCCCAGCATAATCCCCGCCACGATTTCTCCCATAACGGGTGGCTGATTGATTCGCGTAAATAGATGACCCACTAGCCTGGCCAGGCCAATGATTAGGCAAATATCAAACAAAATTAAGAGTAGGGTTTGGGTTTCCATAAAGACAGGCCTGGTGATAGAGCATTCCCACTTTGGGAAAATTAATGGATTGAAAGTTGATTACTGCCTGCTGAAATATAACCGCCACGTCGATGACTGTCAGCGGAAGCATCCTTATATTCGGCTGGGTAATCTAGAGTAGGATTCTCAAGCCTTAGCTCACAGGCAGCTTATCAAAATCCGGCGGGGTTCTAAAGACAAGAAAGTAAAACTGTTCCGGGTGACGGTATTGACCCACCGGCGAGGCTTGGCTGTGATGAATGACTTCCCCCAAGACGAGACAAATGCTGTCTAGCATCATCGCCGAACCTGTGGCTAGATTTCGGCGACGGCCCGTTCAATCAGCCGCCGGGCCAGAGTCTGAACTCCGGTGTGATAGTAGTAGTTGGTACTCATGTCTAAAAACGCACCTAAAACATCTAAATTATCTTTCGAGAGTTCCACAGAGCGTTGCAGGCTATTGACCACTTTTTCGGGAGTTAAGTCTCGCGAGGCGATAAAATCCCCCATCCAGCCCTGGACTGAACTAAAGCTTTGGGAGACAAATCCGAGTTGTTCAACGGGGCCATCGCCAGGAATGAGCTTGGAAACAGCTTTAAAGGTCGGGTTTTCCGTCAGTTCTTTGGGTTGAAGATTTCTTAAGACATCCAAGGACTTTAAAATAAAATCTGGGCCCAGGGGGATGAGGCCATCAAAACAGACCAAGGCCGCCATCCGCATTAAGGATTCGCCGCCGTAGTCAGCCAAGGCCCGTAAAAAGTCCCCAATACTGTCTCCCGGAATCCCATTGATTTGGCAAAAGGCGACGACTTCGACCACCAGTTTAATGGTCAAATCTAAGGACTGGGCTTTTTCCGGCTTGGGGGTGAGCTTATCGAGAAATCCCAGAAATGAGATTTTTTCACCGACTTTATTAGCCAAGGCTGCTGCCCCCAAAAGGGAATCCGTCCTATCCACGGTTTGATAGAGCCAGAGGGCCCGTTGATAGCCTTGGGATTTATCATTAAAGAGATAAACAGCCCGCTCGCCAATTTGCTGCACCAGGCCAGGGTCGGTTTCCCCCGTAACTTGCCGAATCGTATTTTCAAACCCCACTAAATTATTCCATTGACCAGGGATAACAAAATCCAGGGCCTTCAAAGCCATGACAGTCACCCCACCTGTGGGCAGTTGATCAACAATCTTAAAAATTGAATCACTCACAATAGTCTCCTCGCTTGAATCTGGGTTGATGGGGTCTGATCGGTTAATCTTGAGAGTTTTGGTTATACCTGGCCTGGGTCAATGCCTAGCTCCCGTAATTTGGCGGCAAGTCGGTCGGCTTCCTGCTTCGCCTGGTGAAGTTTGAGTTGGGCTTCTTCGAGTTCCTGTTGGGTTTCCTGAAGTGATTGTTGGGATTGCTGATAGGCTTCTTCTGCACTCATTAAGCGTTCCCCTGTTTCGGTGTACCAATAGAGCCATTCCCGGGTGTAGCCCCGAAAGGTATTGATCTCTCGACCCAAGGCCAGGCCAATTTCCGGTAGCCAGATTCGTTCTCCTAACATCGGCAAATATTCACCGTTTTCGAGGCGATATATCTCTAAGGGTTGCCGCTTGGGCCAATAGTTGGGCATGGGGCGATAAATGGCGTAGTAACGAATCCCTAAATCGGCGTAGAGGTCTCGTTTAGCTTCATATTCCTGGCCATAGGTTTTGGAGATGACTTCCAAGGTAAAAATGGGGATCACATTCCCTTCTTCCCAAAGCACATAGCTCAAGCGACCGGCCTCACCCCGAAATCGAGATACCCCTAAGCTCAGGAAGCCATCAGGAACTACAGCAGGCCGGTTGGGATCGTAATAAATTCCCATATCTACGCCAAAGAACCAGCCATCCCGTTGCCCCCAGTGCCGAGCCAAAATTTCTAGGAGGAGATTGGGGATGAGGTTTTGCCATTCATTATCCACAGGGGTGTCATCGGAGCAGGGTAGGTCTTCAGCGGTGGGCAGGTTTGGGGTGTGAGGATCGTAAAGCAACATGGGCGAGAACCTTTAGGGAAGTTGGGCCAGGCCAGCAAGGTTAAATTTCTCAATCCAGGCCTGGCGGTCGGCGGCGGTGAAGCTTGTATCCCGAGAAAGCACCTTAACTTGATACCGATCTGCTACCAAGATTGCGCTTTGGGTCGTGCCAATTTCAACAGATGGATAGCCCGCAATTTGATTCGGACTGTTCTGAAACTTAGCCGCGGCACTGGGGAGGCTTGTGGTGTCGGAAATGGCTAACAGGGCCAAATCCTTGCCGTCTTTAATGAGTTTAGCTTCGGCAAATCCCTTTTTCTCTTGGGTATAAACTCGCTCATAGCCTGGTTCAGGGGTGGGGAAAAATTTGTTAAATTCACTCCCTTGGGTAGCATCTTGGGCGACTGCGGGGGTGGCTTTGGCCTGGGTACTTTTGATTTGGGCCTGCTCAAAGGGTGAGGGCGGGGCCTGGGTGCAGCCCGTAATCAGCAGTAAGCCAACTAAACAAACGCTAACCGCAATTCGATAGAGACGATTCACAAACAAGCCTCCCTAAAAAGATCACAGACTGCTGCACCACCCAACTATTTCTGCACAACGGGGCAAGATTAAAGGCAAATCCCAGCAAAGGGCTAGTCTTATTTTTTTCCGCTGAACTATGGGTAGTCCTGTATTCCCCCAAGAATCATCAAGTGCAAACCCAGGAGTTGGATCTATTCTGCCACGGGTGACGATACCGATCTGGGGCTAGAGGTGATTCGCGGCAGAGTTAGGGTCTGCCATTGACCAAGCAACTGCTGGAGATATTTCCGGTGATGTAAGCGCAAGATTTGGGAGATAATTAAAGTCACTGACAATTTTTACTTGCCAAAGCACTCCCCATGAGCCAAAGTTACACCGTTGAAATTGAACATCAAGGGCAAACCTACACCCTGAGCGTCTCTGAAGATAAGCAGATTTTGCGGGCGGCCTATGCTGCTGGGATGGATACCTTACCAAGTGCCTGTAACTCCGGCGTTTGTACGACCTGCTCGGCCCTGGTTGTCGCGGGAGAGGTGGATCATGGGGATGCCATGGGCTTGAGTCCCGAACTGCGAGAAAAGGGCTACGTTTTGCTTTGTGTAGCCAAACCTAAGTCGGACTTGAAAATCATTAGCGAAAAAGAAGATGAGGTCTATGATCTCCAGTTTGGGCAGTTTCAACAGACGAGTTAGGTATTCTCTGCGGATAATGGGTTGATGAAAACACAATTTATCACCCTGGAATTGCCCCAGCCTCCTGATCCCAGCCAGTTAATTTCTCTAATTACCGAAGAACTCATAAAAGTGGGGATGCCCCTGCGTTGGGCCATTACCGAACTCCCAGAGCCGGGGATGATTCGTGTTGAGGCCGTAGTGACCCCGATTGAGCTTGGTGCTGACCGTTTATGACCCGTGCTTTAACTGCGGTTTTAATCATTCCTACAGGGATTGGTGCGGCCATGGGGGGCTATGCCGGAGATGCCATTCCTGTGGTACGGGCCTTGGGGCAAGTCTGTGACCAAATTATTACCCATCCAAATGTGTTGAATGGGGCCCAACTCTATTGGTCAATGCCGAATGTGGCCTATGTGGAAGGCTATGGACTGGATCAGTTTGCGGCTGGGGCCTGGGGTTTACAACGGGGCCAAACGAATCGGATTGGCTTACTGTTTGACCAGGCCATTGCTCCAGACTTGCGATTGCGACATTTACAGGCGGCCGAGGCTTGTCGGGCAACCTTGGGACTGCGGCTCACGGATTATGTCGTTACGGATCAGCCATTGGGGGTGGAGTTGCGTACCTCGGCCTCTGGAGCGACCTGGGGAACCTTAAGACATCCAGACAGTTTGCTGAGGGCCGCCGCCAAACTAATTGAGACAGCCCAGGCCATTGCCATTATTACTCGCTTTCCCGATCAAATTGATGCCCAGGCCCTCAGTGATTACCGCCAAGGTCAGGGAGTCGATCCGTTAGCGGGAGCCGAAGCTGTCATTAGCCATTTAGTGGTCAGGGAGTTTCAAATTCCGGCTGCCCATGCCCCTGCTCTGATGCCCCTACCCCTGGATGCGAGTGTGAGTCCCCAGGCCGCTGCGGAAGAAATTGGCTATACGTTTTTGCCCTCGGTCTTAGTGGGTCTGAGCCAAGCTCCTCAATTTGTCTCTCTCGATTCTCAGGTTTCCCACCAGGCTGCGGGTGTGATGGATCGGCGATGTGTGGATGTGGTCATTAGTCCAGCGGGGGCTTGTGGCGGGTCAGGATTGTTGGCGTTTAATCAAACGGGAACCCAAATTATCACTGTGGCGGACAATTCAACCACCTTAAATGTGACCGCTGCGGGCCTGGGGATTAAGGCTCTAGCTGTTCAATCCTATGCTGAAGCTATTGGGGTCTTAGCGGCCATGAAAGCGGGGGTAGATGTCCAACGGTTATGGCCAAAGATGGGGCGATTACGAGAACTTTCCAGGGAGTAGGTTCTTTAACCACTGCTCGACTCTGGCTCCATAGACGGGTAATGCATAATCCCGCTCTGCTTGTGCTCGACAGGCCTGGCGATTAATTTGCTCCAACTTGTTAATGGCAGCAACTAAGCCAGAAACAGAATCCGGTGTCACTAACCAGCCTGTTTGCCCATCCTGAATAATTTCGGTCGGGCCGCCACGGGCATAAGCAATGACAGGAACCCCACAGGCCAGGCTTTCGATTAAGACATTGCCAAAGGCTTCAACCCAGCGAGAGGTGACCAGTAAGGCCCGGCATTTTCGCAAAATTTCCTGCATTTCCTGAGTTGTTTTGAAGCCGAGATATTGAATCGGTGCATGGGGGTAGCTGGCTTGAATGCTTTCCCAGTAGGCAGCATCTTGTAACTGGCCCATGATTTTGAGGGGAGTTCTCGTTTCGTTCACCGCTGCCACCGCATCTTCCAGGCCCTTTTCTGGGGAAATTCGCCCTAGCCAACATAAAGACTCCTCGGGTTCTGGACAAAACTCATACAGCGATAGATCTAAACCACTGCCCAAGACCACACATTGATCGGCAAAGGGAAACGTGAGGGCCTGGGTACGGGTATAGACGCTAATACTGCCCGGAAATTGGTCAACCACCTCCTCCACGACTCGATCCATGACCTCGTTTAAGGAACCCATACTGACCAGATGGGCAATGGGCTTTTGGAAAAATGGGGTTAAATAGAACGGCAACCAATCGTAGGCAAAATTGACCAAAATGTCGTAGTCAGCCTGGACTTGGCGGGCATAATCCCACATCCGCCCTAAAACCGGGTTGGGTGGCATCTCAATGGGTTGGTCTCGGGTTTGGGTTTGGGCTGGGACTTGTAATGCGCCGGAAATTTCAACCATCTCCACAGGTAAGGGCAGTTTTGAGCCTTGGGGAGCAACGACTGTAATCTGGTGGCCAAGGGTGACGAGGGCCTGGGCAATATTCAGCAGGGTTAATTCAACACCCCCCCCTAAGCCAGAACCGAGGGGGCCAACTGATGTGGAGAGGAATAAAAGTTTCAAGATGTTAGAAGTTAACGCAGTAACTCGGCCCCAGCCACGACTTCCAAAATTTCCTGGGTGATGGCGGCCTGGCGGGCTTTGTTGTAAGAACGGGTTAAGGTTCCGACTAAGGTTGTGGCGTTATCGCTGGCATTACTCATGGCAGTCATCCGGGCGGCCAGTTCTGAAGCGGCGGCCTCTTGCATAGAGCGCAGGAGTTGATTGTTCAGGTATAAGGGCAAGAGCGCATCTAAAATCTGCACAGGATCCTGCTCAAAAATCATATCCGCCGCTAAGGGGGTTGTCGGCAGTGCTACTTTTTCCCGGCTGACTTCCAGTTTACTACTGCGGCTGGTTAACCGGAAAATTTCATCATCTTCGGCTTCCAGGCCTTGGGGGTCTAAGGGCAACAGGGTTTGAGTCACGGGACGGGAGCTAATTAAAGAAACAAACTTGGTATAGATCAATTCAACCCGATCCACGGTTTCCGATAAAAACAAAGACAGGAGTTCATTGGCAATCTGCATCGCTTCGGTGGCTGAAGGAATTTGCTCCAATCCGGTAAATACAGCATCAATGGGGCGTTCGCGACGTTGGAAATATTGAGCGGCTTTGCGGCCAACAATCACCAGGGTATAGTCAATTCTCTCGGACTGGAGTTCCCTAATCCGATCTTCGGCCCGGCGAATCACACTGGAGTTATAGGCTCCACAGAGGCCCCGATCTCCGGTAATCACCAGGAGAGCCACTTTTTTCACCGGTCGTTTAGCCAACAGGGGCAAATTGGCTTCTTCAAATCGTAACCGGGCCTGTAACCCATGCAAAACCAGGGCCAACCGATCGGCAAAGGGGCGGGTGGCTGTGACTTGTTCTTGCGCCCGGCGAACTTTAGCAGCGGCCACCAAACGCATTGCTTCAGTGATTTTGCGGGTATTTTTAACTGACTGAATCCGATCCCGAATTGATTTGAGGTTTGCCACAATTACCGTCCTTAAATCCCAACCTAAGTCTGCGCGTCTTTACAGGATTTTAACGTAGAGGGGGCCTGGGTTCTAGATCAATCTTGCCCGCCATTAAAGAGGGACAGTTCCTCCACGGGCATTGCTACCCCCCGCAGCTACCGCAGACTTATGCCAGGATAGAGTCAATTTCGCCGCATTTTTTCAGGGAGTTGGCCCGTTACCATGCAAGTTCACTGCACCCGGCCTGGCTGTCCACAACCGATTAATAATTTCCCAGAATTGGATGACCCAGCGGTGCGGAAAAAGTCGCCTCAGAAGTTCTGCCTGGCCTGTGGGATGCCCTTAATTTTAAGGAGTCGTTATGTTCCCCAGAAACTCCTGGGCCAGGGAGGATTTGGGGCGGCCTATTTTGCCCGAGATTTAGACACACCGAGATTACGGGAATGTGTGATTAAGCAGTTGGTGGTGAATACGACAGATCCAGAGACTCTCGCCAAAACCCAAGAACTCTTTGAACGGGAAGGGGAAGTTTTAGAAAACCTCGGAACCCATGCCCAAATTCCGGATTTATATGCCTACTTTGAACTGGATGTGCCGAATCCCCAAACGGGCCGGTCAGAACCCTATTTCTACATTGCCCAAGAGTTTATTGATGGGGAAACCCTCGAAGAAGAAGTGACTCGCAAAGGGCGGTTTACGGAAGCAGAGGTGGTGGCATTACTCCGGGAAATTTTGCCTGTTTTGCAGTATGTCCACGATAACGGCTCAATTCATCGGGATATTAAGTTGTCTAACATCATGCGGCAACATCCCCATAAAACCAAAGTTCCTAACCAGGCCAGTCTCTATCTTTTAGATTTTGGAGCCGTGAAGCAACTGGCAACTCTGGGCGGCCCGAATAAAATGACTGGAATTTATACGCTCCATTTTGCCCCCCCCGAACAAAGCCGCGGTGAACAGGTTTTTCCGAGCTCCGATCTCTATGCCCTTGCTGTGACTTGTGTGGTGTTGCTGACCGGAAAACCGCCCAGTGATCTCTATGAGGCCTATACCAACTCCTGGAAGTGGCGACCCTATGCCCAAGTGACGGAGCAACTGGCCCAGGTTTTAGATCGGATGTTACTCCCTGCCCCCAGTCAACGGTTTCAATCCGCCAGTGATGCCTACTACGCTCTGACTCAAGGCTCAATTATTCCCACTCCCGCCCCGATGCCGCCCCGCTCTAGCACTCTTCCCATCACCCCACAACCGATCCCACCCGTCAGCGCGCCGCCGCCCGCAACTGCCACGAATTTGCAAGGGTCTGTTGGGGTTCCCAGTCCGCCGATTCCGCCAGCTTCCAGTCAAAATATTAACCAGCCGACCATTACGCCCCGGCCAGCAAAGGGTAAACCACCAAACGTTCCCAAGCCTCCTAAACCCGCTAAATCTCCGGCTCCGTCCTTACCGATGGTGAAAGTTTTGACTGGAGCGGCTTTTACAGGGTTTGAAGCGGGTATTTTGGGACTGGTTGGTTATGGCTTGTTAACTCAAGGGTGGGCTTCTCTGGGCCTGGTGGCGGGTGGTGGCGGGGTAGTGCTGGCTTTGCTGATTTTTTTGCAGTTCAAAGGGGTGATCGAGAAGTGGGAGCAGCTGGTGATTGCCGGATTGTCTGCTGCCGTTGCTTGGTTTATGCCGTTTTTACCGCTGGTTGGGGTTCAGGCCTTACTGGTTTCTGGGATGATTGCCGTTGGCCTGGTAGTGATTGCCCAGATATTTTTACTAATTTACACCGTGCTCTCAAAAATTTTATAAGTCTGAATTTCTAAATTTCCAAAGTCAACGCGGGGGATAACGCCAAATACTCGGGGCGACTAATTATTAGGTTTCGGAAGCTGGATACCTGGGAATGGCGCGTGAAAAAATTAGGGCTGAGACCAGTCAAAGCCGCCCCAACCCAAATTTTTTGTAATCTAAATTGTGATCGAGACCGTCTCTAAGGAGCTAGGGCATTTCCCCGGAGCAGGCTGCCAATAGTTTTAGCGGTAATTTTCAACTGCACTAGGGGATTTGCTGGGACAACGGTTTTATAGAGGTAGCTGTCAAAGGTGAGCCGCTGCACGTCAATGTCTTCGCACATTTCAACAAAGGCTTCCCGAGTCGCATCTGAGCGATAGAAGACCCGTTGCAGCAAGTCCAACACCAAGTAGGTCATGCCATAGCGTTGATCCCAGCGTTTGAGATAAACCTTGAGATCCGCTTCGGTGGGGATACGTTGACCGTTATTGGAAAATTCGACAATCGTTTCGGCACACATCCGAGCAGACTTGGCGGCAAAATATATCCCTTCACCTGAAGATTTGGTTACCGTTCCAGCGGCATCGCCAACCAGGGCTACACGGCCAACAACACGCCGCGGCCGGGGATGTTCTGGGATGGGATGGGCTTCAACTTTAATGATTTGCCCCCCCTCCAGTTTGGCAGCGGCCCTTGTCCGAATCCCGGCCTGGAGTTGACGGATTTTTTCCTTGTTGATCTTCATGGTGCCGGTACCGACTGCCACGTGATCATATTTGGGGAAAACCCAAGCGTAGAAATCCGGGGAAACATCATCACCCACGTACATTTCGGCTAAGTCGTTGTAGTAGGCCATTTTGTCTGCGGGCAACCGAATGCGCTCTTGGAAGGCAATGGCGTAGTTGTAATCACCAGCATCAATTTCTTTGGCAATCCGGGAGTTGGCTCCATCAGCCCCAATCACCACATCCACTTCGAGGGTTTTGGCGATGCCTTCTGGGCCACCGTTGGAGAGGTCAGCGTAATGGAGGGTGTAGGGTTTGGAATTATTTTCGGGAATATCCAGCTTAAAGACTGTCCCATTGATTAAATTGGCCCCAAAGCCAGCGGCCCGCTCCCGCAAGAAACCGTCTAAGACTTCCCGGCGGCACATCCCGATATATTCATCGGCTTTGAGGGTGTGGCCAATGTTGACCTCAATGTTGGAGGGGGAGATCATTTTCATCTTGCGGACTTGCCGATCAATGATGTGTGGCGGCAAATCAAACTCACTCACCATGCACAGGGGAATGGCACCACCGCAGGGCTTGGCATTGTCTAGTTTACGTTCAAATAAATAGGTTTCGATTCCAGCCCGCGCTAGTGTTTCTGCTGCTGAAGATCCCGCCGGCCCTGATCCGACAACCGCAACCCGAAGTGCCAAGGTCGTTCTCCCAAAATGCAATAACGGCAACAGTTTGGATGGTAACACGGCATTTTTAACGGTTCAGTAATATATCGCGGCAACTTACAAATCTGTAACAGTCTGTAATGGAACAGGGAGATTTTCAACAATAAACCCAGATCTACTTCGTGGGCATGGCCATGAAAATTAATTTGTTTTTTGCATTTCATCTATAGAAGAAGTTAAATGTTACAGTTCTTTATGTTTCTACAACCCTTGCCAGGCCTGGATTTTGTGGATCAGGACATTGAGGCTGTGATGAAAGTCTGAGTAACTTAACAATTTGCAACAATAGATCGAATAGGTATATATTCTTATTGGGGTTGCGAGTCACCTGTGTCTGCGATACATTTCCTCCCACAGTTATTACCAGAGCTACCCCGATTCGACACATAGTTTCTACCCTTTGGGGGATAATTGATGGCTGCTCAATTTCCTTGGTTGACGCTAATCACATTACTGCCGGTGGTTGCGGCATTCTTCATTCCTTTACTGCCCGATAAGCAAGGTAAGACCGTACGCTGGTACGCCCTCGTGGTTGGCCTGGTCACCTTTGGCTTATCCGTTTATGCCTTTAGCCAACATTACGACCCGCTCACCCCGGATTTCCAAATGACGGAGGTGATTCCCTGGATTCCACAAATTGGTTTGAATTGGTCTTTGGCGGTGGATGGCCTGGCCATGCCGTTGATTCTCCTAACGGGCTTAATTAATACAGTGGCGATTTTTGCGGCCTGGAATGTCCAGCACAAACCTCGGCTCTTCTACTTCTTAATGTTGGCTTTGTACTCGGCTCAGATTGGTGTATTTGCGGCCCAGGATTTAGTTTTGTTCTTCCTAATTTGGGAACTTGAATTAGTCCCTGTTTACCTGCTGATTTCCATCTGGGGTGGGCCAAAGCGTCAGTACGCGGCGACTAAGTTTATTCTCTACACTGCCCTCGGCTCCATTTTTATTCTTGTGGCTGGCCTGGCCATGGCTTTCTCTGGAGGGAACTTCACCCTGGATATGGCCACCTTAGGGATGAAAGAATACCCAATGGCCTTGGAACTTCTGGCTTATGCCGGATTTTTGATTGCCTTTGGGGTGAAGATGCCGATTTTCCCGCTCCATACCTGGTTGCCCGATGCCCACGGTGAAGCCTCTGCCCCTGTCTCTATGGTTTTGGCTGGGGTTTTGCTCAAAATGGGTGGCTATGGTTTGATTCGCTTCAACGCTCAAATGCTCCCCGATGCCCATTTCTACTTTGCCCCCGTCCTGATTATCTTGGGTGTGGTCAATATTGTTTACGGTGCTTTAACGGCCTTTGCCCAGGAAAACTTAAAGCGTCGCTTGGCCTGTTCTTCCATCTCCCACATGGGTTTTGTTCTGATTGGAATTGGGACGCTCAACGCCGTTGGTCTGAATGGGGCAATGTTGCAGATGATCTCCCACGGTTTGATTGCCGCTGCCTTGTTCTTCTTGGCTGGGGTCACTTACGAACGGACTCATACCCTGGTCATGGAAAAAATGGGTGGCCTGGCTAAATCTATGCCAAAAACCTTTGCCCTGATTACAGTTGGTTCAATGGCTTCCTTAGCTTTGCCTGGGATGAGTGGGTTTATCAGCGAGTTGACTGTATTTGTTGGTTTAACAGCTAGCGATACCTACACCTCGATCTTCAAAGTTGGTGTGATTTTCCTCTCTGCCGTTGGCCTGCTTTTAACCCCGGTTTATCTCCTCTCCATGTTGCGGAAGGTCTTCTTTGGCTCTGGGGAAGGTGGAGAAATGTTTGATAAGTACATCAGTGATGCCAAACCGCGGGAAGTCTTCATTGCTGCTTGCTTACTAGTGCCAATTTTGGTAGTTGGCTTCTATCCCAAGTTAGCGACCCAAACCTATGATGTGACAACTGTGGCAGTGGCGGATCAGATTCAACGGGGTGTGCCGACTGTTGCATCCCAGGCCTTCCCGCTTTATGCCCAACTCCACCAGGCTCCCAGTTTAGCCCCTCAAGAAACCACAATTGCTATGATGCAGGGTCACTAAAGCACATCCTTAGTTATCTTTAACCCCCAATTTACGAACGGCCATAAACAGTCTTGGGAGTCAGCGTTGAAGCTCTCCAGCAGATTTATGGCTGTTTTTTATGTTTAAGGGTCTAATACGTTACGGTGCAAGTTGGGCGAAAGGAAATTTATGGGGAATCCATTGGTACAGGATGCGGTGATTACAAATTATGGCGGAATCAAGCCAGAGATTGAGTGCTGAGGTTAAATCACTAGCTCCAGAGGTTGATTAGCGATCCTTGGCCGGTTTTCGGAATATTTTGGTGGAATTGATCTGGAGCAAGTCTTTTCAGTTGGCGGGTATCATCTAGATAACTTTCAGAATCCCAGGCCATGACAGCAGCAATCATTGACATTGGTACACTCATTGTTCGTAATCCTGATATTTGTGGAAACCGGCCTCGCACTAAGGACACTCGAATTGGTGAAAACTGACAAACTATTTTATGCGATTTTTCTATTTCAGACTCGATTAATTACAGAGTTAATACCTGGCCTGCCGGAAAATTCTGTGGCGAATACGGCTGATTTTATGCCATGGTTTAGATTTGATTGAGGCTATATTAGGGAATAAGTTTCCAAATCTAAGTTTGGAGGAAATTCGTCAAATGCTCGGACTACAAGCAGAAGACCTCAGCCATACTAGGTTTTATCAGGATGTATTGCAAATCGGCCGAGAAGAGGGAGAGAAGTTAGGAGAATCAAAGTTAATCCTTCGTCAATTAGGGCTTAAGTTTGGCAGTATTGATGCTTCTCTTGAGCAACAGGTTAGGGCTTTATCTTCTGAGCGGTTAGAGTTACTGGGCGAGGCATTGTTGAATTTTCAGAATATTTCAGAACTCCAGGCCTGGTTAGTCAAACAAAATTAGCACAATTGAAGTTGTCTCCAATAAAGGTCAGTAGGCCAGTATGGCGTTATTAGAACGAGTCCAGGGCAGGCGAGAGGAAATTTACACGATTGCTGCATGGCCTGGGACGTTCAATGTCCGGGTGTTTGGTTCGGTGGTGCGGGGAGAGGATACGGTGGATAGTTATGTTGATTTTTTTTGATTGACTATGATGCGAGTCGGGTTACACCTTGGTTGACCGGTGGGTTATTGATGGATTTGCGGGATTTGTTGGGCTGTCGGGTGGATGTTCTGACAGAAAAGGGGATTAGTCCATTTATTCGGGAGCGGGTGTTGGGAGAAGCCAGGCCCCTATGAGTACAAAGGATGATAAGCTAGCTAAAATAAATATTCAAGGCTTAAGCAGTTACCAATGTAGTACCTTTCGTGAATGACAGAGTACGATGGCTTCAACCTAACAGACTTGCTTCAAAAAGTCTTGAGGAAAAGCAGAATATATTCTGTTCTTGATCCAATAAATAACTCGTAATAAATTTTAAAAGGACGTTTGGCATAACTTAAACTTAACTCATACTCTCTTTGTCGTCATACAGAAACCTATTACTTGAAATTGATTCGGGACTATCTAATTCATAACTATGGCAACATCAAATTCTAATACTCCCTACATGATTCAAGTTTTTTGTAGTTTGCGAAGTGGTAATTTTCCAAATCAAAATGATACTTTTAGAGGAATATTAGATTCTTTAGATCAAGCTGCTAGAGCTATTAATCCGTCAGTTTCACAGGGTTCACTGAATGTTTGCCATGGTGATTGGTATGAGTGGATCATTGCTAGAAGCTTGTGGAATTTCCGAATACAAAACAGAAAAAAGCTTATTGGATTACTATTGCCTAAAGTTTCGAGTTTCGATATTTCAAATTTATATACTCCAAACTTAAGCAATCACATAAATGATCTAAAACAAAAAGTGAACAACATAGCAGGTGTTCAGCTTATAACTTCAAATCCTGATTTTGTTGTTATTGATCCAGAGGAAATTGATGTTGACCCTTCTTTGAACTCTCACATTCATCAATTTACTTCAGATTCAATAAGACTACTACAGCAATCATATACTGGATTTATCGATCAATGTTCATTTAACAATATTGTTGCTTATTTAGCAGTAAAAACAAGTTTTAGATCTGATAGGCGTTTACAGATTCCCCATGAAGGTAGTCTTATGAAAGCGACCTATATACATTTGCAAACTAGAGAGTGGGTTATCAATCCAAAGGGTTTAAAGTATTATGCTGCGGCTTCGGAAGTAGGCCCTGCTGATAGAGATGCATTAAAGACAGTTGCAACCCACTCTATTACCAATGTTCAGAGTTTGCCTCAGGCTGCCGTTGATGAAGTTTTTGAGATTAACACACTACAGCAAGCTAATGATGCTTTTGAAAAAATATTGATTTATTAACAACTATTTAATGCTTTCCAGGAAATCACGAACTGTATTTGCAATACCTAAAGAAGCCAAATACGGTACGCCATTTCCAATTGTTTTAAACATATTAGACAAAGACATACTTTCAGGCAAACTAAACTCTGGTGGCAAAGATTGTATAGCTAATGCTTCAGCGACAGAAAGCCTTCTACTCTTGTATGGATGTAAATGAACTTCATTATTACCATATGCAGCTGTGGGGGAATATCGCCATCTGTGTAAGCGTTTATAGGATTTCTTGCTATCATCCCCTTCAGCAACAGTCTGAAATCTTATCAATCCAGCCCTCGGTTTAAAAAAATGATGGGCATTAGGATGATGTTCAACATTATTTTTTTTAAACCAATATTGGACAGTAAGTTGATGTAGTCCATTAAGATTTTCTGGCATAGATCTAAAGCTATCTTCTTCATAGACATCTGTAGACGGCCATAAAAATCGATTTAATACTTCATTTTTGTCGTATTTAATATATTTATCCCACTTGAAAGCGTCATATAGAGATTGCTGATGATTTAATCTTGATATAAGTGTCTTTTTAATGCCAAACATTATAATCCGATCTCTATTTTGCGGCACTCCAAACTCGATGCAATTGGTTAGTCTGTCGGTAAGAACATATCCATAGTTAGATAACTTATGTTTCAAGTTTTCATAGAATTGCCGATGACTTCTAGTTCTCCACAGCCCTTTAACATTTTCAAATACAAAGAAATCTGGCTGATTTTCAATAATAATATCAACATAAACCTTGGTTAACTTTCCATTGTCACCATATTGACCTTTATTTTTACCTCCAATTGAAAAATCAGGACATGGTGGGCCGCCAACAAAGCCAACCAGATTCACTTTTGATTTAGCATTATTTACTAACTTCTGAAGATATATCCTGCTATCACCACTGAGAAAAGATTCTATACTAGTTGAATCATATCCATATTTCGGAGGTTTTATCCTTAGTTGAGTTCTTGAATACTTATATGCCTCTAAAAAAGGGATATGATTCTCATTGACAAACTCAATGTTAAAGCTTGCACGTTCAAATCCTAAATCGAGAAATCCACAGCCAGAAAAAAATGAAAAAATAATGGGTGACTTCATTTTCAACGCTTTTTAATAAAATTGAGTCATCTACAGCTTGAGATAGTTGATATTTTTACGCACTCAGTACGTTATGTCAAGTAGTAAAGTTATGAATTCTAAGTTTTCAGAAAGTCTCAATGAGGCAAAGCAAAAGCTGGGTATAACCCAAGTAGAACTTTGTAGGATTTTATTTGACGTTCCTCATAGGACTTTGCAAAGCTGGTTGCAAGGAGAAAAAGAACCCCCATCATACGTACAACAGCTTATATTGTTCAGATTAAAAAAATATTGATCAAATAGTGTGTGGCCGGTAAAACTTGTTAGATAGAACCTTCTTACAGGTTGGACTGAATCCCAAAGCTTTGAGAGGATTGTGAGATATTTATCAAGACTATGCTCCTAATAATTGAAGGAAATTATTATGAAAGCCGTCAAAGCTATGGCCACCATTAACCATCAAGGCCAATTAACCCTAGATCACCCCCTAACCATTGATGAAAATAGTCGAGTTGAAGTAATCATTCTTGTTCCAGAATCAGACGCAACCGATGAACCCACCCAAGTCGAAGTATTAGCCGATTTTGCGTAGGACTAAGCGAGTGAGTTATGTTGTGGCGGCTGTCAAGGGCCTAGCCATCTTCATCAAGCCGTTTATGGATAAATCTTCATCAATCGGGGGCCAGTGAATCCCATATCCGGCGAGCGAAACTTGATAGATAGATCGTTCTTGTGGGCTGGCATTAGCTAATCATGATGAAATTTCAGAGATTGGGATGCGAGCAACTTGGTTATCTACCTTCAGGATTAGAACATCAGCCTCAAACTCCAGGCCATAAACATGGTAAAACTTAGTCATTTTTTCCCTCAAAGTCGCGATTGAGAAAGTTTAGGTGTTTTGAACTGTAATTAATTGTGAGGTTTGCAAGCGTTGGAGCCAGGCCTGGTAAAACTCTCCATTTGCCTCTTTCTCAGTCGAATTACTGGTATCCCAAGGGTAGGGCGTGAGTCCGGTAATAGCCGCAGTGGTCACACAAAACATAGACTTTTGAAAAGTTTCGCAAATTTTGACCCGCAGATCATCTTCACCCCGATTTTGTTGCTGATAAAACTTTAATAAGTAATCCGGGAGATAATGGCGCATATCCTGCATCACCAATGTCGGGGGAATTCCAGCCGCTCCAGTGGGGAGGGGATCCGCATACAAGGCACCATAGGCAAACTGATCTTGTTCTGGGGAAATTTGCTGGGCCTGGGCATTGTAAGAGACGGTGCCAAAGAAAGGTGTACCTCGCAAGAAAATGGCTTCCACATAGGGAACCGCCGTATCCATCAAAAAGGTTAACCCTGCACTGGCCGGGAGAATATCGTAGGTTTGCCCATCAATTTCCACGCTGTAGGTAATCGGTTTATTGGCATCAGCCACCAGGCCATTGCGGATATGGGCGACCACTTGGGGAATTGTCGTAATCCGGCCGGCATCATACTCATCACTCAGGGTGAGGAAAATTGGATACATCACCGTCCAAAACTGCCCCAGGCCGCTGTAGTAAGCCCATTGCCGCACGACTTCGGGGAGAAATTCGGGAAAGAGATAGTTCAGGAGTCGCATCATCGGATTATCAGCGGTCTTGGCCGCAATCGCTTTCTTCGCCAGGCCAACAAATTCCTCAGAATCCAAATAGGTATCCAGGCCCCCACCCCCATGCCAGAGCATCACCCGCAAGCAATATTCCGCATATTCAAAGTTAATTCGGTCATGGAACCAATGCCGCCAGAGCTTGCCCCAGCTAAATTCACCATTGAAATACTTAAAAAAGGGAAATAGCACCAAAAACTGATGGTCGGCGATGTAGATTAAATTCTCGGCATAGGCTTTCAGGACAATTCCATAGCTCTTGAGAATCCCGACTACTTCCATCACGTTTTGCGGTGAATCTGGCAGTAAGGCTTGACCCGATTGCAGGGCGTGAAAGACTTTTTCCAGTTGTTGTTGAGGATTTCTTTCGGTGGTGGGAGTCATTAAGTTCATGGCGGTAAACTAACGAGGCAAGGAGGTGAGCAGGGCCTGGGGGGCAGTGTGAAAGGCCGTTAAAAGGCTATCTGTATTTTGGCTCCACTGGATCAGCAAATTTGGTTGCAGGCCCAAGATAATAATCAAAATTGCAAGGATTACCCCCGGCCACCGCTCCCGAGCACTCACAGGCGGTAAATTAGCAAGCTCAGGCGTGAGTCGGCCAAAGAACACCCGGTTGACCAGCAGCAGAAAATACACCGCCGTTAAACCTGTCCCGACCATGGTTAAGAGGGTTTGAACCGGAAAGACAGGGAAACTACTGCGAAAGACCATAAATTCCGCCACAAAGCCAACCATCCCCGGAATCCCACCACTGGCCATCACCCCCGCTACCATCAACGTGCCAATCAAGGGTAAACCCCGCTCTGGATTCAACAGGCCCCGCAAAGTTTCGATATCCCGGCTTTTAGTTTTGGCATAGACGACTCCGACCAACAGAAATAATAGAGCCGAAATCAGCCCGTGACTAACCATCTGTAAAATCGCCGCCAATAAACTCAAGGGGGTTGCCGCGGCACAGGCCAGGAGGACAAACCCCATGTGACCAATGGAACTGTAGGCCACCATTTTTTTCATGTCTTTCTGGGCAATCGCCATTAACGACCCATACAAAACACTGACCACGGCCCAAGTTGCTAAATAGGGGGCTAACAGATGCCAGGCCTGGGGAAATAACTGCACCCCATAGCGAATCAGACCATAGGTTCCGAGTTTGAGTAATACCCCCGCCAGCAGCACCGAAATTGGGGTTGAGGCTTCCACGTGGGCATCGGGCAACCAGGTATGAAACGGCACGAGGGGAATTTTGATCCCCAGACCCGCGAGAATAAAACCCAACAAAATACACTGAGACACCACCGGCAAGGCTTGGGCCATCAAGGGGTCATAGTCAAAATTCAAGCCCCCGGTCAACCAGGCCAGGCCCAAGAAGCTACTGAGAATCAAGACCCCTGAGAGGGCCGTATAAATCAAAAACTTAGTCGCTGCGTAATTTCGCCTAGGCCCGCCCCAAATCGCAATCAATAAATAAAGGGGAATCAACTCAACTTCATAGAACAGGAAAAACAGGAGCAAGTTATCGGCTAAAAAGGCCCCGGACACGCCCGCATTGAGGAGCAAAATTAAGCTGTAGTAAAGGCGGGGACGGTTAATTTCTGAGGGACTGGCAAAGATGGCAATCACCGTCAAGAAGCTATTCAGAAAAATCAACGGCAATGAGAGGCCATCCACGCCCAAGCGGTAATTCAAGCCTAAATTGGCCAGCCAATCAAGATTTTCCGTTAACTGCGCGCTGGTCTGGGCAAGATTAAATTGTTGACCGACTACGGCTGTCCAGGCCAAGACGATGCCACCAATCACTAAAGCAATGATGCGATAGGTCGGACTAGATAATTTCGAGGGAAGGAGGAACAGGGTTAAACTTCCCAGCAGGGGTAAGAGCAATAACAAACTCAGCATTAGCCTAACCTCCCCAGCCAAACGTCATGCCCAGCGGTTTCACCAAAAATAGCCCTGCCACCAACAACGCTGAAAAAATTAAGATTAAATAGGCTTGGGATTGACCGCCCGTTCCATATTTGAGAAATTCTCCCCCCGCCAAGGCCGCCCGCCCGGTCAAATTCACAACATTATCCACCACATAACGATCTAGCCAGGTACTCAACTGCGAGAGGATTTGCACACCCGCCACCACCGTCACCCGATAGAGCCGATCCACATAAAAGTCATAGGCAAATAAATCCTGTAAGAAGCGCAATTGTCCCTGCAATGGTCGAGACCAAGTTCGGTTTAAGTTCACCAGGCCCCCAGCCGCCATGCCAATAATTCCCGATCCGGTTAACAAAACCACGGCTGTCCAGTCCAAATCTGCGGCCAGCGGTAACAGTTGGAATCGGGCCAAAATCACCGGGACTAAAACACACAAAATCGTCAAACTCACGAGCGGCACAGCCATCGGCCAAGGCACTTCTGGGGCCCGGCGGGTTTTGGGTTGAGCTTGCCCGAGAAAAACTAAGCGCATCATCCGCATCAAGTTCAGGGCAGTTAAAGCATTGACAATCAACATCACCGCCACAAGGCCTGGATTCTCAAAGCCGACCCGCGTGATCACCCGATAGCCCGCCCAAAAGCCCCCCAAGGGCAATACCCCAACCAAGGCCGCACTGCCGACCACAAATCCTGTCACCGTTGCAGGCATTCGTTTTCCCAGGCCCCCCAGTTCTGTTAAATCCTGGCAGTTGGTGGTATTGATCACACAGCCCATGGTCATAAACAAGAGGGCCTTCGCAATCCCGTGGGTCAACAATACTAAATAGGCAACATTAATCCACTGACACCCGACTGCGACAAACACCAACCCCAAATAGGCACTGGTGGAATGGGATAAGGCCCGCTTAACATCAATTTGCGCCATCGCCACCAAGGAAGCCCCGATTGCTGTCACCGCCCCCAAGGTTATTAAAATGACATCCGAACCGTAGCAGTGGACTAAAATCGGCTGGAGCTTAATCAGGACATAGGCCCCCGCTCCCACAACGACGGAATTTCGCATGATTGAAGCCGGGTTTGGCCCCTCCATCGCCTCATCCAGCCACAGGTGCAACGGAAATTGAGCGCACTTCCCCGTCGGCCCAGCAATCAAGGCTAACCCTAATAAAAAGCCCAGGCCTGGGGATAAATTTGCGTTTTCAGCCCAATCGTAAAGAACTGGAAAATCTAAACTCCCGGCCTGGGTGGCTAAGGCGACTACCCCCATTAACAGGAGAATATCACCCACTCGCTTGGTCAAGAATGCATCACGGGCCGCCGTCACCACCAAGGGTTGCGCATACCAAAAACCGACTAACAAATAGGTCGAAAGGGTTAGCAACTCCAGCAACATATAACTGAGCAAGAGGGAATTACTCAGGGCCAGGCCACTTAATGCCGCCTCAAAAAATCCCATTAAGGCAAAGAACCGCCCCAGGCCCCAGTCTTTTTCCATATATCCGAGGGCAAACAGTTGGGCCAAAAGACTGAGGCCAGTTACCAATTCCATCGCCCCGACACTTAAGGGCGTAATACTCAGCGGGAAGGCAATATCCAGGCCTGGGGCACTCAACCAATGCCAAATCAATTCCGTTGGCCCCGTGGCCTCTAGGATCCGGAATACCAACAGGCCATGGACAAAAGCAATAAACGTCAAGGAAAAGTTAAGATAAGCAGCCGGGCGCGGACCAGTCCGTTTTATCCAGCCCGTAGCCCAAGGTAAAGTAGCCAATGCCCCCAGCAGTCCATAGCAGGGAACTAACCAACTTGTTGCCACTAAAATATCGGCCATAAGCTATTGCTGCCTCTTTTCAATCATCCCCAACCCTGCCAAACTCAATGCCAGTTCTTGCCCGCTCAGGAATTCCTCAATAAACCTCATCCTAACTCTTGACTTGTCTCCAAAACCCCTTTTCATGCCCCCAGGCCTGGTGAATTAGGTATGGGTTATTCAAAGAATCACAACATCAGGAAAATAATCACAAACTTTCATGTCACTATATTGCAAATAGTAGATAGACTTAAGCTTATTGAAATCGCTTTTATCATTGACAAGTCCTATGGGAAGAGCAATTCACGGGTTCTGTTGTTCCATAATTGGCGCACAGTCAATGACAAAATAAACAACAATAGGTTAATCTCTATTTTTGCTGATTGCTAACTGAGACCAGTCCGGTCACAAATCAGAAATGGATTAGGTTTTGTAATCATCACAGCCAGAAATCGTTATCGGGGATTCTGTTGTCAAATGATCCCCCTAAACCTACTCTTAATAACAGATAGGTAAGACGGCCTCCCCGTCAACTGTGGAACCTAGTTCCCGCAGATGATTTAAGTTTGACCGTCTTAAAATGCCAGGCGGCCCATAGTCGTTGTGGAGTTTATTAACAATTTTAGCTTCATTTTTTCCAGGAGAATTAACTGATGCCAATTGCTGTAGGAATGATTGAAACCCGCGGGTTTCCGGCCGTAGTTGAGGCCGCTGATGCAATGGTGAAGGCCGCCCGTGTTACCCTCGTTGGCTATGAAAAAATCGGGAGTGGTCGAGTAACTGTGATTGTTCGGGGTGATGTCTCCGAAGTCCAGGCCTCGGTTGCCGCAGGTGTTGAAAACATTAAGCGGGTGAACGGCGGGGAACTGTTGTCCACTCACATTATTGCCCGTCCCCATGAGAACTTGGAGTACGTCCTCCCAATTCGCTATACCGAAGCGGTTGAACAGTTCCGAAATTAGCGAAATTGTTAGAATGTTGCCTTAAATCTAACAGAAGTTTTCACAGGAACTTCAGGCCTGGCAATAATTCACCTATTTTGATTTTATTGCTTGTGAATTGACAGTTTTTTGATCCCAAAATCTAGGAGTTATTAACAATGGCAATTGCAGTTGGAATGATTGAAACCTTGGGTTTTCCCGCCGTAGTCGAAGCCGCTGATGCAATGGTGAAGGCTGCCCGTGTCACTCTGGTTGGCTATGAAAAAATCGGCAGTGGTCGGGTGACGGTGATTGTGCGGGGCGATGTCTCGGAAGTCCAGGCCTCAGTCGCAGCCGGTATCGAAAACGTCAAACGAGTTAATGGTGGTCAAGTGCTTTCAACCCACATCATCGCTCGTCCCCATGAGAACTTGGAATACGTCTTGCCCATTCGCTACACCGAAGCGGTTGAACAGTTCCGGGAAAGTGTTAGCGGTATTCGTCCCCTAGGCCGGCCATAATGCAAATTGCTCAAGTCCGCGGCACCGTCACCAGCACGCAAAAAGAAAGCAGTCTCACGGGGGTTAAATTCCTCGTGGTACAGCTTCTTGATGAACAGGGTGAGCCAATTCCAGGGTATGAAGTGGCCGCCGATACCGTGGGGGCTGGGGCCGCGGAATGGGTCTTGATCAGTCGCGGCAGTGGGGCCCGACAAATTGCGGGGGCAGTTGAAAAACCCATTGATGCCGCAGTTGTGGCCATTATTGACACCGTGAGTTTAGATAACGGCCTGCTGTATAGCAAACGACAACAATACTACTAAGAATAAATATGGCAGTGCAAACCTACCCGGCTCCTCCTACCCCTTGGTCAAAAGACTTAGCCGAACCCCAGATTGACTCCTCCGCCTATGTCCACGCCTTTACTAATCTGATTGGGGATGTGCGGGTGAAGGCCGATGTGCATATTGCCCCCAGTACTTCGATTCGGGCTGACGAAGGGACTCCCTTTTATATCGGGCCTGGCACCAACATTCAGGATGGGGTAGTGATTCATGGCCTGGAACAGGGGCGTGTGCAAGGGGATGACGGTCAGGAGTATTCTGTCTGGATTGGTGAGGATGCTTCCATTACCCACATGGCCTTAATTCACGGGCCATGCTACATCGGGGCAGAGTGCTTTATTGGCTTTCGCTCAACGGTATTTAATGCCCGCCTTGGCAAAGGCTGTATCGTCATGATGCACGCCTTAGTCCAGGATGTTGAGCTACCTCCGGGGAAGTATGTGCCATCGGGAGCCGTGATTACCACCCAGGCCCAGGCTGACCGCTTACCAGATGTAGAAGCCACGGATGTCCACTTTGCCCAGCACGTTGTCGAAATTAATGATGCTCTCCGGTCAGGGTATCGCTGTGTGGATAATGTCGCGTGTATTGCCCCTCTCCGCGATGAACTCAAAACCGGCACCGCCAAATCCACTCCACAGAAACAGGTCAAACATTTAAGCAAGCAGGGTAGTACTATGGGTTTAACGTCAGAAGTGGTCTCACAAGTCCGGCAACTGTTGCAACAAGGCTTTCAAATTGGTACGGAACACGCTGACCCCCGCCGCTATCGAATCAATTCCTGGCATACCTGCGCCCCGATTACCGCCAGCCGTGAGCCGGATGTGGTCGCAGCCCTGAATACCTGTTTAGCCGAACACAGTGGCGAATATGTCCGCTTGATTGGGATTGACACCAAAAACAAACGTCGGGTTTTAGAGCAAGTCATTCAACGGCCGGGAGATGTCCCAACTACAACATCGTTTACCCCTGGAGTTTCCAGCCGTCCGGGCACAACATCTGCACCTAGCTCCTCTGGGATCGATAGTTCGGTTATTGGGCAAGTCCGGCAACTATTGCAACAGGGCTATCAAATTGGCACGGAACACGCCGATCCCCGCCGCTATCGGATTAATTCTTGGCATACCTGCGCCCCGATTAGCGCTACCCATGAATCCGGGATCATTGCTGCGTTGAATACCTGTTTAGCTGAACACAGCGGCGAATATGTCCGGTTGATCGGAATTGATACGAAAAACAAACGCCGGGTTTTAGAGCAAGTCATCCAACGCCCAGGCCAGGCTGCCGTGATCCCCTCTACCTCTGGGGGAAGTCATGCCGCAGGGGGCAGTAGTGCTGTTAGTGCAGACAGTGACCTCAATACTCAGGTACAGGATTTAATTCGCCGTGGTTGTCAGGTGATGACCGAATATGCCGATGCTCGCCGGTTCAAAACCAGTTCTTGGCACAGTGGGATTAAACTCTCCCCAAGTAATGCCATGTCCGAGCTACAGGGATTCTTAGCCGCCCATCCCAAGGATTATATCCGGTTGATTGGGGTGGATGCCAAAGCCAAAACTCGGGTCACCGAAACCATTATTCAACGACCCCAAGGCGCGCCCGGTAGTAAATCAACTACTAATGGCAAAACAGCTAAGAGCAAAGGTTTTGCTGCCCCTAGCCCAACCCCAAGTTCCAGTAATGCCAATGGCTTCAGTGCCGATGTGGTGGCCCAAATTCGCCAACTGCTGCAACAGGGTTATCAATTAGGAACGGAACACGCTGATGTCCGCCGCTATCGCACCAGTTCTTGGCAAAGTGGCCCGGTCATCAATGCTCGCCATGAGGGAGAAGCTGTTGCAGCTTTAGCGGCCTCTGTTCAACAATTTTCTGGGGAATATGTCCGCTTAATTGGGATTGACCCGAAAGCCAAAAAACGGGTGGCAGAAGTGATCATCCAACAACCGACAAAGAAATAAGTACGTTTGCCCTATTTCGGGAGGCTGGCCTTGATGGCTAAGCACTTACCGCCCCTGGCCCCACTCAATTATCCCCAGGCCCATTGTGTGGGAGAGGTATTCATTCATCCCCATGCCGTGATTGCCTCTGGGGTGTTGCTCTGGGCCGAATCAGGAAGCCGCCTAGAAATTGCTGCCGGGGCCTGTATTGGGATGGGTACGATTCTCCACGCCCAAGGGGGCAAGATGGTGGTGGCAACAGGAGCTAGTTTGGGAGCGGGAGTATTGTTTATTGGCTCTGGTGAAATTGCCGCCCAGGCCTGTATTGGGGCTGCCACAACCTTAATCAATACTTCTGTGGCCGCTGGAGCCGTGATTCCGCCTGGATCCCTATTGGGTGATACAAGTCGGCAAGTGCCCATTTTAGAAAATTCAACCCTGGAGCCGCCCCAGGATAGCCCAGAAATTGCCCCACCATCTCCTTCACTAACTACTGAACCTTTGGAGGAACCAGCATCTAGTCCGCCAGAAGCTCCAGTCATGAAAACAAACCAAGAAACCCTAGATGTTGTGACTGAGGCAACAGAGCAAATTACTGAGACCTCCACTAAGACAATCTATGGGCAGGTTTATGTGAATCAGATGTTGCAACATATGTTTAATCGCTCTCCTTGACCAGAACCGCCACCTGACCCTTGGCAAACCTAGGGCGCGTCATCTCCGAACATTGGCGTTCGCCTACTGAAGGTACAGCAAGGCTCTACAGTCCTGTCTAAATCTGATGCTTGTCCGGGTGTGAGATAGAAGCTTGTTGGATTGCCGCAGGCATCGCAGCTTGTCTAAATTATTGATGCCCAACGCCCTAGCTTACCAATCTTCACAATATTGTTTCTTGGCTCTGCCTAGGATTCTGACTCTCCGGCTTCACTGGCAATAGCGAGGCCCTCTTCTGTGGCTAAGGCGGGAACAATGACGGCGGCAGGCTTAAAGACAATTCGCAACAGGGGCGGGGCGACAAAGGTAGTAATGATGACCATCGCAATAATGGCGGCATCCAAGGATTTAGAGAGAACCCCACTAGCTGTCCCGACTGCGGCAAAAATTAAGCCTACTTCCCCCCGTGGCACCATCCCGACCCCAATCGCCAAGCGGTTAATCCCCGGCCGGCCAAAGACAGTTAAGCCAGTTACCATCTTGCCTAATATCCCCACCACAATCAAAAAGGAGGCAATAATCAGGCCTGGGCGGTTTTCAGGGACGAGGGGATTAAGGACACTAATATCGGTTTTCGCCCCCACGCAGACAAAGAAAATGGGCACAAGCATATCAGCAATCGGCACAACCTGTTCTTCCAACTCCCGCCGTCGTTCCGTTTCTCCCAAAACCAGGCCAGCCGTGAATGCCCCTAAAATTGCCTCCAATTGTAATGCCACCGCCACATAGGCCAGAGCAAAGGCAAAAATGAGGGACGGAATCAGTAAGCTACCCCGAGTTCCCAAGCGATCCACCAGGCCGAGGAAATAGGGACTGAGCAATCGTCCTAAAACAACTGATCCCACCAAAAAGACGATGGAACTGATGATCAGATAAACAACATTACTAATCTCTACGGTTCCGGTTTTCGCCAAGCTAGCCACCACGGCCAAAACAATGATCCCCAAGATGTCATCTAGTACCGCAGCACCAATAATAATCTGCCCTTCCGGGGAACTCAGTCGTTGCATTTCCGCTAAAACTTTCGCCGTGATCCCAATACTGGTCGCTGTTAGAGCCGCCCCTGCAAAAATCGCCGGAATCGTATCAATATGAAAGAAGTAAATTAGCCCAATCGTCCCGGCAATAAAGGGTACAGCCACCCCAACTATGGCTACCACAGCCGCCTGTAAGCCTGCTTGTAAGAGTCCGGGTAAGTCTGATTCCAGGCCAATTTCAAACAAGAGGATAATCACCCCAATTTCCGACATCACCGAGATGACTTCACTACAGGTTTGGCTAATCAGGGCTGTTAAATCCGGTTCCATGCCCGCCGTTTGTTGCAGCAGGGTAGAAATTAGCGAAGGCTCAACGGCCCCACCTTCAGAAAACACCAAGAGATGCAAAACAGAAATCCCAACGATGACACCGCCGACCAATTCCCCCAACACCGCCGGGAAGTTAATCCGCAGGCAAATTTCCCCCCCCACCTTACTAGCAAGATAAATCACGACCAAGCTCAGGAGCACCGCAGCCAAGATCAACGGCCCTGTTTCGGCGGGATCAGCTTCAAGAGCCAGATCAGCCCAGAGGGGATGGGAGAAGAAGGGAAGTAAAGACGGTAAAGGCATAAGTTGTAGATTTTGTTGGCAGATTTACCCTAGTTTATGATGAACGTCCCCATCGTCAAGCCCTGAGTCCCGCAGACAATCTTCGAGTTGCGACTAGAGTTACCCCAAATTATCCTTCGCAAGCGTTCTTAAATTAGCCCTTGACTTCACGTTCAGAGTCGAGAGGGTGAGGATCAAGTATGACTCTGGGGGGGGCAGATTCTGAACTGGGGGTGGGGCCACCATGCCGAGCTAACCATTCCTGAAGGATGGGATTGACTAACTCTGGGGCTTCGTCTTGGGGGCAATGGCCAACCTGAGGCAGGGGAATAAAGTCCTCAACCGTGGGGTAGGTGGCCCAGGCCTGGCCGAGGGTAATGGGTTCCCAGGGATCTGCGTCTCCCCAGAGAATCAGCACAGGAGATTGGACTTGGGGTAAAAGGTCTTCGGCAAGAGGGCCTTGGGAGTAGGTAACAAAGGCCAGGAAAACATCGGCTGCGCCCTGATCTTGAGAAGGCTGATAAAGGAGTTCTACCAGTTCATCGGTAATGGCAGCAGGATTGACATAGGCCTGGTGGAGCACCTTGCGGATCACATTTCGGCGAGCTAAACGATGAAAGAACCAATTGCCGAGGGGCTTAAATTGGAGAATTTGCTGCAACACTCCGGCTCCCCACTGACGGTAAAAGGGGAGTGATTGGCGTTTTTTCTCATGGAGTAGGCGCAGAGAGCAATTTAAGAGGGCCAGGCCCCGCACCTGATCCGGTCGATCCACCGCTGCCTGTAAAGCCACCACACAACCGATGGAATTTCCGACTAAAAACGCTGGCTCACCAATCATTTCCTGAATAAAGTCACTCACTAAGGCGGCCCAGGTGGGAAAGGTATAACTCAGTCCCGAGGTGGGTTCTGGTTTCGCCGACTGACCAAAGCCAATTAAATCGAGGGCATAAACACGGGCTGATTGAGCCAAGACGGGGATATTTTTGCGCCAATGTAAACTGGATGCCCCAAACCCATGAATTAAGACCACTGCTGGGCCAGACTCGCCTGCTTGCCGATAACAAATGGGATGGCCACGCCAACTCCAGGCCTGGGGTAATTGTTGGCAGACAGTCTGGGATGCAACGACTGGAGTGGAAGATAGGTTAACCATCAAAGCCTACTTTTTTCGTCCTACCCTATAGTGATAACCAATCCAACTAAATTTATGTGGATTTTCGCCCAACTCAGACAACGCTGGCAGTTAGATCCGCGCTTACTTCGGCAAGGAGCCATAACCGCCATTGCTGTGATTGTTCCCTTAATGCTTCAAATCATGACTGGGGCCGTTGAGTGGAATTGGGCGGCCTGGGGAGCCTGTTATGTGGGGATTGGGGATCCGGGGGGAGCCTATCGGCGGCGGGCGATTACCTTGCTGGCCATTGCCTTGGCAGGGGGGTTGAGTATCGGGGTCGGTATTTTAATTAGCGGGGTTTTGGGTCTGACCCTGTTTTTGATGTTTATCTGGGGCTTTAGCTGTGGCTTTCTGGATGCTTTTGGCAAAGAGGGGAATTTAGCCGGGGTGTTAATTGGTTGTTGTTTTTTATTTGCGATCCACGCGAGCGATCATTCCTGGGCCAATGCCGTCTCTTCAGGGGGAGCTTACGCCTTAGGAGGGCTTTGGGCAACCTGTTTAGCTCTCTTGGCCTGGCCCCTGCAACCAGAATTACCCTTCCGCCAGAGTGTCGCCCAAGTCTTGCGGGGAGTCACCCATTATCTCCAGGCCGGGGTTCAAACACCACCGGATCTCCTTCAATTCCAGGCCATCACCCTCGAAAATCGGCAACGAATCCTGAATGCCCAAACAATTCTGACGCAAATTCATTTGCCCAAGCGACCCAAAACAGCCGCACAGATACAAAAACACCAGAAAGTCACCTACCTTGCAACGCTTCTAAAACTGAGTGAGCAACTGTATCTAGCCATTCTGATGTTGACAGAAATTTTGCAGCGGCAACGGTCAAATTTATTTCAGTCTCTCTGGTCGGATATTTATCAAGATATTAATCAATTAATTCTCAATCTTAATCAGATCACAGAACAAGTCGAACAAGTCAATCATCATTTAGAGCAATTTGATTTAACCGCAAAAATTGAAAAGTTGGATCAGAAATTTGAACAGCAAAAGTTAATTACCTTTCAGGGAGCCGATCAATCCACTGCCTATGATGAATCCCTAGAGTTAAACTATGCTTTATTATCCCTGAAACAAATCGCCCATAATCTCAACCAAATCTATAACGTTTTCACAGGCACGATCACTCCAGACTCCAATGACTTGGTGCGTCAATTTGAACCTACTCTCATGTGGTGGAAAGTCTTAAAAAGCCATTTTACGTTGGATTCTGTGATTTTTCGCCACGGTTTACGGATCGCGATTGGCACGACTCTGGTGGTTGCGATTTATAATGCCTGGAATTTACCCTATGGCTATTGGATGGCGTTGACCGTATTAGTCATTCTTAAACCCCATTATAGTGATGCCTCTAAACGGGGGGGACAGCGGGTTTTGGGCAGTGTGGGCGGGGCATTAGGGGCAATTCTCCTAGTCAGTTATGTGCAGAATCCCTACATTCTCATGCTGTCTATGATTCTCCTGATTGTCCTGATGGTGGGCTTTCTGCCGGTTAATTACTTTGTGTTTGTCCTGTTATATACCCCGATTGTGATCATTATGGATAGTATTGATAATCCCTTCACGGCGGGCCTGGCTGATAGTTGGATATTGGGGGAATTACGACTACTGAATACATTGATCGGGGCCTGTGTGGCATTTGCGGTAAATTATATTGTTTTGCCTCAATGGGAACCGAAACGATTAAGCTCTCAACTGGCAGAACTATTAACCACGTTATCGCGTCTATTGGCAATGGTTTTAACTGGGTATCAAGACAATCAATCAATCTCAACTCAAGATTTACTTGCAATTCAACAACAAACTCGACTGAAATTGAGTAACATTCACCAGGCCTGGCAACGATTTCTGAATGAACCCCACTCCTCCCCCCAGGAAATTCAACTGGTTGAACAATTGCTTCATTACAGTCAACGTCTGTTTATTGCCCTCAGTCTGTTAGGAAATCATTTATTACAATTTCAAAATCAGTTTTCTATGCCTAACCTAACGATGATCACGAATCAACTGACGGCAATTTTGGGCAATTTAATCGCCGCTTTACTGTCCGATGTTCCTCTGATTCCATTTCCCCAAGAGCTAATCCAAGAACTCGCAGCATTGGAAACAGATTTAGGACAACTTCGCCAACAACGAATTCGGGAACTCAAGCAACAGCAACTCGAAACTCCAACTCGGCAAGCAATTATTGATGACACCCTCATAGTCGAGCAACTCCAAATCATGACTCGCAGCCTCCAAGCTCTCCACAATATTCTTCAACCCCTACTCTTAACCTTGCCCAGGCCCAAGCCTCAACGAAAAGAATAGACTCCAGACACATTGAGTAAATAGTTCTGCCAAAGGATTGGCTCGTTATTCTACTACATACGTCAGAGGGGAATTTTGGCAATTCGGTTGATCCACTCTTCTGAATTTGATACTGACCAAAATCGAAATATCCATAACTTATTTAAGCTTGTGTCCCATCAAGGTTCCAGCTTAAGTCGAGGAGATATCTTTTACAAAAACTTCACGAGCACTAGGACATTTTACAGCATGCATAAAAAATAAAGCCACCCTCAAATATTACTGCTACCTATAAAAAAGTTGAGGGACACTCCGCTCTAGGTTTGCCCCTCATGAATGCTAGATTAGCTTGGTTACTTGATACGCTCGAAGAACTGAAGATTGACTGAGCCTTCTTCGATTTTCTCTAAATAGGAGAGACAGTCAGGAGCAAAGGGGCCAGTTCCCCATTTGGCACAAAGTTCAGCAGCTTGAGATTGACTATCGGCAAAGACAACATCCACATAGATGCCATCGACTCCCCTTAATAAAGCATGTCCCAGAAAACCCGCTTCATTAGCGTAGAGACCCTCAACCATTTGATCGACAGCTTCAAATAACTTAGTTTCAGAAATACCCGGTTTGAGTCTAAATGTCGAAAACTCCATGCCTCCAAAAGCCGGGATATCAGATAGTACCTTCAGTTCCATAATTTTTCCTCAATTGCTTGATCCAAAAATCAGCGTAAAACAGGGTTCCTGACAGCCTCATGTCAGTGGGAGAAAGATGACTTTAATTTCCAGGACTTGGCTTGAGCGTGCATATATGCGGTTAGACTGATTTCTTGCTCAGAAGGCTTAGCGTCCGCGGCCAAATCGAGGTGTTGAATTCGATCAAGACGGAAATCTCTGTATGCGCTTCTAAGTAAACACCATGCCCCAACTGTCCATTTTTCACCCCAGTAAAATATCCCCAGAGGAAATACAGTTCTTTTGGACATCTGATCGCTCAAATTCAAATATATGATGTTGATTGCTTGCTGGTTTTGGATTGCTCGATAAAGCTCATCCCAATGCCTTAATGTTTGCGTGTTTGAAATGTTATTTAATGCCCTGACGGTCGTTAGATTAGCCTCAACAGTGCGAGGGGGTAGTGCTGCTTCAATTTTGCTTAAAAGAGTTTTTGCTGCCATTGTTAGCTCCGATCCAGTCGCTCTAGAAACCATTTCCACTCCGAGAATCAAAGCGTCGAGTTCATTTGGATTCAGGGTTAGCGGCGGCAACTCAAAATTTTCATCCATTAGATAGCCAACACCAGGCTCACCATATATTGGAATCCCACTAATGGAAAGGTCGTCAATATATCGATAAATTGTACGCACGGAAACACCAATTCGTTCCGCAAGACTCTCGGCTGTAATGGGTTGATTAGATCGGACTAAGTTCACCACTTGGAAAAGACGGTCGGCTTTCCTCATTTAATCTTTCGATTTATTGAGCAGAATATTAAATATTAAATTCTAGAGGGTTTCCCCGCACATCTGTGTTGAGTTTGCCGTTTCCATAAGCGACTTGCCCACCCACAATCGTATAAACCGGCCAACCTGTTAAGTTCCAGCCTTCAAAGGGACTCCAGCCGCATTTGGTAAAGAGTTCTTCCCGCACCACAGGTTTATAGGTGTTCATGTCCACTAAAATCACATCGGCATCATAGCCCGTTGCAATCAAGCCTTTGTTGGGAATTTTGTAGGCCTGGGCCACGTTGAACGACATCCATTGAGACACTTGAGCGATGGTGCATTTTCCCTGCTTGGCCTGGGTCAGCATTAAGGGTAAAGCCGTTTCTACGCCGGGCATTCCTGAGGGGGCATTCGCAGGCTCTAGAAAAACAGTGGCGGGGTGTTCGGCCAGGGGTTCATCAATCACATCTTGACCCTTTTCCGCCAGGGTATGGGGGGCGTGATCTGTGGCGATAAAATCCACAACACCATCCACAAGGGCCTGCCATAACACCGCTTGATCCTGGGGAGATCTCAAAGGCGGGTTCATCTTGGCCAGGGTGCCAATGGTTTCATAAGCATCGGTATTCAAAAATAGATGTTGGGGCGTAACTTCAGCCGTGACCCAGGCCGGTTTATCGGTTCTCAGCAATTCCGCTTCTTCGGCGGTGGACATGTGGAGGATATGGAGGCGGCGGTGATATTTTTTCGAGAGTTTGAGGGCCAGTTGGGTGGCATTGAGGGCAGCCTGGTTGTCTTGAATCAGGGAGTGAATTGCGACATCTGTTCGTCCAGCAAACTCTTGGAGACGGGCTTTGATGCGGGCCTGGTCTTCGGCATGAACGGCAATTAAACGGTTTTCATAGTTGGAGTCACTCAGATCACGATAAAAAATTGGCTCTAGGACTGCCTCTTGATCCACTAACAAATCCCCGTGCATGGATCCCATAAAAATCTTGATGCCCGGCGTTGGGTTGGCGGTGCGTAAATCCGGTAAGTTTTCGGCCGTCGCACCAATGAAAAATCCATAATTTACCAGAGACTTTTGGGCAGCCCGCTGGAGTTTGTCTGTCAATGCTGCTTGTGTGATCGTCAGGGGATTGGTGTTAGGCATTTCTAAAAAAGAGGTGACTCCCCCGTGGGCACAGGCACAACTGGCGGAAAATAAATCTTCTTTATGCTCCAGGCCAGGTTCGCGAAAATGCACCTGCGGATCAATCACCCCCGGCATTAAGACTAGACCCGCGCCATCAATCACCCGTAAATTTTGCAAGCTGGCGGTTTCAAGGTCAGGCCCAAGCTGGCTAATTTTTCCCGCGTCTAAGAGCACCTCCACCCGACTTAACCCCTCTGGCAGGAGAACTTCGGCATTTTTAATCAAAATTTGGGAAATCGGGGTAGTTGTCATCGGGAGGATCCAAGTTTTCTCAACCCTAGCCAATAAAAAACGGGAGCAGCAACCCACCCCCGCAACACGATAGAAATTACTTCAGGAGTTCAACCAATATTAAGGATCGTAGGGCTGTTTCCCAGAGAACTTGATTTGGCCGGGGCTGGGGTTTTCACCAATGGAACGGGGAACACTGTTGACCGCTTCCCGACCCGCATTGACTTTCTCAGGGAATACGCCATCTTTGGGATGCAGCAAGACACTCTCACCATCGGGGAAGATGCGATAGATTTGATAGTTATTGATTTTCCGAGGCCGCAGTTGTTGAGCCGCTAAAGCCAAGCATTGCTCTTTCCGGGCCAGATAAACAAGGTTTTCTCCTTCCCGCATCACCGCCGCCCCAGCCGTGGGCATTTCAAACACCTGTTCTTTCGGGCTAGTCCAGGTAATGGCATATTTTTCTTCAACTTCAGCTTTGGTTAACAGGCCCCCAGTGCTACCAGCATACAGAGGCGGTTGTCCAGTCAATGTTTCAGGCATGAGCTACAACTCCCAATCTTGCACTCTACAAGGTAAAAGTTTGTTTGTGTCAGTCATTGTGTAGTCAAATCAGCCGGCCAAAGGGGCACGCACGCTAATAACTGAAGGAATCGTATCACTGGGCTTTACAGGTTTTCGCATTTTCTTGAGAATCTGTAACAGTTCTTAGAATCTTCGCTAATAGCTCTGTTCTTGGCCTGGCCTGGGATATTGCTTGATCTAGCCCAATTGTGTCCTCAAATAGACATTAAGACTTACAACAACCGCTGGGTTCTCTATTGGCCCCTCTGTTAAGGTCACAAGTAGAACAAAACCGATGATCTGGCACGTTTGGAGTGACTCAGAATACATTTTGGGACATTTGTTTTTGAGTTGGCGACCAGAATTTTCGAGGTAAGGCAATGAAAACCAGCATCACATCCACCCCCCTCTTGAAATATTCCCTAGACGTAGCCCGGGCCTGGTGTCAGGAAAATGGCTGGAGCGATCTCTTTATTGAACAATATCGGCTTTGGGCTTTTCCACCGGGGGGCGTGATGCCGTTACCCTTGCCGGAATGTGCTTTAGAGGAAGTTACCTTTAATTCTGATCTCAGTCCCCGGCAAATCCTTTCCCAGGCCTTGGTGTTTACGGCTGCTATTGGATCCGTTTTAACGAGCTTTGCCACCCATTCCCCCGTAGTTTTAGTGGTTGGATTTGCCGCCTGTGCTATTGCCATTGGCCTGGGTGAACCATAAAAAACACACTAAATTATATAGTCAAAAATTTTTGAGACCATGTTTCCACTGCTTAGGCTATAGTTGGGGGCAAGCAAAGGATAAAACATATGTCATCACAGGTATTACATCAAGAACTCATCACACCACCAATTGCCTATAGCCTTAATTTTAATAGGTTTACAAATCAGCGCGAGGTTGGTCGAGTGTACGCGATTGCCTTTGATATGGATATCGAGTCCTTAAAGCAAAACTATGGCGATCCCTATAACAACGCCTATGCCGAGATTCGTAAAGTGCTGCAATCTCATGGGTTTAGCCCCCAGCAAGGCAGTGTTTATTTTGGGGATAGCACGGTAAATGCCGTTACTTGTGTTTTAGCAGCTCAGGACTTGGCTAAGAAACTCCCTTGGTTTGCCGAATCTGTGCGAGACATTCGGATGTTACGCATTGAAGAATTTAATGACCTCGGCCCTGCTGTTCAATCTGGCTAACTCGAGTCATTTCAGGTTAGGAACACAAAAAAGATGATCTAAACTCTAAATCCGCTGCTTGCCGACCCAGCTGACGCGCTTTTTCAGGGCAGTTCCATCCTGGATCGTGTGAAAGAGGTAGGAATTGTGTTGAGACTGAATCACGATGTAGCACAGGTCTTGGGTGTCAGAAATATTGCGAATACACCGCTCTCCTGCTGGATCAACCCGGATAATCGTCCCTTCCCTCACCCCAAACATCACCTGATCCACCTGAAACTCTCCTTCCCCTTGGACAAAAATGTAAATTTCCTCATTCACCCGATGGGTGTGATAAAAGGGGATGGATTTATTTGGAGGCAAGTTATTGAGGGAAATTTCGGCACTGGTTAAATCTAAAACCTGCTTGAGAAAAATTTTACCTTCAACCGAAACTGGAACCTCTGCAGGTTCAAACACATATTGCCGCAGTTGTTGAAATCCACCAAAGTCTGCCATTGCAAAGTTTTCACCTGTCTTGGCCTGGGGTTGTTTTGTGGTCATAGGGGCTGTTTGCATCTGTAACTTTTAATATGCAAGTTATTGTAACAAAGCTAAGTTGTAAAATACAAGTTACTCCACAAAGGTTCTGATGCCGCCCATGTCTCGCCGCTCAAGTTGCCCCATCGCCTGTTCCTTGGATTTGATTGGCGATCGTTGGACGTTGCTGGTGATTCGGGACATGATGTTTTTTGGGAAACACCGCTTTGAGGAGTTTTTGGAGTCTCCAGAGGGGATTTCCACAAATATTTTGGCGAACCGGCTCAAGCAGTTGGAAGAATTGGGCTTGATCAAAAAAGAACCCTATAGCAATCATGCTCGGCGGATGAATTATGCGTTGACAGAACGGGGAGAAAGTTTGCGGCCGGTATTACGAGCGATGGTGGTATGGGGACTGAAACAGATTCCTGAGACTGAGATATTGACTCCAAGGCAACCTTAAAACCGATGGCAAATTTTTTGAATAAGAGGAGCGGAGGTAGATCAAACGGGGACACCGTGGTCGGTCTGGGTGGACTGTGAAAGCAATAGAGCTTCAAATTTACTAAACTATTCCCTAAACGCCTCGTCCCATAGTTATATCGGCCCGTAGTAGCCTTGCGGAGTACGGAATAGTTCAATAGCTTTTAGGGTTTTCGGTCTTTGCCAGTTCCCTCAGCATAGGGGTAAGTACTTTTGATTTGAGGAGCAATGCCCCGATTCCTAACTCTGTTATCCGTAGCTTACCTTAGACAAAATGAGACTGATTCAAGCTAAATACTGCTCTAAATGCTTTTCCACTAATACTTTATAGACATTCTCAGACTGTTGTTTCACGGGCTTGGAGGGACTCGAACCCCCGACCTGCTGATCCGTAGTCAGCCGCTCTAATCCACTAAGCTACAAGCCCAATCGAGAATCTCTATTGTATCAGATGGCTTTCTCTGTTGGATAGGCATTTGTAGATACTCAGCAGGCCCTCTTTGTAGGTGGGAAAAAATAGCTCTACTCCCAACTGGGATTTAATTTTGAAATTACTGACCCGACGAGACTCTTGCCAAAAGGATGTGGCCATTGGACTGAGATTCGCCTCTTCCCAGAGAATGGCTGGCGGCGGCTCTATCCCCATCAGGGAGCAGGCCTGAAGAATTAAGTTACTTGACTCAGTGGGCAAATCATCAGCAACGTTGTAGATGTTTCCAGGCCTGGGATTGATCATTGAGCGCCAAAGAGCTTGGACAATATCATCCACATGAACACGGGAAAAAACATGGCCGGGTCGAATAATATGTTGGGCCTTTCCCGAACGTAGCCGCTCAAAAATATTCCGACCTGGCCCCGGCCCATAAATCCCAGAAAGGCGAAAAATATGGGCGGGTAAACCTGAGTCTAGAAAGCCCACTTCTGCTTGGACACGATGGGATGAGCGAGCATTTTGAGGATTGACCGGACGCGTCTCCTCCACCCAGGCCCCTTGACAGTCTCCATAGACTCCAGTGGTGGACAAATAACCAAACCAGCCCAGATTTAACCCTTGCAGCACCGGTAAAAGCTGACCTAGAACTAAATCTTGACCAGAACTGAGGGGGGGAATACTACTGAGAACATGGGTAACAGCATCTAAGGCAGCGGGATCGAGAGGAGTGACTTCACCCTGGGCCTGAGAAGCTAGGGGATAGCAGGGAATTTGTAAATCCCCTAACTCCGGCGGTAACTGCCCTAACCGATTTGTGACGGCGACCGGAATTCCCTGCTGTGTTAACCACCGTGCCAGGGTAGTTCCCGTGTAGCCACACCCCAAGATCAAAACGCGCATGGCTTTTAACTACCCCAGGCCTGGCTAGTCAGAAAAATAACTAGGGTCAACGTGCCCTACTCTGTCATAGGAACTTCAACTAAACGAACCTTTTTAGCCAACCCTAGGAACTCCAAAACCTGAATGGTCATCCAGGTTAAATCAATTTCCCACCAGCGCAGACCATGACGAGCCGAATACTGATAAGCATGGTGATTATTGTGCCAGCCTTCACCAAAGGTTAAAAGGGCCACCCACCAGCAATTGGTTGAACGGTCAGCACTGTCAAACGTCCGATAGCCAAACTTATGGGTGGCACTATTGACCAACCAAGTGGTGTGATACACCGTCACGAGGCGCACTAAGACCCCCCAAACGACAAACTGCCAACCGCCAACAAAGTACAGGAGAATCGCAAAGGCCACCTGAATCATCACAAAATTTTCATCTAAGAAGCGATAAAACGGGTCATCGGCAATGTCTTTGGTAAACTTAGGAATTTCTGCTTCAGCGGGCACATCTCGTAACATCCACTCAAAATGACTCCACCAGAAGCCCTTGCAAGAATCATGGTGATCCACCGCTTGATCAGAGTAGAGGTGATGATGCCGATGTAAGCCAACCCACCAAATCGGCCCGCCCTGCATTGATAAGGTTCCTAAGAAGACCAAAACATACTCCAGCCATTTGGGAACTTGGAAACTCCGGTGCGTGAGCAGGCGATGCCATCCCAGGGTAATTCCCAGGCCGGCTGTCACCCAGTGGAGGATTAAGGCTAACCCCACCCCTGTCCAACTAAACATCCCTGGGATAAAGACTAACAAAAGAGAAAGATGTAACAAAACCATAAATCCGACAACAGGCCAGGAAATCGGTGGTTTAACGTAAGTGGCAAGGGTCATGCAGAAATCTCAATAGTAACGAAGGGCTTCACTCCACAAAGACAGTAGAAACCTCTTTTAGATCATTTCCTCAGTTTGGGGTTTAAGTCAAGAAAACTAGCCCCCCTCTTGAGGTCAATTACGCCCTGGAGAGCCAAATAACCCTGTAAATTCAGTCCTTAACCGCCCGATGGGACATTATTAATTCTTTATTAAATTTCTTGATACATAATGATCTTGGTTTCATTCTTGGCTAAAAAATATTAAAACGTCATGAATCCAGGTGCGAATCAGCTAATCTCTATTTCGATCCAGAAGAAGACGAGCTTAACCGTACCGTTTATCGGGATGTCCATTGCGCTGGCTTGAGGAGTCAAAATCTTGAAGATCAATACTGAAGATGTCACCCCACAACAATTCCCTCAGCAACCGAGGTCTGTTTCCTGGGGGATCACCTTGGCCCTAATCCTCTGGGGACTGGCTTCAGTTCCGCCAATAACAGCCCAGCGGAACACCCCAAGAACCCCTTTTCAAACTCCCAACGGAGAAATTATGTGGCCAGGCTGGCAACCTGAAGAAAAAGTTACGGTAGCCTATCCCCAGTTACCCAAAGTTCGCTCGGTTCTGGCTAATGGCTGCGGCGTGATTCGTTTGAGTCATTCCACGGCCTGGCCGGCTTCACCCCAAACGGTATTTCAAATTGGCGAGCGCACCTTTGCCCTGAATATCTTGCCTCCAGGCCCCCCGCCCAAATGTGAAAAAGGGATGAATGCCACTGTCGAGCTATTTCGCAATCCCCGTCGCTACAACATGGATGCCTATATTGGTGGTTTTGCACCCCAGGCCAAGGTGGAGGTCGCCTATATGAATCTGCCTCAAACCCGCAGTCTCAGTGCCAATGCCTGTGGCTTGCTCGTGATCCGTTCTACAACAACCTTTCCCAACAACAGTATTATCGTCAATGGCACCCCCATTAATCGCCCCAGCCTGGCCCAACGCCCCGCCCCGATCTGCCAACAAGGAAAATTGTTCTATCCCGGCTAATTAACTTTCCCAAGACTTGATGTCCTGGTTCTTTAGTCTGTCATAGGGGGAGCAGTCGCCTCTGCAATTCCTAAGCTGGCCAAAATAGAGACATTGAAATCACTGTCACATAGCATCAACACTGTGCCTAGTGCGCCCCAGCGGATGATTACCACTATAAGGTATGGGTAATGTTGGGAGAGATGCCCGCTAAAACCTGTTCATAATCTCCCCGACTCAGAGCCGCAAAGGTTTTTCGCACTTGTTGCCGGATAATAGTGTGATACATTGATTAGGCTTAAGGAATGACTGGTAAAATTTAACTTTTTCTTGATTTTAGTGTTCATCACTCAGACCATCACAGCACAGTCTTAAGGTAAATCTCGTCATGGTTTGCCCATAGCCCCTAAACAGTTATGTTAAATAGTCGAATTGCGGCGGGATTACTGGGGGCCTGTGTCGGAGATGCCTTGGGTGTGCCAGTTAAATTTACAACCCGTGCCGAACGCACCACGGATCCGGTTCAAGAAATGCGCGGTTATGGGACTTGGAAACAACCGGCTGGGACTTGGTCTGATGATGGCTCTTTGCTACTCTGTTTGGCGGAAAGTTTATGCCAGGGGTTTGACCTAGATCATATTGCCCAAACCTTTGTCCAGTGGCATACCCAGGCCCATTGGAGCGCGAGAGGCATCATTTTTGATATTGGTACAACGACTTGCTATGGCTTACAACGGCTCCAACAGGGGGCTTCACCGACAGCATCGGGGGCATCCCATCAAGAAACCTGTGGTAGTGGCGCACTGATGCGAACGTTGCCGCTGGCCTTTCATTACTTTCGGCATCTCAATTTTCCCCAACTCCTGCAAGAAATCCATCAAACCTCAGCTATCACCCATGCCCATCGTCGTTCCCAAATGGCCTGTGGTATCTATGTGAGTATTGCCCTTTGTTTGCTGGAAGGGGCTTCTCCATCTGTGGCCTATCAGCAGGGGATTAAGAACGTCTATCCCCATTACCAGGCCCCGCCCTATGCCCAGGAATTGATTCATTTTGGGCGGATTTGGAGTGGTAAAGTTCATACCTTGCCCATGACGGCGATTCGCTCCGATGGGTATGTGATTTCCACCTTGGAAGCGGCCCTCTGGTGTTTCCTCAACCATGATTCCTTTGCCCCAGCCGTGTTACAAGCCGTCAATTTAGGGGGTGATACCGACACTACGGCTGCCGTTACTGGGGGCCTGGCGGGGATTTACTATGGCCTGGACGGGATTGCGCGCCACTGGTTGCAAGAACTAGCCCGGTATGATGATATCCGCCGTTTAGCCCAACGATTAGAGGCAGCAATTTTTGCCTACCCAGCCTAGCATCTGGCTGACTCGATAGCCTCAGTTGTCACCACCGTTTATGATCTAGAGCATCACCCCAATCATGGTTGATCTCCCCCTCAAAGCTAGTGTTTGGCGAATCCTCATGAATGCTGATGAATTTTTTGTCATCCTCGAACCGAACCAACCAGAACAATTTCTCACCGTTCAAGAACTCCAGGCCAAGTTAGAGACCCTTTTAGCCCAACGCCAGGATAATCTACCCCAAGACCTAAAAAACATTCCCACCATTACCGCCCAGGCCCAGCGACTTATTGATACCAGTTGTGACCTCGACATCGGCCCGAATCAGTATCTCCAATGGTATGCAGTGCGCTTAGAAAAATAACTAACTTGGGGCGGGGGGCATCACTCACTTTGGCCATGAGAGATTGACGGGTTGAGAACAATGAATCAGAGTTGATGAGCCAGTCGTATCAGCTTTTCCTGACCTATGCTGCCCCTAAATCGGTAACACTAGACTTCTGGTTTAGCCATAGCTTCCCCCCTGCCCCACCTCGTTGATAGCCTGTGATGACCATAAGATATATTATTTTACGGATTAAAAAACATAAAATTGAGCGGCTTTGGCCCCGCTGGCGAATCTGGAGCCTGGTGATCTTTAGCTTGAGTCTATGTTTAGGAGTCTTTCCTGCCTTCAATGGTTATGTCCATGCCCGGCCGGCCGCCACGCCCGTCACCCAAGTCCAAGGTCAATGGGGGTTTATTGATTATCGGGGTAAGTTGGCGATTCCAGCCCAGTTTGAAGATGCCTATTCCTTTAGCAGTGGTTTAGCTGCTGTCAAGGTCAAGGGGAGCTATGGGTATATCAATCTCCAGGGGAAACTGCGGATCAAGCCCGAATTTGAACAAGCCTACCCCTTCAGTGATGGCCTGGCCCATGTCAAAACAGCGGGTAAATTTGGCTTTATTCGCCCTAATGGGAAGTTCGCGATCAATCCTCAATTTAATGGGGCTGGGGCCTTTGTAGATGGGCTAGCTCCCGTTAAACAGGGGGATAAGTGGGGCTATATTCGCAAAAATCAAAAACTGGTGATTCCACTGCAATTTCAAGAGGCCCAGGAATTTTCTGAAGGAGCGGCCGCCGTTAAGGTTAGGGATCAGTGGGGCTTTATTAACAGCAATGGTCGGCTAATTGTCCCGGCTCGTTACCAGGCCGTCTATCCCTTTAGTGAGGGTCTGGCGGCGGTGCAGGCCAATGGGAAGTGGGGCTTTGTCAATCGGGATGGGCGTGTGGTCATTCAACCGGACTATGGGGCAGTTTATAACTTTGGGGATGGGGTGGCGGCCGTCGAGAAAGAGGGCAAGTGGGGATTTATCAACAAAGGCAACCGCCCAGAAATTCCCCTTCAGTTTGACAAAGTTGCGCCCTTTTCTGAGGGGTTAGCAGTGGTACAGCAGGGCAGTCGTTATGGCTATATGAATCGGACGGGCCGGGTGGTGATTCCATCGCGCTTTGATGCAGCCTATTTTTTTGTCAGTGGCTTGGCCCCTGTGATGCAGAGTGGCAAATATGGTTTTATTGACACCAGTGGCCAGATGGTGATTAATCCCCAGTTTGCCAGTGCGTTTTATTTCTACGAAGGCTTGGCTCGCGTGCAGTTTTAATGACTCGCTATTTTCGACTCACCATCCCCCAGGCCAGGACAGAAGGGGACAATCTTACCCTCACCCCAGAGCAGCATCACTATCTTGGCCATGTTTTACGACTGGGCCCGCGGGCGAACTTTATTGCCATGAATGGTCAGGGCCAGGCCTGGTTGGCCGAATTATCCCTAGACACCCATCAAGCGACTCTAATTCACCCGTTAGATCAGGCCCATGAGTTACCGATTGATCTAGTTTTATGTATTGCCATTCTGAGAAATAATGCCCTTGATCAGGTGATTCACCAGGCCACAGAGCTTGGAGTCAAGCAGATTTATCCAATTCTTACCGCCCGAAGTTTACCTGCCCCTAGTTCTCAAAAGCTGACCCGCTGGCAACGAATCGCCCAAGAAGCCGCCGAGCAATCAGAACGGTTATATGTTCCCCAAATTACCACCCCCCAGGCCTGGACAGAGGTCTTAAAACTAGGCGATCCCTTGAGTCGAAAATATATCTGTAGTTTAGGTGAACAGATCAGGTCATTAGTCAATCAGTTGGCGGATCAACAAGAAACATCCCGAGAAATTTGGTTGGCCGTTGGCCCAGAAGCAGGTTGGACAGAAACAGAACAAGAACTAGCCAGGGCTGCAAATTGGTATCCTGTGTCTTTGGGAACTCGCACATTGAGGGCTATCACAGCTGCCATCGTTGGCCTGGGCTTGATTGCTAACCACCCCATTAGACAGACTTGAGACGATGGGGCCTTAATAGAGTCGCTCTAGAACATAATCTGTTAAGTTGACCAAGGCCTGGCGCGCATCAGAGGTTGGCAGATCGTCTAAACAAGGAATCGCCGCCTTCGCAAACCCAGTCGCCAATTCCCGAGCCTGGGCAATTCCAGAACTGCTATGCACGAGTTCTAAGGCCGCTTCAATGTCTCCAGTTTCGCTGAATTCCCGTTCGATTAAGACTTCTAGATAGGGATTTTCCTGGAGGGCATATAGAACAGGTGCAGTTAAATTGCCATCTCGTAAATCTGACCCGGCGGGCTTGCCTAAGTCATCGGTGGAGCGGGTGAAGTCGAGAATGTCATCCACAATTTGAAACGCCAAACCTAAGTTCCGCCCATAGTGATAGAGGGCCTGGATTAAGTGCGGCGGAACCCCACTGAGGACTCCGGCCGCTTTGGCACTGTTGGCAATTAGGGAAGCAGTTTTGTAATAGGTTTTGTTCAGGTAGGCCTCCAGGCCCAGACTGGTATCGTAACGATTAAACCCCTGCTGAATTTCTCCCTCAGCAAAATCCTTAATCACTTCCGAGAGGAGCTTGACCACCGCTAAATTATCGAGATCCGCTAGATACCAGGAGGCCTGGGCAAAGAGAAAGTCCCCGGCCTGGATCGCAACCCGATTGCCAAACAAACTATGCACGGTTGGCATCCCCCGGCGGAGTTGGGATTGATCCACAACATCATCATGGAAGAGGCTAGCGGTATGAATCATTTCTGTAATTTCCGCCAGCCGCCGGTGACGTGGTGTTAAGTCCCCTTGAGGTAATGTGGCCCGAGAAATCAGAAAAACAATGGCTGGACGAATCCGTTTCCCGGTGGTCGAGAAAAGATGTTCTGCCGCTGCATTGAGGACAGGATGTTGGGCCCCAATCAAATTTCTGAGATTTTCGGTCAGTAGCCTGAGATCGGCTTCAACGGGAGAAAACAGTGATGTTACCGAAGTCATGGACGGGGATGCCGCAAGAATGTTTACGAAATTTTACATAATCCTAGTTGTATTCTAAGCTAACCGACTGAAGTTGGGCCGTTTCTGAGTAAATCCGGCTTGGACTGGGTTTCTTGCCCTCAGTGGAATCGATTGAAAAATGCGAATGACAGTGGTAGATGCCTCGCCGTTTTGTCCCTTATTGATACCGTAAATTTTACCTGGGGTTCAGACTTGCTGAGACCCCAGTCCATCGATTCAGGTCGGAACAGAGCTCAAAAGGCCTGGCTAAAGATCACTGACTTTTTTTCCTTGACTCTTGATCCAAGTTGATTTTTCCGGTTCCGAGAAAGCGTATATTGGAGAGGCCAATTAGAGCATTTCATGGGGTTCTATGCGCTTTTCTCACCTTGTAATTGCTGCCGCCTTGGCCTGGGGAAGTTGGCTGACCGGAGTGGGTCGGGCGGCCGATCAACTTAACTTGGTTTTGGGGACAAGTAGTTCCTCTAGCGGGATTTTAATTCCAGTGACTGACCTGAGAACCTTTGCTCAAACTGGTAATGCGCCCGGAAATCTCCAGTCAATTTTGGGTTTACTGTCCCCGGAAATGCAAAATAATTTTCGGCAAGCCTTGAAAGTTAACTATCCCGTCGATGTGGCAGATTTGGAACAGCGAGCTATTTCAGATAATGGGAATCAGATTCTCACAGAATTAGCGGCAGCCACTCTCCGCCCCGGCCCCGATGGGGTTAATGCCTTAAAAACGGCGATCTTGAAAACGGCTGCCAATCCCCAAGGCTTTAATCTAGTTGATTTCATCCAGGCCTATCCTGAACCCGTCCTGAATTTAGACATTAATCAGATGCAAGCCTTGATTAAAACAAACGATAAATTGGTCGCCCTGGCGGTGAAGAAATTTCAACAAGTCTCCCCAAATCAGGCTCCCACCTCTCCCTAGTTGCTTAATGGCGAGTCTTGCTCATTTTGCCCAAGCCTATCGTTGATTTGCCCCAATGAGATAGTTGTTCCCTATGGCCGAATCCTGCTAGCGTATGGGGTAGCTTTTAGTTACTGTTTTGGTGGTGAGGAGTTGGCCAAGTGGAGCGAGATATTCCTGTTGCCGAGCGGATCAAAGCCCCATCTCAATCCACCCAAATTCGCAAATTTCCCTGGCTCTGGTTAACTGTTGGCCTGGGAGTGGGAATTATTGGACTGGCCTTGGCTTGGATTTTACCGAAGATGCTAGCTAGCTCTGTCCCTTCTGCTGTTGCAACCCGTCCAGTGCCCCCAGGCCCCTCTTCACCGAATAATCCTGACAATATCCTTGGTCATTTACCCTATCCAGAAGCACCCTTAACGGAGTTAGTGCCGATCACCCCCGATGGCCGGGTTAAGTTACGGAAAGCAGCGGCTCAGGAATTCAAAAAGATGGTCGCCGATGCCCAGGCCGCCGGGGTAGCGATTATGCCTCTTTCGGGGTTTCGCTCTAAAACCGATCAAGATCACCTATTCTTTGGAGTCAAGAAGGAACGGGGCCAAGAAACAACGGAACGGGCTTTGGTGAGTGCGCCCCCTGGCTATAGTGAGCATCACACGGGTTACGCCATAGATGTGGGGGATGCCGCGGATCCCGCCAGTTACCTTCATCCCGATTTTGACCAAACTGAAGCCTTCGCCTGGATGCAGAAAAACGCCGCCTACTATAGTTTTGAACTGTCTTTTCCCAAGAATAATCCCCAGGGCATTAGTTATGAACCCTGGCATTGGCGTTACGTGGGAGATCAAGCTAGCCTGAAAGCTTTTTACCAGGCCCGCCAGTTAGCGAAACAATCCTTGCCCCAGGTGAATTCCCCCCAACTGCCCACCAATCCTTAGCTGTTTGGCTATTAGCCTTGACGCATCACCGTATCTTTGCGAACGGATAAGTTTTGAATCCGCTCATCCGCCTCTGGGGGTAAATCAGCTTGGCTGTAGGGGGTATCCCGAAACTTGGCCTGGAGGTAGTCGGCGAGGGCTTTTTGTTCGCTTCCAGGGGTATCAAATTGGGGACGAAGATCACCGGAAACCAGATCAACCCGCTTGACTCGGCTGGGACTCGCTTCGATAAAGGCAGGAAACGGATAGGCATCGCCCCCATTCGCCAAGTAATTTAAGGTGACAATCCGAATGGTTCGGTCAGGCTTTCCTTGGAGTTGCCCATTTTTAACCAGAACATCTGTCACCTGGCCCTGAGAATCTTTTATGGCTAGGGATTGAACACGCTGGTTGACAGGTTTTTCTAGATCAAAACTAAACGCCAGGCCAGCCACTTGGGGAAACTGTCCCGGTGTCGAGAGGGAATCGCTTGCGGCCACCCCATGTTCTAATACCTGGTGTAACTCTTGGGCCGTCAAGGTGAGCAAGGTCAGGCTGTTGTTAAAGCGGAGGGAATTTTCAATATCCAGACGAGAAATCTCACCCATTTTTTTATTGGCAATGGGGTTGGCTTGGGTCGGGAGGCGTTCTCCTGCGGTGCCTGAATTTCCCCCCAGGCCACTGATTGCCCCAATATTATCCCGAATCCCACCCCCATTTTTGATGGAGACTTTTACGGTCGGATCACGGTTTTGGGCTGTGGCTAAGTTGGCATCGGCGGTTAAATTTCCCAGGTTTGTTTCTTGAGTCCGGACATCCCGGCGTGACCCATTGAGAAACACCTTGGCCTGGCCATACTGCTCCCCATCCTTCGCCATAATCACCCCCCGAATGGCCTCTGTGATCGCAATAACTTCTGGACTAGGGGGAATAGTTCCAGGCCCAAGGGTCGGATAGGCATCACTGAGGCGGGTATAGTCTGGGTTGGCTTTGGCTCCGGTTTTTAGGTGGCCTTGGCCATCAAACTCGACTAACAGCCGCCCGACATAGCGATAGTTTGCCCCCGTGTTGACAATGGCAATGGGATCTTTGTTTTTTGAGGTTTTCCAGACCGGATAGCGGCCCAAAACCTTATCCCCCTCCCGAACTCTTGCCAGGTCATTGGTCAGAACCGCATGGGAGCCACCGGCAATGATCACATCCACATCTTGGAGTTGGGCAGCCAATTGAATGTCCATCCCCAGTTGTTGAAGATGGGAGAGAAGAATAATTTTGTTAATCCCTTGGCGGGTGAGTTGATCAATCACAGGTTGCACAGTTGCGGCCAGGCCGGGGATGTCTTCCGGTTGTCGAGGAAGAACCGCCACACCCGGCCCAGGAGAAGCAATGACGGGTAACAGAGGGGTTGTCACACCGACCAGGCCAATCTTCTGCCCGGCCACGGTGACGATAGTGCTATGGGCAATCCGCTGGGGGATCGTGTCTGCCCGTTGAGCATCGGCGGTTTGCAAGTCTTTGAGGTTGTCATCCTGATCAAAGTTGAGGTTGGTGGCGAGATAAGGAAACCTTGCGCCCTGATACCCCTTTTCATCGGCTCGGAATAAATCCGCAATCCGCCCGGTTCCTTCATCAAATTCATGGTTGCCCCAGGCCGCAGCTTGAATACCCAACGCGTTCATAATCGCAATATCCCCGCGCCCATTCCCTTCCCGGCCCAAGACCTCCCGCAGTTGTGGATCCCCACTGGCGGAGAAAAAGGGCCCCATAATAAAATTGTCTCCCGAAGAAAGTACCAGGGTATTGTTGGGCATTTCTGCTTTGAGGGTATTTAAGACGGATGAAAAATTAACTGCATCCTCAAGGGCGGCAATTCCCGCTTCAAAATCTGAGGCATGGAGGATTTGTAAGGATAGGGCCGGACTCGATTGCTGAAACCAGAGCAGTAAGCCAAAGGCCGTCAGAATCGCTAAACCAAGGAGAGAAACCCAGCGGCGGCGGAACAGTCTCATGACAAAATTAGGAAGCGTCAGTTTGAACACCCTAGCTTAACGGTCAGAGCTTAAGTTGCCATTAAGAATAGTGGATTTTAGGCTGTGACGCTGATTGACCTATTCTTGCATGGTGCATTAATTTCTGATGACTTCTGTTTCCCAATGCTTTACTAATTTACGGGCGCGCCAGGCCTGTGGCTTAATTCCGTTTATTACGGCCGGAGACCCGGATTTAGAAACAACGGCGGCGGCCTTAGAGATTTTGGATCAACATGGGGCTGACCTGATTGAATTGGGGGTTCCCTATGCGGATCCCCTGGCCGACGGCCCCGTCATTCAGGCGGCGGCCACCAGAGCGCTACAAAAAGGAATCCGCTTAGAGCAGGTTTTAGGGTTAATCAAGGAGTTACGCCCCACAATCCAGGCCCCCTTGATTTTATTTACCTATTTCAATCCCATCTATCACCAAGGGATTCGAGCTTTTTTAACGAGGGTGGCGGCGGCGGGAGTCCAGGGCCTGGTGATTCCTGATTTGCCTCTTGAGGAAGCAGATGGGGTGTTAGGGTTGACCACAGACCTGGGCCTGGAATTAACCCTTTTGGTGGCCCCAACCACGTCCCCAGAACGGATGGCGGCCATTGCCCAACGCTCCCAAGGGTTCATTTATCTGGTCAGTACCACCGGGGTCACGGGCATGCGGGCTGAGATGCAAAACCGGGTGGGAACCATGTTAACAACCTTAAAAAATATTACTGATAAACCCATTGGGGTCGGCTTTGGCATTTCCCAATCGGCCCAAGCCGTCCAGGTTCGGGATTGGGGGGCAGATGCAGCCATTGTAGGCAGTGCCTTTGTCTCTCGTCTAGCCCAGGCCGATAAACAGGTGGCTCTGGCCTCAGTCAAGCAGTTATGTCAGGACTTAAAAGCTGGTTTGACGGGGATGACAGACTATAGCGTTACACAAACTGTTCTGAGAGAGTAGAAATCTTAAAAAGCTTGCCCATAGAGCATTTCCTGACTTGTCCCAATAAGAGCCTTAAATGACTAATGCCATAAATTAAGGTCAGGAGAGTCTTTAGCTAAAAGTAAGACCTGTAGAGCATTGTGGTATTAACTGTCGTCGGACAAACTTGAACGCAGTGAGCCGCGGCTTTTTTACTCTCCCCTTACCTCAATCCATGCTGTAGGACAGGCCCATCTCTCTCTCTCCTACCTAGCTGGCAGTACTATAAAGCTGTTGGGTCTTGTGAACCTCTTGGATAACTTTTTGCTGAAATGCATCTGGGGCGATGACCTTAACCCCCGGCCCAAATCCTAAAACCCAGGCCTTGAGAGTCACATCTTCAAACGACCAGGCCGGTAATAGGACGTTCATCCGGTAGGGATGGGTCAGATCTGTGGCTCGACCTAAGGTGAAGATTTGCTTCAGGTCAGAATGATGGTGAATTGACCGGCCGGGTGGGGGTGTCATTTTTAACTGTTCAAAAGGGAATCGCTGGGTTCCTTCACTAACAAACTTAAACAGCACCTCCGTAAATTGCAGTTCTAGGGTGGCCATCTTTTGCAGACGTTGGGCAGGGCTAAGGCTGAGAAATTCCTGTTGTTGCTGCTTATCCACACCCAGGAAAATACCTGCACTGTGGCTGCGGAGTTTTTGGAGTTGATTGCGGGCCCCTTGCTGTTGTTTGGCAGTACGGGTTGCAACCTGGCTATACTGTTTAACTTGATAAAGCCGATCTAACCGGTCATACCTGAATAATCCTTGGGACTCTCCAGCGGCCGATTCATAGCCTAAATACCAAGCAATGTTGTGAAAGATGATTTCTAGGGGCCAAATATCTTCTTCCTGTATGAAATCCTTAAAACTGTCAAATGTTGCCGATCCCCGTTGGCGGCCAATCCGAATCTTCTGGCCGGAGCGAATATAGGATTCCAAGTCAGTTAAAGCGGTGACTGAAGCTAAAGAGGTAGAGCTTAAGAATTTGGGACTCACAATACTGCCACTGGCAATAACCCGCACCGGCTCATAATCGGCAAGATTAAACTGGGCCCATTGCAACCGTTTTTGAAATCGTTCTACCGTGGCCTGGGCCATAACATCATTCAGGCCTTTGACCTGTTCGGCGGCTAATTCATAAACTCGGAGTAGGTCTTCTTCCGTCAAAATTCCAGTACCCAGGCAGTAGCCCTTGCGTAAGGTCTTATCGGGGAGGAGGCGATAGGGATTAAAAACGAGTTGAATATCTTTCCGTAAGGTGGTGTTTTCTGGGCTGGGGAGAATCTTGGCTGCGTAGAGTCGCTCGGCTAAGCAATCCACCATATTCTTGGCTTGATCCGCTTCACGATAGTCCTCTTGCTCTAAGGGATGATGGAGAATATAGCGAAGGGTTGCTAAAAGCCGATTAAATCCCAACCAATCACTATAACGATGGGCCATACAGTCAGACGGGGCGGGGAGAGGCTGACTCAGGGGTTGATCCACCATTTGTTGACTGAGAAAGCCATTTTTATCCAGCCACGCTAGATCTGTTTTCAAGGCCCCTAAATCTGCGTACATTTGATGATATTGAGTCGTCATCACCGCCGCAATTTCATCCAGGCCCGTGAGGAGAGGGGGCAATGTATCCACTTTCAGCAGGCGCAAAAGCTCTTCTGGATTCTCTGCTCGGAAATTCCCCAGGCCTGGATAACGGATGATGAGGGAGAGCAAATGGAGGAGACGATCAAAATCCAAAAGCCGAGAATAGCGGTGGGGCAGGATATTTTGCGTTCGATTTTTGCGGTTTTTTTGGCTCAGGGGCAATGCGGCTAGGGATTTTGCAAGATTGGCCTGGATCTGTTCTAAAGTTCCTAGGGCGGGGTTGATAGTAAAAATGGCGGTAAACCCTTCGGCGGGGAGGACTGGAAAACTTTTTAAGGCCTGGGCAAATTCCTGAATCACTAAGGTTGGCACATGACGGTCGCGGGCTTGATTCCAGGCTAAACAAGTCTTGAGAGGCGTTACTAATTGCCAGGCCACCCACTGCACCCCCGATTTAGCCAGCTTGCTCAATAGACTTTGCCGCCACCAGCGATAGGCATTCGTTGCATCGTAAATAACCGATTTCCCAACTGAGATCGCCCGTTCCATTTGGTCTAATAACTGCGGCTCTATGTCTGACCAGGCCCCTTGGATCGCCATATCCCCATACAACTGCTCGCGGATCTGATCCGCACTGACAATCTGAGTGGGTTGGCCCTGTTCGCCTAAGTGAGTTTCTAAAATTTTGGCAAACGTCGTCTTACCACTACTGGGAGGGCCAACTAGGCAGTGACAGATTAGGGGTTTGAATGGCAAGGCCTGAGTCATAGGTTCGCTTCAGATATACGCCGAAAGGCACTCAAATGGATCACCCGTTCACGGGCAAACAGGACACTGCCAACTGTTGTGGGACTGGTTAAGCGTAGATCAAATCCTTCCCCCAGGGCCGGAAAACTTTCCACAGTTGATCTAGCCAGCTTAGTCAGAAAGTCGATGACATTGACCGGGTTAGCTGGATTCGGGGAAGCTTGGGCTTGACTGAGGGCATCAATGGCATAGCTCCGTAACAGTTTGGGGAACAGGGGCCCAAGGTGGGCGGGCAGTCAAATACTCCAGTCCGATGATTTGATTGTTAATCGTAAAAATGGCCCCCACCTGATTAAGGACGGTGCCAAAGGCTGCTAAGTAGGTCTGTAATTGGCTTTCTGACTGTGCATAAATATCGGCCATGGCCCTCGTGTCACTAAAAGCATCCAGCGCATAGGACATCTCGTTAACTTCGGCCCACACTTCCCCCTGATGACCATCCCGCTGTCCCCGTTGTTTCAAAGACGTGGAGACTCGATCCATTTTATTAGCCCGACCTTTGGCAAAATAACTCCGGTCTGAGGTTGTAAATTCTCGCGAGCGATACTGCCACCGCCCTTGTTCAACACAGGAAACGGGGATTTTGATTTGGCTATGACCCGCCGCCAGGATACTCAGGTTGACAATCCGATTTTGCTTGGCCCCCACTAACTCCTCGCCATCTAACAACAGCACTGCCGTATCACCTTCATTAACAAAATAAAGTTTGGGCACACCCCCCCCTGCGGACACTTCGGTAATTTTGACGGTTTTGGCCCCTAGGGCCTGGTCAAGGGTGAGGTAATCCAAGGCGGGATAATCTTTCGCAATCAAGGGGTAAAGGGTCAGGTTGCGGTGGGATTGGGGTTTTCCCAGGCAGATTTGGGCTAATAAGGCGGGAATGGGAGTCATAAATCTTCTCCATCAATAAAGAATATCTTTGGTAATTGGGCCTGCCAACAACTGACATCTGGCTATGTTTGAGGAAGTTCCTAGGGTTGCCCCTAGCCTTTGGGTCTAAGGTGCAATTTTTGAGCGAGTCGAGCCAAAGCCCGTTTCTGTCGCCGCACAACTTTGGGGGTTTTCCGACTCCGGGCCTGGGGTTGACCACTGGCCTGCCAATGTTTGATTCGCATGGGCTGACTCTCCTGTTCAGTGAGCTTATTTTGACTCTAGCCACGCTCTCGGAAAAATTCAGCTTTTTGGTGCGAATAACCAGCGATACATCTTAGCTATCTTCGTTACTATCTTCAGAAGAATTATTTAGCTCAGAGTCAAGTTCCTTTTTTCGTCCTTTGTTATAAGCATCCGTACCATAGATAATCACGGCTGTTCCGGCCAAAGAACCCACTACTGCAATTGCAACTTCTTTTCGCCCTTGAATCCCTAAAAAGGTTGCAGACCCAACAGCAGTGAGAGCAATCACAGAACCCAAAATCGAGCCGAGAATAAAACGCCTTTGATTACTGAAAAAGATTCGTTCTTGGGTTTTAACTACTCCACTTTCAAGACTCAATTCAGTATTTCTTAGCTTGAGCCTCTCTACTTCTATCTGTCTCCGGTGATGTATTTCACTAATAATTTCTCTTAAGTATTCTTGAGCAAATTCAGGATCAAATTTGTTGTAACCTTCAAGTTCTGCGGGAGATATTGGACCCTCCTGATATGAAACAAATAACTGAGAAGAGTTTTGCTCTGGATATGAAATATCTTCAGGCTTTAGTAAATCTGATCTGACAGGACTAATTTCTTCTTTAGACATCTCCAAAAACCTGTAATCCATAATGGGTGACCGTTTAAGCTATATTTCAAGAATATTTAACGATGCTCAGAAACAAAGACTTACGGTGCTTTGCAGTCCCTATTACCAGTTCACTAACTTTAAATGTTGGTTATAAACCATAATACTTTTCTCATATGCTTAATGTTTAACTAATCTCAACTCTAAACAGCCCAATCGCAATCTCACTAGTCCACAAACAGTTAGAAAAATTGAATCATATCGAGATATTGGAAGTCGGAATCGCTCTTGCATAATCCTAAATATTTTCACAAAACGAATCAAATGTTCTACGATAATACGTCGTGCTGAAAACGATTTGTTATCTTCTTTCTCTTGACGCGTTAATTCTCCATTCTTAGGCTTTTTCGTTGGTGTTTTAATTTGTCTCTCTCCCACATAAGCTTTATCTCCCATAAAGAACTGCTCTAGGGTAAAGCGAGTTCGACTGTTTCGCCAGATACTAATATCACTTATCCGACCTGGCATCCCCACGACCACATCAATAATATCTAAAGTCACAGGACTTACAATTAACTGATTTTTTAAAGTGAAATTCTTCCTTTTGCCAGAATATGTACGCTTCTGCTCCTGATAGCTCGAAGGTCGCTCTATGACTTGTTCTGTGCTATCTATCACTAACTCTTGATTGACTAATTTGGCCAGAGTTTCAGCCCCAGCCTCCGGGTACTTTTTTACTTGTTCTAAAAGACTAGGTGATAGTCCTTCCTCCAGGAGTATTTGCCAATAGTTAAAGACATTATGAGCAGTGGACTCGCTGACGTGAAACATCAAACCAAGCAGTTGAAAAGTTAAATAATGTCTGAGATAGAGTAGCGTTAAGATAATTTGGTTTTCTAGGGTCAAGATAGGAGACTGACCACCGCCCGCTCGAATCACTCGTTTCTTCTGGTTCTCAATCTCCTCTTGTTTTATCTGATGCAATCTTTTACAATGTTCGATCAGCTCTTCTAGTTGCTCAAAGTTAACACCCATCAAGCGTTTACAGTCTTTTGGTTTCTGACAAATCAATTTGTAGATGTCATGACTCATATTAATTAGCTCTATTTTGGCTGTATATTCTTAATTTATACAGTGAAAATCTACCTCTAATTCTATCGTGGAGATATCTATAGGGAAATCCAATTTCTAATGATCTGCTCTAGCCTATGTAAACTCAGGTTAACAAGAGAGAGGCGCATCAAAAATTTGACCCAAATCATCCCAAAAACGTGCAACGCCCAAGCTAAGTTTAGCTTTGTGTGTTGTTCCGCCTCTGACCATCGAGTTGGCGGCCGTAGCTACGGAAACCACCCGTTAGCTGAGGGGATGTAAAGTCATCTTGTTTGGGTTCGATGGCACCAAGCCCAATACGGAGAGGCTCTACCTTCCCCAATAGACTATCTAAATTGAAACCACCAGAAATGGCAGCCAGTTCATCGGGGGTGAGTTGCCGTTCAATGCCCTGTTCTTCTGTCTCGTTCATAAAGTCTCCTGAGTAATGATTGATGAACAGTTTGATAATAGTCAAGCCTTGATCAGGATTCCCCAATGCGTTGAAGAGTCATTCCAGATTTCCCCCCAGTAAGCTTTATCCCGCCTGTTGCAGGTTTAGGTTCCTCAACAGCATTCTCTTTGATCTCACCCAAATCGATTATGGGCATATAATCGCTGACAGTAGAACCGTTATAAGACCACTCCACCTGGAGACAGCCCAGCTTTACGTCATCGCTCAAGCCAGAGGTAGCCTTGAATTCCTGCACCAAATTATCAGTGTCTCTAGCACTTGCATAACCGACGATACGGGCATTGGATGGAATGCCTGCGGCCTTGAGTTGATCTGCAGAAACAAACTGCCCTAAAGTTGCTTCTTCCTTAACTTGTAGAAAACTGATTGCACCCGCCGGGACGCTAGGAGTAGCACCAAGAGCACCTGATTCAAGAATCGGTGTTATGTTGCGTATCCCGGTGGTGGCACTGACGATCACACGGCCTCCAGCAGAAACAGCTCCACCTGCCACGCCCCCACCAATAACAAGAGCAATACCGCCTACGATCTTTCCTCTAGCCAAATTTAGTGGGGATGGTAGAAGCGATTACGACTTAAATGACTCGACTGAGGGGTTGTAAGCTCCTCTTTCTTAGGTTCATTGGCGGTAATCTGGGCATCGTTCATTTCGATCATGGGCACAACGTCCCGGACTGGAGAGCCATTGTGTGACCAACTTACCTGCAAATAGCCCAGTTTTGCGTTGTCGTCCAGGCCAAGGGTAGTCTTGAATTCCTTCACGAAATCAGCATCAGCCTCTTTAGCACCTACATAGCCCACAACGCGAGCATCCGCCGGAATATTAAACTGCTTCAGTTGACCTTCAGATAAAAACTGTCCTGCTGATTTTTCAACAAGCTGCTCACCAATCGACGATCGTTGGTTTACCTGTAATCCTGAGATAACCGCATTGTAAGAGAAAACAGATTCAGTCCGAGGCATAGAACTAAATGAGCCACCATTAGCCCAGTGTTCACGTTGTGCTTGTTTCACAATCTCTCCAATGCTGCCTCTAGTGAATTGTTGTGGTGCACCAGCGATTGAAGGGCTGGGCGTAGTTCCCCAACTGATGGGATTAGCAGCAGAAGCAGTAGTAGTTCTGGCGGTCCGGACTACAGATGAGATAGCCCCGCCAGCAGCAGATGTTCCGACAACAAGCACAACTCCCCCCAAAATCTTTCCTGCAGGTGAGTCTTTTACATCTTGATAAACCTGCTCTCCCCGAGACATGGTGTTCTTCTGAACGTCAGCCGCCGTGCCTAGGTCGCCGGTTAACTCGGCCCATGCCCCCTTAAAGGCCTGGGCAACAGTGTAACCACCCTGGGCAACACGCCCCCCCACTTCACCAAGAAGATCGATGGAATTTGGCTCTGGCCTGCCATGCATCACCCCGCCTAATTTCGCCATTCTGTCCCAAACATTCATTCCCCCAGCAATTGACTCTAACTCTTCAGAGGTGAGTTCCCGCTCAAGGTCTTGATTTTCATTGTTAATCGTAGTCATGATGTAATCTCCATTAAAAAATAATTGAACAAGTTGTTTGTAGCTCTCAACCGAAATAAGGGCAAAAACCAAGCCGAGGGTAGCGAATTTCTCAGGCTTGCCCCACCCGTGCCAAGATTTAATTTAGCCTTGAGTGCTGTTGCGCCGCTGACCATCTAATCGACGGCCGTAGCCACGGAAACCACCTGTTGACTGAGGTGGTGTAAAGTCATCTTGTTTGGCTTCATTTTTCTTGGCTTCATTGGCAGATATGACAGGTATAGCTATGGATTCGACTACGCCATTAGAGTTTTGTGAAACCAGTTGAAAAAAGCCAACTTTAACTTCACCCGTGTAGCCAGCGGCCGCAATTTGTTCTTTAAGATTGTCTGGACATACACCCCCATCATGATAGCTAGCGATTTTGAAATCTCTGTCAGTGGTGAAGCCAAGGGACTTGAGTTGGTCTGAGGAGAAAAAATCGTTTAATTTTTTACCTGAAAAATCTTGTTGGAAGCTAATAGTTCTGTCAATGGGAATTGAAGGAGCACTATTAGTTCGAGAATTCAATGCGCTTATGGCAATCACAATGACACCAGCCCCTGCCACAGTACCAGCACTACCAGCCAAGGCCCCGACAACATACGAACCTCCAACAACAGCAGCAGCACCAATGATCAAACCCCCTCCAATTTGCCCAGCAGTAGAGTCTCGCACATCTCGGTAAAGTTGACCCACTCGACCTAAGCCATTTTCTTCAATATCACGCACCGTATCCTTGTCGCCTGCAATAGTGGCACCCAACGCCTTAAAGGCTTGACCAACGGCATAACCACCCGCCGCTACTCCACCAGGAATTGCCCCTGCTACTCTCTTGGTATCGTCCCAAAATTCACCGAAACTGTAGCCGCCAGCGATTGCCTCTAACTCTTCAGGGGTGAGTTCCCGTTCAAGTTCTTGATTTTCCATTGCAGTCATAATCCAAGCTCCATAAAAGGATTGTAAAAAAAGGTTCCTTCGACTCTCAATTGCAATAAAAGTTGTTCTGAGAGTCAATGCATCACATTCCTGAAACTAGCCAAATTTAGTGGGGATGGTAGAAGCGATTACGACTTAAATGATTTGACTGAGGGGTTGTAAGCTCCTCTTTCTTAGGTTCATTGGCGGTAATCTGGGCATCGTTCATTTCGATCATGGGCACAACGTCCCGGACTGGAGAGCCATTGTGTGACCAACTTACCTGCAAATAGCCCAATTTTGCGTTGTCGCCCAGGCCAAGAGTAGCCTTAAATTCCTTCACGAAATCAGCATCAGCCTCTTTAGCACCTACATAGCCAACAACGCGCGCATCAGCAGGAATGCCAAACTGCTTCAGTTGATCTTCAGATAAAAACTGCCCTGCCGATTTTTCAACAAGCTGCTCACCAATGGGCGACTGCTGGTTGATCTGTAACCCAGTGATCGCAAAGCTACCTTTGCCAGGATAAAGGTCTAGAGGGACATCATGAAAGGAATTAGCGAGGGATCCAGCCGGAGAGCCACCAAAACCTGGAGTTCCAGCAGGCCAAGCCGGTGTATTGGTACCGCTATTTGGAATTAGTGGACGAGTACCTGCTGTGCGGATAGTAGCAGTGCCGATGCTCCGTACTCCAGATGCAATAGCCCCTCCAGCAGCAGCAGTGCCGACAACAAGAACACAACCTCCCAAAATCTTTCCTGCGGTTGAGTCTTTCACATCTTGATAAACTTGCTCTCCCCGAGACATAGTGTTCTTCTGAACGTCTGCCATCGTTTCGTCGTCACCGATTATCATGGCCCCGAAGCCCCTAAACGCCTCTTTAAGAGTGTAAGCAGCCTGGGCAACGCGCCCCCCCAGTTCACCAATAATATTGCCAGAGGCCCCTTCTTGCCTGCCATGCATCACCCCACCCAATTTTGCCATTCTGTCCCCAACATTCAGTCCTCCAGCAATTGCTTCCAACTCTTCAGGGGTGAGTTCCCGCTCAAGTTCTTGATTTTCGTTATTGATCTTGGTCATGACGAAAACTCCATTGATTGTTATTAAACGAATTGTTTATCGCTCTCAAACCAACTAACAGCTAATCATTTTCATATTTACTAGCAATAGGAAGTTTACATCCCTCATCCTCAGTTGGTAGGCCTGGTGAGGCATCATGGATTACGATTGTCTCACCTCTCGCATTCGGAACTGTAACTGGACAGAGCGGGGATACATGACCTAATAGGTTTTTCTTGGTGTCATCCCAAAAATCACCCAAACTTAAACCGCCAGCGATTTCTTCCAACTCTTCAGGGGTGAGTTCCCGTTCAAGTGCTTGATTTTCCATCGCCATACCCTCCATAAATTCAAGATGGAACTCGTTGCTTGCAAACCTTAATTTAGGAAATCCGCTGTGCTATATATTTTTCTGGGCCAGTCAACTTAAGCCCACCAACGTTCTCCCGTTTAGGTTCGTTAGTAGCTGGTTGACTCACCTCCTGGATGGTAATGATGGGAATGTTCCTGATAATGAAGCCATTACCTGTCTCTTGCTTGACTTCCAAAAAAGCCCCCTGAATGTTAGCTTGGGAACCCAATTGGTTAGATAAGTCAGTGGCAGATTGAAGATTTTTCACTTCAAAATAGTTATAGACAGTATCGTTCTTGTTGAAACCTGCTTCACTCAGTTTTTGCAGTTGTTCGGCGGAAAAGATATCTTGGAGTTGCCTGTTTTTCTGTTCTAAAAAGCTGAAGCTAGAGTTAAAGCTACCAGTTGGACTGCCGTACGCAGTATTACCGGTATGAGACGGAATTGAATCAAGGGTGATATCTAAAAACGGATTTACTGGACGTACATCCGTTGGACGAATTCCTGTACGAATCACATCAAAGGCCATTTTGCCACCCTTGGCGATAGCCCCAACAATGCCGACCGTTGATACCACACCTAACACCTTGGTGCCAAGACCATCTTTCACATCGTTGTAAAGTTTTTCTGCACGATCCATAGTGTTTTGTTGAATGTCTTTGGCTGTTTCCAAATCACCAGTCATTTCAGCAATCATTCCCTTACAGGCTTGAACAACCGTATATCCTCCCGCAATCATAACGCCGCCAACTTCACCAAAATCATCACCAATCTTTTTGAAGAAATCAGTAAATTCGCTGCCGCCAGAGATAGCAGCTAGCTCATCTAGGGTCAATTCCCGCTCAATGAGTTCTTGTTGATTTAGATCGGTATTCATTGTAATTATCTCCATAAAACTTGATGCTCGGAACATTCAAACTCTAAATACGTCAACTGCTTTCTTAATGAATTCTGAGTGTTATTCTCTTTCGATATTTGTAATATAGCATTCTAAAAATAGGGGGGGGACGACTTGATATTTTGATTACTTATATCCTGCTGAAGAACCTAGCAATAGGAGGAGAGTACATCACCCATTTGGTATCATCCACTTGGCTAATCTTGAGTATAGTCTTCAACACTTTGGGCAGAAAGCATCCGATGATACAACCCCTTGGCTTCCCATAATGCTTGGTGGGTTCCTGACTCAACGATCTGGCCTTGTTCCATGACAATAATCTGATCACAGTCCCGGATCGTGCTCAAGCGATGGGCAATGAATAAGCAGGTTAAACCCCGAATTTGGAGGCATTGCATAATTTGCTCCTCAACATTGGCATCAAGGGCACTGGTGGCCTCATCAAAAATGCACAGGGAAGGATTGCGGACTAAGGCTCGAGCAATTTCTAGGCGTTGGCGTTCTCCCCCACTGAGATTCATGCCCCCTTCAAGCAGTTGAGTTTGGTATCCGGCAGGGAGGGTCATAATCTTGGGGTGGATCATGGCATCAATGCTGGCCTGGATAATATCGGTATCTGTCAGAGTGTGATCCCAAAGGGTAATGTTGTCTTGAACAGTCCCAGAGAAAATCACGCTGTCTTGGGAGACATAGCCTATAGAGTGATGGAGGACGGCGCGGGGAATGTCTAACTTTGGCTGTTCATCAAATAAAATACTGCCTTGCCAAGGTTGATAGACTCCTAGGATCAGTTTGGCAATTGTGCTTTTCCCCGACCCGGATCCGCCAACTAGGGCAACTCGTTCGCCGGGAGCTAGGGTTAGATTGAAGTTTTGAATCAGGGGTGGGTCAATCGGGCTATAACCAAAGGTAATGTTTTTAAGTGTTAATTGCCCCTCTAATTTTGCCATTGAGTTGGGAGGGGATTGAGTCTCTAGAGATTGAAGAGTGGTAGGACTGGCAAATTGAAAAAAGTCTTGACCGGGTGGAATGGGATTGTCTAAGACATCATCCAGGCGGGCAATATCCCCATAGAGTTCCTGAATACTACTGCTCATCAAGACGAGGCGGTTAATGGGTTCGAGGAATAGCTGCATTAGGGCTTGATAGGCAACTAACATTCCAATGCTCATTTCTCCCCGCATGGCCTGAATACCACCAACGACAATCAGGGTCATATTAGTGAGGGAGCTAAGGGCAGAAGGCAAGATACTAATGGTTTGGGTGGGAATCGCAAGTTCTTGTTGAGAGTTAATGGCTTTGGTATAAAGGCCGGCCCAACGATTAAAGAAGAAAGTTTCCAGGCCCGATCCCTTGATGGTTTCAATCGCTTGCAATCCAGTAATGGTTGTAGACATCGCCCGACCGAGTTCTAACCCCAGCCGTAAATTAGTATCTTGACGTTGCCGGGCAAACCAGCGTAATCCCAGCGCATTCACGCCAGCCAGGCCGATGGCAATTAAGGTTAACGGGACACTGTAGGTAAACATGACCAGGCCATAGACAATCATCATGACGCTATCAATCACTGTTTTGGCTAGTTCACCAGATAGAACATTAGCAACCGTATTATTCAAACTGACGCGACTGCCAATTTCTCCGGCGGAACGCTGCTCATAGTAACTGGCGGGTAAACAGAGAATATGCTCAATAAACTGACTGGATAATTGAATGGCTAAACGGGTGCGTAAACGCCTCAGGGCCTGGGATTGCCAAAAGGTAAGGGATAAATTGAGGGCCGCAACCAGGGCAATTAACAACAAGAATGGCCGCAACCAATTTAGGTGGTTTTCAATGAGAATATTTTCAACAAAGAGTTTAGAGAAAATAGCAATGACTAGACCCGGAATGGTTAAAAGGAAGCCGACTAGGACTAAATAAAGCAACTCCAGACTCGCCCGACTTTGCCGCAATCGCCGCCACAAGCTGGGCCAAATACTGGGGGCATGGCCACGGGGTTGAAAGGTTGGCTGAGGTGTAAAGGTGAGAACAATGCCGGTGAAGGAACGATCAAACTCATCCAGGCTAATCTGTCGCCGTCCAACAGCGGGATCATTAAGATACACTTGGTCTTTGCCAAAGCCTTCCACCACCACAAAATGATTAAATTCCCAAAAGGCAATAAAGGGAGGAGTCAGTTTCTGGGTAGAGGTTAATTCTAAGCGATAGCCTTTCGCATCCAATCCATAGCGAGATGCAGCTTTGACAATATTGGCGGCGTTACTACCATTCCGAGACACCCCACAGGCCTGGCGCAATTCAGCCAGGGGAACATAGCAGCGATGAAATCCTAAAATAATGCCTAATGCCGCAGCGCCACATTCGACAGCTTCCATTTGGAGAATAGTGGGTGTACTGATAGGGGCAGACATGGTTAGTACAGTCCTGTCCACTGGCGCAAAATTGGCAAAACGTAACTAATTGGGGAGTTTTCCTCTAAGGTGACGGCGGCTGTGGCAATAGAGCCAGAGGTAATTTTGAAGTTAGGCCCTTGAGAAGCAGTCCAGCGATAGCCACTTTTCGTGTTGGGGTCAGTTTCTAGGGCCACAAAAACCTCAATTTTTCGCCCCTTGTCCGTGAGAGCCTCGGCTAGGGTTTTGTCGCCTGTAAATTCCTGAGCTGAGAGTTCGCTAACAGGATAGGGAGAAACCGATAAGACTTGTCCTTGAATACCGCCATATTCTTCCCGTTTCACAGTGTCAGGCGTGACAGAGACCTTCATGTTGGGAGTAATTCGTTTACCGTCTCCAGGTGTGAAGTAGAGCAATGCTGTTAAGGAAGGGCCTTGGGTGCCAGCTACTTGAATTTGACCAATCGGAGTTCCCACTTGGACGATTTGACCGACTGAAGCAAACATATCCAAAATTGTGCCAGTGTGGGGGCTACGGATTTGACTGCGTTGCCGGAAGGTGGCCTGGAGGACTTGGAGTTCTCCTTTAATAGACTGAATTTTAAGCGTGCGTTCTGTAGTTCGGGTTTGATCTTGTAAATCTACATTGATGAGTTGTCCGTCCAATTCATCCAGTTGGGCCTTGAGATTGGCAATTCGCTCTTGGGTGCTGTCGTATTCTTCATTGGCTGTGACAATTTCGACATTAACCCGTTCTAAATTGGAAGTGATTTCTGAGACATTATTTTCAGTGCGAATAGCTTCTTCTTTAATTTGAATAAACGCTGATTGAGAGATTGCCCCTTCCTTAACCAACGGTTCCGTCTGTAAGACTTTGTTTTCTTGTAACTGAGCCAGTGCTTGCATCCGTTGTTGTTGTTGTCTTAATCCCTGTTGTTGAACAGATAATGACGTGAGCTTGCGGGTTTTGATAAAAGTAGCTCGCTCTCGGAGGGATTCAATTTCGGCTTGGGTTGTTTCTTTTTTAATGAGAATTGCCCGCTCGCTGAGGCTTGTGGATTCCTGTTCCAGGCCCCTGAGGGATTTCTGCTGATTGACTAATTCTTGCAGCTCCCGTTGCTTATTTTCTAATTGAAAGGCTAGGTCAGGTTGTTCAATTTCTCCCAGCAACTCCCCGGAACTCACTGCATCTCCCTCTTGGACAAGAATTTGGGAAATGCGTCCCTCCCCCGATGCAGCAAAAAAGCTAATTTCCGGAGGTTTACCGCGCTCTTCGCGAGGTCGGAGAATAATTCCTTGGCCATCCACGGTTACAGGAATCCGCCCAAATATCCCCCAGGCCAGCAGCCCCAACACCATTGTTCCCAGAACAGACAGGGCAAACCAAGGGGTGAGGTGATAAACATTTAAGCGTTGACGGAATAGATCTGAGCTAGAGAGGTTTTCTAAGGCTTTGGCTCGGAAGGTGAGCTTGGAAGGTGGGGCTTCTGATGACATAGAGAGTATAAAGAGTGTTGAGAACTAAAACCTAGGATAATTAAGCTTAAACAAGTTGACGGCGGGCTAAGTTGGCAAATAGGCCTGGCTGAGAGACTAACTCCTCAAATGTCCCGACTTGAAGAATTTGCCCCTGCTCTAGGACGTAAATGCGCTGGGCTTGGCGAATGGTACTGAGGCGATGGGCAACAATAATCCGTGTTATTTGGAGTTGGTTAAGCGTTGCCGTAATCAAGGCCTGAGTCTGGTTATCAAGGGCGCTTGTCGCTTCATCAAACAGGAGAATTTTCGGGTTGTGGGCTAATGCTCGCGCAATTAAAAGCCGTTGAATCTGTCCCCCTGAAAAATTTCCACCGCCTTCACTAATTCGGGTTTCAAGTTGCATTGGTAACTCGCTCACTTCCTTGGCTAAATTGGCTTGCTCCAAGACCTCCCAGGCCTGGTCACGACTAATTGTTTCCCCACAGGCAATATTTTCAAAAATCGAACCTGGTAAAAGACGGGAGTGTTGAAGTACAAGGCCAATTTGGCGGCGAACTAAGGGTAAATCTAACTGGCTCAGTTCTTGACCGTCATAGAAAATACCTCCCGTTTCCGGTTGATCAAAGCCGAGGAGTAAGCGAAATAGAGTAGATTTTCCTGACCCAGAGGGGCCGACTAGGGCTATAAATTCTCCCGGCCGAGCTTCCAAGTTAATTTGATTCAGTGTTAATGGAGCATCAGGCTGATAGCGATAACAGACCTGTACAACTTGAACTGCACCCTGAAGTTGGCCAGGATCATAACTCTGAGGACTGACTTCCAAGGGCGTTTGTAAGATCGGTTCCACTTGTCGCCACAAACTGACCACAGGCAACAGCCCAATCAACGCATAAGCAAAATGAGTCGCGTTTTGGAAAAAATTAGTATAAAGCGTATTAAAACCAACAAAGTTCCCCGTGGACAATTCACCGCTTTCGACTGTAAAGCCAATCACCCCAAAAAGAATCGCCGTACTGGTGAGAGTTGCCCCCTGATTAAACAATTGCAGGCTATCTCCCCAAGTTTGGCTGGCCAAGGTTAATTGTTGCTGTTGACTATAAAGGCTGCTCCAATTCAAGAATGCCCGCGGCACAGCACCCGTGACCTGTAATGTCTTTGCTGCTGTCATCAGTTGCACTACCATGCCATAGAGATTACCTGTCAATTGCCGCATTTTTTCGTAGATATTGAGAATAAACCAAGCATGGAGAAAGGTCACCAGAACAATGACAGTCATTAAACCAATGGCGATCCAGGTCAGGGTTGAGTCGAGATAAAACATCATCCCCAAGTTCCCTAAGGAAACTAATCCGGTAATCACCGCTTGTAAAGTTGAGCCAGTCAGGAGCTTACGCATTTCGGTGACACTAAAGATACGGTTTGTGAGTCCCCCAGTTGAATAATTGCGAAAAAAGTTAGCAGGTAACTCCAAGACCCGATCCCAGACGGCGGCTTGGGTGTCAAATTCTGCCCATGTTTCCACTTGTAGGATGATCATTCCTTGCAAAAACTGAAAGAAGGCCACGGCAATTACAGAAGCAAAGAGGCCGATTCCCAGTTGAGTCAAAAGTGTGTAATTGGCTGCGGGAATGGCCTGGTCGATCAAAATGTGATAAAGCTGGGCGGGGATGATGACTAAAAGTACTTGCATCACCAAAGCTATTAGCAACACCAGCCCCAATAGATGCCACCGCCGATGTAGGGCAAACCTGACCAAGTTCCAAGCCCCTTGAAGTCGCCGTGCTAAAGGACGGGTGAAAACATAAGCAGAAGGTTCGAGTTGACTGGGTTTAAAGTCAAGGATAGGTAAGGTAAGTTGAGTTGCGGAATTAAATACTGTATAGGAATGATTATTTTGGGGAGTGAGGACAATCGGAATTCCTGTTTCGGCCATAACCCCCAACATTACTCCGGAATCCTGTCGCCACCACTGCCCCACTAACTGCACCCGTCGGACTCGAATTCGGGAAGCACGGGCAATAGCTTGAATCTGGTCAGATAAGCTGAGGTTGAACGTATCTAGTTTAAGATTCCCTGAAAACTCTAAACCAGCAATTTTCCCTAACCGATGTAATGCCACATTAAGGGGATTGGCCTGGGAGCTACCTAAGGTTCGTTTAACTAAAACATTGTCAAATTGACCATAAGCATTCTCCAGGGTTTGGCGATGGTTGGTTTCGTAAGTTGCGATTTTGGCAAACTCCTGAACCGTCTGGGCTTGAACAGCAGCAATTAACCAGGCCAGGTATTGTTCCCCAAACCAATGCCAACCCGTCATTTGAGGGCTAGTCAGTTGATGTGGATATTCTAAAAAAGGTTCCAAAGTCAAGGTTGCTGCTGTTTTGGCTAACACCCAAGAGTACATAGTGAGGGGGAAGAGGCTCCCGGCCGGGATTTGAACATTGCCTTGAAAATATACCTCCCCAGCCAGCACCATAACCCAATAACAGGATTCTAGGGGAAGCCGGAAAACCTCTCCAGGCCCTAGTTCAATTGGTAATTGGGGTGCAAAGGCATAACCGGAAGGATGAGGGTGGACAAGTTCTGGACGAACATACATTTGCTGGGCGAGAACTTCCAACCACTGCTGCCTCGGCTTTGGCAAAATTCCCAGAGACGGATCTGCTTCGGCAAAATTTATGGGAGTAACCCTGCTGCTACCAATGGCTCTGGCCCGGACGCATAATTCCTCACACACGGGCAAGCCAAAAATGATTGAGCCTTGAGGCATGATAAAGAGGGGCTGTTGTCTTGAATGCTGAGATTGAACGGAAAAGATCGCAGCAAAGCCCTCCTGGACAAACCAAGTAGATGTCAGTTTTCCGGTAATTTCAAGACTCTGGCTCATAATGACTGGCGATAGGGGAGAACAAATAAAATACTATTCCATTTTACCCTCAGCAAAATTTGCAGATATTAGGTCTATGTTCAGATGAATTTCCTCGCTCGCAATTTATGTTTCCATAGCTACCTTTGTTTTGCAGGGGATGTGCTAAAAAAAAATAAAGGTTTTTTCAATCAAGGTTTATTGTTCCCATGAATCCCTACGCTTCCTTCGCAGCAACTGCGGTAGATGTGGCAGGTATCGAACATATTGTTTGGGAAAATAACGGGCAGTTAATCCATGCCATCTATGACAAAAATTCAGGGACATGGGATCAGGCCAGCCCCATCAGTAACGCCCTGGGCGGCTCCAACCTAAAGCTGATTGCCGGAGACCTTTACCCTTACCTAGAAGGCGGAAACATTGAATACGCCCCAGGCCTGGTTGCGTTTTGGGAGCAAGGGCTTGGCAACTCTAAGGAAGTCTATGCTGCTGTGGGGCGCTACAATGCCACAGGCAAGTTGGAGTGGTCAGATGCGGTTCAATTAACCCATGACGGGGTAGCAGATCAGAACATCGATGCGGCTTTACTTCAGGATGGACTCCTGGATGTGGTCTATCAGAAATCTCTGGTGATTGATCCCCGTGACCCACAGTACACGATCAATCCTGCCCAAATGGGACTAGATGCGGCTCAATCCAATCGGGATGACACCGATCTTTACCATACCTATCTTTCCGTCAACCTGAATCAGGGGCAGCCCAGTCTCCAGATTTTTAACGGGCAAAGTGTTAACCTAACCTTCAATGAGAATCCAGGCAACACAGCCACCTATTATCCATTGGGGCCTGGGGCCCAAGGCATAACACCGGGCGGTTCTCCATCCCAACCAAGTCAGCCCATTGTCGAAAACTCTTTCCCGGCCGGGGTAACACGGGGTTTTAACCTTAACTTCGGTGCGCCAAATAAAAATGTGGATGGCCGGATTGGTGTGCCGTGGATGAGTGATACCAGTAATCTTGGCCTGCAATTAACAGGGAATCTGGGCATGACTGGTAATCACCAGGCCCTGAAAGCAAAATTAGCTCTGGATATTTCCGACTACACCAAATCAGATGGCATTAAAGCTGCTGCCAGTGGAGTCTCGCCTTCATCTAGTGTTCGCAGTGGTAGCTTATTTTCCATTGGCGGATGGGGGGTTAATGCAGTTCAAATCGATTCAGGGGGACAGGTTAATTATAGTCCAAGCACCGGAACTCTCGTGGGTCTGCAACGGTCGTTTGAGCTTGGTTTACAACTGTTTAAGCAATATAAACTGAATCTGGGCACAAAGACTTTCAGCATTGGGCAGTTTCGGGCAGAAGCAGACTTTGACTTCGGCTTAGAAGTAGGCTATACGTTCACTCAACCTAATGCTGGCACGAAAGCTCCATTTATTTTGAATCAGCCAGGTTGGTTAACGGGTATTGGTGAGTTTGGCACAGCCGTTTCATTTCTATATCCCGCAGCTAACGATAAAAATGAAGGGACGGCTGGGGCAGCTGGCTCGATTGTTCAAACCCTAGTTGGTCTTGGAACATCTGCTCCAATTATTATCTCGGCCTGGGATATCACTATGCCCCCCTGGCCTTGGCCCACAGAAAGTGACTATGGGAAGTTTGGCTTTGGGTTTGGGCTGCCCCTGACGGTTAAGCTATCTGGAACCTGAGGGATTCTTAATCAAACTTTTACGGCCCAGGCCCAAGCCAGTGCGGGATTAACCTTTGAGCTAGAAGTAGAACCTGACCTGGCATTTACAATTCCTTGACAAGCCGGGATTAATGCCAATCTGCAAGCAGGGTTCTTTACCTGGAGTTACAACTGGGGTATCAGTGGTACACTCGTCAACACCCCCGATTCTAGCGATGCCGGTACTCAATCTCTAGCCACTGCCGCTAATAACAGTCAGACCACTGACACCAATCCAGGAACAGTAACGGTTGGCTACAACCCCTACACAGGCCGGGCCAACCACTACCAAACTCCCCTCTCGCAATCCATCAGTCAACAGGCATCTGGAACCACGAGTGGGGGAATTACGACAACCACAACTGCCCAAATTGGCTATATCAACCTAGCTACAGGTGGCTCCAGCTATCTCAATGGGCTGAGTGGGAGTTTTCAAACCTATGTACCAGGGAGTAGTACAAACGATGATGCCTTAATGACTGTCTATGTCAGCCAAGGCACAATCACCAACGTAACGGTCGTAGATCAAGGGAGTGGATATAGCAATCGGCCCCTAAATTTGGACTTTGGCCTGAGTGGCGGGACTGGGGCAGCGGCTACTGTAACATTAGATGCTAATGGACAAATTACCCAGGCCAACATCACCCAAAAAGGAACGAACTACTTAGGCGGAAAATCGGGTTACTTTGTTATAACGCCCAAAGGAGAGAGTACCGAAGCAGCTTTGCTATCTGTTAGCGTGACTCAGGGGGAAATTACTGACATTACGATTCTCAACGGTGGGCAGGGATACAAGTCCAGTGGTATTAGCCTCGATTTCAGTCAGAATGGCGGCGGCGGAACAGGCGCAACGGCAACCGCCCAACCCATTGCCACAGAACTAATTAATCTCGTCAATGACGGCCCCCCCAGTATTAGTTCGATTACCTATCCTGTTAATCAAACTCTCCAAACAGCCACGACCATGGCCTGGGTGGCGGATGGGATTGACAATATTACCCCCCTGACGAATCAAAGCAAAAACAAAGCTGTCATCACCCGTCTGCAAACCGCTGTCCTTTCGGGAACCGATTGGAGTGCGCCGGAACCTGTCCCAGGCCAGGGGAGTCGTGGCTTTAACTTTGACCCGGCCATTGGCTATTACTTGGATCAATTGGGCAATCCCGTGCGAGTGTTGGTCTGGGCCCATGCTGATGCCAGTGATCTCAATCCCAACAGTAGCGGCGATGAGATTACAGATGCCCTATTGGCTACAGACATCTACTACTCAATTGCTCCGAGTGGCCAGGCCTGGAGTTCGCCGCAATTATTGGCTGCCAATGTGGGTACAGATACCAAAGTGACCTTGGGAGCCGGGACAACCTCAGGAGAATTGATTGCTACATGGGTGAATACAGCCCTACCTGATCCAGCAACCGGTGATACCTCTCAGAGCCTTTACACAACCATTTGGAACGGACAAAGCCAGGCCTGGTCAACACCCACTGTTATTCCCAATGTTGGTGATGCCAGCGGATCTGCGATTGCCAGTCTCGAAGTAGGGGAATTTCAAGGCAATCCCGCCATTTTTTGGAGTGATACAACAGCCCCTGCCTATGCCTACTCAGTACTCCAAGACAGCCCTGATATTTACTACCGCTTTGACGACCCCCTGGGAGCAACTGTTTCTCTGAATTTGGCCAGTGGAGGAGTAACAGGGAATGCGGCCTATGTGGGATCAGCCAACTTTGGCCAACCAGGGGCCTTAATTGCGGCCAATGGCGGTGGTGATCCTAACACCAGCATCGGCCTCAACGGCAATGGTTATGTGTTAATGCCTGGAGTTGATAGTCAGTCTTCGTTAGGGGATTTTAGTGTTGAGTTTTGGGTGAACCTAGATAACTTCAATTCCGGTCAAAGTCTTGTGGATCAAGGGGTTTACAACCCTGATGCTATTTTGCCCACGGCAACCATCCCCCTCACAATCGTCAAGGCCCCCACGCAACAAAATGGAGTCTGGGGCTATGCCTACGCTGTTTCGATTCTGGCTAACACCGAGATAACGGTTACCAATGCTGGGGCTGGTCTCTCGCCCTTTAATTTGGATTTGAATACGCTGCTACCAGGAACAGTCGTGACCTTGGTTGATGGCACGAAGGTTACTCTATCTGGGGTTCCCCTCCTCAACCTTAATATTGAGGATCAGCAGTTAAAAGGGATCGCGCCTCCGGAAGCGACTCAAATTCTTGGCACAACCTTTGTTGCAAATCCCTTTGCCGAAGTGGCTCACACTTCAACGACTACCCAAACCGAGTCTCTCAGCTTTACCCAAGTCACCGGCTGGTCAATTCGCACTGGAAACAATAACAACATTGTCTTTAATGCGGGTGGGGGAGATGCTGTCTCGGGAAGTCTTAACCCAAATACCTGGTACTACGTTGCTGCTACTTATAACTCGAGTACCCAAGTGGCTTCTCTCTATGTCAATGGGGAATTAGTCGCTCAACAAACAGGAAGCCGCTTTGCTCCCAATGCTGTACCTGTGGTGCTGGGCTATAACGTCCAAGGCCAGTTAGATGAATTCGCCTACTACAACACTCTTCTGACCCCAAACACCAATTCCGGCAGCCTCAATAGTCAAGGGCAAGTTAGTAGTTTAGGATTCAATAGCCTGGGGCAAATTACCGAGCACTTCGCGAATCGCTACAACAATCCCAACTCTGCCGAAGATGCCACCTTTTACAGTGTTTATGATCCGACTACTCAGGCCTGGAGTAGCCCAATTCAATTTACAGCCCAGGCCGCCGTTGAGGCCACAAATCCACTTTTAGAACGCTCGCCCGCGGTCGATATTACCTCCACTAACCCCAACCAATTGCGTCCTGATGGGGTGATTGATACCCATATTCAAGTTGTACTGAATCCCAGCATTGTTGCACCCGGCGTGACGATTACTGGGATTGAAATTCAAAATGCAGCCGCAACCCAGGCTTGGACAGTAGGAGATGTGACGGCGACAAGTCAGGGCCTGGTTGGAGTAGTAGCTAATGGGCAACTCCTCAACCCAATTAATCCTAGTAGCAACTTTGCCTACACCGTCATATCCAATGGCACAACTCTGGATTTGTACTTCCAAAGTAATTTGGCTCTTGGTAGTGAAGTTGAAGTTACATTTACCACTGTCAGTAGCACCGGAGGCCAACAAACTTCAACTCCCGTTAACACCACCGTCATTCCTAATCCTGTCAGTTCAATCGCCCAGGCCACAACCGCCGGCCAAGAACTAGTTGCGATTGGCGGCATTCTCGAAAATGAAGTCACGGCCCTTGCCCAAGTAGATAGTGGTGTGATCTTAAACACGCCAGATAGTGCCGGATTAGCCGTTGCGGCAGGGAATTTTCTTAACAATCAAGTTGCTTTAGCGGTCACCATGCCCAGTGGTAATGCTGGAGAGGGAGCGATTTGGGTACTTCCTGCGGGCAGCAATGACATTTTGGATTTACTCGCCACCGAAACCCTCTCCACCACTCCCCCAACTGACGGCATCTTGATCAAAGGCGATAGGAGTGATTCGAGTCATCCGCAAACAGGCAATGTGCTCGCTGTCGGTGATGTCAACGGGGATGGTATTGAAGATTTAATTATTGGCGCATCCCAGGCCAACAACCAGGCCGGTAAGGTTTATATTCTTTCTGGGGCAACACTGACTCCCAATAACACCATTGACCTGATCAATAACCCTGGAGTGACACTTCTGGGCACAACAGGTAGCCAGGCCGGGTTTGCGATTGCCACGGGGGATGTTAATGGGGATGGCATTGCCGATATTGTTGTGGGCGCACCCTATGCCAGCTATGGCGGACAACAGGTTGGGGCGGCTTACTTAGTTTTGGGCGGTAATAATTTCTTTAATACGCCAACGGTCAACCTCAATAGCAGCAACCTCCTGCTTCAAGGGACATCAGGAACCTACATCGACCAATACATTCAGACTGTAACTTGGACAAGTCAGGTGGGGTTTTCAGTCGCGGTCTCCCGAGGCACTCAAGGTAAAAGCAATTCTGTCAATGGAGATAGCTATGCTGATATTGTCATTGGCGCGCCCCACTACCGCCAAACCGTCGAGTTTTCAGGAGATGGGTTTAATCAAAATGCAACTAAATCCCAGTACACGGCCTACTCCAAACTCTTAACCACGATTGCCAATACTGGCAGAGGCTATAGCTACTCGGCAAATGCCAATACAGGGCGGGCTTATATTCTATTTGGGAGCAGTGTAGTTCCCAACAATCTCACGGAAACGGAACTGAATGGGACAAATGGGGTCATTCTTGATGGCTCGCCGATGTTGCTGACTGATATGCAGACGGGTTTTGCGGTCGGGACTGGGGGTGATCTCAATGGCGATGGCTTTGATGATGTGGTGGTCGGCGCACCGGCAGGTAATAACGAAACTGGAATTACTTTAGTTTTGTCTGGCCAGGCCCAAGGCTCTAGTTTTCAGCAGCAATATGTCCTCACCCAACAGGCCAACTTAGTGGTCGGGGGCAGTGATACCTTTGCCCAGGCCGGTAAAACCCTCAGTCTAGTGGGGGATGTTAATGGGGATGGCATTGACGATTTATTAGTGGGTGCTCCCAATGCTACCTACAGTACCGGTGAAGCGCATATTTTGTTTGGGCAAGATTCAATTTTTCCCAGCAGCAGTCCCAAATACTTCAGCTTTCAACCGGGAGCAACCACCGCAGCCCTAAATCTCAATGGTGGTATTTCTGGAAATCTAGCCGCCGCCGCTGTTTCGTCAGGGGTAGACATCAATGGGGATGGCATTGAAGATTTACTGCTGAGTGCCCCCTATGGAGGAAAACTTTATGGGGTTTTTGGGCATCAGTGGCTCAGTAATGACGGCAACCTGAAGCTCACCAACTTAGCCAATGACCAAGGGATTTTCCTCGATCAATCAGGCAGCGGCAATGGGGTGGCGAACTTAGGGGATATCAATGGGGATGGCTATGCTGATACTCTCCTCTCTCTCACGAACCAATCTGCAACGGTAGTGCTTGGCGGTGGTACACAGACGGTCCTAGATGAATCCCTGAATACATCCAATCTCCAGATCACTCCAATCTCGGGAACAACCCTGAATCAGGCCCATGCCATTGGTGACTTTAATGGGGATGGCCTGGCTGATGCTCTGCTGACTCAAACTAGTGCCGTTCAAGCCTCTATCGTTAATGGCAATATTGGCGTTATTGAGCGCGAGGATGGCAATACACAACTTAGCGTTTGGGTTGGGGAAAACACTGGTTTTGGGAACCTCTACTATAGCGAATCAACTGACGGTATCAATTGGTCTCAACCGGCCACTATTAGCTATGGATCGACCAATACAACACCTGGTTTAGTGTCATTTGAAGGTCGTATTTGGGCTTATTGGTACGGTAGTGGTAACGATGGCCTCTTTTACTCGGTTTATTATGGTTCTGGGGTGTGGACTGAGCAAGCTAAAGCAAATTTAGCCATGGCAACATCTAGTGGTGTTAGCGTTGCTGCATTTAATTCAACTCTCTTTGCCATATGGAAAGGTGAAAAGGGCGATCAGAGCATCTGGTATTCCTATTCCCAAGATGGCCAGAATTGGGTCGATCAAATTCAATTTCCTGGTACACCAATCTATTACAACAGCATTCCCAATCTAGTTTCGTATAATAACCAGCTTTTTGCTTACTGGTATGCAGATACGAATAATGGATTTCACTATGCTGTTTGGGATGAAGCATCCTCATCCTGGTCGGGTGAACAGCGAGCCAACCTTGAATACTTTGGCAACGTTATTGAGACAGGTGGCATCAGCTTTACAGAAGTCAATGGGATACTTTACGCCTCTTGGGTTGACTATTATCAAAACCTATACACAGCCTCTTCCACAGATGGTTCCAACTGGACAACTCCCGTTCTACAACCCAATTCCTCACTGTTTAGTAATACTGCTCCTGTTGGCCTCCCAGGCATGACAACTCTGAATTCCCAACCCTATGTTCTCTGGGCCGTGGGTGATAATGGCAATGTAACAGCCATTCAATCAGCGGTTGCTGGGAATAATACTGCGTCTTTAATCGCTACTTCTCAGGACTATTCCTCCCAAATTATTTCTCTAGCATTAGGAAATACAAGTTTAAGTGCCGCTCAAAGCTTTAATTTGGGGGGTGCATCCTCATTCCTTTCTCAACAATCTTTTTCTAAGTTGACTAAAGCAGGCGACTTGAATGCCGATGGCTATGCCGATATTGTCGGCTTAAGTAATGGCAACACCTATGTGAGCTTTGGGAATAGTGCAGGTACGCTTGGAAACTTCTACAAGCTCAACACTAATACTTACACCAGTCTTAATGCCGCTGGGGATATAAATGGAGATGGAATTGATGATCTAGTCCTGGGGAATGGCAATGCCAATGGCAATCTGGGGGCAGCCTTTGTTATTTTTGGCAACACTGATATTACCAATCAGCTTGAAAGTGGTACAGCAATTACTGCCAATAGTACGGTGAATGGGGCTACCAATAGTTTTACGCCCAATTCCTCTGGCCTGGCCTGGTCTAGCCAAGTAGATACGGGTGTTAATGGCAACATTCAGTACCTATTTAATGGTGGCTTTGGCCTGAGTACAGTTGAGCATAATGGCCGGCTTTTTTCGGTCTGGTTAAGTGCAGATGGCAGTGGTACATTTTCCAACAATGGTCAAGTTGAGTACAGTGTTTCGAATGATGGTGTAAATTGGTCTGGTCGTCAGCAAGTTGGTGGCAGTTCCAAAGCTGCACCCGCATTAGTTGTCTTTAATAACGACCTTCTTGCCTTTTGGTATGGTATCAACGACGATGGACTATTCTATTCCACATACGGTGGCGCTGGCTTTGGTTGGAATCCTCAATTCAAAGCAAACCTTGACTTTGGAACAAGTAGTGGACTTTCGCTAACAGTATATAATAATACCCTTTTTGCTGTTTGGAAGGGCTTTAGAAGCGACTCAAACCTTTATTACGCCTTCTCCTCTGACGCGCAAAACTGGTCTGCTCAAGCACCTATTCCTGGGGTGGGTACCTTTGGCTTATCAAATGTACCAACTGTAGCTGTTTTCAACAATACCCTTTTTGCTTATTGGTATGGTTCTGGCCAAGAAGGATTTTTCTACTCTACCTATAATCAGGGTACAAATAGTTGGAGTAGCCCTCAGCTGATTAGTAATCTAACTTTTGGCAACGGTGCCTCTACGGAGTATGGTATTTCGACAACAGTTTTGTCTAATCAACGCCTTTACATGACTTGGGCCAATAACGAGACTGTCTATAGCTCTTCTTCCGCTGATGGGGTTAACTGGGATACGCCAACTCAACTAAGTTTTAGAGCAGGTGGTGTTCCTGGCATTTCAGCCTTCCAAAATCAACTCAATCAAGTTTGGATTGATGCCACAGTACCTGGAAACTTCGTTGTTTCTCATTCCCAACGACTAGTTTATCAACCGGAATTTGGCTCCCAAGTGACTACGGTGGGAGATGTCAATGGCGATGGCTTTGCCGATGTAGTAGTAGGCTCTCCCAGTTATGCCAGTTCTCCAGGGGATCTGGTCGGGACAGCTTACTTACTCCTGGGTAGCGCAACTGGATTTGCCTCACAGTCTGTGCAATTAAAGGGCGCAGATTTAACCCAGGCCACCTTTTCCCAAGCGGGGGATATTAATGGGGATGGGTTTGATGATGTTTTGATTGCTTCACCCAACTATAACAGCGGTACCTATGGGAATAATGCTGGCATTACCTATGTTGTCTTTGGCTCTCGTGACTTAGGGACACTCAGTAGCATTAACCTTAGCCAGCTTCAGCCAATTAATATAACCTCTGGAACGATCACGGATGGGAAAATTGGGGCAATTTCTTTAACTGCTCGTGGCTCAGGTTACTTGAATGGGGGTTCTGGCACATTTGAGATTTTTGTGACCAGTAGCACCAGCACTCAACCCGGCGTAATTCTTGCCACAGTCAGTCAGGGACAAATTCAAACGATCTTAGTTGAAAATCCTGGAGCCGGCTTCACCTCTCTGAATAATCTGGTCTTTGACTACAGCCAAGGCGGAGGGGGAACTGGAGCCAATATTTCGGTCACATCCTTAATCAGTTTGGCTGGCTTCCAAATCGTAGGCCTGGAAAACTCCAAAGCCGGTAGTTCCCTCAGTGGGGGTGGGGATGTCAATGGTGATGGCTTTGATGATTTGGTCATTGGTGCGCCTGGGGACAACCTCAGCTACGTCCTATTTGGTGGAGACTTCACAGCTAGTGTCAATCAATATGGGAGCATTGGCGATGACACGCTTCTGGGGACAGCAACCGGGGATGTACTTTTGGGGCAATCTGGGGATGATACGCTTTTGGGCAACGGCGGCTATGATGTTCTTCTCGGTGGTGTGGGTAACGATTGGCTGCAAGTGCAAGATACAAATTTCCGGCGGGTGGATGGTGGCAGTGGCACAGATACCTTAGCTCTCTACGGCTACAACGGCCAGGCCTGGGATTTGACCACCTTAGCTCCTGGCAGCCGCCTCCAAGATCTGGAGGTTCTGGATATTCGCAACCACGGCAGTAACTTACTCGGCCTCAACAGCGTCACAATTCTGAAGTTATCAAGTAACACGAATATCCTCACGATTAATGGTGACAGTACAGACCGGATTAACCTCAGCCCCGATTTTAATGCTAACGGAAATCAATACATTAGTGGCGAGAATTATGCGGTGTATCAAGCAGGGGCAGCCCAAGTGTGGATCAATACTGTAATACCAATAGCCAACATTAGCTTTAATGCCCCAGTCACTAATAGTCCAATTCCACTCCTTTCAAGTAGCTCTGATGTTGCCACATTCTTCTCCCTTAGTGGCTTAGATGCAACTGTTACCAATCATAACCAGGCATCCTCTACTGCAGCCACGAAGACTAAACCTCAACCTACCCAGTTTCATGTTTCTAGTCCAGTGATGAGTGAAAATCACCAGAACCTAGTGTTTACCGTGTCTCGCAGTGGAGACTTAACCAAAGCTGCTGCTGTTCGTTATCGCACTATCAATAGCACCGCCCATGCAGGGAGTCATTATCACGGTCAAGTTGGTTATGTTCACTTTGCAGCAGGCGAGACCGAAGCAAAGGTCAAAATTAACTTAATTGATGACGACGTGTTAGGGCCACGCCTCAAACAAATGAGTTTAGGAATCACTCCACTCCCAGACGAGCAAGCCACTGCCATTACAGATCGTTCATTGCACTTTAATACGGATGTTGATAATCAAGTTCAACTGCGTAACTTAGATATGATAAACTTAGCCCCATCTGAGAGCTTGAATTTGGGGAGTTATCTACCATTTGGGATTCAGAATTTTAAGGTAGCTGTTCCTGGTGAAAAAACGATCCTAACCTTACCCTTTACTGGAGTACATGATCTCAATAGTTACTATCGATTTAATGCTCAAACTAGTCGCTATGAAGAGTTTCTGTATAATGGCCAAACAGGTATCGAGTTTGTGGATACTGATGATGATGGCCTAACGGATACCCTCAAACTGCACCTCCTGGATGGCGGGAGCGGCGATAGTGATAAGGTTGCTAATGGAGTGATTGCCGGAACTAGTGCCCCTAGTCAAGTTACCCCTGGCCCTGTAGAAGTTAATGCCGGTATTTTCTATATTCCCACCGCCAGTGATAGTGCGCTCCAGTTCCATAACGTCACAGCCAAAGGGGCCTATCGGTTTGGGGTGTTTCAGGTGGATGATGCTCAGGGGCGAATTGGTAATTTACTGCCCACCGACCCCGGATATGCCGCCGCCGCCCAGGCCCGCCACCAGACTATTTTCCAAAATGCCTCGGCGAGTAACTTGAATGCCCTGACCACCAACGCTGCCCAAGCCGCATTACAAGACCCTCAACTCCTTGTTCAATCCGAGTTTCAGACCAATGGCGCGTTTCAAGCAACGAACCTCATAGGTAATCAATATTATGGGATGTTCCTGAGCCAAAATGGGCAAACTCAACTCTCTACTAGTGACCCCGCTTTTGAGGCTGAAGCCGATAGTCGGGGCTATTTTGAGCTCCGCTGGTCAAACACCCAATTTGAGGTAGGCACACCGGTTCTGGTCACTCCTGGACAAGCAGGACAAACTATCACCGCTCGTTTTGAACTGGCTCGGGGCGGAGCTTACAACAATACCTTGGCTTTATTTCAAGTGGATAGTTTAACAGGGGGGCTAGATACTACTGGCGATGGAGTCATTGATCTCAAACCGGGAGATACAAGCTATACCCAAGCTGTGATGGAACGGATTCAAGACCCCCTGACAGGCAAGCTATTACCCACTGTGCCCACCATTTTTACCAGTCAAGGACAATCCGTTGTCCTCCCCAGTGGTGCTCTCTATGGGATGGCACTAATTACCAATGGCAGCCTGGACCAGTTTTTAGGGACTAATCCCAGTAATGCCTCTACTGGCTCTATTCACACCTTCTTCTCTTTTGAGGCAGCAAATCCTGATGGAGTGGCCCATGTCCGGCGGTTGGGTAACACTCTCTGGGGCTTTGAAGATATTTTCGGAGGCGGTGATAGAGACTACAACGATATGGTCTTACAAGCGACTTTCGCATCGTTTTAAGATTTATCTCTCAATTTAGGATCAACAGTTCAAAAATTGACCCAAAGAATTCCAATGATTTCTAAGAAGTATAGCAAACATGAATTATTCATGAGAATATACCATACATACTGAGATGATAAGAATGGAGAACAAAATGACTTAAAAACTCTTGAAACAGCCATTTAGTAATCTTAAATTTTTTCAATAAATTTCACTCATTCCTCAAGAAGTTTTTAGCTTGCAACCACACTGCTTCAATCGGATTTTGTTCCGGTGCGTATGGGGCTAATTTGATGCAGTAAATAGACCATTCTTGTTCTGGCTTATCTCCATTGACTTGATGTAAATAATTACGGAAATCATGACTGCTATGATATGCTGCACCATCCCAAATCACAATAACTTTCTGATTAGGATGAATCGTCTTTATCTCTTTGATAAACTGAATGGTATTCTGGCTATTTCCATTGGAATAAGGTCTTACAATTAGGCGACTTGTGACATAGTTAATTGCACCATAATATGTTTGCCTTTCCTTTATATTTTTGATAGGAACCTGTACTCTTTTATCCGTTTTACCCCAAGCATATCCACAAATATCCCCTGAAACGAGATGACACTGATCCGCCCAGTAGACAAAGGTTTTTCCCGATTCAATCTCTTTGGGTAGATTCCCCGCCCCTATAGCCCTTCGGGCATTCAAGAAAGGGGCGTACCCTTGAGAAATGAGCGAGTACATCCATAAGAGTCATAACGTCACAGTTTTGCTATATAGTAATTACAAATAAGTCTTAGAGATTGCGGTTGGCATAGTCTCGAATAATGTCATCAATGGCGGTGTCTGGCGTTGCATACTGTCTTCGTTTCTTCAAGGCAGCAAAATCGTGCTCAATCTTGTTAAAGTCTGGCGAGTATTTGGGTAGGAAGAGCACCTGATGCGCGCATTGGTGGGCAATGTCTCGAATCACATTTTTCCGGTGAATCGGGGCATTGTCTAAAATCAACACGGACGGGACTTGGAGGGTTGGTAATACCCACTCAGACAGCCATTTCTCAAAACATCCGGCATCAACGCTTCCCTCAACTACCATGGGGGCTAATAGAGCATCTTTGCATCTGGCCATGAGTAGATTTTCCCGTTTTTCTCGTTTTCCGGTTCTGTCTGCAAAGAGCTTGGTGCCTCGTTGGGCCCACCCCCAGGGTTGAGAGACTCGGTTGTCAAAGCCACTTTCATCGATGTAAACGAGACATCTCGACCCCTGTCGCTTCACAATCTCCTGTAATTGCTTGAGATAGACTTGACGTTCCTGAGGATTGCGTTCTCGATACTTTTGCTGTTTTTTTTCGGGTAATTTTCATCTGCTTCAGAGCATACCAAATGGCGTGAATGTTCACCCCGAAATGGGCTGCTCGGTCACAGAGGCGGGCATTGGGGTGGTCTTTAACGTGCTGTTCTAGAACCGCCCAATCGAGCTTGCGCTGACGACGTTTGACAACGGTGGGACGTAAATCCTCTCGGTTCAACCAGTTATAGACCGTTGCCGGACACACCTGAAACCGACGAGCTGCCTCTGCTTTGCTGCCACCCTCTTTTACAAAGGTCACGACTCGGGTGCGCAAATCCATGCTGTACGGCATTGACTTTTCATCTTTACTTCTTAATTGAAAGTACTATATCACCTGGTATTTCCGGCTAAATATCGTCGAGCCGTAATCGATGAACGAGTGGATGAGGTATTGAGAGAAGTCTGCTTAGAAATAGAAAAACGCTATGAGATTAAATTTGTTGAGATTGGTGTAGATAAAGACCATGTTCATTTTTTAGTGCAGTCAGTTCCGACGTATAGTGTGACGAAATTAGTGACCATGCTCAAAAGTTTAACGGCTCGGGAAATTTTTAAGCGATGCCCTCAAGTTAAGCGACAGTTATGGGGAGGTGAGTTTTGGAGTGATGGATATTTTGCGAGTACAGTTGGGAAATACGGGGACGAGAAAATGATTGCCAGCTACGTTAAAAGTGAAGGACAAGAATACTTGCAATTACACAGAGATGAGCAACTAAGTATCTTTTGATACTGATACCCCGTCCGCTTGCGGCGGGGAGGCTTCATTTGAAACTCGATTAGCTTCTAAATGCTGACAAATCTCTTTTTTTAAGGCGACTTTATCAGGGTCTTTTAAGGGATGAGTGACTTGTGCTTTTTGCCAAGATAGACCCGCTTCATGTAATAAATTATAATAGCTAGACTTTGCAGAATAGATAACATTAAATGTATCTAAAATATACGCCTCCAACTCTTCAAGATTCCAATAATTTTGTTGCTTTATCCAGTCCAGTACCTGTTGTTTTTCAACCTCTGTCAAATATGCAGGCTTACCTTTATACGCAAGTTTTAGCCCATTCACACCTGATAATAGAAACGCTTGTTTCCATTTTGTGATGAATCCTGATGAAACTTGAAGAATATTCATAATCTGCTGATGGATAAATCCTTCTAGGGTCATCTTTACTGCGAGGGCGCGCTTAGTCTCTCTTGAATCTAGACAAGCATCAATAAAAAGGACAACTCGCAGTCTCTAGTCAAGGCTTGGTAGTGCTTCGCTATACCTCCGGTAGGCTGTTGCCAACGCTTGTAGAAGATTTCTGTTCATCTAGAACAGTCTGCATAAAGCTATATTCGGATAGGGTCATCAACGGTCGAGGCGTTAACCATGCCAATGGATAAACGCAAATATCCTAAAAACTGGAAAGCCATTGCCTATACCATTAAGCACAATGCCAACTGGATATGCCAAGACTGTGGGCGGCCATGCCGCAAACCAGGCGTTCCCTGGAAAGTCTTCATTCACTGGTTATGCGACCACCCTGATAAATGCTGGATTAAAGACACCCTCGAAAACGACCGGGAAAAGGTACAACGGTTCACCTTGACCGTCGCCCACCTCAACCATCGCCCACAGGATAACCGCATCGTTGGCGTGAGCCTGCCGTAGGCATAAAACCTAAAAGCCCTATGCCCCCGCTGCCATCTGGCCCATGACATGACTCACCATGTCAGCAATGCCAAAGCAACGCGCCGCCGCAAAAAAGAAAAATACCACAACGATATTGGACAACTGCGGCTGAAACTCTAGACTTCCCCTAGAACAAACCCACCACAATCTACATATTCAGGACAAACTGACCCAAATCGTTCAGGTCAAACTGAAAGGCAAAGGCATCAGGGCAGACGAAATAAACATAACTAAACCCCAAAACCATACAACGCTCCCCCAGCGAATGACACAAGCACGTTGACAACTTAATCGCCACATCATCTGAGGGACACCCCACCACTAATGAACATCCACATTTCGATACGCGGCAGCCCCGCAGCAAATGAGCCGTACTCCCATCCAAATGCTCCAAGAGCCGACTCATTACAGTTTCGGAAAATAAGAGGCTGAAATCGTCCATTCGGAATTAGTGGTTAAGGATACGTTAAGTTTACCGAAAGATAAGGAGAAAACAAAATAACAGTCCCATTCAACAGAGCGTTAAACCTAACACAATCAATAGTTTAACAAAATTAAACAAGTTGAAACAGTCAATGTCATGCATCGTTTCTTTGTGTAAACCCACCCAGGAGGAATTATAAAATCCATCCATGAATTTGAAGCAGAAATCAAGGAAAAGTATCACCTAGACGAATCGGAAGTCATCATACAAGAGTATGCCGAATATTGTCTGCTAACCAATGGACTTGAAGAGTACAACCAACTCATTGACAAGCTCAACAAAGAAGCAGACCGTAAGTTCGCTGAGTCAGTCTGGCTCCATAACGAGAGCAACAAAGACCGTATCATCGCCGCTCGACTGAAGGAAAAAATGAATGAGCGGATTAATACGACCGGACGGCTCAAAAATAAAACTCCCCATTAAATGCGAGGCGGAAAACGAAAAGGGGCCGGGCGCAAAAGTGCATGGCAAAACCAGAAAACCTGCACCATTCGCGTCCCGGTCATCATTGCTCAACAGCTACTCGAAATCGCCCACGAACTCGATCAATACGCAAGCGAACATCAACTCTCAATCTCAGATGTCCTAAGGCAATTGGAAATTAAACCAAACACCATCAATGGTCATCACCCAACCAAAGACCCAAACCAGAAAGAATCTTGATTCTGATACAATTTCAAAGACCTTTGCCTCGTCCTGTATGTTACCCCTAGAAGCCCTCAAGCATTATTTCGGCTATGAGGCATTCCGCCCCGGTCAGGCAGAGATTATCAATGCATCCCTCAATCAGCAAGACGTTTTAGCCATTCTGCCAACTGGCGGGGGCAAGTCTATCTGCTTTCAGTTACCCGCCCTCCTCAAGCCAGGGGTAACGCTCGTTGTCTCGCCCCTCATTGCCCTGATGTTAGACCAGGTGCTGGCCTTGCAGAAAAATGGCATTCCGGCCACGTTTCTCAACAGCACCTTAGCTGCCGCTGAAGCCAGAGCGCGCATTCACTCCATTCTCAATGGAGAGGTCAAACTGCTCTACGTTGCCCCAGAGCGCTTAGTCAGTGACTCATTTACCGCCTTATTAGCCAACATCCACCAAACGGTTGGGATTGCCAGCTTTGTCGTGGATGAAGCCCATTGTGTATCCGAATGGGGTCATGACTTTCGACCCGACTATCGCCAACTCAGTCGGTTACGAGAACTCTTTCCAAGCATTCCGATGATGGCCTTGACCGCCACAGCGACCCACTGTGTCCGAGCCGACATTACTGAACAACTCTCCCTCAAACAGCCCTTTATCCATGTCGCCAGCTTTAACCGCCCTAACCTCTACTACGAAGTCATTGAAAAAAGCCGAGGTAAAGTCAGCCTATCGGAACTCACTCGCTACATCAAAAAAACAGAAGGCTCTGGCATCATCTACTGCATGAGCCGCAAAAACGTTGAAAAGCTGGCCAGTGAATTAAACGAGAATGGTATTTCAGCCCTGCCCTACCACGCTGGACTGAATAACGACACCCGCACCGACCATCAAACCCGTTTTATTCGGGACGATGTGCAAATTATGGTGGCCACGGTTGCCTTTGGTATGGGTATCAATAAGCCCGATGTCCGCTTTGTCATCCATTACGATCTGCCCCAGACCATTGAAGGCTATTACCAAGAATCGGGTCGGGGCGGTCGGGATGGTGAACCGGCCCGATGCACCCTGTTCTTCAGCCCTGGAGACATCAAACAGGCAGACTGGTTTATTCAGAACAAGGTTCACCCGGAAACCAATGAACCCCTGGAAGATGAGCAGCGCATCGCCCGACAACAACTCCGGCAGATTGCCGCCTATGCCGACAGCACCCTCTGTCGCAGAACAACCCTCCTCGGTTACTTCGGTGAAGCCTTCCCCGGCAACTGTGGCCAATGTGATAACTGCCGCTTTCCCAAACCTAAACAAGACTGGACAATCGAAGCCCAAAAGTTTCTCTCCTGTGTCGCCCGCACTGGCGAACGATTTGGTAGTCGCTACATCATTGATGTTTTGAGAGGCTCAACCCGTGACAAAGTTACCAAAAACGGTCATGAAACTCTCTCAACCTTTGGCATTGGCCTTGATAAGTCCATCAAGGAGTGGCAGCATCTAGCCCGCAGTCTCGTCCAACAAAACCTCGTCAATGAATCCGATGATGGCCACGGTATCCTCACCCTCAATACCCTGAGTTGGGCGGTACTGAGAGGACAGCACCAAGTTTGGGTTGCGCTCCCCAACCAACTCAGCAAAGAAAAAGTCACAATCGAAAAAGAACCTGACCTCGGCCCCATCCATACCGGATTGTTCCAATCGCTCCGTACCCTTCGCAAAGAGTTAGCCGATGACCAGGGCCTTGCCCCCTACATGATCTTTACGGATAGTAGCCTTAAGGAAATGGCCCGCTATCGCCCTTGCAGCCTCCCCAGCTTCAGCAAAATAACGGGAGTCGGTGACAAGAAACTCGAAGTCTATGGCTCTATCTTCGTAAAGCACATTTTCACTTACTGCCAACAGCATAGACTCCATGAAGCCATGCCTCGCTTCATCCCGAGCGAGACTCCCACCGAGAAGAAGCCAACAGCGAGAGAACGAACACTTAATGTCTGCAAACTGTTCCAAAGGGGACTATACCCACAAGACATCGCCAAATCCCTTGAAATGAAAGTCCAGCGAGTCTATGAACACTTAGCCGATGGAATCGAAGCCGGACAAATCCCCAGCATCGAAAGATTAGTCTCTCCAGAACGTCAAACCATGATGCTTAAAGCCTTTGACAAACATGGAGCCGACCGACTCAAGCCCATCTATGAAGAACTCAATGAACAGTTCTCCTATGAAGAACTAAGAGTCATGAGAGCGTTATGGAAAGTAACAAACCGAAATTAACAACCAGACTCAATTTGGTGAAACTCTGTTGACTACTACTGATAGCAGTATCAGTTGAGTTCGCTATTCTGAACAAAGTACCCAGGTGGAGCATCTAAGAGGCACAGCAACAATGGGATATGCGCTCTCTGCATCTCGATTACAAACCTATCAACGATGTCCCCAAGCCTATTATTTTCAGTATGAGCGGCACATGAGTAACCCAATCGGACAGAGAGCCGCGAGCTTGGGATGGGCACTCCATCAGACCCTTGCGACTCTCTACCGTGACTGGTCTTATAGTCAACCGATGCCTTGGTCTTGGGTCATGGTGCAATGGAAACCCTACAAAACTCGGTTAACTCCCTTCGAATACCAAGACGGGGAAATTATCCTCCAGCGTTACTATGCTGAGTATCTCCAGTCAGATATGCTGCGTAAACCAGTGGCAGTTGAAGGACGGATTCAGGGCACTCTCCTGTTTGACGGGATTGAATTTAGTTTAAAAGGACGTTATGACCGCTTGGACTGGTTTGAGGACGGCTTGGCCTTAGTAGATTACAAGTCAGCGAAGTCGCCCCAAGTGCCTGCTCCAGATGCGGTTGATGTCCAGTTGGGGCTTTATGCTTTAGCCCTAGGACAACACTACCAACAATCCTTGAAGCAAGTGAGTCTGGTGTTTCTACGGACAGGAAATGTCATTAGCTTTGCGGTCACTGACAATCATCAAGCTAAGGTTCGTTTTCTGATTCAGGACTTAGCACTCAGGCTTCACGTTGACCAAGATTGGAATCCCTGCACAGGCACTCACTGTAAGGGCTGTAGCTATAAAGCCTATTGTCCTGCGGTTAACCCTGATCCAGCCCCATTACCCTCAGAGATTCAATCTCGACCAGCTCCTCCCCTGCAACTTGCTCTCACCCTATTTGGCTAATAATTGAAGAGTATTGAGAACTATGAATTACGGTGAAAGTCAAGCAATCTTTCAGCGAACCTCATGAATTCATTCATGAGTAGGGTGCTTATGAAGTTGAATTTTTAGGTTTTACTCATCTCACAAGTCATCTCTATTTACTATAGCCGTCACCATCCTAGTTATTGTTACTAGCTTCGCTTTTCATTATATTTGGTCGTCTTCCCCAAGGCTTCAAGACTGAAATACCAATGATGACCAAGAGACAGAGAGCCTGAATAAGAGTTCCAAGTAATACACCCTTTGCATCAAATTCATACATTGGATTACTAATGGCTTGCAGCCCATTCTGTGCTGAGAGTTTCTCGGCGGTATTACCCCAAGGAAATAACCAGAAGGTTCCAAATACAACTAATCCAGTTGTGATAAACCATTTTGTAATTACCCAATAAAACTTAGTAAACCCATAGTTTGTAACCCAACAAAGAAGCGTTGCTGTCACAACTGAACCAATTGCTGAGGGAATTACAATCCAGTCATCCAGTAAATTGATGGCAGAATCGAGAGCGTTTAGTACATCAGCGTTAGTTGATGTTGTATTTCTCAGCGATAAGAGGAACATACTCAAGACGGCTCCAGTCCAAAGAGCGGCGAATCCAACATGGGCAGACAACAGCCAATTTTTTTGACTGACACTTAGTTTTGACATTTTCCCTCCTGAATTGGTGCAAGCAACTCCAATCCGCTTGAATAGTCATGAACTTGTTTAAGCGGCTCAGAATATTAAATATATTGACATTTAATATATTAAGTGATTTGTGACCCGTCAATAGCCTGCCGTTGAGAGTGCTAGAGAAGGTTATGAACCATCTGATCTAGAATCCCCAGAATGGCTTGCTGCTGGGCTTTTGGGATGCTGCCAGTCGCTTTTTCAATGGTTTCTGCACCCACTGCTGGTAAGACGTGCATTAGTTTCCTGCCTTCTTCGGTCAACCAAATGCGAACAATACGGCGATCTCCAGGATCACGCTCTCGATAGACGAGGTTGCGATCTTCCATCCGATCCACGACTCCGGTTAGTGTTGCTCCAAGTTGCTTAAGCTTATCGGCGATCCCAGATGTTGAAAGTCCATCCTCTTCCCACAAGCAACATAGAACGAGGTAATGAAATGGAGTCAGCCCATAGGGTTCCAGCCGATCTAAGAAATCTCGATACATCAATTGGGATACTAGTTTGACTTTGTACCCTAGGTTGTAAGGTGCTAAGACATAATGCCATTGCCGGAGAAAATCGGCTTTTGCAGAGGAATCAGGCATGGTGGGTAGAGTTATTGTCAAGTCAAATAGTTAACATATTAACTATTTTATGAATGCAGTGACTTTTTATTTGAAGCAGCGGAAGTAGACAAAATCTAAAACAAACTCTGGAACATTAACAGTCCTCGTCTGGTGGCTTGTGAGACACCCGCTACTCTAGAACTTGCTAAGATAATGTCCTTGAATTTCGTACATTAATCATGAAAGGCGGAGCAAGACCCGGAGCGGGGCGACCAAAAGGGACGGGGAAGTATGGCGAACCCACGGAGGTGATTCGTTTACCTCTGAGTGTGATTCAGCAGATTCCCCAGTTATTAGAGCAGCAACAGCCTAGGACGACCCTCACTGAGTTATATCGCCCCCAACTCGGAGCTACTTTAGCGTTGCCGCTCTATCAGATGCCTGTCTCAGCCGGATTTCCCTCGCCAGCCGATGACTACATTGAGCAGCGTTTAGACCTGAACCGACATCTCATCAAAAATCCAGCCGTAACCTTCATGGCCAGGGTGTCTGGGGATTCAATGATTGGGGTGGGTATCCATGACGGCGATGTAATTATTGTTGACCGCTCCCTAGAACCCAAGGACGGGCAGATTGTCATTGCGGTGTTGAACGGGGAGCTAACGGTCAAGCGATTAAAATGCAAGCGTAAACGGTTATTCTTGCAAGCTGAGAATCCTAACTACCCTGACATTGAAATTACCGATGCCAGTGCCTTTCAAGTCTGGGGAGTCGTGACTAACGTGATTCATGCCCTATGAATTGAGCAGAATGAAACAGTGCCGTCAAGGTCTATATCCCTATGAGCCAGATTAAAGTTCGCCCAGAAGTTGCCCAGGCTTATCAATCTGCTTCTGTCTCTCAACAGGAGCAGATTCAGGTACTACTGACGCTACTCCTTCAACAACCGCAAGAAGAAAACGCCCAACTACTGCTGCACCTAATGGATTATCTGAGTGACCAGGCCGGTGCACGGGGGTTAACACCTGAGTTGTTGGCTGAGATATTAGCAGAACCAGACGCATGAGTTCAGAACGATTTGTTGTTGATTGCAACATCCTCGTCAGTGCTGCTTTGTCGAAGGTCAGTGTCTCTCGGCAAGGTTTGAATAAAGTGATTCAGAGTGGGACTCTCCTCTTTTCCCAGGCCACTCTCACGGAATTGGAGCTGGTCTTAAGTCGCCCAAAATTTACGCGTTACATTACCCCTTTAGAACGCCAGTTGTTTATTTTTCAAGTAGTCCAGACTGCCGAGATTGTCAGCATTGACTGTCAGATTCAAGCCTGTTCAGACCCTAAGGACGATATGTATCTTGAACTGGCAGTGAGTGGAAAAGCCACCCTGCTATTGACAGGAGATCGTGATTTACTAACTCTCAACCCCTACCAAGGCATTCCAATTCTGACGTTAACCCAATGGCTAGACCTAAGAGAAGCCTGAATGTTTGCCCTGGTGGACTGCAACAATTTCTATGTCTCCTGTGAACGGGTCTTTAAACCCAAGCTCCAAGGACAGCCCGTAGTTGTCTTATCGAATAACGATGGCTGTGTAGTGGCTCGCTCCCAGGAAGTTAAAGCCTTGGGTGTACCGATGGGGGCTCCCTTCTTCAAAATCAAAGACCTTGTAGCCGCACACAACATTCAAGTTTTTTGGAGTAACTATGCCCTCTATGGAGATATGAGCCAACGGGTAATGCAGACCCTCACCTACCTGTGTCCAGGCCTGGAGGTTTACTCGATTGATGAAGCCTTCCTCGACTTCTCTGGGTTTCAAGCTCACCCGTTGAAACAGGGCCAGGCCATCCGTGAAACCGTGCTGCAATGGACAGGCATTCCCGTTTCGATTGGCATTGCCCCAACTAAGGTGTTAGCAAAGGTTGCTAACAAGCTCGCCAAACAAAACGGTGGGGTCTTGGTATTGTCTCCATCGGCAATCAACTCAGTATTAGCCAGTCTGTCTGTGGAGGACATCTGGGATATTTCAACCCGCTGGGGTCAACGCTTACGAACTATCAACATTACCAATGCCGCCGAGCTAGAATCTGCAAACTTGGCTATGATTCGCCAGAAATTTAATGTGGTCATGGAGCGGATTGTCCGGGAGTTGCGGGGAGAATCCTGCCTACCTCTGGAGTCGGTGATCAATCCCCAACAAAGTTTGGTTGTGTCTCGTTCTTTTGGTCAGCCAGTTACCACATTAACTGAACTGAAACAGGCCGTTGCTACCTATATCAGCCGAGCCACCGAAAAACTTCGCAGCAAAGAACTGATGACAACCCATGTGACTGTGTTTGCCAGGACGAATCGGTTTCAGGAGAACTATGAATCACCCAGTGCGAGTATGACCCTGCTGAAGCCGACCAACCATACCGGGAAGTTACTAGATGTTGCCTTACGCTGTGCTGAGTCTATGTACCAGGCCGGGCGAGCCTATAAGAAAGCGGGCGTAATTCTCCAAGGGCTAAGCCCACACCAGGCTATTCAGCACACTTTCTTTGATGCTCCCTGTGACGAGAAAGAGGAGGCGTTAATGGCGACCCTTGACCGAATCAATCAGCGGTTTGGACAGCATACCCTGCGCTACGGGGCTATAGGGATAAAGCAACATTGGGTAATGCGGCGTAGTCAACGATCTCCCCATTACACAACTCAATGGAAAGAGTTATGGACGATTCAATCCTTTTGAGCAACACTCAAGGTTAATTTTTATCACTACGATTAAAGTGGTCACTTTTTAGAAAAATGATTGAAAATTGCTCTTTTTGTATAAATTATGCACGCTCCTATTACCTTGTGCGTGCGATCCACTCAAGCGGGCGAAACAAAACCCCATGCTCTGACTTTAAAACAAGTCTTCAAAAAGAACTTTGGCAACCTGAAGGGGCGGCCTACTACGACGGTGAACTGATCTACCAGCCACCCGAATTAAGCTATGAAGAACGATTAGAACGACTGGAATGGCATCCCCAATTTACCGGACGATGCCCAAACTGCGAGATGCCGATAACACAGACTGAACCGGCCCGGATTCATTGGGACTGTGAACATTGTGGCTGGAAGAATGACTCACTTTGAGAGTAGAGCAAACATCCGATCCGAAATAGCCCGACTTAGCTCGCCCAACTCCAACATAGACATCTGGGATACCTGTTCCATCACAGTCGTAGCTTGAGACTCTAAGGGACGAGCAAACAAGTAAGCAACCAAGGATTCTGTGGTCTCTTTTCTATAGGAGGCGATCCGAGCCAAATTCTCTAGGGATGGCAGACTTCCCTGAGACTCCCACATCTGAATTGCAGACTGACTCACCCCAAGTAGCTGAGATAACTCGCGCTGGGTCATAGTGCCACGCATCTCAACCATCATCAGAGAAAAGCGAGCCTTAAATATATCGAAGTCCTCCACGACCGTCTTACCAAAACCAAGACACCCTCATTTTGGCATGGAATGAATCACCAAGAATGATTATGTGATAAGTTAAGATTGATTTACTAATAAAGCAAGACCAGTAATGTGATCGCCAGCATCGAAGACCGCGCAGAGAGAAAAAACGTCACGATTCGGATGACACCGCAAGTAAAGCGACTCCTCCAGTTAATGGCCGCAGACGAACAGCACTATGCCTCAGACCTAATCGAGGAAGCAATTATTCTCCGAGTTGTTGCCAAAGGACTACAAGAGAAGGCAAGCATCAATGAAATTGCTGTGAGAACAGGTTTATCTATGGACGACATCAACCTTGCAATTCAAGAACTAAAAGAAATCCAATGGAACTAACTCTATCCGAATTTGCTGCTTGGTCACAGCAATTAACACCAAGTCAACTCCAAGTATTGATCGCAATTCAGTTGCTTAAAAGTAGCAGCGCTGAGGAAATTAGCAAAACTATTCAAACATCAGAGCGAAACGTAAAACGCATTATCAAAGAACTTAAAATCCTAAACCTGATCCAAGTAAATCGAGAGACACTCATTGAGGCTGTTCCAACAATACACACCAAATCTGACCCTGAATTACCAGTTTTGTCCCTCAATTACCAGTTTTGTCACTTCAGAAAACAGAAAATACAGAAATCAAATCTGATGAACCGAAGGAAATTCAAGACAAAAACAAGTCCAAAAACACTAGAAGCCTTACAGTGCAAGCGATTGAAGCAGATTTACCAAAATTTAACGAAAAAAATATAGATCTAAAGAATTTAAATATAGATCTAAATACTAAGAATTTAGATCTACATAACACACACGCAGATTTTTATTCCCGTGCGTGTGCGCGTGAGGACGAGGAAGTTGAAGCAAAAAACTCCCTCCAAAAACCGGATAATACCCCAGACCAAAAATGCTCAGATTTGGTTCAAAATTTGCCTGTATGCACTGCAAGTGATGAAGCCCGTCTGTTTGGTCGCCCAGACTATTACAGACGGTTTGAGGGGCAATTTGAAGCAGCTATCCTACCCGTGTGGCGAAGTGGGTATGGTATCGAAGGCCTGAAAGAGGAATTTGTTGAATTTATCCGCAAGACCCTGGACAAAATAGGCGGTGAGCATACTCGCGGTGATGCGGTTATCTACATCATAAAACGAGAAAAAATGCAAGATACTGATGCGCTAGAAGCTCGCGCAAATGACTGGTTAAACGAGGAAAAAAGGCGTAGGCAAAACAAATTTCAACAAGGAAATAATATGTATCTAAATGCAGATAACAATGATAATTCCTTGGATATAAGTGAGCTTCAAATACAAATTTCTCTAGAACTTAAAAAGCTTGGATGGTCGAAGAAAGAGGCTCTGAACTACATGGTTCAACATCATGGATGGGTGGAGAACATCATCATTCGGGAAGGTAGATTTGACCGACTCACCAACGAAGACTTGATTCAACTTTTACTGAAACTTAAGGGTAGAAACAATGCTCAACAAGAGACTTGAGGCGGCTGAATTACAAGCCACTAAATTAAAGCAGAAAAAAAGAACTGAGAGAAGAATTTATCGAGTATCTAACCAGTCAATACAACCGAGTCATGGCGGATGGGGAAATTGCACCGGAGGGGGTATGGCTAGAGGTATGCAAATGTCATGGCCGTAAAAACAGCTATCAGGTTTTCTACCGTAGTTTTCAGCCCATCTTTAACGGTAAGAAACGAAAATATGTCGGGATGAGAAATTCCAAAAAGCACCAAGCCGCCGCTGAAGCTATTGAACGCCGTGACCATCTCCACAGCCTCAGCTTACAAATCAAGGAACTGCAAAAATATGGCCAATAAGTACAAAGTTGGCGACCGGATCATGCCCATTAACCAAGCAGCCAAAGAACTAGAAAAAGAACTCGGCATGAAAGGATGTTCAAGAGATAGAGTCCGGTTAAAAATTCAGAATAGTTGGCGGTTTAAGTGGCAAGAAGGAGTCCACTTTGTCCGGTCTGGCAAGGGTATAACCGCCCTCAACATAGATGCAATTAAACGAGAAGTCCTTAAGAGCTAACAAGGAAAAAAACGCTCTGATAAGAATATCTAAGATAAACTCATAGCTAAGGTGTCTTTCAGGGAGATGACCCCAAGGAGGCCAAATTATGACTACAAAAATCACTGGTGAAGTCGAGTACAAAATTCCAATCACAGGAGAAGCGGGAGCAGTCCCAACCGCATTCACTATTAGCGTGAATGACCAAAAACTGACACTCCCTAACCAATGGTTGCTATCCCAAGAGCAAGTCGAAAGCCTAAAAAATGCCACCAAAATTGAAACCAGTAATACACACGGTCAATTAGACCTCAATATAAAGAAAGTAAAGGTCTATCAACAGAACATCTACTTCTCCGGCGTTGGCACCTGGACAGGAAACGAAGAAATCATCTACTCCAGCATCGGAGAACTGAGCTTCATCTATTACAAGTCAACGGTCGTTAAGGGAATGTACCTCCGCAATGGAGAGGAACTTGAGCTAGAAAAGTACCTCATTCGGAAACGATGCTTCAGTCGCTTGTTCGGCTTTGACATCGAAGACTCACTTACCTATGGCGGACAAGTAAAAACAAGAGAGCTGCTAAAGGTGGCAATCGAGAAAACTGATGATTACGCCCCGCTCTGTCTTGACGAAGAAGACCTAAAAAAAAAGATGGAACACTGGATTAAAGAAAATCAGAAAACGGTCAACGACATAGCCCTTAATATCCAAAGCCGCAAGCTAATGGAGAAGATGGAACAGAGAGAATGGCCACCTGAAATAGATGAGGCAGCGGCCAAGGTCAACCAATGGATGATCCAATCAAAAGGTATTAGTCTCCAAGAGTACCTCTACTTAATCTGACTCCCTCAATTTGTTATGAACCGCAGTCTGATAAACGTCCAAAATCCGGTATTAAGAAATTTAGGAAATATGAATACCTGAAAGCCTTATACAGAAGCATTTAGATAACTTAAGAAAAACACTGGCTTATTTTTTGGCTTAAAATATAGCCAGTTTTGACGCGTCAGATATGTTTACAAAACTCAACAAAAAAAAGCTGAAGGAAGGACACCAGACCAGACAGCAAATCCTCAACGCGCTTGAGAATCATGAAGTCTGTGATCGCAATACCCTTTGCAAGATGACAGACCTTTCCTATAGCCAAGTTAGGGTGCAAACCGCCAACTTGGTTCAGTCTGGGGTGATCAAGTCATTTGTGGTCAACAAGTCCCGGTTCTACAAAATCATTGGGATTATCGCCCTGGTGGCCAGCACTATCGAAATTGGTATTCACATCTTTGAGGCTAACAATCATGAACAGCACGCCCTGGCAGCAGATTACATTGGGTCAGATTTACCGAGCTACGATTAACACCCTAGAACGGTGGGGGACGGCCATCCGCCAAAGAGCAGAGTCTTTCGTACAGACGACTATCGAACCCGCCTGGGATGCCGTCAAGTCATTTGGAGATGAGCCTTACCCGCTTCTCCCACCCGCCAAGCTACAGTTAATGCCACAACAACCGGAACAAGAACCCACAACCCCAACCCAACCCAGCCCACTCCTACTCGCCACACTATCAGAACAACCCAACCCTACCTACTGGTGGTTGCCGTTCCTACGAGAGTCGTTTATCCCTACCCCAGACCTAGAAAAGCCAGAGAAAAAACCTAAACCGAAAAGGCGTTCCGTAACCGCTGAACAAGGTCGGAAAGTTATCGAAGAAACACCCCTACCCTTTGAAATCGACTTTCACAGCATTAAACTGTGCGATTTGCGACGTAGGCGAACGGTCTTTGGCCTCCTCTACGTCGCCTGGACAGAGAAGAAACTCCGCACCTATAGCGAACTCAAAGAATTCGTGAGGGAACACACAGGAACACGATGCTCTAGTGCTATGGTCAGCGCATTTAAGAGGTTTGTTGAAAGTGGCAAAATCTATAAAACGGCACATTAGAAGCCTCAAAGATGGCACGAAACGCCTCTATACCTATGCCATTGACCAAGTAACCGGGAAATCGGAAAGCATTGGCATCCAAACGGTACAAGAAGAACAGTCCATTTCCCAACGCCTGTATAGACGTTCAATTTTTCAACACATCGTCGCCTCACTCAAAGCCGACAGTAGCCTGCTAGTCGTCAGCGAGATTGGAGGCGGAAAAACCTATCTGGCCGAAGCGACCCACCGAGAACTGACCGATGAAGGGTTCCTTTGCGTCCTGATTACACCCAGCACCATCCGAGCCAACATGATCCAGATCGCTGAAGCACTTGGGGTGGATACCTACAACCTGGAAGGGAAACGAATGAACATCCAGGAACTACAAGAAGCTGTCCTAAATTGGCTGCAAGATAACCTGGCCTTCCTGATTTTTGATGATGCCCACAAACTACCCGCCACATTCCGCTACTGGCTGGAAGAACTACAGAAGAAAAACCAGCATATCCTCTTGTTCGCAACCCACCCCCCACCCAAGGACATCTTTATCCGACTGCCCCGCATGGAACTACCGCCATTAGAAAACAAATGGATTCGCCAAATCATGTACGAGGCCGCCGAAGACCTGGGTATTGACCTAACCCCTGCCAGAATTGCAGCCTTACAAGAACGCTGTGCCGGAAATCCAATGTTGGCCAAGCGGGTTGTCAAGGAAGAATATCTCGGTCTAGATGACCTAGCCCCAGACCATACTCAGTGGATCGATGGAACGCCATTTCTCGTCGCAGTGATGTTGTGCTTCGTGATTGTTCGCTTTCTGGGGCTGGGATTCAACAGCACCAGCCTTTACTTAATGGGCGGCATCCTTACCGTTGCAGTCGGTGTCGTCCGCTTGCTTGTCTCGGCCATGCCTCGCAAACAGAAATACCTGGGACGGTGACACATGGAAACAGTCATATTCTGCCGGGGAGATTACCTCCCAGAGCAATACAAGAACCTGATGTCCAATGGACAACTGAAGAAGTATTACCGGATGAATGGCAGCAGCCCCCAACTCGCTCGGCCTTACCTCCGAATCTGGGAGATAGAACTGGAAGCCAAAACAAAAGGCTGGACAGCCAAGATAATCACTGGAAGACAAGGAAAAGTCGTCCCGACCGCACGACCCCAATGAGACACTCAAAATGTTAATGGCCAAAACCGTTATTCACCCTGGTGAGACAACCGACCGCATCACCCTAGCCGTAACCATCGGCTCCAGTGAAAAAATCACTGACCGCTTGGCCCTAATCAAAGCTGTATTAAGAGGGCTACACGCCCAAGCCGAAGCAGAAGGGCTAATAAGCCTGGCCAGTGACGGGATTACGACTGAAATACGAGTGCAGGAAGTCGAACCATGAAGGCCATCACCCATGCTGCACTAGCGGCAACCAGCACAGCCGCCTTTTTAGGGGAAAGTAACCCCTTAGTTTTGTTGGCTTCAGCAATCGCCTCACAAATACCCGATGTGGATACCAGCAAATCAGTGTCGGGCCGCATCTTGTTCCCAATCAGCAGCTTTATTGAGCAAAAGTTTCCCCACCGCTCTGTAACCCACAGCTTCATCGCTACCGCCATTATTGCGGTGGTACTCAGTCCAGTCTTACTCCTAAGCCGCACTATCTATGGTGCTTTGGTGGTCGGTTACTTTATGGGCTGGTTTGGGGATGTTTTCACCAAAACGGGAGTCGCTGCGTTCTACCCAAGCCAAGCCCGACTGGTTATCCCTGGCAACCCTCAGTTACGACTCAGTACCAATTCGGCCGCCGAGCCTTTTATCTTCGTTCTGCTAATAATCGTGGGGGTTATTGTCCTCAACATTAACTCCCAAGGCGGCATCGTCATGGCCTTTAACCAACTACTCGGACTACCCGAGGGCGTGATTGAGGAAGTTATATCTAAGGGACAGAACAATATTCTATATGTGGAAATTATCGGGAAGGATGAAACCACACAGCAAAATATCAAAGATAGGTTTGAGGTCATCCAAGCCTTAACCAGTAACGACCTACTCGTTGAAAGCCAGGGCGGTGTTCTCTACCGAGCCGGACGGTCACAAAACGCCCAAATCCGAGTCGGCAGTATTCGCCTGGAACGTGGCCCATCCGTTAGCAGTGAAACACGACAAGTCACCCTAGAAGAACAACCCTTTACTGACCTCAATTTAGACCAATACCCAAAGCGAACTTACCTGACCGGAACGGTTGCAGTTACTGATAGCTTCAGCTTAAACTTAATTCCTTTGATAGATAGATATAATCCCGTCACCTTTCAACCCACTCGGGATAACACAGGCATCCTCAGACTTAGATCTGCCAGACCACAAGATATTGCAACCATCGAAGCGGATGTAACTGGCAATATTCTCATTCGCACTGTTGTCCCCAAGGAGTAATCCATGCCTCGTACTTTACCCAATGCCCGTTTAGTTCCACTACATCCCAAAGCATCAACAGTGAGAACAATGGATACCGATGGTATCCACTTGGGGACAAATACCCATTGGAACTATAAAGACTTACCCAATGGCCATGTGGCCATCATCGGAGCCAGTGGCAGTGGCAAAACCCAAACGCTGAAGGCAATCGCCTGGGAGCTGTGCAAAAAAGAGCAATGCCAAATCATATGGCGACCAGTCCCTGCCTAACGAGAAGCATATCCCGCTTCATGCCAATAGCGAATTTGGGATCAACCCGCTTACGCTCAACCTTGACCCGGAAGGAGGCGGGCCCAAAATTCAAGCCATCACCATCGGGCAGATTTTGAAACGAAATCTACAAATTGGCCCAAACCAAGAAGGTCTTATCTTAGATGTGGTCGGAGAGCTTTATACCAGATGGGGCATCAAGGGCATTGAAACCTGGCAAAATGAACCACCCAACTTTAGCCATGTCCAAACCGAACTAAACCAACGCTGCAAGAATGGGTGCAAAGAATCCCAAAAGTTAATACTGAAGTTGGCTGCAACCTTTACCTATGGCATCTTCAACCGGGCCAATATGCCCTTTGACCATCCCCTAATCCGGGTGGATATGCAGAAACTACCGCCAGAAATCGGAGCCATCGCTGCTGAAAGTTTGGCTAAGCAACTCATGGATAGCCATCGGCTCTATGGTGAAGCACCCAGCCCCAGAACCTTTATCTTCATTGATGAGGCAAAGGAACTGAGCAAGTCTCCCGCCCTGGATCGCATCGTCTGTGATGGTCGGAAGTACGGCCTTAACTTAGTCGTGGCCAGCCAGTAAGAACGTCACCTTAGCGCCGACGTTCTTAGTAACACGGCCACCAAAATTGTCCTGCCTGTAGATCAAGTCGAAGTTGAGAAAGTAGCCAAGAAGTTTAGATTTGCCCCTCAACGAGTCTCGGCACTGAAACCGCTGCAAGCTCTAATCCGCTTTGGGAATGATGCCAAGCAAACCGACATCATTCCCTACTTCAGCCGGATTAACCCCAACAACCTTCATGAGGTTGTCCCCCTAGACCCCTTATTAGCAATGGCAGAATGACCCATGCTTAGATTTATTGCTCGTATCACCCTCGGTCAAATTGTCAATGCTGTGATCGCCATTGGCGCAGTCGCTGGCACATCCTTTCTAATGAGCCATACCATTGTTATCCCCAATATCTCCATCGCTCAGTCCGCTGGGGATGATGACCCAGATGAGGGACAGCCAATCGAAGATGATAACTCACCCCCCGGAGAAACGGAACCACAGGGAACACGAAGCGATGACCCCAAACGGTTCAAAATCCAACTCTCGATCACTGACCCCACTGACTTAAAGGTTCGCCAGGGCGACACCGTCCAGAAAAATCAAGTCTTAGCTGACCGTGCCAAAGCCAGAGAAATGCTGACCTATCGCAAACAGCAACTCGCCGTACAAATTAACCGGATGCAAGCCCGACAGGTCAACCGCCCCCAACTGTCAACAATTCGGCAACTACCCGCCCCGGATTACTTAGCAGAGCAAGCGGATGTACAAAAAGCCCAACTAGACCTAAACCATGCTCAAGAAGCCCTCAGTCTTCATCAGCGGAAGATGGGTGTCCTTCAGACCATGGCCCAGGAAGTCCCCCCAGCAGTTATGGAACATGAGCAACGACAACTTGAGATGGCCAAGGAAGAAGTAAACAGGCGCATCGCCGCTGTCAGTATGGCCAACGCCAAGCTGGTCAGAGCGCAACAGCAGCGGCAATATACCGAATACCAGCACCAGTTAGAACTGGCCAAGCTCCAAGCCCAATCCCAACAATCCCAAATTGATGCAGACCGAGCCGTTCAGGAACAGACGTTCCAACTCGCCCAACTGCAAACCCAAGCAGACCAAATCGAAAGTCAATTACAAACCTTATCCACTGTCAGGAGTCCCTATGCAGGTAAAGTCGCTCGTATCCGCTGGCTTGAGCAGTCTGATACTAACCTCCGTGTTGAGCTTACCCTTGATCTCCAAGGCACAGCCCAGTAGTGAACCCACTGAAGATGATGCAGGAGGCGAAGCCGCCCCTGTACCCATCAATCCTGAGCCAGAGCAGGAAGCCCCAGCCACTACCAGCCCACAACCCATTAACATTCCAGTCCCAAGCAGTGTAAGGCCTAGCACAACTTCAACACCCGGAACAGGGAACACAACCAGACCAACGGTGGCGGCCCCTAGAACACCAACCGCTGCACCGCGACTACCTGAAAACCCATTTCAAGGTGGACAAACAGCCGCCAGCATGGAAGAAGTGCTTCGGTTTCAGTTCAATAACAATCTTTGGCAGGGCATACTCGGTGGACTTCCTTGCCTGGATAGTACCCAGGAATGTGTAAAACGGTTACAGGATTTGGCAGTCTCACGCTCTCCAATCCTGAAGGAAGTAGATGCCCGAATTGAAGAAGCCAATACTCGCATCCAAGAAGCACAAACCAATAACCAAAGACTCGTTAGCTTGGAGCTATTTACACCAGCACTGCAAAGCTATCTCAGTTTTGACGCTGGCCCAAGTGCCAGACTCGGCACCACCCAGGTCGTCACCGACCCCTTCACCGGACGACAAAGTACCATCACTACATCTGGGCCAACCGCTGAATCACCCTTTGATAAACTTGGCCGCCTGTTCACCGGGACGGGGCTTGCTGAAGCCCTCAGCTTAATTGGTGTCCCACTCATCAGTAACCTATTTGGTGGCTCACAAGCTGCTGCTACTCGCAGCCTCGCCATCAGCGACCTTCAGATTAAAGTAGCTGAACTCCAACGAAACCGAGCCGAACTGGCCGGTCGTATCCGAGATAAAGTAACTCTCGATGTTCTTGCCTTTGACCAGTACAAACGTGAGTTTCAAGCCACCCAGGAACTGGCCCGCCGTGAACTAACCCGACTCAAGCTCTACGAAGTTACCTATCGCTATGGCTCCGGTTCAACAGATCAGTATCTCAGTCGCATGAACCAGACCGACCAGTACACCAGCAATGCCTTCAAAGCCTGGGCTGCTATGCGAAAAAACTTAGAGCAAATCAAAATCCTAACCACTGGTGAAAACCAATTAAACCCAGATGCTCAACTACGACCCGCAGAAGAAGCACTATAAATGTTGTTCTATGGATAAAAAAGTCCTACGGGATAACGACCCCAAAAAGTAGGATAAAAATCCATGATTCAACCAACCCGTGAAAACTTTGAAACGGCAAGGAAAGGTCTGATTGCTGAGGGATACGAGCATATTTGCACCGTCATGAGTGGAGATAAAAACAAAGGCCTCAACTACGGGACGCGGTTCTTAAATCCAACCAGCCATGAAGTCCTCTGGCTGAATAAGGATACCCTTAGCTCCATCCTGTTCCAGTTAGCCAAAAGCAAGCTGGCCAAACACGGATATAAACTATGTCTGAATTACTCAGGCGAAAAGGGTGAGTACAACTCCATCTACACCCACGCGTCAAAGCAACCCGTCACACTCAACACCGAGTTGGTTGCATCTATCCTTTCCAATGACATTTAAGTATGTCTAATAAAACAACGTATAGGCACGGTATCGCGTGGGGAAACCCTTATACCTCCCCTCCCAATAATCTACCTAGAGTATTAGACATCTCCAAAAACCTGTAATCCATAATGGGTGACCGTTTAAGCTATATTTCAAGAATATTTAACGATGCTCAGAAACAAAGACTTACGGTGCTTTGCAGTCCCTATTACCAGTTCACTAACTTTAAATGTTGGTTATAAACCATAATACTTTTCTCATATGCTTAATGTTTAACTAATCTCAACTCTAAACAGCCCAATCGCAATCTCACTAGTCCACAAACAGTTAGAAAAATTGAATCATATCGAGATATTGGAAGTCGGAATCGCTCTTGCATAATCCTAAATATTTTCACAAAACGAATCAAATGTTCTACGATAATACGTCGTGCTGAAAACGATTTGTTATCTTCTTTCTCTTGACGCGTTAATTCTCCATTCTTAGGCTTTTTCGTTGGTGTTTTAATTTGTCTCTCTCCCACATAAGCTTTATCTCCCATAAAGAACTGCTCTAGGGTAAAGCGAGTTCGACTGTTTCGCCAGATACTAATATCACTTATCCGACCTGGCATCCCCACGACCACATCAATAATATCTAAAGTCACAGGACTTACAATTAACTGATTTTTTTAAAGTGAAATTCTTCCTTTTGCCAGAATATGTACGCTTCTGCTCCTGATAGCTCGAAGGTCGCTCTATGACTTGTTCTGTGCTATCTATCACTAACTCTTGATTGACTAATTTGGCCAGAGTTTCAGCCCCAGCCTCCGGGTACTTTTTACTTGTTCTAAAAGACTAGGTGATAGTCCTTCCTCCAGGAGTATTTGCCAATAGTTAAAGACATTATGAGCAGTGGACTCGCTGACGTGAAACATCAAACCAAGCAGTTGAAAAGTTAAATAATGTCTGAGATAGAGTAGCGTTAAGATAATTTGGTTTTCTAGGGTCAAGATAGGAGACTGACCACCGCCCGCTCGAATCACTCGTTTCTTCTGGTTCTCAATCTCCTCTTGTTTTATCTGATGCAATCTTTTACAATGTTCGATCAGCTCTTCTAGTTGCTCAAAGTTAACACCCATCAAGCGTTTACAGTCTTTTGGTTTCTGACAAATCAATTTGTAGATGTCATGACTCATATTAATTAGCTCTATTTTGGCTGTATATTCTTAATTTATACAGTGAAAATCTACCTCTAATTCTATCGTGGAGATATCTATAGTAAATATTAGTACGAATTATAAAAATTGTAATTAGGGTAAGCGATGCCGCGTTTCAAGGGTCACAACTTTGACATCTTGATTGATTTGATGAGTAGCTGCAAAAAGATTATTTTTATCGTTATTTTTTATTTTTCTGGAAATAGATATTGATTTTGGTTCGCGATTAATAATCACAACCTCATCTTGGAAGATACCAGTTATGTCAAAGATACGTGAAGCTCCTTCTAGAAAAGATGCCTGCCTATACTTGAGTTTTAATTTTTGTTTAATAGCCATAAAACGATAACTCCAAAGGGCTTTAAAAGATTATATCGCTCTTGGTTTGGCTTGGCCTGAGGCTGGAACCATAAACTTATCTTAGCCCTTATCACCAGGCCCGCGGTAAAATCTAAACACCTACAAGAAATTGAGACGCTGGGTTATGGCAAAGTTTGTGGCAATCGGTCATTACTGTGGGGATGTCCTAGAAAAACGCGCCCCCTATCGTGATGCTCACCTCGCTGGCCTGCAAGCCCAAAAAGAACAAGGCATCTTGATCACCATTGGCCCCACCAAAGACCTGACCCTGTTTGTAGCCATCTATGAAGCCGCATCCCAAAAGGTTGTCGAGGCTCTTGTCACGGGGGATCCCTATTGGCAAAACGGGATTTGGACTGATTACGAAATTAAAGAGTGGATCCAAGCCATCGGTTAAGGAAGCAGTCATCTCCTCAGATTTTTGCGTCAAGATAGGATCAGTCCTTCTTTTACTTTCTCGGCTTAAATCATGACTGCTACGGCCTGCCATTCTCCAAACGCCATGACCTTGGAATTTTCCCACCCCCTTGATCCCCTCTCCCTGTCAGAAGTAGCGGCAGCGGTGGCTATTGTTAAGTCAGAGAAACACTTAGGGCGGCATTATCGCTTTTCCACCGTCACCCTCCACGAACCAGACAAAGCGGTGGTTTACGGCTTCAAGCCCGGAGATGGGATTCTGCGCCAGGCCAAGATTGTCCTCTTAGATAATGACACTGGCAAAACCTATGAAGCCGTAGTGAATTTGAATCTGGGAACGGTCGGGGCCTGGACGGAAATTCCTGGAGCTACACCCCGGATCATGACCGATGAAGTGGTGGAAGCCGAGCAAGCGATTAAAGCCCATCCCGATTTCCAGGCCGCGGTGAAACGGCGGGGAATTAGCAACCTGAATTTAGTCATGATCGATCCCTGGGTGCCTGGCTATTTCGATATTCCCGAAGAGAAAGGAATTCGGTTAGCGCGGGCTATCGTTTGGCTGCGGATGAGTCCCCACGATAATGCCTATGCTCACCCCATTGAGGGCCTGGTTCCGGTGATTGATCTCAACAAAATGCAGGTGATCAAGATTGAAGATTACGGAGTGGTGCCAGTCCCGCCCACCGATGGCAATTATGCCGCCGAGTTTATTAAAAATCCTCGCACCGATATTAAACCCCTCCAGATTGTCCAACCTAATGGCCCCAGCTTTGAAGTTTTGGGACAGTTAATTAAATGGCAGAAGTGGCAAATACGAGTTGGCTTTACCCCGCGGGAGGGCCTCGTCCTCTACACAGTGGGCTATGAAGATCAAGGGCGCGTCCGGCCAATTATGTATCGAGCTTCAATGGCGGAAATGGTGGTTCCCTACGGTGATCCGCGCCCCCAACACGTTCGCAAAAATGCCTTTGATGTGGGTGAAATTGGCCTGGGTAGTTTAGCCAATTCCCTCAAACTCGGCTGTGATTGCTTGGGGGAAATCTACTACTTTGATGCAGTGGTCAATGACAGTCGGGGAGGCGCGGTGCTGATTGAAAACGCAATTTGCCTCCATGAAGAAGATTATGGCATTCTCTGGAAACACGTAGATTGGCGGTTAGAGGCTACAGAAGTGCGGCGGTCGCGGCGATTAGTCCTGTCGTTTATTGCTTCGATTGATAACTATGAGTATGGCTTTTTCTGGTATTTCTATCAGGATGGGACGATTCAGTATGAGGTGAAATTAACCGGAATCTTACTCTGTGCCGCAGTTGGAAATACACCGGATTATGGAACGCTAGTTGCACCCGAACTCAATGCCTTAAATCATCAACATTTCTTTTGTATGCGCTTGGATATGAGTATTGATGGTGAAGAAAATTCTGTCTTTGAGACCCACTCCGAAGCTGTTCCTCCAGGCCCCGATAATCCCCAAATGAATGCGTTTATCGCGAAGAAAACCTTACTGAAAACTGAACAGGAAGCCCAGCAGTTGGTGGATCCGTTTATTGCCCGCAGTTGGTTAATCACGAATCCTAACCTTAAGAACTATCTGGGACAGCCGGTGGCCTATAAACTCATTCCCAGTGAAACCTGTTTACCCTTTGCCAATGACCAGGCCTGGGTGATGAAACGGGCGGGATTTCTCAATACTCACTTTTGGGCAACACCCTATCATCCCGATGAAAATTTCCCGGCCGGTGATCATCCCAATCAACATCCCGGCGGTGAGGGCTTACAAAAATGGACACAGGCTAATCGCCCCATTGAAAACACTGATGTGGTGGTTTGGTACAACTTTGGCCATCATCACATTCCCCGCCCGGAAGATTGGCCGATTATGCCGACTGCCTATATTGGGTTTCATCTCAAACCCTTTGGCTTCTTTGACCGGAATCCTGCCCTTGATGTCCCCCCCAATTCCGCCATTAACCCTAGCTCTACTCCCACGGGCCATTGCCATTAACCCCCTCTAACTTGCCTCTTGCCATGTTCAAGGTAAGGGTCACTTCTAAAACTGGCCGTGATCCCGAGTCTTGCTCGGAAGCTCTGTGCTAGCCTGCATAAAATCATGATTTTCTTTAGGATTGGTTTCTCTTTTGTAGGTTGAGATTGTTTATCCGTTTCCGTCGTTCACCCAATCACTCTTCTACCAACCCTGTAAAAGTATCTCTTGCAGCAGTACCCAATGAGTTTCATCGGTTTTGGTGGTTAGCGGGTTGGTTGGGAGTTGGCTTAATATCAGCTACGTTGGGGGGCCTGGTAGCCGTTATTTCCCACAGCACACCCTTACAGCAAAAAGCCCTTAGTCCCACAGAAGCTGCGGTTTTCTCCCAGGCCCCTGGGAATACGTTGCAACTGGATCGTCCCCTAACTTTGATGGTGATCGGCACCAGTGTCTTAACTGCCGATGTAGATGCCCCGCCCCCCTCTGGCCTAACCTACCATGCCAATGTCAACTCCCTTGAGGGACTATCCGACACTCTCCTCCTCCTTAGATTTGATCCCCAAGAACAGCGATTGGTGATGCTCTCCATTCCCCGTGATACCCTGACATCTATTTCCGGTCGGGGCGATGCCAAAATCAATGAAGCCAATGCTTTGGGTGGCCCAGCCCTGACAGCGGCAACGGTGAGTCAACTGTTGGGTGGGGTGCAGATTGATCGCTACCTGAGAATTAATGTCCAAGGCGTAACCAAGCTGGTGGATGCCCTCGGTGGAGTGACATTTTATGTTTCCAAAGACATGAAATATCGAGATGACAGCCAACGCCTAAATATTGACCTGAAAGCTGGGAAGCAACATCTGGATGGTCAAAAAACCCATGATCTACTCCGATTTCGCTATGACGAGTTGGGGGATATTGGCCGGATTCAACGCCAACAAGCTGTAATTCGGGCCGCAGTTGAACAATCCCTGAAGCCAGAAACCCTGTCCCGGATTCCCCAAATTCTCAATGTTGTCCAGGAAAATCTCGATACCAATCTCAGTCTTCAGGAAATTGGCCAACTGGCAGGATTCATCAGCAACCTTCCCCGCTCCCAAATGCAAATGCTGATGCTCCCAGGTTACTTCAGCAACAATGGCCAAGACTCCAATACCCCCAGCTATTGGCTACCTCGCTATGGGGCAATTCAAGCCCTGGTCAATAGTCATTTCCGAGATCATCAGGATGAAACTCTGACAGAAACTCAACCCAGCCGGATCAGGATTGCCATTCAACCCTCTGGCTCCCTTGCAAATCAAGGCTCTTCCCCAGAGCCAGCATCTACCCATCCGACCCTCTCACAAACGATCAAAAAACTAGGGGAGGCTGGATATAGCAATGTCTATTTCGGCCAGGCCTGGGACGAACCCTTAGCCACAACCCGGATTATTGCCCAACAGGGAAATTTAGCTACAGCCCAGGCCATTCGGATTGCCCTTGGATTTGGGGAAGTGCGAGTTGAAAGTACGGGGGTTTTAGATTCTGATATCACCATTCAATTAGGCGCTGATGCCCAATCGCACCCTTCCCCGAACTATCCCTAAGGTTAGTTGGCCAAAATACAGAAAAATCTCCGGAAAAATATCAACCACAGCACTTTTCGAGATTAGGAGTGGGATTATGGTGATGTTTAACGGTTTTTAGGTGATGCACTCAATTATGTCTGGCTTAGTGCGGATTGATTACCAGGCCCCCACTGCGGCGGTAGAGTTTACAGCCTCTCTCCATGACATTGGTTTTGCAGTCTTGGAGTCTCCGCCGATTCCCGCCGGCCTGGTTGAACAGGTGTATGCTGATTGGCAGACTTTTTTCAGTTCTGATGAGAAATTTAACTACACCTTTGATCCGCAACGCCAACGGGGGTATTTCCCATTTCAGATGGAACGGGCCAAAAACCAAGCTCATCCTGACCTGAAAGAATTTTTCCATCTCTACGCACGGGAGGACTTACCACCAGGCCTGGGAGGAGCAACTTGGGTCTTATTCCAAACCCTAATCCGTATCGGTGCAGACTTATTAACCTGGCTAGAGGCCCATTGTCCCCCAGAGATCCAGGCCCGGTTTCAGCCATCCCTCGTCAAGATGACCCAAGACAGTCCCGAAACTCTTTTGCGAATTTTGCACTATCCCCCCCTACCCAAAACAGTCCCTGGAGGAGTTGTCCGCGCCGCGGCCCATGAAGATGTAAATTTGATTACCCTCTTACCAGCCGCAACTCAGGCAGGCCTGGAAGTTCAAGATCGTCACGGGGCCTGGTATCGAGTGCCAGCAGAAACTGGGGATTTGGTCGTCAATGTCGGGGATATGTTGCAGTTGGCCAGCCAGGGCTATTATTGCTCCACGACCCACCAAGTCGTAAACCCAGAAGATACCCTTGCAGGAGAGTCCCGCTTTTCTCTACCCCTATTTATTCATCCCCACCCCGATGTCCAACTAACTCCAGAGATCACGGCGCGAGCCTACCTACAACAACGCTTGCAAGAAATTGGCTTACTTTAAACAAGTCCAAAATTAACAATTTTTTACAAGAACGGCGGCGATGGCCAATTTAGCTAAATATTCATGCACCATAGCGTTACGCAGACTGGTCTGAGAAAATAGAAATTTTCAGAAGACTACCTATAAAGCATCGCCTGACTTGTCCCGATCTAGCTTTAAATGAGTAACACTCTAGTTAGCTTCTCGTGTTTTAACCGAATTTACTGACTCCCCAGGCCTGGAGAAAGAGATTTTTGATGGGTGAAGGGATTAACTTACATCCAATGTGTATTGATTCCCTGACGGTTACTAAAGTTCTGAACATAGCACCTGGCCAGTATTTGGATCAAACCAGTGGATCGCCGCTTCATCCAGTCTCAGCCACAGAGAATCGCCAACCTTCACCAACAGTTGGGCTGGAACTCGGACGCGCCAGGCCAAGGCCTCTTGAACAGACTGAATCTCCACGACTAGGGATGTTTCATGGCCGAGAGCTTCAACTAGGGCAACCACTCCCAGAAGATGACCGGGGCCGTCTGATGCCGGATAAAGATGTTCAGCCCGAATCCCTAAAGTTAAGGGTTTTCCTGGCCAGGCCTGCTTAATGTGCGCTTGTTTTTTTAAGGGCAAAGACCAATCCCCAACCACAAATTCTCCCTGATCATTCACCAGGCCTGTGACAAAATTCATCGGCGGAGAGCCAATAAACTCGGCCACAAACCGATTTGCAGGCCGTTGATAGAGGTCTAAGGGAGTTCCTAACTGTTGGATCTGGCCACCTTGTAGGACAACAATCCGGTCGCCCATGGTCATCGCTTCGGTTTGGTCATGGGTCACATAAACCGTTGTTACCCCCAGTTGCCGTTGGAGTTGGACAATTTGGGCCCGAGTTTCCGTTCGCAATTTTGCATCCAGATTAGACAGGGGTTCGTCCATCAAAAAGGCCTGGGGATTGCGAGCCATCGCCCGACCCAATGCGACCCGCTGCTTTTGTCCTCCAGAAAGTTGTTTGGGATAGCGGTTGAGGAGGGGTTCAATTTGCAGCATTGTCGCCACAGCGTTAACCCGCTGTTGAATAGCTAATTCGCGAGGATCTCGGTAACGAAGGGGTTTCGGCAGCCATCCAGTCAACTTTTGTAAGCCACTGGCCAAGGGAAGCGGTAACGTTAGAAAACCAGGCCGGGTAGGGGTTGGCATATCTGGAGCGACACTTCGCCGTAAACCAAAGGCTAGGTTATCCGCCACTGTTAAATGGGGATAAAGGGCATAGCTTTGAAAAACCATGGCAATGTCCCGAGCTTTGGGGGGCAGGTTATTGACACAGCGATCTCCAACCCAAATCTTTCCCGCGGACGGCTCCTCCAGGCCAGCAATCAGCCTCAATAATGTGCTTTTCCCACAACCAGAGGGGCCGACCAGGACAATAAACTCCTGATCTTGAATATTAAGGTTAATATCTGTCAGGACTGAAATGGGTAGATGCCCTGAGCCAGCCCCGCCATAGGACTTGGACAACTGCTCTAGAACAACTTCAGCCACAAATTCCAGGCCAATTCCAACGGGTTAAAGGACAATTCCAGCAAACTAGGACTCAGACTCCTCATCTGCATCGTCTTGTTCTGGGAAGTAGAAGCCCTTAGCCCGCTCCGTCAGAATAGATTTACCAATGGACAAAGCCCGGTCAGCTTGCAGACTTGCTTTCCGTTTCCAGTTGGATCGGCGGATATCCCGCTTTGATTTGGAGGTTTTCTTCTTCGGACAGGCCATGATACCGCTCTCGTTGGGATCTATAGGGTTAAGATGCAGTCCCTTATCTTAGCAGGTTCATCCCCAGAAGGCCTAGGGGCAGTCCCTAACGCAGGAGAGAAGACAAACCTATTCCACGGTTCGCGGAGTTTTGGGTGGCATCGCTCCCATCGGCCGTTCATCAGCCACAACGGTTTGATTGCGAGCCTTAGCTTTGGCAGCACTTTGTTTGAGGGCCTGGAGGCGAGCTTCATAGCGTTTCCGTTGGCGGCGGGCGGGGGTTTGCTCGATCAGGACTTTTAGGGCACTACCCAGGCTTTTGTAGGCATTAGGTAAGGTATAACCAAACCGCACCGCTAAGCCAATGGCTTTTTCATCGGCCTCAATGGCCTGGCGGAGAAGCTTATCCCCATTATTTTTCTGATAAAGCCGATAGCCGGAAAAGCCACAGAGGCCCAAGGCTAGCATCAATAATAAGCCATCCTGAACCCACAACTCACCCACGGCCCCGCCCAAGCCAATGGCTAACGCCGCCATTTCCCAGCCATCCTTAGGAATCGTATCGGCCTGGATCCGGGCCACTTCATGCCAGAAGAGTAAATTTCGCTGATCTTTGGCTAACTGATCCCAACGAGCTAGATCCACCTGGATTTCAACTTCATCTTTGCCAATTTCTTCAGAAACCAACAATGGCGGGTTAGCCCCACTGGCCGGCTCAAGCATCACCCAGCTTTGGAGTTCTGGGGGTAATAAAGATTTTAGCCGCCGTAATTCAGCGAGATCAGCACGGCCGGGAGGGGGCATGGCAGCCATAGTTACACCTTTGTAAAATCAATCCTCAAAATTAACAAAGTAGAGCAAAAATACCAGTCTTGATATCTAGTTGTACCCATTAAAGCGAATTGTGGAGCATCTTAGGAGGCCAAGGTTGCTGTCCGCCGCCGCCGCAGTGAACTATTGGGGGTGGGTGAACTGGCACCATTGGCCTGGGGTTTGCTATTGACCGGATGCCCACTAGTCGCTTGAGTATCCCCTTTGACCGCAATCGGTTGGATCAACAGCAACAGGCCAGCATTGCCTTGGAGTTCTCGGCGCAACAGCCGCACTAGTTCCCGTTCTAGGTGGTTTTTTAGGCCAATCCAGTCAATATCTTGGTTGCCATTGCGGGCGTAATCTGACCAGCGATCTCGTAAGCAAGATTCTAAAGTGGCCCGAACCCAGGCCTGCCAAGCACTATGCTCAATCGGAGTCACGACACCCCGTAAATGAACATCCGGGTCGGCCTGGAGTTGCCCATTGGTTCCCACCGCTGCTGCGACTGTAATAATCCCATCTTCCGCGAGTTGTTGCCGCTCTTGAAGGACATGGGCCTTGACGATGCCACCCCGATCCATCAATTCAATTCCGGCTGGAACTTTATCAATGACACGGAGGGATTTTTCAGTCAGTTCCACTACATCGCCATTGTCAATAATCACCATATTATCCGCCGGAATCCCCATACTTTGCGCTGTTTGACTGTGGCGGATCAGCATCCGGTGTTCCCCATGCACAGGCAGGAAAAACTTGGGACGGGTGAGGGCAATCATCATTTTTTGGTCTTCTTGACAGCCGTGGCCAGACACATGAATACCTTGCTCGCGACCGTAAATGACTTTGGCTCCCTGCATCATCAATCGATCCACCATGTTAACGACGGCAATGGTATTTCCAGGGATTGGATGTGCCGAGAGAATAACTGTATCAGTGGGGCGAATTTTAACTTTGTGATGCTCGCCTTTAGATATCCGAGTTAAGCCCGACATCGGCTCGCCTTGGGATCCGGTCGTCAGAATCATCACCTTGTTATCGGGATACTTGTGAATGACATGGAGCGGCTCAAATAGCTTATCGGGGCATTTAATATAGCCGAGGTTCCGAGCATGGGCAATCACATTGAGCATCGAGCGACCCACCACCGAGACCACCCGCCCATATTTCTCGGCTAACTCCAGAGCCATATTTAAGCGATGCACCGAAGAGGCAAAGGTGGTGAAGATAATCCGGCCCTGGGCCTGCATAAAAATTCGCTCTAAATTCGGAAAAACGGAGCGTTCGGAGGGGGTATAGCCGGGAACTTCGGAGTTGGTGGAGTCACTGATCAGACACAAGACCCCTTTTTCACCATGTTCCGCCAAACGTTGAAAATCGAAATACTCGCCATCTACGGGGGTATGGTCAATCTTGAAGTCACCGGTGTGAATCACAACCCCCAAGGGAGTATGAATCGCCACAGAGCAACTATCGGCAATGGAGTGGGTATTACGGATGTATTCAACTAGAAAGTTTTTACCTAAGCGAACCATATCGCGAGGGCGGACACTCCGTAACTCGGTTTTATCCAATACTCCGGCTTCTTCTAACTTCCCTTGAAGTAAAGCCATCGCCAAACGGGGACCGTAAATCACCGGGATATCAAACTGCTTCAGATGGAAGGCAATCCCACCAATATGATCCTCGTGACCGTGGGTGACAATCATTCCTTTGATTTTGTGGCGATTGTTGCGCAGGTAGGTCATATCCGGCAGGACAATATTCACCCCGTGCATCCCGTCGGTAGGAAAAGCTAACCCGGCATCGAGGAGAATAATTTCGTCCTCATATTCAAACACACAGGTATTTTTGCCGATTTCATGCAGGCCACCCAGGGGAATAATTTTCAGGGCGGGGGTTGTACCAGATTGGGTCATAGGTCTCCTTAAAGAGGTGGATTAAATAAACAAGAAAAAACTTTTAATTTTTAGGAATCTAGGCAGTCTCCGGCCTGATCCGTCCGGCCCAGTGTTGTTAAAAGAACATTTTCTAGACAGGGACTAGAGAAGTTGCAAGGAGGTCAGCACAGAGTGGAGAGATTGACGCAACGATTCAGAGGCTGGGGTGAGGGGTAAGCGGGGGGCTCCAACCGGCCAACCTTGAAGTTCTAATGCAGCTTTGACGGGAATCGGATTTGTGGTCACAAATAACACTTTGAAGAGGTCTAAAAGCTGTAAGTGTAGGGTGGCGGCGGTCTCAACCTGGCCTTGAACGAAAGCCTGCACCATTTGTTGCAACGATTCTCCTACCAGATGACTAGCAACACTGACTACACCATAGCCGCCAATGGCCAAAAGGGGCAAGGTGAGGGAATCATCACCGGAATAAATCCTAAAGGGCGGGGGCAGGTGCCGGCGAATTTGGCTGGCCTGGTCTAGGTTCCCACTCGCTTCTTTGATAGCGACAATATTCTCTAATTCAGCCAAGCGAATCACCGTTTCAGGGAGCAGGTTTTGACCTGTACGGCCAGGAATGTTGTAGAGCATCAACGGAAAACCTGGCACGGCCTCGGCGATGGCCTTAAAGTGAGTATATAAACTCTCTTGAGGAGGTTTATTATAGTAGGGGACTACCAATAAGGCCCCATCCAGGCCCAGTGCCGCGGCTTTGGAGGTGGCAGAAATAGCCTCCTTAGTACAGTTTGAACCCGTACCGGCCAAAATCTTAGCTTTTTTGCCCACTGCGGCCTGAACGGTTTGGAACAGCTTAAATTCTTCATCCCAGGTTAGGGTAGGAGATTCTCCAGTTGTGCCACAAATGACCAGGCCATCAGAGCCATGTTCAACTAAGTAAGTCGCCAATTCTCCTGCCAAGTCGTAATTAACCCCGCCCTCTGGCGTAAACGGTGTAATCATGGCAGTAATGACGCGCCCGAAGTCAGTCACGGGGTAACCCTCTGATCATGGTGCAGGAGTACCAAATCTAAACCAGAGCCTAAAGCCAAGAAACTACCATTTACGGGCAAGATAAACCAAACTCCATACAGGGGGATAACTTGATTTTAGAGTCTTGGGGCGGGTTGCGGTAGATACTAGGGGGTATCGGAATTGAATTTCTCTAAATAGATATCCCCCTAATCAGCAACTTTAGCTGGAACCTTCGGAGGCTTACTCCCTTGGATGCCATTTAAAAACATGGGGACAAATCGATCCATAAACGCCTGAGGATTCCGTTGCCAGGCCCGCTGGGCCGCATGAAAGCGACTGAACTGTAAATCTGGGGCCAAAAGACTTTTTGGGAGCCGTTCTGCGAGATAGGAAACCCGATTAAGCATGGGCATTGTTTCGGCAATATCGAGGAGATTTCCAACTCGGCGTAATTCAGCCCCCAAAGTAATATCCAGGCCAGACTCAAAGGCCGCTTGCTCGATTGCGGCATAGCGACGCTTGGCCAGTTCGACTTTTTGGCAGTTTTCGGGACTTTTGCGGGCTAATTGAGCTAACCAACGATTGCCCCAGCGCACATGGCCGACTTCTTCTGGGAGAATTTTCCCAATCACCCCAGCAATGGCCTGGTTTTCGGGAGTTTGCGGGGCCTTTTTCAGAGCGTACAGATGACCCGAAAAATACTCACAGCCCCGTTTTTCCGTGACGTTGATCGCCGCCAGAGTATTGATTAAAAATTCATCACTGCCGGGCTTATGCTCATCTAAAAGCCGTTCAAATTCTTCGATGTAGGAAACGCCGGGGGGAGTATTGACCTCAGTTCCCATGTCCACCAACAAATCCGTTAGCCACATGGCATGACGCGCTTCATCAGCAATGTGACGGGATAGGTCTTTAATCAGTTCAGGGGGCTGTCCGTTCAGTTGCTCAATTAAATTAGTCAGGTCTTTGCAACTGCGCTGTTCACTGTAGCGATAGCGGTTCAGGGTAATGAGATGAATCTCCCGATCTAAAACCACTTGCTGGAGGATATCACGGGCAGAGTAGGTATTGAGTAACTTTTTGGGGTAAGCAACCGTCATAGGGCTGAAGTCTTATTGCGTTTTATTAAGTGCCTTCATATGGTAACGCAACTTCCTAGAACCATCCAGATTAAGAGTTGACAGGCCTGGGGAAAAGTGTACTCGAACAAGAACAGGGATATTTACCTCTGGATAATTTCTAGATTTGGACTAAACCCCTAGTCTTCAGCCATTAGCTCATAGGGTGTCAGCACCGTCATTTGCCGGATGTAGCCAGGCATACTTTTGATTACCAAGTTTCGGTATTTCAACGGATATGACTGGTGCTCCTATAAGCGGCGGTGAACAAAGATCAGGAGGATGACAACCTAGTGGTTGATTACCCACAGAGGTAATTGATATTAATTTTTCGGCAGCAATATCCCTGGGGCTTTGATATCGAAATGACTATAACCAGAAAAAGAGTGTTCCAAACAAGACATACAACGCAGCAAAAAATAAATATTACGACAGATAACCTTGATTCTTATATATAAGAATATATCTTGAGAAAATTATTCATATAGCCTCAAGTTCAGGCAGTAGCTGTGCTTATTTGTGATTGTATTGTACTCAAAATCAGTCTAATTATTTTCAATCTTAAAGTAAATTTTGAATAGATAATTTATTGAGTAAGATAATACTCTTCATCCTTTTTGATAAATCTCTGTAGGAGTTTGATTTTCTCGGGACATGAATCTTTCCACAATACCTTCTCTATCAAAAAGCCATTCACCAGAACAGTTATCCCGCTGGCGGCGGCGGAATCGTTACTATCACCAGGATATTGAACGGCTGTGTCGATTTTATGTGTCGCCGGGGGCCAGTGTCCTAGAAGTGGGGGTGGGTCTTGGTCATCTCTTAGGGGCTGTGCAACCCGGCCAGGGAACAGGCATTGATCTCAACCCCCAGGCCATTGAAGCGGCCCAAAACCGGTTTCCGGAACTAGATCTGTTTGTTGGTAATGGGGAGGAAAGCTTACCTAAAGGAGAATTTGATTACATTCTTTTAGCGAATACGGCGAGTCAGTTTACGAATATCCAAAAAGCTTTTCAAAATCTACTCCAGGTCGCGACCCCAAAAACCCGGATTATTTTGATTTATCACAACCCGGCCTGGGAATTGATTTTACGAGTTGCAACTTTGATTGGTCAGCGGATGCCGATGCCCCCCCTCAACTGGCTGAATCGGGAAGATTTAACCAATCTAATGAACTTGGCCGGTTTGGATGTGGTGGCAACGGGCAAACGACTGCTCATCCCCAAGTGGATTCCCCTCCTGAGTGGCCTGGTGAATCGTTACATTGCCCCTCTCCCCTGGATTAATTCTCTTTGCTTGACCGAATACCTAATTGCCCGCCCCCAGGCCAACCCGACCCAACCCCAACATCACACCTGCTCCGTCATTATTCCTGCCCGAAATGAAGCTGGTAATATCGAAAGCTGTGTCACGCGAATGCCCAGGCTGGGGACACATACGGAAATTATTTTCATTGAAGGCCACTCCAGCGACAACACTTGGTCAGAAATTCAACGGGTTCAGGCTGAGTATGGCCAGGCCTGGGATATTAAAATTGCCCAGCAAACGGGGAAAGGGAAAGGGGATGCGGTGCGCTTGGGGTTTGATATGGCCAGTGGGGATGTTTTGATGATTTTGGATGCAGATTTAACCGTCCAACCGGAAGATTTAGTCCAGTTCTATGATGCTGTGGCCAGTGGACGCTGTGAGATGGCTAATGGCTGTCGGCTCATTTATCCGGTCAGTTCAGCCGCAATGCCTTGGCTCAATCGGATGGCCAATCGGTTTTTTGCTTGGTTATTGTCCTATTTGTTGAACACCCGGATTAAAGATTCCCTCTGCGGAACCAAGGTGATTTCGCGGAAAAACTATCAACGTTTGGCGGCAAATCGGGTTTATTTTGGAGACTTTGATCCCTTTGGAGATTTTGACTTACTCTTTGGGGCGGCAAAACTAGGCTTAAAAATTCAAGATATTCCCGTCCGCTACTTTCCTCGCAGCTATGGCAGTTCCAATATTCAACACGTTAAAGAGGGCCTGGTTCTCCTCAAAATGTGTCTCTACGCGGCTCAGAAAATTAAGTTTGCTTAGTGGTCCTTAGAGTTCCTGCTGCCAATTTTGCAAAATTTCTAAAAGCCGGGCCTGGGCCGAAGTGGGAATCAGGACGCTTAAGGGTAACTCGGCCTGCCCATCCCCCAATTTCACCAGAATTTTCCCTAGAACAGTTTTAACATCCGTAGCTTGGAGTTGTTTCCCGCTGAGATGGGGATAAAATTCATTGGCCAACCTGGTGTGGAGATGGGCTTCAGCCAAGTACAAATGCCAGCGGGCGATGTCGATGTAAACCTCCTGACCAATTTCCGCCGCTAGTTTTTCGAGGAGTTCGGTTGTCTGACTCATGGTTTTGCCCCCATTGGTTTACCTTGACCATTATCCCAGGCCCGCTACTCCCACTGGTTGAGCCTGATCCTAATGGTGATGGTGGTGGTGATGGCCGTTGGGGCTGCTGCCAGAGTTAGTTAACGTTACTGGAGGTTCAGGGGTAGTCAGAGCAGCAATATGAGGTTTGGCCCAGGCCGCGACCATGTCCAAAAACTCTGACATTGCGTTAACACAGGGCATTTGGTCATAGCTAACATCAGGATAGTGTTTTTCCAGGCCATGGATAATGTGATGCACATCCAACAGGGTTTCGTGGTTTTCGGTGGCAAAGCCAATGGGCATAAACAGAATGACCTTCGCGCCCAGTTGAATTAAATTTTTGCTGGCCTGGGTGACATCGGGCTGTGTCCATTCAATCAGCGGCGTATCGTGGTTGAGCCAACCCACAGAAATGAGCGGATACCGATAAATCAACTCTTCCCGCACAGACTCATAGAGGGCCTGACTTTCACTAATTCCAGAGGTAAATCCTTTCGCTTTATGGGGACAGCCATGATTCATCAGGACAATCCCGATTTGGCTGGGGGCATAGGTTTTAAGCCACTGGGATTGAATTTGGGTTTCGACAATTTGGGCGAGAAGCTGAATGTAGTCCGGGCGATTAAAAAAGGAGGGAATATACCGGGTTTGGGGCAACCAGGCCGGCTGATCGGCGGCGGTTAGTTCGGCATTGATCTCACTGATGGCGGCATTCACCTGCTCAACGGCAATCCCACTGGTAAAAATTGAATCCACGACCAAAAGGGGATAAATCAGCAAGCGGTCAAACCCCTGGGCCTGGATTTCGGTGAGTACCTGTTTGGGTAAATAGGGCGCGCAAAAATTAAAGGCCTTAAAAACGGTGACTTGCTCTCCCCAATGGGCCTGTAACTGGGCTTCAATCCCGGCCCGCTGATCTTCAAAGATTTTGTTGTGAGGTGAAATAAAATCGTGATGCTGATGTCCCCATTCATGGCGATCAAAAAGGGCTAATAGTCGCGCCAAGGGGGGATAAACCCAGGCCGGCACTGGGGCAAACTTGGCCGTGAGCAGATTCAGAGCTTGTTCGTTGTAATTGGCAAAATCTTCATAACTCTCAACTTCCCCATAGCCCATTAACAATACCGCCACCCGCTGCTCTTTCGCCCCAGATAATTCTTTTGCTGAATTTAATTCTATTGCTGTAACGGACGGAGAGATAACATTAGCCTCTGAAAGGACAACCATGCCCACAACCTGAAACGCTGCCCCCTAGCCTAACATCCCCCCCGAGAGGATAGGGGCAGGAGTCACAAATCTCTACAGGCTGCAACTCAATGAGATGGATTTCGTCTGTAGATTGGTTAACGGAATCAGGCTCCCTTAGAATAGGCCCTGTGAGAATGCTTGGGTGAGGAGATTAAACCAAATGTTCAATGTGATGTTCAGTCAGCAGTTACCGGCCTGGCAGGCTTCTCTGGGTTTAGCAAGTTTGGCCTGGGGATTATCGGGGATTGTTTTCCCTGTAGCCGCGACTCCAATTCATTCGCCTAATACTGAATCATGGCAACTCGCCCAGGCCCAGCCAGTCCCACCGCAACAACTCCAGGCCAATGCCGAAGCCTTTGTGGATGCCCTCTTTACCCAAAAATATGACCAGGCCTGGCAATATCTTGCTCCCCAAACCCAAGCCGAAAACCCACCAGCTATTCTGCAAAGGAAACGGGAAATTTTCGTCAAGCGCACCGGAGACTTCCGCCAACGGCTTTCATCGCGGGTAGATGGAGCCATCATCGTGATCAAAGTTGAGTTTAGTAAACTGACCGATGACCTGATCGTGATTATGGAACCGGACGGAAAAGTGCTGGGTGTAGATTTTCCCGCTGCCCCTAATGATGCCTCGGCCCAACCCCCAAGTCAGTAGTGAGGAAAAAGGCGCAAGCAAAGAAGATATCGGCAAGAGAGCAGGGACAACATCATTTCTTTCAAGCCCCATTTCTCACTTCTAAATCCTCATTTCTCCCCCAAATAGTCCCACTGGTCAAACGTTGCGGCTTGGCCGATGGTCTGGTTTTGATCATTTTGGACTGTCCAGATTGTGGCATTGCGAATTTCAAACCGTTTACCAGTCCGACTCATCCGAATCCCCCGATAGTGTTCAATCACCCCTTGTTGGGCGGCCCGTTGGAGAAGGGTGGCGCGCTCGGACTGGGCTGGGGTTTCCGCACTGAGGCGGGATGGCATTTGAATCAGTTCGTCCCAAGCTAGTTCCCAAAGCTTAAGGCTGGCCTGGTTGCCATAGTTAAAAATTGGGTCGGGTTGCCCGTCGTGGGACAAAATCGGATTGGGATACTCAAAGAGGGCAGTCGTTCTCTCAATGGGTGATAAAGTTTCCCAGGAGTTGGATAAATTTGGGATTAACCAACGACTTGTCCAATGATGAAAACTTTGCCAAAGAAACTGGGCGTGTTGTTGATACGCAGGAGTTTGCCAGGGAGAAATGTTCACAACGGTCTTTTAAATTTTTATTGCCCTTAACATAATCCCTAGTTCGATATCCCCTTGACCAGGCCTGGGGCATAGATTAAGCGAAATCAAGGGAATTATCTCGAAAATCTCCAGAGCTTCCTTGGCCGAAAGGGGGAAATCGTAACATTTTGTAAACTATAATGAAAACGAATTTCTAAGAATTTTTAGGTTTGCTCATGCGAGTTGCCATTGCTGGGGGCGGGTTAGCCGGATTATCTTGCGCTAAATACTTAGTTGATGCAGGTCATACACCGATTGTGTTTGAGCGATCGGCTGTGTTTGGTGGCCTGGTGGCGGCCTGGCAAGATAAGGATGGGGACTGGATTGAAACTGGCCTGCATGCCTTTTTTGGGGCTTACCCGAATATGTTGCAACTGATGGGAGAGTTAAACATCCTGGATCGGCTGCAATGGAAGCGCCATGCCCTCATTTTTAACCAGCCGGAAAAGCCGGGGGTACTTTCTTGGTTTGATGTCCCAGATATTCCCGCTCCCTTTAATGTGATTGTCTCGATCCTGCGCAATAACGATATGTTGACCTGGGAACAGAAGGTTCGCTTTGCTTGGGGGTTAATTCCAGCGATTATCCGGGGGCAAAAGTATGTGGAGGACATGGACAAGTACAGCCTTTTGGAGTGGCTCGAGCAACAGGGCATTGATGAGCGGGTCAATTCTGATATTTTTATTGCTGCATCTAAGGCATTGACATTCATTAACCCCGAAGATGTCTCTGCAACCATTCCCCTAACTGCTATTAACCGCTTCCTCAAAGAACGTTACGGCTCTAAGATTGCTTTTTTAGATGGTGCGCCCCCAGAGCGTCTTTGCCAGCCGATTATGGATTATGTAACAGAGCGGGGTGGCGAGTTTCATACCAATGCTTCTTTGAAGGAAGTTCTCTTGAATGAGGATGGCTCTGTTAAGGCGTTTCGGATTCGGGGCTATGACGGTCAACCGGAGCGGGAAATCACTGCGGATGCCTATGTATCAGCCATGTCCGTAGATGCCTTGAAGTTATTGTTACCAGAGCCGTGGAAAGAACTGCCCAATTTTCAAATGCTTCAGGGCCTGGAAGGGGTAGCTGTGATTAATGTCCAAATTTGGTTTGATCAGAAGTTACCCACCGTAGATCATCTTCTGTTTTCCCGGTCAAATCTCCTCAGTGTTTACGCGGATATGAGCACCACCTGCAAAGAGTACGAAGATCCGGATCGCTCGATGTTGGAATTGGTCTTAGCCCCGGCGGAAGATTGGATTGGCCGCTCTAACGATGACATCATCCAGGCCACGCTGGCAGAACTGACCAAGCTTTTCCCAGACCATCTCCCTGAACCTGTCAAGGTTTTGAAAACAGCCGTGGTTAAAACGCCCCGCTCGGTTTATACAGCCACCCCAGGCCGGCAACAATTTCGCCCAACCCAGGCCACGGTGATCCCCAACTTCTTTTTGGCAGGCAGTTATACTTATCAAGAGTATTTAGGCAGTATGGAAGGGGCAGTGCTTTCTGGTAAGCTGACAGCGCAGGCCATTACCAATGCCAAACTAGACGTGCCTGAATCTTTGCCCTCTACTGCGACTCTTGTTGATGCTGCAACTGTCTAGACCAGAGTACTCGCCCCCCCTTGTCCCATTAGACGCGGCCTACGAACAATGTCGGCAAGTCACGGCCCAGTACGCTAAAACGTTTTATCTCGGCACTTTGTTAATGCCCCCTGCTAAGCGTCAAGCTATTTGGGCGATCTATGTTTGGTGTCGGCGGACTGATGAATTGGTGGATGGACCCCATGCTGCTTTAACTACTCCCAAAACCCTTGATGATTGGGAAGCCCGCCTCGAAGATATTTTTGCTGGCAAACCCCATGATGGGATGGATTTGGCGCTAGTGGATACGCTGGATAAGTTTCCCCAGGATATTCAGCCTTTCCGGGATATGATTGCTGGGCAACGGATGGATTTATACCGGAATCGCTACACCAGCTTTGATGATCTCAACCTCTATTGCTATCGAGTGGCGGGAACTGTTGGCTTGATGTCTTTGGCGGTGATGGGGGCTGAACCATTTAATGATCAACTGAAATCGCCGTGGGTCAATCCCTACCAGGCCAGGGGAACGCTCTCAGAACAAGCAGTGGCGTTGGGGGTGGCGAATCAGTTAACCAATATCTTGCGGGATGTGGGTGAGGATGTCCGGCGGGGACGGATTTATTTGCCTTTAGAAGATTTGGCAGCATTTAACTATTCCGAAGAAGAACTTTTAAATGGGGTGGTGAATCGGAACTGGCGAGAGTTGATGAAGTTCCAAATTGCCCGGGCTCAAGAGTTTTATGTCCAGGCCGAGGCAGGTGTAGGCTATTTACACAAGGATGCACGGTGGCCGGTCTGGTCGGCGTTGATGCTGTATCGGCAAATTTTGGATGTGATTGAACAAAACAATTACGATGTCTTTAGCCGCCGGGCCTATGTGTCGGGTTGGAAGAAATTTATTGGATTACCATTGGCCTGGTGTAAGTCACTTTAAAGGCAATCAAAGTAGATAAGAGGAAGCCTGGGCTAGAATTCTAGGGAGTAGTCCGGTTATACCTTATGAAAATTATCAAAGTAGTCCATCAAGACTCACCCGATCTAAAAATATCACCTCAGATAAACCATCTTTCAAATTCCTTCGATTCAAATAAATTTCTTAGTCAGGAATCAGAAAACATTTTAGAAAGAGTAAAATTAACCTATAAGATGAATTTTTTTGAAAATTTACTTAAGAACGGAGAAAATATTGCCGATTTTGCTTTTTTATCTGCATTAATTGCGATTCCAGGTGGTACTGAAGCGTACAGAAGGTTGTACTCTGATAAAAAGCATAGAGATGCACTTGTTAAGTTGACAATAGAAACGACCGTAGAGGAAATAGTTACTCATTTTCAATCTTATTCAGAACAAGTCCAGGTCACTTCTCTAGAATTGGCACGTTCTCAATATCCTAATTCATCAAATCTTTCTTTAGGAACCTATACACTTCACCCACGAGATACAAAACGACTCACTCGCTTAGAGCGTTATCACAAAAACCTTGCCTTAGAAAAGGATGATGAGTTAATTATTCTACTCGGACGCATGGGAGCAAAAACTCTAAGAATTGTTGAAAAAGATAGTGATTCTGAATCTGGAGCGGCATCGGTAGGGGCTAAAACAATCTTCGTAGATGGCAAAATTGATACTCAACTGAGCGGCAAAATTGAAGTTGGTAAGGAATTAGTCGTTGAATTTGAAGGCAAGCCTGTTCAGATTGATCCAAACTTACTCAAAAACTCCCTCTGGTTTTCTGATGATAGTAAACTGCTTTCTATATTTGAGAGCCGTTGCTACAACCCTAATAAAATTCAAAAATACACTTTGCGGAACACCTATACTGAAAGCTTTGATTTTAACTTTGATCTAGCCGCTAAATATTTGGTTTTCAAAGGCGATCTAAAAGCTGAATATCAATCCGTTAGTAAAAAGGAGCGTTTCTTTCACATCGAGTTTGGATAAAGCAATACCTGAACCTTAAAACATAGAATTTACTTCACATTTAACGAGACTTAAGCATGACAATTCAAGAACTCAAAAAACAAGCCCTTCAACTTTCCTCTGGTGATCGCTGGCAATTGGTGAAAACTCTTTTAGACTCTTTGAAACAAGAAGCTAATCCCGAATTAAAACAAAGAAATTTATCAAGCCTAAGAGGAATTGCTAAAACTCCAATGACCTCAACAGAAATAAATGATCAAGAAGATTACATTACTTATTTAACTGAGAAATATCGGTAATGAGGCTTCTAATTGATACTAACGTTGTGCTTGATTTTCTACAGGAACGAGAACCTTTTGTTGAAAGCGCAGCGGAACTCTTTGCCCGAATTGATAGAGGAGAGATCGAAGGATTTATTGCGGCTACAACGATTACAAATATTTACTATATTGTCCGCCGTGGAGTTGGGGCTATAGTGGCAAAAAACTCTGTTATTCAAATTCTTTCTAGTCTCAATATTTGTACAGTTGATCAGGAGGTCTTAGAACAAGCAATTAAACTTAATTTTCAAGATTATGAGGATGCAGTTCAGTATTCCTGTGCAATCGCATATAACCTAGATGCTATTGTAACCCGTGATTTATCGGGATTTGTCAATTCAGAGATTCCTGTAGTTTTACCGAATGATCTAGAAATTTTATTCCCTCCGTCTGGGCTTTGATAAAGGATGAATTTTCTAACCGTTACCTTAAGAGCACCAGAATTATGAAAACATTAGGAGAAATCATGTCATGGTTAGAAGCCAATAAACTTGTTCTTGAAGAACGCTATCACGTTAAAGAACTTGGAGTTTTTGGTTCCTACGTCAGGCAAGAACAAACAGACACTAGTGATGTAGATATACTTGTAGAATTTTCTCAAACACCCAGCCTTTTGAAGTTTATCAATTTAGAAAACTACCTGACTGATCATTTTGGGTGCAAAGTGGATTTGGTTCATAAAGCTGGCTTGAAACCCCGAATTGGTGAACGGATTTTGGCAGAGGTTGTTTATTTGTGACTCAGCGGCAGATTCAGGATTATTTACAGGATATTTTGGATGCGGTCGGTGCGATTGAGCAATTTACAACTGGGATTGAACTTGATGATTTCTCCCAAAACTTAGAGAAGGTCTTTGCCGTTTCTAGAGCCATTGAGATTATTGGTGAAACAGTAAAACACATACCAGATTCAGTCAGGCAGGAGTACCCTGATATTCCTTGGAGAGATGTTGCTGGAATGCGAGATAAACTGATTCATAATTATTTCAATACGGATGTGGAGATTGTTTGGCAAGCGGTGGTTGAAGATGTTCCAAGACTAAAAGTTATGATTTCACGAGTTTTAGATGATATTCAAGATTAAGTATCTGCTAGGTTTAATAAACATCCTTTGACTGGAATAGGTACTTATTGGTAATTTTATATAACATTTCAAGAACTACAAAAACAAGCCCTTCAACTTTCTCCTAGCAATCGCTGGCAGTTGGTAAAAACTCTTTTCCTTTATCCATTAATCAATTTAAAATAAATCAACATTTCGTTGTCTCTCATCATAATGAAAGTAGCCGTAAGCACATAGATTAAATAAAACCTAAATTTCCCAGATCATCGAAAAATCCGTGCTAGAACAAAGCTAAGGCTAAAAAATGTCTGTCCTTTGAATAACTGGGTTTTAGCATCATGGTTATGACACCGACCGCCCCAGGCCAAGTACTTCCACTCAATCAATCCCTCAGTCCCTACGGCCAAGCCCGCGCCACCATTAGCGGAAACCCATTAACTCCTGAAGAAATCAAACTCATGGATGCCTATTGGCGGGCCTGTTGCTACTTAATTGTGGGGATGATTTATCTCCGTGATAATCCGCTGCTCCGTGAACCCCTGAAAATAGACCAAATCAAAAAACGCCTCCTCGGTCATTGGGGGTCTAGTCCCGGCCAATCCTTTATTTGGACACATCTCAACCGGGTGATCAAAAAATACGACCTGGATATGATTTACCTCTCAGGGCCGGGTCATGGTGCGCCGGGAGTGATTGCGCCAGTTTATTTGGATGGCAGTTATTCCGAGGTTTATCCCGAAAAAGGGGAAGACTTAGCTGGCCTGAAGGAATTCTTCAAACAATTCTCATTCCCCGGTGGCATTGGTAGTCACTGCACCCCAGAAACCCCCGGTTCCATCCATGAAGGTGGCGAACTTGGCTATAGCGTTTCCCATGCTTACGGCACTGTGTTTGATAATCCCAATTTAATCTCAGTGGTTGTGGTTGGGGATGGCGAATCGGAAACCGGCCCCTTGGCTACCTCTTGGCACAGCAACAAATTCCTCAATCCAATTACCGATGGGGCTGTCCTGCCAATTCTCCACTTGAACGGCTACAAAATTAATAACCCGACGATCCTGTCTCGGATTAGCCATGCAGATTTAACAGCCCTGTTTCAAGGCTATGGCTATGAACCCCTGTTTGTGGAAGGCTCGGATCCGGAAACCATGCACCAGGCCCTGGCCGCCACCCTGGACTATGCGATTGAGAAAATCAAAACCTATCAAGCCGAAGCTCGCAGCACCGGAGTTGCCAAACTTTATCGCTATCCGATGATTATTTTCCGCACCCCCAAAGGTTGGACTGGTCCGGCGGAAATTGACGGCAAAAAATTTGAAGGCTTTTGGCGGTCGCACCAAGTCCCCATGGCTGATGTCGTGAAAAATCCAGCCCACCTCCAACTTCTCGAAGACTGGATGAAGAGCTACAAACCGGAAGAACTCTTTGATGCCAACGGCACCTTAATCCCAGAACTCAAAGCCCTCGCACCCAAAGGTGAAAAACGGATGGGGTCTAACCCCCACACCAATGGCGGCCGGATTTGCAAGGATTTACGGATGCCGGATTTCCGGGAGTATGGCATTGCCGTTGATAAACCGGGAACCTTTGAAGCTCCGAATACCCAACCCCTCGGTGTCTTTTTGCGGGATGTCATGGCCCGGAATATGACCAATTTCCGTGTCTTTGGGCCGGATGAAAACACCTCCAACAAGCTGAATGATATCTATGCGGTCAGTAAAAAGACTTGGCTGGCGGAATATCTCCCGGAAGATGCTGATGGGGGTGAACTGGCAACCAATGGCCGGGTAATGGAAATGCTGAGTGAGCATACCTTGGAAGGCTGGTTAGAGGCCTATTTACTGACTGGACGGCATGGCTTTTTTGCTACCTATGAATCCTTTGTCCATGTGATTGATTCGATGTTTAATCAACACGCCAAATGGATTCAAAAAGCCGCAGAACTCCCTTGGCGCGCTCCGGTTCCTTCCTTGAATTTGTTGATTACTTCGACAGTATGGCGGCAAGATCACAATGGTTTTACCCACCAGGATCCCGGCTTTTTGGATATTGTCACCAACAAAGATCCGGAAGTGGTGCGAATTTATCTACCCCCAGATGTGAATTCACTCCTGTCCTGTGCCGATCACTGCCTCCAAAGCAAAAACTATGTCAACGTGATTGTCTGTGATAAGCAGATGCATTTGCAGTACATGGATATGGATGCGGCGATTGTCCACTGCACCAAAGGGATTGGGATTTGGGATTGGGCTAGTAATGACCAGGGCTACGAACCCGATGTCGTTTTAGTCGGCTGTGGTGATATTCCCACCCAAGAAGCATTGGCGGCGAATGTCATGCTCCGGGAAGCCTTTCCTGACTTGAAGATTCGCTTTCTGAATGTGGTGGATTTGCTCAAGTTGCAACCGGACACGGAACATCCCCACGGATTAAGTGATCGGGATTTTGACAGTTTGTTTACCCTTGATAAACCGATTATCTTTAACTTCCACGGTTATCCTTGGCTGATCCACAAACTGGCCTATCGCCGTCACAATCATGTCAATCTCCATGTCCGGGGCTACAAGGAAAAAGGCAACATTAACACTCCCCTGGAGTTAGCGATTGAGAACGAAGTAGATCGGTTTAGCATTGCCATTGATGTGATTAACCGGGTGCCAAAACTCACAGTCGCCGGGGCCCATTCCAAGGAGAAATTCCGCAATCAACAAATCGAAGCGGCGAACTATGCGTTTGAACATGGGATTGATCCACCGGAAATTGTCAATTGGCGTTGGCCGTTGTAGTGTTTCCCAGGCCTGGAGATTTCAACGGTTCAAGGATTCTATCGGCGTAAATGCTGGGACAAATTCCGCTGTTTCCCAGGCCTGGTCAGGTAATTCATCACAATCTGGGTCTGAGTCAATAGCAGCTTGTAGTTCTGCTTCAGTCATAGATTTAACCCTATCCCAATCTGATGTATTTGGTGCTGGGGCGTATGGGTCAATCACGACTCTGACCAAATTTTCTCCGTTCTCGTTGATTCGCTCTACGGACAGAAATGATTCGGACGGTTTCACTGCGCCATGTCCAGACGATGCAGATAAGTTCTCCATTTCGGTAGAGAAATCGCCGCCAGCGTTGCTCACTATATCGGTTATCGCAGACATCAATCACATCCTCTTGAAAGAAAGCGGCAATGGCATCTTCAAAAGATAGTCCATGCTTGAGTAAATTGCTCTGGGCCTTTGATTCATCCCATTCAAACTGTGCTGGGGACATAGATCAATTCTATTGCCTAAATATCCTGCATTACCTGCCACAGTGCCTACCGTGAATTGAGATTAGCCATTGTAGTGTTATGTTTCCCAGGCCTGGCTCCACTCTCTCTCTCCCTCTTAATTCTCAGAAGATCAACGGATTTAGGAAAAAGGAAGGAACGAACTGGGCCTGGACGATGAATTATTAATCAATAAAGAAATATAATGTTGCATAATAGAGCCATGAATAGTTGGGTAAAGAACGAGAGCCGATGAAACCATCTAACATCTCTTGGCAATACAACGAGTTCAAACAAGTTGGACGTGACTACGGCAACCAGTCTGAAGTGGACGTTTACGATACTAGTCATGCTGATTTCCGTGACATCAAAGCAGAAAGTAACCGAGTCCTAGACTTATTGGCCATCAAAGCGGGCGATACAATTATTGACTTTGGTTCTGGGACGGGGACATTGGCCATTGAAGCGGCAAAACGAGGGGCAAGGGTTCATGCTGTTGATATTTCCTCAGCTATGCTTGATCGAGCTAAGACCAAATCTACTGAAGCAGGGGTTACTAGCATCACCTTTCATCAAGCCGGATTTTTAACCTACAACCACCCTGACTATTCCGCCGATGCCATTGTGACAACCTTTGCCTTTCATCACCTGCCTGATTTTTGGAAAGGGATTGCGCTCCAGCGAATTCATCGGATGTTGAAGCCAAGCGCCCAGTTTTATCTGCACGATGTCATCCTTGAGGAAAAACATTCGCTTGAAAATATTTCTAGTTTTATTCATCAGCAGGAGCAGGCTGGGGGTGACTTTTTGCGAGAAGATGCAGAGGGTCATTTTCGGGATGAGTATTCGACCTATGACTGGGTGATTGAAGGTCTTTTAGCCAGGGCTGGCTTGAGCATCATCCACCGGTATTTCGATGGTGGAGTCATCGGGACATACTTATGTCAAAAAAATGACGAAGCTTAATTTCAATCTTGACTGATGAACAAGCTATAACACTGAATCTAGATCAGGGGAAAGTATTGTCTATGAAAGCTCAGCAAGCAAGAACTTTAGCATCCTATAATCGCTGGATGAATGAGCGGCTATACGCAATCTGCGATGAATTATCTGATGAAGAGCGCAAGAAAGATCGAGGTGTGTTTTTTCGGTCAATTCATGGGACTTTGAATCATTTATTACTGTCTGATAAGATTTGGCTGGGTCGTTTTGAGGGGGAGGCGTTTGCCGTTACTCGTCTTGATCAGGAGTTATTTGAGGATTTTAGAGAACTCCAATCTGAACGAGAGAATACAGATTTACGGATTGATAATTGGAGTGCTCAATTAACAGATGAAATTCTGAGTGGTGATTTGGTTTATACCAGTATTGTTAACCCTGGATTGCGCCGATATGTTTATTGGGTGGCAGTGACTCACTTTTTCAACCATCAAACCCACCACCGAGGGCAACTGACTGCCATCCTGAGTCAATTAGGGAAGGATTACGGGACAACAGATCTGATTTGGTTGCCAGAATTTACAACGGGACAGTACTGACAAATTTTAAGAGGGGGGTGATAAGAGTAATTCAAGGTTTTTGCGACTAGCAAGCAGAGCAGCAAGGATAACTCTGGGGATTATCTTTGTAAGATTGAGGAAGATGGGAGGGCAATGCTGGATGCTCATGGGCATTTGGTGATTATTCATGATTTGGATGAGATTGCTGCCGGCTTTATTGAGTTTGCCCAGGCCCAGAAATTTTCATTTTGGCGGGAGGTCTAAGGAATGACACTAGCGGAAGCATTATCTCCAACTGCAAAACCGACTCAACCCATGAGTGATACTTGGCTGCCTGTTGCTTGGGATGAGTATCAAGCTCTTGTAACCGATCCAGCCAATGACAAAACGAAATGCTATTACTACCGGGGCCACATGAGGTTAGAAATGCCGCCTGTTAGTCATGATCACGCTGAAAGTGATGGCACAATTACCCTTGCCGTTAATCTGTTTGGTATTGCTCAGGGGATTCGGTTCAAGGTTTTAGGAAACTGTAGTTATCGCAAATCTGGGGTGGCAGAGTGTCAACCGGATGTGTCGTTTTATCTGGGTGACAAGACTCAAGCTGTTCCGTTTGGGACTGGGGTTATTGATTTAGAGACCTATCCGGCTCCCGATTTGGTGATTGAAGTGGCCAAGTCTTCGCTGTTTGATGACCTGAGTGTGAAGCGTTTTCTTTATGAGTCATTAGGAGTTAAGGAATATTGGGTTGTAGATGTCGAAAAAATTGAAATTACGGCTTATGTCATGACGGATGGGGGTAGCAACCGGATTCAAGGATCACAAGTATTACCAGGCCTGGCTTTTACGGTTTTAGAAGAAGCTCTGCGTCGCAGCCGAGAAACAGATCAATCCCAGGTTGGGGCCTGGTTATTGAGTCAATTTCAGTCTGGGTAATTGGATAGAATTGATGACTACAATCCTGTGCCTCGCGTTTAACGGAATGGATGCTATTAATTAAACAACTTGAAGAACATAAAATCCATAACCATAAATGTCGCTAAACTTTGTAAATTGTTCCGTCTCTGTTTCAGTTTTATGGATAACGACCTGCATAATCAGGATAATTTAGACCTACTTCATCTGCTCCCAAAGGGGGTCATGATTAATTATTAAGGTACAACTTTAGCTACCAACTCGAAGTTTTTATGGTTATTAGCAGACAGAATCGCCGCCCAGGCCAAGCAACCCTCCTGAACGTATAAAACTACAGAGAATATTCTATACTGAGCTTAATTGTGGATTTTTGCTTAATAATGCGATGATCCCCCTGCGTCTAACCTTACAAAACTTTCTCAGCTATCACCAGGCCAGTTTGGACTTTAGCGGCTTACAGTTGGCTTGTATTTGTGGCCCCAATGGTGCTGGAAAATCATCCCTATTAGAAGCCATGGCCTGGGCGGTTTGGGGCCAAAGTCGGGCCATTAATGAAGATGATCTGATCCACAGCGGTCAAACAGAAGCCCAAGTTGATTTTGTTTTAGAAATTCAGGGGCAATGTTATCGAATTATCCGCACCCGCCGCCGAAACCAGGCCACCTATTTGGAGTTCCAGGCCCGGATTGAGGCCACTGCCAACCTAGGCGACCCATCAGGATTTCGGAGTTTAACTGGCCGCAGTTTACGCCAAACCCAAGCGCGAATTTGCCAACAGATTCATTTGGACTATGAAACCTTCATCAATTCGGCCTATTTACGTCAAGGGCGCGCCGATGAATTTATGCTCAAACGGCCGGCCGAACGTAAACAACTCCTAGCCGATTTACTCAAACTGGATCACTATGAAACTCTAGCCGAGGCCGCCCGTGATTCTGCCCGTCAATATAAAGGTCAACTTGGACTATTAGGGCAAAACCTGAGCCAAATTGAAGCCCAACTCACGGGCCTGGAAGATTTAGCCTGCGAAAAAGTCAGCCTAGAGCAAAAAATTCGCGCCTTGCGACAACAGCTTGAACACCTCCAGGCCGAGCAACAAAAACTAACCGAACTGTCCCAAAGCCGACAACTCTGGCAGCAACAACTGACTTGGGCCAACCAGCAACAGACTCATCTCCAAGCAGAACTCACCCGCCAATCACAAAGTTGCACCACAGCCCAGGCCCAACTCCAAAAACTGCACCCCCTCCTCCAGACCCAAGCTCAAATCCAGGCCGGTTATGGGTATTGGCAACACCTGCAAACCCAGGATCGCCAGTTAGCAGAAAAAGCAACGGTTTATCGGGGCCTGGAAACTCGCCGCCAAAACTTGCAACAAGCCCTCGACCAGGCCAGCCTAACCCTGCATCAACAATTACAAACCTGCCAATCTCAACTCACCCGCCTAGAACAGCAACAGGCTGATTGTTTAAAAGTTATCAGTAAAGAAACTGAAATCGAAGCCGCACTCCAAAACCTCCACACCAGCAAGGCCAAGCTGCACTATCTTGACGATCTCCAAAATCAAGCCTTTCCCCTCCTGCAACTCCAACGCCAACTGGAACTGGAACAAGAACGCGCCCACTCTCGCCTTGTCGCCCGCATGGATGAACTACGCAGCAATGCCCGCCAACTCCAGCAACAACAGGCCGGCCAGCCCCAACTTCAACAAGCGGTTTTAGAAGTCACCAGCAAAATCTCCCATCTCCAAAAGCAACGGGTGTATCTACAACATCTCCAAGACAAGGGCCTGGAACGCCGCCGCTTTATGGAACAACTCCAAGATCGGCAACGGGATCTCGAAACTCAACTGGGGCAATTGGAGCAAAAAATGCAACTGTTAACGGTTCCAGATGCCTGCTGTCCCCTCTGTGATCGGCCATTGGATGAATTGCACTGGGCCTTGGTCAAACAACGCCATGAACAGTCTCAACAAGATCTGCTGGATCAAATTTGGGTGATTCGGGAACAGTTAGCAGTGTCCGAGCGGGAAATTCAAGTTCTGCGCCGGGAATATCGAGAGGTTGATCAAGAACTGAGCCAACTCCATCAAGTCCTAGAGCAGCGGGGCCGCCTGGAAGCCCAATTAGGGAATACGACGAGCTTGGAAGCACAGTTGCATCGCATCTTTAACGAAATTCAAACCCTTGAATCCCAACTCCAGCAGCAGCAACAGGCCCAAAATCAGGCCCCGGAATGGCAAACCCTGACTACCCAGTTGGCCGCCCTCAACTATGACGAAAAAACTCATGCCCTGGCCCGAGGCGAAGTCGAACGGTGGCGTTGGGCCGAAGCTAAACAAGCCGAACTGAACCAGGCCCGCCGCCAACTCCATCATCTAGAACAACAACTCCCGGCCCTGATCACGCAGCAAAATCACCTCCAAACGGAACTTAAGACCCTCACCACCGACTCCGACTTAGCTCAAGAATTGCAAACCATCCAGGCCCAACTGGACGCGCTTGACTATGACCCCACTGTTCACCATCAACTCCAGGCCCAGTTGCGGGACTATCAGCCCTATTTACTTCAATGGCAAGAACTGACCCAGGCCCAGGCCAGGGTTCCCCAACTTCAACAAACCATCCAAGACTTGACCATCGCCATAGACAAGATTAAAGAGCAAATTGCAGAGATCGGAACTCAAATCACACACCTACACGCCCAACTCCATCACAGCCAAGATACCCCCAATCGCCTTAAGCAACTTGCCGAGGAGATGAACCAAGCCCAAACTAATCTCGAAACCCATCTGGCCCACCTCGGTCGTCTCAGCCAACAACAACAGCAGCACAACCAACTCCAAACCCAACTGGGCCAACTCCAACAGCAACAGGCCCACGCCCAGTCCCAACTACAAATTTATCAAGAACTCGCCCAGGCTTTTGGTCAAAATGGCATTCCGGCCCTGATGATTGAAAATCTTTTACCCCAACTAGAAGCCGAAGCAAATCATCTTCTTGGGCGGTTAACGGGCAGTCAACTCCACGTCCAGTTTGTCACCCAAAAAGCGGGCCGAGGCACTAAATCCGTTGGTGCAGCCTTCCGTAAAGAACCCAATAAGCTGATTGATACTCTAGATATTTTGATTGCTGATACCCAAGGCACTCGTCCCTATGAAACCTATTCTGGTGGGGAAGCTTTTCGGGTTAATTTTGCGATCCGGTTAGCCCTTTCACGTTTGTTAGCTCGTCAAAGTGGGAGTGAACTGCAACTGTTGATTATTGATGAAGGGTTTGGGACGCAAGATCAGGAGGGGTGTGAACGGTTAATTGCCGCCTTGAATAGTATTGCCCCAGATTTTGCCTGCATCTTAGCCATTACCCATATGCCCCAACTCCAAGCTGCGTTTCAAACCCGGATCGCTGTCACTAAAACCACGGCCGGATCACAACTGACGTTGATTAGTTAAGGGAATTTATCAATCAAAAGAAGCAGGTGATTAGGGTAACTTGGCCTGGTAGCGATAGTATATCCACCCCGCCGCTAGACAAAGGGTCGTATTCCCAAATAAGGTCAAACCGGCCTGGACTGTGACAAGCCAGTCAAGCTGAACATCGTTGTCGTAGTAATGCCAAGTACAAGCACACATCGCACTGATTAAGGCCGGGAGCATGGCCAAAGCTAACCACTTCCAACCCTGCTGTGGATGTAGTTCCCCAAATCGCCAAATTAAAACAATCGCTGCCATCCACTCCAAAACGCTCGAAATATGAATCACCCAGGTGGGAATTGATAATGCTTGCATAATGTTCTGATGAACTACCTTTCATAGCGTGACACAAATCGCCATCCATTGAGAGTTAAATTGGGCTTGATCAGAAATATTTCAAGCTCGCTATATTTCTATATTTATTTCTTAGAGTTAGATTTACCTATGATTTAAGAGAGTGAGATTAGTTAACAGCAATTAATTAAATTGAATTCATCTTGAACACATTTAATATTAAGTCTGGCATTGAAGTTTCTAATAAACTGACTCTTGCAAATTTGTATTTTTGTCTCAATAACATCAACTTTTGAACAAACAACAAAACAAAATTTTTTTATTGCTTTTGGATGACTGGTAAGTTGAGGTATTGTAATTTCAAGTTGTTCAATAGCTTCTGATAGCTTATTACCTTTGAGTTCGACATAAATCTCTACATTGTCACAAGGAATCAAACCAAAATCGCATTTTTTACCCTCTTTAATGACACAATCATCAATTCTAATTTTATAAACCCAATATCCTGGAGAGTTTTTAAAGGCTATTTTTCGATTCTTTTCTGAACATACAATTATTTTTTCTTTTGTCTTAGTAACACACTCAGGGTGACTGTTAATCAATTTATTCATTAATTGGCTCAACAAAATCAAGAAGACTATCGAATTGGACTATTAACTCTTCAGAAACCGAGTCAATGATTTGGGCATCAATCAGGCCTGTTTCAGGATTAATAATATTTTGACAACGACCCTCAGATAAAGAATAGGCAGCCACATCAGCCGTATGGAGTGACTTATATTTTGGGAGAATCTCTTCTAGTTTCTTTTGGGTGTCCTCATCAGCGGTTTCATAGAGTTGCCCGGCCTGGAGAAGGTTATTAATCGCAGTCAGGACATAAGGGCTATGAGTTGTAATAAAAAATTGTAACTTATCTGATTGACTATTAAAGACCGCAGTAATCAACTCGACAATATTTCTTTGAGTGTTTGGAAAGAGATGTGCTTCTGGTTCTTCAACATAAACTGCATAACCAAGTGACGAATAAGCTAAAAATGGTAGTGCTTCTAGGATAATTGTTAAGGGGAGAAGCTCCTGCTGTCCAGATGAAGAGTTAGCTACACGAACCTGTCTCCCATCACTAGAAACAAGATAATCTTCACTTTCACGGCGAATGTGTTTAGCACGCAAGGAGTTTTTAATAACCTGTCTAATTTCAGATTGAATATCAGAATTTATTATTTCCTCATGATTGTGGTTTAAATGGTGTGGAGAATTTTTAATTCCTTCATAAATTAAGCCAAACATTCTTAAAAAAGGATCAAGAACATTACTATTAGAAGTAACCGAAAAAATTTTGTTTTGTAGATTAACAAAAAATGAGCGTCCAGCGGGGATAAATAGTTGTTTGTACCCTACTTCTGGAATTTTAATATTACGTAAATTTTCTATAAAAACATCACGCAATATCTCCCAAAGTTCTAATAATCTATTAGGTTCATATTTGTTAGTCTGATCAATAATCTGATCATTTAACATTTTACGTGAAGTAAATAATTCATTAATCTTCGTCTTAAAGAAACCCGAATAGCCTAGAAAAAGGCTACTTTGATTATCTGAATTTCTTTTGATTTCGATATACATATCAAAAATTTCATATCTAATATGAAAATCACCCTTTCCCCATGAATCAGATGGAAAGTATTCTACAAATTTTTGAGAGTAGTCAGAGTTTAATCGACTTTCTTCTTGTCCTTTTTCTACTGCCGATAAGATTTCCCAGATAAAGTTCTTGAAATAGAAAAGCAACTTAGCACAAATGCTTTTCCCACTGGTTTCTGGGCCAATGAGAATGTTGATTTTCTTGACTTCAATTTCCAGCTCTTTAATGCCAGCAAAGTTTTTGATAATTAGCTTTTCAGTCATGATTTAGACCTCGAGCAAAAAGAGACTTAGTTATCCACACCTGCAATCGGAGCAAAGCCTTGACGTTGGACATTTTCCGTCACAACCCGTGGTTCTAGGAACTGTAACAAATAATCCTGACCGCCAGCTTTGGAGCCAATTCCCGATAACTTAAACCCACCAAAGGGTTGCCGATCCACAATTGCGCCCGTAATTCCGCGATTGATATAGAGATTTCCGACTTCAAACTGGCCTTGAGCCTGGGTGATGTGGCTAGGAGTCCGGGAATAGAGTCCGCCAGTCAGAGCATAATTAGTTCCGTTGGCAATTTCTAGGGCGTTTTGGAAGGTTTCTGCTTTGATAACAGCGAGAACTGGGCCAAAAATTTCCTCTTGGGCAATGGTAGCGTTGGGGGAAACATCGGTAAAAATCACCGGGCCAATAAAATACCCAGGCCGGGGAAAAGGCATTTCCAAGGCGAGAGTGCATTCCTGTTGACCTTTGGCAATGTAGGCCTGGATTTGGGTTTGGGCCGATTCACTCACCACAGGCCCCATGCCGGAACTTGGGTCTTCGGTAACACCGACATTGATCGATTTCGTGGCTTCAATGAGGCGTTCAACAAAGGTGTCATAAATCGGTTCTAAAACAATCACCCGCGAGCAGGCCGAGCATTTTTGCCCACTGTAGCCAAAGGCTGAATGCACTACTCCCGCCACGGCCTGGTCTAAATCGGCACTTTCGTCAATGATGATGGCGTTTTTGCCCCCCATTTCGGCGATCACCCGTTTGATGTGTTTCTGGCCTGGTTGAAGTTTGGCAGCTTCTTCAATGATCCGACAGCCCACGGACTGAGACCCGGTAAAGGCAATCAGATGCACGGCCGGATGATTGGTTAAATAACTTCCGACTTGCGACCCAGGCCCCGGTAAATACTGAAACACTCCCGGTGGCATTCCGGCTTCTTGGAGAATTTCAGCCAGCTTGGCAGCAATCACAGCCGAGGGGGCCGCGGGTTTGAGGATCGTGCAATTTCCGGCAACCAGGGCAGCCACGGTCATCCCGGTGGGAATCGCAAAGGGGAAGTTCCAAGGGGAAATCACCACCGCCAGGCCCCGCGGTTGATAGAAATAATGATTCGTCTCGCCAGGGAAATTACGGGTATAGCCCTGGTCTAAGCGTTCCATCTCATCGGCATAGTAGCGGCAAAAATCAATGGCTTCCGAGACTTCGGGGTCGGCTTCTTGGACAACTTTTCCCACTTCCAAGACCATCCAGGCCACGAGTTCTGGGCGTTTTTGCTCCATCAAGTCAGCGGCACGGCGAAGAATATTAGCCCGTTCGGTGGCGGGGGTATTTTTCCATCCCGGAAAGGCGGCTTGGGCGGCTTGGATCGCTTGCTCGGCCTGGTCTACCGTGGCTTGCCCAACTTGCCCAATAACTTCACTGGGATTGCAGGGATTGACCGAGTTATCGAACTGGAGCGTGTTGACGGGTTCACCGTTGATAATTGGCAGATAGGTTTTGCCGAGATTGGCCCGCACGGTTTTGAAAGCAGTTTGAATCGCAATTCGGGCCGGGGCCTGGGCATAGTCGCTATCCGGGGCATTGGCAAAATTCGATTCTTTCCCGGCCGTGGTATGGACATCAAACAGGTCAAAATCATCACTCTTGATCGGCGGGGCAATCAGGGCGGCCACATCCACATCCCCCAAACTTTGGCGCAGGAACGAACTATTGGCGGTATTTTCCAAGAGGCGGCGAATCAAGTAGGCCATCCCCGGAATTAAATCGCCATAGGGACAATACACCCGCACCCGTTGACCCAGGCCAACCAAAGCTTTTGCCAGTTTATCGGCCATCCCATACAAAACTTGGCATTCAAAGGCATCACTAGGGACATTCAAAGCGCGGGCAATGGCGATGGCTTTGGCTTGGGAACGGACGTTATGGCTACCAATGGCGGTTTTGACGACAGCGTGATTTTCTAACAAAAGTTGCGTGATTCGCTCGTAATTCACATCGGTGTCGGTTTTGTGGCTGTAAACCCTTAGGGGCCAATCTTTCTGTACCGCTTGGATCGTTTCTTGATCCCAATAGGCTCCTTTGACGAGGCGAACGGTGAGGGGATAATTGCGTTTTTGCAGCCAGGCAATTACATCTTGGGCATCTTGATAGGAGTCCCGCAGATAGGCCTGGAGCGTCATCCCAATATCCGTCCGTTCCCGAAATTCTGGCTCTAATAACAGGTCTTGTAAAATCTTGAGGGTGCTGGCTTTGTAGCGGTATTGCTCCATATCAAAATGAATGGCCACCCCATACTCCCAGGCCTGGCGCAGTAACAAACGAATCTGCTCACCCACTTTTTTGGCACTGCCGACTTCATCCAACGGGTCAAACTGGGAATAAAAGGCAGTTAACTTCACCGAAACTTGCGGCTTATTTGCAACCGGATTGGCACTGCCAGGGCTGAGGGTTTGAATTAAATCCAGATATTTTTGGAGATAGGCTTGGCTTTCTGTTTCGGTAATGACGGCCTCACCGAGAATATCAATCGTAAAGGCCATCCCCGCTTTTTTCAGCCGGTCAATGGTCTTTAGAACTTGGGGGGTGGTTTCGCCAGAGATATATTTATGGGCCAGGGCCTGGACTGCGGTAGTAAAAGTGGTTGCGGCTAATTGTCCGGGAACTGAGTCGGCCTGGGCAAAATTGAGTAAGCTTTTCAGACCCCCGGGTAACTCCACACTCGGATCACTGAGGTATTCCTGAAGATGGCGGGCAATTTCGGTTTTGCTATGAAGCGAAGGTAAACAATCAATCAGCCGAAACAACTGCACCCGCAACCCCGGATGTTCCATCGTCCAACCCAGGAGTTTGTCATCAAGGCGGGCCTGATCCCGGAGTTGGCTGAAGAAATTCTTATTTTCTTGGGTGGCGGCAAATAATTCTTTGGCAATGGCCTGGGTGGCTGATTCGTAGATACTCAAAACAATTCATTCAGTGAGGATGTTTATATTTTCGCCTAAAATTAGCTAGGCTGCTCTATTTTCGTCATGGGAGAAAGCCCGATAAATTGGTGGCGAATCACACCTAAGCCCAAGGCTGCAATCGGTAAACCCAAGATGACAAACCCCCAGGCCTGGTGAAATCGCGATAACTTTAACAAGGCAGCAGATGGGCTAGTCATAAATGTTTTAGCTTGCATCAACTCTGCCTTGACCTGATTCTCGGATAACGAATGGCCAAACTCTAAGGTGTCTTGATGATTGCGGAAGTCGAGACGATAGACCGGATCACTTTCGGTATTTTCCCCCAGGCCCAGGCTGACCGACTGGATATTATCCAGGGGCACACTCTTCAGCACCAGCCACCACAAAACTTTATGTTCTTTCTGGCAATCAATCCGCCTCACTTGATTTTGCTGACAGGTGACTAACTCGGTGTGGGGCAGGCCAGACCAAACAAAAATCATCCCAACCGCAGTCAGAGTTGCTCCAGTCAACAGTCCGGCTAATCGCTGGAGGGGAGTAAGCATGTTCAGATAGCTAATGTCCCGGCTGGATAAATGCCCGGTTCTAATGGCCGATCCACCAAAGAAGCCTGCCCAATCACTGTTCCCTCTGGCACAATCGCATTGGCCCCAATCTTCACCTTCTCGCCAATATAGCTAGGCCCCTTAAGGATGGCCTGGGCATGAACCTCTGCCGTTGGAGCCGCCCAAACCTGTGGTGCAATTTCTCTGGCGTACTCGGCAATTGGATAGGGCATAATTCCCGCCAAGCTGTCCAAATGGGCCTGGTAGTATTTCTGGGGTGTGCCTAAGTCCTGCCAATAGCCCTCCCAAATCAAAGCTGCCATTCTCTCTGACTGGGCCAGGAGTTGGGGGAAAACTGTGCGCTCAAAACTTAAGGGCTGGCCATGATCGTATTGGGCAAAAATCCCTGGCTCGAGGACATAGGTTCCAGCATTAATGGTGTCAATGCCCAATTCAGCCGCCTGCTCGGGAGTGGGTTTTTCCCGGAAAGCAACTACTTGATTAACCCCCCCTTGAGTTTCGGCTAGCTCAACCAGGCCAAAGGCGGTGGGATTACTGACACGGGTTAAAGCTAAGGTGGCTTGAGCTTGGGCCGTCTGGTGACAGTCAATCAGTTGTTGCAGATCCAAATCCGTCAAAATATCGGCATTAAAGACTAACAACGAGTCTCCCGTAAAATAAGGCTCTGCTAGCTTCATCGCCCCGGCCGTATCGAGGGGAATTTCCTCGCGCAGATAGCGAATTTGCACACCCCAAGCCCTGCCATCCCCAAAATAATCTTCAATCTGATGGGCGTGGTAATGAACATTAATCAAAATATCTCTAATCCCCACAGCCCGACAGCGCTCCACCATCCAGGCCAAAAAGGGACGATCTAATAAGGGCAACATTGGCTTGGGAGTGGTTTGGGTCAGGGGGGCCATGCGCGTCCCTTTACCACCCGCAATAATCACAGCCTGCATAGAACTGATTAATTCCCACGCACAGTACGAACTCAGTGTATAGCATTAGATAGGCTGGAGCAGCGGTATGAAGAGAACAACGTATACGTTATCCGGGGGTGACAAATGTCCTTAACCAGCATCTATTGCCGATTTAATCTGGTTTCTGGCCGACTTAACTTTGGCATTTCGATCCCTCTACCTTGGTCACAGCACCCCAGAGAAATGTTAATCTCCTAAGATATTAGATTAGGTATATAAACTCATTGCCGATCCTTTCCACCTCAGAAGCTCATTTCTCAACCATTCCAGTCAATTATCCAACTGCCAATTCTGCTTCGGTTTTTCCAGAACATTTACCCCCATGCCCCCAATCATCAAGTCCAATGTCACCCCAGTTCAGGTTTTATGTCGAAACACTCCCCTAACGCCCCCCACGATTTCCCAAGACTCTCTGGTAAATGAGGTATAGAACCTTGGCAATTTCATCAAAACAACGTGCTTCCCGCTCATCTCGTTCTCCTCGCACCGCCCAGGCCATGGCAGTCCCCCGCAAAAATCGTTCTCCTTGGTCTTGGTTAGGGTGGGGTGTGGCCTTTGCAACCGTATCAGCAGTCTCCTTGGGCCTGGGGATGTCGCTTTCGTTGATGACACCCTCACGCCAGAGTAACGGGGAACTTTCTGGGGGTTGGGGTCAATTATTTGGGCGTGGGTTTCAATACGGCCTCGCTCGCCCGATCAACGTCCTGATTATGGGTGTGGATTTAGAACCTAATGCCCAAGGTTATGACCATGACTCTTTGAATGGTCGCAGTGACACAATGCTTTTAGCTCGGCTTAATCCTGATCATAATTCAGTTACGGTCTTAACCATTCCGCGGGATAGTCGGGTCGAAATTCCCGGTTATGGAATGCAAAAAATCAACGCCGCCAATGCCTTTGGGGGTGCGCCCCTAGCGACGCAGGTGGTTAGCCACACCCTAAATTATGTGCCCGTGGATCGCTATATCCGCATCAGTACCCAGGCGTTTCGGGAGCTAGTGGATTTAATTGGTGGAGTGGAAGTGAATGTTCCTGTGCGGATGCAATATACCGATAACACTCAAAAACTGTTTATTGACCTCCAGCCTGGCCTCCAAACCTTAAATGGAGATCAAGCTGAGGGATTTGTCCGGTTCCGCCATGATGGCCTGGGGGATATTGGCCGGGCCCAGCGGCAACAGATATTACTAAAGGCATTACAGAAAAAAATTTCTAATCCCTTGATGCTGGCCAAGTTACCCCAGCTCTATCAAGTCATGCAGCAATATATGGATACTGATCTGAGTTTTGGCGAGATGATGGCCATATTGCAGTTTGGCCTGGGCACGTCCTCCAAAAATATCAATATGCTGCTGTTGCCCGGTCAGTTCAGTGGCGATGGCTACGATGCTAGTTATTGGTTGCCCAATTATGAGGCTATTGATCGCCTGGTAGCGCGCCACTTTTTTGAAAAAGATGCGAGCTGGAGTGGGACAGAGACCGTTGACCCCAAAGGCTTAAAAATTGCCATCCAAAATGCTACCGATAGTGACCAGGCCGGGCAAGTCATTGTTGACTTTTTAATGGCCCAAAATTACCGAAATGTCTATATGGATTCTGAATGGTCACATCCGGTCGCAAAAACACAAGTTATTGCCCAGCAGGGGGACAGGGAAGCTGCCGTGGCCATGCTGATTGACTTGGGCTTGGGTCGTGTTGCTAAAGAGCTAGTGGAAGTAGATGCAACGGGGAGCTTTGGTTCAGATATTACGATTCGGATTGGCAGTGACTGGCGTAGTTTTGTCCCAGCAAATTTCTAGGGATATCCAGCCCAAAAACATAGCCAGAGAATCATCGTTCGTTTAAGGTTTCCCTGGCTGATAGTGCAAATTTTCCCAGAAACCATCCCCTAAACCAGGGTTTTGGCCTGGGCAGGAATTTCAGTTTCAAGAATGTCGCTGGGGGCCGGGATTGGGGAGGGGTTGGCCTGGGATTTTTGATGTTTCTGATATAAAACAGCCGCAACCGTGCCAACGACGAACAAACCACCACCCAGGGCTAAAACATTTGGCCAGGGAGCATTGGGGACTTGAAATGACCCATTAGCAGTGGAATGGGTGGTGTGGTAGCCACAGGCCCAGGCTGGAGACATGGGAGCCGCCCCAAAAGCCCCAACTCCTATCAGACTGGCAACGATTAATCCCTGTGATAAACGAGCTAAACCCATAGCCTACTCTCCCGGACATCGAGACAACGAATTACTATGGTTTTAACATATTCAGCTCCCCTTGGCTCTTAAGGAAACCTGAAGCTACAGCCCCAATGTCTGCGGGAATTAAGGGGCATCCTGATCAAAGGCTAGTGAAACTTAATTACCGAGATTGAAACACCAGTGCCAGTTGGTTTTGGGCATAGAGTCGCAAGGTGTTGCCTTGGATTTCATAGCGGGTTACCTTCCCCATAGCCTGGAAGAATTGAGATTCAATCTCTTGGACATTACCCTGTAAACAGGCCATTTTTGTACTGGCAGCGGGCCCCATCTGCAAAGAATTACCGGTTTCGCTAAAGCCCCCCGTAAATCGGTTGCAACCTCCAGAGCCGAAATAGCGTTTTTCAGTCGTATTAAACTCCACATAGGGGGGATTAGCTTTGACTTGGCCTGGTGGAATCATTTGGTTACCAATGGCCTGGAGATACCATTTGGGGCCAGCTAACTCCATAGACTGACTGGAGGTAGAAACTGAAGTGGCATTATTCTCATTGTTTTCAGTTGTTGTAACAGTAGTAGCAATTAAGTCGGGAACTTCATCAGGACGAATCCTGAACGTGACAAAGCTTTTCCCAAAGGGACAACAAAGCGGGTCTGTGCTGCGATAACGGGCAAACTGAACGTTAATTTCGGTACCACTGCTCAGATAAGGTGCATAAAGAACCCCATCACTACGGGAGTCCATTAGTACAGGTGAGAGCGTCCCCGCGTAACGGCCCTCCACATAGACAAAGGCCTGGAAGCCCATTGGCCGGCACATCCCATCAAAACCAGAGGTGGCTAAAAATAACTGGGTGGTGTCATAGGTTTGCAAGGGGCCAAACAATTTCCAGCCTTTGGCAACTACGGCCCGCTCCACATCAAGACTGGGTTGGCGAATCTGACTAACGCATTGGGCGATATTAATGGGAGGCAGGGGTTGCGGCAACTGGGGAAAATCTGAGGTTGGCCGATTCCAGTTGGTTAAGGGTTGATCTAGCCAAGAGGGAGAATCACTCGGGGCCTGGGCCAAGGCAGCCAAGGGAACCCAAGACAGAACCGTAGAAACCAGGCCAGTGATAGCTAAACGAAATGGGTGGGACATCATATCGGATCGGCAAAATTGAATAGTGTTATCGTGCTTTCAATCTATGACAGTTGGGGAGAGGAATAGGTTTCTGGGCGGCCGCCTTTGGTTATGACTTTGGTTATGAATTGTCACTCTAGGGTTTGCCGCTTCTATTTCTTAAACCCCTTTAGTCCCCATCCTGAGACTGCAGATGCCGATCCTGTTGACCGGCCCAGTAGTTAGCCAAGGTAATGCCAGAAATATTATGCCAAAGACTAAAAATGGCCGCGGGTAGGGCAGCTGTAGCATTGACAAATTGCGTCGCTAGGGCAACCCCCAGGCCAGAGTTTTGCATTCCCACTTCAATCGCAACGGTACGACAATCGGCTTCGGGCATCTGAAATAGGCGCGCCCCCCAGTACCCCAGTAATAAACCCAGGCCATTGTGCAAAATCACCGCCAAAATCACCAGCAAAGGTAGTTGTAAAATTTGGACCTGGTTCTGCCCCACAACCGTAGCAATAATGAGGGCAATCAAAAGGATAGAAATTGCCGGAAAAATATCCAAGATTGGCTGTAAACGCCGCCGCAAAAGTCGTCTGAGGAGCAAGCCATCTAGTAAGGGAAACAACACAATCCAAAATACAGACCCCATCAACGGCCCCAAGGCTAGATCAATTTTGGTGCGGGCTAGAGTATAAATTAATAGGGGTGTGAGGAGAGGCGCGAGCAGCGTGGTTGTTAGGGTTAAGACGACTGAGAGAGGCACATTTGCCCGGGCCAAATAGGTGATCACATTAGATGCTGTTCCCCCTGGACAAGCCCCAACGATGACCAGCCCGACAAACTCATCCCGCGGTAATTGGAAAAGTGTCGCTAATCCCCAGCCCAAAGTCGGCATAATCAAAAATTGCAGAAACACACCAATCCCCACCAAGGACTTTTTCTGCCAAATGCCTTGAAAATCTTTAAATTCCAAGGTTAGCCCCATCCCAAACATCACCAGGCCCAACAGTTGAGGGATATAAGTTATAAAGCCCGTAAACAGTCCCGGATACCCCAAGGCCAAGAGAGAGAGGGATAACGCCACCAGGAGGAAATAGCGTTCAATCCAGCCAATAACTGTTCTCAAGAGGACTAACCCACTAACAGATTTTCTTCGGGATAATGCACGGTCGTGGGTTTGGGATCCCCAATAATTGCCGCCATCAAGAGAAGAATTCCAACTCGACCCACATACATGGTGATCACTAAAATTACCTTAGAAACCAGGGACAAACTGGCCGTAATTCCCGTAGATAGGCCCACAGTGGCAAAAGCAGAAACAACTTCAAAGAGGATTCTAATGAAGTTAACATCCCGATCAGCAATGGAAATAATGATAGTTGCGAAGATGACGACTACGGCTGAACCGACTGTCACGGCCACTGCTTTCATGATGAGGGAGGGAGGAACTTGCCGCTCATAGAGTAATACCTCTTCTTTTCCTTGCAAGGTAGATTTGGTAATTCCCGCCAGGAGTCGGGCTGTTGTCGTTTTAATCCCGCCTGCGGTTCCCCCTGGACTGCCGCCAATAAACATCAAGGCAATGATCATAAACAGGGCTGTATTACTCATCGCCCCAATATCCACCGTATTAAATCCGGCTGTGCGGGCTGTCACGGACTGAAACCAGGCCACGAGAACTTGCTGTCCAAAGTTCAGATCAAAGTACTCTGGTGATGTTTTTACTTCAATCAGGAAGAGGGCAATGGTGCCAAAAATTAGGAGGCGAGTGGTGGTGGTGGTAACAATCTTAAAATTTAAGCTAAAGGTTAACAGGCCAGCCTTGTGATCCAGGCGATCTCGAAACCAGGTGTAAATTTCAAAAATCACTTCGTAGCCAATGCCCCCAAAGATAATGAGGGCGGGAATAATTAGATTAATCCCCAGGGAGGCCTGGTAGGAGATCAAATTATCACTAAACAAACTAAACCCGGCATTATTCCAGGCACTAATACTATGGAAAATTGCCAGCCACAGGCCATGCCCCCAGCCATATTGAGAGTGGAAGTTGAGTAACAAGAGAAAAATACCTGTAATCTCAAAGATCAAGGTTGTGGCGATTATCGAGTGGATCATTTGGCGGCCCCCATGCATCCCTTGCCGATCCAAGGCCTGTTGAATCGCCATTTTTTCCTTGAGCTTAAACTTTCGCCCCAGCAGGAGAATTAAAAAGGTGTTGGCGGTCATATAGCCCAGACCCCCAACTTGAATCAACGCCAGAATCACCACCTGTCCCCAAGTCGAAAAATACGTCCCTGTGTCCACCACGACATGGCCGGTGACACAAACCGCCGAGGTTGCCGTAAACAGGGCTACGATGGGATCATTCCAGGCCCCACTACTCGTAGAAATCGGCAACACCAGCAAAAACGTGCCAATGGAAATCACCGCCAAAAAACCTAAGCAGATCGTCCGGGGAATTGTCAGCATTTGGAACACCACCCAAGGGGCCATTGAAGATTAGCGTGCAATAGGATCCTCTGGGGCAAAATATCCACCTGCCTCCCCTGCCCATTCAGCCAGTCAGTTAAAATTATGCCGTTATCTCGGAGCAATCAAGCCAATGGCCCTATCCCTGGAGCAGAAAATTTCCGCCTTTTACGATCGATCCTCTGGCCTGTGGGAGCAAATCTGGGGAGAACATATGCACCACGGCTATTATGGCCCCACTGGCGAAACCCGCAAATCCCGGCTCCAGGCCCAAATTGACCTAATTGAAGAACTTTTGCACTGGGGAGAGGTTGAGACAGGGGCAGACATTTTAGATGTGGGCTGTGGGATTGGCGGCAGTTCCATCTACTTAGCCGGGAAATTTGGGGCCAATGTGACGGGCATTACCCTCAGTTCAGTGCAAGCGGGCCGGGGTCAATCACGCGCTCAACGGTTGGGATTGGCGGATCGGGTCAGTTTTCAGGTGGCCAATGCCCTAGAGATGCCTTTTACAGATAACAGTTTTGATCTGGTTTGGTCGTTGGAAAGCGGGGAACATATGGCTGACAAGACCCAATTTCTCCGGGAATGTTGTCGCGTCCTCCGGCCGGGGGGGAAATTACTCCTAGCGACTTGGTGTCATCGGCCGACCTTACCGGATTACCCACCCCTGACGGAAAAAGAAACGGAGCATCTCCGCCGGATTTACCAGGTCTATTGTTTGCCCTATGTGATTTCATTGCCGGACTATAAAGCCATTGTCGAATCCCTGCCCTTAATTCAGGTCAAAACCACCGATTGGTCTCTAGCCGTAGCCCCCTTTTGGCAGGATGTGATCACCTCTACCACCTCGCCCCAGGCCTTGTGGGGATTATTGACGGCTGGCTGGTCAACGGTGGAAGCGGCATTGTCTTTAGGGTTAATGAGTCAGGGCTTTCGTTCCGGCTTAATTCGCTATGGCCTACTGCAAGGGGTAAAAGTAGCTGGGGAAGCCTGAAATTTCGAGACACAGGTTAATGAAATTTATGCACATAGGACAGGAATCTTTAGAAAACGTAACCTACCATACGGAGTAAAGAGGATTTCTGGGCTAGGCTAAGGGGAATAGGGGTACTTTATGCGAGGCTCTTCGGAAAACCTATGATTGAACCATTACTGACCGTTACCCCCACCGCCTCGGATTCATCCCCGGTTTGGGCTTCTCTGAAGCGAGCCATTGCCCAGAGTTCTGGTTTCAAACGCTGGCTACAGGAGTCGGCTTTGCGGGCTGTCAAAGAGGCGGACTTAGATACCCAAGTGGCGGCCTATCTGCGGCAAACCCTAGAAACCTTAGCCTACTAAATCTTGCTTCTGGAGTGGCTGTTCCCGGTTCCATTATTGTTCCTCTATGACATTATCGTTCCAGGCCCATCCCGAGCCTCCCTTAACAACACCCGAGGGTTGGTTGATTCTCCTCCACGGCTGGGGGGCCAATGCCCAAGATTTACTCTCTTTCGCCCCAATTCTCGGTTTGGCTGGCTGGCAAATTTATTGTTTGGACGCTCCCTTCCCCCATCCGCAAATACCGGGGGGCTATATGTGGTATGACCTGACGGACTTTGCTAGTAAACCGGGCCTGGATACCAGTCGCACTGCCTTAAAAGATTGGATAGCGACGGCCCCCTTGGATTTATCGCGCACAGTTTTAGCTGGTTTTTCCCAAGGTGGAGCCATGACCCTTGAACTTGGCCTGGGATTACCCTTGGCGGGCCTGGTGGTCTTGAGTGGTTATCTCCATCCTCAATTGGCTTTACCGATCACGGCCCCACCGATCCTGATGATCCACGGACAAGCAGATCTAGTTGTGCCAGTTAACATTGCCCAGGCCAGTTATCAGGAACTCCAACAAGCCCAAATTTCCGTCAACTATCAAGAGCTAAACATGGGCCATGAAATTAATCTCGCGGCCATTCAAATCGTCCGGGATTTTATCCTCAGCTTGCCCTTGGCTAAGGGGTAGTTTTTGAATCCGTGACATCGCCGGAGCCTAGGAATTGAGCGTCGAAAGATAATGATGGCAGTCCTTCGAGAGGCTCAGTTCTGTCCCTTGAGCATTCCAATAGACTTCATCAAAAATTTCATACAAGATAAATAAGCCCCGCCCACCTTCAGAGGTTTCTTCCGGGAGCAAGTCTTCAATGAGGATTGGGTAGGCGGAAGGGGGATCAAAGCCAGCCCCTTGATCGGTGATCACCCAATGAATCTGCTCATCAATAATTGAATAGCGCACGAGGACAACTTTTTGCGGATTTAATTCATTGCCATGTTTGGCTGCATTGACGAGGGCTTCTTGGAGTCCCAGACGAACTTCTTCACGGTAGGCTTCCGGGACATGGGCCAGGAGTTTGTCGAGGACGGGCTGCAAATAGAGGGTTGAAGTAAAGGTTAGGGTACTCCATTGGGGAGCTTTAGCCAGATACATTACAGCAGTCATTGGTAAACGACCTTTGAACGATGAGCTTTTATCCACACAATCGGAGGATAGCGGGTACTAGGATTGTGAAAGAGTAATGGGTCAGAGTGTTCGCAAGTCGCATTAAAAGAAATTTACTGAATACCAGCTATGGCTAGATCATAACAAGCCCGCGAATTTACCACAAGAGAGCCAGAATTTAGGCAAGGGAAAACCGTACTTGATAGAGCCTGATAATTTCGGCGGTGACGGCTTCAATACTCAACTGATCCGTGACAATTTCAATGGCATCAGGGGCGGGGCGAAAGGGAGCGTAGGCACGATGTTGATCCGCATAGTCCCGTTGGCTAATGTCGGCTTGGAGTTGGGCCAGGCTAATGTCAGGGTTGCCTTGGGCCTGGAGTTCTTGCCAGCGGCGTTTGGCTCGTTCTTCCACAGAGGCTGTCAAAAAGATTTTTAGGCCGGCCTGGGGAAACACATGGGTACCAATATCTCGCCCTTCAGCGGCCACCCCACCATTCTGGCCCAGGAGTTGTTGTTGCTTGACGAGAATTTTCCGCACAGCAGGCTGGGCAGCGACTTGGGAAACATGGGCCGTTACTTCGGGGGCGCGGATGGCCTGGGAAACGTCTTGGCCGTTGATGAATACCTTTGGGGCCAGGCCCGGTTGAGATTGGGGCACAAATTCAATTCGACATTGGCTAATGGTATCGGCTACGGCAATGGGATCCCCTAAGTTTACCTGTGCGGTCATCAGCCACCAGGTTGCAGCCCGGTACATGGCCCCTGTATCCAAGTAGAGAAGCCCCAAAGCAGCAGCAGCTTGACGGGTCACGGTGGATTTTCCGGCTCCAGCTGGCCCATCGATGGCCAAAATTGGCGGACAGGCATCTAAAAGACAGTTATCAATCAGGCGGGTGGTGCCAAGATAGACTGCGGTGGCCAGCAATCCTTGGGTTTTAATCTCCCCTAGGGGCTGCATTGTATCGGGATCAACGAGGTCAATATAGTCAAGGGTCAGGGTCGGAACCTGTGCCAGATGTTTTTGGACGGTCGCAATCAGGGCGGCGCGATCACGGATTCCTTGGTGAAAGAGGGTTTGAGCCTGCTGTAAGGCCTGAGAAATGGCTGTGGCTTGCTCCCGTTCTAACTCAGTTAAGTACTGATTGCGAGAACTCCAGGCCAGGCCGGCTGACTCCCGGATAATTGGAATGGCGATGATTTTAACAGGAAGATTTAAGTCCGCGACGAGGCGGCGGATGATGGCTAACTGTTGGGCATCTTTTTGACCGAAATAGGCTCGCTGGGGTTTAACCAGATTCAAGAGTTTCAACACCACCGTTGCCACCCCAGTAAAATGACCCGGCCGACTCCGACCACAAAGGGCTTCCGTTAATTCCGGGGGCGGGATGACACGGGTGAGGTTGGCCTGGGGATAGAGCGCATCACGGTGGGGGGCAAAGACGAGGTCAACCGCAGCAGTTTGGCAGAGATCACAGTCTTGGGCCAAGGTTTGGGGATAACGGGCCAGATCTTCTTGGGGGCCAAATTGGAGGGGGTTGACAAAAATACTGACGATGACAATTTCACAGTCTTGGCGGGCCTGGCGGATGAGGGCTAAATGTCCGGCATGAAGCGCGCCCATCGTAGGAACAAAGCCGACGGTGGCCGATGTGGGCCAGGAAGCTGTCCCCAGGTTTTCTAAAAAGGCCTCCAGGCCAGCAATAGTTTTAACTACCCGCATTGGTTTAAACAACAAACAGCGCGATCAAGCCACTTTGGTTGGGGGAGACTTGACCCCTAGGTAGAATAGCCTATTCTTGCGATGCTTGCTTGGGGTGGGGTAACGTAAAACGAGATGAGGGGCCTGGGAGTCGTAAATTAGTGAATAAAAACTGGCTAAAACGTTGTGGCGCAATCGGGGTGGCGGGCCTGGGGGTAGGTTCCCTCGTGATGGTTCTTTATTCCCAAGCTCAGAGTGAAACTGTTCCTGCGGCCTCAACACCTTCTCCTGTCGAACCACCGCCCATCGAAAATCTCCCTACGCCAACTCTGCCCACTGCTGTTCCCCTACTGAAACCCGCCCAATCGACTTATACCGCTGTCAATGAATTTAGTCATAATACCTTTCAAATTGATAGTCGCCGCCTCTTTCATCCCCAGCCATTGCCCAAGTTACCGATTCGGACAGCCCCTTCAAAGTTATTGAGAGTATTACGAAATACCCGTACCTATTTTGCCCAATATGGCAGTTCAGATCCAGTGGTGCAGCGGGATGGAATTTTGGCGGCCCAAGGGGTGACAGTAACGGATGTTTTAAATACTCTCGATTTTATGATTGCAACCTTGACGGAGGACATTAGCAAAAAGCAACCGATTCGCCTCTTAGATAGTCAATTTATTAATGAAAATTTCCGAGTTATGGCCTGGAAGCCCTATAATCCTCGCAATCTCCAACAAACTGAAAAGTTACGTCTCACAAAATATGCGGTTTTTACCCACCGTGGTTCTCGTACCCGCACAGCGACTTATAACGTGGCTCTTTATGCGTTGCCCCCTAATGCTAATGAGGACTATTTCTATCGTCAATATACAAAGCAGCAGGTGATTGCCGGTATTTATGAGCCTGGGGGGCAGGAGTATGGACGTGTGCAACCGATTGCCTATTTAACCCGGTCTGCCTTTGAAGATGCGTTAATGCAGGGAACCATTTTAATTCAGTTTCCCGATGGTTCAGCCAGTTATTTCAATGTGGATCGGAATAATAATATTGCTTTTGTTAAGGGCCTGGACCCCTACCATCAAAAACGCTATTGGTATTTTCGGGAGGTTAAAGCGATTAAGGGGTATGGCAGTGAAATTACCAATAAAATTGATATTGAACCTGAAGTTACTTTTGCTGGAGATGTCTATAACATTGGCCTGGGACGGGTGATTCTTTTAGAAGATCAGGCCGGGGGGGGACATAAGCTCCGGTTAGGGGTGATTGCTGATACAGGTGGGGCATTTATTCCTAATTTATATCAATTGGATTTTTTGACTGGAGTGTTTCCAACCCGTCAGGATTTTCAGAATTATATCTATCAACTCCCGGAATTTGTTAAGGCATATATCTTAATTAAGAAGTAATGAGATTTTTAAGTCAATTTACTATTATATTATTTCAATATATATAATTAATCTTCTATCACCCAGGATAATTTTCAATTTCTTGGCAAATGGCCCGGAGTTTTACTTGATTTTCTGGGGTGGGATCAGCCAAGTAAGTTAGGAGCGCAATATCTCGTCTATCCTGGCGTTGCTCTCTCTCAATTTCTCGGTTTCTTGCTTGATCCTCTCGGTTTCGAGCCACGTTTCCATTGAACCACTTAAGGCCAAGATCCACCACAGCCACCAGGAGGGTTGCGGCAAAGGCCCATAAGCTCCATTCTCTGAAGACTTCGGGGGTGAATTGGAGTGAGAAATCTGCTGGCTCATAAAACCTCAATGCAGCGGTTACAGCAACTAAGACAGTTAGGAGCGTACCGGGTAGGACAGATAAAAAGGTTAACCACAGTTTCATCGTAGCCCGTGAGTCCCATAGCCCAGGATGCTCACATTCTAACTATCCACGCTACCCTGAAAAAGTGCTGTCTATTTGGCTTGAATCATGCTTGGTTCCGTTGAGCTTCGGTCGTTTTTAGATGGGGAAAGTCGGCCTTCATTTGTCTTGTCTGGTGCAAAACCTCACTACAACCCGGATCGCCCAGGCCAGGTCGAACACATTTTCCTAGACCTGAATTTAGACCTCCAGCAGCAGCAATGTTGGGGAACCTGCCAAATTCGCTTAAACCCCATCGTCCCAGGCCTGGAGCAACTCACCCTTGATGCTGTCAACCAAAACATTAAAGGGGTCTGGATTAACGACCAATCCGTCAACTATAGCTACGATGGCGAACAACTAATCATTGCCCTGGCCCACCCACCCACCCCCGGACAACCGATCACGATCAAAATTGACTATCATCTCGACCACCCCCAACGTGGCCTCTATTTTGTTCTGCCCAATGAGCATTACCCGCATAAACCAATCCAGGCCTGGACACAAGGGGAAGATGAAGACTCCCGGTTTTGGTTTCCCTGTTTCGATTACCCCGGCCAACTGGCCACTTCAGAGATTCGGGTGCGAGTCCCCCAACCTTATATGGCCATTTCTAACGGGGAATTACGGGGCGTAGAAGATCACGGCGACCACAAGATTTATCACTGGTATCAACCCCAAGTCCATCCCACCTATTTAATGACATTGGCTGTCGGGGAATTTACGGAACTCCAAGACAGTTGGCAGGGCAAACCCGTTACCTATTACGTCACCCCCGGCCGGGAAGCAGACGGACAACGAACCATGGGTAAAACACCACAAATGATTGAGTTTTTCAGTCAGAAATATGGTTACAACTACCCCTATCCCAAATACGCCCAAGTCTGTGTCGATGACTTCATTTTTGGCGGCATGGAAAACACCTCAACCACCCTGTTAACTGACCGTTGTTTATTGGATGAACGGGCCGCTCTTGATAACCGCAACAGTGAAAGTTTAGTTGCCCACGAACTGGCCCATCAGTGGTTTGGCGATTTAGTGGTGATCAAACATTGGTCTCACGCTTGGATTAAAGAAGGGATGGCTTCCTATTCCGAAATCATGTGGACAGAGCAGGAGTACGGAGCCGATGAAGCCGCCTATTATCGCCTGGGTGAAATTCGCAACTACCTCCATGAAGACAGTTCCCGCTACCGCCGCCCCATCGTCACCCACATTTACCGAGAAGCGATTGAACTCTACGACCGTCACCTCTATGAAAAAGGGGCCTGTGTCTATCACATGATCCGGGCGGAGTTGGGGGAGGATTTATTCTGGAAAGCCATCCATACCTTTGTCCAGGATAATGCTCACAAAACCGTTGAAACAATTGATCTATTGCGGGCCATCGAGAAAGCCACCGGCCGGAATTTAATGCCCTTATTTGATCAATATGTGTTTCGGGGTGGGCATCCAGACTATAAAGTTGTCTATCGTTGGGATTCTAAGAGTAAGTTAGCGGTTATTACGGTTACTCAAACCCAGGCCAGCAAGGAAGGTACATCTCCTTTAGAGCGAGGCTTATTTGATTTAGATATTCCCTTGGGTTTTGGTTTTGTAGCTGATAGCGGCGAAGTGACATCGCAAACCCTTTCTGTCCGCATCCATGAACCGGAACAAAGTTTTTATATCCCACTCCCACAAAAACCGCAATTTATCAGCTTTGATGTTGGCAACCACACCTTAAAAACCGTCACCTTAGAGTATCCCCTACCCGAACTCAAGAGCCAACTCAAACACGATCCCGAACCCCTCAGTCGGATCAATGCCGCTAAAGCCTTAGCCAAGAAAGGGGGCCTGGAAGCGGTGATTGCCTTAGCTCATGGATTAGAAATGGATCCGTTTTGGGGCGTGCGGGTGGAAATTGCCAAACAACTGGGAACGATCAAACTGGATCAAGCCCTCCATGCCTTAGCCATTGGATTACAGGATACTGAAGCCAGAGTGCGCCGGGCCTGTGTGGATGCGATTACCTCATTCAAATCCACGGAAGCCTATCAACTGATCAAAGCCATGGCGATTCACGGGGATGCCAGTTATCTCGTTGAAGCTGCGGCCTTGCGGGGAATTGGGGAGATTGCAGCAGCCAAACCGGGAGACAAACCGAAACCGAAGAAAGTCTTTAAAATTCTTGAAACTGCCTTAGAAGAACGCTCCGGTTGGAATGAAGTCGTCCGGGCTGGAGCCATTGGGGGCCTGGGAGCCTTGAAGGAATTACCGGAAGCCGTGGATTTAGTCCTAGACTATACGCAATTAGGAATTCCCCAACCCTTACGTTTAGCGGCGATTCGGACTCTGGGAACTCTCGGTAAAAGTCAAACTCCGGAATTACTAGAGCGGATTTTGAATCGGGTACAACATCTCAGTACAGAAAGCTTTTTCTTAACTCAAGTGGCGGTTATTTCTGCCCTCAGCCAAATGGATAGCTCCCAGGCCCTGGGTTTGTTGCGTCACATGGCTGAACAATGTTTAGATGGTCGAGTCAAGCGGGCGGCGGATGAAGGAGTCGCTAAAGTCCAAAAAGCCATCGGGAACTCCCAGGCCCTGAAAACCGTGCACGATGACCTGGCAGACCTGAAGAAACAAAATCAAAAACTCCTCAGTCGCTTGGAACAATTGGAAGCCCAAACTAAAGCCAATCAAACCGAAGACCCGAATACCCCAGTCGAATCCAATGGGCAAACCACTTAGACGTTCTACTCTGAGATCATGGGGAGTGATTTTGAGTTAATCGGCAAACTGACAGACATTGAAATAATTGCCGTTAATTTGTCGATCCGGGAGCTGCGAAGACTCAAAGATGAGTTTGGTGGTCGGCGGTGGCGCAAATTGAAAGGCATCGGACTTGTGCAATTTCCCAACGGTGCGATTCGCCAGGCCGAGCTACACTGGTATGAGGCACACGGGGTGGGTCGACGCAAAATGAAAGTAAAGCGTATCCTCGAGTGAAAATCATGGAAACAGCAGAATTAACCATTCAATTTGCTATCTGTATCGCAACCGATGAAGATGCAGATATCGAGGCCTGGAAGATTTACCGAGTCCTACCTGATCCCAAAGCTCTAGAGGTGGGCTGTTTACGAGTCATTGATGAGTCTGGGGAAGATTACCTGTATCCTCAAAGTAATTTTGTCATCATGGAATTACCGACAGACATCCGAGAGCGGCTTCTGGCAACCATTGAACAGTGAGAATTGCTCCCCCCAGGCCCTGAGTTTGTTGCGTCACATGGCCGAACAATGTTTAGATGGCCGAGTCAAGCGAGTGGCGGATGAAGGGGTGACTAAAGTTCAAAAAGCCATTGGCAACACCCAGGCCCTGAAAACCGTGCAAGATGACCTGGCAGACCTGAAGAAACAAAATCAAAAACTCCTCAGCCGCCTGGAACAATTGGAAGCCCAAACCAAAGCAAACCATGACTCAGACACATCGGAAAAACTGGAATCAGACGAGACTTCTTCTTAGGTTCGGGATTCCTGGCTGGGGGAAATTTCTTCTGCTTCTCACCCTGAGTTTTTTGCTGGTTGTGGGGCTGGAACTACCGAGTTGGGGCCAGTTTACGATGCCAGGCCTGGGGAATAACAACACCAATAATCCACCCTCAAATGTGATACGCAGTGGGGATATTGAAATCGCCCGGGTCATGTTAGATGGGAGTCCTTTATTTTTTGTGACTGCACCAACCGTCCTAGATCGGGACAATCCAGGGGATCAAATGCCTGTGGAAATACGCGCCGAGTTGATCGAATTTAGTTTGCAGCGCGTCCTGACGAGTAATGAAATCGGAACTCCCAACCCTAACCTGATCTTTACCACCCTCGATCCGAAGAAAATCTTGGTCGGAGTCGCCACGCTGAATAAAGAAACCGTTATTTCTGTCCGCACCAACGAGCTCCAAAATCCCCAAAAAATTCTCACCGTTACCGCCACAGATTCGCTCTTTTATGGAATGCCGATTGCTGACTTAGCCGAGGATTGGCGCGGTCGGATTCAAACAGCACTGCGCCAAGCTGCCCATGATCGCTCTCCTCAGGCATTGACCAATTATTTTCAAAAGTCTTTTCACGCCCTGCTGATTCTTCTGGCTCTGAGTGTGGGGTTATTTTGGCTGAAACGTTATCTAAAAGGGCGACTGAAACATCTGAAAGAACAATTCGAGTTCGTCCAAGCAGGGTCAACCCCAGAGCCAGATCATCAAAGCATTAGCTCAGTAACCAACCCCTTAAAAGTTCCGACCCAAAGCTCAAATGCCATTAATCGTTGGCTCAGTCAGCAGCTCAGTTCTCCAAAACTATATTTGTTGGATAAACGGATTAAAATTACCGCTCTAGGGCTGTTTATTTTGACCTGGGGGCAAGTGGCGATCTGGCTGATTGGCGGGGTTTATATCTTTAACTTGTTCCCCTGGACGCGCTATTTTGCCTGGCGATTCCTTGGCTTGCCCATTTCTTGGCTGGTGATTTGGTTTGTGAGTGGCCTGGTGAATTCCTTAGGAGACCTGGCCCTTAAACGCCTTGGACAGATTTGGCACAACTACCCCAAAGGTGATACAGATATTCAACGCAGTGCTTTGCGAATTGGGACGACCTTAACTGTACTTGGGGACTTAAAAACCACGATTGTCTATGGGGTTGCCCTGGGCCTGGTGATCGGCAGTTTGGGAATTCCGGTAGGTTCAGTGATTGCGATCGGAGGTCTCCTGGCCTTTGCTCTATCTCTGGGGGCCCAAAGCCTGGTGCGAGATTTGATTAACGGGGCATTTATTATCTGGGAAGATCAGTTTGGCATTGGTGATGTGGTCGTGATTGGTGATGTGAGTGGGGCCGTGGAAAACATGAATCTGCGGATTACCCAACTTCGGAATGGGGAGGGGCGATTGATTACCATTCCCAACAGCGCCATTTCGGTTGTCGAAAATCTGACTCGAACTTGGTCAAGGGTAGATTTTACGATTGATATAGACTCTCAAACCCCTGCCCATCAGGCCCTAGATTGCCTCAAACAGGTCACGACTGAACTGTACACAGATCCGGCCTGGCATGAAAAAATTCTTGAACCACCGGAAGTCTTGGGCATTGAACAATTGACCCACAGTGGCTTAAGTATTCGCATCTGGATTAAGACCAAACCTGGACAACAGTGGGCGGTGGGGCGAGAGTTACGGCAGCGGGTTCAGAGGACAATGTTAAAGGCCGGACTGGAGATTGGCCGACCCCAACAAACGCTGATTAATCCGCAAAATGGCAAAATAAATGGGCTATCTCATCAGCAGGCCAATGATCCAAGTTAGGCAAGTCTGGGCATACTGTCCTAGGTCTAGGGATTTCCCATTCTAAATTCTGAGTAGTAACCACCGATGTCTTTTCCTTTATCTCGATGGATTTTTCTGAAAATTACCCCCATTTTGGTCTTAACTAGTTTGGCCGGATGCGCCGGAAACCAGGCCTGGGAACAAGCTTTTTCCGCAGATCCCAATGCCCAAACCTGGAATGAAGCCAGTCCTGCCCCCCTCACACTTCCCTCCGAATTGCAGTTTCCCCAGGCCAGCCTGATCAAAACTCTTCCCCTCGAAAATGGACAAAGTGAAACTCACTGGCAAGCTAGTCAACCTCCGCTGGCCATTCAAGGCTTTTATCAGCAACAACTCGCCCAACTGGGCTGGCAACTGCAACCACCCCAAACAGTCGGTACTCAGGTTATTCTCCAGGCCCAAAAAGACACTAAACAACTCCGGCTCACCCTGAATTCCCCCACTAACAACGGGACAGAATTCACGATTCAATTTGGCCCTGGACAGCCTGCCCCCAATCCGACTAATTCACCTACCATCCCCGCTCCCACACCCCAGCCCAGCCCAGCCGATCTCCCGCCCCAATCCTTTACCGACTTAGCCCAAGCCCCCGCTACCTTGCAACCCGCCCTCCAGAATTTAGCCGAACTTGGAGTCATCACGGGCAGTCCCCAAAATCCCCAACAATTTGCCCCCAACCAGCCAATTTCACGGGGAACCTACGCGCGCTGGTTAGTCACGGCCCACAATCGCTTTTATGCAGATCGCCCCGCCCGCCAAATTCGCCTGGGCAGTCCCAATGATAAACCCCTCTTTAATGATGTCCCGAAAACCAACCCGGACTTTCCCTACATTCAAGCCCTGGCCGCCGCTGGATATTTACCCAGTCCCTTAACAGGCAGTGTCACGCCCCTTTTCCGCCCCAGTGCCCCCTTGACCCGAGAAACTCTTCTCCAGTGGAAAGTCCCCCTAGATGTTCAGCGAAACCTAACCACCACTGCCATTGATCGAATCGAACAAACCTGGGGATTCAAAGACAGCAATCGAATTACCCCGGAAGCCTTAAGTGCCACCGCTGCTGATTTTCAAAATGGAGATTTATCTAACATTCGCCGCATTTTTGGGGCAACCCTGCTGCTGCAACCCCAAAAACCGGTGACGCGGGCCGAAGCCGCCGCCTCTCTCTGGTATATGGGCAACCAGGCCGGGGAGGGTCTTTCCGCTCAAGATATTCTTGGGAAAACCACTGCTCCATCTTCAAATTAGAGTTCTAGCCCAAGCCTAGTTTAAGCATCATCGTCATAGTCTAAAGGGTGACGACAATCTAGTCATTTTGCTTAGGAATAAAACACGAAAAACCCGAAAACCACTATGGCTGGTAGGTTTGCATGTCTCAGCTTTGGCAGAAATGACGATCACTCAGCAGTTGAGTAAACTTTTCTCCTAGGTTTAGGTCAGCCTAGAATCCTTGGTTTAGCTTTCTAACAGCTGCAAATTGCTGAGGGTGAGTTCAGTAGTGGTTGTCTGGCCTTGCTCTGAAACATGAACAACTTTTTTGGACAGTAGGAAATAGCCACCCACTTTCTCGTAGGTATCGAGGAATTCCACGTCCTGCAAAACTTGATTGCTTTGGGGCTGACGGAAAATGGCTTTGTAATGGGTTGAGATGTAGCCCTCGCCTGTATCTAAGGCTGCAAGGTGATCAATGGCAAAGGCCATTCCGCCCATGACCCGACTCACATAGACGACTTGGTTATTGCGAACCCGATAGTTAGACCCCATCGCATCCCCAGTGACTAAAATTTCTACAGAGCCTGTGGCATCCGTATCCCCAACCGTAAAGGTATTTTTCCCGTGGCTGGCCTGGAAGCTATTGCGCTTACGGTGGGTGACCACTTCTTGGAGGGGGCGTTGAATTTCTTTTTGAATCTCCTCAGACTCAATACCTGTCACCGTAACTTGAAAATTGGCTGTCACCGTTACCTGGCCATGATGACTGATATCCCCTTGACAAAGAGTGACATCAGCCGAAAATCCGGGAAAGTTTTCATCCCAGGTGTAACGATTTTCATAGGCAGCTTGAAAAAGGGCTTGGGCATCAAGGGCCTGGGTGGTCGGCATAGAAAACTAACTCCGCAGCGAAGCAATTATGTTTACTATAAATCATCTGCAAAAAAGATTTTTCCCTTCGGCTAGAGTCCTTGGACAAGGATCAGTGGGAGTTGGGGTTGGCTGATGGCCTGGGCATAGGTTGGGGTTAGGAATGGACGAAACTGGGCCTGGTTAGCAATGTGAGTTTCGGCAAAAGCAACACTGAGGGCATTCAGATAGCGCCGGGCTAGGGCTGGATCAGGGCCGAATAGGGCTGCGGGTAGAGGAATTGCCCCACCCCCTTGGCCACCCATCCCAGGATTGTAGTTATGGGTTCCCTTTTGGATGACAGTTAGGTATTTGGTTGGGGTTTGGAGCCAAGTAAAGGGTTCAATTTGTTCTAAAACAGCAGGGGTGACCACATCATCAGAGCCCGCTACCACCATCACTGGAATCGCAATTTGCTGAAGACTGGCCTGGCCGAGAAGAATGCGTTGAATCGGGTTTAGGGCAATGACCCCTTTGATCCGCTCATCTCGGAGATTGATGGCTTCGGGCCTTAGGGCCATGGCACTACATTGGATAGGAACTGCGATGCTCAAAGCTCCTAGCTCTTGCTGACAGTCCTGTTTAATCTGCTCCCAGTTTAGGTTTGCCCCCGCCAACGACAATACGGTTTGCCCACCAATGGAGTGACCAATTGCCCCGGCCTGGTTGGGATTGATTTTGCCTTGGAAACGCGGATCGGTCTGGCTGAGGCGGGTCAGTTCATCCAGCACAGCCGTAATATCGCGGGGGCGTTCGATAAATTCTTCAGGGCGGATAAACTGTTTTTCCAGGCCGGTTAAAAAAGCGAGGCGTTGCTGGGCGTTACTACCGGGATGTTCGGGGAGAGCCACCGCCAGGCCATAGGATGCGAGATGTTTGGCCAGTTCTAGGAAGTCATTGCGATCAGACCCCAGGCCATGGGAAATGATCATCATCGGCGCCGGCCTGGAAACAGCGGGGAGAAAAACTGTGACTGGAAACTGTCGTTGTCGCTTGGTATCCATGACGGTAATCGTCTGTTCTTGCCAGGTCACTGGGCCCACTTGGCGCAAATCCGGGAGTTTCTGAAAGTCTATGGGGCCAATGGCTTTAATTTCCGCCGCTGCTCGAGCTTCCAGGCCAGTCATAGCGGTGGTGGTGGTTTCCATCAAATGCCCAAACAAACGGAACTGGGCCAAAACACGCTCAGAATTAACGTTGATACAACAGCCAGGCACAAGTCTAAGAATATTGAGAATGCTTAACCCCTCCGGATCCTGAGCCGCTAAGATAAAGGCCGAGCGCAACCCATAAAACCCGTTTTGATTCGCCCCACTGCGTAAATCTTCCCCTACTGATTTCAGGACTGTTTCCCCCAGCTTAGAGTAGAGAAATTGGGAGACGGCAAAGGCAGGAACATTGATCCGGGCCTGGAGAATTTGCCGTAACTCAGCCATTTGTGCGGGAGTGGCCCGTTGGGCGTAGCTGGCTAATTCCCCTTGGAGTTTTCCCGATTGGGCATAGACTTCTAAATCCTTAATCGTCAGGTTAAAACGCACACCACTGAAGGGAATGGAAAACCTTTCCGCAGCCAAACTTTGGGCGTAATCAGCACCCATACCCCCTAAGACCAAACTACCCAGGCCTAAGATTCGTCCCCATCGTGACATCTGTCTGCGAAGCGAAAGGTTATGCATTATGCCCACGCTGGCCAAGGGAGTCATTCAACCTAAGAAAAGTTAGGTTGCCATCTTTGCCAGAACTGTCCCTAAAAACAGACTAAAAGATTGCTGCATCGTTTGGCCAACCGTTAGAACTTCTTCATGATTCAGAGGGTGATTGGCGATACCTGCACCTAAGTTTGTAATGCAGGAGAGGGCAAGAACTCGCATTCCCATTTGCCGCGCCACAATCACTTCTGGAACCGTTGACATTCCCACTGCATCTGCCCCCAGGCCCCGAAGCATCCGAATTTCTGCAGGTGTTTCATAATTCGGCCCGGGTAAAGCCGCATATACTCCTCGATGACAAGTTAAGCCCAGAGCTTGAGCCGTGACCTGCGCTAAATCCTGCCATTGGCCATCATAGGCCCGCACCAAGTCCACAAACCGGGAGCCAAATTCCCCTCCACTCATGCCCCGCAACGGATTATCCACCAACAAATTGAGATGATCGGTAATAATCATCAAGTCTCCCGGCCGAAAATGGGTTTGAACGCCTCCAGCGGCATTGGTGGTAATTAAGCCCTTCGCGCCAAGAAGATGGGCCACCCGCAGGGGAAAGATTGTTTCGGCAAGAGAATAACCCTCGTAAAAATGAAATCTTCCTGAGAGGATCATTAGGGATTTATTTTCGTGCTTGGCTAAAATCAACTGATTACCATGACCGGGAACGGTGGCCTGGGGAAAGTGGGGAATGCTCCTATAGGGAAACATCCTTTCGATAGTGACACATTCGACTAAGCCTCCCCAACCTGACCCTAAAACTACCACTAAATCTGGTGCAAACGAACCCTGGGCCTGAATAAAATCAGCAGTGGCCTGGGCTTGGCTTTTGAGAGATGCCATGGTGACTGAATCAAAGAGTTTTCGAGAGTATGATAGGGGATTCGTTGCTACTTAATTTCGCCTTAATGTAATCACGCAAAATGCCTCCTCCTGGAATATCTAAGAGTAGGCAAAAATACAAAATCTTGATTGTTACTGGATAAACAGGTGAACCTGAATACCTCATCCAGAAATATCAGAACCACTGGCAGGATATGTTGATCTCGGCTCTAGTCCTCCCTAACCAGTAAACCAGAATGCAATGTCAGGGTTAGATCCCGCTGAGCATCAATCGCCACCACATCATCTGACACAGGTTTGACTATACCGTTGAGGTTGGAATTATCTGTTGATCCAGGCCCTAAGATCAACCGCTCGGGGTTGTAATTTCCCCCGGTAATGGCAGAGACTCCCATGGTAATCGCGGCATTGATTAGGTCATTGCGAGACACCGCTAGAGTCGGATTGTTCCCCTTGTTAGTGTTGACATAGTTGGGAACGGTGCCTGGCAAAATCTTCATCACGGCAATGGTTTGATTTCCAGCAAGATTATTCACAGCAGCGGCAACCGTTGAGCCAATCGCAGAGTTCCGCAGCACATTGATGATATTTGGATCACGCAGGCTGAGAGTTTTCCCCACCACTGACGATGTCGCTGAAAGCGGAATCCGTTGGTCATTTTTTAAGAGCAAGCCATCTGCAACAAAGCGAGAACCGCCCTGCACAGGCTGGATTTGTCCGTGAATCAGACTACCCCGAGGGATCGCGACCCGCCCCCACGAATCATTAATATTTGCTGTAGTAGCTAGATTAATCTCTACCGTTTCATTAGGAGCTAGGAGAATCAGGGGAGCGTCTAGATAACGAACTGGAATCTGAGTGCCGACAGCAACATTTGCCGGTGCTTGAGACAAGGAGGGGCGGACAGGGGCCGGAACAGGCGTTGGCGTAGGGGCCTGGGGGGGAGCTAAAGCTACATACTGAGTGGGAACAAACGCTTGCGTTCCTGTTTTTGTCGCCTGACAAAGGAAGTTAGCAATATCCACTCGACTGGCCAGTTGAGTCGGTTGCAAGTTCCGCACATTCGGGTAATTAACCACCAACTGCCGCTCCGTTGCCGCTGCAATTGCCGAACGAGCATATTCGGGAATAACATTTGCATCATTAAAGTTTTCGAGCGTAACATCCACACTACTCGTTGGAATATAGTTTAAGCCACTGGCTAAAGCCACCAAGGCCTGGACACGGGGAATATTTTCATTTGGACGGAAGTAGTTTCCAGGGTAGCCGCTGAGGAAACCGGTTCGTGAAGAATTTTGAATACCTTGATAGGCCCAAAAGTTTGACTGAACATCACTAAACTGACTGGCAGACCGATCTATGGGCGCGGTAGGAAAGGCTTTGCTTAACATGGCAGCAAACTCCGCCCGAGTGACAGCAGCATTGGGGCGAAATGTCCCATCAGGATAACCACTAATAATGTTGCGCCGGACAAGGGACTCAATACAGGTTTGTCCCCAGATTCCCTGAATATCGCTAAATGAGGATTGAGCCTGAGCCTGAATTGGGAACAGAAAAGGAATGCTCAAGCTGAGACTGGGAATTCCCAGGCCAATAAATGTTCTAAGAGTCTGTTTCCAGGGTGAGTAACTATTCATCTAAATCTCCATTTTTAGCGAGTAAATCTAGTTTTTTGAATTAGCTAAAAATGTTATCAACCCTAATCTTTAATCGAAAATGTGGCAAATCTTTGTTGTGATTTGTGTCTATTCACAATTCAGGAAAGGGCGACTAATAGCTTCTTTTAGCTGAAGTTTACGGCGATTTCGCTCTCGATATCTATATCATAATCGGATTTAAGATACTCAGTGTATTCACTACTTTGAATAAATTAGGATTTTTTCTTATCTTCTTTCAAGTCAATTTTATTTATGTATAAGCAGTCGTCTATTATGGTTGACTTCGTGTTGAATATGTCCCAATTAAACTGGACAATAACAAATCCAAGATTTATCCCAAAAAACACAAAACTTAATCAAATTTTGGTTGAATGAGTCGAGGGACTGGAGAAAGCGGGGAATTGCTAGATAGAGAAACTCGGCTTGAAATATAGGGTTACCCAATTATGACTAGATAGAAGCAAGTTCAAACGCGTCTAACGGGCCAGATTTACAAGATTTTTATGAGTCAAAATAGTCTGCATAACACAATAACTAGGGATTCCAGTTTCCCCCAATCAGATCTTCAAATAAAAGCCAAATCCGAATAGACAGATTATGAAAGACTTCAAGAAATAAAGGGATAGGTATTACACTGACTGAACGGGAGATTATCTGCTTATATTTGCCCCTGATATAACAACTAGATATGAATTACATCAATAGGTTAAATTGTATTGCGAAATTTATCACAATTGAATCAATTTCGATGCTTTGTTAGTTTTGCTGGCAAGATCAGGAAGTCAAAATTAAGATAATATCCTAATAAAATGAGGTTTGCTGAGTGATATCCATTTACAAATGTAGTAAAGTCTGTCAAAATAAAACTTCTGCGGTGGCTAAAACTAAAGCTAACAAGTTAATACTAACTTAGGCCTAATTTTAACTGGGTGTTGCATTACATTCTTGGTTATGAATAACAAAAAGTAAGACCTCGACTCTATAGCAATCAGATAAAAGTTCTATCTTAGATAACGTGGGCAATGTAACTAAACCGTGTAGGATCTAAGGTTAGTGTTAATTGCTTCTGCCGAGGGGTTTCATGGCTGCTGTTTTATCTTCCCCAACTCCACCAGACTTTTGCCAAGGGGTTCAATATTTTGGTCAGGATTGGCCAGACTGGGAAACTCACGGCACGACCCCGATCATCTCTGCGGATTCTCAATATATTCTTGATCCTCAGGATCCCACCGCCGCCTATCAAACCCTGCTCTATGCCGAGGCCCTGCGCTATCTGATGCTGCAAATGACGGCCAGTAAAGCTTCTGGACACCCCGGTGGATTTGCCAGCCAGGCCGAGGCCTATGCCGCGTTGGTGATGCTCGGTCACAAAAATATCATTACGGAAGTGGGGCATCACGCTCCTGGATTTTACTCGGCCATGTTTCTGGATCGGTCTCTGGAAGCGATGGGGATTAACACGGTTGAGGATTTACGGGGCCGTTTTCGGGAAAAACACGGCCTGTTAGGGCATTTATCCGGCTATATTCCGGGAATTTTGGCTCCAGCCGGCCCCCTCGGTCAAGGACAGCACTTTGCCATGTCAGCGGCCTGGTTACATCGGGATACGCTCTTTCCCTTCACGGTCGGTGACGGTGGCCTGGGTGAACCCTATGTCATGAGTAGCATTGCCCACTTTAATACGGCCTTTCCCACGGTGACGAACTTCTTGCCGGTCTTGGTTTGGAACGGGTTTAGTCAAGAACATCACAGTATGGTCTCCCTCAAATCCAACCAGGAGATGATTGCCTATTGGCAGGGGAATGGCTTCAAAAATGTTGTTCTCGTGGATGCTAAGGACTTTGATGACCAGGCCCAGGCCGGGGCTTATGTGGACAGTACAATTTTTTCCTTCAAACAACGGTTAGCCTTCAGCCAAGCGGTGCTTCAGGGTGTGGATCAAGCGGCGAAATCTGCTCTCAGTGGGGAATTAACGGTCTTTATTATTAAGCAACTCAAAGGGGCCGGAGTTCATGCCAAAGGGGCCAAATCCCATAACCTCTATGGCCATCACACCCTGGAAAATCCTGATATTATTGCGGCTCTGGAAAAACGGGCCTTATCACCGGGGGCCTGGGAATTAGTGCGGACAAATTGTGAACGGGCTGGGGGTGGGCCGGCGGCTAAGGTTGCGGTGACAGAATCCATATTAGATTTACCTGACTTGGGAAAATTACCCTTAGAAGCCTATGGCCTGGGTGAAGCCAAAGTTGCTACGACTGCCATGGGTCGGTTAGTTGCGGATGTCGGACAAAAGGATCGCCGTTACCTTGTCACCAATGCCGATGGGAATGAAGCCTCTGGGATTGCCAATATTAACCAGGCCCTGAAAATTATCCATCCCACGACTGATGATCTCTACAACCAGGCCCCGGATGGTCAAGTCTATGAACCCCTGAGCGAAGATGCCTGTGCTGGATTGGCCGCCGGATTAGCGTTGATGGGCAGCCGCAGTTTGTGGTGTTCCTATGAATCCTTTGCGATCAATGGTTTACCGATTTGGCAGACTGTCACCCAGGCCATGGCCGAGCTGCGCCGCCCGACACCTTCGACAATTACGCTGTATACCGCCGGAGCCTTAGAACAGGGCCGCAATGGCTGGACACATCAACGCCCGGAAATTGAAGCCTATTATGCGGCGATGATGCGAAATGGCAATGTGTTTCCGCTGTTTCCCCCCGATGCCAATAGTGTTCAAGTCTGTTATCGCTGGGCCTTGGGAACCTTCAATAAAGGGATTTCGATTATTGCCAGCAAAACCCCGTTACCGATCCGCACCACGTTTGAGCAAACGGAATACGCCTTAGACCATGGCGCGGTGACGTTACAGGACTCTGGCTCGGGCAAAACAATTGTCCTGGCCGCATTGGGCGATCTCATTCTTATTCCCGTCCTAGAAGCGGCCCAACAGTTAGAATCCCAAGGCTATCGGGTGCGAGTGGTTTCGGTGATCAATCCCCGGCGGTTGTATCGGCCTTCAGACGTGGCCTGGGAAACTTGTTCTGAACCCGATGGCGGTTTTGCTTCCGATGCTGTCTTTAACGAACTTTTCGGTGGCGATGCCTTGATTGGAATTACCGGCGGGCCTGGGGCGATGTTAGAACCTTTATTACTGCGGTCAAAGTTGAATCGAGATATCCTGGCCTGGCAACGGGGAGAAACCACAGCAAGTGCTGGGGAGCTTTTAGGGTTCAATGGCTTAACGGCTGAGAAGATTTCGAGTCGGGCAGTCTCACTTTTGGGTTAGGGGCCTTGACTAACGACTATAAATGAGAATGTTACCGTTCAATTGAGCCGGTTCAAAGTTAGTTCTTCCAACGCTATGCTCCTGATCCACGCAAAGGCTATCAGTACTTTATTTTGAGCGATTTACTTGCATAATTTTGCAATTGTGATATTATGCAGTTATGCAATCAGAAACCATTATTGAAGCACTTTTAGCTCTTGCTCAAGAAACACGGCTTTCTACTTACCGTTTGCTTGTCCGTGCGGGTCCTTCGGGGCTACCTGCGGGAGAAATTGCTTCGGCTTTGAGTGTAAACCCTTCTACTATGTCTCGGCATCTTGCACAGCTAGAACGAGCTAATCTAATCCGCTCTTGGCGTATTCAACGGCAAGTATTCTATGCGATCAACTGGGATGGGACGAGTCATCTTCTAAGATTTCTAACTGAGGATTGCTGTAAGGCAGATCCATTAGTTTGGTGTAGTGATAAATCTAAAGACTGCATAAATGAACAGAACATAGGAGAAATCAATGAGCTTTGATCACAAACCTAGAATTCTTGTTCTCTATGGTTCTTTACGAGAACGCTCCTACAGTCGGTTATTGGCTGAGGAAGCTGCCAGAATTATTGAAGAATTCGGTGCGGAAGTCCGTTTTTTTCATCCACATGATTTGCCCCTACATGCAAGTGTTCCAGATACTCATCCTAAAGTTCAGGAACTAAGAGAACTCGTTAATTGGTCGGAAGGACAGGTCTGGTCAAGCCCAGAGATGCACGGAAATGTTAGTGGATTACTCAAACATCAAATTGATTGGATTCCACTCAGTATTGGCGCAGTGCGACCTACGCAAGGGAAAACCTTAGCAGTGATGCAAGTGTGTGGCGGCTCACAATCCTACAACACCGTCAATACGCTACGAGTGTTAGGGCGATGGATGCGAATGTTCACGATTCCAAATCAGTCTTCTGTGCCAAAAGCCTATCAAGAATTCAATGAAGATGGGACGATGAAAGACTCACTATACCGCGATCGCGTCGTCGATGTGATGGAAGAACTTTACAAGTTCACTCTGCTGTTACGCAACAAAGTTAATTACCTAACTGATCGATATAGTGAACGTAAAGAAGAAGCTGAAAAACAAGCAAGAGAAATTGTTAGTCAATCCATTGGTTCATCATCTAGCTAATGAACTTACTTGAAAGTACAGGAGGCTCTCATGATTGAAGGAATTAGCCACATCACCTTTATCGTCCGTGATCTTGAACAGATGGCAACATTTCTAACGCACATTTTTGATGCGAAGGAAATTTACGCAAGTGGCGACAAAACATTCTCTTTGTCACGGGAAAAGTTCTTCCTTATCAATCATTTATGGATTGCAATTATGGAAGGTGAGCCGCTTCCCAGTAGAAGTTACAATCATGTTGCTTTCAAGATTAGGGAAAAAGACTTCGAGCAATATGCTGAACGAATAAGGAGTCTTGGGGTAGAAGTCCGTAGCGATCGCTCTCGTGTAGAAGGAGAAGGTCAATCTCTCTACTTCTACGATTACGACAATCATCTTTTTGAACTCCACACTGGAACACTTGAAGAGCGTCTAGAGCGATATTCACAATCGTTATAGATGGCAAAAACTAATGAAATCTTGACTACCTACCTATTAATTCACACTACGCCCTAAAAACTATGTATTAGGCTAAAAGTCTCCGTCTAAAATAACTATAGCAATCATACTTGAGTCAAGAATGATTCAAGGCCTTAACTCCAGTAAAATTAACATCCCAATTTCCAAAGTCCATAAGGATTGCTATATCAAGGTGTCTAGACTGAATCTTAGGTCTTTATCTAATTACCATATAGGAATATAAATGTAAAAACTGAAGATTTAAACTACGGCCTGGTTTTGAACTACCCCAATCTTATTTGTGAGTATTCTGATTTCATGACAGGACTTAATCGTGCTCAAATTTTAAGTGAAGTGCCAAAGTCAATAATTAAACAGTGTGAACACCTGGCCTGGGTGGGTGTCAGAAGAACACTTGATCGTGTTAATTCGAGGCCATTTTAACTCCAATATTCGACCTTTATGGCTGGGCTTAATCGTGCTCGAATTTTAAGTAAATTACCAAGATCAATATTTAAACAGTGTGAAGGCCTGGCCTGGATTTAGAGCTATACGCTCTTGAATGCTGAGCTAAAGCCAAGTTCAATGCAGACTGCTTTCTCAATTTCATCCCAGTAGATATCTTCTAAAACCCCCTGTCTCCTCTTAATTCTCTGAGCATCCACAGCCCTCATTTGACTTAAGTTGACGTGTCGATCTCTGTCCAGGCCATTCTGAGCAGTTGGTGTAATATTCACAACAAAAGGATAAGTCTTTTTTCCGGGCAATAAGGGAGCAACTATAGTCGTAGTCCCACTTTGGTTACCAACATCATTTTGCAAAATCAGACAAGGCCACTCTTTATCCGTTTTATGACCCACAACGGGCTTCAGATCAACCCACCAAATCTCTCCTCGCTTGTAAGTTAGGATTCCGTTAGGCATTTAAACCGTCACCCACCGCACTATCCCAAACAAAAATTTCTTCTTGGAACTCTAGGTTACCGGACTGATCCTTATAAGCCTCTTCTAACTCCTTCATGAAAATCTTTTTCTTCTCTTGCAAAAGAACATGATTGATAAAGCTACTCCGATTGCTGGCTAAATGATCAACAAACTCCAGAACTTCATCATCCAATGTTATGCTTACTTTTTTGCTCATAGCTGAAACCACCTGCGCATAAATTGGTAGGATTATATTCTCATACTAGCTAATCCTATATTGGATTGTCCATGATGGTATCCTGAAGCACTTGGTAAGTAGGTTTGATCCTTTAACGGCTGAGAAAACTACCCAGCGGGCAATCTTTTTTGGGGATTCATGGCCTGGTTAACCATTGACGAGTTTCGCTGGCATCATCATATTCCGGGTATTCCAGAAGATTTAAACTATGGCCTGGTTTTGAATTACACCAAGATTATTTGCGAATATTTTACCTTCGGTGAATTGAAGACGCTGAATAGTTTTAGAGAGTTTGCGGGTATCAAACCGTCATCAATCCCAAGCAAAATTAGCAGGGTTATGGGCTTAGCTTAACTTTTCGCCACTCAGGATAAAAATCGGTTCTACTGCTGCAAAAATCTGATGCCCACCGCGGGTTTCGAGACGATTAATCACCGACTGGACAACTTCAATGCTCCGGGCTTGGACGGTGGCAAGGGCTTCTGAGAGGGCATATAAATTTTCGAGACTGCTGGCAGTGGCGACAATTCGACCACCAGGGGCTAAAAATTCCCAGGCCTGTTCCAAAATAATCTTCATCGGCCGTCCCCCTTCCAAACAAACCCGATCTGGAGTGGGGCTTAAGGAGGCGAGGCAGGCCGGGGCTTCATCCACAACAATTTCGACATTCTGCAAATCAAACTGATCACAATTGCGGCGAATTAACCCAGCCACTTCTTCATCTCGCTCGACTGCGACAATTTGCCCTTGAGGAGATAACAACCCCGCCTCGACTGGAATGGTTCCTGTCCCCGCCCCAATATCCCAAAGCACCGAATTGGCCTGGAGTCGTAAATGGGCCAGCACCAACAACCGCGTTTCCCGATGGGTCAAGGGAATTCCCGGCAAGCGTTCAAAATAAGCATCTGGAATCCCCGGTGTAACATAGGGCCAATTGCGGGCAGCCATCACAGGTTTCTGCTCCCATCAGGCATGGTTGTTTTAGAAAAACAATGTTGAATCGGTGTCAAAATCAAATCTATGGCCTATGAACCCTTTATTGCCTAGCTCCTCTCCAATCCTACATGGGGAACATCCGATCCTTTCTGCTTTACTCTAATCTATGGTGAGCATTTGTGTTTTCTGGGTTTGTCCCCAGGCCAGGCTCGGTTTTAGCTAAGGGGATGGGCAAGGGTGCACCACAATGTTTACAGCAACGGGCATCGAGATCATGGGCGGCCAACCCACAGGTAGAACAAACCACCATCCGTTGATTAGCACTTTTGATCAGTTGCCGAATGAAATCTCCCACTTGCCAGGGAATTAAAGCAATGCCCGTAAAAATCATCAAGACGGTTAACAGGCGGCCCACTTCCGAAATTGGCGTAATATCCCCAAATCCGACCGTGGTCATGGTCACAACTGCATAGTAGAACGCATCCAAGAAGGTTTGGAAATTCTCGGAGTTTAAATCGTGCTCGGCCTGGTAAATTAAGCCGGAATAGACAAATAAAATGGCCAAGAGGGTCAGCAAAATCCGGGCAAAAATGACCGTGTCATTGGTGGTAAAGCGGCCAAACCAAGCGCGATTCTCAAAAAAGCGAAACAGCCGTAAAATCCGAAACCAGCGAAAGACGCGAATAAAACTAATATCAACCAGGCCAATAAAAAAGGGAACAATCGTGAGTAAATCAATCAGAGAATAAACACTGAAGAAATATTTCCATTTCCGTTCCGCAGCCCAAAGTCGGAGGAGATATTCAACGGCAAAGGTAATCAGAATCCCAACGTTAACCCGATCCAAAACGACGCGTAGTTCCGCGGGAATCGGATAGGTTTGAATCACAAAAATGGCAATTGAACACAAGACCAGGCCGGTGATGGAGAGATCAATCAGTACCTCATGCCCCTGCAACCATTGTTTGACGCGACTGGGATCAAATTTTGAACGGCGGGGTTGGGGCTGGTTCATGAATGAATGGGGGAAGTTAGGCCAAATCACCTAGGGAATGCTCGCTAAATTTTAGCCTGCTTGTTCGACCCCCTGCCTAGGCCTGGGAATCCCGATGGCTGCTTTTGTTGTTCCAACGGGTCGGGGGTGTTAGTCTCAAGGTTGGGTTTCGGTCACATTGAATACTAGAGCTTTATGCACCTACGCTTTCTGCCCAGCAACTTTCCTCTGAAAATCCCCCAACTCCCGGCCTGGTGGCAAGTTCGGTATGGTTTAGTGGGAGCGGGCCTGGGTTTGCCCATTTTAGGTGTTGTTGTTCTTCTTCCCCTCTGGCGTGCCCAGCCTGCATTAACTCCTCCTCTTTACCTAAGTCAAAATTATTTGAGTCCTGACACCTTAGGTTCCGTTGCTGCCCCCACTCCCTTAAAAAATTCTCCTCAGCACGTTCCCACTCCTTTTCTGGGGAAATCTACGCCAACGGGTAGTTCCAGTCTCTTCTTCCCCTCGCAAGATCTCCTCTCGGCCCGGCCAACCCCCGCCTTGACTCCTCAAACTCCAGCCACAATCGTTAATCCACCCGTAGCCAATAAAACCACGTCTTTTGCACCGGTAACTCCACCCAAGGCCTTAAATCCGGTCCCCCCTAGTCAAAGTCGGTCGCCTGAGGTCCGGGTGGCAGTGGTGGATAAGCAGGGGCAGGTGAGAATTGGGGTTTCGGCCAATGTCCAAATTACCGATGACCGGGGGCAAGCCTTAGGGACATTAGCCGCTAATCAAGCCGTGACACTCCAGGCCGGGGGACAGGGATTAACGGGGTGGGAAAAACCATTGCCAACTTCCATTTGGTTAACCCCAGGGGGGCAGGGCCTGGTCTATGTGGATGGGTACTGGTATCGGGGCAAAATGCGGATCATTAACCTCAATGGCACTATTACCGCGATCAATCAATTGGAATTAGAACAGTATTTAGTCGCCGTTGTCGGGGCAGAAGTCTATCCCAGTTGGCCAGTCCACACTCTCAAAGCCCAGGCCATTGCCGCTCGTTCCTATGCCCTGGCCCAAATGTTCCGCCCTGCCAGTCGTTATTTTGATTTAGGGAATACTGAACGCTGGCAAGTGTATCGAGGCATCAAAGATGAATGGAATACCACCCAGGCCGCTGTCCAAAATACCCGCGGGATCGTTCTAACCCACAGTGGCCGAGTCATGGTTTCAATGTACGCCGCTACCGATGATATTGTCCGAGATGTTTTTGGGGGGCGGGGCATGAGCCAAACGGGAGCCTATGAACTGGGGAAACAAGGCTATTCCTATTTACAAATTCTGGGCAATTACTATCCAGGTGCCAGCTTGTCGCAAATTCAATAGAACCTAAACCTCTCAACTTAAATTCACCCCTTAATCCCTGGAATAGCCGCAATTAACTGGCGAGTATAGTCACTTTGGGGTTGCTCATAGAGGCTAACGGCTGGGGCAATTTCTTCCACCTGGCCACGATACATCACCATAATTCGGTCGCTCATGAACTTCACCACACTCAAGTCATGGGAAATGAAAATATAGGTCAGATTAAACTCGGCCTGGAGTTCCTTGAGCAAATTTAAGACCTGGGCCTGCACCGAGACATCCAACGCCGAAACCGACTCATCACAGATAACTAACTCTGGTTGTAACGCCAAGGCCCGCGCAATACAGATGCGTTGCCGCTGACCGCCAGAAAACTCATGGGGATAGCGATTGGCCATCGTTGGTTCCAGGCCCACCCGTTCTAATAGGTAAGCTACACGACTCTGACGGAACGGTCTTGTCGATCTCGCAGAAGATTTTTGCTGAATATACAGGGGTTCGGCAATGCTGGCCCCAATGGTTAAGCGGGGATCTAGGGCACTGTAGGGATCTTGAAAAATAATTTGCAGCCGTTGCCGCCGTTGTTGCCCCCGCCAATGGGTGACATCCTGCCCCCGAAACATAATCTTGCCGGTACTCGGATTCACCAACCCCAATAAGGTGCGCGCCAAAGTTGTCTTACCACAGCCCGATTCCCCGACCAGGCCAAGGGTTTCTCCTGGATAGAGTTGAAAAGAAACATCATTCACGGCCTGGCAATAGCGTTTGGGTTGCCCCAGGAGAGCCGGCATGGGAAAAAAGACCCGTAAATTGGCCACTTCTAATAAGGGAGGTTGGGTCTGGAGGGCTTGGACTCGTTCCAGTTGGCTTGCTTCACTGATGATGGTTGCTGGATTGTTGAGATCACAGAGACGGGAAGAGTTGGCAGGATCTGGGGATAGAAAATCAGCAATGGTTGGTAAGGTGGCCAGGCGAATATCTAAACGGGGGCGACAGGCTAACAGGCCCTGGGTATAGGGATGCTGAGGGCGGGCGAATATCTCCTCCGTGGGGCCAGTTTCGACAATTTCCCCTTGATACATGACGGCAATTTCATCGGCTAAATCGGCGACAATCCCCAAATCATGGCTGACAAAAATCATTGACATCTGCCGTTGGTGACTGAGGTCTTTGAGAAGCTTGAGAATTGCGGCTTGAATGGTGACATCCAGGGCAGTGGTGGGTTCATCGGCAATGAGAATTTCTGGGTTAGCGGCTAATGCCATCGCAATCATGACCCGTTGAATTTGCCCCCCCGACAATTGGTGCGGATAGCGGTCTAAAAAAGTTTGTTTCTGGGCCTGAATGGCGGCTTGAATTTGGGCAGGCGATTCTCCGACAAACTGGGCCGCAAGCTCTTGATCTGTGGGAATTAATTGCACTTCTTGCAGGAGGGCGATGCTGGTGCGCTTGGCGGCGGCGGGACTAAGTTTTTTGTGCTGTCTAAGGACTTCTTGGAGTTGAAACCCACAGCTAAAGACCGGATTTAAGGAACTCATCGGCTCTTGAAAGACCATCCCCAAGGCCTGGCCGCGGTAGGTGGTTAGTTCCCTCGGTATGAGTTGTAAGAGGTTGACGGATTGGCCCCCTTGGGGATGAAACCAGGCCTGGCCAGCGGTAATTTTTCCAGGTGGTAACAATAACTGCATTAAGGCTAAACAAGTCACCGACTTACCGGAACCCGACTCCCCCACCAGGCCCAAGGTTTGCCCTCGCTTCAAACTCAAGTTGATGCCATTGACGACGGGTCGGGCCGGGGCGGGAAATTCAACCCGTAAACCAGCAACTTCGAGGACATATTCAGAGGGGGATAGGGGCATATTGAATTAATGAATAGGGGAGATTAGGTATATTGATCCAATTGTTTTTGGGGAATCACAATTAAGGTTGTCCCTTCCCGGCGCACCACATAAACCGCTTCATTTTCGGCAATTTCCAAATGGTGATCTTCACAACGGGCCTGCCAGGAATTCCCCTCATACAAGACCCGGCCGGTTTTCCCAGGGTTAATGACAGTCAAGGTTTGGGCTTCCATGGCTTCTTCTAAGCTCAGGGCTTTACGGTGGGGAAAAAATCGCCGGATCAGGTAGATCAAAAGGACGGACACCAGCAACCAGAGGACAATTTGCACCGCCGGATTGGGAATGAGGAGGGAGACAACGGCCATCAGTAAAGCACTCACCCCCAGCATCATTTCGACAAAGGCCGTGGGAATCAGGACTTCTAAGAAGCAGAGGATTAACCCCAGGCCAACCCACAACCAAAACATCGAGACAACCACAACAGTCCCTCTCGGTTCACGATGAGAATACCTTAGTTACAGTCTAGAAGAGTTGGTTTATGGGTTTTTTGCCCAGGCCTGGATCCGACTTAATACCCGCTCATTTTCGGCGGCTGTGCCAATGGTTAAGCGAATCCCATCACAGGTAAACCGAACCAAGCTCCCGGCCTGGCGCAGTATCTGGGCTAATTGTTGGGTGGTCGTCCGATCCTGGGCCTGGAAATAAATAAAATTCCCCTCACTGGGCCAAACCCGTAATTGGGCAATGGCTTGTAAGGCTTGGAACAGGTACTCTCGTTGTCTTAACAGGCCGGGGACTTCCCCTAACAAAGCGTCCTGCTCTGAAAGAACTAACTGGGCCGCTGCCAGAGAAGGGGCCGTCAGGTTATAGGGTAAGCGCAATTTTTCAAGGGCTAAAATCACCTCTGGATGCCCCAGGCCATACCCCACCCGAAATGCGGCCAACCGCCAAGCCTTAGAAAACGTCCGTAAAACGAGCCAGTTGGGATGATACGCCAGTTCTGCCGCCAAGGTCAGGCCACTAAATTCAAAGTAGGCTTCATCAATGACCACCAACACCGAATCGGGAATGGTTCTCAGCCAGGCCTGCTCGGCCCCTGTTAAGGCATTACCTGTGGGTGAGTTGGGGTGAACAACAAAGATAACTTGGATAGATGATTCTTTGAGGGCTTGATCGGCGGCGGCTAAATCCATCTCAAAGTGATCGGGATTGCGGCCAATGGAGGTCACACCAATCCCCAGGCCCCGGGCCAAAATGCCGTACATCGAAAAGGTGGGTTCGGCGACCAAGATTTTTCCCTGGCCTGGGCCGCAAGTAGCTAAGAGAATGGCCCGGATTAACTCATCGGAACCACAACCTAGAGAAACTTGATCAGGAGTTATGGGCTGGCCTGGGGGTGTGATCTGACTGTTGACATAGTGGGTAATGGCTGTTTTGAGGCGGACATGACTGCCATCGGGGTAACGGTTAGCCGGGATGGATTTCCATAAATTATCAACAAATTTCTGCTTTATATCCGGGGGCAAGTCGGCAGGAAATTCATTAGTGTCGAGAATATCCAGTGGCTCTGGCGGGAGATGATCACTATCAGCGTGGGGGGTGTAGGCCTGGAGTTGGTCAAGTTCGGGACGTAAAAAGGAAAACGGCATGGCCTGTGTCCGCTCTGATCAGGGGTATGAGTCCAGTCTAAGGCGAAATTCTCTCTGTTTCTGGATTAAAAGCCAACAAAAGCCCCCCTGGGTGGCGGCCTTCGCCAAAGTTTTTAGTTTTGGAAATCAGACCGTCTTGACCGGACATAAGCCTCGACCCATGATTTGATTGGGTAACAGAATGCTTCATAGGAGAATCTATAAATCTGCGCGCATTCTTTAATTTCAACGTAACATATACCCTTGTGGGCTTTAATTCCGGTGCTTGAGTGAACCTATGGCCACTATTCTGCGCGATTGGAGTTACCGCTATCCCTGGTTTTATGACACAGTTTCCCGTTTGGCCTCTGTGGCGGTGGGGGGAGAAACGCGCTTACGGCAACTGGCCTGGCAGGATTTAGACTTACTCGCAACCAGCCCAGTTTTAGATTTATGTTGCGCCCACGGGCCGGTGACAAAATTGCTCTGTCAAAGATTTGAAAATGTGACGGGTCTTGATGCCTCTCCCCAGGCCATTGCCCGGGCCCAACTTGCGGTTCCTCAGGCCCAGTTTGTGGAAAGTTTTGCCCAGAAAATGCCCTTTGCAGACCATCAATTTGGCTTAGTCCAGACCAGTTTGGCCCTCCATGAAATGACGGCAGCCACCTTAGGGGAAATCTTGACCGAGGTTTATCGGGTGTTGCAGCCAGGGGGAATCTTTGCTTTGGTTGATTTTCACCCGCCGAAGTTGCCGTTACTGTGGCCAGGCCTGGGCCTCTTTTTCTATCTCTTTGAAACCGACACGGCCTGGAGATTTATGGGTGAAGATTTAAGTCAACAACTGCGGGGCCTGGGTTTTGAAATTCAGAAATACCAGACTTATACTGGCGGGAGTTTACAAGTGATTCAGGCCCAAAAGCCAACCGCTTAATTTCGGATGGGAACTCCACAATGGCGATTCGGATTCAGGGACAACGGAAATTAGCCACCCCACCCGGCAATCAGACCCGCCCGACTACGGCCAAAGTTCGCCAAGCCCTGTTTAACATCTGGCAAAATTCAGTCTCAGGCTGTCGCTGGTTGGATCTGTGTGCAGGCAGTGGGGCGATGGGGGCTGAGGCCTTAGTCCGGGGAGCCAGTGTCGTGGTGGGGATCGAGCAAAATCCCCAAGCTTATCGGCTCATTCAGCACAATTGGCAATCCCTAGCCCAGGCCGAGCAGCAATTCCAAGTCATCCGCGCCGATGTGATCCAGGCCTTGCCCCAACTCCAGACTGCCCCCTTTGACCATATCTACTTTGATCCTCCCTACGACAGCAATCTCTATCAACCGGTCCTAAAACTGATTGCTGCATTAAACCTGCTCGCCCCGACCGGAGCAATGGCGGTGGAATGTCGGACTCATCAACTGCCGGAGTTAACTGGCCTGGGCCCGTATCGGCAAAAAGTCTATGGCAGCACGACGTTGATTATTGTTTCTAGTTTTAATGGCGAAATAGAACCTAAGCCCAATGGAGACCCAGAGTAACTTGATAGAAAATGAAACTCATCAGCCAAGCATACCCCAGGGAAAAGACGAGGGAAAAAAGGGTCAGGCCCCAGGATTTGGATTCACTTTTCAGAACAGCAACGGTCGTTAAACAGGGGGTATAGAGTAAACAGAAAATGCAAAAACTCAAGGCCTGGGGAACCGTCACAGATGCGGCAATGGCCTGGCTGACACCACTAGCATTCATGGCATAAATCACCGCAAGGGAACCCACGACAATTTCCTTGGCCACAAACCCAAAAATTAGAGCCAACGTGAGTTGGGGATCAATACCCACCGGAGCCATGATCGGAACCAGTAATTTGCCAATTTGCCCCCCAATCGTATCCAGGCCCGTTGCCCCTGGCGGTAAATTCGTAATCGTCCACACGCCCAAACAACCAAGGGTAATAAACCCCGAGGCCCGATAGAGAAATTCTCGAACTTCACCCCAGCCCCGCAAGAGGACGTGCTTTAAGGTGGGCAATCTGTAGGGGGGCAGTTCCAAAATAAAGGGTTCGTGGTTTTTTAATTGTTGGGACTGGCTAAAAATTGCTGCTGCCAAAAATGCCGCGACAAAACTCAGGACATACAAGCCAAACAGGGCAATGGCTCCCTTCGTTCCCGGTAACACAGCCGCCAAGATAAACACAAACACCTGTAGCCGGGCCGAGCAGAGGGAAAAGGGAATAATTAGCATCGTCAACCACCGCAGGGCCTGGGAGCGCATCACCCTTGTGCCCATCAAGGCCGGCACGTTACAGCCAAACCCCAACATCTGCATCACAAAGCCCCGTCCATCCAGGCCCAACCGGCCCATAAAGGCATCCATCAGGTAGGCTGCTCGCGATAAATAGCCACTATCCTCGATAGCCGCCATGACAAAAAAGAAAATCACGACCAAGGGCAAGAATGAAGCCACTGTGGCCAAGCCATTCCAGAGGCCATTGGTAATCAAGTCTTGGATCACTTGGGGGAGCGGATGAATCAGGGGTTGCAGCAGGGTTTGATTCAACCAGTCCGTGACCAGGCCCATCAGATCTTGGGAGGGGAGTCCCACTTGCCAAATGACCATGAACAAGCCAAACATGACCGTAAAAAAGAGGGGAATACCCAAAACTGGATGCAGGAAGAGTCGATCAAGGCTGGCGGTAACCGTTCGTCTGAGTTGACTGGGTAAAACGACGGCCTCGGCTAAAACGGTCGTCATGTCCTGGTTGAGGCTGCCGTTGTTTGTCAAACAGTCCTGGAGGTTGGCCACTTGATAGGCGGTTTCTTGTTCTCTGAGGGTGCAGGTTATTTCAGCCAGGGCCTGGGCGTATCCTTGACCATATTTGGCACTCAGGAGACAAACGGGCAGCCCCAGATTTCGAGCCAAGGTGGGGCCATGAATCTCAATCCCAAATCGTTTGGCTTCATCGGATAAATTTAACAGGACTATGGCCGGTAAACCGAGAGCCTTAACTTGGAGAGCCAGCCGCACCTGCCGATCAATTTGGGCCGCATTCAGGATAATCAGAATCAAATTAAGCGGAAATTCTGCCAGAAATCGCTGAACGACGGCCTCATCCTCACTAAAGCCATTCAGATCATAGATACCGGGGAGATCGACAAACTCGACCATTTCCTCCCCCAATGGGATCACGGCTTGGAGAAGATCAACGGTAATCCCTGGCCAATTCCCCACAAAGGCCCTTGCCCCGGTCATGCGGTTAAACAGAGTTGACTTTCCTGTATTGGGCATTCCGAGTAGGGCGATTCGTTTCGCGGCCTGGTGGGTTGGAACCGCAACTGCGCCAGAGTGACAGGTACTCATCGGGGAACCGAGGGAGCATTCAAGATAATCAAGGCTGCTTCATGGCGGCGAATCGCGACTTCTGTGGTTAAACCGACTCGAATATGGAGGGGGCCACCTAGGGCGGCTTTGCGTAAAACTTCCACTTTGCGCCCGTGCATGATCCCCAAGGCGGCTAAACGATCTGTGAAACCGGGCCCAAACACAGTGGCTTCGGTATGGCTGATGGTGGCAATTTCCCCGATAGGTAATTCCGACAGTGGCATTTTGTGCTCCTGGTGAGTTTCCGTCGCCGCAGATGAATCTTGCCTCAAGGCAAACCGCGACCGCCCTACAAAGATATGTTCGCAAAAATATCAGGATTTCTCAAAGATTTAATCCCTAGTGACGGCCCAACTCCCAATTCCGCCACCTTGATCAAGAAAGACTTTGCTGAGAAAATTGACGATTGTCTGAAGGCTTGGCCTATATCTCTTTGAATTCTAAAAACTTGCGAAAATGTCACCTGAGCTTGTAAAACTCCGGGAAGAGATGACTAAAATATAGGAATTGCAAATTACAATGGGCTGCTATTCATGCTTGTCTGCCCTCACTGCCACCAGTTTAATGCCGAGACAAACAAGTTCTGCTTATACTGTGGCACTCCCCTTGTTCCCCCCGCCCCTGTCGAGAATGAATTAAGCTCACCGACTTCTGAATCTGCGGCAAAATCAAGTTCTCAGCAACTCGGAGCCAAAGGTACTGCCGAACTGGCCTGGTCAGAACTCGGAGAAATGACTTGGACTCCAGATTTATTAACCGCTGCCAATTCCAGGCCTGGAGATCAGCCACCCTCTCCCGCTAATCTGCCACCCAACCCGACTGAAGCGGACTCTCCCCAGACTGAAACCCCTGTCTCATTACCTGTTGCTGAAGCCTATCCCGGTGATGATGAACTGACCCTCATTCCCGATGCCATTGACATCCAGGAGATCAGCCGAGACCTACTCACGAATTTTGGCAGCCAGTCTGAGCCAATTTCTGCCGTAGTCGTCTATCCCTGTGATTCTGACTCTCCCTGGTTGGCCTGTGAGAGGAGGCCTGATTTGCCCCCAGTGCTAGAGCAAGATACCGAACGCCAAGAAGGGGCCATCTTTTTAGACGAGGAGAACCGCTACCGTTGCCTCACGTCTTTTAGCCTAGATACAACCTCTGGCCGTGTGGAAGATACTCAACCCAGCCGCCCAACTAGAGTTTTGGAGTTCAGCCAAACCTTAATTCAACAGGCTGATCAGTTTGATTTAACTCAGCCTCAGGAGATGTTGACTCAACTCCAGGCCCGCCCCGATGCCCCCACCCCTATCGTGATCAGCTACCTGAGTTTACGGTTGTTATTCTCTGAGTTTGTCCCCCGCCTCCAGGATGCTTGGGTTGGTTATGGGACAGGCCAGCCGGGGATCCATGAGCCGCGTCAATTCGTGGTTTTGCAGGATCGGAGTCAATGTCCCAGTTTATGGCAGGCCTGGCAGGATCCAGAATTGGATAACGGGCAACTTCTGGCCTGGATGGAGGAAATGATTGACCTCTGGCCCAATCTGGAGGCCTGGGGCTGTGCGGCCAGTCTTTTAGATGAAGATAACCTTTGTATTTACGGTGAAGGGATTTTAGCCGTCCGGTATCTCGACTTTTCCCCCCTCCCTGATCCATCGCCGCAAGGCCTGATCGCGCTTTGGCAGTCTTTACTATCCCAGGCCCCTGCCAGCCGTCAACAGGCCTTTCAACCTCTTTTTGTCATGCTCCAAACCCAGCCTCAGCAAACATTGGCTGACATCCAGGCCTTAATTGAGCAACTGTGGGAAACACTCCAATCGGATCTGATCAACCTCGGTAATAGCCAAGACTTTGACTTGAAAAACGTTGTCGCCAGCCTAGATGCCCATTGGCAACAGGATCTCAACTCAACCCCAGCCCAAGCAATTACAGAGGATTCCCCAACTGCGGTCTTACCCAAGCAATTAGTCCAGTTAGATACCGTTGGTTTGACGGATACCGGGCGGCAACGACATCACAATGAAGACTTTTTCCTGATTGATCATCGGCAACACTATTGCGGGACATCCATTGGGCAAAAACTCCAGGCCCGTGGGCTTTATGTCCTCTGTGATGGGATGGGTGGCCATGCCCAAGGGGAAGTTGCCAGTTCCTTAGCCGCCAGCACAGTATTTAATTTTTTCCAAGAGCATTGGCTAGAGGGTGAGCCACTCCCAGAAGATGAGGTGATTCGCCAGGCCATTTTTGCCGCTAATCAAGCTATTTTCAATCACAACGAGGATCAGCGCACCATTGGGAGTGGGCGAATGGGCACCACCCTCGTCCTTGCGTTGGTTCATAATCAGGCGGTTTGTTTAGCCCATGTGGGGGATAGTCGGGCCTATCGGTTTACCCGGCGGCATGGCCTGGAACAGCTATCGGTCGATCATGAAGTGGGTCAGCGGGACATCAAGCGCGGTGTGGAACCGGAAATTGCCTATGCCCGTCCCGATGCCTACCAACTCACCCAGGCCTTGGGCCCCCGTGGCAATGACTATCTCAACCCCGACATTTTGACCCTAGAGGTTACGGATGATACGGTGTTTCTCCTCTGCTCCGATGGCTTAACCGATAACGACTGTCTTGAGTCTCACATTGAAAGCCATGTTGCTCCGCTCTTGAGTTTTGATAGCAGCTTAAGCAAAGGGGTTCGGACGTTAATCAATTTGGGTAATGAGCATAATGGTCACGATAACTTAACAGTGATTGCGATTCGGATGAAGTTGCGTTCAGAATTAGATCAGATTTTTTAAGGAACTCCGGCGCACATTGATGTTCCGACCAGTTCTGAAGTCTGATGCTGGGTTGGTGCATCATCAAACATTTCAGCTTCTTGTTCTCCTAAATTGTGATGAAAAACTGTGGTTACACTGAGTTTGCTTGATCCCTGGAAGCGCACCCCTGTCAAACGTTGGCGATTTCCCGCTAAACCAACTATCCGCATCGGCCGAGCGGCTGATAATGACATTATTTTGAATGATATTTTGATTGCCCGTTACCATGCGGAGGTGGCTTGCTATACGGATCCAGAAAACTTGGGGCGGTGGTATGTCAAAAATGTCGGCCCCACTGGGACATTTCTAGACGGCAAATTAGTCAGTGATGGCCCCCTGGGCAATGGTAGCCTCCTACAACTTGGCCCAACTGGCCCGATCCTGCAATTTGAAGTCCTCAGTCGCCGCAATGCTCCTTCTACCTTGGCCACCTGTCAGCACATCGGGAATATGCCAGGAAATCTTTTTTGTATCCACTGCGGGCAGCCCCTAAATGTCCAGCGGACGATCCGCAATTATCAGGTTCTTCGCCTCTTGGGCCATGGGGGAATGGGAACCACTTATCTGGTCTGCCAAGAAACGGACTATCGCCCCAATCAACTGCCGCAGGTTTGGGTTCTCAAAGAATTGCGCTCGGATGTTGAGGCAGAAGACAAAGTTCAGGAGCTTTTTGAACGGGAAGCTCGTATCCTCCAGGGACTTTGTCATGCCGGAATTCCTAAGTTTCATGATTATTTCATTGAGGATGGTAAAAAATATTTAGTCATGGAACTCATTCATGGCCTGGATTTAGACCGTTGGGTGATTCGCAATGGCCCCGTAGAACCCGCCCAGGCCATTCAATGGATGTTACAAACCTGTGGCGTTCTAGATTATCTCCACAACCAAGATCCCCAGGTGATTCACCGGGATCTCAAACCCAGTAATTTACTCGTGCGCTCCAGTGATAATCAAGTGGTGTTGATTGACTTTGGGGCAGTTAAGGAAGTTGGTCATTCCCCAGGGACACGAATTGCGGTGGAGGGGTATTCGGCTCCCGAACAAATGCTGGGGCATCCAGTTGTTCAGTCGGATTTATATGCGGTTGGGGCAACTCTGGCCTTTTTGCTACTGGGGGACAGTCCCATTCGGTTTTATCGCCATGAGATGGGAGTTTATCGCCTGAATATTTTGGATCAACCCTCAGTGCCCGAAAATCTAAAGCTCGTGATCCAACGGGCCACCGAACCCCAAGTGAGTAACCGCTATCAAAGTGCGATTGAATTGGCGCGGGCCTTGAAAGGTTGCCAGGAGAACGCTTAATCCAGGCCCAGATGAAGTTCTCGGCCCTGGATGCTGCTCACATTCGCATTGGGAGAGATGGACAAAGATAATATTGGTTAAACCAGGGAGCGGGGCCGAGGTTTGGATAGGATAAGATTGTGGGAAAGAAATTAACCCCAAGACTCCCCGGCTGGCTGGTCAATCATCCACCTTAGCGCGGGCCTGGGTTTGTTCAAAAAGGTGAGAGCAGGGATGTCAGTTGGATAGGAGCGCAGGTGGGGTGAGTCAGCCGCAAAGCCAAGGAGTCTCTGGGCCATTATCCCTGGCCACACTGTATTGCCCGACCTGTAATCGGGAAAATCTGGAGGCCTTTGCCCATTGCCATGCTTGTCAGACTCCCCTGCCAAAGCGATATTTACGGGTGATTTGGCCAGACGATCGTGCCCCCTTAGAACCGGGTAGTTATTTGGCAGGGCGATTTCTAGTGCGCGGGCCGGATTTAGTCCTCGATACCCAACCTGGAGACCCGCCCCCCTATACAGACAGTCACCTGGCTCTGATCGAACCCTATCTGAAACTGTTTGCTTGGCGACTGCATATCCCTCAAGTGTTTGGGCTATTAACGCAGCCGGAACCGGTGTTACTCCTGGAACTCGGCCCCTGGGGAAAAGTGGACATTACGGCTGACCTGCCCATTTTGCAACTGCCCCAAACCCTGACCGGACTCACTAGTGCTGTCCCCCTCCGCCAGGCCTGGACAAAAGCAGGATTATTCCGGCAGTTAAATTGGCTCTGGCAGCTGGGGCAATTGTGGCCAGTCTTAACCCAGGCCGGAGTCAGTGCTACTTTATTTGAGCCGGAGTATTTACGGGTTGAAGGGGCCATTCTGCGGCTTGTCCAGTTAACGTTAAATCCAAGTTCAGAAACAGCCCCAGAACTCGGGCAACTCCTCCAGGCCTGGTCGGAGTGGTTTCCCGTTCAGGCGGTGGCGACCCAAGCAAGATGGACAACTCTGCGGGAAAATTTACCCCAAGCGGCTGACCTGGCCTCGACCTATTTCCAAACGCAGATCCAGGCCTGGATCACAGAAGTGGCTGAGGATTATACCTTTACCTTTGATTTAGCCACCCAAACGGACAAAGGCCCCCGCCGCAAGCGCAATGAAGATAATTGTTACCCGCCATCGGAGACATTTTTGGTGGCTGAGTCCGAAGTTCTCACTCTGGTTTGTGATGGTGTCGGTGGCCATGCGGGGGGTGATGTGGCTTCGGGCCTGGGAATTCAAGCTTTCACCGCAGCCCTCCCAGAATTGAGGCATACTCTCATCAGCGGTGGCGATATCCAGACCACCCTAGAGACTGTGATTCACCGTGCCAATGATTTAATTGCCGTCCAAAATGATGCTGAAGAACGCCAAGACCGGCAACGGATGGGAACAACCCTTGTCGCGGCCCTGGCCCAGCAAGCGCAACTGTATTTAGCCCATGTGGGGGATAGTCGGGCCTATTGGATTACTCGCTATGGCTGCTATCAAGTCACCCTGGATGACGATGTTGCCTCTCGCGAAGTGCGCTTAGGTTTGAGTCCCTATCGAGTCGCCCTGAATCACCCCTATGCAGGCTCTTTAATCCAGGCCTTGGGGGTAGCTCCCTCCGCCCACTTACGGCCGACCATTAGCCCCCTGATTGTGGATGAAGATAGCCTATTGTTGCTTTGCTCCGATGGCCTGAGCGATTTAGACCGGGTTGAGCAGTATTGGCCAACGTTATTATTGCCCCTTTTAACAGATGCCAACAGCCCAACCGATTTACGCCAGGCCTGTCAAGCTTTAGTCGAGCTAGCCAATAGCCGCAATGGCCACGATAATGTCACCGTTGCCCTAATCCGTTTCCGAGTGCAACCCCCTGAACACACCCCACCAGAACCCAACTATGTGCAGATTTTCTATCCCTCACCAGAAGAGTTAGGCAGTGATGTCTTGCTGTTAGAGGAGAACTTTGAACCAGAACAAATTCTTCCAGATTCCCTGCCCCCGGCCCCAGAAAATCTCCGCCTATCTTGGTTGAGGGTGGCCGTGATGGTATTGGTGATTACGATGCTGGCGGTGGGAGGCTGGGCCTGGTACCAAGGCTACTGGCTATTTTCTCCTCATCAGTCTGACCCCTCATCCCCCCCGACCACCAATTCCGGCTATTAACCCATCCCTAAGGCCAAGGTATTTTCTTCTGCTGCCCTGGGCTGCCTTTGGGCCTGAATGATAGAGCTTTGAACTTGAATGATGGAGCTTTGAACTTGAATGATGGAGCTTTGAACTCGAATGGTGGAGCTTTGAACTTGAATCGTGGAGCTTTGAACTTGAATCGTGGAGCTTTGAACTTGAATCGTGGAGCTTTGAACTTGAATCGTGGAGCTTTGAACTTGAATCGTGGAGCTTTGAACTTGAATCGTGGAGCTTTGAACTTGAATCGTGGAGCTTTGAACTTGAATCGTGGAGCTTTGGGCTAGAAGGTGAGACTCGCTCGGAGAACAGGGGGATTGCACTCATCGTTGACCAGTAGCTTGAGGTGGCTGGGGGTGAGCGGGTGAACCTGGCCTGGCTATACTAGGGAAGCTGAGAGTTAGGAATGAATTCATGTCAGTGATTCGGGAGCTACATCGCCAACTTATCCAGAAAGAACGCTCCGCCACTGAAATTACCCAAGATTACCTCAACCGGATCAGCGAACTTGAACCCAAAATCCACAGTTACTTGACCATTACGGCTGACCAGGCCCTCGCCCAAGCTAAAGCGATAGACACGAAAATTGCCGCGGGAGAAGACATTAGTCTGTTGGCCGGTATTCCTTTGGGTATTAAAGATAATCTCTGTACCCAAGGGGTGAGAACAACCTGTGCCTCTAAGATTCTGGCTAATTTTATCCCTCCCTACGAATCAACTGTGACCCAGAAATTAAACCAGGCCGGAGCGATCCTGCTCGGAAAAACCAACCTGGATGAGTTTGCCATGGGCAGTTCTACGGAAAATTCGGCCTTTCAAGTCACGGCAAATCCCTGGGATCTGGCCTGTGTACCGGGGGGATCATCGGGGGGATCGGCAGCGGCCGTGGCGGCTCAGGAATGTGTGGCGGCCTTGGGTTCCGATACCGGGGGTTCCATTCGTCAACCAGCCTCTTTTTGTGGGATTGTCGGCCTAAAACCAACCTATGGGCGGGTGTCTCGCTTTGGATTAGTGGCCTATGCCTCCTCCTTGGATCAAATTGGCCCCTTGGCTCTAACCGTGGCAGATGCTGCTATTCTGTTGACTGCGATTGCCGGTTATGATGCCCAGGATGCCACCAGTTTGCGGGTCGAGGTGCCTGATTATGGTCAGTTTGTGGATCACGGTAACAAGAAGAAACCCCTGAAAGGCAAACGAATTGGGCTAATTTCGGAAACAATGGGGGCCGGATTGCAGCCGGAAGTTTCGACAGCGATTGCAGCAGCAGTAAACGTTTTGGAGGGCCTGGGGGCCACAGTTCAAGAAATTTCCTGCCCACGTTTTGCCTATGGCTTACCAACCTATTACATCATTGCCCCATCAGAAGCCTCGGCCAATTTAGCCCGCTATGATGGGGTGAATTTTGGCTACCGGGCTGATGCAGAAAGTTTATTGGAGATGTACACCAAGACGCGGGCGGAAGGTTTTGGCAGTGAAGTCAAACGGCGGATTATGATTGGCACCTATGCCCTCTCGGCTGGCTACTATGATGCCTATTATTTGAAAGCTCAAAAAGTCCGCACCCTCATTAAAGAAGATTTTGCCAATGCCTTTGCGGCGGTTGATGTGCTCATTTCACCGACTGCGCCGACAACTGCCTTCCAGGCCGGGGAGAAAACTGCCGATCCCCTGAGTATGTACTTATCTGACTTAATGACCATTCCTGTTAACTTAGCCGGATTGCCAGGATTAAGCTTACCCTGTGGGTTTGATCAAAAAGGTCGCCCCATTGGTTTGCAGTTAATTGGCAATGTTTTACGAGAAGATCAGATTTTTCAAGTCGCCTCTGCCTATGAGCAAGCCACTGATTGGCACAAACAACAGCCCACTCTTTAATGTTTCAGGACAGACCTAACTGACCCGCTCAATCACACCTTGATCAAATACTTGCCCGTCTGTGCCAACGGTACGAATGATGAGTTGATTGGCCCACACATCTAGGCTGGCAAAACTGAGGCGGCTGGCACTATATGCTGTCCACCCAGATCGATCCACGGGACGAATTCCGGCCCCGGCCCCCACAGTTAGATAGGTTGTGCCTTTAATCGGGTTACTCCGTTCATAGTTATGCTCATGGCCGTTGATATAAAGCTGGACTCGATATTTTTCAAAAAGAGGTGTGAATTGCTCAACCATGGCTGGATTGGTGCCATAAATGCCTGAGGAGTAGATGGGATGATGACCGAAGACCACTTTCCAGGCCGCGGTGCTCTTGCTGAGTTGCTCTTTTAGCCAGGCCAATTGGGCATCCCAGTGATTTCCGCCATTGGTATCTAAGGCAAAAAACTGGACGGGGCCTTGGGTGAAGGTATAGTAACGCCCGCTCATATTAAAGCCAGGATAGTGAATTTGGTCTTCGCCATTGTGGGTGCGAATGTCGTGATTTCCTAGACAGGCGTAGAACTTGACCCCGGACTCCAACAGACCTTGATAGGGTTTTTCAAAGACCGCGCCAATTTTTTCAATTTCCCCATCGTTGTAAATGTTATCTCCGGCTAGAGCAACCAAAGAAAAGGGATGACGTTTGTACCAGGCCTGCATCGCATTGGCCACAGCATATTGCCCCTCGGCCCCCGTCCCCGTATCGGCCACAGCGACAAACCGCAACAGGGGAACTTGAGGACTATTGGCGACTACGGCTCTTTGTTTTTGCATCCAGGCCCAGGTCGGCCCCAAGGCTAATCCGACTCCAAAGGCTAAAAAATCGCGACGTTTTAATTGCATGAATATCTCGGTACAGGTCTAACCTTGCAGTTTAATCCCGATGACTTGGGTATGTTGGCCTCTGGCCTGGGTGATATGGGTGCGGTTATTTAGTCCAACTCCTAAAATGACTTTATGAGACGCGACTCCATCTTTTATCAACTCTTTCAACAATTTCCCTCTAGCCTCTTTGACTTGCTGCCCACGGCTCCCCCCCAGGCCTCGGATTATCATTTTGAATCCATCACCGTCAAAGAAACGGCTTTTCAACTGGATGGGGTCTTTCTGCCACCAGAGTCAGGGAATCCAAGAGTTGTTTACTTTTGTGAGGTGCAGTTTCAAAAAGACGAACAATTTTACGAACGATTTTTTAGTGAAATTTTTATTTACCTTTACCGTTTTCGTCAAACCTTGGCTAATTGGCAAGCTGTTGTCATTTATCCCAATCGTCAAACGGAGCAAACAAACTGCACCCTCTACGCACTTCTCCTCAATAGCCCTCAAATCCATCGAATTTATTTAGATGAACTTGAATCAAGTGAAACCACTTCTCTCCCTGTTCAACTAATTCAACTCACGGTGATTCAGTCCACAGAGGCAAAAGAATTAGCTCAAAGTATTGTCAGACAAGCGAAAGCAGAGCCACCGGAAACACAACAAGCCATAATAGACCTAGCGACAACCATCATTGCGTATAAATTTACCCATCTGACTCGGCAGGAGGTGGAAGAGATGCTCGGATTTACAACCAGTGAACTCAAAAACAGCCGCTTTTATCAGGAGATCACGGCTGAAGCTCTAGAGCAAGGACGAGAAGAAGGGGAACTGATTGGCCAGCAGCGGGGGCGGCAAGAAGGAGAACAACTTTTAGTTTTGCGGCTATTATCTCAACGGTTTGGCGCACTTCCCCCAGGCCTGGAGGCTGAGATTAAATCCTTATCCTTGGATGATTTAGAGGAATTAGCCCTAGCAATTTTTGAATTTCAAAAAATGGATGATATTGGGGCCTGGTTGCAGCGTCACTGAATCTGGAGGGTGATTATTGACTCTAACCGCTTGAGTTTTGGATCAGACCTGAAGCAACTAATCCTGTAGTTTAATCCCGATGACTTGGGTATGTTGACCCCTGGCCTGGGTGACTCCGATGGTGCGTTGAGAAGCTTCAATCATCGGGCGACGCAAACTAACAACAATAAACTGGGCCTGTTGGGCTTGCTGCTGAATCATTCTGGAAAGGCGTTCGACATTGGCTCCATCCAAAAACATATCCACTTCATCAAAGGCATAGAAGGGCGAGGGGCGATACCGTTGCAGGGCAAAGATAAAACTCAGGGCGGTTAAGGATTTTTCTCCCCCAGACATAGATGCCAGCCGTTGGACGGGTTTGCCTTTGGGATGCGCGACAAGATTTAGGCCTCCAGCAAAGGGATCCTGGGCATTTTCCAGTTGTAAGTAACCATCCCCATCAGAGAGGGTAGCAAAAATGGCCTGGAAGTTGATATTAACGGCATCAAATGCTTCTTGAAAGGCCTGGTGGCGGAGGGTGGTAAAGTTCTCAATTCGCAATAATACTTCCGTGCGTTCCGAATCTAAAACCCCAAGTTTTTGACTAAGTTCATCGAGGCGGGTTTGGGTATGCTCGTATTCTTCAATCGCCCGCATATTGACCGGCTCCATCGCTCGTAGGCGTTTTTCTAGATTTAAAATTTGCTCTTGCAGTTGGGGCAGAGTCAGATCGGCGGGAATTTCGGGGAGTTCGGGGGGCAGTTCTGGTGGGGTTTGCTCGGTTAAAGATTTGAGTTCAGTCTGTTTTTGGGCCTGGGTTTCCGTCAAGTTTTGCAGTTGCCATTGAAGGGATTGTTGCTGCGTCTGGGCCTGGCGGAGTTGATATTCCTGTTGGTCTCGTTGTTGTTTAATTTCGCCCATTTGGGTTTCCAGGCCCCGGATCTGTTTTTCTAACTCATTCACTTGAGCCAAAACTTGACTGATTTCAGTTTCAGATTGAGTCGCTTGTTGCAGGGCCTGGGTTTGTTGCTGTTGGAGCGTGGCAATCCGGGTTTGATGTTGCTGAATTTGGGTTTCTTGGCGTTGATAGTGATAAATTAAATCCTGCTTTTGGCGCTCCAGGCCCCGTAAGGTTGCATCTTGAGTTTGCCAGGCCTGTTCTTTTTGTTGGACTTGGTCTTGCAGGGTTTGCCATTCATTATGGGTTTGGGATTCTTCCAGTTTGGCTAAGGTTTCGCGGAGTTGGCTTAAACGGGTTTCTTGTTGGGGTAAATCGGTGGTGAGTTGGTGGAATTTTGCTAAAGTTACGCTGAGTTCTGATTGATTTTGACTGAGTTGGGTTTGAATTTGTTGCTGTTGCCGGGTCAGGGCCTGGGCAGAGGTTTTCAGTTGATTTTGTTGTTGATCTAAATCCCGCAGTTGTTCTCGTTTTTCTGTCAGGTCTTGGATTTTTTTTTGTAGTTTTACCTGTTGACTACTAATGTCGGTTTCAATCCGTCCCAAAAGACGATCAATTTCCGCTAGACGATGCCGTAATTCCCGCACCTCATTGGATTCTTGGGCTTCACTTTTGCCAAAATGCAAACTCGATTGTTGCGATCTGCTTCCCCCCGACATGGCCCCACTGGTTTCTAACAGTTCTCCATCCAAGGTGACGATTCGATGTTGACCAATATATCTGCGGGCAGTGGCTAAATCTTCAAACACCAAGGTCTGACCAAACACATAGGCAAAAATTGGCAAGAGGCGGCGTTCAAACTCAATTAAATTCAGGGCATAATCCACCAGGCCTGGCAGGTTTAAATTGGGTAAATTCCGGGGGGATTGCATTTTAGTCAGGGGTAAAAATGTCGCCCGACCGCCCCGTTCCCGTTTGAGAATTTCAATCCCCGCCGCCGCCACAGAATCATCCTCCACGACAATTTGCCCTAAGCGCCCACCCGCTGCAATTTCTAAGGCCAGTTGATAGGCCGTTTCGACCCGCCCCAGTTGTGCCACAGTCCCAATTACTCCAGGCAGTTGAGCTTGCAGAATTAAGCGCGTGGCCTGAGTCCCTTGGGTTTCTTGGATCGCCAGTTGTTGGGCTTCTAGTTTGTCCAGTTGCCGTTGTTTGTCCCGTTGTTCCCGGTGCAGACGGTCGCGGGTTTGTTGATTCAGGTGCAGTTGTTCTTGGAGTTGGGCAATCTGTTGGGCCAGGCGTTGAATTTCGGCCTGTTCCGGGGCTAGAAGAGTGTCGGCGGTGGCCATTTCATCTTCCACAATCGCCAGTTCAGATTCAATTTCTGCTAGGGCCTGGGTTTGCTCGGAAATTTGCCGTTCCAGTTGGCTTTGGCGTTCTTGGAGCCGGGATTGTTCGAGGCGTTGAGGTTCTAATTGGGTTGCAAGTTGGTTGATTTCCTGGCGGATTTGGGTATGTTCTTGCATCCAGGCCTGGGCGGCAGCATTCAGGGTTTTGGCTTGGTTGCGACTGGCTTCGAGTTCTTGCAGGGCAATTTGACAGGCCTGGTGTTGGGGTTGAATTTGTTCAGTTTCTAACTGTTGTTGCTGTTTTTTGAGAGTTTCGAGTTGAGTTTGTTCTGTTGCCAAGGTAATTTGTAAGTTCCGCAGTTCCTCGGCCTGGTGCAGTTGAGTTTGTTTGAGTTCCGTTTGTTGCCGTTCTAATTGCCGTTGTTCCGCTTGTTTTTGAGCCAGTTGGGTTTGGAGTTTAATCAGTTCATCTTCCCCGAGAGCTTTGACTTGCCGATTCAGGGTTTCTAGGGTCTTTGTATCGGTGTTAATTTGAGTTGTTAATTGCTCCAGTTGGGTTTGTAGCTGGGTCTGGGATTTTTCGCCCTCCTTAATTTGGGTTTGCAGTTGTTTGATTTGCCGCTGTACCGTTGCCCAGGCCAAGACTCGACTCCATTCCTGTTTGGTTTCTAACTCTTGCCGTAAGACTTTATATTTTTCCGCCTGAACCCGATCCCGTTGCAGCCGATCTCGTTGTTGAATTAACTCTTGCTCGACAATCCGAAACCGTTCTTCCCGTTCTTTTACCGTGTCGAGCTTTTCCTTGGCCTGGTTAATTTTCCGGTCAAAATCCGCCACTCCCGCCAACTCATCAATAATTTCCCGCCGTTGCTTACTATTCATCGAAATAATGCCGGTGACATCCCCTTGCAGCACGACGTTATAGCCCTGGGGGTAAATTCGCAGTTGTTGGAGTTGATTGTGGAGTTCATTCAGGGTACAGGCCTGGTCATTGAGTAAATAAGTCGAGGTATAAGTCCCCTGTTTCGTGACGCGCAATTTTCGGGTAACCTGCCATTCCAAGGTTTGCGGGTGTGCGGATGATTCGGTGGGTGGTGCGGGACTATCTTCCGTGGAGAGCGTGGCCTGGGGAATTTCGTGGGGTTCTAGGGCAAAGGTGACGACGACTCTGGTTTCGACCACGCTTTGATTGCGCCGGGTTTGACTGTGATTGACCAGATCCGGTAATCGTTCGGCCCGCATTCCCTTGGAACCCGCCAGGCCCAGGGCAAATAATAAAGCATCGAGTAAATTGGATTTCCCCGATCCATTGGGGCCTGAAACCACCGTAAAACCAGGCAGTAAAGGGATTGCCGTTGTCCCCCCAAAGGATTTGAAATTAGTGAGTTCCAGTTGCTTGACGTACACGGCAGTCTATGGGTTCTTAACTCAGATTATGGATACTCTAGCATTGACATCCCCAGCCTTAGACCGCGACCACAAAATCCACTGTCATAGGGGAGAAAAAGCTCAATTCAATATCTCAACCCAAGTGCCCCTAAATCACCGTATCGTCAGGGATTACCGCATTTTTAAGAACTACTACGATCCCACTGCGAATATAAAACCCCACTTCTTCCCGATTCGACTCTTCAACCCGATCCTTATTGATAATTTTGACATTCCGGCCAATACAGGCGTTTTTATCCACAATGGCTCGCCGGATAATACTATTAGCCCCAATCCCAATCGGAACTTTATTTTGGTCATAGCTGACGTTTCGCTCTGATAGGGGTTGATAAAAGTCCGATCCCATAATCAAGGCATGGTCAATCACACAACCGGACTCCACCCGAGAGCGTACCCCTAAAACCGAGTGATGGACTTGACATTCTTTGAGGATGCAGCCCTCACTGATGATGGATTCAGTAATGTTGCAGGAGAGGAGTTTCGAGGGGGGTAAATAACGAGGCCGAGTGTAGATCGGGGCATTTTCGTCATAAAAACTAAACGGGGGCTGGGGCTGACGAGTCAGGGCCAAATTAGCATCATAGAAAGATTCAATTGTCCCAATATCTTCCCAGTAACCATCAAAGAGATAGGTTTGTACATTCCGATGCCGGGCCGCCGCTGGAATAATTTCCTTCCCAAAGTCTGTAGCATCGGGCATTTCTTTGAGGACATCAACCAAGACCTGCCGATTAAAGACATAAATCCCCATGGAGGCCATATAGGGCTTGCGCTGGGCCACATCCGGGCTTAAGCCAAACCGGGTCGTATCCACCGCCATGGACTTTAGGACATCCCCCTTAGGTTTTTCGGTAAAATCAATGACCTGCCCAGATTCCTTGACCTTAATTAAGCCAAACCCTTGGGCCGCCTGCTCATCCACAGGTAAAACTGAGAGAGTAATATCGGCATTGGTATCAATATGACGTTGGACAAACTGACGATAATCCATCCGATAAAGATGATCCCCTGAGAGAATCAAATATTGATCCACATCCCAATCTGAGAGGAGCCACAGGTATTGCCGGACTGCATCGGCTGTGCCTTGGAACCAATTCGGATTTTCTGGAGTTTGTTGGGCCGCTAAAACTTCAACGAAACCACCCGTAAGACTGGGAAACGTGTAGGTGCGGGCGATGTGGCGATTTAAGGAGGCGGAATTAAACTGAGTTAGGACATAGATGCTCGTCAATTCTGAATTGATGCAATTACTGACTGGAATATCAATGAGGCGATATTTACCGGCTAAAGGCACTGCTGGTTTGGCCCGCCGTTTTGTCAGGGGATATAAGCGTGTGCCTGCTCCACCACCGAGAATAATCGCCAAGACTCTCTTCATTGCAGTCTCCCGTGATTTGTGTCGAGCCGACTAATGGTTTTGATTAATTCAGCCCACGTCCAGTTTAAGCTGGCCTAGGCCCCGCGCTCTAGTCTATTCACAACCCCATCCGGATAATCTTGCTCCTGCCTTACCCGAAGTGGTTGACTTGATGGGTTTGATGGGTATTGGCTCGAGTATGGGTAATTTCAGGCTCCAGATTCAATAGCTGTTCTCATAGCTTTTAAGCCGTAAGGGATATGGTCTGCCAATGATTTTATAAATTAATTTAGCTATGGGTCGAGGCTTCCATCCAACTCAAGCCTATGAGCGTTAATAAATAAAGATCCTCATTGAGCCTGACCAATGAGCTACCTCCAAAGTCACCCACAAATGTCATTGGCTTGGATAAGAGAGGATTGGATATTTACCAGAAACGTTGAAAGCCGCAATAAAACTTTACATTTCAAGAGACAAGTAGCTTCGGCTGCCAATCAAAGCTCCAGTGGATAACCGAGCAATGCCGACTTAGTTCAAGTTGTAAATAGCGCAATTTATCTAATAATGTACGACCATAGTAAATAGGAAGCTCTATCAACTCTAAGATTAAATATGCAATCAGAATCATATAAATTTGTGTAGTTACACCGTTCAAACTCTTCGTGATTAATCGTTCTAAAGATAAGTGCATCTTCTGCGAACGTTGGCGTTAGCCTGTCGGAGGTGTAGCTTTGCTCTATAAAAATTTCCATAAATTTTCAATCGCTCAACGATATCAATACAGTTCACTAATCTCTTCATCACTCATATCTTAAAGATTAGTTACCAAAGGAAACTCTACACCACTGTTAATATCACAAAGTCGAATCATTCGATAGCGGTCGTGGTCTAGTTCTGTCTTCATATTTTTTTTAATTCGCACTAAAAATAGGTGTTGTAATTGGCTCAATTCATCGATAAATTTCCAGTCAGCAAACCCTCTATCCATTAAAGCAGCTGCATTTTTCGGGATCATTGTCAGAATTTCCTCGGTAGATTTGGCATCATTTTCTTGACCAAAGTTAATCATGCATTCACTTGTAACATTCTGAGTCAGATTAAATCCATTAATCAGCTTCACTTGATGATATCCTTGCGACCAAAAGAGCTTACTAGTTAAGGTAATGACTGTTGAATCAATGGGAAATAGCATCAGCTTAGAGGTGGTATTTTTCCGTTTGACTTGCTGCATCAGTTGAACATAAAATCACCGAAATAAGCCATTTTCACGAGTTTTATTTGCTTTTGAAAAGATGGATATATCAATCTCAATTCCTGATTGATTTAAGCGATAAAATAAGGATCTCATGCTGGTTATACCTTGGTCTAAGACGTAGGTTAACCAGATTTTGAAAAGCAGTTACGAGTTAATAACTGGGTAATCGTGATCGCTGAGTTGCTTCAGAATTGATTTGACAATGCTTGAAAATGATGCCATGATACACTCACTATTTTTTTGTTTCTATAAGGGGAGAATACTTCATTTCTGCCCTTTTTTTTGCACTTCAAGCTAACTTTCAACACTTCTGTGAATGAGAGTATTCATAAATTCTTAACAACAGCCGTCCTACTCAACAATATCCAGGCCAGTTCACAGAAAAACAGCACCGTTTAGGTCAGGACTGCCATTATTTTATGACGTTTTGCTAATCCAAAGATAAAGAGTTAAGAAAAATCTCGATTAAGTCAGTATGCCAAGTGGAAGATAGGTATAGATATAGCCTTACTCCGGCCCCCTTATTGAATCGCGACACTAGGAGAGAAATATGTTTGCTACTCCTGCCCAAGCACAAAAGTTTCTCAGTGATCCATCCCAGGCCTTGGTCTTGCCCCTTAACCGTCTTTGTTTATCAGACTTGCCTTTAGTGGGTGGAAAAAATGCCTCCTTAGGGGAAATGCTCCAACAACTCACCCCACAGGGGATTAATGTTCCCGATGGCTTTGCAACTACTGCTTATGCTTATCGTACTTTTATTCTGGAGGGAGGCCTGGAGCCGAAACTGCGCGCCCTTTTGTCCGCTTTAGATGTAGAAAATGTCCCCCAACTGCGACAAATTGGCCAAGAACTCCGATCCTTAATTCTCGAAACACCTTTCCCAACATCTCTGCACACCGCGATTACCCAGGCCTATGGCGAAATGTGTCAACGCTATGGGCCAGATACAGATGTTGCTGTGCGATCGAGTGCCACCGCCGAAGATTTACCCGATGCCAGCTTTGCCGGACAACAGGAAACCTACTTAAATGTCCATGGTCTCACCGGAGTTCTCAAGGCCTGTCACAGTTGCTTTGCTTCCATTTTTACGGATCGAGCCATTTCCTATCGGCAAATTAAAGGCTTTGATCACCTTGATGTGGCCTTGTCTGTGGGTGTGCAAAAAATGGTGCGCTCCGATTTAGCTTCCTCAGGGGTAATGTTTTCCATTGACACGGAAACGGGCTTTAAGGATGCAGCCTTGATTACGGCAGCCTATGGCCTGGGTGAAAATGTCGTCCAAGGGGCCGTCAACCCCGATGAATATTTGGTCTTCAAACCCACCCTCAAAACAGGCTATCGACCGATCTTGGAAAAACGCCTCGGCAGTAAAGAAATCAAAATGGTCTATGACCTGGGTGGCTCCAAGTTAACCAAAAATGTCTCAGTTTGCCCTGAAGACCGGGCCCGATTTGCTCTGAGTGATGATGAAATTCTCCAACTCGGTCACTGGGCCTGTGCGATTGAGGATCACTATTCCCAACTCCGGGGCAGCTATACTCCCATGGACATTGAATGGGCGAAGGATGGCAATACAGGCGAACTTTTTATTGTCCAGGCCCGGCCCGAAACCGTCCAATCCCAAAAAGCCACCAATGTCTTGCGCTCCTACAAACTCCAAGAAACCGGAGAAGTCTTAGTCCACGGGCGGGCTGTGGGGGAAATGATTGGCCAAGGTCAAGCGCGGGTGATTATGGATGTCCGCCAGATCAATGAGTTCCAGGCCGGGGAAGTGTTAGTCACCAACCGCACGGATCCAGACTGGGAACCAATCATGAAAAAAGCCAGCGCGATTGTTACTAATCAGGGGGGCCGGACATGCTTTACAGGCGACACCAAGATTTTAACCAATCAAGGGTTTATGAGCCTCAGCCAAGTCTATGACCGGGGCAGTGATGGACTCTTAACACTCTCCTTTAATCCGCAAACCCAAGGGATCGAGTGGAAGCCGATTATTGACACCATGAAGCGGCCAAACCAGGTGATCGGGGTGAGTGTCTCGCAAACTGGCAAAATGACCCACAATACCTTGCGGTTGACTCCAGATCACAAAATGATCAACCTACGCAATGGTGAATTCGTTAAGACCGAAATCCAAGAAATGCTGGCCAATCAAGAAATGGTGGTGGTGGCCCAGACGATTCCCCAGTTAGCCGAACACTCTGAGCAAGCGGCGGATTTAGCCTACTTCCTAGGCGGCATTATTACGGATGGTTCAATCTATACCACTCGGACTCACGGGGAAGTTCAATTCATCCAGAAAGATGTTCCCGAAAAAGCTGCGTTTATTACCACGATGCAAGCTAAAGCCGAGAAACTCTTTGGGAAGTCTTTCACGCCCTATGAGAAAAAAGCATCCACCGGCATGATTCGGGGCGAAACAGTCACGGGCCAGGCCACGGCTTATCGTCTGTATTCCAAATCCATTGCCTATCAGGTAAAAGAACTGGAAGAAAATATTGTTCCGATGCTGCTCCAGAGTTCTCCAGAGGTGGCCTATCAGTTTTTGGCCGGTGTGATTGACGGTGACGGCTGTTATGCCAATAATCGGATCAATATCTATGCCTCTGAGGAAAATCTTCTCCAAGCGATCATAGTTGCCTGCATGAAGATTAATACTGTTCCTCAAGTCACCCAGAATCGCCAAATTTATAATGTCCAGATTGTTGAAAAGCTGCCGGAAATTCTCAGCTATACCCAACGGGTCAAAGGAGAAGTAACTGCCCGCACGATTCAAACTCGCTTTTTTGCAGCTCGTCAACTGTTTGATGAAACAGCTATGGGCCAAGTTAAATTGCGCCGGGATCAGAACTATTTAATTTCCGAGCAACTCCTAGAACAGATGGACGAATTTGAGTCTCTGCGGCAAGGTGATATTCGGATGCAACGGGTTGTGCAAGTGGAGAATTTACAACCGGCCGAAGTGTTTAACATTACAGTCGCAGATCATCACAATTACGTTGTCTTTACCGAGAAATACACTCCGGTACTGGTTTGTAACTGCCATGCTGCGATCATTGCTCGGGAAATGGGAATTCCGGCCATTGTCGGCTGTGGGGATGCAACGACTAAATTACAAACCGGACAAGCGGTGACGATCTCCTGTGCGGAAGGGGAAATGGGCAAAGTCTATGCAGGACTCCTCAACTTCTTAATTGATGAGGTGGCCCTAAAAAATCTGCCCCGAACCCGGACTCAAATTTTGATGAATGTCGGTAATCCGGAAGAAGCCTTTGGTTTGGCTGCCATTCCCAATGATGGCGTGGGTTTAGCCCGGTTAGAGTTTATTATTGCCAATCACATCCAGGCCCATCCCTTAGCCCTATTGCATTTTGAACAGTTGGAAGACTACCAGGTAAAAGCCGAAATTGCCGCATTGACGGCCCAGTATCCCCATAAACCGGACTTCTTTGTGGATAAGCTAGCTCACGGCATTGGCACGATTGCGGCGGCCTTTTACCCCAAACCTGTGGTGGTGCGGATGTCCGACTTCAAGAGCAACGAATATGCCAACTTGCTTGGTGGGCGACAGTTTGAACCGCAAGAGGAAAACCCGATGATTGGCTGGCGGGGTGCGTCTCGCTATTATGACCCTCTATACGCGGCGGGTTTTGCCCTCGAATGCCAGGCCATGAAACGGGTACGGGACGAAATGGGTCTAACCAACGTCATCCTGATGATTCCCTTCTGTCGGACACCCGCCGAGGGGCAACGGGTTTTAGAGGAGATGGCAAAACATGGCTTAAACCGGGGTGAAAATGGCCTGGAAGTCTATGTCATGTGCGAGTTACCCAGTAATGTTGTCTTGGCAGATCAGTTCTCGCAAGTCTTTGATGGCTTCTCCATTGGCTCTAACGATTTGACTCAGCTAACGCTGGGCCTGGATCGGGATTCTGGGTTAGTTGCTCACCTCTTTGATGAGCGCAATGATGCCGTGCTGCGGATGGTGGCCCAGGCCATTCAAACCGCTAAGAAACATCAGCGCAAAATTGGTATCTGTGGCCAGGCCCCAAGTGACTATCCTGAGTTTGCTCAATTCTTAGTCGAACAAGGGATTGACTCGATTAGCTTGAACCCGGATTCTGTCCTGAAAACTCTGCTCAGTATTGCGGAAACAGAAGCGCAGCTTGACAATCGTAATTTCTAAATTGACCAAGTAAACCATAGCCCCAGGCCTGGAATTTTGAGGTCATCGGTCAGGAGCAATCTTGGGCTGGGGAAATTTCTGAGTTCACTTAACCCAGCTGGTGTGGCAAGTGCTACCCTAGGGGCAAGTTTTGGGGATAGGTGGGATGGCAATTATTGCTCTACGGGCCTGGTATTTAGCGGAATATGAACCCTTAGAAACCATTGAACAACGCCCCCATGATTTACGCCTGAGTAAAAATAGCCTTTTAAAGACGGCATTGCGGGCAGATTTCCTGGATGATGCGGCGGCGGTTAAGGAATCCCTCTGGTTTCAACGCTACCTGCAAGGGGAACCTGTGGAATTTTATATTGAAGGGAGTGGTAGCTATTTAATTGCCAACATTGACCTGATTAGTCATGAAATCTACTTTGTTAAACAGGACACCCTCGCCCACTTGGAGCCAACGATTTTCTTTTGTTCCCAAACTGAATTGAGTGATTCTAGCGATCAATTACGCTGGGCAATCCAGGCCTGGTTAACGGAATTTAACCCCAAATCACGCTTAGAACTAACCTTAGTTGAATCCCATCGGCTCAGTGATGGCCCAATCCGGTTACAAAGTACATTGGCTGGGAAACTCCGCCGCAGTCTGGTTTTTATTGCCGATGTTAGCCCGATTAGTTATTTAGATACTCAACCCCCAGTTCTAATTCCCAGTCCCAAAGTCTCCGTAGAAGTGGGGTATGCCTTGCACTGTAAACACCAAGAACAAATTCTCCTAGCGCAGATGGAACGCCCCCAGTGGCCAGGCCAGTTTCCGGTGGATTTACCCAGTAGTCAACGCCTTTCGTTTGCGGATAGTGCTGAACTGGCCGAGTCCCTAACGCCTCTCTTATTAAAAGCTCTAGCACCGTTTAAGTTATTTCACTAAAATCCGGATTTAGTTTATGGGTGGTCAAAGTTATAGACAGAGCGTACATTCCTGATGCTTCCTAACCCCAATGGGAGGATTATGCACAGTTGTTCAAACAAACCTAAGTTAGGCATTGGCGAATGGGCCATGATGAAGACTGCTGAAATTTCTCCATGAATACCCACTAACCACTCATCAATATTGAAACGGGAGCCGGCCTGGCTGCGTTAACCCTAGGTCATGAATCCGATTCAGAACGTTGGGAAAGGGCTAAAAACCCCAGGCCTGGGATCGGTTTTGATTTTATGGTGGGATATGGGAGCAGCTTTGTGCTTAATACCCCAGATGGGTTACATCGTCCGGCTTTGTTCGACTAAGGCCACAGGTTCGGATTGAGGCACATCCTGGGATTGTCCGGCCATAAAGCTACTGAACTTCCCAGCCAAAAACGCGTCAACAGAAAACAAACCGGCCCCATTGAGCAGGAAGAAAAGGAACACAGCCGCGTAGAGCATGGAAAGTTCCAGGTAGGGAATACTGAAGCCAGCCACTAGGACATGGTGATACATGGCCACCAGCATTGTGCTGAATAATCCCAGGGCCGCTGGTCGGGCTAAAAATCCCAGGGCTAATAATGGAGCAGCAAGCAGTTCTGTAAAGGCGGCAACATAGCTAAAGAAAATTGGAAAGGGTAAACCAATCACCTCGACATAGGCGGCTGAAAAACTGTCAATATCGGCCAGCTTATCCAGGCCATTGTGAATCATCACCAGGCCCGCCACGATCCGTAAAATAGTCCAACCGGCCTGGGAACCGTAGCTGGGGGTAAACCGGGTTTGCAGGAGTGCGACTGACCAACGGCCAATTTGTTGCGAAATATTCATAAGTATTAAGAATCCTAAAGTTTTATAATTTTAATCTAGCAATTCCTAAGAAAAGTAACAAATCTATTCGCTGAGAATTTGGCAAGGCCTTGGGGAGGTCTCCAGTCAGAATTTTCCAGGGCCAAGCCTTAATCGGGACTGAGTTTGACCAGTTTTACAGCAGTCCTCTTAGCTGAGCTAAGGAAAAATTCAACCTTCATCCTGGCTCCTATTACCGTCTTGGAGTTGTATCTTCATCTTTTGTTTGTGAGTCAGACGGATAGGATGGGGTATTGCTGGAGTTGGGGCTTATCTCCCATCCCGTGGGCAACTCAACACTGACAGCACCGAAGCGATCATCACTAGGTCGGTAGGATAAAAGTTCTATGCCAATCGGTTCCCCAGTCGTTTGATCCTTGATTAAAATCACACCATCCCCGAGTTCTGTGGCAATTTGATTTTTAGAGGGTGGTTGCCAAAAAACAGTGAGTAATTCCATTTCGGGTTCATAATAAATTTTTACTCGTGTCACAAAATTTCTCCTTCTTTGATTGCATCCGTTTGGTAAGCCGTAATTAGAAATCCATCACCATTTAAGCGGCGGGCAACTGCAACAACCCAGCGTCTTTCTTTGAGGACAAGGTAAAATAACAGCACATTGGGATCGCTACTACTGCATCGAATTTGATCAGGTCTGGCCAGTGCTTGTTGAATTTCTAGTTCAAAATCAGCAATGTCAGGATGTTTGACAATCAGCTTTTCCCAATACTGTGCAGAAGTCCGAACTGTAAAGTTTAGGGGAGTGAGAACCTCAAATTTGCCCATGAGCCATCCCCGATGAATTTTGTCCGATGCAATATGGCTTATTTCAACGATAGATGAGACTACGGTGAAATGGGGATTTTGCGCCAAGTCTAAGGAATCACGGTAAAATTGCGGGGGTTTGGATTGTGGCTCCAGGGTTCTGATTTGGGAGGTTAGTGGCTTGGCAACAAAAGTAATCATTGTTCGGCACGGCGAAAGTACATTTAATGTCCAAGGCCGGGTACAAGGGCATGGAGACGCGTCCACGTTGACGGAGCGCGGGATTGCTGGAGCCAAGCAGGTGGGCCAGGCCTTGATCGGAATTGAATTTGACCACTTCTATAGCAGTCCCTTGCGCCGGGCCTATGAAACCGCCTTAGAAATTTCCGATCAATTAGAAATTTCCGATCAATTAGACGTGAAAGCCCCGGAAAAGACTGATTTACTCAAAGAGATTTTCTTGCCGGCCTGGGAAACGCTGAAGTTCGAGGAAGTCAAGGAAAAATACCCGGAAGCCTATCAGCATTGGCATAGCAGTCCCCAAGATTTGCAGATGGAGTACGAAACCGCCGAGGGTACTAAAACGGTTTATCCATTGCGGGATTTATTTGTCAAGGCCCAGGCCTTTTGGCAATTTATCTTAGAGAAACACCCAGAGCAAACGATTTTATTAGTGGGTCACAGTGGCATTAACCGCGCTTTAATTTGTACTGCCTTGGGCATGGGCTTAGAAGGCTATATCCGCCTGCAACAGGCCAACTGTGCGATTAATGTCTTGAATTTCCCTGGGGCCAGGGGTGAAGCCGCCCAACTGGAAAGTTTTAATATCACCAGTCATCTCGGCGATCCGTTTCCGACCCCGCGCTTTAAAGAGAAAACCTTACGCCTCTTGCTGGTGCGGCATGGAGAAACCGATTGGAATCGTCAGGGCCGGTTTCAAGGGCAAATTGATGTGCCGCTCAATGCGACGGGCCAAGAACAAGGTCAACAAGTGGCTCAATTTCTCCAAGATGTTCCATTCCAATTTGCGATTACCAGCCCGCTCTTGCGTCCCAAAGCCACGGCCGAAGCAATTTTACAGTTTCATCCCCAGATTGAATTGGGCTTAGAACCAGAACTGGCCGAAATTAGCCACGGGGCCTGGGAAGGAAAGTTAGAGCCAGAAGTCGAAGCGGAATATCCCGGTGAAATTGAACGCTGGCGGACGGTTCCCCATCAAGTCCAAATGCCCGCGGGTGAAAATCTCCAACAAGTCTGGGATCGGGCGATCCAGGCCTGGGACAAGATTATCGAAACTGCTAAAAATAATTCGGATTACAGTCAGCCCATTGTCGGGTTAGTCGTGGCCCATGATGCGATTAATAAGGTGATTCTCTGTCATGTGGCCGGCCTGGGGCCGGAGGAGTTTTGGCAGTTCAAGCAGGGGAATGGGGCGGTGAGTGTGATTGACTATCCGCTTGAGGGGGGAACACCGCGGCTACAGGCGATGAATATTACGACCCACTTGGGAGGCGTATTGGATCGAACCGCGGCCGGAGCATTGTAGATGAGAGACTTACCTGAATCCTATGTGCTGCAAGGGGTACGGATTATTGATCCAACTCAGCAGTGGGATTTTTGCGGCGATGTGTGGATTGAACAGGGTCAAATTCGGACAATTGAACGAGAATTAAGTGGGGTTGCGGCTGAGATTCCGAGAGTGCCGGGGGAGGGTTTGCTGATTGCCCCAGGCCTGGTGGATTTATACAGTCAAAGTGGTGAGCCGGGGTATGAACAACGGGAAACCTTAGAGTCGTTCATCCAAGCAGCCCAGGCCGGGGGATTTTGTCGGGTGGCTCTGTTACCGCTGACCAATCCGGTGTTGGATCATCCATCTGTTCTCAAGCAAATCCAGGCCAAGCTACCCACTAACTCACCCGTTCAACTGCATTTTTGGGGCGCGATTACCCAAGCGGCAAAGGGCGAAAAACTCACAGAACTCTACGAACTTGCCCAGGCCGGGGTGATTGGCTTTAGTGATGGTCGGCCCTTACAAAATTTGGGATTATTGCGCCGTAGTTTAGATTATCTCCAGGCCACAGAATTACCCATCATGCTCTGGCCCCAAAATCTGGATTTAGCCGGTCAGGGGGTGGCGCGAGAAAGTGTGGAAGCTCTGGCGTTGGGATTAACGGAACAACCAATCAGTGCTGAAACCACAGGCCTGGCCAGCGTTTTAGAACTCAGTCCTGAAATTCCTGTGCCGATCCATCTGATGCGAATTTCCACAGGTCGCAGTGTTGAACTCTTAGCCCAGGCCCAGAAAAATCCCATTACTGCCAGCGTGTCCTGGTTACATTTGCTCAAGAATACAACCGACTTAGCCACCTACGACCCCAATCTGAGACTTGAACCACCTTTAGGCACACCCGCGGATCAAGATGCGCTGATTGCTGGGATTAAATCAGGAGTAATTACTGCCATTGCCGTGGATCATCGCCCGCGTACCTATGAAGAAAAAATGATTTCCTTTGCTGAGGCGTTACCGGGAGCCATTGGCCTGGAGTTGGCGTTACCGATTTTATGGCAAGAATTAGTCGTGACTGAGAAGTTAACCGCCTTAGAACTATGGCGCGCCCTGAGTCAAAAACCGGCCGAAATTTTGCAGCAATCACCACCCACCTTGGGATCTGGGAGTCAGGAGTGGATATTATTTGATCCAAACCAGGCCTGGAGCGTTAACCCCGAAAATCTTTGTTCCCAATCTCACAACACCTCCTATCTTGGGCAAACCATTTCCGGCCGGATCGTTGGGGAATTGTAGTCATGGCAGCAGTCATTCCAGGCCGATTTACAGCGGATACCCAGCAGGGCGTTGTCGTTTTCCTAATTGGGATGCGGGTGAATCGGTTTTGGGCCTTTTCCAAGTGGATTCCGACGGCCAGGGCAATGGGGCCGATGTTGAAGGTGTTATATGAATTTCCCGAAAAAGGCTTTTTAGGTCAGGAGTCATTTTTTCGGCTGTTCCCCCCAGAAATTGTTTTAATTTCCTATTGGCGTTCCTTTGAGCATCTGGAGCAGTTTGCCCGCAATAGGGATGATCCGCACCTCCAGGCCTGGCAGGATTTTAATCGCAACATTGGTAGTGATGGCAGTGTGGGCATTTGGCATGAAACCTATTGCATCCAACCGGAGCAAGCCGAAGCAATTTATGTGAATATGCCGATTTTTGGCCTGGCCAAGGCAACCGCCCATCGTCCTGTAACGGGATTTAAGGCAACGGCCCGGAATCGGCTGAGCCAAACAGAGACTGTGGATGACCCCCTTGGCTAGTGGTCTTCTTTCCATAGGGTTAGCCAATCATTCAAATCAAAATTTTGAAAGGTTCACGATGCGCTGAAAAGGCCTAATCTCCAGGCCTGGCTGTACTATGTAGAGGTGTAAATTAACTTTCTTGGTCGCGCGTTCCTATGCCTACCCTTGAGACCCGCACAGAACCAATGCTCATTAACATGGGCCCCCATCACCCTTCAATGCACGGGGTGTTGCGACTAATGGTGACCTTGGATGGGGAAAATGTGGTGGACTGCGAGCCGGTGATTGGCTATCTCCATCGGGGCATGGAAAAAATTGCCGAAAACCGCACCAATATCATGTTTATTCCCTACGTCAGTCGCTGGGACTATGCGGCCGGGATGTTCAACGAAGCCATTACCGTTAATGCCCCGGAAAAATTGGCTAATATTGCCGTCCCCAAGCGGGCCAGTTATATCCGGGTGATCATGCTGGAACTAAACCGGATTGCCAATCACCTCCTCTGGCTGGGGCCATTCTTAGCGGATGTGGGCGCGCAAACTCCTTTCTTCTATATTTTTCGGGAACGGGAACTCATTTACGACCTGTTTGAAGCCGCAACCGGAATGCGATTCATCAATAACAACTACTTCCGCATGGGGGGTGTGGCAGCCGACCTAACCTATGGTTGGGTAACCAAATGCCAAGACTTCTGTGACTATTTCCTCCCCAAAGTTGATGAATACGAGCGTCTGATTACCAACAACCCGATCTTTATCCGCCGCCTCCAAGGCATGGGAACCATTACCCGTGAAGAAGCCATTAACTGGGGCTTGTCGGGGCCGATGTTGCGGGGGTCTGGGGTGAACTGGGATCTTCGCCGTGTTGATCACTATGAATGCTATGACGACTTTGATTGGGAAGTTATCACCGAACCGGATGGGGATTGTATTGCTCGCTATCTTGTCCGAATTCGGGAAATGCGGGAATCCACCAAAATTATTCTCCAGGCCCTAAAAGGACTGCCTGGCGGCCCCTACGAAAACCTAGAAGCCAAACGGATGGTGGAAGGAGCAAAATCGGAATGGAATGGCTTTGACTATCAATACATGGGCAAGAAGCTGGCTCCTACCTTCAAAATCCCCAAAGGTGAGCATTATGTCCGGGTTGAATCGGGCAAAGGGGAGTTAGGGATTTACCTAATTGGCGATGATAATATCTTCCCGTGGCGTTGGAAGATTCGTCCACCGGATTTCAATAATTTGCAGGTTTTGCCCCAACTGGTTAAAGGCACTAAAGTCGCTGATATTGTCGCTATTTTGGGCAGTATTGACGTGATTATGGGGTCTGTGGATCGTTAGCTCTACATTTAAGCAGCAAGAGCATTTGCTAAATCGAACAATTTATAACTTTGGACAGGGTGACGGAGCTTGCTTGGGATCACTGTGAAGACAGGGTTGCTGGGCAGCTTCTTCCTCTGTAAAGGGGAGTGGCATCTGACCAAAGACCATGGCACAACTTAAATCCTGAAAATCTGGGGTCATCGTCAGGGGAATCCCAAACTGTTCTGTAAAAAATTTTTGGGTCGGCAATTTACACAGATTCACACACATCCCAACACAGCCACTTTCTTCGAGATAGCGACATTTCTTAATTTGTACCCGGCTTCTTTGCCAACGGAAAGCCTGATCCGGCCCGGCCACAAGGGTAGATTGCCATTCACAGGGGCCAACCAGCCATTGAAAGAGACGGGTCGCAAACCAGGCATTGAGTTCACAGACTAAAGGGGCAGGCGAAAAAAAGTTCCGAATCCCCCAAAGAACCCAACGGGGAATGACAGAGGCCAAGACTTCGGCAATCAGAGCTTGTTGTTCTTGGGCCGTCCGTCCCTGCATCACTTGTTGGGATAGCCAGACAAAATTGGCATAGGTCGGGGAGGGTGGAGTGAGATCTAAGGCCTGGGCAATTTTACGGTTAATTAAACCAAGGGCCAGCCGATCAAAGGCATTATCGGTATAAATGGCAGCGGGTTGAGCAAGCTTTTTCAAGGTAGATTTCGAGCAGGGTGATAAATAGCAATATTCTCGATTAGGCAGGAGACTCTACCTATTCATCCTAACGTTTATTCCCAATGCCCCTAAAACCCACCCCAACTATGAACGGAGCCAACGGGTTTCCCCGCCTTTTTGATCAATCAATTTAATTCCCAAGGTACCAAGATAGTCCCGAATCCGATCCGACTCAGCAAAGTTCTTGGCTTGTTTGGCCTGTTGGCGTTGGTGAATCAGGGTTTCAATTTCGGCATCAGTGATTATTGGCTCTGGTTCAGGTTCGGCACTGTTGGGTGTTACCTCCAGGCCCAGGATTGCGGCTAATTTCACTAGGCTGTGCCATTGTTGCCAAAGATGATCGCGGGGTTGATCGCTAGAGCCAGTGTGGCGAATTTGATTATGCTGACGTTGGAGATTTTTAGCTAGGTCAAATAAAACTGCCAGGGCTGCCGGAGTGTTCAGGTCATCATCCATACTGGCCTGGAACGCGGTTTTTAATTCAGGCTCGATGGGCAAAGGGTCTAAATCTGTAAACAAATCCTGATGAGTCCAGCCAAATTCCAGGCCCTCCTGCAAGGTTTGCCAGCCGTGAGTGGCCGCATCCAGAGCAAGGGGCGTGAAATCGAGGGGTTTGCGATATTGGGCCTGGAGAATAAAGAGACGCACAGCCATTGGATCAATTCCCGAATCTAGCAACGCTCGAATGGTCGTGAAATTGCCCAAGGACTTAGACATTTTCTCGGTATTGATCGTGACAAAGCCGTTATGGAGCCAGTAATTCGCCAAGGTCGTTTGGGTTGCGGCTTCCGATTGGGCAATTTCGTTTTCATGATGGGGAAAAATTAAGTCCATTCCGCCTGCATGAATATCAATTGTGCCGCCAAAGGCCTCGGATACCATTGCCGAACATTCAATATGCCACCCTGGCCGGCCCAGTCCCCAAGGAGAGTCCCACGGTTCATAAACAGTCATTTCCTCTGGTTTGGCAGCTTTCCAAAGAGCAAAGTCCAAGGGGTGACGCTTTTTTTGCTCCATTTCTACAACTCGGCCACTGGCCCCCGCACTCATTTGTTCTAGATGCCGCCCGGAGAGTTTGCCATAGCTGGGAAATTTCTCCACTGCATAATAGACATCTCCCTGGACTGGATAGGCATAACCTTGGGCCACAAGCTCCTGAATTAACTCAATAATTCTCGGCATGACCGCAGTAGCCTGGGGGTAGTGATCGGCGGGGCGAATATTGAGGCGGGCCATGTCGGTGTGGTAGGCCTGGATGTATCGCTGGACGATCTCCGTAACCGTTATGTTTTCCTGTTGGGCCCGATTAATAATTTTGTCGTCAATATCGGTAAAGTTTTGGACATAGGTCACGCCATAGCCCAAGAATGCTAAATATCGCCGGAGAATATCCCAGGCCAGGTAAGAGCGGGCATGGCCCAGATGGCAATAATCATAAACAGTGACTCCACAGGCATAGATCGTTACCCGGCCGGGTTGGAGGGGGTGAAAGGGCTGGAGTTGCCGAGTGAGCGTGTTGTATAGCTGCAATGCCATGGGAAATAATAACCAAGAACTAGCTCAAGATTAATAGGTTTATTGACAAACCCTTTTTCCATCCTAATATTGATCCTGTCAAAAAGCCGATGGTTTCTCTTCAGCCAAGTCTCTCAGTTGTTTCATGACTGTGGGTAAAACTTTTTTGAAGTTGCGGCCGATAATTAACCCAAAAACTCCCGATAATAGCTCGGAAAACTCAATCTGATGCGTAAAGGTCGTTAAATTACTATTTGTTTGAACGTATCGAAATATCCATAACCAACATAAAGGTAAGCGAACTGTCAATTCATAGCTTTTCGGGGGTTGAAATTTTGTAATCACAAAAACTGACGTTGGGCCAACCTTGGAGATTAAGCTCCCTTGAGTTCCTAACTTAAACTCTCCTGTGATCTCAACCTTAATTAACTCGGTATCCCATGCCGGCCAGGTTGTTATATCTATCCAATAGTGCCAAATTCTCTCTGGAGGGGCAACAGTAGTCTGAGTATGGGTAAATTTCATGGATCCTGTTGGCCCAGAGCAGCAATTCCCCAAAAGATAACATGAGGATCCAGATGACAGGGTAGGCTAAGATACTTGGGTTGAAATTGTAATAGCCCCGCTTTTAAGAATTCTCCATCACCGCCCGTAAAAGTTACCTGACTTGTTGGATACTCTTGTAACCAATCTTGAATAAATCGGTCAAGTCCACTTAAAACTGTCCAAAAAATTCCCGCTTGGATGGCAGAGGGCGTATCATTGCCCCAGAGTGGAGGTATCGTCTCCCAATTAAAATTAAGGCTACTGAGGGCGGCGGTTTGAGTTTCTAAGGATTTGGCCATTAAGCCCAGGCCTGGTAAAATCAGCCCTCCTTGAAATTGTTGTGTGGCATCTACACCAGTGATGGTTAAGGCCGTGCCGCCATCAATGAGTAAAACCGGCCAACCATAGGTTACTCCGGCTCCCCAGGCCCCTAAAGCCCGATCTACCCCCAACGTTGGATAACAATTTTGTAAGGGAACATCAGCTAAGTTTAATAAATGTAAGTGGGGATAATCGAGCCATTTTTTAGTTTCTTGGGGAACAACACTCGCTAACCACAACTCAGGCCATTGGTGAGAATGAGGATCAAGAAGATAGTCTGTATTTTGGGAATATAACGGTTGAAAAGTTTTGGAGAGTTGATTGATTTCTTTCCACGTTTTAATAAGTTTGCGTCCTCTAAATATTGCCCAATAATGATGGGTATTGCCTATGCTGAGAGCTAACCATCGATTATTGAGATTCATAGCGTATTTGTCATTGTCTTATGAACTTAAAATTGAAATAAATCTAGGGTTAAAAATACATTCAGTTTTGATATATATTCTCTTTTTTCTGATTATAACTGCACCTTCAAGTGTTTAATTAAACGGGTATTATTCTATTGCCTTATCAGATTTAAAATTACCAGAATCATAGTAAAAATAGGTGAAGTAACGGGATATTGCCAATCATCAAGTATTGTTGCACGACAGGGGAGGATCGGCAGTCAGATTCCCGAAAGCAGTTATGGTTTTAAGTAGTTTAATCGCAAGCGAGACATCAGCGATGAAGTTGGCGTATTGGATGTATGCAGGCCCGGCCCACATTGGCACCTTACGAATTGCCAGTTCGTTCAAAAATGTTCACGGAATTATGCACGCGCCCATTGGTGATGATTATTTCAACGTCATGCGCTCGATGCTGGAACGGGAGCGAAACTTTACCCCAGTTACCACCAGCGTTGTGGATCGCCATGTCCTCTCTCGCGGTTCCCAAGAAAAGGTTGTGGATAACATCACCCGTAAAGATAGCGAAGAACACCCCGACCTCATTGTCCTCACCCCCACCTGCACCTCCAGCATCCTCCAAGAAGATTTAGAGAATTTTGTCGAGCGGGCCTCCCAAACTACGGTGTCCGATGTCATTTTGGCTGATGTCAATCACTACCGCGTTAATGAACTCCAGGCAGCGGATCGGACGCTTGAACAAATTATTCAGTTCTATATTGCCAAAGCCCGCAAAAATGGCGATCTCGTTACAGCAAAAACTCCCGAACCCTCCGTGAATATCCTCGGGCCAACCACCCTTGGGTTTCATAATCAGCACGATGTCCGAGAATTACGGAAACTGATGGCTGACTTGGGGATTACAATCAACGCGGTGATCCCGGATGGAGCTTCTGTCAATGATCTGAAAACTCTCCCCCAGGCCTGGTTTAATTTAGTTCCTTATCGGGAAATTGGCCCCTTGACGGCCCGTTATTTACAACAGGAATTTAATCAACCCTTTGTGGACATTACGCCGATGGGGGTGGTGGAAACGGCCCGCTGTATTCGCCAGATTCAAACCCTCCTCAACCAACAGGGAGCCACTGTCAATTACGAAGACTTTATCCAGTCCCAAACTCTCCATGTTTCCCAGGCCGCCTGGTTTTCCCGCTCCATTGACTGTCAGAATTTAACGGGTAAAAAGGCCGTTGTCTTTGGGGATAATACCCACGCTGCTGCCATTACGAAAATCCTCAGTCGGGAAATGGGCATTCACGTGGCCTGGGCCGGAACCTATTGTAAATACGATGGGGATTGGTTCCGGGAGCAGGTGAAAGACTTCTGTGATGAGGTGATTATTACCGATGATCATGGGGCGATTGGGGATGCAATTGCCAGGGTTGAACCCGCCGCGATTTTTGGCACTCAGATGGAACGTCATGTTGGCAAACGCTTAGATACGCCCTGTGGTGTGATTGCTGCCCCGATTCACATTCAAAACTTCCCGATTGGCTACAAACCGTTTCTCGGCTATGAAGGCAGTAATCAGATTGTGGATTTAATCTACAACTCCTTTACCTTGGGGATGGAAGATCATCTCCTAGAAATCTTTGGCGGTCACGATACCAAGGAAGTGATTCACAAGGGCATCTCTGCCGATTCGGATCTCAATTGGACCAGCGATGGCCTGGCAGAACTGAATAAAATTCCGGGCTTTGTCCGCAGCAAGGTCAAACGTAATACGGAAAAATTTGCCCGTGAGCGGAATATTAGCCACATTAATGTGGAAGTCCTTTACGCAGCAAAAGAAGCGGTGGGAGCTTAAAAATTGGGGTGGAAAGGCGAGGGTCTTTCATCGTCCTCAGGGCGGCAGCTTTGGCTTGATTGCCATGGACTGAGGTCAACCTTCGCAGAACTAACTCGTCTCCATCCAATCAAAAATTTGATCCAGTTGCTCAATGGAAACCAGGCCATATTTCCACAAGACCACGGGCAATAAATTAATTTTCTCGTCACAATGCTTCAGACCAAGGGCGATGGAAGAACTAGGTAGGGCCATTTCTCCTTGCAGATATTCAATGAGTTGTTTCCAACGGGGGGATTGCATCGCTAAAACGCCAATGGAATTATTTAAGGTTGCCACATTACCCCTTAACCTTAACGGCTATTCTGAGAAAATGCAACACTTCTTTACAAAAGGTGGGGACTTGTTTATATTCCTGAATGGGGAATTGTTTTATCTTGCTCTTTGGCGCACTGGGCTGTCATCCTCCAACTGGGCTAGGCTAAGGGCAAACAACCGCAACGTTAGATTAATTAATTAAAAGTGCAGGAAAAAAATGGTGAGTCTTTGCTTAACCTGGTTAGACCTGAACTCCTGGCTGGTGGAATTGGACAATCAGCGCATCCTCATTGATCCCTGGCTCGTGGGGCCGATGACCTTTGGCTTACCGGCCTGGTTATTACAGTTCACCCGACTCACCTCCAGGCCCTGCCCTGAAAGGATAGACCTAATTTTACTTTCCCAGGGTTTACCCGATCACACCCATGCCCCCAGCTTGCAACAGTTAGACCCCCAAATCCCCCTCCTTTGCCCCCCCAGTGCCTCAGAAATTGTCCAAAAACTCGGATTTCAACAGGTTACAGTTCTAGATCATGGGGACAGGTACTCCTTAGGTGAGATTCACGTTCACGCGACCCTCGGCTCGCCCATTGGGCCACTCCGGCAAGAAAATGGCTATGTCCTCAAATCCCAGGCCTCCGGTTGCTCTCTCTATTACGAACCCCACGGCTACCATGATCCGGCTTTAAGCAACTTTGCTCCTATTGATGTGGTGATTACGCCCATTAGTGATGTCAATCTACCGCTGCTGGGAACAATTATTGCCGGGAAAAGCCATGGTTTGGAGTTAGTGACTGCGGTAAACCCCCAAGTGATTGTCCCCACAGCCCAACCTGGCGAGATTCAAGCTACGGGGCTGCTAGCGAGGTTACTCCATGCCTTGGACATGAGCGAAACCTTAGAAACAGCTCTCGCCCAATTCGCCCACCCGCCTCAGGTTCTGCACCTCAGCCCCGGCCAACGTCATGAAATATCCTTAAAGCCAAGTCCTGCATTGATCTAGGCATGATTGAGTCCCGTTATATTCTTGGCACAAGGGTAGATGTCACCACCTATGACCAGGCCTGGGAGATATTCGGAACTTGGATCGCCCAAGAACAATGGGGCTATGTGGTGGCGGCTAATGTCCATGTCGTGATGTCCGGGGTTTGGCATCGCGCCTTCCAGAGGGTTGTGAATCAAGCGGCACTGGTGACGGCCGATGGAATGCCCTTGGTTTGGGCCTTAAAAGCCTTGGGAGTCAAAAATCCCCAGCGAGTCTATGGGCCGGATTTAATGTTAGCGGGCTGTGCTTGGGCTGCCAAAAATGGAACAGCGATTTATCTCTATGGCAGTGACGAAAATGGCTTAAGTCAACTCCAGGCCCAGGTATCACACCAATTCCCCTCCTTGATCATTGCTGGTAGCCATGCCCCGCCCTTCCAAACCCGATTTCCAGCCAACGATCTAGCCTTAATCCAAGACTGTCAAAGAATTGCGGCCTCAGGAGCCAAAATTGTTTTTGTCGGGTTGGGATGTCCAAAGCAGGAGTATTGGCTGGCGGATTATGCCCCTTTGATTCCGGCAATTGTTCTGGGAGTTGGGGCCGCGTTTGCGTTTCACAGTGGTCAAGTCAAACAGGCTCCCCGCTGGATGATGGGCCGAGGCCTGGAGTGGCTGTTTCGCCTAATTCAAGAACCTCGACGTTTATGGCAACGATATTTATTCAATAACCCGCTGTTTCTAATCCTCCTGGCCTGGCAGTTACTACGGGAAAATCGTCAATAAATCCATAGCTGGTCTGGGGTGTCACTGTACCTGAGATCACAAGATAAATTGAGATGCAGCGACTATTCCAACTGTTAAGCCCCCGTTCAATACCCTAGACAGGCCTGGAATCGGCTTCAATATTTTGACTCTATCGCGTTACGCAGACTGTTCCGAGAGAGTAGAAATCTTAAAAAGACTGCCCATCAAGCATGTTCTGACTTGTGCCAATAAGTGCCCTAAATGAGTAACGCTATAGTTCTAACCTCGATTTGCTACAGATGATTCAGGAGCGGTTACGGCTTGTTGAGCCTCAGCCATGGCCTGGAGCACGACCCCCGGATTCACCAGTTGCCCTTGATGGCGTAATGTCCAATGTAGGTGTGGCCCCGTTGTCCGGCCCGTCATGCCTACCCGCCCAATCCGCATCCCGGTCGCTAAGGTCTGTCCCTGCCAAATTTCTACACCCCCAGCCCGATCCACCATGACTCGCCCCCGTGGTTCTATTTCTACCTGTCCTTTCATGTGGCAATAGACGTGCTGCCAGGCCCCAGATTGTACCCGCACCAAGGTTCCACAGGCCGTATCATCAGAAACCTCAATCACTTTTCCGGCCCACCAATTGCGAATGTAACTACCCTCAGGCGCGGCAAAATCCAGCCCATTGTGAAACTCAGTCCCATACCCTCCAGTCGGCGAGGCCCGATAGCCAAAGGGCGAGGAATAGGTTTGAAAATTCTCCACCGGGAAAGACCCCAGTTCCCACCCGAGGCCAGTTAAATCTTGCGCCACTGAAGGCAGGAGCAGCCCTGGTTTAACCAGCATGAGCATGAGCAGTCCCACAACCATTAGCCCCAAACTTAACGGCCTAACTCGCACTCGAAACCCACCTATCTTGGCCATAACCACTTAACCCAGGACTCTCATTCTCATCAAACTTTCTGACTGAGGTCACTAGTCATGCAAATCTTGACTCAGGCCTGGGGAATTTGTTCTCTAAATGCGGGTTGAATTCGATCCCCAAACCCAAGAATGTGTCGGCGATTTCTTTCTGGTTAAGATACCAACGTTAGCTGACCCGGAGGGAAACTTTGAAATTATAATCCGGCAACATCTCATGGTAGAAGGCTTCTAAGGCATCCACATTGTGACTAAGGCTATATTTTTCCACGACCCGTTGACGCGCCTTTTGCCCCAGCATCGGAATCATTTCTGGATGTTGATGAAACAGGGGCAGCAGGGTTTGCAGTTGGGACTTGACATACTGAGGATTCAAAATTATTCCAGCCCCGTCTAAGACCTCCCCATCCGCGCCCACATCGGTTGCTAAACAGGCCAGACCACAGGCCATCCCCTCCAACAACGATAGAGACAACCCCTCGACAAAGGAGGGCAAAATAAAGACATCCGCCCCGCGCAGGAGTTCAATCCGCCGTTGTTCATCCAAAATCGTTCCCAACCACAGCACATTTTGCTCTGGCCCATAGGTTGAAATCAACGAAGACATCAGGGAGCCCCCCCCGACCATTAACAATTTGCAATTCGCTGGCAATTTGGCTTTACACCAGGCCCGCAATAGGGATTCAACATTTTTCTCAATCGCAATGCGCCCTTGGTAAATATAAATCCGCTCGGCGTTGTACTCTTGTTTAGCCCGAGAGGGGCCAGGAGAATATTTTTGAATATCTACCCCATTGGGAATCACGACCACTCGCTGGGGCGGCACACCTAACCGAATCAATAACTCCCGTTGGGGCTGGGAAAAAATAATGATCCGGTCATAATGGGCTAAAAACGGGGCATACAACTGGTACATCACCAATTGGGTTCCCGAGGACAGGTTCCGATATTTGTCGCTATAGGCCGGATGAAAGGTGGCTACCAGGGGAATCCCCAATTCTTCGCAAATTTCTGGCAATAAAAAATCCAGCGGCGATAGGGTCAAGGAGGCATGGACAATATCGGGTTGTAATTGCCGCAGTGAAGAAGCTAAGACTTTACTGGCCCGTAAGGAGGGAATCGTATACACCTGGGACTTATATAAGCAGGGGAGGGGGACTTCTTGCCCATCGCCAGGATGAAGGGGCCGGTCTAGGGCTTCACTCTCCGTGTCCTGAACAAAATGGAGAAAGCTGACCTGATGCCCGCGATCTTGCAGCGCGTTCGTAATTTCCCGGCTATAGGTGACATTGCCACAGGGGGGAGATTTTTTACCAAGCCAAGCAATATGAAGAGCCAAGGAATTTCGCTGGATGTGAACGGGATGCCTCAAGATTATCCCAAATCTATGGGCCGATATCAGAATTGTTGACGGGGCTGAGGAGCAAGTGTCTCTCACAGGCAGACGGATTCCCACGGACAAGCATGAGCAGGTCGGGAATGCCCCCAAACTTGTTAACCCCGTTATAGCTTTTCCTTAACCTCAGATTGTTAGATTTCCTGTGGGCTTCCACAGCTATTAAGACGGTTCTACAGCCGAGGCAGGCCTGGGGGATGAATGGCACAGCTTCAAGAACTGACTAGTCGGATGAATCAGCATTTAACACCGCAATCCACCTTGAATGTGCTTCCTACCCATGGCAGTTGTTTCACAGGTGATGTGATCGGGCAATCAATTCTGGAGCAGTTCCAGGCCCAACCCGAACTCCCTGGAGTGATCATCCTCGAAAACGACAAACCCCTGGCTCTTATCCCCCAGGCCAAGTTCTATGCCCGCCTGAATCAACCCTTTGGCCGGGAACTTTATCTCAAGCGTCCAATCCGGATTCTCCTGGAGGGCAGTGAGCTAGAGACATTCCCTCTGGTTTTGCCGGATAGTTGCCCAATTATCACCGCAGTTACGACAGCTTTATCTCAAAACAGTGAATTTGTGTATGACCCGATTATCCTGGAAGCGGCGGGGGATTATGTGCTCTTGAGTTGCCATACTCTTCTCTTAGCCCAGGCCCAGATTCTCCAGCAAATTCACCGCTTTATGGCCCAGCAAGAGGATGAGAAACAACAATTGACCCAGGCCCTCACCGCCGCCCAAGCCCAAGCCGAAACCTATGCCCAGCAATTGGCCCAAAGCCAGATCGACAACCACCACCACCAGGAAATCCTTGAACATCAAAATCAGGAATTGCGGGCCCAGGCCAAGGAAATCAGCCGGATGAATCAACAGCTATTGGGAATGGGGCAACTGGTTTCCCAGGAAAGTCAACAGGCGATGCAAGGAACCATAACCTCTGCCAATAACTTGATGCGGGAATTTAATCAGGTGTTGCGCTTAGGTGGAGTTTTAGATCAAGAACTGGAAATTATCGATGGGGCCAGCATTGAGATTGAACATATTAGCCGCCAAGTCAAGCATTTAGCCTTGCAAGCCAGTTTGATTATTGGGCGGGCGGGTGGGCAGTTCAGTGCCTTTGATTTTATTACAACAGAAATTAACAAATTGGGTGAGCAATGCGTCCATGCCAACCAACAAATTGTCGGGATTGCGCAACGATTTCGCCAACGCATCCCAGAGGTGATTCAAGCTGCCCAGACCGGGGAAGCCACCGCCCGCGACCTGATTCAGCACACACGCCCCGCAGAACTGGCCTGGAATCAGTTTGGGAGTTTAGTAAAACAATGGGCAAACCCGACTTAAGGAACTGGGAGAGCCGTTAAGATCAAAAGGCTTTGCCTTCCAAATTGAGGCCAACTGGCTGTGGATAAACCAACCCAACCTATACCGGCGGCCGTGATGGCCTGGGGATTTTTAGCTCCGGCTTTGATTTTTCTAGGAATTTTTGTCTTTATCCCAATTCTTTACCTCGGAGTTTTAAGCTTTACGGGGGGCAGCTTTACCCGTTCCGGTGTCTATGGTGTCGGTTGGCAGAATTATCAACGCCTTTTCTTGAGTCCCGACTTCTGGCAAGTTTTAGGCAACACCGTTTATTTCACCATCGCCACGGTGATTCCTAGCCTCATTCTTCCCCTCCTAATTGCGGTGGGCTTAAATGGGCCAATTTGGGGCCGGACAACCCTAAGAACCGCCTATTTTTTACCTTCTGTGACTTCGATTGTGGCTGCCGGATTGGGGTTTCGCTGGCTCTTTCAAACTGATGGGCCGGTGAATGGGCTATTGGAACACTTCGGGGTAGAGGCAATTTCCTGGTTGGGGAGTACCACCTGGGCCATGCCCGTCTTAATCCTGTTGAGTATTTGGAAGCAACTGGGGTTTAATATGGTTGTTTTTCTGGCCGGCCTGCAAACCATTCCCCTCAGTCTCTATGAAGCCGCCCGTTTGGATGGGGCCGGGGCCTGGCAACAATTTCGCTATGTCACCCTCCCAGGCCTGCAACCCACCCTTGTCTTAACCGCAGTGACAACGACAATTTTCACCCTTCGCAGCTTTGAACAGGTCTATGTGGTGACGGGTGGCGGCCCCCTTAACTCAACAAATTTATTGGTCTATTACATCTATCAACAGGCCTTTGGGATGTTTGATTTTGGTTACGCGGCCGCGGCGGCCATGGTGTTACTCGTGGCTACCTTGGTGTTAATTTGGATCCAACTCAGAACCTGGCAACAATCCTAAGCCTAACGCGATGAAACTTGCCTTCACTAAAAACGACCTCTTGGGAGCAATCCTCACTGCTGGAGCTTTAGTGGTGGTGGCCTGGATGCAACAAGCCTCCCTAAAAACCCTCCAAACCCAGGCCCAGGAGTCCCTATCTCCAGAGGTCTATCAGCGGGAAGTGGCCCAACTGAAGCCGCAACTGGAAATTTTGGCGAAGATGCCCAGCTTTGGCTTTGATAATGTGATGGGGGACTGGAGCTTTCTCCAATTTCTGCAATATTTTGGCGATTGGCGGGCCCGCGATGTCACAGGCTACGATCTTTCTCCTAACTTTTTTCAAGTGACCGTTCCCCGCGACCCCAAATTTGTCCGGGCCTACGTGTTTCTCTCCACCTCCACCACCCTCTTCGCAGGACAACCCCAAATCACCGTAGATTTGATGACTCAAGGCTTAAAAAAACTCGACCCAAAAGTATTTGATCAGGCCTACTTAATTTGGGTTTACAAGGCCATTGACGAACTACTCTATCTTGGGAATCAAAAAGCCGCCCAGCACTCTTATGAGATGGCCGCCCAATGGGTCAGTCTCCAAAACACGGCAAAGGCCAAAGAGTCAGCCGCCTTTTATCAACGAATGGCAAACTTCCTCCGGACTAATCCCGACAGCAAGCAGGCCCAAATTAACTCTTGGCTGATGGTTCTGGGCAATGCTGTAACTGGACGCGGTCAACAGGCTGCCATTGAAAATCTCCGCCGCTTAGGGGTCAACGTCACCATTGATCCAGGGGGGAACGTTAAGGTCGAACCCTAGAACAGGTTAGGATACAAGTAAAATTCCCTTGCCCCCAGCCTTGTTTGGAGTGTTGATTCTATGCCGCCCCGTTGGCCCCGCAAACCCGACCCCCAGGATCCAGCCTATCGTCGTCTCGAAGACCGGATTAACTTTGCGGTCCATGTTGCTTTGTTTGCGGCCACCAATTCCGGAATTTGGTTTTTTGACATATTCCTAGATAAAAATTGGCCCTGGCCGGCCTGGTTAACGGGGATTTGGCTCCTAGGTTTACTCACCCACGCCCTGTATATCTTCAAGCTTTCGGACTACGGCACAACCCCAATGGAAAATAAACCCTAGATCATTGAGTTGCCTCGGCGAAAAATATGGCAATTCCCAGGCCAGGGACTAGACTAGAAAGGAGCAGTCTGGTTCAGTAAACTCGCTTCCAGTTTGGCCTAATGTCCTTTCGGGCCAGTTCAATTATCTAAATTAATCTCTCATCCAGCGGTGATGACATGAGCATCAAATATCCTCCCCAGGCCATTGACCGGATTTTAATTTTCGATACCACGCTGCGTGATGGGGAACAATCTCCCGGCGCGTCCCTCAATGTGGATGAAAAGCTGGTCATCGCTAAACAACTGGCCAAATTGGGGGTGGATATTATTGAAGCCGGATTTCCCTTTGCCAGCCCCGGCGATTTTGAAGCCGTTCAACGAATTGCGGCCATTGTTGGCATCGAAACCGGCCCCGTCATTTGTGGTTTAGCCCGGGCCACCCAGGCCGATATTAAAGCCGCCGCCCAGGCCTTGGCTCCAGCCCATTTCAAACGCATCCACACCTTCATTGCCACCTCGGATATTCATTTAGAATTCAAGCTGAAAAAGAGCCGGGCCGAAGTCCTCAAAATTGCCGCAGAGATGGTGGCCTATGCTAAGTCCTTTGTCGAGGATGTCGAGTTTTCCCCGGAAGATGCCGGCCGTTCGGATCCGGAATTTCTCTATCAAGTCCTCGAAGCTGCCATTGCCGCCGGAGCCACGACGATCAACATTCCCGACACGGTGGGTTATACGACTCCGGCCGAATTTGGCGCGTTGATTAAAGGGATTAAAGATAATGTCCCCAACATTGACCAGGCCATTATTTCGGTGCATGGGCATAACGATCTGGGCCTGGCGGTGGCGAACTTCTTGAAAGCGGCGAAAAACGGGGCCCGGCAACTGGAATGTACGATCAACGGTATTGGTGAGCGGGCCGGTAATGCAGCCTTAGAAGAATTGGTCATGGCCCTCCATGTCCGGCGGCAATACTTCAACCCGTTCTTAGGGCGCGCGATCGATTCCGAAGACCCCCTAACCAACATTGATACCCGCCAAATCTACAAAACTTCGCGATTGGTCTCCAACTTGACCGGGATGTTGATTCAGCCCAATAAAGCCATCGTCGGGGCCAACGCCTTTGCCCATGAGTCGGGAATTCATCAGGATGGGGTGCTCAAACACAAGCTCACCTACGAAATCATGGATGCCCAACTGATTGGCCTGGCGGAAAACCAGATCGTCTTGGGGAAACTGTCGGGACGAAATGCCTTTGCCAGTCGTTTGCGGGAATTGGGCTTTGAACTCTCAGAGTCGGATTTGAATCGGGCCTTTGTTCGGTTTAAGGAAGTCGCCGACAAAAAACGGGAAATTACGGATTGGGACTTGGAAGCTATTGTCAACGATGAAACCCAGGCCAGTGATCCCGGTGGTTATGTCTTGGAATTTGTCCAAGTGGCCTGTGGTGATCATGCCAAACCCACCGCAACCGTGATTGTCCGGACTCCAGACGGAGAAGAACTCACCGATGCGGCTATTGGAACAGGGCCAGTGGATGCGGTCTATCGGGCGATTAATCGGGTAATTGATCTGCCAAATCGCTTAATTGAATACTCGGTGCAGTCAGTGACCGCCGGGATTGATGCCATGGGAGAAGTGACGATTCGGCTGCAACATGAAGATCGGATTTATTCCGGTCATGCGGCCAACACCGATGTGATTGTGGCTTCGGCCCAGGCCTACATGAATGCCCTCAATCGTTTGGCGCGGGGTTTGAAGCAACAGCCCTTGCATCCGCAAACAGTAGCCTCGGCAGGGGTCTAAAACGAAGTCGTCTAGGGAATGTCCAAGGTGTATTTATTTCCCTAAGTAGTGTTCTTAGCCCCCCGCTTAGTCAGTTCCCTTCATTCATCCTGAGACATATATAATTGGCATAATTGGCACTCTCATCCAGTTCAATTTTCTGCACCAGACATTTGCGAGACCATTCATGACAGCCGAATCTACTCCAAAACGGACAAAGCCGAAGTCCAGCTCAGGCGCACCAGAAATTATCAGTATTAAAAAAACGGTATCGCCGCCGCCCCCGCCGCCACCAGCGTCTTCTCCCGATCCCACTCCACCCCCCCCGCCTGGTCCAGAATCCACTGTAACTCGCCTACACCCAATTCCAGCAGTCAGTGAACGGCTTCAGTATCGGGCCATTGGCCTGGTCAAAGGCATTTATAAGCCCGACCCAGAGCAGTTCAATCGTGGCATCCTCGTCACCAGTGACGGTCAGGAAATTGAAACAGTACTCTTGGGGCAGGTTATGAATCTGATCAAGAAATATCTCGATCTCAATGAAGCACATCTTTGGGTCGTTTATCCCCGCACTCGAGATTTGGCAAGAGAAAAGAAAAAAGAAATCAGGAAAGACTCCCGTAGAAGTAGTCAACCCCAGGCCCCTAGCCCAGAAGATATTATCCTACATCTACAAATTGTTGGGGTATGGGAGCCTGACATTCTCCAGCAAGACAGCCCAGTTGCCACAGAGTCAGTCGCTGCGTCTGTAGAATCCGATGATGGCTATTTTTCAATCCGGGGCGAAGTTATTTTCAACTCTCAAGATAAGAAATTCGTCATGGTCAAGATTCAACAGCAACCCCGTAAAAATGCTGACAAAGGTAAAGCTTTTAAGGTGCGTCTTGAAGGAGTTGTGGAAATGAAATCCCCTGGATATTTCTGGGATTTACATGCCCAACGCCAAGGAAACCGCTTAGTGATTCAAGAAGCCAACCCCGTAGGCGTGCTGCCACCTCGGAAAGCCCCCAAATCAGCCCGGCCAGCCCAGCCTCCCTTCCGCAAACGCACGAGTGAGCACCCGACTTCAACCACTCCCGAGCGGCATTCCCTGCCTCCACGCCCCATTCGCCGGACTCCGAGCAACCCGAGTTCGTGATAGCTTAACAACAAAGATCAGGAAGAATATGGTGAACATTGAACTTGGGCGAGGCCGTATAGCCCGCAGAGCCTATGGCATTGATGAAATTGCCCTAGTCCCCGGCCGCCGAACATTAGATCCACAATTAGCGAATACGTCTTGGCAACTCGGGACATTGACTCGGGACATTCCGATTATTGCCAGTGCTATGGATGGGGTTGTGGATGTCGCCATGGCGGTTAAGCTCAGTCAACTGGGGGCCTTAGGAGTCTTAAACCTAGAAGGAATTCAAACCCGTTACCCCGATCCAAATCCCATCTTGGATCAAATTGCGGCGGTGGACACTGCTGAGTTTGTCCCTTTGATGCAATCCCTCTATGCTCAGCCCATTCAACCAGAACTGATTACCCAACGGATTCAAGAAATCAAGGCCCAAGGGGGAATTGCCGCAGTCAGTGCCACCCCAGCTGGAGCCAGTAAGTTTGGGCAGGTGGTTGCGGCGGCTGGTGCAGACCTATTTTTCATCCAGGCCACGGTAGTTTCCACAGCCCATTTGTCTCCCGAAAGCGTCACCCCATTAGACTTAGCTCAATTCTGCCAAGAAATGCCAATTCCGGTGGTTCTCGGCAACTGTGTCACCTATGATGTGGCATTGAGTTTGATGAAAGCAGGGGCGGCGGCGATTTTAGTTGGGATTGGCCCAGGTGCGGCTTGTACCTCCCGCGGGGTCTTAGGAGTCGGAATTCCCCAGGCCACTGCCGTTGCGGATTGTGCCGCAGCCCGCCAAGACTTTTACCAGGAAACCGGCCAGTACATCCCAGTGATTGCCGATGGCGGCCTCGTGACGGGTGGCGATGTCTGTAAATGTATTGCCTGTGGGGCTGATGCTGTGATGATGGGCTCTCCCTTTGCGCGGGCCGCTGAAGCACCAGGCCGGGGCTACCATTGGGGTATGGCCACACCCAGTCCAGTTCTTCCCAGGGGGACACGGATTCGAGTCGGGACAACCGGCACTCTTGAGCAGATTCTCCGCGGCCCCGCCCAACTGGATGATGGAACTCATAATTTCTTGGGTGCTCTCCAAACCAGCATGGGAACCCTAGGAGCAAAAAATATTACCGAAATGCAGCAGGTTGAGATCGTGATTGCCCCCTCTCTCCTAACTGAGGGTAAAGTTTATCAAAAAGCTCAAAAACTGGGTATGGGCCGCTAAGGATTTTGACTGAGTTTGTTATGGAACTCCTGATTTCCTAATTATGTGTAGGAAAAATCAGCAAAATCAACAAATTAAATTAGACCCTGGGAACTAGAGCAGTTCAGCAACCGTCACTTAGAATAGTAGTTAGCGGAGACACATGTTTCCGTTCACTCCTCACACCACACCCCGCCTGGACTTCGGTTTAGGCGGTTTCCTTTTTTATCGGTTCAAAAATGACCTGGGAAAACCAACGGGTCTGGGACTTGGCTGTATTGAAGCACTCCTGAGGGTAGATGTTCCCCACAGGCCAGATGGTGGTCGGAAACCGCAATAAAATGTAACACCCAACGGCCCAGAAACACCGAATCACCCGGTCTGGAGCCATAGAACAGTGTGATAGGATAGACAACGAAAGGGACAGAGAAAGAATAGTCGCTTTTTTGTTTTGCTCGTTTGGATTTTGCCCTATGTCCTCAGCCGTTTCAGTTACAGATGCCACCTTTAAAGACGAAGTTCTCGACAGTGAAGTACCTGTACTTGTGGACTTCTGGGCACCTTGGTGTGGGCCATGCCGGATGGTGGCTCCCGTTGTCGAAGAAATTGCTAATGAGTACGATGGCAAAGTAAAAGTCGTCAAAGTGAATACCGATGAAAATTCTGCAGTTGCCTCTCAATATGGGATTCGCAGCATTCCAACCTTAATGATTTTTAAGGGGGGGCAGAAAGTTGACTTGTTAGTTGGGGCTGTTCCCAAAACTAAGATTGAAGCCACACTGGATCAGTTCCTCTAGGGAGCAATAAACATTAAAAGACCGGGGCTGGGATACACCACCTGATAAAATAAAGGTTCGCTCCCACCAGGCCACCCCATGAGTCAAACATTCGAGGCCCTAGCCTCACTCCAAGCCGATTTAGCCCAACTGATTCCAAAGCTTAATACGGTTACAAATGGGGATTTAATTCAAACCGTATTAGCAACAGTGATTCGATTAGCTGAAGAAGATTTAGACCGACTGGATTGGAAGGTAATTCGCTCCTCCTTACGGGACATGGAACGAGCCTTGCAAGTTTTTGCCCCCTATCGTCACACTCGGAAAATTTCGGTTTTTGGTTCGGCCCGGACACAACCCGATGCCCGAGAATATCAAATGGCCCATGACTTTGCCCACCAGGCCACAGAACAGGGCTTTATGATTATGACGGGGGCCGGGCCAGGGATTATGGAAGCGGGTAATAAAGGCGCCGCGCCTGGACATTCCTTTGGTTTGAATATTGAGTTACCCTTTGAACCCGGTGCTAACAGCTTTATTGAGGGTGATCCCCGCCTGATTCATTTTAAATATTTCTTCACCCGTAAGCTCTTTTTGCTCAAGGAAAGTGATGCCGTTGCCATTTTTCCAGGCGGCTTTGGGACACTCGATGAGGCCTTTGAATGTCTCACCCTCTGTCAAACGGGTAAATCTCCCCCCATCCCGATGGTTTTAGTCGATAGGCCGGGTGGAACCTATTGGCAAAATTGGCATGATTATATTCAACGGGAGCTTAAAGGCAATGGTTTAATCAGTGATGAAGATGATCAGCTTTATACGATTACCGATAGCGTTGAGCAAGCTTTAACTAATCTGGGTAATTTCTATCGAGTTTATCACTCGTGCCGCTATGTCAATGAATATCTCATCTTGCGTTTGAATCAAGAGCTAAACGATGGGCAAATTGCGGTACTCAATCAAGACTTTGCTGATATTTTAGACAGTGGTAGGATTGAAAAAACAACCGCATCCCCCCAAGAACTCCGAGACGAGCAACCGGATCATCGTCCTAACTTTATTCATACGGCCCATTTACCCCGCCTGAAACTCCACTTTAATCAGCGAGACTTTGGCCGCCTCTATCAACTCATTCTGCGCTTAAACCAAATGGGGGCAGGCCATGCCGCAAGTCACCCTGAACGGAAATAGCTTTTTTGATCCCATGCAGTTTTCTGGCCTTTTACCAACCCCTTAGTAACTCTCTATGATTGAACGTTATACCTTGGCCCCGATGGGCGAAATTTGGACAGATGCTTACAAGTTAAAAACTTGGCTACAAGTTGAAATTGCGGCCTGTGAAGCTCAAGCTGAGTTAGGTTTAATTCCAACTGAACCTGTGGAGAGGATCAAAGCCAACGCTAATTTTGATCTCCAGCGGGTGTTGGAAATTGAGGCGGAAGTTAAGCATGACGTTATTGCGTTCTTGACCAATGTGAACGAGTATGTGGGGGATGCTGGGCGGTATATTCATCTGGGGATGACCAGTTCCGATGTTTTGGATACCGGGTTAGCTTTGCAGTTAGTGGCTAGCTTGGCGATTCTTTCGACCCAGTTAGAGCAGTTAATCCAGGCCGTGCGAACCCAGGCCCAGTCACATCGCTACACAATCATGGTGGGTCGCAGTCATGGCATCCACGCCGAACCGATTACCTTGGGCTTTAAGCTTGCAGGCTGGTTAGCAGAACTCTTACGGCAACGGCAACGGCTCTGTCAGCTTCATCAAACCATTGCAGTTGGGAAAATTTCTGGGGCCGTAGGAACCTATGCCAACATTAGTCCCCAAGTTGAGGCTCTCACCTGTCAAAAATTGGGACTCCAGCCCGACCCCGCCTCTACCCAAGTCATTTCTCGGGATCGTCACGCTGACTATGTCCAAGTTCTTGCCCTTCTCGGTGCTAGCTTAGAACGGTTTGCCGTGGAAATTCGCAACCTTCAGCGCACCGATGTTTTAGAGGTAGAAGAGTATTTCTCCAAGGGACAGAAAGGCTCCTCGGCCATGCCCCACAAACGGAACCCGATTCGCTCGGAACGACTCACTGGCCTGGCCCGGCTGTTACGGGGCAATGCGATGGTGGCGTTGGAAAATGTTGCCCTTTGGCACGAACGAGACATTTCCCACAGTGCAGCGGAACGGGTGATTTTACCCGACAGTTCCATTACGGCTCACTTTATGTTGGTGGAAGCCACAGAACTGATTCGGACGCTCCAGGTTTATCCCGAAAACATGGCCCGGAATATGAACCTTTACGGTGGCGTAATTTTCAGTCAACGGGTTTTGTTAGCCCTAGTTGAAAAAGGCCTGACTCGAGAAGCTGCCTATGGCCTCGTCCAACGTCATGCCCACCAGGCCTGGAATCAAGAAGGTGGTAACTTTCGCCAATCCCTGGCAACGGATGCAGAAATTAGCCAACATCTTTCCGAAAAAGAACTAGCTGATTGCTTTGATCCGAAACAACATCTTAGTCATTTAGAGGAAATTTACTCACGGCTTGGCATTTAAATCATGTCATGTCTCAGATATTGATGGCTTGATCTAGGGTGGGGAGATAAGCGCGGGGGGCATGGCAACCACTTTTCCTGCTTTATCCTAAAGTTAGAGGCAGATCGATTAGATTTGATGCAGGATCAAACGATGGCAACCACATCAGCAGAAGTTTGGCAGTTATTGGGAGAACTAGTCGAAGCGCAAAGGCAAACTGAACGCGAATGCCAAGCAACTAGGCGAATCCTGAAAGAGCAATCCCAAGAAACTGAGCGGCTGATGCAAAAACAGTCTGAAATCACGGATCAAAAAATTCAAGCTGTCAGTCAAGAAGTTCGAGCGGTTAGTCAGCAAATTAAGAATGTGAACCAGCAAATTAGCTTTGGGGGGCATCGGTTTGGCGAGTTCCCTGAGTCTCAGGTGCGATTAGGTGTTGTGCCCTTGTTGCGGGCGCGGGTCATTTCTAATTTATGGGTTCAAAGGGGGCGGAACGAGAGTGAGATTGATTTATTCGTGATCAATGGCAGTGATGTAATTGTTGTAGAAGTTAAAATTAAACTAACCCAAGCAGATGCGGACGACCATCTAGAGCGATTACAAACGTTTAAGCCGTTAATGCCCAAATATAACGATAAACGCGCCTTGGGAGCAGTGGCTGGGATGGTGATTGCTCAAGATGTGGATCCCTATGACTATCGCAAAGGGTTATTTGTTTTGGCTCTCTCTGGTGCTCAGGGGGAGATTCTGAATGATGATAAGTTTCAACCCCAGGCCTGGTAATCGTCCCCTCAATTCAATTTATATCAATGGTGAAAGCTATGCTCGCCTCAACTCCTGAATCTTTAACCGATTTACTAGACTCTACTTCTGCTGTCCTGCACAATGTCAGTTGGGAGACTTTTGAAAAACTAATTGCAGAGACGGGAGAGGATCGCAAGGCTCGATTTTTTTATCTTGATGGCAACTTAGAAATTACAGCCCCCCGAATTTTGCATCATGTCAGTTGGGAAACATTTGAGCAGTTAATCGCCGAAACAGGTGAAGATCGCAAAGCTCGATTTTTTTATCTTGATGGTGAACTGGAAATTATGCCGCCACTTGCTTTTCATGAGGGGAGTAAATGCTTTTTAAGTGCTTTGATTAGAACCTTTTGCGATGAACTGGGAATTAATATTCGGGAACTTGGCTCAACTCTCCTAAAAACTGGTGATATTGATACGGGCTGTGAACCAGATTCCTGTTATTACATTCAACATGAACCGATGATCCGCAGCAAAGTCAATGTGGATTTACGGGCTGGGGATCCACCGCCGGATTTAGTTGTAGAAGTTGATGCCACCAGTTCTTCTCTGCCCCGCTTACCTATTTATGCCAGTTTAGGTATTCCCGAAGTTTGGAGATACGATGGAAAGAGTTTGGAATATTATCACCTTGAACAAGAAACCTATGTCTCCAGGCTTGTGAGTTTGACATTTCCTCAGTTGCCTGCTTCAGTCCTAGTTGAATTTCTCCAAAAACGTTTAGTAAGTGGTGAGACGCGAACCCTAAAACAATTCCGGGCCTGGGTACAAGCAAACTATCCATCTTCCCCAGAGTCAGCCCTATGAGTTTAGAAACAATGGCCTTATCAGAACCTGAAATGAGCGAAATTCTCCAAAAGCTCCGCCGCAAAGAAGGGAATTGGCTGGATTGGGCCAGTGATTGTCAACAATTGCAAAAATCAGGCCTCTCACCCCAGGCCATTTTTGAAGCGACAGGCTTTGAACCCATTCATCAAAATCAAATCATTACCGCCATTCAAGTTTTTAAGAGTCTTGAAGCTGGGCCAGCCAATAGCGAAACCCTGGCCTATTTCCAACAGCGGGCCAGTGATTGTCTCTACGAATTACGGATTCTGAATCAACAGGAACGAGTCTGGGGCGCGGAGTTAATTCAAGATCGGGGCCTGGACTCTGATGGGGCCCATGAGATCGCCAATGCCCTCAAAAACGCTGGCCGGATCACGATTCCAGAATCCTTTAGCCAAACTGGGGGAGATCGGGTGGCCGCTTATTACTGGAATTTAGCTCGCCAACAGGTTGATTTAGTAGAGCGGTCTCGCCTAATTGTCCAAGGTCTCAGCTATGCCCAGGCCAGCCCAGCCCGCAAAGCATTGGAAGCCCTCCTCTTAAACACCACCGTTCCCGCGGCCAAAACTGCCCCGCGTCTGCCGTTTTATCGCTTGGAATCAGAAGAGGAAATGCCCCGAATTGTCCCTCTGGTTGGGCAACTGCCCCTCACCGCCCAGGCCCTAGCTCAAGTGCCGCAATTTACAGAAACAGGTGCCTTTGCAACGCTCAAATCAACCCAGGCCGGAGCCTTTGTCCCGATCCCAGGGTGGCAGGTCATTCGCCAAGCCATAGAACCGATGGCCATTTTATCGAAAACGACCAATCTTCCCAATGTCCCGGCGGATCAGCCCTGCGAAGAGGTTTTAGTCATTGTGGATCGGGGGCAGAGGGCCTGGGATCCCGAACGCTATGTTTTAGTGATGGAGGGTGAAGATATCCGCTTGGCCTGGTTAGAGACAGAAGCAGAGGTGGAAATTTTGGGGCAGGTTATCCTCGTTTTACGACCGAAGCGAATTTTGGATGAAACCGCAACCTTTAATTCCTGGCTCATTGATGAGTAACCGGTTTTGGCTTGCTCTACTCTTAGTTGCCTGACTTAAGATTGGGAGGATTATTGGAACATCGGTTGCCTGCTTCTGCGTCTGGTAGTAACCATCAAGACTGGTTTGATTCGTTTTGTTGCGTTACACAGGGGGGGCTAGACCACTAGAAACGTTGAGCAGCCCTGGAGATAATGCCTCGCCTACTTTGCCTTGATTTATCTTTCGTTCATTTATCCTTTGTCCAGCCATCAATGGATCATGCTCCCGAATGACGTCCCCGCCTTTAGTGAGTTCAACCATTGCCTACCAAGTTGGCGGAAGCTTACCCAATTCGGCGCGTACCTATGTGCAACGGGCGGCGGATATTGCCCTCTTGGATGGACTCCTGGCCGGGGAATTTTGTTATGTCCTCAATGCCCGCCAGATGGGAAAGTCGAGTTTGCGGGTACAGGTGATGCAACGGTTACAAGCCGCAGGGGTGGCCTGTGCGGCCGTCGATATTACCAAGATTGGTAGCCAAAACATCAATAGCGATCAATGGTATGCCAGCTTGATTGGGGCTTTAGTGCAGGGGTTTGGCTTGGGAGACCAGTTTCAATTACGGGCCTGGTGGCGTGAACGAGCTTATTTAGGCCCGGTTCAGCGTTTAGGGGACTTTGTTGAAACCGTCTTATTAGACCTGATCACCACCCCACTGGTCATTTTCATTGATGAAATTGATAGCCTCCTGAGTTTGCCCTTCGCCACCGATGACTTTTTTACCTGGATGCGGGCCTGTTACAACCAACGGGTGGATAATCCAGCGTTTAATCGGCTCACGTTTGCGCTCATGGGCGTGACGACCCCTGCCAATTTAATTCAAGATAAGCAACGGACTCCCTTTAATATTGGGCGAGCCATTCCCCTAGAGGGTTTAGCATTACCGGCCGCTGCCCCCCTGGCCCAAGGCCTGGCCGATCTCAGTCCGAACCCAGAAACCGTGCTCCAGGCCATTTTGGATTGGACGGGGGGGCAACCCTTTCTGACCCAAAAACTCTGCCGCTTGGCCCAACAGCACCTTCTAGAACCCATTCCCCCAGGCCAGGAAGCCGCCACAATTTGCCAACTGGTGCAGGCCTGGGTGTTAACCGATTGGGAGCATCACGATGAACCAGAACATTTAAAAACAATCCGCAACCGAATTTTGGCGAATGAGCAACGGGCCGGGCGCATTTTAGGTCTCTATCAACACTTGCTCCAGGCCGGGGCAATTCCTGCCGATGACAGTAGCGAACAAATTGAATTGCGCTTAACGGGCCTAGTGGCCTATCAACAGGGGCAGTTACGGGTCTTTAATCCGATCTATGCCCAGGTGTTTGACTTGGCCTGGGTCGAGTTGCAATTGGGGCAATTGCGGCCCTATGGGATATTACTCCAGGCCTGGGTGGAGTCGGGCTGTAGTGATACCTCTCGGTTATTGCGGGGTGAAAGTCTCAAAGAGGCCTTGAGTTGGGCCAGTGACAAAAGTTTGAGTGACCAGGATTATCAATTTTTAGCCGCCTCCCAAGATTGGCAACAGCAGGAAACCCAGCGAACGCTGATCATTGAACGCCAAGAAAAAGAAGCAATCGTCAGGGCAAATCGAATCCTCGGTCAAGCCAGTCAGCAGGCCCGTCGCCTCGTCCAACGCTCCCTAGTGGGGTTGGGCCTGGTTTCGGTGATTGCGATTGTAGTCGGCACAGGCCTGATTCGCACCAGCCAAGAACTGCAAAGCTCCCAAGCCAGTTTGGGTCTTGAGCAAGACAGCATTAATATCCTCAACCAATTTCCCTCCCAACCCTTATCTTCTCTGGTGGCAGCGATTGAGAATGGGCGTGAACTATTGCGGCTTGTGGGCCAGGAACCCCTGAGTCAATATCCGACCACCCGCCCGATTCTGACTCTGAATACAATTCTCAGCCGCATCCTCGCCCGCAACCAATGGAACATTGCCAAACCCTTAATTGGCAGCAGTCTCACCCAAGATGGACAAGTGCTGACGGTACTGGCAGATGGACAGGTTCAACGCTGGACTAGACAAGGGGAGAAACTCGCCCAGACCCAACTCTCAAACCAGACCCTCGTGGGTATGCGGTTTAATCCTGAACGTGAGCAACTGGCTGTTTTTACCCAGGCCGGCACGGGTGAAGTTTGGAGTCTGGCAGGTCGTCCCCAAAAATTATTTACTTTGGGCAATTTCGCAACAGGCCTGGCTAGCTTTAAGTTCAGTCCGACCCATGCAACCCTTGCTGGACTGACTAATCAGGGCGAAGTGCTGGTTTGGGCTGCCAATGGTCAGGTACAGGCACGATTTTCCACCCAAGCCAGTAGAGGATTCAGTCTTGCCTATGCTCCCAATGGCCAAACCCTCGTCACGACGGGCAGTGATGGCCTGATTCGGGTTTGGACATTATCGGGGCAATTAGTGCGGGACTGGCAGGCGGGTCTGGGTCAACCCGTGATCCAAAAAAGCGTCATCTTTATTGACAACGAGACCATTGCTAGTGTGGGTGAAGATGGGATTCTCCGGCTTTGGACGACTCAAGGCAAGCAAATTAACCAGTGGCGGGTCAGTTTAACCCCAGCTTATTTAGTCGGGGCTAGTCCCTCTGGGGAAACATTATTAACTCTGAGCGAAGACAATATAATTCGCCTCTGGACCGTGAATGGCTTACTCCAAAATGAGCTATCGGGTCATGAACGGTTTGTCACCAGTGTGGATTTCAATCAGCGAACGAAAACACTCCTGAGTAGTGATCCCAGTGGTCGGTTGTTCCTGTGGGATTTTCAACCCCGAGATCAAGTCTGGAGCACAGGCCAGGCCAGTGTGTGGCACGTTAACTTTTCTCCCCAAGGAGATCACCTGGCCACGGCGGGGAAAGATGGCAGCATTAAGCTTTGGCAACTCGATGGACAACTCCGCCAACAGATCCAGGCCAGTTCCCAGGGAATCAATACCGTGAAATTTAGCCCCGCTGGCCAGCACCTCGCCTTTGGTGGTGATGATGGTACGGTTGGAATTTGGCCCCTCCAGCAGCACCCCAATTCTGTTCTATCCCTGCAACCGCCTGGGCCAGCCATCTATGCCGTTGACTTTAGTGGGGATGGCCACTATTTGGCGGCGGCGGGGAAAACAGGGGAGATTCTGGTTTGGTCAGGCCCTCAGTCCCCAGCTTGGCCACCTCAGTCTGCTCGTAAGTTCCACGCCCATACTGGGGCAATTTGGGGGCTACGCTTTTTACCCCAACCTCCGGGGGGCGAAAACTCCCCAGTGCCAACCCTAGTGAGTACAGGGCAAGATGGTTGGGTGCGCTTTTGGAATGTGGAGACCGGCGAGTTAATTCGAGAATTCAACCCCCGGCAAGGTTGGCTCACCAGCTTAAACATCACTCCCGATAGAAAAACCGTGATTGTGGCCGGAGAAGGTGGGATCATTGGCCTGTGGGAACTGAACGGTCGTAAAATCCGTCAATTTAGGGGTCACATGAGTAGTATTCTCAGCTTAGGATTGAGTCAAGATGGCGAAATGATTGTCAGTGCTGGGCAGGATGGAATTGTCAGTGTTTGGGCCTTGAGTGGTCAACCGATTGCAACTGTCAATGATCAGGCCGGTATTTCCTATACCCTCGATGTCAGTCCGGCCGCCTCCCAACACCTAGCGGTTGCCGGCCAAAATGACCAAGTTTATCTGATGCCTCTTTATTCCCTCCCTGACTTGATCCAGCAAGGATGCCGTTGGTTACAAGACTATCGAGTTACCCATATCACTGCCCAAACTGCTTGCCCTGCGCCCCCCAATAGACACTAAAAATGATGTTTTCCCCTACCTTCTCCCCAGTTAACCCTTCTTCAGAGGTCTCTACCATGCCCTATGTAATTGCGATTGTTGTGAGTCTCGTTTGCCTCAGCCTAGCCTGGGGATTTAGCCGCCCCACCTCCGGTTCTCCCCTTGAACAGGCTAACCGGACAACCCCCACCCTGATTGCTGATTCCCCACCCCCAGAAGATCAAGGTACACCCGGCCGCCGTTCTTAGGGTTGAGAAATTTTAGGCGTTTCGGCGACCCATTGGAATTGATTAAATCTTCCTAGAAAATTCTTGTCGGTTTGGGGGAGTTTTTGCAGGATAATTGATTTCCAAACCTAGAAGTTTAATAAATACCATGCATCTATTAATTCCGGCAGCCGGCCTGGGCAAACGAATGGGCAGTCACCGGAATAAGCTCCTCCTAGACCTGTTGGGTCGGCCACTTTTGGCCTGGACGTTGACGGCGATTAGAGCTACCCCAGATATTACTTGGCTTGGAATTATTGGCCAACCTGGAGATTTTTCTGACTGGCAGGTGTTACTGGCGGAATTTGATTTTCCCTACCCCACTGTTTTAATTCCGGGGGGAAACACGCGTCAAGAGTCAGTCTATAACGGTCTGCAAGCTTTACCGAATCATGCGACAAGGGTTTTAATCCACGATGGGGCCCGCTGTTTAGCCACGCCTGATTTATTCCACCGCTGTGCCCAGGCCCTTGAGAACTGCTCTGGCTTTGTGGCGGCAATTCCGGTCAAAGACACGATTAAAATTGTTAACTCGGAAAAAATTGTCACCGCAACCCCCAATCGGGACTTTCTATGGGCAGCTCAAACTCCTCAGGGGTTCTGGGTTAAAGAATTGAAAGACTGCCATCAAAAGGGACAAGACCTAGGCCTGGAAGTCACCGATGATGCGGCCCTCTTTGAAAAATTTGATTTGCCTGTCCAGATTGTCATGGGAGAGGAAACCAACCTGAAGATCACAACTCCGGCTGATTTAGCTCTAGCAGAACTGATTCTCAAAGGCCGCAAAAACCCTTAATTCAGTAATTCCCGAACATCCGTGACCGTTCCAGTTACAGCCGCCGCCGCCACCATTGCTGGACTCATCAACAAAGTCCGTCCTGAAGCCGATCCCTGCCGACCCTTGAAATTACGGTTAGAGGAAGAAGCACTGATTTGGCTGCCTTGGAGTTTATCGGGATTCATCGCCAAACACATGGAACAGCCAGGTTCGCGCCATTCAAATCCAGCGGCGGTAAAAATTTGATCCAGGCCCTCCGCTTCGGCTTGTTGCTTAACTCGTTCGGAACCGGGGACAACAAAAGCTTTAATGCCATCTGCAACCTGACGACCTTGGGCAATTTGGGCCGCTTCCCGGAGATCACTAATCCGGCCATTCGTACAACTGCCGATAAAGCAGACATCAATTTTTGTCCCTTGAATTGGTTGGCCAGGTTCCAAGCGCATATATTGGTAGGCTTCCTGAGCTAGGGCTTGTTCAGAATCCGGCAGATATTCTGGTTGGGGAATGGCTTCATTAATACCAATGCCCTGGCCGGGTGTAATTCCCCAGGTGACAGTTGGGACTATGTCGGCCGCATCAAAGACCACCACATCGTCATAGACGGCATCGAGATCACTTGCTAAACTCTGCCACCAGGCCACGGCTTGATCCCAGGCCTCTCCTTTCGGGGCATGATCTCGGCCTTGGAGATAATCAAATGTGACCTGATCGGGATTGACATACCCACAACGGGCCCCGCCTTCAATCGCCATATTGCACACGGTCATCCGCTCTTCCATTGTCATCTGGGCAAAGGTTGAACCCGCGAACTCGTAGGCATAGCCGACACCGCCCTTAACCCCGAGCTTACGGATAATATGCAAAATCACATCCTTGGCATAGACACCCGGCCGGAGATTTCCATTCACCTCAATCTTGCGGACTTTGAGTTTGGCCAAGGCCAAGGTTTGGGAGGCGAGAACATCGCGAACTTGACTGGTGCCAATCCCAAAGGCAATTGCGCCAAAGGCCCCGTGGGTAGAGGTATGGCTATCCCCGCAAGCAATCGTCATGCCGGGTTGAGTTAAGCCTTGTTCTGGGGCAATGACATGGACAATGCCTTGATTTCCCGAGCCAATGTTGTAAAAGCAAATGTTGTAGTCCTGGCAGTTTTTCTCCAAGGCCTGGAGCATTTCTTCGGCTAAGGAGTCTGCTAGGGGGCGGGCCTGGTTATCCGTGGGGACAATATGATCCACAGTGGCGACTGTGCGCTCTGGAAATAAGACTGGTAAATTCCGCTCTCGAATCATGGCAAAGGCCTGGGGACTGGTGACTTCATGAATTAGATGCAAGCCAATAAAAAGCTGGGTTTGACCAGAGGGAAGAGTCCCAACTGTATGTAAATCCCAAACTTTGTCGAAAAGTGTGCCGCGACTCATGGCGTTATTGCTGTGGGGTGAAGATTAAGTATCCTAAGCTACTAATTATAACCGCTTGGCTAAAATTCCTAGGCCTGGGCTAAATTTTCCTAAAAGTGCCTATGCTTTGGGAAGAGTGTCTGCCTGCCGGTTGCCTTTTGTCGCTGCCCCTTTCTGACGATCTATGACTGGATCAATCTCACCCAATGCCTTTACAGGGCCAACTCTCTATCCCTGGTCAGTTGGGCCGGATGTGGTGGAATTACAGGAATTACTCAAGGCCCACGGGTTTACCCTCAAGGTGGATGGGGATTTTGGCAGTCGCACCGAAGAAGCCCTCAAGCGTTATCAGCGGAAATTTGGCTTGCGAATTGATGGAGTGGCGGGGCCAGAAACATGGTTTTCCCTCAAGGATAAAGTCCCACTGGGAGAGCGGGTTCTACGCCAAGGCTTAACAGGTCGGGATGTCTATCAATTACAAACCTTGCTCCAGGTGAACGGCTATCGGGTCGAACGCCAGGGGATTTTTGATGGGAAGACCAAGGAAGCGGTGGCAGAGTTTCAGCGCAAACATAAGTTAGATATCACCGGGGTGGTTGAGCGGATGACCTGGACGTTATTGTGCAATCGAACAAAATAGGCCTGGCTATGTCATCCCTTTTTCCAGCCACTGGTGTGATTCTCCCTGAGGGGCTTGGGGTAAAATTGACCTAGATTTCTGATTTAAGCAAGTTTATTCAAAATTTTCAGCTTATAGCGTTGTACTCACTGTTTTAAGGGAAAAGTAGCCTAACCCAGGTTTCCCGATTTATTGCTGTCTGGCTTGATCAGGGTGATGCTATAGATTTTCTTTTTTGTCCTGTTTATTGAGGTTGGTATGCCAGAAACGGTTACGCCTAGTCAGCTTTCGCCGGAGCAAATTGGGATATGGTTACGGGGGCTCCTCAGCGTGGCCTGGGCCGATGGGCATTTTGACCCGGAAGAAAAAGACCTGATTGCCAATCTGATGCAGGAACAAATTACCCCAGGCCTGGATTTAGATCATTTTCAACCCCTGACCCCCACGGAACTTAAAAGCGCCCTAGGAGCCGATGGTAGTCTCGCTGAAAATTTTCTGCGTACCGCCGTCATGGTTGGGTTAGCCAATGGTGTGTATTCCCAAGCCGAAGATGATGTAATTCAAACCTACTGCCAGGCCCTCGGCTTAAAAATCCCGGCCCTCAAAAATCTCCGCCTTACTCTTGATGGGCAGCATGAAGATCTGATTCCCAAAGATGGTATTCACCCTCTAGAGCCGATGCGGCATTGGCTAGATGGGATGCAAGTTCATGATCCGAAAGTGGCCAAATTCCTCTGTCGGCTGATTCCGCCCCAATGCCCCTTTGAACGAGACATTAAACTCTTTGGACGTAAAATTGTCCATATCCCACCCTTATGCAAACTCAACCCCCTCTATGACCAATTAGTTGGGCTGCGGTTTCGGGCCTTGAGTTATCTGGCTGATGAGTGTCAAGAGGATATTACCCCCTACTGCTAAACTAACGGGAGAAAACTAGACATCGGCAACGAGCAATGAGGAGAGAACAACGGGGAAATAGCAGATCGTGAAACGAAACAAGTTAATTCCTTGACTCCTAACGACTCAAGCCTCAATCCTTCTGGGAACAAATGACTCAAACCATCGCGCAATTGTTTGTGAATGGCCTGGCCCTGGGTTCGATTATTGCTTTAGCGGCCATTGGTCTTAGCTTGACCTTTGGAATTTTACGCCTACCGAACTTTGCCCACGGTGACTTTATGACCTTGGGAGCGTATTTAATTTTGGTCGCTAACGGAGCCGGATTATCCATTTGGCCAGCCATTGGAATTGGAGCAGTTTTAACGGCCGTGGGGATGGTGATCTGTGAAAAACTCATTTGGTCGCCGATGCGAACCCGCCGGGCCACTTCCACTACCTTGGTGATTATTTCAATTGGCCTATCCCTCTTTATCCGCAATGGAGTCATTCTTATTTGGGGCGGGGAAAATAAATCCCTCCGACTGCCGATTGTCCCAGCTATTGATCTCGGTGGGATCAAAGTTGTCTATTACAATCTCATTGTCATGGGCCTGGCAGTCTTAGCAATTATTGGCATTCACCTCTTATTGCAACGCACCAAAGTGGGCAAGGCAATGCGGGCCGTGGCTGATGATCTGGATCTGGCGCGAGTGACCGGAATAGATGTGGAGCGAGTTGTTCTCTGGACTTGGGGGATTACGGGGGTGCTGACGGGGGTTAGTGGGGGTCTCTATGGCCTGATTACGGCAATTCGTCCCAATATGGGCTGGTTTTTAATCTTGCCGATGTTTGCAGCCGTGATCCTAGGTGGCATTGGGAATCCCTATGGAGCCATTGCAGGGGCCTTGATTATTGGCGTGGCGCAAGAACTGAGTACCTTATTCATTCCAACTGAGTATAAATTAGCCGTGGCTTTGGTTTTAATGATGCTAGTCTTGCTGGTGCGTCCCCAAGGCTTATTTAGAGGCACACTTTAATAGATCGCAAGGATTTTGAGAAATTATTCTAGTGATTCTCTTGACCCAAATTGACTAAAAGGTCTCGACCAAACTCAAGCGATGCCACCTCACAGGCCAGTTTGATAATTTTTTCTATACCTTGCTTACTATAGTTTGTTCCCATCCACCAACCGGAACTTAACTGATGTGCAGAGGATTCACACAGGTCTTGCCGTTCGGGGTAAAGGTCATAACGCGAGCGAGCAATATAACGTCTTTTTTTCCATGTTTCCGGGCGGCAAAACGGTCTAAAAATGTTGGGTCTTTCTCGGACAACATCTCAAAAATCTGGCACATCACATCTCGTCCACTTCTGGCTGGATAGGGGTTTCCGTGTATTGCAAAGCCAATGGGGAGATTGCCTGGACTATTTGACCTAGAAGTTACTGGGGTTGCTTTTGGCAGATTTACTTGAGTTTTTGGGGATCGGTTGGTCAGTTGCAGGTTGGCCTGGGTAAGTTTCACTACGGAACTGCTTTGCCGACTAATGAATTCAGTCACAATCTCAACATTAGGCTTAAAACCACAAAGATTTTCGACCTGCTCACTTAATAAATTGACTAGGGGTTCATCTGCCTCTGCCAATAAACGCTCCCAGGCTCGAGGTAAGGTCAACTCAATTTGGCGTTCCTTGGCAATTCCTTGATAATCTTCCCGTGCGTCCTTGAGAGCTTGTCCCTGGCACCAGGCCTGGTAACTGAGATAACGGCGCAATCGCTGCTCGGACTCGGTAATCTCCCGTTCTAAAATATCCAGCTTATAAACCCGCCGCTCTTGATAATTACCTTGTTCACCCGGTAAATAGAAATGCCATTCTTGCCCATCTGTTAAAACAGCCATCGGCACCCCTTGATGAAAGGCATATTGAAATAGCTGTTGATCGGCTCCTTCACTTTGTCCGACTTTCTTCACCTCAATAAAAACCTGGGACTTGGCCTGGGGATGACAGAGCGCAAAATCAACCCGACCTCCGGCAAGGCTATATTCCGGCGCAACGACCTGGGTATCAAATACCGGCCAGGCCAGGAAATGCAAAATCGGCAAAACAATTCCTTGAGAAACCGAAGCTTCATTGGCAAAGTGACCACCCCTTAATTTTCGCTGGATGTCACTGAGTAGTTGGTGGAGACTCATTGAGGCTAGACAGGCCTGTGATCGAGGTTATTTCAATTTCTATATAGCAATTCTACTGGGTTGCTCGACCGATTAGCTGGCCTGGAAAAACCTAATTCAGAAGCAAGAAACACGATAAATCATTAACCTGGCCTAGGCTTGAGCCGGACATTGCATAAATCATCGCCAGGCCTTTACAGAACTTAAACACCTGTGCTAAAACTTTTTTAGATAACGAACGTTCGAGATAACAAAAAATCTGTTCCTAGAATTGTCCCAATGCCCAAGATTGTTGACCATGACCAATACCGCCGTGAGTTGTTGAATCAGTGCTTTGACTTATTTGCCGAGCAGGGGTACGCCGCCTTAACCATGCGCCAAATTGCCCAGGCCTTGGGGGTGTCCACGGGTACGCTCTATCACTATTTTTCTAGCAAGGAGGATTTATTCGAGCAACTGGTGGCGGACATGGTGGAGCAGGATATTTACAGCTTTGCCGCGGAACTGGAAAAACTCCCCACCTTTGGCGAACGTCTTGAGGCTGCTTTTCGATTTCTGGAGCGCAATGAAACTCGCTGTCGGCAACAAACCCTGATCTCGATTGAGTTTTATCAACAGCAGGGGGCCGATAAAGTCCAACAAAATGCGGCCTTAAAGAAGGTTTCAGACCATGTGGAACAGGCCTTGGTGGATGTGCTCAAACTAGAGGATCGGCGACTGATTCGCTTACTGATGTGCTTTGTGGATGGCCTGTTAATGCACCGAATGTTTGAGGGAGAAGCCGTGTCGATGACTGAACAATTAGCCTTGATGCGCCAAGTGATTACAACCTATCTCGACCAGCAGCAGGTCAGGAGTCCAGGTGATGTTGATTAAATTGAAGCCTAAGGGTTGGAAAGTTCCTGCTTTAGTTGGCAGCCTGTTAGTTGTCACGGGCGGGATTATTGCCTATGGTGCGAGCCAAGTTGCTCAATTTTCCCAGGCCAATGGCACCAGCGAAATGACGGCGACTCCCAGCCCACCCGCCCAAGTTACCGCCCTTGGCCGTTTAGAACCCCTCTCAGAAGTGATCCAAGTTGCTGCTCCCTTGGCTTTGGATGGCGATCGCGTGGCGGAATTACGGGTGAAACGGGGCGATCGGGTCAAAACTGGACAAGTGATTGCAGTGCTTGATTCTGCCCAACGCCTCCAGGCCGCGCTCAACCAGGCCCAGCAGGAAGTTCAAGTGGCCCAGGCCCGCCTCGCCCAAGTTAAAGCCGGAGCCAAATCCGGGGAAATCCAGGCCCAGCAAGCCACCATCACCCGCGTTAATGCCGAACTAGACGGAACCATTGCCACCCAAAAAGCGACCATCGCCCGCTGGCAATCCCAAGTCCGCACCGCCCAATCAGAATATGAACGCTTTAATGCCATCTATCAAGAGGGGGCCATTTCCACCTCGCAATTGGATGCCAAACGCTTGGATTTAGAAACCGCCCAGGCCCAACTCAAGGAAGCCCAGGCCGCCCTGAATCGTTCCATGAATACCCTAGCGGCCCAACAACGGGAAGCCAACGCCACCTTAGATCGGATTGCGGAAGTTCGCCCGGTGGATATTCAAGTCGCCCAGGCCGAAGTCGAACGCGCCATTGCCAATCAACGCCAACTGCAAACCCAATTGGAACAGGCCTATATTCGCTCTCCGATCAACGGTACCGTCTTAAAAGTTCATGTCCAGCCGGGGGAATCCTTGGGAGATGAAGGGATTGTGAGCTTGGGGACGACTCAACAAATGATGGTTGTGGCCGAAGTCTATCAAACCGATATTGCCCGCGTCCGGCCTGGACAAGTTGCCGAAATTACCGGACAAGCCTTTGCGGATCAACTCACCGGAACTGTGGTTGAAATTGGGCAACAGGTGGAACGGCAAGCCATTTTCAGTAACGAACCTGGAGAAAATTTGGATCGGCGGGTGGTGGAAGTCAAAATCCAACTTTCTCCCGAATCTAGTCCCATCGCCGCTCGTTTCAGTAATCTCCAAGTCCAGACCGCGATTCAAGTTTCAGAGCCAGTTTCCCAACTAATTCAATCGAGGTGAGGTAATGATGATCTCTTGGCCCCGGACTAAACTTCAATTGGCCTATCTCTGCTTATGTTTACTCGGAACTGTTTTGCCAGTTGCCCAACTTGTACGCTTTATTAAGGATTATGGCCTGGATGTAGTCCTATTTTTCCAACAGGTTTTTGCTAACCCAGCCGCCAGTATGTTTGGCTTTGATGTGGGAGTCTCTCTCATCGCTCTCTGGGCGTTGATCTTAGTTGAAGGCAGACGGTTAAATCTCTCCTTCCTTTGGTTGCCTTTAGTTGCCAGCGTCACGGTGGGCGTTTCCCTGGGTTTACCTTTATTTTTGTTAATCCGTCAGTCTCATCTTGATTGAGTGAAAAGTCGTATTTTGCCCTGACCTGAAGCATAACGAACATTCGATTTAACAGGTATGACATCATGCCCCTGCATCAAGCCCTGAAGGAATATCTCTTCCCTTGGATCATGCTCTTCACCGCCATCGGTAAACTCCTGTGGCTTGAGGACCCAACCGCCATCCACCAGGAAAAAGCCCGGCTCCTCTATGGCCTGGGGTTGCTCAACTATCTGGAAATTTATGCCTTTATCGAGGATTTACCCTGGTGGTTTTTATAACTTATTTAACTCAAGGAATTAACCTATGACCATCGTTTATCCCTATCTCAACCAGGCCCAGACTACGGCCCACCTGAAGCGTCAAGACCTCCCCGCCGCGATTGATGCCCTGACCCAGGCCTTTGCTGATTATCCCTTTTTGCAATACCTAGTCCCCGATGCCGATGCCCGCCAAAAAGAATCCTTAATTCGTCAATTCTGTGCGACCACCGTCAACTACGCCCTGCCCTATCGCTATACCTACACCACTCCAGAGTCAATTAAAGGCGTGGCGGCCTGGATTCCCCCCGGCGAAAAAGAAATTCATTGGTGGCGGTTTTTACAGGCCGGGTATTACAAAATGCCGTTTTTATTGGGCTGGCAAGGCTGGCAGCGGCTGAACCATTTGATGCAGCTTGATCAATATCGCCATCAAGATTTACCTGAACCCCATTGGTATTTGATGATTTTGGGCGTGGTGCCAGAATTTCAAGGCCAAGGGATTGCCAAACAACTCCTGCAACCGATTCTGACCCAGGCCGACCAAACCGAGCGCAAGTGCTATTTAGAAACGGGAACTCAGGCTGCAGTCAAGTTCTATGAAAAACTCGGTTTTCGCATCCAACGCCAGGAATTTCTTGGTCAGACTGATATTCCCTTTTGGACGATGATTCGCAATCCCCAACCCCTGTGAGGCCCTTAAGATGTTACGCAAATTTTGGAAGAAAACGCCCTTGGCCTGGTTGCAACTAACTCGGCAGAAAAGTCGTTTTTTCGTAGCCCTTGCCGGGATTGCCTTTGCCGATATGTTGATTTTCATCCAAATGGGGTTTGAAGGAGCCTTAATGGATGCCGCCGTGAAGCCCCACATGGCCCTGAATGCCGATTTAGTCCTGGTTAACCCGCAACTGCAAACCCTCTTTTCCGTCCAAAGTTTTGCCCGCGAACATCTCTACCAGGCCCTGGCCATTGAAGACGTAAAATCCGTCAGTCCGCTCTATTTTTCGACGGGGCAATGGCGCAATCCTGAAACCCGCCTCAGTCGCAACATTTTAGTTTGGGGTATTGATCCGGCTCAGTCTCCCTTTAAACTACCGGATGTTAATGCCAACTTGGATCGGATTAAGCCCTTGGGACAGGTAATCTATGACCAGGCCGGGCGACCGGAATTTGGCAACATTGCTGCGTTGTACCAGACTGGAGACCCCTTAGAAACCGAAATTGGTACTAAACGGATTCAAGTCGCGGGCCTGTTTACGATGGGAGCCTCCTTTGCCGCCGATGGAAATGTGATTGCCAGTGATTCGACATTTTTACATTTATTCAATCGCAACCCGGAACAAATTGAAGTCGGCTTAATTCATCTCCGGCCGGGTGCAGATTTGTTAGAAGTTCAAAAAGAATTACGCCAGCATTTACCGAGCAATATTAATGTTTTAACCATTGAGGAATTTGCCAAGATTGAGCGCACCTATTGGGCAGAAGGAACCGGAATTGGTTTCATCTTTGGCCTGGGGGTAATCATGGGCTTTATTGTTGGGATTGTGATTGTCTATCAGATTCTCTATTCCGATGTTTCCGACCACTTACCCGAATATGCCACCTTGAAAGCAATGGGCTACGGCGATAACTATTTACTCGGTGTGTTAATGCAGGAGGCGTTAATTCTGGCAGTTTTAGGATTTATTCCCAGCTTGGCGTTAGCCACTGGCCTGTATCAATTAACCTATGCCGCCACAATGCTACCCATTTTCATGAAAACTGAACGGGCGGTGAATGTGTTTGTCTTAACCGTGGTCATGTGCTTTATTTCCGGGGCAATTGCGATGCGAAAACTGCAAGCGGCAGATCCGGCTGATATTTTCTAAAAACTGATCAGGACAGGGTTTGATTGCTGATTTTGGCGTCTCTAAAAACAGTTCAATGGCTTCTTTGATGTTGGCAAATGCTTCGGATTCTGTCTCCCCTTGGCTGACCACATCAATTTCTAAACACTGAGCGATATACCAATTCTCCTCTTGCCAAATCCCCACCGATAATTGTTGTTTCATGGAGTATTAACCAATGACGACTACTTTAGATTCTAAGGCCTGGCCTGGGGTTGATTCTAATTTGCTTAATCCTGTGATTAAAATTAGTAACTTAGATCATTTCTTTGGCACAGGTAACACCCGCAAACAGGTGCTATTTGAGATTAATTTAGAAATCCAGGCCGGGGAAATTATTATCATGACCGGGCCATCGGGTTCTGGAAAAACAACGCTGCTAACACTCATGGGAGGTTTACGGTCAGCCCAGGCCGGGAGTTTGCAAATTCTCAATCAGGAAATTAACGGAGCCAGTAAACAACAACTGACGCAACTCCGCAACAATATTGGCTATATTTTCCAGGCTCACAACCTCATGTCGTTTCTAACCGCTAAACAAAATGTCCGGATGTCCCTGGAGTTACACGATCACTATTTAGATGGGGATTTAGATCAGCAAGCGATTGCCATGTTAGAAGCGGTTGGCCTGGGGCATCGGGTGGATTATTTTCCCCATGACTTATCCGGTGGGCAAAAACAACGGGTGGCCATTGCCAGGGCCTTAGCCAGTCGTCCAAAAATTGTCTTAGCTGATGAACCCACCGCTGCTTTAGATAAAAAATCAGGCCGGGATGTGGTAGAACTCATGCAAACCCTAGCCAAAGAACAGGGCTGCACGATTTTGATTGTGACTCACGATAACCGAATTTTAGATATTGCGGATCGTTTGATTTATATGGAAGATGGTCGGCTTTCGGAAAACACAGCTACAACTAAGTCCATATCTTGAGTCACTCACTTCGGCATCACTCAGGTGTGTACCTGGTAGCTTCCGAGTACCCATGACGCTTGCCCCAGCCATTTGATAACTGGGACGTAATTACTCTTTTTTGGACATTAAGCAAAGCAACGGGCTGCCTCTGAAGATTGACCATACCAACGCTCAGCCAAGCTATATAAATCTCCCAGAATAGCAATTAATTCTGTTCCTTTAGCCGTTAGCTCGTAACTCACCTGAGGTGGAATCGTGGCCTGGTAATGTCGTTGAACGATCCCCTCTCGCTCCAGCATCCGCAATCGTTCGGTTAACATCTTTGTTGAAATTCCGGAAATCTCTTGCTTCAAAACGCCAAAGCGAGTTGCTCCCTGCTGAGACAATACCCAAATCAAATACAGTGTCCAGGGGCCAGCCAGAACAGTCATTAAGCGACTCAATGGACACACCTTGTCTTCAGAAGCTACTTGTTCCACCACTCAACTCTCCTAGTTACTAATGACATTCTTAGTTACTTTATAGTACCTACTTTACTTTAGTAAGTATGCTTTCTTAAAATCAGACAGATTCTATGCAGTCGTTGCTAGCGAGGTCTTCATGTCAAGTATTGCTATTGTTTATTTCTCTGGAGGGGGACATACCCACCGATTGGCAGAAGCCATTGCCGCCGGAGTCCAAGAAAGTGGTGTCCAAGTTGAATTACTGAGAATTACGGGTGAGCAGATTGTCAATGGTCGCTGGCAAGATCCAGAAATTATGGCCAAGCTGAACCAAGCCCAAGGTATCGTTTTTGGCAGCCCAACCTATATGGGGGGTGTCGCAGCCCAGTTTAAGGCATTTATTGATGCATCTAGCGAGGCCTGGTTTTCTCAACAGTGGAAAGATAAGATTGCGGCTGGGTTTACCCATTCGAGTTCTCTCAGTGGCGATAAACAGGGAACATTGCTATATCTGGCCATTAATGCGGCCCAACACAGCATGATTTGGGTTGGAGCTGGGGATTTACCAAGTCACTACCTCGGCAAGGATGATGGCGTGAACCGTTTGGGGTCATTTCTAGGGGTGATGGCTCAAAGTCCAATGGGGCCTGGTGGGACAGCAGCAACACTCGATCCAGGGGATACAATTACGGCTCACCAGTTTGGGCAGCGTCTAGCCGGGGCAGTAAAACGCTGGAATTCCTGCCCCTAGATATTTGGGTTAAGCCAGGGATACTAATGAACTCACTTTTTTAATCTGAATTCTGTCGCCGACTTGCACCCCCAATATCCCTGCTTGTCCGGCCCCAATTTCCAAAACCGCATCAACGGGGCCTGGAGATGGATAAACAGGACAAGGATTTTCGTGGCAGGGGGGAACATGGGCCGTAATTCCAATGACCTGGCCTTGGCGTAAAAAAATCATATCCAGGGGGATCAAACAGTTTTTCATCCAAAAGCTGACGGGTTGGGGTGGACTAAAGGGAAATAGCATCCCCCGATCCGGGGCTAGTTCTGTGCGATACATCAGGCCTTTGCTTTGTTCCGGTAAGGTGCGGGCGACTTCCAGATTAATGACAGCATTACCAATCACGGCCTGGGCGGTAATTGGTAATGTTTGGGCCTTAACCATTAACACATTGGGGGTAGCCTGGGAGTTGAGGAGCAATATGGGACTGAAGATTGTTAAGGCTAAAAGAGCCAATAGGCAGACTCCCCCAATCCATCCGTTACGCTTCCCGAAGAACATACCCCACCCCTCGGACTGTATGAATGAGCCGTTTATCACTTTCGTCTTCAATCTTGATCCGTAAGTAGCGGACATATACTTCAATCACATTGGATTCGCCCATGAAGTCGTAGCCCCAGACATTTTCTAATATCTGCTCCCGACTGAGAACCTGTCGCGGATGTTCCATGAGGTATTTCAGCAGTTCGTACTCCTTCATGGTTAACTCAATCATCCGCCCATTCCGTTCGGCCCGGCGTGTGGCTAAGTCGAGGGTTAAATTATCAAACCGCAACAGTTCATTACTTTCTTGGGCTGGTTGTAGATAAAACTCCACCAAAACGAGAAAGCTTTGGGGGTTATAGGGCATGAGGATATAATCATCGGCACCCGCAACCAGAGAAGCAACTCGTTCCTCCACTCCATCCCGATGGGTGATAATCAACAAGGGTAGAGTAACTCCCTGTTGACGTAAATCCTGGCAGAGATCCAATCCGCTAGTTTTGCCAACAATCGTATCAATGACAATTAAAGAGGGCTGCCAGTGATCAAGGGCCAATCCACACTCCACCCCTGATGTGGCCACCACCGGATCATAGCCAGCTACTTGTAAGTCATGCCCCATGGACTGGGCCAGAGTCGAGTTACTACTGATCAAGAGAATACGGGGCTGAATATTGGCCGGAGTCGGTTCCATCAGGGCATAACTTCTTTGACGTGAGAGGCCTAAGGTCTAGGGTAGCCTACAAGTTGCCACTCCCTGCCGTTAGTTGCTAAGAGTCAATCAATGGCCTGAGGCAAAACTCAAGTTAGCAACATCAGATGGACTCATTACGTCTGCATTGACTGAAATGATCCGGTATATTTCTTCTTCCTAGTAGAAATCTAACTTTTTTCAGAAGCTCTGTGACTCGATATGCTGGAATGACAAGCCGATTTTCTGCGACTCCCTTGCTGAAAAACTTCACCCAAACCGTCACCCAGGCCCTGCAAGCTGCCCAGGCCCAATTTGATTGGAGTCGGATTCACCTTAAACAGCAGGCTCAAGTTCCGACCCTTGAGGTCTTTGATCCCGAATCTGGCCAGGCCCAACCTTACCCTCTCTTAGGAGATCGCTACATTCTTGGCCGCAGTCAGACCAAGGCAGATATTAAAATTGATAGCTCTATTGTCAGTGGCGTTCATGCCCAGTTAACTCGGTTAGGGCCGGGTAGTTCTGTTTTTCAGATTGAGGATTTAGATTCCAGTAATGGTATTTTTCGCGGTCGCCGCCGAATAGAAGTAGGCGAATTACACGATGGCGATACATTGACCTTAGGCCCCCCAGATGAAGCCCGGGCTGTCCAACTGACTTTTTTAAATCCGCCCCCCTTAGCCGTCAAAATTTTCATTTGGGGCCTGGGTGGAACCGCCGCTTTAGTCAGTCTGGGCCTAATCTGGTTGGGAGTCGAATGGACCAAAATTCCGGTCCGACCTTTACCGGCAATGACCCAAGGGCCAGTGATTATTTTGTCAGCCGATGGCAAACCCCTCGCCCCTGTGGAGCAACACCCCCATGTGGAACTCCGCCAACTTTCCGACTATTCGTCTTACCTAGCCAAGGGAGTGATTGCCTCGGAAGATAGTCGTTACTACTGGCATTTTGGGGTGGATCCGCTGGGAATTTTGCGGGCGGTTGTAACCAATATTGGTGGTGGTGAACTCCGGGAGGGCGCAAGTACCCTCAGCCAGCAGGTGGCCCGGACGCTTTACCGCAATTATGTGGGCAGTGAAGATTCCTTGGGGCGTAAACTCCGGGAAATGATCGTCGCTCTGAAGTTAGAAGCCACCTACAGCAAAGATGAGTTGTTGCTGGCCTATTTAAATCGAGTCTATCTGGGCCTGGGTAATAATGGCTTTGCTGATGCGGCGAGGTTTTATTTCAATAAGCCACCTAAGGATCTAACCCTGGCAGAGGCGGCAACCTTAGTGGGGATTTTACCTGCGCCCAATAGCTTTAATCCGATTCGGGACTATGATGCCGCAATTGATTATCGCAATCGGGTCATCAGTCGCATGGCGGAACAGGGCTATATTTCTGCGGTGGAGGCTGATCGAGCGCGGCGGTCACGCATTGAAGTCAGTCCAGAGGCTGAAAAAGCCCTCGCTATCCAACCCGCAGCCTACTACACGGATCAGGTCTATGCGGACTTGGCAACGTTGTTAGGAAAGGATTTAGCTCAGGAAGGGAATTTGATCGTCACCACGGGACTCAACCCGGCCTGGCAAGAGATTGCCGAAAAGACCCTGAAAGCTAATTTGCAACAATGGGGCCATTCCGCAGGTATCGGCCAAGGGGCAATGCTGACCATTCATCCCGAAACGGGGTTGATTGCGGCGTTAGTCGGGGGAAAAGACTATGGACAAAGTCAATTTAACCGTGCCACCCAGGCCCAGCGACAACCCGGTTCAACCTTTAAGGTGATTTTATTCACGGCGGCCTTAATGCGGGGAATTTCCCTGGGGCAAACCTACTCCTGCGGGCCATTTTTTTGGCAAGGGCAGCAGTTTGCCGGCTGTCGGCATGGCAGTGGTGCTATGGATTTATACCAGGGCCTAGCTCTTTCCGAAAACCCCATTGCTCTACGCTTAGCCCAGCAAGTTGGCTTACAACGAGTGGTGGATTTAGCTCACCGAATGGGAATTAAAAGTCCATTGCAAGCTGTCCCAGGCCTGGTTTTGGGGCAAAATGAAACCACTCTTCTCGAAATGTGTAGCGCGCTGTCCGTTTTAGCGAATCAAGGCCGTTACTTGCCTCCCACAACGATTAGTCGTGTTCAAGATGGTGGAGATTGCTCTAACCCCGATGATTTCCAGACCTGTCGGATCATTTTTGAGCGAGATGCCCAAGACTTACGGGGGGAACCTGTTGTTCCGGCTGATGTGGCGGCAACCATGACCCAGGCCCTAACGGCAGTTGTGCGAGCAGGAACAGGACGGGCGGCGGCGATTGGCCTAAGGGCAGCGGGTAAAACGGGAACCACCAATGACTATCGAGATTTATGGTTTATTGGCTATGTCCCCAGCCGGAATGTCTTAACTGGGGTCTGGCTTGGCAATGATAACAATAGTCCAACTCAGGGCAGTAGTGGGGATGCAGCCGCAATTTGGGGAGATTTTATGGGCCAGATTTTACGTTAGGAGCAGCGGATACCGGCCTGGGAAGGCTTAAACCTGAGGAGAAAAATGTTGCAAATGGTTTCTGGGCCTGGCATATTTCTGGATGCAGTTTGTATGCTAAAGGGGCCTGCTTTTCGGCAAAATTGTCCGGTGAATTTTTAACCTAAGTGTTTGCAAACTATCCCGTGACGCTCCCGAACGCCCATAAGGTTGACCCCGCTGCTCACTACCCTTGTCCCTGTCGCCAAAATGGGGAATTAATCCCAATCGTCTTAACCGAGGCTTTGGGATGTCAACGCTGCCAGCAAATTTTTGTTGTCCGTCCCGATGGCTATTCCATTGAACAATTAGTCGTCACCTATCCTTACAAGCGGATTTGGTATTGGACTGGCTTACAGTGGCAAGCCCTGCGGCGGGGCCTGGGAGATCAGCCTTGGCTTTATACCTTGGGACTACTCATCTTCTTACTTTTGCCGATTTTGCTCTGGGTACCGCTCCTGTTCCAAGCTTCACTAAAACTGGAAATCATGATTTGGGTCGTTCTGGCCATTGCAATGATGCTCTTCCCGGCCCTGCTGATCTGGGTTGCGCTCTCCCGCCACTAGTCGATAATGACAGAATGACCCATTCCTGCCCCGTACCTCTCTCCGTTGCCGAATGCTTTACTGCTGCCCACCAGGCCCAGCCGCTGATTGCCACTTGTTCGGCCGCTGTGCGTGATCAGGTTTTGCACCTGCTTGGGCAACAATTACGGGAGAATGCCTCAGCCATTTTAGAAGCCAATACCCTGGACCTAGAATCCAGCCGCGATTTAGCAACGTCCCCAACCATTTTGGCCTGGTTACGGCTGACCCACGAACGCTTAAAGATGGGTGGGGCCTGGTTAGAGCGACTGTTATCGGCCCCGGATCCACTCGCAGTTTCTCACGGCATGGCTGGGCATATGTTTCCCATTCCTATTGGTCTAGTTGGCCTGGTCTATGAAGGGTTTCCCTTAATGCCATTGCTAACAGCCAGTCTGTGTCTTAAAACTGGTAATGCCTTAATTGTGCGCCCCTCACCAGAAACGAGCTACACCAACCAGGCCTTGCTGGATCTAATCCATACAGCCTTGGCCAAAGCCAACCTCCCGATCACCACCATCCAATCCCTGGCCCCTGAAGTCCCGCTGAAGGAGATTACGGCAGCTCCATCTGGTCTGAATTTGCTAATCCCCTATGGCCGTCCCAGTTTTGTCTGGCAAGTTCAGCAGCAAACTAGTGGCCAAACCCTTCCCATTGCGATTGGAAATAACTATCTATTTTGGGGGGCATCTGGCCAGCCGGAACTAGTCTTAGAAATGATTTACCGGAGTCACCAGGCCGAGCCGGATGCAGTGGTCGCCATCGAAAAAGTTCTAGTCCCGCCGGAGTTAAATCGCTCCCTCCTGGCCTGGCTCTGGGATAGTTTGGGGCAACAAGGCTTTGAGATACGGTTAGGAACGGCATTAAAAGCCGAATTTGGGCAATTCAAGATAGTGGATGCAGAGGAATGGCAAGGGGCTTATCTCAAGAAAATTGTCGCCTTTGAAGCCGTACCCAATTTGGAAGCCGGAATTACTTGGATCAATCAGTATGGTCGCGGCCCAGTTTGTGCCGTTGCCAGTGAATCTTACCGAGAATGTTTAACCCTCAGCCAACGGGTACGCTCACCCCAAATTTGGTTGAATCGGCCCCCAGAGTTTTCTCGTTTAGAAACATTATCCCTAGGGATTTCTGCCCAAGCGGGACTGTATCGGGGCCTGGTCGGCCTGGGGCAATTGGTTAGCCATCAACGGTTATTTTTTGCTTAACTATCCCGATAATCAGTTAGGATTTGGGGCGGAACTGAGGAGTTAACCCTATGGACTTAAAATCGTTAATCCGTGATGTGCCTGATTTTCCTAAGCCTGGAATTTTATTTCGGGATATCACCACCCTCCTGCAAAATGAAGCCGGCCTGCGCTATGTGATTGACCAACTCCATGATCACCATGCTGATGCGGGAATTGACTACATTGCTGGGATTGAGTCGCGGGGGTTTATCTTCGGCGCGCCCTTGGCCTATTGCTTAGGAGCCGGATTTGTCCCAATTCGTAAACCCGGTAAGCTTTGCCAGGCCGTGTATAGTGTCGAATACAGCTTGGAGTATGGCACTGATAAACTCGAAATTCACCAGGATGCTGTTCAACCGGGGAGTCGGGTTCTGATTGTGGATGATTTGATGGCCACCGGAGGAACCGCCGCGGCGGCCGCCCAACTGGTTGACCAGGCCCAGGGGGAACTTGCTGGCTTTGCCTTTATTGTCGAGTTAGAAGATTTAGGCGGGCGGAAATTACTCCCCGATGTGCCGATTAAAACCCTAGTAACTTACTAAAGTAGCTCGTCCAAAATCACATCCCCTTGCCTGTCTCTCCCTGGGTCTGGATCTATTTCTATGAACATAATTAGGATTTTGATGGATCGTAATTAGGGTTTTCAGGAGGGACAGGTTATGATGCAGGCAATAAGTATTTTTACTTCAGGCTCTTAATTTTCGGTTTTTTTAAATGAACATTCTTCTAATTTATCCCCAGTTCCCCCAGAGCTTCTGGTCCTTTGAAAAAACCTTAGAACTTGTCAATCTCAAGGCTCAATTGCCCCCCTTAGGGATGATTACGGTTGCGGCGTTACTGCCCCAGGCCTGGAACTTTAAGCTGGTGGATCGCAATGTCCGAGATGTCACAAGGGAAGAATGGGCCTGGGCCGATGTGGTGATTCTATCGGCGATGATTGTGCAAAAAGCTGATTTCGCCGCTCAGATTCAAGCTGCAAAGGCCCAGGGAAAATTAGTTGCGGTGGGTGGCCCCTATGCAACCGCCTTGCCTGAAGAAAGCCTAGCTGCGGGTGCGGATTTCCTCATTTTGGATGAAGGGGAAATTACCCTACCCCTGTTTGTTGAAGCCTTAGAAAATGGGCAAACTCAAGGGATTTTTCGAGCCAATGGCGAACGCCCGGATGTCACCAGCACACCCATCCCTCGGTTTGATTTACTGGATTTATCGGCCTATGCGGAGATGTCTGTCCAGTTTTCCCGCGGTTGCCCCTTCCAATGTGAATTTTGCGACATTATTGTTCTTTACGGCCGTAAGCCCCGCACCAAAACCCCAGAGCAACTCCTGGCTGAATTGCAATCTCTTTACGACTTAGGGTGGCGGAAAAGTATTTTTGTTGTGGATGACAACTTTATTGGCAACAAGCGCAACGTCAAGCTGCTCCTCAAAGCTCTCAAACCTTGGCTAGCCGAGCACAGATATCCATTTTCCTTTGGCACAGAAGCCTCTGTAGATTTGGCTCAAGATCCTGAATTGATGCAACTGATGGTGGAGGCTAATTTTGGCACGGTGTTTTTAGGGATTGAAACCCCCGATAGTGATAGTTTGGCCTTAACAAAAAAATTCCAAAATAATCGGGATCCTCTGGTGGAATCTGTGTTGTCCATTAGCCAGGCCGGGTTGCGGGTGATGGCTGGATTTATTATTGGCTTTGATGGTGAAAAATCTGGGGCCGGGCAACGGGTGGTCAAATTTGTCGAGGAAACAACCATTCCCACTGCCATGTTTAGTATGCTCCAGGCCCTCCCTGACACTGCGCTCTGGCATCGCCTTAACCGAGAAGGTCGTTTACGCGCCGCCGGGGAGGGGACGGGCAACCAAGTCACATTGATGAATTTCACCCCAACTCGCCCCATCGAAGAAATTGCCCAAGAGTACATTGATGGCTTTTGGCAACTGTATGAACCCCTTACTTTTTTGAACCGCACCTATCGCCACTTTTTAATCTTAGGAGCAGCCCGGAAGCGAAACTATGCCAAGCGGCCCCAGGCCCGAGAAAAATTGGCGATTGATTGGGTAGCCATTCGGGCATTGCTTATCCTGATTTGGCGACAAGGAATTCTCCGCTCCACCCGTTGGCAGTTTTGGTTAAATTTGGTCAGCTTGGCCTGGCAGTATCCCATGGTAGTCGTCAGTTATTTATCAGTTTGCGCCCAGGCCGAACACTTTATTGACTATCGCCAGCGGGTACGGGGAGAAATTGAAGCCCAACTTGCGGCATACCTGGCCCAACAACCCCAATCCCTCGCGACTCCTGTTGCGGCTCAATCTGCTGCCTAGGATTAGACTGAGACTTCTAAGTCGTGAAAGGTATTAGGAAGATGATCTGGTCGTCATGCTTGGCCTGGGTGGCGATCATCGTCTTACCCAGCTGGCTTGAAAACAACACCAGTTCAGCATTTTCTCGGTTGATTGTGTTAGCTTCTGAAGATTTAATTCAACTCCAAAACAAAAAGACGGAAGTGAATACCTCCGCCTTCAAGTTGATTAACTCATTTGGGATAGTTGAGTTTTAACGTTAACTAAAAGTCCCAATTGGGGTCTTAGTAGTCAAAGTCTCCACCCATGCCCGCACCGGCCCCAGCAGGAGCAGCGTCTTTGGGTTCGGGTTTATCGACAATGATACACTCGGTAGTCAAGACCATACCGGCAATAGAAGCCGCATTTTGCAAGGCAGACCGGGTGACTTTGGCGGGGTCAACAATCCCAGCAACAAACATATCGACAAACTCATTGATGGCCGCATCGTAGCCAACATTGAAGTCCTTCTCTTTCACCCGCTCAGAGATGATCGCTCCATTTTGACCGGCGTTTTCGGCAATCCGGCGCAGAGGAGCAGTTAAGGCCCGCTCGACAATGCCAGCCCCAATCAATTCCTCGGCCTGGAGGTTTGCCGCGGCCCAAGTCCCCAACTCTGGGCCCAAGTGAGCCAAGGTTGTCCCACCACCAGGAACAATCCCTTCTTCCACCGCAGCTTTGGTGGCGTTGATGGCATCTTCCAAGCGGAGTTTGCGATCCTTCATTTCGGTTTCGGTAGCAGCCCCGACTTTAATCACGGCCACACCACCAGCGAGTTTAGCCAAGCGCTCTTGGAGCTTCTCTTTGTCGTAGGAAGATTCAGTTTCTTCCATTTGACGGCGGATTTGCTCACAGCGGGCTTTGACTTGCTTCTCATTGCCTTCAGCGACCAACGTGGTATTGTCTTTGGTGATTGTGATCCGGCGGGCTTTACCCAACATTTCCAATTTGGCAGCGTCGAGTTTCAAGCCAGCATCTTCGGTAATTACTTGCCCACCAGTGAGGACAGCAATATCTTCCAGCATGGCTTTGCGGCGATCCCCAAACCCAGGAGCCTTGACAGCGGCCACATTCAGAACACCCCGTAAGCGGTTGACCACCAAGGTAGCCAGGGCTTCTTTTTCGATATCTTCAGCAATGATCACCAAGGGCCGACCAGCGCGGGCAACTTGCTCCAGAATCGGCACCAAGTCTTGGACGAGGGTGATTTTCTTGTCGGTGATCAAGATAAACGGCTCATCTAAAACTGCTTCCATCCGCTCGGTGTCGGTGGCGAAGTAGGGCGAGATGTAGCCTTTGTCAAAGCGCATCCCCTCGGTGACTTCCAATTCAGTCGTCATAGATTTGCCTTCTTCCAGGGAGATAACCCCTTCTTTGCCGACTTTATCCATGGCCGAGGCGATCATTTGACCGACTTCTTCGTCATTACCAGCCGAGATAGCAGCAACTTGGGCAATAGACTTAGAATCTTCCACTTGCCGGGCGTGGGCCGCAATCTTATCCACCAGGAATTGGGTGGCTTTATCAATCCCGCGTTTTAAGGAGATGGGATTAGCACCGGCCGCAACGTTCCGCAGGCCTTCTTTGACCATGGCATGGGCCAAAACGGTAGCCGTGGTGGTACCATCTCCAGCAGCATCATTGGTTTTGGAGGCAGCTTGCCGAATTAAAGCCACACCTGTGTTTTCGATGTGATCTTCGAGTTCAATTTCTTTGGCAATGGTGACACCGTCATTGACGATTTGGGGAGCACCAAATTTTTTCTCAAGGACGACATTCCGACCTTTGGGGCCGAGGGTAACGGCCACTGATTCGGCCAAAATATCCATCCCTTTTTCGAGGGCGCGCCGGGCGTTTTCGTTATAAATGATCCGCTTAGCCATAGGTTTAATCCTGTTTTAACAATTCAACAATGGTTTGATTGAGGCAAAAAGATGTGCAATCAGATGTGTGAGGTGCTCAGGGGAGCAAACTTAGGCCACAACTGCCAGGATGTCTTTTTCGGACAAGAGAATATATTCTTCACCCGCCAACTTAACTTCAGTGCCGGCGTATTTGGAGTAAAGAACTTTATCGCCAACTTTGACATCGAGTTCTTGGCGAGTACCGTCATCACTGCGCTTCCCAGGCCCCACGGCGGTGACTTCTCCCACTTGAGGTTTTTCTTGGGCATTATCGGGTAAAAGAATCCCACCCGCGGTTTTGGCTTCGGCTTCGCTGACCTTGATAAAAATCCGGTCACCGAGGGGTTTTACCGTTGAAACACTCAAAGATACTGCTGCCATACGGACTATGTCTCCCAACAATTAGAGTTGATTGAGTAAAAGGAGGGTGATGAACAAGTTCAGGAAACTGATGCACATCAGTGGCCCCAAACTCGTTAGGATGGAAAGATTAACTGCCAAGTCCCAAAGCTTCATTAAGAGCATCCGTCGAGATTTAGCACTCTCCACCTCTGACTGCTAACTTACCGAGAAACCCCTATCCATAGCAATCACATCTTGAGTACGGCTTCCCGAACTAGGGTCTTGATGGGTGAATTTATTTAGACAAGGGCTTGATACAAGGTCAAGTTCTCGGAAGTTGTACCCAGGGGACTTGAGGACAGATGTCTTTAAGGAATGAGACTTCGATATACTGCAATCATTCACCTGGGCCATGCTTTGTGTCGGTCAATCGCCTGAGGACAACACTGACTACCATGTTTGAAAGCCACACTGGGGTTAGAGACTTAAGTTCATCAGAGTTAGCATTTCGGAGTATTTTCGAGAATGCTGCCGAAGGGATTTTCCAGACGGATTTGGCTGGACGCTATATTCGAGCTAACTATTCGTTGGCAAAAATTTATGGTTATGATTCTCCAGAGGCTTTAATTCAAGATCAGCCTAATGCCAAGGCCGGTTTGTATGTGGAACCCCAGCGGCGGCAAGAGTTTATTACCTTGATGGCCCAGCGGGATACCCTGACTGATTTTGAATCGGCGATTTATCGGCGGGATAGGAGCATTATTTGGATTTCCGAAACCTGTCGGGTGGTGCGTGATCAGCAGGGACAAGTCCAATATTATGAAGGTTTTGTTCGAGATATTACTCAGCAACGGTTGGCCATGGATCAACTGAAGTCCACGGAAGCCCGTCTCCAACAACGAAATCAAGAACTTGCTGAAGCCTTAAGCCAACTCCAAAACACGCAGCGAGAACTTGTTCATTCCGAGAAGATGGCGGCTTTGGGGCAGTTAGTAGCGGGGGTAGCCCATGAAATTAATACGCCCTTGGGGGCCATTCGATCATCCATTGAGACCATTGATTTATTTGCTCAGCGCACTCTCCCAACTCTGCCAGATGTATTGCGGAACCTCTCCCCCGAATTGTTTGCGGCCTTTACATCCCTAAGACAGTCTTGCCTCCAGGATACATTGCAACTCTCCAGCCGCGAGCGACGACAACATAAACGGCGCATTGTTCCGATTTTAGAGGAGTTGGCGGTTGAAAACCCTGATGGTTGGGCTGATACCCTGATTGATATTGGAGTTTTGGGAGACTTAGCCCCGTTTTTGCCCTTACTCCAGGCCCCAACGGGGTTAGAGGTTATCGAATTAGCCCATCAATTAGCCCTATTAGAACGCAGCACCCACACGATTACCACCGCCATTGAACGGGCCGCCAAAGTCGTCTTTGCCCTAAAAACCTATGCCCGTTTTGATCAATCCGGTCAAAAAGTGGTGGCGCAGGTGACGGATGGGATTGAAACCGTCTTAACCCTCTATCACAACAAACTGAAGCATGGAGTCGAGGTAATGCGGGAGTATGAGCCAGTTCCCTTAATTCCCTGTTATCCCGATGAACTCACCCAGGTGTGGACAAATTTAATCCACAATGCGCTCCAGGCCATGGACGAACGGGGCCGCCTCGAAATCCAGGTTAAAAACCAACTCCAGGCCATTGAAATTCAAATTACCGATAGTGGGCCGGGAATTCCCGATGAAGTCATGCCCCGGATTTTTGAACCCTTTTTTACGACCAAACCCATTGGTGAGGGCAATGGCTTAGGCTTAGATATTGTCCGCAAAATTATTGACAAGCACCAGGGAACAATTGCGGTTAACTCCCGGCCTGGGGAAACAACCTTTACGATTACCCTACCTGTTCAGGAGTCTGTCGGCCATGCCTAAGCCGGTAATTTTATGTGTGGATGATGAACGGGTGATTTTGGAAAGTTTACGCACCCAACTAAAAAACGCATTTGGAGACAAATATCTCTACGAAACTGCCGAGAGTGCCGATGAAGCAATGGAACTGATTGATGAACTCCAAGATGAAAATTCTGACGTGATTGTGATTGTCTCCGATTGGCTGATGCCGCGAGTGCGGGGGGATGAATTTTTGATCCAAGTCCATCAAAAATTTCCCAAGGTTGTCAAAGTGATGTTAACCGGCCAGGCTGATGAAGCGGCGGTTCAACGGGCCCTCGAGCAAGCTAATCTCCATCGCTGTCTAAGTAAACCGTGGCATAGTGAAGAATTGGTAGAAACAATTATTTCGGGCCTGGGGCCACAGCCGTTTTAAGGGCGGTAGTTTCGGTAAATCTGCGGTAGTCGTTTGATAGATTAGCCCCTAAGATATTGGATAGACTGAGCCTTTAGTTTTTTGTCCCATTGGAACTTACCCTTGTCTGGCCCACCCCCCCACACCCCAAAACCAGTTGTCATCTGTATTGATGATGAGCCAGCGGTTTTAGAGAGTTTGCGGATTGAACTCCGGCGAGCGTTGGGGGATGAGTGTGTGATTGAAACGGCTGAGGGGGCTGAAGACGCGTTATCCCTGATGGAAGAACTACGTCAGGATGACTGTGAGATTGCCCTTGTCCTTTCGGACTACATCATGCCGGATCTAAAGGGGGATGAGTTACTGGGCCGCATTCATCAGATGTCGCCGAACACCTTAAAAATTATGCTGACCGGGCAGGCAAACTTAGAAGCGGTGAGTAATGCCCTCAAGTTATCTAAGCTTTATCGCTATATTTCTAAACCTTGGAATCCTGAAGACTTAAAGTTAACTGTCTTAGATGCTGTCCATAGTTACTTGCAAGATCGCAAAATTGATGAACAGAACTACCGCTTGATGCAGTTGAATCAGGAACTAGCCCAAGCCAACCAAGAACTTAAACGGCTTGTTGAAGAACAGTCGGAAATTATTGCGGCTCGGACGGCGGAATTGGAACGGGCTAATCAGGAACTTATGCGCTTGTCAATTACTGATAGTTTGACGGATTTAGCCAACCGCCGCCATTTTGATGCCGTCCTCAGTCAAGAATGGTTAAGTGCAATTCGGGAAAAAACGTCCTTGGCCATGATTTTGGCTGATGTGGACTTTTTCAAGCTCTACAACGATCAGTATGGGCATCATGCTGGAGATATCTGTTTGCAACGGGTCGCGCGGGTTATTCAACAGGCGGTGCATCGCCCCCGAGACTTGGTAGCTCGCTATGGTGGGGAAGAGTTTGTGATTGTTCTCCCCAACACCGATATTCAAGGGGCGGCGTTAATTGCTGAGCATATTCGTCAGATCATCTACACCGAGCAAATTCCCCACCAAGCCTCCTTAGTTAAACCCTATCTCACCCTCAGTTTTGGGATTGCTGCTCTACTACCGGCTCCCCAAGAATCTCCCCTTGTCCTGTTTAACGCAGCTGATCAGTCTCTCTATCAAGCTAAACATCAAGGGCGAAATCAGATAGTAACAGCGCAACAGTTTAAGACTCCTTTGGCTTCCTAGGAGATGTAAGAAATTAACACGAACACCCTCAGGATTACTGATACCCACCATTGAGCTTAATGAAGACTGGACTGACGTGCCAAATATCCTGGCAATAGTCTTGAATGGAGCGATCTGAGGAAAATTTACCCATCCGGGCCGTATTCAAAATGGACATGGCTAACCACTGTTCACGGTTTTGATAGGTCTGACTGACTTGCTGTTGGCAATCCATATAACTCTGATAGTCTGCCATTAGATAATATTTATCTTGATTCCAGAGGCCGTTCAAAAGGGGTTGAAACAGACTAGTATCTCCGTGGGAAAAGTGACCACTGGCAATTAAGTCTAAAACACCCTTGAGTTGGGGATTATTGTGAATATAGTCCCAAGGCTGATAGCCCTTTGCCCCCAACGCCTGGACTTCTGGAGTGGTTAAGCCAAAGAGAAAAAAGTTTTCGGCCCCCACCTCCTCCCGGATTTCCACATTTGCCCCGTCTAGTGTCCCAATGGTTAAGGCCCCGTTCATGGAGAATTTCATATTCCCTGTTCCTGATGCCTCCAGGCCTGCCGTGGAAATTTGCTCGGATAAATCTGCGGCTGGGTACACCCGTTGTCCAAAGGTGACGTTATAGTCAGGCAAAAAGACAACCTTTAATCGTCCAGCCACATCCGGATCCCGATTAACCACATCCCCCACCGCCGTAATTAACTTAATCATCAACTTGGCCGTGAAATAGCCGGGTGCAGCTTTGCCACCAAAAATGAAGGTTCGGGGCGTGATATCTAGATGGGGATTATCTTTGATTTGCTGATAAAGGGTAATGATATGCAGAACATTTAAGTGTTGCCGCTTGTACTCATGGATGCGCTTGACTTGAATATCAAAGAGAGAGTTGGGATCAACAATAATCCCCGTTTTGGTCTGGATATGTTCGGCAAGAGCTACTTTGTTGTCATGTTTGGTCTTACCCCAGCAGGAGCGAAAATGATGATCATTGGCGAGAGGTTCTAGTTGCCGCAGTTGATCCAAATCCTTAATCCAGCCATCCCCAATCTGCTCCGAAATCAACCCAGTCAGGCCTGGATTACTGAGGACAACCCACCGCCGCGGCGTTACCCCATTGGTTTTATTACTGAAGCGTTCAGGATAGAGTTTGTAAAAGTCATGTAAAACCGTGGCTTTCAGTAATTCTGTGTGCAGAGCGGCCACGCCATTAATTGCATAACTGCCCACACAGGCCAAATTCGCCATCCGCACATAGCGCTCACCAGACTCATCAATAATGGACAGCCGGGTTAGGGGTTCGCTTTGGCCGGGATAATGCAGACGGACTTGATCCAAGAAACGCTGATTAATCTCAAAAATAATTTCTAGATGTCGCGGTAATAAATACTGAAACAGAGCAATGGGCCATTTTTCCAAAGCTTCCGGTAGCAGGGTGTGATTGGTATAAGCAAAGGTGTGTTGGGTTACATTCCAAGCTGTATCCCAATCCAGATGATGATCATCCACTAACAGCCGCATCAACTCGGCGACAGAAATAGCTGGATGGGTATCGTTTAGCTGTACTGTAAATTTTTCATGGAACTTCGCTAAATCCTGATTGTGCTGGAGATAAATCCGAACCATATCCTGCAACGAACAGGAGGAGAAAAAGTATTGTTGAGAGAGCCGCAGTTCTTTCCCCTGCAGAGGTTCATCGTTAGGATAGAGGACTTTAGTAATATTTTCCGAGGTGATTTTATCCCGAACTGCCCCGTAGTAGTTGCCTGTGTTAAAGGCCTGGAAATCAAAGGACTCAACTGCTTCAGCCCGCCACAGCCGGAGCGTATTGGCCGTATTGACCCGGTAACCCAAGATGGGTGTATCGTAAGCAACCCCTTCCACCACATGATGGGGATCCCAAATCACCCGGTAATGACCCTCACTATCGGTATAGCTGCGGGTATGGCCGCCAAATTTCACCGGCATCCGCACTTCTGGGCGGGGGATTTCCCAAGGATTGCCATAGCGTAACCAGCGATCCGTAACCTCCACTTGCCAGCCATCTCGAATTTCTTGATCAAAAATGCCAAACTCATAGCGAATCCCATAGCCAAAACTGGGAATTTCGAGGCTGGCCATCGAATCCAAATAGCAAGCTGCTAGCCGTCCCAAGCCCCCATTCCCCAGGCCTGGTTCTTCTTCTTGGTTTAACAGTTCTTCAATATCTAGTCCCAATTCATTAACGGCCTCTTCCACCTCCTTGCTAATCCCCAAATTGATCAGGTTATTGCCTAAATGGGGGCCAAGTAGAAATTCTGCCGAGAAATAACAAACCGTGCGACTGCCCTGCTGTAAATAGGTTTCTGCCGTAGAAATCCAGCGTTGAAGCAGACGATCCCGTACCGTGTAGGACAAGGCCATGTAAAAGTCATTGCGGGAGGCCACAGTGGGAAAGCGGGCCTGGAGATAAAACAAGTTATCCATAATTGCCCGTTTGAGAGTTTCCAGGCTTGTGCCAGTCCGATCATCCTCAACGGCAACGATGGGGCAACCTTCAGGAATGAGTGAGGTCATACAACTACCAGCCTAAGTGAGATACAAGGGACTAAACCAGACTAAACCAGAGGAGAAGTAGCAATGAAACTAACTAATCATCACACCTACCTCTTTTTGGTTATACCCTAGAGAGGAAATCTGCATCTAAAACTTAAAGAAATCTTCCAATCACGGGGTTTTGTTAACCATTTCTTAGGATCATAATCATGAAATATATTTCCATAAGTTTATAATATCAAATTTGTCATAGTTAATATTAGATTCATATTCACTTTTTAAGGATTCTATCATGATCAAATCTCTGGTTTTATCTGAGTGATTTTCATACATGACCCTATAGCTAATCTTGCTAGGATGGAGTCTTTTAATCTTTCTCAATTTTCCACACGGTCTAGGTAGCCTAAGCTTGGGATCAGGGAAAACTAAGAAAATCAAGTCATAAAGAGTCTTTAATCAGTTAGGGTATGACACCTTTGCTATTTCTTAATCTTCTTAACTAACTTTCAATACTTGTACGCATAGAGCAAGTAGCAGTGCAATTGAGAATTGAAGGTGATTCCTATGTTTTGCGTTATCAATAAAAGCATCAAACTCTAGGGCTAGGTTTACAAGTGTAGAATTTACCGGACAGGCCTTTTCCCAACACCCAATTCAATTGTTTCAGCTAAGTTTCAAGTTCTTCCTAAACTTAACCTAATCCTAACCATATCTTGAACCAAAGATCAGTTGAAATCCTGTAGGGTCTGTAAGTGGCAATATTTCTCAAGGTTGGCTTTAACTATATTTAAGCTATTTTCCAGAGAAATCTAGAAAGAATCTAGCTTGATAGGGATTTAGATGCTTTCGCTGTCCAAAATTCTAAACTTATCCTTTGCAATGGGGAAATGGGATTTTCCTTAGTTTCCCTCGATTTTAGGCTCGGGTATTTATGAGGAGATGATTCAGGATATGGCAGACGTTTTAACGAAAATTGGCGGTTACGCTAGCAGCAATGGAGCCGAAATTGCCGCCTTTGATCCGGGTAGCGACCGTCTCTTTCTAGTGGCCGGTGATGTGGTAGAGATCCTTAACCTTACTAATCTCACTAGCCCAACTAAAGTTTCTGATCTGCCTCTAGACACCAGTACTCTGCCCAACGGATTTAACCTTGTTCCCAACAGTGTCGCGGTGGGTAAAGTGGGCACTATCAGCGCAGGAATTGTGGCGGTTGCCCTGGCAGTCCGGGATACCCTCAATAACCAACAGGCCGGAGAAGTACAGTTCTTCCGAGCTTCAGATGGGAGCTTCTTGGGCAAGGAGTCCGTAGGATATTTACCTGATATGGTGGCCTTCACCCCCGATGGTACTAGGGTATTAACCGCCAATGAAGGAGAACCGAACGAAACCTACACCAGCGATCCCGAAGGTTCCGTTAGCATTATTGACATTTCTGGTGGCATCGCAACAGCTACCGTACAAAATGCAACCTTCACGGCCTTTAATGCCCAACAGGCCAGCTTAGAAGCCGCCGGGGTTCGTATTTTTGGGCAGATTTTTAATGATGCAGGCCAAGTCGTCCGTGACTCCACCGTTGCCGAAGATGTGGAGCCAGAGTACATCACCTTTAATAAAGATGGCACCAAGGCCTGGGTAACCTTGCAGGAAAACAATGCCTTTGCTGTGGTGGACATTGCCACGGCAACCGTAGAGCAGATTCTTCCCCTGGGTTTTAAAGACCATAGCTTACCGGGCAATGGCCTTGATGCCAGTGATCGGGATGTGGATGGCAGTAGTGGGGCGGGGGGCAAAATCAATATTCAAAACTGGCCCGTGCTGGGAATGTATCAACCCGATGCAATCGCCTCCTATACCGTGGGCGGGCAAACCTTCTACGTCACCGCTAATGAAGGGGATGCCCGGATTCGACCAACGGATAATGAAGCAGCTCTGGACTTATTAGGCCTGGAAGAAGGGGACATTTTCAACGAAGAAACCAGTGTAGGCGATGTCACCCTCGATCCTACGGCTTTTCCCAACGCCGAGACCCTTCAGGAAAATATAAATCTGGGCCGCCTCACCATCACCAACACCCTAGGCGATACCGATGGGGATGGAGATTTTGACCAACTCTATTCCTATGGTGCCCGTTCCTTCTCCATCTGGGACAGCAATGGAAACCTGGTGTTTGATAGTGGCGATGACTTTGAACAAATTACGGCTGCTGCTTTCCCAGACTTCTTCAACGCTAGCAATAGCAACAACACCCTCGATAATCGCAGTGATAACAAAGGGCCGGAACCTGAAGGAGTCACAGTCGGAACGGTCGGTGGGCGTAACTATGCCTTCGTTGGCCTGGAGCGCATTGGGGGAGTCATGGTTTATGACGTAACCATTCCTACTGCCCCCACATTCATCCAGTACCTCAACGATCGAGACTTTACGGCAGACCCGGAAACTAATGCCACCGACTCAGGCCCGGAAGGGTTATTGTTCATTCCGGCTGCGGACAGTCCCAATGGTGAAAACCTGTTAGTAGTCACCAATGAAGTCAGCAAAACAGTGGCTGTCATGGAATTTACCCCTCCACCCTCTCCGTTTACCCTGCAACTGCTCCACGTCACGGATCAGGAAGCCACAACCCCCAACTCGAATATCACCAACCTGTCGGCAGTCCTCAATGCCTTAGAAAATCAAGATGCGGATGGGAATGGTGCGGCTGACTACAACAATACTCTGCGCCTCTCTTCCGGTGATGCCATTATTCCCGGACTCTTCTACGATGCTTCTGGCCCAGTCTTTGGCTCCCGCGGCATTGCAGATATTCAGATTCAGAATGAACTGGGTTTCCAAGCCATTGCTTTTGGCAACCACGAATTTGACTTTGGTACCGAAGCAATTGCGGGCCTGATTAATGGTTCGGCTCCGGGGAATCTTTTCGGGGCTGACTTCACTGGGACAAATTTCCCCTACCTTTCTACCAACCTAGATTTCTCTACTGACCCTAATCTTGCGCCTTTGGTCGTTCCAGGTGGGGAGGCTCCCCAGGCCAAGACAGTCACCTCCTCAGTGATCATTGATGTCAATGGGGAAAATATTGGGGTCATCGGGGCAACTACCCCCACCCTAGCTAGTATCTCTTCTCCGGGTGGTGTCAGCATTTCACCCAGTCCGTTTAACTCCACTCCCACAGATCAGCAAATTGCTGCTCTGGCCGCAGAAATTCAGCTTGAAGTGGATGCCCTGCTGGAAGCAAATCCCAGACTGAACAAGATTGTGCTCTTGTCCCACATGCAGCAGATCGAGATTGAATATCGTCTGGCTCAACTCCTAGAGAACGTAGACATCATTGTTGCAGGTGGGTCTAACACCCGTCTGTTTGATGAAAACGATCGCATCCGGCCTGGAGATAGCAACCAAGGTGAGTATCCTCGCTTCATTGCTAATGCAGGCGGCACTCAAACCGCTGTAGTCAACACCGACGGCAGCTATAAGTATGTGGGCCGTTTAGTAATTGACTTTGATGCTGCGGGTAACATCATCCCTGACAGCTATGATCCGACGGTTTCTGGTGCTTATGCTACGGATGCGGAAGGGGTAGCTGCGCTCAATGCTGCGGGCCTGGTTGACCCTGAAATTCAGGCGATTGTAGAAGCGATTGAAGCCCAGATCATCATCACCGAATCTAACATTCTGGGAATTGCGAATGTATTCCTCAACGGTAACCGCTCTGGTAATGGCACTAGTAGCGATCCTGATGGAGTTCGTACCCAGGAAACTAACTTAGGTAACTTGACCGCTGATGCTAACTTGGCAGAAGCAAAGAAAACTGACCCAACCGTTCTGGTTTCCCTCAAAAATGGTGGTGGGATTCGGGATTCTATCGGTGAGATTATTGTTCCGCCGGGTGGGACTGCGGCCGTGCGTGGGCCTAATCCAGAGCTAGTGGATAGCCAAGGCAATGTGATCAAACCAGAGGGGGGGATCAGCCAAACTGATGTGCAATCAGCCCTGGCCTTCAACAATGACCTCGTATTATTGACCCTGACCAAAGAAGAATTAGTTGCAATTTTGGAGCATGGTGTCGCTGCTCTGCCGAGTGCCAACGGTCGCTTTCCCCAAATTTCTGGTCTCAAGTTCTCCTTCGACCCCGATCAGGAGCAGGGGGAGCAGATTCAGAATGCGGGTATCTTTGACGAAGACGATAATCTGGTGGCCGAACTCGTGCGAGATGGGTTGCTGGTCGGCGATCCAAAAGAAACTTTCCGCATTGTCACCCTAGGCTTCTTGGCAAATTCTAACTTTGACAGCAACGGCAACTTTATCGGTGGTGGGGATGGCTATCCCTTCCCGAACTTGAACACTGACCCAACCAAGGGGGCTGTGGGCGATCCTGCTGTGATTGCACGGGTTAACTTGGTGGAACTAGATGCCGCGGGAACCAAGACAGGTAATGCCACCTTTGCGACCGATGGCACGGAACAAGATGCTCTAGCGGAGTACTTGCTGGCAAACTTTGCTACGGATGACACTGCATTCGATCAAGCGGATGTTGGCCCTGAGTTGGACAATCGCATTCAAAACATCGACTTCCGGGAAGATACAGTATTCGAGGGAACGGCGGAAATTGATTTGGAAAATAGCAATGGAGAGAAGGGAGTCATTGCTTTCACTAGTCCATTACTCCTGAGCTTCCAAACTATTACAACCAACACATCCTTTGTGAATGAGCTAGTGGTCTTCAAGGTTGAGGATAGTCAAGGTCGGGTTGCCAACAGTGATGGCAGTATTGTTGGTCCTGATGCTCAGGGGAACTATTTAGCAGCTATTCTCAATGCCAACACAACCAGGGTTGTCCTTTCATCCCTCAACAGTTCAGATGATTTGCCCAATGACTTCCTCGGTGCGTTTGGGAATTTGGAGGGTTTGAGCAGTGAACTCTTGCTTGACTCTGCCGCTAGACTCGGCTTTATGCTGGTGGTTGATGGCACTTTGGATGACGTGAGGGCAGGGAAGGATCGGGATGTTCTCCTCTCTACCCAAGACGAGGCGCAATTAACTGACCTGAGCAACAACGGATTTTCCTTGACATTTGGTGAAGGTGGTAGTAGCTCTAATGACCTGATCTTTAATGTCAGCACCTCTAACTTTGATAACACGATCAATCTGGCGAATGAAGCTGATCGAGTGGGTCGTAACGTGGCTATCAACGGTGCAACTATTGAGGCAATCGACTTAGTGAACTTGAACTTGGATGCCAATGGAGATGGCATAGCAGATGACCTAACTGGTCTAACAGCTAATGTTGGGCTAACGTTTTATCGAGAAGCTGCTTACGATAACCTGATTGGCTTTTATATTGCGGATGCTGTTACGGGTGCAGTTAATGGAGTTCTTCCCACAGGTGATCCTCTTGCTTATGCTCAGGCTGCTTTTGACAATGCCGTTGCTAGTTTCAATGCGCCTCTTAACGAGAGCAAGCTGGACATTAGTCTCCAAAATCTTGCCTTTGGCAACCTGATTTTGCCTTTTATCATTTCCAATGGCACAACACCTAACGCTGACTTCAGCAATATGTACCTCCCCTTCCTGAATCTTAATCAGGATCGAATAGACCATATTCGTCTGTTGGGAAGTGGCGTGTTTGGCTTTGAGGATTTGCCTGGTGGTGGTGATCAGGACTTTGATGACATCATTGCCCAAATTACAACGGTTACGATTAACCCCTAGGAAGCTTATACCCTAGTCCTGCTTTGGACAAGAGCGTATCAATACGGCGTTTCATGGTGGTGAGATTCCCAATGGCTAATCTACCCACGTCAGCAAAAAACGCCACCGCCGGGGTAAACAAAACTATCCGTGCGTCAACTGTGGTCGTCAATTTGTTTTTTCGTTCGTCCTGTTGCGATTCAAACAACTGCTGTCCCCATTTTGACCCGCCCTACAGACAGATGGGAACGGATTGGATTTCTAGTTTTGCATCTGTTTGCTTATTGTTCGGGCTTAGTGGCTGGGGAAGGAGGTGAATCGGAAAGTAGAACAAACTCAAGATTTTGTGAACGGATTTGGGCGGCGGGTTCATCATAGAAAAAGTTGAGGAGGACATAGCGGCCGCCTTGGGTGACAGGGGTGGCTTCGTGGAGGAGGGAACAGGAAAAAATCACAGCTTCCCCAACGCCAGGCCGATAGAGATGAGGCCCAAATTCAGGAAACCGCAGATACCCCCCTTCATAGTCACCCGTGTTGAGATTGAGGGTCATGGCAAAACGGCGGTGAGCGGTGCCTTTGGTGGTGTCATCTCGATGACGATTAAAAAATCCTTGGCTTTCCTCCTCATAACAGGCCACCAGGTATCGTTCAAAGCGGGTTATGTCAAACTGAAAGGCTTTGCGAATTTCCGGGCGCAGACGGCGGGCCATTAAGGCATTGAGGTGGGCCAGCAATTGCTCATCCGTAATCAGTAAATCTCGTCGCCGCTTAAAGCCATCATCCATAATTTCTACAGTTTTGCCATCCACTTGTCGCATAAATCCAGAGGGCCGACCGCCATCCGCTTCATAGAGGGCAATCAGTTTTTGGCAAAGGCTAGGTTCAAGGAGATGGGGAACAAATAAAACTGGGGCCTGGGGCGTGGCAATGGTTAAGGGCGGGTCTGGGGGGAGTTTCCGGGCAAGATCAACAATTTGGGCTGGAAAATTGGCTTGGCCTTGGATGGGAAAAATTCCGACAATTTGCAGCCGTTGATTCAGGATAAAAGCTTGAGGATGATATTGGTCTTGCCCTTTTTTATCGGTTTGAATCACCCCATATAGGCGGCTCACATCTCGCTCAAAATCCCAAAGAAATTTGCAATAGCTATTGGGATCAACCAGGGACTGAAGGGGCTGATCATGGGGGTCAATACTGATGGCAAAAAGAGGGATGCCCGCAGTGGCTAGTTCGGTTTGGAGAGCCAGAAACCCTTCTAAAACCCGTTTGACTGTTGGCACACTACAGTGACCTAAGAACAGCAAAATTGTCCGATGACCGCCCACTGTATCAATGTTGTATTGGGGATTAACGGAACTGGGTAAGGTAAACCAGGGGGCGGGTTCCCCCAGGAGAAGTCTGGCCATAGTCAACTGCTGCAACCTTAAGACAGGGAGTTACGACCGAACCAGTCGGATAAATCTACATTACCACCGCTTAAAATGACTCCAATTCGTTGTCCAGCCCAGGCCCCAGATGTAGCGAGTTCTAAAAGGGCGGCGGTGGCCAAGGCTCCGGTGGGTTCAACAACCAGTTTCAGATAGGTTCCCAGAAAGCGACAGGCCTGGACAATGGCTGCTTCTGATACGGTTAACATCTGATCCACGGTTTCTAAAACAATGGGAAAGGTATAGGTTCCTAGGCTAGGGGTTCTGGCTCCATCGGCAATTGTGGGGGGATTCAGCACGGTTTGGAGTTGACCACCATAAAAGGAACGGGTCGCGTCATCAGCCAATTTGGGTTCTACACCAATCACGCGACAGGATGGGACAAACTCCTTTAAGACAAGGGCACAGCCAGACAGGAGTCCGCCACCCCCACAACAGACTAAAACAACATCTAAGGCATCAACGGATTGCAAAAGCTCTAGGGCCGTGGTTCCTTGTCCCGCAATCACATGGGGATGATCGTAGGGCGGAATGATGGTCAAGTCGCGTTCCCTAGCCAATTGTTGTCCAAGGCTTTCACGGCTGGTCTGGTTGCGGTCATAGGGAATAATTTCGGCTCCATATTGCTGAGTTGCGGCTAATTTAACAGCAGGAGCATCGGTAGGCATGACAATAGTGGTGGGGATTCCCAAGCGTTTTCCGGCAAGGGCAAGGGCCTGAGCATGGTTCCCGGATGAGTAGGTTAAAACTCCCTGTTCTTGTTGGCTGTCAGTCAGTTGGCAAAGGGCGTTGTAAGCTCCTCGGAATTTGAAGGAACCTGTCCGTTGGAAATTTTCACACTTAAAGAAAACCTGGGCTTGGGTCAGGGTATCAACGGTTTGGGAGGTAATGACCGGGGTGCGGTGGGCAATGGATTGGAGGCGATGACTGGCCTGGAGGATATCGGCGGCAGTAACAGTTTCGGAAATAGGGGCCATGAATGGGTTGGGACTTAATCGGTTGTGCATCCTAGCTTACGATCACATTAATCACCCAAGGTGCGGATATATTTGTGAGCCAAAAAACTGTTGATCAATTGGTGGGCAACTATGGGCGGTTTGGGGTGCGCTTGGGGTTAGAAACCATCCAGGTCTTCCTCAAGGAACTTGGCAATCCCCAGGCCCATGTGCCGATCATTCATGTTGCAGGTACGAATGGCAAGGGGTCGGTTTGTGCCTATCTATCCGCTATTTTGACCGCAGCCGGGTATTGTGTGGGTTGTTATACCTCCCCCCATTTGGTGGATTGGACAGAACGGATCACCCTGAATCAAGTGGCCATTGCTTCCGATGACTTGGTCACGCTCTTGAAGGATGTGATTGCTGCTACCACTGCCTTAGAGGAAAGTCCGACCCAGTTTGAAATCATTACGGCTGTGGCCTGGCTGTATTTTGCCCGTCAAAAGGTAGATATTGCCGTCATTGAGGTGGGCCTGGGGGGGCGGTTAGATGCGACCAATGTGTGTGATTTGCCCCTTGTGACTGTCATTACTTCAATTGGTCGGGATCATTGGCAGCGTTTAGGCAATACCTTGGCGGAAATTGCAACAGAAAAAGCTGGCATTCTTAAGCCCCACCGCCCTGCCATTATTGGCCCCATGCCGACTACGGCCCAAACTGTCATCCTCGAACGCGCCCAGGCCCTCCATTGTCCGATCTTCAGCCCCGCACCAGCCGAATATCTGAGTGGGATCTTTACGCAACAGGCCTGGGGAATGTGGCGCGACTATCGGTTTCCCCTCCCCTTAGCGGGTGATGTGCAACTGGTGAATGCGGCCTTGGCCCTAGCCACGATTGACTGCTTAAAGTCTCAAGGTTGGCAGATTTCTGGCCAGGCCGTCACCACGGGAATGGCTAAAACTCGCTGGCCGGGGCGGTTACAATGGCTGGCCTGGCGGGGACAACGAATCCTCTTAGACGGGGCCCACAACGAACCAGCCGCCCACCTACTCCGGCAATATTTAGATCAACAGGGCCTTGCTCCCGTCACCTGGATGATAGGAATTCTCGCCAGCAAAGATGCCCAGGCCCTTCTCACCGCCCTCTTACGCCCCCAGGATCATCTCCATCTCGTTCCCATCCCAGGCCATGATGCCTTCAACCCACTGGAGTTAAAGACCCTCGCTGAGAGAATTGGCCATGATTTGCCCGTGGTAATGACCCATCCTGATTTAGCCACCGCCCTCCAGGCCACCCTTACCCCAGCCCCCCCACCCCAGCCCCTCGTTTTAACGGGTTCTCTTTATTTGATTGGTGAATTTCTGAGAGAGAAAAATAGGCTTCTCGAATCCATACCCTAACGAGAACATCATCGGGGAAGTTAGCTTAAAATGCTCAACTCCAAGCTCTGTGAGATTTCTTCCAATAGGGCCAAGCTCCAGACAGAATTACCCGTCTCATCCAAGAGAGGACTATACACAGCTATGGCACCGGCCTGGGGAATAATCGCAACCATAGCTCCACTCACCCCTGACTTCATGGGTAGGCCAATGTGGGCCATCATTTGGGCCGAGTCTTCGTACAGTCCGCAGGTGAGCATAATCCCATTCACTAACTGCCGATATTTAGGGCCAATCTGGGGATTTTTTCCCGCCAGAACCAGGCCAAGGGCCGCTAAATCGGTTACCGTTGTCCGTAAACAGCAAATTTGATTGTAGCTATCCAAGACTAACTGGGGATGCTCAAAATGACCCGCCAAATTTAACAGGTGAGTAATTCCCCGATTTTGCCAGTTGGGATGGGCATTGACTTGGGCTAAAACCTGCTGATCAAGGACGAGTTGGGCCCCCGAAACGTGATTCAGCCAATGCCTTAACGCGTCACATTTCGCGGTTGCGGATTCCCCTGGCAATAAACTCGCCAGACAGATGGCCCCACTGTTAATCATTGGATTGCGGGGCCAGCCCTGATCAATTTCCAATTCCACGACCGAGTTATAGGGCCGGGCGGAAGGTTGTATCCCGACTTTCTGAAAAACGACCTCAGCCCCCAAAGTCTCCAGTAAGTAGAGTAATAAAAATGGCTTGACCACACTCATCAGCGGAAAGGTTGCCCCAGTACTGCCCCAGGCCAAGCGATGATCATCGAGGCTGGCAATGGCAATAGTGGCTTCTTGGGGATCACTGGGTAAGCGTTCGAGTATTTTTCCGGAAAGTTTTTTCCCTTGAACGGATTCTGCCCACCTCTCCAATTGCAACAGGTCAAGTTGATTTAACCGATCTCGAGATGTTATGGCCACAAACGTTTAGATCCCAGGCATCAAGTGCGACTCAGTTCTAACATACGCTGAATGGGTTTGCGGGCCGCCGCGGCAATGTCTGGGGGAACGGTAACTTCTGGGGACTGATTCACCATACAGGAATAGAGTTTTTCCAGGGTATTCAGCCGCATATAGGGACACTCATTACAGTTGCAATTACTCATCGAGGGGGCGGGAATATAGGTTTTTTCAGGATTAGCCCGCTGCATTTGATGAATAATCCCCGGCTCAGTGGCGACAATAAAGGTTTGTTCCGGGCTGGTTTGGGTATACTTCAGCAAGGCTGTTGTCGAACCAATATAGTCAGCATGGCGCAGAATGGCGGGTTCACATTCCGGGTGGGCAATGAGCTTGGCATCGGGATAGTCCAGCCCCAGTTCAATGATCCGCTTTTCGGAAAAAGTTTCATGGACAATACAACTGCCATCCCAAAGCAGCAACTCCCGCCCAGTTTGCGCCATGACATAGCGGCCTAAGTTACGGTCAGGGGCAAAAATAATCGGTTGCTCTGCGGGAATCTGCTGGAGGATTTTGACGGCGTTGGCACTGGTGCAGATAATATCACTGAGGGCTTTAACCTCTGCGGTGCAATTGATATAGGAAATGACCAAGTGGTTTGGGTGGGCTGCCTTAAACGCCGCAAATTCTGCCGCCGGACAACTATCCGCCAGAGAACAACCGGCCGCTAAATCGGGAAGTAACACCTGTTTATCCGGATTCAAAATTTTGGCCGTCTCAGCCATGAAGTGTACCCCAGCAAAGACAATCACCTGGGCTGAGGTTTGGGCCGCCTGTTGGGATAACCCCAAGGAATCCCCGATGTAATCCGCCACATCCTGAATCCCTGGCTCCTGGTAGTAGTGGGCCAAAATCACCGCATTGAGATCTGTCTTAAGGGCCTGGATCGCCGCAACTAAGGCATGGGCATCGAGGGTTGGCCTGGGGGGAGCAAGGGTTGCAAACACAGGAGTTGGGGTGGGTAACGTTAACTGTTTTTAATTATAGTAGTTTTTACCATAATCTACCCCCATTGAGTCTGGCCATAAGTCCCCCTAAACCCAGGCCAAAGATTTATCAATCTCAAACATGAAGCTAGGTCAAATAGATTTGTTACTATGACTCTGGGCAAACGATTCCAGGCCTGGGAAACGGTCATCTTTGTAGATGTCAGAGAATTGTCCCCATCCCCCTTGAAGAGACCAGCCCCTAGAGATGATCTCGGCCGAGAATGACTTCACTGGATAGCACCAGCTCGTTTAAGGCTGTTTCAGGGTCGTTCTAGAATTGAGTTGGTGGTATGGCCCCTCCTCGGCATATCGGTAATCGTCATACCCGGTCTCTCGTCTTAGAACAGTCTCTGTAACGTTATATTCTGTGATTAGCCTCTGACTTCATTTCTGCCTCTCCCTTTCCTTAGCTGAGTGAACACCCATGACCAATACCACTGTGCCAACCATTCAGAATCCGATCTCTCGCCCGGAAGTTCCCCAAGAGTTAGGGGAGAATATCATCCTCACCTCCTTAAATGATGTTTATGACTGGGCCAGGCTTTCCAGTTTATGGCCCCTCCTCTATGGCACAGCCTGCTGTTTTATTGAATTTGCCGCCATGATTGGCTCTCGGTTCGACTTTGACCGCTTTGGCTTAGTTCCCCGATCCAGTCCCCGCCAGGCTGACCTGATCATTACCTCTGGTACTATCACCATGAAGATGGCCCCAGCCCTTGTCCGCCTCTATGACCAAATGCCTGAACCCAAATATGTGATTGCCATGGGAGCTTGCACCATTACTGGGGGGATGTTTAGCTCGGATTCCTACTCGGCCGTGCGGGGCGTTGATAAGTTGATTCCCGTAGATGTCTATTTGCCCGGTTGCCCTCCCCGCCCAGAGGCAATTATGGATGCTATTGTCAAACTGCGGAAAAAAATTGCCAACGAGCATCTCAACGAGCGGGGAAATTTCCAACAGGCCCAACGTCTATTTACGGTTAAGCACGAAATGAAAGCCGTTGCCCCAATTTTAACTGGGGAATATCTCAATGCCGCCAGCCGCCAAGCCCCACCTCCAGAACTAGCCGCCGCCCTCAGTCAACCCGTTCCCGCCGCTTTAACCGCTGCCCCTGTGGATGTGCCGGCCCAGGCCTAGGGAGACATCACTGACTTATTTGCTGACTAGTGGCCCATTGGCTTCTGGAGAGGCATAGACCCGCCGATTATCCTGGAGTTAAGGGGTGTATCAGGTCGTTGTGATAGGGGCCGGGTCAGAGATAAACTGAGTTAACTGCAAACCAAAAACTCAGCCCATCCTCTGACAGTGATTCCCTTTGATATTCGCAATCAGGCTGATGGGAGAAGGTGATGTCAAACCTTGCTGATTGTTCCCTGTTCTCAATTATGATGGCTAAGGCGATTGTTACTCCTCGGCATCTTTAGCTAGTCGTCTTTAGGTTAGAGTTTTGTCCTCGCCTGACTTGTTTTCTGTTGCTGTCGATGGGGCTGAATCTCCCCTTAAGTTGTTGTTGTTTGTCGATCAACGACCAGGAATTAGGGAGCGGGTGCAAGAAATTCAAGCCCACCTCCAATCTTTGCCTTCCCCCTATGGCTTTGACCTCAAGGTGATCTCAGTCTGTGAGCATCCCTACTTGGTTGAGCATTTCAAGTTAATTGCGACTCCAGCCTTGGTAAAAATTAGCCCAGAACCCCGGCAAACCCTAGCGGGGCAAAAACTCCTCCAAAAAGTCGATCATTGGTGGCCCCGCTGGCAACAGGAACTAGAGAGCCAGGCCAATCGAGGTAGTGCGGAAACAGGCGCGATGGCCGCGTCCCTGAGCTACACCACTGAATTTATGCGGATGGCCGATGAAATTTTCCAACTCACCCAGGACATTGAAAGCCTCCGGGATCACCTCAAGTTTAAGGATCGGATTATTAGTCTGTTGGCCCATGAATTGCGGAATCCCTTAACTGCGGTCAGTTTAGCCCTAGAAACCTTAGATAATTATTGGCATCCAGAGTCAGAAACCGTTACTAGCGAAATGGAACCCGCCACCCTGGATCGACTGCTTCACCATGCCCGCTATCAGACCACTGTGATTGAGCACATGATCACAGATTTACTCTTGGCCGCCCGTGGCAGTAGCTCAACCTTGCATATTCATCCCCGCAAACTAGACCTCAATCATCTCTGTCGGGGCGTGCTGGCGGATTTACGGGATAGTTTCATCCAAAAGAAACAGAAAATCACGACTGACCTCCCCAGTGATATTCCCCCCGTCCATGCAGATCGGGATCGGGTGCGCCAGGTGTTAGTCAATATTCTGGATAATGCCCATAAATACACACCAGAAGGGGGGCAGATTCACCTCAGCGCGCTCCATCGCACCACCCAAAAAGTGCAGGTTAGTATCTCCGATACGGGGCCTGGGATTCCCCGGGAGCAGCAGGAAAAGGTCTTTGAAGAGCAGTATCGCCTCCACGCCAACCCGGAAGTTGATGGCTATGGAATTGGCCTATCCTTATGTCGGGAAATTATTCGGGCCCACTATGGGCAAATTTGGGTCGATTCAACCGGACAAGGCAGTAATTTTCAGTTTACGTTGCCGGTGTATCGGGGTTAGGACAAGCTATTTTAGGACATTGACGGCCCATGAACTGAGCCTCAGCCTAGAGGTAGTGGGATAGTTGGCCAGCCAGGGCAATCAGGGCTGTGACGATCAGGGCGTAACAATCTGGGCGGGAATCAGTCGGATGATAGGGGGGCACTGTAGAGTGAAGGGCCGTTCCAGAACCGCGGGCGGCCATGGCCTGGTAAATCCGTTCTCCCCGTTCGTAGGTGCGAATAAACAAACTTCCAATGCTATGGCTGATCACTAAACGGATTGTTCCAGGAGTTGTCATTAAGTTCCGGGCCTGGGCGGCGCGATGGGTCGCTTGAAATTCTGAAATTAGCAATCCCAGATAGCGATACATCGCCCCTAAAACCCCGATAAGCAAGGGGGGAACCTTGAGGCGGGCCAGGCCATGGATTAAGTCACTAACGGACGTTGTCAGGGTCAAAATATTCAACAGTATCAGGGATAAAAGCATCTTGGCGGCCACACTGCCCATAATCACCAGGCCTTGGCTAGTCATGCGAATTAGCCCATAACTCCAAACCACATCCCCGCCACTGCGAAAGAGCGTCCCAAGGATAATCATATTTAAAAATAACAACTCCACTGCCAGCCGCTTCCCCAAGTCCCCCAGGTTAATCTGGCTCAAGATCACCAGGCCAAGGACAGCCAAACCATAAACCAACCAAGTCAACCATTGGCCATTGGGGGTTAAGGCAATGGCAAACACACCCAATCCAGCACACAAAATCCGACCGGGAGGCGTTAAAGTTTGCCAGGGGGTTGAGTTTACGGCGGCCTGGATTGGTAAAACCGAATGAATGTGGAGGAGCATGGGCTAGAGCCAGAACAGTTTAGCTTTCAGGAGGGTCAGCGGGAGATTTTTGACTCGGAATCACCAGTTTTCCCAGCCCCCAAGCCAAGCCAAAGGTAACCAGAGTCCCAATTAAACCAGCTAAGGGCGTTGCTAGGCCTGTGGGGACACCCTGTAGGGCATATTCATCAAAGACTTGGGCAAAGGGTAACTGGCGGGCGGGCGGGTTTTCATGGGCTTGGCCATCAAACTTCAAATCCTGGGCCACCCGATCCAACCCATCAGGATTTTGACTGGCTAAGGGAGACATAAATACAGCAATGACCAAAGCTGCCCCCAGGCCGATTAGCCAAGGGAGACGATTTTTAGGCGGAAGATCAGATGGAGTCATAGGGCGTTACACAAACTATTTAGAAAATCTCAGAAAATTTCCCCGGAAATTACAGAAATTATTCATACTGCAAGGCTTTTTTGGGGTGATGGGGGGGATCAAAGAAGAGATCCGGACGAGTTTTCCAGATATAGCTCAGGGCCATGACCGTAATAATGGCTTCTCCAATCCCAATCACGATATGCCACCCCAGCATCGCCACCAGGGCCACCTGTAATTGCACCGTTCCCGATAGGGCCAGTTCCAAAGCCACCACTAAAGCCGCCACCACCACACTGAGCCAGCCAGCCAGTCCAGCCCCAATGGCCAGCCCCCGCCAGCGTTGGAAGCCAAACATTCGCCGTAAAATTAAATACACATAGTAGCCGCCGAACGTACCAATTAAGCCCATATTGACAATGTTGGCGCCCAAAACCGTCAGCCCCCCATCCTGGAAAAACACAGCTTGAACAATAAAGACCACCGTCATCACCAATGTCCCGGCCCAAGGGCCCACCAGTACCCCCGCTAGGGTTCCCCCCAGCAAATGCCCAGAGGTCCCACCGGGAATCGGAAAATTAATCATCTGAACGGCAAAAATGAACGCCGCCACCACTCCCATCAAGGGGACAGTCCGGTCTTGGTAGCTCTCCTTTACCCGCCGCAGCGAAACTGCAATCAACCCCAAGGCAATTCCCCAATTCACCAAACTCACCGGCCAAGAGAGATAGCCATCGGGAATATGCATGGCCAAGGGGCAAGGGAGGGGAAAGGCTAAACCAAACATGAGACATTACTCACAAAATTGAACCAGGCCGGTGGGGGTGTCCCTTTGGGTCGGGGGATCACTCGAGTTGAGACTAGCCATCTCTGGGTAAGATAAACTCTTTCACTCGTTAAATTCAATGGGGGCGGGGGGCATGGCCGGGACGGCGAATCAACAGGCAATGGCGAGTGCCACCGGTGAGAGGGGTTTGCCAGGAAAGAACCTGTTCTAAGGTTGCCTGCCAATGACTGAGTTCTTTTTCCAGATCATGGTTATCACTCGCTTGAAATTGGCCCCGATAAAGGATGACTAAGCCCCCAGGTTTAACTAAGGGTAGGGCGAAATGCAAACATTGCTGAATATTCCCCACCGCTCGTACCAAAGCCAAATCAAAACTGGCCTGGGGGTGATAGTCTTCGGCCCGACTCCAAACCGCGTTCACATTGGTCAGACCTAAGAGTTGGGGCAAGGATTCCAAAAAACTGACCTTTTTGCGGCGGGCCTCTAGGAGGGTAACCTGCCAATCGGGTCGGGCCAGGGCCACGGGGATACCCGGCACACCAGCCCCACTGCCAATATCCACCACCAATGCTCCCGGATTTAGGGTCAGATCCGTTAACCAAGGTTGTATCCCACTGAGGGCATCCCAAAGATGTTTTTCCCAGAAGTCCTTGGCATCGGTGATGCGGGTCAGGTTGAATTGGGAGTTGGCTGTCAGCATGGCCTGGTAAAAGGCGGCAAATTTTTGCTGTTGTTGTTCATTCGGTTGCCAGGCCAAGGTATTTTGCCAAATCTCGGCAGCGTTTGGTAAATCAGAAAACGGCACGATCTTTTCCCTGCATCATGAATATCCTACCCATAGACTTTCCTCTTTAGAAGAGGCTGACAAAGTTTTTGAGAATTTTCAAGCCAGTGGTAGCCGATTTCTCAGGGTGGAATTGCACAGCCATTACGTTATTTTGGGCAATGGCGGCGGTGACGGTCTGTTGGCCATGGGTGACAGTCGCGGCCGTTAATGTCGGCTCTCTGGGGGCAACATAGAAGGAGTGGACAAAATAGAGCCAAGGTTCCGGTTCCAAGCCCTGCCAGAGGGGTAATTGGGGTTGACTCAAATGGAGTTGATTCCAGCCCATGTGGGGAATGGTTAAGTCGGGTTCAGCCTGGAAGCGATTCACGGTTCCGGCAAAAATACCCAGGCCAGGGGCTTGTCCCTCTTCACTCTTTTCAAATAAAATCTGTAAGCCCAGACAAATGCCTAAAAATGGTTTTCCTTGGGCAATGACCTGTGGCAAGAGTTCCCCCAAATTACGACGGTGGAGATGGGCCATGGCTGGATCAAAGGCCCCTACCCCAGGTAACACAACCGCAGCGGCATCAAGAATATCCTTGGCCTGATCCGTCACGATTGGCTCTACTCCGGCAAACTCCAGTCCCTTACAAACCGAGTGTAAATTGCCCATATCGTAATCAATCACGGCCACTGTTTTCATAGATTTTTCCCAGGAATTAAACGCAAGATTTTTTACCCCAACCAGGCCTGGAATGCCGCCAGATCTGGAAAATCCAACAGAGCATCGGCCAACGCTTCCAATTCCGTCACAGACAAGGCCCGCACTTTAGTCATCAATTCTGGAGAAAGCTCACCAAAACGGCGATAGAGTAGGCGGACCACCACCGCAACCTCTCCCTGTTGTAGTCCTTGCTGTACCCCCTGTTTAATTCCTTGGGTGACTCCCTTTTGCAAAATATCCTGATACGTTACCGATTCCTGCATAATCTCCTCCCGAAAGATGGCATGAATCAAGTCCTTCTCAAATCGTAGCCCAGCCAAGACATCACAGCAGGCCATGAGTTGGGCCCGTCCAGATGGAGTTGGGACTTGATTGAGTTTAGTCGCAACCTGTTCTAAAAGTTGGCGAGGATTGCTGGTTTGGCAAAGGGTGGCGAAAGGCAATAAGCCAGGGTTTTGGAGAAAAGGACTTGGCTCTTGTTCCCACATTCGGACAACTTGATACTGATGGCTAAGTTGCGGGTCTTGATAAGTTGTGATTTGGCATCTTGGGTCATTGGTCGGTTTAAGGAAAATTAAAACTTGAACAATCTGGCTCTCAGGATAAAGACGCTTAAGGCGGATATAGTAATCAACCATCCGAAACGGCAAATCAGGTTGGGATTGGGGCAGGGTCTGGAATTCGAGATGGAGGAGAGTATTGGCACGTTGGAGAATGATAATGCTATCGGCACGGATCGGCTCAACAGCTAATTCAGTTTTGAGGGGTTCCCAAAGCGGGTCAACGCCATCAAATTCCCCCAACAGCTAAGTGGCAAAAGCATGGGGATAGGTTTCAGCCAGGAACTTACAGATGTTATCGGCAGCCATGCTCCTTAAACTGTCCAGAAATTAGTGAGTGGCCTGGAGGCGGAACTGCGTGTTGTTATCACTGAGGTCGGGGCAACCCGTAGGAGGCACATGGCTAAAGCTCTCAAAATAAGCCCGAACGGGTTGGGGTAAGTCCGGTAGCTCCACTCTGGCATCACCCGCAGAAACCTGGGCCCAAACCTGTTGCAGTTGGGGGGCCAGACGCTCGGCCTGGACTTGATCCAAACTTAAGGGCGGCAAAGTTAAGTACCAGGCCATAAACCCCAAACTGCGATTAACCAACCACTGGCGAGAATGGGTCTGTAGATCTGGGGCCGTGGGGACGGCTTGGACATAGTGGGTGGTGATTTTGACTTCCGGTTCGAGAGCGTCTAACTGGGGGATTTCAACGAGGCGATAGGGATGGGGATAACTGGCGAGGGAACCCGTTGTGATCTCATACAATCCCTCGGCATAGGCAATATTCTGCACATGGAGGTGTCCGGTAATTAACAAAGGCGCTTGGTGCTGTTTCAGGAGTTGTCGCAAAGGAGCCGCATTGGCCAAAATATAACGACGACTGAGGATATGTTCCGCTTGGTCGGGGAGGTGGGGGATGACATTGTGGTGGATCATCACCATCGTCAGGGTTGGTTCCGGTAACGGTGAGCGTAAGATTTCCTCTAGCCAGGCCCACTGTTCTAAATCAAGGTGGCCAATTTGTTTCCCCTGGTCATTAAAGGTATTGGAATTGAGGGCCACTAAACGTAGGCCTGGGGCCGGGTAGCAACGATAGTAATGCTGATGGGGATCCCCATAACCGGCCTGGAGATAAAACTGGGGAAACTCCGCAAAGCCAATGGAGCGACCATCCGGTTCCGGCACGGGCAGATCATGATTTCCGGGGATGACATAGGAGGGGAAAGGCAGTTTTTGGAGACGCTCCCCCAACCAGCGATGATTTTCTGGCTCTCCATGCTGGGTTAGATCTCCGGGTAATAGGAGAAAATCAATCCCTAACTGGGTTAAATCAGCCAAGGCAACTTCAAAAGCCGGAATACTAAATTCCACTAAGGGAAAGCGGCGACTAGGCTCGGGCAGGGTTTCAGGCAGGGCAATATGGGGATCACTAATAATGCCAAAACGCACCATGATGGCAACCTGGGCTTTAATGCCGGAAATAGCGACGATTCGTGAACACCATCACCAGGCCGAGCTCATTGGCTGCTTGGATGGACTCTTGATCTCGTAAACTGCCCCCCGGTTGAACAATTGCCTTCACTCCGGCGGCGGCGGCGGTTTGGACAGAATCAGCAAAGGGGAAAAAGCCATCACTGGCCAAAACAGCCCCTTGGGCAGCCGCAGCCGCATCGGCCAAGGCAATTTGCACCGAACCAACTCGATTCATTTGCCCAGCCCCAATGCCTAGGGTTTGTGACTGTTTGGCGACAACGATGGCATTAGACTTGACGTGCTTAACCACTTTCCAGGCAAAAATTAAATCCTGCCACTGCTCTGGAGTGGGCTGGGACTGGGTGACAATTCCCCATTCATCAGGGTTTGGCGCATGATCGCTGGCTCCTTGGGCTAAAAATCCCCCAGCAATGGTACGAATGACTACGGGTGGCCCGACTGCCAAATCTGGAGCCACTAAAACTCGGACTTTGGGCTTGTGGGCTAACTGGGCCTGGGCTTCCAGTTCGCAGCTTGGCACAACCACACATTCCAAAAAAGTTTGGGTCAATAATTCACTAGTTTCTGCATCCAAGGGGCGATTCAGGGCCACAATGCCCCCAAAGGCGGAAACACTATCGGCGGCGAATGCTCGCTCATAGGCTGACTTGAGGGTTGAGGCAGTGGCAACCCCACAGGGATTTGTGTGCTTAACAATGACGGCGGTGGGCTGATCGGAAAATTCCGCCACCAGGGAGCGGGCCGCCTCTAGGTCTAAGAGATTGTTATAGCTCAGTTCTTTGCCTTGGAGGAGTCTGGCGGCGGCCCAACCGGTGGGAGTTGTTCCTGTTCGATACCAGGCCGCAGCTTGATGGGGGTTTTCACCGTAGCGCAAGGTTTGCTGAATCACACCACTCAAGGTAAAGCTCGTGGGTAAAGGCTCTTCCAGGTCAGAATCAGTGGCGCTCAGGAGGTAACTGGCAATGGCCTGGTCATATTCGGCGGTGTGGGCAAAGGCGGCCTGGGCACATTTGAGGCGAAATTCTGGAGTAGGGCTGGCTCCTTCTTGCCGCAACTGCTGGAGATAGGCATCGTATTGATTGGGATTGGAGAGAACCGTGACATGGGCATGATTTTTAGCGGCGGCGCGGATTAAAGTCGGCCCACCAATGTCAATATTTTCAATCGCATCCCCAAAGGAGACATCGGCTTTGGCAATGGTGGCTTGAAAGGGGTAAAGATTGACCACAACCAAATCAATAGGTTCGATGGCCTGGGCGGCCAAGTCCGCTAAATCTAGCTCTAAGTTTCGCCGCGCTAGAATCCCCCCATGAATTTTCGGATGGAGAGTTTTGACGCGCCCCCCCAGGATTTCTGGAGATTGAGTATAGTCTGAAACTTTAGTGACGGGGATATTGGCGGCGGCTAAGGTTGCGGCTGTCCCACCACTGCTGAGGAGTTGAAACCCAAATTCTTCAACTAGGGTTTTAGCCAAATCAACCAGGCCAGATTTATCGGAGGTGCTGAGAAGTGCCAGGCGGGTCATGAACGTATCCAATCGCTACCTTCCAGCATAGATAACTTTGGACACAGTAGGATAATACCGTACTTGCCGGAATCAATCAGGGATCGCCTTGCCCCAGCATTATCTAATCTTCTACAAACCCTATGGGGTGCTCAGCCAATTTAGCCCAGAACCAGGATCTTCCCACCCCACCCTGAAGGAGTTTATTCCCATCCCTGATGTCTATCCAGTTGGGCGTTTAGATCACGATAGCGAGGGCCTACTCCTCCTGACCGATAATGGGCGATTGCAGCATTTTCTCAGTGATCCCCGCTACGGGCACCGCCGCACCTATTGGGTGCAAGTTGAAGGGCAACCCACCCCAACTCAACTGCAACAACTGCGCCAAGGGGGATTGAAAATTCAAAACTATTTAACCCGTCCAACCCTCGTCCAACACCTGGCCATTCCCCCGGATTTACCGCCCCGTGAGCCGCCAATTCGCTCTCGAGCCAAAATTCCGACAGCCTGGTTAGAGTTGACCCTTAGGGAAGGTCGCAATCGCCAAGTGAGACGGATGACGGCTGCGGTGGGCCTGCCAACATTGCGCTTAGTCCGATGCCAAATTGAGCACCTCTCCTTAGCAGGACTCACTCCAGGCCAATGGCGACCCTTAACGACCCAAGAGTTACGGTCTATTCAGCCAACACGGTAATATATGCCCCCTAAGAAGTCCGAGCCACCGCGGGTAATTCTTGATTTAACTTGCCACTGCGAAAGCCTTCTAAATCCAATGTCACATAGGTAAAGCCCCATTCCTGCCAGGCCTGGACGAGCGCCTCTAAATCTGTTTCAGCAATAAATTGCTTAATTTGCTCAGGCGGGAGTTCAATGCGGGCGGTTGTGGCCTGGGAACGCACTCGTAATTCTCGCCAGCCTAATTTGCGGAGATATTGTTCAGCCCGCCCCACTCGTTGCAGTTTTTCCAGAGTAATTTCTTCGCCATAGGGAAAACGAGAGCTTAAGCAGGGTTGGGCCGGCTTATCCCACCAGGCCAGGCCGAGTTCTTTGGCTAACTGCCGCACCTCTAACTTGGAAATTCCCACTTCTGCCAAGGGCGACCTCACCCCTCGTTCCTGGGCCGCCTGAATCCCCGGACGATAATCTTGGAGATCATCGGCGTTTACCCCATCTACCACATAGTCATAGCCAAGGGCTTGAGCCAAGGGTTTTAAGGTGTCGTGCAGTTCACTTTTGCAGAAATAGCAGCGATTGACGGGATTAGCCGCATAGCCGGGCCGAGAGAGTTCTTGGGTTTCGACAAGCTTGTGGAGAATGCCAATTTCGGCCGCATGATCCTCAGCCTCGACCAATTCTTCGGGTAATAGAGAAGGAGAAACCGCCGTGACAGCAAGGGCCTTATCTCCCAAAACATCCCAGGCCACCTTGGCGACCAAAGAACTATCGACTCCCCCGGAATAGGCCACCAGGGCCCGGCCCATTTCCGTAAACAGGGTTTTCAGTTGAGTGAGTTTAATCTCAAGAGATGGAGAAACTGTCATGAATTGCACAACCAGCAAAATTATAGAGTTGAAAAATTGAGTCTGGCCCCAGCAGCCTCTCTTCTGCATTTTATCCCGCTCCCTCCAGCTACTCTCACCGAGAGATTGATCCCCAACTTGACCCGGCCTGGTTCAAAACTGCAAGGACTGAGTTAGACTCTAACGTATCAGCCATATATTTTGTCCTGATAGTTTTCTTTATCTTCCTTTATATTCCCCTCATCAACTGCCCATGTTTGGACTTATTGGTCATCTCACCAGCCTCGATCATGCTCAATCTGTTGCCCGAGACTTAGGTTATCCCGAATACGCAGATCAAGGCCTGGAGTTTTGGTGTATGGCCCCGCCCCAGATTGTTGATGAGATTATGGTTACGAGCATCACCGGTAAAACCATTCAGGGAAAATATGTCGAATCCTGCTTCTTGCCGGAAATGCTGGCCCAACAACGGATTAAAGCTGCAACCCGTAAAATTATTAATGCTATGGCCCACGCCCAAAAACATGGAATTGACATCACCGCTTTAGGCGGATTTTCCTCAATTATTTTTGAAAATTTTAATCTCGAAAAAATGCCCCAAGTTCGCAATGTTGAACTAGACTTCAGCAAATTCACCACGGGCAATACCCACACCGCCTATGTCATCTGCCGACAGGTTGAACAAGCCTCGGCCCAACTTGGTATTGACCTATCCCAGGCCACGGTGGCGGTTTGTGGGGCAACAGGGGATATCGGCAGTGCGGTCTGTCGCTGGTTAGATAGTCGGTTAGATGTCGCTGATCTGCTGTTAGTGGCCCGGAACTCCGAACGCCTTCAGTCCCTCCAAGATGAACTGGGTCGCGGCAAAGTCTTACCCCTAGAAGAAGCCTTACCCCTAGCCGACATTGTAGTCTGGGTCGCCAGTATGCCCAAGGGTGTAGACATTCAAGCCGAGACCCTCAAGGAAACCTGTTTGATGATTGATGGTGGCTACCCAAAAAACCTAGGTACAAAGCTTCAACGACCTGGGGTCTATGTCCTTAATGGCGGCATTGTTGAGCACAGCTTAGATATTGATTGGCGCATTATGTCCATTGTGAATATGGATGTTCCCTCCCGGCAGATGTTTGCCTGTTTTGCTGAAGCGATGCTCTTAGATTTTGAAGGTTGGCACACTAATTTTTCTTGGGGACGGAATCAAATTACTGTCGAGGCGATGCAGAAAATTGGTGACGTTTCTCAAAAACATGGATTCGTACCGCTGTTGTTAGGGATTTAGGCGCAGAGCCTGGTTTGTGGTTGGGAAGTTTTGACTGCTTTACCCCAAATAGTGTTGAGAACTGACTCTATCAGACCGATTGTTATGGCTAATGTATAAATTCTAAGGAAACTCAAGACATGGCTCCCCCTGAACGCCGCCTCTTATTGGAGTTTGAAAAACCCCTGGTCGAACTCGAAGCCCAAATTCAACAAGTCCGCGACAAATCCTCTGAGTTAGGGGTAGATGTGGCCGAGCAAGTCCGGCAATTAGAGCAACGGGCCGCCCAAGTCCGGCGAGAAATTTTCAGCCAACTCACCCCAGGCCAGAAACTCCAAGTCGCTCGCCATCCCCGCCGCCCCAGCACCCTCGACTATATCCAGGCCATCAGCGATGAATGGATGGAACTTCACGGCGATCGGCGAGGTACAGATGATCCAGCCATTGTCGGGGGAGTTGGTCGTGTGGATGGACAGCCCGTCGTGTTGTTAGGCCATCAAAAAGGCCGGGACACCAAAGATAATGTCTTGCGGAATTTTGGCATGGCCTCCCCCGGTGGTTATCGAAAAGCCATGCGGTTAATGGATCATGCAGATCGCTTTGGGATGCCCATCTTGACCTTTATTGATACCCCGGCGGCCTGGGCTGGAGTCGATGCGGAGAAATTTGGCCAGGGGGAGGCGATTGCCTGTAATTTGCGGGAAATGTTTCGCCTGAATGTACCAATTATTTGTACGGTCATCGGGGAAGGGGGTTCCGGTGGAGCCTTGGGGATCGGGGTGGGGGATCGGGTCTTAATGTTTGAGCACTCCGTCTATAGTGTTGCTCCCCCTGAGGCCTGTGCAGCTATTCTCTGGCGAGATGCCCAAAAAGCACCCCAGGCCGCAGAAAGTTTGAAAATTACGGCGACAGATTTGCAACGGTTGGGGATTATTGATGAAATTCTGGCTGAACCCGTTGGTGCTACCCACAGTGATCCCGTCCAGGCCGCTGATAGTCTCAAGACAGCCATTCTACGTCACTTAAGCGAACTCCAGGCCATGAGTGGAGCCGAACGTCGCGAATTGCGGTATCAAAAATTCCGCCGCATGGGAGTCTTTACCCAGGCCAGCTAAACTACCCCATTCATTCACTACACCCCCCAGTTTATGTCCTCCTCCTCACCCCAACGCGCCCTCATTACTGGAGCCAGTAGCGGAATTGGTGCTGCCACTGCCTTAGCTCTTGCCCAGGCCGGGATTAACTTAGTTCTCGTAGGGCGTAATCAAGAAAAGTTGGCCCAGGTAGCGGCAAAGGCCATCGCCCTCGGTGTCAAAGCCCCCACCTTTAGCCTCGATTTAGCGGATATCCCCAACGTCAAAGCTGAAATAACAAAGGTTCTAGATCAAGTAGGGCCGGTACAAATTCTGATTAATAGTGCTGGCATTGCTCAAACCGCCCCCCTTGCAGAAATGTCCTTAGAGGCCTGGCAAGCAATTATGAACCTGAATGTCACCAGCGTCTGGCAAATCACCCAGGCCCTGATCCCCTCCCTCCGATCCCAGGGTTGCGGTACGATAATGAATGTGGTTTCTATTGCTGGGCAACAGGTATTTCCGAACTGGGGAGCCTACTGTGCGAGTAAGTTTGCCTTAATGGGACTCACAAAAGCTTTAGCCGCTGAAGAACGTCAACATGGAATTCGCGTCATTGCCCTTTGTCCGGGTGCTGTGGATACTCCCATCTGGGATCAAGGAACCATTGAAGGGAACTTTGACCGCACGGCCATGTTGTCGCCGGAAAGCGTAGCCCAGTCTATTCTCTATGCCATTCAACTCCCGCCCCAGGCCCTTGTGGAAGAACTCGTCTTAATGCCCTTGGGTGGAGCCTTATAAACACTTTGACACGATCTCATCCTTGACTGCGCTTGTTTTTGTTCTTTAACTTATTACTCTCATTACCCTTATCGCCATGACGATTTCTACCAACACGCTTAATTTGCCCGATCCTCCTGCCAACGGAAAACGCCTCACCACTGCCCCGATCTTGCCGGATCGCAATACCCATCAAGGCAAAGAACCCCTGATTCAAGCCCCACCCGCTGATGTAGCCAAAGATGAAATGATGGCTGCTGTCAAAACCATGCTCCTGAGTGTTGGGGAAGATCCGGATCGAGAAGGGCTATTGAAAACCCCGAAACGGGTGGCTGAGGCGATGCAGTTTCTCACCAGTGGTTATTCCCAGTCCCTAGAAGCATTGGTCAATGGGGCAGTCTTTGATGAAGGCCATGATGAGATGGTGTTGGTGCGTGATATCAGCGCCTTTAGCCTCTGTGAACACCATATGCTCCCCTTTATCGGCAAAGTTCATGTGGCCTATATTCCCAATCAACGGGTCATTGGCCTGAGCAAATTGGCTCGGATTGTCGAGATGTATGCCCGCCGCCTCCAGGTGCAAGAACGCCTAACTCGCCAAATTGCCGAAGCCGTGAATGAAGTCCTCGACCCGCAAGGTGTGGCCGTGGTCATGGAAGCCTCCCATATGTGTATGGTGATGCGAGGAGTTCAGAAACCTGGCTCTTGGACGGTAACAAGTTCCATGTTAGGCGTATTCCGGGAAGATCAAAAAACGCGGGAAGAATTTCTCAACCTGGTGCGGCATCAACAAAACTTTTAAGCTCTCCTACAACTGATTCTCGTGTTCCCTGCCGATTCAATAGTTAGACCGCTGAGTTACAGATGAGTTACAAAAATGAAGGGGACGGAAATTACAGCATGTGAGGAATTTAACTGACGTGCTGGTATAAGCCCTAAATCTATTGCACATGAGTGAAACCGTCTATATCGAAACCAGCATTGTTGGCTATCTCACAGCTAGATCAACTAAAAATCTAATTCTCGCTGCGAACACGGAGATTACAAAAGACTGGTGGGAATCTCGTCGAAGTGCCTTCACTCTCTACACTTCAGAGGCTGTTCTAGACGAAGTGGCGCAGGGAGACGAAGAGATTGCCGCTCAACGATTGGAAATTCTCCGCGATTTTCCCTTAGTAGCACTGAACCAAGCTGTACAAGGTTTAGCGGCACAATTCCTAACTCGAAGCAACCTCCCTCCAAAAGCGAGAGTTGACGCAATTCACATTGCCGCCGCAACCATTCACGGCATGGACTATCTGCTAACGTGGAATTGTAAACATATTGCGAATGCTCAAATCCAGGGAAAGCTGGCGGAGATTAGTCTTGATTTCGGCTATGTGCTGCCTATTCTCTGCACACCAAACGAACTGATGGGAGATTAGCTCATGTGGCAAGATGAGATTGTTGAAGAAATCCACCAAATCCGCGAAGCATATGCAAAGTCTTTCAACTACGACCTAGACGCAATATTTGAAGACTTACGCAAGAAGGAAGCTGCAAGCGGTAGAGAAGTTGTGAGCTTATCGCGAAAGCGCGGCCTAAAAACACGTTGGAGTGGACAGACGAGAGATATTGGTAGGGATGTCGAGAGTACTAGCCGCCGTTTAACCTAGCCGCTATGCTGCAAGTCCTCGGTGGAGGTGCAATCGAAAAATTGTCGATGGGACAGTACTTTCAGCGCAACAGTGAGACAAGCAAGGCGAGCACCTATACTGACAGCAAAAGCCCAGCCCCTTTCTTAAGATTATGACTGCCTCTCTCACTCCAGTTCTGACGCTTGAAGAGTTTCTCCGCCTTCCCTATATAGAGGAATCTCCGGCCTGGGAATACATCGATGGGGTTGCGATGCAAAAGCCAATGCCCAAAACTCGACACTCGATTCTCCAAATGCGATTGCTGAGTGAGATTAACCGTCATAGTCAAACTCATACAGCATTACCTGAACTGCGCTGTACGTTTGCTGGGCGATCTGTTGTGCCTGATATTGCCGTCATCCCATGGAATCGAATTCAAGTGAATGAGGTCGGAGAGCCAGAAGATAATTTTATCGTCGCCCCGGATTGGTCAATCGAAATCCTTTCACCTGCACAGAAGGCAAGTCGCGTCATCGATAACCTTTTACATTGCATCAAACATGGCTGTCGTTTGGGGTGGATGCTTGATCCAGATGATTATTCTGTCCTAATTTTTGCCCCAAACAAAGAACCCGCTGTTTGTCGGGGTGTTTCTCAGCTTCAACTCCTAGAGGACGTTCATTTAGAGCTAACCGCCGAGGAAGTTTTTGGATGGCTCAAAATGGATCAGCGTTAATGTATTCAGGAATAAAATAAGGTAGTTGCAGCGGATTGAGTATGTCAGAACAACAACCCATTCATGTTATTGGCGGAGGCTTGGCTGGAACCGAGGCGGCCTGGCAAATTGCCCGTGCGGGTTGGCCGGTGATTCTTTGGGAAATGCGCCCGACTCAGCAAACCCCGGCCCATCACAGCGAACATCTGGCAGAACTGGTCTGTAGTAACTCCTTTGGCGCAATGGCCAGTGATCGGGCGGCGGGGTTATTGCACCATGAATTACGGCAATTGGGTTCCTTGGTAATTCAAAAAGCCGATCAACATCAAGTCCCGGCCGGGGGCGCCTTAGCGGTTGATCGGGGCCAATTTAGCCAAGATTTAACCCAGGCCCTAGAGCAACATCCCTTAGTTGAGCTGCGGCGGCAAGAACTTCCAGAAATTCCCCGATCTGGTATTGTCGTGCTCTGTACCGGCCCGCTGACTAGTCCGGCCTTGGCAGCAGATTTGCAACGGTTCACGGGCCTGGAGTATTTAAGTTTTTTTGATGCGGCCAGTCCGATTGTGGTCGGGGATAGTATTAACCAGGATATTGCGTTTCTCGCCTCTCGCTATGACCGGGGGGAAGCCGCTTACCTGAACTGTCCCTTGACCCAGGCCGAGTATCAAGCCTTTTGGGAAGCCCTAAACTCTGCAGAACAAGCCCCCTTAAAGGATTTTGACCGGGAGACGGCGAAATTTTTTGAAGCCTGCTTACCCATTGAAGAACAGGCCCGCCGTGGGATTGAGACATTGACGTTTGGCCCGCTAAAACCCGTCGGACTCAGTGATCCGCGTTATCCCGATCAGCCCAGGCCCTATGCGGTGGCTCAACTGCGGCAAGAGGATAAGGCCGGGCAACTCTGGAACTTGGTCGGGTTTCAAACCAATTTACGTTGGGGCGAGCAACAACGGGTGTTTCGGATGATTCCTGGCCTGGAAAATGCCGAGTTTGTCCGCTTAGGCGTGATGCACCGCAATACCTTTTTGAACGCCCCAAAACTCCTGACAGCTACGCTTCAATTTCAAGATCAACCCAATTGGTTGGCGGCCGGGCAATTAGTGGGCACAGAAGGGTATACGGCAGCGGTAGCAGGAGGCTGGTTGGCGGGAACCAATGCGGTACGATTAGCCCAAAATCTTGAACCTGTGACATTACCGGAAACTACGATGAGCGGGGCCTTGATTCACTACATTAGTACCGCCGATGTTAAACATTTCCAACCGATGCCGCCAAATTTTGGGATTATGCCACCCTTGGAAAAACGAATTCGTGCTAAACAGGAACGCTATGGAGCCTATCGAAATCGGGCCTTGGCGGATTTGGGGGCCTGGTATGGTGAACTCATTAAGGATCTAGTCCCAGCGAGTTAGTGAAAGAAATACCAGCGGCAATTCTGGATCATCACTAGCCGGACTAGATACTCTATCAGTGAGATATTCCGATTCTTTGACAACGGGCGGGCTGAACTCAAAACACAATCATCTGCCAGGCCGGGTATCAATTCCCCAATCAAACAAGCCTGGAATAGAAAAATCCCATAGAATAGCTATCAGTCTTCACCTCGGCCTCTATGATCCAGTGGCTTGCCCTAACCAGGCCAGTTGAGTATTCCCAGTTGTTTGCACTTCCCCAGGCCCGGCATCGAGAATAAAAAAGACCACGCCACTGCTACAGGTAATATCTTGGACAGCGTGCCATTGCCCCTCTACTAAAATTTTGACCGCTCTGACTGCCCCTCGCCGCCAACTTCGCCAAACTTCACTCGCTGGAGATTCATACAACTGATCTCCTTCTGGAATCGTAATTTGGATGAAGGGAACCAAGGGAGTTTTAAGGGCTTTAATATCAGGAAAAAATGAGAATTGCCCCAAGGTTTGCCGAAGCTCGTCCCAACAATTAATATGGCGTTTGACCGATAGTTTAATTGGGTTTTCCCCAAGCTTTACCGTGGCAATCACACCAGACTTATTATCTACTAATTGCAGTGTCCCAAAGGCCGACTCAACCCGATAACTAGGATTTGAAGCAAGAGTAGATTCTCCTTGAAGCAGGGCTTGAATAAAGGCAGTAAAAAGCTCTTGATCATTCATTATTGGGCTTTGGGAATCTGTATTGTTAATTAGAATACTATAGCGTTATCCAAGTAAAGGGACATTGCAGCGAGGGAGGAATCTATAAATTCCCAGGCCGTGATTTCTCTAACTACTGCAAGCCGTACCTTTGTCTAAGCGAATGGCGCCCAACAAGGTTACAACCCTCACACAACGCTGACTAGCGGTTAAATTACCTTCACGGGGTTGAAACGTAATCCGGCCCGGAACCGTATTTCCAGCACTGACCTGACCATTGTACTCAAAGGTATATTGATATGTGCCAGTTGCTAGGGTGAAGTTAGTGGCCGTGGTACTAATTTGAATCTGATTGGCACTATCTCCTGTTAAGTCTGTCCAATTCCAATCTGTGACCGGGGTTGTAGAGCGATTGGCTGTCCATTGAACCCGATTGTTATTCGTCCGAAATGCCACCGTCCAAGGTAATTTTTCTCGGCGCGCCCCTGCCTGGGCTAGACGAATTGCAGAAACAGCACCGGATTGGGCTACTCGCATTCGCTGGTTACTCAGAAAACCCAACCAACTGGGAATCCCAATTGCTGCCATAATTGCAATGATTGCCACAATGACGAAAATTTCGGCAGAGGAGAAACCCGCATGATGACGTTTAGATAACAGAGAAGTCATAAATTTTTAGCCTAGAAGGTAGAGCAATAATCACCTAATCGTATGGATTGTTATCAGAAACACCTTTACTGAGGATAATAGCTGTAACAACCGGGCGAACCCCGGAATTGGGGGAGGTGAACCCTGGTTTGCCTTGGGTATTTCCCCGTAAGTAAACAAAGGTAGAGGTATTTTTGCCAACCCCGGCATCTGTTGAGGTTGAACCACTTGCTGCCGTATCAGAGCGGTTCAAAACACAGGCATAAAAACTGTTCACTTGGCCAGTAACCGAAGCTAAGGGAGTCCGCACATAGTTGGTTCGGCACGCAACCGGGGTTGCCCCTAAGGAGGCCAAGTTGCCGTCAACATAATCTGCGACCACTGGGGCCAACGCCAAGCTAGCCGAAGGGGCTGTTGCTTGTTGGTTGGTGTTGTTGCCATCGTAGGGCCAGCGCCGAAAAAATGCTGAACCAGCCGTAGCCGGAAAGGGATCCACATAGCCCGTAGTTAAGGAAAGGCTAGATGAAGTTAGGGTTGCATATTTACGAAGCACGTACCGCCGCAACCGGGCCGGGCCTGTAAAGTCAGCACTGGTACTAGTATCCATGTAATAAACAACTAACGTATAGGCTCTCCGGGCACTCTGGAGGTTTTGGCAATCTACTTGCAATGCTCCTGATGGGCAAGTGGTAGGAATCTGCCCCGTAATCCCAAAGTAGGGTACTAAATCCAGCACCCACATCGCCAAAACAGGATAAATATTAGTCCCAAAGTTGGGAATATGATTCACCAGGCCTGGACAGAAGTTGGCATCACTAGTAGTCCCTTGTCCTTGTAAGCAGCTACCGTCATAGACGTAAACGGCCTGACCTAAATCCGAAGTTACATAGTTCAGGGTTGACTGAATATCTTGCTCCACCTCAGTTTGGGAAGTTTGACGCACATCATCACTGAGGATATTAACCAAAATTGAGCCGAGGGTGACAGTAATAAGTACCCCAATCACCAAGGCAACCAATAATTCAACCAGAGTAAAACCTAGGAGCCGTTTCTGTTTTACTCCGTAAGGGAAGCGAGATAGTTTGGATTTAGGCTTCATAAACTATCCTAAGGCGAAGGACTGGGAGAGGGGCTTGGTTCTTGGATTAAGCAACGCAGATCACTGGTAGAGGTGTCTGTGGCTTGACAAAAACTGCCTTTGATAATGTTAGTCGTCAGGACAACCAAAGCACGGCGACTGGCCTCCGGTGATGCAGTCAGTGCAGCCGTTAAAGGTGTTGCCGGATCAGTTGTCACAGGCCCGCCCATTCCCTGCCATAGCCGCCGACTATAAACCCTAACTTGCATATCAAAATTACTAAAGTCTCTGCGGGCAACACCGGAAGTACGAAACTGTTGGACAACATATTCATGACGACCAAGGGTACGAATACAGCCGACCGAAGGACTAGAGGGCATCCCTGAACAATTTTGAATTGAAGTGGGTGGGGCTTGGGCATCCAGACTACCCGTTACAGTAGGGGGTAAGACGGCCCGAAACGCTGCATCCGTGGTAAAAAGTGTAGTGTCGCTGGAGAGGGTCGCAACCTTTACCCCAACGTCATCTATTTCCCCTTGGGCAACAGTTGTAGCTTGCTCAATGCGTTCATTTTGAACTCGGGTGGCCTGGAGCATCAGCACGACAGGGGGTAAAAACGCAATCAAAGCATTGGTGATGATAACAGCTACCAGGGCTTCGGCCATGGTGAGGCCGTGATGACGCAGCCAAAACCGTGAACCCCGATTCGTTGGAAAAATGCTCATAACGACTGTCCTGCGAGCTAGGTTGGACATCCAGTCACCGTTGGGTCAATTCGGCCACCACCAGAACGGGAGGCACATCGGAGGTTAAGAATATAGGGATCGTTGGCTGGTAATTCATTAAAGAAAACACTTCGGGAGTTGAGTTTACGCAAGAACCGTTCCGCCACAGGTCCGGCTGGAGCTAACTGTAAGCCTGGGTCATATCCCCAACGCCGTGTCGGTGCACCGTAATAGTTAATGCGTTCATTACCCTCATCCCCCGCCACGTTGTAGGCCGTTAAAGCAGGTACGCCAGAACTTGACTCCCATTGATCCTGGTCAAAGGGGCCTGTGGCCTGGGTGGAGAAGTTGAGTTGCAAGAAGGAGCCAGAAATCCAAAGGTTTCCCCAGCCTTGGAGAAAGCGGGGGAAGTTGTGCATTCCACCATAGGACTGCCCAGGCCGGGAGGCCACTGTCGCACTAATAATCACCGCATTAACCCGCGTATCTTGCACACCCCCAGCGTTACGGCCATTACTGCCAGTAAAGGCATTCCACCAAGAGCCAGTGGCATTCGTAAAGGTATTCCACAGGCCCGTGGTGTAATCTACCTGCAAAGGTAGCCCGTTGGAATTGATGTAAACCGGAGTACTAGGATCAAAGGGATCTTCCCGCAGCCAAACATTATTAACAGGTAAGCCACCAGTTGCAGTTCCTTCTGTCCCATCACCCCTAGGACGATTAGAGTTCAGAAATGAAGTGACTAAGTTATTAGTATTATTATTGCACTGCAAATAAACTCGGTTGCCTGTCCCAGTATTATTCACTACCTCCCCTGTTCCGGTGCCACTTTTGGGATAGGTAGTCACTAAGTTTTCCGGGGAGTTTGCTGCCAAGTTGACCACTGTCAGATTGTAGGCCTCAGCAAAGTAATCATTGGCTGTTCCTGGACAGAAGTCTTGAGAAATAATGGAGACGGCATCCGCTAAAACTTCCGTTGGTCGCCAGGTGTCCGTTGTCGGCCGGGCAAAGTTAGTGTTTCGAGTGGTTCGATTCGTATAAAACTCGGTTACGTTATACAAACTACCTGTGGGCAGCTTTTGGGTAAACTCTTCGATCCGGTTGCCTTCTGCATTCGTCCCATTCGTGCTATGCCAATTAAAATCCCCTTGAATGTAAGCTGGGTTATCACTTATAAAGGTCAGGCCCCGAATGTTTTTGGAGGCAGCAATCCCGGAGCGATCTACTCGAATCCCATTCCGTAAACGGAACCCATGGGGACGGCGCATCGGATCAGCAAAGAAATCCACAGGTTTAATGGAAATCCCAAAGGTTGCTAGGGTTGGATCTGTGCCTGGGTTCGCCGCTGCATTCATCCAAGTTCCCGCTGGCCGAGCAATCCCATCTTCTCGGAGGGCATCTTCTCGGAAGGCGTAAACCATTCCACTCATCGGCAGCCAGGTATCACCGCCAATGGTTGCTCCCCGCAGCATACCCAAGTTGATATCCATCGTTCGCACAGCCATCTCTTCCCGGCCATTGAACATGGTGTTATCCAGGAAAGCTACGTTATAGACCTGATCCGCTGCTGCCGGGCCAACAATTTGGTTGTAGGTCGTCAGAGCGGTAGCTGTACTGGTTGGCGTTACCCAAGAACCGATGGCGCGAGGGGAGGCGGCAATGTCGTTGGGGTTTACCGCTGTGCCACCAGGGGGATTAAACAAGGGTTGGAGTGCCGTATATTTGCGAGCAGTATTGAAGGTGTAAAGAGGTAAGCGGTTGGTACTGGTACTTCCGGCGGGGGAAGGAGCCTCAATCAAGGCAATTGGGATTGTTCCACTGTTGGGAAAGGTTGGATTAGAAAGAGTACCCGATGTATTGCGGATATCGCTGATTGTCAAGTTTCCACTACCCGTTGGAGATGCAGTAACTACGCCAATATAGTTTGTGCCACTAATCCGAAAACCAACTCGATATTGATTGAGAGTATCAGCACTTTGCAGGCTACTAGGCAACAGATCTCGATTGATCCGAGCTACAGGAATATTAACTGCACCAGAAGTAGCTGTGTAAGAAGTGGCTGCTCCATTGTAGTTAAAGGTGAACCCTGGCGTAACCGTAACCCCAGTTGGTAAGCTACTCCAAGCAAAAGCTCCACTGTAGCCCCCTGTTGTGTTTGACGCACCGAACTGCCCAATTTCCAGGATGGGGCTAGTGGTAGCAGCATCTACAACTAACTGACGAGTCGCCGAGTTCCAACTGACAAAGGGATAAACCCCTCTTCCACTGAGAAAAACAGAATCCCCAGGTGCCAGCCGATCAAGCCAGGCTAAGTCATAGTTATAGTTCAAGTTTGAATCATTGGCCGCAATCGTAATCGTGGATCGAAAGGCACTGGCAACAGGTGTAGTTGCACTGGTGATCACTGCTCCAAATTTTCCGGGCAACCAAGTGGCTTTATTGGTTGCGTTATACCCCACAGCATTCCCTGATCCGGCTGCCCCAACTTCTCCTAAACAGAATAGAGTCCGTAAATTCGGGCGATCAGCGGGAATACCACACTGGTAACTAGTAGGATTGAGGTCGTAGGCGGCTTGCTCACGAATAGCCACAAGTCGGGCTAAACGAGTGTTGTTTTGTTCATTAGCAATTACCCCAGTTGTCCCTGGCCGGGCTGCCCAGTCGGAAACTAACCCGCTCACATACCTCTCTGCTGGAGAATAGCCAGAACTGGTAGCTAGATTAGTACTAATCCCTTGTCGTCTCAACGTCAGCACTGGGCGACCGCTGGCATCAATACTGGCCCTAGCTTCCGGGTTATTGGATGCAATCAATCCATCAAAAAGCAGAGGCACACCCCGATCTGTACTCGATGCAGTGGCATTGGAATCAAGGTTTAGAAGCTGACTACCAGTTCCGTTACCCAAGGTCGTTGTGTAAAAGTCATCAGCAGTTGTGTTGGTGTTATCCGGCCCTTGTAAAATATCAAGATTGTAGGCTAACATTCCCACACCACAGGCTGCTGACTGGATGTAAGATTGATCCGCCATGCTGAGGGTAGAAATATCCCCCAACTGTAAGGCCCGATAGAGATTAGAAAAGTCGCCGTGGGTAATATTGGCAAAGTTGGGATGCACTGTGCCCCCCGCTGCCTCTTGGACAGGTGGGAATGCCCCCATATACCGAGAACCACTGATGGAACGATCTGCCGAAAAACTGGTCAGGTTGGTGAGGGCCTGCAACATATTCGTGTTGATGCTCGGCGGGTTAAATTCCCAGCCATCTGTACCACGGCCGGTTAAAAAGTCAGGGAAAACCGTGTCTGTAATTCCCGTAACACCCCGATATTCATTAAAGCGAATACTCCGCAAGTGGGTTTGGGGTGTACCGCCGTGATGCGTACTAGCAATACAGGCCATCGGCGCATAACCGCCTGTGGTGTTGTTAGTATAAGACCCCCCAATCGGATCAGAGAGAGTTGAATCTGCCGTAGCCGCGCCTGTTACAGCCCCCACCCCCTTGTAGTGATAAAGCACCGTTCCTTGCACTGCCGCCAAATTATCCCGCAAAGCCCGATGTTGCATAAATTCATTGGCCCGCCCAGTTGTCCAGGCATTGGGAATATCTAAGGGCTTACCAACTTCCAACCGTTGTCCAACGATTAATCGCAACCCCTCAGCTCTGGCCCGGCGTTCCCAGTAACCATCCAAGCCAATTTCTTCCTTGGGTTTGTTGTCATCGGCCGCATCGTCCGGATCATTGTAGGGAGTATCCGTTAGAAGCTTCCAATTCGTACCGGGGATTAACTCACCCACCACAGAGCCAGAGGGAATTCTTAAATCTGGATCAGGGGTATTGAGATCCTTTCCATAAACCGGCTTAGGCCCATAGCGATTATCAGCCCGGTAAGTATCATCCACATAGGGCTTGTCACTGTCATCATTGTAAAGACGCTTGTACTGAGTGTAGTATTGGGTCGGCCAAGCAGAGTCCTTGATGGCCTGGTTCAGTAAATCTCCACTAGAGCGGGAAACACTCACATCTTCCGTAATAATTTTGACGGGGTTTAAGGCAATAGAAGCCGCCGTCCGCCCCCCAGGGTTAACTGAGTCACGAGCGGCTGTATAAGTCACATTTTGGGCCGGCGGATTGGCATCTCCAGAGGTAATTAGACCATCACCAGCACCAATAGAGTGAACAACCGTTGTGCCGTTATAGTTGTTGTCCCGTAAGGTACCATTGATAAACTGGCCCAAAAATTTGGTCGAATCATCTAGGCTACCGGGAACTGTAATTTCTGAAGAATCCCGAGAATAAATACAAGATTTTGGCGCGCTGACAAGATATGCGGAAAAGCTACTACCTCCCCCCATGTAAACACTACCTTCTGAGTGCATCGCCCCATTCCAGTTAAAGGCCGGGCCGGGAAAGATTTCTAAATCATTTCTGAACCAAGCTCCCCATTTATTCCCTTGTTCATAGCGGCGTTCCTGCATGGTTTCCACGGTTGCCAAGGCCCGCCCACCTCCGCGCTCAGTAAAGACAAAGGCATCAATCTGAAAGTTCTTGCGAACTTGGGAGGTAATTTTATCCCAGCCTGCCCCTGTCCCCAAACCAGCCCCAACTTCCGTCGAAACTGAGCATTCTCCGGCCCCTTCCGCCGAGGTGCGTAGGGGACGACTCCGAGTCACTAAGGCTGCTGCTTTTTGGGCATCGGTTTGATTGAGTTGAGTATCTGAAGGCCGACCAACTGTAATTGAATAGGCAATGACTGAGCTAGGGTCATCAGTAGGAATAAAATACCAAGCATTATCGAGAGTGCCATCCCCATTTATATCAATCCGGGTCTCACCTGTAAGGGTATATTCTGGGTTGTCCCGCATAATCTCTCGGAGCAAATCTTGGCCCGGAATCCCTTGGGGTAGGCGAGGATCAACCCTAAATAAATATTCCAGTTTTGATTTAGCTCGTTCAATGGCTGGCGTGGCCTGGTTTACCACCTCTAAGTCCTGACGTTGTCCAGAAACCTGGGTTGTCCGATTTAAGCTCCGAATTAAGAGCGCTCCAACAGTAATTGTCACAACTAAAATTACGAGAACCGCCGTCGGTAACACAAATCCTCTCGCTCGCCCTAAACGCAATCCCCGTTGATTTTGGCGTTGACCGCCCTTGAGCCGCCGCCGCATCCACTGGCCGAGCTGCCGAAACAGATGGCGTAACGTCCCCATTAACTTACGATAGGTACGCTTGCTCAGGCCAAATCGGTCATTACGCTTACTCATTAGAACATCAACCTTGGGAAATCAATAAACTGGACTCAATTCTGTCAATCAGCCAAAAAACACACCGGAAATACTTCCATTCTGAACACTCCCATACAAAAAATTTGCACAAGTTGCTAGTTTGATACAAATTCGTAACATTGAATAAAATCCAAAGAAAGATTATGGAGCCATTAAGAAGGCGTCAGCCCTTAATTATCTGTGACTGAACCAGGCCTGGGTGTGATTTTAATCACAATCTTTTCGGACAAAATTGGTCAATAACCAAAATAGTCCGCACTCTACGGAGAGGGGGGGATTCGAACCCCCGGAAGGTGTGACCCTTCAACAGATTTCGAGTCTGCCGCATTCGACCACTCTGCCACCTCTCCAGGCCCTAAGGCATTCTCTATTGTAGGGCGGCGGGCTACCAGAGAATTATTTAATAAAAAGCAGTATCGCCAGCAACTAAAGCCACCAGTCAGAAATCTCTGAGATAATGCCAGTGTTAGCCCCGCACGAAGAAATTTTTATGTCTGCTGCCTCTGATCTAGCTCCAGAATTTGAAATTGATCCGAAACAACTGGTAGCCGAACGGCTGACCCAGGCCGAGTATGTTGAAATCGTCAAACGCTTAGGACGTAAACCCAATCCGGCCGAGTTGGGCATGTTTGGCGTGATGTGGTCAGAGCATTGCTGCTATAAAAATTCCCGGCCCTTACTCAAGCAATTTCCAACCACTGGGGAACGGGTCTTGGTCGGGCCTGGGGAAAATGCCGGCGTAGTAGATTTAGGCGAAGGGTTGCGGTTGGCGTTTAAGATCGAATCCCACAATCACCCTTCCGCCGTAGAACCCTTTCAAGGTGCGGCAACCGGAGTTGGCGGGATTTTACGGGACATTTTCACCATGGGAGCCAGGCCGATTGCTCTCTTAAACTCCCTTCGCTTTGGGGATTTAGCCGATCCAAAAACTCAACGATTAGTGCATGGGGTTGTGGCGGGGATTTCTCACTACGGGAATTGTGTGGGTGTGCCGACAGTCGGGGGTGAAGTTTACTTTGATGCGGCCTATTCCGGTAATCCCCTGGTTAATGTCATGGCATTGGGTCTGATGGAAACCGCAGAAATTGTTAAATCCGGGGCGGCGGGGATTGGTAATCCAGTCATCTATGTGGGTTCAACTACCGGCCGGGATGGCATGGGCGGGGCCAGTTTTGCCAGTGCGGAATTGAGTGAAGAGTCGCAAGCGGATCGGCCAGCGGTGCAAGTGGGAGACCCATTCTTAGAAAAGTCCTTAATCGAGGCCTGTTTAGAAGCCTTTCAAACCGGAGCGATTGTGGCAGCCCAGGATATGGGAGCGGCGGGCTTAACCTGTTCCACGGCAGAAATGGCGGCTAAGGGGGGCGTGGGCATTGATCTGGATTTGGATTTAATTCCGGCCCGTGAATCCGGGATGATCCCCTACGAATATTTGCTGTCGGAATCCCAGGAGCGGATGTTATTTGTGGCCCAGGCCGGGCGGGAACAGGAAATCATTGATATTTTCCAACGCTGGGAACTCCATGCGGTTGTTGCCGGAACTGTGATTGCTGAACCGATTGTCCGCATCCGTCATCAGGGCAAAATTGCCGCGGAAATTCCGGCCCAGGCCCTGGCTGAAAATACGCCGATTTATCACCGGGAATCCCTAATTGAGCCGCCGGATTATGTCAAAGCTGCCCAGGCCTGGTCAATGTCATTGCTCCCCAACGCATCAGAAACAGGGATTGAGGTAGAGTCAGGATTTTTGTCTTGGTCGGAAGTCTTATTACAACTCCTCGCTTCTCCCACGGTGGCATCCAAGGCCTGGGTTTATCGCCAATACGATCACCACGTCCAAAACAATACGGTCAAGGGGCCTGGGGCAGCAGATGCAGCGGTGATTCGATTGCGGCCAGTGACTGGGGACAAACTCGCTAATCCCTATGTCGGTGTTGCGGCAACCGTGGACTGTAATCCCCGCTATGTCTATCTCAATCCCTATCAAGGAGCCATTGCCGCTGTTGCCGAAGCCGCCCGGAATCTGAGTTGTGTTGGGGCCGAACCCTTGGCGGTGACGGATAACCTCAATTTTGGTAGTCCAGAACAACCCTTGGGCTATTGGCAACTATCAGAAGCCTGTCGAGGATTGTCCCAGGCCTGTCGTAGTCTCAATACCCCAGTCACCGGCGGCAATGTTTCTCTTTATAACGAAACCTTAGATGCTGACGGGAAACCCCAGGCCATCTATCCAACACCCGTCGTGGGCATGGTTGGTCGTGTGGAGGATATTCGCAAAACTGTTGGGCAAGGGTGGCAGCAAACGGGGGATTTAATTTATCTCCTCGGACAACCTCTAACCCCCAACATCACAACTGAGAGTATTTCCCTGGGTGGCTCGGAATATCTGGCCACGATCTATAACCAAGTCACAGGTCAACCACCGATCCTGGATTTAGAGCTTGAGCAACTGGTTCAAAAAATTTGTCGTGAGGGCATTACCCAGGCCTGGATCCGGTCAGCCCATGATCTGAGTGAAGGAGGCTTAGCCGTAGCTCTGGCGGAATCCTGTATCAGTGGCAATTTCGGGGCAACGATTACTTTACCTTGGGCCTTGTCTGACACGATCTCCCGTTGGGATGAATTGCTCTTTGGGGAGGGAGGATCGCGGATTTTGGTAGCGGTTGATCCAAGTCAAAAGGGGGCCTGGGAAAAATATCTGAAAACTCAAGGCAATCCTCCAATTCAGGAGATTGGAATCGTGACTGGAACCGCAGCAGAACTGCAAATTTCAACAGCCGATAACCAGGCCTTAATCAAGGTTAGGATTGAGGAGTTACGGGATCAGTGGGCCAATGGGCTAGGAACTTACCTAAGTGCGTAGAACTAAACCCACTGGGAAAGAAAATTAAGGTTGTGATTCTTGGCCTGGAGTGGCATGGGGGAAATGAAACAGTAGGAGATGCGTCACTTGTGAATTTGACTGGAATGCAATATGCGATTCTTAATGCTTATCAGTTTATTGATCTTGTGGAGTATACCTATCGAGATGAAGAGACTGGGGTGTTGTGGGTCTGCCTTGTTGGGCCGCTTACAATCGTAGTAGGGATCGAGTCTGATGGACAGTTAATTCGAGGGGAAAAGGATCGTGTCTGACACTACCACACCCACCACAGAGCAACCACCGCAGCCCTATAGTGAACAGATTCAAATTATATTTCAACTGGGTGAGAAGCGGGCCAGAACAGCAGGACATTTGGGGATTGTTCACATGAATGATTGGCTTTCCAAGGAAGAGCAAAAGCAACTGAGTGCCGCATTGAGGTCTATGCCTGTTATACGCTCACCTAGGCCGCCCCAAGATGTCTAAGATTCAGGGCAATACTTGACGGAAAGGCATCTAAACTCGGAGTGAGACCGGATTCGTCAAAATTTACTTAATTTATTTAGCTGTAGTTTCGTTAATCTTTTCTTAAGCCCATTTTTCCCCTTTTTTGCCTTTTTGTTTGCGATATTTGTGAGCCTTGGTCTTTCTTGTCCCTTCAGCCCGTGCATAGCGGTTAGGTAACTCTCCCAATGTCTGAATCCACCCTTGTCTCTGACTCCAGTCAGATGAACCCTGTTGTTGACTGTGATACTTGTGGCCACCACCTGCTTGAGTCCCCTGACAAACCGGAAGAGGCTTGTGGGGTTTTTGGGATTTATGGCCCAGGCCTGGAAGTGGCTAAACTCACCTATTTTGGCCTGTATGCCCTCCAACACCGCGGCCAAGAATCTGCGGGAATTGCTACTTTTACCGGCGCCGATGTTCACCTCCATAAAGATATGGGCCTGGTCTCCCAAGTCTTTGATGAATCGACTCTCCAACACATGGGCGGTACCTTAGCCGTTGGCCATACCCGCTATTCCACAACCGGGTCTAGTCGGATTGTTAACGCCCAACCTGTCCTGGTTCCCACCGCCCTCGGCCCCCTGGCACTCGCCCATAACGGCAATCTGGTAAATACCCAGGCCCTGCGTCAAACCGTCGCGGCCCAAATGCCTAGCCAGGCCAGCTTGATTAGTACGACCGATTCGGAAGTTATGGCCTGGGCCATTGCCAATCAAGTCAATGCTGGCCTGGATTGGATTGATGCCAGTGTCAATGCCATGCGCCAGTTTCAGGGGGCGTTTAGTTTAGTCATCGGGACACCCAACGGCCTGATGGGCGTGCGGGATAGTCATGGCGTGCGGCCCTTGGTGATTGGCATTTTAGCAGGGGAAAATTCAGGTCAGTCCTATTATGTGCTGGCCTCAGAAACCTGTGCCCTGGATATCATCGGAGCTGAATTTGTCCGAGATGTCCAACCGGGGGAACTGGTTTGGATTGATGACCAGGGCCTGAAGTCCCACATCTGGAGTCCACCAGAGCATAAACTTTGCATTTTCGAGATGATTTATTTTGCTCGCCCGGATAGCCTTATGGAAGGTCATACCCTCTACAGTTATCGCCAACGCCTAGGGCAACAATTGGGGCGAGAGTCAGCCATACCCGCAGATTTAGTCATTGCTGTTCCCGATTCAGGGGTTCCGGCCGCCATTGGATATTCCCAGGCCACGGGAGTTCCCTATGCAGAAGGGCTGATCAAAAATCGTTATGTCGGCCGCACCTTCATTCAACCCACCCAGGCCATGCGGGAAGCGGGGATTCGGATGAAGCTTAACCCCTTAAAGGATGTTTTGGAAGGCAAACGCATTGTGATTGTGGATGATTCGATTGTCCGAGGAACGACGAGCCGCAAAATTGTCCGCGCCCTACGGGAAGCCGGAGCCAAGGAAGTTCATATGCGGATTTCTTCGCCTCCCGTCACTCACCCCTGTTTCTATGGCATTGATACCGATAACCAGGATCAACTGATTGCGGCAACTAAAACCATTGCGGAAATTGCGGCTCAAATCGGGGTAGATTCCTTAAGTTACCTAACTTGGGCGGGGATGATTGCGGCCACTCAAGCTCAGCAGGGGAGTCAATTTTGTTCGGCCTGTTTTACGGGGGACTATCCAATTACGATTCCGGATCCGGTGAAACGCTCCAAACTGGTACTAGAAAAGTCGCTCGCTAATTAAGTTAATCAAGAGTACGTTCCGCTTGTCTTGGGCCTGGCAACAATGGTGACACAGCGTCTACTCAATATTCTGGCAATGGTGCTTCTGGTAAATTCAGCCGTACCTAGAGTTTTAGCCCAGGCCCCGGCCAGGTTTTTTCAGACCCTCAGCCGCCCCACTAACCAAACAACTTGTGAAACGATGGACTGCTGGCTGGAAGCTACTCGATCCTGTACCCCTAGCAAATTCTTAACGGATCTCTCTATCGGGATTGCTGCGACCAATAGTGTTTATGAACTTTGGGGGCCAACGGCCGCGGGGGGGTGCGTTTATTATCAGTTTGTGAAAAGCTTAGAAGCCTTTGGGCAAAATGTTCCTGATAGCACCGGCATGGAGATCCTCTGTGTTTATCCCCAGGCCGATGACCTGACCCTCGAATGGGAAGTATTTTTAGGGAAACGAGATGGCAGCTTTGGCGGAACAGGCGGACTTGTAAATGCCAAAACTCGGATTAGTATTAGTAGCAAAACCTTGAATGATCGCCAGGTAGCCCAGTGCGCTATCAAAAGCCCCTAGAAATTTCCTGAGCTATGGGTTCTACTGCTGGGCTGGTTCGCATCTGGATCTCATCTAGATAATGTGATGACTGGAACTGAACAGAATCCGAATCTGCCCAGGCCCGAAGTACCAGCCTCAATCATCAGTTGCAAAAATGTTTAAGCCGCTTGGGCAATGGTACTCAAGGGTTGCCATTTCACTTCCCGGGCCCCACCAACTTCAACAACGATTTTCAACCGGGGTTCTTGCTGAGTTAGCAATGACAGGTAAGCAAGTTCTTGGCGAGATAGCTTTTTGCCATCAATTAACCAGAGCGCAAGTCCCTTGGCCTGGGGAGGTAAGTTTTCTAGGTGATAGGTGACCAGGGGAGGACGGAAATAGACCCGAATATTTTCTTTCCCTGTATGGGCCGGACGGATGCCATGAACTTGGGTAAGATAGGCAGATAAATCTCCCAGGCCTGGGGCTGACAAATGCAGAGTTGGGTAGCCAGCAGTCCGCAATCGGCGTTGGTAACGTCCTTCAAACCCACCTTCTGGGGGAACATACATGGCCAACGCACCAGCCTGGTCTAGATCTCGGACAAACTGATTACCTGCTAACAATAAGCCCATAACCCCTACCCAAATTGTTGTGATGATGGTGTAAACACACGCACTGCTGCCAACAATATACCAGGCCTCGCTTCGGTTTTTTGTAGATCCGGTGATTGAAAAAATTGCAGCTTAGGCTTAAGAAATTCCTATCAAAGCCGCTTCAGCGCTGCCATTCTCTGGAGTAAAGCAATCCTAACGGCTGTGGTGGGCCAGGAGACGTTCTTCTAAGGCCGCAATTTGGTTGTAAGCCGCGGTGAGTTGGGCCGTCAGGCGTTGAATTTGTACCTCGTTGGTCATGTAACGTTCACCACTGTAGCTGCGGAAGTTGTGGGGTTCGTCGTCACTCAAAATATCTTTATGCTCAAGACTGGTATGGACAGGAGAGGCAAAGGCCTGGGCAGTTCCCCCAACCCAATCAGCCGTTTCATCACAGTCTGGCATGATTTCTGCAACGACGATACTGGGCTTGATTTTACCTTCATTGATAGCCAGGGATAGCTTTTGATTCAGTTGCTCAACAATGACATACAACGAATCAATTTTGCTGCTCAGGGCCGCTATTTGTTGACTTAATAAATCCAATGCCGAATCCTCGCAGCGGGTACAGATACGATCAATACTAGAAATAACATTGCTGACTTAGCCAGATTTTGAACGATATTTAAGCATGAATTAAGATTTCTCAAACCCATGCATTACGATCAGCAATGGCTAAATTCATTACCTACTCTGGGATTACCCAATTTAATCAAAGATACGGCGGAATTAAAATTCACATTGCTTTACATCGTTTTGTTGGCAAAATTCAGTTAATAAGTGCAGCCTGAAGCCAGGGATCGTCAATGTCTTTACTGATGGCAGATATCTTAATTAGGTATAAATAACTAACTCGCTATCTGCAAACTAGCCTCTCTTTAGTATTATCCAGGGAATGAGAATATTACTGTGATGCACAAATTCAAGATTTCAAGATCCAGGCCTGGTGAACTCTGGTGATCGCGGTGGAATATCCTCTCCCTGACCCAGAGCCGCTAGCAGGTTAAGAGATGATTAATTATCTTGTGGTAATTAAAGATACATCTTAGGATGGTTTTACATTTAGGCCCCCTGATTAACTGTGCTGTTCCAAATGAGTCAAACTATCCAGATCGGTGTAACCTCGATTTCTGGTGATGAACTGATCCATTATCTAACTCGGTATCAATTGCTCCCCCAATTTCTGGAAGAATTCACCATTGACCAGGCCCTCCAGGACATTACCCTCACACCCGAAGAAGCCCAGCATTCCCTCAATCACTTTCGCCAAAATCAACAAATTACGACCCCAGAACTAGAAGAACAGTATTGTCAACGCTATCGAATCTCCCCAGAGCAGTTTCAGCAGCGGGCCTACCAACTGGGCAAAATTGAAAAATATAAGCAAGCAACTTGGGGGCGGGGAATTGATCAAGAATTTATGCAGACCAAGCAACAGTATGACCGGTTTGTTTACTCACTCTTAAGAACTAATAATCCAGAACTAGCTCAGGAACTCTATTTTCGGATTAAGGAAGGGGAAACCAACTTTGCGGATGTGGCCCGTCAGTATTCCCAGGGAGCAGAACAGGAGTCTGGTGGTTTAGTCGGGCCGGTAGAAGCCAGAACCTTACATCCCCAATTAGTCCAAATGTTAGCCTCCTCGCCCTTAGGTAAAATCTTGCCACCCACACGTCTAGGAGACTGGGTTGTGATTGTCCGTCCTGAGAAAGTTATTCCGGCCCAACTGGACGAGGGAATGCGGCAACGGCTACTGCAACAATGCTGGCAACGCTGGCTCCAAGCCCAGACCCAGGCCCTAACGGTAAATATCTCGGCCCCAGTCACCCCATGAATACCTTTGATCTCAAAAGTGCTGTCCAAGAATTTTTAGCCCATACCCCGCCCTTTGGGGAACTCTCAGCCGCAACTCAGTTGGCCTTGTCCCAGCAGTTTCAGCCGCAGCGGTTTCCGATGGGCCGGGGAATGTTGGCTCCCAATAAGCGTCCGAGCCAGTTCTACCTGATTTTTCAGGGACAAGTCCGGCTGCTGGGGCGAGACCAAAACCAAGATGTACCGCCAACACTGAAAATGCTCCAACCGGGAGAGGCAGTTGGCTGGAGTGGCCTGGTGCGACAACATGGCTGTGAAGGGGCGATTGCTTCCACGGATACGATTGCTTTGGTTTTAACGGGATCAGAATTTTTGGCCTGGTTAGCCCAGGAACCCCATTTAGATCAGTACTATCGGGAGCGGGCAAGTTTAGCCGAGGTTTATGAACTATTGGGTCATGCCTTGGGCCCCCAGGCCTTGGAACCGCAAAAAATGCGCCACTTGCTGACGGACATTTATCCCCAGGCCCAACTCAAAATTATTCCAGCCACCACATCACAACCCCCTCTCCGACTGGAACTAGAACCGGATTATCGCTGGTTACTCAGTAGTGGCACTTGGCCCGGCCTGGAGATTGGGCAGAGCATTTCCCCGACACTCACCAGCGCGCCCCAAAATAACAACAACCCCGTTCGTCTGATTGGCTTACCCATTGCCGCCCTGCCCCAAATCCAACCTCAAGCCCCTGCCGCCTCACTATCCATCCCTGCGGCCCAGACCACGATCCCCACCACTGCAACAACCCTGGCCTGGGAGATGATTCCGGAAGCCCCCCTCGAACCACCCGAACCGGAATTGACAGACCGGCAAACACCCACTAATTATCCGTTTATTGCTGGAAAAGGCTCTCTAGACGCATCCCAGGCCTGTTTTGCCATGTTGGCTGAGCACTTTAATCTGCCTTTTCGTAAAGATATTATCCGCCGGGTGCTTGAAAATCAACTCGGACAACAGGACAATAAAATCTCCCTGACCACGGCTGGAGTCATTAGTGAACTCATGGGTCTGCGGGCGCAACTGTTAGAGGTTCCCAAAACGGTCATCCAACGGGTTCCGACTCCCTTTCTGGCCTGTTGGGACAGTCAACTCCTCTTGGTTTATGAAATTTCGGCCCAAGGGGTGGTGGTGGCGGCTCCTGAGCAGGGCTTACTCCGGCAAACGTTACCGGTCTTCTTAGCTCCTTGGGATGGCGAGACGATTTCCTTAATTCAACTGGAAAAAACCGGCGATACACCCCAGAAAAAGTTTGATTGGCGTTGGTTTCTCCCAGCAATTCAAAAGCATCGGCGAGTTTTAATTGAAGTTTTTATTGCCTCGTTCTTCGTCCAACTCTTTGGCCTGGCTAATCCCCTCGTCACCCAAGTCATTATTGATAAAGTTCTGGTCAAAAACAGTCCCGATTCTCTCCATGTCTTGGGAATTCTCTTGGTGGTTGTGGCCGTCTTTGAAGCCCTCCTCAGCAGTTTCCGCACCTATTTGTTTGTGGATACCACCAACCGCATTGACTTAACTTTGGGAACTCAGGTTATTGATCATCTGTTGCGCCTACCGTTGAAATATTTTGACCGCCGGCCTGTGGGGGAACTGGCTACCCGCGTCAATGAATTGGAAAACATTCGCCAATTTTTAACCGGAACCGCCCTGACCGTGGTCTTAGATGCCGTCTTTTCGGTGATCTATATCGTGGTCATGATCCTCTATAGCTGGTTACTGACTCTGATTGCCTTAGCCACTGTGCCAATTTTTGGCCTGTTGACCTTTATTTTCTCCCCCGTAATTCGCAATCAAGTCCGCGTCAAAGCCGAGCGCAACGCCGAAACCCAGGCCTACTTTACGGAAGTGATCACGGGCATCCAAACCGTTAAATCCCAAAACATTGAACTCAAATCCCGTTGGCAGTGGCAAGACCGTTATTCCCGGTTTGTTTCGGCTGGTTTTAATGCGGTGATTACCTCGACGACAGCGGGTTCCATGAGTCGGTTTCTCAGTCAGTTGTCTAACTTACTCCTGCTCTGGGTCGGAGCCTATCTCGTCCTTGAGCAAAAATTAACCTTAGGAGAATTAATTGCCTTTCGGATTTTGGCCGGCTATGCCACAAGTCCCCTTTTGCGCCTGATTCAACTGTGGCAAAACTTCCAGGAAACGGCCCTCTCCTTAGAACGGCTCAGCGATATTTTAGATTCTCCCCAAGAAGTCAAGGAAGAAGACCGGGGCAACATTCCTCTGCCAGCCATCCAAGGGGCCATTTGCTTTCAGGATGTTTGTTTCAGCTTTGCGGGCAAAGGCAATCTTCAACTCAAGCATATTCATCTGAACGTTGAGCCGGGAACCTTTGTCGGGATCGTTGGTCAAAGCGGCTCCGGCAAAAGCACCCTGATGAAACTATTAATGCGTCTCTACGAGGTTGATAGCGGGCAAATCACCATTGATCAATACGATGTCAGTAAGGTGGACCTCTATTCCCTCCGTCAACAGGTGGGGATGGTGCTACAGGATAGTTTGCTCTTTGATGGCACGGTACAAGACAATATTGCCCTGGCTCGCCCCGATGCTACTCCTGAAGAAATTGTCACCGCGGCCAAGCTCGCCTATGCCCACGACTTTATTATGGATTTGCCTGTGGGCTATAACAGTCGGGTCGGTGAACGGGGAGCAGCCCTTTCGGGAGGACAACGTCAACGGATTGCCATTGCCAGGGTCATTCTCCAAGACCCGAGGCTATTAATTTTAGATGAAGCCACCAGTGCCTTAGACTACTTGGCGGAACATACGGTCTTTACAAATCTGCGTCAAACCTTTGGGGATCGGACAGTCTTTTTCGTGACCCATCGGCTGCGGAGTTTAGTCGGGGCGGATCGAATTGTGATGATGGATCAAGGCACGGTGGTCGAGCAAGGAACCCATGCCGAATTAATGGATTTACGGGGTCAATACTATTGTCTTTACCAACAACAGGAAGCCGCTGCGGTATAAACCTATGACTGATTTGCCCTCCTTACCTCCATCACCTAAGTCTAATCCGCCCTTATCTCCCACCTTTGACCGGCCGGTAATTTTGCAGCAGGCCCCCACTTGGTCACGGGCTATTGTTTGGGGCATTGTTGGGGTGAGTGGGAGTTTATTGCTTTGGGCGAGTTTCTTCCAAATTGAGGAGGCAGTTCCAGCGATGGGGCAACTTGAACCCGAGGGGGTTGTTAAGGATATTTCCTCTCCCAGTAGTGGTATTTTGAGCAATATTTATGTCCGCAATGGCCAGCAAGTCACAGCCGGAGAACCTCTGTTTCAGTTAGATCCCGCCACATCAGAATCGGAGTTGGCGGCCCAGTTAAGTTTGCGCCAGGCCCTGCAACAGGAAAATCAGTTTTATCAACAACAACTTACCGGAAGTAACACCCAGGCCCCAGCCACCATTCCCGCCACGATGCGTCTTCTCGCCCAAAATCGTCAGGCCCTGCTGGCAGAAAATCAACTTTTTCGGTCTCAATTAGTCGGGAATACTCAGGGAGTCACCTTAACGGACGAACAGCGATTACGTTGGGACTCTAACCAAGAAGAGGCTCGTTCCCGAATTGCGACAGTCCGTTTACAAATTGATCAACTCCAAAAACAACTGACCCAGGCCCAGGGACAACTGAAAAGCCAGCAACAAATTCTCAAGGTGAATCAGGACATTTTGGCCGACCTAGAACCCGTCGCGAAGGAAGGTGCTATTGCCCGTGTTCAATATTTACGCCAAGTTCAGGAGGTGCAACGGGGCCTGGCGGAAGTGGATCGGTTTCAGCAGGATGTGAATCGGTTGCAAGTAGCCATTGCCGAAGCCAAAGAGAAACTGAAAAATACGACGGTGACGGTGACGCGAGACCTGTATGGAGCCATTTCTGAAAACGACAAACGGATCGCCGAAATTGATACCCAGTTTAGTCGGACGATTGTAGAAAATAATAAAAAGCTGGCGGAAATTCTGGCCAAGGTCAAACAACTCCAAACAGGCTTAAATTATCAAACGGTACGCGCGCCTGTAACTGGAACCGTCTTTGATCTCCAGGCCCATTCCCCCGGATTTGTAGTGACACCGGATAAGCCGATGCTCAAGGTTGTTCCCAAAGATGCCCTGGTGGCTGAGGTTTATATTACAAATCGGGACATTGGCTTTGTCAATTCAGGTATGCGGGCAGATGTGCGGATCGATTCCTTTCCCTTCAGTGAGTTTGGTGATATCAAGGGGGAGTTGATTGGGATTGCGGCCGATGCCCTCCCCCCGACCCCAGAGCGAAATTTTTATAGCTTTCCGGCCCGGATCAAGTTGGATCAGCAATATTTGAAAATTAACGATAAACAGATTCCCTTGCAGTCGGGGATGGCGGTGAGTGCCAATATCAAAATTCGTAAACGCACGGTGATGAGCCTGATTACGGACTTGTTTACGCGGGAAGTCGAAAGCTTAAACCATTTACGTTAATGGACATGAAAAAAGAGATGTATTATTTGCTACTTGGACTCTTAATTAAAGACGATGAGGTTGCTAAACTGTCCCTATGCCAATATTGAATCCGCTCTAGCCATAGCCTTTTATCTATTGTCGGAATTGGATTTAGTGGCGTTTCTTGTGTGAGGAGTACGAGGTTTCGGAGTGAATAATTGGCGTAGGTCGTCCTATCGGGAAATTTCGGCCGGTCGGATTGGTGTGTTTGACAGTGGCCTGGGTGGACTGACGGTTTTGAAAGCCTTACAAGCCCAGCTACCCCATGAATCATTTTTATACTTTGGCGATACGGCTCACTTGCCTTATGGGGAACGGTCGGCGGCGGAAATTACTACCTTTGTGCGGCAAATTCTGGCCTGGATGCAGCAGTCAGGGGTGAAGTTAGGGGTGATGGCCTGTAATACCAGTTCAGCCTTGGCCCTTGAGCAAGTGCGCCGTGAATTTGATTTTCCGATCATTGGTTTAATTTTGCCCGCGGCTCAAGTCGCTGTGAAGAAGGGGAAACGCATCGGGATCATGGCGACTTCGGCGACAGTGAATAGTCAAAGTTATCCCCAGGCCCTCCAAGAGCAAAAGCCAACGATTCAGGTCTGTCAAGTGGCCTGCCCAGAGTTTGTCCCCCTCATCGAGCAAAATCGCTGTCAGGATCCCTATCTCCGGCAAGTGGCCCAGGCCTATTTAGAACCGCTGATTGAGTTTGGCCTGGATACCCTCATCTATGGCTGTACCCATTACCCCCATATTGCCGATGTGATTACCGCTCTCCTGCCAGCTCAAGTCAGGCAAATTGATCCAGCCCAGGCCGTAGCTCAAGCCGCGATTCAAGAGCTAGAACTATTGGGTTTGCGTCAATATCGGCGAGGGAGGGGAACCGCTAAGTTTGCAGTCAGTGGCAATCCTGAACAATTCGCCCATTTAGCCAGTCGTTGGTTAGGCTATTTCCCTTACGTTGAAAAAGTTGATTTGACAGCGATTCATCTATCTCAAGTTTCCATGGCAGTTCCCCCAACACCGGCCAGTTAAGCTAGGAAAGCAACATCCGCGGTTGAAGGGTTTATGTCTTTGAAACGAATTTTGTTGGTGGCATTAACGGCCATTGTTGTCTTTTTAGTCTCCGCAGAATTACTCAGTAGCCTGACTGAACCCCAAGTTCAAGGACAGATTAGCCTCTATCAAACAAATCTTGTTCTCCAGGCCAATGAATGGTCAGGATTTCAAGAGTATCCTCAGGCCAAAGCTCTCTTAGGTCGTGATCCCCAGGCCGATGCTCGCCGGGCCTATCAAAAAACCATTCAATCCCTGGGTGAACTCCCCACCATCACAGCCCAACAGTCCCAGCAGATCAGCCAAGCCCAACTGAATTTGGGGATTCTGGAGGCCGTTGGGGCTGAGACTTTAGCTGCGGCTCCTAAAACTTGGGCGGCGGCGGCAACTGGCCCAGACTCAGACCGACAACTGGCCCAGACTCTTCAGCAACTCTGGCAAACACCGCCGATCATCATGCCCCAGGCCGAGATACTGATCACAACCCATCTCACGGGCTGGTTTCAAGCGCAGGCCTTACAAAGACTCTATCAAGTTGAGAATAACTCTGCCCAACTGAGTGCCCTCCAGCAAACCGTGCAAGAATTGGCCCAGGCCGCCGTCATTCGTTTGGCTTTAGTGGCGGTGCTGCCCTTAGCTGGGAGTGTTTTGGGGATTTTTTTATTGGTTGGTTGGGGTGTTAACCAATACCGACAACGGGAGCAAGTTTTACGGCATCTCAATCTAGATATTCCCTGGTCATCAGAAACCACATTAGCCGTCATGGTGGGCTGGTTTGTGGCCTTTTTCGGGATCAGCTTTCTGATTGTGCCCCTAGCTTTAGAGTTAATCGGTGGGCGGGGCCTGGTAGCAACTCCCTTTGGCCAGGCCATTTATGCGCTCATAACCTATAGCTTGATGGTGGTGGCTGGGTTTGGCATCCTCATTTACACCTGGAAGCAATATCCCAAACCCATTTTCCAGTGGCTTTCATTTTCGGGAAAAACCCGTTGGTGGGCCTGGAGCATCGGAGCCTATTTTGTTGCTTTACCCCTTGTCCTCCTCACCTCCCTACTCAGTCAACAACTCCTCAACAATCAAGGCGGTGGAAATCCCCTTTTGGAAGTTATTCTAGCCAGTCATGATTACCGTAGTTTTGCGATTTTGTGGTTGATGGTTGCTGTCATGGCCCCAGTTTTTGAGGAAACTCTGTTTCGGGGGTTTTTACTACCCTCACTGCTGCCGAGAATGCGACCAGTGACAGCAATGTTGACCAGTGGCGGCCTGTTTGCCATTGCCCATTTGAATGCCGCAGATTTATTGCCCCTGGCGGTTTTGGGGACTATCTTGGGCTACGTCTATTGGCGTTCGGGAAATTTACTCGCCTCAATGTTGCTCCACGGGATTTGGAATAGTGGTTCATTCATCGGGCTTTTATTACTTTCACCCTGATTTTAAGGGACAGTTTGGGGCCTGGCCATGGTCGGTTTATGCTGGATTAGGTAAATCGTTATGAACCCAATACCCATGAGCTTAGACTTATCGCGGATTCCGGCTCAACCCAAACCCGGCCTGGTCAATGTCCTGATTGAAATTGTTGGGGGCAGTCGCAATAAATATGAATTTGACAAGGATATGAACGCCTTTATCTTGGATCGGGTGCTCTATTCCTCAGTGCAATATCCCTTTGACTATGGCTTTATTCCCAACACGCTTGGAGATGATGGGGATCCCCTGGATGGCCTGGTGATGATGGACGAGCCAACCTTTCCTGGTTGTGTGATTGCCGCCCGGCCCATTGGTTACTTAGAGATGATTGATGGCGGCGACCGGGATGAGAAAATTCTTTGTGTGCCGGCCGATGATCCCCGCTATGCCGAAGTAAAATCACTCAAAGATATTGCCCCGCACCGATTGGCTGAAGTGGCGGAGTTTTTCCGGACTTATAAAAACCTCCAAAAGAAAGTCACTGAAATTCTCGATTGGCAGGATGCGGAGAAAGTCCAGGCCTTGGTTGATCACGGTATCAAAGCCTATAAAGGTTAATGAATCCGGCCCGGGCACAATTGGGATTGAAAATTAGAGTCATTTTGCTTAGGAATGAAATACAAAAATACTTGAGACCTTTTATGGATAGTAGTTTTGAGTATCTCAGTTTTGGCAGAAATGACTATATAACTGGGGGGTGAGGCAATTTGGCGGCGGATAATCGCTCTAAATATCTGGCTGAAACCTCCCCCCAGGCCTTACCAAAGTTATCCTCATGTCTAGCTTGACAGGAAGTAATAGGTATGTCGCTACAACACACGATTAAGTCCTTCATCCGTCCAGGAGAGCAAAGTGGCTATGTGGCTGAATGCTTGGAGATTTTAGTCGTGACTCAGGGCCAAACACTGGATGAGGTCGTTAAAAATTTACAAGAAGCCATTACCCTGCATTTAGAGGGGGAAGATGCGGCCGAGTTTGGTTTGGTTCCTAATCCGACTGTTCTTGTGACCTTTGAATTACAGCCCACCTATGCCTAGACTTAAACGATTATCCGGTGCTGAAGTCGTTAGAATCCTGGAGAAATTTGGTTTTCAGGTTCACAGTCAAAGAGGGAGTCATATTAAATTGCGGCGAGATCGCGAAACAGGCCAAGAAACCCTTACCATTCCTAACCATCGACAACTCGATACGGGTACTTGTCGAGCAATTTATCGCCAGGCCTGTCGCTATATTCCTGAGACAGACCTCTTTCCACATTTTTATCAAAAGTAAAAAGTTAATTAACAAATTGAGCAGCTAATTATGGTTTTATTAACAGGCCAAACTGTTTTAATCACCGGAGCCAGTAGCGGCATTGGCCAGGACTGTGGGATGGTCTTTGGGGCAGCGGGTTGTCGGTTAATTCTTTTGTCTCGGCGTTTATCTCGCTTGGAGGAATTGGCTGAATCCTTAAAAACTCAATACCAAACCGACTGTCTTTGCTTGGCGGGGGATGTTAGTAACCCAAATGAAATTATCCCCTTATTAAAATCTCTCCCGACAGCCTGGCAAAAGATTGACATTTTGATTAATAATGCGGGCTTAAGTCGGGGCCTGGAGCGATTTGATCAGGCCTTACTGTCTGATTGGGAGGAGATGATTGATACCAACATCAAGGGCTTACTCTATGTCACTCATACCCTTTTGCCAGGAATGTTAGCGCGAGGCCAGGGGCAGATTATCAATATTGGTTCGATTGCGGGGTTACAAGTCTATCCAGGCGGTCATGTCTATTGCGCAACCAAAGCAGCCGTGCAAGCGATTACAGAAGGTTTAAAACAGGATTTATTGGGGACACCGATTCGCGTCAGTTGTATTGATCCCGGCCTGGTGGCAACAGAATTTAGCCAAGTCCGTTTTCATGGGGACACCGAGCGAGCTGAAAAAGTCTATCAGGGCCTGGAGCCACTCACCGGGATGGATGTAGCCGAGGTCATCCTTTTTTGCGCCACCCGCCCGGCCCATGTCAATCTCAATCAAATCGTTTTGATGCCCACGGCCCAGGCCAGCACAACTCGCGTCCATCGAGAAGCCAATCTAAACTAACTCTCTGACAAAATCCGCCAGGCGTTCCAGGCCCCGTTCAATGGTGGTGACATCGGTGGCATAGGATAAGCGAATATGATCATCGGTTCCAAAGGCTTTACCGGGGATTAACGCCACTTGTTTTTCATCCAATAACCGTTCGGCAAACTCCAGAGACCCCAGGCCCGTCTGACTGATATTGACATAGGCATAAAAGGCTCCAGTGGGTTTAACAATGCCTAGGCCAGGGATCGCTGACAACAAACCCATCATCACTTCCCGCCGTTTCGCAAAGGCCGCCAACATCACCGCCACACAATCTTGAGACCCAGATAATGCCGCCATCGCCCCATACTGTGCAAAGGTACAAACATTCGAGGTGCTGTGGCCCTGAACCGTAGTGGTGGCTTTAATTAACTCTAGTGGCCCAGCTAAATAACCCACCCGCCAGCCCGTCATCGCATAGGCCTTGGCAAAACCACTGCTAACAATGGTGTGTTGAAATGCCGCCTCACTGACTGCCCCAATACTTAAATGCTCCAGGCCGTCGTAGCGAATTTTTTCGTAAATTTCATCGGACACAACCCAAATATCCGCAGCGATAATTACCTCAGCCAAGGCCCGAATTTCGTCCGGGGGGTAAATCATCCCTGTGGGGTTGCTGGGAGAGTTGAGGACAAAGAGTTTCGTGCGGGGGGTGATGGCCGCCTTCAGTTGCGCTGGGGTAATCCGATACCCGGTTGCGGCCGTAGTTGGGATAATCACCGGGACACCGCCAGCCAAGTAAACCATTTCCGGATAGCTTAACCAGTAGGGGGCCGGAATAATCACCTCATCCCCAGGGTTAATCAGGGCCATCATTAAGTTAAACAGGGATTGCTTGCCGCCATTGGTGACAATAATGTTTTCCGGCTTGAAGGGCAGATTGTTGTCTCGGTTGAGTTTTTCGGCAATCAGTTCCCGGAGTTTAGGTTCCCCGGCGGCCGGGCCGTAACGAGTTTTGCCCTCTTCCAAAGCCTGTTGGGCGGCGTTTTTGATATGTTCAGGTGTATTAAAATCGGGTTCACCGGCACTAAAGCTACAAATATCAATCCCCGCGGCTCGCATGGCTTTGGCTTTGGAGTCAATGGCCAGGGTAATGGAGGGAGTAACTTGATAAATCCGGGTGGCTAGTTCCATGCCGCTGCTCCAATAACACTGCTGTATTTTAGGCTAAACTTCTCCGCCATCGTTGTTTCTATGCCAGATCTCTGTTTCCACGATACCCTTTGGATTTGCGATGCTCAAAACTCTTGCGTTGGGGAGCACATCAGGTCGGCAAGGGACATAAAACAAATTGGGCCGGTTCTAGGCGATGTAAAAATTGGCGGACATAGGTTAAGGCCTGGCTGGGGGTCAGGGGTTCACAGGTGGTCAAGTTGCAGGGGCAAATTTGTAACCAACGTTTGACTAAAAATTCCACCGATTGGGGCCCGGCAAAGAGGGGCAATAGGCAACTCAGCACCAAGCTATCCACATAAACCGGAGTTGTCGAAGTCAGGCTGAGGAATGTCCCCAAATCCACCACGACTCGGTCTTGAATGTATTGCGCCCACTTGGCCTGGATGGTTTCGGTGCACAGTTGGGGATGCAAATACACCTGAGCCTTGAGGATAACGTTATCCGGCCAATCTTCCGGGAGAGATGGGGACAACTCTGATGGGGTCTGGGGCCTGTGACACCAAAAATCCAAAAGGCGATGCACAGGATGAATGAGTTCGTAGAGTTCCAGTTGGGTTTGTTGGGGCACATCCGGTAAGCTCAAGGCCAAAAAGGAGGGCAAGTTTTCCGGATCTTTAAAGAGGTTTTCCAGTGACCATTGCCGCCAGTTCACCATGGCAATAAAGTCCAGGCCGGCCTGATCGAGGAAATTAAACATATCCCGAACATTAAAGGCCTGATCACCGATCAGTAAATGATTGGCTAACAGCGCTTCGGCAGCATCTTCTTGTTGATATTTGGGATTCCAGGCCCGGGCTTTTAAATCTACTCCATCTTTCAACTCGGCCATAATTTCCTGCACCAGTTTCATTTCCATCTCTTCCGGGTTGTTGTCCATGATGCCCATAATCCGAAAAACAGCCTGGGCCCGGAAATACGCTGCACGTTGGAGATAGCTATGGAGATTGGCGCGGATAATCCCTTGAGGCTTAAGGACAGAACCCATGGCCTGGAGCGCCTTGACTGGATCGGGAACTAAGTATAAGACTTCATCACAATTAATATAGTCAAATGCCAACCCCAGGCCTGGGACTTCCTCAATCGTCATCCTATGGAATTCAACATTCTCAAACTGATGATAAGCCAATCGTTCCTGGGACATTTTGACAGAGGCTTCCGAGAGATCAATCCCGACAATTTTGGCCCCTGGATTCGCAATCGCCAACAACAGGGATTTGTAACCACTGCCACAGCCTGCGTCTAAGATAACCAAATTTTCAGGTTTAATAACCGTTTGATAGGCTAAGTAATAGGCCGTTACAACATTGTGAATAAACAGGCTATTGGTGTCATCTTTGGGAAATTTGTCGAGGGGAATTCGGGGATAGGGGCCAAAATCAAATTGACGACGGATTCGTTCCAGTTCCACAGCGTTTGTTATGGCGGTTGTGGTTGTCATGGTAGCCCCTGATGTTACCCAATTCAAACTGTTTTAGCATACCAGGCCAGGGATAATGGCTCTAATGTTCTTTCGCTAGTTTTTATGGTTGATGTTTTAATTTCCACATCACTCCGGCAGCCCAGTTGGTGAGAGTATGAGCCAGAACCGGAACGAGAAGATTCCCACTGGCCACGGCACTATACCCCAAAATCCCCCCAACCATCGTGGCCCAAATCGCGTAGGGCCATTGCTGTTTACCCCCCATATGAAGGATGCCAAAGCAAATTGCCGAGCCAATAATCCCATACCAATCCAGGCCCAGGGTTGGCAGCAACACACCGCGAAAGAGTAGTTCTTCACTCAGGCCCGGAAGTAGCCCTAACCAAAAGACATCAGCCCAGACGAGGGGACGAATCACCAACTCCAAGTAGAAATCTGCCGCCGCTCGATAGGTGGGCCAAAATTGATAGAGCAAACTGCTAGCCAAGACAATTCCCGTTGCAATTAACGTCCCAACCATGAGGGCCTGGGGTTGCCAAATGAGGGGGAGCAGACCACCTGCAAAAGGAGTTTGTAAAAGAGCTTTAGATAGAATCAGCCAAAGAATTGCCGTCAAACCCATCGCAACTAAAATCTGGGTGCGACTGAGGGGTTCAAGCTCCGGCTGTGGGCTAACAGGTTCCATTAGGACGATGACAGGGGTGGCAATGGGGCAGACAGGATTGGCGCAGAGTCCAGCAGTTGGGCCGCCAGATTCGCAATCTTAGCCGCGGCTCCGGCCTCACCCCGAATCCGTTGGAGGTGTTGACGCATTTCCATAAGGGTCTGGGGTTGGCTTAAGAGGCCGGCAATTTGTTCAGCCAGGCCGAGGGGATCGAGGGGGCCCACTAATTCTGGCACAATTTCCTGGTTCGCCCAAATATTCGGCCAGGCCCGCAAGCCTAATCCCTGCTTAATCAATGTCCAATCCAATGGTTTTTGGGTGAGTAACCGCCAGGCCTGGGCCCTGGTTAATCCCTGTAAGACCATTAACCAAAACATCAAGACCGACCCCCATCGCTGAAGTCCAGGCAGGCCAATCATCAATCCACCCAGGCCATCGGCAACGATCCCCTGCTTGAGTTGGAGTTGTTCTTGGGGTAATAAAACCATCATCGGCACCGCCAAGGCCCCCAATTCCGCCGTGTTGGCCCCCACCGTCGTTAAGCAAAGTTGACAGCGACTGAGGAGATCATAGTTAGGAAGCTTTTGCCAGAGATAGATTTTGGTTCCGGTGGTGGTTTCTAAGTAGGGTAAGCCTTGCTCCGGTTCCAATAGTTGAGCGGCAATTCCATCAATCAGATGAAAATCTGGATTAGTAGTGGGGTTGGCGTAGTTGGCCAAGGTTTGTAGGTTTAGGGTTGGGGCCACAGGAATCACAAACCGGGCCTGGGGTTGGAGTTGCTGGAGATGGGCCGCAATTGTCACCATGAAAGGCACACCCAGATGCAACTTAATCGGCTTAGAACCTGGTAATAATCCAATTAAGGGCGTGGTTGGGCTGAGGTTTAATAATTCCTCAATCTGTGCCTGAGTGGTGGGAGTTAACAGGGCCTGGCTCTCGGTCATCAAATCACCAACTACGGAAATTTTATCTTCATAGGCCTTGGTGACAGGGATAGACCGCCGGGCGGCAAATTGATCAATCTGGGCTAACCATCGGGCTTCCCATTCCGCATAAATCAAACTGCGATAGCCGAGCCGCTTTGCTAAGACAACCGTAAAAAACTGATCGCCGCCCAAAAATAACACCAGGCCCCGCGGTCGCCAATCCCAATTTTCTTGAGTTCGGCCCCAAATTAAGAATGGCCAAAAATGAGCACCCCCTTGAACCCGATCTATCCCCGAAATCTTCGCCCCCGCAACCGCTTCTTGGCCACTGGCATGGGGACAGGGTGAAAGCACCAGGGAAATTCGCACCTGGGTTGTGTCTTGCCCCAATCGCTCTCGGAGGGCCTGCACCACCGGATAAACCCACGTGGCCAACTCCCCCGGCCCATTCGAGAGAATCAAAATATCAAGGGGTGTTGACATGGGCATCATCAAACCTTAGAGAAGCCTCAAAACTAAGTTCTGACTAAAAAAGTTCGCTCTACAATGGTAACGGTTACTGCTAACTTGTCCGATCTTTAGTTCGTTCCCTGCGCTAGATTAGGACAAATTCCGGTTTAATAACTTTAATCACTTTTTCCATCACCCGCTGATTAACCAAAGGTTGCGTCCCGTGAGTCCAATTACTGTTCTTTCTGACTTGTCAGTAACTCATCCCCAAACCCCAGTCCTTGATGCCCCCTACAATCGCAGCGACTTTGATCGGGATGTGATGAACACCTATGCCCGGTTTCCGCTCACCTTAGTCAAAGGCTCTGGCTGCACCGTTTGGGATGATCAGGGTAAAGCGTATTTAGATTTTGTCGCCGGAATTGCCACCTGTACCCTTGGCCATGCCCATCCCGCCCTCGTCAAAACCGTCACGGAGCAAATCCAAACCCTGCACCATGTTTCTAATCTGTATTACATTCCCCAACAGGGCGACTTGGCCACCTGGCTGGTGAATCATTCCTGTGCCGACCGGGTGTTTTTCTGTAATTCTGGGGCCGAAGCCAATGAAGGGGCGATTAAACTGGCCCGGAAATATGCCCATACGGTTTTGAACATTGCCAATCCCGTAATCATTACGGCCCAGGCCAGCTTCCACGGTCGGACTTTAGCTACCATCACCGCCACCGGCCAACCCAAATATCAGAAAAACTTTGATCCCCTCGTGCCTGGCTTTGCCTATGTGGATTACAACGACATTGAAGCCCTAGAAACCAAGATTGCTGAATTAGACAAGGATGAACGCCAAGTTGCCGCGATTCTTTTGGAGCCATTGCAAGGAGAAGGGGGAGTTCGTCCGGGAGATTTACCTTATTTCCAACGGGTGCGCCAGATTTGCGACGAAAAAGGTATTCTCCTGATTTTTGATGAAGTCCAAGTTGGCATGGGCCGCACCGGCAATCTTTGGGGTCATCAAACTCTTGGCGTTGAACCGGATGTGTTTACCTCGGCCAAGGGCCTGGCGGGAGGAGTTCCCATTGGGGCCATGCTCTGTAAATCCTTCTGTGATGTGTTTCAACCCGGTGATCATGCGAGTACGTTTGGCGGTAATCCCTTGGCCTGTGCCGCGGCGTTAACCGTGTGTCAAACCATTGAACGGGATCACTTGCTGAAAAATGCCCAGGCCCGCGGGGAACAGTTGCGTGCTGGCTTAAAAGAAATTCCCAATCAGTATGCTGGCCTGGTGAAAGAAGTGCGGGGTTGGGGATTGATCAATGGCCTGGAAATTGAGGCAGACTCACCGATTACGGCCCCTGACATTGTCAAAGCTGCCATTGCTGAAGGATTGTTACTGGTTCCCGCTGGCCCGAAAGTTGTCCGGTTTGTCCCGCCGTTGATTGTTTCATCTGAAGAAATTGATCAGGCCCTAGCCGCCATTAACCAAGCTTTAGCCGCGTTGCTGTAACAGCCCTTCCTTTCGGTGTTGTCAAAAGCTCTAAGTTTCAGTGAAAAATACCATTCCAGGATTTTTAATAAAAAAATTCCAAAATGACAAGCTTTTCATTATTCTCTCATCCTCCCAAGGGTTAGAAGCATTAAGTTCTTCAAAGGTTACAATTTCTGGCCACCGAACTAGAGAGTGAAGCTCGTCTAACAAGTTTTCAATGGCTTTTTGAACTCATCAGATAAATTAAGGTAATCATTAAATCGCCTTGAGTAAGCCGCTAATAGGTGCGCTCTGATATAAATATATAAAATTAGAATAATATCTATATCTTCTGTTTTAACATCCCACTTTTCCTCAATGCACAACCGTGAATAGAAAGCATATTGACAGGCCATGGTACTGACTGAGCCAATCTGACTCTTGAACGCCACATACTCTTTCCATAACGTTCTTAAATCCTTTTACTATAGTTTTGTCTCATTTTCCGATGGGTCGGGATGATTTCTCCTTTTCTCGAAGTCATCCAACCATGCTTTAAGGTTGCCTGTGAGTATTTACAGTTCAATATCTCGATAAAGCATTTCCGCATAAGTGCGATTAACGGAATTATCAGGCAATCCCAAACTTAGGCAATGTCTTTTTCCTGTGTGGCTGAACGAAACCATCCATCGGGGCATGGTTGAATTTCCTTTGTCCTGAAAAATACTGACTTTGCCCATGTCATACCCCTATTTTGAAGGACAAAAGATGTTAAAAAATGCTCAAATGACGTTAGGAAAATATGGTAAAAGTGATTATTGGCAGGTTAGAAGGTATTTAGTTGAAAACCCCGAAAGCGTTATTTTGCAAGAGTTTCATATCTCAAGCTGGTGACGGGATTTGAACCTGCGACCGGCTGATTACAAATCAGCTGCTCTACCCCTGAGCTACACCAGCAATTCAGCTTCCCTATTTTACTAGACACTTCCGCAAATTGGCCTAATCTTTTCTAATTTCATGATATTTCCCCAGGCCCTCCGAATAGTCCCTTAGGCAAGCTGCAACAAACTTGTAAAAGCTCCAGCCCCTAGGCCCTGTTCAGGACTCAGACGATACCCCCTAAATTGCGGCGATGCCCCCCAAGGAGATTGGTAGTCGGTAAGAGCAGGAACCGCCAAGGATTGAAATGCCGGAAACCGCTGGACAAACCAATCTAAGACTCCTTCATTTTCCTCTGTTGAAAACGTGCAGGTGCTGTAGAGCAAATACCCCCCGGGTCGGACAAGCTGACTCGCAGTGGCAATAATCTTCTTCTGGCGTTGGGCATTGTGATTAATGGTGCGGGGGTGGAAACAACCCAAAACATCGGTTCCCTTTGCCAATAGAGATTGTCCCGAACAAGGTGCATCCACAATCACGACATCAGCCAACTGCCCATATTCCGCCACCAGGCCGGCCACATTTAAATGGGTCACTTTCCCACAGGCCACATGGCAGCGCTTCAGATTCGAGGTGAGCATTCCCAAACGTTTCCCAATCACCTCATTCGCCACCAGTAAGTCGGGTTGCAAACTGCGCCAGGCCAAAATAGACTTTCCCCCCGGAGCGGCACAAACATCAATGACTAACTTGGGAGGCTGGAGAAAGGTCAGGGATTGGAGAGGAACAGCAGCAAACACAGAAGAAAAATCTAGGACGTAATAGGCCCCTTGGTGATGGAGATGATGTTGGCCGGGTTTTGTCCCCAGAGCAAGTCGATCAACCCAGTCCGGTTGCCAAACCACAGGGGCAACAACATCAAAGGGGAAGGGATTAGGGCGCGGCTGGCACCAGAGAATTGCTGGCGGATAGGGCTTGGGGGTAAGTAGGGCTGTTAGAAAGTTCTCCCGATGTACCGGATCAGGATATAACTTCCGACTAAACTTTTCTAGCAAGGCAGAGGGGGATTGTTTGGTTTTCTGCAACTTCAACCTAGCTGATGGTGACCTCCCGCGGTTCACTCTGGTCGGCTTCGGCTTTCGTCGTGATAATTTCTGAACGAGCTTCAGCCACTAAATCTTGAAAGGATTCACTCGCTTCAGCCATGCTGGCCTGGGCTTTTTCATAGGTTTCAAAGGCCCAAACTAAACCTTGCTTGGCTGCATTCCGGGCTGATTCGGTTAGAGAATGTCCTGTCATCGAATCCACGGCCCCAACCACTGGAGCGACCGCTGCGGCCCCAATGCCCACCGCCAAAACGGCCAAAGGCTCAATACCCAACAGGAGTGCTTCAAATTCCATGAGAGAGTTCCTAACTGGAGAACAAAAATTTTCTGAGTCGGCTCTAATGATAACAAACAGCCTTGGGAAATCAAGGGGAATGAATACAAACCGCCCGATCATTATTCGTTTTCCCCTCTGCCTTTATCCAAAAATTATGTTACCGGATCCAACGATTGGGTAAGTTTAGTAGCGTTGTGGCACTCACTCCAGTCCCCAAGCTGCCATGACTTCTCTCCATTTAGATTAGATGACCCTGTCCCCAAGAACGATTTTCTACACAGTCATTGCCCTATCCCTCGTTCTCGCTATAATGGTAAAGCTGCATTCTTAATAAGACCCAAAACTCCATGGCCAAAAAGAGCATGATCGAGCGGGAAAAAAAACGGCAACGCTTGGTTGAAAAATACGCTGCTAAACGTGCTGAACTGAAAGAGCAAATTGCTTACGCTGAAAACCCAGACGAGCAACTCACGCTCCATCGCCAACTCCAACAACTCCCCCGCAACGGTGCCCAAACTCGCTTACGAAATCGCTGCTGGCTAACCGGTCGGCCACGGGGATATTTCCGGGATTTTGGCTTGTGCCGGAACGCCTTACGGGATATGGCTCACCAAGGGTTGTTACCTGGCCTGGTTAAATCTAGTTGGTAATTACATACCAGCCAGATAATAACTTATTTTCATCTGAAGATGCGTGATGAGAGCCTTAGCTAGGCTTCGAATCAATTTGAAAAGGGCTGTCTATGTAGATAGCCTTATTTTTTATTGTTCTATGTTGGAACTTCATCATTGGTGTAGGTGTGACTAATACCCATACCTTATATACGTTCGATCCTCATCCTTGTCGAGCCTTGCTCCAGGGAATTTCAGCCCGATATCGGTAGAGTACTACTTCGATCAATTAAACGGTTATCTGTTGCAGTTCGACCGACATGACTCTGTCACCCCAGTCAATGAAGTTCTATTTTTGCCCACTGGTCATCTCTCAAGGCATAGCATCGTATAGGAGTAAGCTGGCTCAAGTCACGTCTGATCACCGACCCACTTTTGCCCCTTTGTGTCAACTCTTACAATTGATGACAGATCCTAGATCAATAGCCAGATCAAACTCGTCAGTGGATAGGGCATAGAGATCGTAGGTGACTTTCCAGCCATCATTTTTGAGACCATTTTTAACAGTGTCATGGAATAAATCACGGGCTGACATAGCTAAACTCCCTTTAGAATTTGAGTCTATTCCACTTTTCTAAACCAGGCCCTTAAGTTGGTAAAGAATATCGTCTTATAGCGGCCAATAATCCTCCAGGCCAGCAGGATATGATGAAGATTGCTGAGGGTTGTCAATAGTGCATGACCCTGAGACTTCCTGTCTTGAGTTCTAAGTAACGTTACCCTATGTCTGAATCATCTAGCTATCACATCATTACCTTTGGCTGTCAGATGAACAAGGCCGACTCGGAGCGAATGGCAGGCATTTTAGAGGGTCTGGGCTATGGCTGGGTGGAGGATCCCAATCAAGCGGATTTAATTCTCTACAATACCTGTTCCATTCGCGACAACGCCGAACATAAGGTTTATAGTTATCTCGGTCGCCAGGCCAAGCGGAAACAAGAAAACCCTAACTTAAAGCTTGTCGTGGCCGGCTGTGTTGCCCAACAGGAAGGAGAAGCCCTCTTACGCCGAATGCCGGAGCTAGATCTCATCATGGGGCCGCAATATGCCAATCGCTTGGATGAATTACTCGCCCAAGTTGAAAGTGGTCTCCAAGTTGTGGCCACCGAACCCGTGGAAATCATGGAAGACATTACAAAACCGCGGCGAGAAAGCACCGTCACGGCCTGGGTCAATGTCATCTATGGCTGTAATGAACGCTGTACCTACTGTGTTGTCCCTGGAACCCGTGGCATTGAGCAATCCCGCACGCCCCAGGCCATCAAAGCCGAAATTGAAGAGTTAGCCGCCCAAGGGTACAAAGAAATTACGCTCTTGGGGCAAAACATTGATGCCTATGGTCGGGATTTACCCGGAATTTCCCCCGAAGGCCGCCGCCAAAATACCCTCACAGATTTGCTTTACACCATTCATGATGTGCCGGGCATTGAACGGATTCGCTTTGCCACCAGCCACCCCCGCTACTTTACCGAACGTCTGATCCAGGCCTGTGCCGAACTCCCGAAGGTCTGCGAGCATTTCCATATTCCCTTTCAATCGGGCGATAACGACATCCTCAAAGCGATGGCTCGGGGCTACACTCGGGAAAAATATCTGCGGATTATTGAAACCATTCGCCGTTATGTCCCTGATGCTGCCCTGAGTGCGGATGTGATCGTTGGTTTTCCAGGGGAAACCCCGGCCCAGTTTGAGCGCACCCTCGAGTTAGTTGAGATGATTGGCTTTGATTTACTGAATACGGCGGCCTACTCTCCCCGGCCGGGAACCCCAGCAGCCCTTTGGTCAAACCAAGTTCCAGAAGCGATCAAAGATGAACGTTTGCAACAACTGAATGATTTAGTGGGTCGCCAGGCTGCCGAGCGTTCGGCCCGTTATTTAGGGCGTGTTGAAGAAATTTTAGTAGAGGCTGTTAACCCTCGAGATTCCAGCCAAGTCATGGGCCGGACGCGGGGCAATCGTCTCACCTTTTTACCAGGGGATATACAAACTCTCCGGGGACAACTCGTTTCCGTAGAAATTACGACAACCCGGCCCTTTAGTTTGACCGGAACCCTAATCAACACGCCAGTGATGCCTGTCTTAGTGGCTTAACCAGCCTTCGGGTCTGTCATCCATAGATTTTCATGGGTCAGACTAGTTTATTTATCTGATGCCATGCTGATAACTAGGGGCAAAACTAGAGATGAGAATCTATCTTCTTGTGAGTTCAATAATATCAATAATAATTGAGTCATTCCCTCTCCGTCCCCAAATGAGTAGGCCGATGAATCCCCAGAGAATTCCAGGCCACAGAGATTTGATACACTGGTGTTTAATCTTGTTTGATGGGCAAAATTGCCTAGTATTGCTCAATTACACATCCCTTGAAGCTTGTAAGTCCTATGACATCTTCTTCTCAGATTTCCGAACGCGCCCTGCCTGAAATTCTATTGCCGGATGATCTAATTACACGGGAAGAAGGATTCATCCTCTACGAAGATATGGTTCTGGGGCGTACCTTCGAGGATAAATGTGCCGAAATGTATTACCGCGGCAAGATGTTTGGCTTTGTCCACCTCTATAACGGGCAAGAAGCTGTTTCCACGGGTATTACGAAGGCGATGCGCCCGGATGATTTTGTCTGTAGTACCTATCGGGATCACGTTCATGCCCTCAGTGCTGGAGTTCCCGCCCGTCAAGTCATGGCCGAGTTATTTGGCAAAGCCACAGGATGCAGTCAAGGCCGAGGGGGATCCATGCACCTGTTTTCCTCGGAGCATAATCTTTTGGGGGGCTTTGCCTTTGTGGCGGAAGGAATTCCAGTGGCCACCGGAGCCGCTTTTCAGAGTAAGTATCGCCGGGAAGTGATGGGAGAAGCTGGAGCTGATCAAGTCACCGCCTGTTTTTTTGGGGATGGGGCCAGCAACAACGGGCAGTTTTTTGAATGTTTGAATATGGCTTCCCTCTGGAAACTGCCGATTCTTTACGTTGTTGAAAATAATAAATGGGCAATTGGGATGGCGCACCACCGGGCCAGTTCTGAAACAGAGATTTTCCAAAAGGGGAAAGCCTTCGGGATTGTCGGCGTGGAAGTGGATGGGATGGATGTTTTGGCGGTGCGGGCTGTGGCCAAAGAAGCCGTGGCGCGGGCGCGGGCCGGAGAAGGACCAACCTTAATTGAAGCTTTGACCTATCGGTTTCGGGGGCATTCCTTGGCGGATCCCGATGAGTTGCGCTCTAAGGAAGAAAAAGATTTTTGGTTTACTCGGGATCCAATCAAGAAATTAGCGGCCTATATGATCGAGAAAAAGTTAGCAACGGCCGCCGAGCTTAAGGATATTGACAACAAGATTCAAGCGGTTGTAGATGATGCTGTAGAATTTGCCGAGGCCAGCCCGGAGCCAGATACCAGTGAATTACACCACTACATTTTTGCGGATTAAGCCCTTTGGGGGAACCTGGTTGTATCGCCCCTGGCTTGTTTTGGGACTGGGTAGTTTATTTTGGGCGGCGGGCCTGGGGGTGAAGGCACAGGTATTTTCCAATGGACAACTGATTCCGACTTTAATTTCAATTCCTGACTACACCAGTCCTAATGCCTTAATTCCGCCCTTGATTCCCCAACTCATTCCCACGCTGCCTGGGGACACAACTTGTAGCCCATTTCAGCACAACTTAAGTCAGTGCTTGAACCAGTATCGCAATACGACAATCCCGGAACCGGTTTTGCGCTCTATTTTGCCCCGGACGGCTGCCCCTCCCTCGGAGATGCCAACACCCGCCCCCAATCCAGCCCCTCAGGTTGTGAATCGGCCGCCGCCTTTGCCTGCCCCAGGAACGGTGACTGAAGAAAATTGTCCGAGGGGGACGAGTTTGGTGCTATTGCCCGGAGGCTATGCCTGCATACAAGCCCCAAATTAGGATGATATCTGTAGCAGAAGATTAAGGAATAGTGGCCTGGCCTGGGCGACCCCTTACAATAGGTAGAGACGAGGTTGCTGCTTCAAGGGTTGGACTTTGGACATTAAGGCGTAACTTGGTCAGTTTGGTTTTGATGGAGGGATGTCATGATGGCTCAAACCGCACACCCAGACCCAGATTTAAGTGCCTATACGGTGGCGGATGTCTCCCAGCTGGCTCAACGCTTGGAGGAAGATGATTACGAAACTCCCTTTGCGGCCCTAGAGGATTGGCATTTGTTGCGGGCTTTGGCCTTTCAACGCCCTGAGTTAACCCAGTCCTACCTGTATTTGCTTGATTTAGAGGCCTTTGATGAGTCCTAAGTGGCAGTGACCTCTGGCTATTTTGTCCCTGTGATGGTTGTTGTTCAGGCATAGCAACAGTGACTCAGTCCCAGCGAATCTTAGTAGCAGTTGGTGGCGGGATTGCGGCCTATAAAGTCTGCGAAATTGTCTCCTCACTCATCCAGGCCGGTCATTCAGTGCGGGTGATTTTAACGGAAACAGCCCAGAAATTTATTACGCCCCTCACCTTTAGTACCCTTGCCCGCCATCCTGCTTATCCGGATCAAGAGTTTTGGCATCCTGACCAGGCCCGCCCCTTACATATTGAATTGGGGGAATGGGCAGAGGTATTTTTGATCGCCCCCTTAACGGCCCATACCCTCGCCAAACTGAGTCAGGGATTAGCGGATGATTTGCTCACCAGTACGGTCTTGGCATCAACTTGTCCGATTGTCTTGGCTCCAGCGATGAATACAGTCATGTGGTCACAGGCAGTGGTGCAACGGAATTGGGCGGTTCTCACCGATGATCCTCGTTACCATTGGTTGGGTCCGCGGTCGGGTCGCTTGGCCTGTGATGCTGTTGGGCCCGGACGGATGGCTGAACCAGAGGAACTGTTGGCGTTACTGGACTCGCTGCTGCTAACTGGGGGCAAACGGGACTTAAGGGGTAAAAAGATTTTAATTACGGGCGGGGGGACACGGGAGCATTTGGATGCCGTTCGCTTTTTGGGTAATCCGGCTTCGGGAAAAATGGGACTTGCGTTGGCCCAGGCCGGGCAGGCCCGCGGTGCAGAAGTTTTACTTGTCCATGGCCCCCAAGCCTTAGGGATTCCCCCGGAAATTGACCATATGGCGGTGACGAGTGGGTTGGAGATGGCTGAGAGATTAAACCAGGCCTGGGGGAATTTTGACTGGTTAATTATGGCGGCGGCGGTGGGGGATGTCCGGCCCAAGACAAATTCAACGATAAAACTTCCTAAAGACCAGATTCCCAACCCCTTACCCTTGGAATTTATTCCCGATTTAGTCAAACATTTGGCCAGCCAGAAACGCCCGGAACAACAGGTGATTGGTTTTGCGGCCCAAACGGAAGATATTGCCACACCGGCCTGGGCAAAGCTCCAAGATAAGGGTTTAGATTTGATTGTCGCCAATCCGATTGATCGCCCGGAGTCTGGATTTAACAGCCCCACTAACCAGGCCTTGATCTTCCATAAATCCGGTGCAAAAATTACAGTCCCCTTAACCACAAAACTCAGGCTAGCCCATGAACTTTATGATCTGATTCTCCGCTTTGCTGAGTAAGTTTCCCGATGCCCTCTCCTGTTCATTGTCATTCTTTTTCCGGTGCGGAACTCCAGGCCTGGGCTAACTGGGCCAAAACCATGATTCCAGCGGCAGAGATGTCCATAGGGTTAGGAGAATTACGCTATTTACTCCGAGAAGTGACCCATTTGGATGGTCTAAGTTTAGTCCGATACTTACGGCAGAGTGATGCTAACGGGGTCGGGAATGATGACAGTCAAATCAACAGTTTTTATAGCCTGGAGGAACTGACCCACCTCTGGCGACAACGCTGGCAACATCGGGTTCCGCTGCACTATCTCTTGGGTTGGGTCTTTTGGCGAGACTTCAAGCTGACTGTCACCCCTGATGTTCTGATTCCCCGCCCGGAAACGGAGTATTTGATTGATTTGGCCGCACGATTCAATCCGGATCCAGATCAGGGGGGAATTTGGGTGGATCTGGGCACAGGTTCAGGGGCGATTGCCATTGGCCTGGGGGCAGTTTTTCCGAAGGCAACGATTTATGGCGTAGATGTCAGTCCAGCCGCGTTAAGGGTAGCAGCCGCTAATATTCAGCAAAACAATCCTCAAGCCCCGATTAAACTTTTACAAGGATCGTGGTGGCAGCCCTTAGTTGGCTTAGAAGGTCAGATAACGGGACTTGTCAGTAATCCCCCCTATATTCCCCAGGCCGAGATTGCCAACCTGCAACCGGAAGTCCAAAACCATGAACCCCATTTAGCCTTGAGTGGTGGCGCGGATGGCCTGGGGGCAGTTCAGGAAATTGTGGCCGGGGCCAAGACGTTTATCCGACCGGGTGGGATTCTCGTGTTAGAAATCATGGCCGGGCAAGGGGCAGCGGTTAAAAAATTACTAGAGTCTAGCCAGGCTTTTTGTGAGACACACATTTTCACTGATTTAGCTGGCCATGATCGCTATGCCTACGGTCTGAGGAGGGAGTAATGCACTTTAAGGAAGTATCTGTATGGATTGGGCTAGAGCTATTAATCATGGTGAGAGGCCAGTTAGAAGTTAAGGGCGTTTTGGGTGACAGCGGCAATGGCCTGGTCGGTCGCTTTGGGCAGATGATAATATTTTCCCCCGGCCTGGGCTGCTAGTTCTTTACCAAACCCCGTCGAGATAAATTTATTTTCCGTATCCACCACCAACAGCTTTAGCCCCAGGCCCCGGATTTTACCGGCAATGTCCAGTAACTCGGCTTTGATATCAGGTTTTTCCCCTTCTGGAATGGGTTCACCCAAAGATTTTGCTAAGGGAATATTGCCCCGGCCATCGGTAATCGCCACGATCATCACCTGTCCCACGTCCCCGGATTGCTGAGCATTGAGTCCAACTCGGACGGCCTGGGTTAAACCATGAGCCAAAGGAGAGCCACCCCCACAGGGCAAGGTATCTAATCTCCGGCGAGCCGCTTCGATCGAGCGCGTTGGGGGTAACAAGACATCGGCCTGGTCACCGCGGAAGGGAATCAAGGAAATCATGTCCCGATTTTGGTAGGCCTGGGTGAGTAAGCGTAAAACCGCTCCCTTGGCTGCATTCATCCGATTTAAGGCCATGGAACCCGATGCATCCACAACAAAGATAATCAACGCCCCAGATTTGCGCGCCAACCGTTTAATTCGCACATCCCCGGATTCGACAATGACTCGCCGTTGGGGTTGCTTGGCCCGTCGGGATTTTTGATAGGGAGCCGCCGTCCTCAAGGTTGCATCCACCGCAATACGCCCGCCCCGTCCCTTAGGAATCATCGGCCGTACATACCGCCCCCGATCCTGGGAATAGACTAAACTCCGACTTCCCGACTTCCCTTGACGTTGGGCCGATTGGGCAAAATACAAGACCGACTCATCCAAAATTACCCCTTCTGCTTCAAAGACAAACTCTTCTGGGATACTGGGGGGTTCGGCCTGTTGCTCTTCGTTGTCTTCCGGTTCGTCTTCATCTTCTTGGTCGGGTTCCTCCTGATCCTCGGCCTGGTTTGGTTGGGGCGGCGGCGGGGCGAGTTGCTCTGGGGGAATATCAATGAGGGTGGCCCGCGGCACAATCACCAATTCCACGGCCCGGCGCAAATCTTCGGCGGTGACTTCGGAACGACCATTCAGGGCCGCATGAGCTTTGGCCACCCGGACTGCAAACAACTCAGCCCGATGCCCCTCAACTCCCCCCCGGATTGCTTCAGTGACGAGATAGGCAATTTGCTGGCGGTGAATTTTGACATCCTTGAGCCATTCCCGCGCCAAAATAATCTGAGTTTGCAGGTCTTCCAACTCGGTGCCATATTGGGCCATGAAGGCCTGGGGCGAATTGGCAAATTCCGTGGCTTGATCGACGGCCTGGACTCGCTCATCTAACCCCAACACCGCATCAGCACTCAGAGCAATGGCAATTCGATCCAGTAAATGGGGTCGTAGTGGGCCTTCTTCCGGGTTGTAGGTTGCTAATAACAAAGGCTGGCAGGGGTGCTGAAAACTAATCCCTTCTCGTTCAATTTGGTTGCGTCCTTCCGTTAAGACCGTCAGCAAGAGATTGGCAATCTGCTCCTCTAGGAGGTTAATTTCGTCCACATAAAGAACTCCGCGGTGGGCAGAGGCTAACAGGCCGGGTTGAAAAATGGCTTCTCCTTTCTGCACCGATTGACTGACATCTACGGCCCCAATCAGCCGATCTTCCGTAATTCCCAAAGGAATTTGAATAAATGGAGCCGGAATGACCTCGGTTGGGGGAGGAGACTCGATTTCACCCGCTTGAATTTGCTCAATTAACCGTTTATCCCAGGCCCCAGGGTTAGCTGGATCACAATTACTCAGGGAGCCTTTGACGATTTCAATCGGAGGTAACAAGGCATGAATCGCCCGGGCCATGACGGATTTAGCTGTGCCCCGCCGCCCGGCAATGACGACACCCCCCAGGCCTGGATCAACTGCCGCTAATAACAGTGCAAGTTTAATCGCCTCCTGTCCAACAACGGCCGTCAGGGGAAAAGTCGGAGCAATGGGTAAAGCAGCAACCATTGGGATATTGATCAGGCAAAGGACTATCCCCATTGTCACTGTTAGGGTTCATCTTTAGCCAGTCAGAAAAGTTCCCTCATCCGTCCCAAAGAGTTGGCCCCAGGGGAAGACCATAAAGGAGGGTTTAGGCCGTGACCGGATAAGGATTCAGGACAGTTTGCTGATACTGGCGATAGCGTCCCAAGGCCGTGAGGGGGAAATGCTGTTGATAAAGGTGATATTTCAAATAAAAGTGACAAGGGAAGCCAGTCCCAGTGAAATAGTCTTCATTCCAAGTCCCATCGGCTCGTTGGGTGGCAATCAGGTGTTCTACCCCACGTCTAATGGCATCTGTGGCATATTCACCCACTGCTTCTCCAGCCGCCAACAGGCCAATCAATGCCCAGGCCGTTTGGGAGGGGGTACTCTCGCCTTTCCCTTTTAAGCTTGGATCGTTATAGCTGCGACAGGTTTCGCCCCAACCGCCATCTGAATTTTGGACAGAGACTAACCACTTGACGGCCCGCCGTAATCGCCACCGATCATAGGGAGGAGCCACTAAGGCCAATGCCGCCAACACGCCACTGGTGCCATAGACATAGTTCACGCCCCAACGCCCATACCAACAGCCTTCCGGTTCCTGTTCCGTCCGCAAATAGGCTAAGGCCTTGTCAACGCTGGCTTCTCCGGTGGTCATGTCGGTGCGGCCAATCATTTCTAAGACACGGGCTGTGACATCCGCTGTATTGGGGTCAATCATCGCCCGCAAGTCGCCATAGGGAATGTCGTTGAGCCAATCTTGATCGTTATCAATATCAAAGGCCGCCCAACCCCCAGGCTTACACTGCATCGTTGCAATCCAATCCACAGCCCGCTGCATTGCCTCTTGTTTGAGTTTTTCATCGGGGAGTTTGACGGCTTCCAGGGCCATGACCACCACGGCTGTATCATCCACATCGGGGTAAAAGCGATTTTCAAACTCAAAGGCCCAGGCCCCAGGTTTACCGATTTTATTCTTAACCGCCCAATCGCCATAATCGAGAATTTGCTTTTCAATCAGCCAGTTGCCGCCAGTGACCAATGCAGGATGATCCGGCTCCAGGCCAGAATCCACCAACGCCCGCATGACTAAGGCCGTATCCCACACCGGCGAGACACAGGGCTGCACCCGATACCAATCCTCAGTTTCAATGGCAAAGCGATCCACACTTTCCAGGCCCCGTTGGACAATCGGATCATGGGCGTTATACCCCAAGGCCCGCAACGCCAAGAGGGAATTCAACATCGCCGGAATAATGCCACCCCAATCGCCACTAGCTTCCTGACGTTCTAAAACCCATTTTTCCGCCGCTTGGAGTCCTTCTTCCCGCAAGGGGGTTAAATTCCACTCCTCACAAAACTTGAAAACATTATCTAGTTCCAGAAATAAATCAGTCCAATCGCCTTTCCGGGGTAAGCTCCAATTCACATTTGCCCGGCCTTCGAGATAAAGCTCATCCACATTCACGCCCGGATTCGTGACATAGACTGGCTTACGATCCATGACGATCAACAGCGGAACGGTGCTACCGCGGGCCCAACTGGACATTTCATAGATCGTAAATGGCCCCCACTCCGGCAACAACATCACCCAGGGCGGCAACGAGGGAATTCCCCGCCAGTCATAACAGCCAATTAGAGCCAAATGCAGCTTGGTAAAAATCCGGGTTTTGCTGATGCCACCTTTAGCGAGAATAAAATCCTTGGCTCGCACCATATCCGGATCATTCGCCGCAACGCCCAACAGTCGCAATGCCGTATAGGTTTCCACCGAGGTGCTGAGGTCGCCGCCATCCCCATAGAACAGTTCCCAGCCGCCATGTTCCCGTTGTTGGGATTGTAAAAAGGTTTTGGCTTTGGCTAAGGGTCGGTTTTTATCAGTCCCCCAAATTTTGTGGAGCAAGACTGCTTCTGCTGTCATCGTGCAGTTGGATTCCAGTTCTGAACACCAGTAGCCGTCTTTGTATTGTTGGGAGAGGAGATAGTTTTGGCTGGCCTGGATCGCGGCATCAAGGGGAGAGAGGGGAGCAGTCAACGTCTCAGGAATCCGGTCTTGGGTCTGCATAGAGTCTGGGGATCATCTTAAAAGGCTAATTCCGATTTATTATACGCTCTTCGCTTTCCCAGGCCTGGATCAAATCCTCTCGTTATTTGCTGATTGGAGGCTGTCGTCATTAACTCATCTATGAACCTTACTGACTCAACCACGTAATTGTTTCCCGTAACCAGGCTTCGGCATCGGCATTTTTGGCTAAGGCCGTTGATTGTCCAACTGCGTCCAAGGCCTGGCGGATTTCCTGGGCCGTATACCCCAAAGCCAAGAGGGTCATTTCCACATCTTCTTGAATGGCCGCCATTGGCCCGGCAGCGGGAGTAGTCACCAGGCCGGTTTGATCTCGCCAGGCCGCAAGTTTCGTTTTTAGTTCCAAGGCCAAGCGTTCCGCCGTTTTTGTCCCGACCCCAGGAGTCCGACTCAGGAGGCGCGTATTGCCGCTGACAATGGCCTGGATCAACTCTGATAATCCCAAGCTGTCTAAGAGGGCGAGTCCTAACTGGGGACCAACCCCACTGACACTAATCAACTGCCGAAATAAATCCCGTTCTGGCGCGGAACCAAACCCATACAGCAGGAGTTGATCATCGCGCACTTGCAGATGGGTAAACAGGGCCACGGGTTCAGCTACGGGCGGGAGTGCGTTGAGGACACGAGTTGTGATTAAGAGGTCATAGCCTACGCCTTGAACGTCCAAGCAGAGAATAATTCGGTTGACTCCGAGTTTTTGGGTACCAAGAATTGTCCCGCGCAAAAAACCAATCATTAGCGTCTAAGGAGCCGGAGTTGGACTATCAGTTGAGCTAGGGGCAGGGCTGGTGGCGGTATTCGGGGTGTTGGCGGCCGCAAGTCGTTTAATTTGATCCTTGACTTGGGGGGGGGCCAAGCTGACAGCCTGATTAAAGAGGGGGGCAGCATCCGCACTTTTCCCTTCACTTTTGAGCGCAATGGCCTGGCCGAGGATGGGGCGGAAGTCATTCGGGTGATCTTGAGCGAGTTGGGTAAAGTGGGTCAGGGCCTGGGCGTAGTCCTGTCTAGACATATAAATATCCCCCAAAATTAAGTTGACAGCCAGTAAATTTTCCTGAGATTCGGGGGTTTCGGGGGCAGCTTTCAGAGATTGAATGGCATCTTGCACCAGGCCAAGGGCCGCTTCTGGCCGCTCTTGTTTTAGTTCCAGTTGGGCCAGGCCCCGTAAGGCGTTGATATTGGTTGGATTCTTGTCTAATACGGTCTGATAGGTGCGTGCAGCCTCCTCCGGTTTGCCAGCTTGTTCCTGGGCCTGGGCGAGGAGGACAGCATATTGGGGTTGGGTCGGGTTGAGGGTTGTCAATCGTTCCAGGGGGGTAATGATGGTCTCCACCGGGCGTTTACCCAGGCCAATCAGCTGGAGGCGCGCATTGATTAACCCTTCCAAAGCAGCAATATTATCCGGTTCCCGCTCCAAGACGGCCTGGTATCCCGTTTCCTCAGCCTCATACTTTTTGACCGTATCAGCAGCTTGGGCGGTGGGGGAGGGTGTGGTGATGGGCGCGGTTGGGCCAGTCCGAAAAATTGAACCGATCAGGGGTGCAAGGGAAATGACCAAAAACGGGAGAATGCCAATCACCAGAACAATCAGGGTGAACAGTTTCCGCCGATTCATGCCCGCTTTTTCCATGATTTTTATCCTAAATATCTCTGGCGTTCTGCCTAGTAAACTGTTTGGAAATATCCTTCGCCACCTTAACCCAGAGAGGCCCCTTCCCAAAATAGCGACTCGATCATTCTTTTGGTGATTTTTACTTCTCCAGAACAGTCCCAACCACGCCCTATCATCGCATTTTATCTGACTCGTGATCGGCCCCAATCTCCCAGGCCCCACAGATTTGCGTCCAGGCCCCGGAGTTCGTTAAAACTAGAGGGTAGGCGTAAGTTTAAGGCAGTCTTATTTTTTTGGGGAACTAGCCGCATCAGGGGGTGCAATGTGACCACCAAGTTAGTCCAACCACCGTTTAACAAACCGACTCAGGAAAAAACAGCCCGCAAAACTCGACTCAAAAGCCAAATTGCCGATCTTGTCCTCGCTGGCCTGGTGAGTGGCCCGATTGCTGCCCCGTTTTTAGCCGCCAGTGGCTTACCCGTCCTAACCCAGATTGCTGACATTATTTACACGATGGGTTTGTTTGTCTGTCCCCAGCCGGAAATGAGTTTGATGCTCTGGCCCCACTGGTTAATGGCGGTTTGTATGCGCTGTTATGGTACGGTTTTGGCTCTGGTATTTTGTCGGTGGCTATGGAGTCGTAGTTCTGGCCAGGAAGCCTATTGGTTGGGGCAGTATGGGGTTTGGGGCGGTCTGATTGCCGTAGTGATGATGTTGTTCTATCCCCTGGAATGGTGGTTGCAGCAGGTGGGGGTTTGGGATTACATGAATTGGGTTGTGTTTCCCTTTGGTTGGGTTGCGGGCCTGGGCCTGGGATTGTGGGTTGCCCCAGCGTTGTATTCACGCCCCCATGCCTGAATATCGTTTGAGTCCCTTGCGCCACAACCAGCGATTGAGGATCCAGACAATCCCTAACCATAGCAAACTCACCCCAACGGCCTGGAGCCAATTGACGGGTAAACCCACCAATACACTGGCAGGGATATAGATCAGATAGGGAAAGGGAGTCCACATCAGCACCGCAGCTAGGCCGGGGGGATAGAGAGATAAGGGAGCAATCATTCCTGAAAGAAATAGGTAAAACAAGTACCAAAACTGCTCTAGGGCCGTAGCTCGTTCCGTCCAAAACGCCAAGAGAGCCAGGGTGTATTGAATCAGAAAGCGCAGGGCAAAGGTCAGCAAAATTAAGGGGACAAACAGCAAAAGCCGCCCCCCTTCGGGAATCCAAGCTGCTTCGGGGTAGAGAAGAAAAAAGAGGGGAATCAGGGCAAAACTAAAGGGCAAGCGAGCCACCCGTTCTCCTAAATGACCAGCGACATGATGCCAAACCGGGTCTATGGGCTGGAGGAGGCGCGGTGATAATGTCCCCTCAACCACTTCCTTTTCAAAGTCATAAATGACCCAGACCACCGTAAACTGTCGGGTGAGAAATACGGCCAAAAAGTACCGCGCCAAGGCAATGGGGGTCATCCCAAAGTTACCCTGTTCAGCCGCTTGCACCCAAACCCCCATGAGAATTAAAGGTAAGGAACCGGACAGCATCCAGAGCAGTAACTCGGCTCGATATTCGTTCATGTAGGCGTAATAGACCGTGAGCATCACCCAGGCCTGGTGGGCGCGTAGTTTGATTTTGAGGGCCATGAAATTTTTATCTCAGGTTATCTAATCGGATCCGACTGGTTTCATTTTGCCGCTTCAGACGCGATGGTGTTATAGTCCTGCTTAGGCTGGCCTGGAGTTGCAGTTGTGAACAAAATCCCATCTCTCCTTTTGGTACGGCAATTATCGGCTAAATTGGCTGGGTTAAACCCTTTGAGTCAAGTCCGAGTTTGGCTTATCATGGGCCTGGTGACCTTGGTTTTGGGCTTATCAGGATGTGTCCAGGCCGACTTAGCAATTCAAATCAAGGGCCAGGCCGGCGGTGAAATTCAGCAACATCTCCAAGTCTCCCGTTCTGCTCGTCCATTTCTAGAGCAACTCCAACAGCAAGCCGGCAAACTGGGGGGAACGAGCAAACGCCAAAATGGGCAAACCCTTGATCTTCGCATCCCCTTTGAGCGCCCGGAAGATTTAGCCAGCAAACTCAATGGCCTCTTAGCTCCCCTGACTCAAACTGAGGCCCCGAACGTACCGACCCTTCCCGCCCAGGCCGAGGTGACGGATCAAAATCTTTTATTGTTTATCCGGGGACAGTTTGACTACACCATAGATTTACGTGCTTTTGGGATTGCCTCTGGCAGTCGTTCTGATGCGGTTGTCCTCAGTCCCCAGGAATTAGTTGCCTTAACCATTAGCTTAGAAACGCCTTGGGGGGCCAGGCCTGGGCAAGCATCAGCCAAAGATAACAGCCTCACCCTCATCAATCCCCATCTGGTCAAGCACGGACATACCCTGACTTGGACATTAGAACCGGGCTATATCAATCATCTCCAAGCGGTCTTTATTTATCCCAGTTTGGTGGGTTGGGGCGCGCTAGGCATTGTTGGGTTGCTGTCCCTGGCCTGGTATTGGCGGTATCGGCCCTTAGCTCTAGCTGCCCAAAAATTAACTAATCGTAACCCTGCTGCATCCTGATGAATTGGTTAGGGCCACGCCACTCCTTACAACGCTATTTAACCCTAGCGGGCCTGGGGCCGATCATTGCCCTGAATTTATGGGTTTGGCATCAGCTATTTCTCTATTTTGAATATCTCCTGTCTGTACTGATCATTGCCGCAATTTTGGCCTATTTATTGAACGGGCTGGCGGCCTGGTTACAACGCTTTTCCCTAACTCGGCTCCAGGCCATGATTATGGTGTTGGGTTTTGTCCTGATTATTTTTACGGTGGTGGGATTCACCTTAATTCCGGCCATTGCAACCCAGTCCCAGCAGCTCATTGAACGTTTACCGGAAATTGTTAATTCTGGCAATGATAGCTTGCAGGGCGTGATTGCCTTTGGGCATCGGTTTCGGTTTCCTTTTAATTTTGAACAGATAACGGAAGAATTACTAAATCAATTGAAGGTGATTTTGAGTGTTTTACCGGATTTGGCGTTTACAACCTTGGGCCGGTTTGTGGATGCGCTTTTGGTACTGGTCTTAACCGTTTATATGCTGTTCTATGGGGGACAACTGTGGGGAGCTTTAGTTAGTTCTATTCCCCAGCCTTGGGGGCCGATTATTGATCAATCATTGCGGCTGAATATTCAAAAGTTCTTTTCGGCCCAGTTGGTCTTGGGACTATTCATGTTTCTAGCCCTCTTGCCCGTGATGATTTATTTGGGAGTTAACTTTAGCCTCTTGTTTGCCTTAATCATTGGCCTGGCCCAGTTAATTCCAGTCATTGGAGCCACCGTTGGCATTGGCCTGGTGGTTTTGGTGGTGCTGTTTCAGGATGTTTGGTTGGCGGTGAATGTGCTGGTGATAGCCGTCTTTTTTCAGCAAATCAAGGACAACATTCTTGCCCCCCGACTGTTGGGGAATATTATTGGCTTGAATCCCCTCTGGCAGTTTATTGCTCTTTTAATTGGGGGACGAGTTGCGGGATTATTAGGAGTTTTTCTCTCCATTCCCATTGCTGCCACCATCAAAGCCACGATTGAGAAGATTCGTGAACTAGAAGCGGACAGCCTGGAAAAAACAACACCCTAGTTAAGCTATCTCTAATTGACCAGGCCCCGCCCTTGACTGAGTTTTAAGTTGATTAACGATAGGATAAAAATAACCAGGAACAAGACTAAACCAATCGTACAGGCATAACTCACTTCTAAATCCATGAATGCTTTTTCATAGAGATAGTAAACAATCGTTTTCGAGCTATTTAAGGGGCCGCCTTGGGTCATCACATAGACCTCTTCAAAGACTTTTGTGGCCGAAATAGCTGAAATTACCCCCACCAAGAGCAAGTAGGGCCGCATTAAGGGCAAGGTAATATCCCAATGTTTACGCCAGCCATCGGAACCATCTAGGGCGGCCGCTTCATAGAGATCCTCGGAAATGCCCTGTAAGCCAGCTAAATAAATGACCATGTAATAGCCCAGGCCTTTCCAAATTGTTACCGCCATGACGCTAAATAGGGCCAGTTGCGGACTGGTTAACCAAGGGACGGCCGTTTGTACCCACCCTAATTCCTTCAGGAGTTGATTGAAAAGTCCCTCTTGGGCATAGAGCCACCGCCAGGCAATTCCCGCCACCACCATGGAAATAATGACTGGAGTGTAATAGGCTGTCCGAAACCAGTGCATTCCCGGCAGTTTTCGATTGACCAGAATCGCTAAGACTAGGGGCATGAAGACTAGAATCGGCACAACCCCAACTAAATACACCAGGGAATTGCCCAACGTTTGCCAAAAGACCCGATCCTGGGCCAATTGTTGAAAATTTGCTAAACCAACCCATTCCGGGGCCTGGGTGAGATCGTATTCAAAGCGGGTAAAGCTTAAGTAAAACGCCTGAATCGCTGGCCAAAACACCGTCAACCCCATCAGGAGTAAGGCTGGTATCAAGAAAAAATAAGGAGTTCCCCGCTGGAAATATTGCCGGAACAGCCCTGAGCGTTGAGACGAAGACACCTTAGATGCAGGCATGGGTCAGATCAGTAAATTCTTTGAACACAGTTTATCATGCTGCCCTTTACAATAGTCCTAGCTTTGCTTAATGCTCCTTGGTGTATTCATTTTCCCTGAAATTTATGCAGTACTGGTTAATGAAATCTGAGCCAAATACTTTTTCTTGGGCAGACCTAAAAGCCGCTCCAGGCCAGACTACCTGTTGGGAAGGGGTGCGAAATTACCAGGCCCGGAATTTAATGCGTGATGTCATGAAGCAAGGGGATCAGGTCTTTTTCTATCACAGTAATGCCAACCCTCCAGCGATCATGGGCATTGCCAAGGTTGTCCGAGAAGCCTATGCCGATCATTTTGCCTTTGACCCCAGGAGTCAGTACTACGACCCCAAAAGTACCCCTGAAAAACCCATTTGGCTGATGGTAGATATTCAGTACTGGCAAGATATTATCTCGCCGATTACATTACCCGAATTACGCACTGTTCCCGGCCTGGAGTCCATGATGTTATTGCAAAAAGGCAGTCGGCTCTCGGTGCAGCCCGTTACCCCCCAGGCCTGGGAAATTATTCAACAATTGCGGGCAAGGAGCTAATCAATGGGTCAGGGTCAGCCTTGTTCAAAACATCTGCAATTCCTGATTTTGGCTCTCGGTCTTGGGGGGAGTCTTATGGGGGGACATGATCAGGCCTGGGCTGCACCCGTGACAATCTTGCCGGAAAATGTAATTTTTGTCCTCGGTACAGAAACCCAAGGTCAGGTGATTCAGAGTAACGCGCCGTCTGAATTTGGTTTGACCGTACCCAGTTTGTGGTGGGCTGTCCGGCAATTTGGGCAAAACCTAGTGCGCAATTGGGCCGCCTATCCAGCCGCAAATCGAGTTGGGGGACGGGTTGAAGTCTATGTGTCCGGCCAGGCCTGGGGGCAGTTAGACTACTTAAATCGCTATTCCGTATCTAAACGAATGGGTACCGCAGCCAGTGATTTTGGCTATAACCTATTAGTTATGGACAGCTTACGCACCATCCTAGGGGCCTATACCTGTAATTTCCAGGCCTGGCCAACCCCCTTAATTCCAGGGATGAAAGACTTCCAAGGCCAACCCGTACCGGATTTTGTCAGTGGCGCGACCCCCGTTCCCTTGCAATGCCAGGTTTGGATTAACCCTGCGATTCCCGTGAGTGTCTTCTAAATCATTTTCAGTTCTGATTCCCCAGGGGCCAATGAGTTCTACCCTCGATACCGAAACACCAGTTGTTGAGCAAAATCTAGCCCTCGCCTCTGATCTAGATTTAGAGGATGAACCGACTGATCCCAATGATGAGCGACCCTTTGAAGTGGAAATGGGCTTGTTCGACCACCTTGAAGAACTCCGACAACGAATTTTCTACGGGTTTATCGCCGTGGCGGTTGGGATCATTGGCTGCTTCACCCAAGTCCGGCAAATTGTCCAACTCCTGCAGGTACCTGCCCAAGGAGCCAAGTTCTTACAGTTGGGGCCTGGAGAATACTTTTTTGTCTCCTGTAAGGTGGCGGCCTATTGCGGCATTTTAGTCGCCAGCCCGGTGATTATGTATCAGGTCATTCGCTTTGTTTTGCCCGGTTTAACCCGCCGTGAGCAGCGTTTATTGGGCCCGGCTGTGTTTGGTTCAGCGGCTCTCTTTGCGGCTGGCCTGGCCTTTGCCTATGGCTTACTAATTCCGGCGGCATTGCGCTTTTTCATTAGCTACGGGGCGGATGTGGTCGAGCAAATTTGGTCTATTGATAAATACTTTGATTTTGTTTTATTGCTGTTATTCGCCACAGGCCTGGCCTTTCAAATTCCGGTTTTACAGCTATTACTGATTGCCTTAGGTATTGTTTCCGTGCCACAAATGGTATCGGGTTGGCGATTTGTCATTGTTGCAGCCGTGATTCTGGGCGCAGTCTTAACTCCTTCCATTGATCCGATTACCCAAGGTTTGTTTGGTGGTGCGCTGGTGTTTTTATATTTCACCGGCATTGGCCTGGGGATTTTATTTCAACGCTCTACAGGTTTCACCCAGGCCCCCAATTAAATGGCTCTAGAAGGGAGTTTTATCCGCCTGTTTAAACTTTGCCGCCACATTGCCCGATAGCTCCAGATTATCAGGGTCAAGAGTTAACACTGGGGCTCCATTTCTAAGATCGAGCTTATCGAGATCAACCCAAATCACATTCGGGCTTAGGCTTAACTCAAAAAAGTAACGCCGATGGGTCAGGTCAATCGCAGTGCGATATTCCGTGTTGTACAGGGAGCCAGGGATATTATTCGGGGCCCCAAAGGGAACGGAGACATTTCGGGCAATGGCTAAAATACCGGCAATGGCTTCCTGTTGCGTTTTCGGCTCTGGCAGCATCATTTGGTAATAGGTGGCCCGGACAAAGCGATCTTTCGGATCCACATTGCCGGGGAGGGGAGTTTGCCGCGTCGCATTCGTAAAGTCCCAATTCTTCAGAAATGCTAGCTGTTGGTCATAGGGGGGATCATTGGTCATGATCCGATACTCTGGGCCATGGTGGATAACTAGATTGCCGTTAATATATTCCAGAATTGCTGAATCTCCGCTGGCATCCTCAATCGCTAAATGAACAGTTGACTTCATGCCATCAATCGCAACCATGACCGGCTGAATCTGATTCATCAAGGCAATAGCGTCTTTAACCGTGGCGGCATTATCTAATAAATATTGTCCCCACAGGCCGGCCTGCACCCCCGCTTTACTCGGATTCCGAGGCCCAAACTCTGTCGCTGTTAGATAGAGCATATGCATCCCCAGGCCCTTTTCATTCAGGCCATCTGCTGTCCCCATTCCATAGACAGTGGTGACAAGGCTCCCATATTTAGATGTCCATTGAGCCGGATTTTCTGGTACGACTAGGGTTGGCCCCAAAAGTCCGCCATTCCGTTTCATTCCGCGGGGAAAGACCGTCAGGATGGGTTCCGTAGATTCTGGCCAGTCCATGGTTCGCCCCACCACCACAGCCAATTTATTGTTATTCCACAAAATCCGGGTACAGGCCTGGGCTGGAGAAGACAAAAGTGTCGCTTCTAGAACTAGAGCCGAAAGCACCGCCAATAGGGTACTTCCCAGGAATTGAATATTTATTGTCATTGTCCACATTCCTTCGACAGTGTAGGGGATGATACTCTTCACTGTTTATGATGATGACATATTCTTTTTTGTTATCCTAAGTGTGGAGGAGATGGTGTGATTTTGGCTCCTCTCTCTTGCTAAATATAGGAAGTGACCATCAAGCAATCCGGCCTGGTTATAGAACTTTTAAACGTTAGAAATCCTCTTATGTCCAGGTTCTAGGGTTTGGAAATCAAAAAGGGTTGCTATAGTTCTTGATTCAAGATTAATGACGATAGGATTGGGCTTTGCTAACTGAAAACCACCGTGTTATTTCCCTAATTCCCAGTGCGACTGAAATTGTGGCGGCGTTGGGCGGCGAACTCTTCTTAGTGGGGCGTTCCCATGAGTGCGACTATCCAGAAACCGTTAAACAGTTGCCCATTTGTACCGCTCCCAACTTTAATCCTCAAGGGAATAGCCAGGCCATTCATGAACGGGTGACAGAACTCTTAGAAAAAGCTCTCAGTATTTATCGAGTTGATCTAGAGCAATTGAAACAGTTAAACCCGACCCATATTATTACTCAGGCCCAGTGTGAGGTCTGTGCCGTTAGCCTCGGGGATGTCCAGGCCGCGGTGAATCAATTAACCGAAACAGCCCCAGAAATTATTTCTCTCCAACCCCGAACATTGGCCGATGTCTATCAGGATATTCAAACCGTAGCCCAGGCCTTGCATCTTGATCCCAAGCCTGTTCTTGATGACATTGAAACTCGCCTCACAATTGTCAATCTAGAATCTCGAACTCCTGATTTATTTCAAACTCAAACGAATACAAATCCCCTCAAGGTGGCCTGTATTGAATGGACAGATCCCCTCATGGCCGCCGGAAATTGGGTACCGGAATTAGTTGAATTAGCCGGTGGTCAAAACCTGCTTGGACAAGTTGGTGAACATTCCCCTTGGCTCGATTTTCAGGAATTGGTCAAGCATCAACCCGATGTAATCATTTTTATGCCCTGTGGATTTAATTTATTCCAAACCCAAATAGCGGTGCAGGAGTTGTTGAGTCAACCGGCCTGGGTAAATCTTCTAGCAAGAGAACATCCTAAACTCTATGCCGTAGATGGCAATCAATATTTCAACCGTCCCGGCCCAAGACTGGTGGATTCGGCGGAAATTATCGGGGAAATTTTACACGCTGCCCGGAGTCCTGAGGGAAAATTGAATCAAGGCAAATTTGCGTCCCAAGGGGCCTGGGCTACCATCCCAACCGAGGCTGATCGAGTTACTCAGGCGATTGTCCAAGGGTAGAAACTCTGGGTGTTATTGCAGTTCTTTGATCAAAACAGACAGGAAGCCTAAGCCCAGTTACTGGACTCTACTGCTGAAGAGGGGGGATTGGACTGGCTCAATCTCTCCAGGGAAATTTCGGCAGCAGCTTTCACTTGAGGGTGGTCATCCTTAGCTAAGTATTTCAGAGCAGACTCGGCTTTCATATCCCCCAGAAACCCTAGACTTTCTGCCACCCGTTGCCGCAAGAGCCAATCTTCGGCCTGGACAAACTTCAAGATATGGGGCACAGCCGCAGGATTCCCAATTTCCCCTAAAGCAGCAATCGCTCCTTGGAGTAACAACACATCCTCAGATTTCAAGGCTTCAATTAATACGTCATAACCCCGCGGATCCCGCAAGTTCCCCAGAGAGACCGCCGCACTAAATCGGACGAGCCAATCCGTATCCTCATAAAAGGCCCGCGCCAGGGGTTCAAAGGCCCGTCCATCTTCCAGATACCCCAATGCCCCTGCTGCATCGGCCCGAATCCCATAATCGGACTCATTTTCCAGTAAATCAACGAGGATGCCATAACACTCTGGCGTTTGTTTAATCCCCAAGGCAAACACCGCCATTGAGCGAATCTGTAATACCTCATCCTGCAAAACTTTTTTAATCAGTGGCACCGCATCCACCGCCGGGACATCCCGCAACGCCGCCAGGGCCAACATCCGGTCACGGGAATTTTGGCTGTCGAGTTTTTCAGAGATTTCAACCAAGGGGGCATTCATGAGAATCACGTTACATCTGTTTACATTCACCTTTTCATTCTAAGCAACTTTCCCAGGCCTGGATTAATCCCAATCTAAAAATATTTCTGGGGCCTGGAGGTGTGACAATTCTGAGAATTAAGTTAAATTTGATTAAGAACCGTATCATCTCGGTGGCATTGCCCTATGAAATTTCCGTGGAAAACAGCACTGTTATGGCTTTTACCGGCCCTCATTATTGGATTCTTTATTTGGCAGGGGGCCTTTAATGTCATTCCCAGCCAGCAGCAACCCCCGGTAAACACCGCCAGTACCCGCATGAGCTATGGCCGCTTCCTAGATTATTTGGATAATCAGCGGATCAGTAAAGTGGACTTATTTGATGGCGGACGCACAGCGATTGTGGAAGTGTCTGATCCAGAAATTACGGGTGGGCGGCCCTTACGCGTCAGAGTTGATATGCCCGGTGCCAGTCCCCAGTTCATTACTAAGTTACGAGACCAGCACATTGACTTAGATGTTCACCCAGCCCGGAATGACGGTGCGGTTTGGGGGCTGTTGGGTAATCTAATTTTTCCAGTCTTGTTGATTACAGGCCTTTTCTTCTTATTCCGGCGGTCTAATAATATGCCCGGTGGCCCAGGCCAGGCCATGAGTTTTGGTAAATCTCGGGCCCGCTTTCAAATGGAAGCTAAAACTGGCGTGATGTTTGACGATGTCGCGGGTGTCGATGAAGCTAAAGAAGAACTCGAAGAAGTTGTTACCTTCCTGAAAAAACCGGAAAAATTCACCGCCGTTGGGGCCAAAATTCCCAAGGGTGTTTTACTCGTTGGTCCCCCAGGAACCGGGAAAACCATGCTTGCCAAAGCCATTGCGGGGGAAGCCGGCGTACCCTTCTTCTCCATTTCCGGTTCTGAATTTGTCGAGATGTTTGTCGGTGTGGGGGCTTCCCGTGTCCGTGACCTGTTCAAAAAAGCTAAGGAAAATGCCCCCTGTTTGATCTTCATTGATGAAATTGATGCGGTGGGTCGGCAGCGGGGGGCTGGCATTGGTGGGGGAAATGATGAACGGGAACAAACCCTGAACCAACTCCTGACCGAAATGGATGGCTTTGAAGGGAACACTGGGATTATCATCATCGCCGCCACAAACCGCCCCGATGTTTTGGATTCTGCTCTATTGCGTCCCGGCCGATTTGATCGCCAAGTCACAGTGGATGCCCCGGACATTAAAGGTCGCTTGTCAATTCTCAATGTCCATGCCCGCAACAAAAAGCTCGCTGCGGAAATTTCCTTAGAAGCCATTGCTCGCCGAACTCCTGGTTTCACAGGGGCAGATCTGGCCAACTTACTCAACGAAGCGGCAATTTTGACGGCCCGGCGGCGCAAACCTGCAATCACGATGTTGGAAATTGATGATGCCGTGGATCGGGTTGTGGCTGGGATGGAAGGCACGCCTTTAGTGGATGGGAAAAGCAAACGCCTAATTGCCTATCACGAAGTTGGCCATGCCATTGTCGGAACCCTGCTCAAAGATCACGATCCCGTCCAAAAAGTCACCCTAGTTCCCCGTGGCCAGGCCCGTGGGTTAACCTGGTTCATGCCCTCGGAAGATTCAGGTTTAATTTCTCGCTCACAGTTAACCTCTCGGATGGCCGGGGCGTTGGGTGGCCGGGCCGCAGAATATGTCGTCTTTGGGGATTCGGAAGTCACGACAGGCGCGGGCGGTGATCTGCAACAAGTCACAAGCATGGCGCGGCAGATGGTGACTCGGTTTGGGATGTCAGATCTTGGCCCCCTGTCTTTGGAAACTCAAAATGGGGAAGTGTTCTTGGGCCGGGATTTGGTCTCTCGCTCTGAATATTCTGAAGAAATTGCCGCTCGGATTGATGCCCAGGTGCGGGAGTTAATTCAACATAGCTATGAACTGGCAGTCAAAATTGTCCGGGAAAATCGGGATGTGATTGACCGCTTAGTAGATTTGTTAATTGACAAAGAAACCATTGACGGGGAAGAGTTCCGGCAAATTGTGGCGGAATATACAGTAGTTCCTGATAAGGAGCGCTTTGTGCCCCAGATTTAAGCCCTAAATTACTCCTACTAAGCTTCTAATCCCTCATGTCACCAGGCCTGGGGGATTTTTTTCTTGCCTTGATCTCCTCTGGCCTGGACAGGGGGCTACACCTGAATTGGCTTTGGCAGCTTTTCAGCACGAAGGGTCTTAAATGAAGATGCCAGGAACCAGACTTGAACTGGTGACACGTGGATTTTCAGTCCACTGCTCTACCAACTGAGCTATCCCGGCTTAAAAAGGGCTTTATGATTATAACCACAAAACCAAGATTAAGTTAAGGGAAAATAGACAGACAACCAGGCCAACGCTGCTTCTGGGGATGTGACAACTCCATCTAAACAGGCAATTCGTAGAGCTTTGAGGATTTCAGCAAAGATCGGGCCGCGAGGATACCCTAATTGCTGGAGGTCATGGCCGGATAAAGGAGGAGTAAAATCTCGCCACTGATTTAAATATTGTTCAATTAACCCCTGGGCGGGGGGAGTTTGACTGGCTAACAGGATTAAGTTGTCTAAGTTTAAGGCATCCCAGGCCTGGCAAAGTTGGCTCGGTCGAGGGGATGTTGTCATGAGTCCGGCCAAGAGAGCGAGGTGATGGGGTAAACCGGCTAAACGGGCCTGGGCGGGGCCAGAGAGGTGAAGTTGTTGGGCCATCCGCAAGGGGAGATTTTCCAGATCCGAGATCGGTGAGATTGGGCTTAAGGCAGCGAGTAATACCGTTAGTAAGATTTCCCAGGCCCCCTGTCGCTCACTTGGGGATCCGTAGGTTTGGAGGCAAGTCCAGGCCCAGGATAACCGGCCCCATAAATCTGGGGGAAGCATAATTTTGGGATGGAGACATTGAAGCGCATTGAGTTGAGCCAATTGTCGCAGAGCTTTTTCCCCAGGAAAGCAATCGGTTGGGCCCATCTGGAGTTGCAAAATATAGCGCAGTTCGTTGCGGAGGCGACTTTGGAGGGAGGGCCGTTTTTGCTCCCGTTGTGGCATGGCGTCAAACACTCCACTGGTCAGGGCAGATTGAATCAGGTCTTGACTGCCTGGATCCAACTGAAATCCTAAGCGGACGGCAAAGCGGACAGCCCGAAAAATCCGAGTTGGATCTTCAATAAAGCTATTGGGATGTAAAACACGAATTTGCTTAGTTTTTAAATCCTGCCAACCGCCAAAAAAGTCTAAGAGTTCTCCGGCCTGGGGTGATGTTAGCCGAATGGCCAGGGCATTAATCGTAAAATCCCGGCGGTACAAATCTTGGCGGATGGAACTGGCGGTCACTTCCGGGTGGGCGGCGGGATAGGGGTAAAACTCACTGCGGGCCGTAGCAATATCAACGGCAAAGCGCGAATGTTGCGATCCGTGGGGCCAATGGAGAGCCGCCGTTTGAAATCGTCCATAGACTTGGAGTTCCGTTTCGGGATACTGGGCTTGCAAGGCCTGGGCTAAGACAACTCCGGCTCCAGTTTGTTGCATCTGATCCATCCCATCCACCACTAGATCAAATTCTCGGACTGCTGAGGTGTAGCTTGTATCCTGAAGCCGTAAAAAGTAATCTCGCACGGCCCCACCGACTAGATATAACTGCCAGCCGTGAGTTTGGGCTAGGGTCGCGGCGGTGACTAAAATCTCTCCCAGGCCAGGTGGGAATCCAGTTAACCAGTCAGCGGGTAAATGATGGGGCGGTTGATCCACAGGTTGCTTCGGGCGATGGAGTTGATAGAGTTGGCGGAGAACATCAGTCCGGGTGACAATGCCCACCAGGCCCCGCTGTGAATCTACTACAGGAAGCCGGCCAATGTCATAGGTGACCATTAAGCGTTGAATCTCGTTCAGGGGAGTTTCGGGGTTAATGGTACGGACAGGCTTTTTCATATATCCTTTCACTGGTGCGTGACCAAACCCATGATGTAAGGCAATATCCAAGTCGCGCCGGGAAATCACACCCACTAAATCACCGCCATCTGTGACGACTGATAAGCCTGAATGGCCATAGCGCAATAACACCCGCTGGGCCTGGTCAATGGGACTTTCGGGACGAATGGTGCGAACCGGGGCGGACATCAAAATTTGGGCTGTGGGGGCGGCGGGAATGGCAGCTTTGATTTGCGACCAGAGGGTTTTGAGAACGGTTTGGGGATCAGGGGTTTTGACGGTTACGGCCGCGGCCTGGGCATGGCCACCCCCACCGAGGGGTTGAAAGAGTTGGGCCAGGTCTAAGCCAGGGATTTGACTCCGGCCGATGATCGCTAAATGACACCCCACTGCCTGCCAACGATAACAATGGCCCAGCAAACAGAAATCACTTTCACTGGCACTGACCAAGGCTGAAACCAAGGAGGATAGCCCCGGCAAGTAATTCGGTGTTTCTAGGAGGACCCAACTGAGCCGATAGCCCTGAATCGTTTCTTGTTGGAGTTGGGCTAAACCCTCATTCAATAACGGCTGTAAATCCCGTTCCAGGCCAGCCCCGGCAAACTCTTGAATGGTGAGTTGGTTCGCCCCTTGCTGTAATAACCAGGCCAAGGCCGCCGCATCCCGAGGCTTAGTCGCGGCAAAGGTGAGAGACCCCGTATCGGCATGGATTCCCAGAGCTAAAACCGTTGCGATTGAAGGCGTTAAGGCAATTCCCTGGGCCTGGAGAATTTCGCTAATGAGGGTACTGGTGGCTCCTACAGGTTCGATAATCGCCTGATGTGGGGGTAAATCACTCTCTTGGCCAAGATGATGATCATAAACAACAATTTCAACGGTGGGTTGCTCTAGCCAAGATGTTGCACTGCCCAAGAGTTGCCGGGCTTGAGTATCGACAATCCAAAGTTTTTGAATCCGGCGTGGCTCGACGGCGCGGGCGGCAATGATGGGAAACTCGTCCCGATACACAGCCAGAAAATCTCTCACCCGCGGATGGGCCCCACCCGTTAAAACAATCCGTGTCCCTGGATGAAGATAGGCTAATCCGGCCGCTGCCCCCAACGTATCAAAATCTGCGGTGACGTGACACAGAACAATATCCACGCTGAACAAGCCTTTTTAAGGTGAAATAAAAATTTGTTGTTGATAACTTTAAGATACCGTAAAGACCCGAATAAACCCATTAGTGGATGTCAATAACTTAACAATCGAGTACGGTGATCCAAAGTCGGCCTGGGGGTAAAACCGAACTTATTAAACCCAGATGATGGACTAGATTAAGAATGTAGGTTAGCTCAAAAAAGGAGCGTGTTAATTATGGCTCTTGTTCGTTGGCAACCCTTTCGAGAAATTGATGAAATGCAACGAGAATTAAATCGCATCTTTGATAGTTTGTCCTCTAGTCAAACCGATGGTGTTGGCCTGGCATTTTCTCCCAAAGCCGAACTCACCGAAACTCCCGAAGCCTATGAGTTGCGCTTAGAATTGCCGGGGATTAAATCGGAAGATTTGGATATCCAAGCAACCGCTAGTGCTGTTTCGATCTCTGGTGAACGCAAATCTGAAACCAAAGTCGAAGAAGGGGGCATGACTCGGACTGAGTTCCACTATGGCAAATTCCAACGGGTGATTCCGCTCCCCGGCCGGGTCAATCATCAAACTGTGGCGGCTGACTATAAAGATGGGATTCTTCGGCTGACACTCCCCAAAGCGGAAGAAGAAAAAAATAAAGTGGTTCGAGTTAGCTTGCCTCAATCTCAATAATCAAGGTTGTTGCGTTCTGTTTTGATTGTGTTCCCTACTCTTTTCTCATCAATACAGGCCTGTAAAACGATCCTATTCTTCTTGTCTTCACCCAAGTTAAACCTGTTAATGACTGAGAAATCAATTAACCATAGCGTTACTCCATCCTGGCAAAATTCCATAGGGGGCAGTTAGGTTTAACAACTGTTTCCGAGTGAGTATTTTCTAGGGGCTGACCGTTAGCAGCAGGGGTAAGGCTATTTTCTTTAGGGATCAATCATTGCCAGTGTTGTTAGACAGCTAATCAATACCTCTGAGAACCGTCAATATTTGAGTCTTGGCCTTAAAATAACAGTCTGGCAGCGTTAGCCCTACTGGAGATCAACGTGCAAGTCCCCCCCTCTATCCCCCCCCAGGCCTGGCAACGATCCATTGGTCAAGGTTGGGAAAAGCCCTACACCGTCCGTTATGCCAGTAATTTAGACGATGGCCCTTGGCACGGAATGCCCCTAGGTGGGTTTGGAGCGGGTTGTATTGGGCGATCTTCACGGGGAGATTTTAACCTCTGGCATTTGGATGGCGGCGAACATATTTTCCAAACCATGCCCGGCTGTCAGTTTTCTGTGTTTGAACAAGCTGGCGATCACTCCCAGGCCTATGCCCTTTGTACCGAACCGCCGTCAGATGGAACCCTCGGGGCCTGGAATTGGTATCCGACCGCAAAAGGAACCTATGGCGCGCTCTATCCCCGCAGTTGGTTTCAGTATCAGGGGGTGTTCCAGGCCGGTTTAACCTGTGAGCAGTTTTCGCCGATTATTCCCGATAACTATCAAGAGACCAGTTATCCCGTTGCCGTGTTTGTTTGGGCAGCCCATAACCCCACAGATCAGCCGATCACCCTCAGCATCATGCTCAGTTGGCAAAATCTGGTCGGTTGGTTTAGTAATGCCACGCCAGCCTCAGAAATTCGCATCCGGGATGATGGCAGTCCGGTTTATGACTACACGCCACGCTTGGGGCAAAGTCAGGGGAATTACAACAGTTTTCATCAATCCCAAACCCAGGCCAGTTGTTTACTCCAACGTCAGCGGGATCCGCATACAGCCATTAAAGAAGGCGAGGGCGAATGGGCGTTTTCAGTACCCGTGAGAGATGATCTCGAAATTTTCTACCATACCCGTTGGAACCCAGTTGGCGATGGGGGGGAACTTTGGTCATCCTTTAGTCGGGATGGTTCACTCAGTAATCTTGAAAATAATCAACCGGCATCGGATATCGAACAAATTGGGGCGACGTTGGCAGTCCGGTTTACCTTGGCTCCCGGTGAATCCAAAGAAATTCCCTTTGGCCTGGCCTGGGATTTGCCGGTGACGGAATTTGCCCCAAATGTTAATTACTTTCGCCGTTATACGGATTTCTGGAATCGCTCGGGAACCAATGCTGAAACGATTGCTCAAGTTGCTTTAGAAAACTATCAGAAATGGAGTGAACAGATCGGGGCCTGGCAACAACCAATTTTAGAGCATCCCGATTGGCCCGATGACTTCAAAATGGCTCTGATTAATGAGCTTTATGATTTGACCAGTGGCGGCAGTTTATGGACAGCAGCATCGGAACTTGATCCTTTGGGACAATATGCGGTTTTGGAATGTTTGGATTATCGCTGGTATGAAAGTTTAGATGTTCGACTCTATGGTTCTTTTGCTCTACTTTACTTGTGGCCAGAATTGGAAAAAGGGGTGATGCGGGCCTTTGCCAGAGCGATTCCCACGGAAGACCCCAAACTCCGGATCATTGGCTACTACTACCAAGGCGATCCCGAAACAGCCCATAGAGCACCCCGGAAAATTGCCCATGCCACGCCCCACGATCTCGGCGCACCCAACGAACATCCCTGGCAAGCGAGCAATTACACCAGTTATCAAGACTGCAACCTTTGGAAAGATTTAGCCTCGGATTTTGTCTTGTTGGTCTATCGGGATTACCTATTAACGGGCGCAACGGATCTTGAGTTTTTAACCGATTGCTGGCCCGCGATTGTCAGTAGTTTGGATTACTTGAAAACCTTTGATACGGATGGGGATGGCTTACCGGAAAACAGTGGCGCACCGGATCAAACCTATGATGATTGGCAACTCAAAGGAGTCAGTGCCTATTGTGGGGGCCTGTGGATTGCAGCCTTAGAAGCAGCTTTGGCCATTGCCCAGATTTTAGAGAAACAGGGAAATAATACAAAACTCGAACAAGAGAAATGGCAGGCCTGGCTCAGTCAATCCCGCCCCACTTATCAAGCGAAACTCTGGAACGGTCAGTTTTATCGTCTGGATAGTGATAGTAACTCCCAAGTAGTGATGGCGGATCAACTCTGTGGCCAATACTATGCCAGGTTACTCAATTTACCGGATGTTGTCCCGATTGAATGTGCTGAGTCGGCCTTAAAAACCGTTTATGATGTCTGTTTTTTGAAGTTCCATGAGGGTCAATTTGGGGCGGCCAATGGCCTGTTACCCGATGGTTCCCCGGAAAAACCCAATGCCACTCACCCGCTCGAAGTTTGGATTGGAATTAACTATGGCCTGGCTGCTTTCTTGTATCAAATGGGTTTAGAAGACGGGGCCTGGCGGTTAACGCAAACCGTGATTCGGCAAATTTATGACAATGGCCTGCAATTTCGGACTCCGGAAGCGATTACGGCTGTGGGAACCTTTCGGGCCTGTATGTATCTGCGACCGATGGCGATTTGGGCGATGTATGGACAACTTAAGAGTTTACATAAATCACATTAATATAGATTTATCCGTAAAAATATAGTTATTAATTAGCTTTCCATGAGTCTCACATTTCTAGAGTTAGCGCTAAAAGTATTATCAGAGGAGGATACGGCCTTAACGCCTGCAGAAATTTGGAAAATTGGAGAAGAAAAGGGATATGACAAACTTGTAAACTCTTCTGGGAAAACACCAACAGCCACCCTAAGTACAACTCTATATCACTATCTACTAAGGAGTGAAGATTCTGAGATATACATCCACTCTGAAAATCCAAAACGTTATGCCCTAAGTAAACCTGGTGTCACTAAAACATTTGTGAGTGAAATTATTTCAAAACAGTCCAAGCTTGATTTTTTAGAAAAAGATTTACACCCAGTTCTGGCTTACTTTGTTTATAATCACCTCAACGTGTATTCAAAAACAATTAATCATAGTAGATCAACTAAAAAAGGCTTTAACGAGTGGATTCACCCGGATGTTGTTGGCTGTTACTTCCCATTTCAGGAGTGGAGAGAAGAAGTATTTAATGTGAGTACTTTGATGGCAAACTCAGCAATTAAACTATATTCCTTTGAAATCAAAAGAGAGTTATCAGATGCCAACTTACGAGAGTCTTTCTTTCAAGCTGTTTCCAACTCGTCATGGGCAAATGAAGGATATCTCGTTGCCTCTTTGATTGACTCTAATGAAGAATTTCTCAATGAGTTAAAAAGACTCTGCACAGCCTTTGGTATTGGCCTGATTCGCCTTGAGATTGCTGATCCTAATTCATCTAAAATCATGTTTCCTGCAAAGGCAAAAGACTTTGTTGACTGGGAGACTGTCAATAAGCTCGCAAAGTTAAACCCAGATTTCAAAGGTTTCCTGGAACGCATCAAAAGAGATATTGAAACTCGTGAAGTTAGGGAAGAACTATACGACAAATTTAAAATGTAGTTCTCATCTGTTTTGTCTTGCTTAATCAATCCTTAAGACTGACGTTGCTCTAACCAGGCCTGGGCATCTTCTAATTGCGTAAAATCAAAAATTGCCTCAGCTAAATTCTCAAGCTCAGGAATAGCAAGGGTAGATACTTTTTCGACTAAATTCATCGGCAGATCACCCAGCCACCGCCTAAATAATCGCGAAATCACTTGAGACTCTCCCTCTTGCAGTCCTTCCTGTATTCCCTCTGTCAGAGTTTCCTAATAAATGACTGACTCTCGCATCACGCCCTCCCGAAAGATTGCCTGAATTAACTCTTTCTTTTACTTTAACCCAGCCAGTAATTGGGTGACGGTACTCACTTCTTGGCGTAAAGTTTGGGATTCAATCCCGGCAGCTCGTCCAGCCACTGCTTGTTAAGGTTTGGCTGCTTTCACCTTTGGCCAGGCCAAGCCTCCCCCCTCTTCGGGTGTCTGAGCTATGATCAAAGCTACTGCTGGTCTGACTTAAACAATGGGGATCATGCTGCGAATCCTGAACTGCCTTGAAGATATTCGCTCCGAATTGCGGCGCATCTGTGATCGTATCCACGATGATCAGGTGATTCATAAAGAGGCGACCGTTCAGCAAATTCTCCAAACGGTTCAGCGACAAAAAGACCTCGCCCTCATCCATTACACCGCCGAATTTGATCACGTTGAATTGACTGTGGATTCCTTGCGGGTCAGTGGTGCCGAATTGGATGCAGCCTATCAACAGGTCTCCAAAGAACTCCTAGATGCCATCCGCCTTGCCCATCAGCAAATTAAAGCCTTCCATGAACAACGGATTCCCAAAAACTGGATCCAATTTCCTGCCGAGGGAGTCGTTTTAGGCAAACGTTATACCCCAGTAGATGCGGCGGGTTTATATATCCCCGGTGGGCGGGCGGCCTATCCCAGTACGGTATTGATGAACGCAATCCCGGCAAAAGTGGCAGGGGTCAAACGGATCATTATGGTCACTCCCCCCGGAGTCAATACAACAATCAATCCGGCGATTTTAGTGGCGGCCCAAGAAGCAGGGGTGGATGAAATTTATCGGGTTGGGGGAGCCCAGGCCATTGCGGCGATGGCTTACGGAACAGAAACAATTGCCCCTGTGAATTTAATTACCGGGCCTGGGAATATTTATGTGACCTTAGCAAAAAAACTAGTCTTTGGCACTGTGGGGATTGACTCCTTGGCTGGCCCCTCAGAAGTTTTAGTCATTGCAGACGAAACCGCCCATCCTGTCCATCTAGCCGCAGATCTGCTGGCCCAGGCCGAGCATGACCCCTTGGCTGCTTCAATCTTGCTGACCACCAACGCCGCTTTAGCCCAAAAAGTCGCTCGCGAAGTTCTGCACCAGTTGGAATATCACCCCCGCCGGGAACCAACTGAAAAATCCATCGCCCATTTTGGCCTGGTGGGGGTTGTGGAATCCCTAGAAGTGGCGGCTCAGTTGTCCAATGAATTTGCCCCGGAGCACTTAGAACTGCAAATTGCTGCCCCCTGGGACTTGCTGGATAAAATCCGTCATGCGGGAGCTATTTTTCTAGGGAAATCCACCCCCGAAGCGGTGGGCGATTACTTAGCCGGCCCGAACCACACTTTACCCACATCCGGCGCAGCCCGTTACGCATCACCTTTAAGTGTAGAAACGTTTTTAAAACATTCAAGCTTAATTGAATATTCAGCCAATGCCTTAATTAAAATGGCCCCAGCTATCATGACACTAGCCGAGGCCGAAGGACTTCCTGCCCATGGAGACTCTGTCCGCTTACGATTGGAGCAACCCGAACAAAATTCCTAGGCGGAAATGCAAACCTATACTTAGATTAACGACCTAAGGCCCCACCTAAAAGCGCACCCAGGCCCTCCGTCTGACTAAAGAGTTTGGAGATTCCCCGCAGATCAACTTCAATAGTTTCGGCAGGATAGGACTCCAAAAAGCTGAGCAGACCCAACCCATCTTTAGAACCAGCCGCAGTCAGTAACGCACCACTGATAGCAAAAGTACCTGCTTTATCCCGCCGTAAAATGACCGGAGAGACTTTTTCAACCACTTGTTTGCCAATGGGAGAGTTCAGGAGTTTATTGACTTGGACAACGCCAATGGGAAGTTTCAGGCGCAGAGCTTTAAGTAGTTCCTCTTGCTCATTTTTGGGGACTAAGCGCAACAGAGCTTGTAACCGTCCCGTGGCCTGGCCAGTTTCGGCAAAAGAGCTAACTTCTGACATCGGTACTGAGCGTTGAAAGGGGCCATAAACCAAGGAAAGATTTTGGGCAGACCGGGCAGGTAGTGTTGTAGTCAAAATGCCGACGGGCAACGATAGCAATAAGAACCAACGGCTTAAACGGTGTAACATCCTTAAAAACTCCTACTAAAAAATGACAGATGTCATTATCGCTATGAAGTATAACAGCAAAAATCCGTAGGGCGACAATCCATAGATATACCTTTACCTTTGACTTTATCTAGAGCGTTGCGCCAGAGTAGAAATATCGGCAGTATTGAGCATCCATCCTTGTCTAGTTAGATTCTGCTCTCCAAACACCGACAGATCGCCCATCTGGGTAACGCTATAACTTGGGTGACTATATTGAGACTTGGAAGAAACCGATGCAAATTGGGATTGTTGGCTTGGGTCTGATTGGCGGATCTTTGGGGTTAGATTTACGGGGCCTGGGGCATGAGGTTTTTGGACTCAGTCGGCAAAAGAAGACCTGTGAAGTGGCCCGAGAACGCGGCATCGTCAACCAGGCCAGCCCCGATCCAAGAATTTTAAGCACCTGTGATCTTGTTTTTCTCTGTCCACCTTTGGGGCAGATGGTTTCAGTGGCGCAACAGATTCAACCCGTCTTACACCCCCAGGCCATCCTCACGGATGTTGGCTCTGTCAAGGGGGCCATTTGTCAAACCCTGACCCACGTTTGGCCACGCTTTATCGGTGGACATCCCATGGCCGGAACCGCTGCATCTGGGGTTTTAGCTGCTCAAGAACATCTCTTTGATCAACGTCCCTATGTCTTGACCCCCATCCCAGAAACAGATCCCGAAGCCTTGGCACTACTAAGTCAGCTTGTGGATGCCCTCGGTGCGACGCGTTATCTCTGCTCTCCTGAAGCCCATGACCGAGCCGTAGCCTGGATTTCCCATTTACCCGTGATGGTCAGTGCCGCCTTGATTGGAGCCGGTGGTCAAGAACCAGAATTAGCCCAATTAGCCCAGGCCTTGGCCAGTTCGGGATTTCGCGATACAAGCCGGGTGGGGGGCGGGAATCCAGAATTGGGACGGATGATGGCGGAATTTAATCAGGCGGAGTTATTATTCTGTTTAAGGATTTATCAACAGGAATTAACGGCACTAGTTGAGAAAATTGCCGCTGGAGATTGGCCAGGCCTGGAGCAGTACTTAACAATGACAAAAAAATTAAGAGAACAATATTCTCTAGATTGACCAGACAACCGACTTAGATGGCCACCAGTTGACGTTTGGGAAAGCGGCGTTCCAGTTGGCTTAAATCTTGATCAATGGCCTGGGCAAGGGCCGGGTTGTGGGGATCTGCCTGTCGAGCTTGGTTGAGATAATAACAGGCCTGGGCGGATTGTCCTTGTTTGATTAACTCTCGGGCCCAGCAGTGATAGGTAATCCCTTGCCATTGTTTCACCTCTGGATCAGTCGGGAGGGCTTGGCGTAATCCTTCTGTCAAGATAGTAGCTCGTTCAAAGCGCCGATAGCGGAGAAGTTCTTGGAGTTGCTGATAGGAGCGTCTTTTTAGTTGTTGCTCAAAGGGCGTTAGGGAAACCCGATCAGCAGTGGGGGGAGATGACACAGGAATTTTAGGCAACGTTGGCAATTTAGAGCGATCATCAGGGGCCTGGGTTGGGGCAGTGGTTGCTTGTGGGGTAGGGATGGGGAAGGGTTGGGGATTAACCGGGGAATAGGGTTTAGAGGGGCGACGTTGGGGAACTGGGCCTGGGGAAGATGGCACAACGGTAGTTTTTGGGGCCTGTGGGGCTTGGGAGGGGGTGTCCGGAGTCTTTTCCTGCGGGCGTGGGGCTTGATGCACTGGAGAACTGGCTTGAGGAGTCCGATAGGGGGCATCGGGTTGTTTCACCTCTAGGCGGATTGGGGTTGGGGCCGATTGGACAGGTTTGGGTGGGGGGGCCACTTTTCTGTCCGGGGGTAAGACTTGGCGGAGGGTTTGGTAGGCCTGGTGAATTTGGATAAAGTAATCCTGGGACTGTGCCTGATTGCTATCCGGGTGGTACTGCCGGGCTAAACGCCGATAACTTTGCTTGACTTGGGTCAGGGTGGCATAGGGAGGCAGACCTAAAACTCGATAACAATCCGCTAAGTTCATAGGAGATGCTGCACCAACAAGAACGTTTGATCAATTCCTAATGCCTTAACTACCCCAGTTCTGTTTAAGCCATGCAAGATCTTAAGAACCGACCTGAGTCAGCGCAGTTAATAGGTAGCCATGATTTTATCAAGCCAGGGAATATAAAAGGAAACCCGGGTATCGCCAAAAATTTCACCAAAGCTGCCGTTGTTATCAATGCTGTCAATATCGGCAATATTCCCCTTAAAAAAGCCCCGATCACTGTAGCCCCAAGAACTGATTCCAGCGATTTTGCCCCCAATAAACGATGGGCCAGCCGAATCGCCATTGCCTGTGCCAATTTCCATCTCACCCAGGCCTGCATCTGCCAGTTTTGGGAAATGCCGACCCAGGGCATCATGGGTTGAACGACCACTATCAAAGTCAAACAGGAGCTGACTCCCCAACACTAATTCCGAAAAGTCTGATTCGGTTGAGTTCCTGAGAATATCAATCACGGCTTCATAGCGATTTTGCCCAGCATAGCGACGAATTGCAGTATTAGATGAATCATCTTGGCCCTGAGACCCTGTGCCCAGATAGCCGTAGCCCACTTTTGTGAAGACTTGCCCAACTTCATCTTTGCGCCGGTAAAGTTCATACTGTTCAGCATCAGGGGGAGCAAGCCGTTTTAACTTGAGCAGGGCAATATCATGACCAACTTCCGATGTATAGCCCGTCCAGCCCGGATGAACGATATGCAGGCCAACAGGAATTTTCTCAACAGAGCCAGGCAGCTTAAAAACAACGGTCACATTTTCGTCTGGGCTGGTGCGACCCTCGTTTAAACAATGGGCTGCGGTCAAAACATACATCCCACCTTTGAGGAGCGAACCACTACAGGCCACAGGGTCAAGATAAACAACACCCGTGTATTGGTTCAAGGGCAATGGTTTCCGGGTTGGGCTTTGGCCTGTGGCACTAATAATTCCCCAACAGGGCCATTGGAACCCCACAATCAAAACCAGGGTAAAAACAGCTAAACCCAAGCCAGCCCGAAGTTTGGATGTACTAACCATCAAAATCTGCCAAGTTATGGAATGCTCTTACCCTAGACGGGACTAACTCGCCAAGACCCAATTCACCAAGGTCTGCACGCCAAACCCTGTCCCCCCTGGATTGAGGTAGCCATCCTCTTTTTCAACCCACACAGGCCCAGCAATATCTAGATGGGCCCAAGGAGTAGATTGGATAAATTGTTTCAAAAAGAGAGCCGCGGTAATCGATCCCCCGGCCCGGGGCCCTGTATTTTTCATATCGGCAATGGGAGATTTCATCCCCTCAAAATATTTTTCTTCCATGGGCATTTGCCAGAACTTTTCCCCCGCCTGATTTGCTGCGGTTAAGAGATGATCCGCAAGCGGTTGATCTGTCGCCCATAATCCAGCAATACTTTCGCCCAAGGCAACAATACAAGCTCCGGTCAGGGTGGCTAAATCCACAATCGCGTCTACACCCAACTTTTCGGCAAAGATCAGGGCATCGGCTAAGGTTAACCGCCCTTCCGCATCGGTGTTATTAATTTCGATGGTTTTGCCGTTGGCGGCTGTGAGAATATCGCCGGGGTGCATCGCCTTGCCACTGATCATGTTTTCGGTCGCGGCAACAATAAAGTGAACTTCGGCACTGGGTTTGAGTTGGGCAATCACTTGGGCCGCGCCTAAAACTGCTGCGGATCCAGCCATGTCCATTTTCATGGTTTCGATACCACTCCCGGAAACTTTCAGGTTTAGACCACCAGAATCAAAAGTCAGGCCTTTGCCAATAATCGCTAGTTTTCGAGTGGCTGTTCCCTGGGGTCTGTAGGTGAGATGGATAAATTTTGGCGGTAAATCCGAGGCCTGGGCCACTCCAAGGTAAGCTCCCATGCCCAAGGCTTCGCAATCCGCTTGTTCTAAAATTTCTGACTCTAAACCATAGGTGCTGGCAATGGCCTGGGCTTTTTCGGCTAAGGTCACAGGGGTGATCACATTGGCCGGGGCATTGACTAACTCCCGCGCTAGGATCACCCCCTCAGCCCGAATCGCCGCAATGGGTAAGGCCTCTTGAACGACTCCAGGCCCGAGGAGGTCAATGGATTCTGGAAAAGCAAGATTTTCTTTAGCTTCAGGATCAGACTTAAACCGGAGATCCTGATGGAGTCCTAAGTGAATCCCTTCGGCCAAGGCCTGGGTGGGATCGTTGTCATAGATAGGAACGTACAGGCCGACAGTTTTGTCGTGATCTTTACGAGCAGATTTAACAACCGTAGCAGCAGCCCGGCGAAGCGTCTCTAAGGTGAAGTCAGAAGCTGCCCCCAGGCCAACGAGCATGATTTTTTTAACTGGAGATTTAGGACTGAGCCTGACCGTCAATGAAGTTCCCGCTTTGCCTTGAAATTTTGCGTCATGGATTAGCTCAGGTAAGATGCCATCCCAGGCCTGGGGTAACTCAGCTAACTCTGCTGGCCAAACTACCGCATCCGACTCGGTAAAAAATCCAAAGGCAATTAAGTCACCTGACCAATTCAGCACAGCAGTTGTGGGGGCCTGGATATTCATAGAAAACTAAGTACGCATTTAAATGTTTCTATTCTTCAAGCTACTGTAAATCTCCCCATTAGTAAAACCCCAGCATTTTCTTATTTTCCAGTCTGCTCCAAGTGGCGACTCAACCAAGACAACCCAAAACAAAACAGCCAATATAGAAAACCAATAAATAGATAGACTTCCCCATATCGCCCTAGATAATTGGGTTGAGCCAAAATCGCTCGGGCAATCCCCGTCAATTCCAGAAGGGCAAATAAGGATAAGAGGGCCGTGTCTTTCAGGAGCGCAATAAACTGTCCGGCAATGGCAGGCACACTAATTCGCAAGGCCTGGGGCAAGATCACCAAACCAATCACTAGACTGGGGTTCAAACCCAATGCCGCCGCTGCTTCAAATTGCCCCCGCGGAATCGCCTGCCACCCCCCGCGAATATTCTCAGCCAAGTAGGCCGCATTAAAAAGCACCAGGCCCGCCACTGCCCGTAAGAGCCGATCCAACTGCCAAGCTCCCGGTAGTACAAGCGGTAACATCACTTGGGCCATGAATAAAATCCCAATCAAGGGCAACCCCCGCACCAACTCGATATAAACCGTGGCCCCATATCGCCATACTGGTAAAGAACTTTGCCGCCCCACTGCCAAGACAATTCCGAGGGGAAATGCCAAAACAATACTCGCGACCGCGACGATCAACGTTAAAAGCAGCCCTGTCCAAAGATTAGTCGGCACAACCGTTAAGCCCAGGCCCCCGGCAATCAGCCAGCCAGCCAGGCCAAATCCAATTAGGATACCCGCCCAGCGGTTAACATGCCGGAAATATTGGCCAATTCCCCAGAGGCATAGCCCCAGAACAAGCAACAAACCAATCCGCCAGGCCTGGTCGAGGGGATACCGCCCAATTAAAAATCGGAGCCAATTTTGCCCAATGACCTGCCACTGGGCCTGGAACAATAGCCAGTCTAGTAACTGCCACCCTCCCCAAAGGATGCCAATAGCCACAACAAGAGTCAAGCTTGTATCCAACCCAGTGGCAAACAAATTCTTACGCAGCCAGGCCTGGGGAGAAGTTGATCGAGACAATAGCGGCGATGGCATCAGTGGCTTACCAACTGCATCCGGCGATTGAGATAGTTAACTACTGCTGAAATAATTAAACTCAAGCTCAAGTAACTAGCCATAATTAACGCCATCACCTCCAAGGCTCGCCCCGTTTGGTTATAAGTTGTGGAAGCGACAGCATAGAGATCGGGATAGCCCACGGCGATGGCCAAGCTAGAATTTTTGGCTAAATTGAGATATTGATTGCCAAGAGGGGGAATAATTGCCCGCATGGCCTGGGGAATAATCACCAACCAGAGGGTGATAACGCCCGGCACCCCCAAGGAATGGGCAGCTTCCCACTGACCTTTAGGCACACTTTGAATTCCCCCCCGGACAATTTCCGCAATAAACGTACTCGTATAGACCGCCAAGCCCAGCCACAACGCCGAAAATTCCGGTGATAGGATAACGCCAAAGGGCAACCCCAATCCTTGCTGGCTAATCGTAACAATCCCCCCACTACTCCGAGTATTACTCTGGCTCAGAAAAATTGCAAAGTACCAAAAAAATAATTGCAGCAACAACGGTGTATTACGAAGAATTTCTATATAAATGAACGCTAACTGGCGGATCAGCCAATTTTGGGCCAATCGGCCAATGCCAACGGCTAAACCAATCACTGTCGCTAAAATTAAGCTGGCTCCAATCACCCGTAGGGAGTTTAATAAGCCAACCAACAATGCCCGCCAGTAACTTTGGGTTGGACGATAGCTGATGATACTTTCCCCAATTGAAAAGCTGGCCTGGAAATTCAGAAAGCCAAATCCTGGGGTCAGATTTAACCGCTGCAAATTGAAGCTAAGGTTGTCCCAGAGAAAATAGAAAAGCCCCCCGAGACAAGCCAACATCAGGGCCTGGGATACAAGTTGTTTGATTAAGGATTGCTTCATAAAACAAAGAGAGTGCCTCGGATTTGTGAGACACTCCCTTAGATTATCAACTTAAGAGACAAGAGTCTTAGAAGCTGAAGGTTGTCCGAACCACACCTTGAACAATGGCAGGGTTAGAGTTGAAGCCAGCACCACCACTTGTATTCGGGTTGATAATCGCAGAGATGATTGGTGTAATGCTGATATTGTCGCTAACAGGGAAGCGATAAAATCCTTCAACATTAACTTGTTGTGAACCGCCACCATTAATGAATGGAGAACCAGCAGCCACAGCCAAGGTAGAGCCAGGAATAAAGAGGTCTTTATAGCCAATACCAGCCATAAAGGTTCCAACGGTTAGACTACCAGAAGCCGGATCAATAATTACACCGCCAATTTGAGAACCAGGGAGAGGGGTAACAGCGGCATCGCTAATTCCGGCAATACCTCCCCGACCAAAGATGCCAAACTGACCTAAGTTGACTTCAAAGTTGATACCACCGGCATTGGCAGGAACACCAAAGGTGCGAGAGTTGGTGTATTGAGCTTTCACAACATAGTTGTTGGAACCATCACTGTTAATGTTTCCAGCGTACTCAAATTCAACAGAGGCTTGATAAGGATCACCGCCAAAACCACCACTTGTATTAAAGGCCGCAGCGTTAGGATTGGCAAGACCAGCGTTAGCAGCAGCATAGAGGGCGCGAACGGTAAAGCCACCTTCACCCGGGTTCCACTGAATCGCAGCACCAGCCCCACCCAAAAAGTTCATGGCGTAGGGAACAATGAAGGGGTTATTGATGAAGAAGTAGCTGCCGAAGTCCTTAGCAGGAGAGTTAGCCCAGCTATTAGTATCAATGATATCACTGGGATAAAATTGGGCTGCAGCAGTCACGCTGACATCCTCAACTGGCTTAAAGGTGTAGGCTAATCGATACAGACCAACAGTTGGTCCAAAGCCAGCCCAATAGTATTGGCCAGGGTTGAAGTAGGATTGAGTATTAAGGGGACCACCAGAGGCCAAGTTACTGTTTGCACCAATGTTGTACTGGCTGATTGCATCAAGACCACCATTACCAGTGCTCAATGTTGTTTCCAATAAGTCAGAACCCGTAAAGCTAGTGTTTAAGCTAAGAAGAACGCCAGCAATAACAGTTGGGTTCAAGGAGCCAATGGGTCCGTTTGGATTGATGGCATTATTGACAGGACCAGAGGTAGCGCCGCCGTATTGACCCGAAATGGTCACCAATCCAGAAAGTTTAGTGGTGGTAGAGAATTGGGTAGCTTCTAAGGCAGCAGTACGAGCTTCTAAATTATCAACCCGACCCCGAAGTGTGGCTAATTCAGCCGCAAACTCGTCCATCAATTTGCGAAGAGCAGCCAAGTCTTCTTTGGTGGCAAACCGATCGCTAATCACATCCAAGCAAGCATTCAAAGCCGCAGCCATTTCATAACGAGTGGCAGCCCGATTCCCCCGGAACGTTCCATCAGGATAACCGGCAATACAGCCGTACTTCTCAACCAAGGAAGCCAAAGCTTGGTAAGCCCAGTCGGTTGGACGGACATCAGACAATTGGGAGACAGAAGTCACCTGCCCCATGGAGTCTTCTACGGACATCAACTGACTGACGGAGGTGACGTTGGAGTTATCAGCAACAGTTGGGGTCGCAGCAGGCAAAGAAACAGGAGCCGGAGCCACATCATTGGGTTGAGCAGCCAGTAGGGCATCAAATTTAGCTGTAGAAACTTGAGCAGCTTCAGAAGTAGCATTGCTTAGGGAATCTGTTACAGCTTGGGCAGGATTTAAGCCACCAATTACCCCTAAAAGGCTCAAGCTACCTGCCAATAGATAATTCTTGTTCACGATTAATTTACTCCTCACTCACTCGGTTATTAGGAGATACAGAATAGATTACTGATTCTGCCTCATCCTGATGCAAAAGTAGTGTATTTTCAGGCTAGAGATATAGCTTGAGTTATCATTAATACACCATCACCTAATATACTAAGACACGAGCCAATCATCGTCAACCCCTCTAATGAATTTTGCAGCAGCAGTTGATGATATCCGCCCCGCAGCATAGGGGAAGGTCAAGAAATCATGGTCGTATCCTAAGAGATAAAGCTTTAGATAATTAGATTAAGAGCAGATGAACAACATGGTTGAGGCTGGTAAGGATGGCTCTTCACAGGATCATGATTTGGATTTGGAGCAAGCTCTCCAAGAACTTGAACAGTACCAGGCCGACTTAAACTATCACCAGGCCCAGTCTTCTCTGCATCATCTTCTAGAGCGGTTGGATTTAGCCCCCCAGGAAGCCGCAGCACTAGCCGAAACACTTAACAGTTTGGAAGAGATGCTCACCAAGCTCCAAGAAGGGGTCGTGCATATTGCCGTATTTGGGCTGGTGGGACGGGGTAAGTCTTCCTTGCTCAATGCCCTACTGGGACAAGATTGTTTTGCGACGGGGCCAATTCATGGGGTGACGCAAACTAGTTCCCGGGCGGTCTGGGCAACATCGGCGGGGGGAGCATCCGGTAGTTCTCGAGTGGTGTTACCCGGCCTGGGGCAGTCGCGGGTGGAATTGATTGATACACCTGGCCTGGATGAAGTGGGTGGGGAAGCGCGCCAAGCCCTAGCTCAAGGGGTGGCTCAGCAAGCAGACTTAATTTTATTTGTCATTTCTGGGGATATGACGAAGCTGGAGCACCAGGCCTTGTGGGAATTACGCCAAGCCAGCAAGCCGATCCTCTTAGTGTTTAACAAAGTGGATCAGTACCCAGAGGCCGATCGCCAGGCCATTTATGCCAAAATTCGGGATGATCGGGTGAAGGAAATTCTGACCCCCAATGAAATTGTCATGGTGGCAGCGGCTCCCCTCGTTCCCAAATTGGTCAATCATGCTGATGGGCGGATCACGGCTGAGCTAACCCCTGGTCCACCACAAATTGAAGATTTGAAATTAAAGATTTTGCAAGTGCTTCAGGAAGAAGGCAAAGCCCTGGTAGCTTTGAATACACTCTTGTTTGCCGATGGGGTCAATGAGCAAATTACCGAACGAAAAATGGCCATCCGGGACAGCCAGGCCAATCAACTCATCTGGAAAAGTGCGACAGCCAAAGCTCTTGCGATTGCTCTCAACCCGATCACAATGGTGGATATTGTCAGTAGCCTGGTGATTGATCTGACGATGATTCAAGCCTTGGCAAAACTCTACGGCCTGGAAATGACTCGGGAAGGAGCGACCCAACTCTTGCAAAAAATCGCCTTGACCATGGGGGGAATCAGTGCCAGTGAAATGTTAGCTAATCTCGGCTTGAGTTCCTTAAAGGGAATCTTAGGCTTGGCGGCCCCGGCTACTGGCGGCGCGTCCTTAGTTCCCTATGTTTCGGTAGCGATTACCCAGGCCGGGATAGCTGGCTTTTCCTCCTACACGATTGGGCAGGTGAGTAAGGAATACCTAGCCAATGGGGCATCTTGGGGAGTCGCTGGGCCAAAGACAGTCGTGCGGGACATTCTCGCGTCACTGGATCAGTCCGAAATCTTGGGCCGCCTCAAATCAGAATTGCAACAACGTCTGCGCCCCAGCCGAGCTTGATTCATCGGTAGTCTCCTGGGTTAGGGGTCAAAGTCCCGTGCCAGATCCCCTTGGGTAATTTTGTCTAAAACTAACTGCCGGTAGAGTTCTAGTTCTTGAAAGGTCACTTGGCCATCCGCAGCAATTTGCTGTTTAATGCGGGCCATCTCGTCAGCAGAGAGAGAACCATCGGCGATGGCACTTTCAATTAGGGTTTGTAAGCGTTTGAGTTCCGCCATCATTTCCGGTGTTGAGGGAGCAGATTCAGGGCGATAAATATCCATAGCAGTCACCAGAGTAAGGGTCTGAGAAGGAGGCAAAACTTACTTAGCAAAGTAAAATGGTGTTGAGACTATGACTAAGCATGGAACTGGCCATACCTTTAGGCTAAGTCCTGAACCTTTTTTTAGCTTTGATGATTTCTGTGTAAATTGAGGCAACATCCCGTTCCCCCTGGCGAGCCAGGTTGGCATTTAACCTGTGAAATTGCTGCTTGCGGGAGGTTTTAACTTAATAACCATGTCGGTGATGGCTGCTAGGATTTAAGCACTAATTTTACCCGCACTGAGGACAGGGGCAATGGAAAATGTCCAGGACAAGGATCAGCAAACCCTGTTGCCGGAGCCACGCTTGCCGATTGAACCCGTGGATCGCCTGATTGAGCCTTTCTCCCGCTTTCTGCACGTTGAGTCTGCGAGTGGCATCGTTCTGCTTTTGGTGACGGTTGTTGCTTTAATCTTGGCAAATTCGAGCTTTTCTGACTCCTATTTGCGCTTTTGGCAAACTCCCCTGAGTCTTTCTGTTGGCTCCTGGCAGATGAATTATTCCCTCCAACATTGGATCAATGATGGACTGATGGCCGTCTTTTTCTTTGTCATTGGCCTGGAGGTGAAGCGGGAAATTGTTTTGGGGGAACTTAAAAACCTACGGGCAGCAATTATTCCTCTGGTAGCGGCGTTGGGGGGCATGGTGATCCCAGCGGCCTTCTTCCTTCTTCTGCAATGGGGGGAGGCCGGACAACGGGGTTGGGGGATCCCAATGGCCACTGACATTGCTTTTGTGGTGGGTTGTTTAGCCATTTTGGGAACCCGAGTACCGAAAAGTCTCCGAATTTTACTCCTGACCCTGGCAATAATTGATGATATTGGGGCTATTTTGGTGATTGCGATTGGCTACACCGATGAACTGCACTTGAATGCCTTGGCCTGGGGGTTTGGCGGAATTGGCTTGATCGGGTTGTTATTACAAATTGGTGTGCGGAGTTTGCCCCTTTATGTCCTGCTGGGTCTGGGGGTGTGGTTTGGCTTTCATGAGTCGGGTGTCCATGCCACGATTGCCGGGGTTATTTTGGGATTGATTACACCGGCCCAGGCCTGGATCAGTCAGGGACTATTGGCGGAGTTTGTCCAAAAGTTAGGGGATGTTCTCCAGGGAAATAGTGGACTGTTGGGAGATGAACGCCAGGCCCTTGTGGAGTCTGTTACCGTGGCCGCCCAGGAATCTACCTCTCCCGTTGAACGTTTAGAAGCGGCCCTCCATCCTTGGGTTGGCTTTGGGATTATGCCTGTGTTTGCCCTGGCCAATGCGGGGATTCCAATTCAAGGGGCGGGCTTTAGAGAGTCTATTGTGATGGCCTTAATTGTCGGGTTAGCTGTGGGTAAGCCAGTCGGGATTCTCCTCTTCAGCGGCTTGACGGTGTTGCTGGGGTGGGCCAAGTTGCCTGATGACATGACCTGGGGGATATTGGGGGCGAGTGGGATTTTGGCGGGGATTGGCTTTACGATGTCCCTGTTTATTGCTGGGCTAGCTTTAACTGGAGATCTCTTAGATGCAGCCAAACTAGGGATTTTGTTGGGGTCGGCCCTGAGTGCGGTGGTGGGAATGCTGCTGTTGGTGTGGCTCCTCCCCAGGCCTGGGCAAACCTCCTTAAGCAATACCCCATTGACCACATCCTTAATTAACAATCAGTGAATCTCCAGTACCCGTGGGTCAAAATAAAGCAGGAGAGATGTGACGGCTGTAATAGCGATGCGGGAAACCATGACCGGGGCTGAGTTACACCAAAAGCTCCTAGATAAATGGGGGCGTTCCTATGATCTGCAACTACGGCGGACTCAAGGTAAGATTTTTCTGCAAGTTATGTGGCGCTACCTCGAACAGGCCTCGTTTCCCAGTAATGAACTTGAATATCGGCAACATCTGAATGCCATTGTCCAATATCTCCAGGCCTGGGGCTGTGTGGATCAGGTTTTGACCTTTATTGAACGCACCCGCGAAAAACCTCGCCTTGGTAAAGCCGTCAGTATTCCCTTAGATTTGGGCGACCGAACCAGTGAATGGATTTTGGAAGAATTCTCTTAAATTTTGGCATCCCCCTAAATCCAAGAGTAGAGTAGGAATTAGCGGGTGTGAGGGTTTTTAATTCATTGGCCATTGATTCAGACAAGTTATTGATAAACAATTAACACCGGATACAGGTTGGGTTTTCTAAATTTTTGTATCTCGGCCCCTGTTCGCAAGCATATGGCTAATTTCCTGGCCTGGGATAACTTCTGGCCTGCCTGACTTAAATCATTGGTGTGACACGACATGAATACCGCGGAACTTTTAGTTAAATGCCTGGAAAACGAAGGGGTAGAGTATATTTTTGGCCTGCCCGGTGAAGAAAATCTTGATGTCCTCCAGGCCCTGCGCCAGTCTTCGATAAAATTCATCACCACCCGCCACGAACAAGGGGCCGCCTTTATGGCCGATGTTTATGGGCGATTAACCGGAAAGGCGGGGGTTTGTTTATCTACCTTGGGGCCTGGGGCAACCAACTTAATGACCGGAGTGGCTGATGCCAATTTGGATGGTGCGCCCTTAGTCGCCATCACCGGACAAGTGGGAACCGACCGGATGCACATTGAATCCCACCAATACCTAGACCTTGTGGCCATGTTTGCGCCTGTCACCAAGTGGAATGCTCAAATTGTCCGCCCCAGCATTACCCCCGAAATTGTCCGCCGTGGTTTTAAGTTGGCCCAGGCCGAGAAACCGGGAGCCGTCCACATTGATTTACCCGAAAATATTGCGGCTATGGAAGCGATTGGTAACCCCCTGAGGACGACCGATCACGAAAAAACCTATGCCTCCTATCAAGCAGTTCAGGCCGCCGCCGAACTCATTAACCAAGCCCAAAATCCAATTGTTCTGATTGGGAATGGAGTCATTCGGGGCCATGCCTCAGCCGCCCTTACACATTTTGCGACTGAACTCAATATTCCCGTTGCCAATACCTTTATGGGGAAAGGCGGTATTCCCTACGATCATCCCTTGGCTCTCTGGTCAGTGGGGTTACAACAGCGGGACTATATCAGTTGTGGGTTTGATCATACCGATTTAGTCATTGCGGTGGGCTATGACCTGATTGAATATTCCCCCAAACGCTGGAACCCGGATGGGAGCATCAAAATTATTCACATTGCCACCACCCATGCCGAAATTGACAGCAGCTATATTCCTGAAACAGAAGTCGTGGGGGATATTTCCGACTCACTCTATGAAATTCTCAAACGGGCAGACCGTCACGATAAACCCACCCCTTACGCCCTGCATTTGCGGCAAGACATTGTGGCTGACTATATGCAATATGCCCGTGATGACGGTTTTCCGATTAAACCCCAAAAACTGATTTATGATCTGCGCCAAGTCATGGGGCCAGATGATATTGTCATTTCCGATGTTGGGGCCCATAAAATGTGGATGGCCCGCCACTACCACTGCCAACGCCCGAATACTTGCCTGATTTCTAACGGTTTTGCGGCCATGGGCATTGCGGTTCCAGGGGCCTTAGCCGCTAAGTTAGTTCATCCCGATCGGCACATTGTCGCGGTGACTGGCGATGGGGGTTTCATGATGAATTTTCAGGAGCTTGAGACCGCTCTCCGGGAAGGGACAAACTTCACCACAATTATTTTTAATGATGGCGGCTATGGCTTGATTGAGTGGAAGCAACATCGCTATTTTGGCGAGTCGGCATTTATCAAGTTTGGTAATCCAGATTTTGTCAAGTTGGCCGAAAGTATGGGACTGAAAGGATACCGAGTCGAGTCGGCTTTGGACTTTATTCCGATCCTCAAAACAGCCCTCGAACAGGATGTCCCCACCATTATTGATGTGCCTGTGGACTACAGCGAAAATCTCCGATTCAATCAACGCATTGGCGAAATTACTTGTAGCTATGAATAAACTTTTAGGAGGTAGGAGTAGCTGTTAGCTTAAATTCCGCTTGCCAGGCCCCGCCGGTCGGAATCGTTAATAAATCTTCCCCCGTATTTAAGGCATTGCGAGGGGCTGTCCAGGGTTCAACACAGACATAATCTTTGCCAACAATTGTCCAAAATACTAAAGTCGAATAATCTTCGGAAAAATCAAGGGTGAGGGTTGTTCCGGTCGCAGCATTGATCACCTGGGCCTGAGTTTGCGCCAAGGGGCGAAAGGCTAAATCTAACTCTGGGGCCGTCCAGTCAAATCTGCCGTCAAAGGGGGTTGTGATTTGTGCTTTTTGATCCGTGACGGTGGTAGCGGGAATGACGAGTTCTACGGCTGACTTATTGGCAATTTGAAAATAGGGATGAAAGCCGAAACTAAAGGGTAAGTCGGTGGGGCCAGGATTGTGGAGGGTGGTCGCGAGGGTCAGGCTGGTGGCCGTGAGGGTATAGGTCAATTCCAAGCTAAAGGGAAAGGGGTACTGGCTGAGGGTAGTTGGATTATGGCTGAGGCTGAGGGTCAGGCTGTTGGAGGTTGGTTGGTTGACATCCCAGGCCTGGTCACGGGCAAACCCATGCTGCTTGAGGGAGTAAACCTGTCCCTGATGGTGAAATGTGTTCTCCGGTAAGTTGCCACAAATCGGAAACAGAATTGGGATGCCGCCCCGGACACTTAAATTCGGATCTGCAAACCGTTCTTGGTCTAAGTAAAGTAAATCCTGCCCCGACACCTGCCAACGGGTAATGATGCCGCCCCGGCCTGGGACAACTTCTAAATGGGCCTGGTCATGGCTGAGGGTATAGGTTTGAGCAATAGTCATTGGGAATGATCCTAGGGACGGAACTATAGTGTTGTCAGAATACTACCGAGGGCGATTGCCAGAAAACCTCATCGGCCCCCACTCCCCAGTTGGGATAAATGCTGCCCAATAGTAGGTGTTGTTGTACTGTGTACCCTTTACAAAGCTCAACTGTGCCTGCCGCAATGCCTCCCCCCGTCCTTGTCCCCTCAGCAAATTTTCGTAATACTTGATCATCAACTCCTTGGTTCCAGCATCACCTACAATCCACAGGGAGCTGAGTTGACTTTCTGCACCGGCTAAGACAAACGCCCGCCGCAAGCCATACACACCTTCTCCAGTCGGCACATCCCCCAACCCCGATTGACAAGCCGAGAGGACAACTAGCTGAGTTCCCTGCAAATCTAAGCCCGAAACTTCTAGTGCTGTTAAGATGCCATCTTCCTTACCGCTTTGACGAACATTACCTCCCGCCAGCCAAAGACCCGACCGCAACAAGGGATTTTCTACAGGTAAGCCAGAAATTTCTCCCTCAACTCCTCGAATGGCTCTATCTCCAACATTGGTAGGTTTGCGGACGGCATTGCTCTGAAAGAATCCGTGTGTCGCCAAGTGCAAGACAAGGGGCTGAACGCTGGCTTTAAGTTGATTTTCAGTGGCTGTGGCACCTGTAAAAATTTTGGCGGCGGGTAATAAGGCTTTAATTGCTTCAGCTTCGGGACCGGTGTTGGGCAGGCGGCCGAAGGTAAGTTTTGCTAACTCTTGACTGACTTGGTTAACACCTCTCGTTCCACTGGCTGATGATGATCCTTGGGCAAGGAGAGTGGGAGTGCTGCTGGGCACCCCAGGTCGGTCATAGTCAATATTGGCAAAAATCAGGGGCGGGTTCGAGCTAGGGGTACCGGGGCGGAGTAAGTCTCGACCAGAGGTGAGATAGGTAATTTGATAGGTTTCAATTAAATAGCGATTTTGAGCATCGACGAGAGCGGCAAACGGAATTAAGTTGAGTTCGGCATCAGGAGCAATGAGTAAATGCTTCACCTGAGTTCCCAATTTAGCCCGGATGGGTTCAAGGAGGAGGGCATCGGTTTGGCGGGCAACGGGCTTGACGGCACCACTGGGCAAGCGGGGATCGCTGATTTTGTTCATGAATTCTTTGAGTTGCACTTCCAGTCTGGCGGCCTCACCTAAATCTACCCAATGTACGTTTCCTTGGGGCAACAGAATATAGGCAGCATAGCGCGGGGCCTGGAATTGACCTATTTTCGGGTTAAAGGGCTGGTATTGCATAAACTCAATCAGGGCAGCATCGGCTGGAATTTTCTGTTGGAGTGCGGCAATAGTTACAGGTTGAGTTACGGCTTGAAAAGTGGCACTGCGCTGGCTGAGTTCAGTTTCAATTTTGTCGGCATTCGCTTGTAGGTTTTTTAGCGTTGCAATTTGTCCGGGCTTCAAATCCGTGGCAAATGTAATTTGGGCAATTTGCGTCCGAATCGCACTCAAGTCATCTAAGAGTTGGGCAGCGGCGGGGGATAAGTTGCGGCGAAGGCTGAGGCTGGCGTTACTGAGCACATCTAAGACCCGTCCTTTGCGGCGGAGAATTGTTGTTAGGGCCTGTTGGGCTGCTTCAGGGGAACTCGGCATGGCCTGGAGGTGGTAAGTCAAAGCCCCATTAGTTGACTCTGTAAATGTTTTTAAGTAATTGCGTTTGTATTCTTCGGAGCCAATGACTAAGTTTTGCGCCAGATTTGTTTCTTCAATATTCAAGGCTCGGTTGAAGAGGGGGAGGCTTTGGGTTGTGGTATTGTTAGCCCAGTATAAAATGGCCAAATTGTTGAGGCTGGCGGCCAGAATGGGGTCATTGGGGCTCTGAGCTTTTTCCAATATGGCTAAACTACGTTGATAGAGGGGCAGGGCCTGGGCATAGTTCCCTTGATCTTTGTATATTACTGCCAAATTGTTGAGGCTAGTAGCTACATCAGGGTGATCGGGGCCGAGAGCTTTTTCTCGAATGGCTAAACTACGTTGATAAAGGGGCACGGACTGGGCGTAGTTCCCTTGATCTTGGTATATTCCTGCCAAACTGTTGAGGCTGGAGGCTACATACGGGTGATCGGGGCCGAGAGCTTTTTCTCGAATGGCTAAACTACGTTGATTGAGGGGCAAGGCCTGGGCATAGTTCCCTTGATCTTTGTATACTACTGCCAAACTAATGAGGCTATTAGCTACATCAGGGTGATCCGGGCCCAGAGCTTTTTCTCGAATTGCTAAACCACGTTGGTAGAGGGGCAGGGCCTGGGCGTAGTTCCCTTGAGCATGGTAGAGTGCTGCCAAATTATTGAGGCTTTGGGCTACATCGGGGTGATCGGGGCCGAGAGCTTTTTCCCGAATCGCTAAACTTCGTTGATAGAGGGGCAGGGCCTGGGCGTAGTTCCCTTGAGCTTGGTAGAGTGCTGCCAAATTATGGAGGCTGATGGCTACATCGGGGTGATCCGGGCCGAGAGCTTTTTGTCGAATGGCTAAACTACGTTGGTGGAGGGGCAGGGCCTGGGGGTAGTTATTTTGATCTTGGTATAGTCCTGCCAAATTGTTGAGACTATAAGCGACATTGAGGTGATCCGGGCCCAGAGCTTTTTCCCAAATGGTTAAACTACGTTGATAGAGGGGCAGGGCCTGGGCGTAGTTCCCTTGAGCTTGGTAGAGTGCTGCCAAATTGTTGAGACTATAAGCGACATCGGGATGATCCGGGCCCAGAGCTTTTTCTCGAATTGCTAAACTACGCTGATAGAGGGGCAGGGCCTGGGCGTAGTTCCCTTGAGCTTGGTAGAGTGCTCCCAAATTGTTGAGGCCAGTAGCAACATTAGGATGGTTGGGGCCAAGAGCTTTTTCCCAAATTGCTAAACTACGTTGGTAGAGAGGCAGGGCCTCATTGTAACGTCCTTGTTGATAAAGCTTTACAGCTTGCTCATTAAGTTGATTTGCTTCTGCCAGGCCCCCACTTTGACTAATGTATTCAGTCGGCCTAACTTGAGCAATGACTTCTCCGGAAAAAGTTATCGGAGCTCCCCCTAGACACAGTAACAGCCCTGCAATTAGCCCCCTACCGCTTTTCATGATCTCAATTCTCAATAAACTTTGGGGTGATCCTAGCCAAACTTATCTTCTAGAAAACATAATCGTCATAATTTGATAGAAAATTAAAACTTCTGTAACCAGGCCCCCAAATCCGCCACCTCTTGAAACTCTAGCAACGCCATCGCTAATTCTTCTAACTGGGGCAATCCTAAACTCTCTACTTGATTTTGTATCCCGACTGGTAAAGTCCCAAGTTTCAGAGTCAACAGCCGCAGCACCAATGACCGAGCCTCTAACTCTAATCCCTCTTGCCGCCCTCATTGTGTACCAATTCACTCACCTTCTTGTCGCCCCTCTTGCCGTCCTTCGTCCTTGACCTCTTGATAAAAGCGGCTTTGTTGTAATTCGCTGACCGTAAACCCTAACATCGCCTCAACCTCCTGCCGACTTAAGGTTGTGAATTTATAAACCATAATCGTTGTCACTAAGTCTATTATGGCTTGCCTCTTGGGAGTAGATGCCTCGGCTTTGGTTAGAATTACTCCGGCTAATCGCGGCGCACTGGATTCGTATTCAATGGTCAATCGCATCAGTCCTAATTCTGGGGATAAATTCTCTGGCTCTCCTAACTCATCAATAAAAATCCGGTGAACCTTGCCACTATTCAATAATTCAGCATAGGGAGTTAATTCTGCCTGCTCTGTGTTGCGATGGGGATAAATAATCACGGCCTGCCAGTCAGAAAAGTTACCCCGATGACGGTAAAAATAGAGAAATAACTCAGCAAACAGACGTTCATACAGTTGTTCATCTCGTTGGAATTGCACTTCACAGAAATAAATTGTTCCAGGTCCTGCTGTTTCCGGTGGTAAAAAGACTCCATCAATTTGAAACTGAGCTTCCTTGACTGCGACAGACTCAAACCGATAGGCACTAGCATTAGTAGGGGGTGCGTCCACAAGTTGAAACAACAGAGACGGAAATTGCTGAAACAGTTGGTAAAAAATTGAGTCGCGCCGCATGAATTACCCCCTCTCATGGTCAGAATTAGCCGCCCTTGCCAATTTTCATCCGGATTTAGTCAACGGCCCCACCAATGCCCAGGCCCGGCTCCGGTTATTTGGCCAGTCGGAATCAGCAGTGCGGGTGACGCTTTACCGAGATCATCATGCCTGGTGTCCCTACTGTCAGAAGGTCTGGCTCTGGCTAGAAGAGAGGCAAATTCCCTACCGAGTTACCAAAGTCACCATGTTTTGCTATGGCCAAAAAGAGGCCTGGTATAAGCGCAAAGTCCCCTCTGGAATGCTCCCGGCAGTGGAATTAGATGGCCGCTTACTGACGGAAAGTGATGACATTCTCTTAGCTTTAGAAACTACCTTTGGCCCCTTGGGTTGGGGGATGACTGATGCACGGGTGTTGCCATTGCGCCGCTTAGAACGGTTACTGTTCCGGGCCTGGTGTAATTGGCTCTGTTATCCGACCCGCTCTGCTAGAGAAGAGGTCCAAAATAAAGCTCAATTTTTGCAAGTGGTGGCCCAAGTCGAGGCAGCCTTAGCTCAAACTCCTGGCCCATTTTTCCTAGAAGAATTCAGTACCGCCGATGTGGTGTTTGTCCCCTATGTGGAGCGGATGAATGCCAGCTTGTTTTATTACAAAGGATACTCACTGCGGGAGGAAAACCCAAGCTTAGGGGAATGGTTCACAGGCCTGGAAACGCTGCCAACCTATCGCGGCACCCAAAGTGATTTCCATACCCATGCCCATGATTTACCGCCACAGATGGGGGGCTGTTACAGCAATATGGAACCTCAAACCAATGCCTATCAGCAACGGGTGGATCAGGGCCCTTGGTTTGGACTACCGGACGTGACCTACCCTGAACCGGAAACTAGCCGCACTGAAGCCCTCACTCGCGTGCTCAAACATCGTGAAAAAATTATCCAGGTTAATCCGGGCCCACCGACTCTGATTGATCCAGCCCTGCGCGCCGCCCTCACCCATTTGATGACAGGAGCAGCAGTAATACCTCCAGCTCATTCTGATGCGGCATTAAGGTATCTCCGGGATCGAATTAGTGTGCCTCGGGATATGTCTATCTATGCGGCCAAGCGACTGCGAGACTCTTTGGAGTTAACCGCTAGTTTAGTCGGCCCCAATCAAGGCCCCCCGATTCCCCAACAACATCGGCGTGACCAAGACCCTGCGAATTTTGCCCAGTCTTGCCAGTGAACCCTGATTCCTCTTAGACTGAGAGCCATTCCTGGGATGCCCTATATGTTTACCAAAGTTAAACTTCTGCTCTTATCTAGTCTGTTGTTGCTCGTCACACCGCGGGCCGGTCTGGCGGAAACGGTGATGGAAAAAGTCGCTCGGACTGGCATCTTAACGGTGGGGATTAGTCTCAACCAGGCCCCCTATAGCTATATCAACGCTGAAAATGAAATTGATGGCTATTCGGTCAATGTGGTGAACTTAATCCGCAACCAACTGAGCCAAGAACTGGGTAAACCCATCACCCTCCAGGCCGTCCAAGCTGAAGATGCTGCTGCTCAGATTAGCAAGCTCCAAAATCGGGAAGTGGACATTGTTTGTAATACCGCCTTTACCTGGAACCGAGATCAGTATGTAGATTTTTCAACAAGTTACAACATTGTCAATGTCCGGGTATTGGTTCCCCAAGGCAGTAATTTACTGACTTTACAGGCCTTGGCCGGAAAACGCCTGGCAGTGGTTCCCAATACGGTTTTTGAAAAAGCGGCTAAGTTAGCTCAACCCCAGGCCACGTTGGTTCCTATTGCCACCTTTACGGATGCCTTAAAAGCCTTAAAAGCCAAAAAAGTAGATGGAGTAGTTGGGGATAGTCTATTTATTATGGCCCTGAGTCAAAGCTTAGGGATGACAAACCTGGATTTAGCTCCCCAGTCTCCCCTGGCTAGTTATGGTGTGGGTTGTATGCTGCCCCAGGGCGATGCCACCTTTCGCCGCCAAGTCAACTACACCATTGTCAAATTTATGGGGGAGTTTCTGCGGGGTGACCCCCAAGCCACTGAGTTAATTAATACCTGGATTGGCGAGGCGGGACTGGTACAAGTGGATCCAGAGGTGCTGCGGAACTTCTTTCGGTTTACGGTCATGACCCACGAACAAATTCCCTAGCTCTCTCGGTTTGCGCAGTGATTCTTGTCATTCCTACAATGGAGATGGAATACTAACATCCCGGAAAAATTTGAGTGTCCCCAGAGATGCCCCAGATCGCCCGGTAGATGGCCACAACGCTTGAGAAATCACTGCTAAAACGGCGAGGAAATGAATGGTTTGGGTGTCTCTACTGCTTCTGGGCTTGATCCTCTATCTCTTGGTTCAACGCGGGGCGGCCCGAATGAGTCGGACTCCGGCCTGGTTGCTGTGGCTGGTTTTGATGATGCCAGCTTTTTTCATCGTGGCCTGGATGCTCGTCAAGGGACAACAAGCCATTCCCTCCCTGCTGCTGATTATGGTCTTTATTTTTAGCTCGTTCCTATATTGGGTTTTACTGCGCCGAAATTTACCCGCTGCTCCCACCCCCGAAACAAACCCCCAGGCCCAAGCAGAGGCAGAACCAGTTCAAAACCTACTTAACCGGGCTGAAGAAGCACAACTCCAAGGCTGTTTTCCCTGGTCACTCTATTATCTTCAGCAAATTGAATATCGTCCCCAGGCCGTGATTTGTCGGGGGCAGATGCGGGGTCAGGCCGAGAAAGTTTATACCACCGTTCAAGACAATATTGCCCTCCAGTTTGGGGATCGGTTTTTAGTCACGTTTCAAATGGGAGGCAGCGATAAACCCTTTTTTGCCCTAATTCCCAAGCAACGGATTCCTAGCCCTGGCCAGTTAACCCGCCCCCTCGTCACCGGACTTTTGTTTGCATTCACCCTGCTGACCACGACCTTAGCCGGAGCCGCCCTGGCCCAACCCAATCTGACTGTGGCGATGGTAATTCGTTCTCCCCAACTCTTGCTGGCTGGTTTGCCTTATGCCTTGGCGTTGGTGGGAATTTTGGGGGTTCATGAAAGTGGGCATTATTTTATGGCCAAGTATTACCAAATCCAGGCCACGTTGCCCTACTTTATTCCAATTCCCTTTGGCCTGGGGACGTTGGGGGCCTTTATCCAAATTCGCTCTCCGATTCCCCATCGCCGGGCCTTGTTTGATGTGGGCATTGCGGGGCCATTGGCAGGACTCTTGGTGACATTACCGATTTTGGTCTGGGGCCTGGGGCAATCACAACTGGTCGAACTTCCCCAAGACAGCAGCAGTCGGTTGAGCATTGAGGCCCTGAATCCGCGGATTTCGATTTTGTTTGCCTTGTTCTGCCGTTTTGTCTGGGGAGCCGATTTAACGACCCTCTCCGGGATTCACCTACATCCAGTGGCGATTGCGGGGGCCTTGGGCCTGGTGGTGACGGCCTTAAATTTGATGCCTGTGGGTCAGTTGGATGGCGGACATATTGTTCATGCCATGTATGGTCATCGGGCTGGGGCGATCATTGGGCAAATTACCCGCCTCTTGGTCTTAGTCCTGTCCTTTGTGCAACCTTGGCTCTTCTTTTGGGCCATCATTCTCTTTCTGATGCCAGCCTTTGATGAACCCGCCGTCAATGATGTCTCGGAACTTAATTCTTGGCGCGATGGTCTGGGACTGGTGGCATTAGGATTATTGATTTTAATTATTTTCCCGGTGCCAGAACCCTTAGCTGGTTTACTTTTGAGCGCACACCCAACGCCATAGGGGATGACTGCTGCCCTGTAAACGAATTTGCCAAACCCGCCGCTCTAGACGTTTTTGCCAGGCCTGGGGGCGGCCCCATAAGATATTGCGCGTTTGCCACATCAATACCGCCAAGGTCATGCCCAGACACAAGCCCAGGCCAATGGCAGCACCCCGATTAAACGCTAAGGCATAGCGGACAGATGCCCAGGTAAAATGCTCCTTCAAAAGACTTATATCACCCCGGAGTATCCACAGACTAAAGCCCCCGACCGTAATCCACAGCACAATGACCAAGAACCATCGCCACCACAGAGTCAGTTCATGGAGTCGTTCCACCGCGGCCTGGAATTCAGGAGCCAGTAAGTCGGGTTCAGATGGGGACATAAAGCAGCGTATCGTCATCATTCATATCTTGCCTATCTTGATTGTAGGCATCCAGACAAGCCCAAACATGGGTTAAAAGCACTTCCAGGCCAGCTCCAGTCGCGGCAGAAATCGTCAAAATATTTAAGGAATCGGGAAACTGGGCCTGGATTGTCTCTATATCCTCTGGGAGTAGGGCATCAATTTTATTCAGGGCCACAATTTGCGGGCGGCTGGCTAACCCATGACCATAGGCGGCTAACTCGGCCTGGATCGTCTCATAGGCTGCAAAAGGATCATCTCCGGTGGCATCCAGCAAATGAATTAGGACCTTGGTGCGTTCAATATGGCGTAAAAACTCATGGCCCAGGCCGGCCCCCAAATGCGCCCCTGCAATCAATCCCGGAATATCGGCAAACACAGTTCCATCCCCATTCGGTCGGCGGACTACCCCTAAATTTGGGATTAAAGTTGTAAAGGGATAATCAGCAATTTTCGGGCGGGCAGCGGAGAGAATGGAAATTAAGGTAGATTTACCGGCATTGGGCTGACCAATAATCCCCACTTCGGCTAAGAGTTTGAGTTCTAGTCGCAAAAATCGTTCTTCTCCTGCCAGGCCGGGTAGGGCATAATCTGGGGCTCGTTTGCTGTTGCTCAAGAAATGTTTATTCCCCAGGCCCCCTTTTCCCCCTTTAGCGACTAATAACTGCTGGCCTGGCTCGACCAAATCCCCCAACATTTCCCCAGTCTGCGCATCTAAAACCACTGTGCCACAGGGAACTTGAATGATCCGATCCGGCCCACTCGCTCCAGTCATATTACTCGGGCCGCCCCGTTTGCCATCTTCACCCTTAAAAATGCGGGCATATTGAAAATCCAAAAGAGTTTGTAAATGAGTCACCGCCTCCAAAATCACGGAACCGCCATGGCCGCCATTGCCCCCGGCTGGCCCCCCGGCTGGCACATATTTTTCCCGCCGAAAGGCGACAATCCCATCTCCCCCTTTCCCGGCCCGGACTTCAATTTCGGCTTGATCAATAAATTGCATGGTTAACGCTCATGGTCAGTCAGAACATTGCTCAATGGGGCAGAATGGTTTGTCTCTAGTCCCAGGCCCCTTGCTACCATAGGGCGAGAATCACGACAGAACAGTAGGCAAATAGAGTGGATTTCTATCCTAACAAGGCAAGTGTGCATCCGGTTGACGGGCCTGGGGGTTGGCGCATTCGAGGGCAGGAATTTATTTGGGGCCGGAAGACCTATGTGATGGGGATTTTGAATATCACCCCAGATAGTTTCAGTGATGGGGGTGAGTTTGTCAGCCTAGAAGCAGCCTTAAAACAAGCTCAAGGATTAGCTGATGCGGGCGTGGATATTTTAGATGTTGGCGGCCAATCCACCCGGCCTGGGGCTGTTGAAATTTCATTAGATCAAGAACTAGGGCGAGTCATTCCAGTGATTCAAGCGATCCGCCAGGGATTAGACATAGCCATTTCGATTGATACAACTCGCTCCGAGGTGGCCCAGGCCGCTCTGAATGCCGGAGCCGATCTGATTAATGACGTTTCTGGAGGGAAAGATGATCCCAAAATTTTTCAAGTAGCAGCCCAGACCGAGGCTCCAATCATCTTGATGCACCGCCGCGGCACTCCCCAAACCATGCAAACTCTGACCGATTACCGGGATTTAATTGGGGAATTACAAGAGTTTTTCCAGACCCAAATTTCGACTGCCCTAAGTTTTGGTATCTCTAAGTCTCGGATTGTGATTGATCCAGGGATCGGCTTTGCCAAAACAACGACTCAAAATATCCAACTCTTGCAAAACCTCCGGCATTTTCAAACCCTCGGCTGTCCCATTCTGGTCGGAACCTCTCGGAAACGGTTTATTGGCGAAATCCTCAACCAACCAGAGCCAAAGGGCCGGGTTTGGGGAACTGCTGCCACCTGTTGCTATGCCATTGCCCAAGGGGTAGATCTGGTTCGCGTCCATGATGGCCTGGAAATAGTCCAAACCTGTCGCATGGCCGATGCCCTCTGGCGAAAACCCTAAAAACATAAACTAAAAACATAAAAATGACGAATCAAGAACTTAATCTCAATTCGCCATTCCTAAACAATGAGCTTGGAGAGCTTCTGCTTTAGCTTTAATCAATCATCCTTGTTCTAGTACCGGCGAGGAGGGGTGAGAATTTGCTGCTGCATTTGGGGGCTAATGCCTTGGCCTGGGGAGTAGATGTAGCCGTTGGTGGCGTTTTGGGAATCATCCATCACTTTTGGTGTCACCATCACCACCAACTCCCGCCGATCACGGGTACTCGATTCTTGCCGGAACAAACGTCCCAGGATCGGAAGATCACCCAAGATGGGAATTTTCGTCACGGTTGAACGATCCTGATCCTGAATAATCCCTGCCAGAACCAGAGTTTGCCCATCCCGTAGGCGAATCCGCCCCGACTCCATTCGTCGTTGGGATAATAAGGTTCCAGTCGAAGGCAGAGAAACACCTGGGAAAACCACTGAGTAAGTTCCACTGGGGGCACTGACTTCCGGCGACAGTTGCATCGTAATAAAGCCATTATCATCAATCTGGTCAATCGTGACGTTAAAAATGACCCCGGCCTGGCGAATGATGGGCGTAATACTGGTCGCAGCAACGGCGGCTCCACTCCCTGTACCCGTTGTAGAAGCCGTGGAAGTAATCCCCGAAAACACTTCTTGGGTCAAGTTAACCTGAGCCGCACTCCCTTCTTGAATGACTAGGGTTGGATTGGTCAGGATGGTTACATTTCCCGTTTGTACTTGAAGGATGATATTGGCAAAGAAATTACTAACGGTTTGACCGACAGGCAGGCCTGGGATGGCAATGGGCGGAAAGATAATCGCCGTTGTATTTTCCCGATCCGGTGGGATGACAACAGGGGGGCTTTGGCCAGGGGGTTGAGTGCCACTGCTAACGCTTAAGCCATTAGGATCGAAGATTGCTGCTGTCAAGCTATCGCCAAAATTGGTTTGAATATTAGTGTTAAACACTCGGCCCTTGAGGAGGTTCACATCCACAAACTTAACGTTCACCATGGCTTGTCGCTTGCGAACATCCAATTGGGAAATGATACTCATGGCCATTTCCACCTTCCGGGGAGTGCCAATCAAGGTGACAGAGTTTGTCCGCGCATCGGCAATTACGGACAGGCCAGCCAATAGGGTACTTTGAAACTGGGAACCTTGTGGGGTTGTTGCACCTTGGTTTGCCCCATAGGATTGCAACAGTTCGAGGGCCCCGAGTTGATTGATGTTATCGGTAATCTGGGTTTGCCGGTTAATGGAGGTTTGGACAGGGGTAGACGTACCAGCCGTTGTCCCACTGCTAGCGGAGCCAGCAATTGCACCGACACTCCCACCTGTATTGGCCTGGGAAGTGAGGGTTTGTACCGTCTGGGTTTGAATGGTAGCCCACATTTGGTTCAACCGAATGGTGCGGACAATCCGATTTTGGGCCTCTGGGGGAAGTTGGGAGCCAACGAAAATGGTGCGTCCCTGGCGATTAGCCTGTAATCCTGCTACCCGAATCACATAGTTGAAGACATCTTGGACAGACTCATTTTCAATATCTAGGGATATGGTTTGTGGCCCTGCCCCAGGCCCACCACTGTCCTCTGAGTAGGCAATGTTAGCTCCTGCTGCCCGGGCTAAAAGACCTAATACTTCGCGGACTGGGGCTTCCCGTAAGAGGAGGCGAGGAATTCGTTCAGAGGTTCCCAAATCAATCACATCCGGGTCAGAGAGCACCGGGGCAATCACGATATCTCCCACAGGTGGGGCCACGGCGCGGGCTTGGAGTGGTGGCACAGGGTTTGGGCCGGGGAATGTATTGGCGGGCTGTCCAGAAATGGGTGGAGTCGCTGGGCCAGCGGGTTTTTGGGCGGTGATAAAATTCAGAAGTAGCCCGGAGCCATCGGGTTTGCGGACAACCTGAGAGCTTGGGGCCGAAGCAACACCGTTAACTGTAATCCGAATCGTTTTGGGATCAAGCTGGGCAACTTCTAAGGAGGTGATGCCAGGAGCCGGGTTATCTTGGCGGAAGGCTCCTCCTTGGGGTAAGCGGAGTTGACTGTTGGAAATATCGGCAATGGAGGCGTTACCCCGATTGACCGTGAAGACAGGAGGACGCAAATTTCCTTGCACATTAAAGACAACTTGAATCCCATTGGGGGTACTGTTCAACTTAATCCCGGTAATTTCCGTATCTGCCCCAAAAGCCGCGGGTTGGGCTAAAGGCAACAGGAGACTAGCAGTCAGGCAACTGACCCCGATTCGTTGTAACGCTTGAGACTGGTTCACGACTCTACTCCTCACAAAACTTGGCAAAACTCAGAACAATAAAGAAGGATGAATTTCTAGATCACGGGTTGGTCTTAACAGTTGGTTAGTCTCTGGGGCTTAATAATGACTTAGGTACCCTCCGGTTTAGGTTGGCCATCTTTTTGCCCTTCCCCTTCCGGCTTGGGTTCTGGGGGTGGATTGGCCGCCGCCAATTCCTCTGGGGTAAGGGGGACATAGGCAATCATGTTAAAGGTTGACTTGACCAGGCCAGGCTTGTTCGGAACGGCTTCAACCGTTAATCCCCGCACCACCAAGAAATTTTGTTGGCTATCAATGCTCTGCATCACCTTAATCGTCTGTTCATAGGAGCCTTCCATGATCACGTTAGTGACTTGTTGCTTAATTTTGTTATTGAGTTCAGGCCCAAGGGAGCTATCTGAAACAACTGTAGGGGGTTGTGGCTCATACTTGTCTAGGCGGGCTTGGCTAGCATTGATAATCTGATTCAAATCTAGGAGAAGTGTATCCAAGGCTTTTTGATCCGCAAAGAGAGTCCGTACTTGTTGGTTATTCACCTTGGCCTGCTCAAGGTCAGCGACCACTTTGTTAAGTTGCTTGAGGGTCTCCTCCCGCTGCTTCAGGTCATCCTCTTGTTGGGAGAGCTCAAGTTGCAAGGTAGTCGCTTCTTCGAGTTTTGGAGCAACGAGGATTGAGCCAAGGTAAGCGGCCACTAATAAACCACCAACTGCAATCAGAATCCCTGTAACAATGGGCGTGAAAGTAACCCCAAATACGGTGGGATAAGACGGGGGCGGACTGTCTTGAATGGGGGAGCCAAAATCTCCAGTTAGGGTCATTGTGTTACCACTCCTCGTTCTTTCAAAAATTTAATCCGAGAGGCTAAACCGGATGCACCGTTCTGCTCTAAGGCTTGAATCAATTCAGAAGCCGGAACATCATTAACCGTGGTCATGACTCGAAAACAAATAAAAGATGGCTCGCAGTTAGCAACCTGTAGAGGTGAAGAAACGCCAGGACGGGCAGCTGCGACCAACCGGCTAGCATCTTTAACTACAAATGGAGATTTCTGGTTAAGTAAAAGAAGAAAGTCATTGATGCTATCAAAGGAGCTAGCTTGTCCTTCAATAGTTAACTCACTCGTCATGGGTGGCGGCGGGGGTGGGGGTGGAGCCTCTCCTTCTTTGACGGGCGGTGGCGGGGGTGGAGCAGGCGGAGCAGCTTGGGTAATTTTAGTAACCTGAATGCCAGTTGGCGTTACCCGAGTTATATCTTGTAGCAAGGCTGACCAGGGCTTGACCTGATTAAAGATTGTTGTTAAGGCCTTGGTTTCTGCGGTCATATTGGTAACCTGAGTTTTTAATTCTCCGAGTTCCGCTAACTTGGGGGCAACTTCTCCGAGGCGGGCTTCCACTTCAGCTTTCTTGGCTTGGAGTTGGCTTGTCCAGTAGGTGGCTCCAGCAGCTCCCAAAACAACCAGGCCAATGAAAACAGCTGCGGCAACTCCACCAATAATAATTGGGGTATTGTCAGTGCCTCCCCCAACAGTGCCAGAGTCAACTTCGCCGCCAAATTCTGGTCGGTCTCTCAGTAAGTTAATGTCAATTACATACATAAGTCGCTCATCTCCTGCTTAGAGTACGCCGCGCAAACCCAGACCAATGACTGTTCCCAGGCCTGGGCGTTTATCTGGGGAAAGTTCATCACTCACCTGGAGTGAGAGGTTGGCAATCGGATCCATGAGGAGGGTGACATAGTTCAACTTTTCATTAAAAAAGTCATCAATTTGACCAATTCCTGCCCCAACTCCCGCCAAAAGAAGTTGCGAAATTTCTAATGTTTCACCTTGATTTAAGTAGAAATCAATCGAACGGCGGATTTCATCGGATAAATCCCCCAACACTCGTAAGATTGCCGCCGAACTTGGGTTAGCTGGAACACCATCTATTTGTCCCACGGGAACCGATAAACTACTAAGCAGATCCACACCCATTGCTGGCGGTAAATTCATGGCTCGACTAATAGCCTCTTGCATCCGGGCTGTGCCAATGGGGACTTTACGATTAAATTGGGGAATCCCATCCTTAACAATGCTAATTTCTGTACCGTCGTAGCCAATATCCACAATCGCCACGGCTTCCCCAACTAATTGCTGGAGTTGTTCTCGCATCGTCCGCATCAGGGCAAAGCTAGACACTTCTAACGTTGTCAGTTGCACACCGGCCTGGATAAACGTACTGGCGATGGTATCAGTGACAGAGCGCAACGTCCCCACCAGCAAAACTTCCACCCGCTCAATCCCATCATCATCCAGGCTGCTACCCAACTTCTGATAATCAACATCAGCTTCTTCTCGGGGAAAGGGCAGATAAAGGGGAGCTTCTTGGTACAGCACCATTTCCCGAAGCTCGGCATTACTCAATTCCGCAGGGAGGCGAATCAAGCGAATCACCGCATCTCCCATAGGAATAGCACTGATAGCATTTTTGGCCTTGATCTTCTTTTCTTCGAGACCTTGACGAATGGCTTCTGCCACGGTGGCTGTGTCCATGATCCGCCCTTCTTCGATGGCACCTTCGTTGAGGGGAACAGAGACAAAGGAACTTAACTTAATTCCCTGCCGTCCCTGCTCTAAAAGGGCGATATTGACTCGCTCCGGGGTAAGTTCTATGCCCAGGCCTTGTTTTGGTTTGGTAAATAAACTAGCAATCACAACTGCACCTAAATTCCCATATAGGCCGAAAAATTGGACGATAATGAACAATCCAATCAGAAATAAACGAAGAGGAGCAAACCGTCAACTACCAATGCTTTAGGGCTAATTCTCAGGACTTATGCAGAACTGAGTGAATCGGGTGCGCCGCCTCAAAGAAACACAAAATACTGTCTAGCCCTAAGCGAATCCCGACCCTAACCATAGCTGGAGGGTAACAGAACTTTAATATCTGGCCAGACAGTTTCCTGAATGTCACAAAAATGATCCCCATCAAGGGGGATAAAGGCACAAATTGGCACGGGACGGCTACTATCAATTTCCCTAAGGTGGGTCATTTCCAACAATCAGGGCTGGGACTCCCTCACCCTTCATCGTTTCAGGCCACACTCTTTCATCTTAAGTGAATTGATTGCAGGCCTGGGATTCATGACTGTAGATCAGGAGTCTGAAGCAAAACTGCAAGACATCTGCCCTAAACCGACAAGATAAAAGTCATCATCTGTTATAGGTTGGTGTGCTCTTGATAACGACTTTCGCAACCTAAGGGAGGTAGCAATTCTAGGCTGAAGGACGGCGAAACCAAGGGGATAAGAGGGCAATCACCAAGCCCAGGCCAAGGAAACAAACATAGGGGAACAGCACCAAGGCCAAGGTATGCCCGGATTGTCCCGCCGGAATCCCAATGGCCCGAAATTGTAAAAAGCCAATTAACAACCAAATTCCCAAAATCAACCCAAATAGCGTTGCCAACGTGGTAATTGCCAAGCATGATCGCCAGGCCAGGCGTTGACATTCCAATTCCCGATACAGAAACACAACCGCCGCTCCGGCTGGAAAGCCCACAATCGGGATGACCACTGCCAGCACGGGTTCAACCCATAACCCCAACACCATCAGGACAATGGCCATGCCTGAACTTCCCGCCCCTAGCCCAAACCAATTGATCCGACTGCGCTGAGCAACAAAGTATTGAGTGATGAACGCCGCAAAGACCAAGGCCATGATCCAAGGTAGCCAAAACTGATGCAGGGCTGAAAATAAAATGCTAATTGGGAGAAATATCTTCTCGAACTGCTGTTCCAGGCCTGGTTCCATAATCCCTTCAAAGTTCCTGAGAGAATCTCCAGACCGAATGACTACTCCTGGGACTGCACGACTCAACCGTCCGATATAGATGGGTGTAAATACGGCTGCCACCATCGCCATCAAAGCTAAATACAACCCTAGGGAACAAAGGGGTAAACGCTGGCGGGCCTGATACCAAGCAATGACGAGAAAGTCTCGGATTGGATACATCGGCACTTACCTGGATTAGCACGTATCAAACACGCATCAAAAAAGACTGAATAATCCTATGGACTGAACCAATTGGGGTTGGTGAGAAACCAGTTAAAACCCATCTGATGCAATAGTTGAGAAAACAACTGATTAGATTTTTCGAGTCAGAATAGTTTGCCTCAGGCGACACATCTGATTCTCTCATTTCCAAGGGGTAGGGCAGATTCGCTTAATTTGACAACCTTAGAACCATACCGTCTTGACCCAGCCAGTCCCCGTTCCAAAGGCCCATCGGGACGGGTTCGCTAGAATGGCATCGAATAGCGATACTGATTTGGTAGCTTCATGATGAAACGTTCCTCTGTTCTCTGCCTCTCTGCCCTGAGCTTGGCCATGTCCTTAGGGTTAATGACCATGGCCCAGGCCCGTCCCTCTGGCGGGGGGCGAAGTTTTAGCGGAGGTGATATTCGGAGTACCAATGTTCGTCAAAGTGGCAGCTTTTCCCACAATCTCCAAAATTCTAGTAATTTCACCAGTCGCCCCGTCAGTAGCAGTGGCCTTAACTCCAGTTCAACTCGGGTTAACAGCGGCAATTTTAGCAATGATACCGTCAATAACCGCGGCGGTAATACAATCAATACCTACAGCCCAAATCGAACCATTAATACCAACGATCCGAGCCGGAATATCACCAACATCAGTGGCAATACGGTCAATGTGGATGGAAATAACTGGCGTGGCGGTGGCTGGTACGGAGGAGGCTATTATGTCCCACCTGGCTGGGGTTGGGGGGCTGCGGCTTTCGCGGGTGGATTAGCGATTGGGGCAGCTATTAGTCAACCCCCTCCCTACTACACCAACATCTATGTGTCGGGTACGCCCTATCTCTATTCCGATGGAGTTTATTTATCTCCCCAAGGTAGCTCCTATATTGTGGTCGCCCCACCCGTAGGAGCGGTAGTTTCCTATTTACCTGATGGTTGCCAGGCCTTGAATCAAAATGGTAGCCAGTATTTCAGTTGCAGTGGCGTTGTCTATCAACCCTTTTATCAAAATGGGAGTGTTGCCTACCGAGTGATCAAGAGTACAACCTGATCTCGCTGGTAATTCTGCCAAATCTATGCTAGACCCCGACAAGAGAGGGTAATCCGGGTTTAATAGTTGATCTTCTCAATGGTACTGATGCCGTTATAAATCTGCAAGGCCTGGACTAAACGATTCACGGAACTAGCATCTTTTGACTGGGTAGAAATCCTGGGAGTCGCTTCTGTGGATTGTCCTTCCAGGCCTGGGGCGACCGGTGTGACTCCCAATTGCAGCAACTTAGCCGTGAGGTGATGGACATCTGTGGGCGTACCTGAGGCTGGCTGGGGCTGATTGCGATTAGTTTTATTGGCTTTAGCTTTAGCCTGGGTTTTAGGGCTGGCCTGGGGGATCGCGGGTTGAAGGTAGCTAATTTGCTCAGGTAAGTAGTAAATCGGTTGCAAAAGTTCTAGGGGCACTGGGGAAAAACCTTGGGTATCTGGGGGCTGGGCTTGCCAATGTTGAACTAAAGCCGCCCGATCTAAGAAACCTAGTAATTTAGCCCAGCACTGATGCCGATCTAACTCTACGGCCACAGCCAAGTCAGCCTGTAAAACCCCTAAGAATGTTGGACAATGAATCTCAAAACTGCTTTGACCAACCTCGAGAGGATAGAAAGCTAACTGCACTCCCTCCACATTCAAATCGGCCAGATTGATCAGTTCTAAAACCTCTGGTTGTTCACACCAAGTCGTCGTTAAGGATAACTCCCGTTCTAAACCACCGTTGCTGGCCTGCGCATCCTCTTCCCACCAGGCCATAAAGCTATACATTGCCAACAGGTAAGGTAAGGCCGCTTTTTGGCGATGGGGGCTACAGGTTTGCAAGACGGATTGGGCCGCATCCCAGGCCTGCCGAGCAATAGGAACTACAGGGGCAAACATAGAACTCATAAATAGTATCATCCGTACAAGTGAATAGCTTCGGCCAAGTTTGAAATTAGGCTAAATAATAAATGCCATTGCGTAAGCACCATTCCTCTAGCCGCGCCTCAATTTGGTCATCAATCTGCTTTGCCGTAAACACACCACGGGCATAGTCTCCATGAATATCCCGTCGCGCTTGCCGCCGTTGATGGGGACTGGATATGGTTTGGGTATCGTACCATTGCCTCATCCATTCTGGGGTTTGTTGATCTTTGAAGAACTTACGGTAAAGCCAGAGACGATATTCACGGCCGAGACAACGGGAAATAGTGGGTTGGCTGACAAAGAGTTCGGCGGCAATTTCGGCCTGAGTCCGCCGTTTTTCGCACCAATCTCGCACCCAGATAGGTGTTTGCTGATCATTGAGAAATTCCACCATGCAATCTACCCCCTGATTTCCTAAATTAGGCAGGGTACGGGCATCGGGGTAATTATCAATCCATTCTTGATTGCTGTCAGTGGAGGTAATGTTCAGAGAGCGGGTTGACTGGACATAACGCCCCAAAATCCGCCGGACTTGTTGATGAATTTCGCGGGTATATTCAATCGTCCACCCCAAGAGTTGGGCAATTTGTTGACGAAGGCGGGTGGTTGAGGCCCGAATCCGGGGGTCAGTGATTTCCGATTGGACAATTTTGATCAGTTGGCAACAAGCAGCTAAATCTAACTCCTCTTGCACCGCTGCCCCAGCTGCCCCATAGCGCTGTTCAAACATGGGGAGGGCCCGACTTTCATAGAACAGCAGTTCATCGGCTTCCCGCTTGAGGAGCTTCCGTTTTTCATCGGCCAGTTTATTATTGACAACGGTTCGCACCCAGGCCTCAAAGGTTGGCCGCCCATGGCCTGTGGCACTAAACGCCTTGAGGGGGTCAAAGGACTTCATTGCTTCCCAAAGCCAACCGGGGAGATTACTTTGGCAAAGTTCCGGATCGGGGGCTGCCTTACAGACACTCCGGAGTAAATCTCGATAGTCGCGCCTAAATTCATCACTGAATAAAACCACCGAACCCAGTTGTTGACGGAGGGCTTGGATAAAAATGGCTAAAAAACATTCCGCTTCCGTTAAGGTGGGGGGGGTAGCCCGTTGAGCCAAGGTAGGACGACTAAAGGAGAGAACAAGCTGCTTGAGGGGGACGTTATAATGACCCCGGTTGAGACGATCATAATCTTCTTGGATTACCGTCATCGGGATTTGGCTGAGGCGTTGGACGGTTTGAACAAGGGCCTGGTGTTGGAGTTGGCTATTGCTTCCAGATAAACAACTGGCAAATAACTGAGCATAGGCTTCAATTAACCGTTGCAGATAGCCGCCGCGCAAAATCCCGTCTTCTTGGGGGAGGGGCTGCTCCAAAATAGTTTTCAAACAACGAATCAATTCGGTTTGGGCTGGGGTAATCCGACTTGAGCGCGAGCCATTATCACCTGGACGTTGAGGGCGCGCCGCTGCAAACAGGGCCGGTAAACGCTCCACTTGTTCGCCCAGTGAGAGGGGAGGATTGGGGTTGGGACTACGGGGGGGAGCACTCACAGTGGCATAAAGTTGGTAAAAAAAGACAAAAATTGAGCAAGATTGCTATCAGGATAACCTTACTCTGCTCGTCTGTACCAGTACAGGCCAGTTTTTCTTAAATTAATTGGGTTGGGAAACCGGTTTAGCCACAGCCTGGGCATAGTCCCGAAAGGCCTGGAGGGATTCCAGCAGGTTATTTTCTACTGCTTTACCGAGGAACAATCGATCCATAATTTTTCCCAGAACTCCGGGAATGGCATAGGCCACTGACAGACGGACGATACTACTCCCGTGGCGATCATAAAAGCGGATCGCCCCCCGATTGGGCAAGCCATCGACAGATTCCCATTGAATCATTTGATGAAAAATCTGCTGCCGAATCCGAGATTGCCAACTAAATTCCAGGCCTCCGGTGGCCAACTTCCAGCGGGATAAATCTGGATTCTCTTCTAGGACTTTAACGGAGTCAATCCATTTCATCCAAAGGGGCATTTTTTCCAGGTCTGACCAAAGATCCCAAACCAAGTCCATTGGGGCGGCTACTTCAATTTGGACGGTATGCTCAAGCCACTCACTCATGAATTCCACCCTGTCAATATGGCCTGTGCCGCTTGCCGACCGGACATGGTTGCCCCCTCCATACTGTCAATATAATCTTGTTGAGTGTAGCTCCCTGCTAAAAAGAAGTTAGACACTGGGGTAGCCTGGGCTGGGCGGTAGGGATCCATCCCCGGAGCTTCTCGATAAAGAGACTGAGCTAATTTCACCACACTAAACCAAGTCATCGTTAAGTCTCGGGAGGAGGGAAACAGGTCATGGATTTGTTTGAGAACGTGTTGGGCAATCGCTTCATTACTTTGTTTCATAAAGGGATCACCCGGCGTTAAAACCACTTGCATCAGGGAACCTTGCCCCTCTCGGTAATAGTCAGCGGGGCTAGAAAGGGCCAAATCTGAAAAACAGGAAAAATCAGCATCGGCGGTATAAAGGAGGTTGTCAATTCCGCTGGCCTGTTGGAGTTGTTTGCGTTTTTCCGGGTCTTGCAGTTCTGTCACCCAGCCATCAAAGCGGAGTTGAACTGTGGCCACGGGAACGGCATCTAGTTTGAAAATGTTGTTAAATTCTGGCCACTGCCGCCAGGCCTGGGGGATGAGGCGTTGAATTCCGGGGACATCACAGGCACAAAGATAGGCATCGGCGATTATGGTTTCGGTTTCTTCCCCTTTGGCAATCACCAGGCCCTGCACAGTAGTTTTACCCTCTTGCTGATCAAATAAAATCTCCCTGACCCGCCGCCTGGTAAAAATTTCTGTCCCCCGCGCCGTTAAGTAATCCACCAAGGGCTTAAGCAAATAATTATCGGGTGAGCCTTTCAGCATATTCAGTTTGGAGGCTTCAGTTTTGGCGGCAAACATCTGAAAAATCGTCAGCATACAGCGGGCCGACATCTCTTCGACACCAATAAAACCTAAGGCATATGCAATCGGATTCCAAAGGCGTTTGAGGCTGCCTTCAGATCCCCCGTGCCGGCGAAACCAATCGGCAAAGCTGTATTTATCCAGGCCCCGAATTTGTTTCATGGCCCCTTCGTAATCCACCAGGCCGCGGACAATTGGACTTGTGCCAAGGGCAATGGAATTTTGCAGCTTATCTTGGACATTCAGTTGGCTAGTGGTGAAAAATGCCTTCAAGCCATTAAACGGCGCACCGAGGGGAAAGCGAAAATCCAAGCCTCCGGTCATCCCACCCCGATTGATAAAGGTATGGATATGTTCTTTCGGTAAGAGATTTTGCCTAGCCCCGACCTTATCAAGGAGCGCGAACAGGTTGGCGTAGTTGTAAAAGAAAACGTGCAGGCCCATTTCAATGTGATTGCCATCGGGATCGACCCAACTCCCCACTTTGCCGCCAATGAACGGGCGAGACTCGTAAATCGTCACTTGGTGGCCGGCATCCACCAGATCAATGGCCGCCGCTAATCCGGCTAACCCTGCCCCAACAATCGCCACCTGCATAGACGCAACTCGTAACTGGATTCAGAAATGCTTTACATAGTTTAACAAGTTAATTACCCATCAGTTTTGCTTCTGTCTGGGTTGTTCCCTCAAGCGGGCCTGGAGGTTTGTTTTGGTTGGGGGTGATATGGTTTGAAAGACTAAGCAGACCCAGGCCTGGGCTTTTTGCCGCCTTGACGTTCTACCTTTGACGACCCTTCATCTGTCCACCATGTCGGAGCCGCTACTTAAAAATCGGGAGCAGTTAGAAGCTCGCTTAAAAGAATTGCCTCTAGAGCCAGGGGTTTATCTGATGCGGGACAAGACTGATCAAATTCTCTATATCGGTAAATCAAAACGCCTCCGAAATCGCGTCCGATCCTATTTTCGCCAACCTGCCACTTTGGGGCCGCGTTTGGAGTTGATGGTCTATCAAGTCGCAGATATTGAATTTATTGTCACGGACACCGAAGCCGAAGCCCTGGCCCTAGAAGCTAACCTGATTAAGCAACATCAGCCTCATTTCAATGTTTTGCTCAAGGACGATAAAAAATATCCCTATCTCTGTATTACCTGGTCTCACGACTATCCCCGGATTTTTATCACCCGCAAACGCCGCCGCGAAGCCGAAAAAGATCGCTACTACGGCCCCTATGTGGATACAAGGTTACTCCGGCAAACCCTGGGCCTGATCAAACGCCTCTTTCCCTTGCGCCAACGCCCCCAGCCCCTCTTTAAGGATCGGCCTTGCCTCAATTACGATATGGGCCGCTGTCCCGGAGTCTGTCAAAAACTAATTACGCCGGAGGAGTACCGCAAAACCTTGCAACGGGTGGCGATGATTTTCCAAGGGCGGACAGGAGAACTGATTGATACCTTAACAACTCAGATGGATCAGGCCGCAGAAGTCTTAAATTTTGAATTAGCGGCACGGCTGCGGGATCAAATTGCCGGATTGAAACACCTCGGAGCGGACCAAAAAGTTTCCCTCTCGGACGATACGGTGTCGCGGGATGCCATTGCCTTAGCGGCCGATGACCACCAGGCCTGTATTCAGTTATTTCAAATTCGCTCAGGGCGGTTAGTCGGGCGGTTAGGGTTTGTCGCTGATGCCCAGGCCGGTCAACCGGGTTTAATTTTGCAGCGCGTCTTAGAAGAACATTATGCCCAGGCCGATCCGGTCGAGATTCCCCCGGAAATCTTGGTGCAAACCGCCTTACCAGAAGCTGAATTTTTAGCGGCCTATCTCAGCCAGGCCAAGGGGCGCAAAGTCACCATTACCGTTCCCCAACGCCAGGCCAAGGCCGAACTGATTGAAATGGTGGAGCGCAATGCCCTCTTAGAACTAGCCCGTACTCAAAAAGTCAGTGACCGGAATACCGCCGCCCTCAAGGATTTAGCTGAACTCTTAGATTTACCCGAACTGCCCCAGCGGATTGAAGGCTATGACATTTCCCATATTCAAGGCTCGGATGCGGTGGCGTCGCGGGTGGTGTTTATCAATGGTCTGCCCGCCAAACAACATTATCGGCGGTATAAGATTCGCAACCCAGAGGTTAAAACCGGCCATTCCGATGATTTTGCGAGTTTAGCCGAGATTTTACAACGACGATTTCGGACGTATCTTGATGATCCCAACAAAGAGCGGGTCGGGGATGCCAATTGGCCGGATCTGGTCATGATTGATGGCGGTAAAGGGCAACTCTCGGCGGTGGTGAATGTGTTACGAGATGGCGGCATTTTAGAAGATGTCAAAATCGTCAGCCTGGCCAAACAACGGGAAGAAATTTTTTTACCGGGTGAATCCCAACCCCTGCTCACAGAGCCAGACCAACCCGGAGTGCAGCTATTAAGACGCTTACGAGACGAGGCCCATCGCTTTGCCGTCAGTTTCCATCGTCAACAACGAAGTGATCGAATGCGGCGGTCGCGCTTAGAAGAAATCCCTGGCCTGGGCTATCACCGCCAAAAGCAACTCTTAGCCACCTTTCGCTCCATTGATTTTATCCGCACGGCCAGCCTGGCCCAACTCGCCGCTGTTCCCAATATTGGCCCCCGCCTAGCCCAACAAATTTATGATTACTTCCATCCAGTCACCCATGATCGAGAAACTAGTGTGGACTGAAATATTGTGCTGGCCGCAGGATCGACATTACTCTTGACTGCTCTAAAATTTCTATGTCAAGGGGATTCGGGCCTGGTAGGATGAGCAAGGATTTAAGCGCAGTTCCCCAGGTCTGGGGCGTGATTTCAGAAGAGAACACAGAGGAAGCAGTATGGAAGTTGGGCAAAAAGTCCGCGTCTGTCGGATTCGCGATCGGGTTAATCAAGGGGTCGCCAACACACTGGGCAAATTTGGCGTGATTACTGGGTTCAAAATGACCGATGGCAGTGGGGTCGGTGTGGTTGTCAAATTTGAGGGCGAAGGCAGCACTTGGTTTTTTGAAGACGAAATTGAAGTCATCGCTTAACCCTCCCCGGCCTGGGTTTCCAGGTTTTTTAGCCTGCATTGCCGCTCGGATGTATCGAGAGGATCCCCGTGTGATAGGGTTAATGATGGTGCGTTTTCGGGCACAGTAACTTCCCAATTTGCGTAACTTCTCTGTTTAGTTGGGGTTTCGCACTCAGTCAATCATCAAAGGTAAGAAGGCGTAGGTTATGGTCACAACAGTCGAACGAGCCAATGTGGGTTACATTACGCAGATTATTGGCCCGGTGGTGGATATTGAATTTCCCAACGGTAAAATGCCCTCCATTTACAATGCGTTGCGGGTGGAAGGTAAAAACGATGCAGGCCTAGATGTGGCCGTAACCTTTGAAGTCCAGCAGCTTTTGGGCGACAACAAAGTCCGGGCCGTCTCCATGAGTACCACCGATGGCCTGGTGCGGGGGATGGAAGCGGTAGATACTGGGGCCGCCATTAGCGTACCTGTGGGGACAGTCACCCTCGGCCGAATTTTTAATGTCCTCGGCGAACCCGTTGACGAAAAAGGGCCGGTTAGCCAACAAGATACCCTCCCGATTCACCGGAGTGCGCCGAAATTTACTGAACTCGAAACCAAGCCTTCTGTTTTTGAAACCGGGATTAAGGTGATTGATCTCCTGACTCCCTACCGTCGAGGCGGCAAAATCGGCCTGTTTGGTGGGGCGGGTGTTGGCAAAACCGTGATCATGATGGAATTGATCAACAACATTGCGACCAAGCACGGTGGAGTTTCGGTGTTTGCCGGTGTCGGAGAACGGACTCGGGAAGGCAATGACCTCTACAACGAAATGATTGAGTCTGGGGTAATCAACAAAGATGATCCCAATGCGTCCAAAATTGCCCTGGTTTATGGCCAGATGAACGAACCCCCGGGAGCGCGGATGCGGGTGGGTCTGTCGGGTTTGACCATGGCTGAATATTTCCGGGATGTCAGCAAACAAGACGTGCTGTTATTTGTGGATAATATTTTCCGGTTTGTCCAGGCCGGCTCAGAAGTGTCAGCCCTCTTAGGTCGGATGCCCTCCGCCGTGGGATATCAGCCAACCTTAGGGACGGATGTGGGGGAACTCCAAGAACGGATTACTTCTACCACGGAAGGATCAATCACCTCCATTCAAGCCGTGTATGTGCCAGCGGATGACTTAACGGATCCGGCTCCCGCCACCACCTTTGCTCACTTGGATGGAACGACTGTGCTTTCTCGGGGCTTGGCAGCGAAGGGAATTTATCCGGCGGTGGATCCCTTGGGTTCAACCTCAACCATGTTGCAGCCTTCGATTGTCGGTGACGAGCACTACAGTACCGCTCGGGCTGTCCAATCCACACTCCAGCGCTATAAAGAACTCCAAGACATCATTGCCATCTTGGGCCTGGATGAGCTGTCGGAAGAAGATCGGTTAATTGTGGCTCGGGCCCGGAAAGTGGAGCGGTTCTTATCCCAGCCGTTCTTTGTGGCGGAAGTCTTCACGGGTGCGCCGGGTAAATACGTCACCTTGGCTGATACGATCAAGGGCTTCAAACAAATCCTTAGTGGCGAACTCGATGATCTGCCAGAACAGGCCTTCTACTTGGTTGGTGACATCGAAGAAGCCAAAGCTAAAGCCGAAAAACTCAAAGGTTAGGATGCTCTGACTTTCTAGGGGTGGGCCGGCTCATCCCTGCGTTTTAGTTTGAATAACCTGTTGCGCTACTGTTTGCACAAGGAACTCGAAACCTATGGTGATGACTGTCCGGGTAATTGCGCCTGATAAAACGGTTTGGGATGCTCCCGCTGAAGAAGTGATTTTGCCGAGCACTACCGGCCAGCTTGGGATTTTGGCCAATCATGCTCCTTTACTCACGGCCTTAGAAACTGGAGTAATGCGGGTGCGCTCTGGCAAAGATTGGCTCTCCATTGCCTTGATGGGTGGGTTTGCTGAAGTTGAGAATAATGAACTAACCGTTTTGGTTAATGGGGCTGTGCGGGGTGACTCGATTGATCTAGAAACTGCCAAAGCCAACTATGCCCAGGCCAGGGAGCAACTCGCTAAGGCTGAACAAGGGGATAACCGCCAGGCCAAGTTCCAGGCTACCCAAGCATTTCGTCAGGCGCGGGCTAAACTACAAGCAGCGGGTGGCTCGGTTGAGCTTTAGAGTTGAGGGTTGAGAGTAGAAGGCGATGGGAACTTTAATTGGCCTGGTTTTAGTGATTCTCTACTTGACGGGTAGCTGGAAGTTCTGGAATGGGTTTGAGCGCACCAGTTATTCTCAATCCCGGTTTATCTTGACAATACTCTGGCCGGTGATGATTACGAACAAGACCTATCGTCAAAACTTTACGCGAGCCTTAAAAGGTTAGTTGCTGATGATCACGGATGCCCAGCACCAGGCCAAGATGCAACGCCGCAAGGAAGTCCAGGCCCAGCGAGTGGCCGAGCGGAGTTTAGAGAAAGGGCTGATCATTGTCCATACCGGTAATGGAAAAGGAAAAACAACCGCTGCCTTGGGGATGGTGTTGCGTTCTTTGGGCCATGGCTATCGGGTGGCAATTGTCCAATTTATTAAGGGAGCCTGGGAGCCAGCCGAAAAAGCAATTCTCGAAAAATTTTCTCCACAATTGGAATTTCAGGCCCTTGGCGAAGGTTTTACCTGGGAAACCCAAGACCGCCAGCGAGACATTGCCACCACCCAAGCGGCCTGGTCAACGGCCTTGCGCTATGTGAGCGATCCAGAATTTCGGCTCGTGCTACTTGATGAAGTTAATGTGGCTTTAAAACTGGGCTATCTATCCGTCTCACAAGTCCTCCAAGGCCTGGCCGAAAAGCCTGCAACGTCCCACGTGATTTTGACTGGCCGAGGCGCACCCCCAGAACTCATTGCCGAGGCGGATTTAGTGACAGAAATGACCCTCGTTAAACATCCCTTTCGAGAACAGGGAGTGAAGGCCCAAGCTGGCATCGAATTTTAGGGGAGTTTGAGATCCGGAAGGGCTGGGACGAGTCGAGAGGTAGATGCTGGGACTATCCTGGCTTAGGATCAAGATTAGGGCTGACCGGCCATCAGGACACCTGGACTATGGGTTCCCGTTCTTACTTCCCTGGGTAAGTTTATGCTCAAACATTGGTTTTTTAAGTGGCAGCCCCTGGATCGAGTTGCTCTCGGTTTAATAACTGTGGTCATGGTGATGATTGCTGGCTTGGCCTGGGGGGGCGATCAAACATTACCAAGGGTGCGCTATTTTACTTGGCAGGATCGGGATATTGGTGCTGCTGATCGAGCCTTTATCCTCAGCTTTAGTCGGCAAATGGATTGGGAGTTGATCAGCGAGGCGATTACGATTGATCCCCCATTACCCGGTAAAACCAGTTGGTCAGGGCGGCGGCTGGCTTACACCTTGCTTGAGCCTATTCCCTATGGTCAGGGGTTTCAAATCAATGTTGATATTCCGACTGAACCACCAGCCAAGCCCGAAATGGAACCCTTCTCAGGATTTTTCCGCAGTCGCGATCGGGTCATTGCCTATATTGGGACTGGCCCCGAGGCGGGCAAGCTGATTCTCAATAATTTAACTCTGCAACAAAAGCTGACCCTTACCCCGGCTAATCTTAATGTTTTAGACTTTCAACTCTACCCCAGTGGCGAGAAAATTCTTTTTTCTGCTACCCCCAGCGATCAGAGCAATGGTGACCCAGAGCTTTATACCGTCACTACTGGCCTGGTCGTCACCCCCCCAGAAGAGCCAACCCATTCCCCCCGACCACCTGGGGAAGTAACAAAGATTTTAGACAATCGAGACTATCAACTGGTCAAGTTTGAGTTATCCCAAGATGGGCAACGCCTTGTCATCCAACGCATTCAACGGGGCCCCGCTGGCGGCGAAGCCTCTCTTTGGCTGATTGAAGGTGACCAGGCCCCCCAGCAACTCAACCAACCCGCCACTGGAGATTTTCATATTGCCCCGGATAGTGAAAACTTGGTCATGGCCCAAGGACAGGGTTTAGCCATTGTCCCCCTCACCAAGCAACAACAGGCCGAGCTGCTCAGTTTCTTACCCCAGTACGGGATGGTCTTGGCCTTTAGCCCCGATGGTCGAGATGCGGCAATGGTCAAATTCAACCCGGACTTTACCCGCTCCCTCTATTTGGTTAACAGTCAAGGACAGGCGAAGGAACTGCTCAAAACAACGGGTTCACTCCTGAGTGCCGCCTTTGACCCCCGCGGAAAAGTTCTCTATTGCCTAATGACTCGCCTCCGCCCCGATGAACAATTTCGCGAACAGTCTTTTATTGCCATGGTAGATATTCGGGATGGGCATTTAACGCCGATTTTAGACCTGATTGGCCAGAAAAACTTGGGGATTGGTTTAGCCGCCGATGGCTCTGGCCTGGTCTTTGATCAAACCACCCCTGGGCAACAGCAGGATTTTCAAGTCATCCTCTTACCCATTCAAGCCCTCGAACAGGGAGAAGTGATTAAACTGCTACCCCCACAAACTCTTGGGCCGGGTATTCATCCCCAATGGTTTCCCTAGGGAATTGCCCAAGATAAACTCAATCTAAAAAGTTGGAGGAGCGACTATGCTAGTTTTTTATTGTTCACTCTTCGCGCTTGGCCTGGGTGGAGAGAGAAACCTTCAACAGTGGCAACTGTTCTCCCCGAAAAATTTCTAAACTTGCTTTACCGACTGACTGGATCACATCTAAATAAATATCCTGCGCTAAAATTCCGCAAAGTAGGGGGGGGGTCGCTAAACTCACCCATAAAGAACTCATCGGGGAAAATTGGCGAGACATAGGTTAAACACAGTGAATTGCGGCAACGGCTCAGTCGGATTCTGGGGGGTCAGGAGTATTGGGCTCAGATAAGAGTTCGGCTTTGGAGCGCTTGAGCATTTTCCAAAGTTCTTTAATGTCCTTGTAGGCCTGTTGGGGACTAATCTTACCCCCGGTCTCTAAGTTACAAATATAGCCAATTCGTTGGGCAAATTCTTGCAGGTTGGCATTAAAGGCTAAATTTTGGGGGCTAAATTCACCTTGATACCGACTGGTCGGGTAGAGAAATTGCTGTTTCTTGATTTCATCAGGTTCTGCCACAGCCAGGCCCTACCAGCTAGATTTGCCACCTTTATCTTAAGCTAATCTTTCCGGAAAAAAACCTGCAAAAAAAACAGACCCGTGACAGGCCTGGTTGATCTTAAGATTTTTGAGGAAATTAGTCTGAGTAGGCTACAACTCGCCTTAGCCTCTAGAGGCTTGAACCCAGGCCAGCGTAAGCTCCATAAAAGAAAATACTGACAATTGTAATCACACCCATTCCAGCCACAGTTGCGACCACCCAAAGGGGGATCCGACCATTTTGTAACACGGTTAAACCTCCTAAAACTCTATTTTTATTGATCAAAGCAGTGACTCTGGTGGCATTTCAGTCAACGCGTCCAGAGGGACATTAAGGATTAGTTAAAGAAATAGCTCGAGAATAGCAAAGCCACAACAAAAATCAACAACAATCCCAGGTAAAGGGAGGTGCGATTTAGCTCAACGGGCTGACGATTCGGATTTGGTTCCATTGAATACACCCTAAAGTAAAGTCAACAAAAAGACCAACAGGTCAGGAGTTGGACAAAATTACCGTTGAATGAACTGCATCGCCGCAATGGCCCCTAAAAAGAAGATTGTCGGTACACCAAGGGTATGCACAGCTAACCAACGGACTGTAAAAATTGGGTAAGAAATAGGTTCTTGGTTGGGAGTGTTGCTAGTCATAGGGCCTTAGTTTAAATCCTTGAGAAACTCGTTAATTTGTTGTTTGCTTTCAAACCGATCGGAAACCACCGGGGCAGCTTGTTGTTCTTGGGAAAAGTAGGTGTCAGGGCGAGGAGTCCCAAAAATATCGTAGGCCAGGCCAGTGCTGACAAACAACCAACCCGCAATAAACAACGCCGGAATGGTAATGCTGTGGATGACCCAATAGCGCACACTCGTAATAATGTCTGAGAAGGGGCGTTCACCCGTAGTTCCAGCCACTTTTTATACCTCCCAAAAATAAGAAATTAATCACAATCGGCAATGATTCTATATGATACGCAACCAGGGGCTTCCTCACAATCACACATTCGGGATTTTTCCAGTAACTAACTGGCCGGGATCACAGGTGTCGTATTGGCCTGGAGTTCTGAGGCATAGCGCAGTAAAATCCCCTGCTGACCCAGAATGAAGCCTTGATTCGGGCCAAAGAAGCGAACTTTATACAAGTTGGAGGCAACTTCGTTAATATCCCGGTCTTTCTTCCAGGTTTTCCCGCCATCTGTACTACAGAGCAAATTACCACTACCGCCGGCCAACCAAATTTCTTCTGAGGTACGGTATGCCAAGTCCAATAGCCCCACACTCACAGCCACTTGGGGATTCGTCGGTTTTGTCCAGGACTCCCAATCACGGCCTTCGGAAAAACTCAGATTGCCACCATTGATGAGCATCCACAACTGGCCATCTTGACCAAAGCCCATATTTTGAACCCGCCGCGAACTAGTCCGATTGTGGGGTTCCCAGGCCGGTTGTCCCGGAGACCATGTGGAGTAGAAACTTCCCCGGGATGAAACTGCCACATATTGCCCCTCAGGGGAACGGGAAATATTCCGAACGACACCCACGGCCTCTTGAACCAGGGCTTGCCAAGTTTTTCCTTGATCTTGAGTCTGGTAAATAGCACCAATATCAGTTGTCAGTTCAGCGTTCCCATTACCCAAGGCAAAAATTGTATTGGGCGCGCCTGGTAATTTGGCACTGAGGGCTAAACGTTCCCAAGATTGCCCACCATCAGTCGTATGGAGCAAAACGGAAGGCTGGCCGGTGATCCACCCCTCTGAACCAGAAAAACTAACGGAAGCAAATCGATAGTCTTCAGTATCCAGAGCCAAACTGCGCGGTTCCCAAGTCCGACCGCCATCTAGGGTTTCCATCAAAAGGGCATTACTGCCAACAAGCCAGCCATGTTTGGAGTTGATAAAACTGAGGTCTAAGACCGTGGATTTGGTTGGCAGTTGTAGAACTTCCCAGGGATTAAAGTCGAGGGATGGTAGAAATCCACAGCCGGTACACAACAGCACCACCACCAGGCCCATGACTAAAGATTGCCACAGTCGCATCAAACGCCCCATAAGTCTTGCTCAACCTCAATAATTAGAATTAGAACTTAAAAAATATTAGGGATAGGTTACTGAATGCCGTAGAAGCTAATTAAGAATAGGAAGCCCAAAAGCAACACCCCAAAAATCAGTAGGTTTTTCTGGCCGGGTGTCAGGGTATTCACCCCAATGCCGTAGCCCAGGTTTTCCTTAAATCCCGAAGGAGTGCCTACTGGGCCAATATTGCTAAATTGGGTTTTGCGGGCTTTACAAACGGGACATTGCCACTCTTCTGGAATATCCGTAAAGGCAGTGTTGGGGGCAACTTGAGTGGTGTTATCGCCTTTGAGGGGTTCATAGACATAGCCACAGGAGCGACATTCATATCTATCTAAGGCATCGGGAAGAGCTTCAGGACTCATAGGGATCGTCAGAATAACCTCAATAAACAGTGCCGGAATCGGATTTGCGGAATTATTAAGTATTATCACATGACCGGTTACGGCTCCATCTGCCAAATTTACCCCTGCCACCCAGAATGCAGCGAACGAATCGTCTTCAGATGGAGAGCTTTAATTAATGGTTGGCGTAAAATTCAATGACATGGGTACATTAGCTAAAGTCGTGCCATTGAAACAGATCAAACACCTGTAGAGTTGAGAGACCTTGGCTTACCCTTTATCTTTTCCCAAGTAGCATTCGAGAACCTTGCCTTAAAGAACTCATGGGACACCTTTGGCGACAATGGTTAGGGGCAATTGTGTTTTATACAACGCTGTCGTTACCGCGCCCTTGGCCGATTGAATTAGCTGGCATTGCCCGTTGGTGTCCTTGGGTTGGCTTGGTGTTGGGCCTACTCTTGGGGGGAATCAACTGGGGATTAGCCGGCCTGGGTCTAGGGGATAATTTGCGGGCGGTGGCTGTTGTGGGGGCTTGGGTCTGGTTCACGGGAGGTTTGCATTTAGATGGGGCAATGGATACCGCGGATGGCCTGGCCGTCCTAGATCCGAGTCGACGGCTAGTGGTGATGGCCGATAGTCGCACGGGGGCCTTTGGCGTGATGGCAGCGATTCTGATTCTCGGCTTAAAAATTACGGCGTTGGCAGTGTTACCGGCTCCGGGATTTTGGGCTTTGGGACTGGTGATGGCCTGGGGGCGGTGGGGACAAGTTTGGGCCATTGCCTGTTATCCCTACTTAAAAGCGGAAGGAACAGGTGCTTTTCATAAAACAACCTGTCAGTTTCCCCAAGACTTTGGACCGGGAATTCTCGCCCTGTTCCTGGTGATGGCTTACCCGTTGACTAAAACTCTGACGGTTTGGCCCTCCCTACTGTGCTTGTTTGGATTGGGCTTACTGGTTAGTTTTGGGCTGGGGGCCTGGTTGGATCAAAAATTGGGTGGGCACACGGGGGATACTTATGGGGCGATTGTGGAATGGACAGAGGCAATTCTCTTAGGTTGCTTGACGCTGCCTTACTTTCAGTTTTAGGCTCTCAGGGCTTTTACAGTTATTCCTCTGGGGCTGATGGATCTAGGGGATGAGGGCGATGGTGTTGAGCCAATTCTGAAGGGGGGCGATCACTACTCCAGGCCCACCAGACAAACCTACACTGACAGTGATAAAACTCTTGCCATTTCCGTTGATGATTGGCGGTATAAACGGGAGAGCGACGGTTAATCCAGACGGCCTGGGCCTGACTAGGGGCCGCTCCACAACGCGAACATTCAAATCCACGGGCATGGCTGGCCTGGGCAATCCAATCTGGGGGAGTTGGGGCGAGTGGGTTCATTGGGGGGCATTAAACCGAGGTTAATTCCGGTGATACGGTCTCTTTGCTGGCGAGGAGGAGGCCATATTCAAGGCTTTCGGTGACGGCCTGGTAGGAAGCGGTGATGATGTTGGTGGAAACCCCGACCGTTGTCCAGCGTTCATGGCCATTACTGGATTCCACTAAAACCCTGGTATTCGCTGAGGTTCCAGCCAGGCCATCTAGGATCCTCACCTTATAGTCTGTCAGGTGAAAGGTGGCAATTGCTGGATAAAACGTTAAGAGGGCTTTACGGAGGGCTGCATCCAGAGCCGAAACGGGGCCATTTCCTTCTGCTGCGGTGAGCATTTCTGTATTGTTAACTGCAACTTTGATGGTGGCTAAGGATTGGCTTTCCAGGCCCGTTGTGCCCCAATCCCCAGACCGACAGGAGACATCAAACCCCTTTAAGCTAAACCAGGCCGGGCGTTGCCCCAAAGCATCCCGAATCAGCAGCTCAAAACTGGCCTCAGCCGCTTCAAATTGATAGCCTTGGCTTTCTAATTGTTTTAGTTGGGTCAGAATATCGCGACTGGCCGGATGTTGGCGATCCAAACTCAAGCCCAAACTGGCTGCCTTGGCCAAGATGTTGCTGAGTCCGGCCTGGTCTGAGACGACAATCCGCCGTTGGTTGCCGACTAGATGGGGTTCTAGATGTTCATAGGTGCGGGGATTACGCTGGACAGCACTGACATGAATGCCACCCTTATGGGCAAACGCCGATAACCCGACAAAAGGGGCATGATCATCAGGGGCTAAGTTGACAATTTCACTAATTAAGCGACTGGTGGGGGTGAGTTTTTCTAGCTGGGAAGGGGAAATACAGTCATAGCCCAATTTGAGTTGCAGGTTCGGGATCAGCGTACAGAGGTTGGCATTGCCGCAGCGTTCCCCATAACCATTCATTGTGCCTTGGACCATGCGCGCCCCGTTCTGAACCGCAGCTAAGGCATTGGCTACCGCTACCCCGCTATCGTTGTGGGTATGGATGCCCAGGCCTGGTATGGGTTGCGCTGGATTTTGCTGTTGATATTGGTCTAGAAAGGTTGCCACGGCCTGGACAATGGTTTTAATCTCATCCGGCAATGTGCCGCCATTGGTATCGCACAGGACTAGCCACTCGGCCCCACCCTGGATAGCTGCCTCTAAAGTCCTGAAGGCATAGCTGGGGTCATCGCTATATCCATCAAACCAATGTTCCGCATCGTAGATCACCCGCCGTCCTTGAGAGGTGAGGAATTGGAGAGTATCCTTAATCATCCCTAGGTTTTCAGCCAAGCTGGCTTTTAGCCCCTCAGTGACGTGCAGATTCCAGGATTTTCCAAATACCGTGACCCAACGCGTCCCAGCCGCTAAAATCGGTTGCAACATTGGATCTTCAGAGGCCGTTAGATGGGGACGACGGGTTGAACAAAAGGCGACAATTTCCGCCTGAGTCAGTTTAATTTCCTGAAGATGCAAGAAAAACTGGACATCCTTAGGGTTAGCTCCAGGCCAGCCCCCTTCAATAAACGGAATCCCCAGCCCATCCAATTGCCGGACAATCCGCAGCTTATCTTCCAGGGAGAGGGCAATACCTTCCCGCTGCGCCCCATCTCGTAAGGTCGTGTCATAGAGAGCAATCGGTCGGGAGAGGGCAACCATAGTCATTACAAGCAGAGGAATTGGAAAAATGCCAGATTGGGAGGGAGCCGGCCACAACCGAGATGATTACTCTACAGGGTTGATTAACCAGTCGGACTCAAACTCAACCGGGCTAGGGATGAGGACTATTTACCGGGTTGTTCATAGTCTGGGGCATGGCTTTGGAGCAAGGCACTCACTTGACTAAAGACTTCTTTCCCAGAAACCGTAGCAATCGCAGCCCGTTCGGGATGGAATTGGGGCCGGGCTGAGTTGGTTTTAATGGCCTCTTCCACTTGGTTTTTGATCAAATCTGCGAGTTCTTCCTCGGCCCGTTGCCGTTGATATTTGGCCCCTTCTTCTGTGGTGGCATAGAGGGGGGGCAAGCGATTGAGCGCGTAGGCGGCGATATCACCCAAGTCCAAGGCACAGTCCTGCTCCGATTCAATGATCGCAATCCGGGTAATGGCTTCGGTCAAGACTAGTTCTTCCATGACATTAATAAATTGCTTGCGGGGAACCGCGACCACCTGCCCGGTCAACAGGGCCCCCATCAAGCGATCCAGGGCCATGTATTCTTCAACACTGAGTTCGGTGGCTTTGTCACAAATTCGCCCGACCTCTGCTTCCATCGTTGGGGTAAGGTAGCCATTGCGTAGGGCCTGTTCAACGATGTCCTCAATACTCATCCGGTTCTCTCCTAGGGGCTGTTGATGATTATGGATTAGGATGGGGGGTTGCCCAATAATAAGCTAAATAAATCCATGATGGCTAATAATACCTTGTTTAATTTTGGCATACTAGCCCGGCCTGGCAAGAGATGATCAACCGCTAGCAACAATAATTGATAGCTGCCCCCAGTCAATCTTAAGCTGGCCATTGCCCAAGCCCAAATCGCCTAGAGCCGACCAAAGCGGCGTTGACGGTGTTGAAAGTTTCGCAGGGCCTCATGGAAGGCATTGCGATCGAAATCGGGCCAAAGAGTATCGGTGACATATATTTCCGCATAGGCTACTTGCCATAGCAAAAAGTTACTGACCCGCATTTCTCCACTGGTTCGAATCAATAGATCCAAATCGGGCAAGCCAGCGGTGTAAAGATGATGTTCAAATTGTCGCTCATCAATGTCTTCCGGTTGTAGTTCTCCCTGTTGCACCCGTTGGGCGAGACTCCGACAGGCCTGGATAATTTCCCGCCGCCCGCCATAATTAGTTGCTACCACGAACTGAATTTTTTGATTGTGGGCCGTTGCCGCCATCGCCCAGTTAATTTCTTCTTGTAGAGATGCGGGTAAGCAGGCCAAGTCCCCGACAAAGTGAATTTGCACTCCTTCTGCCACCATTTCCGCCAATTCTCGCCGCAGTACCCGCTCAAACAAGGTCATTAAAAATTCCACCTCTGGGACGGGGCGGCCCCAATTCTCCGTCGAGAAAGCATAGGCCGTTAAGGCTTGAATCCCCCAATCTTTGCAGCAGCGGAGTAAATCCTTCAGACTATCTACGCCCCGCTGATGCCCCATGATCCGGGGTAAATGCCGATTCTTTGCCCAGCGGCCATTCCCATCCATGATCACCGCCACATGACGGGGCAAACGCTCTCGGTCTAAATCATCGGGAAGAACAGCTAGGGTTTGGGGTTGGGTGGTCATTGGGGGTTCCAATAGGGGGGAGATCAACGGATGGGCCATACCATTTGCCACCGCCGCCGCTTAGCTGCACGTTGAGGTTGATGGCTATTGCTGTCCCCGGCCTGGTTAAATTGTTGGGCTAATAGCTCCTTTAGTTTACTGCTAGTCAGGGGACGGTTGAGTTCACCCCGTTGGGCTAGGGAAATCGAGCCGGTTTCTTCCGAGACAACAATACATAGACAGTTAGCAACTCGCTCGGTAATGCCCACTGCTGCCCGGTGGCGTGTTCCCAATTGCCAAGGGCCAGTCCGCTGGGAAAGGGGGAGAATTAACTTGGCTGCAACAATTTCCGATCCCCGAATCAGAATTGCTCCATCATGGAGGGGAGTGGCTGGCTGAAAAATAGTCTGTACCAATTCGGAAGTGAGACTGGCGTTGAGTCTGACTCCTGTGGCGGTAAAATCTTGGGCATCGAGCATGGTGTCGGTTTCGAGGAGAATTAAAGCCCCTGTCCGGCTCTGGGATAAGGCTTTGACAGCTTCCACAATCGCATCTAGGGTGGTCTGGCCGCGCTGAGTTGGGGCCGGTTGACGTTTCAAAATCTGGAACACTTTACCTTGCCCAAGTTGCTCTAGGAAGCGGCGAATTTCGGACTGGAGAATGACCGCCATGGCTACAGCCGAGCCAACCACCAAGTTATTCAAGACAAAGGCTAAAAACTGTAAACCCAGGCCCCGACTAATGGACGCGGCAAAAATGAGAAAAATAAAGCCCCGCACCATCCAAAGGGTTCGTCGTTCGGCAATCACTAACAAAACGATGTAAGTTAACCCCAAGACCAGGCCAATGTCCACTAACGTCAAGGCTAACGACCAGGCCCGCGGCGAGACAGCCGGCCAAGTAAAGCCAATCAGGGAGAGGAAGACAAGGCGGGGGGCCATACTCTAAAGAGTCCATTGATTAAGCCAGGCCGGAGGGCAACACATCTTGACGCAACAAATCAGCATAGGTTTCCCGTTTCAGGATCACGGTGGCATTCCCCTCTTTGACCAGCACAGCGGCGGGACGGGTGAGACGATTGTAGTTAGAAGCCATGCTGTAGTTGTACGCGCCTGTGCCAAAAACCACAAGGGTATCGCCAGGTTGAGGGTTGGGGAGTTGAATATCTTTTAAGAGAATATCGCCTGATTCGCAATGTTTTCCAGCTACAGTCACCGTTGTATCCGGAGTTTCCAGGATTCGATTCCCTAACACGGCGGTGTACTGGGCCTGGTAGGTGATTGGGCGTGGGTTGTCGGACATTCCCCCATCTACTGCGATATACGTCCGAATGCCCGGAATATCTTTGCGAGTGCCAATGGTGTAGGCGGTGACAGTACTGGGGCCGGCAATCGAACGGCCGGGTTCGCAAATTAACTTGGGTAAGGGAATATTTTCGGATCTACAGGCCTGGATGACACTGTTGGCGACCCATTTTGTCCACTGTCGAATACTGGGAGGATTATCGGCCTCGACATAGCGCATTCCTAGGCCCCCACCGACATTGAACTCTTGAAAATTCAAGCCAAGACGGGCCGCTTTTGAAAACCAGGCGGCTAAGGTATTTGCTAGATCTTGGTGAGGTTGTAACTCAAAGATCTGGGAGCCAATATGGGCGTGAACCCCAACCCAATCAATTTGAGGGTGTTCCAAGGCAAAGGTAAAGAGGTCGGGAAGGGCCTGGGGATCGAAACCAAATTTGCTATCCAATTGGCCAGTGCGAATATAGTCATGGGTATGGCATTCAATCCCTGGGGTGAGCCGCAACATGACACGGGGCTTGGGTTGATCAGGGGATTGATGCGCCGCTAGTTCTGCCAGCCGAGTCAGTTCCAGCCAGTTATCGGCAACGACCGTACACCCCATCTCGAGGGCCTGGGCTAGTTCTTGGAGCGATTTGTTATTGCCATGAAAATAAATAGTTTCTGGATTAGCCCCGGCCATCAAGGCTGTGTAGAGTTCTCCCCCAGAGGCGACATCAATCCCCAATCCGGCCCGGCTAGCCAAGGCACAGGTGGCTAAACAATTCCAGGCCTTGGAAGCATACAGCACTAAACTCTCCCCTGGATAATGATCGTGCAAACCTTGAACATAATCGCGACAGGCCCGGCGAAAGGTCTCCTCGTCCAGGACATAAAGGGGGGAACCAAACTGGGCTACTAACTCCACCAGATCACAGCCACCCACTTCTAAATGTCCTTGGGCGTTGGTTTCAGCCGTTAAGGGGAGCAATTGTTGATTAGTCGGGGCCTGGGACAGATCGGGGAAAGCAGACAAAGATTGTGTAGCAAGGGTGGCAGGGGTCATGGTAGTAAGACGCTTAGAGAAAGTAAAATCATCAAGAGCCAGGCCGGGATAGCAAACAGCCTAAGGTCACTGGGAACAAGGGTGTAGTTAAACCAGAGAAATACCTTCTAGTTTACTCTTATTCTGGGTAGGCTCTAAAACCCCACTTCCATCCACGAGGAGACCCCCTGCCCAGGCCATGTAATACCCAACCTCAGAACTAGCGCCCCGTTGCCGATCCTGACCCTAGCTCCCCTCACCTTGGCGCAAGTCTCTGCGGCCACTGCTCTCGATCGACAAAGTTTAGGCGGAGTCTGGAACCAATCTCAATACATTTTGGAAATTAATAATCCGATCAGCACCGTTTTGGGATGCTACACACCTGATGCTCAAACGCCATTGAGCGAAACTCCCCTCTGGGGCCTAGGCTGTAGCTGGGGAATTGGGGCAGAAACCCACATTACTCTTTTGGCCGTTTCCCCCGGAAAACAAGGTCAGGGACTTGGGACATTACTTCTCTGGGCTTTGCTGAAACTTGGACTACAGCAGGGGCGGGCCTGGGCTACCTTAGAAGTCGAAGCCGACAATCAAGCAGCCTTGAGACTTTATCAAAAACTTGGATTTCAAGAAGCTGGTCGTCGGCCCAAATATTATCCTTCTGGAGCCGATGCCTTGATCCTGTGGAGCAACGTATCAAAACTAGATTTAAGTCTTTCTCCAACTCAAGGCAAACTTGAAAAATATCAATGGCAACTAGAGCTTGATCCCATTTTAGAAGCCATTAACTCAAAGGGAACCGGATAAGTTCAAGGGCACTGCAAAAGCTATTCAAGCGATTCAGTAACGCATCGTAATAGACGTAAGCATCATCCCGCTTACCTTCAAGACGAGCATACAAGGTGAGTTCTGGCTCTGGGGCCAGGGAGTCTCTGGAAATTTCCAAGCCAGCCTCGGTCAAGCGCGTCGCTGCAACTGCCACAAGCAAGGGCCCGATTGTATTCGATTCACCCTTCTCAATATCTCTTAGGCCTGGCAAGATAAATTCCGCCCCTGACAACTCATCAAGATTCATTAAGAAACTCTCAGGCCAAAGTTTCCGGACAATAGCCCAGGCCTTGGATAAACTGCTTCCGAAACTCTTCAATATCGGCTCGATCCGGCCGGCCGTGGGAAACAATCGCCACCTGATAGCGCCGCATAACCTCAACCATGGACTGCCCAGTTTCCAGAGCCCACAAGGCCATTTTCAAGGAAATACTTGGTGTGTAAGGAAATCCCAACTCATTCAAGTAAGCCCGAAAATCCCCTTCTTGTTGAGCAGTTAAGGGAATTGCCATCGTTACGCGGACAACCCAGCCATCTACCTGATGAATCACAGTCATGAACTGCATCGGCAAATTGGCATATTCATGCAGATATTGAACAATTCTCAGGGTTAGACTTGCATTACTGAGATGATAAATGTAGTCCATAACCCATAACCTCTAAACCCTTGATCTCTATCATCAGGCTCAGGCGGGGATCACTAGTAGGGGATATTCCCGCTCCGGCCTGGGGGTTTCTCCCCAATGATCCCCAGCTAGTCAAAACTTGACATAAAAAAAGAGGCCTGGAGGCCTCTCAAGTTTTAAGTTTTAGCTAGGTCCTAACAAACAATCCCAGATTAGAACTGGAAGGTTGTGCGGATTACCCCGAGAACAATAGGGGCATTAGCCGTATTGTTGTTGGGATTAAAGATGGTAATGATCCCAGGGGCAACGGAGATGTTCCGGCTCATTTGGAAACGATAGAAGCCTTCCAAGTGGTACATATTAAAGGCAGTCACACCATTGTTAACCGTGTAATTAGTGCTGATGGTTTGGGGGGGTTGCCCAAAGATCAAACCAGCCACGTCACCCTTCTGCCACAAATCAGGTGCAGCAGCTGTAATTGCCCAGTTCACTAAGGAAGCATTCCGACCAACGTTGGAACCTTGAGACTGATTCACGCTGGAATAGCCAGCCCAACCAGAAAGGGTGAACTGAGGAATAACCTTGTAGGTGAATTGGAAACCAACGTTATCCGAGGTAACATTACCAACTCCACCCGTAGCAGTAGCGGAACCAGTTGGATTGTTAGCCGCCCCAGTATAGCCAGATGTTCCTGTGCCGCCACTCGGATCAACCCCAAAGGCTCGAACGTAGGTAACACCTAAGGCGAGGTCTTTAATTGGGCGAACAGAAATCTGAGCTAACGCACTAAAGGAGTCACCAAAGAGACCTCCAGGGGGGTTAGGGTTGGCGGGACTACGGTTAAAGCCTGCTGTATTCGTACCACCACCCAAGTAAGCCAAGGTGAAATCAGCACTGGTGCCAGCTTCCTTGTTTTCAGCGAATTTGTAGTTGATTGTAGCCCCAGCAGGGTTAGAACCGTAAATACGATAAATCGGGTTGAACCGCCCAAATCGAGATAAAGCACCCGTATCACTTGATTGGAAAAAGGGGTTGAAGGTGAACATATTATCTTCGTAGGCCCCGGCATTCGCATCAGCGATTACTGTTAGGTTCTTCACCGGCGAGAAGCGATAGAACAACTTGTGTAGCTCAAATCCATTGGTTGTTCCGTCATAAGCCAACCGAGCAGCATTTGTTCCCGCCAAACCAGAGGCATTAAGAATGCCACCACTAGAGCCAGATGGACTCAAGGCTGAGTAGTTGACGACATTACCAGACTGAATACGAATGCGCAGTAAATCAGAACCAGTAAAACTAGTATCAAAGTTTAAACGAACACGATTACTAACAATTGTGTTATCAACAATGTTACGTCCTGCTAAGTTACTGCCACCTGGCCCGGTTCCAGGCGGGTTAGCCACTTGTCCACTCAAGATATCAGAGGTGTTGAAGATGACAGTGGCGTTTAACTTCGTCAAAGTCGCAAATTGAGTGGCTTCTAGGTTAGAAATCCGACCTTCTAGATTATCAACCCGACCCTTGACCAAGGCTAGTTCGTTGGCAAATTCTTGGGCCAACCGTTGTAGGGCTGCCAAATCTTCTTTGGTAGCAAACCGATCACTGACCACATCCAAGCAGGCGTTGAGAGCCGCAGCCATTTCATAACGGGTCAAAGCCCGGTTGCCCCGAAAAGTGCCATCGGGATAGCCTGCAATACAGCCATATTTTTCAACCAAGGAGGCTAAAGCTTGATAGGCCCAATCCGTAGGGCGAACATCAGACAACTGGCTCACAGAGGTGACTTGGGGGATTGACTGCCGTGAGCGGGTGCCAACAGCTGATTGAGTTTGGGCTTGAGTTGATGTGGGTGCAGGGGCCAAACCACCAGACAATGGATCAGCTTCCAATGATGAAACAGAAGGGGCAGAACGCATTGCGGGCAGATTCTGGGCCAGATTAACTACAGGCTGCACTGGCAATGTGGTTAGGTTGGTAGGGGCGGAATTTAATTCCTCAGGGGGCAATTGTAATAAGCTTGAGTTGGTTTCAGCTGCGTAAACACCACTGCTCACACCTAAAGCAAGAACTGGAGTTGTGGCTAGTAGCTTCCACAAAATACGGGACATAGATTTCTCCTTGAACACTCCTCAATACACTCAACTCTTAGGAAAAGAGTTTTATGCAGTAACACCACATAGTCTAAAAAGTCTCGAACTGGGCAAAAAATAATCTACAAGGGTACAGTAGCTTTTATAACATAGTTGATGAGAGTTTTATGCAATAACCCTCTGAAATAAAAATAAATTATTGAGATCATTAGCAGGGGTTATTTGATTGGCTCTCGTCAAAGGGCTGTAATCTAGCTATGTCCCTCTAGTAGATTCACTGTGGCATAGGAGCTTTGCCCAAACTTTACCCACTACACCAAAATGAACTTAGCATCTCCCTGGCTGAGTCAAGGTAATCAGTGTATTAACTTTGGATTAAGTCTCAAAAAGATTTTTCATGATGTTGAGGACAGTAAAGCAAAATGGGACAGGTTCATTTCTCCTGAGAACCCGATAGTAGATTTTCAGGATATTCTTTAGAAAAAACGGTCCTCGGTATGGTGTAAAATGACCTATCATTTGCGAATTGCTGACTTACCATCCAGTGATCGGCCGCGCGAAAAGCTGATAGTTCAGGGTTCTCGCGCTCTGACAGCCGCAGAGTTGATTGCGATTCTCTTGGGCACAGGGCAGGGGCCGGGCAAACTATCGGCAGTGGGATTGGGGCAATATATACTTCAAAAACTCAGCCAGAACCAGCCGGATCCGTTACTGCCCCTGCGGGATATTACACCAGAGGAATTAATGCAGATTCCAGGGGTTGGGCCAGCCAAGGCAACTACAATTTTGGCGGCTCTAGAGTTGGGGAAGCGGGTATTCCAGGCCCGGCCTGGGGAACAAACCATTATTAGCGAACCGAGTCAAGCGGCTGCCGTTTTATCCCAGGAGATGATGTGGGAGACAACCGAACGATTTGGGGTGCTGTTATTGGATGTTCGGCATCGGCTGTTAGGACATCAGATTATTAGTATTGGCAGTGCTACTGAAACCATCGCCCATCCCAAGGAGATTTTTCGGGAAGTCATCCGGCGAGGCGCAAATCGGATGGTGATTGCCCATAATCATCCCTCAGGCAACCTTGATCCCAGTCAGGCGGATCTCAGTTTGACTCGCCAGTTACTCGCAGGTGGACAATTATTAGGCATTCCAATTTTGGATCATTTGATTTTGGGACAGGGAGAATTTTGCAGTCTGCGGCAAACAACTACTCTCTGGCAAGAGTTACCCCAAGGGGATTAGGGGGATTAGAAAGTTGGGCTTGGGAGGCAAACAAAGGAATTATGGAATTATCCCTCCATCCGCTGAGGCAGCAGCTCTAAAAAAATTTGTCCTCAGTAGGATGTTCAAGATTGCCAGGGATTAACAGAGTTCACATCACAGTTGAACACTAAATAAGCGATATTTATTAGAATGATTATTAAGTTTTACAAATAATTCTGATCCCGTTCCCAGGAAATCATGATACTTTAGGGTGAATTAGTTAAGTATTTTGCCTGTTTTGGGGAATCATCTAGCTCTGAGGGGTTGATATCTTTCAGCACTCATAAATTTTTATCCTAATTTGCCGCAGGAATGATGAACTGCTCTTTCCTCAAGGAAGGGTTAGACAGTCGAGCCATGATTTAGGTATCGCTGACATCATCATTAGTGTTTTTAATTAGGGTCATAGATATTAATGCAGAGTGGGAATTAATTTGTGATACCTGCCTTGCGGATGCTTAATGCCTCAGATGGGACATTCAGCACCATCTTCGTTACGACTATCTAACAGTTTGGAGAAGTTTCATGAAACGAGATCACAGTCGGGTTTATAGCGTCACCCTAGTGAATGAAGCCCGGGGCTTGCGGAAAACAATTAAAGTGCCAGCCGATGAATATATCTTGGATGCGGCTGAAATACAGGGGGTTGACTTGCCCTATTCATGTCGGGCTGGGGCCTGTGTCACTTGTGCGGCTCGAATTGTCAGCGGAACGTTGGATCAGTCTGATCACACCTTTCTGAAAGCCCAGGAGTTAAAAGCTGGTTTTGCGTTGCTCTGCGCGGCTTATCCAACCTCCGATAGCGTGATTACAACTCATCAAGAAGATGCCATTTTAAATTTGGGTTATTAATCCGATTTCCATACATAAATAGGGTGACTGTTGGCCTGGAAAGCTGTCTATGTGAGGCTGTGGTGCATTCATATCTCGAAACTTTAATCAATGTCAAGATTGGTTAAGATACTGAAAAATGACCACCATGACTCGCTATATATGAAGTGGTTATTTAGATTCTCTTAATAATTACTTACCTGATTGTCATAAGTGGGGCTAGGTATTGATTAATCCGCCTCTTAGGAAGCCAGGCCTGTTTAAGTCTGGGTTATGCATCAATTTTCCCGTTCTTGTGTGTTTGATGTTGATGAAGTTGGAGTTGGGGGATATGAATTGATCACCCTTCTTGCTTGGGAATAATGACAACGTTACGTCTCTGGTAATTTTCCCTCAGACAAGATGCTGTTTCCACTGAGTTATAGTCTTTTGACTTGGCAATATGCGGTGTTCTGATGGTACAATCTATTCCTAAAAAATCAATGGCAGTTCAGCCAACGAGCTTACTCCAGCAATTACTAGATTCGGGGAGTTCGGGTTGTTTAGCTGTTCAAAGCCAGGGGGTGACATGGTCATTTTATTTCCAGGCCGGGCATTTGTTTTTTGCCACCCATAGCATTGATCCTTTTGATCGCTTGGAACGTCACTTACGCCGTCTCAGTAACACCATCCCCGCCTTGAATCGAGACGTCCGTACCCAGGCCCGCACCCAGTTTGAAGCCTTAGGGGGACCAACAGCCAGCTACGAAGCGATTTGTTGGTTAAATGCCGAGGGATTCTTAGAGCCATCTCAAGCTGGGACATTGTTGCAAAATCTAGCTCTAGAAGTTTTAGAGTCCTTTTTGCTGATTACGGTGGGAAACCATGAACTGATTAACGTCCCATCCTTGCTGATCTTGGCCAGCTTACCCCTGAGTGAGTTAATAACCCAGGCCCAAACAACCCTCAATCACTGGCGGGCCTTTCAGGATAAAGTCACCTCTCCCTTTCAACGACCCTATTTATTCACCCAAACTCGTGGTCATCAACGCTTAACCCTAGAGCAACAACAACGACTGGGGAGCTTACTCCGGGGTTACAGTATTCGGCATTTGGCGGTGCTCACTAACCAAAATGAATTAAAACTCGTTAAAAGTCTCTATCCATTTATTCAGGATGGGACAATTTTCCTGCGGGAACCCCAAGTCCCCTTTGACTTATTACCACGTCTTGATCACCAGTCCCAGGCCATAGTGCCGATTGTTCCCCCAGAGGATATCAGCGAAGGTAGTGATCGCAGCTTGATTAGTTTAGACACCCCCCATAAGCAATTCAAAATTGTCTGTATTGATGACAGCCCAACGATGCTCCAAGAATTAAGTCGCTTTTTGTCCGATCAAACATTTACTGTGACTACGTTGAATGATTCGGTTAAAGCGTTGATGGAGGTGATGCGGATTCAACCGGATTTAATTTTGCTTGATGTCGGGATGCCCAATATTGATGGTTACAAGTTCTGTAGGGTAATTCGCAACCATGCCCAATTGAAAACCACGCCGATCATTATGGTCACGGGTAATACGGGGTTAATTGATCGGGCCAAGGCCAAATTAGTCGGAGCGACAGATTATATGACTAAACCATTTACCCAATCGGAACTCTTAAAAATGGTCTTTCAATATCTCAGTTGATCCAGGGTTGGGATGTTGAATGTTAAGTTGATGGTTTGATGAACCGTTTTGGTTTCTAATTTGTTTTTTTGAGGTTGCGGGAATGAGTACGGTTTTAGTGGTGGAAGATACGCCTTCAGAGATGGAGTTAATTAACAGTTATCTCAAGGAAAGTGGCTATTCTGTGATCAATGCCAGTGATGCCAAAGAAGCCCTCGATAAAGCGACCCAACTCAGGCCAGATGTGGTGATTACGGATGTGGTGATGCCGGGGATGAGTGGCTTTGAACTCTGCCGGAGTCTGAAGAAGAATCCTGGCACTGAGAAACTCCCGATTATTGTCTGTAGTTCCAAAAATCAAGAATTGGATCGGCTGTGGGCGATGAAACAGGGGGCCGATGCCTATGTGACGAAACCCTTTAATCGAGATGACATTGTTAAGGCTGTGAAATCAGTGACCTAAAGGAGAAATTGGGCAAAGCTTATGCAAACTGGGGGAGATACAACGGCATCTGTGAACTGGAGCGGGGGATTAGAGCAATTACCAGGCCTGGGGGAAAAACGCTCCCAACGCCGCCTGGGAGACCCCTACTTGCGCCTGCAATTGACCCCAGATACCACGGCTGTTTTAGCGACTGATGATACCCAAGAAGTGTTAGTCGTGCCGGGTTTTAAGCTCACCGTGATGCCAGATATGCCGAATGTTGTCTTGGGTCTGTTAAACCATCGTAACCGGGTGATTTGGGTGATTGATTTACCCTTGCTTTTGGGCTTACCGGCCTTGAGTTTAGAGGTTCCCCAATTAACGGTCGCAATTATCCGCCCCCAGGGGGAGAAACCCTTAGGTTTAGCTGTGCCACAAATTCGGGGTCTGGTGCGTTTGGAAGCTGAGGCGATTCAATCTCCGGTGGGAACGGTGGCCGCAGGCTTCATTCCCTATCTATGTGGCTGTTGTCTGCACCATCAGGAGATTCTCTTGGTGTTGGCCGCCTCTGCCATTGCCCAATCCCTGCCGGATGCCTCAATTTAAACCCATTGCCCAAACTTATTTCTTAACCCTGACTAGGAACTACTATGACCACCTCGCAACGGCCGACTCCCCAACCCACCGACCTCCCCCAGTTACCCAATTCCGTCCTCAATGCCTATCAAAATGACTTAGAAACAGGCAATGGTCATGGACAAGGTAACCAGAAACCCCCTCGCAGCACCCCATCACCACCGGGACAACCACCATCACCCCCACCACGTTCTCGCGAGCTTGACAAGAGTCGGTCTCCCCGGCGGAGTTTGCGGACAAAATTTACGTTGTTCAGTATTGCTTTGGGAGTCTTACCCGTTTTGGGGGTGGGGATTATTGCCTTTGGCCTGGGGAATCGCACCATTAGCAACCAAACACTGACAACTGAAAAAAATTCAGCGATTAACTTTGCTGACAAGTTTCAGATTTTCCTCAGAGACCGGGTTAGTGATGCTCGGCTTCTCTCCCAAAATCCAGCCCTCACCAATGCCCAACAACGCCGAAATAGTTCTCAACTGGTGGCTACGTTAGATCGTTATGTAACCGCCTATGAAGCCTATGACAGTGCGGCTTTGATTGCAGCAGACGGGCGGGGCACAGTTGTTGCTCAGTCCCAGGGAAGACCTCTGCCCGACAATATTCTCCAAAATCATCAATACTTTAAGTCGGCCCTCGAAACTGGCCAGGCCTTGGTGACGGTTGAGCCGACCCTGTCTTTGCCGGATCGGCCAGTCGGTGTTTTTGTGGCAGCTCCGGTACGGGATTCAGCCAGTAACCGAATTGTGGGTGTGCTCCGGTTGCGGATTCCCCTCGATCGCTTAGACTTCTTTGTGGCAAACTATGCTGGCAATGGCCGTAACTATCTCCTGGTAGATCGGCAAGGCACAGTCTTTGTGTCCTCTCTCGCTGATTTAATTAACCAACCGGCAAGTAAGGCCTTTGCTAACTTTGCTCAGATTCAGGCCACTGGCCAGCCAACCGTTGCCTTGGAAACCCTACGGACGAATCGCACTCCTCAGGTTTTAGCGACCGCGCCCGTGAAAGCCGGGAATTGGCAAGTCGCCCTAGCCACCGACCAAGACGTTGCCTTTGCCTCAACCCGTCAGCTTTTTTGGATCTTTCTGGTTGGGATTGGGGTGACGGCCGTGGGGGTGGGGGTGATTGCGGCCTACTTCGCTCAACGGGGCACGAAACGGATTTTAGAGACAACGGCTGCGGTCGAGAAAATGGGGCAGGGGGATCTGACGACGCGGGTGGCTGTGGCTGGAGATGATGAGATCACTGGCCTGGGGGTGAACATCAACGAAATGGCAGCCCAGATTGCCGAATTACTGGATACTACCGAGGCAGCCCGGCAACAACAAAGCGAAGAGGCCGAGCGGGCAAAACAGTTGCGAGATATTACTCTACGCCTGGCAACCTATACCGAGGAGCCGGAGCTTCTCCAAGCCGCTGTCACAGCAATCCGTCAAGCCCTGAAGACAGACCGGATGATTGTCTATGAGTTTGATGCTGATTATGTCGGGACAGTGGTGGCAGAATCCGTAGATCCAGCCTGGCCCGCTGCCTTAGACACCAGGATTGATGACCCCTGTTTTCGTCAAAATTGGATTGAGGCCTACAGCCAGGGTCGAATTCAGGCTACGCCTGATATTTTGAATGCTGGCTTAACCCCCTGTCATCTCAAACAACTGAGTCCGCTCAAGGTACGGGCAAATTTGGTCGCCCCGATCATCGTTGAGCAAAAGCTGGTTGCGCTGTTGATTGCCCATGAATGTTCTGGGCCGCGGGCCTGGCAGCAGTCGGAAATTGACTTTTTTGGGCAGCTTGCCACTCAGATTGGCCTGGTTGTAGAACGCTTGAACTTCCTGAAACAAACCGAAGTCGCCCGACAAGAGGCAGAGGGTTTAGCCCGGCAGCAGCAACAGCGCACAGAAAGCATTCAATCCCAGCTTATTAACCTCCTGAGTGAAGTAGAAGCTGCCTCCCAAGGAGATCTGACGGTGCGAGCAGACATTACGGCGGGGGAGATTGGCACGGTTGCTGACATTTTTAACTCCCTGATTGAAAGCCTCCGGGAAGTGGTTATCCAGGTAAAAGACTCCACCGCCCAAGTCAACCAGGCCCTCGGTGAAGATGAAACGGCGATGCGGCAATTGGCCGATGACTCTTTGCGCCAGGCCAAGAAAATCAACCGGATGTTGGGTGCGGTTGAAGACATGTCTCGCTCAATCCAATCTGTGGCTGACACCGCCAACCAGGCCGCCGAAGTTGCCCGTAAAGCCTCGGAAACTGCCCAGACCAGTGGCTCAACCATGGACGACACCGTGCAAAGCATCTTGAGTCTCCGGGAAACGGTGGCAGAAACGGCCAAAAAGGTCAAACGTCTGGGGGAATCCTCCCAACAGATTTCTAAAGTGATTTCGTTGATTAACCAAATTGCGCTCCAAACCAACTTACTCGCCATTAATGCCAGTATTGAAGCGGCTCGAGCGGGGGAAGAAGGGCGAGGCTTTGCGGTGGTTGCTGAAGAAGTGGGGGAATTGGCGGCCCGGTCAGCGGCGGCAACCAAAGAGATTGAACAAATTGTTGAGGCCATTCAGCAGGAAACGAATGAAGTGGTCATGGCCATGGAAACGGGAACAAGTCAGGTGGTCACAGGCACACAACTCGTGGAAGAAGCCAAGAAAAACCTGGAAGAAATTGTCACCGTTTCCCAAGCCATTGATGAACTGGTGCAATCTATTTCCCAAACCACCGTCAGCCAAACCCGGACTGCCACGACTGTGAACACCCTGATGAAAGATATTGCCAAAGTTTCTGAGGGGATGTCCGATAGCTCCCGCCAAATTTCCGAATCCCTGGAAGGAACAGTGGCCGTGGCCAAAAAACTCCAGGCTTCGGTGGATACCTTTACGGTGACAGAGGACAGCTAAAGCCATGGTTCCCCCTAAATCCCAACTCATTCCCGCCAATGATGGGCAAGAAATTGTCCGGCAACAGTTTTTGGAAGAAGCCCAAGACTATCTCGAGGCCATGGAAACGGGGCTATTGGGCCTCAGCCAAGACGGGCAAAATCGGGGTCGCGTTGATGGGATTCTCCGGGCTGCTCACTCGATCAAGGGGGGAGCGGCCATGATGGGGTTTACGCAACTGAGTGATCTAGCCCATCGTCTGGAAGATTTCTTAAAAGTGATCCGGGCCGGGACTCCGGTAGAGATAGACTTGGAACAGCAATTACTCCGGGGCGTGGATTGTCTGCAACATCTGATTTCCCTGAATCGGCAAGGGATGATTGCCCCACAAAGTTGGCTAGATACCCAAGTTGATCCGGTGATTGAGCAACTCCAGGCCCGGCTCGGGGATTTGCAACCGGAAAGTGAAATTGCCCTGCTGTCGGAAGATGCCGGGGGCGATATGCGGGCGTTGTTGTTCGAATCAGAAGTGGAAGGCTGCTTACAACGACTTGAGGCAGTTTTGGCCAGTCCCGAACAACCCTGTTTGCTGGAGGAATTGAAAATTGTCGCCCAAGAACTTGAGGGCCTGGGGCAAATGCTGGAACTCCCGGCCTTTGTCAGTTATTGCGCCTCAGTGAGCGATCTCTTAGAACATCAGCCCTACCCATTGGCAGCCATCGCGACCGAAATTGTCCAAGGCTGGAGACGCTGCCAGGCCATGGTCTTAGTTGGGCAATTCCAGGCCTTACCCGAACGGTTTATCTCTTGGTCAAAGACTACCGATTTCATCGATCTCGAAGAACTCCCGGAACTCTCAGATTTAGAACTGGATGCCGAGGCCCTTTTTGCCCCAGATGCAGTCCCAGACTATCCCGCCCTCGAACCCTTAGACATTTCCCACGACCAACCTGAGGCAACCTTACCATTCCGAGAAGTGGGGCCAAAACCGGCCTTAGCAGGCCTGGAAAATCTCTTAGCCGATGTCGAAACCGCACTGGATGACCAGGAATTTGATCCGGTTTTAGAATTTTCTCCCAGCTTATTGCCAGATCATGCCCACCCGACCCTTCCGCCCACTTCTGCATCGACCATTCCGTCTAGGGAACCTGCCCCTTCAGCCCCAGCGGCCTCAGAATCTGCGGGTCATGCCGAAGCCTATAAAACCGTGCGCGTCGCTGTCCAACAGTTAGATGAACTGGCAGACTTGTTTGGGGAATTAACCATCGAACGCAATGGCTTAGGCCTGCACGTTCAACGCCTCCAACAACAGATGCAGGCTCTGAAGGACAAAGTTCGCCGCCTTGAGCAATCCAACTTCCAACTCCGCCAGGGCTATGACCGCGTCACCACTCAAACCTTTGGGATCCCCACTGCTAATCTCCAGCAAAAATTAGCCAAGTCAGAGATTGCCCCCCACTGGCAGGATCAATTTGATGCCTTGGAATTTGACCGCTACAACCCCCTGCACCAGTTGTCTCAGGATGTGATTGAAACCATTGTCCAAATCCAAGAAATTACCAGTGATCTAGAAATTGGCCTGGAAGATACGGAGCGCACCCAGCGGGACTTACACCGCACCGCCAAACAAATGCAAAATCGCCTCACCCAAGTGCGGATGCGTCCCTTTGCTGACCTGGCCAATCGTTATCCTCGGATGGTGCGAGATCTCTGTCATGAATATGGCAAAGGGGTGCAACTGGAGATTAATGGCGGCAATACCCTTGTCGATCGGACCATTTTAGAAGCCCTCACGGATCCGCTCCTCCATCTAGTCCGTAATGCCTTTGATCACGGCATCGAATCCCCCGCGGAGCGCACCGCTCAGGGTAAACCCAATCCGGCCAAAATTACGATTAGTGCGGCCTATCGGGGCAGCCAAACCATTATTCAAATTGCCGATGATGGGCAAGGCATTAACCTGGAAAAAATTAAGCAACGGGGCCTGGAGATGGGCTTAGATGCCATGATGCTAAACCAGGCCAGTGAACGGGAATTGGTAGATTTAATTTTTGAACCGGGATTTACCACTGCCCCTCAGGTAACGGAACTGTCTGGGCGCGGCGTGGGCATGGATGTGGTCCGGACAAACCTGAAAAAAATCCGCGGTGAAATTCAGGTGGAGACCAAACCTGGCCTGGGAACTACGTTTACAATTACCGTACCGTTTACCCTTTCCGTAGTGCGGGTGCTGCTGGTGGAAATTGCCGGAATGTTGGTGGCCGTGCCGACAGATGCAGTGGAAGAAATGACCCTGTTTGAAGCAGAAAACCTGTTACACAGTGCGGGCCAGACTCTCTTGGATTGGGACGGCCTATTGATGCCCCTAATTCAACTGGAGCAATGGTTTAACTTCCCCCGCCCCCGTCCCCGGATTAGCATGGAAGCCGCCCCGATTATTGATCAGCCAACCCTACTCGTCATTGCCCAAGGCGACCATTTGCTTGGGATTCCAACCGAACGCTATTGGGGGGAGCAGGAAGTAACCATCCGGCAAGTGGATAGCGCGTTGCCCTTACCTCCCGGCTTTAGTGGCTGTACGATTTTGGGTGATGGTCGGATTGTGCCCCTAGTGGATACCTATGGCCTCTGGCGCTGGCTCGAAACCCAACAATCCCAAGCCCCAAACTTAAAACCCAAATCCCCAGGCCTGGTCTCCAGCCAACCGCGACAGAGCCGACAAACAACCGTCTTGATTGTGGATGATTCGATCAATGTCCGCCGATTTTTAGCCAACACCCTAGAAAAAGCGGGCTATCGAGTCGAACAAGCCAAGGATGGTCAAGAAGCCCTAGATTTACTCAGCAATGGCCTCTCTGCTCAAGCAGTAATTTGTGATATCGAGATGCCCCGCTTGGATGGTTATGGCTTTTTGTCCCAGGCTAAAAACTTAAAAAACCAGGAAAACTTACCTGTGGTGATGCTGACCTCTAGGAGTAGTGAGAAGCACCGCCAACTTGCGATCAATTTAGGCGCAACTGCTTACTTCACCAAACCTTTCCGTGAAGCTGACCTCTTGGCTACGTTGAAGACTCTAGTCACTTCCCCCCAACCCCAACCTGTTTGATGGTCCTCATTTAAGAGAATGTTATGGCTCTGACTGCTTCCTTAAAATCCCGCCGGAAATCTCGCACCACGGCAGAACAAGCCCCAACCCAGCGGTTGCTCCAGTTTGAGATTGCCCAAGAACAATTTGCTCTACCAATTACCCAGGTCTTAAAGATCATTCCCCTAACAACTATCCACGGTGATCCTGCTGGGCGTGGCATTGGCCTGGCTCACTATCAACAACAGGAAGTTCTTGTGATTAATGTTGAGAACGTTCTGTTGCCCCACAATCTCCCAATTAAGAAAACTATTTATCAATTTCTTCTGATTCTCCAGGCCACTGATATGACTCATCTCGAACTCCTGGGCATTCCAATTCAAACCCCACCCCAGCTAATTCGAATTAACCCAGAGGCCATTACCCCCTTGCCCACTCATTATCGTTCTTTGGGAAATATCCACTGTGTCAGCACGTTGATGATGGATACACAGACTCCCAATACTCAACCGCTGTTTATTATTGATGTGAACCAGATTTTCTCCAGTTTAAATCAGCCTTAAGCAAGGGTAACCGTTTCTTCAATTGGAGTCTTTGCCCCTGGATCAGATGACTCTAAATGCGCCTCCAATTTGAGATTAAAAACCATTTCAAAGGCCTCTTTTTTGTAGTTCAAACTCCACAGTTCGAGTTCACAGGCATCATTGGCATTGCTGGGATGCAAAATTAAGGTAAACTCTTGGGATTCTGATTGCCATCGGCAGGAAATATCTTGAATTGCCCCAACCTGTCGCCGATCAAGGGCAATGGCTAACCTGAGAATGGCACTTAACTGCTCAACAACTACGCGATGTTCCCGACTGGTTAGATTACGGTAGTTTTCATGTTTTTTCTTGGGGGTGTTTTTACGGTGATAGCGGGCCAAGTTGGCAATGAGTTCAATTTCTGTATCCGTGTACCCCAATAGGCCCCCATTACGAATTAAGTAATAGGAATGTTTGTGATGGGCTGAGTGACTGACAAAATGCCCACAATTGTGCAAAATTGCTGCTGCCCAGAGTAGTTCTCGCTCTAGTTCGCCCCACTGATGTAATATTCCTTGGGTCTGGTCAAACAAACTGAGGGCAAAGGCTGCTACTCGCTCGCTATAGGGTAAGTTGACTCGGAACTTTTGAGCCATCCCCAGCGTGCTGCGTTGTCGGACTGAACCTTGATAGCGAAGTCGGTCTTCAATTAAACCGTGGGAGAGCATCCAATCAACAACAATCCCTTCCCGCAAGGCCCGATCACAGATTTGGAGACTGTTGGCTTCCAGTAAGTTCATCACCTCCGAGAGGACAACTGCCCCGGCCAAGATAATTTCAGCCCGTTTTTCCGACATTCCAGGGACTTGGGTGCGCTGGTGGTAGTTGAGGGGGCGGAGTTTTTGAATCAGTCCTTTCAGGTCAGTCTGGGTCAGGGTATAGCCTTGCAGGGAAGCGGGTGCATGACCTAAAGTTTGCCAGACATGGAGGTTCATGAGGCTTTCAATCGTCCCCGATGTCCCGACCAACTTAGGAACTTCCCCCGGCCGTAGATGGGAACGTAATTCCTCCGTAGCCCGATCTAACATCCCCCGCACATAGCCGCGCAACTGCTCAAAATCTCGCTCTGAGATGGGGTCACTCTGGACAAACATATCCGTTAGGCGGACTGCCCCAACTTTGGTGCTACTGAGGTAGCGGGGTTCATGGCCGTCTCCCAGAATCAGTTCTGTTGAGCCACCACCAATATCCACAATCACATGGGGTTGCCCCTGAAATTCCAGGCCAGAGAGGACTCCCAAATAAATCCGGCGGGCTTCTTCTACCCCGGAAATGAGGGCAATCTCCAGGCCGGTTTCATCCCGCACCTGTTGTAAAAACTCCAGGCCATTCGGAGCTTCCCGGACTGCACTAGTCGCCACGCCGATCACGGCTTCTGCCCGGAGACTATCGGCTAATTCGCGACAGCGTCTTAAGGAGCCTAGGGCCCGTTCCATTGCGGCTAAAGTCAGCTGGCCCGTTTGTTCACAGCGTTCCCCGAGGCGAACCGTATCCTTTTGGGCCGCGATAATCTTAAAGCTGGGTAAAGTCGGGTTAATGTCCACCACTACCATGTGAATCGAGTTAGTCCCAACATCAATCGCCGCTAAGATGCGCTGTTCTGGGTTATGACTCCGCCAAAGTTGAAGAACAGGTACGCCTGACATGGGGGAATGCACCTATGGGCTAAACATTTTCATTTCTAGTCTCCCCTGGCCTGGGGCAATCCAGGTTAAAAGCAACCAAATTCCCCAAGATTTTTTACAAGAGATAGTCTTCCAGGCCCCCCCCACCCCCTGCAATGGGTAACACCGCCGCTAAATTCCCTGGTGGATGCGGAATGACTTGCCAGGACTTTACCTCTTGACCAAGATGGCGGGCAGTTTGAACCGAGGCCTGGACATCAGCAACTGTTCCCCGCACTACCACTGTCCAATAGCCACTGCCAATGCCTTCGCAACTGACCAACACAACTTGGGCCGCCTTAATCATCACATCCGCAACATTGAGGGCGGCGGGATACCCTAACACCTGCACCATCCCAACTGCCAGTTCTGCCATCGGTTTTCTCAATCCTTTCCCCAAATTCTATGGCTATGGTACTCGTTCTTGCCCAGATACAGGGGGGGATTGGCAGAAACAGATGCATTACTAGTCTGAGGGCAGAGGGCAGTCTTTTAGAAAACCCCAAAGCGGCCAAGCACTCAAGAGTCTTCCTGGCCTGAAAACAGTTTGGAGAGACCAATAAACGTAATCTTTTTTAACGTTATTAGGTTGCTCAGAACACACGCTACAGATTGGTTTTGGCATAATTTGGCCATGGGCTGAGAATCCTCGCCCCTCGCTTTGGTCTAGTCCCCAAAACATCCCCAAGAAAAAGGAGTGAGCCATGACCGACACGGCAACTGTCAATATTTTACTTTTTATGCAAAAAACTGCCGAAGATGAAACCTTACAAGCTGAGTTAGAGGCGTTATTGGGAGTTGGGGATGGCAATATTAGTTGTGAATCTGAACTAGATTCTGAAGAAGCGGCGGTTCTCAAAGGCTCCCAGGCCCCAGTGGTGGCGGAATTTGCTACATCCCAGGGTTTTGCCTTTACAGCAGCGGATTTGGTGGCAGTGGTTGAGGCCTTTGAACAGCACCAGGCAGGTTCTTTAAGCGACGAGGAGTTTACAGCCTTTTTAGGGACAACACTCCCCGATACAACCCATGATGATCATGCGGCTCAAGTCACCAATCCTCTTAAGCGTCTCAGCCGCTATTTGGGTAAGACCTACCTGGGCCTGGGGGCTAATACTGACGACTAAAGGGCCCCCTCATGTTTTTGTCTGAATCAATCTGGTTTTGGGTAAGGCTGGCCTGGAGCAAGGAGAGGTTCCTGTCATTCTGGTTATGCATTAAAGATAGTGTTGTCGGCTGATTAATTTTACTCTTGCAATTTTTATACCTAGACCTAGAGACGTTTTGCTTGTAAACTATCCATAGGGGCCATTAGCAGATTCTCCAATGGGGCGATTAGCACAGGGGTAGCGCACTTCCTTCACACTGAGGCTAACAGCTTAAGCGGGGTAAGGGTTATAGTCCCTATAGTGTAACACTGAACTAAGATAGGACTAAGTTATACAATAGCTCTTATATACAATTAAAAAAAGTTAGCAATAAAATTTTGTACTTTTTTGTTTGGTAAACTGCTTTAGTAAAAGAGTTTAATAAAAGCTTATGTCTGTTTTGTTTAGTAAAACTTTTTAGTAAAACTCTTTAATAAAAAATTGCCTATATATAAATATATATATATAAATATATATCTATATAAGAGAGTTTATATAGACTTTTCTAAAGGGATAATCTAACTAGGTTTCTTAAATCCGTTTACCAACAGTTTTTAGTAGCTAGTTAGATGTTTTTTCTGACCTAAAGGGTTATCTACCCTTGATAGAATTTACCTTAACAGAAGTATTTTACCTTGTCAAGTATCCCCTATAAAAACTTTTAACCATACTCCTTGTCAAGGTATCTTGTTTTATAATCCTATTTAATCGTATTTAAGTGTACTTTAGTGTGTTACTACCTGGGATATACAGACTTAGAGGAGTTATTGCTAGCTATTGGCTCTAGCAATACCTTAGCTCCTTATCTTCTATACCTTGATTCAAGAACAGGAATAAAAAAGAAGATTAAACTATCTTCTTTAATTGAGTTTATAGATAGCTTATTTAATCAATATCAAGATGAAATTTATGGTCATGAACTATTTGAATCGTTTACAGAGCTTGATTTAAGTGAGTTAGAGGATTTTTTAAGCTATTTTGATAACACTAGAGATTTAATAAAGTCTTTTTTATTAAATTATCAAGATAACCCTTAGATAAAGTGATTCTAAGCCACTTTACTATCTTGAAAAATCTCATCAAGGCTAAAGCCAAGCTCTATAAGTGTTTTAAGCTCTTTAGGGGTTATAGAGTTAACCGAGCCATTCTCAAGCCTATTAACACGCAATCTACTAACCCCTAGCTTTTCTGCAAGCTGAGATTGGGTTAAACCTTGATCTTCACGTTGTTTTTTTAAGCCATAGAGCATAGTCTATAACCCCATAGATAAAAATCATGGTTCAAAATCTGAACTTTATCCAAAATATGATGTAAGTTGGAAGTGTTCAGAATTTGCACATAACTATTATAACACGGTAAAGCTCTATTAAAGGGCTTAAATACCGTCTATATTGCTGTGTCTAAAAATCTGACTCTAAACCAATCTAAAGGAGTTTGTGATGTCTAGTTCCTCTAATTGTGAGATTTCCGTTAACACAGCTAAACGGTATCTAGCCGAGGGCAAGCCTGTTTACGGAACTCTTCCCAGTGGTCTAAAAATTAGGATTATCCATATTGGGACAAAGCTTGCAACAGCCTCAACCGGCCGGATTTGGGACAAATTTGATTTTACCTATACGGCTTCTTAATTAAGCTTTCTTTTCTTTGTTTCTATCAACCCCATCTAATCAAGGAGTCCAAAAGTGAACCCAGAAGATTTTTATAACGCTCAAGTCTTAAATCCTGTGATGAGTGCCGCTTTTTTCCCTACCTTAAACAGGATTTATAAGTCTCTAGCTAATCTCTTTAATACAGTTCAGCTACTGCCAACTGATAGCGGTGTTCAATTCTACTGTTTTCTAGCTAACGGTCTTTGTGTCCTTAAGGTTCACTGTAATCCTGATAGCACGGAGTTAAGGACTAATAGCCTTACCGTCTCTTGTCCTACTGACTCTTTATTCGTAGGTGACTAAACAAAGCAATTAATAAAGGGTTATTAATAACTGATTTAATAACCCTTATCTTTTTATCCATTCATTAACTCAATCAAGGAGCTTTCAGTTATGCCAGTTTATTGTTACTTGCCCAACAAAAAAGTTTACATCAATCTTTCTAATGTGAACACAATAGAAGCAAGTCAAGGGTATTTAGTGATACGTTTTAATACCCAAACTGGATTAGGCGTTACAGATGAAACAGACATAAAGATTCTTTTAGCCGTATTAGAAAACTCTGAACTATTCAGAGAATTGTAAGGAGTTAAAGAATGGGAGATAAAGACGCTGAAATAAGCACTTTAATCTGGTATCTGATTAGTAGAGGCTTTACCTTAAGAGAATTTAGGGAATATCACTCTAATATTACTAACCAACAATGGGGATATAAATTAACAAGGTATAACCCAGAAAGTAACTTAACTCAGGTTTATTGGGTTAATCCTGATAATGTGGATTATTTAACTAAAAGACTTAAGGAGTTAATGAGGAAAAGATTTTAAGTTTTTATTGGGAAGTTACTAACCAAGTTTACCTATCACTTAATTCAAAAGGAGTTCAAACAGTGAAATACAATAGCAATCCTATATTCTACTTAGTAGATAAAGGAATAACGGTTACTAAAAAGTCAGAAGTAAAAGGTAATTACCTTTATTTCCCTTCAACTTTTGAGTATCAGGTTTATAAAACTCTATTAGAGTTAGATACACCTATCGTTAATCAATACCCTATTGACTTAAAGTTTACTTATTGGAAAGTGGACTTTAAGCTACCTAGCTACGATACCCTAGTAGAGGCTAAAGGCTTTGAGACTGAAGCTTATAAGCTCAAACTTAAAGCTTTTCGATATTATTATCCTGATGCAAGATTAGAGATAGTCAAAAACTTATCTCAGGCAAGGGAATTAGTCTCAAGACTTAAACAGCGTCAAGTCTATTCACAGTCAACAAAATAAGGAGTTCAATTATGCCACTGTTATCTAAACCTACCGGAAAATCTAACGTTAGATACTTTAATCCTGCTTATGGTCAAGACGTTTACTTAATCACAGTAGAAGAGGCTACTATTAGCCTTAAGGAAAAGGTTATTAACCTTTACGGCAAATGCAGCCTTAAAAACATTCTTAATGAAGCTGCTTTAATAGCCTGGAATATAAACTCTGATACCTATAAAGGTAAAAGCTACTCTGAAGGTGAATTAGTAGAAGTTGACGTTAATCCAGAAATAGCTGAAGTATCACTATTCACTGAATTAAGAAACTTATTAGGGGATAAGGAGAAAGTCGGCATTAAGGGTACTATTTCTATTGGGATTCAGTCATCAGAAGTTCAGCTAGAAGTTAGTGAAGCTAAGGCTAACAACTCTAAAGGGGGATACAAGAGTAATTGTACCCCTGAGTCTTTCTACGAAAACACTAAAGCCGTATTAGAGGCTAGAAGAGACTTTTACTTAGGTGAATTAAGTCAAGCAATTAAGGCTTTGGGTATTGAGCTAGAGATTAAGTCACTTTTTGACGTTATCGAATTAACCGAAAAGGTTAAAAGTGATTCTAATCTTTCTATTAAGCTTGGTACTATATCAAGTTTGATTAAGTCTTTCTGGATTAACGAAAAATAAGGAGTTTTCTAATGGCAATACTTGAGTTAAATGAAAGACAGCAGCAATGGAGCAATTATTATAAGGATGCAATTTATTCTTATACAGCTACTCTTAACGCTATGAATATAATTGCAATCGCATTGATGAGCAATGAAGCCGACTTAGAAAAGAATCTTCTTTTCATGGATGATCTAGCACAGGTTAGAGAGAGTTTATTACTTTTAACCAAAGAAGCTAACTCTAAAATAGGTGACTTATTGCTAGAGTCCATGAACAAGGTTAATAGTTCTTTCTCTAATGAGGATTAGTTAACCCATTTAATAAAATACCCCTTAGAAACTATCTAAGGGGTATTGTTTGCCGTCATCACACAAACTTAAGGAGTAATAATATGTTACCAGATTTTTTTAGTTCTGAGCTACCACTAGGACAAAGTTTGCTCTTGGTTTTGGATCACTATTTAGCTTTACCTAATCCACAAGATAGCAAGTTATTAGCTTGTTATTTAGCACAAGATTATAGACTTCTTAATAAGTGTTTTATCCTTTATTGTTTAGGTGAATCCCGTAGTGGAAAATCTACCTTTTGCAAAATAGCTTCTAGGCTTACTAATAGCACTATCTTAGGTGCGAATAGTTCAGTCTCAGCAATAAGAAGGACTATAAACGCTCTTAAGTTTAGAAATTACTCTCTAATCTTAGATGATTGGAATAAGTCAACTTTTAGCAATAACCAGCTTTATCAACTATTAAAAAACTCAGTAGATAAGGCTACTGCTAAAGAGTTTTTAAGTAGTAGTGACACAGATAAAGGGGTTATAGAGTTTAGCACTTTCTCACCTAAGATTATTTCTACAACTTTCAATATAACAAGGGAAGTAGATAATTTTATAGAGCTTATTAATAGACTCTATATAATAGACTTTAAGAGAAGTTCTAATAGTGATTTACCACAGATAGACGATGAAGACGATTATGATATTGATTTATCTATCTATTGGGAAGATAAAGAAGAGGACTTTAAGGAACTTTTAAGAAGTCTTAGAAATAAAGGCTTAAATATCTCCCAATGGGAAAGAACTAAGCCACTACTTGCCGTAGGCTTGTTTCAAAAAGTATTCACGAGCGCAAGTGAGGGATGGGATTATTTTAAGGACTACTGGGATAGAGTCAATAAAAAGTTTGATAGCCCTACCTTAAAGAGCGTTATCTTAGAGTTTATAGAAGCTCACAATCTAAACGCTGTAGAAACTAACCGGGATTGGTTAGTAGATAAGATTACTTCAGATACTCTTAACGCTTACGTCAAGTCTTTAATTAAATACGGTTATCTGCCTTTAGATAGACTTACTAACAGTGAATTTTGTAATTGCATGAGTGAGCTAGGTTATAAACAAGAATTAGTGGACAAGATACCTAGATGGGTATTAAAATAAGAATAGATTCAATGATTGAATCTTTTGATTAAACGTTACTTAAGGTGATAACTATGGCTAGAGGCGATACTGTTGGTAAACTCCATACCAAACTTACAAGAGAAATGCTTTTAGGTGAACATGAAAATCCAGAGCTTAACGCTGAGTTTATCTATTGGCGTATTCAAAAAATGCTCATTGAGCCTCTACAGTTAGACAATGCTGAATATATCGAATTGTTTAACAAAGCTTGGGCTTGGCATAGTAACGCTGAAGAGCGTGAAATTAAAGAACAAATTGACAAGTTATCTTCTAAAGTTAGAGATAACCCAGCATTAAAAAAGGAGTTAATGGCAAAATTAAAATAAGTCACTATAACAGGTTTAGAAAACCTTGTAAGGCTACTTTATCTATTCCTGAATTAGTTGATATTCCCTTTTAACCCTTTTATTAAACTCTTATAGTTGAGTCTATAAGAGTTTTTTCTTATTTGGATATACCCCTATAATAATTAACCCCTCACTCAAGTAAAGAGCTTGGGGCAATTAGTAGGTTTGGGATAGCTTGATTATAGATAAAACACCAATTAGCGTCAATAATCCCATCTAATCCTACCGCTACGCAAATCAACGTGAGTAAAGCCTCTGCCGCTACGCTGTCCATAACCTAGTGCCATTGACCATCTTTGGTCTAGCCACTGCTCAAACTGAACACCGTCACGACCAATAGGGTAAATATCGGCTGCACCGCCGTTTAAGTGTTGACTGTTTGGCACACCTCCCACTTGTCTGTTAATCGCAGGTGGTCTATACCAACTTGTTACCCCAATAGGGCCATTCCATTGCTCTCTAATCTTGTCCAGTTCAAGAGCTAATCGGATTACTCTATCTTTTATTTCTTGAGTAGGTGGTATCCTTCTTAAGTCTCGATTAGTAACTTCATATACCTTAAAGTATTTACTAACGTTACTATTAGGGTTATTCCAATCTATTAGTTTGCTGTCCATTAGTATCACTCCTTATTAAGTTTTTGGTGTCAATCAATACTAATAACCTGTTAATATCTACTCCCAAAACTCCCATTAGTAAAATTGACATTAAAATCATTAAATAGTGATTGCTCTTTTTAAGCGAACAAAGGTCATCTTTAATGTGTTTTAGGTTTTCCTCTAACTTATAAAAGAGTTTATAGAAGTCTAAAATAGTAGGCTTACCTTGATTGTTATCCATGACTTTAAGGTATCCATATTAAAGGTTCTTCTAATTCTTCTTCTAACTCTTCTTCTTCTAAAGAATCACTAGAATTATCTCCTAAAATCTGATGAGCCAATTCCTTGTCAAATTCACTAGATTCGTCATCGTTCAGGACGGCTAAAGCCAATTCCTTCTCAGTATCAAAATGTTCAATTAATTGCCCGTTAACCTCTTCTACCTGCATCCCAGTAAATTCGTTTGGTTCAATATAATCAATTAAATAAGAATTTTCCCCAATTTCGTTTAATTCGATAACTCCATCCTTAAATAAGGATTGAGTTTTGGTAAGCTTCTTGCAATCAAGCTTATCTAAACTGTTAAATAGATAACCCTTAAATTCCATTAGTCTAATTCCTCTAACGATAGTGGGATAGGATTTTTATTAAACCTAGTTAAGCTACTTTTTTCAATAACTAAGTCTAATAATTCGTTATTAGGTACTAAAGGAGTTTTTATTAGCCTATCTTTGCTAGTAATCCAAGTTAAAGAGCTAACAAAAGAATCTTTGTAAAATAAAGATAGTCTTAGCCTTTCAAACTTCACAATAGTAGATAGGTTAACAAAGGTATTACTAGGGAAGTTTTTAATAACTCTAGGTGAGTTAGTAATAGTTACCCTAGTAATTACTCCCATCACACTAACCCGCTACAGCGTTAGAAGGTTTAACTTCTTTTTCACTGACAGCGTTAGCTGCACGATTCCGACCGATTGCGTTCTTAGACCCTTTGGTGAGTACGAAAGTATTACCACTACGGGCCTTAAATACCCCTACTTCAGTGAACCTAGCTAAATTGCTGGCCATCTTGGCAAAGCTGAGTCCGGTAGGGATTCCAATTTGGCTAAATCGGGCATCGTTAGGATTGATCGTGAACTTAAGAATAGCGTTATAATCTGCCACCCCAACAGTTTTAATGTGATTGGAAAATTGACGCTGTACTTTTGGCTTCCAAAGATACGTCCGAGTTTTACTGGGTTGCCGTCCGCTGTTTAAGCGTGGCTGCACAGAATCACTATTTCCCCGCCCCGCTTGGCTGGGCTTAGTTTTGAGCAGATAAGCCGCCGGGTAAACAAGTTGCTGTGGACGCAATTTAATCCGATCCACAGTCCCCTGATTAACGTAACTGTATAAGTTCCGAGTTTTAACTTCCCGCCCCGCCCCGGCACGTTGCTTGGGAACTTTTAGACGATAAGCTCCCCACAAAACAGAGCGTTTTACATAAGGATTAGTAGCCATTTTTTGACACCTTGATTAAAAAAAGGGTAAAAGTCAGGCTTATCTAATCAAGTTTTAAGAAACCAATTTAATAAGATAAGCCTTAATCACTGAGTTAAGACTAGAAATTAATCTAGGTATTCACCCGCCGCAATAGACAAGTTAGCACCTGAGCCTGAGATAGTAATTGGTAGGGCAATCGTAACAGTCGCAACCAACCCTTCCAAGTCAATCGCAATCTGGGCGTTATCAGGCCGAGTATCTTCCGGTACTGCTAACTCTAATTCGACAAGTTCACGGGCTACTTCTAAAGCTTGTCCTTCAAGAGAAGTAGCGGTGGTAGTGATAGCTGAAGCCATAGTTTTGATTCCTTTTTAGTTAACTAGGATTATGGCTCAAACAATAAACTATCAGGTTATCTTAAGTTACCAGGGTTAAAGAATAGTAGCTAGGCTTAAGGTTAGCTAACGTTCCCTGAGGTTAATCCAAGGGAAAAAACGCTAAATACAATCTTAAGGATTTAACCCTAGAAAGTAGATTTAGCGTTATTTAGAGTAACCGTGATACTAGGATTAATTTATTAGCTCTTTTCTAATAAGGCTATTAGAACAAATATTCGGTAATTGATTAAGCCTACCTTTTAATAACAAACTTAACTGTTCTTCACTAATAGCACTATTTATAAGAGCTTTATCTAAAAGTTTATGCAACTCTATCCAAGTATCGTTATTATAAAGTTTAACTGCTTTCCGTTTTAATCTTGTGGATTCCATTGTCCTAATACCCCTCTTTTCTTATCTCTTAAAATACAGCGATAAGCCTTAGTATCAACAGTTTGAGCGTTACTATTCTTATTCTCAATATAACTTAGTTTAGGATTATTCATTACTTTAGTATCTATATATTTCTTAAAGAAGTTCCAAACTCTAGTGCATTCACCTTTAGACGCACAATTAACCTGAAATTTAGAATTATCGTCTAGAGTAACTACTAATGCCCATCTACCCTTACGAATATTAGGAAATTTGATATTTTCGCTACTATTAACTGACTTATTCCAATGTGGTACAGTAACGCTATATTGTGACCTATTGCCGCTAGTTCCCCTATAAAGTATTTGTAATTGATTCACAAAAGTGTATTTATTCATAAATCCAGCCGGAACAATACTAGGCTTATTTAATCTGCTATTAGCTAAAGTATTACTAACTGTACTTACTAAATTAGTTTTATTTCCGACTATATAAACAGTTTCATTGTCATCTCCACTTGGTTTAATAGTGACTAGATTAGTTTGTCCCGTTAAATTCTGTTCTAATTCTTTAGAGGCAAAGTAGTTGTCTAATTGATTAGCTACCGCATAAAAAGCGTCTTGGCAACCGTCACCAAAGGCATCGAAAAATTCCTCAAAGAAGCTTCTTTGAATCGGATTAGAAATAGTATCAACAGAACTTTCTACGAAGTCAGCAAAGCTGTAGTGCCTATTTTGCTCTCTTCTTTGTTGAACGTAATTACCCCAAGATAAATTTCCTGGAATAACTTGGTCTAATACGGTTCCTACTGAGTTGTTGTAAAAACTGAAGAAAGCTCGATTAGATTGAAAAATCTTTAGGAATAGCGCATTAGCTCCGGCATAAGTAGCCTCTCTAGCCAAATCGTAAATGTTGCCTAAGGCATCATCTAAAGCCTCTTGTCCTAACTCTAATAAAACTGCCTTAGCTAAACTGGGATTAAATACCGCTATTACTGCCCCCGCAGTCGCACCACAGACAGTAAAACCTAAAGCTTGCCCAAGGGTATCTCCAAGCGTCCCGGCTAAATTCTCTAGGCTATTTTGGATGTTTTGGTTAATCTCAGCATCACTGATATTCCAATTGAAATTCCAAATATATTGTTGATAGGCGATTATTCCCCCGGCGATTCCGGAAAAACTAAAATCTGCTACCCCTTTAATAGCTGAACCCGCTTTCCCTAAAAAACCGAAAATAGAATCCAATAGACTACCTTCCCCAGACTTGCCAATATTTCCTAGGATTCCGTTAGGGCCTGTTATTTGAACTTTTCTAATATTTGCGCCAATAGATTGCTGTAAGAAACTATTATTAATAGCTTTACTTTTGAGATTAGATAACTTTACAGCCGCTACTCTAATTAGTCCCATTAGAATCACCGTTAGTAAGGTTAATAGGCGATATAGTTACCTCGACATCATCGCCATAAAGGTCTTTAATTTGGTCTATTAATTGCTGGGTATTATCCTGTGATTCAAATCCGTTGACTTGCTGCATTACTTGTGAAATAAAATCTGTTAGCGAACCGGGGAGTTTTCTGGTCAGTGAAGCTTTAACAATAGCTGCCCCTTGTAATAAAGACGTTAAAGAAAATTGTAGATTTTGCTTACCTGAATACTCAGTAATAGCAATATCTTTCTCACTGTCTTTAAGAAAATCACTTAAGCCAATATTAGAGCTTTCTCCTTCAGTAGTTGGTAAAGTTGCCAGCATGGGTAACTTAATAGTTTTCTGTTTAATCTCACAAGCTAAGTAATCAATAATTGTATCTATCGCATAATTGGCTACTACTGACTCTTTTTTAGTGTTAATAGTCTCTATTAAATTCCTGGTATTGAGGTTAATAATAGCCTTTAATAAAACGTTAGTAGTCACGTTTTGAGTAAGTATTTCTGACAAAGCATCTGCCACTGAGTGTAAAACGATAGTCTGTGATTGATTCCCTTCAGCTACTAAGTCATTATCTTCTATCTCAATTCTATTGTGCCAATTACCGAGAATTTCATCGAATTGCTGTAAAAACCATTCATTGTAATCCTGAATATCATGTAACTCTATTTGCTGAATAGTAAACGGTAATAGGGTATTTTCGTCTCTCTCTACAATAGTATCCGGTACAGTAGTAGGATATTTCCACTGTCCACTACGGATATAGTTAACTGAGTTAATAGCAGTTATTAAAGACGGTAAGCTTCTACTGATTAGCTCTCTACTTTCTAAAGTAGCAATAGAACCGTTAGACTCTTGGATATTGTAGGAAAGCTCACTAGTATCTCTTAAATATTCTTCTGGGTTGTATTGAGCTTTAGCAAATAGATTGCCGTCTATTGTTTCAAACTCCCAAAAAGTTTCACCTCCCATAATTAAAAATAGCTTTTTAGCCATTTCCGTTCTAATCGGGTCAAGTGCCATTTCAGCCGTAGCAGTTAATCGTGAGATTAACGCACTAGGGTTAGAAACTACCTTAATTGTTTGTTGCTCCAGGTATCTTTCCCCATTGACATCCTCTCTTACCCAAGGAACTGTAATAGTGATAGGTATTAAAGTTTCTCCGGGCTGAAGAGGTTCATCATCTTCCCCAGGCTGAATAAATCTAATATTATTAACAGCGTCTAAAATAGCTTCTAAAGAACTATCTTGATTATTCAATAAGGTGGTGAGCCTATCTAAAGCAATATCTAAATTGTTTTTAATCTCGTTAATATCCGCATCTTCGTATTCTGGCAATCTTTCAGGGTCACTTAAATCTGTTAATGGTTCTGTAGTTTGATAAGGTTCAAATTTAGGTAACTCAAAACTTGGTAATTCAGGTATTTCTACACTCGGTAAATCAGGTAAGTTAATAGTATTATTATTAGTCGTATTGTAATAGTAATTATTGATCGTATTATTAAAGGTTAAATTGCCGCAATTATCTATTCCTGATACTGGCACTATCTGAGTACCAGAAAGCTGTATTACAAAGCTATCAAAACCCAAAGTCTGTCCCAATCCCCTTTGTACTCTCCCATTTGCCCCAATCACCACTAAATTCCAAGTAATTGAATTACCAGTAGAACTAGATTCTAAAAAAACTGACTGAATTGGGCCTTGCGCTGTCACGCCATCATTAGGTGACAAACTGATAACTTCTCTAGTTGTTTCTTTCGAGCCATCTGCAAGAGTCCTGACTTTGGTAGATAGTCCAGTGATGCCTACCTTATAGGCTATCGAACATTGACCGCCAATAAAGCTATTAGCAGGAATAGGAGGAAAATTGTTTTTTTCACGGTTATAGTCCCAAACTGTATCACCAAAATCTGTGTACCAGTTAGGTTGCTGTCCTGGGTTAGCGTCCCTACCTTTCTTCCAGGCACGTGCCTGCGCATTTAATAAAGTATTAGTTACGGCCCCTGCTACTGCCCCAATAGCTACTGCTTGACCTACTGCTAATACTGGAGCTAATTGGATCGCCATAATAGATAACTCCTTAGTTCAGTCTTTGAATAATACTATCTTCATTTGTTTCTATTTCTTCGTTAGCACTACCATATAAAGTCAGTGATTCGTTAGCAGACAAGAAACCGTAGCCTTTATCAATCAATTTAATTCCTAGTTCGCAATCAGGCCCTACACTTGGCACTCTTTGACCAAATAAGAAGGGTAATAAATCAATAGTGTAAGGCACTACTCCAGGACGTAAGTCAAAAGTATTTATTTCTAGAACAGGTGAATTGCTAAATGGTTTAAGGGTTAAGGTTACACTTCGGCCGGAATATTGCTGTACCACAGGGGGATTAGGTAAATTAACCGATAGGATTAAATAGTTAATTAGTCCCGCCACTCTATCCTGTGATTGAGTCCCCGGAATTATTCCGGGCTTATAGAAAGTAACTAAATCACCTCCATTATTGTTATTTAATACGATTCCAAAGCTTCTTATAGTGTTCATAATTGTTGACCAAATAATCTAAATTCTGCTACAGACTGATTAGGTAAAGTATTGTCAGCATTACCACTAAATAAAACAGAAATATCTGAAAAGGAGCTAAAGAAGTTTGAGTTTTCTAATAATTCAAAAGTTTGACTAGCTGTAGTCTTAGTTAGGCTAGAGCTAAAAATAGGATTACCAGTTATAGAACTACCTGAATAAACCTGGAAAGAAGTAGGATTATTAAAATTTCCGTTAAATTGACCAGTGTTAATAGTGATTCTATTTATAAGAACTTGATTAGTAAAGCTTAATCTAATCCTAAAGTCAGTTCCGCCGCCATTTTTTACAGCCCCAACAGTTAGATTACCGTCATTTATTAAATTAAGAGTATTAGAACCCGCATAGGTATAACTAGCTAAAGCTGTAGGGGAATAGCTTAACAAGTTATACAATGGCAATTTTTGTGGATTAGGTCTGTTTGAGTGAGTAACAACCCAACCTATTTGAGAGTCAAAAAATATCAACTCGTGAATTAAGAATTTAATAGTTGTATAACCGTTTAACTCAATTCCGTTTATTTTATTGCTATTACGGTTAAATATAACTGGTTGGTCACCTAACAAAATTGCCCTAACTGTGTCACCTGTCGCAGGATTAGAAGGTAAGGTAACAGTGATTTGATTGGCAGTGTTATTAATTAAGTAATTAGCGTTAGCTACCGCATTAAAATTAGTGTTCTTGCTTTGCCACTCTATAGGGGTTGCTTGAACTATACTCACTAATCCTTCTATATTCCCGGCTGGAATAGTTGTAGATTGAATTAAATTTACTAATCCCGTTATCTGACTTGTGCTTAAATTAACTGATTGAATAAAGTTTAATAAATCGGTTATTTGATTAGCGGTTAATTGGGTATTTTGAATAAAGCTCACTAAGCCTTGAATATCTTCAGCTTCTATATCACCACCAACACCACCACTAGCAGGAAAATTACTAAGTAAGATTCTCTTGGTTCTACCGTCTTTTACCACTAAGACTTGATCGGAATTAGATAAATCCTGTATTAGGGGTATCTGGTCAGTTCCGACAAGGTAAATCCAAGTCACAGGCGGTAGCTCTCAGCAAAGGTTCTAAGAGACTTTAACCTAGCCTAGTAATCCGGTAACTCTAGATCACCCGTGAATCGGGCATAATGCTTGGCCACTGTAACTGAGTTGGTATGTCTCGCTAACTTAGCGGCAGCTAATAACCCTTGTGAAGATGCGACATAACTTAAGGCTGTATGCCTAGTTTGATAAGGGTTTCTATAAACTATATTTAATTCAGTTAAAACAGCTTTCCATTTAACACTGTATTTAGACCAATCTAGATAACCACCTTTTAACCCAGGAAAGATAAGATTCTTACTATTCCTGTTTCCTTTTAAGTAATTAGCATATCTACTTATAAGTAGCTCTCTTAACCTGTTACTTAAAGGAATCTTACCACTAATGCCAGTCTTAGTTTCTTTAAGAAGTTTTCTATTAGAGTAAGGTGATAAGCTTTTATCTTTCCCAATAGCAACATCTATTAGAATGTAGTTTTCTTCAAAGTTTACCTTATCCCAACTCAGAGAAAGAGCTTCTGAGGGTCTAACTCCAGTGATAAATAAAAACTCAGTTAAATCTCTATAGTAAGGGTATTTAGTAGCGAATAAGTCAATTATTTTATTTACTTCTAACTTAGTTAGCGGTTTAATATTATCCTTGCTACTTTTTACAGGATTAAGCTTAATAGACTCTAGAGGATTTTCTTTTAAGTAACTTTCTTTAATGCAGTATTGAAAGAACTTATTCAAGTAAGGCTTATAAGTCTTAATAGTTCCTAGTTTGTATTCACTGAATATCTTGGTCAATCCCTTTTGTAAGTCTTTATACTCACTAGCTCTCTTAATAACCTTACCTACTTCTAAATACTTACCGTTATATTTAGCTGTAGTTAGATTAAGTGATTCTATCCAGACTTGATAAAACTCTTCTAAAGAAAGCTCTTTAATATCCCTTTTAGGAACTTGTTTAATAAGCTTAGAAGGGTTATCTATCTTGTAACGCTCTAATGTAGCGTCAAACTGTCCTAGGGCTAGGTCTGACTGCATCCTTGATTGGATAGCCATGGCTACTGTCTCTGACACCTTACCGAGATAAAGGTATCTGCTATTCCCAAGGTAAATTCTGTAAGCTTGGTTTTCTTTATTAAAAACGATTCTAAAAGTCTCAGCCATAGAATTTGCTCTCTAGTTCACTAATAAAAGTTTATTGACAATCTTCTTAATAAATCCGACTAAAATTGAACTAAATAAACCCTATTTAAGGCTCAATTAGAAAAACCTTTTATAAAAGTCTTACTTAATCGGTTATATTAAAGAAGCTCTATAAACCTTATGGGAACTGCTTTAGCAGTTAGAGAGCGTTAGCGATCGGGCGATTAGCACAGGGGTAGCGCACTTCCTTCACACGGAAGGGGTCACTGGTTCAAATCCAGTATCGCCCATAGGTTAGGGAACCTAGTTATAGTAAGGCTTTTGGGAGTTCCAAGCAACTTCTAAAGATAATCTTAATGTGAATAAGACAAAGAACAAAGACCGTTACAGGTTGTTTGGGGTTGTAAATTCACCCCCGAATTTACCCCGTAGAGCAAAGCTCGTTCGCAGATGTCTAAAGTCACGCTTGAGAAATACCGATCCCGATTACGGCTCCGTTGTAAGTTTTTAGAAATGGGTTACACCCTTGCTGTGGGGACGCCTAACTCTGATTCAAAGCAAAGCAGATTGCGGGTTGGATTGAGCAAGATATAGCCACTGGGCATTTTGACCCAACCCTTTGGCGTATAAACCCCGGAAACTCGGCAAGACTCGAACCGAACTGACGGCGAAAGATAAGGGACTTTTCCCAGATTCATTGGTAAAGTATCGGGCAGTGGTGGGCCATCTCCAATCCCATAAGGTAAAGCTATTCACTGAAAACAAAGTTAAGGCAATTCTGACAGCATTCAAACAAAATTGATTAGTATTCCTCTCACTATTTCCCGATGGTGACATTTTTATTTGGTCTGGGCTGCCGATGTGGGGAAATGGCTGGCCTGCGATGGAAGCACTTACTTAGGCGGGGCCTGGGATTGGGGATCTAGTTCATCCAAGGTTTGAATGAGTAAACGTTTGGCCATCAGTTGCCAGCCTTTGCGTTGAATCAGAATGGCAATACCACCGCCAATGATCGTAGCTAGAAAATCTAAGGGTTGTTGCCAAGAAATCCCCAACAGTAACCCCAGGCCAGCAATGCCCCAAAAGGGTAAGGCGACCGTTTGGCGTTGTTCGAGGATGAGGCGATTGAGAAAATCTGTGGGAAATTCCGCCATTAAAGCGTCTTTAACTTCCCGTTGTTTTGCTAAAGGAACCGAGAGGGCAATTTTGCGCCGGAGCTTTTCAATTTTGCGGGCATCGGTACTGTACTGCGTCAGTTCATCTTCGGCCATCATCAGCAAGCGTTCTTGTTCTGCCATATTGCCCTCGCACCGTTAGTTAAGATTGATGGCCTCGGTTATGACTGATTCAGGCCCAGGCCATGGGTGGCTGCATAGCGATCCATAAAGCGAATAAAGCGATCCCAATCGGCAGCGCTGCGAATGGTATAGGTGGCTTCAATGGCAGTGGCTTGACCGTTGATAAATTTGGCATTGACTTCCCGGGTGACAATTTCACCTTCCTCATCCACCATGTACATCCCGTTAATTTCCAAATTACCTTCTTGAACAATTTTGGGGTTATCAAAGGTAAAGTAAGCCTTGCCGTTAGTGCCATCTTTGGCCCGAGTTAGACGGACATCGGGAACAATTTCTTCATTTATACCCCGAATAAATTGAATATCTGCCATGATGATGCCAACTGATGATTTGTATTCCTTCAGAATACCTGGATTCGGGGGCAGTGTTGTCAGGGTTATTTGCTGATTAAGGGAAGAAAATGGGCTTCTATCAAGGCAATGACTGAGGCAGGAAATTCGAGGTGGGGCAGGACTCCAGTGGTAGGAACGGTGAAAAACCCTTGAATGGCCTGGGGATTGAGAGCGGCGAGGCGGTGGCCCAGTTCAACAGAGTTAAATTTTGAGGCTTCTCCCCAGATAAAGATGCTCGGCACGGCCAGTTGTCCAAGGTAGCGAGACAAATCAAAACATAAATCCCCCCGTAAGGAGGCCAAGGCGGCAAATTCGGCTCCCGGCTCTTGGGCAGAATTCAGATAGGCATTGACAGTGGCGGGGGTGAGGCGTTCCGGTTGGGCAAAAATAAACTGCTCTAAAAAATTCCGCACGGCCAAGGCATTCCCGGCCCCGAGCGTGTAAATGATCTGATCCAGGCCTGGGGTTCCGGCCAACTGAGCCGCTAAACCTTGTCCATAATCATTACCAAAGTCACTAAATCCAGTGGGGCCAACTAAACATAAGCCACTGAATAATTCTGGTTTTTGAATGGCTAAACGCACAACTAATCCGGCAGTCAAAGAAGATGCAATCACCGCAACCGGAGCGCCAATCTTCTCAATCAATAGTTCAACCATCTGCCAGTAGTCCGCGGCATGGTAATCCCGCACCGGATGATCGGACGCACCCCAACCGATTAAATCCGGGACATAAATCCGATAACGGCTGGCAAAGGCTGGATAAATGCCGGCCCACTCGACCTGGGATGAACCACCCCCTAAACTATGGAGAAATAAAAACTTCTGGGAGTGTTTAGGTTGGCCCCAAATTTCAGCATAGGGAGTGTAGTAAATCAGCTTGCCCAAGGGAGTAATCAGGGCCTGGGGTTGAAAGCCAAAGGGAAGAAAGGTCATGGGCCAGTCACAAAAAATTACAGAGAGTAGATAACCTGGGGCTGATCTTTCGCATAACAGGCATTAGATGTTATCTCTCAAAATCAGCTAACAGTTTAGATGGTTCGCCAGGAAAAAATTGCGAGTCTAGAATCTGATCTAGGGCGTAAGGGCAATTTTCAGGAAAATGAGTAGGGGGGAGGTCAGTTTCCTGAATCGCCAGTTCTAATCCCATTACATAAACTCTAGGAATGATCTGTGCCAAGTAGGGTTTGAGACTGGGATTGTCGTCAAGAAGGTCTAGAGTATCAATGCGCTGAATCCGAATCGTAGAGATCCAACTGCGAGTTCTTTTTTCCGGTTGGAAGTGCCACTTCAGGAGATGTCCAGTGAGCACACTAAGGCGATTGCGGAGTTCCTGACGTTGTTGTCTGCCCAAGGATGCGATTTCCTCAATCAAATTCGGTAAGTCCAGATGCTCCCATTGCTGATCCTGGAGGAGTTTAACTTGGGTTTGTGTCCAGGCCCAGAAATCAGTGTCATAAAGGGTAGGGTGGGTTGGGGATTGAGGCAGCAAAACCATTAGGAAGACCCAGACAGAACTGGAATAAAGGCATAGTATCTAGTTTAGGATTTTGGGCAGAAGCTTGGGGCAGGGGTTGGCTGAAATTTGGGGAGGATGCCAGATAAAATAAGGAGGATTCTGAGGCAAGCTTACCCAGGCCCCCAGACGATTACCAACTCCCGCAGTACTTCTGATACAGGAACCCTGGCATGGACTTAGTTACCCTTGAAAACTGGCTTGATAATACGGTTTTTGGCATTTTATTCGTGACGATGCTGATCTATTGGATTGGGGCGGCCTTTCGCGAACAGGGACAATGGTTAGCTGGCCTGGGCCGGACAGGGATGATTCTGGCTAATCTTTGCCTGGTGGGTCTATTAGGAGCCCGCTGGATTGAAGGTGGTTATTTTCCGATTAGTAATCTCTATGAGTCCCTATTTTTCCTCTGCTGGGGCTTGACCTTGATGCACCTAGTCGCGGAGGGAATTAGTGGCAATCGGTTGGTTGGGGTGGTGACGGCTCCCTTGGCGATGGGAATTGCGGCTTTTGCGACGTTAACTTTACCCCCGGAAATGCAGACCTCGGCTCCTTTAGTTCCGGCCCTGAAATCCAATTGGTTGATGATGCACGTTAGCGTGATGATGCTCAGTTATGCCACGTTGATGGTCGGTTCATTGGTTGCCATTGCCTTTTTGATCGTCACTTGGGGTAAATCCGTTGAGCTGAAAGGGAACTCCATTGGCTCTGGTGGGTTTCGCAAACTTGGAACTAAAACAACCCTGGTGTCTCTAACTGGGGCAGATTCTGAGCCGGAATTAGCGGGAACGAAGGCTGGTGGGACTGCGGTTTTAACTCCGACTTTGGCGACGACTCCGGCGATGTCCTTGGGGTTGGAACGACTCACTTTAGCAGAAACTTTGGACAACCTCAGCTACCGGATGATTGGTCTAGGCTTTCCCTTGTTAACCATTGGGATTATTTCTGGAGCGGTTTGGGCCAATGAGGCCTGGGGTGCGCCCTGGAGTTGGGATCCGAAAGAAACCTGGGCCTTGATTACATGGCTAGTATTTGCGGCTTACCTTCATGCCCGGATTACCAAAGGCTGGCAAGGGCGGAAACCAGCAATTATTGCAACCTGTGGCCTGGGGGTGGTTTGGGTTTGTTATCTGGGGGTGAATTTATTAGGGAAGGGGCTGCATTCCTACGGTTGGTTTTTCTAGGGTGACATTGGGACGTAAACCATGAGCCAGGCCTGGGGGGATGTTCATGCCCGTATCCATACCAACCTGCGCCAACGCCTTCTCCTCCCCAACACCGCACGGATTCTAATTGCTGTTTCCGGTGGACAAGATTCCGCCTGTTTACTCAAGCTACTGGTTGATCTCCAACCCCACTGGGCCTGGCGACTAGAAGTGATTCACTGTAACCACCGCTGGCGAGATGATGCTAACGATAATGCAGAATTTGTCCAGGCCCTCAGTCATCGTTTCGATCTTCCTTGTCATGTCCGAGTCACAGAGCAGCCCTTAACCAGTGAAAATCAAGCGCGGGCCTGGCGATACGCAATTTTTGGCGAATTGGCCCGGGAATTGGGCTGTGCCTATGTTGTCACGGGTCATACGGCTACTGACCAGGCCGAAACCTTGCTATTACATCTCTTCCGTGGGACTGGCCTGGGGGGCTTAGGGGGAATGGCCTGGAGCCGGAGTTTAGGTGGTGCTTATCCCGATATCCAATTAGTCCGCCCATTGCTGGATTTAACCCGTCCAGAAACCGCCCAGTTTTGTCAGGAGCGAGGCCTGGACATTTGGCTAGATAGTACCAATGCAAACTTGGATTTACGCCGGAATCGTTTGCGCCTCGAGATCATGCCCCAATTGCGACAGTACTTTAACCCCCAGGCCGACCGAGTCCTCGCCCAAACCGCCACCCTCTGCCAGGCCGAGCAGGATTATTTAGATCAAGAAACTCAAAAACATTATGCAACTGTAGTGAATGAGGAGATTCCCGGCCTGGCCGTAAATCCACTGCAAACCCTGCACCCTGCCCTCCAACGCTGTCTAATTCGGAGATTTCTTCAAGAGATTTTTGAGATTACGCCTCAATTTGCCCATGTTGAAGGGGTTTTAAATCTGATTTTTGCTCCTAAGAATAGCCAATCTTCGCCTCTGCCTAAGGGGATTGTGGCCTGGGTTGATCCTCCCTGGATTAAATTTCCTGATCTTGGCTAAGTCGTTCTTCAAGGGGCATTGGAACTAGTATGCAAAGTTTTCAACAGTTGCTCTGTAATATCAATTAGCCCATATACAAATTCTTGTGTAATTGGGGTTGCTTTAAAGCCATGAGCAACTGCATTTCGTAATGCAAGCGCATCCATCAGTAACTGATACTCTAGACGCGAAATCACACCCTCAACCGCTAATTGTTTTACTAAAAAAAGCGGATCAAGTCTTTTCAAACTCAGTTCCTCATGCTCTGCAACAAGCCTTAAGGTTGCCTCAACAAGAGACCAGGAATAGAGGATAGCTAACTCTGGATTTTCTGTTGTAAGTTGTCTGGCTACTTGGAGTCTTGCTTTGATTTCAGGTTGTTGAAGAGAGTTTTCGGCTGTGGGGGGATACTCAGCATCCTCTGGATTAGTCATCACTAACTCCAATCGCCAACCCGGATACTGTGCTATGGATTGGGCTAGATTCTGTAAATATTGGCCAGCTGAGGAATTAAGTGAATGACGGGACTTTACTTCAATGATCACAGCTTCATCTCTCCGGCGTGCAATCATCAGGGCGATAATTTCGCAAAAAATCCGGTAGGTCTTCAGAATTTGGATGAAACGAAATCTCATACCCTTTGTCACGATATTCTTCCGCTAGTTGCAGTAATCGCTCTCTTTCTAAGTTTGTAGTTTGGGTGACCATCAAATAAGTTCCTCTTGGCCTGGAGCTTCAATTACGACAATGTGCAAGAACTCATTTCCACGAGAAAAACCTTCGGCTAGGGTCGAGGTCATATTTTCTACTTTAAACTTACCTGATAAATTTCGCTTCCTGACAAGAACATCAGTGACTTGATCATCGTCAATATAGGCTAATCCAATTATGGCATCCTGAATTGGTTTGACGATATTGTCCACATCTATTGCAATAGATTCATAGAAATAAATGATTTGCAGCATAATTAGATCACTAGCTGCTTTTAGACTTAGTGGCAAATATTTTTCTGCTTCTTGCCATACGTCAATTTTCCAGGCCCTGAGCCGTTCACGCCTAGGAGTCTATTGTGATACGGGCGTCCATCCACTATGAACTTAAATCTCGTCAATGTGCTTTCAAATTGAATGTATGAGTATTTTATACAAATAAGTGCTATTCGGCTGTAGTCATTTCTGCTAGAAAATGCTAGTACCCTTAAGGATTTCAACTATTTTTGTGTCCCATTCTAAATTGTAATAACCATGCACATATACCTACTTAAAAAAAATCTGTGACGGCGGAACAGGGGTAAAACTATGAAGAACTGCGTGAGATGTCCTGTACCAATGTGTGAGAGCCAAGAAAGTTTAGAGTAGCTTTCAACCCCGTATAAAGTTTAATCAATTTTCAATATAAAAAATTAAATTCTGCTGTCTGTGTATCCACTAAGATATACTGCTGGATAGACAATCACCAGATTGTAAACCTTGAAATAAAGCTAGCAAGTTGAAGGAAATCGCTATGACCATCGCTGAGCAATCAGTTTTGAGCCATTTCTAAAATTGCGGTGGTGATTTAGATGTGTTCAACACCAGTTATCTAAGCTAGCATAGTTACTGCAAACAAATTAACTGGATCGCTAACTGCCATCCACCTTATGCTACTAGCAAAGGTTATAAGCTTGAGTCAGTCACCGGTCAAAATTCCAGAAAAGCCCTCCCCCAGTGCTTGGTATCAGTACCTCTCGCAATCGTTAAGGGTGCAAGGCCCCAGAAAAATTAGCACCAAAGTCTTTATTCGCAGCCTAGGTACGTTGCTGGCAAGTACTCTCATTTTGATCGGTGTAGGCACTTGGCAGAATGAAGTAACTAATAAACAAGCTAAACAAGATCTGGAAGTATTAATTCGGGCTGATCGAGATAGTATTATCCGTGGTGTAATTGACTTGATTGAAGCTCAGGGAGAAGCACTCCAAGAGAAGGTTAATGATGAACTAAAACTTGCCCAGTATCTTATTAACGCTTCGGGCGGAGTTAACTTATCAAAAGAAACAGTTTTCTGGACGGTTACGAATCAATTTTCCCTTAAAACCCAGACAATCCGATTACCTAAAATGTTCATAGGTTCAAAATGGTTAGGTCAAAACTTTAGTTTCGATAAACCTACCCCAATTGTTGATCAAACTCAGGAAATGGCGGGGGGGACAATCACGATTTTCCAAAGGATGAACAAAGAGGGGGATATGCTACGAGTGGTAACCAATGTTCCAACTCGTAACGGACAACGGGCCATTGCAACCTATATTCCGGCCCGGAATCCAGATGGGCAACCTAATCCTGTTGTCTCTACTGTTCTGCAAAAACGAACTTATACTGGCCCTGCATTCGTCGTGAATGCCTGGTATGTGACCGCCTATGAACCGATCCTCAACGATCGGGGGGAAGTCATTGGAATGCTCTATGTTGGCGTACCCCAGAGTAATCTGCCATCTCTGAGTCGGAAACTCCAGGAAACCCGATTTGGCAGAAAAGGGTATGTCTATGTGGTGCGGGGTACGGGCCAGCAGCGGGGTGAAATTATCATTCCGCGTCCTGGTGAGCAGGCAGGGCAATTGGGTTGGGCAGTGAAAGATGCTGACGGAAATTTTGTCGTACAAGATGCCATTGAAACAGCATTATCTGCACCGCCAGGAGAGTTCAGTTCAATTCGTTATCGTTGGATTGACTCTGTATCTAAAAAAGCTGAATGGCGGGTGGATACCTTAAGTTACTACGCCCCCTGGGATTGGGTAATTGCAATTTCCCGTGATGAAGAAGACTTCAAAATCTTTTTCAATCGCCTAGAAACCAACCGAACCATTAACCTGCTCGTCTCTGTTGGATTAGGGCTTGTGGTTGCCATTATAGGAGGACTCTACATTGGCGAGTTTGTTCGCAGGCTAGGTCAACGCCTTGATCCCCTGGTTAAAGCAACAGAGGCAATGGCTACAGGAGATCTAGGTCTACGGATCCAGGATGCTGAACCCGATGAAATTGGTGAACTGGCTTGGGCATTTAATCAGATGAGTGCCAATCTTAGTGATAGTTATACTCACTTAGAACAACGGGTTAAAGAGCGAACCCAAGAGTTAGAAGCCAGCAACCAGGCCTTGGATCTTGCCCGATCTGCTGCGGAAACAGCTAATCAAGCAAAGAGTACTTTTCTGGCCAATATGAGCCATGAATTGCGAACTCCCTTAAACGCCATTATTGGCTATAGCGATATGTTGATCGAAGATTTAGAAGAGAGTGATTATCTATCTGACTTGCAGAGGATAAATTCCGCAGGTAAACACTTATTGGAACTGATTAATGCAGTCCTTGACCTCTCCAAAATTGAAGCTGGGAAAATACAGCTTTATCTGGAGAAGTTTAATATCAATGAACTGGTGCAGGGGGTGGCCGCCCTGGTTAAACCACTTATGGACAAGAATCATAACCATTTCGACATAGAAATTGCCAATGATCTAGGAATAATGACAGCAGATGCCACTAAAGTACGTCAATCTTTATTAAACCTCTTATCCAATGCCAGCAAGTTTACTAAAGCGGGTACAGTAACTCTGAAGGTTGGGATGGATGAACGTCAGCGGGTCTTCTTTCAAATCTCTGATACAGGGATTGGCATGACCCCAGAACAACTGGCTAATCTCTTTCAGGAATTCACCCAGGCCGATAACTCGATTACTCGCAATTATGGCGGGACTGGCCTAGGCCTGGCCATTAGTCGTCGATTTTGCCGCATGATGGGCGGGGATATTACGGTGATCAGCGAACTAGGGGTTGGGAGTGTGTTTACGATCGAATTACCTCAGTTTGTGGGCACTCCAACGTCTGAAATTAGCCGGCTGTCCCTTAATCGGGATCATTGCCAAAATCAGACAATTCTGGTGATTGATGATGATCATGTCAGTCGAGAACTGTTAGCTCGAAGGCTTAAGCGGGAAGGATATGATGTCATCGGTGCTGCGAATGGTAATGATGGAATCGATCTAGCCTGTGAACATAGCCCCTGCTTAATTTTGCTAGATGTGATGATGAATTTTCAGGGGGCCTGGCACGTGTTAATGGCCTTGAAATCAACTCCCGATCTGGCGGTCATTCCTGTGATTATGATTACAACCGAGAGTGAACACAAGATTGGCTTTGCCATGGGAGCGTCTGATTACCTCACTAAACCGATTGATCGCCAGCAATTACTCAACGTTTTGCAAAAATATTACCCTCAAAAAACCTTCCCTCAGGTGTTATTAGTTGAGGATGAGGAACATATTCGTCAACTGTTCAGGCGAACTTTAGAAACGGAAGGATGGCAGGTGACTGAAGCAGAAAATGGGATGCAAGGATTGGAACGGTTGCAGACTTGCCAACCAGATTTAGTCTTATTAGATTTAATGATGCCGATCATGGACGGTTTCTCTTTTGTTCGGGAAATGCGGAAATCTCTTGAATGGAAGGACACTCCGGTTGTGATTTGTACAGCTAAAGATCTGACGGAGCAAGACTATCAACAACTGCAAGGAAACGTGACACAAATTCTGCACAAGAGTTCTGAAGGAATCGAGGGATTAATGACAGAAATTCGGAAAATTGTCCCTCCGCCTATAGATTCTACTTCCAATGTTTAAATTGAAGTCTATAGCAATACGATTTTAGATTCCAAATGCAGAAATTGGTGAAATACTGAGTGTCAATAAATCTTAGATTAGTTATTTGATTTTCCTAAGATCGATAAATACTCATCTTGTTCAGTTCTAGCTTAGCACTGCTATATCTACCAGGCCCTGAGACGTTTACGCCTGTGAGTCTGTTGTGATACAGGGGCCGATTCACGATGAACTCAAATCTTGTCAACGTGCTTTCAAATGAAATGTATGGATTATTTTATACAACTTTCCGCTGTGCAACTATATAGTAATTACAAATAAGTCTTAGAGATTGCGGTTGGCATAGTCTCGAATAATGTCATCAATGGCGGTGTCTGGCGTTGCATACTGTCTTCGTTTCTTCAAGGCAGCAAAATCGTGCTCAATCTTGTTAAAGTCTGGCGAGTATTTGGGTAGGAAGAGCACCTGATGCGCGCATTGGTGGGCAATGTCTCGAATCACATTTTTCCGGTGAATCGGGGCATTGTCTAAAATCAACACGGACGGGACTTGGAGGGTCGGTAATACCCACTCAGACAGCCATTTCTCAAAACATCCGGCATCAACGCTTCCCTCAACTACCATGGGGGCTAATAGAGCATCTTTGCATCTGGCCATGAGTAGATTTTCCCGTTTTTCTCGTTTTCCGGTTCTGTCTGCAAAAAGCTTGGTGCCTCGTTGGGCCCACCCCCAGGGTTGAGAGACTCGGTTGTCAAAGCCACTTTCATCGATGTAAACGAGATGTCTCGACCCCTGTCGCTTCACAATCTCCTGTAATTGCTTGAGATAGACTTGACGTTCCTGAGGATTGCGTTCTCGATACTTTTGCTGTTTTTTTTCGGGTAATTTTCATCTGCTTCAGGGCATACCAAATGGCGTGAATGTTCACCCCGAAATGGGCTGCTCGGTCACAGAGGCGGGCATTGGGGTGGTCTTTAACGTGCTGTTCTAGAACCGCCCAATCGAGCTTGCGCTGACGACGTTTGACAACGGTGGGACGTAAATCCTCTCGGTTCAACCAGTTATAGACCGTTGCCGGACACACCTGAAACCGACGAGATGCCTCTGCTTTGCTGCCACCCTCTTTTACAAAGGTCACGACTCGGGTGCGCAAATCCATGCTGTACGGCATTGACTTTTCATCTTTACTTCTTAATTGAAAGTACTATACATCTCTAACCAAGGGGATTTTGGCCTGAATTGCTCCTCCCTAGATTAAGTTTTCTTCCTTTAGATAAGCGGTGCTGAAAGGAGCAGTAGCCACTTAAAACCAGCAGATAGAGCTTTGCTTGTATCCCTATCAACAACTCAAGACAGCTAACGGTGAGTTTGTGCAGCAGATATCCTTAAAATCTTACAGAGAAGCTCGTTAGCTTGACGTTTGAGCAGAAGATGCCGAACAATTCAGAAATATATGATACATAGCTATCAAACCCCCTGCCATTCGTTCATGTTTGCTAACCCATACATCAGGTATGGAAGATAGAACTTGAGCTTTCTGCAAGAGTTGTATGATATGCAAATCATTGTTTATATCTCCATCGAAGCTTCGCTTTAACTCAGATACCCAATAGCTTGCATCATCACTTTGAACATACCCTACCATTGCTGCTTCTGGGTACTGTGATGCGTACACTTCTTTAACGAAGCATTGCAGCCCGTCTTCACCTACATACTTGCCAATGGGGTAACCGTTTTTTCGTAATCGTTTTGCCTCAAAGATATATTCAGGTCTAATTTCTCGCGGCAAATTACTTTCGACAACAATATCTAACTTTCTTCTACGTTTGCCAGTCCGCCCTTCAACTGCTAAAAGTTTTTCTTCTCCTACATAGTAGCGGTCATAAAATCTTTCAGGGATGGTTGGATCTTTGAGTTTTTCTCGCATCGCCTCTACAATCAGCCCTGTAATTTCTTCTTCCGTAAGATTAAAGTGAATTTGTGATAAGGCTTCCTGATGCCCCCAAGCAAGAAGCTGATGAGCATCCTGTCGAAATCCGTAAAAGTAAGAATCCAGAGTTAATGAATCAACTTTCTCCGCCCCCATAGCTAAATCACCATGTGTAGCTTACGTCTTGCAGAGAGAATTTCTGAGATGATGTCATCAGAGTCATTGAGGGCTTGAGTTCTAGTCCAATCAATCAAACGCGGAGACTTACAGATATAAACCCTTGAATCCTCAAAGATGCGAAGGCTTCGCTGCACATAAACCCATTGACTAAACTGCTGTTTAGCTTTCTCCTGAATACAATTCAGAAGTAAAGATAAATCTCCCTGCGCTCTTTCAACAGTCACATCTAGTGAAGTAGACGCATCTGAACGGACAAACTCTACTGAACATACAATTAATTGTTTTGAGTAGGTCAACCCTACTTTATGCTGAAGTCCGCTTCCTTCAGTAAAGATATCAAGTTCATCTCTCAACTGCAAACCATACTCTAGTAAATTATTCTCTTTCGGCATTTCAGTTGCAGAAACAACAGTTTTACCTTTATTTAAACTAAAATGAACCCCAGTGAAATCTCTTACTAAAGCACTAAGATTCCGAGAAATATCAAGCTCATCTTCCATAGCTTGATCAATTCTATTTTGGATGAACAACGCAGTTTCGCTCTCGGATTCAGATACCTCTAGTAACGCTAATTCTTTTTGAAGTTTTGCCAGACTAGTGATTTGTTTCTGGGAAAAGTGAGGAACTGGTATCTTCTTGATGTCTTTGGCATAGACTGTACTTCTATCAACACCCCATGAAGGACTTTCAAAAAACAAGAAATATTGAACTATATTAGAGTTCATAAAAACAGATAATGCACGAAGAAAATCAGCATCTTCTTGATTTTCTGTAGATAGTCCTGTGTAGGGAGCCGGAATCAAAAAATCTTTGTCACTATATATGCAGTAAGCAGGATTAAATATTAAGTGAGGAGCCTTCATGATTTTCAACCCTGACATACCACTACGCTTACGAATGAAACACATTTCAGGTGGGATATCCTCAAGTACATATTCAGGGATTGATAATTTTCGCCTTTCTTTTGTTAAGGAATCTACATTTAGAAGCTTATGTCCCTCCAATTCTGGGATATGAAAAAGAGCCTCTCTGTCCAAAGAAGAAAAATTTAATCCAACCCTTAATAAGGGTCCTTGATAAAGGTTCCAATTCTTATCCAAGATAAGTTGACCTAGGGTACTGGGAAATAGTCGGCGTATACGATTGAGAGCTTTTCTATCTCTGTAACTTCCCCAAAGAGCAAGTTTCCAGGTTAATGCCTTGCCGATTTCTGCATCACTAGAATTTACTGTCTGTATTTCATTGGAATTAATTGTGATAGTCCATGTTGGATTTTTCTTATCGCGTTTCCAAGGACGATTGGAAACTTGATTGGCAACAAAGGGGCCATAATGAATAATTCCAGGCTTAGCTACATCCAGTAAAGCTTTTCGATAAACAATCGTTGCAGCAGGAGCTTCTCCCCTGCCACCAAAAAGTACATAAGCCAAGTTGGAAAAATTTGTAATTCTTGAAACCTCATGCTGCGTAAAGAACAGCTTTCGGTATTTTTCGGATTCGTGATTAAACAGGCTCTTCGCATGGATAAGCAAACCTACATATCCATTTGGAGTTAGCAGATCAACTACTCGCCAGCTAAACGCTTCACAAACTCGATTTCCTGTAGCAGGTCTTTCCTCAATATTTCTTCTAATCCAAGAACGGGCGAATTCTTCATCAATCGTTTCTGGCTTGAGTTCAATCCAGGGGGGATTACCCACAATCCAATCAAACTTCTTATTCTGCTTCCAGAAATCTGATTCATCATCAAAGAAATCACATTCAAAGATTTGCTTATTGTGAAGTGAAGGAAACTTAAATTGTTTGTTTCGATGCAAATCTGGAGGGTCGATGTAATTTAGTAATGTTAAGATCAAACTGAATTCAGCGACATGGCAAGCCTCTTTATTGCGTTCTATGCCATAGAGACTTTCAAGAATTCTCCGTAGTTCTGTAGGTTTCAATTTATTGTTTGGGCTTTGTGCTAGTGCCAGTTCAATTAGCCTCCGATAAACTAGAACTAGAAATATTCCAGAGCCACAGCATGGATCAAGAATTTTCATGCCACTCTGCAAGGGATTAGATTCGTTTAATTCACACAACAAATAATCTGCTACAGGTTCAGGAGTATAGACTGCACCAACTTTCTTGCCTATCCCTTGTGAATGTAGAAATTGTTCGTAGATCGAGGATAATGTTTCGACGGGAATATAGAAAAAGTTGTAAGCTTTAAAGTCTTTGGAGTCAAGATGTAATTGACCTGAAACAGGATCGTCTCCCTTAAATGTAGAAGCCACTAGAGACACAATCTCATCATTCAAGGTTGCTTCAAGATTAGAAGGTAAGGGAAAGATGGCACCATTGAAGCGGTTTTCTAAAACCTCGGTTAAATGCAGCAATCCGGCTAAAGTTGCGTCCCGGCTTAGTACAGAGTCTAAGCTTAAATTATTTTCTGCAAGCCATTCTTCCGAAAGAATTTCGCGATCGTACAAATAGCGTATATAAACATATTTACCAATCAATGCATGAATGATTGGTAAATCAAGACCTTTCTCTTTTAGTAGGTATTGCTCTAATTTATTTAGATTATTGAGTAAGTGTGTATCTACCCTTTTTTCAGGGGTGACATACTTTGATTGAGTTTCCCAAATTCTTCCAGAATCTATGGAATCAGCGCTAAAATCTGCAAGCTGATCACGAAGACTTTCAAACGTTAGATCAATGATCTCTTTGATTTCTTTGACTAAACCCTTCTTCTCATTAGTTAGGGAAAAGTCAAATCCCGTATAAACTCTAATTTCATTAGGAAGAAGAATGACTATGAAAGGTGCATTCCCCAGGTTCCATAGTTTCTGATGAATTTTTCTCGCTTCATCTCTTGTTTTGGCCTCAGCGACATATACAGCCGGACGAGGCGGAAGAATTTTCTCATCTGGGGGGCTGGTTTGAAAAAGATATGCTCCCTGAACCCCTGCTTTCTTAGCTGCACGGAAAAGATGCTCAGTCAACGGCTCCTGCGAAGGCTCGCTAGCGGAACGATAATTTAATGACTGGGCATATCCAAGTTCATCTAAGAGTTGATCTAGATTCAGAAAAACACCCCCAAAATAGGCTCAAGTCTTTATGGTACAGGCATTACAGTCTTTTGTACAAAACTTTGATTTACGCTATGCCTGCCCAAAAAGCAGTGAATATTGGCGATAAAAAACGGCAGAGTATAAAAACCCTACCGTCTATTCGATAAATTCAAAGTTGCTAGAGCTAGCTTAGATTAGGCAATCGCCGCCATTTTGACTTCAGTGGAATCCAGAATTTCCTGGAGTTCCTCAGCATCAATGGTTTCTTTGGTAATCAGAATCTCGGCGATTTTATCGAGGACATGGCGATTGCTCACCAACACATCCTTAGCCCGGCGATAGGCTTGATCCACCAAGTTGCGGACTTCATCATCAATCGTGGCGGCAGTCTCTTCAGAAAAGTCCCGTTCCGCCATGATGTCCCGCCCTAGGAAGACATTGCCATTTTGCCGACCCAAAGCCACCGGCCCCAACCGATCACTCATACCGAAGCGGGTAATCATCTGCCGAGCGACACGGGCAACTTGTTGAAGATCATTGGAAGCACCAGTCGTGACTTCATCTTCACCAAAGACAATTTCTTCCGCAATCCGACCACCCAAAGCCACCGCCATTTGATTTTGCAAATAGGCCCGACTGTATAAGCCAGAGTCCATTTGCTCTTCGTTGGGGGTAAACCAAGTTAAGCCACCGGCCCGGCCACGGGGAATGATGCTGACTTTTTGGACAGGATCGTAATCCGGCATCAACGCTCCGACTAAAGCATGACCGGCTTCATGATAGGCCACTAGGGTTTTCCGGCGTTCACTCATGACCCGATCTTTTTTCTCCGGCCCGGCCATGACCCGATCAATGGCATCGTTGATTTCGTCCATGGAGATTTCAGTCAAATTCCGGCGCGCGGCCAAAATTGCGGCTTCATTGAGGAGGTTGGACAAATCGGCTCCCGTAAATCCAGGTGAGCGGCGAGAAATTTTATCCAAGTCCACATCTTTAGCCAGGGTTTTGCCACGGGCATGAACTTTAAGAATTTCCAAACGGCCTTTGTAATCCGGGCGATCCACGACAACTTGCCGATCAAACCGGCCGGGACGCATTAGGGCAGCATCTAAAACATCAGGGCGGTTCGTGGCGGCAATAATAATAATTCCGGTATTACCTTCAAACCCATCCATTTCGGTTAGGAGTTGGTTTAGGGTCTGTTCCCGTTCATCGTTACCGCCGCCTAAACCCGCGCCCCGTTGCCGACCGACTGCATCAATTTCATCAATAAAGATGATACAGGGGGCATTGGATTTTGCTTGCTCGAATAAATCCCGTACCCGTGAAGCACCGACCCCGACAAACATTTCGACAAACTCAGACCCAGAGATAGAGAAAAATGGAACTCCGGCTTCCCCAGCAACAGCTTTGGCTAAGAGGGTTTTTCCGGTTCCGGGCGGGCCAACGAGTAGAACACCCTTGGGAATTTTGGCCCCAATTTCGGTGAATTTATCGGCATTTTTAAGAAAATCTACGACTTCAGTCAGTTCCAACTTGGCCTGGTCAATCCCGGCGACATCATTGAAGGTAATTTGGGTTTGCGGTTCCATTTGGACACGGGCTTTAGACTTGCCAAAACTCATGGCCTGGTTACCTGCACCCCCTTGGGCTCGCCGGAGTAAGAAAAATAGCAGGACGAGCAAGGCCACTGGGACAAGCAAACTACTAAGGGCCCGGAACCAAAAGCCATCATTGTTTTGCGGCATAACGGAAATATCCACGTTATTGGCCGTCAAAATGTCAATGAGTTGGGGATCCGGCGGCAGGTTAACGAGAACGCGCGTTCCGTCTTGAGTCACGGCCTGGGCCTGGGTACGATCCGGGCTGATGTTGAGTTTGGCCACCTGATGATTTTCGACTTCCTGAATGAGTTCGCTATATCGCCAAGTCACTTTAGTCGTGGGTTGACGATCAAAGAAGGCCGTGGCCAAGGCTAAAACCACGATGGTTAACAAAACATATAAACCGGCATTGCGCCACCGCTTATTCACTGGGCCCGGCCCTCCTTTTGTGAAAACTGAGTTTGATTTACATAAGTTAATGTTAGCCCATTCTCTGGGAAGCTGTGTGGGTAGGTGGGCTTAGATTATGGCATTTGGCCTGGTAGTTTTGATGCGGAAAGCCGGGTCATCACGGTTTATAGATCCTTGCGTGATGTTTCCTAGCGGCGCGCTGACTGGCTAACGCTATAAAATGTGAGCTATGGATAATGTCCCAGTAATTTTTAACTAAAGTGAGACGGGTTGCAACTGGATGCTAGATTTGGCGGCCTGCTATCGAGTGTTGGAATTGGAGCCGGGGGCAACTCTGGAGGAAATTAACCAGGCCTACAAAGATTTGGTGTTTATCTGGCATCCGGATCGGGTTCCTAAGGATAATGACCGTTTATTAGAAAAAGCCCACGAAAAAATTAAGCAGATTAACCAGGCCCGCGATCATTTGCGCCAACAGCATCGCAATGGCAAAGTCCACACCCGTTCCCAAACTCAGCCTTACCAAAGTTCCCACCAAAACGGTTATCCGCGCTCTACCTATTCAACTCAGTCCCATCAGTCACCCCACTCCACCCACAATCACCAGAGTAATGGCCATCACAATGGTTCTCACAGCCATCATCAAAGCCACAGTCATCGCCAAACCCCAAACCAGGCCCATAGTCAAACCCATGCTGGTTATCGCCACAACCCGGCCCAGGACTATACCTCTAATCCCTATGACTATCGGAGTTATCAAACCCATCGCCCCCCGCAATCTCCTCCCAAGCCTCCCCCGCGACCACCAGACCCCCCCCAACAATCCACTTCCCACCCAGAACCCGATGGGACAAATCATCCCCGCGGCAAAGATCTCAGTGGTGCAAACTTACGGGGAGCGGATTTACGCGAAAAAGATTTTGAAGGTCGTAATTTAAGTTATGCGGATTTAACGGGAGCGGATTTGAGTGACGCGTTTTTACATCGGGTCAGTTTTTACCGGGCTAACCTTTCCCAGGCCACGCTTTTCCGGGCTAACTTACTAAATGCCAACCTCAGCAATGCCAACTTGCGTGATGCTAATTTAATCGGAGCTGATTTTAGTGGAGCCGACTTACGCGGGGCGGATTTACGGGGGGCAAAAGTTGGCCAGGGAGATCGGATTTTAGTCAAACTCACCGGAGCCAAACTAGCTGGGGCGATTATGCCCGATGGTCGGATTCATAGTTAATCTCCTGACTCTCGCAAGGCATTGACAACCCGATCCAAGCCCACCGAATGGGAAGCCTTAAAGAGCAGCCGATCTCCAGGCCGGGTCAAGGTTTTGAGGTAATTGATCAAATCTTGATGTTGGCTAAATTGCTGAGTGGGAGTTGGATTAGCTCCTTGGGCGAGGGCCTGACCTTCTGCCTCTGTATCTAAAATTAATAACTGATCCAGTGCCAAGCTTTTGACCCGTTCCCCCACTTCTTCATGCAAGGCTACCGAGTAATCCCCGAGTTCTCGCATGGGGCCCAAAACCGCAATTCGCCTCGTCCCAGGAGTCTCTGCCAAGATTTGTAAGGATGCCAACATGGACTCCAGGCCAGCGTTGTAGGTTTCATCCAGGAGGACAATATCACGTTCAAGGGTGTAGCGTTTGGCCCGCCCAGGCGGGAGTTGGACTGTGATCCCAGATTGCAAAGGAGTGAGGTCTAAGCCTAGGGCCTGGGTAACTGCAATGGCGGCCAGAAAGTTCAAAGCATTGTGCCGACCAGGGAGCGGCAAGGGAAAAATTTGCCCCTTGATCTCAATCTGGTTGTCGGGTAGCAATCTCCCCCGTAACTCCCCAGTCTCCAGGCCATAGGTGATCGTTTTTTCCGGCCAAACCGTCTGGGCAGTGGCTAGTAATAGGGGTTGTTCGCCGTTGAGAATGGCTGTGCTAGTGGAGGGAAGTTCAGCTAATAGTTCACATTTGGCCTGGGCAATGGCTTCTCGAGATCCCAAGCGGCCGATATGGGCAGTGCCGACATTGGTAATTACTCCAACCGTGGCCTGGGCCATCCGACTTAAGAGCGCAATTTCACCCGGCCCGCGCATCCCCATTTCTATCACCGCAAAGTCATGGTCAGCGGTTAATTGCAGCAGGGTTTTCGGGACACCAATTTCGTTGTTATAGTTGGCCTCTGTTTTGAGAACTTTGCCATAACAGCCCAAGACTGCCGCCACTAGTTCTTTAGTTGTGGTTTTTCCCACCGAGCCGGTAATGGCAATCACGGGAATTGGAAACTGTTGTCGCCACCACTGCCCCAAGATTTGATAGGCCGCCAAGGTATCTTGAACAATAATTTGGGGAATGGGGACTCCGATGGCCTGGTCAACAATGGCTAAACTGGCCCCTTGCTGTTTGGCAACCTCAATAAAGCCGTGGCCATCAAAGGTTTCTCCTCGTAAGGCAAGGAAAATATCCCCTGGTTGTAATGTCCGGGTATCCGTGGAAACAGTCGGGTGAGAGGCTGGAGCAGCGATGAACTCAAAATTTTGGGCAGTGGCACCAAGGGGAGAAAGGATGTTTAATAATTGGGTCGGTGTTGCAAATGGTGTCATCCCCATGCCAGGCCTGTGGTAGTCATTTCCGGCATTGTATCAATTCACCTCAGCAATTGAGGCCCTGGACGCTAATAATGATTTTTCGTGGAAATATATAAACCCCCTGTCCCAAGGGCGATGGGCTTTGGCAGACGTTGAACTATCGCGTTACCCATAGATGGACCCATCAGGGAATTGTTTGGGAATCACATGTTTAGTCGTCATCCCCGTCCACAGCGGCTTGTGTAAGGCAATAAAACTTAATTAAGTGATGAAATCAAGACAGTAATTAGTCATATTTTCGGTCTAAATTCTGCTTTATTTTTAAATTCTTAGCCCTACTGTAACTGAGAGAGATGAAGATTCTTTGCTATCAAGAATGTTTTGACCTGACTCATCATAGGTAAATTGGCCCTGGCCCAGTTTTTTGATAAACTCAGGCAAATTCAATTATATCCCAGCTACCTTGAGAGCCACTGAAACCATGCCCTACCAGAAATTGCTATTGATGCTTTGTGTCAATCTTGGCTGTTTAGCCGGGTTTTCCGCCACTGCCTTTGCCCTACCTAGTTATTATCAGTTACCTGTGGACTTGGCAGTAGAAGCGGGGATGACTGCGGTGCAAACCTGTCAGAAAGAGGGATATAACGTAACTGCAACTGTTGTTAATCGGGATGGTGTTGTTCAGGCAGTCATTCGTGGTACTAATGCGACCCCCCATACCATTCAGATGAGCCATGACAAAGCCTACACCGTAATTACCCTCGGGCCGATTTTTAAGGTTGATTCAACGGCAGCAATTACAGCCAAAATGACCCCCACACCGTTACCGATGGGTACTGTACCATTGCCGCCCAATCCCCTCTATGGCATTAACTTTAGTACAGGGGGAGTGGCGATTAAAGTTGGGGATGAATTGATCGGGGCGATTGGAGTTTCTGGTGGGCCGGGCGGTAACTTTGACCAGGCCTGTGCATTAAAAGGACTCGAAAAAATTACGCCTCGCCTCAAACCCTAACTAGAATTGCCCTAAAATTGCAGTTGATAAAGATTGCCCTTAGCATCAACCACCAGCACAGTATTGGGATTAATAAACTCCACCGAGGCAATAGGAATTTGCCCAATCTGCTGAGCTAAAATTTCCTGTTCATTGGGGATGGAAAATAGTTTGACAATGCCTTGACTATTCCCCGTCACCAGTAGCCCCTCAGGAGTCATATCAATCGTATTCAACCAAAACTCGGCGCGACCCAACACCTGAGATTGCCCCGTACTCAAATCTAGTTTCAGTAATTCCCCCGTAAAATACCCAGCCACTAAACTCTGGCCATCGGGGGTAAAGCGAATTGTATTAATCCGACTTTTAATCGGGCGAAAGACTTGGGGTTTCAGGGCCGGACTGCGAAGATTAGCTTTATTTGGAAAAACAACAATCTCACCCGTGTCATAGCTAATGGCCAGGCGCGACACCGGCCCTCCCAGATCGGGGTAAATGGCAATTTTGCGGGCCACACCAATGGATTTGTAGAGTTCCTGTTGCTCAGTTTTTAGTTCCGCCAGATTCAGAATTTCCGTAATTGTGACGGAGCCATCATCAGAGGTGGAGATCAGGTCATTGTTCACTAAAAACGAGCCTGTAACCGCGGCATTATGGGTTTTGATCCGGTGAATAGCGGAAAAATCATAGATCACACTTTCACCCACATAGACTGGAGAAACCACCATCAGTTGCTGGTTGAAGTAGCCATATTTTGCCCCAAACAAACTCCGACAGTTAGGAATTGCCACCGCTTGGGTAATCTTAAACGTTGCATCAAGAAAGACTAATTCGCAATCCCGAAACGCCACCACATATTGCCCGCCCTGGGGATGCTCATCGAAGGAGACTGGCATACCATAGTTGGAAATGGTCAATACCTTAGTTACCCTGGGGGACAGATCTGCCCAGGCCAAGGGAGAGCCAGCTAGCAACCCGATCAAACTGAGCAAAATCGCAAATGAAACCTGAGAAAAAAGCTGAAATCGGAATTGGTGCATGGGGAAGGTGGGGAAAGTCACGGCAGATAAACAAGCGAAAAAGGCAAAATATAGAGTTACATCACCCTAGGAAAATCGTAAGCCAGTTAATGCCGACAGTTTATCTTTCACTAAGGGTTGGATGAGGGGATTGAGTTGTCCATAAATTGACTGATAGACGTGGGTTAACTTTTGCGGGGCCTGGGACATATCCGGTTGAGTTACAATCATGCCCTTGTCTTGGATTAACTGCTGATAGACTTTTTTATTGAAATCTCTTTGGGCTTGCAAGTTTTTGGCCTGGTAAATGGGCATCAACTCAGTAACGATATCGCGAGTGGATTGAGATAAACTTCGCCAAAATTTAGTATTAAAAAAGATATTGTATCCCGACCAGGCATGATTCGTGAGATTCAAATATTTGGTGACTTTGTATAACTCAAAATTCATCGCCACCGCATAGGGATTTTCCTGGGCCTGGACTAATTGCTTGGCCAACGCCCCATAGACTTGATTCATCGTAAAAGCCTCTGTTTTTGCGCCCAAGGCTTCCATGGTTGCTTTCATGTCGTTGGAGGGGGGAATCCGAATTTTCAAATCCACTAAATCCTGAATGGTTCGGATTGGCTTGGACTCAATCGAAGTAATCACCCGCATCCCATTATCAAAGGTGCCATAGCGGAGATAGGTGAGGTTATAGTTAGCGACTGCTTGATTCAAGGCCGGGGGGAATTGGGGCTGATTAATAATCTGATAGACATCCTCAGCCGACTGATAGAGAAAGGGAAAATTTTGGATACTAATGGCCTGGGGACAGAGCTTATCAATAATGGGGCCGGCCACACTCACCAGTTCAAAGCGTCCCTCCGCGACCAAGCGCACGGCCTGGGGATCTCCGGCGGGCAATGACGCATCATAGTGCAGTGGGGTGACTAGCAACTCGCCGTTAGTTTTTTGAAATACATCCTGCCATAGATCGAGTAAGGATTGGTGCAGTGGACTCGTCAGGGATTGGTTATGGAGATGAAAGGCTTTAATTTTGGCCTGGTTATAGTCTTTGCCATACTGGCCTGGAAAGGGTAACCGTTGATCCAAGGCTTGCTCTAGGGTTTGTCCAGATTCCCCTGCATGTAGGCGCGATGCCCCCATGGCCGTCAATGCGGTGGCGCTGGCAAGGGTCAGAAATTTACGCCGAGAGATATTCGCCACCCGTTTTTTGACTCCTCTAACTCAGACTATGCAAGGCTTGAGACTACCGTGATTGACTTCATCCTGTCAAATAGAATTTAGCGTAATTGTCCATAAAACAATCTCGTGTCGTAAATAAAACTCACTTGATTCTGTTCTTGATACCGAGCAAATAACTGTTCCAAAGCTGCCAGCATTGAGTCGTAATTGAGATCGCCAGACATTGGAATATAAGACGATGACAAAACCCGGCCAAGCAAACCCTCATAGTCAAAAATTTGCTGATTGGGAAAGGTGTACTGTTGATAGTGACTGCTGCCATAAAAGTGACTCAGTATCCGATCATCAACGTTTTTATGATTAATCTGCTGGTAATCGGTGCTAAATTCTTGCAGAAAAGCTTCAAAGGCTCTTAAAAAGGGAGTCGATTCCGTTTGCCGGTCATTCCAAATCAAGACGACCCAGGCCCCTGGTTTTAAGATGCGCTGAAATTCTTGCCGAGATTTAATCCCATCGAACCAGTGGAAAGCCTGGCCAGCGACAATAAAGTCAACAGAATGATTCTCTAAGGTTGTGATTTCAGCAGAGCCATTGATACTGATAAAATTTGGATGGTTTTCTAATAACAACTCAGCCGCTTGGCGCATTTCTAGATTCGGTTCGACCCCATAAACCTGATTGCCGTTGTTTAAAAAAAGCTCTGATAATATCCCTGTTCCCGAACCAATATCGGCAATAACTGAGGTGGGGGATAAGCTTAGCCGTTGGGACAAAAATTCAACTATTTCTGCGGGATAAGAAGGACGATACTTGACATAATAACTAACTCGATTAGAAAACCTGGTGGTGGCATCTGTGGCATTACTGGTATTCATGGAAGATTCTCAAAGTCTCCAGCGAGATGTTTTGATCATTGAAGATTATCTGAACTCCAGCAAGACTCAGTCACACTTCTTAACCTGTGATGGCTAACTTTGGACTCAGGCCTGGGGTAAGCTAACAATAACTTAGGATTATCATATTGTCTCTACACGTTTGATCTGGCATTCGTTGTTATTGATTGTGTCAATTTTGGAGTCGGCAGTTGCAACACTATTTGATTCTTTCATTATTATTGCCTAGAGTTGGCAGCGCAGGGCCGGGATTAGCTAAGGTGATCACGCCCATGCCCCAGCAGATTGCGGTTGCTCAAAGTCCCTTAACCGTTAAAATCCAATTCCAGGGCAGTTCCGTAGGCTTAAACCGCATTTACTTCAGTCCCGATGGACAAACCCTAGTTACCGCCTCCGCCGATGGGGTTGCATCTGTGTGGAATTTACAGGGCGAGGCCTTGGTGAGGTTGTCGGGACAAAAACCCCCCATGTTCAATGCTCGATTTTCTCCAGATGGTAAGGTCATTCTCACAACGGGCTATGATGGCACAGTTTGGCTCTGGAATCTACAGGGAGAGGTGCTGGAAAAATTTGAACCTCACCGGGCTGCGACTGCCGATGCTCTCCTCAGTCCAAATGGGAAGGTTGTTGTCACCGCTTCGGATGATGGGCAAACCCTCATATCAAACCCCAAGGGTACTCGCTTGGCGGGGATCCTTAAACCGGGAACAGCCCGCAATTTGGCCTATTCTCCCACCCGTCCACTGATTGCCAGTGTCTCCGATAGTGGAATGCTGTACTTCTTGAACCCTAATGGCGAAATTCAACGAGAGGTGCAAACTGGCCAGGGGCGGATGAATCATGTCCGGTTCAGTCCAAACGGTAACTTTGTGATTACATCCGGGACAGATGGCTCAGCTAAACTCTGGAGCTTAGATGGTTCCTTTGTGGTGGAATTTAAGGCGGCCAACTCGGGTTGGGTCAATGGCACTGATTTCCATTTTCGAGGGTTCCATGTTGCCACTGCTAGTGATGACGGTATTTTACGGCTTTGGACTGTAGATGGTCGTTTAATCCAAAGTTTGCCCCTTGGAGAAAACAACAAATTAACCAGCTTAAATTTCTCCTCCGATGGCAAGCACTTAGCTGTGACCAGTAATAAAGGGCAAGTGTGGATTTTGGATGTCTCGTTGTAATTGTAATGATGCGGTCAAAACTACCTGTGAATAAAACCGTGAATAAAAAGTTATTAGCAAAATTCGCATTAGGGTTTGGGTTTGGCCTGGGTATGCTGGGGGTTTTGCCTGTTTTGGCCCCATTTCCAGCAACATCAACCCCACTGTTTTTGAGTCGGCGCAATACCCAGGCCAAATTAGAAGTCATAAAACAGTTTCAGGGCCATCAACTGACGGGAGAAGCCATTATTCAAATTCATTACAGTCGGGATGGCCGCTATTTACTCTCTACAGCTACCGATGGCCTGGCCAAGCTTTGGACTGGGGATGGCACATTGGTGCGGGAATTTCCTGGACAGCCTCTAGCCATGCTGTTTAATGGGCAATTTAACTCCGATGCTAGTCGAATTGTGACGGCCAGCTATGACGGGACGGTGCGGATCTGGAGCTTGTCAGGCCTGGTCTTAAAAGAACTCCGGGGCCATTCTTCCGGGGCCACAGATGTCCGATTTGTGGGGCCAGGGGTGGTTTCCAGTTCCGATGATGGCAGCATTAAATTTTGGTCAATGGATGGAACCGCTTGGTCAAGCCTAACCCGGCCTGGGGTGAGTCGCAATATGGATTTGTCTCCCAATGGTGACTTAATTGCTGTAACTCAAGACATTGGCACCATTACATTGCTCAATCCTAAGGCTGAGGTTGTCAAGACCATTCAGACTGGCCAGGGACGCTTAAATAGTGTCAACTTTAGTGCGGATGGTCAACGCTTAGTTACGGCTGGATTTGACGGCACAGCCAGGGTATTTAACTTAGATGGTAGAGAACTTCTCAAACTCAAAGTCCTAGAGAAAGGCTGGGTCACTGGAGCTGCTTTTAGCCGCGATAACTTAATTGCCACTGTTTCAGATGACGGAGTTTTACGGCTTTGGGACGTTCAAGGCACCTTACTCGACAGCTACAATCCCAACTTGGAACGCTTGGGCAGTGTTGCATTTCATCCCAATGGCCATGATCTAGCCGTAGCGGCCTACCACGGGACTATTATTTTGCTCAAACTCAATAACCATAGTCATTTCAATAAATAATGGGACAAACGATAGATAGTTGCATGACCGACTTGGGCGAGCTTTGCTGCACCTCCAGTAGGCTAACCCCAAGGCTTGAAGAAGAGTTTTGCGGCTTGAGTAACCTGGCTGTTGGAGATAGGAGATACCCCTTGGCGTAAATCCAGGCTGTAGCTCATGACGATAGTAGAAGACTAGCAACAATAGTTGAGGTATCGCTCTTGTATTTCCATTGTCTCACGATTAACTGGAATGACCCTATCACAAAAGCAATGCTTGGCCTGTCCAATAACACTCTTACGAGAGCTTGCCCTTATGCACTTAACCGATAGCCTTGGGCCATCATCCAAACCATAAACTCAAGCCAGCTAGCAATCTGATTCACTTAGGCCTGGGCGACCAACCGCACCCCATGGGGACAAGTCTGAGCCAGCCAAATATCCAGGCCCTGATCCGCAAATTGCCCTTGTACCTGAGTTTTGATCATTTCGGCTTGGACTTGAGATTCGGCAATGGCAAAAACGGTCGGCCCCGAACCGGACATCATTGCGGCCATGGCCCCAGCGTCAATAAAGGCCTGGCGTAATTGGGCAACTAAGGGATATTCAGGCAAAACAATCGCTTCAAAATCGTTATGGAGAGCCTGGGCCAAGGTGGGAATGTTTTTCTGACTCAGGGCCTGGAGGAGTTCCCGAGAGCCGTCTTGTTGTCGTTTTTGTTCCTGCTGGGCTACTGTCTGGGCATAACTAGCTCCATAGGTCTGGCGATAGGTTTGATAGGCCCAGGGTGTCGAAACACTGATGTTGGTGAACTTGCCCAGTAATAGCACCACATGGTCTAAATCCGGCAAGGGTGTAAGATCATCCCCCCGACCCAAGGCCAAGGCTGTACCTCCACCAATACAGAATGGGACATCGGCCCCCAACTGCCCACCCAGGCCTTGTAATTCACCTTGGGTTAAGCCTAAATCCCACAGAAGATCCAGACCTACCAAAACCGCCGCTGCATCCGTTGACCCCCCCGCCAGGCCAGCCCCAATCGGAATTCGTTTATCAATATGAATCTCAACCCCCCCGTGGCCGGGAAACTGGGATTGCATCAGGGCCGCAGCTTTGTAGGCTAAATTCATCGAGTTAGTCGGGACTTGGGGATGATCGCAGGTGAGAACAATCACTTCTTGAGACAGGGGGGTGAGGTTAATGCCATCCGCCAAGGTTACAGCCTGCATCACCATGACGAGTTCATGATAGCGGGGGTCTGGGAGATAGGAACCCACAATTTGCAAAAACAGATTAATTTTGGCAGGGGCAATCAGACAATACACGGCAGTTCTATCACACAGATTAGGGGGCGGGCCTGGGGATTCTCCCAGTCATTCCTGGATTATCCTCCCATAGTTGTTGACCGGATCGCATCAGACCAATGGAGGACTGCTTAAATCCGGGCGAGTTTGGTGGAAGCGGCGTAAGTCCAAGTACAACTGCCCTTGGCGATTGCGGACTAAAACATCTTCAAAACGTTGTCCCCAGAGAATCCGTTCTGGTAAGTAGGCGTGGCGAGCATGAATATTATTGACCAGGGTTTCATCAACACCCGTTAAGGTCACTAGCAAAGATAGGCTATATTTTTCCATCCATTCCGGGCTAATGGCAGCGATGGGGCTATCAGCAGTAATCGGGTGAAGAGCCAACCAAGTGAGACCAAAAACTGGCGATTGATGGCGAATCAGGGGCAAATTATAAAAGCGGCGCAGACTTTCTCCTTCTTGGGTGACTTCATTCAGAAGAGCAACTAATTTTATTTGGGCCTCGAGGATATGACTCCCCCGTTGATTGGCCATCCGAAACATTAAAGTTGGCACACCATTGTGATTTGCAATCAAAGCGGCTTGACTAAAAAGTACCCGAGCAGTGGGCCGAGCAAAGCGGGAAAAAACCAGGCCTGTCATGACGGCAAACCCTAATAATCCCGTTAATACCTCCACCGAAACCACAATATGGGCATAGTCGGTGACTGGAGCCATAACCCCATAGCCAACAGTACCAATCGTTTGCACACTAAAGAAAAAGGCATCGCCAAAGTGTCCCGGCCGGGAGTTGCTAATACAATTTCCCCCCAAAAGATACAGTTCAGCAAACAGACAATTGACCAGAAAAAACAAACTGACGGCAAAAACAAAAAAGATCGGCCAGGAAATAGACAGTAACAGATGATAGGGATCTGCCAAGGGAGAGGGTGCACCGCGGCGAGGAATCCGAATTCTGCCATCGGGAGTTAAGGGCGTATTGGTTTGACCGACAATGCTCCTCGTCAACTTGCACCTCCATTACCTGTATCTCTACCGCATCCAATCCCCATAAAAGGCATTCCCAGTCCTGAAACTGGCCTGTAATTTTGCTGCGTTTTGCCTCCCAAGTTAGTTTGTCAGCTTTACCCCTCATTCAGCATCACCTCCTGACCCAATACCTCGGACGAGGACAGGGGCAGTCTGCAAAAATTACTCTACAATACAGGGTTTCACAACCATCTTAGGGATAATTCAAACCTCTATAGGTGCCGTATTAGCTGCTGCCATATCTGCCTTTAAGGTTCTCACTGGCTCATACGCATCTTCCCGCAAAATTGCCTGATCATCTGATATTCATGCCATGCCAGCAGGAGCTTGTAGCCTTAACTAGGGTTATAAAGTTTATACTGCCTTAACTTATCAAGAACTAATACCATAGGGCACATCTCTAGCCGTAGGGTCAGCCCAAAACTCAACCATTTGCCAACCACTCGGACGGACGGAATCTGGGGATAACAGGATACCGACCTTCCTTAAATTTCATTTTCACATAATAAAATATTAATCGCTGCCCACTTACATCAACGCTTTAACCAATGACCTCTTCAAACCATAACCCGTACCGTTGAAAGCCACCAACTTCTTCAGTAAATTGCCTCCATGCCATAATCTCCGGATTCACATAACTCTATTGTCTCTCAACTGAAAAAATGTGAGCATTACCATATTGCCGAGTTTTCCGAAGCATTTGAGGTGTATTTGCCCAATGTTTAGCAATGTGCTTTGAGTCAAGAACTAAATTCATCCACCGCCCCTAAATGGGGTCTGCCAAAATAGATGCTAAATAAAGTCTTTAGGCATTAAAGGTATCTTTGAGAACTGTGCGGGCCGCCAAATGATTCCGGGTTGTGGTCAAAATCTCTGCTTCTCGCTGTAATCGTTCAGCAGTGACTTGCATTTCTAAGAGTTTTTGTTGCTCTCCAGCCACGCCATGAAAATTACTGGCAATCCAGAAGGATAGTTCCCGCGGGAGTTGGGGTAGGTCTGGGGGGAGTTGAATACTCTGCTCGGTTAGTTTGGAAGATAAACGCACCACATCCTCTAGTAACTGCCGCACCTCCAGGCCCAGGGGAGCTAAATCATCCACAACCGGCTCATCTTCAATCCACTCCACCAGGCCAACCCGATAGGGCTTTTCCCGGACATAATCTAAAACTCGAAACCGTTGCTGTCCGAGACATTCAATCACCATTCGATCATCGGGTAATCGCTCATAACGGAGAACCTCAGCACAGCAACCCACACTGGCCGGGCGACCGGATTGTTGATCCCACATTAAAACCCCAAAGCGGCGATCCTCCTCAAGAATAGTGTTCATCATAATTCGGTAGCGAAACTCAAAAATGTGGAGTGGTAGGGGGCGGCCGGGAAATAGGACAACTTCCGGCAGGGGAAATAGGGGCAATTCACGCACAGCAATGGAGGAAAACGCCATACCGAGGATGCGACCGAAAACAGGACAATAGTTCTTACTCTATCGCATTTAATTCAAGGGCATCGGTGGATTTGCATAGACTGAAAGACTGAAGACCCATTGCGGATACCTTGAAAATACTCGCCATTGTGATCACAACCGGGGTGGTAGGATTGCCCCTTAAGAGCCAGCCCTCTAAAGAAGGGAATAAATCAAGATTTTGCCCCATCAGTAATGCTGATAGAGTTCTATGGCTCTCAAAGAAATCTGTGTTATGCCCTACCCATAATCGAGACATTGGCCAAGAGACCAGCTAAACACCGTTACTGTATCTAGCCAGGATCAGAGCCGGGGGTAAGATTCAATTAAACGTCTATTGGCCAAGAACAGTCTGGGCTGGATTTAGGGTCACATCCGGGCAAGAACCGTAACTTTGGTTAATTTATCCTCCTCTAACCCCTTGAGTTCCTCAACCAGCAGCCACCCCTCCTTCACTAGGCGAGCCAGGACAAAGATGAGAACAGAGTATTCATCCTCATATTTCCCTTCGATGTCATAGCGTCTCGCACTTAAAAAGTCATGGAGCTTCCAGAGATCGTCTAGGGTGGTCACGCCATTGGCCTGGTGAGAAACCTCCAACATGAGGGATGCAATTTCTCGCTCACGGGCTAACTTGAGGCTGGCTTGGGCAACTGCTTTCTCCTTCTCGGACCAACCAGTATCTTTTATTTGAAGCATTAATTTTATCGTCCATAAATTGTTTTATATTCAGTCAGATAGCCTGAGTTGTTAAATTATAATAAGTTTTGTCTCATAATTCTATGGTGTTCATAGAGCGCATCTCATCAACATTAAGGCCAGAACCGTTATGAGCCAGGATAAGAATGTCAGTTGCTCCCATAGGTAGCGAGAATTCTAACTACGTTTAAGGTTGAGAGCGGCTGTGTCGAGGAGCCTTTTACTGGTTAACGGTGTTTGTCGTCCTGGCAACTCTTTCTGGCTCAGTACGGACTAAGGGTAGACGATACCAAGGGATATGGGGAGCCTGGTGGTGTTGCGGATGAAAGGTGCCAAAGTGATAGCAGGAAAGAAAAGAGTAAATTAGCCAGGAGGTTTGCTGGAACTTATTAACTGGCCTGGCAGGGAAGATAGCAAGATTATTGGTTGCTGGCCTGGGCAGGGGACTCTGGCGATGGGGGAGATAAGTCCCAAAGTAAAATAACTGCCATGAACTAAGAATCAGGGGTAAACCCCAAAACACTACCAGGTTTAGCCAGGCCACCTGAAACCAGAAATGTAATATTAAGCCAATCCCAAGACTCAGCCCCCCGAAAATCAGCAGTTGCCTACCGGATAGGTATTCGCCAATAAATTTTCGGTACCACTGCACCACATGAACATCAACCCCATTGTGAAAATCTGGGTCTCCAACCTGGCCTGGAGCAGCATGATGTTGCCAGTGATTACCACAACATTGGTCATAGGGCAAAAAGGCATATAAACCAACCGCAATGCGCCCAATCCAGACCTTAAGCCACTGATGCTGTTGGGGGAAAGAACTAGCGTGAATTGCATCATGGGCTGTAATAAATAGGCCTGTATGCAAGAATGTCCGCCCCCAAACAGCCGCACCAATCCAAATCGGTGAGACCTGATCAAGGGGCATCATTAGGGTTAAGCCGAAGCTAGTGAACCAAAGACCAATCAGGCCAATTGCGACAAATAACCCACCTAAATTTTCTTGCATATGGTCTTGTTTTTGTCCTGCTCGGCACTGCTTAATATATTCGAGATATAGTCAGCCTTAATTCTCACTGGTCAAAGCAGCAAAATGATGTAAAAAAAGACGCTCTTCATTCGGAGCGCCCTCTCTGGACTGACCACAATTGATCAGGTCAATTCCCTTACATAGATGACTTCAGATAGGTTTTCACCCAAAACTTATCTAGGCTGATTGTGTTCCTGTCAATTGTGGGTCTTCCGAGAAGATTGGCCTAACGGGACAGGTTTAATAGCTCTTTGGGTGAGGCCAGGAGATCAATCGCCACAAAGAAGATTTTATTATCGGGAGTCAGTAGAAATCGCCAGGCAATATTCATCCCAACTCCAGCCCCAAACCAGGGAGTTTGTACTTTACCTGTGATTTTGATCTGGGTATAGCCTTCATCCGCTGGCTCGGAAACACCACGTTCTGGGAGTAAGACTAGATTTTGGCAGTCTTCCTTAAAGAACCGGAGAATGGCATCTTTCCCCACAATCGGCCGTTGGAAGGGGGGTTGCAGAGCACTGCCTTCAGCAAACAGGTCAATTAAAGCATCAAAGTCATTGGCATTGAGGTTGTTCATGTAAGCTAAAACGACAGGATTATTCACCCCCTCAATTTTGACTTGGCTGCGCTGGGATAGATCTTTGGGGGCTTCAAGTGGCTCAGCAACCCGGGTATAGGTTCCAAGTTTATTGATGTCAAAACCCATATCAACCACGGAGTTGCGCAAAATCGTAATCTGCTGCCCAGAATCGGCTTCCCTGAGGGTTTGCAACACGGCGGCGGCATTGGCAGACAGTTGATACCCAGCCGGAATCGGGGCGACAATTCCTTGCTCCATCCATTGACCGAGTTGGAACCAGAAGCCTAGCTTGATATTGACCGACCAAGTGGCATAGGTGCGGCAGATGGGAGTGTCTGCATGGTTTGCTAAATCAAACATCACCTGGGTTTGTTCCTGAAAAGACATTTGCCGGATTTGGGCCAAGATCGGCTCGGCAAATTGCATTCTGGCAGCCCCTGGAGCAGCAATGGTGACTGTTTTACCCATTTCCAGATAGGCAAACCAAATCCACGCTAGTTGATCTTCGATGCTGAGCTGATTAAACCGAGCAATCGTAGCTGGCACAATATCAGCAGCAAGTGTTTTTGAAAAAATGCCTCGGGCTGAATCAACTGTATATGGCATAACAATAACCTTGATGAAAATTAACTCTTGATAAACCCTAAGCCTCACACTATGTGTATTGTCTCATGGCGACTAGCACAGAACGCCTATAGTCCCAGATAAACTTCTCAGGTGGGATGTGATTGACCTAAGGCTAGAGTTTTCAGGGCAGAATAACTCAGTGATCACCCGATCAGAAATGCCCATCAGAGTTCGATCCTTCTCGAATAGGTTCTAGAGTTCTATGGATCCAAATCTGGTAAAAGACAGTCTTGATCTGGAATGTTATGGATGTTGTTAGCGGCTCAGCCAAAGGCCAGACTGGTTAGTTACGCCCTGAAAGCTCGACATTAATTTCATTAACTGGGCGGGGTTTTAGCTCTAAGGATTGGGTGCGGGGCAATAAATTAAAGACGTCCCGAAACTTGTCATCAATCACGGCAAAGTCAACGTTACCGGCCTGGTTGAACACTATTTTGCCTGTAGCATCTAACAGGACTGTTTGGGGAACCAGGCCTTGGTAGTAATAGCCCGGTTCGCTGGAGTTATAGCTGGTTTGGGGGGGGATTGAATCCACATCAATCGGGATAAAGTCAGCGGCGCGCCCGTAGTAGGACTGTAGTTGGGAAACGACAGTGGTATAGGCTTTACAATCACTACTGTCATTGATGTAATAAACCAGTAAGGTGGGTTGAGCACGTTGTAGAGATTGGGCTAAGGTGACGCGGGGCGGCACAAGGGAGCCATTTCCGCCGTAGAGGGCGAATATATTTCCATCGAAATGATCGTCCGTTAGACCAGCCCAGGCCGGGTGATTTAAGCTCCCCATTCCCCAAAGCACCACACAGATGAGCAAGGTAATCATGACTTCGCCGCATCTACGCCGTAAGGATGACTGTGGGAAAAATTGCCGAAATGCCATAGAATACCCAGTTTTTGGCTACATTATTTCCACTTTACCCCAGAGCTTTGCCGCTTCGGAGCCGGGAGAGCTTTTCTAAGGTAGCTTAGGGTTGATTTGTGAACTCGCTGGGGGGGCCTGGATAAAAGAAAGTAGGCCTGATAGCTAGGTTGATAGGCCGTCATTTGACCTGGTGATCCGAACTCCTAGACTGAATGATGCTTACTCTAAGCTTGGAGCATACTCATTCAGGGATGGACAAGTACAGACTAAATTTCGATCCCCGTAGGCATTGTCAATCCGACTCACAGCCGGCCAGAATTTATAGGTCTTTGTCCACTCGGCTGGGTAAGCAGCTTTTTCGCGGCTGTAGGGCCGATCCCAGGTATCACTAGTCACAACACGGGCGGGGTGAGGGGCAAATTTCAGGACATTGGCCTGGCGGTCGGCTACTCCCGTTTCAATCTCGGCAATTTCGGCCCGAATGGCAATCATGGCCTCACAGAAACGATCTAATTCGGCTTGAGATTCACTTTCGGTGGGTTCAACCATCATGGTGCCAGCTACAGGCCAGGACACTGTAGGAGCATGAAAACCGTAGTCCATCAAGCGTTTGGCAATATCTTCAACTTCAATCCCTGCGGATTTTTTCAGGGGGCGTAAATCCAAAATACATTCATGGGCGACTCGGCTATTGGTTCCGGTGTAAAGAATTGGGTAATAGGGAGCCAAACGGGTTGCCACGTAATTGGCGTTGAGAATGGCAATTTGGGTGGCCTGGGTCAGTCCCCTCGCTCCCATCATTTTGATGTACATCCAAGAAATCGGCAGAATACTAGCACTCCCCCAAGGGGCTGCTGTCACCGGCCCTAAATGACTCCCATCCTGATTTTGAATTAAGGGATGACTGGGTAAAAATGGAATTAAATGGGCCGCAACCCCAATTGGCCCCACCCCCGGCCCACCGCCCCCGTGGGGAATACAAAAAGTTTTATGCAGATTGAGATGACAGACATCGGCCCCAAAATCACCCGGACGGCATAGGCCCACTTGGGCATTCATATTCGCCCCATCTAGATAAACCTGACCGCCGTAACGATGAATGATCTGGCAAATCTGGCGGATTTCCGTTTCAAAAACCCCGTGGGTAGAGGGGTAGGTAATCATCAAGGCGGCTAAGTTTTGCTGATGTTTTTCAGCTTTAGCCATTAAATCTTGGACATCAATATTCCCCTGCTCATCACAATTAACAGGTACAACGATCATTCCGGCCATGACCGCGCTAGCTGGATTTGTCCCATGGGCTGAGGCGGGAATTAAGCAGATTTGGCGATGCTGGGCACCCCGGCTGTGGTGGTATTCCCGAATGACTAGTAATCCAGCGTATTCCCCTTGGGAGCCAGCATTGGGTTGTAAGGAGACTCCGGCAAAGCCAGTAATTTCCGCCAGCATCACCTCCAGTTCCTTAAAAAGCTTCTGATAGCCTTGGGTTTGACTAAGAGGGGCAAAGGGATGAATTTGGGCAAATTCTGGCCAGGTGATGGGTAACATTTCAGCCGTAGCATTGAGCTTCATCGTGCAGGAACCCAAGGGAATCATGGAGGTGGTTAGGGATAGATCCTGGGCCTGGAGGCGATGAATATAGCGTAAAAGTTCGTGTTCAGACTGATAGCGATTAAAAACGGCCTGGGTTAGATAAGGGGTTTGCCGCATCAAATAGTCTGGCCAGGCCTGGTTCTTGACACCTTGGATGAGGGCATCTAAAGAAATACTCTGTTCTGGGGCAAAGATCGAAAGTAAATCCCTAATATCGGCCAGGGTGGTGGTTTCATCTAGGCTAATGGTAATCCAGGCCTGGGAAGTTTCCATGTAGTGGAGATTAATTTCCATCGCCTCAGCCCGTTGTTTAATCCTGTGCAGGTCTGTTGCCGTAGTCGCAATCTGAACCGTGTCAAAAAAGCAGTCATGGACTAATTGAAAGCCAGCTTGTTCTAGGCCTTGAGCTAAAACTTGGGTCAAACCATGAATCCGGGTGGCAATATTTTTTAAGCCTTGAGGGCCGTGATAGACCGCGTACAGACTGGCCATCACCGCTAACAAAACCTGGGCGGTACAGATGTTACTGGTCGCTTTTTCTCGACGAATATGTTGCTCACGGGTCTGCAGGGCCAGGCGATAGGCCGGTTTTCCCGTTACATCATGGGATAGGCCCACCAAGCGGCCGGGAATTTGCCGTTTGTAAGCATCTTTAGTAGCAAAAAAAGCGGCATGGGGGCCCCCATAGCCCAAAGGTACACCCAGGCGTTGGCTACTCCCCACGGCAATATCAGCCCCTAATTCACCGGGTGGGGTCAATAACGTTAGGGCCAGTAAATCTGTGGCCACCGTAACAATGACCCCTTGCGCCTTAGCTTTAGCGATGACGTTCTGATAATCACAAACCAGGCCATCACTGGCTGGATATTGGAGCACCAGGCCAAAGGTAGGAATTTGAAAGTCCTCTGTTGTAGGATCACCGACAATCACCTCTAGTCCGAGGGGTTTGGCCCGAGTTTGGATCACGGCAATGGTTTGGGGATGGCAATTCGCTGCGACGAAAAAGCGATGGCAGTTTTTATGGGGAGACACCGTCAGGCTCAAACTCATGGCTTCGGCAGCGGCGGTGGCTTCATCCAAGAGGGAGGCATTGGCAATATCCAGGCCCGTCAAATCGGTCACGAGGGTTTGGAAATTAAACAAGGCTTCTAAGCGTCCCTGGGCAATCTCGGCCTGGTAGGGGGTGTATTGGGTGTACCAGCCAGGATTTTCGAGAATATTCCGTTGAATCACCGGCGGCGTAATGCAGTTGTAATACCCCAGGCCCATGAAAGACCGCCAGACTTGATTTTGACCCGCAATGGTGTTTAGGCTCTGTAAAGCATCCGACTCAGATAGGGCAGCGGGTAGATTAAGGGGTTGTTGGCGGTAAATATCGGCTGGAATTGTCTCGGCCATTAATTCATCAAGGCTTAAGGCCCGATTTGGACTCACTGTCGCCAGCATAGCTGCAACTTCTGCCTGGGTTGGGCCAATATGGCGGGGGATAAAGGAACTGGAATTTAAACTGATTAACTGTTCTAGAGCCAAAGAATGACGCTGCCTGTGGGGAACCGCTTGTGTCATGGGAGTCGTGAATAGAAGAAAGGAATTGTTAATCTATCGTTACAGTGTAGCTCCCAGGCCTGGAAATGGGCGATGACGAGATCCCAGGATTGCACCTTAGAGTTCTGCCCACTGGCGGAGGAGATTAGCATGGGTTTTGGTCAGCAGATCAAATTCTGGAGTTTTGCCCTCTTTCCCAAACATAGTCCGCCGCACTGTATCCAAATCAAACAAAATTTCCCGGTAACTGGCATCTCGGACTAAACTTTGAACCCAACCAATGGCCGCCAACCTAACTCCTGTGGCAACGGGTTCAACGCGGTGGAGAGTCGAGGCGGGATAAAGCACCATTTGATTGATGTCTAACTTAATGGCCTCTTCCCCCTGGTGGGTTTCAATCACCAATTCACCGCCTCCATAACTAGTGGGAGAATTCAGGAACAGGGTAAAAGCCAAGTCCGATCGCAGGGGCAAAGAATCTCCCATGATGGCATTATCCACATGAAGACCGTAATACATCCCAGGCCCATACCGACTAAACAGCACCGGGCTAATGGTTTTGGGTAGGGCGGCCATTTGAAAAAGCTCATGGCGATTCAGGGCTGTTTTGACCATGGCCTGGAGATTTTCTTGAGCTGGGGCCTGACTAGAGAGTTGAGTATTGTTTTTGACCAAACGGGCATACCAGCCTGCTGTAGTCGCGCCACTGACAAATTCCCCTGCTGTAAGTTGCAAATTTATTGACTCTAGCTCATGCTCCAAAAGCACATTAGCAAGATTAATTATCATAGCGACAGTTCTAGAAAAGTAGATAATAAATATTTTACAGGCGAATTGTAAGTCAAAACCTCTGAAATTGCCCATGGTACTCTCGGCAAAAGGGTTCCGCACAATGTTCAAGTGGAGTCCTGCAAACACAATCTAGGTCTCATGTTGAATTAAATTTTGCAGACATCTATCACCATGTAGATTGACATTGAACACCGAATGAACTCCTAGTCTGGGTCTGCCTTCATTAATTCCTTCCCACAAGGCTCCGCAAGGGAATGACAGTTTACAGACATTAAAGGTTGAGTTATTATTGCAAATAATTCTTACTTAAGAGATGCCACGGCTATTTGTCTCTTATTATTTGTGCTGGAAAATATTATGTCTCGCAAAACAAAGCTATGGTTGGGAGTTGGAACCTATGTCCTGACGGGGCTAACACCCGTTCTGCAACTGCCCCTAGATGCTGCCCTCTCTCCCGTCATGGCCCAATCAGCCCCAGTCACGGTTGATCCCTGTCGCAAGGGCCTGGGCGGGGAAGGCGGCCGAGGGGTTAGTGAAGGGGGAGAAGGGGGAGAATCTGGCAGTCAGTCAGCTACCCTCAATCCCGCGATTCAGCCCCAAGAATTGCAGCAAGCGGTGGATCAATATAAAGCCTATGTTTTGGCAGAAACCAATCGCCTCCTCACGGATAGCAAGGTCTTTACGGAGCGGGTTATAGCTGGAGACTTAGCCGGAGCCCAGGCCATGTATGCACCTTCTCGTTTGGGGTGGGAACGGATTGAGCCGATTGCTGAGTCCTTTGCTGAGTTTGATCGCTCCATTGATGCGCGGGTAGATGATTTTAAGGGTGAAGATGATCCGGAGTTTACTGGCTTTCACCGGATTGAGATGGGCCTGTTCAAGTACAACACCACCAAAGGCTATGCCGGTTTCGCGCAGAAACTCATGACCGACTTAGAAGGGTTAAAAACCTGTATTGTTGCCCTTGAGATTGACCCCAGAGATATGGTGCGGGGGACATCAGAGCTAATTGAAGAAGTTGCCCAAGGCAAAGTTACCGGCGAAGAAGAACGCTATAGCCGCACCGATTTTTGGGCATTCCAGGCCAATGTGGAAGGCTCACAAAAAATTGTCGAGATTCTCCGGCCGCTGATTCAACGGGTTAACCCAACAATTCTGGGGGAAATTGATCAAGACTTTGCCGCGGTCAATCAGGTTTTAGCCAAATATGCTCTGCCCGGCGGTGGCTTTAAGAGTTATGACCAGTTAACTCTCCAAGATAAACAACGGCTGCAAGCGGATCTAGCGCGGCTGGCAGAAAACTTAGCAAAATTACGGGGGGTTATTGGTGTCTAAAGGGTTTACCTCTGGGCCATTGCCCTTAGGGCGGCGGCAGTTTCTTGGGGGCATGGTGACTTTGGCTGGGGTGGGCGCAATGGGGGCTTTTTCTCTCAACTCGGCCCAGGCCAAGACCGTCCCCAGTGACGTAATTCCATTTTTAGGCCCCCATCAAGCTGGGATTGTTACGCCAAATGTGGCCACAGCTTTAGTAGTAGCCTTGGATGTCACCGCCCGCTCAACCCAGGAATTGCAAAAATTATTTCAAATTCTCACCCAGCGGATTGAATTTTTAACCTCCGGTGGAACCTGGCCACCCCTAGAGCCGAAATATCCGCCGACTGGATCTGGAATTTTGGGGCCTGAATTTTCGCCAGATTATCTCACGGTTACAGTTGGGGTGGGAGCCTCCCTGTTTGATGATCGCTATGGCCTGGCGGCTGAGAAACCGATTCATCTCAAGCCAATGCCGAATTTCCCCAATGATCGCCTGGATCCTCAGCTTTGCCATGGGGATTTACTCCTGCAACTTTGCTCTAACCATAATGAAACCAATATTCATGCCTTGCGGGATATTTTGAAGCAGTTGGCAGGCCTGGTGGTTCTCCGTTGGCAAATCTCTGGATTTCAACAACCGGACACCGACCCACACCCGCATCGAACGACCGTCCGGAATTTAATGGGCTTTAAGGATGGAACCGCAAATCCAGACCCCCACGATCAAAACCTGATGAACCGCCTGGTTTGGGTGCAACGCAATAGTAGCGAACCGGCCTGGGCTGTGGGGGGAACCTATCAAGTGGTGCGGGTGATTCGGATGTTTGTCGAGTTTTGGGATCGCACCGCCTTGGAAGAGCAGGAAGAAATTTTTGGCCGGTCGCGGGATTCTGGCGCACCCTTAGGCTACAAACACGAAGAGGATATTCCCGATTACAACCAAGACCCCAAAGGCAAGACTATCTTACTGGATGCCCATATTCGCCTGGCTAATCCCCGAACACCGGCAACAGAGGCAAATCGGATTCTGCGGAAAGGCTTTCATTATTCCCGTGGCGTTGATAAAGCCGGCCAGTTGGACATGGGGCTATTGTTTATGTCCTTTCAGCAGGATTTAGAGCGGGGGTTTGAAACGGTGCAAAATCGCCTCAATGGTGAACCCCTGGAGGAATATATCAAACCCACTGGGGGGGGCTACTTTTTTACGTTACCGGGTGTTCCAACTAAAAACAGTTATTTAGGACAGCCGTTATTGATGGCGTTGGCTTGATTCTGACGATTCCAGATGTCCCATGGGGCCCCAACTCACGGCCGACTACGCTGATAATAGGAGTGCAGTGAGAGATAATGGTCATGCCCAGAACACCCTCAGAATTTTCCGTTCACTTATTTATTGAAGGCGGCCACAAAGAAGAAGTCAGATTTCCCTCTATTCAAGACTTTCAAAAGTGGTACAGCAACGAAGTCATCCCCCGTTCCGACTCCAGTGAGTTTATCTCCGTGCCGATCAAAACCATCCAAGGGGAATATATGGTCATTCGCCCGGCCAAAATCCTCGCCATTCGTGTCGAACCCGTCTTTAGCTCTAGTGTCGATCGCTTCTCCTCTTAGCTCTGGCTAATTTATTCATGATTCTGCCGTAAATGTCCTCCCCCTTCGTTGTCTCTTTTTGTCCGTGAGCCTGTCCTATGTCCGATGTGGTAGTGCGCGGGGTCTCCCATTATTACCAGTGGATTTGTCAAGATGCCTCTGCCAGTTCTGAATACCCCAAACCTGTCATGGTGTTTTTGCATGGGTGGGGTGGCTCTAGTGCCTATTGGCAAACAACTGCAACGGCCTTAGCCCCAGATTTTGACTGCCTCCTCTACGATCTGCGGGGATTTGGACAAAGCCAGTCAGCCCCAAAGGATCAGGACAACCCCCAAGCCTACAATTTGCCTAGTTATGTTATAGACCTCAAGGAATTTTTAGATGGCCTGGGCCTGGAAAAAGTTTATTTGAATGCCCATTCCACCGGAGCCTCCATTGCTGCCCTCTTCCTCAGTCAATATCCCGACCGGGTTTACCAGGCCATCCTCACCTGTAGCGGTATTTTTACCTATGAACCCTTACCCTTCGCCCTCTTTCACCTGATTGGCGGTTATGTTGTCCAGTTTCGGCCCCGCTGGCTCAGTCAAATTCCCGGTGTGGCCCGTTTATTTATGAGTCGGTTTTTAGATCGCCCTATTCCCCAGGCCTGGCAACAGGAGTTTCTAGAAGACTTCCTCCAGGCCAATGGAACGGCCGCCCTTGGGTTAATGTACTCTGCCGTGAGCGAATGGGCTGCGATCCAAATTCCCCAAGCCTTTGCCGGAATCCAAACCCCCACATTGCTCATTTCAGGAGAATTTGATCAAATTATTCCCGCCCCCCTCGGCCAAGCCGCCGCCCAGTTAAACCCCCGCGTCGAGCAAATCGTCATCCCCAAAACCGGCCACTTTCCGATGTTGGAAGATGCTGCAACCTATTTGGCTGTGGTCAATAATTTCCTGAAAGTCCCGCAACCGCACCCCTAAGACAAAATACTTTCCCCACAAATAAATAAATCGGCCCTAGGGAAACAATCAAGCATCTCCCAAAGGTGAAAGGCTTTGCGCCCCCATATCAAATGAAAACGGACTGCCATAGAACTCTCTTAACTCCTAATGATGGCCTTATTATTGACAAGCGGGAAGTCATGTTTCTCAGGATATCAAAATGATCAAAACCACATAATATATTACTAGTCAAGGATGGTGAGTCACCCCGCCGCTTCTGGCATGATGATTAACGTGAGCGTTAAAACTCTGATGATAGATATCAAGTGCTGCCTCATGAACTAGAGTTCTCTTGATGTTCGTTTTCCCCTTAAATGGATTGTTTCTGAAAAGACCATGCAATGCTTAAAATTTCGATTGTCACAGTTTGCTATAATGCCGAGAAAACTATTGAAAGAACAATTCAAAGTGTTATAAACCAAAAAGATGCCAAGATTGAATATTTAATTATTGATGGTGCATCTCAAGATAAAACCCTAGACATCATTCAGTCTTATCAGTCAGGCATTGGCATTGTTGTGAGTGAGCCGGATCGGGGGCTTTACCATGCGATGAACAAGGGAATTGCTAAGGCATCCGGTGATTATGTCTATTTTTTAAATGCCGATGATTATCTTGTTAATGAATTGGTGATTCAGTCTGTCACAAATTTCTTAATCAAGCATCCTGATATTGACGTTGTTTATGGTAATTTACAAGTCCGTTATCCCCATCGTGAGCCATCCTTACACCGACCGCCGCCCCCAGAGCAGATTTTAGATGAATTAATTTGCGGAGCTTTGCCGCACCAGGCCACCTTTGCTCGACGATCCGTTTTAGAGGCAATGGGAGGGTTTGAAGAACAGTATAGAATTGCTGCTGATTATGATTGGTTTTTACGCTTAACCCAACAGCCCAATGTCAAAATTGGTTATATGCCAATTACAGTTGCGTCCTATGCTATCGATGGTCAATCCGCCCAGATGACTAAAGTTCTGCCAGAGGTGTATCGAATTCAAAATCAATTTTCTCCCTATCAAACCCCCGAATGGCAGCAACGCCGGATTCTGGCCTACCAAAAGCAAATCACTGAACTGCGGCAACAGGAGTCCCAGTGGTCAGAAACTTTGGCCCAACTGACAGTGGGAGGCTCTGAAGAGGTTGAGATCCAGACATTAATCGCGAAACTACAAGCGGCACAGGCTACGATTGAAGCGATGAAAACCAGTAAATTTTGGGCCCTGCGGCAGAAGTGGTTTCAAGCCAAAAAGTTTTTGGGATTGCCTGGAGATATTGAGTCATGACCAGCATGGGGCAGGGCTTAGGCAAAATGGGAGTCCCAACTGAGCTACCGATCCACTTTTTTACCATTGTTCTGAATGGCCAACCCTTTATTGAGTACCACCTGCAAGCCTTCCAGGAACTTGAGCTACCCTGGCATTGGCACATTATAGAAGGAGTTGCGGAACTCAAGCATGACACGGCCTGGAGTGTAGCCCAAGGGGGACGGATTGATCCGAGTCTTCATCGCAATGGATTAAGTACTGATGGCACGACCGCGTATTTGGATGTCATCGCGGCTCGTTTTCCTGAGCAAATTACTCTCTACCGTCCCCCACCCGGCCAGTTTTGGGATGGCAAGCGGGAGATGGTTAATGCTCCTTTAAGCTATATCCAAGCAGACTGTTTGTTATGGCAGATAGATGCGGATGAGCTTTGGACAACAGGCCAAATCACCACAGCCCACTCTTTTTTTCTGAATAACCCAGAGATCACGGCTGCTTTTTACTGGTGTCATTATTTTGTTGGCCCGGATCTTGTGGTTGCTTCTCGCTATTGCTATTCCCAAAACCCTGAGCAAGAGTGGTTACGAACTTGGAGATATCAGCCAGGGATGTCTTGGGCCAAACATGAGCCACCTCAATTAGTGAATAGGCAAGGTGAAGATGTCAGCCGGATCAATCCAATTCATCACGATGACACAGAAGCAATGGGCCTGGTTTTCCAACATTTCGCCTATGTTCTGCCTGAGCAGCTTACATTCAAGGAAAAGTATTACGGCTATCATAATGCCCTGAGCCAATGGCACCGTTTGCAATCTGAGTCAGCTTTCCCAGTATTTTTAAGGGACTATTTTGCTTGGGTTACAGATGATACGGTTGTGGATCTCGCCGCTAATTGTGGTGTTATCCCTGTTGCAGTAGTTGATATGACTGAGGAATTTTACCCGGTATGGGACTTTAGAACTGAATCAGAATTGGCAGAGATTGCCCAAGCAAGCTCAAAAGCGACACCCAAGATTGCGGTTGATGCGGTCTTTTTTCAACTGCTTCACAGTGGCATTGGTCGGGTTTGGCGGTCAATTTTTCAAGCGTGGGTAAAGTCAGGATTTGCAGAAAACGTTTTAATTTTAGACCGGGCCCAAACAGCCCCCCGCTTACCCGGCCTGCGCTATCGCCTGATTCATCCCTATAACCAAGAGGCGGCTGGAGAGGATAGTCTCAAACTGCAATCCATTTGCGACCAGGCCGGGATTGAGTTATTTATTTCCACCTACTACACCACTCCCATCCACACCCCAACGGTTTTGCTTGTCCACGATATGATTCCCGAAGTCATGGGCTTTGATTTGACGGTTTCCGGGTGGCGAGAAAAACAATTGGCGATTCTTTACGCATCTGCCTATCTAACAGTATCTAAACATACAGCTAAAGATTTAATCCGATTTTTTCCAGGCCTGGATCAAGCGCAAATTCATATCACTTACAACGGCATTGATGGGATATTTCAACCGGCCAACCAGGAACAAATTAAACAGTTTAGGACGAGTATAAGCCTGGAGAAACCCTATTTCTTAGTCGTCGGGGACAGGGTTGGCTTTGATGGCTACAAAAATATTCGGTTATTTTTTACAGCTTTTAATCAAATACCTAACAAGACAGAGTTTCAGATTTTCTGTGTGGGTGGTCAATCAAAATTAGAGCCGGAATTAGCCCAAATCATTTCCCACGAGTCTATAAAAATGGCCCGCTTAACTGATGCTGAATTAGCTATTGCCTATAGTGATGCCATTGCCTTAGTTTATCCGTCTCGCTATGAAGGGTTTGGTTTACCCGTTTTAGAGGCCATGGCCTGTGGTTGCCCCGTGATTACCTGTCATAATTCGGCGATTCCTGAAGTTGCGGGAACGGCGGCCCTTTATGTCAGTGAAGATGATCCTAGTGACATGATTCAAGCCTTAAGAAAAGTCCAGATCCCTGAAGTTCGAGATGGTTTAGTGCAAGCTGGCCTGGAGCAAAGTCGTCAGTTTTCTTGGACAACTATGGCCCATGACGTTGCGAATGTCCTAACCAGAGTTCGTCAACAACGGGCAGAACAAGGGGAAACACCAGCGTCATTCAAGCAAAAGTTAATTTGGCAGAAATTTCGTCAACTACAAGCGGAATTAGCTAAAACTCAAGCACCAGGCCAAGATTCCTTTGGCTTAGAACATCTTCTCTTTTTAATTCAAGAGATGGAAAGTAGTAAATTCTGGCAACTGCGGCGAGTAACCCACAATCTGCAAAAATTGATCGGTCAATCTGGCCTGGTGGATGAGGTGATCATTGATCCAGCCAAACCCCCAGAGTTACAACTTCTCCAAGCGAAGCAACGAATTAACTGGATTAAAACAAGCAAGTTTTGGCAATTACGGAAACGCTGGCTTAAGCTTCGTCAAAATCTAGGAATTCCTGGCGATGATCCTGATAGCCCATTGTTATGAGCCAGAAGCAGATAGAAAATTAAACTCAATCATGATGATCATCCATGAATATTTACAACAAAGTTATCGGATTGCCATTGATTTAACACCTTTGCTTGAAACAGGTGAAAATGGTGGAATTAATCTGTTCATTGATTTTCTAATTAAATCTTTACTGAGATTAGCACCCGACTGGAAAATCATTCTTCTGACATCAAGTACTAATCATCACCATGTAACCCAAATTTATCAAAAACAAGCCAAAACATATTGTATTAAGCCTAATATTAATCACTTCAATAAAATCTTGACCTATAGTGTGAAACTCTGGCATATTCTTCGGCAAGTCATGGGATGGAACCGAGTACTTCATCAGCTTAATGTAGATTTACTTCTTTGTCCCTACACCAATACCGCCTATCAAGAGTCAGGAATTCCAACCATCACTGTTGTCCATGATCTTCAGCATCTGGCTATTCCCCAGGCCTTTGGTTGGCGAGAGCGACTCTATCGTCAGATGTTTTTTCAAAGACTTAGCTATGGAGCCAGCCAGATTATCTGTATTTCCGAATTTACTCGCCAAGCAATGCTCCAAGCTTTCCCCCAATCGGCTCAGCGATTAACTGTGATTCATCATGGGAATTATCGGCAAGAACTCAGTCTTAACATCGCCGAAGTCCATCAGGTTGTGGATTGCTTTGGATTGCAATTTGAAAATTATTTATTCTATCCGGCAAATACTTGGCCCCATAAAAATCATAAAACTCTTTTGAGGGCTTATCTCCAGTATCGCAATCAATGTGTTGCACCTTTAGATTTAGTTCTTAGTGGAGCCATTATTGGTAATAAGCTGGAACTACAAGATTTTTGCCAGGCCCATGATCTAGAACCCTATGTCCATTTTTGTGGTTATGTGGATCCTTTAAGCTTGGAAGCCCTTTGGCGAGGATGCTATTGTTTAGTGTTTCCCTCTCGCTATGAAGGATTTGGGATGCCAATATTAGAAGCAATGTTTTATGAAAAACCGATACTCTCTAGTCAAGCTGCTAGTTTACCAGAAGTCGGTGGAGATGCTGTTTTATACTTTAATCCTGACGATGTTACCGATCTTGCCGCCAAGCTGAAGAAGATAACAATAGAGCCTCAATTGGGGAACGAACTAGTTAAGAAGGGGAAGCAACGCCTCAGAAAATTTTCTACTGATGATACCGCTCAACGTTATTTAGCGATAATGATTAACTGCTTGGATGAGTCTAATTCAAATAATCCTGGATTATAGTATCAACCTGACAATGAAAATAGCATAATCTTATAACATAGAAACCCTTAAGAAATAGTTAATTAATATTTTAAGTATCAGGATCTATGATGTATGCGGTTTACTGTTGTCACGCCTTCCTATAACCAGGCCCGCTTTATTGAGCGCACTATTACCAGTGTTTATTGCCAAGAAACTGTTGATTTTAACTATTATGTAGGTGATGGCGGTAGTTCTGATCAAACCCTTAATATTCTCCAGGCCTATGCTGAAAAACACCCTAATTTTAACTGGCAATCCAGACCAGACTTAGGCCAGGCCGATGCGGTAAATCAAGCCATTGCTGCAACCACCGGGGACATTATTGCCTGGATCAATTCCGATGATATTTATTATCCGGGGGCTTTTGCCGCAGTTGCCGAAATCTTCATAACAAATCCAAATATTTTAGTGATTTATGGTCAGGCTAATTATATTGATGCTGAGGATCAAGTTTTAGAACCCTACCCCACCCAGGCCTGGAATTATGAAGCCCTTAAGGATATCTGTTATCTTTGTCAACCTGCTGTTTTTTTTCGGCGTACCTGTGTTGGACAATGGGGCAACTTAAATACTGACTTACATTTTTGTTTAGATTATGAACTCTGGTTGCGCTGGGGAAAACAGACTAATTTTTACTACTTACCAAAGGTGCTAGCCGGTTCTCGTCAATACTCCCTCAATAAAACCATCGGTAGTCGAGTCAAAGCCCATGCTGAAGTGAATCAAATGTTGAAGCACCAACTGGGATTTGTACCTGATCGCCATATCATTAACTATGCTCGAGTTAAAACAGAGTCTCAGCTAAACTTACAACTATCCGGTGGCAACCAACTGCTTCACAACCGGCCTGTACCAAGATTTGATTTGAGGTTTTGGTGTATCTTAGTTTTTTTCATATTGCAACAATATTGGGATTGGCATCAGGTTCCATCTTTGTTTAAGGTATGGATATTAATCCGGTTGAAATCAAAAATTTAATACCTGAGAGGCTTAGACCCGTAAACGTCATTTTTCTGGGGTGTTGACTCATTTTCACCTCCTATGACTAGCTCAGTTGTGTCCACATCCTTTGATAAGCCTCCTCTAGATGACGGGTAAAGGTGCGGGTATCCCAGAGGGGAGAGGTTTGCTTGGCCTGGTGGAGTTTTTGGCGCACCTGTTGGCGTAATTTATCATCTTGACCCAATTTAATTCCCCAGGCCACATATTCTGGAGCAGACCAAGCAATCCCTTCTGTAATTCCGGCATTGACCATAAAGGTATAACTATTGCGAGCGGCAAACTGTTGGCCAACCTGAGTCACGAGGGGAATTTCTAGCCAAAGAGTTTCTAGAGTTGTGGTGGCACCGTTATAGGGGTAGGAATCGAGAACAATATCTGCCAGTTGGAGGTTGGCGCGATGGGTCAGTTCATCACTATCAAAATCTACGAATCTTAGCCGCGATAAACTAACCCCTTCTTCTTGGGCAATAGATTCAAATAGTTCCCTTAAAATTCCTTTTTCCCCCCGGAGTTTAATTAAAAAGTAACTGTTGGGCACTTGGGCTAGAATCTGACATTGCTGCTTCAGGGTTTCGGGATGTTGTTTCAGGCCATTTTGAGCCGTGAAATAGATGACAGCATCAATGGGAATATCCAGATCTGCCCGCCGCAGGGTCGGAACCCCAATTTCAAACCCATCCACAGCTAAATAGACTTCGGGTAATCGCCAAATTTTTTCGGCGTAGTACTGTTCTGCCTCTGGGGGTAAAACCTGGGGATCGGCAATAAAGTAATCAACAGCAGGCAGACCCGTGGCATCCCACCCTAACCAAGTGGCCTGAATTGGCGCAGGCTTGTAGGCTAAAACTTCAGCACTGTCTTCATAGGTGCCACCATCTAGGTCAATGAGCAGATCAATTTCATCCTTAAAAATCTGCACCACTGAATCTTCGGGTAAATTGCCCGCCCACCAAGAATCTGCATGGGGTAAAAACCAGGCCTGGGTAAAGGGAGTCACCCCTTGGGCGAGAAAATAGAGATGAATCTTAAATTTTTGCCGATTATGATAGCGAAATAACCACCGACAGAGCCAGCCGACTGAATGTTGCCGCAGGGTATGGGCCAAATAGCCAATATGCAAGCAATCCCCGTGACGGGTTTTGAGGGCAGTGGTGATGGGTTGCTGATGGTAGGAATAGGGAGCTAGGTTTTGGCCGGTTTCGGTGCCAAGAAGATTTTTTTGAGCCAAGGCCGCCAAGGGTTTCTGCCAGGCCCAGTATTGTTCAGGCTGATCTTGGACATAGGGCCAATGGAACAAAGCCACCATTAAAGACCGGGCCTGGCTCCGGGTGAGGGTTGCCGGGGAATCCGTTAATAACTGTTGAATGAGTTGAGCTTGCTCGGCAAAACAGGCCTGGACTTCGGGGCCATGATCTCCTTGTCGCATTAGGGCCCGCATTAAAACCCGTTGGCCAAAGACTTTTTCTGCCAAAGTTTGACAATACTGGTTATAGTTTTGGGCTGCGACCAGGCCGGGGGCAAACTGACCTATATCCGTCTGAAAATCTGCGAGTTGCCGCCAAAGAGTGAGATTTTCCGGACTAAAGACCAGGCAGCGTTGGGTGAGTTGAATTGCCGCCTCATAGTTGGGCAGATAAGTATGGTTGTAGGCGAGATGGGAGAATTTCAGGATCAGGGCCGGAAGATCGGGGACAAACCTTAAGCCAACTTGGATGCATTGGGTAATCATGTCCTGGCTAATATCTTTATCTCCAGATTGCCCAACAGGATAGCAGGGAAACAGAGCTAAGAGAAACTGCTCCAATGTCTCTGGTTTTAGAGTTCCGCCAAATTCCTGGAGTAGCGGGATGAGATCCCAGGCCAAGAGGGATTCCGCTGTTAATTTATTGAGTTTAATGTCTAGTTGAATCAGGGCAATTAAATTTATCAAATTTTCCGGTTGAAACTGCCGATAATATTGACGAACCAGCCAAGCCGCTAAATCCTGTTGTTGGGATTCCAGGTGCAGAGCCATCTCAAATAAACGGTTGAGTAAACTCTCTTGATAACTCTCAGCTTCCCCGTCAGGCAAAAAATCTAAAGGGGTGAACCAGGCCACCTGTGCAGCAACGTCTTCGCCCTGAAGTAGGTAAGCTAGGCCTAAATTTTGATAGCAGGTCAGTTGATCGGGATTCTCAGCAATGAGACATTCATAAACAGCGGCGGCCTGAGAACAATGTCCACTGTCTAGCCATTGATCCGCAACGTCTAGTCCGATCATCGCCGCTACAGTCCTAAGAGGGATAGTTCAGTCAAGCTAGTCACCACCTGCAAGGCAATTCCAGGCCTGGGGAGTGGTTTTCCAGTCCGATTCAGCCAAATGGCCCCTAATCCAGCTTGATATGCCCCGACCACATCCTCCGACCAACTATCGCCAATGTGCCAGGCCTGGACGGGTTCAAGGTTGTAGTGTTCGAGGGCAATATTAAAAATATTCGAGTCAGGTTTAGCTGCACCAACATGGGTGGAAATAGTCACCGAATCAAAAAAGGGGGCCAGATCAAGGGCTTCTAATACTGGATAGAGGCGACTATCAAAATTCGATAAAATCCCTAACCGGATTCCCATTTCTTGCCATGAACTTAAAACTTGCCGGACATCTTCATAAACGTACCAGGGATCCGCGAGGGCAAAATGATCAAACAAGTCTTGAAAAAACCGCGAAAAGTCGGGAAATTTCCCTAATACTCCTACCGCTGCAAAACTCTTGGCGGCCACCGCTTCCCACCAGGCCTGCTCTAAAGCCACTAATGCCTCTCCCATCGCTAAAGAACTATTGAGTTTAGGAGCTTGAGCAAAACTGGTCATAAAGGCCTGGTCTAATTGAGTCGGATCAACGATCACCCCGGCCTGGGCGGCAAAGTTCGCATAAATTTCCCCAACACTCCCCCGAATCCCAAATAAAGTCCCCACAGCATCTAAGAATATGGCCTGGGGCCGCTGATTTTTCCCAATCCCTACCATCGCCAATACCGCCGCCCCCGCCAAAAGACCCCCACCACCAGGCCAATCAGGACATTTTCATTCACATCCAAAAGACCAGCGGGGACTCTCGTTAATCCAGAAATAATCGCAATCACAATCAATGTTAATAACAGGCACAGCACCAGGCCCCAAAGGGTTGCCCCGACAATTCGCCCCGGTGAAAACCAGGTTTCCAAAAACAGAACGGCTAATGCCCCCAAGCCCACACTCAAGAGAATGACAATCAGGAGGCCCCAGGGGGGTGTTAAAACCGTTTGGAGAAAGTCCCGCATCTCTGGAGACTGCCCCGCAGCAACAATTAAACCCATATCAAAAATCTTCGCCAGGGTTAGGGTGGTAATCGCCGCAGACAAAAGAGAACGCCAGGGCAAAAACTTCAAACTCCGCAGGGGATCAAACATAATCAGCGACCTACCCTTGCAAGACAAAGTTGATTAATTTACCGGGGACAACAATGACTTTTTTCACTGTTTGGCCAGCTAAATACCGTTCTCCCACCTCGGAGTTGCGAGCATAGGTTTCCAAGTCATTGGCTTCGGCCTGGGCCGGGACTTGAATCACCCCTCTAGTTTTGCCCATGATTTGAATGACCAACGAGATTTCATCAGCAACTAAAGCCGTTGGATCAACCTTAGGCCAGGCCTGGAGGTGAATAGAAGTTGAATGTTCACGCTTTGGCAACTGTTCCCAAAGTTCTTCCGTAATATGAGGCGCAAAGGGTGAAAGCAGTAATAATAAAGTTTTGATCCCTTCTTGATAGGTTGAGCTGGTGATTAAATCCGCCGCATCTCCAAGGGCATTACTTAATTTCATCAACTCCGAAATAGCGGTATTAAATTGATAATCCTCAAAATCCTCACTGACTTCCTTAATCGCGGTATGAATTGCCCGCCGCAGTTTTTTCTCATCGGGACTCAGTTCGGCATGGGTTGACTTGACTTCAGGATTTTTTTCAACATAGCCCGTCACCAGCCGCCAGACGCGATTCAAAAATCGAAATTGCCCCTCGACATCGGCATCATCCCATTCCAAATCTTTTTCGGGTGGGGCTTTAAATAAAATAAACATCCGGGCGGTATCTGCACCATATTTTTCAATCACATCCCCCGGAGCGACACCGTTATGTTTGGATTTCGACATTTTTTCATAGACCACATCCAAGGCAATGCCGGAGTCGGGATCTACGGGATTATTCGGGTCTTTGACTTGGCTGGGAATCACATACTTTCCGGTCTGCGGATTTTTATAAGTTTTCCCCTGCACCATCCCTTGAGTTAACAGCCGTTGAAAGGGTTCACTGAAGTTAATCAAACCCCGATCCTTGAGGACTTTGGTAAAAAAGCGGGAATATAACAGGTGCAAAATCGCGTGTTCAATGCCGCCCACATACTGATCCACGGGCAACCAATCATTCACAACTTTGGGATCAAACGGGGCCTGGTCATTTTGGGCATCGGCAAAACGGAGAAAATACCAGGAGGAATCAATAAACGTATCCATGGTGTCGGTTTCCCGTTGGGCCGGTTTGCCACAGGTGGGACAGGGGACATTGACCCAATCCTCAAGTTGCGCCAAGGGAGAAGCCCCCCGGCCGGTGAATTCCACGTTTTCCGGCAGCAGTACAGGTAAATCTGCATCGGGAACAGGAACCGCACCACAATCTGGGCAATGAATAATTGGAATCGGCACACCCCAATAGCGTTGGCGAGAAATCAACCAATCTCGAAGGCGATACTGAATCCTGGCTTTTCCCCACCCTTGAGACTCGGCAAATTCAATAATCTTGGTTTTGGCAGTTTGTGATTCTAACCCATCAAAGTCCCCCGAATTAATCAAAATCCCTGGTTCCGTGTAGGCCTGATCCAATTTCACCATCTCAGGATTGGCGGGAATAATCACCGTTTTAATCGGGAGCTGATTCTGTTGAGCAAATTGATAATCCCGTTGGTCGTGGGCCGGAACCCCCATCACAGCCCCGGTGCCATACTCCACCAAGACATAATCGGCAATCCAGATGGGAATTGATTCGCCTGTGAAGGGATTTAATGCTTTCCCCCCCGTGGCCAGGCCCCGTTTGGGTTTATCTTCGGCAGTACGTTCTAGTTCCGATTCATGGCTAATAGATTTGATAAACTCTGCCACCTGGGCCTGGTTTTCGTTCGTGGTTACGGCCTGGGTTAGAGGATGTTCCGGAGCCAACACCACATAGGTCACGCCGTACACCGTATCCGGCCGGGTCGTAAAGACCGCAATTTTTTGCTCGGAACCGACAATCGGAAACTCCAAATAGGCCCCGGTAGATTTGCCAATCCAGTTGGCCTGCATCAATTTCACCCGTTCTGGCCAGTCTGTGAGGGTGTCCAAATCCTGCAACAAGGCTTCGGCATAGTCGGTGATTTTCAAAAACCATTGCCGCAATAATTTCCGCTCGACAATTGCCCCCGACCGCCACGACCGCCCTTCATTATCCACCTGTTCATTGGCTAAGACGGTTTGATCAATGGGATCCCAGTTCACCGCCGCTTCTTTTTGGTAGGCTAACCCGGCCTGGAAAAACTGCAAAAACAACCATTGCGTCCAACGATAATAATCCGGGCGACAGGTGGCTAATTCTCGCGACCAATCATAGGAAAGTCCGAGGGGTTGTAGTTGGGTTTTCATTTGGGCAATGTTGGCTTCTGTCCACTCGGCCGGCGGAATTCCCCGTTCAATTGCGGCATTTTCGGCCGGCAACCCAAACGCATCCCACCCCATTGGATGAAGTACCCGATAGCCCTGCATTCGTTTGACCCGCGCGATCACATCGGGAATCGTGTAATTCCGCACATGGCCCATATGAAGATTCCCAGAGGGATAGGGAAACATCGAGAGGGCATAAAACTTGGGCTTTTCTGGCTCTGTTCCCGTGACATCTAACCCTTGGTCGGCCCAGGCCTGTTGCCATTTGGTTTCAATCTCTTGGGGCTGATACCGAGTGTCCACGCGCGTTAATCCTTATAGTACAGATATCAGAAGGGTCTAGGTTCTAGGGTACAAGGTACAGGGGAATGTTTGAGACAGCCGAGGCCCAGAGCCAGGACATATCCATGAAGGTCTCCGCTTCTAAGCCAGGCCAGATACACTACAATGCCAAAGGGTAAAAATAGCTTGGTTAAAAATCCCAATGCGTCTGCTCCATACCATGCTCCGAGTGGGCAACCTAGAAAAATCCCTTGAGTTTTACTGTGATGTCTTGGGGATGAAACTCCTGCGGCAAAAGGACTATCCGGAGGGAGAGTTTACCCTCGCCTTTGTTGGTTATGGTGACGAGGCCAATCACACCGTTCTGGAACTGACCCATAACTGGGGAACCCAAGCCTACGACCTTGGAAATGGCTATGGCCACGTTGCTCTGGGTGTAGATGATATTTAGAAACCTGTGCCACAATCCAGGCCAAGGGTGGAAAAATAACCCGCGCCCCTGGCCCCATGAAACATGGCTCAACGGTGATTGCCTTTGTGGAAGATCCCGATGGCTATAAGGTTGAATTAATTCAATTGGGTTCCCGGCCTGGGGATGGGGATTAATCCGACTCCCACCCCAATTCAACATCCCTCAGGTTCTATATGGTGGTACAACAGGAAAGGGCCTGGATGATGACATCGGGCAAAAGGATAATTTCTTGAGACAACTTCAAACCCCTGCCGCCCCAACTGCGCTCAACTCGCTGCTTCCCAATTGGCAGCATTTTGCCGACCAGGCCCTATCTGGTATCCCTTTAACCAACGCACAAGCCCTGGCTGTCCTCCAGGCCCCGGATACTGAAATCCTCAATCAATTAGCAGCGGCCTATCAGGTTCGGTATCACTATTGGCAAAATCGGGTACGGCTTCATTATCTGCTCAATGCCCAAAGTGGACTCTGCCCAGAGGACTGTCATTACTGCTCCCAATCAAAAATCTCCACCGCCGAAATTGAGACCTATCCCCTCTTGGCAGAGGAAAAGATATTAGCCGCCGCGGCCCAGGCCGAGCGATTAAAAGCTGGAACATTTTGCTTGGTGCTTTCCGGTCGGAGTCCGAGTCCGAAAAACTTTGAACGAGTTCTGAGTACCATTCGTACCATTAAAGCCAACCATGATCTTAAAGTCTGTGCCTGTTTAGGACTCTTGGATGAAGCCCAAGCCCAAGCATTAGCGGCTGCGGGGGTGGATCGGGTCAATCACAACTTAAATACCTCTGAAGCTCATCACAGCAACATTTGCACCACTCATACCTTTAACGACCGAGCCACAACCATTAATCAGGTTCAAAAGGCCGGCATTACCACCTGTTCTGGGGGCATCATTGGCCTGGGCGAGTCAGATCAAGACGTGGTGGATTTGGCCATGTCCCTACGGGCCTTGAATGTGACCAGTGTCCCCGTTAACTTCTTAATTCCCATTGATGGCACTCCCCTGTCCCTTGCAAAACACCTCAATCCCCGCTACTGCCTGCGCGTCCTTTGCCTTTTTCGGTTTCTGCTTCCCAGTCAAGAAATTCGGATTGCGGGCGGCCGAGAAGTGCATTTACGCTCCCTCCAACCCTTGGGACTGTATCCAGCTAATTCAATTTTTGTCGGGGACTACCTCACCACCCCCGGACAGGCTGCCCACGCCGACTGGCAAATGATTAGTGATGCGGGATTTGTCTTAGAAGCTGCGGATGGCACCCCCCTAGAAGCACCTCTTTTTAATGACCAATAACCCTCCTAATTCTAAACAAAATCTATAGCTTGGCTTAGGTGTATCAACTATGACTAGCCAGCAACATGACAATCTGTTAAACCGGAATGACTAGCTGTTACGGTTAGGAACATTTTGTTACATTCTGTTGATTTACGGGGTGTTATTACCCAGGCCTGGTTATGGATATTCTTGCGAATTCAGTTGCCCTTTCCCGGATGCAGTTTGCATTGACGGCGATTTTTCATATGCTTTGGCCAATTTTAACCACGGGGATGGCTATTTATTTAGTCATTGTCGAAGGCCTGTGGCTGAAAACCCGCAACTCAGATTATTACCACCATGCGCGGTTTTGGTCGAAGTTGTATGTGTTGAACTTTGGGATTGGTGTCGCCTCTGGTTTACCAATGGAATTTCAATTTGGGACAAACTGGGCCCCTTTTTCCGAAGCCGTGGGTGACTTTTTTGGCAGCATTTTAGGGTTTGAAGCCTCCATGGCTTTTATGTTAGAGGCGGGCTTTTTAGGGATCATGCTCTTTGGCTGGGGGCGCGTTCCACCCGCAATTCACTACCTGGCGACAATCATGGTTGCCTTTGGGGCCAACCTCTCCACATTTTGGATTTTAGTCGCTAATTCCTGGTTACAAACTCCGGCGGGCGGAACATTTGTGGCGGGTAAATTCTTGGTGGCTGATTATTTCCAGGCCATTTTTAATCCCTTCATGCTCAACAGTGTGCTCCATATGTTTTTTGCCACACTGGAAACCTCTTTGTTTGTCATTGGCGGGATCAGTGCTTGGTACATTCTTCAAAGCCGCCATGTCGAGTTCTTTAGCCGTTCCTTCAAAATTGTTCTGGCTGCTGCCATTGCCGTTGCCCCGCTGCAAATTTTCATTGGTCACCTCAGTGCTGAGCAGGTCTATCACTACCAACCCACCAAACTTGCCGCCATTGAAAGCCAATGGAAAACGCTTCCGGCGGGACAACCTGCGGATTGGACACTCGTTGCCTTACCTAATGAGAAAACCGCAACCAATGATTGGGAGCTTAAAATTCCCCAGGCCCTCGGTTACATCCTCGAACTCAAACCCAACCTGAGCGCACCCGTTAAAGGGCTTAAAGACTTCCCCCCCGAAAATCGCCCCCGCATGATTGGCTTAATCTTCTATTCCTTTCGGATCATGAGTGGGATTGGCTTTTTCCTGGTGGGGTTAATGCTGGTGACAGTGCTTCAGTGGGGCCTGGGACGGTTAAAACCGGGAGTGATTGCCCAGCAAACTTGGACATTACGGGCCTGGATCTTTGCGGCTCCCTTGGGGTACTTAGCCGTCGAAACGGGCTGGATTGTTCGCTGTGTGGGCCGCCAACCTTGGACAGTCTATGGGGAAATTCGCACCGTGGATGCGGCCTCCCATTTGCCGGCCGGGGAAGTTCTCTTTTCCTTAATTGGGTTTACCGTCCTCTACTCAGCCCTATTTGTCGCTGCCCTGTATTTTGGCAGTCGGATTATTCGTAAAGGCCCCAACCTGTCCTTGCCAATTCCGGGGGTGGAAGTTTTACCCAGTCTGGAAATTCCGGCCCAGCACCAACCGGATCAGCGTCCCATTGAAGCCCAGCAATAACCCTATGACGTGAGGATGACAATGGAACCCTTAGCCCAATTTCTCCCCCAAGTCTGGTTTTTTATTCTCGGTCTTTTTTTATTCTTGTATGTTCTCCTCGATGGGTTTGATCTGGGGATTGGGATTCTCTCCCTAACGAGCTCCAGTGAAGAACGCCGCAGTATTTTGATGACCAGCTTAGGCAATGTTTGGGATGCCAATGAAACCTGGCTAGTGTTGATGGGGGGTGCACTGTTTGGAGCCTTTCCCTTGGCCTATGGCACGGTTCTCAATGCCCTCTATCTGCCAGCGGTGGTGATGATTGTTGGGTTGATTTTACGGGCGGTGGCCTTTGAATTTCGGGAAAATGCCAATCGCAAGTTGTTTTGGAATTGGGCCTTTGGCGTGGGGAGCTTTCTGGCGGCCTTGGGCCAGGGTTTTGCCTTGGGAAGTATTTTTGAAGGGATTGCCGTAGATGCAGCGGGGCATTTTATTGGGGGAATGTGGGACTGGTTGAGTTGGCGGTCAATTTTAGTCGCGTTGACGCTGATTCAGGGCTATGTCTTGATTGGCTCGACCTATTTGATTATGAAAACCACGGGTAGCCTCCAACTGGTTCACTTTAAGACGGCTAAACTTGCGGCCTGGACGACCTTGATTGGAGCGGGTTTTATTACAGTCAGTACGCCGATCTTGTCTGATCACATTCGCCCCACCCTGTTTGAGCCTCCCTTAGTCTTTATCTTTTTGGGAATACCATTGCTGGGAATTTTCTTGATTGGGCTATTGTTGCAAAGCTTGGGCAAGCAGGAAGAACGAATGCCGTTTATTTTGACTATCTTGATTTTTATGTTGTCCTTTGTTGGCCTGGGCCTGGTCATTTTCCCCTACATCATTCCCCCCAGTGTCACCATCTACCAGGCCGCGGCAGCTCCCAGTTCCCTAGTCTTTATGATTATTTTTATCGGGTTCTTAATCCCAATCATGTTGTTCTACAATATCTACAATTACGTGGTTTTTCGGGGGAAGGTCACACTCTCAGGCGAGGTTGAATAAGTTGCCAGACCGGGGTTGAGTAAATTGGATCAAAGTCATCGGATGTTCGCTTTGGGCTGAGATCAACCGGGACTCTTGTGGTTCAGACTAGGACAGGTTCAGGAAGCCTTCAGGTCAAAACCAACTAAGCCGACCCTCACCAGGCCTGAGACTTACTGCATAGCGTAAATCTGATCACCCGTCACAGCCGACTCAGTTAAACCACTGTTGAGAATTTGATCAGACTATCGTTAACGAAAACCCACAGCCGCTTGCCACACAAAGGCCAAAGCTAAGAATAAGACGGGAATAACGGGTAAAACATCTACAAGGGGATCAAAGATGGAGTAGGCTTCTGGGAGTTTAGCCAAGAGCATCATCGCTTCCATAGTCGTTTTATTATCCTCAGTTTGTTGTCGCAGTGTGTAGGCGTATTTTAACATTAGGATTCCCAAATTCCCCCCCTAGTCCTGAAATATGCCCTGAAGCCTTAGCCCCTTTCATCAGGGCGCACTAAACTGACCCGGCCTGGAGGCAAGGCGAAATTATTTTAACCAACCAACATTGCAAGTATCGGATTGCTAGCCTAGGATTCGTCCCAATCTCCCTCAAGGCAACATAGCAATCCTACCTGAGTCAAGAACGATTCAAGGCTGTAACTCTAGCAAAATCAATACCCCATGTTCTAAATTCCAGCAGGATTGCTCTAGCTCTCCGGTAGAAATCATACTGTTCTTCTGGAAGGCTACACCAACATCTAGAAACAGAACAATCAATTGATCGGACTTAATTTCAGGCTCATGCACTCCAATAAACTCTTGAATTTCTAGTGTTTTCTTTAACGAGTTCAAGATTGGTTTTTGGACTTCGCTTCTGGGATTTCTTCCAACTAATTCCAGCATCAGAAAATAGGTCATAATAGCGTTGTTTAGACCGATAAACGACACCATAATTCAGATCTAGATGAGTGAGTAACTCTTCCAGATTCTATTCATTAAATCCATCTCACAAACCATAAAAACCTGTGGAAAACTCTGGGGATAACCGGGGACTGGGATGTTGTTGGGCTTACACCTGCTTAATGACTCCTTAATAGGATGTGTGGAAAGTGCGATTGAATAACATCCAGGTAGCTGTCCCTGGGTCAGTTTGATGAAATTCACGACATAGCCAGAGCCCCAAAGCGTTAACTACGGGTAAAGCGCAGAATCATCCATCGCATCCACCAAGATTTCCCAATTCAGGACAGTCACAATCAGGTGGAAGCCCCCATCTTGGCAATACCCACTCAACAGCAAGGAATATAGCGTTGATCAACTCCATCATCATCAAAGTGCCAACTCAACACCCCTTGCGGCAATCATCCTAATAATTCCACACCAGCGGCTGAAAAATGGGATGTTGTTTGTAACTGCAACGCGGGGTGAACTCATGAGAACCTGAAGATGCAGGCTCAACTTTTTCAAGGGACAAGGCCTGTTTAGCCATCAGTTTTTGCCCCCTTGAATTAAGCAGCAAACTAGAGTGAAGGGGTTAGGGGCCCTTGGCCTGGGCAAAAAACCTTTCCACACAACGGACAAAAATTTCTACTCCCAGGCCCAGAACCGTTTCATCAAAATCAAAGCGGGGGTGATGATGGGGAAAATCTAACCCTAATTCCGAATTCGCTGAACCTAAAAAGAAATAGCAACCAGGCACTTGCTGTAAGAAAAATGACATATCCTCAGCAGCCATGGTTTGACATTCAGGCACAACTCCCAATTCGGTTTCAATCACTGTTGTAGCCACAGAGCGGACTAATTCGGCCATCGTTGGATCGTTAATTGTTGCTGGATACATCCGTTGATAATTCAATTCGTATTTCGCCCCGTGACAAGCGCAAACCCCGGCAATAATTTCCTCAATCCGTTGGGGTAATTTATCCGCCAATTCAGGATTGAAATAGCGCACTGTCCCACTTAGGGAAGCCGTATCGGCAATAATATTTTTGGCCGTCCCCGCATGAAAGGATCCGACAGAAATCACAGCGGTATCCAGGGGGTTGATATTGCGCGCCACAATGGTTTGCAGGGTAGTAACAATTTGGGAGGCCACCAGCACCGCGTCAATGGTTTGTTGGGGAATCGCGCCATGCCCGCCTTTGCCGAATATTTGACAATGGAAAAACTCAGCCGCCGCCATGAAAGGCCCACTCCGTACCCCGACAGTGCCCACAGGCAAAACATTCCAGACATGGAGGCCAATAATCGCATCAACATGAGGATTTTCGAGAACCCCGGCCTGGATCATCGGTTTCGCCCCGCCAGGCCCCTCTTCAGCGGGTTGGAAAATAATCTTCACAGTTCCGGCAAAATCGGGATGTTGGGATAAGTAACGGGCAGTGCCGAGGGCAATGGTTGTGTGGCCATCATGACCGCAGGCGTGCATCACCCCATCATGGCTAGAGCGATAGGGAACTTGATTTTCTTCCTGAATTGGTAGAGCATCCATATCCGCCCGAATCCCTAAGACTGGGCCAGGCCGGGAACCTTCTAGGATCGCAACAATTCCAGTTTCGGCAATTCCGGTTTGATGTGGAATCCCCCATTCCCGCAGTTTCTCGGCTACAAAGCTGGCTGTCAGTTGTTCCTTAAACGCCAGTTCAGGACGTTGATGCAGGTAGCGTCTCCAGACTACCAATTCTGGCTGCAAGGCTTTAATAGTGGGGCGTAGAGGTTGGTGCAGGCTTGTCTCCCTGGCTTGGCTTGGCTGAGATTGTGACAGAGAAAGCGGTAAGGTAGTGGCCATGGGTCTGACTCAACAACAACAATACTGGAGGGGTGTCAAAAAATAGTTTTAATTTCAGTCTATCGCTCAATCCTCTCCCCTAATGAAGCCGAAAACTCTACAGTGGAGATAGCACAACTTCATCGTTCCTTATCTGAGTACCCATGTTCACGATTGATCTTGTTTTGAAAACAACCCCCATCCCCTTGTCCGTGGAGCGTAAAGAAGAATCAGCCGCCCAGGCCCTCTATCGTGAACTCTTAGCTGCGGTGGCCCAGACTCCCGCCCACATGATTGAACTCACCTGCGAAAAACAAACGGAAAAGAAAGTCGCGGTGCTGAGTTCAGAAATTGTCGGGATTCAACTGTCTCAAAAAGGTGCAGCCGGATCCTCAGGGCGGGGCCCCGGATTTTTTGCCCAACTTTTGGAGCAGTCTTAGGAATCCCCGCCCAACCCAATGCCCCAGTTTCCGCTCCTTGCGATACACTGCTGCCATGCCCAATGCCATTGATGTCCAGGATGTAAGTTTTGGTTGGTCATCCCAGGCCCTGCTGTTGAATCACTGTTATCTACAAATTCCGGCGGGAGAGTTTTGGATGCTCTTGGGGCGCAATGGCAGTGGGAAGTCAACCTTGATGAAGCTCTTGGCGGGGCTATTGTTACCCCAAACGGGATATGTTCACATTCATCAGCCAGTTGGGTTTGTGTTTCAAAATCCAGATCAGCAATTGGTGATGCCGACTGTGGGGGCGGATATTGCCTTTAGTCTGACCAATCAGGGCTTAACCTCAGCAGAAGTCCGCTTACGAGTTCAAGATGCATTGGCAACGGTGAACCTCTCTGGCCTGGCCCGCCGACCCATCTATGCCCTCAGTGGGGGCCAAAAACAACGGGTGGCGATTGCGGGGGCGATTGCGAGACATTGCGAGGTTTTACTATTGGATGAACCCACAGCCCTATTGGATCCCGACAGTCAGCAAGAATTATTAGCCAATGTCCGGGAATTGGTGAAGCAACGGGGGATGACGGCTCTTTGGGTTACCCACCGTTTAGAAGAATTAGTGGCCGCTGATGGGGCAGTTGTGATGGAGCGAGGCCAAGTCATTGAGCAAGGGCCGCCAAGTCAACTCAAGCATTTACGAGATTACAAACTCAGCCAGGCCTGTTGTTAGGGGGCGTTGGATTCCGGCAGGCGAGCTTGACGTTTTTGGGCCATAAAACTGGCTTTCACATCCTCTAACCAATCGATTAAAAGTTCACGCAGGGCCTGGCCGACCTGTTGTTGTTGCAATTCATAGCTGAGGGTCGTGCCAAATTTCTGGACAAGTTGACTGGTGAGGAGGGCAGCGGTCTTGTCTGCGGATTCCAGCCGGGTGAGGACTTGATAAACCCGATTGGTAATTTCGGTAGCCAGTTGGGCTGACCACTGTTGGGGAATGGCTTCTAACCCTGGAAAAGTGGCCAATTGGCGATAGGGCGGGGCCTGGCGGAGGGCTTGATCCACGTTGTAGCGAATCAGGGCCTCTAATTCTGGGCGCAGTTGGGGGAGGACTGTTTTGAGGGTAACTTGCAAGACTAGGGCGGCCATTTCGCCAAGCTCATCAATCTCGTTGCCAGAGTGGGGGTGTTGCTGGCCGGATTGTGCCCCCTGACTGGGTAAAAAGCGCATGAACTGGCCCCGGCGAATGGCTGCCTGCATTTGGGAGAGGACTTGGATCACCACAACTTCCGTCACATCATCTGCAATGGTGGCAACGATCCCTTGAGAGGCTTGTTTCCGAATCCGTTGTAGGCTGATAATTTGAGCTTGATCGAGGCGAATTTCCACCGGAATAATCCGTAACCAGGCCCAACTTGGGGCAATCCACCAAAAGGGAAAAAAGAGCAGCCCATCATACCAGCGGATAATCATGGCATCGAACCAGCGCAACCCGGCCTGGTGACGACTCATCCAAAAGGTGCGGGCCAAAAACTCGAGGAAAAAGATCAGCGCAAAGGGAATATCTAAGGCCCCAAAGTTATCAATATATTCCCCGTCTTCTCCTATGCCTCGGTAATAATTGGCAGCAATCAAGGGGCGAATGGTGCTATTAAACCAGGCCAGGTTAGTGGCTCCGGTGACGGGGTTGATGTAGCGGTCACTCCAAAACTGTTCAAAGGCTTCTTTGGAGGAAACATTGCGTTTGGTGCTGAAGACCCGAAGCCGCATTTGGTTTTTAATCCGCTCCAAACTCCCGGACTTATTGGCAATGGCAAAGGGATTGGTCTCTACCATTTCAACACTGCGAGCGCGGAGGTCGGCTAAGATGTTCTGGGTTTCTGAGCTACCATAACCAAGCCCCTCAATGCTGGCTTCTAATTGATTCACTAGTTCCAGATAGGCCTGGGTGTCGCGGTGGGGTTCAATGCCTTTAATCGGGTCGTAGAGTTTGGTGATGTCTAAGGGCATGGGAATGTATAGCACCCGATTCACTAAGGGAATGGAAACACGCCCCTGTAACCAAAAATCTCGCCAGGGAACATAGCTGAGATTGAATAAGACCAATAGTAAATTCCCACTAGCCAAGATGGCCATCAACCGTTCATAGGTGCGATTAACCATTTTTAACCCCATAGTCTCTCCCCAAACCCACTGTTCTAGTGTAGTGATGCAGCCGGGGCAAGAATTTCCGATATTCCGAATTCCTGAACCACAGGCACACTGGACTCAAAATCACAGTTTTCGGGCAGATCAGGTATCAATTCCGTAATCAAACGAGTCTGAAATAGAAAAATCGCCTAAAATAGGTTATCGGTTTTCATCAACGCTCCTGACTCATGTCACTGGCAAATCAACACATCTGACTGGGTTAGGACAATCTTAGATAAATGAAGGGAATCACGTTGCAGCGAGTGAAGGCATGGCTCACCCTCCCCAGCCTGGTGTTTACGGTCATTATGGTCAGTGCGGTAATTGTCTTGGGGAGTTCTCTGATTCCCAGTCGCGCTATGGCCCCCCGTTCAATTTCGTTGCCCACCGTTTGCCAGGCCCCGCTGAAATCCCCGGAAATTTCTTGGCAGCTTCCCCAGGATCTCGAGGGTAATTTACAACAGAAAAATTTGAATGTGGTGCAACGGGCGGCGGATCTCTTTGCTTGGCAGGAATTTATCGCCTTGAATTGGCCAGCTAAATCTGGAGTCCGAGGTGTTCCGGATCAAACCGTAAACATCAATGCCGTGGCCCCGCGTGTTTGGGAAACCTGGAAAGAAACCAGTGAAGTCTATTTGCCCGATGGCCGTGAACCTTTACCCTGGAATGCTGCGGCCCCCTTACCCCCAGGCCTGGGAAAACCCCTAAAAATCCTCTATCGCCAAAGCAAAGTGGATGAAGTCTTGTCCGATGAATTTCAACCCACAAAAGCGGATCTGGCCTTACCCGGAACCTTAACGGATCAACAGGGTCGGATTGTCCGCTACGAAATTCGGATGAACCAAGTGGCTTTTGATTATGTGGTGCAAAACAAACTTTACGATGCCAACCACCAGGCCAAACTGGAACAATTTAACTTTCCCAATGGGGCAATTTTAATCAAAGCGGCCTGGAGAGAAGTAGAGCCGACCGAAGAAGCCAGATTTCATACAGTTTCGGCCTACGTTTCTGATCGTGCTGATCTGACCAAAGCCACCTATCAAGAAATACGCATGGGCCTGGTGGGTTTTCACATCATGCACAAAACCGCCAGCGCGCCTCAATGGATTTGGTCAACCTATGAACAAGTGGATAATGTCCGGGGTGAGCAGCCCTCCTTTTTTAATCCCCACTGTCCCGATTGTCTGGCGAATCATCAAACTCAGGCCCATGTTCCCAATCAAGTCACCCGCTTAACCCCGATTCCCAACCAAAACCCGGATTGCAACCAACCCAACCAGGCCATAGATAATGTCGCGGAACTCAACAAAACCATCCAAGCCGGCCTGAAAAATTCCGTCTGGCAATATTACGAATTGGTCAATACCCAATGGCCCTTACCAAAAGCCAAAATCGACCCGACTCCCAAAACTGTTTTCCAGGTCAAGCCACCCATATTAGCCAATACGACCATGGAAACCTATATCCAGAAAACCTCTTCCTGTATGGGGTGTCATGCCATTGCCCGGGGTGTTAATCCGAATCAATATACCGCCTCAGACTTTACTTTTACCCTGGCCTATGCCCAACCCCAACCTGCTCAGACTCAAATCATTCCCCCGCCTGCTAAACCCGTCTCGGCCTGGGATACAGAACAGTGGAATAGTATTCTCCGGGGCTATCAGTTAACGACCCAAACCTATGAACTCTTGCCGGAAAATGTCCCCGTGGCCAAACTCCACTGCCAAAGCTGTCACTTAAATGGAGGGGGAAATCCGAAAGCCTCGGCCTGGTTAGGGATGATGGAAAAATATGAATATCCCCAAACAACCAACTTACAAAAACGGATCAACCAGTGTTTTGAACATAGCCTGAATGGTAAACCCTTCCCGATTACTGCCAATCAACCGGAATTTAGGGCTTTGATTACCTATATGCAATGGCTGGATGAACAGGCCCAGGTGTTAGACATTCCCCGACCCAAAACACCTTTTCCGCCGATTCCGCAACTGACGGGCAATTCCCAACGGGGGCAGGCCATTTTTCAACAGAAATGCAGTTTTTGTCACAATACCGATGGGCAAGGACGTTATCAAACGGATACCTATTATCGGCCGGCTCTGTGGGGGGAACAGTCTTTTAATAAATTGGCTGGCCTGCATCGCCTGAATACTATGGCTGAGTTTATCCACGGCAATATGCCCTATCAATTTGATGGGAATCTGACTCCCCAAGAGGCCTGGGATTTAGCCACCTTTATTGACAACCAGGAACGGCCCAGTGGTTCAGCCAATTCTGCAAAATAATCAACTTATCGGCAAGCCTGACTTTTCTACCTGGCAGGGTGACTTATGGCTCAATTATCGCTGGCACAATGACCGGACAGAAATTACCCAGGCCTATGCCAAAGCACCCCTGAGAATTCAACGCCCCTTTTATCCTGAATCGCCTCAAGTTTGTCATAGTGTGATGCTGCATACCGCCGGGGGCATGGTGGGCGGGGATCACCTGAATATCCAACTCGATCTCCAGGCCCAGTCCCAAGTTCTGTTAACCACCGCAGCCGCCAGTAAGGTCTATCGCAACCCAAATCACCCTGTCACCCAAACCATTGAACTGAATATTGCCCCCCAGGCCTGTTTAGAATGGTTACCCCAAGACACAATCATGTTTAACCAGGCTCACTATCAGCAATTTATGCGGGTGAATTTAGCGACTGGAGGCTTATGGCTGGCCTGGGATATGACTCGGTTTGGACGCACGGCTCGGGAAGAATTTTTCACAGCAGGAAATTGGCGATCCCATACAGAAGTGTGGCAGGATGGGACTCCTCTTTGGATTGATCGGCAATGGCTACCCGGTACCCCTGAGAATTTTCATGGCCTGCATGGCTTAAATGGCTGTCCCGTTGTGGGAAATTTAGTGTTCATTGGTCAAGAGGTTAGCAGTACCATCATTCAGGACGCCAGAGCATTATGGCCAGGCCCGCTGACGGATATTGGGGTGAGTCGGTTAGCTGCGGGGCTGATTTGTCGCTATCGGGGCCATGATCGGGGGGCAGCCCAGGCCTGGTTTATCGCCGTTTGGGGGCTATTGCGAGTATTATTTTTAGGGCGTGTTGTTTGTGTACCCAGAGTTTGGGGAGTCTAGAAATTAATGCAACTGACACCACAGGAAAAAGACAAGTTACTGATCTTCACCGCTGCCCTGGTGGCCGAACGTCGTCGGGCCCGCGGCCTGAAGTTAAATTATCCCGAAGCCGTTGCCTACATCAGTGCCGCAATTTTAGAAGGAGCCAGAGACGGCCGCACTGTCGCAGACTTAATGAGCTATGGGGCAACCCTCTTAACCCGCGAAGATGTGATGGAAGGTGTCCCAGACATGATTGTTGAAGTTCAAGTTGAAGCCACCTTTCCCGATGGGACAAAGTTAGTCACGGTTCACAATCCAATTGCCTTGTAAAACAAATCCCCCAGGGATGAAGCAATCAGGAAAAGCAACTCGTTAGTCGCATGAAATCTTAGAAGTCCAAGACTCCTTTGTTCTAAGGTAACTCTAGTGGTTCATCCGCCAGAGGAATTACCCAATGAATATGTCCCTAGCTCCCATAGAATCTGATGAGCAGCGTCTTGAGGAAATTCGCCAGGCCGAGCGATCTATTAGTTGTTTAATTCAAGCACAACACGTTAACACCAATCAGGGCAAACTCATTAACCAAGCCAAAGATTGGGGCTGGCAAGTGGTCAAAACAGGAGGCAGACATCCCATTAAAGCCATCCGGCCTGGATATTCACCCGTGGTAATTTGCGGCCATGGCCGGAGTCAAACCTTGAAACGGGGAACGGCCTTGGGGATTTTACAAGCTCTGGCAGAACCAATCCGGGCAGAACTAAATCGAGCCGCCCAAACTATCCTTGAGCAGATCACCCAGCAAAAACTGACGCACCAAGAGGCCCGAATTGCCACCCTAGAAGCTGAACTGATGCATTTCCAGGCCGAAGCAGAAACTGGATTGGCCTTAGCTGCAGAAGTCGAAGCTCGCAATGGGATGCTCAACCGCCAAATGACAAAACTCCTGCATGAGCGGCTGGAGCTAGACGTAACAAAGCAAAAATTGATGGCTATCATCCAAGAACGGCAGCAAATTGAAGCAAAGTTTGCCCTATTTATTGCCGACTTTGAACAGTTAGAAATGATCTTCGATCGGGTTGCTTTGTTTGCCGAGGCTTTGCCTGAGACCTATCAGCGACAACTCTTGCAAATTTTGCACCCCATCAAACCCGTTGCCTAAAATTCACCCCAAAGGATCCATTCAGCCATACCAGACATTGAGGAGAACCAGATGGAACACGACCAGGCCGCCGTCCGGAAAGTTAGCGAAGTTAAAAAACTCCTGCATCAGTCGCAACGAAACCAGGCAGAACTGTTAACGTTAACCGCAAACTTAGTTCAGGCAAGGGAACAGGAATTAACCCAAGACTTACAAACCCTCAGTCATTTACCCAGCATTCCCCAATCGGCCTGGACAATTAGCCTGATGCGGCGGCAGTTTAAGAATTTTCCCACCGCCCGGCGGCATTTTCGCCAACTTTATGACATCAGAGCCAATAACTGGCAGACCTTGATCGAGCGAGTGAATGTGATTGAAACCGCCCTGGTTCATTTAAGGTTGACTATCCGCTAGTCAGAATCCGCATGCAGCCTATAAATTAACCCATTCCTTAGGTTAGGCGCTGGCAGCAGTTTCCCCCTAGCCAATATTCACCTCTGTACCAAGTTCCACCTCTTCAATTTTGTGGCCATTGCCATTTTCAAAATAGGGTTTACTGGCTAGTTTATGGTTTTCTCCGTAGGCTTCAATCAAGCGAATCGTTCGTCCGACTTCACAGGGTAAAACCACGACCAATGCGCCAGGACTAGCTGTCCCCAAGGCCTGGTTAATAGCAGTGACTTCATCGTGAATAATTTCGTATTGACAATGATGAGGAACCCGGATCACTCCCATTTCAATCAACTGAGCTGCATCTCCACGGGGCCGGCCGCGGGTATCGTCATCTTCTTTAATTAGAATCCGGTTGAAAATTTTGGCAGAAAGCTCACCTAACTGGGCTAAGTCTTCGTCGCGCCGATCCCCAGGCCCGCCAATCACCCCAATCCGTTCACCAGGCCATTTCTGGACAAATTCCCCAACGGCTTCATACCCAGCGGGATTATGGGCATAGTCAACCAAGGCACTAAACTCACCTAAATCAATCAAATTCATCCGGCCGGGGGTTTGCTCCACGGACATCTTGAAGCTGGTGAGGGCAGTGCGAATATCGGTAATCGAAATGCCTTGAGCATAGGCAGCTAGACAGGCGGCAAGAGCATTGGCAATCATAAAGTTAGCCCGCGCTCCCATTGTCATCGGCACATTGACAGCCTGCTCAATTCGGAGCGTCCAATCCCCCTTCAAAATTGAAAGATAGCCATTTTCATAGACCGCCGCCAGGCCCCCAGATTCAATGTGCTCCTTAACCAGGCGATTTTGCGGATCCATGGAGAAAAAGGCAACTTGGGCTTTTACCTGTTCGGCCATATCAGCCACGAGGGGATCATCGGCATTCAAGACTGCATAGCCCGCGGGCCAGGCCGACTCAACCACTACGGCTTTGAGATCCGCGAGCTGCTCTACAGTATCAATGTCGCCAATACCCAAGTGATCGGCCTGGACATTAAGCACCACCCCGACATCACAGTGATCAAACCCCAGGCCAGAGCGTAAAATTCCACCCCGAGCCGTTTCTAAAACGGCAATTTCCACGGTGGGATCCCGAAGAATCAGTTGCGCACTTTGGGGGCCAGTGGTATCCCCCTTTTCAACCAGGTAATCGCCAATATAAATCCCATCGGTGGTGGTGTAGCCGACATTTTTGCCCGTTTGTTTACAGATGTGGGCAATTAAGCGGGTCGTCGTGGTTTTGCCGTTGGTGCCGGTAATCGAAAAAATCGGAATCCGAGCAGGTTGACCGGGAGGAAAGAGCATATTCAAAACTGGCTCGGCCACATTGCGGGCAATCCCCCGACTCGGACAGGTGTGCATCCGAAACCCAGGTGCCGCATTGACTTCCACAATCACCCCCCCCACGTCCGGCATGGGCTTAGAAATGTCCGGGGAAACCACATCAATACCAGCAATATCTAAGCCAATCGTTCGGGCCGCCCGCTGACAAATCCACACATTATGGGGATGAATGGCATCGGTGTGATCAACGGCAATCCCCCCCGTACTGAGGTTGGCAGTAAAGCGGAGATAGCAAATTTGGCCTTCTGGGAGCACAGTATCGAGGGTAAAATTCTGGCGGTCGAGAAGTTCCCAACTGTCATGGTTCATCTCAATTTTGGTGAGGACGTTATCATGCCCTTCGCCTCGTTGGGGGTCTTGATTCGTAATATCAATCAGTTCTTGAATTGTGGAGCGACCATCCCCGACCACATGGGCTGGCACTCGCTCAGAAACCGCCACCACTTTGCCATTGATCACCAGCACCCGGAAATCTCGGCCGGGGTGATACCGCTCGACAATCACCGATTTGGAAACACCACTGGCAATTTCAAAGGCTTCTTCGGCCCGCTCAATGGTTTCAATGTCAATGGAAATACCCCGCCCATGGTTGCCATCGAGGGGTTTAATCACCACTGGGAAGCCACCAATATCATGGATTGCATCTTCCAGTTCATCTATGTATTGGATCACCACACCTTTGGGAACCGGGATCCCCACATCGGCCAGTAATTTTTTTGCCCCTTCTTTGTCGCCCGCTAACTCAACCCCTAGAATTCCGGTCAAATCGCTGAGGGTGGCCTGCATCCGATGACTATGAATGCCATAGCCAAACTGAATAATTGAGCGGCTGCTGAGTTCTTGCCAGGGGATATTCCGGGCTTCAGCTTCTTTAACTAGGGTATCGGTACTTGGCCCCAAGGAGGCTTTGGCTTTGAAATCCCGTAAATCCGCTAAATCCTGTTCCAGTTCTCGTTGGGGATAAGTCCCGGTATCAATAATGCTTTGGCACAGTCTGACCGCAGCTCGTCCTGCATACCGCCCTGCCTGTTCGTTTTGGTACTCAAAGACAACTTGATAAATCCCTTCTGTGCCAGTCATTCGGGTGCGACCAAAGCCCGTGGGCATCCCAGCCAGTTCTTGGAGCTCTAAGGCAACGTGCTCGATCACATGGCCTAAAAGTGTACCTTCCCGCAGCCGCATTAAAAAACCCCCTTCATGGCCTGGGGAGCAATGATGTTCGTAAAGACTCGGCAAGACTCGAATTAGACCATCCACAAAGCCAGGAATTAGATTGGTCGTGGTTTCGGCCAACTCTTCTAAATCCAGGCGCAAAATGATCAACTTACCCCGGCGGATACTCCAATAGTTGGGGCCACGCAGCGTTTGAATCTTGAGAATTTTCATAGGAAACCAGGCGCAAGGAGGGTAAAATCTGCCACCATTCTAGTCTTAGAGTTAGGAGGGCGGTAAACTGTTTGTGGTGAACAGTTCGGTTGCAACTAAATCCTAGAGAGAAGGCAAGCTAGAGCTTTGATGCTGAACTTGATGGGTATTCAGGTTGTAGCAATCTTCGTGGCTGAGGATATGCAGTCGTAAATTGTAAATACTTAACGGCGAAGTGACTTCCACTTGGCTGAAATTGGTATAGTTCACATCCCGCGGATCCACAATGGTCACGGCTCCTTTACCCATGACGCGCACCGTTCCATCCGGCTCAAACAGGGCACAGGTATCTTCATCAATCCCAATCCCTAGCTTGTCAGGGTGGGCGGAAATGGCACTGATCAAGCGGGCTAAACGATTCCGGTTGTGAAAATGCTGATCCACAATCACATCGGGAATAATCCCCAGGCCTGTAGCCATATCCACCAAGGAGCGATTGGGGGGTTCATTACTACCACCACTGGCAATCATCACATGGCCCATCACCGCTGCCCCCGCACTCGTTCCTGCTAACACCGATTGACCTTGCCAAACCTGAGTCCGTAATTGCTCCAGGAGTGGGGTTTCATCCAGCAGGGCTGAAAGTCGCAGTTGATCTCCCCCAGACATGAACAAGCCACTACAGCGGGCCATTTTGGTCAGGATTTCTTCCGATTCGGCATCACTGCGATCCGCAACCAAAAGAATTTCGACATCCTTGGCCCCAATTTCCATAAAGATGTCGTGATAGAGCCGCCCCATCGCATCGGGTTCACGAGAGGCCGAGGGAATGACCCCAATTACAGCATTACTTCCCCCGGAGCGTTGGACAAATGCAGTTAAAATTTGTCGCCCCCGAACTTTATCTTCCGCCCCGCCGATGGCCATCACAGCACATTTCATGGCAGGGGAAACCGGGTTCCGAGCAAATAGGGATTCAAGTTGTAGCATAGGCAGGTGAAGGGAAGGAGCGACCAAAATCCAGCCGGGTTCCTCAGCAGGGGGCCGCGCTCGATGTGGTGTGATACAGAGAATGATGCCAGATTATTTAGAAAAACTTAAGGACTTACCTCAATTTAATTTAACTTTTAACAGATGATCATCGCTGAAGTCGGCATTATGGGCTACATTTTGGGGTGGGAGAAGGCCCCAGGCCTGGGATGAGGGCGATGATTTACAATTTCGAGATGATCGGGTTGGGCCTACCGCACCCCCTGCCAAAGGGCCAACACAGAACAATCAGATCGGGCAGGAGCTTCCATTTCACTCAAGCCTAGAATTTCAGAAAGTTCATTAGACAGAGGCAATCTAGTCAGTCAACATTGGGATGGGGTGGAGAGCCTTAGGGAGCATCAAACTGGCAGAGGAAATTATTTGTTTGGGGTGAATTGAGATTCAGACTCGGATGAGACATTAATCAAACCATCAGTATCATCTCATCTCTGAAGGCACTCCACGACCTCGTTATACTGATTGAGAACCGTCTGTCTAGTCCTGTATGTCGCGATTGCGGGCGTTACAAGCTTATATTTTGGTGCGGTTGTTATTGGCCCCACTGATGCTGTTAACAATTGTCACCATTGTGTTTTTGCTCTTGCGGGCCACCCCTGGAGATCCGGTGGATGCCATTTTGGGGCCACGCGCGCCTGCGGCTGTCAAAGAAGCACTTCGGGAACAACTCGGCCTGGCGGCTCCCCTCTGGGAACAATATTTTAAGTATTTGGGGCAGTTACTCCATCTCAATTTAGGCACATCGTTAACCAGCCAAGGGGAACCTGTCGCTAACATTATCCAGGCCCATTTTCCGGCTACAGCAGAACTAGCGCTTTACAGTTTGGGGCTAGCATTTCTGATTGGGATTGGGGTCGGAACCGTGGCAGCGGTGAAACGCAATAGTGTTTGGGATGTGGGCGGTCGCTTATTTGGGATTGTCACCTATGCATTGCCTCTGTTTTGGTTGGGGATGCTTTTACAGTTAGTTTTCGCTGTGGAACTGAGATGGCTACCCTTGGGGACTCGATATCCGGTCACATTACCACCACCTCAAGGATGGACAGGGCTATATACGATTGATAGTCTTCTCAGTGGACAGTGGCAGGAATTAGGAATTTCCATCTACTACCTCATTTTGCCCACATTGAGTTTAGCCATTGTTCTGAGCGGGATTTTCGAGCGGATTGTCCGAGTCAATTTGCAGCAAACCCTCCAGTCCGATTATGTTGAAGCAGCCAGAGCGAGGGGCATCCCAGAAATAAAAATTTTATTCAACCACGCGCTGAAAAATGCCTTGATTCCTGTGATTACGGTCTTGGGGCTAACCTTTGCCAGTTTGTTGGGCGGGGCGGTGTTAACAGAGGTGACCTTTTCTTGGCCAGGCCTGGGCAACCGTCTTTATGAAGCAATTTCGCTGCGAGACTATGCCACAGTCCAAGGAATTATGGTCTTTTTTGCGGTAGTTGTGGTTGTGGTTAGCTTAGCGATTGATATTTGTAATGCCTGGATTGATCCGCGTATCCGTTATTAGAACCAGCCCTTTTTGGCAAGAATGTAGGTGTTATAAAACTCCTGATCTGGCTTGGCAAGATAAATGATCCCTTCAATCAGGCCAATAATGCCCATGACAAAACCCCCAACTCCACAGGTTAGAACGGTGACCAATAGCATCACTAACCCCTCAGTGGTATAGCCCAGAACAAATTTATGGATGCCCAACGCACCCAAGAGGATGCCACAAATTCCAGCAGCAATTTTTTTACCGGAGACATCGGTGCTATTCATCGGCTCACTCCCAACCAAGAAGATTTAAGGCAAAGAAGACACCTATAAACCTAAGAGTAAATGGGGTGGGTTTCAAGAATTATTCGAGTTTCTTAAGATTCCAGGCTGATGCATTCTAACTGGCAATAACGGATAAATTTTCTCCTAGACTATTTTAGGCAGATGATTGGCGGAACCCCCCGTCCAGATTGAATTGGGCTAAAGTTAAAGTTAAGCTATGCTGAGTTTTCTTGCGCTTCTGCCTCGAGCTTTAACAACATTTCTCTATGCAATTGCGGCATTACTGAGGTTTTATGGCAACTCCAGAGACATCCCCATCCCCTGGTTCTCCCTCACCCTCCTCGACTGGAGCCTTTTGGCATTCATCGCTGGGACAACGGCTCTCCTGGTTAATCTCGGCCTTGAGTGGAACAGTGGAAATCGAAGCCGAGACGAGGCGATTGAGGAAAGAGAACGAGCGGCTCAAAGAGCTTATTTACAAAACCGATTTGCTATTCTCCAAATACGGCATCAACTCGACGCCAGCCAACAAACCCAAGCAGCCCTGAGCGATTTTCTAACTTTTTTAGAAGAGTATCAGGATGAGGCCTGAGCCGACCTAGCTCTGATTTCCCAGGCCCTAACTCTTGACCTGGCTTTCAGGATCCATGACAAAGATTGGCTAGAGATCCTCATTCCAACTCCTAGGTAATGTTCCATCCCAATAGCAGTAACGATTTCTACCAGTTTGTTTGGCGGCGTAAAGGGCATGATCAGCTTGGGCAACGAGGGCCTGGAGAGAGGAGTCAGGATCAGGGATATGGGCGGTAATACCAAGGCTGAGGGTCACGGTCTGAGCAATGGCTGAATGGTGATGGGGCAGGTTCAACTGACGAATGTCTAATTGGATTCTATCTGCGACTGCTAAGGCCCCGGCCAGGTTGGTATTGGGTAAAATCAAGGCAAATTCTTCTCCACCGTAGCGAGCCACCAAATCTCCAGCCCGATTGACGGTTTTCTGTAAGGCTAGGGCAACCTTTTGCAAGCAACTATCCCCAGCAATATGGCCATAGTGGTCGTTATAGGCCTTGAAGAAATCAATATCACAGATGATCACGGCGAGGGGCTGTTGTTCCCGGTTCATCCGTCCCCATTCTTGGTTGAGATATTCGTCAAAGTGACGGCGATTGGCTACCTGAGTTAACCCATCGTAGCGAGCCAGATATTCAAGTTCCTGATTAGCAGCTTGCAACTCGCTGTTGGCGGCCTGGAGAGATTCATAGAGTTCGGCCTGTTGAATGGCAATTGCTAGTTGTTGGCAAATTCTGGCGATGAGGCGGCCATCATCATCAGTCCAACTGGAAATAGGGGCTTGGCTTTGAACAATCAAAAGTCCCCAAAGATAAGAATTTTCCCCCCTAGCTTGATTGATCGGCGCAATAATTTTGGCGTGAATATCATCATCTGTGAGGTTGGGAATCCAACAGGTATCACAGCGGGATTGATGCCCGCGATCAACAAGGCGATAATCTCCCATCAAATAATCCGACCAGCAAATACCGGGTAGTTCAAAGTTTAGCCAGCAGCGATTGTGGAGAGACGTTAATCCTGCTTCTAGGGATTCGGCCAGGGTTTCAGCATGGTAGTTTGGGAGAACTCTTAACACCAGAACCCGATCTGCGCGGAGAAGATCGCGGATGTTTTCTACAGCTGAGTCAAGAATTAGATGCAGATCAAGAGAGCGGCGAATGTCATTGGTAATTTCGACAAAAACGCGTTCTTGTGCGGCCTGCTTGGCTAAGGCAAGTTCGGCATCTTTGCGTTGATCAATGTCAATATGGGTTCCGAGCATCCGAGTGGGTTGTCCTTCAGCGTCCCAGGCCACGATTTTGCCTGTAGATAAGACCCATTTCCAATCCCCAGCTTTGGTTTGAATCCGGAATTCCACCCGATAGCGATCCAATTGCCCGCTGAGATAATCTTGCAGAGTTTTTAGGGTTGGGTCTCGATCCTCCGGGTGAAGACTGGCTTGCCAAGAGTCAAGGCTATGAACTAATTCACCGGGGGCATAGCCGAGCATTTCATCATAGCCAAAGTCGGTTTGGGCCTCGCCAGTCACAATATCCAGATCATAAAACCCTTGATTAGAAGCTTCTAGGGCCAGGCGTAAACTGGTTTCTTTATCTCGAAGAGCTTGGCTGGTGCGTTTGCGTTCAGTTACGTCTATATAGGTTAAAACTACACCCAGGCCTGGGATTGGAATTGGCGCGGCGGTGACATCTAACCAAATCAATTCGCCATCGGGTCGCTCATAGCCAACCTCAAGTCCCTGTAGGGCGCAATTTTGATTGAGGGCAATTACAGATGGATACTCATCAGGAGGCAACAAGCTTCCATCACTGCGATAACAAACCCATGGGTTCTGACTTGCACTACCTAGGCCCCGCCGCTTATGTTCCGCTGAGGGCAATTGCAAAATTTGCTCAGAAGCTGGGTTGACTTCGAGGATCTGGCCCTGCTTATCGGTGACGAGAATTCCCACAGGTATGACTTCAAAAAGAGTTTGGTATTTACGGCGGTTGGTTTCCAGTTGAGCTTCTAAAGCTTTCTGTTCAGAAATATCTTGGACAATTCCCATACCACCAACGACACAACCGGAATCATCAAAGATTTTGTTAATGGTTACCAAAACCCAAACTAAGGAACCATCTTTGCGGATATAGCGTTTTTCGAGTGTATAGGAATGGATTTCGCCAGCCATCAGGGCTTGAACTAGTGGTTGTTCTCGGTCTAAATCGGGAGGGTAAGTAATGGTACGAAAGCTGTGGTTTTGCAATTCAACTTCGGTGTAGCCCGTAATGGCCGTAAAGGCTTGATTTACCGATACAAACTCACCGGAAAGTTCACCATAGACAATCCCAAAGACAGCCTGCTCAAACAAAGCTCGGAAGCGTCCTTCACTGGCCTGGAGTGCAAGTTCTGCCTGTTTGCGGTTGCTAATGTCCTTAAAAAAAGCAAAAGCGAATTGAATCTGCCCAGTGGCATCCCGGACAGTCGTGTGATAAAAACTAACCCAGCGAATTTCTCCCGTTTTAGTGAGACACCGCTTTTCGAGTTGGTAATGATCACGGGTTCCAGCTAAACACTCATCAATAAAGGGTTGCTCCAGGCCAAGGTCATCGGGATGGGTAATGTGTTCAAACCCCAAGCATTTAAGTTTCTCTGCCGTGTAACCCAGGAGATTTTGTAAACAAGGATTACTCTGATCAATCCGAAAGTCTGGAGCGCTACAGATGGCAATGCCCAACTCGGCCTGGTCAAAAATGGTCCGAAACCGCAGTTCACTTAACTCTGAGGCGAGGGTGACTTGTTTCCACCGGGAAATATCGCTAACGCGGACAAAGCTGTGGGGGCGGCCAGCAATGGTGACCGGTTTAGCAGCAATATTTCCCCAAAACCGATTGCCTTTCAGGGTTTGATATTCGATTTCCATTGTCCAAAACCCCTGACTGTGCATTTGGGTAACGTTGGCCTCGACTTCTGCAGCAGTGAAGGGGCGGACATGGAGGGTATGGCCGGCTAAACCAATCAGATTTGACTTTTTATCAGCTTCAAATAATTCAACAGCACGGGGATTACAATCCACAATTTGGACAGTGTGGGGATCCACCAAAAACATCGCATCTGTAGATTCGTTAAACAACAGTTCCCGTAAATCCCGTTGATATTGCAATTCCTGTTCCCGGAGTTTTTGCGCCGTAATATCCATGTCCACGCCCGTAAAGCGGACTGGGTGGCCGTGATCATCGTAAATCGCTGTCCCACGGGCCAAAAACCAGCGAATTTCCCCACTGGGTCTGACAATCCGAAATTCAACGGTTCGCTGTTGGTGAGATTGGATAATGTCGTCAATGACGGTTTGAACTCGGGCCCGATCTTCAGGATGTACGAGGCCCATAAAGGTTTCAATCCGCTGGTCAAAGGTTCCTGGAGCCAGGCCCATGAGTTGTTCATAGCCGTCTGACCAAATGAGACGATTGCTGCGTAAGTCCCAGTCACAGTAACCTATTTCGGCAATTTCCAAGGCCAGTTGTAGGCGATCTTTGGCAGCTTTGAGGGTGCGGGTGAAGTTATAGTCAGCCGTGATGTCGCGCCCCGTAGCCTGGAACTCAATAATGGTGTCGTTGTTGTCAAAAAGGGCGATATTTGTCCATTCATGCCAGATCTGACTGCCATCGTGACCAATGCTGGGGTTAATCACAACTCGAAAGGGATGTTTGGGGGTGAGGGTATTCATGGCCCAGAGTTCTTCTCGCATCATGGCCTGGGCATCGGGGGGAATAACTTCGAGAAAATGCCGACCCAAGAGTTCTGCCGCTGGTTTGCCAATCATTTGACAATAGGCCGGATTGACATAGGTAAAGGTGCTATCGGGTAAAAACCGGACAACCATCTCCGTTTGGGTTTCCAGAATGGCCTGGTAGGAAGCCGGGGTTAATTTATCGGGAGAATCAGACTGCCCGGTTGCTTCTTGCCATTGAATCAGTTGGGATGGGGGCAGAATCCATAGAAAACCATTGGCCTGGGCAGTAACACCATAGGTCAGATCAGCGGTTTGGCCATTGGTACGGGTCAGGGTAGTTGTGCCACGAAAATAGGCAGGGCTGTTACCATCTACAACAGAGGTATCATGACTGTGTTGCCACGTATGCCAGGCCGGGTCTTGGGTTACGCCTAAAAACTGATGAAGATTATAGGATTGTGGGGAAGCTGCTGAGTCCAGGCCAAGCATGGTGGCAGCACTATTGTTAATGTGGTGACAAATCCCCAGCCGATCGGTGAAAACCAGGCCCTCCCAAGACAGGGCAAATAACCCTTGCAACGAGGGCGCTAAGGAAACACCCGTCTCAAAGACTGAGTTTTGACTATCCAGGTTGGGGGGATACATTGACCTTTAGAAACCGCGCCTCACAAAACAGATCGGCATTGCATCGGTTAATTTAACTATAAATTTGTTTATCGGGGTGTCAGCCTTTGTGTCTTAGCCCGTAATAAGTCTTTGAAATGGGTAACGCAACCCGTGGAGCCGGGGTTGTCCCTAATCTACTACGGTTTGATGTTCCGTTTTGTGGACAGGATCGGCGGTTGTCTCTTCCTCCAGGCCACTAAAACAGGCCGCAGCCAACAGGAGAAAGGGAGTGCCGGGAATTAGAGGGAGAATAATACCAATCATTCCAATCAGACCGAAAAAGATACCTAGGGCTAGGCGGGCTGTATTTTGTACTTGTTTCATAGTGAGGAATGCTTTAGTTAAGCAGATAGATTCCCCGTGATTCTAGCTTAAGGGAATGACATCCACCCATTGCCGATAGTTCGGTTCTTGCCCGTGGGTAATGGCCTTCAGCAGGGCCTGGAGTTGTTGAGTGATCGGGCGTTCGGTCGGGAGCATATAACTTTCAATTTTTGAAACAGGGACAACTCGCGCCGCGGTTCCGGTCAAAAAAACTTCATCGGCAATTAAGACCTCCGTCCGATCTACCGGCCGCTCCATCACGCTAATCCCCAAATCCCGAGCTACCTGGATCACACTGTTGCGGGTAATGCCTTCCAAAATGTCTTGATCTACCCCCGGCGTAATCAGCACCCCATTCCGGACAATAAACAAATTCATCCCCGAGGCTTCACAGATTTTGCCTTGATCGTTGAGCAGGATTGCCTCATCAAACCCCGACTCCACCGCTTCTGTTTTCGCCAAGGCCGAGACAATATAGGAAGCTGTTAACTTGCCACGCAAGGGAAAACTCCGATCACTCTGTCGCTCCCAGGAACTAATCCGACAGCTCACCCCATCCGGCGACAAGTAATCCCCCAACTCCAGGCCATAGATGAGAAAATCTTTTTCCACCTGATGCAACCGCGGGGCAATCCCTAACCCAGACGTATACACCAATGGCCGAATATAAAACGGGGCCTGGGGTTTGTTGCGTTGCACCCATTCAATCAAGAGATGTTTAATCTGACTAGCCGGTAGATCATAGGCCAGATAGCGGGCGGAATTGCTGAGGCGGCGGGCATGATCCTCTAAGCGAAATAAAAATACTTCCTGGGAGTTATTTGGATTGGGGATTCCCCGTAAACCACCGAGGGCGGCTGTTCCGTAATGGAGGGCATGGGTCGCAACAGAAAGTTTCGCATCTGTAAAAGGAATAAATTCACCCTGGAGGTAGGCAATGGGAAGAAAGGGGGTGTCGCTGCTGACCATAGTGAAGACGCTTCGGAAATGTGCAGATGATGGGGGTATTTTTTCCACTTTAGACGGTTTCGGTGATTTGGTCAGAGTCCCAGGCCTGGGTCTGGTTCAAAACGGTCAGAGTCGGGGTATGTTGGGCTACGACAGACAAAATTAGGGCAGTTCCTCAGTTATTTTGGCGCGTTGTAGAGACTTAGAAGCTAATGATCAACAATCTTTCTGCCCCCATTCGCCGTCAAGTTCTCTATCCACTGCTGGCCATGGGCTTGAGTTTGGTGATTGCCCTGATCTTAGGGGTTGGGAAATTTCAGGGTCAGGTTACCGGTTTTTTTCGGATTGGTGATGTCATACCCGTTTCCCCCTATTTGTCCGCAGAATCAGTCTTTATTCACCAAGGCAAAACAGGCCATGACGGTCAACAGTTCCTCACCATTGCTTTAGACCCAGGCCTGGGGAATCCGCAAACCCTGAAGTCCTTGGATGTGCCGGCCTATCGCTATCGGCGGATTTTTTATCCATTTTTGGGCTGGTTTTTGGGTTTGGGCCAACCGGGCTGGATTCCCTATACCTTAGTGCTGGTTAACATTCTCTGTTTTGGGGTCAGCGTTTGGGGCCTGGGAGAATTATTACCGAAGCAACCCTCCTCCTTACCGCTGCTATTTTTAACCATTCCTGGCCTGTGGATTAGCTTCAGTATTGCCACGGCCGACCTATTGAGTACAACCTTGGTCATTCTAACCCTGCGGCATTATCGGCAGAACAACTCTTGGCTAACCTGGGTTTGGCAGGCCTTGGCCATCTTAACCAGAGAAACAACCCTTTTAATCTGGTTCGCCCTTGTCATGACCAGTGGCCTAAAACGCCGTAAACCGGACTTGGTTCTTGCACCTTTGGCCCTACTGCCTTGGGGATTATGGAATCTCTATTTACGCCAGCGGTTAGGGACAGCCTGGGATAGTCAAAGCTTAGGGACACATTTTAGTTGGCCCTTGACTGGAATTCTGGCCAAGGTACAGGTGTTAATCACTACCCCAATCAGTTTGACCCAGGGTTTAGACATGATTGTGTTTCTACTGCAAATTGCAGTTGTTATTGGCATTGGTTTAGCAGCCAGGCCGGCCTGGGGTAAGCAACCAGAAATTGTTTTAGCGGGTGGGCTGTATAGCCTGATGTTTATCTTGGCAAAGTTACAAATTCTCAATCTATTTACAGACTATAGTCGGGTCTTTTTAGATTTATACTTGTTTTTACTCCTTCTGTGGCCTTACCATCCAGGCCGATATAAAATTGCTGTTTTTAGTCTCCTGGGCCTGGTTAGTGTTGCTTATTTGCTTGGGTTTGCCACAGAACCAGTTTAGTCAACAATGCAGGAGCGAGTAATTTGAAATTATCAGTGATTGTCCCCTGTTATAACGAAGCTGCTACCATTCGCCAAGTCATTGATGCTATTCACAATTCCCCCATTACCAATCAAGAAATTATTGTCGTTGATGACTGCTCTAGTGATGGCACTCAAGAGATTCTCAAGCAGGACATTGAACCATTAGTCTCCCAAGTGATTTATCACCCCCGTAACCTCGGCAAAGGGGCCGCACTTCGCACAGGCCTGGGGCAAATGACAGGGGATATTGCCATTATTCAAGATGCTGATTTGGAATATTCTCCCCAGGACTATCCACTGATGCTCGAACCCATTTTGCAAGGGCGGGCCGATGTTGTTTATGGTTCACGATTTCAAGGGGCTGCGCCGCATCGGGTCGTGTACTATTGGCACAGAGTTGGCAATGGATTTCTAACGACTCTCTCCAATATGTTTACTAACATTAACTTAACGGATATGGAAACCTGCTATAAGGCATTTCGGAAAGAGATTATTCAGCAAATTCGGATTGAAGAAAATCGGTTTGGCTTTGAGCCAGAAATCACGGCAAAAGTGGTAAAACTCAATTGTCGCATCTATGAAGTAGGTATTTCCTATTACGGCAGAAGCTATAAAGAAGGCAAGAAAATTAATTGGAAAGATGGCGTATGGGCAATTATCTGCATTCTCAAGTACAACTTGTTTCGTTAAAAAGCAATTGAGTCTCATCTTTTCTCCCCTCGGTTGTTAATTTCTTCTCCCACTCAGTCGCGCCTTTATCCACAACTGAGCCTGAACCTGGGATATTGGCATCAGAGATTATTCTTAATCCCAACCAACCAGGCCATGTCCGATGCTCAAAATGACTATCCTGTTAACGAAGGGTGTTTTTGGGAGGCGGGTTTGCTTTGAAGTAGGCCTGCATTGTCTGTAGCATCAGGGGCCCGGCCGTTGAGCCACCGCCACCGCCAGAATTTTCTAAGAAGGCTACAACCACAATTTCCGGTTTATCCGCCGGTGCATAGGCGCCGAACCAAGTGTGATGGGGGCGGGGTGGATCTTCGCCTGTGCCGCTTTTACCAGCTAAGGGAGGGATGCTCGGATTATTTAACCCTGACCCTGTGCCATTGGTGATCACTTGCCGCAATCCCTGGCGCAAAACTTGAATGGTGCTGGGCTTAAGATTTAGAGACTCTCGCGCCTGCTGGGGGCTTTTGTTGGGAAGTTGGACAAAATGGGGGCGCACCTTAAACCCACCATTGGCCGGAACCCCAAACATCACTGCCACTTGCAAAGGACTGGTTTGAAGTGCCCCTTGGCCAATAGAAAAAATCAGGGTATCGCCGTCATACCAATCATCCCCATAGGTTTTCCGTTTCCAGGCCAGATCTGGGACTAACCCCGCCGCTTCTCCTGGTAAATCCAGACCCGTTTTTTGCCCGAATCCATAGCGATGGGCCCAGTCAATTAAGGTTTTTTCACCCACACGCCGCCCCACTTGCCCAAAAAAGGTATTACTGCTCCAGGCCATCGCCCCAGCAAAGGTCAACGGCCCAAACCCAGCCCGATTCCAATCATGAAATGCAAAACTACCACTGTTTAAAGCCGAGTAGGTCATGAGAACCGTATCCGGGCTAAACTTACCCGATTCCAACCCCGCCGTAGTGGTGACAATTTTGAAGGTACTAGCGGGTGGAAAGCCTTGGATCGCCCGATTAACAAAGGGATTTTGCCGCTGCTGAAGTTCTTGCCATTGACCTTCTGTCATCCGATTGGCAAACCAGTTGGGATCAAAGGCCGGACGACTCGCCATTGCCAAAATACTGCCATCCCGCGGATCCAGGGCGACAATGGCTCCCCGGCGATTCCCAAGGGCTGCTTCTGCCGCTTTTTGGACATCCAAATCGAGGGTCAGGGTTAAGTCATTCCCCGGCCGGGCTTTCTTTTGGCCTAGGATGCGCAAAACTTTGCCTGCCCCATCCACTTCCACCTGTTGGCCGCCCCAAGTGCCCCGTAATTGCGACTCATAACTGGCTTCAACGCCCATCTTGCCAATCACATCCCCTAGGCGATAGCCCCGCTCTTTATTTTTAGCCAACTCTTCTTCGTCTAATTCACCGATATACCCCAACACATGGGCAGCCACTTCGCCAAGGGGATAAAACCGCTGGGCCTCCCGATCCACCTCCACCCCCGCCAGTTGGGATTTATGCTCCTCTAAGGCGACAATCTGGGCCTGGGTAATCCCTTTGGCAATCCGCAACAGCGAGGGGGAATTATAGCCTGCCTTTTCAATCGTTTTTTCAATCTCCGCGGCCGGGACATTTAAGATTTTTGAGAGCAATTCTAAGGTTTGCGGCCATTCCGCTTTTTTCTTGGCAATCGGCCAGACAAACACAGAGTAGGAAAATTGATTTCCCGCTAAAATCCGCCCCTTGCGATCTAATATCTTGCCGCGCTCTGGTGGTTTGGGAATCAGGCGAATCCGGTTTTCATCGGCCAATTTCCGGTTATGTTGCCCCTCTAGAACTTGTAAATAGGCCAGCCTGGTGCCAATCCCGCCAAACAAGATCAGGGAGACAACAATCATCAACGTCAGCCCCCGCCCATTTTGGCCAAAGGTGCGCTGATAGGGTTGGTAATTAAAGGAGTAGATTCCCTTTGTTATGGGTTTGGACTGCGCCAGAGGCATAAGCAGAAATACTCAAAAAATATCGGAGAAGTATAAAGAAAATGCTATATTCGGTCGTGGGTGAACTTATGTTAAGGTGACGGGCCAACTCATGATTGCATGATGGCGCAAGTTTAGCAGAAGAGTAAGTATTTCTCTTGTGGCCCTTGATCTTAAAGATACCCTGTCTGCCCGCCATCATCTTGACCGACTTGAGGAGTGAGTGATCATGTCTGCGGTTAAATCTACGCCAATTCGCTTTGGTACCGATGGCATTCGGGGCCGAGCGGGTGAATTATTAACTCCCAATTTGGCGATGGAGTTGGGCTACTGGGCCGGGCGAGAATTAGCCGCATCTCAATCCTCTGGGCAGCCATTCATCCTAGGTCAGGATTCCCGCACCTCTAGCGATATGTTGGCGATGGGCCTGGCAGCGGGCTTAACAGCGGCAGGCTTAGAGGTTTGGCAAGTGGGCCTGTGTCCAACTCCCTGTGTGGCTTATTTGGTGCATCACTCCGAGGCGGTGGGCGGGGCGATGATTTCCGCTAGTCACAATCCCCCGGAAGATAATGGGATTAAAATTTTTGATGCCCAGGGCAATAAGCTCCCCCAAGACCTGCAAAAAGCGATTGAAACCCATTTGAATCAGGCCGGGGCCTGGGAAGTGGCCAGTCATTGGGGTCATAACCTGAATCGTCCCGAATTACTCCACACCTATGGCCAGGCCTTGACGAACTCTTTGGGGGCAGATCAACCTCTGGCAGGGATGAAGGTGGTTTTGGATTTGGCCTATGGGGCGGCGGTCTCTTTGGCACCACAGGTGTTTGAGCAACTGGGGGCAACGGTGATTTGTCTCCATAACCAGGCCAACGGAGAAAAAATTAACGTCAACTGTGGCTCGACCCATTTAGACCCCTTACGTCAGGCAGTGCAGACATACCAGGCCGATTTGGGCTTTGCCTTTGATGGGGACGCGGATCGGGTGCTGGCGGTGGATGGCCTGGGGCGGACGATTGATGGGGATCATATTCTTTATTTTTGGGGACAAACCCTGCAACAGGCCCAACAACTACCGGGGGATTTAATCGTCGCGACTGTTATGTCCAATCTGGGCTTTGAACGGGCCTGGGAGCAACGGGGCGGAACCTTAGTGCGGGCAGCGGTGGGCGATCAATACGTTCATGCCGAAATGTTGCGCTACGGGGCGATGTTGGGGGGTGAGCAGTCGGGGCATATTCTCTGTCGGCACTACGGGATTGGTGGGGATGGGCTGTTGACGGCGATTCACTTGGCAGCCTTGGTGAAGCAGGCTGGTTGCACATTGCACCAATTGAAGGATGCCAGTTTTGAGTCCTATCCCCAAATTCTCCGCAATGTCCCCGTGATGGATCGGGAACGCCGCCTGGCCTGGCAAGACTGTCAACCGCTCCAAACCCTGATTGAACAAGCCACCGCTGACATGGGCGATCAAGGGCGGATTCTCGTCCGGGCTTCGGGCACAGAACCGGTCATTCGGGTCATGGTGGAGGCGGTTTCGGCTACCTTGGCTGAGCATTGGACTAGCCAGTTAGTGACCTCCGTAGAAACCCACTTGGCCGCCTAAGCCCTTTTTATAGAATGCATTTGGTATCTCTGGCGGCCTTTGACTCAACGAGGGTTTACCCATCAGGGCCTGGGATGGCTGTCAATCAAACGCGAACTTTATCAGCAAAGATAGTACGAACGTTGAAGCCCCCACAATTTTCTCAGCAATCACCAACGAATCGAGAGACGATAGAATTGACGGATGCAGTGTGCCTTATTCCCCTACATTTCCCAAGTTTGAAAAAGGTTTTAGATCGCAGGTCAATATTGATTCCAATCAATGCTTTTTACCATAGGGGACTTTATGACACACCCGATTGAATTTCAATTATTTGCCCCCTACAACAAAGCAGTCGCCTTGATTGGGTCATTCTCGGCCTGGGAAGATATTCCAATGCAACAAGGAGAAGATGGCTATTTCCGCGCTCAAGTTGAGCTGGAGGATGGCACCTATCACTATAAATTCCGGGTTCAGTCAAAAAGCTGGTTTGTCGAGCCGGATCAATGGTTAGAGGTTGTTGACCCCTATGCCACAGATATTGATAATTCGACTCAAAATGGGGTTGTCCAAATCAAAAATGGCAAAAAAATTGTTGATACCTACATTTGGAAACATGACGATAAACCCTTGCCCAGCGATCGCGAGTTAGTCATTTATGAACTGCACGTGGCTGACTTTTCTGGGGGCGAACCAGACCGCTATGTGCGCGGTAAATATAAACACGTTGTCGAAAAGTTAGATTTTCTTGCTGACCTGGGTATTAATGCCATTGAACTGATGCCGCTCAAAGAATATCCGGGGGATTATAGCTGGGGGTATAACCCGCGTTACTTTTTTGCTGCAGAATCAAGTTACGGCTCAACGGACGAGTTAAAAAATCTGATTGATGAATGTCACGCCCGCGGGATTCGGGTCATCATGGATGGGATTTACAATCACTCAGAATCGTCTAGTCCCCTGACACAAATTGACCATGATTACTGGTACCATCATTCTCCCCGGGATCCTGATAACAACTGGGGGCCAGAATTTAATTATGACTTTTATGATGAAAACCTAGATGTTAAACCGGCCTGGACATTCATTGGTGATGTTGTTCGCTATTGGATTGAAGAATATCATGTGGATGGCATTCGCTACGATGCAGCCCGGCAAATTGCTAATTATGACTTTATGCATTGGATCGTTGCCGAAACTAAAAAAACAGCCGGAGTTAAGCCATTTTATAACATTGCCGAACATATTCCAGAGACAACTAGTATCACAAATGTCGATGGCCCGATGGATGGGTGCTGGCACGATAGTTTTCGTTCTGTAATTACCGGCCACATCTGCGGCGATATGTTTGATATCGAACAGCTTAAGGATGTGATTGACTGCAAGCGAAAAGGGTTTATGGGGACAACTAATGTTGTTAATTATCTAACCAATCACGACCACAATCATATCCTGGCAGAATTGGGCAATCGAAATATCTTTAATGATGAAGCCTTTAAGCGAGCGAAGTTGGGTGCGGCGATCCTGATGACGGCGGTGGGTGTGCCCTTGATTTGGATGGGAGAAGAATTTGGTGAGTATAAACATAACACCCAAGAGCAAGCAAAAGTTGAATGGGCACTGTTAGATAATGATCTAAATGGGGAATTGTTTGAATACTATAAAGGGCTGATTCATCTGCGGAAAAACAATCAGGCTTTGTATGTGGAAAATATTGACTTTTTTCACGAAGATCCTAACTCACAAGTGCTTGCTTACACGCGCTGGAATGAGGAAGGCTCACGGGTTGTTGTTGTTGCTAATTTTTCGGGTAACTTCTGGGCTGGCTATACCGTTCCTCACTTCCCAGCCAATGGAACCTGGCACGAATGGACAGGCGATTATGATGTTGAGTCTGGGGCCGACAACATGATGATTGACTTGGCAGAATACGAAGCCAAAGTGTTTGTCTGGCAGGGCTAATTTCGGCTAAATCTTCAGAAATTTGCCACATAGGGCTAGAGTCCATGTGAAAATCACCACACAGTTTAGCCAAGAACTTATGTTGACGTAGTCTATCGGAGGTGTTGAAAACTCCCGATCATGATCTGGCTAAGCTAAATCTTTGTTTTGTTCAACTCCTCTGACGACAAGTAGCAACACACAGGTTGACCCCAAATGGGTTCTATAAGCCACTCTCCCCAGTATTTTGGTTGGGTAAAAATCGCCCACTGGGTTGCCACTGAACGGCCCCATCTTGACCAGCCCAATAATAAGAAATACGGCGGGATTTCAGTTGATCTTGCACAGCCGGTGGGAGTTGGGCAGTGGTTAAAACGAGGGCCTGGGGTTGGAGAATGTCTAGGAGATTGGGATCAAACTTACGCCCCCACCACCACAGGACATCTGGCCTGGGTAAATTTGCCGACCGTAACCAAATAGATTGTCCCAAGGATCGGGGTGGTTCACTAATAAACAGCCATTTCTTGCCTTTAATCGTCATTTGGATCACAGCCGGATCAGCCCGCAGCAACTTGAGAGCCACATCCCCCAGTTGAGCTTCTTGATCCAAACGGAGCGGCTGTTTGTCACTGGGTAGTTTACTGACCATTTCCCGATAGTCCTCATCACTGCTGGCCGTGGGAATTTCACTGATGCGGGTGATGGGGGTTACTTTGGCTAAATCAGCCCAACCGCCTTGATCTCGACTTTGACGGGTCGTGGCAATAGCCCAATGAATTTGGTTAATCCCTTGTGCCGCCAGAAAAGATCCCAGGGATGTCCCGGCGTTTTTGAGGTCCCCACTATTGATCACGACATTGCCGCCAGGTTGCTGGATCACCATGATTGGGGTTTGGGTGCTATCGAGAACCGTGACCCGAAACGTATTGGTTTGTAATAGTAAAAATGGGACGATTACCAGGCCCAGGCCAGTACCGAGGGCTAATATCCACCGCCGTTGCCACCAGGGATGCAGCCAGACCAGAAGGATTAACCCATAGAGAGCAAAGACTTGCGTCCAGCCCAAGGCTCCTAAGGCCAAAAGACTATAGGGTAAGCTGCCAAAGAAGTTTACAAGCCAGAGCAAAATTAGCGTGGGATAATACATGACCCAGGCCAAGAGTGCCCCCAAGGTTGGCCAAATTACGGCACCCAGGCCACTGATAAAACTGCCCACCGTCATCAGGGACAGCAAAAAGGTCGTAATCACATTCACAATCAGGCCATAGGTGGGAAAGACCCCAAAGATAGCCAGGGCTAAGGGAAATATCCAAATATTGGCGGCTAAGGGAATTGCGGTTAAATTTGCCAGCGGGCCGGGGAGCCAACTGAGCCTTGCTTCAATGGCCGCAGCGGAGACAATCAAGCCCAAGGTGGCCAAAAAACTGAGCTGAAAGCCTAAATCTTCACTCCAGAGGGGATTGACAAGGAGCATGATCACGGCAATGGCTAAGAGTAAGGCAGCAGGTTGGTTTTTACTATCCCCAGCTAAGGCGACCAGGCCTGCTAATCCCATCAGCACGGCTCGCATGACCGAGGGAGCAAACCCACTCAGACCAGCAAAGACAATCAGGGCCGCCCCACCGATTTGTAACTGGCGACTTTTGGGCAAGGGTCGGGCCAGCACCATGACTAACCCCAGGATGATGGAGGTCTGAAACCCTGAGGCTGCCATGGCATGGGATAGGCCCACCCGCCGGAAAGCATCTCCAATAAACGCCGGAACCCCAACGGCCCGACTGCCCAGTAACATGGCACTCAAAAGTGGTCCCAATTCTGGCCCCAGCTTTTCCCCTTGAGCCGTGAAGATCCGCTCTCGTAAAGCCCACAGGCCCCAGGGTGAACCCGGTTTGAGAATTTTTGCATCCCGGCCAGCCAACCCGGCAAAGGTACGTTCCAGTTGTAATTGCCGTTGAAAGTTAAAGGCCCGATAAAAGGCATTCCCGCCCGCTTTGGGTTGATAAAGAAATCCCGTGATAGCAACGGTTTGGCCTGGCCGAATGTCTTGACCCGCCTCCTCTGGCACGGTGACGTATAACCGCCCACTGGCCTGGCCCTGGAGCATTGGTTCTCCTCCATCCCGTGGAAGATGTTGATAGCGTTTGACCCCCATAAAAAAGCGATATTTCCCGGCCCGATTCAGGAGCGGATAGGTTTCCACATGACCTTCAACCATGACTGTGGGTTCAGCCCCCATGGCCGTTAGCCGAGTCACGACCCGACTAATATCTGTCGCCCCAGGGTTAGGGGTTCGTAAAAATAGATAGGCCATGGCTAATAAGGTGATTCCGGTGGCAATTAACCAACTCCGGCCTGGGGGCAAACTCCGCCAAAATTTCGGCCAAATCGGGGCCTGGTTACGACAAACACTGATCAGAAGTCCGAGGACTAATGCAATGATCCACCCCCAAGGCGCCCCCCCCAAGTACAGCCCAACAATGAAGGCTAATCCCCATAAAATGGCATCGGCCTGGATGAACGGCAACGGCATGGCTGGGAGTCTCGCAATCGGCGGCAATGTTGCCCACAATTTAACCACAAGCCGGAAAAATATCTCGGTTATTCAGACTACACGGGGGGCATTTATTTGAGCTACGTTGCCTCTTAAAGCTTTTTCCTACCTTGTTTTAGTAATTTCTAACGATACAAGCGGGCCTCATTTTTACTTACCCCAATAACCTGTTGTAGTCTGCATGAGTACCTACCCAAAACCGAATCACTCTATCTCCCGCTAACTCTCCAACTGCTCGATAGTCTTTGGTGATCCGGACAGAATAAATGGCGAGGTTAGGATGAACTTTCTTAAATCGCAGACTTGGATAGCTCGCATCTTTCTGAAACTGAAGATAGGTGGCAAGAGCTTGTTGTTGAATATGTGGCGGTAAATCAGCAAATAGTTTCCAAAACTGGGCAGTAGTGCGTGACTTCACAAGGTTTCTGGATCTAGTTCTTGGGTTTGACCGGCATGATACTCGAGCATTGCTGAGGCTGCGAGTTTTGCAAGGGTATCTGGGGAGCGAGAAAATGCTTCATCCCACCGCTATTCATCCTCAATTTCCGCCAAAATTATTGTTGCGACTGCATTTTGCTCACTTTCAGGCAGGGTTTGTAATTTAGCTATCGCCTGCTCAAGTAATTCACTCATGGCATCTCCGCTCAAGAATTTCCGATATTTCTTTAAAGCTTATTATCTCAGTTTCTATACGGATTGCGGAGGAAGCCAATCTCCAAATCTGGCCTGGTGTAAATGGCGTAAATCTGCGGGGCGATCAATGTCGGTTAATTCGGGTAACAGAGCGGTGGATAATCCTAAATCTTGGGCAATGGTGAGGGATTTTCTCAGGACTTGATCGCTACCCCAGGCCATGTTTTGAAATAATTCTGGAATGAGCTTTTTCAGGCCAATTAAGTAATAGCCGCCATCTTGGGCTGGGCCAATGACGAGATCATGATTGGTTAATGCCGCTTGGGCCTGGGTGAGGATGGGAACGGTTAATTCTGGGCAGTCCGTCCCGATCACGAAGGCAGGGTGGTCAGTGGTTTGAAAGTGGTGGCCCAAGGCATAGAGCAATCGCGCTCCCAAGTCTCCTTCTGGTTGTGTTTGATAGTTGATTCCGGTTCCTAACCAAGTCTGCATCAGAGCTAAGTCTCCCCCGGTAAACCAAACCATAATTTCCAGAGGTTCAGGGATGGCTTGGGCAAAGGTTCTGGCCTGGTGAAGGGTATGCTCGGCCATTGTTTGATGGAGTTGGGCGGCTCCTGTGGCTCCTAAGGCCGGAATTAACCGGGTTTTGCTGCGGCCGGGTTCAGGGTGACGGGTAAAAATGAGCAGGCCAAGGGTCATTGCTGAGGCGGCGATTATTTAACTGAGGTGATGATCTTGTGGGGCTGTTTGTCAGGATAGAGCCGGTATTCCAAATAATCAAACCCGCGGGCCGCAATCACAGTCATGATCAAGTAAATAATCGCGACAGTGGTGTAAATTTCAAAGGGCCGATACTCATCTGCGACAATTAACTGACCTTTCCGAAACAGTTCTTCATAGCCAATCACCGCCACCAAACTGGTATTTTTGAGCATCGAAATAAACTCATTCCCGAGGGCTGGAACCATTTGCCGAAAGGCCTGGGGAAAGACCACATGACGTAAGGTTTGCCAACCACTAAACCCCAAGGATTCGGCCGCTTCCTGTTGGCCTTTTTCGACCGCTTGGAGGCCACTGCGTAAAATCTCGGCCATGTAGGCGGCTTCATTCAAACTGAGGGCGGCCACAGAGGCGACAAAGCGGTCGGGACTAAAATCTAAGCCCAGGCCTTGGACAATTCCCGGAATCCCAAAGTAGATCATAAAAATTTGGACGAGCAGGGGTGTTCCCCGGAAAAAGTCAATGTAGATGGCACTCAGTCCCAGGCCCCATTTGTTTTGAGATAAACGCACCAAGGCTAAAACCAGGCCCCCCGCAATTCCCAAAACAATGGATGCGGTGGTGAGTTGGAGGGTGATCACAGTGCCTTGGAGCAGGGCGGGAACGGAACGCAGGGCAATTTTCAGACTATCCCACAGTCCTGATTGCGTGGAAACCATTTCTTGTTGGGCTGGGGCCAATGCTGGGAGGGCTGGAGCCGGGGACTCGAACCACTGGGTATAAATTTTGTCATAGGTACCATCTTTAAGGATTTTGTCCAGGCCTTGGTTAATCAGTTTTAGGTAGGGAGATTGCTGTTGGGTGGCGACTCCATAATATTGTCTGGTTTCTTCTTGCCGAAAGACTTGAATTTGGCTGAATCCACCGCGAGCAATGCTGTAAAGCAAGGTCGGTGTGTCGTTAATGATGGCATCGACATTTTTACTAATCAGGGATTGGATACTCAAATCGGTGGAGTCGTAAATAATCACATTGGCGTTGGGGATTTTTTTAGCCTCGTCTGCGGAAGCCGTGCCAATTTGCACCGCAATTCGTTTACCGGCTAAGTCCTTAAAGGTTTTTAGGTTACGGTTGGCCGGTAAAACCCCAATCGCAAGGGTCGCTTCAAAGTAGGGACGGGAGAAATCCACCACCTCAAGCCGATCTGCCGTAATCGTAATCCCAGAGGCCGCCGCTTGAATTTGTCCGACCGCTAAAGCCGGAATCAGGCCATCAAAGTTCATGGTTTTGAATTCCACCGCCAGGCCCACGGCTTGACCCACCGCCCGCATTAAATCGACATCAAAGCCGACGACCTCGCCTCCTCCAGGTTGAAACTCAAAGGGGGCAAAGGTGGGTTCCAGGCCAACTTGCAACACCTTGGAAAGACTTTGATCATTGCGAGTACAGCTAGAAATAGCCAGAAAAATGATCAAAATCCCACTCAAAACAAGACGGGGCCAGGCCTGGAACACAGCGGGATACTCCACAAAACAAGCTCATAATACCCTGTACCATAGCGGGGGGCGGTCACCTGAACAGTAGCCCATGACTCATTTTGAGTTCAATCTAGCCCCAGCCAGGCAGCAGAGTATCAGTCGAATCGGGTAGATTTTGCATTGTTTATTGCAGTCTGGGTCAGGCCATTACCGTTGATTTGCCGTTTTCTGATCACAATGATGCCTGATATAGCAATTCCACCCAGTTATACAACTCCTCAATGCTAAAAATTCTGCTACATCAAGGCTCTGCTATTTGGAAATTAAAAAGGATTGCTATATCCCACGCCTGGGGGCAAGAGCAAGAAGTTTTTAGGATATCCATAGAGCCAATTGTTTTCAGCCTCGATCACACATATCCGCAACTCTGGAATCGCCTAGCTCAAAGCACTCAGATAGCGGTCTCTAAAGTAGTATTGGGATGTACTCAGTGGTTGGTTTAGTTTCAGGAAAAACCAGGATGGTCATCTTAATTTTGGGTACTGGCGCGCCTCTAGGGACAGTAATCCTGATTGGGCTAGTTGCTCTTCTATTTGTTTGTGTTGCCCTTTTTATCCTCATACCGAGGATCAATGAGAAAACTCTGCGCCGTAAAGGACGTTTTATTCAAGCAACTGTTGTAGACGTGCGAGATGATCGAACAGATTTTCAGACAATAGTAACGTATGAATTTTTTGATCCTAACACTGGTAAGAAATATTGCCGGACAGGTGTTTTAGAGCGTAGTCTTGGTCTACCAAGGGAAGGCGGAGATATAGAAGTTATCTATTTGCCCGACAATCCCACGGTATCAAGACTTAAGTACGAAGAAGGGTTTGAAAGCCGTTGAAAAGCTATAGCAATCCCACCGGGTTATAGAACTCCTCAATACTGGAAATCCTGTTACCTCAAGGCTCTGCTGTTCAGAATCAAAAAGGATTGCCGCAGTTGGATGATTGCTTCAGGTAATAGGTTTGACACAAGTTCAAAAACCATTTTGGTAGGGACAAACAGCCGCCAAAGTGCAAATGGACATAGGACGCATAGACATTGAATACCTGCCAGCCTTCTGTTTGGGGCCTGCTCCCGTCATAGTGGGTCAGGTGATAGAGGGGAAGAGTCGGTCGAGTTGTTAAGGTTGAGCGATGAAATTCATGGCCAACTATGATCTGAGCATCGGGAATGAGGGCGTTAACCAGGCCTGGATTGGGTTGGACGTGCCGATAGCCGAGGGTGAGCCGTTTTCCCATTTGGGCCGTGGTGGGTAAAATTCCCAGCATTGGATGAGAATGTTGCTCAAAGTCCACAATCGCCTGGCAGAGATACATTAACCCGCCGCATTCGGCATAGGCTGGCAAGCCTTGGGAAATGAGGTGATGTAATTGCTGGATGAGGGATTGATTGGCACTCAACTCAGCGGCAAACATTTCGGGGAACCCACCGCCCAAATATAGCCCGTGAATATTGTCGGGAAGGGACGTATCTGCCAACGGACTCCAGGCCACGAGTTCAAAGCCCACAGATTCCAAAATATCCAAGTTATCGGCGTAGTAAAAGTTAAAGGCGGCATCTTGGGCAATGGCTAACCGACACAGGGCCTCAGGTTGATATTGGGGTTCAGAACTCAAAAGTTGTAGCTCAGAGGTCAAATGGTGCGGTTCAGAACTCGAAAGTTGTAGTTCAGAAGTCCAATGGTGAGGTTCAGAACTCGAAAGTTGTAGCTCAGAAGTCCAATGGTGCGGTTCAGAACTCAAAAGTTGTAGCTCAGAGGTCAAATGGTGCGGTTCAGAACTCGAAAGTTGTAGTTCAGAAGTCCAATGGTGCGGTTCGGAACTCGAAAGTTGTAGTTCAGAGGTCAATTGTTGAGGGTCAGAACTCGAAAGTTGTAGCTCAGAAGTCAATTGTTGAGGGTCAGAACTCGAAAGTTGTAGCTCAGAAGTCAATTGTTGAGGGTCAGAACTCGAAAGTTGTAGCTCAGAAGTCAATTGTTGAGGGTCAGAACTCGAAAGTTGTAGCTCAGAGGTCAATTGTTCTTGCTTTAAGGCTGAAATTTCCAGCTTAGAGGTTAACGGCTGTAGGATCGGTGGGGCTAAAAGGGGGAGTAACTGATCCCAAGCAAAACTGGCCTGGCCCAAGGTGGCGAGACGCTGAATCAAGGCCGGCAGTTCAGGGAGTTCATCGGTGGGAACCAGGCCCAAATGGCGATCCGGGATGGTGATGTCAGCTTGCCGATAAAACACCCCCAGCAGTGGCATATTCAGACTCGCTAAAGCTCTTGACAATAACTCTAAATGACGTTCACTACTAACTCGGTTGAAGACAACACCAGCAATGTTTAACTGAGGGGCATAGGTTTGATAGCCATGTACTAGGGCCGCAATCGAGCGAGAGGTTCCAGCCGCATTCACGACTAAAAGAATGGGTAACTGTAATAGATCGGCAATATGAGCCGTGCTGCCTCGATCCCAAGGTATGACCGGGTTGATCAGAGTCGAACTAGCCCCATCAAATAAGCCCATTACCCCTTCGATCACGACATAATCACAAGCAGCAGTATGGCGGGTAAAGCAATCTTGAACGTAAGTTTCTGAGGTTAAAATTACATCCAAATTCCGACAAGGGCGACCCGTCAGGCGGCGATGAAACATCGGATCGATATAGTCGGGGCCAACTTTGAAAGATTGAATTATTTTAGAGTTCTGTTGGGCTAAGGCTGCTAAAAGCGCAAGAGTGACGGTTGTTTTGCCAACTCCGCTCCGTTCACCCGCAATAATTAAACTCATAACTTAGTAACCCGGATAAAAACGCGGCGTATAAACCCACTGGCGGGAATTATGCTGCATCACTTTTGTTTGACTCGAACCTACCAATACCACTGTCCGCATATCCACTTGATTAATATCTAAGGTTTCTAAAGTTTGGATGATTACAGTTTGCCCAGGCCGGCCCAAATTCCGCCCTAAAATGACGGGGGTTGCTGGAGTTCGATAGCTTAAGAGAATTTCCTTTGCGGTTTCTAACTGCCAGGTGCGTTGGGAAGAGACGGGATTATAAAAGGCAATCACAAAATCGGCCTGGGCGGCATGGATGATTCGCTGGACAATGATCTCCCAAGGTTTGAGAATGTCCGATAACGAAATTACACAAAAATCATGACCCAAGGGCGCACCCACTAATGCCGCCGCGGCCTGGAAGGCGGAAATCCCCGGACACACTGTAACTTGAATCTGCTCCCAACTGGGTTTAGCTCGTTGCTCCAAGACTTCAAACACCGCCGCCGCCATGGCAAAAATGCCCGGATCTCCCGATGACACTACTGCTACAGATTTTCCCATTGCCGCTAAATCTAAGGCCAGTTCGGCCCGATCCAATTCCACCCGATTATCAGATTCATGGCGGGTAATCTGGGGCAAGCGCAGAGATTCTACTAAATTCAAATAGGTTTTATAGCCGACCCAATCCGTAGCTGCGAGCAAGGCTGTTTTCACTTCAGGCGACATCCAGGCCAGATCCCCCGGCCCAGTGCCAACAATGACTAATTTTCCCGGTTGTGATGCAGCGGTTTCCGGGTGATACCGATAAATTAACTGCTTAGAACTGGGTTTTAGTTCAGATAAGGGTGTTTCTAAGTTAGCAATTTCAATAACAAGATCACTGGCCTGGTCAGCGGCTAAAAAAGAAATTTTACTGTCGGTTAACCAAGGAGCATTTCCTAATAGTTTGATTGAAGCTCCACTAAGTAGGTCAGCTAAAAATTCTTTGGCATCTTCAGGATTAACGAGATGATAGCTTGGGGGTGGTGCAAGTAAGGCAGTTTGAAAGCGAATATCTCCAGTAGTGGTAATAGCGGCGTTAACGTCTAAAATATTGGCAATGTGCCGCGCTAACTGATTGGCCCCCTTTAAGCCCCCCAACAACGGCACAACCGCACTCCCATCTTCCGCCACCGCCAAAACAGGAGGTTCTTGCCATTTATTGCTCAGGAGTGGGGCCAATGTCCGAATCAAAATCCCCGCCGCACAAAACCCAATAATCGGCACTCCAGCTTGAAATAACTCCCGAACCGTCTCGCCAAAATCTGTATAGGCAATATCCGGGGCCTGGGTGCGATTGGCTAATCCATAAATTTTTGCATCGGGTAACTGGGCCGTAATTTTGCGGGCGGTAATGACACTGGCCTGGTTCAAAGTCATCAATGCAATGGTCATCTATCAAACCCCCGAAAGTTGATCAATGGGTTTCAACTCCGACATTCGATATGCAATGTAATCTTCATCGGCTAATTGCCTACGTCGCTTAAAGTGGGCATAAAAAAGATCCCAAACCTCTTGTTGTTTAGTTAAGGCTTCTTGTAAATCTGTTGGATTCCTTAGTGCAAAAATTGGTTGATTGCAAATATCAAATAACGTCAGCTTATCTTCATTTATTTCAAGCCAGTTTGATATAGATGAGAATGCAACAAACTCATAAAGCACTTGATTTAAGGAAAAGCTGTAGATTTTAAGAGGATTTATTGCTAACTTATCTTTATGACAATAACTTTTATTAACACACCATGAATCTCTAAACAAACTCCCCTTTCTTTTTTGAGATTTCAGATACGATTTTTCAATTATTTTACAATCACTATATCCTATAATAATTATGATAGATATTGCTTCATTTAGTTGATCATTTTCATTGATTTCGACTTGATTATAATATCCTAAAACTGCAGATCTATATTTTGGAGAGTTTGTAGCTTTATCAGTAATGATCTTTAATACACGTGTAAATTCCTCATTTGCGCTTAGGTTTGGTCTTGTGTAGTTTCTAACTTTAGTGAAGTTTAGAAATGGCTGAAATTGGTGGATATACTCTGTTTCTTTTTCCTTGAGTTGATAAGTGGGTACTTTTTTCCAATAAATTTGATACTGTCGCCTTGTGTTTGTTCGCTTAAGTTGGTCATGCCGATGATGTTTTCTTCCTTCCCAACGAGAACAAAGATTTGTTGAAAGTCCAACATACCAAACTTTATCAGCAGCATCAACTAGAACATAGATTCCTGATTCTGGCGGCAAGCTTTGTCGTTGCTCAAATTCTACACTTGGCCAAGTTTTCCATTCCATAAGTTCATCAATTGGCAAGGATCAACCTTTATAATCTTTATACCTCAAAGCTCTATCGCTCATTAGCTTCTTGACGATCAAACTTGAATAATGAAGTATTTAATGCAACTTCTTCAAAGACCTTTCTTGAATTTTTGAGATGCTGATTAAGAGGCATTTCATTATCCATCTTGGATTTTGCAAAATTATTTATTACCATGACGCACTGCCTGGCCATAAGCAAGTACCTTTTCAAACTCAGGCTCATCCTTAAAAGACCCAGTAATTTCTTGTAGCCAGTTGATTGATTCAGAGGTTGACACTTGCCTTTGCAATTCTGTAATGGCCTTTTCTGCTAAGGTAAGTCGCTCCTCCAGAGAAGTATGAATTGTCTTGCCCTCAACTGTCATCGCCTTCAACTCCTATTTCCATCTATGGGATGCTAGAGTCATGAACTCTAACGCTAGTTTAACGATGTTATCTCGATCTATTCCCGTCAATCTTCCCAACCAGGCCTACAAAGTCGTGATTCAATCTGGCGGGCAAGCATTCCTAGGGGCAATTCTCCAAGGGCAAGGGCTGATTAAACCCGGTCAAAAGCTCCTGGTCGTCTCAAATCCGCAAATTTTTCAACACTATGGGCCAGAAATTATAGACTCTTTGGTCAACGCAGGGGCGGATGTGGAAAAATGCCTAATTCCGGCGGGGGAACGCTTCAAAACCCCGAAAACCCTCCAGAAAATCTACGATGCAGCCTTAGCCCACAGACTTGAACGCGGCTCGGCCTTGGTCGCCTTGGGGGGCGGTGTGGTTGGGGATATGACCGGATTTGCGGCGGCGACTTGGTTGCGAGGGATTGGCGTGATTCAAGTTCCCACTAGTTTATTAGCAATGGTAGATGCCGCTATTGGGGGAAAAACAGGGGTTAATCATCCCCAGGGCAAAAATTTAATTGGGGCCTTCCATCAACCTCGTTTAGTCCTGATTGATCCCCATACCTTGCAAACCCTCCCCCGGCGAGAATTTCGGGCAGCCATGGCAGAGGTGATTAAGTATGGGGTGATCTGGGATGCGGAATTATTTGACTTGCTCGAAAATGCGACTGCCCTCGATCGTGTCCAGGCCGTGAGTGAAGATCTCTTAGCCGAAATCTTAATCCGTTCCTGCCAGGCCAAGGTAAATGTGGTGACAAAAGACGAGCGGGAATCGGGATTACGGGCCATTCTCAACTACGGTCATACCCTCGGCCATGCCTTGGAAAGTATTACCCAGTATCGCCAGTTTAATCATGGGGAAGCGGTGGGCCTGGGAATGTTAGCGGCGGGGGAAATTGCGGTCAGGATGGGCCTGTGGACAGAAACCAATCAAACACGCCAGATGCAGTTAGTTAAAAAAGTTAAGTTACCCACGGCCTGGCCTGGAGATTTAGATTTGGATATAGTTCTAACCCTGTTAACCAGCGACAAGAAAGTTAAAGATGGTCAAGTTCGCTTTATTTTGCCCCAGGCCATTGGTCAAGTAATCATCCACGATCAAGTCCCCGCAACCATCATTCGGGAAGCCATCCGATCCCTCCAGTCCCATGATTAGGCCCACTCAGATGAGTCATTGACCAAGAGCGTGATCAAAACATAGAGACATCTTTCCCTACCCAACGTGCTTCTGGATAATCAGGTAAACATGATTTTCTGGATGTTGATCATATTCCAAATGCAAACAGGTGCAACCCTGCTGATCAATAATTCTTAAGATGTGGTTAATGCCTAAGGTACTGTACTCAAAATCTTGGGACTGAAAACTACCGCGAATTTCACTGGCATCGGCCCCACCGCCACAGGTCAAAAGCAAAATTCCTTGATCAGCTAAGGCATTACAGAGTTTAGTTAAAACCGGCTCTTGCAAATTCAAGGGTAAATGAAACGTACTATCCCAGGCCGTGATGAGGTTATAAGGTTTAGTGGGTTGCCAGTCAGCCACATTTTGACAATAAAACACCAGGCCTGGATGGAGTTCTTGGGCTAATTGAATCATCTGGGCTGAAATATCCAACCCTTCAACTGTAAAGCCAGAATTGAGTAAGACCGAGATAAAACGTCCACTACTGCCACAACCAATATCAATCGCCAATCCCCTAGGTTGGGTCAATTGAATAGCCCGCCTTAAGGGAGCCAGACCATATTCGGATTGCTGATGCTGCTCTTGCCACCAATGGGCCAAGTCATCATAGGCAATGGCTGTGTCTTCAGGCTGCATAAAACTCCCAACGATCAAAACCAGGGAACAACTAAGAGATCGTAGCTCAAGAAAAGATTGATTCTGCGATCATTATTTCCAGATCAGGATTCATCAGAACTCAAATGTCTTAGTCTAGAAAACTCAATATCACTGGCTTTGATCACCACATTGCGAGATTATCAAAACCTAGCGGATGTATTCCTTCAGAACACTATTGCGGTTGGGGTGGCGGAGTTTACGAAGGGCCTTTGCTTCAATTTGGCGAATCCGTTCCCGCGTCACATTAAAAATTTGCCCAATTTCTTCGAGAGTTTTCATCCGCCCATCGTCCAGGCCATAACGCAGTTTCAAAACATCCCGCTCGCGAGGGCTGAGGGTACATAAAACTGTTTCCAAGTCTTCCCGGAGCAAATGTTTGGAAACCTGATCTTCTGGGGTTTCCCCATCCGACTCAATAAAATCCCCCAATCGAGAATCTTCTTCTTTACCGATGGGGGTTTCTAAGGAAATGGGCAGTTGGGCCGACTTGGCAATAAACCGCAGTTTTTCGATGGTCATTTCCATCCGTTCGGCAATTTCCTCCTCTGTAGGTTTGCGTCCCATTTCCTGGGAGAGGAGTTTGGTGGTTTTCTTGATCCGGGAAATGGTTTCGTAAAGGTGAACGGGGAGGCGGATTGTCCGGGACTGATCGGCAATGGCGCGGGTAATGGCCTGGCGGATCCACCAAGTGGCATAGGTCGAGAATTTATAGCCTTTTTCGTGATCAAACTTTTCAGCCGCCCGAATCAAACCCAAACTCCCTTCTTGAATCAAATCTTGGAAGGACAGGCCCCGGTTCATATATTTCTTAGCGATGGAGACCACAAGTCGGAGGTTCGACTGCACCATTTTTTCTTTGGCCCGTCGCCCGACAAATAAGCGATGCCGAAATGCAGGCAACGTCATCTTGACTTCACTAGCCCAGGGTTCGGGGTGACGCTCTAAATCGTCCGGGTCACAGTCCAATTGCTCACTAATCCGGTCGCGAATCCGTTCTAGTTCCAGCAAGTCGGCAATTTTGCGCGCCAGTTCAATTTCTTCATCAGCCCGGAGCAGGCGAATCCGGCCAATTTCCTGCAAGTACAGACGAATGGAATCTTCGGTGTAGTGTTTTTTCTTGGCCGTGGCCCGCCGCCGTCCCTTAGCTTTACCCGCTTTGCCCTCACCATCATCGGAGGCTTCATCATCTTCTAACTCATCAAGCTCTTCATCCAGTTCATCGTCAGCCTCAATGAGTAATGCATCAAGGGCCATTTCGGCCGCCGGGGTTGCCTCGAGTACAGTGGCCTGGGTCATGCTGGTGTCCTCATCTCTTCTCTCTAAGTGACATTAAAATTGGCGATAGTCGTAAAACTAAGGTTGAAGTAGCTCACCGAGAGTGGGAATTAGCCTGAACTTTAGCGTGATGTAAAAACATCCCAGGCTGGTCAACCCCTAATCCGGTGAGGCTTTCAACATTGTTCTGCAATATTCTAGCTAAAACCTCATTGATTGTAGCCTTTCTTACAAAAATTCGACAACAACCCTGTTTGTTTGGGTTTGGTATTAGTTTGAGCAGGTGAATTGTGGGTCGTTTTGGATCTTTTTAATGGCTTGCCATTCGGCTGGAGTTAAGGGTTCTGAGACTAAGGAGATGCCCAAATCATCCTCTAGGGCCTGGCAGAGGGTTGAGATAATGATTTCAGTATCAGGGAATTGACAGTTAGGCAGGATTAACGGGGCCTGGAATACCTGTTGCCATAAATTTGGATCGGGCCATAGCCGCATTGAACCCTGTTGTAAAACAGTTAACCCACTCCAGGCCTGGGCACTGCCAATTAATTTATAGCCCCCAGAAAGAGGGCATGGCAAAACTAAATCCGCTGTGGTTGCACGACTAAAACAGTTCACAGTCCGCTGATCATGTCCCAGGTCAGACCCTAAGCGCAAGGGTAGCCCCAAACGCCCCCAACCCGTAATCAAAAACTGGCAGAGGGTCTCATAGGCCAAGCGTCGTCGTGGTGCTGCCATCCGAGTCACGATCCCATAGGTCAAATCGCCCTGGTGTAAAACAGCCCGCCCGCCAGTGGGTCGTTTGATTATTTCTAAGGGTTTCCCCCCCCAGGCCAAGGTGCACCACTGGGCAGGTAAATCTTTTTGATGATAACCGTAAGAAATTGCCGCCGACTCCCATTGATAAAACCGCAAACAAGATGTCATCCCGCCCTGTTGTTGTTGTTGCCAAAGCCAGGTATCAATGGCCATTTGGGTTAAACCGGTCGCCGTTATCGGGGGAATATACCGCCAGACCGGGTGAGAGATGTTAACGGTCATAAAAACGGGTCGCAAAGTTCAAAGCTCGGGTGGGGGAGAGTTGACGCGCTTTAAGAATTGTTGCAGTTAGTAACGCATAGGCCAAAATGCCCACCCCGACTAAACCCAAGGGGCCAAAACTGGTTGCCGAAGTATTCCAGAGGGCATGGATTAAGGCCGCCACAAACCAACCCAGGCCGAGGATAAACCAGCGTTGACGCGGGTACAGCACTGCCAAGCCAATGCAGTAACCAAAATAGCCACTGTAGGCCATATGTCCGGCCACCGACCCTAAGACCCGCGGAATCAACACCTGTAAGCCGGTTAAATCTCCCGTTTGGGCAATTAAATTAGGTACATATTGCCCCAGTGTCTCTAACCACGTAAAGCCCAAGGCAGCGGCTGTGGCCAATAAAATCCCATCCAACGGTTCCCAAACCCCAACTTGTTCTCGGCGGGGAGAGCGCAACACCCGGCCCAGGCCCCAAGCGATCAAAACAGGAATTGCTTTGAGTAACTCCTCCATCAACCCCGCCCCAAAAAAGTAACCAATAAACTGCTGCCCAAAATTCATCTGACTTGGATTGACTGTTCCCGGTAACACCTGCCGAAAAAACCAGGCCAGGGCAAGGGTGACAGGACTACGAATTAATAAAATCTCCAGAATTACCGCCGCCGCCAAGACCCAAATTGGTTTCGGTTTGCCACAGAGTTGATAGATAAAGTAATACCCCGCCAGGCCCAAGTAAACCGCCAACACCACCTTAAACAGGGCACCATTAGCAGTGGTCATAAATAGCAAAATTACGGCCAACACCGTCACCATGCCTGGAATCAGATAAGCCTTGCGAGCTAAATCCTGGCCGGCGGCTAACAGAGGCATTAATTGGGACAGGGTTAACGTACTCACGGGCGGGCGGCTGAGGGTGGCGGGGACTGCGCTTGCAGCAATGTAATGAAACTCAAACTCCGGCCCCTCTGTGCCCAACCGAAACCGATCACCAGGAGTCAACACATGGGGGGCAGTAATGCGGCGGTGATTCAAAAATGTCCCGTTAATACTGTTCAAATCCTCAATTTGCCAGAGCCAAGGTTCTGTTGCCCCAGTGCCGGGTCGTAAGGAAACATGATGGCGTGAGACCGCCCCATAGCGTTGGGAATCTAGAGCCACCTGACAACTTTGCGGATCCCGCCCAATCAGGGTTGATTCCGTTTCTGACAACCAAAAGTCCTGGGTTTCTGGAGAAACTTGCCGTAACAGGGGCCCCTGGCCAGGCCTGGGAAACGAGCCAAACGATCCGAGGTTTTCCATCATTTGCGCGCCTAAAGTGCGAGGGAGGGCAAGTTCATCTGCTAAAATTCTGAAGGATTTTGTCACAAGAGTTTAGGAATGACTTGTCCACGGATTGTGGTAGATGCCATGGGCGGCGACTATGCCCCCGACGAAATAGTTGCTGGAGCGATTCGGGCCCAAGCAGAATTGGCAGCAGAAATTATCCTGGTGGGCGACCCTGAGCCAATCCAGCGGTATTTAGATGAACATGAAAGCGGGATTAAGCTCAAAATTGTCCCTGCTACTGATGTTGTGGCAATGCACGAAGAGCCGTTGATTGCCCTGCGCCGCAAACCCAATGCCTCAATCAATGTGGCGATGACCTTGGTGAAGAAAGGGGAAGCCGATGCGGTGGTTTCTGCCGGGCATTCTGGGGCGGCGATGGCGGCTGCCTTGCTTCGACTTGGGAAATTACCCGGGATTGACCGACCTGCCATTGGGGCCATGTTCCCGACCCTCCTCCCCAGTAAATCGGTTTTGATTCTCGATGTTGGGGCCAATGTTGACTGTAAACCCCGCTACCTCGAGCAATTTGCCTTGATGGGTTCCATTTATAGTCAATTTGTTTTAGGCGTTGAAGAACCCAAAGTTGGCCTACTCAATATTGGCGAAGAAGACAGCAAGGGTAATGACCTTGCCCTCCAGGCCCACAGCTTGTTACGGGATAATCCCCGGATTTCCTTTTTGGGTAATGCGGAAGGGCGGGATGTGATGTCGGGGCAGTTTGATGTGGTAGTTTGTGATGGTTTTGTCGGTAATGTTTTATTGAAATTTGCCGAATCCCTCGGAGGCGTGTTAGTTCAAATTCTCCGGGAAGAATTACCCAAAGGCTGGCGGGGTCGCTTAGGAACAGCCTTGTTACGCCCTAACTTACGGAATATTAAGCAACGCATTGATCATGCCGAACATGGGGGCGGTTTGCTCTTGGGGGTGGATGGAATTTGCATCATCAGTCATGGTAGTGCCCAGGCCCCGTCCATTTTTAATGCCATTCGGCTGGCCCAAGAAGCAGTCGAACATCAAGTCTCGCAACGGATTCAGGCCTGTTATCACGCATCCAGTGTTGTCGGAGAGGGAGATTAGTGGATTTGCCTTTTGGCGTTAACTTCATTGGCATTGGTGCCGCAGCCCCACCCACTTCCCTGAGTAATCATGATCTGACTGCCTTGGTGGAAACCTCAGATGAGTGGATTAGAACTCGGACAGGCATTGAAAACCGCCGGATCGCCACACCCGATCTAACCTTGACTGACTTGGCCACCACCGCGGCCCAAGCTGCCCTCACTCAAGCTGATATTGATCCAGCTAGTCTTGATTTAGTCATTTTGGCTACCTCAACCCCGGATGATCTCTTTGGCAGTGCCAGTGTCATTCAAGCTCGGATTGGGGCCGCCCATGCTGTAGCCTTTGATTTAACGGCAGCCTGTTCCGGGTTTATCTTTGGTCTGGTGACTGCCTCGCAATATCTCCAAACCGGAACCTACAAACGAGCATTGGTGATTGGCGCGGATATTCTTTCCCGTTGGGTGGATTGGCAAGATCGGCGCACCTGTATCTTGTTTGGCGATGGGGCCGGCGCGATGATCATCGAAGCTGCTCCCACCCTTGAAAATGCTCTCCTTGGCTTTGAACTGCGCAGTGACGGCCGGCTCAATCACCATTTAACCTTGGCCTACCAACCCAAACCCCAGGCCCTCGCCCACACCCAAATTGGCCAGGGAACCTATCACCCCATTGTCATGAACGGGCAGGAGGTCTATCGCTTTGCCGTCACCCAAGTCCCAGAAGTGATTACCAAAACCCTACATCGGGCCAATTTGACAGCGGCAGATATTGATTGGTTAGTTCTGCATCAAGCGAATCAACGGATTTTAGACTCGGTCGCCCAACGCTTAGAAATTCCCAAAGAAAAAGTTATTAGCAACCTAGCCAACTACGGCAACACTTCGGCGGCTTCGATTCCGTTAGCTTTGGCAGAATCTATTGAAAAAGGCAAAATTAAACCAGGCCATGTCATTGCCACTGCCGGGTTTGGGGCGGGTTTAACCTGGGGTGCAGCGATTTTCCGCTGGGGGTCTGACTTCACAATTTAAAGTTTTACTTTGTGGCTTTAATTTAAGTTAATACCCAAAATTTGAAGTTCCTAATTAATCTATGTTATTGCGGTGGTTTCATCAGCTTCAATTGCTTGGGCTACTCCTGTTTCATGAATTTCAAGTAGTTGTTTAAAATTTGAGCAAAAGTTTTTCTAGTTCCAGAACTAAGGGAGAAAGATCATTTTTTACAGTGTTCCAAACTACATCTTCATCTACGTTTAAGTAGTCATGAACGACCTTACTTCTCATTCCAACGATTGCTTTCCAGGGAATTTCTGGATGAGTATCTCGAAACTCTAAAGAAACTCTTCGAGCAGCTTCGCCAATAATTTGCAATAGATGAGTGATTGCTAATCTCAGTTGCTCATTATTATCAAAGTCTTCTCGGCTTAAACCTGCTACAAAATCAATCGCTTTGTTGGCAGTATCGATCATGTGTCTAATATAAACTAGGTCATCACGTTGCGACATAAAAAACCTTAGCTGTGGCTAAAACGCGATCGCGAATTCGTTGATTGAGAAATTTAGTCGTGATCAGATCAATGGGTCGGTTATCAAATAAAGCTGAAAGTTCCTCTTGAATTTGATATAACTTGAAGAAGCTAGGGGTAAAGCCAGATTCAAACTCAACTAAAATATCGATGTCACTGGTGGGTGAAAAGTCATCTCGCAAAACTGAGCCAAATAACGAAAGTTTAGAAATATGCCATTGTTGACAGAGTGCTGAAATTTGATCAACAGGAATTTCAATATTTTTAAGTTTCATGTCAATTCTATCCCCAAGACTTCTAGCTGCTGGTTAATCCAATTTTTTGCCGTTGCTTCATCTGTTTCGATTGCCCGTTCTACTCCTGTTTTAGCAATTTCTAGCAGTTGTTTGGACTTGTCTTCTGTATCGTAGGATTGAGTAACCTTATGAACAAACTTCTGCTGAACTTCTAACGGAGGGCATGCGATCAGTAAAGATTCAAGCACAGGAATTGTTAAGTTAGTTTGAATCCCGCCTGTATTCGCTTGCTCAGTTTGCAGCTTACCAACCAATGAGTTTATATAAAGGGCAAGATAGGTTGGCAGTATAGATGTTTTATCGGGTCTCGTTAGAATAAAATAACTTCCATAGACAGCATTATTTAAGTATTCGGGAATTACGACAGCAAGCCCCAGTGTTCCACTTCGAGAGATTAGAACATCACCTGTCTTGACATTTGCTTGTTGCTGCTTGGCGGCTTCTTGCGAAATAAATTTTAAGTCTTTTTCACTGAAGCGATACTTCTGCAAATCAGCAATTCTCAGAAAAGGTAAACCTTGATCAAGATATTCAAATGGCTCAGAAGTTCCGTATTTGAAGAGTGATGATAAATCTTCTAGCCTTTTTAGCTCCCACCCTTTCTCTGAACAAGAGGTTTCTAGATGATCATAAAGTTCATCGTATTTAGGCTGGTAATACTCAGCATCGAAGCGACCGGAAGATAGGAACGACTCAGAAAAACTTTTGACTGCAACAGTTTTTTCCGTGGGCTGCCAGGCCTGCAAACCAAGCTCCGACAACAGCAAATTCTCAGCTTGTTGATATATTTTTTTCGATTGCCTTAAAGATGCGTGTGCAAAGTGAACCAATCCTTCAACTGTCTCTTGAAACTTCTCAGAAAGAAGAGGAATTTTAAGGGACTTTATTTTATATATAAAAAGATTGAGTTGAACATTTCCTGTGGATTCTCTAAGAGTCTGAAATTTTCCATACTTAGAAAGAATAAAAGTAGACAAGAAATACGACTTATAATCCTTCTCTATGCGCACAATTCCAACGTGCCTGTCAGAATTTGCCGGAAGAATCGTTTCATCTACTACTGCACAGTTACCAATTGTGCCAACTGTTGAAATAATTACATCGCCTTCTTTGAGTGTGGTACGAGGATTTTTCTTATGTTGTTCATGAGATATACATTCATTTCCTGATAGATCGAATATGTTTTCCTTAGGAGATTTTGCAGAGATTAAATTGATTGAACTATCTTCATCAAATTGAATTGATTCATGAATTCCATCAGTTACATATGCAAATTCTTCAATTTTTTGATAAGGTAATCTTTTGATTTGTCTTAATTTTTCTAGGTACTCAATCTTAAAATACTCGCTGTCAATTCTAAGCAATTCATTATCTTCTAATACATCAGAAAATTTCAACTCAACTGCTTCAAGCCCATCCATTAACTGCTGATACCTCACAGCATCAAACGGTGTTACAGATGGGCCGGGTTCAAAAAAACTGAGATTCTCCTTTTTGGCAAACTCAATAAAGGCTTCGGCAATCCCGTCTTCCGTCAGTCCCTCATGGTTAAACAAATCATGATCCACAATCCAATGATTATGTTCATCGAACCGCAAATCCCCCGAACCGTCAGGCTTCTTGACATAAATCTTTTCACCGGAATTATCCTTGCCCGACTTCCGCATTGTCGCAAAAAAGATATTGTAGTCATCCTTTCGGGGACAGAGTGCGCCAGCTTTGGGGTCATCATTCCACTTCTGCACAAACAACACCGAAGTCTTTGTCCCTGTGTGCGGTTTAAACGTGTTGCTATGTAGCCCTACGACCGCCAAAATTCGACAGCGCGCTGCAATATAATCTCGAATGTTTTTATCAGAAGAGTTGTTAAACCGTCCTTGAGGCAGCACAATCGCCATTCTGCCCCCCGGTTTCAGAAAGTCCAGGTTGCGTTCAATAAATAAAATGTCGCGCCCAACCTTGGTTTCCCATTTTCCATTTGCCTTTTTGGCCAAGTCATAACGGGCAATCATCCGCGGTTCCTTAATATCTCCGGCAAAGGGTGGATTCGCCATCAACACATCAAACTGGAACTCTCGATAGTCCTTGCTGCCTTTGGGTCGTCGCTTCTTCAGTCGCCTAAAACCCTCATGGTAAACATCATCCCAATTCTCCTGCTCCGTCACTTCATCCCACAGTTCGTAGTCCAGCGTATTCAAATGCAACACATTCGTCTGTCCATCTCCGGCAATTAGATTTAACGTCCGGGCCACACGCACAGCCTTTTCATCAAAATCAATCGCAAAAACCTTATCTTCTACATACTCTTTACACCGAGGTGGCTTATCTTCCAAAGAAAATAAATGACTTGCTTCTAAACCCTCATCATCTAAAATCTGTCGCCAGACATAAAAGATTGTATGAACTGGAAATCCAGACGAACCTGCTGCTGTATCAATGATGTACTCATCCTCTTGGGGATTGAGCATTCTCACACACATATCAATGACATAACGAGGTGTAAAAAACTGACCTTTCTCACCCCGACTACTCTTATTAATTAAATATTCAAAAGCTTCATCAATAACTTCAAGATTGGAATTGAATAACTTAACGTTTTCCAAAGACGATACACATACCGATAAATGAGAGCGCGTCAGACTAATCTTGGTATCTTCGCTAAATACACCCTCCCATTTTTTCTTGGCTTTATCAAAAAGAGATTGAATCTTAGTATATAGATCGCTTTCTGTCTGTCCGGTATTGCGGAACTCAAGCGAGTGGCTAGAGCGACGATTACCTTGACCAGCAAACCACTCATCATAGAGTTTAGTAAAAATCAGCTTAAACAATTCCTCAAAAACATCTACCCCAGCATTGGCTAGCACCTCATCTTCCATTTCTTCGATCAAAGTCTTGAGAGATTTGTTCTCCTTTACTAACTTGTCATTAGCAATCAAATCTTCCAGCGTGAACTTGATTTTGAGAATATCAGCCAGGGTTTCATTCGCATTTGGTAACTTAGGGATATCTTCAAAATAATTAGGATCCTTGCGCTGGTAATAGGAAATCTGCGCCCCATTTGTCCAAACAGCAATCTGCGCCCCAGTAGCATTACAGTAAGAGCGAAGCTGTCCTTTGCCATCTTTAAGTTTTGGTTTCTTTAGCTCTACAATCATGTACACTGCATTGGGTCGGTCTTTATCCATTACTACAATGTCTGCCCGTTTCACCTCTGTTCCAAAGTTGACCCCATACTCAACCTGAATGCGGCTGAGAGGATAGTTCAAACGTTCGGTCAAGACTCGTAAATAAAGTTGCCGAATCACCTCTTCTGGCGTAAGTTTGATTTGTTTTTTGCGTACTAAACAATCGGTATAGGGAGCTTCACCACTCTTAGCCTCTTTAAGAATAATGCTCTGCTCTAACTGCTCAATCTCAGCGGTCGTAAACTGCAACAGCTTGTAATTTGAGTCTTTGAGGATATTCGCTAATTTCATTAGGGGTGATTAGGTTGACGCTGTAGGGTACTTTATCTATAAGAGTTTAGAGCTATTTTAGACACAGCCCCATAGATTTTCTAAATCCCATAGGGGTAATTTCTGATTGAGGAGCCATATTTTGACGGGACAGGCTGATTTTTATAAATTGGAGAAAATATGTGCAAGAGTTTTAAACCTAGGGCCAGGATTCCCATAACATTAGCTTCCCAAGGCTTTAAAATCTTCTTCAATTTCTAGTGGTCTTTCTGGTAACAATTTCCCAGGCCAGCCTAAAATCACACTAAAATATTTTCCATCAATCCGATTGATTCGCCAAATACCCCGGGCCTGTGGGATTCCGCTAATTTGGTCATCGGCTTACATCTATGTCATTAGGATATTTCAGGATGAAATCACTTTTATTTAAAACTCTGGTCTTACTTCCGGTTGTGACGGTGGCAGTGACGGCTCTCCCGGCCTGGGCTGAACGGGAAGTGCGGGTGGCCAACAACGGCAAGGGAACCATTTACACCGTGGATATGGATTCTTTAAGTGTCTATGTTGGGAATCAAGGGGTGAAACAGGTCAACTTTAAGCTATCCACGGTTGGCGATGAATATTGGCACGATGCCACAGCCTCCTGTAATCCCTACGATGTCAAAAGTGAATTCTACAACTGGTCTTGGTCAGGGACGCGGAGCTATCCCGCGGGTACAATTGCTGGAGACATTGCCCGAGCTGTTTGTCCTTAAAACCTGAATAACCCATCCACAACACCCGGCAGGATAGTGATTGCTTATCCCACTGCCTAGATTCCGCATTGGGGGAACTGATTCACCGCAGACTACGTCAAAGCCCTGTTAGTGTCCAAGGTTCTAGGGCGGGCAAACTGACAACGTGAGGAGTCTATGGTAGTTAAACAAGTTCGGAATGCTATCTTTGCCGGATTATCAGGGGCAGTGGTGATCATGGCTTTTGCCAATAATCTCCATGATGTAGCCCAGCGGTGGTGGCCTAATCCGTTCCAGGACAGCCTTTCTCCAGATACAAATCCTCATCTCAATGCCATTGCCCAGGCCGCTGATACCCCGCCCAACCCCAACCTACTCGACCGCCTCCAGGCCCTCACAAGCACGCCCACCTTTTATGTTGCTGCCGATGGGACTGATCAATCGGACGGAACCGCCAATGCCCCCTTTCCAACCCTCAGCCAAGCCATAACAGCCGTCACCGCCGCCCAGGCCAAGGAACCCCAAGCTCAATTCATCATCCAACTGGCCGCCGGAACCTACGGGGATGCCAACACCTCCGAACCGCTTTTAATTCCTCCTGGGGTCACGCTGAAAGGACAAGGAACAGCCACCACCGTCAAGCAATCCCTGCAACTCAGTCATAACAGTCGGGTTGAGCAACTTGTCCTCAATGAAACTGGTATCCTAATTCGCCCCCAGGAAAACGCGACTGGCGAGGTATCCGTGGAACAGGTCAGCATTACGCGGGGATTTCTCACCATCAAAGCCGCCGGCCCCTTACCCACGCCGAAAATTCAAGTCAAACACGTCACCATGGCAGATAGCTGCATCCTTGTCAGTGGTGTGGCCAAACCAGAAATTCGCGATGTGCAGATGCGGGGCAATGTGGGTGTTGATGACTTTAGCTTGGCCCATTGCAGTGAAAATGGCTTGCTGGCCAGCGGGGATACAATGCCCTTAATTCAACTCCTGGGAGCCGCTACCTTAGAAAATATTCTCGTATCCAATACCAACTTGGCTATCTTCAACCAGTCCGAGGGCAGTGTCATTAAAAATCTGCGCATTGTGAATAGCTTAAATGGGATTGAAAACAGGGGTAATCTCAGCCTCGATGGCCCCAACTTAGAAAATGTCTCCTACACGGGCATCTGCAATCACGGTAGCCTAACCCTGCAACGCCCCGGATTTGACCCAACAACAGCTATCACCACACCCCAATGTCTGGTTCCCGGCCTGGATCAGCCACCTCCATCTCCGATCAACTTAGCTGGAAACTTAGACACTATCAAAGTGAATTAATTTCTAAGATAGAGTCCGCCGTAACAGGCCTTGAATACTCACCACCACCAGGCCAGCAAACCCCAATAACACAACCATAGATTGCCAGAGGGTAATATGTCCCCAAGCAGCCGCCATAACAACGTCACCAAACGTCCAGGCCGAGTGGAGGTAAAGATACCGAATCGGTTCAATGGCAAAACTGAGGGGGTTTAAACTGGCCACCACTTGCAACCAACCGGGCATAAACTCTAGGGGGACAAGGGCCGTACTCGCAAAAAGCAGGGGCAGGTTGATCACAAAAATCACGGCCAAAAGCTCAATATGCCCAGGCAAGGCAAAGGTCAGCCCCAAGCTCAAGGCCGTCACCCCAAACACCAAACAGAGAATGATTAGCATGACAACCCCCAGGCCAGACCAACTTGGTAAACCACTTCCCAATAAATACCCTGTCCCGACAATGGCCGCCGACTGCAAGACACTCAGGGTGGTAATAAACAGGGCTGAAGCGAGAACAATGGAAAAGCGCGAGACCAGGGGGGCAACCAGGAGCCGATTCAAAAAGCCAAATTCCCGATCAAACATCACCGGCAACCCCGCATTTAAGGCCCCACTAAAGGCGGTAAAGACAATCACCCCGGCGCAGAGGAATTGCCCATAGTCACGGCTGGCCCCGAATAGACCTTGGGGAACGTTTTTGAATAAGGCTCCAAACAGAATTAGCCACATTAAGGGTTGAATAATCCCCGCAATCAGGGTTGAGGGCCGCCGCTGCAGTTGAATAAAGAGCCGCCGGGTTAAGGCTAAAGTCTCCTGAATAAACTCCCCAACGGCTCCAACGTTCTCTTGCATATCTGGTCGTAAACTCAGAATTTCTGGGGATGGGCTAGGCGTGGTAGTCATGGGCAGTTTAATTCCAGGCTGACTTAATTATTCGTAATTTTATCGCAATCACCCACCCGGCAATTTCCCAGCACCGAGTTCTAGTCCACCCGAAAGGTTACCGAAATCACCGCCGTAATGTCCTTGTCAATGGTTTGGGTATCATAGGAGCCACTGCCACTCACATCTGTGGAGTAGCGGGCTGTCACTTGGAACGCATCGGTCTCGGCACTCCGAACTGGCCCCACTCGAGTCCCTGTCACCCCCGCAATGGCATCGGCCCGCTCCTTGGCATCCTTAGTGGCTTCCGTAATCATTTCGACCCGCAATTTGCTGAGATTGGTATAGAGATATTGGGGCGGATCGGAGACAAACGGAATTCCCTCATTAATCAAGTCAGTGCTAGAGCGGGAGATTTTGGCAATCCCATCCACATCCGGCGAACTAATTTCAAAACTCTGGACAAGGCGATAGGCTAAGGTTCTACCCGTAGGATTATTATTGACCATTTCCGGAATGGCCTCGGTACTCACGGCACTCAGGGTAATGGCATCGGCGGGAATAGTTTGGGCTTTGAAATAGGCCTGGACGCGCTCACTATAGCGTTTGACATCTTGGAAGGCCTGGGCTAGGGTGGGCTGCTGACTGGAGACGGAACTGCGCCAAACCACATGATCCGCCCGAATCGGTCGTTTTGCTGAACCAATCACCGTCAAGGTATCGCCACTGCGCAAAGATTTAATCGCCCCCGCCCCGATGAGTGATCCAGTTCCTAGAGCAATAGCAATGGCCACTAAGCCCCAAAAAAGCTGGGGAAAGGGTTTAGTTGTTTCAGGTTTGGCAGGAGCTAAGGCCGATGATCCAGGTTCAGACTCAGGGGGCATAGGATTAGTTCACCAAGAATAATAAAAAGTTGACGATGCCTAAGGACTCATGCCGTAGCGAATGGACTACAGCTTTGATAATGACGCTTTTGAGAGGTGACAACAGGAACTAGAGCAATGTTCCGCTACCCCCGTTCTAATTCACCAATTGCAACGAAAACCGAAAACTTACTTAATACTGACTTAACTGAATACTTACCTAACATTGATGACCCCGCTCAGGAATTCTGCCATCCTTAAAGCTAGTTCTGGATCTAGTCCCAACCGAGATCGCCCTATGCCGACTGCTCACACCCCAGCCAAGTTTGCCCCACTTTATGAACAGCAGACCGAAGCCCCCAATTTTGACCTTGAAACCGATGATATTGTCGCCAAACTCCAGGCCTGGGATGAGCAATATGGGGTTGAGATTCAAGATGTCGAAAATGATGCCCTCACGGTGATGTTTCAGACTTTGCCTGAGGAGCTAGAGAGCCTAGCCGCAGATATTTATGAGTTTTGCCCGGACGTGATTGATCAACACTTTGGCTGTTTTGACTCCATCGTAGAAGACCTAGCCCCCGCAGATATGTCCCCAGAGTTAGCTGAGTTGATTGCTGGGGTTGATTTTACCAATGAAGAGTTTGGGATGACACTCCTAATCAAGTCCTTACAGATCAATAAGGGGGTGGGCTTATGGTGGGATTAACCCTGGAACTTAGTTATCAATCCCGTGAAGAGAATAATTGCCCCCTAGAAAAATAAATGACTCTCAGGTTGGATGTTAATTTCCATGGGCACGGCCTGGGGTTCTGCTTGCAGGGCAAATAGAATGCTCTGGGCCGCAGTGGTTGGACTTAACATTTTGCTGCGATCCACTTTCAAGCTGACCTGATCCCAAAAGGGTGAATCAATCCCACCGAAATAAAACAGGGTAAATTTAATCCCAAATCGCTTCAGTTCATCGGCCATACATTTACTAAAACCCACTGCCCCAAATTTCGAGGCGCAATAGGCTGACCCCATGGCCATGGAGTGTTTGCCCAAAATCCCAATCACATTACAGATATGACCGCCCTTCGTTTCCTTCATCGCCTCTGCCGCAAGTTGACTGGTGTAGAAGTTCCCTTTCAAGTTCAAATCCAGCATCGTATCAAGATCGGCCGGTTCAATTTTGTTGTATTGCTTCAGAATTCCTGCTCCAGCCGCGTTGACTAAGACATCAATTTTGCCAAATTCTGCCTTTGCGGCGGCCATCAGAGCTTGGACTTGGCTGTAGTCGGTAATGTCTGTGGGCTGAATTAACACCGGGCTTTGCGGGGGCAAGGCCATCTCTAAATTCGTGAGTTTGTCAAGATTACGACTAGCGAGAACCAGCTTTGTCCCGAGTTTGGCTAATTCTGGAACCAAGGCCTGGCCAATGCCTCCAGTTGCACCCACCACCACGACAACTTTTCCGTTCACAAACTATCCTGCATGATTGCCTGAGAAGTAACTTTACAATTATTTACGATCTGTGCCTGGCCTGGCAATTCGGAAAGGTTTTGCCTAAATCTGCTAAAATGCGATACCCTAGACAAGGTGCAATCCAATCCCTGCTTTATAGGATAATGATTGACCTGTGGATCCTGATTAGAGTACAATGCAAGATCCGCAACATAGCGTGCCCCTCTAGAGGATATTCATGGCTAGTAATCAAATTTACACGCCACCCGCTTTTACTCTTCCAGACCTTGTCGAGATTCAGCGGGCCAGTTTTCGTTGGTTTTTAGAAGAAGGATTGATTGAAGAATTAGCCAGCTTTTCACCTATTACTGACTATACCGGCAAAATTGAGCTCCATTTCCTCGCCCAGAATTACAAGCTAAAGCAGCCGAAATACTCGGTAGATGAAGCCAAGCGGCGGGATGCCACCTATTCAATGCAAATGTATGTTCCGACTCGGCTGATTAACAAGGAAAACGGCAACATCATTGATCAGGATGTCTTTATTGGCGATCTGCCTTTGATGACCGACCGGGGGACTTTCATTATCAACGGGGCGGAACGGGTTATTGTTAACCAAATTGTCCGTAGTCCTGGGGTCTATTACAAATCGGAAACCGATAAAAATGGTCGCCGCAGTTACAATGCCAGCTTGATTCCCAATCGCGGGGCCTGGTTGAAGTTTGAGACCGACAAAAATGATTTGATTTGGGTTCGGATTGATAAGACTCGGAAACTCTCAGCCCACGTTCTTCTCAAGGCCTTGGGACTCAGTGATGGCGAGATTATGGAGCGGATGCGCCACCCTGAGTACTATCAAAAAACTATTGAGAAAGAAGGCAAGTTTACTGAAGAAGATGCTCTTTTAGAATTGTACCGGAAGCTACGGCCGGGTGAGCCTCCCACGGTTTCGGGTGGGCAGCAACTTTTAGAATCTCGGTTCTTTGATCCCAAACGCTATGACCTGGGGCGGGTAGGACGTTACAAACTCAATAAAAAGCTGCAACTGACGATTCCCGATACCACCCGTGTTTTAACCCCAGAAGATATTCTCGCTGCCATTGACTACCTCATCAACTTGGAATTTGATCTGGGTAGTGTGGATGACATTGACCATTTGGGGAATCGTCGGGTACGGTCTGTGGGTGAATTGCTACAGAACCAAGTCCGGGTAGGTCTCAATCGCCTTGAGCGGATTATTCGGGAACGGATGACCGTTTCAGATACGGACAACCTCAGTCCAGCTTCCTTAGTGAACCCCAAACCCTTAGTTGCGGCGATTAAGGAATTTTTCGGCTCAAGCCAGTTATCCCAATTCATGGATCAAACGAATCCCTTGGCAGAACTGACCCATAAACGCCGCTTAAGTGCCTTAGGGCCTGGGGGTTTGACTCGGGAACGGGCTGGGTTTGCTGTCCGGGATATTCACCCCAGCCACTATGGACGAATTTGTCCCATTGAAACCCCAGAGGGGCCCAATGCCGGGTTGATTGGTTCCTTGGCAACTCATGCCCGCGTTAATGAGTATGGCTTTATTGAAACGCCTTTTTATCCAGTCAAAGATGGTAAAGTTCTCAAAGAACAGGCCCCGCTTTACATGACCGCCGATGAAGAAGATGATAAGCGGGTTGCACCGGGTGATATTCCCACGGATGAACAGGGCTATATTCTCGGTGAAGTTGTTCCCGTCCGTTATCGGCAAGATTTCACGACTACAACCCCGGATCAGGTGGATTTCGTGGCGGTGTCGCCGGTTCAGATTATTTCTGTGGCGACTTCGTTAATTCCATTCCTGGAACACGATGATGCGAACCGGGCCCTGATGGGTTCAAACATGCAACGCCAGGCCGTGCCACTGTTACGCTCGACCCGACCACTCGTGGGAACTGGACTTGAATCCCAGGCCGCCCGCGATTCTGGGATGGTTATCCTTAGTCGGACTGACGGGGAAGTGACCTATGTGGCCGCCAACTTGATTAAAGTTCGCTCTCCCCAAGGCCAGGAAATTAGCTACTATTTGCAAAAATACCATCGTTCCAACCAAGATACCTGTCTGAATCAACGCCCACTGGTGTTTGCTGGTGATCAGGTGAAGGCCGGGCAGGTGATTGCCGATGGTTCAGCGACTGAAGGGGGTGAACTGGCCCTTGGACAAAATATCATGGTCGCCTATATGCCCTGGGAAGGCTATAACTATGAAGATGCAATTTTAATTAGCGAGCGGTTGGTCCAAGAGGATATCTACACCTCCATTCACGTCGAGAAGTACGAAATTGAAGCCCGCCAAACCAAGCTCGGGCCGGAAGAAATTACCCGAGAAGTTCCCAACGTCTCTGAGGATTCTTTACGACAACTCAACGAGACCGGCATTATCCGTGTGGGGGCTTACGTCGAGTCCGGTGATATTCTGGTTGGGAAAGTTACCCCGAAAGGGGAGTCTGATCAGCCACCGGAAGAAAAACTTTTGCGAGCCATCTTTGGGGAAAAAGCCCGTGATGTGCGGGATAACTCCTTACGAGTTCCTAACGGTGAGCGGGGTCGGGTCGTGGATGTGCGGGTCTTTACCCGTGAACAAGGGGATGAGTTACCACCGGGGGCCAATATGGTCGTGCGGGTTTATGTGGCTCAAAAACGGAAAATCCAAGTCGGCGATAAAATGGCCGGGCGGCATGGGAATAAGGGAATTATTTCCCGGATTCTCCCGGCTGAGGATATGCCCTTTTTACCCGATGGCACGCCCGTTGACATTGTCCTCAATCCTCTGGGTGTCCCCTCCCGGATGAATGTTGGCCAGGTCTACGAATGTCTTTTGGGCTGGGCTGGCCAAAATCTGGGGATGCGCTTCAAGATTACGCCTTTTGATGAAATGCATGGCCTGGAGAAGTCTCGAGAAACAGTCCACGAAAAACTGCGCCAGGCCCGGGAAGCAACGGGTCATGATTGGGTCTTTGATCCCGAAAACCCCGGTAAGCTCCAAGTCTTTGACGGCCGCACGGGGGAACCTTTTGACCGACCAATTACGGTTGGAATGGCCTATATGCTGAAACTGGTTCACTTGGTGGATGACAAGATTCATGCTCGCTCTACCGGCCCCTACTCTTTGGTGACTCAGCAGCCTCTAGGCGGAAAAGCCCAGCAGGGTGGTCAGCGGTTTGGAGAAATGGAAGTCTGGGCCTTAGAAGCTTATGGGGCCGCCTATATTCTCCAAGAACTGCTTACCGTTAAATCTGACGATATGCAGGGGCGGAATGAGGCTCTCAATGCCATTGTTAAGGGGCAATCTATCCCCAGGCCTGGGACACCGGAATCCTTCAAGGTGCTAATGCGAGAACTGCAATCCCTCTGTTTGGATATTTCCGTCAAGAAAGTGGCGACTGCTGGAGATGATGACTTTACCACTGTCAAAGTTGATCCTGAAGTCGACCTCATGGCTGATGTGATGCAACGTCGGGCCCCAGCACGGCCAACTTATGAGTCCTTGAATGCCGAAGATTTAGATGAAAGCGAGGTCTAATATCTTTTCTGGCTAGCCATCCGACTCAACACATTCCATTTTGATTTCTGAAGATTCACTTGATTACTCGCAACCAAGAGGTTTTTGACCCTATGCCTAGGCTGGAACAACGGTTTGACTATGTAAAAGTTGCCCTTGCCTCCCCGGATCGGATTACCAAATGGGGACAACGGACTTTACCCAATGGCCAGGTGGTCGGGGAAGTCACCAAGCCCGAAACCATTAACTACCGAACTCTCAAGCCAGAAATGGATGGTTTGTTCTGTGAGCGAATTTTTGGTCCAGCCAAAGATTGGGAATGTCACTGTGGCAAATATAAACGGGTTCGCCATCGGGGTATTGTCTGTGAACGGTGCGGCGTAGAAGTGACCGAATCGCGGGTGCGGCGGCATCGGATGGGCTATATCAAGTTGGCGGCCCCAGTCACCCATGTTTGGTATCTCAAAGGGATTCCAAGCTACATGGCGATTCTGTTGGATATTCCACTGCGGGATGTTGAACAAATTGTTTACTTCAACTCCTATGTGGTTCTCAACCCAGGTAATCACGATGGCCTAAGCTACAAGCAACTTCTCACAGAAGAGCAGTGGCAAGAAATCGAGGAGCAAATTTACAGTGAAGATTCCCAACTCGTTGACATTGAAGTCGGGATTGGGGCTGAGGCGATTCAACGGCTACTTCAAGACTTGGATTTGCCCACCGAAGCGGAACAACTCCGGGAAGAAATTGCAGCATCCAAGGGGCAAAAGCGAGCTAAGTTGATCAAGCGCTTACGGGTGATTGATAACTTCATTGCCACAGGCAGTCGGCCGGATTGGATGGTTTTGGAAGTGATTCCTGTTATTCCTCCAGACCTACGCCCAATGGTGCAACTAGATGGCGGCCGGTTTGCGACCTCTGACTTAAACGATCTCTATCGGCGAGTCATCAACCGCAATAACCGTTTGGCCCGCTTACAGGAAATCCTTGCGCCTGAGATTATCGTCCGCAATGAAAAACGGATGCTCCAGGAAGCTGTTGATGCCCTTGTGGATAACGGCCGTCGTGGTCGCACAGTTGTCGGTGCTAATAATCGGCCCTTAAAGTCTCTTTCGGACATTATCGAAGGGAAACAAGGCCGATTCCGGCAAAACCTTCTGGGTAAACGGGTGGACTATTCGGGTCGTTCCGTGATTGTGGTTGGCCCCAAGCTAAAAATGCACCAATGCGGCTTACCGCGGGAAATGGCGATTGAGTTATTCCAACCCTTCGTGATTCACCGTCTGATTCGCCAAGGGATTGTCAATAATATCAAAGCAGCCAAACGCCTGATCCTGCGGAATGATCCGGTTATTTGGGACGTGCTGGAAGATGTGATTGATGGGCATCCCGTTATGCTCAACCGGGCTCCAACCTTACACCGTTTAGGCATCCAGGCCTTTGAGCCGATCCTCGTCGAAGGGCGGGCGATTCAACTACATCCTCTGGTGTGTCCAGCCTTTAATGCTGACTTTGATGGGGACCAAATGGCAGTACACGTGCCCCTCTCCATCGAAGCCCAGGCCGAGGCCCGGTTGTTGATGTTGGCTTCTAATAACATTCTTTCTCCAGCTACAGGTAAACCCATCGTTACTCCCAGCCAAGATATGGTTTTGGGTTGCTATTACCTCACGGCCGAAAATCCGAAACTGGTGGCGGAAGATCGCTACTTTGCTAACTTTAATGACGTGGTCATGGCCTACCAGGAGCAGCAACTCGATCTCCATGCCTATGTCTGGGTTCGCTTTGACGGGCCGGTGGAGGATGGTGATCGCTCCCAACCAGAAATTGTGACGCAATCCGATGGCACAACCCTAGAAACCTATCAGCTGCGGAAACGCCGTTTAGATGCCGCCGGAAATCTAATTACCCAATATATTCGGACAACCCCCGGCCGAATTATTTACAACCAAACCATTCAAGAAAGCCTTGCCAGCTAAATCCGCGATTACTTGGAGATGTTGCATGACCAGCCCGACTGCCCAAACCAAACCTGTTTTCTTCAACAAAATCATTGATAAAAAAGGCCTCCGCAATCTGATTTCCTGGGCCTTTAGCCACTGTGGCACCGCCCGGACAGCCGAAATGGCTGACAAAATCAAAGACCTGGGCTTTCGCTATGCGACCCGAGCCGGGGTTTCCATCAGTGTGGATGATTTGTTAGTTCCGCCCAAAAAACAGGAACTTCTCCAATCTGCTGAGAAGGAAATTAAATCTGCCCAAGAGCGTTACTCCCGGGGTGAAATTACGGAGGTCGAGCGATTCCAAAAGGTAATTGACACCTGGAATACCACCAACGAGGAACTCAAGAACGAAGTCGTCAAACACTTCCAAGAAACTGATGTTCTGAATTCCGTTTACATGATGGCCTTCTCTGGGGCGAGGGGGAATTTATCCCAGGTACGGCAGTTGGTGGGAATGCGGGGTTTGATGGCCAATCCCCAAGGGGAAATTATTGACTTACCGATTAAGACCAACTTCCGAGAAGGACTGACGGTTACGGAATATATCATTTCCTCCTATGGAGCACGCAAGGGGCTGGTCGATACAGCTTTACGGACAGCCGACTCTGGCTACCTAACCCGGCGATTAGTGGATGTTTCCCAGGATGTGATTATTCGAGAAGAGGACTGTGGCACGCAGCGCGGTTTACCCCTACGCAGTATGACCGTTGGGGACAAAGTTCTCAAGCTCGAAGATCGACTCTTGGGCCGGATGCCCTTAGTAGATGTGATTGATCCGCGTACCCAGGCCGTGATAGTCGAGAAAAATCAACCCGTCTCAGCTGAAATCGCCCAACAAATTGCAGCCGCTGGCGTGGAAGAAGTGGTAGTTCGCTCCCCCTTAACCTGTGATGCCGCCCGTTCCGTCTGTCAGAAGTGCTATGGCTGGAGCTTGGCCCATGCTCAACTGGTGGATATGGGGGAAGCCGTTGGAATTATTGCGGCCCAGTCCATTGGTGAACCGGGAACCCAGCTAACAATGCGGACATTCCACACAGGCGGGGTGTTTACCGGAGAAGTTGCTCGTCAAGAGCGCGCCCCCTTTGTCGGCACAGTTAAATATAAAGCGGGTTTGCGGGCCCGGCCGTTTCGGACACGCCACGGAGATGATGCCTTTTTGGTTGAAACCAACGGTACATTACTGCTGACCGGAGACAAGACCCAGCAGGAATATGAAGTCATCCAAGGCTCAATTCTGTTGGCCAAAGATGGAGCAAAAGTTAAAGTTGGTCAACTTTTAGCAGAAGTCGCTCAGGCCGGTCGTACTACCCGTAAATCAACGGAAAAGGTCACGAAGGATGTCGCCTCCGATCTAGCGGGTCAGGTGAAATTCGTTAACTTGGAACCTGAAGAAAAACGAGATCGCCAAGGCATCATGACCCGGGTTGCTCCCAAGGGGGGATTAATTTGGGTACTGTCTGGGGAGGTCTATAACTTACCGCCAGGGGCAATTCCCGATGTCAACAACGGTGATCGCATTGAGGCGGATTCGGTCTTAGCGGAAACCCGGATTGTTACCGAGCATGGCGGGGTCGTGCGTTTACCCGAACAAACAGAAGGCAAAGGGGGGCGGGAAGTTGAAATCATTACCGCTTCTGTACTACTTGACAAAGCCCAAGTGATCAAAGAAACCTATCAGGGGCGCGAGCATTATGTCCTGGAAACCCAGGCCGGTCAAAAGTTTTCCATCACCGCTGCCCCTGGAACTAAGGTGATCAACAGCCAAGTGGTGGCCGAACTGATTGATGATCACTACCGGACACAAACCGGAGGCATCCTCAAGTATGCGGGCGTAGAGGTTTCTAAAAAAGGCAAGGCTAAACAGGGCTTTGAAGTCATCCAAGGCGGCACATTGCTCTGGATTCCGGAAGAAACCCATGAGGTTAATAAAGATATTTCCCTCCTTCTAGTGGAAGACGGCCAGTTTGTCGAAGCCGGGACTGAGGTTGTTAAAGATATCTTCTGTCAAAGTAGCGGCGTTGTCGAAGTTGTCCAGAAAAATGACATTCTCCGGGAAATTATCATCAAACCCGGTGATCTCCATCTTATTGACGACCCAGAAGTGGCGCGGACCCAAAGCGGCAGTCTGACTCAGCCTGGCCAAGAAGTCATGCCTGGTCTGGAGGTCACAGAATTGCGCTATCAAGAGTTTCTGGAAGATGGCCCAGACGGCCCGGCCCTCTTGTTGCGGCCAGTGGTTGAATATGCCGTTCCAGATGAGCCTTCGATTCCTAGCCAAGAGTCCAGTGATGCCTCTGGGCAATTGATTCGCTTGCGGGCTGTGCAACGGTTACCATTCAAACATGATGAACGGGTACGGTCAGTGGAGGGGGTAGATTTACTCCGAACTCAATTAATCTTGGAAATTGGCACAGAGGCCCCACAACTGGCTGCGGATATTGAAGTGGTCAACGACCAGAGTGATTCCGACATTCAACGGCTACAATTAGTCATTTTGGAATCTCTGGTGATTCGCCGGGATATGGCCGCCGATCAGACCCAAGGAAGTACCCACACCAGCATCCTTGTTCAGGACGGTGAAGAAATCAAACCGGGTGCCGTTGTAGCCCGGACTGAAATCAGGGCTAAGCAAGGGGGCGAGGTTCAGGGTATTCTCCGCAGTGGTGAATTAGTCCGCCGCATCCTAGTTATCACAGAAGCCGATCGTCTGGCAATTCCCATCAAAGGGGAACCAACCGTGGCCGTGGGTGATTTGCTCCGGGCTGGGGAAGACGTGGCTATCGGAGTAATCGCCCCTGAAACGGGGGAAGTGATTGCGGTTAAGGGGGGGGAAGTAATCCTGCGCATCGCCCGTCCCTACCTGGTTTCCCCTGGTGCAGTCCTGCAAATTGATGATGGGGATTTGGTGCAACGGGGGGACAACTTAGCTCTGTTAGTGTTTGAGCGGGCCAAAACCGGAGACATCATCCAAGGGCTCCCCCGGATTGAAGAACTTTTAGAAGGGCGGCATCCCAAGGAAAAATGTGCCTTAGCCATCCGGCCGGGAATTTGCCGGGTCATTTACAACGATGATGACAGTGTCGAAATCAAAGTGGATGAAGGGGATGGCACAATTCAAGATTACCCAGTCATGCCAGGTCAGAGTGCGATTGTTGCTGATGGTCAGACCGTTGATGTGGGTGATCCCCTCACAGACGGCCCCAGTGACCCCCATGACATCTTGAGTATTTACTTTGAGTACTACAAGGGTCCCCAAGGTCATGAGCAGTTAAAAGCAGATCTCAATAAGCTAGATGATCAAGAAATTACGCTTTTAGATGCGGCCCAAGCGGCCCTGCAAAGGGTACAAACCTTTTTAGTCAATGAAGTTCAGTCGGTCTACTTAACCCAAGGGATTGAGATTTCCGACAAACACATTGAGGTGGTCGTGCGCCAAATGACTTCTAAGGTCAGGATTGACGATGGGGGGGATACGGTTTCCTTACCCGGTGAAATGATGGATTTACGCCAGGCCGAGGAATCTAATATTCCCATGTCTGTCACTGGCGGCGCACCGGCCCAATACACCCCCATCCTTTTGGGGATTACTAAAGCCTCCCTCAATACCGATAGCTTTATCTCCGCTGCTAGTTTCCAAGAAACCACTCGCGTTCTCACGGAAGCGGCAATTGAAGGGAAATCTGATTGGCTGCGGGGCTTGAAGGAAAACGTGATTATTGGGCGGTTGATTCCAGCCGGAACCGGGTTCAACATCTACGAGGATACTTTTGGTGTCGATCTGGATCGGGACTATGAGGACGATGTCAATCGCTTAGTAGAAGAGCGGAAAAATCGCCCCTATACCCTGGCCAGTTCTGATGAAGATGAACTGGAAACTCTCCTCCCGGAACCGCCCACCTATCCTCTTTTAGATGATGCCAACCTGTTGATTGATGATCAATTGGCTGGTCGTCTTTTACCCTCTGATAGCGCAGAATCTGATGACGATGAGTACGAAGAGGATGGAGATGAGGACGACTACGAAGATGACTAAGGATTAGCCTGACCCAGCCATAGCCCTGATTGGGAGGTTAGGAAATGCTCGGTTGCCTAGCTTTCGTCTCTGCTTTTTGTTAATTTTGTCAACCCTGCTCATTGATGAGAGGCCCTAGCAATTTCTAAAAGATTAAATCCAGGCCCATGGCACTAAACTCGACCCACTCCAGCTTGCCCTTTTCTCCATCCCAACTAGCTAACCACAAGCCCCTATCCCCACCCAGGGCTATTCCTGTCAGTTCGTCTTTGACCGCAATTCCTCCCAACAACTCCCCAGTTTCCGAAAGACCGACAACTCGCTCCTGATCCGCTACGGCATAGCCCCAGGGGGTTGCGGTTATCCACCGGGGAGAGAAGCTTAAGGTCAGCCGTTGAACTTGCCAAGGTTTGAGCCGCAGCAGAATTAGAGCCTGGGGTTGGTCAGGGGTTAAAGCCAAAAATTGCCAAGGATCTCTGCGGGACTGGGTTACCTGCCTGATCCGAAAGGGTAATCCAGTCATCAGAAGGGCTTGTCCACGGCGATTAAAGAGATGGAGTTGGGTTTGTTGCCCCTTACTAACGCCCACCACAGCCAGGCCATAGCGAGCGTTCACCGAAATTAAATGTTGTAAACGACTCAACTCAGGATTCAGTAATGCACAGGTATAAACTGTCCCTCTGGGCCAATGCATGATCTCTAGGGGCTGAGATAAGTCCGCTGGGGCCTGGACAAGCCATTTTCCCTGGGCTTCAATCCCCAAGACATAATTCTCATGATGTTCAGGATGTCCCAGTGGAATCAAAGCGGAAGCTGATTGCTCTCCCAGATAAAGATGACCTACAGCATCCCGGTAATAGTAGTTAACCTGGCTGGCGTAGAGTTTCTTCGCCGGGGCCTGGATCGCCATGCTGCTTCTGGGACTGCCATCAACTGAGAACTGGAAAATCTGGTGGTCACAAATTCCATAGGCGGCCTCTTCCACAGCAATTAGCTCTGTTAAAGGGTGATCAAGAGGATAAGTAGTCCGGGATTGCCAGGCCTGGAACCAAGTGGCTGATTTTGGAAACAAGGGATAAAATTGCTTTCCCTCAGCCAACAAAACATCATGGGCTAACTTCACGGCCCGAGACATTTCAGCGGCAGTTTGATAGCGTTTTTGAGGCAATTTACTTAAGGCTTTACGCAGAAGAGTTTGGACTAGAAATGGCAGGCCTGGGGAAATTTCTGGGGATTGGCTTAAATGGGCACTCATCAACTCTACCGGAGTCCCTCGAAAGGGTCGCTCCCCAGTCATCATCTCAAACAACAAAATTCCGACAGCATACAAATCAGAGGTGGGTGAATATTTTCCATAAAACCGCTCCGGAGCCATATAGGCCGGAGAACCCGTATGCCCAGCACTTTCCACCTCCGCCTCAATCCGGGCTACCCCCAAATCCGAAATCTGGGCCCGCCAGGCCTGGCGCGTTAACCGTAGTAAGATGTTCTCTGGCTTAATATCACAGTGGATAATTCCCTGTCCATGAATATATTGCAATCCAGCCAAAACCTCCGCCGTTAACTCCAACGCCAATAACAGAGGTAAATGCCGCTCTTGCTCCAATAATCCCCGCAGGGTTCCCCCTTCCCCATAGTCCATGACCAAACAACGCCGCCCCTGCCAATAATCCAAGGTATGACAGCGCACCACTTGGGGATGATTAAAGCCCAGCAAAAACCGGAGTTCTCGCAAAAAATTCCGGGTCGGAAACCGTTGTGGATGCAATGCCTTCAATGCCACCAGGCCCCGCTGCAATGGACTATAGGCTAAATACACCTGACCATACTGCCCCTGCCCCACCAGGCCCAATGGACGATACTGGGACATTAAAAGTCACTAAAGCTGCCGTAAAAAACCATACAAACGCAATAAACCCCTAAGATAGGGGGCAATGGTTAATAAAATATTAGTCTCAAACAAATTTTCTACCACATTAATTTTAGACTTTTCTCCCCAATCTCCGCCCAAAACTTTGAAAATCATCACAGCCCATTGTCAGGACTTGATCGCCAGCTTTAACCCCAACTGCCCAAGAAATTCTGCCAATAGTTTGACACCGCCCCCCCAAACTCGCTACACTAAGAGGTCGGTGAAATATTTGCATCACGGAATTATCATACCCAATGCCCACTATTCAGCAGTTAATCCGCCAAGAGCGTGAACTTCTAAAAAAGAAAACTAAGTCCCCAGCCCTAAAAAGCTGCCCCCAACGGCGCGGCGTTTGCACCCGTGTTTATACCACTACCCCCAAAAAGCCCAACTCGGCCCTGCGGAAAGTAGCTCGGGTACGCTTAACTTCTGGGTTTGAAGTCACTGCCTACATTCCGGGTATTGGTCACAACCTCCAAGAACATTCCGTTGTGATGATTCGAGGTGGCCGGGTCAAAGACTTACCAGGGGTTCGCTACCACATTATCCGGGGTACGCTTGATACCGCCGGAGTTAAAGACCGCAAGCAAGGTCGTTCCAAATATGGAGCCAAACAACCTAAGCCCGGAGCCGCCACTCCCACAAAAGGTAAGAAATAATTTTTAGTACGTTTATTGCAGTGCAACTAGAGTTTTAACCACTATGTCCCGTCGTACCCGCGCCACCAAACGTCCCACGGCCCCCGATCCGGTCTATAACAGCCGCCTAATCAGTATGCTGATTCAACGCATTATGCTGAGTGGCAAAAAGTCTATCGCCGGCCGGATTGTCTATGATGCCATGAAAACCGTTGAGGAACGGACTGGACAAGAGGCCCTGCAAATCTTTGAAAAAGCCATCAAGAATGCGACCCCCTTGGTTGAAGTCAAAGCCCGCCGAGTGGGTGGAGCCACCTATCAAGTCCCGATGGAAGTCCGCCAAGATCGGGGAACAGCCCTAGCCCTACGCTGGTTAGTTCAATTTTCCCGGAAACGCTCTGGCCGCTCTATGGTCAATAAGTTAGCCAATGAAGTTATGGATGCCGCCAACGAAACCGGAAGCACGATTCGGAAACGGGAAGAAACCCACAAAATGGCTGAGGCCAACAAAGCCTTTGCCCATTATCGTTATTGATTTATTCCTGTTTTGAGTAATCATCCAGGCCAATTGGATACAATTAAATTGATTACGTTAACTTTTTTTAACCACGATTGAGCAACTTAAGGAGGTAGCTGTGGCCCGGACTGTCCCGCTAGAGCGCATCAGAAATATTGGCATCGCCGCTCACATTGATGCGGGTAAAACCACCACAACCGAACGCATTCTCTTCTACTCTGGAGTGGTGCATAAAATCGGTGAAGTCCATGATGGTAATGCCACCACCGACTGGATGGCCCAGGAACGGGAACGGGGAATCACCATCACTGCAGCCGCCATTAGTACCTCCTGGAAAAATTATCAAATCAACATCATCGATACCCCAGGCCACGTGGACTTTACCATCGAAGTCGAACGCTCGATGCGAGTTTTAGATGGCGTGATTGCCGTCTTTTGCTCTGTGGGTGGGGTGCAACCACAGTCGGAAACTGTCTGGCGGCAAGCGGATCGCTATAAAGTCCCCCGGATTGTGTTCGTCAACAAAATGGATCGAACGGGTGCCAACTTTTATAAGGTTTATGGCCAAATTACAGATCGCCTCCGGGCCAATGCCGTGCCGATTCAACTGCCCATTGGGGCCGAAGACCAGTTCCAAGGGGTTGTGGATTTAGTCCATCAAAAGGCCTACATCTACAAAGACGATCTCGGTAAAGAAATTCTTGAAACCGAGATTCCGGCAGACATGGTCGACAAAGCCGAAGAGTTTCGCACTAAATTGGTTGAGGCCGTAGCTGAGACTGATGATGTCTTGATGGAAAAATATCTCGAAGGCGAGGAACTGACCGAAGCCGAAATTAAAGCTGGTCTGCGTCAAGGTACCATTGCGGGCACAATTGTCCCCTTGATTTGTGGCTCAGCTTTCAAAAATAAAGGGGTGCAGTTGCTTCTGGATGCGGTGGTTGACTATCTCCCTTCCCCCCTTGAGGTTCCTGCTATTCAAGGCACACTGCCTAACGGCTCCATTGTGGAACGTCACGCCGATGACACCGAGCCTTTAGCTGCTCTAGCCTTCAAAATCATGGCGGATCCCTTTGGGCGACTCACCTTTGTCCGGGTCTATTCCGGGGTGCTGAAAAAAGGCAGTTATGTCCTGAATGCGACCAAAGGCAAAAAAGAACGAATTTCCCGCTTGATTGTCCTTAAAGCCGATGACCGGATTGAAGTGGATGAATTACGGGCTGGGGACTTGGGGGCAACCTTGGGTCTGAAAGACACCTTTACGGGGGATACCCTCTGTGAAGATAATGCCCCCATCATTCTCGAGTCCTTGTTTATTCCTGAGCCAGTAATTTCTGTAGCGGTAGAACCCAAAACCAAGCAGGATATGGAAAAGCTTTCCAAAGCTCTGCAATCCCTGGCTGAAGAAGACCCGACCTTCCGGGTGAGCGTAGATTCGGAAACTAACCAAACCGTGATTGCGGGGATGGGTGAACTTCACCTGGAAATTCTGGTGGATCGGATGCTCCGAGAGTTTAAGGTGGAAGCCAATATCGGTCAGCCCCAAGTCGCCTACCGGGAAACGGTTCGCAAACCTGTCCGTACTGAAGGTAAATTTATTCGTCAAAGCGGCGGTAAAGGCCAGTATGGTCATGTTGTCATTGAGTTAACCCCCGGTGAACCCGGTAGTGGCTTTGAATTTGTCTCCAAAATTGTCGGGGGTACAGTTCCCAAAGAATATGTTGGCCCGGCCGAACAGGGCATGAAAGAAGCCTGCGAATCTGGGATTTTGGCGGGTTATCCTGTGATTGACCTGAAGGTTACGCTGGTGGATGGCTCTTACCACGATGTCGACTCTTCAGAAATGGCTTTCAAAATTGCTGGGTCAATGGCGATTAAAGACGCAGTGATGAAATCTAATCCGGTATTGCTGGAACCGATGATGAAAGTTGAAGTTGAAGTTCCAGAAGATTTCCTGGGAACCGTGATGGGGGACTTGATTTCTCGTCGGGGTCAAATTGAGGGGCAAGTCGCTGAAGGTGGCCTGGCCAAGGTTACAGCTAAAGTCCCTCTGGAGCGGATGTTTGGTTATGCCACGGATATTCGCTCGAATACTCAGGGACGGGGTATTTTCTCAATGGAATTTAGCCATTACGAGGAAGTCCCCCGCAACGTGGCTGAGGCCATCATCGCCAAAAACAAAGGGAACGCTTAGTTACACAAGAGGAATTAAATGGCACGCGCTAAATTTGAACGGACTAAACCCCACGTCAACATCGGTACGATTGGCCACGTTGACCACGGTAAAACCACGCTGACTGCGGCAATCACCATGACTTTGGCCGCGCTGGGCCAAGCCTCAGCCAAAAAATATGATGAAATTGATGCAGCTCCTGAGGAAAAAGCCCGTGGGATCACGATCAACACGGCCCACGTGGAATACGAAACTGAAAACCGCCACTATGCTCATGTGGACTGCCCAGGCCACGCTGACTATGTGAAAAACATGATTACCGGGGCGGCGCAGATGGACGGTGCAATTCTGGTGGTTGCGGCCACCGATGGTGCCATGCCCCAGACTAAAGAGCATATTCTTTTGGCCCGGCAGGTGGGTGTACCCAGCATTGTCGTCTTCTTGAACAAAGTGGATCAAGTGGATGACGAAGAACTCTTGGAATTGGTGGAGTTGGAACTGCGGGAGTTGCTGACCGAATATGATTTCCCTGGCGATGATTTACCGATCATCAAAGGTTCTGGTTTGAAAGCTTTAGAAGCGATGACCGCCAGCCCGAAAACCGCCCGGGGCGAGAACGAATTTGTCGATAAAATCTATGAACTGATGGATGCTGTTGACAGCTTTATCCCCACGCCGACCCGTGATATCGACAAGCCCTTCTTGATGGCGGTGGAAGATGTGTTCTCGATTACTGGTCGGGGTACCGTGGCCACCGGTCGGATTGAGCGGGGTAAGGTCAAGGTTAACGACACTGTGGAATTGGTCGGGATTCGGGATACCCGCAGCACTACCGTGACCGGGATTGAGATGTTCAAGAAGAGCTTGGATGAAGGGATGGCGGGTGATAACGCGGGTCTCTTGCTTCGGGGTCTGAAAAAAGAAGATATCCAACGGGGGATGGTGATTGCCAAACCCGGTTCGATTACTCCCCATACCGAATTTGAAGGGGAAGTTTATGTTCTGACTGAAAAAGAAGGCGGCCGGAAAACTCCCTTCTTCGCAGGCTATCGGCCTCAGTTCTATGTGCGGACAACGGATGTTACCGGAACCATTACTTCTTTTACCAGTGATGAAGGTGAAAATGTCGAAATGGTCATGCCCGGCGACCGGATTAAGGTCAATGTGGAGTTGATCAACCCCATCGCCATTGAACAGGGGATGCGCTTTGCCATTCGGGAGGGCGGCCGAACCATTGGCGCGGGTGTTGTATCCAAAATCGTCAAATAGTTAAGTGAACTTTGGCCGTCAGTTCTCTGCTTTGGGGCCTGGCGGCTTTAGTTTTGGTTGCTTTTGAACCTTGAAAATTTAAGGAGTTTACATGGCTACGTTACAGCAGCAAAAGATTCGCATTCGTTTGAAGGCCTTTGATCATCGTTTACTCGATACATCCTGCGACCGGATTGTGGACACAGCCAAGCGGACAGGTGCTTCAGCAGTCGGGCCAATTCCGCTTCCAACTCGCCGGAAGATATATTGCGTTCTGCGGTCCCCCCACGTTGATAAAGATTCCCGTGAGCATTTTGAAACCCGTACCCATCGCCGGATTATTGATATTTATCAGCCGTCTCCGAAAACCATTGATGCGCTGATGAAATTGGATTTGCCTTCTGGAGTAGATATTGAAGTGAAATTGTAAGGATATATCGGGGCCTGGAAGTGCTAGACCTATGAGTGAGTTTTCCTAGAATCCCAAAAATTGCTAGCAGGGCTCATTTTAGTCTCTCTACCCAGGCTATTTGGGATTGGAAAAAATCCAGATATTTCCCAGGCCTGTCTTTGTGAATTAAAAAACGATCTTCGTTGACATTCTGGCCGGGTAATCTTGGTAGAGCGTTACTGATTTAAGGCTAGATAGGGATCACTCAGGCAATGCTTGATGGGCATCCTTTTAAGATTTAGACTCTCTCAGAGCAATCTGCGTAATCCTAGATTAAATTTTCGGCCCTAGTCAGAGTGTCTTGGGAACTCCCACTGTTTTTACTGGCATCTCAAGGCGTGCTGGAGAGAGATTGAGTGACTTGCCGTAAAGGCTGGACATGAGGGTACTTGACAACCTAATTTAGCTAAGCTTAGCTTCATAGTGTGATCAATAGCCTATGTTACTTGCCTGGTGTTGAAGATTTCGGCTGTTTTTATAGTTCGTGACTAATCTTATACACTTCTATTGCTGAGGGTCGGTGAGTGGAGTGGCTAGGGCATCAGTTTAACCTGGATAAGATGATTCGTAAGGCTTTAGCCACAGCTAGAGAAGAGCACGGCCATGTCAATATCTTAATTGCGGGGCGTTCAGGGGTTGGTAAAAGTACCCTGATTAATGCGGTCTTTCAAGGGGAGTTAGCATCCACAGGGGATGGCCGGCCCGTCACTCCCAACATCCGGGAAATTTGTAAAAGTGGACTGCCTCTGTCTATTTTTGACTCGCGGGGCCTGGAAATGCAGGATTTTCAAGAGACTTTAGGCGCGCTCCAAACCTTTGTGGCTCAACGGCATTTAGAGCGGAACCAAAACCAACATATTCACGTGGCCTGGGTTTGCATTGATGAGGGGCTAAGGCGGGTGGAGGCGGCGGAAAGCGAGTTAGTGAAAATGCTAGCTCACTATTTGCCTGTAATTGCAGTGATCACAAAAGCTAGGGCCGATCAGGGATTTCAATCCACCGTACAAACCCTTCTACCCCAGGCCCGAAATGTGGTTCGAGTCCGCTCAATTCCCGAACTAGATGATGATGGCCACAGGAAAGAGCCGATGGGCCTGCAAGCATTGGTGGCCTTAACCTTTGATTTGGTTCCAGAAGGGCAACAGCGCGCCTTTGTGGCGGCCCAAAAGGTTGATCTAGATCTCAAAAAACAGCAGGCCCATTTAATTGTTGCCACCGCCGCGGCCAGTGCAGCAGCCATTGCCGCAACACCCATTCCCTTTGCAGATGCTATTTTAATTGTGCCAGTCCAAGTGGGAATGTTAGCGAGTGTGGGGGCGGTCTTTGGTTTACCCTTGTCTCAGAGTGTCTTGACGACTTTGCTGGCAAGTTTAGTGACTGGAGCCGGAGCAACGCTGATGGGGCGAGCCATTGTCGGGAGTGCGTTGAAACTGATTCCAGGCCTTGGGGTAATTGCAGGTGGAGCAATTTCGGCCGGGACAGCCGCATCGGTGACGACTTTATTTGGTGAGGCTTACATCACAGTTTTAGAATCCTTCAATCCCCCGCAGCCCGCCCCAATGACCTTACCTTAGGGACACTTCAGGGGTTAGGAGATGGGTTAATTCCAGGCCTGGGAAACAGGAGATGGTTTCGGTGGCACAGGTTGGGGCAAGGAACTGGTAGTCATTTGCCGATGATGGCTGACATTGAGTAGATCAAGATTGAGGCGATAGCCAACATTCCGAATGGTTTGAATAATGCGGGGATGCTGGGGGTCAAGTTCGATTTTCTTTCTCAGGGATAGAATATGGGTATCTACGGTACGTGGATTGTCAATGTATTCGGGCCAGGCCCGCAGGAGTAAATCTTGGCGGCTGAGGGGAACACCACCGGCCTGGGTCAGGACATAGAGCAAGCTAAATTCTTGGGGTGTTAAATCGGCGGGATGTTGACGGACAAAAACACGGCGTTGAATTAGATCAATTTGGAGATCTCCAAAATTCAAGTAGGCAGGCAAGAGAGGGTGGGCGCGGCGACTGAGGGATTCAATCCGGACTAAAAATTCTTGCATCCCAAAGGGTTTAGTCAAATAATCATCGGCCCCAGCCTTGAGTCCGGCAACAATATCTCCTTCCTGGTTACGAGCCGAGAGCATGAAAATTAGCACCTGCTGTTGCCGCCGTAGCCACCGACAGAGTTCCAGGCCACTGCCATCGGGTAAATCTGTATCCAGGACAATCAGGTCAGGATGGCGGGTCTGGAAAAGTTCTTGGGCGTGTTGACAGCCAGAAGATAAATGAACAACAAACCCCGCCTGCTGGAGATGCCAACCCAAAAGTGAGCGCAGATGGGGATTGCTTTGAACAACTTGGATATGGATGATTGCCTGCAAAGTAGCCTTTTGAACACGCAAAATGATGATGGCTAATTTAGCAAATTGACCCTGACCATTCCGTAGCTCTGGCCACAAATTCTTGTAGGCGGGACAACAAATTAGGGTTACAGTTTATTAACGCTCTAGACCCCTTGGAAGATTTTGGGATTAAACATTTCCCGCAAGGCCTGGTAGTAGGGTGTTAAGGCTGAACTGTCGAGGTTGGTTGTCCGAGTTTTGATTTCTGTACCGAGGAGATAGACCATTTGATAGACCAACTCCCAGGTGACATTTAAGGTGGGATAGAGCATGAGGCAGAGGGGAAACAGTTCCCGTTGAATGGCATCTAAACTCCCCTCCAGTAAACAAACCCACAAATAGATTTGAAACATTTCCACATCCCGAATGCTCGAAGTTCTAACTTGAGGATGGTTTAAGGGGCCCGTAAAACAACGGTGACTTTGAAAGGCTGCGGCCACTCGCTGACAGATGGTGGTGGCAATGGCGGTGCTTTCCGGCAAGAGATGGCGGACGAGGGATAATCCAGGGGAATTGTAATCATGGTTGGCCGCCGCTTCGTAGGCTCGGTGTAACGGCATATAGAGGTGATCGTCAATGACCTTAAAAAAGTTTTGCAGAGTTTCCCGCTGGCTGGCTGGGGCATTTTGGAGCAGGATCACTCCCGTATGGTGAAATTGCAGGCTGACAAAACCAATGACGCGGGGGTCTATGGCTGTATGTTTGCGGCGAACTTGGCCGACTGTTGGCCCCACTGTCATTGTCAATTGGTCTGGAGTTTTGCCGTCCCGATAAAGGATTAAGGTTTGCTGGTAGATATCATGGATATCCTTAGAAATATCCCAAGGATCAATCAACTCAGCAGCAATGTCATGGCGGCGAAGTTCTGCCCCTAAAAAGCCTTCAGTCCGATTCCAGGCCTGGACACTTGCTTGACGTAGGTCTGCTTGGAGCTTTTTGGCAACTGTGGCGGGATCATCAATGAGGGCCTGGTTTGGGTCATTGAGATTACGGACATAGCGTTTTGCCCACTCCTGAGCCAATTGAGCCGGAGATGCAGCAGCAGGAGCAGAGGGGGTAAGGGCAACGGGAGACATCGTCAAAAAAAACCTATGGCAAGTATTAAGCTTTGTAAACTATCTTAACGCTTTTCTTAATAACTGGCAAGAACAAAAGACTGCACCTCGACTAGAGAGATTATTGGTCTTGAGCCATCAGGGGTTTTAGCACTATTTTCAAAGTCGTCCCCCAAAGTCATTCCCAGGCCTGGCAAGCGCACTAGAGTAAATTCAGCGAGAGGGTCAAAACAATGCAAGCGACACAAACCCTATACGAAACAGATTATACAAACTGGGGCGCAGAAACCGTAGCCCAATTACAAGCCAGAGATTTTACAGAGCTTGACTTAGAGCATCCTATTGAGGCGGTTGCGAGCTGGGAAAGTTCAGAACGACACGCTCTGGCAAGTCAATGGATTCGGGGTATCAAACATTTACTGAAGTTATCCAGGCAACTTCACACTGATAACTATCATAATAGCTGGGTATCGAGTGTTGTAGAAGGATTAGATCGCTTTAAGCAAAGACTGCGGTGCGATTTCCATAGGCTAAAACCCGTTGTTGCAAGTGCAGATGAACGGCTCTAGCTAAAACGATTCGTTCTAAATCTTTGCCCTTGCGAATCAAATCAGGAACATCATCCCGATGACTAACCCGAACCACATCCTGCTCAATAATCGGCCCTTGATCTAACTCTGGAGTAACATAGTGGGCCGTAGCACCGATGATTTTTACCCCCCGTTCATGGGCCCGTTGATAGGGGTTAGCTCCGGCAAATGCTGGTAAAAATGAATGGTGAATATTGATCACTGGCTTGAATTGAGCGAGAAAATCCGCACTAAGCACCTGCATATATTTGGCTAAAACAACTAGATCAATCCGATAGCCTGCTAGCAGTTCTAGTTCCCGTTCTTCCTGTTCGGCTTTATTTTTCGGGGTAATGGGTAAATAGTGATAGTCAATTTCAAACTGAGTCGCAAGGGCCTGGCAAGTGGAATGGTTACTGATGATGCAAACAATATCGGCGGGTAATTCCCCGGCCTGGTATCGCCAAATTAAATCTAATAAGCAATGATCTTGCTTGCTCACCCAAATGGCCAGGCGGGGCCGGACATCAGAAAAATGCAACTGCCACTGGGCCTGGAGGGGTTGGGCAATGGCCTGGAATGCGGGGCCGATCAGTTCACGGGGGAGATGAAACCCATCGAGTTGCCACTCTAAGCGGGTTAAAAACAGGCCGGCCTGGGCATCGGTGTGGTGATCGGCATGGATGATATTACCGCCGTTGCTATAAATAAATTGGGAAAGTTTGGCCACCAGGCCCCGTTGATCTGGACAAGAAACTAAAAGTGTAGCGGTGGGAATGCTCATGGGTTAGGGCTGGGGGCGGTGATACTCTTTTCTCAAGAGTAAGGCATTGGCTACGACAGAAATTGAACTGAGAGCCATACACGCTGCTGCCAGGCCTGGGGTCAAACTAATCTGCCAAACGGGTAACAACACACCCGCCGCCACCGGAATTGCAATCAGGTTATAGCCACAGGCCCAGGCCAGGTTTTGTTGAATTTTAGAAAATGTCGCTCGACTGAGTTTAATTGCTGCCACGACATCGGCTAAACGGTTATGGGTGAGGACAATGCCAGCAGTTTCGAGAGCCACATCGGTGCCACTGGCTAAGGCAATTCCCACATCGGCCCCAGCCAAAGCAGGTGCATCATTCGTCCCATCTCCAACCATCGCGATGACTTTTCCGGCCGCTTTTTGCTGTTCAATCCAGGCCACTTTTTCAGTGGGTAAGAGTTGGGTTTGGATTTGAGTTTTCTTTAAATTGAGTGGTTCTAAAATTGCTTGGGTTGCTGTTTCTGAATCGCCTGTTAAAACTTGAATCTCCAGACCTATTTCTTTCAGTTTCTCTAGGGTTTGAACCGCATCAGAGCGCAGTTGATCTTCCAGGGCAATTAAACCAATCAGTTTTTGATCCAGGCCAATTCCAATCACACTCAAGTTCTGTTGATTTTGATCCTCAAGAGTCTCAGCTTTCAATCCTTCTTTTGCTAACCAGGCCAAGCTGCCGACTCGTAACACTTGCTCATTCCAAACGGCTTTAATTCCCAGGCCAGGAATGGATTCAGTTTCAGTGATTGGGAGTAAGGTAATGTTTTTATCTTTGGCTTCACTTAACAGGGCCTGGGCGATGGGATGACGATAATTTTGTTCCAGACTAGCCGCTAATTGTAAGAGTTCAGTTTCATCCAAGTTCGCCAAGGGAATACTGTTTTGTACCGTTAATTTGCCCCAAGTCAGGGTGCCAGTTTTGTCAAAGACAACCGTGGTTAAGCGATGCAGGGTTTCTAAAACATCCCCACCCCGAATCAAGAGGCCCTGTTCTGCCCCCAAGCTGGTTCCCACTAAAATTGCCGTTGGAGTCGCCAAACCCAAGGCACAGGGACAAGCCACCACCAAGACCGCCATACCCAATTTCAAACCCAACAGTAAGGCCGCTGTTCCCCCAGCAATTCCCAAAAGCGTCGGAGCCAGGCCCCACCAAAAGCCAATCGTCACCGCCGCTAAGACCAACACGCCATAGGTGAAATATCCGGCAATTAAATCCGCCAGTCGTTGGATTGGAGCTTTCCGGGTCTGGGCCTGGGTGACAAGAGTGAGAATTTGCCCCAAAAGGGTATCGTTGCCGCAAGCCGTGGCCTGGATTGTGATCGCACTGGCCTGGTTCAAACTGCCCGCCATGACCGTATCCCCCGGAACTTTAGCAATGGGTCGTGCTTCTCCGGTTAACACAGCCTCAGTCACAAAGGTTTCGCCTCGGACGACCACCCCATCCACAGGTAATTTATCCCCTGGCAACACCCGCAACCAATCCCCTATTTGAACCTGAGCTACTGGAATTGTTACCCCATCCGTCCGATCTGGATTTGCAACCCATTGGGCTAGGGCAGGTTGGAGGGCAATGAGAGATCGTAAACTTTGGCTGGCCTTGTTTCTCGCCCGTTGTTCTAGGGTGCGTCCCAAAAGAATAAAACCAATAATCATCACCGGCTCATCGAAAAAACACTCCCAGGCCAGACCGGGTACTCGCCAGGCAATCACACTAGCGACATAGGACGACACCGCCCCCAGGCCGACCAGGGTGTTCATGGTTGGATTGCCCCGCCACAAACTTTGCCAGCCATCGCGAATAATGCCCCGGCCTGGCCCGATCAATGCCAAGGTTGCCAGGCCCCAATGCCAAGCCATGGTGTGGAGAATGTGTAAGCCCGGAACATGATGCAGCGACAGACCTAACCAATCTTGAACATGACCCACCCCAGAGAGGAGCAGGAAAACGATGGCTAGAATTAAATCGGTATGGGGAAAGGCAAAAATAACATCGGTGTGGCTGTTGGATTCGCTGACATCTAAAAGGCTTTGGGTAATCGGGAGATCGCTGCTTAAAACCTCGGTAGGAAATCCGGCCTGGGTGAGATGATCCGCAAGGGCCTGGGGTTGAATGGTTTTTGGTTCATAGGCCACCATTGCCGTTGCTGTGACAAGATTAACCGCCGCTGAAGTTACCCCCGGTTGCTGCATCAGTTGCTTTTCAACATTGGCCACACAGCCGCCACATCGCATCCCCTTGACCTTGAGAGCCACCGTTGAGCTACAGGCGAAAAATCGATCAATATCAGACAAAGGAGAAAAAGTTAGCATGGGAGTAGTCGCCATGGTAGGATTTCTATCTGAACCAGAGAACTTATCCTTTGGCGTAGTCATTTTGTATACCATGCAACTTCCAGGAACTGAGGCCAAAATTTGAATTTATCAAAATAAAAATCAACATCAAGCAGAAACCCATAAAATTCCTACTTGAATATATCCATAACTGAAAGCATCGTGGTTATAGCAAGAATATGATTTTTGCAAAAATATTTTCGGTTAAGTAGATTAAGAATATTTCGTTGATATCGCCATGAAGTTTCCTGAGTCTCAACGTGTTAGCTACGATAAGAATCCTCTAGCAGAGGTTATTTGTCAGCTTCGCTTTCCTAAAATTCTACGGATTGAGACTGAAGCTCCGGTGAATTTCCAGGAAGAAATCCGTTCCAAGTATCCAACACTTAATTCTCCTCGTCCTGTAGAATTTCCAGTTTTATCAAGTCCTCAGGCAGGCTCATCTCTTATATTAATGAATCAAGGCTTGAGTTATGAATTTATCGATAAGGATGGGTGTTGGAAGCTTGTTTTATCAAGTGATTTCTTAGCTCTTTCAACTTTACGGTATGAAAATTGGGGAGACTTTAAATCTCGTTTATTTTATGCAACTGATATATTAGTTAAGCATTATTCTCCAACTCATTTCACAAGAATTGGTTTGCGCTATCAGGATTTTATTGTTCGTTCTGAACTCGAGTTAATGAATGAACCATGGCGAAACTTACTTCAGCCTGCTATATTGGGTATCTTCATAGATGATAACTTGCCAGAACAGGATTTTACTGAAGCACTTTCGGGTTTTGCCTGTCGACTTGACTATGCAGATGCAGCTTTGCGAGTTCGATATGGTCTTGCTCGGAAAGAAGAATCTGAAGAATTAGGGTATTTAATAGATGCTGATTTTTATACTGAAAATATTACGGAGATAAGCAATGCTACTGATTCCCTCGATAGATTTAACAGAGAAGCAGGCAACTTCTTCCGCTGGTGTATCACGGCAAAGCTACAACAAGCCCTTCAACCACAATCCGTCTCGTGAAAATCAAGATAAGCTCTACGGTAAAGTGCCTTTTTTAATTTTCTCACCAACACTTACTGATGACAAATCCACAACATTTGAAAGATTTTGTCAAGCCTTAGCTAATCAAGCCTCAATTAGTAGAGACTTACTTCAAAATGAAGCTGTTCGTCAGTTTTTTGTAGGCAGAGATGTTGCAAAGTTTCAATGCTTGCAAGAAACAGGAACGTCTACATCTCCTTCAACTAATTTTATCGATTTTCTATTTCCACGCAATATCTCCATTGTAATTAGAGAATATCTTGGTAGGCTTTTCCGAGAACAAGAGGAAGAAAAGGTGTTATATGATATATCAATTTTAGTGGCAGAGTGGCTAATAAAAGCTTCAAATGAATATCATTCATTAATTTCCACATATATTAAAAATATACCTTTAATTAGTAAGCGAGTTCTATTGTCTGCCTTGAGTGATGCAGAATTTTCAACTACTAATGAACTTTTACTTTCCACCGTAAGTTTATTTTTGAATTCAACTGATAAACGTTTAGCTCAAACGGCAGCCGTTTTTCTGCTTACATGCGGTGGAACCATGGGCAAGAATTGTCTATCTCAAGCCCTTTCTACTCAAGAATTGCCTCACTCACATCTTATTAAGGGCATAAGTGAACTACTGAGTTAAAAATGGCTTCACTTCTTGATTTATTACTGCAATTCAATAAATATTTTAAGAAAGCTAGAATCTCAAAGTCCGGGGAGAATCATCCTGAAAATCTGATTCGTCTTTGCAGAAACCGTGTTGACTTCATTACTATAATTAACGAAACAATTAATTGTTCAAATCAAAATTGGAATAATGAACTTATTAATAGAGTCATTCAATGTGTTTTTGACGGAGTAGATTCAGGAATATCAGTCTATAGCTCAGATACTCTTGATCCTCTAGATTATGGACATGCTTTTGCTGTTATGGCAGAGGGCATATCTCAACAAAATTTTCGTTCGGATAGAGGTTCTAAACGAAAATCTCATTGTACACGTGGGTCTTTAATTATTCCAACATCTTATCTTCCTACAACTACTAATTTTAAATCTACGCCTGAAAATAATTTAGATTTCTCTCCGGCTGATCAATACCATTTTGACTTAACTATTCATGATTTTGAAGAACTAGCCATAACACTTTTAAACGGCATCCAGCAAAGAATTATCAAATGGTCGTTTATGGGGAATGAGGGGAAATTTATTGGAAGCTATAGAATCCAGGCTGCTATTGCTTACTCCCATTGCCTTCAAAAGTTTGGAAAGCTAAATCCTGATATTCCCCCGTCTGATTGGATAAATGGTAAGACAATAACAGCTTCTGAGCAAATTAATACTCTGATGCATCTAGCACAAGTAGATTTGGTAGATAGTCCTTAAAGAGCAATAGCTAATTAGCTATTTTAAAATATTACTGTTTGCTACATAAGCTTATACAAGTCGAGTCTTAAAGATTGAATCATGTATAAAAAAGATGAGATTGTTGCAGAAATTCATAAGTATCGGGAAGAATACGCTAAGTCGTTTAATTATGATCTTCAAGCAATATTTAAGGACTTAAAACGAAAACAGGATGCTTCGGGACGTAAGATTGTTAAACTACCCATTCAGAAAAATATTGATCTAGGTGAGAGCTAGAGTTAAGGCAGTGATGTGATTGCCCTGAGATTTAGTCAGATGTTTGGCCTGGAGCATAAGATTTGGGAGGACTAATATGGTGAGAAGCAAAATTTTTACAACAAATTAGAATCAAGCCGTTTATTTGCCCAAGGGTGTTCAGTTTGATAAATCCGTCACAGAGGTCAACATTCGAGTTCACGGACAAGAGCGGATTATTGCCCCAGTTGATGCGGTTTGGGATAGTTTTTTCTTGGATGGGGCCTGTAGCCAGTGATGACTTTCTCAATGAGTGTCCAGGCCAGGAGTGCAGGTCTAACGCTGATCACGAATATTTTCTCTGAGTTTTGTCGAGTCCCAGGCCTGTTAACTGAGAATTGGGTTTCATCTGAATCTTTATTTTAGATATATGTATAAAATATTGAAATCAGATGTAGAAATGGAAGCTTAAAGGTTGAATCATGTATAAATGAAGATGAGATCGTTGCTGAAATTCATAAGTATCCAGAAGAATACGCTAAGTCTTTTAACTACGATCTTCGAGCAATATTTGAGGACTTAAAACGAAAAGAAAATACTTCGGGGTGCAAGATTGTTAGGCTTCCCATTAAAAGCAATCTTGATCGTTCCTTGGATTCTCCTTAATATTCAATCTTTTTGTGGTTGATCTCAAAATATAAACCCCTACTGCGACATTGAGCAGCCCAACAATTACATTAGACTCCAACATCATTGTTTCTGGCTCACTTACATCAGGTTAATGGACAAGACAGTTTAGCCAAGGTAAGAAATCGTTGCCAATGTTGGGGTTAGCAGCCATCAGAGTTGGATGGGGTTGATTGCTTAGAGACTGGCCTGGAGTTAGGGGAAAAAGTTGCGCCTGATCGAGCCAAATCACTGCACCATTTGCCGCCTTAACAATCGGCCAGGCCGGGGCAATATCCCAGATTTGGGGTGTTTTTTCTACAGCACCCAAGGTAAAACCAGCAGCTACGGTCAGAAAATTGTAACTGGCTGAACCTAACATTCTTATCTTCGCGGGGATAGGGCCAAGATGGCTAAGGCTGGCCTGGCTAATCACGGCGGTACTCCGGGCACATAAACTGAAGAACTCCTGGGGGCCGGGTGAAGCAGAGCTTGTCTGGATCGGTTGACCATTCAAAAACGCCCCATCGGCATAATTGGGAGCCTGCCAAAAACCATGAAAGTTTTGCCCTAAGGGGGGAACTGCCACATAGCCAAAGACAGGATACCCTTTGTAACAAAGTGCTAACGCCACGCACCAAATGGGCAAACCGTGGGCAAAATTAGTCGTCCCATCAATTGGATCAATAATCCAGGCCCAGTCCTCGGCGGGAAAAATAGGGTTGCCTTCTTCACTGAGGATGCCGTGATCCGGAAATGCCCTTTGAATCGCCTCAGTTAATTCTTGGTCAGCCCAGCGATCTCCAGAGGTTACCAAACTCCCATCGGCCTTTTGTTCCCGTTGAACTTGGCTAAACTCCTTGAGTAACGTAGTCCCTACCCGTTCCGTCAGGGCCTGGCAAAAGTCCACCATCTGCGGCCAAAAATCAGGCTGTTCAGGGGTAATCATTGGGAGTGAATTAGCCATTTACCATGACCCATGACAGGGGAAACAGAAATAAGTAAGAACCCAGTTGTCACCATAGCTCCCCCATCCACATCGAGAAGCTTTCAATATTCTCCCTTGTCTAGAACAATTTCTGTCAGGCTATATTTTTGATGGGTTAAATTATCGTGGGGCTGCCAAGCTACTAAATATCCAACAAAGGTAACTGTTCGCCAGGAAATTGATAGTCCAAATGCTGCCAGGCCTGGGGTGTTGCCATCCGTCCACGGGGTGTCCGTTGCAGGTAGCCAATTTGCATCAGGTAAGGCTCATAAACCTCCTCAATCGTTTGAGCATCTTCTCCCGTTGCAGCGGCCAAAGCATCTAAGCCCACTGGCCCACCTCGATAGGTTTCAATTAAAACAGTTAGTAGGCGGCGATCTGTCCAATCTAGCCCCTTGGGGTCAACATTAAAAAGTTCCAATGCCTCCTGAGCAATCAGATCCGTAATCTTGCCCTGATATTTAACGGCCGCATAATCCCGGACTCGCTTCAGCAGGCGATTAGCAATACGCGGCGTTCCCCGGGCCCGGCGAGCAATCTCTAAACAGGCCTCAGGGGTGATAGTTGCCTGCAAAATTTGGGCGTTGCGGTTAATGATTTGGCTTAACTCCTCAGGATTATAAAAACGTAAACGTTGAATCAGTCCAAAGCGATCTCGTAAGGGCGATGTTAAAGCCCCGGCGCGGGTTGTTGCACCGACCAGGGTAAAGCGTTGTAACGGCAAGCTCCGACTCCGGGCACTCTGACCTTTACCAATGGTGATGTCTAGACGAAAATCTTCCATGGCGGGATAGAGTAACTCCTCGGTCATGCGGCTGAGGCGATGTATTTCATCTATAAACAGAATATCCCCTGGCTTTAAGTTAACAAGGAGACCGACAATATCCCGCGGCCGTTCTAAGGCTGGGGCACTGGTAACTTTGCAGGTAACTCCCATTTCTACGGCCAAAATTAAAGCGATGGTGGTTTTTCCCAGGCCTGGGGGGCCGTACAACAACAAGTGATCCAGGTATTCTTGGCGTGACTTGGCCGCTTGAATCGCAATATCTAGCACCTGCTTTAATTCCCCTTGTCCAACATATTCAGCTAACGATTGGGGGCGGATCTTTTCTTCAGGGCGACTGGCACTATCCTCAGGGAGTGGCCTGGCCTGGAGTAAATTGGGGATTGGTTCAGGGTTTGCCGCAGATGAAAGAATTGGCATGGAGACTAATCTGATTAGAAACTTGAGAATAACGGAGGCTACAGGGTAAAACTTAGCTTAGACAGGCTTAGTGAGCTAAAAAACTACAAACTGATTCTGTAAGTATGTTATTTTAATAATCCAGGCCCGTGTGGCTCAGTGGTAGAGCACACCCTTGGTAAGGGTGAGGTCACGAGTTCAATCCTCGTCACGGGCTTCCTAGTTAAACATGATACTTTTCTGATCATCTGTCACCCTCCAAGGGGTTGCTTGACTGCTTCTCGGTCTTAGCTCCATTTCCGCCTAACCTGTGGACTTACACAAATATTTCCCAACCAGTAAGCCCCCTAAGCAGTGTGTTCATCAGGTTTTTTCCAGTCTAGCCTTGTTAGCTTGAGACTATTAACACTACACATCAAGAAATGATTTGGCAATAATTTTATCCCTTTACGAGGCCTGGGGAATCTAAATTCTGGGTCTTGAGGCTTAGAGAGAATGATCATGGAACTCAATCGTGAAATGATAGCATTAGGGGTTGCTCACCTTTGGATTCACCATGGCGTTCTCGAAAATCTTAATTGCTAATCGGGGGGAAATTGCCCTACGGATCTTACGCACCTGTGAAGAGATGGGAATTGCCACCGTTGCCGTCCATTCCACAGTGGATCGCCATGCCCTCCATGTTCAACTCGCCGATGAAGCGGTCTGTATTGGGGAACCACCGAGTAATCGCAGTTATTTAAACATTCCCAACATCATTGCTGCTGCCCTCACCCGTAACGCCACGGCCATTCATCCAGGGTATGGGTTTCTTGCCGAAAACTCCCGCTTTGCCGAAATTTGCGCTGATCACCAAATTACCTTTATTGGCCCCTCACCCGCCGCAATGCAGGCCATGGGCGATAAATCCACCGCTAAAACCACCATGAAATCCTGTGGCGTGCCGACCATTCCTGGTAGTGAAGGGCTAATTACCGATGAAGTCATGGCCCAAATCGTAGCTGGGAAGATTGGCTATCCCTTGATGATTAAAGCCACAGCCGGGGGGGGCGGGCGGGGGATGCGTTTAGTTCGGGCCCCGGAAGATCTCAGTCGCCTGTTGGCCGCCGCTCAAGGGGAAGCCGAGGCAGCCTTTGGCAATCCAGGGGTTTACTTGGAGCGATTTATTGAAAATCCCCGCCACATTGAGTTTCAGATTTTGGCCGATAGCTATGGCAATGTCATCCACCTAGGCGAACGGGATTGCTCGATTCAACGCCGTCATCAAAAGCTGTTAGAAGAAGCTCCTAGCCCCGCCTTAACCCCAAAATTGCGCCAAAAAATGGGCCAGGCCGCCGTGCGTGTCGCCAAAGCCATCCACTATGTCGGGGCGGGAACGATTGAATTTTTATTGGATGGCAGTGATAACTTCTACTTTATGGAGATGAATACCCGTATCCAAGTCGAACATCCAGTGACGGAAATGGTGACTGGCCTGGACATTATTGCCGAGCAAATTCGGATTGCCCAAGGGGAGCGTCTCAACCTGCGTCAAGATGATGTTAAATTGACTGGCCATGCCATTGAATGTCGGATTAACGCTGAGGATCCAGAGCGGAATTTTCGCCCCCATCCCGGCCGGATCAACGGTTATTTACCCCCAGGTGGCCCCGGAGTGCGGATGGACTCCCACGTTTATACGGACTATGAAATTCCCCCCTATTATGATTCCTTAATTGGTAAGCTCATTGTCTGGGGGCCGGATCGGGCCAGTGCCATTCGGCGGATGAGGCGCGCCTTACGGGAATGTGCCATTACCGGACTACCGACAACGATTAATTTCCATCAAAAGATCCTAGAAACCCCAGAGTTTCAGAGCGGCATGGTTTACACCAATTTTGTTGAAAAGCTGATGCGCCATCTCGGTTGGGATTAGGTTCTCTGAGAGGCGTTAAGCTCCGGTATCTTGGGGGAAAAGGGAAGTTGAGCTTGATAAAACAAGAGTGCAGCCCCCACCAGGCCACTAGCTGGTACTAACAAAATTCCCACAATTGGCAATAATAATCCCACCACTTGCGCTAATCCCAGGCCTTGGATTTCCGGCCATAATTGACGAGTTTGCTGCTGGCGTTGGCGGAGGGTCGAATTATGCTTCTCTAATAAATAATCAAAACTGCCCCGCCCCAGAAAGTAGCTATTGATCACCACCATAAATATTGGCTGTCCCGGCCCCAAAAATAGGGAGAACCCTAGGCAGAGTAGCTGTAGTCCCGTATCCCGCAAAGCAAACCAAATCCCCACTAAGGCATTTTTCATATCCCGCTGCCAACCCACTTCCACGGCCTGGCCGGTCAAAATAATTTCTGTTTGATTGAGCAGCGGCCCCAAAAAAGGAATCACCAGCAGGGGCAGCAGGGCCTGGTAGCCAATTAAGGTTAAAAACAGGGCCACCAAGACCGCAATGATTTGGGTCAGAACATCATAGACAGTCAACCAGGCGGGGTTTAAGCCCACAGTCAAAGGGGCCAAGCCATGACGAACGAGCCAAATACTGCCCACTAATAACCCCAAGCCTAGGGCAAAGCTCAAACAAGCTGGTAAAACCAGATACCCCCAAAGCCGATGCCGCGCAATAAACCCCAGGCCACGAAATGCAGCTGTAAATCCTGCCAACATCCGGCCTGGAACTTTCAACAACCCGCCCATTATCTGTATCGTCTCAAGACAATTGCTACCACTGTTGACCCTTAAGAGGCTAAGGCCACAGCCACCATCTCTTGGAGTTCACCTTTTTGGTATAACTCAATTAAGATATCCGAGCCACCGACAAATTCACCATTGATATAAATCTGGGGAATCGTCGGCCAGTTGGAATAGTCCTTAATCCCTTGACGAACTTCATAATCAGCCAGCACATCAAAGGTTTCAAAGGGCGCACCCAGGCTATTGAGGATTTGTACCGCCGTGTTTGAAAACCCACATTGGGGCATTAACTTTGACCCCTTCATAAACACCATAATTTTGTTGGATTTTACCAGGCTGTCAATTTTGGCTTGGACATCAGCACTCATGGGGGGTTCTCCTAACTTCTAGTTGCAATGTGACCCAGTCGAATAGTTGCAATGCGACTCTAATCTCAATTTAAGGGAAAAGGCCGGGCAAATCCCATCCCCCAGGCCTGGCTCAAGGGTCTTAGCTTGGGGTCAAGGAGTGATTTTAATTCATTTGGGCTGAGTCTAGGGCTGGATGTCCTCCCTTGAACCCGTGATGTTTGCAGATTTTATTCAACTACAGGAGTAGAAATGTCTGGCGCAGGGGCGGATAAGAGCGCAACATCAGCAAATTCTCCCTCCTGCCATTCAATCGCAGGCATTCCTTCAAAAGCGTGGCGTAAAGACGCTTCCCAATATTTGCGGATTTTGATCAGGAACGGATCCCGCAACACTAACTCCACCCGATGCTTAATCAAGAAACTGTTGGCCGCATATTTAATCAGGTGCAGGGGTGGGCCGACAGAAATATTCGATTTCATCGTGGAGTCGAGGGACAGCAGGGCATATTTAGCTGCTGCTTCAATGGGAGTGTCGTAGCTTAAGGTTCGGTCTAGGATGGGTTTACCATATTTAGTCTCCCCAATCTGGAGGAATGGCGTTTCCGGCGTGGCCTGGAGAAAATTACCTTGGCTGTAAATTAAGTACAAACAGGTTTCTTCACCCCGAATCTGCCCCCCCAGCAAAAAAGAGCATTGATAGTCAATTTTGTCCTGCTGCAACCAGGCCCGGTGGGTTTCAATCACTTGGCGCACCTTTGATCCCACATAGCGGGCAATTTCGTACATATTGGGCAAGGTGTGCAAACTTACATCGGCCTGAGCCCGCAGATCCCGACGTAAAATCGTCAAGATTTCTTGGGTCATGGACAAATTACCCGCCGTTGCCAACAGGATCACCCGCTCGCCGGGAACAGTAAAATCGAACAACTTCTGATAAGTGGAAATATAATCTACCCCAGCGTTCGTTCGAGAGTCAGCCGCCATTACTAAGCCATACTGCGTTACGATGCCCAGGCAATAGGTCATAAAGGTTATGAGAACCTAAACGGTATTTTGAAATGGACTACAGCTTGAGAGAAATGGTCTAGTTTTTAGCCCACAATCCCCAGTTGAGTTGATCTAGGGCTTGACAATCACGGGCGTTCCTAGTTCCACAGCTTCAAAAAAGGCCCGAATATCATTATTTTTCATGCGGACACAGCCGTGGGAGACTGCCTGGCCAATCAAGGACTCATTAGTGGTGCCATGAAACCCAGCATAGCCCTTATTTCCAATTGGGGTGAAGACGATTAAACGATCACCGAGGGGATTTGCGGGACCAGGGGGAACAACAGTGCCATTAAAGGGATTTTTCCAGGTCGGATTTTTGACCATATGCATGACCTTAAACATCCCCGTAGGGGTTTCCCAGCCCGGTTTACCCACCGCCACCGGATAACTGGCCTGGACTTGTTCACCAACGTAGAGATAAACCCGCCGTTCTCGGAGTTTTAGAACAATTTTTCGCTCTAAATCAGGTAAAAAAGGAGTGGATTCCTGCAGGGGCGGTAATTCGAGCAAAGCCAGGCCAGTCATAGGTATTGAGGTTTCCCCCAGGCCCCTTTGACTGGCAACGTAATCCACGGGAGTTGCTCTAGCCGGAAGAGATAAAATCCCCCAAGCGACTGCAACAATTCCACCGCATAACCACTTCACGATATCCACTCCACGTCCTACACTAACTGATGGCCTTGAAATTAACGGCGATCAATACAAAATTGTCGCGGGAGGAGCAGTGACAGGGGCCGGCGCAGGCGCGGGAATTGGCCGAGAAACTGGGGCCGGGGGCGCGCTAGTCATGGGAACTTTAATGGGTTGGACAGCGACATAGGGAGGGGCTGGCACAATTCGAGTGCAAAGACGCTGAGCCGTGAGAGGAGTTACATCAGGGAAAAGAATAATGGCTACATCCGTTCCCACTTCAAAGGGCCCCCTGCCACAGCGCCGCCGCTTGCCATCAATCACAACCGTAATTTCTTCGCCCCAAGGCTGTTTCAAGGTGAAATTATCCCCATCTATACTAGTAATCACACCTCGGACTGCTTTGGGGGCGGCTGTTACTGTCAAGGGTAAAAATGCTGGGGCTAATGTGCCCAGGGCCAGGGCGGCCAAAAGATGATGACGTAGATTTAACATAGATTGACTCCTAAACAAATTCACCAAAGCAAGATCGTTAACCGGCCGAGAGAAACCCGGCCGAACCCTTAAATTACCTGCTTAACATCAAGGCAATCACGAAATCCAGTAAACATAGACTAAAAAATGAATACTGAATTTTGCATAAATTTTTAAGGACTGACTAACTAGGGTGATTCTAAGTAGCCTGGCTGGGTTGCGTCAAGGAAATCTGGAAAAACTTGATGATTGCTTAACATTTTTCTGCAATGTCCCCTTAATTGTCCTATGCCAGTTGAGGTTTTCCAGTTCAGCATCTCAGTCAGGGGGATTTAAGGTCTGATCAGAGGTTGGTGAGGCAGACAAGAAACCTTGGCCAGTAGGTAATCCCGTTTTAGAGTCCAACTAACCGTTAATAGACCCAAGAAGGCTCAACAGGACTATTAGTAATTAATCTCAATTGAAATCTAATGTTTTCCTCGCCTAAAAAGCTTGAGCCTACACATTAAGCCATTAGTAAGTGGTCCAAATTGATCAGAAATTAGGCTTTGATTTAGCTGGGAAAATCAAGAAATTTCGACAAATTCTTGCCTTCCTCCAGGCCTGAAGCCTCAGACCACTTTGAGCGTTAACTAACTCCTCCCCTATTAACTGGTCTAACCTGCCTCTGGGTTAAATCCTGTATTAGATCTAAGATTGTTAAAGTCCGGTTACAATTCGTTACAATAAAACAATTCAGCGACCATCCTCTCCTCCAACCTGCCCCAAATGCCATTATGATTCCAACTCTAAACCCCCAGGCCCCAGCGAATATACCGACCTATAGCCTGACAGATTGGCAAGGGGGAACTCGTTCACTCCCAGATGAGTATGACTACTGGATTGATGAGGTGACAGGTGAGATTCCCGCCGGCCTGGTTGGCACATTATTTCGGAATGGGCCGGGACTCTTGGACATTGGCGGTGTAGCCCTCAAACATCCCTTTGATGGTGATGGGATGATTTGTGCCTTTACCTTTAAGGATGGGCGGGTGCATTTTCGGAATCGCTATGTCCAAACCACTGGCTACCAGGCCGAGCAACGGGCAGGAAAAATTCTCTATCGGGGGGTCTTTGGCACGCCTAAACCCGGTGGCTGGCTGAACAATTTTTTTGATATGAAGCTGAAAAATATTGCCAATACCCAGGTTATCTATTGGGGCGCGAAACTTTTAGCTCTTTGGGAAGCCGCTTGGCCCTATCAACTCAATCCGGCCACCCTGGAAACCTTGGGCGAAATTAACTTAGATGGCCTGCTGAAACCCGGAGATGCCTTTGCCGCCCACCCTCGCCTTGATCCCCAGCAACAGCGGCTCGTTAACTTCTCCCTCAAACCAGGACTAACCACCGCCGCCCGCCTGTTTGAGTTTGCCTTGGATGGGACTTGTGTCTCGCAGCAGGACTACAGTTTTCCTGGGTTTGCCTTTATCCATGACTTTGCCCTTACCCCCAACTACGGCATCTTTTTCCAAAACCCTGTCCAACTCAACCCAATTCCCTACCTATTAGGGTTCAAAGGGGCCGCTGAATGCTTAAGCTTTAACCCCCAAAACCCCACCCACATTTGGCTCTTACCTCGGTCAGGTGGAACCCCTTTACACTTCACCATGCCCGCCTGCTTTGTCTTCCACCATGCCAATGCCTTTGAACTCGGGGATGACATTGTTGTGGACTCCATTTGTTATGAGAGTTTCCCCGGCCTGGATAGCGACACCGACTACCGCCAGGTGGATTTTGCCAGCCTTCCTCCCGGACAACTGTGGCGGATCCGGATCAACAAAACGAGTCAAGCCGTCACCATGAACCAACTTGATCCCCGCTGTTGTGAGTTTCCCTGTCTGCACCCCAACTATGTTGGTCAACCCTACCGTTATCTCTACACGGCCGCCGCCGACAATCCCACTGGTAACGCCCCCCTCCAAGGTATTTTGCGACTTGATCTAGAAACCCAAACGCAAGAATTTTGGAGTGCGGCCCTACGGGGATTCGTCACCGAGCCAGTTTTTGTCCCCGACCCAACTCGAATCAATCCTGAGGACTCAGCCAGCCAAGAAACCGCGGGTTGGTTATTGGTTTTGACCTATGAAGCCAGTCGGCAAAAATCCGATCTCGTGATTCTAGATGCAGCCAACGTCCGTCAGGGCCCCCTAGCTCGATTACACCTGAAGCACCATATCCCCTATGGCCTGCATGGTACCTTTACTCCCCAGACTTTTATGGATGCCTCAGTCTAATTTTGCAGAGCCTATATCGGGGCCAGTGGCGAAATACCCACTCTGTTAGTGCAACTAGGTCAAGGAAGGGCCGTCCTCTTTTCCGCCTAGTTCCTTAGAACCCTCCTGCCTTAAGTCAGTATTGTCATTATTTTCATTTCCGCTGGCACTGACAGTTGAAAGAGCTTAGGGGGGAAAAGTTAGAGATTGACTGAGAGACTCGCCCAGCAAAGTTCGATACCCCGGAGTTTTGATAAGGTGATAATTGTCGCAGTCGTTTCCCGAACTTCCTCATTGGTTTCGGTAACTACTAAAATTGCTCTACCCTTTACTGATTCTTTTCGAGGCCTTGGCACTATGCAACTGAGTGATCTCACCCATCCGAACCAACTTCATGGTTTATCTATTGCTCAACTCAAACAGGTTGCCTGCCAAATCCGCGATAAGCACTTAGAAACGGTTGCTGCTACGGGGGGGCATCTCGGCCCAGGCCTGGGGGTCGTAGAACTGACCTTAGCTCTCTATCAAACCTTAGATTTTGAGAAGGATCGGGTTGTCTGGGATGTGGGACACCAGGCCTATCCCCACAAAATGGTCACCGGCCGGTTTAACAACTTTGCAACCCTACGCCAGAAAAATGGGATCGCCGGCTATCTCAATCGCAAAGAAAGTTCCTTTGATCACTTTGGGGCTGGCCATGCTTCCACCAGTATCTCAGCGGCATTGGGAATGGCCCTCGCTCGCGATCACCAAGGGGAAAACTACAAAGTTGTGGCCATTATTGGAGATGGAGCCTTGACGGGGGGCATGGCCCTAGAAGCAATCAACCACGCTGGACATTTACCCCAAACCAACTTAATGGTGGTACTCAATGACAATGAGATGTCCATTTCTCCCAATGTTGGCGCGATCCCCCGTTACCTGAACAAAATTCGTCTTTCTCCGGAAGTCCAATTTATTGCCGATAACCTCAACGATCAACTGAAGCAACTTCCCTTTGTGGATCATTCCTTCACCGGCAGCATTAAAGAGGGGATGAAACGCCTTGCGGTGCCAAAAGTGGGAGCAGTCTTTGAGGAACTGGGCTTTACCTACATCGGGCCCGTGGATGGTCATAACATTGAAGAATTAATCAATACCTTTAATCGCGCCCACCAAATTGTCGGCCCCGTCCTTGTCCATGTGGCGACCACGAAAGGGAAAGGCTATGCCATCGCCGAAAAGGATCAAGTTGGCTACCATGCCCAAAACCCTTTTGACCTGACCACTGGGAAAGCCAAACCCTCTAGCAAACCCAAGCCCCCCAGCTATTCCAAAGTCTTTGGGGATACCCTGACCAAATTAGCCGAAAATGATCCCCGCATTTTAGGGATCACAGCAGCCATGGCCACGGGCACAGGCCTGGATATTCTGCAGAAAAACCTGCCCGATCAATATATTGATGTGGGGATTGCTGAACAACACGCGGTGACGATGGCGGCGGGGTTAGCGGCAAGTGGAATGCGCCCGGTCATCACCATTTACTCGACGTTTTTACAACGGGCCTTTGATCAGATTGTTCACGATGTCTGTATCCAAAACCTACCCGTCTTTTTCTGTATGGATCGGGCGGGGATTGTTGGAGCCGATGGGCCAACTCACCAAGGGATGTATGACATTGCCTATCTCCGCTGCTTGCCCAATATGGTTTTGATGGCCCCCAAAGATGAGGCGGAACTCCAGCAAATGCTCGTTACGGGGATCAATTACACCAGTGGGCCGATTGCCATGCGCTACCCTCGCGGGAATGGTTATGGAATGCCGTTGATGGAAGAAGGCTGGGAAGAACTGCCCATTGGTAAAGGTGAACTTTTACGGCAGGGGGATGATCTTTTGCTCCTAGCCTATGGTTCGATGGTGTATCCCGCCATGCAGGTGGCCGAAATTCTCGGTGAGCATAGTCTCCAGGCCACGGTGGTCAATGCCCGCTTTGCCAAGCCCCTGGATACGGAGTTAATTATTCCCCTAGCCAGTCAAATTAAACGGGTCGTCACCTTAGAAGAGGGCTGTTTGCCGGGGGGATTCGGGTCAGCGATACTGGAAGCTTGCCAAGATGCCGGAGTCCTAGTGCCTATCCTGCGCCTTGGTGTTCCTGATCTTCTGGTTGAACACGCCACAGCCGATCAATCGAAAGCAGAGTTAGGGTTAACCCCGCCCCAAATGGCAGAAAAAATTCTGAGTCAGTTCGCTGTGCCTCAACCCATGGGAGTCAGACATTAATGAAGTATGTCCTGACCCTGCCCATGTTTTCGATAGCTTTTCTGATTCCATCTCCCGCCATAGCTGAAACCTACCCAGACGAAGCCGTACAAAGCTTTATCACTGACTGTACAGAGAGATTTGCCACTAAAGCTCCGCCGGGATTTAGCAATCGGGGGCCAACCTTCTGCACGTGCATGATTGAAACGATTCAGGAAAAGATGAGCTTCCAGGCCTATCAACAATTGGGGGATGCTCCAGACAACCCAACCTTAAAACCCATTGAACAGGGATGTATGGTGCGCCTGTTTTAAGTCAACTGAGTCTCTCAAACAACTAGCTTGCCCTCCTCTTTAATCGGTCTGTTGTCCTTGCATTAAGTGATGTGAGGCCTTTTCCATAGGCTTGGAGCGCATTTTTAACCCTCTCACAGGCAAGCTTAAGTTCTGTTTTATCAGTCGTATCCTCAGTCACTTGACCAGAGCATAGGTGGGTTCTCCAAGGCTGCTGCCGCTGGGGGTGTGGCAATCCGAAACTGGCTCCCGGCCTGGTGCGATAAGATAGGACTACGAGTTCAACAAACCTGACTTAAATTCTCGCTTATGTAAAGCTTTTGCGTGGATTCAGCATTGAACTTGCTTTGTCTGCCTATACTGTCAAAGGTGATTCAATTAAACGCTATGAGCGATATCAATCAAGAAATCGAAAAAGCCCGTTTGGAAGCCCGTGCTGCCTGTGATACTGCGGGAGCTACTTCTGGGGAATGTGCCGCGGCCTGGGATGCTCTTGAAGAAATTCAAGCCGAGGCCTCACACCAACGGGAAGCGAAAGTGGAGCCAAAAAACTCCTTCCAGCAATATTGTGATGACAACCCAGAAGCTGCTGAGTGCCGGATTTACGACGACTAAAGCCCAACTCCTCTCGTTCTTTTTTGTCTGCCAGTCCCCACTCATTGCAGTCTCATGTGGTCAGAGATTAACCAGGCCATTGCCAGTGCTATCGGTCAACCCTTTGTTACTGCTGGTGCTCAGGCTGTGGGTGGGGGAAGTATTAACCAGGCCTATGTCCTCACGGATGGCCAGTCACGCTATTTTGTCAAACTGAATCAGCCGCAGCGGGAATTAATGTTCCGCCAAGAAGCCCTCGGACTCCAAGCCCTACATCAGATTAAAGCGATTCGCGTCCCCCAGGTTATTTGTACGGGCTTAACAGAGCGGCATAGTTTTATTGTTTTAGAGTATCTATCCTTATGTAGGGGATCGGCCCAGGCCTGGAAACGGCTAGGTCAAAATCTTGCGGAGTTACACCGTCAGGGCCGTGGTCAGAGGTTTGGTTGGGCGCAAGACAACACCATCGGCAGTACCCCTCAGATTAATCCCTGGACTGATGATTGGCCCGGTTTTTGGCGAGATGCTCGAATTGGCTATCAACTCCAGTTGGCCCGCAAACGCGGCATACATTTAGATCATGCCGATGACTTGCTGCGGAATATTCCCCGTCTTTTAGCCAATCACCCGCCTCAACCCACCCTTGTTCACGGCGATCTCTGGAGTGGGAATGCTGCCTTTACTGAGGATGGGGAACCGGTAATTTTTGACCCGGCCCCTTACTATGGTGATTGGGAAGTAGATTTAGGGATGACGGAGCTATTTGGTGGCTTTCCGGCAGAATTTTACCAGGGCTATGAATCTGTTCAGCGTCTGTCCGTTGGGTATCAAACCCGTAAAACTCTTTACAACCTCTATCACGTCCTTAATCATGGCAACTTGTTTGGGGGCAGCTATTGGCATCAAGCCCAAGGGATGATCAACGCCCTACTTACATCACTGGAATAGGGTTTGCTCCGGCCTGTGGATTCTCAAGCACTGTTACGACTATTGCAATTAGCGAGTCCCGCTTTACCCGTAGGAGCCTATGCCTATTCCGAGGGTCTGGAGTTTTTGATTCAAACTGAACAAATCACCACCGCAGACGCGTTAAAGAATTGGATCACGGCTGAATTAAGGATTGGGGCAATTCGGGTTGATGCCGCCATTGTGATCCGTGCCTATCAGGCCCAAGTCAGGGGAGATTCTACCTCAATTGAATCCTGGAATCACTGGTTAACGGCGGCCCGAGATGGGGAAGCCTTACGCCAACAAAGCCTGCAAATGGGCCGCTCTCTCTGGCAACTTTTTTGTGATTTAGAACCGGAGACGCAAAATTTTAATCCCCAAGAGTTTCATCACTTTGCGGTTGCCTTTGGGCGGGTGGCCGGGGCCTGGCAGATTGAGTTAGGGCCAGCAATCTTAGGCTTTCTCCAGAGTTGGACGAGTAACTTAATCAATGCTGGCGTAAAACTGATCCCCCTTGGGCAAACTCAAGGTCAGCGGCTCTTACTTGCTTTACATCAACCCATCACCCAGGCCTGTGCAGAGATTCTTAGACTTAAAGATGAGCAACTGGATAATTGTAGTTGGGGCCTTTCCCTGGCAGTGATGGGCCATGAAACCCTTTACAGTCGCCTGTTTCGGAGTTAGATACCCCCTATTTTTACGAATCTCAGAGTATAGTCGTTTCCCTTAGGAGTCAAACACAAAGTTACTTGAAACCCTAATGAGTAGTCGTTTTGACTGTCTTAGTTTTGGCAGAAATGACGATAAGACCCAGGCAGAACACCCAAAGAGCATCCCACCTGAGCCACCACCACGATTTACCCTTTTGCTTCTTCAATAGGAACCCATTCCGTGTGGAAATGGCCAGGTTTATCGGTGCGTTCATAGGTATGGGCCCCAAAGAAGTCCCGCTGGGCCTGGGTGAGGTTTTGGGGGAGCCGTGCCCGCCGATAACTATCAAAGTACTCTAAGGATGCGCCAAAGGCGGGAACAGAAATTCCTAAGCGAGTTGCTTCAATTAAGACCTCCCGCCAGGCCGTCTGTTTATCCAAAATGGTTTGCTTGAACTCTGGGGCCAAGAGTAAATTCGCTAAATTTGGGTTTTGATCGTAGGCCTGCTTGATCTTGTTCAAAAAGCCCGCCCGAATAATACACCCCCCTTTCCAAATCCGGGCCGTTTCGCCCAGATCCAGACTGTTGCCAAATAACTCACGGGAGGCTTTACCAATCAAGGCCATTCCCTGAGCATAGGAGCAGATTTTGGAGCAGTAGAGGGCATCCCGGATTTTATTGATAAAGGTTTGGGTATCACCCTCATATTTGCCCGTGGGCCCCGTAATTTGTTGACTGGCCGCCATCCGTTCCTCTTTTATGGAAGACATAATCCGGGCATTGACAGCAGCGACAATTGTCGGAATGGCCACCCCCAACTCCAGAGAGGCTTCCACTGTCCATTTACCTGTGCCTTTTTGGGCTGCCGCATCTAAAACTACATCCACCAGAGGCAAATTGGTTTCCGGGTCAATGTACTTAAAGATGTCGCGGGTAATTTCAATTAAAAAGGAGTTCAATTCCGGGGTTTCATTCCATTGGGCAAACACCTCGTACAACTGCTCATGGTTCAATCCCAGGGTATTTTTGAGCAGATCATAGGCCTCAGCAATCAGTTGCATATCGCCATATTCAATGCCATTGTGCACCATCTTGACGAAATGCCCGGCTCCCCCCGGCCCAATATAAGTCACACAGGGGCCGTCATCGACTTGGGCCGCAATCTTGGTCAGGATCGGTTCGAGGGCCTTGTAAGCATCTTGGCTACCTCCCGGCATCAAACTCGGGCCATTCAGCGCGCCTTCTTCCCCACCACTGACACCCATGCCGAAGAAACAGAGGCCATCTGCTTCCATTTCTTTAACCCGCCGCTCCGTATCGGTGTAGAGGGAGTTGCCACCGTCAATCAGAATATCCCCTGGCTCAAGGAGGGGCTTTAACTGTTGGATAAGATCATCTACGGGTTGTCCGGCCTTAACCATGGCCAAAATTCGTCTTGGCCGTTCTAGGGAAGCCACTAATTCTTCCAGACTATAGGTGGCCTTGAAATTCCGCCCCCCGGCCCGGTTGGCCATAAATTCTTCAGTTTTAGTGGGAGTGCGATTGAAGACGGCGACGGAAAAGCCATTGCGTTCGACATTGAGGGCTAGATTTTCCCCCATTACGGCTAAACCGATCAAGCCAAAATGCTGCTGTGACATATGGGTCTTTAGGGTCATGGACAAGTTACACCCAGCCTAGCTTGATCCCCTCCGAAAGCTTTGGAAGATTAGCTTAAGATATGACAGGCCCCCGCTGTTTGGGTCGCTTGGGGTAATCTGGGCTACAAAAATTCGTGACAATCTAAAATTGTCTTTGCTGAAGAAGGGCTGATCAGCCTACCCAGTGGAGCAAATGGCCGTAGAATTTGGATTATTGTTATCTTTTGTCATCAATAGTAAACCTACCCACCAAAAGACCTATGACTGCTTTGCATGCTTTAATCCTCAACTCTGCCCCCCTGATGACCATTACTCCCTCTTTGAAAGGCTTTTTTATTGGCTTAATTGCTGGAGCCGTGGTCTTGGGTGCCGCCGCTGTTGGTTTATTTGTCCTCAGTCAAATTGACAAGGTTCAACGCCAATCCTAAGGCTTTGGGCCCGGATACCCGAGATATGCAGAAAATACCCCTTGCGGTTTACTCTCTACGCCACAGAGCAACAAGGGGTATCGTTTAATTTAGGCTGAGGGGTTCAAGCTTGCCTAACGCATCAATTTGACGTTGAATCTAAACGTCCGCAACTAATTTCTCCCAGCCAAGATTAGCCAGAGCTTGATTCCGGCGCAAGGGACGAGTCACCAACTCCAAGACATCCCGAGCGTTACTAAATCCGTGAATTTGGGCAAAAGTAAACTCCACCGACCATTTGGTACTGATCCCACGAGCTTCGAGGGGGTTAGCGTGGGCCATGCCAGTGATGACCAAATTCGGTTGCAGGTCTTGAATCCGTTGCAGTTGGTTGTAGTTGTCCGGTTTTTCCATAATGGTCGGCAAGGGAGACCCCATTTCGTTACAGGTGCTTTCCAACAGGGCTAATTCCGCGGCCTGGTAGCGTTTGTCCATGTAGGGAATGCCAATTTCTTGGACGGTCATGCCACAGCGCACCAAAAACCGCGCCAGGGAAATTTCTAAAAGGTTATCACCCATGAAAAAGACGGACTTGCCCCGAATTAGTTGCAGGTAATCTTCCAAGCTCTCCCAAATCTGGGCTTCCCGCTCGGCTAATCCCTGTGGTTCAATCCCTAAGACGGTGCAAATTTTCTCAACCCAGGCCCGAGTCCCATCCGGCCCAATCGGAAATGGTGCGCCGATGAGTTTGCATTTGCGCCGCCGCATCAGGGTGGTTGCTGTCCGAGAGAGGAACGGATTTACCCCCGCCACATAATAGCCTTCTTCAATCACCGGCAGTTCGGTATAGCGCTTAGCGGGCAACCACCCGGAGACTTTAATCCCTTGCCGTTTCAGTTCAAGGGTCAGTTGCGTCACCACCGGATCGGGTAATGAACCAAATAAGACCAGGGGCGCGTGATCTTTATATTCCGTATCAGTAGCGGCAATCTCATCTTTTTTGCGGCCGAAGTTCAGGAGTTTTTGGATCGCATTGCGTTCTTCGGTTTCCGATTCCACGACTTTGGTTGGACAACGGGCGGCCATGGCGGCAAGTACGGTATCTTCCCCTTGGGTAAAAGCATAATCCAGGCCATTGGCCCGAGCCACAACAATCGGGATGCCAATTTCCCCCTCTAGTTTGGGTGCCAGGCCCTCCAAGTCCATTTTGATAATTTCGGTGGTGCAGGTGCCAATCCAGACAATCACACTGGGGTTGCGATCCCGTTTAATTTGCTCACAGAGCCGTTTGAGTTCGTTGTAGTCGTTCAACTGAGCCGAAATATCTCCTTCTTCCAACTCGGCCATGGCATAGCGGGGTTCGGCAAAAATCATCACCCCCATCGCGTTCTGAAGAAAGTAGCCGCAGGTTTTGGTGCCAATCACGAGGAAAAAGCTATCTTCAATTTTTTGATAGAGCCAGGCCACGCAACTAATCGGGCAAAAGGTATGGTAATTCCCGGTTTCGCAATCAAAATTCAAGGCCTGGGGGGCAGCTTCAGCAAGGGTCATGGGCTTCTCCTTTGAGGAATGAGACAAGAGATAATTGGGCAAATTTACAGGATCGGAATGTGGGCTTTTGGTGGGTCAACTCAACAGGGTTAGCCGTTAGGGGGCGTTGCCCGTTCTTTTTTGGCGGTGGCAGTTTCCCGATGTTCCTCAGCCCGGTTACTGACAAAGGATTTCGGGGGTAAGTAGCGGACTTCTTTACTCTCCAGGGCTGGGTCATCCAACTTTGCTAACTCTTCGTCAGGGTTGAAATTCAAGCCTAGGGCCAAAATTAACCGATCTGGATCATTGCTTAAGTCCACAATCACAGGTAACACATAGGTCAACTGGGGTTCTAGCACACTCAACGTGCCGAGAATAAACCCGGCTGAGGGCCGCCGCTTACCTTGATAGTTGACCCACACTGCTAAACGGGAAATCCAATGGCGGTTGTTTTCGTAGTAAGCCAACCACTTGGTTTTTATAGTTTGTCGGAGTTGTTCTGGATTCATAACCTTTGTCCATCATGGAGAAAGCCTTAGCATTTTAAGGGGCTATGATCCTCACCATGAAGTTGTTTGTGCCGCTTGGCCTGTTTAGGTATTCCCCTATACCATCATTAATTCCAACTCATTTTTGGCCTGAACCGGGGCCGGATTGAGGTAGAAGTCGGACAGCAAGGTAAACAATTCCCGATCCGGTGCATCATTGGGAACCACACCTTCTGGGGCCGCCAAAACTTGATCGGCAATGTTCAGGTAGTAGTCACAGACATAGTTCAGGGAAGGATCCGTTTCTGCCATTTCAAACAGGGTTTTGCCCTTCACCCGTGAGACCCGAATATCCTCAATCAAGGGCAGGACTTCTAAAACGGGCATGGGGACAGAATCTACATATTTATCAATCAAATCCCGCTTCGAGGTGCGATTTCCGATTAAACCCGCCAGTCGTAGGGGGTGAGTCCGAGCTTTTTCCCGCACTGAAGCCGCAATTCGGTTGGCCGCAAACAGGGCATCAAAGCCATTATCCGTGACAATCATGCAGTAATCGGCATAGTTTAAAGGAGCTGCGAAACCACCACAGACCACATCCCCCAGCACATCAAAGAGAATTACATCATACTCATCAAAGGCATTGAGTTCTTTGAGGAGCTTGACCGTTTCGCCGACCACATAGCCACCACAACCCGCCCCTGCCGGAGGGCCACCCGCTTCGACACAATCCACGCCACCATAGCCTTTATAAATGACATCTTCCGGCCAAACATCTTCGTAGTGATAGTCCTTCTCTTGCAGGGTGTCAATGATGGTGGGAATTAAAAAACCAGTTAGGGTAAAGGTGCTGTCGTGTTTGGGATCGCAGCCAATTTGGAGGACTTTTTTGCCCCGGCGGGCTAGGGCCACAGAAATGTTACAGCTTGTGGTGGATTTACCGATACCACCTTTGCCATATACTGCCAGTTTCACAATCTACCCTCATTTGCTAATACGGTCGAAACAGTCAGGAAAAATTTCAGCTTTAGGAGCCTTAGGGATGATGACTAGGTAAGATCACTTACTACCCCAATAAAAATCCATCATTGCCCTAAACTGACCTTAAGACCGATTCCGTAATTTAGTGTGGCGTTGTCGTCAATCTTTATAAAAGTCAGAATATTGATAACTTCGGTAACATTTTGGCTCTTATCCTCCACTATCCTCCACACGGTCGGGATGACGCTGATGGGAAATAGGGTCAGAGGATTAATTTGAATAGGGAATGATGGTCAAGGGTTGAGGGGGGCATTGGCCTGGGTTAGAGCAGCTAAGACCTCGGTTTCTGAAAGGTTTGGATTAAAATCACCGTACCATTCACCCACGCTGCGAAAATTGGGTGGAGTCGCAACGGTGACCACAGCATCGGCCCATTGCTGAATTTTACGGACACTGGTAGGACTGGCGACGGGGACGGCGACAATTACTTGGGTAGGGTGGTGCTGACGAACAACCTTAATTGCAGCCCAGGCCGTCAGTCCGGTGGCCAGGCCATCATCCACCACAATGACCGTTTTTCCAGCCAAACTGGGTAATGATTCCCCATGCCGAAAGTCGCGAATTCGCCGTTGAAGTTCTGTCTGAGCCTCCCGTTCTGCCCTAATTATTTCAGGATCGGAAATAGCCATCAGGCCGATTGTCGCTTGATCTAAAACCTTTACCCCCTCCTCCCCAATCGCCCCAAAACTGACCTCAGGAAACTTTTGAGAGGTTAGCCGCCGCGTTAGGACAACCCCCAAAGGAACCTGAAACTGGCAAGCCACCTCCAGGCCAACCATAATACCGCCGCGCGGAATTCCCAAAACAACCGGATTGACTAAAGGAAGATGGCGCAAACAGGCTGCCAGTTGCAAACCAGCATCTTGACGATCTTGAAAAATCATAGTGAGGAGATGGGCAAGTATCCCACCCAGATGCCCGACAGGGGTACTGCTTAGGTCAATTCCTAGCGGATAAAAACAACCCAGGCTCCTGAACATTTAGCAAACCTGTGCCTGACATTAGTTCTATAAGTTAGAGAGTTGCCGAGCTAGGTCAAAATCCAGTTGGGTTAGTCCCCCAGCATCATGGGTCGTTAAGCTAACCGTGACTTTATTCCAGGAAATACAGAGGTCGGGGTGGTGACCCGCAGCTTCCGCAGGCCCAACTAGCTGATTCACAAAGGCAATGGAACCGAGAAAATCATTGAAGGTAAAAATCCGCTCAATGCGATTATTCTTTAATGTCCAGGCCGGGAGTTGGGCAAGTTGCTCTTGAATTTGAGTCGGACTAAGAGGAGTGGCCATAACAATTCCTAGTGAAGCGCGCTACCTCTAATCTAGTCCAAGGATGCGGGAGTACGGTAAATTTATCTTCAAATAGAGTATCTTTCAGGGAGATCAGAAATAAAATGCAATGAAATATAAATAAAACCTTAAAAGGGCAGGAAAACTTCGTTCAGTATTCCGAGTGACAGATTTAGAAATGTTAAGATTCTTAATATATTAGTCATATTTGTTGGCCAGGCTTGAACTTTATACTCCCAACCGCCATTCTGCCCGAATCCCTTGCCACCGCTCTGATGACTGCATTCACCCAGCCGGTAGTAACAACCTATGGATACTATTGATACCTCTAAGGATTTGGTTCGCACTTACCTCCGTGAAATTGGGCGCGTTCCGTTGTTGACCCATGAGCAGGAAATCCTTTATGGCAAGCAAGTGCAGATGTTGGCCAGCCTTAATGAGACGCGTACTGGCCTGGAGACCGCCTTAGGCCGGGAACCCAGCTTAGAAGAATGGGCCAGCCAAGCAAACCTATCCCCAGGGGAATTAAACGAAATTATTCAGGGTGGGGAGCGGGCCAAACGGAAAATGGTCGAGGCTAATTTACGCCTAGTTGTTTCCGTTGCCAAGAAATATATCAAGCGGAATGTGGATTTGTTGGATCTAATCCAGGAAGGTACAATCGGGATGCAACGCGGGGTTGAGAAATTTGATCCGACCAAAGGGTATCGCTTTTCAACCTATGCCTATTGGTGGATTCGCCAGGCCATCACCCGGGCCATTGCCGAAAAAGGACGGACGATTCGTTTACCGATCCATATCACCGAAAAGCTGAACAAAATTAAGAAAGCCCAACGTCAACTCTCCCAAAGCTTAGGCCGGGCTGCCACCATCAATGAACTGGCCGTCGAACTGGAACTGACTCCAGCCCAAGTCCGGGAATATTTGGAGCGAGCCAGGCAACCTCTCTCCCTTGATGTTCGGGTTGGCGATAACCAAGACACAGAACTAGGGGAATTATTAGAGGATCCCTCCCTATCACCGGAAGAATTTACCTCCCAATCCGCCCTCAGAGCAGACCTAGATCGTCTGATGGCCGATCTCACCCCCCAGCAACGACAGGTGATTGCCCTCCGCTTTGGCCTGGAAGATGGGCAACCCCTAACCCTGGCCAAAGTCGGTGACTTACTCAATATCAGTCGGGAGCGAGTGCGGCAAATTGAGCGGGAAGCCTTGGGTAAACTCCGCAAACGCCGGGGTGACATCCACGAGTACTTAGCCAGCTAAGCCCAGGGAGAAATTCAGATTAATCCATCCTGAAGGAGTGATCCACCGGCCCCCCATTGCCCTAATCTAAAGCGAGGAGAGGCTAGTGGAAATCCCTCTCATCTGACCCAGAAAGGAGCCGGAAAATCCCGATGAAAATCTTGTTTATTGCCGCCGAAGCAGCCCCCTTAGCTAAGGTTGGAGGCATGGGAGATGTTGTCGGAGCCTTACCCGCCGTCTTGCGGAAGTTGGGCCATGATGTGCGGATTTTCATGCCCTACTACGGATTCCTGCCGGATAAGCTGACGACTCTACCCCGCCACGTTTGGGATGGGTACGCCATGTTTCAGTCTTTCCAGGTACATGAAACTATTTTGCCTGGAACGGATGTCCCTCTCTATTTGTTTGGGCATTCCAGCTTTCAACCCCGGCGAGTCTATTACGGGGAAGACGAAGATTGGCGGTTTACCCTGTTTGCCAATGGGGCCGCCGAATTCATGTGGAATTACTGGAAACCGGATATTGCCCACTGTCATGATTGGCATACGGGAATGATCCCGGTTTGGTTGAATCAATCCCCGGATATTACTTCGGTGTTTACGATTCACAACTTGGCTTACCAGGGCCCTTGGCGGTGGCGGTTAGAACAAATGACTTGGTGCCCCTGGTATATGCAAGGTCACAACACCATGGCCGCTGCCGTTCAGTTTGCGGATCGGGTGAATACGGTTTCTCCCACCTATGCCGAGCAAATTAAAACCGCCGAGTATGGGGAAAAACTGGAGGGCCTGCTCTCATTTATTAGTGGCAAGTTGTCCGGGATACTGAATGGTATTGACATGAATATGTTCAATCCCGCCACCGATACCGCCATCCCCCACCGGTTCACATCCGATACCCTTGACAAACGGAAACTCAATAAGGTCGCCCTACAGGAAGAGATTGGCCTGGAGGTGAATGCGGGTTCGATGTTGATTGGGATGGTGACGCGCCTGGTCGAGCAAAAGGGCCTGGATTTGATTTTGCAGGTTATGGATCGGTTTTTATCCTATAGCGATGCTCAATTTGTCCTCTTGGGGACGGGAGAGCGCTATTACGAAACCCAAATGTGGCAACTCGCCTCCCGGTTTCCCGGCCGCTGTAGTGTGCAACTTCTTTATAGTGATGTTCTGTCGCGGCGCATCTATGCCGGATCCGATGCGTTTTTAATGCCGAGTCGGTTTGAACCCTGTGGAATTGCCCAAATGATTGCCCTGCGTTATGGGTGTGTGCCAATTGTGCGGCGGACAGGGGGCCTAGTAGATACGGTCTTCCATCATGAGCCAATGGCAGGCACAGGAACGGGTTACTGTTTTGATCGCTATGAACCCCTAGATCTATATACCTGTCTCGTCCGGGCCTGGGAGGGGTATCGCTATAAGGATAAGTGGCAAGAATTACAGCAACGGGGCATGGCTCAAGACTTTGGTTGGGAAAAATCTGCCCTAGAATATAACGCCCTCTACAACTCCATCTATGGCTTACCCCCGGAACAGTTACCGCCACCCCCCTTAAAATCACCCCTGAGTTTGGGCGTTTGAGGAACCCAATCCCTTATCACCCCAATTGACGCAATTTTTTAACCTTGAACTTCTATTTGATTCAAACAAAACTTATCTAGCAGTGGCTGTCTGTAGTATTTGGGTATCTCTATCAGAATTAAGATTAAAACAACTTTAAGGTGGCAACGTTTTTGCCGGGTTGTCTTGCTAGAGTAGTTTCAACTTGCTGACAGGATTTTATGTCTCGCCACCTGGAACGGCTGCTGCAACTGGATTCTCTGATTCGGTCGGAGCAGCGGCAGACGATTGGCAATTTGGCTCTATCTCTGGAAGTGAGTGAGCGGACGATTCGGAATGATCTGGCCTTCTTACGAGATCGGTTTCATGCGCCGTTGAAGTTTAGTCGGGTTAAGGGATTTCACTACACGGACGATACCTGGCGATTGCCGAGTGTTTCCCTCAGTAAAGGTGAACTCTTTGCCTTGATCGTTGGAGCAAGGATTTTGGAGTCCTATCCTGGCTTTGTGCATGCCCAGGAGTTACGGTCTGCGATTGCTCGACTGAGTGAACGATTGCCTGAGCAAGCATGGCTAGATTTACAAACCATTGCCGATGAACGGATTATTTTTCGCTCTGGGGCAGAGATTAATCTCAATCCTGACATTTGGCATTCTTTAGAGGAGGCCTGTCAAACCCATCGGCAAGTCCAGATGACCTACTTCACCGCCAGTCGCAATAGTCTCTCAGAACGTAAGTTGGATCCTTATCTCTTACACATTTATCGAGGCACGAATCCCTATGTGATCGGCTATTGCCACAATCGGCAGGAAGTTCGCTGGTTTCGAGTTGACCGGATTCAAGCCTTAGAACTTTTGGAAACCTCGTTTATTCCAGACCCCACCTTTGATGCTAAAGACCATCTGGAGATGATTTTCCAACATGAGGCGGGCGGACTCCCTCAACCGATTGCGATTTGGTTTGATCCCGCCACTGCCCCCTATATCCGGGAACGACGCTGGCATCCGACCCAAGAGATTGAGGAACATCCCGATGGTTCTTTGACGTTAAATATGGTCGTGCGGGGCCTGAATGACCTAAAGCGGTGGGTTCTGTTCTACGGCAAAGGAGCCATCGTCAAACGTCCACCAGAGTTAGTGCAGATGATTCAAAGTGAGGTTGCCATAATGAATACTTTATACAAAGGAGAAACAAATGCTTGCCACTGAAACAGTAACCTAGCGAACCATCTTTGTTATTGGAGTCTTGATATGGCAACTTTTGTAATTCAATCTGATGAAAGAGTAAAGCAAGTTTATTTTACATCTGAAACAATCAGCGTGGAGTTAATGGATGGTAGAACAATTACTGTTCCGTTAGGTTGGTATCCGAGGCTCTTGAATGGAACATTTCAACAAAGAGAGGCCTGGGAGATATGTGGGGGCGGGCATGGGATTCACTGGGAGGAATTAGATGAAGATCTGAGCATAGAAGGAATGCTGCGAGGCGCACCTGCATGTAGGGCTTATATTTCTACTTCTAAGACTTAGGCGGCTCAGCCACACTAGATTTACCTGATGGGCAAACTAACAACTATTTTTCTTACACCTACACACTCATGTCTCCACCTCCAGCACTTTATCCCCATATTCATAAGCCTGACGGGCAATCTGCCTACCTATTAAGCCACCCACGCATCCGTGTAGCTCACCTTGTCATGGACTATCTGGCTCATGGCTGGTCTGTAGAAGAAATGTGCCGCCAACATCCTTATCTCACCTTGGCAGAGGCTCATGCAGCAATGGGCTACTACTTTGATCATCAGTCTGAAATTGATCAGGAAATTCGGGCTGAGTGGCAGCAGGTACAGGCAGAGCAATCACAAGCAATTCGATCCCCTTTTTATCTGCGGATGAAAGCACAGGGAGTTTTGTAGATGGCAATTGCTCTGTATATGGATGTCCATATCCCCCAGGCCATTACGGATCAATTACGCCGTAAGGGTGTGGATGTGTTAACAGCCGTTGACGATGAGACTAATCAAATGCCTGATGAGCAACTTTTGGGACGATTGCAAGCGTCTGAAGGCAAATTTTGGTTAAACAACTAGGCATTTCTCGATTCGATATACTCAGAAAGCCCTCTTTGATGCCGTTGGCGTTGAGCACTAACTGTTTGAGTGCATATTGGGCTAACCTTAAAATACCTCTGATGCCGTAAGGCGTTGTGTTTCAGAAAAATTCACCTTAGATGATAGAATTTAATCTCTTTGGGTAAATTAACCCCTCCTTAGGCCGGAGTAACAACAGAGGCCTATATTTAGATTCGCACTATCTGTTGTAACTATTTGAATGTAGTTGGGGTCAGGGGTTGACTTTTGACAAATTAAGTGAGTAAGATATGAATGTCTCGATTTAAAGAGTCAATCCATGGAAGCCTTTGAATTTTCCCTACTCCTCAGTGACATCAGGGACAAGCTAACAACTTTAACTAGTGAGGTTTTGAATCTTCGGGAGCAAGTGGCTTCTATTAAGAGCCAGCAGGACTGGATTTTGTCAGCGGAGAATGAGGTCTCTCAACTCAAGCAATTAGCCTATTTTGATGTCTGATGTCAGTTCGGGCGATATCCTATCAATTCAGGATTTTCAAAGCTAGTTGCTGACCGAGCAGCGAATTTATTATCTCTTGATCTCCTGATTAGAAAATATTTGATACCACCAGGCGTTTGACTTTTTTGGGCAATCCCAACCCTATCTCAGTCTTGTTTTTGCTGAACATCCAATGTACTTAGCATCTCAAAACTCACAATTACATTAGGAGAAGTTTAAAATGTTAGCGACTGCGAATATTCCGGCTTCTGTAGAGTTATCGGTTGGCTCGTATGTAGAACTCTGTTTTGCTGTTGTGGGACAAACACTGCCAGCAGATCATGGCTATGGTTTATATAGTGCCATTGTCCATCGTTGCCCTGAAATTCATGAGCGAAAGGGGCTGAGTATTCTCACAATTGCAGGCATACCAGATCGACAGGGCAAGATTTTTTTAACAGCGCGATCGCATTTACGAATTCGATTGCCCTATGACTCTCTACCGATGGTTTATCACCTGGCCGGGAAACAGCTAAGTATTGGCTCCCATGCAATCAGGTTAGGCATTCCTCAGATTTTTATGGTGAGTCCTGCGGATCGTTTACACGCAAGAATTGTGACGATTAAAAATCATCAAGAACCTGAGAGTTTTTTGGAGGCAGCACGATTGCAGTTAGCCGCATTGGGTATTGTCGGAGAGGCGATTGTGCCTTTGGATGCTCAGGGTAAGCCAGACCGTAAAACAATCAAGATTAAGACTTATTCTGTAGTGGGTTTTGGATTAGAAGTTTCGGGCTTGAGTGCAGAGGATTCGATTAGGTTACAAATTTTAGGCCTGGGGGGTAAGCATCGTATGGGTTGCGGTATATTTGTGCCAATGAGAGTATTTTAGATAGTTTAAGGAGCAGACTTATGGAAGCACTGAAATTAAAGGGGTGGGTTGATGTTGATGGGCAGTTGCATCTTCGAGATGCGATCGCTTTACCCGTGGGTGAAGTGGAGTTAGTGGTCTGGCCAATTCCGCCATCAATCTCACCTGTGTCCTCAACAAAAAGGAGGGTTAAATCCTCGGTCAAGGCTCTAGAAGGATGGTTTGAGCAAACGGAGCCTACACCTGAAGATTTTGATGTGGATGAAGCAAGATGGGATGCGCTCAAGGAGAAATACGATCTGTGAAAATCTTGATTGATGCCAATGTTTTACTTGATGTCGCATTAGAAAGAGAGCCATTTTTTAGGGATAGCGATCGCATTTTGACACTTTCTGAACAGAAAACGCTAATCGGTTATGTTTCAGCGTCTAGCTTTAGCGATCTTTTCTACATTCTTCGCAAGAGTAAGGGAAAATCTTTAGCTCTTGATTTCTTGAGGCATATTGTTTCTTTTTGTCAAATTGTCACTGTTGATGATGCAGTAATTCGTCAGGCTCTTACTGGTGATTTCAAGGATTTTGAAGATGCAATTCAATATACGGCGGCGGCCGCATCTCAGTTAGATGGAATCGTGACCCGTAATCCAGAAGATTTTACAGACCAAACTGTTCCCATTTATACCCCACAAAAGCTAATTGAAGCTATCGAGGTTGCAACATGAAAAGATTACTAGCAAAATCCTATGATCACAAAAAGTATAACGAACCTCCACCTTATTCTCTGCTAACTCAACATAGTCGTGATGTGGCTTCTGCTTGCAAGTCACTTGCACAAATTTCAGGAAGTATTGCCCTAAGAAATGCTGAGATTGAAAGCGAGTTGGTTGACTTTGAGAGAATTCTTAGAGCCACTGGATGGCTAGAGGATTTAGGCAAGGCCAGCAGCCACTTTCTAGAGATGCTTACAAATAATGATGGACTACAACTAATTCGTCATGAAACTATTTCTGGCTTACTCGCTTGCTTAGAGCCTCAGTTTCAATCATGGCTAGAACCTCTTGGCAAGTACAGAATAGTTGCTATTTGGGGAGCAATGGGACATCATCGCAAATTTGATGAGAGGACAGAGCCTAATCAGGTACAACGACTCATTTTACATATTTCTCAATCGGATAACCTAGACTTTAATGCAATTTTGGAGGAAATGTCATTAGATTTGGGTTTGGGAAATCCCCCACAATTTGAGCGAAATCTTGTTATTGGTTATGACTTAGATGATGAGTGCGATATTCCTGCGCTTGAGTCTTTGAATGATCTGATGGATCAATTTGAAAAGTATGAGAAGAAAGAATTTGCCAATGAGCAATCACGCCGATTTGTTGCCTTAGTCAAAGGTTATGGTATTGCTGCTGATGTAGCGGCTAGTGCCGTTGCCAAAAAAGAAGGTGAAGACAATCAGCCTTATTCTCTTTCTGATTTTGTCAATAATGATTTATCGATTAAGCTAAGTCCCAAAGATTTAACCCAATTAATTCATTCTTGGGCGTGGCGTAATAGTCAATTCAAAGATAAACCAGACTTAAGCCAATATCCTCCCGGTTTTACCCTTAGAGATTTTCAAGAAAACGTAGCTGCTTCTAAGTCTTATTTGACTCTAGCAGTAGCGGGTTGTGGCTCTGGTAAAAGTCTGGCAGCTTATCTGTGGGCGAGAGATTGGTGTGAAAAACTGACAGATCGAAACTTTCGCCTTTTCTTTTGTTTACCAACTACAGGAACAACAACTGAGCATTTTAAAGATTATGCGCTGGAGTCAGGTATTCCTGAATCACTTATAGCTCTTGCTCATTCTCGATCCTCAATTGATTTACAAACAATGGCTCAAACGTCTCCTCAAGAGGATGCGGAAAGTTCTGATACTGCAAAAGCAGCACAAGAAACCCTTAGAGCCGAACAAGACAAAATTGAATCTCTGGCTTTATGGAGTACGCCACTAACTGTTACCACTGCCGATACTGTTCTAGGGTTGATGGTCAATGCTAGACGCTCGATCTATAGTCTTCCTGCGATTATGCAATCTGCGATTGTTTTTGATGAAATTCATGCTTTTGATGATCAAATGTTTGGTCACTTGCTGGTCTTTTTGAAAAATTTCCCAAAGCTGCCAGTATTGCTGATGACTGCTTCATTATCAGAGGAAAGATTGAGAGCAATTGAAGGAATCCGACCTGATTTGAACCGAGTTCCTGGACTCGAAGAATTTGAAATTTTGCCTAGATACGATCTTCCCTATACGGTTGAACAAGTTAATGAAGAAATAGTATGGCGTGAAGTTCAAAAATGTCTAGAGAATAAGGGCAAAGTTCTCTGGGTTAGAAATCGAGTTGATTGGGCTAACCAAATTTATCAAAAGGCCCAAGATGATTTTCCTGATATTGCGGTTAATATCTATCATTCTCGATTACGTTACAAAGACCGCAGCGAGCGTCATCGTCGGGTTATTGACACTTTTAAGGAAGAAGGTAAAGCAGCACTTCTTGTTTCTACCCAAGTTGCAGAGATGAGTTTGGATTTATCAGCAGATTTATTAGTGACTGATATTGCTCCTGTTCCTGCGCTAATACAAAGAATGGGAAGACTAAACCGCCGTGCGACTCTTGATAATCCTGGCAATCCTAAATCTGCTCTCATTTGTCCATTACCAAATATTAAAGGAGATGCTTATAAGCCTTACGAAAAATCGGACATTGATACTTCTCTAATCTGGATTCAGAAATTGCTGGACTTAAATAAATCTCTATGTCAGCGAGACTTGGCAGATAAATTTTTAGAAGTCAGCGATCCGAAAGAATATGACTATGAAAAAGCTGAAAAAAGAGCTTGCTTCTTTTCGGGTGTATGGCGAACTCGACCAGGAATAACTCGTGGCGAAGGCTATACCATTTCAATTGTATTGGAGGAAGATTTTAAAAAGTGTAATGACTTTAAGTATGGTCAACCTTCACCAAATTGGATACGCAAGCACGAAGTGGCTATTCCTATGAGGCCAGAAGTTCTGAAATGGGAAAGGATTGCTGGTGTTCGCATTGCACCAAAGGAGTTTGTTGCTTATGACTATAACGAAACTACAAAAGAGGGTACAGGAGCATCATGGAAATAGCATCTATTTTCCCGTTAACTTATTGCTTGAGCGATCCGAATTATACGATCTATCATCGGGCGGCTTTGGGTGGTTTAGCTGCAACCATTGAAGCTTGGGATAAGTCTCCTCCACAGGGCATTACCCCAAAGTTAGATCATGATTTTGTAATCATTGAAAAGACAGGAGATTTAACTGATCAAGAGGCTTTTAAACTTATTCTTGATGCTTCCTTTAAGCTAACTGAGGATAAATTAATTGATCTACCTGGTCAGTTTATTAGAGAGGATGCTATCGATTTACGAATCTCAATTCATGAGGGATTATGCTTAACCTTTCTTCAGCACAACAAAATGCGTCCAGGAGAAAAAGAACCGTACAAGTTTCCTTTGAAATTGGCAGATAGTGATGAAAATCAACTTATCACTTATAAGGCTATCAATAGCTTTGCTCACCAAAAAGCTCAGGGAACAGGTCTGTTAGGTGATTCTCCCAAAAATAAAGATAGTGGAAGATTGCCTCAATTTGCTTCAATCCCACAGTCCATGATTCCAGGAGCAATGACAGGCAGAAAGTCTCTACAAGCCCCAGTAAAGGAAGTTATCTTGCTTCACTTTTTGATGGTTGGCTGTGTTACTTTTCTCTTGCGTCCGCGCACTTATAAGGAGAAAGCCCAAGCTTGCATTGTTATTCCAGACATTATTGATTTAGTTGGATTTACTGGCGCAATAAAACGTATTTCTAGCAGAAGTCAAAACTTTGAGAGATTTACTCATACCTATCTTGGGCGTGTTGTTGGTGGTGCAGAAGAGGCAGCTTTCTCTTTTTTGTTAGATATGACTACTCATAAGATTGAACGTGAGAAAAGCATCAAAGGATGTCAGGCAATCGCAATGGGTAAAGTCGCTTGGGATAAGAACCAGATCAACCGAAGTATTAGTGTCAAAGTAGGAGGTGACTATGAAGAGTTAGGAGTATTTCGTGCTGCCAAGCAATATCTTGGCAAAAGTAAGTTTATCAAGCTGAGGGACGGGAAAAGTTTTTCTGTACCTGATACTGCCATTCCTGAACTTATTGCAGCCAATCTTGCAGCTAACCGACATTGGTGCGGTCACTTCAAAGAATTGTTGGCAAAGAAAGAGGATTTTCATAATTTACTTTTTAAAAAAGGAGGGCTACATAAAGTGTCGCAAGCAATCAAAAGCAAAGAGGACATTGCCATTATTCGAGCTTTTCACAAGGCTTGGGAGATGACAATGGCACAAATGGGCAAACGCGCTAGAGATAATAATCTCGATTTTGGTCGATTAGTCGAAGTTCGTCAGGAGAAAATTCGTAACGAAATTCTTAGACTTAAAACTTCTGATGCAGTGGCAAATTGGTTTCTAAAATTTTGTGCGGATGCGACTAAGGGTGGTTCTCTTGCTCCCATTCGAGAAGATGCCGAACTCATTCGAGACTTCATTTTCAATCGTAGAAACTTCGATCGCCTGCAAAATCTCTTGCTCTTTGCACTTGTGAGTTACGAGTCTGACAAAAGCAACAATTAAGCTAACAACAACTAAGATCAACGGAGCAAACTAAAATGCCTACACATTATCTTTACGGAACAATCTTGACCAGTGAAGCTGTTGCGGCGAATAATCGGGGTGATAATATTGGTAACACTACAACACTTCAGAAAGTATTTCACCAAGACGACGTACACACCAGCGTTTCAGCAGAAGCAATCCGCTTTGCCCTTCGCTATCGCTTTCAACTAGAAGCTACTGCCCCCGTCAATCGTAGCTATGATTCATCAACGGGTAAGTTGGAATATCAGGATGAAAAACGTACACAATGGAATCCGCAAGGTGATGTATTTATTGATGATGATTTGATGGGTTTCATGGATGCTGAAGCAGCAGCGAAGGAGAAAGAAGAAGAAGTGGAAACTGAAGAAGAATCTGATGAGCCAAAAGCAAAGCGGAAAAAGGAAAAGCCAAAGGGAAAAACTACAAAACGTCAAAGCCCTCTGGCAATCGGTCGTGCTGTCAGTTTACGTCCCTATCGTGCAGAGCTTTCTTTTAACTGTGTTTCTGGGGAAAAATCAAAAGGGCAACTATCGCTTTACAGTGCAGAAATGCACACAACTGAGTATCAATACTCTTTTGGGCTAAATCTCGGTGATGTGGTGAAGAAGAAGCATATTGCTAGTCTGATTGAGGCAATTATTGACCCACCACAAGTTGCTGGTAATCACAGCCGATTTGCTTATGATTTTTCGCCTGCTTCGATTGTATTGCGCGTTACTAATGCCCATTCTTCTAAAATTCAAAACTGTTTTGAACATAACGAAGAAGAACGCACTTACACAATCGCCCGCCTCATTAATCGCATTGAATCTGGGGATATTCCCGCATCCGAAATAATTATTGGTGGTGAGGTTGCCAACACTGATGAGGGTGAAAAGCTCAAAGAGTTGAAGGTGACTGTACTTTCTGGTGTGATTGCGGCGGCAAATGAGGCACGTAAACGTATTGCTACTTTTGGTCAGGAGTACTCAGAGATCGCTCCTGATACAACGGGAGGTGTCGCTTGATTGCTCTTCATATTGAAGTTCCCTATGCAAGTTTTCGCAAGTCCTATGCACGTTCATTTGCCGAAACATACCCATTCCCACCGCCTGCTACTGTCTATGGAATGTTGCTTTCCCATGTGGGTGAATACTTCAGGGCTTGTCATACTGGTGTTAAGTTGGCCTTTGCTTACAAACAACAGCCTAGAATTGCTACAACACTACGCAAGTTGAGCCGCTATAAGTATGGTGTCGCCAGTAAGCAGTCTAAGGTTGGTAATGCTCCTGACTATATTGAAACTCTCTGTAACATTGAGTTTATTTGTTGGGTGGATAGCAGCGGCGAAAAAAAGCAAACAGGGCGATCGCTTGAACAACGTCTAATTGAAGTGATTCAATCACCTGAACTGATTACTCGCACAGGCTTAGTTTGTCTTGGCTTGAGTGATGATACGGTAGATGATGTGTCTTTGATAAAAAGTATTCAAGGGAAATGGCATTGGCTAAATCCCAGTAATACGGGACAGATTGAATTACCAATTTGGGTCGATCATGTGGGTTCGTATCATACAAGATGGCAAAGATTTGATTTTGAAGTATTACCTTCGTTAATCGATAGTAATCCATCAATAGAGAAGTTTATTGAGATTATCGATCCTAGATAGTGATCGCCCAATCATCGATATTTCTACCGATTAGCACTTGTACATGGACACCTCACTCACCCTAATCACCCACGCTAAACATTAGTTAATTATTATTCGATCTGTATAAATTAGGAGGCATTTGATGAATTCTGTATCAATTTCTGGAAAAATATTAGCGGGTATTACGTCCTTAGCTCAGCAATTTAATTTATCAAGCGAGGAATTTTTAGACTGGATTGCCCAAGGTAAGTTAGCTGTGATTAATGCTGATGATCTAGAAGATTTACTAGATGTAAAGGAAGCCACTCTTGCTGAGTCTAATCCAGAGAACCAACGCCGGGTCACTTGGGATGAGGTTAAGCAGGAGTTGGGTTTGTGAGCAATTATCGCATTGAGTTTTTGAAAACAGCGAAAAAGGAACTCGCTAAACTCCCCAAGGAAATTCAACAGCGGATTGCAAATAGAATAGAGGCTCTTATCGTCGATCCTTATCCTGTCCATACCAAAAAGCTCAAAAACGGAAATGGCCTGCTTCGGATCCGAGTAGGAGACTATCGCATTATTTACCGAGTTGAGGCAGAGAAATTAATTATTTTAGTGATCAAAATTGGTCATCGTCGAGACATCTACACTCAAATCTAAGTAAGTTCAATTAGGAGGGATCGACAAGCATATGACTTGGCTTTATTCGTCAGTCGCACAAGATCCATGATTTATCTGTGAACGCAAGCTACCTTAAGCGTGTTGCCATTCCTCCTCAGATCATGCTTGCACTCCCCACCCAGGCCCCGCCAACTACCCCAACGATCCGAGTCTCTGCCCTCCATGCCCTGGCCTACTGCCCGCGATTGTTTTACCTAGAAGAAGTCGAAGAACTTTATACCCAAGATGCCGCCGTGTTTGCCGGCCGACGACTTCATGTGGAATTGCAAAAACAAGAAGATGAAGATTGGGAAGAACTCAATCTGGAAAGCGAAACCTTGGGGATACGGGGCCGGGTGGATGCCCTGCGAACTCGCAATGGTCAGGTCATTCCCTACGAACACAAGCGGGGACGCTGCTACCGAGATCAGAATAAACAACCCCAGGCCTGGGCCAGTGACGAACTCCAAATCTTAGCCTATGCCTATCTGATTGAAGAGGCGTTAAATATTCCGATCCAGGAAGGTCGAATTCGCTATCATGCCGATAACGTCATGGTAAGAGTTCCCCTCACAACTGCCGGCCGCCAAAAAGTCCTGACCGCCATCCAACAGGCCCAGGCCCTGCGCCAATCTCTCCAACGCCCACCTGTAGCAACCAATGAAAAACTCTGTGCCAGTTGTTCCCTTGCCCCTGTCTGTCTACCGGAAGAAGCCCGTTTAACCCAAGACCCCGACCGTGCCACCTTCAGACTTTTTCCCCGAGATGATGACCGGGAGATAATTCATGTCCTCACCCCAGGCTCGAAAGTTGGTAAATCCGGGGAGCAGATCAAGATCAGCCATCGAGACCAGCCTGAGGAAAAATTACCGGCCCAACGGGTGAGTCAAGTCGTTCTCCACAGCTTTTCGCAAATTTCGACCCAGGCCCTGCACTTTTGTGCCAGTCGCGATATTGGGGTGCATTTTATTACCGGGGGCGGTCGCTATATCGGCAGTTTTGATTCTCGCCAAGGCAGTATTCAACGCCGGATTCGCCAATATCAAGCCCTCAGTGATCCGCAAGTCTGTCTACATTTAGCCAAATTACTCGTCACCTGTCGAGGCCAAAGCCAGCGCAAATTTCTCATGCGGGGCCAACGGGGCAAATCTGATGTTCTGACAACCGTCACCCCGATTATTGAACAAATGCAGGCCGTGCTGAAACAAATCGAGCCAGTCAACTCTTTGGAATCACTTCTGGGCCTGGAAGGGAACCTTGCCTCTCTCTATTTTTCAGCCTTGCCCGCCCTATTAACCGAGCGCATTCCAGCAGAATTGCAATTTTCCGGCCGCAGTCGCCGCCCCCCGAAAGACCCATTTAATGCGCTGCTCAGTTTTGGCTATGCCCTGCTGCTCAAAGATGTCATGAATGGAATTCTCACCGTTGGCCTGGAGCCGGCTCTGGGCTTTTACCATCAACCCCGCTCTCAAGCTGCCCCCTTAGCCCTAGATTTGATGGAAATTTTCCGAGTACCCTTGGTGGATATGGTTGTCGTGGCTTCAATTAATCGCCAGCAATGGGACATCAGTACAGATTTTGAATGTCGGGGTGCTCAAGTTTGGCTGAGTGAGAGTGGCCGCCGGAAATTTATTGATGCCTATGAACGACGCAAGCAAGAAAAGTGGAAACATCCCGTCACGAATTACTCCCTCACCTATCGCCGTTTATTGGAATTAGAAGTGCGTCTGTTGGAAAAAGAATGGATGGGTGAGCCGGGTTTATTTGCCAAACTAGTGGTGCGCTGACATGGCAGAAAAACAAAGCTGGTATCTCATTTGCTATGACATTCGCGACCCAAAACGCTGGCGCAAAGCCTATAAACTCCTCAAGGGTTACGGTGAAAGCTTGCAGTTTTCCATTTTTCGGTGCTTATTAACTCAACGAAATTGTGAGAAACTTCGCTGGGAACTCGAACAGATACTCGAACCTGAAGATGCTCTTTTGTTGGTCGGCCTATGTGAACGCTGTCGGGAACGGCTTTGTAGTTGTAACCGGCCTGGGGCCTGGATTGAACCTAGCGATGCCCATCAAATCTTTTAGCCCATGCAAGGATTAGAGCTTGTTTACGCTTGAGCAATCCCTAATGCGGCGTAAAACCTCTGGAGTCCTCGGTTTTGAGTGTGTTGTTAGTTTCTAGGGTACTTGCATGACCTACAACCCTTATCCAGAAAGCGTTTCATGCTATAATTTAGATAGACTATAGGTTATTTATTGCCTCAGATGCCGTATAGTATTGAGCACCTTGCAAGACTTCAATCCAGGCCTGGCCTGGAGAGCGTTTCAGCAGGTGCCGTTCCTCTACCTTAGATGCCGTAAGGCGTTGAGCACGTCTCTTGGTTAAGCAATCTAACTTGTTTTGTAGAGTTCCTCTACCTTAGATGCCGTAAGGCGTTGAGCACAAAATAAGCAACTCTTCTTTCTGATTCGTCTCTAGTTCCTCTACCTTAGATGCCGTAAGGCGTTGAGCACCCGGGAAATCACAAGAGTACAAACCTAAAGTAGATAGTTCCTCTACCTTAGATGCCGTAAGGCGTTGAGCACCTCTTAAGAATCTATTGGGAGAGGAACGCTATAACGTTCCTCTACCTTAGATGCCGTAAGGCGTTGAGCACTTTTGTATTGGGTCAGGGTTAAGGCCGGTTCAGTTCTAGTTCCTCTACCTTAGATGCCGTAAGGCGTTGAGCACCTTGATTTTCTATGGGTTGGGGGGCAAAGCTATCTGGGTTCCTCTACCTTAGATGCCGTAAGGCGTTGAGCACAGACGCTTGATTTACAACTGCGTAAAGCCTACTTGGTTCCTCTACCTTAGATGCCGTAAGGCGTTGAGCACTTGGCATCCGTTAAGTTGTGGTACAGGCTATACAAGTTCCTCTACCTTAGATGCCGTAAGGCGTTGAGCACAGTGGCAATACTGGTTGGAGCGGCAGAAAGCTGTAGTTCCTCTACCTTAGATGCCGTAAGGCGTTGAGCACATGGCTCCTAATGGGCCTAGAACGGTACAGCAAGTTCCTCTACCTTAGATGCCGTAAGGCGTTGAGCACGGGCATACCGTTATTTGCCCTCATACTAATTCGGGTTCCTCTACCTTAGATGCCGTAAGGCGTTGAGCACGTGCGAGATTGTCCGAGTTCGTAAATTTCGTCTAAAGTTCCTCTACCTTAGATGCCGTAAGGCGTTGAGCACGAACAAACATCAGGATTATGTTTGACGGTGAGAAGGTTCCTCTACCTTAGATGCCGTAAGGCGTTGAGCACCACTTCCACCTGCTATACCCGCACCCGCCATCAGTGGTTCCTCTACCTTAGATGCCGTAAGGCGTTGAGCACATCGCGGGTTTCAGGACATTAGTACCACCGACCAGTTCCTCTACCTTAGATGCCGTAAGGCGTTGAGCACCACAACCGATCCGTCTGGCTGTTCACGGAATACTCGGTTCCTCTACCTTAGATGCCGTAAGGCGTTGAGCACGTAATCAAGACTCAGACTTCCACTTAGACTCAAGTTCCTCTACCTTAGATGCCGTAAGGCGTTGAGCACGTAATCAAGACTCAGACTTCCACTTAGACTCAAGTTCCTCTACCTTAGATGCCGTAAGGCGTTGAGCACGTCTTAAAAACTTTCCAGTTCGCCGTGGCCCCCGGGTTCCTCTACCTTAGATGCCGTAAGGCGTTGAGCACACTCAAGATACTCAAGGCCACACAGTAATCAGGCTAGGGGTTCCTCTACCTTAGATGCCGTAAGGCGTTGAGCACTACTTCGTTAATTGTATATACTAAAAGTAAATTCCCTGTTCCTCTACCTTAGATGCCGTAAGGCGTTGAGCACCTTAAAGATTTTTCAATCTAATAGAGCTTTCTTTAGTTCCTCTACCTTAGATGCCGTAAGGCGTTGAGCACAGGATATTAACGAGATTAGAAACAATTTAGATATAGTTCCTCTACCTTAGATGCCGTAAGGCGTTGAGCACCGATTCGGAACAAGGTGAACTGCGGCGATTGGGGCGTTCCTCTACCTTAGATGCCGTAAGGCGTTGAGCACTGCTGTAAATCGCCTGGGTACGGAGACATGAGTTGGTTCCTCTACCTTAGATGCCGTAAGGCGTTGAGCACTCGAAAACGATACCCAAAACTTGCAAGCTATCTCGAGTTCCTCTACCTTAGATGCCGTAAGGCGTTGAGCACGCCAATGATGCGAGACGATCAGTGCCAACTTTGACGTTCCTCTACCTTAGATGCCGTAAGGCGTTGAGCACCTTCAATGCTTTCCAATGACCTAATTTTTACTTTGGGTTCCTCTACCTTAGATGCCGTAAGGCGTTGAGCACCTTTTTTTGCCCGTGACTCTTGTTGTCTCCAAACCCAGTTCCTCTACCTTAGATGCCGTAAGGCGTTGAGCACAAAATCTGTTCTTAATTTCACGGCAACGGATAGATCGTTCCTCTACCTTAGATGCCGTAAGGCGTTGAGCACCAGATAGAAGAAGTTAACGGAGAAATAATCGAACGTTCCTCTACCTTAGATGCCGTAAGGCGTTGAGCACTAAAAGTTAAAGAAAGCTCTATTAGATTGAAAAATGTTCCTCTACCTTAGATGCCGTAAGGCGTTGAGCACATTCCAATCTATTAGGTTGTTCACTTGTCTCACTCCGTTCCTCTACCTTAGATGCCGTAAGGCGTTGAGCACTCCCATCTGTTGGGCCGCCAAGGTAATGTCAAGCCCAAGTTCCTCTACCTTAGATGCCGTAAGGCGTTGAGCACAGAGTTACAAAGCAAATGCTGTTAACTGATGCGGTAGTTCCTCTACCTTAGATGCCGTAAGGCGTTGAGCACAGTTTTGTGCGTTCGGCTTCTAATTCGTTAATGGAGTTCCTCTACCTTAGATGCCGTAAGGCGTTGAGCACTTTCTTGTTTTACCGAAGTAAAATTAAAAGGAAAGTTCCTCTACCTTAGATGCCGTAAGGCGTTGAGCACACTAAATACATATTTGAAGTTAAAGATACGGCAGGGTGTTCCTCTACCTTAGATGCCGTAAGGCGTTGAGCACATGCAATTACGGTTGCTGCTATAGCCAAATACATAGTTTGTAACGAGTCACGTAATTCTGGATCAAGAAATCACTGATTTTTGGATCATTCTCTCTGACAGATTTGATCCAGAATTAAATGATCACATATAAGCAAAAATTATTAATCAGGACGGGTTGTAGTGGAACGCCGCTTTCTAAACATAAGTAAAAGCGGGGCCTCGGATAGTGCCGCCGCCCTCTTTCGTGTAAAGGGTTCCGGTGTAAGTTCCGGATATGGTACTCCCGCCCAATTCAATAAATGAAAGTCCCCCGCAGTAATACACGTTTCCAAAACTAGGTGAACTGATCATTGTAAAAGTCTGGTTCAGCGCACTGATCAGTCCTTGTCCAAAGGCGAAAAAGCAATAACCACTAGCTCCAGCCGTATTCCCTTCTAGGTGTATGCCGTTGGTGATAATGATTGTGCCTCCGTTGTCGGCCCTTATTTTTGCACTAAATCCAGAGGCACTCGCATTACGAACACGGCAGTTATTCACAGTCAAATAAGCCGCATTAGCCGCCAGTGCTGTCACATTTGTAGCAAGGTTTAGATAAAGGTCTTTGATCGAAAATCCTAAGTAGGGCGAGCGAGTGAATGTGGTACTTCCTAATTGCACTAGAGACCTATCGGAAGTGTTTCCCTGTAACGTCACATTTCCTGAACCTAGGGGGGCTTTGATGACAAGGTCTCCAGCTCCGGTATAATCTCCGTCTCCTCCTTGAATCAAAACATTTTGAATTGAAATATCTAGTCCGGCAACCACATCAATCGCCTTCTGTGGGGTTAAAAACGCGCCCATTGCGTCGTTGGTGGCTCCTGTATTTGAGTCGTTGCCATCCGTTCGGAAATAATAGTCACGATCACTGGTCAGAACGTCACGCCGATACGCCGGAACCATAATTAATCCGTTCCAAACAAACGTATCACCAACCGCAGGAACCGGGTCAAAATCAACATCGGTTAGATCGGCAAAGGCAGAAGCACCGCCAGAACCCGCACCCACCTCAGTTTCAGATCCACTCGCAGGCCGGAAGTAAAGTTTATTGTCAGATTTTGCGTAAAGAATCGTGTTCCCGGCACTTGGGGCAGAGGGTGTTGCAATATGCTCCAGCGTCACACCAGAAGCCGCCGAAACCGTACCCGTAGCACCATCCTCACCCTTCAGACTGAGCAGCAACTCCCATTCACCGTCAATTTGCTTGTATAGATCACCCGTAGAGTCGTCTATATATAAATCGACATCATTTTCCAAGTCAGAAGGCGCGCCAGTTCCGGCATAGATTTGAGAGCCTATAACCCCCGCTGCCCCAATCAGGCTAGTCCCACTGCCCCAGGCCCCGCTTGTTTTCGGGCCATACAAATCCGAGTTTTCGACATCTATATATAAGTCACCATCCCGGCCCAGGCCAGAGCTTGGAACCCCATTACCCGTCAGGAGTTTTGCCCCCTCTGAAGTGAGCCGTTGCCAATAGGTCGGATTAGGTGGTTGTTGATTCGTATGGTTCTGGACGCAAATAAACGACCCCACTCCCGGCACATAAACAATATCGTCCACTTGATACGGGGTTGAATTATCCCACTCCCCCTCAGGACTCCAAGCAATCCGCCCGATCACATTTTGAACAACCCCTGCCAATATCTGTTCGATTTCAAGGGTTTTATTGTCGTATTCGTCTTCCCCGACAGGGTAAGCGACGGGCACAAGTGCCTTTAGGTTTGACACTGTGGCCCTAGCAATACCTGAGATAGGCAGATCTAACTCACTCACAGCAAAATACCTCCATTGTTTTCTTGCAAAATTCTGCCCCCAGATTCCAGGGCTAAGTACCGTTTAACCGTCCCAATCGGGTCGTTGGGCGGCACATCTAACGCCCCTGTCTCCCGTGTCCCCAGCCAGATTCCCGTCACCCCGGCATAAAAAGACCGCAAATCCAGCGTAATCGCCTCCCCCGAGCAAAGATAAACATCGCTGGTTCCATCGCCTCTGGCTACAAAAATCGCCTTGCCTGGAGTCCAATCACTATTGAGTAAAGTGTCGGAAATGGGAAAGACAATCTCCTTAGCCAGCCAATTACCCAAGGTAAAGCGGGCATAGAGCAGTCCCATCCGGCGGCAAGACTCTTGATTGAGGACATAATCCCCCAGGTCAATCGTTTTCGTGCGCTTATTAATCCCCGGCTCCTGATCCGGATAAACAATCTCCTCCTCGGCCATCAATTCCGATTCCTCAATCGTGTTCGGGTCGGGCATTAGGTCAGCTGCCGGGGGTAAGGCCTCAGCATTAGCAAAACTTTGGGACTGTTTTTGCCCGTCCGGGTCAGTCGAAACAACCGATTTGGCGTATTGTTCGGCGTTGATTTTGACGTAAGATTCCGCCTCAGACCCATCAAACAGCAAATCATAGGGCGTTCCCTCCTCGTTATCCACATCCTCAGGCCGGTTATTCAATCCCCTGGCGGCTTTGCGCCCTGTGTTACTGCCTTTAATCGTTTTGTCTAGTTCGTAGTTAACCGTCTTAACCGACAACCTAGCCCGCCGAGGCTGATAGATATTAAACGCCTCCGGGTCAATCAAGCCCGCCGGAATCCAGGTGGTTTCTCGTTCCTCAACTTTGGCTTTATCGGATTTGCGATAGGCGATCACCGAGTCCGCCCGTTCACTGACGATCAACTGATTCCCCACATCTAAATCTGGGAAGACCCGCTTGGCTTGGGTTCGGGTGGTCTTGGTGGTTAGCTTCCGAAAGGTTTGAAGGTCGCTGTCATCACTGCTGTAGAAGGTTGTTGTTGATCCCACCAAGGCCCCATCAGCATCAAATAACAAAACCGTTTGTGGCGGCGGGTCTTCCGTGGGTTTGAGGATTTTGCCCACCCCTGTCACCTTGACCTTACCGGGGAGCTTTTCTTTTTCCTCCCGAATATCCCGATATAACACCAGGGCTTCCGGCAACACCTCGAACAAGGCGGTTTCTGGGGCTAAGTTAATCCGGCTTAACCGCACCCGCTCCAGTTTGTCCACAGATACGGCATAGGCTTCCCGGTCTTGATTGGGGTTGCACCACAGCAATTTATGGGCATGGGCGATGACATTCCCTTTCCCGTCAAAGGTCAGTGGGGCAATCAACGCAGCGGACGGAACAGGGTCGCCTTCAACGGTGGAAAGAGTTAAATCCTTAAATTCCAGGTATCTCTGCACCACGTCTGCCAAGGGGGTTGATTCACCAATTTCAATATCACTGGCATCCGTAGGTGGATCGATCTCACGGGCAAAGCCGAGCTTATCCGTCAGCATCAGCGTAATCTGCGGCGGTTTGCGACCCTCCCCCGGACGGCCCAGGCCATCATCAAAATCAAATTCGTTAATCCTCAGCCTTGCGCCAAAGGGTAAATCCCGCCAGGTTCCTGTGCTGTCTTGAACTTGAATCCATACCAGGTTTCCCGGTGCAAATCGCCCAAAATTCACCCGTGGGTTAAGGCTTTCCCCGCCAGTTCCCCGGAGGGTTAGGGTTCCGTTGACAATCGGCGGCTCCTCCAGTTGGATTTGGTCACGGGTAATCTCAATCCCCTCAGGGCTAACTAAATTGCTCACGTCCCAAGGGCTACCGGAATCACCCTTATATAAAATCACTTTGAACTTACGGGAGGCGGTATTCAGCATCAGCGGGCCTCCAGTTTTTTCACAAAGCCTTTACCGGCCGTGATTCTGACGGTGACAAATTCCCCTAGCCCAAATGAACCGCCCAGGCTTTGGCAACGGATTGGCGGCTGTCCTTGAATGCTGACCCAAACCTTATCGCCCTCCAGTTTAGTGACGGTTCCTTTATAGATAAATCGCCCCTGTTGGACAAGGGTTTCTGCGATCTGGGTTGACCGGGCCTGGTTTCGCAGTTGGGAGAGGAGGGGTGAGGGATCCATTAGCTATCTCCCAAAAACAGTCCATACTCAATGCTCTCGAAATCGCTATTTTCTCTATCTTTCTCGATAATCTTGAAAGGAGAGACCCTTGAAGTGCGTTTATTTTTGCTACTGCCATCAAATTTTTCGGAATACAATTGACGAGCATTAGAATCCCAGTAAGAATACAAGGGCCTCCTATAGCTAAAAACTCTCCTAACGAAAAGCAAATCATTATCAGAAAAGGCGGATTCCTTTGACTCCGCATCCTGAGTCCAGTAAATTTTACTAAGATCTCTCTTGTAAAGGACTACTTTTGGCCCCAAATAAATCCGATCTGCCCCACCATGCCTTGAATCTAGCAGGCTGTCATAATATATCCGAGCCGCAAAGACTTCGCTATCACGCCTTGAAAAATATCCTAGAATTTCTTGACCATCAAGGGATGTAATATCAATCGTGGCCGCCGTTGATATCGTGGCAGTTCCACCTTTTAAGCTTACGGTAGAAAACACAACAGGGAAATTAAAATTAATCTCAGGGTAAGAACGGGTTAACTGAATACTTTCGACCCTTTTGAAATAAATCTCATCCTTTCCGCATCCTATAAAAGTGTGCGTCCATCTATCGCCCACTGTGTAAATATCACCTGGAGATGGGTCTCCGCCTATTCCTGTATTGGCTCTAGGTGGGTAGTTATAAACATAAGTCCATCGTAAATTGCCGTTTACATAAGCCCTGCAAATGAACCTGAAAATCCCATTTCGTGCACCAGTTGGGGCCTGAGTTCCTACTGAGATACATTCTTCGTTAAAGATATAGACCCAAAACTCGCTTCCGGCCCAATAACCTTGTGGTTCATAAAAATTTCGTATTCCCTGGCTTGAACCAGCACTCGTGTCAAGACTTTCAAGAGTCACTAATTCAATAAATTTGCCATTGTCTATTGAACAGTAGTATGTGCGGGCATATTTTGTGCCTCCCGGAATTGTTTGAACTACCTTGATAAATCCAACACTAAGCTCCTTGTCTCGGTTCTGCTCCTCAACCTTGACCCGCCGATATTCCCGCCCATCAAATGGCCCACTATCTACTGAACTGGTGTTTCTTAGCCACGGGTCTAGTTGCCGCATTCGCCGGACAATTTCAGTCGTTGCTACGGTGTCCCGTGTCTTTTGGCGGGTTTGGGCCAGGGACAGCAACATCGAATCCAGGCTCATGCCAGAATCTCCCGCGCCGTCATCTCAAGCTCATAGAGCCGTGCATTACCATCCCAAAAAATCTGATAGCGCGTTCCCATTTCTAGCCGAATTGCGAAGACAGCACAGAAATAGTCCATGCCGGCAATGTCCGGTGCATTCATGACTTCACCCACTTCTGTTCTGGTTTTGGGGGACGGTTCGCTCATGACCAGGCGATAGTCCTCTAGAATAATCGGCTCCTTTTCGGACTGCTGACGGCGGTACATCGCCCACAGGGTCTCGTATTTTTCTTGAGTCAGGAGTTGTAACCGCCAAGCAAACAACTGGGGAATCACAAACGCTGGGCCTTCCCAAACCGCCGCTCCAGAACTGTTTAGCTTGGTTTTTGCGAGATACTCCGGGTCGTCTTGCCTGTCATAACCGAGAAAGTCTAAGTAACCGTCGCCTTGCCCAGCCGCAAACTCAAAATTGGCGGCATCCAATGTCACGGTCAAAGCATCCTCATCCTCACCGTAGCTAAATACCTGAGTCGTGCCAAAGGGGTAATTAACGCTCGTCATAGGGCTAACACTCCCAACTGATTCCCACGGGGTAACTGGGGCGGCGGGTTGTTATTGGTCACATTGACATTGGGTCTGGTGGACACCGCACCGACTTGACCGGAAATCGTTTTGACAATCTCTTCCAGGCTTTTAAGCTGGTTGACGACTTCGGTTTGTGGAATCGCAATCACCGGCCGCACCTGGGACACAGACGGCAACGGCGGCACACCTTCAACCCCCACCAACGGCTGCAAGGGGGCAATCGCTGGGGTTACTGGTGAGCGAGGCAAGGGAGCAACGCCAGCACTTACAGGGGAGGCTCCTAAAGCACCCAAAGGTGAACCCTGAAGCCCAGGACGCTGGAACGGCAACCGCTCTCGGGTTTGGTCATTTTGGAGAGCCTCCCGCCGAATCTGGGCCGTTTGCTGAATTTGCGTTCCCTCTTGCTGGGCGAGAGTGACCAGGTTTTCAGCTTCGGCCGCTTGTTGTCGGGTCAGGTCTAGGAGTTCTTGAGCCTGTTTAATTTGCTCTGGGGTGGCTTCCGGATTGAGCTTCAGTTTTTCCAGGGCGGCTTGCTGGGAGACCACTTCGGACTTAGCCTTGAGTGCGGCAATTTTGGCTTCAATTTCTAAACGTTTATTCGCCCGAATCTCGGCCTGAATCTGGAACTCAAGCTCCCGCTGAGCCGCCAATTGGCTGGCTTGAATGGCTTGGAGCTTCAGGTCTTGGATCTGCTTCTCTTTGCGCTCAATCTGATCCTGAGAAGCCCCCGCCTTTTTCAAGGCCTCCAGTTCAGTCTCAGCCGTAGCCGTGGCCAGATCAAATCGGCTCTTAGTCAGACGGTCTAGGGCCTGTTGCAGCGATACCTGGGATTGAAATACTCGCTCCTGCTGCCCAGCCAGGGTAATCAGTCGTTCGAGGCGTTTGGCTTGCAGATCCGCAGACCTAGCTTGCAACTGTTCGGCTTCGGTGATTTTCTTGATAATCAGGTCACGAAGCTTTTGCTGTTGCTGGAATTCGTTTTCGAGTAACCGTCCCGTAATCTCTGCCAGCTTTTGTTTCTGGGCGGCAATAGCTTCAGCGTTGTTTCCCTCGGCGGCTTCCAGTTTGTCCAGTTTCTCCTGTTCGGCCTTAAATTCTGCCTCAGTGCGCTCACGGGTGGATTGCAACCGTTTACGCTCGGCCTGGTCTTGGCGAATTAAGCCCTGGTTCAGGAGTTCCTGGATTTGGTTTTGTCGCTCCTGTTCTGCTAGTTGCAACCGTTGCAGGGATTCTTTAGTGACCTGTTCGATTTCGGCAATCCCCTGTTTTTGTTGTTGGGCTTCGTTTTCCAATAATTGCCCGGCCAGTTTGGCGGTCTTGAGCTTGGCATCTCGAATCGCTGATTCCCGCTCATCAGGGTCGCCCTGGAGAGCCTCAATCTTAGCCAGGTTTTCCCGTTCAAAGGCAAGTTCCTGTTCAATTCGCTGCCGTTTAGATTCCAGTTTCTGGCGTTCAATCTCGTTACTACTCTCCAGTCCTGCATTGGCTATCTCAGTGATCCGGTTTTGTCGCTCTTGCTCCTCAAGCTCAAGGGTGGTGGAGAATTTCTTGGTCAGCCGTTCAATTTCCTTAAGGGTGCGCTCTTGCTCTTTTTGAAACGACACCAGCACCTCAGTTCCGGTCGCTGCCCCAGCCAAGGCCCGTCTGAGTTCCTCTAGGACGGTGATTTGCCGCTGCACTTCCTCTCGGTTGGCTCTGCCCTCAACAGTGGAACGGCGTAGGGACTCAATTTGAGCGTCAATCTTTTTAATCTGCTCACCAATCTTACCTGAGGCTCCGGCTGCACCACTGGCCAGCTCACTCTGCAAGCGTTCGGTCTCCCTGACAATCGCATCAGTGGCATCCCTTGCCTTTTCCACTATGGGGTCAAAGTTATCGCCCAACTCAGCGATAGAGACTCCCAATAACTTGAGCAACAACCTAATTCTGGGGTCTGAGATACCGTTAACCAAGGCTCTAAAGAACCGATCAACTGATTCCTTGCCAAGCCCAAAGGTGCTGGTGATTGACCGGCCAATGTCAGCAATGAGCCTTGGGAACGAAAGCACCGCATCCACCAGAATCGCAATCCCTCGAACAATGGCCTGTAAGGTCAACGAAATGCCGGAGAGCAATGCCGCCGCCCCTTTCAGGACAAAGGGCAATAGGGTCAGGAGGGTTTGGATTTGCGGCCCAATCAGTTGAGTCAGCAGGGCTTGCCACTCAAAAAATAGTTCGATAATTTGCCCAATCGCCGCCCCCAGGTCACGCAAACCGTTCTGAATCGTGCCATCTGCCCACAGCGCAACCAATCGTTCTTGGATGGGGGCTAGGGCTGCTTCTAACTGAGAAAAACTGTTCCCCAGGCTGTCGCGAATTGAGGCCCCAATATCGTCAAACAGGTTAATCACTTCCCGGAGGAACTCAGTGATTTGCTCGGACTTGCTGTTGAGGAACTCAAAAATATCGGCTAATGGCCCCAGGATTTGCTCTCGCAGTGGTGCACCCAGCTCCAGGCCCAGTAACTCCACAAGCTCTTGAATGTTGCTGGTGATCCCGTCAATACTGTTTGCGGCAAGTGCATTCCCGGCCCGGAAGGCGGCTAATTTCTCCCGCAAAACATCGTAGAGCCGCCCTTGCTCTTTCAGGGTTTTCACCTGATCGTTGGTCAACCCTAGGGTCTTGGCCAGGATGGAGTTTTGGTCAATCGTCCCTTGGGCAATTGAGGTAATCTCTTGGCGGGCCTGGAAGAGCGGAATTCCGAGGGTTCCGAGGGCGGCAGCAAAGTCTAGGGTGAGGTCTGCGGCTTGGTCTAGGTTGATGTCCAGTTCCCCCGTCTGCCCAGCAATAATCTGGTAGCTGTCTACTAACTGCCCAGAGGTGACACCCACCAACTCCAGGGAGCCTTTACGGATTTTGGCTAGGGATTGCTCAATCAAAGGGGTAACGGCGGTAATCGCCTCGGTCGGGTCGGCAATCTGAAACCCGTCCTGAAACACTCGGTTGGTTGCCGAAACGCTGGCGGCTGTGCCTAAGATTTGCTGTTGCAGGCGTTCGTTTTGCCCAATCAGAAGGTCGTAGGCAGGCCTGGCAGCAGCGACAATCCCCTGGAGTGCGCTAATCACCAGGTAATATTTGGCAGCCAACTCCTGAACACTTCCCACCAGACGAGTATTCACTGTGTCCAACTGTTGGATCGATTGCGCTCCTTCCTGCCCGGTTCGCTTCAGTTCGTTCTGGAGTTGCCGGATTTCGCCCACAGTCCGGCCTGTGCCCTCTGCGGAAAAGATCAGCCTGGTTTTCAGGTCAGCCATTGGGCATCCCTCCGGTCAAATCTGCCAAGGCTTTTTCCTGCCAGGCCTTCTGTTGTTTTTTCTTGCGGTATTCGGGGTCTGCGGATTTCTCCAACTCAGAGCGAGCCGTGAGGATTTCCAGCAAATCGTTGGCGGGTAAATTCAGGTCAGAAGCCAGCTTGAGGGCATCACCCAGGCTTTTTTCGTGGGTAGCCAGAGATGCCAGGATTTCGTGGAGCGTGGCGGGTTCATCGGTGGGTTTTGACGACTTGGGTGGCTGGTTTAGCTCAGTCAGCAAGCCAGGCCGGGTCTCTCCTTCCACAACCCTGACAAAAAGCATTTCCTCCAACATGGACATGGTCAGCCAATCTGGGTCTAGTCCGTTAAGAATCAGGCAACGGTCGCAGTAGTGCCGAAAGCGAGTATCGGTATCGTAAAGCTCGGCCACAGTGGAAAGCTCCGGTAATTCCTGAAGTCGCTGTTGAACCTGCTGCAACCGCTCAAAAAACTCCTGCCGCCCAATCAGCGAACACCCCGCCAGGCCACGAATCACGCCACAGCGGTCTTCAAATTCCAGGCGGGGGAAGGTGGCAAACATCAAGACCTCAATCGAGGAGAAAACTAGGGCAAGCGGTAATACTGCACTGGGGTACGGTAGCCACTGGCCACGTTGCAATCAAAGGGAATTTCAAAGGTAGGAACGTCGTCGGTTTGCAAACTGGGGGAGCCAGAGCGGGTCAGGCTAGGAATGTGGATAAACACCCCGTTGGGAAATTCCGGCCCGTAGCCCTTGCCAATAAACGAGACTTCGCCAATCTTGATTGCATCCGGGGCTTTGCCAATACTGGGGATACTGGTAAACGCCTTATCCACCACATAGGTAACACTTGCGCCCGCCAGGCCAGAGTGAAAGGTAATCGAAGTGTCAGTGTGGTCAGCCTCAAACTCCCGTGCCGCCAGTGTCCCGCTTTCCGCGACCAAATAACCCGCCTCGCCCCAACTCCCCCGATCCGTCACATAGGCCTTGACTGAACTGGCAATCCCAGCCGAAGAAATGTCAGCATCCGTAATCTTGAACGGGGTGGCCGGCACTGTCACGGTCTTGTAAATCGGCAAAGTGACGTTGACATTGGTCGCCAGTTCATCTTGGGCTAATTGGAGGTGGAACCAGTCGAGATACTGGAACGCAAGCTGCAAGGTTGTTGTCCGCTTGCCGATTGCGCTGGAAACGTTTTCTTTCACCCCGTCAATCCAGGCCTCGGCCTTTTTGTTTTCCGTCTCCACATTCAAGTTAAATTGACTAAACTTGCCCGGAATCATCAACTCCTGAGCAATCGCAGTCGCAGACAAACTGCGGGTAATTAGGGCTAACCGACCGACTCCACTAAGCATTTACCGCCTCCTTGAGATGAGATTTTTTAACCACTTGAAACCCAAAAATCACGGCATAATGCCAAATCGACTCACTATCCAACTGCAAAAAACCAGACCGGATAAAATACAGCGGCTTGTCTTGCCCTGTGGGGATTAGCCCGTTCACCAACTCTTCCACCTGGTCAATCAGGTTGGCGGCTTTGCGGTGGTTGTCGTCCTGAAGCTCTAAGTGAACCTCAAAGCTCATAGAAAAAGGCTGAATCAGGGGTGTGCCGTGAACAGGCAGTGACAGCGGGGCCTCGGCTGTTTCGCCAGTAAACCCGACAGAAACCTGGCCCACGTCAAACACTTCGCCCGACTTGCGGCTTTCCTCTGGGCAATCCACCACAAACACGCCCAACTCCTGCAAGGGAGCCAAGGCCGCCACAATATCCTGCTCAATCGCGGTTCGCAGCCCCATCTAAAACCACCTCAGGGCTTGGTCTAAGGGTTCTTCGTCCAAAGATTCAGCCGTCCCGTAAACAAGGATTGGCTCGGCCGTGGCCGGTTTTTCTTCAGCATCCGCAGCAATTCCCAGCGTGGCCTCACCCTTGGCTAGTTGCTTCAGAAACGTCATCGCTTCTTCCCGCCGTTGCTTGACCTCTTCCCGTTCCCGTTTATTGTCTAAATCCGAGCGCACCAGGTCGCAACAGAAACTCACCAAGACTGGGGGCACTTCCGGCAAGGGCAACTGGTTTTTGACGGCAATAAACGCATCCATCACCCGGCTTTGTCGCTCAATCGCAGATTCCAGGCGTTCCGAGTTAATTTCGGTTGCCCCTGGCAGTCCGGTATTTGTCAGCCGGATCAACTCAGGCTCACCAAACCGAGCGATTAAGTCCTCAGCCGTGCAGTAGTTCATCGCCGAGCCACCTTATCCTTGAACCCTTGACCCGCCCGAAACACAGGCTTGTGAGTAGCCGATATCTTGATACTTTCACCCGTCTGGGGATTGCGACCCTCACGGGCCTGGGCAAAAATCGGCTTGAACGTACCAAATCCGACCAATTTCACCTCAGAGCCAGCGGCCACGGCATTTTGGATGGCATCCAAGACGGCATTGAGGGCAATTTCCATGTCTTTTTTCGTAAACTCAGCAGCCTCGGCCGCCACTTCGATTAGTTTGGACTTATTCACCGCTTTCTCCTTGGGCTGTTGGTTTGGGGGCTGGCCGTTTCCGGGGGGTGGGCTGTTTTTTGGGCGGGGCTTCGACTGCCATTTCGACCTCGGGTTGTTCAGGGGTTTCTTTTTCTTCGCTTGCAGAATCAGTCCCAAGGGTCTGATTAGCTTCTGGGAGAATTTCAATCACCCCCAATTCCGCTAACCTGGCCTGGATTTCTCGGGGTAGCTCCACTTCCACGCCAGGGGCGTAAAGCGTGCCGTTGTGGTGCAGTTGGCTCAGGACTTTGGAATTTGCCATCTTAGGCCACCGCATCCTGGAAGAAATAGCCACAATCAGGAGCTGCGATCACTTCTTTAACCGATTCGCCGACCCGCTGAATCACGCCACCTTTCAGTCCGATATGGGGGTCTTGAATCGTCCCGGCAACCCGTTGTCCGTGTTGGGCGGTAAACGTAAACGTAATCCCCCTGGTGTAAGCCGCCAACGGCTTGAGATACAGCAGAGCAATATGCTTGCCCCAGAGGCGGGTCATTGATGCGGACTGTCCCCTTTTCGCAGAGTTCAGCCAGCTTGCGCCAACTATCACCCGATCCACTTCCAGAAATTCTGCAACTTGCTGACGAGTGACGGATTCACTGCTGTTTTTGCCATTAATCGCGCTAACCACAGCAGGATTGCGGCGAAACTTAGTCCAGGTATTTTGCCCAAACACCGCTGTATTGGCCCTCATGACCATTTCGTCGAGGGCATTCAGCATCACATCAATCGGCTTGGAGTCGGGGTGGGAAAATTGACTGGAACCAGCTAGGGTCTGTCGCTGGGCGCTGGGGTAGGTATTGAGATTAAAGACCAGATCCGCCACGCGTTTTTCGCGGTCGATCTGAATTAACTCGGTCAGCATCTCGGTTGAATAGGATTGCGGGTCGTAGCCCTTAGGGGCGTTCTCAATATCCTTTTGGGGGATAGGGTCATCTAGCCCGTAATCTTCACAGGAAGACGTTTCTTCTGTGGTTGCGAACTCAACCTGATTTGGGCGAGACGTGCGACCGACACGGGTGTCGACTATCGTCATACCGTCTTCCAGTTTGTGTTTTTGCCACTTAAAAGATTCCTCGGTAACTGGAATCCGGGGGCTAATAATGTCAGCAATCATGGCCTGGTTGGTATAAGCCAGGGCAATCGCCGTGTATTGGGGTTGTTCAACAAAAGGGTAGTCTGCCATTGGTTACTCCTAGGCGAAGGTAATTGCGTTACTAACTTGGATCGACCCGTTGGGGAAGACCACAACCAGGTAAACCGTGGGGGTTCCCGTATCGGTGATGTTGATGTCAAACACCCCAGAGGCATTGGTCACTGCCGTGAAAAATCGGTCAGCCACAGGTTCAATCAGCAGGCCATTGGTGCCAATCGCCACCCCACCACTGGGGGCCGTTGCCAGAGTTGCACCCGTGTTAGCTCCAGACAGATAGCACTGCACCGCTCGCCGGGTTGCCAAGTTGGTGTTGTCGGCATTTCGCAGTTGCACCGAGACGTTGATGATATTGCTGGACTCCGACCCAATCGTGAACACGCAATTCGCCGGGGCATTGTCCAGGACGTTGATTTCAGCAGGGGAAGCCGTCAGGTTAGACCCCACATCCACCCGGCTCGGGTTGATCAGCACATAGCCAATATCGCCGGCCACGCCAGACACGAAGGCCATTCCCACCGAGTAGTCGCCATCCCCAGCCGTTACCGCTTTGCCGTCAGCGTCAGTTGTTAAAAGCTGCCCACGGGTAATCGTCCCGCCATAGTCAACTTCTTCAATCCAGGAAAGTACGACATCGGTTCGTCCGGCTTGACTTCTGCCCCACTGAGACACCCCAATCAACCGCTGCGATGGGGAACTAGCTTGCTCCGCATAGCCGTCAGATGCGCCCATTGCCATTATTCGCCGGGGGGCGACGGGACTGGCTGAGTCGAAATTTTTAATCAGGCCTGGGGTTTTCATGTTTACTTGTCCTTCCCAATAACGTGAGCAACGGCCGTAACAGTCGAAATTTCAATGCCCTTAGACCGCTGTTCTTGCTGGAATTCGATGGCCGCATTGGCAATGGCTTGAGCGTCGTCGGCTCCCACCACAGCCCCATCGCCACCCGCAATTTCCGAGAATTCGATTTGCTCCGGCAACGATTCCAGAAACCGATCGAAAAACGCGACCGGGCTGTAACTGCCTTGGCTAAATTCCAAATCCCCAGGCCCCGCTGCCGCCCCAATCGCCGCTCTAAATTGCACCAGGTCATCCTCCCAGGCCGGGGGAATCTTCTTACCCACCAACGGCTGAATCACCGCCAACGACTCCTGCCGCAACGCAAACGCCAATTCCTTCTCTGCCAGGGCCTGCTCCCGTTCTTGCAGGGCCATACTTTCAATCACCGCCCGGTCGTTTGCGTCCATACCCTCTCCCGTAATCTCAAAGTCCAAATCCTCATCGCCGTCGGCGGCCGCAAATTCTGCGCCCTCATCGTCCACGCCCGAAATCACCCACATATCCCGGTACCATTCCTCACCCTTGGGCATCAGGGAATAACCGAAAACGTCTTTACCCGTCTCGAACGTGCCTTCGATGCCTTCGCCTTTGCGCTGCCAGGTAATGTTCTCGATTGCGTCTCTGTAATTCCGCTCGCCACTCCTCAAGATTTCTTTGACCAGGATGGGGATAATCTTGTTGAGTTGCTCTGGCGTGGGGTTTTCGGGCAGATTAACCATTACTGATTCCTCCCTAAGCGGCGTTCAGCACGACGGTATTCGGCGGCTGCACGTTTAACCTCTGAGCTATTTGCTTGCTTGATCGCTGCCGTGCGGGACTTCTGATTCGCCTTGCTATTTTTCTTGCCAGGCCCTGCAATTAAGTCTTCAAATGCCGCAGCTTCGGTTCTGGACTCCTGCCTCTCGTCTTTGTTTTTGACTCCGATTCGAGAAAGCTGCCGCCTTAAATACCCGGCGTAACTTTTTGCTTCACTCCCCAAGGCACTCGGACACCGCTTCGTCCGGGAAATACACCCCGCCCCGCAACTCCAGCCCTTTTGACACTTCTTCTTCTTGCCAGCACCAGCACCTTTCACGGCAAATTCAATCTCCACAGACGCTTCTCCTTCAGGATTAAATTGGGCAAACTCAGGGCCTGGCAAATTCTCCATCGCCTGGGGACTCACCCCCAACAGGGCAACGTGCCGGAGGTAATATTTCCCCGGCTTGGGATTTTGCGGGTCGGTTGGCGAGAAAAACTTGGCTGAAATCTGCGCAATCCGGCCCTCTTTGAACCAATCCAAAATCTTGGGGACATAACGGTTGGACTTCGCCTTGAGAACGCCGTTTTCCAGTACCACACCTTCAATCAACCCAAACGCCAATTCATCGGACAATTTCTTGTTTTTTAGGATTTCAGCCTCATCCAGGCCCTTCAGGTCGTGGGAAATCACAATCGGGGCCCGGCGCAGGGTGGGGTCGTATTCCCGAATACCCTCAATTTCAGAATCGCCAAACGTATAGGAGCGGCCGTTAGTGGCCGGATGGGTGCCTTTGACGAGAAACGGTAATTTAATCGGCTTCATACCCCTAAAATCCCGCCCCGTCCCCGTTTCAACAACAGGACAAATGTCTAAGGATCGGGGTTTTGCATACAATACATCAACGGAAAATGCCCAAAGCACACCCTTCCATAAGCAACCCTGATCTTTAACCCCTTGACGGTTCTGGGTTTGCGGGTTTAACGTTTAGATATGCAAGGGGACACACCCCGACGCCGGAAACGGCTTCCACGGCTCAGACCGTGACCCTGATAGCCAGGGTGTCCTAGGGAGAGGGGCAAGAAAATCTCCCACCCAACCAAAGCCGGTAGCCAGTCCGCTTGTAAAACCGGGGCCAAGTATTTTCCAAGGGTTCCAGTCACCCGCTCCACAAAACAAACGACTGCCTCTACAGTTTTTGAGATTTTCACCATGTTTGATTTACTCTACGCAGGTATTGATGTCGCCTTCGGCATTGTTGATATTGCTTGCTCCACCGCTCGTTTCGCCATTGCCGCTGCCGTTGTTATTCACGAGGCCGGTCAAGCCACCATCCAAGCCGGTCGGGACGCTCGAGTCGTTTTCGACAATTGGGTTGACACTCTCGAAGCCAACGCCCACGGCTGCACCGCCATCACCGTCGCTCGTTCCGCTATTGATACCGTAGCCATTACCGTCTTTCCCAATTCCTACGCCTTAGCTCCCGTAGCCATCGCTGGGTATCTTCCTGCCTACGAAGAAGAAGCCGTGGCCGTAGATTGCGAAGTGGTTCGTCCCACTCCCAGAACTGACGCTCTCAAAGCCTTATTAGCTGCCGAGCATCACAACTTCTGCGAGTTAGTCGCCACCACTGCCCAATTAGTCGCTACCCAAGAAGCCAATCTCAACGCCCAATACGCCGCCATGAACATTCGGGAATTAAAAGCCGCCGCCAAAGCCGCCAAGGTCAAAGGCTACTCTCGGATGACCAAAGACCAGTTAGTTGCTGCTCTCACCGCCTAATCTCCCACCGGCTGGGAGCCTGATCACCTCTCGGCCCCTTCCCTACACACCACTACCCAAAAGGATTTTCACAATGGACATTCAACAACTCGACAACGAAATCTTAGCCGCCAAAGAAGCCCTGAAAAAACTGCGCCAGTACAAGCGGCTCTTACTCAAAATCGCAGCCGAAAAAGCCGAAATTGCCACCCTTGAAACCGCCCCCTTGGGAGATACCCCACCAGAAGCCCCCATAACCGCCGTCAACGATTTAGACACTACAACCCCCGCCCAAACCGATACAACCGCCCCAGTCCCCGATTCCACCCCAAATCCTGACAATCTGGTTCTTTTTCCCCACGACGACCTAAGCAATCTCACGATTCGCCAGTTAAAAGCCTTAGCCAGTAGCCACAAAATCCCCCGCTATGGCCGCCTTACCAAAGACCAGTTAATCGCCGCTCTTGCCGTAACTTTCCCCCTTGGGGGTTGGGGGTTAGCTGCCTAATTCCAACAATTCACCGCAAATACTTCTCCCTGGAGCAATCTGGGGAGTTTTTGCTATTCGCCCCGCACAACTGCCACAAACTCGGCAGGCAAATTGCAAGACTCGGCCAAATCAGCCCAGGCCTGGCGATCCTCAGTCGTTGCCCCGCCCGCCCCACAAACCGCACCAAACACCAAGCCAAACGCTGTCACACCATTGGTACTCACCTGAGACAGAGCCGCCGGAAGTGCAATTGCTGCCGCTGGAGCCACCGATAACGCCGCCCCTTGAACCTGATTCAGCCGCACATCAGACAAAATTGCCCCGTTGAACCCATCCCAATTTGGCGGTGCGGTTTCAGGCTCCAATCCTGCCACTAAAGTTTCAAAATCTTCTTCGGCTATTGGTGTTTGAAAATCGCCTTGAGGAACGGCGACCGCACCTCTTTCTGGGTTTTCGGGGTCATAAAAAATCACAACAAAACGTCCTCGTAACCGTGGATTTGAAAAGTGGTTTGGGCACTGCCGGATTGATAAGTGCCACTCCGGCGAAAATACAGTTGCCCACTCGTGTTTGTCGTGCGGACAATCTCCGAAACAGTCCCCCCACCCGTCGCAATCCCCGAGTACGAAGCATCCCGGCGATGGCCAACGGTGGCGCCAAATGTGCCCAGGGTTGGCCGGGCATCAGGGATAGTCCCTGTCAGATTACCGCCCAGTACCAGCACCAGTAAATTTGATGAATCCGCAGGCCCGCCGCCCAAGCTGAGTGTACCGTGCGCCCGCACAGAAAGACCTGTGGGAACAGGCAGCACAATCAACTCGCCGCTTGTGCTGACCGCATAGTTGTCGAGGGCGCGAATCCTCGTAGCAAACTGGAAATAGCGCCCAAACTGAGCAAAGGATCTGTTTACGCTGGACACCCGAGTGAAACTGCCCACCCGTCGCCACCAGCCAAACCCAACGGGCAAAGTCGGAGTCAAGGAGTTGCTGAAAATTGCATTGGTCAAGCCAGAAACCGAGTTGAATATCACAAACGCATGGTAAGTGCCATCGGCAACCGAGCCAGCATCCAATCCGCCTTGATTTGTTCCCAAGGCCCAGCTTGCGTCAATCTGCTTGGTAATTGGCGCAGGAAAAACGACGACTCGGCGATCCCCTGCGGCATTTTGCAAGACCGACCGGCCTGCCGAAAAGTCAAGATCGTTGGCAGTGTCGCTGGAATTATTGGAAATCGTGATTCGGTCTGCCTCCAAAAGAGAAAGAACCGGGGACGCAACAATCGGGATACCAAAGCCCTGCATCTATCCCACCCTCAAAAACTGAACCGTGACCCGAGTGTTACTGGTATCCTTGCGCCGGATTTGCCACTCACTTGAGTTCGCTAAACAGGGCAGTAAAACGGAAGAATTGGTCGGCAAATCAAACTCGGTGGCTGCCTCCCCCAGGCGGTAACTAATTGTCGCCCCCGTCACATTTTGCAGGGTAATTTGGCTACAGGCCCCAGCGGCGAGAGCCGTCCAATCTGTTCCAAGGCTGGCGGTTTGAGTGGGGCCTGTGGAAATCAACGAAACAACCGGATTTAGGCTTCGACCCTCGGAATTAACGCGGATTGCCTTAGTTGTTCCCTCTGGTGTAACTCCCTCAAGTAATGTCATACCCTTCTCCAGACTGTTCCCCCAGTCAACTCCCTAATCCTCTGCCCAACAACAGGACAAAAGTCTAAGACAAAAAGTCCCGGACAATCTCGCCGATCTCTGCCTCGTCCTCGGCTGTCACAAACAAAAACGGCCGGGCTGGGATATTTTTGGTTCCAAATTGCTGATACACCGAATGCTTCGCCCCAGAGCCAATTTCTACCTGCTGCGAATTGGCTTGATAGGTAATCGTCCCCAGTAATTCCCCATCCTGCTGCAACTTCCGCTCCTTCTTGCGTTTACGTTGCTTGTGCTTGATGGTCGCCTCTGCCAGTGGGGCCCAGGCCTGCCCATCCAGTGTTGTCACCGCATCCTGGGGTTGTCCGAGTTGTCGAATCCGAGTCCGGGTTTTCATGTCCATGTGGGCCCCAATATCGGCAAGCATTTCTCTGGGGTTCCCTAAGCGGTTGGCCTGTTGATTCAGGGCGTTCTGAACCCCAGAATCTTCAAAGGTGACTCGGATGGTGGTCATTACGCTGCCAGTTGCGGGGGCGTTAAAACCTGATCGCTAAAGCGTTTGCCCACCAGGTCATACTCATCCTCAAGCAAAAACTCCTCAACATCCTCGTAACGATTGCTTTCAAGGATGGACTTATAGTTTTCCTTGGGGTCGTAAATTTTATAGTTGCCTTTTTGATCTGCCACAACCATCAAAACATAGGGAATGCGAGATGTGGCATCGACCCAAGTTTCAATAAAGACCCAATCAGGTGGCAGGCTTGTTTCGAGGGACGGCATGGTATTCTCCATCTTTAACTTTCAGTTCGGCATAATATAGCGATTGCCTCTCCCCATCTGGGGCAATTCTATACCCAATAGGCTCTGGGTAGCCAAGTCCATAGCGGTCATGCCCCCGCACAGTACCAGCAAATTCTCCACGAGCAAGCAGGTCAGACTCAACCCGACTCATTGTGGCTTCATCCAAGAAAACATGGGCCGCCTTCCCTTGTTGCAAAAGTTTTTGAGCATCTCTGCCTTGAGGTAAATGACGGCTTACAAACCTCGAATTTCTCACAATTCCAGGAGGAGGAGTTCTACCAGCCATCGTATTTCCAGCCCGAATCTGTCCCTGATTTGTACCAGATAAATTACTTGGCCCTTGGACTTCTGCCATTATCTGCCCTTGCAACGCCGGGTCTAACCGCTTCAGAACCTGTTGCCGCCGTTGCTGGATATTGGACTGGCCAGGCACATAATCCCAGCCCGCTCCCGCCTCTACCCTTGCCGCCAACATCGTTCCCGTTTTCGGGTCAAAGGCTGACATAATCCCCCCGACAATCGGCGGAATATCCGGCTCGTCCTTACCCAACCGCCGCAAATCCCGCTCTGACAAACTCACCACCTGGCACTGACAGCCCCAGTCCGCGGGAGGGTACATAGTCTGCCAAAACGGGTCGTCAGCCCGAAAAACTTTACCGTCTAACGCCAGGTGCAAGGGCCTTGGGTTGCGAGTATCGCCGTGCTGCCACCCCCAGTAGGGACGGCGTTTTAACTGGCTTGGCTCCGTTTGCTGCTGATGTCGCCCCGCCGCATAAGCCGTTCTCAGGTTCGTCCCGTAAATCAGGTTGGCTCGCCAATCCCGACCGCCTTTATAGTCCCAGCCCCTGGTCGCCACAATCTGGTCAAACTGTTGCAAAAAATCCGCCCGACTCATGCCCTCAGCAATGGCTTTCTCCACCGCCTCTCGAAAATCCTGGAGAATCGCTCCCTTGGCCCCGGCCACCACAAACTGAGTGTCATGCTGCTCCTGCCAAATGTCATCCCAGCGATCCGTATCGGCGTTGACCTTGCCTCGAAAAAACTCAATGGCATCGGCAAAGGGGAGACGGGCGTAATTAACCTCAGGCATCCTGTGCCTCAAACGCCCCGGCCCAACTCGCTGCCAGCATCGCCTCACCCATGACCGCTGTCAATTCCTCCCCCTGCAAATCCGGGTAGAGGTCATAAAGTTTGGCGGCAAATTCCGGCAGGTCGGTGGTGTCTTCTAGCAGTTCCTTAATCTGGTCAGTCCAACCCCCAATCACCTCACCGGCCGAGTCCCGCAACTGGGCTACAAACTGGTCAGCAGTGGTAGGCTCAGGAGCGTCAGGGGCCGCAAATTCGGGTGAGTTAATATCTTCCACCCCAGCAATCGGGCCAAACTCCCGCTGCCACTGCCCCTTTTCTTGCCACAGCCGATAGGTGTAAAGCCCCCGTCCATCCCGAAACTGGCCGGTAATTTCACCATTGGCAACGGCAAACGTCAGGCCATCGGTTTTACCGCCCCAACCGCCAAAACCCTCTGCCAAAATTGCTCGAATCAGCACCGGGGCAATCTGTTGGAACTGTTGGGGCGTGACCGATTCAGGTAGTTTAATCTTCATCCTCGTCCTCCCAATCATCAACAAAACCAGGCTCCTCACCATCGCGGGCAGCCATTCGTTTCATAAACTCCCTGTTTTGGGCATTACGCTTATCAAGGGTCGGGCAACCTAACTTCTGACAAATCTCTTGCTCCACTTGCTTGGGATTTAGCCCGTGGCGTTTCAGCATTGCCTCCACATCCATAAAGTCGTAACCGATAGAATTTAGTCCCATCAAATACTTGCTGGCCCGGCGATTTTCAACAGCCGCCTCTTGTTCATCCAGCATAAAGTTCCAGCACTGGATCAAGGCTCGATAATTCCGCTTCCAGCCCTCAACATCATCATCCGGGGGGGCAACAGTCTCGCCCCGCTGATTAACCAATCCGTTTTCAGCAAAAAACTTTTTTAGATTTGCGTCCATTCATATCTCCTTAAATCGTTTTTCCACGGGGAGAAACCCGCTCATCTTGAATTTTTACCTTGGCGCGATTAAGCAACAGTCGGTAGCTCGAATCATAGGAAACGCCGGAAATATCAACCATGTCGTAGCCTTTAAGAACTGCAAACCGGCCGGAAATGCCGGCACTGCCTTCATCGCCCCACATCACCCGCTCCGCCCATTTCACTTTCTGATCAAAATCAGCTTGGGCTTGGTCAGAGAGCTTATTGCGTTCTTTAGTTGCCCACTTCCCAAACGCCAACTGAGTCCGCTTGGTTTCAGTTTTCAAGAGGCTGTCCTTGACGGTTGCAAAGCCATCCTTGGGCATCATCTTGACAACCCCGTGGCCATCATAGCCAACAGCCGTTGAGTGGGCGTTTTGACGGTCAAGGCTATCATCCCCTTTGGCAATGGCCGTGTAGAGTCCATGCCCATAAATCCCGTGCATACCCAAGGCTTCGCCAGTCTTTAACTGAGTAAATCGAGCATCGAAGCTGGCACGTTCACTTGAGAATCCTCGATAAAGAACGTCCTTACCTGTAGCCAGTTCTCGCTCCATTTCCTGCCTGGATATCACCTCTGGCAAGTCGCCAAAACCCGTTCGGGTCTGCATTAAAACCGAGAGAATCGGGTCGGGCTTATTAAAGTTACCCGGAGTTGTTCCGGCTCTAAAATCAATACCCACATCTCCACGTGCTACGTCAACATAGGTCTTAGCCCAGGCCTTGGCATCTCGATAAATCGCCTCAGACTCGGCCACCACTGTCGCAAAATCGTTGTTTTTAATCGCCTCAGCCAGTCGGTCTGTCCCTGTTACCGGAATAGACGGCGGGGTTGGCGCATTTGTTGCAGCCTTGACTTTCTTGGCTCTCGGCTTCTTCGGCGGTGGAGTTGGAGCAGGGGCAGGTGGAGCGGGCAAGGTCAAAGTAGAGGGTAAATTCTGCCATGCACTCGGGGGTGGGGGAGTTGTGGGGGTCGAAGCGAGTCCAAGCCCTTGTGCAACAGTTATGCCCTGGGCTGCTTGATTTTGGGCAGCACTGAGAGTCCCCCCTGTAAGTGTTTGCGTCAACACCCAACCCGCAAAATCCGAAGCCTGGCCTGGCAAAGGAGACTTACACTTTTTGGTCGTTGAAATACAAGCATTTTTACAGGGATAGCCCTTACTGCACTTCTTCTGGGCAAACTCCGGCTGCTCAACCAACCCCTGAATCTGGTCAATCAAGGCACTGAACGCTGCATCCCCCTGCTGTGGGTCTTGAGGTTGCTGAGTATCTTTCGGGGCAGCGCCATCACCCCCTAACGCCCCCTGAAGCTGAGAATCCAAGCTTTGCTCTTGGGGTGGCTCCTCGACCATTGCTTCAGCCATCTCCGGCGTAATTCCAGGGATCGTATTGACCAGGATTTGCCGCCCCGCCGTAGCTGTAATCTGTCCTCCAGCCACCGCCGTAATCACCTGCACCAGGCTGGGGAGCAACGTCGCTGGCACGCCCGCCCCATCACCCTTCTCACCCGCCCCAATAAAGCCCTCGCCATACTGGTCTTTGACATAATCCAGAGTCGGAGCAAAGCCAAGCCCAATGATTTTGGTATCCCGGTCGGCCTGGGTATTTGGGTCGGGGTCGTTCTCGATTTTGCGATAGACCTGGGGGGGCACAGCACCGGGAAAGTTCCAATGGGTGAGCCACTTCACCACTTGCCTGTTAAACGAGCCACAGACTAAATCGCTATCGGAAATCACCAAGTCCTGCCGGACATCATGCTGCATCTCACCCCGATGCTGGCCTGCCACGCCCTCCGAGGTTCCCACCTGTCCCAGTACCACCTTGGCGATGGACTCATCCATCCGGTCTTGAAAATCACTGTAGGAACTGGCTGCGGCCGAGGCTTGCAAGACCTCGACCATCATCCCCTCAGGGATTGCCGCCCCGCCCCCAGACCGGAGTTGCTGCATCGCTTCCTTCAGGGTTTTTACCTGGGCCAGCGTTGCCCCCGGTGGATATTTGCCGATTAAACTGCCCCCGGCAAACTTATCTAAATACCGCAGTTCCAGCCTGACTTGCTCCCGCTTAAACAGCACAGGCCAATAGAGCCAACTGCCTAAACCACGCCCATTGGGGTCGTCACTGTGGTCGCCGCCGGTATTGAACACCCAAAACTTGCAGGGGGGCAGCGGTTCACCGTAGAGGCTCTTTTCACGGGTGAGCAGCCGCAAGCCAAAATTCTTATCCCAAACAAACCGCTTCCGGTCACGGACTCGAATCCCGTCTTTCGTATCGTCCAGGATGATTTGCTTGCCATCCCGAGCAAACATGCACTCAGCTACAGAATGGCCGTAAAACACGCCGTAGAGTTTCTTATCGGTGATGTCATCCCAGTTGATCGAGTCCAAAACTGCCCGGATAAAGTCCGCCGCCATTTTCTCGGCCCGGCCGGGTTCTTGATTGGGCCTGGAACCGGGAGAAACTTCCCAACGATAGCGAGTCACCGCCCGCCGCCGTTGCTGGAACGTGCTGTGAACCTGCCAATCCTCTAAAACCTTGTCGTAAATCTCCAGCCGCCCGTGCCCCCGCAACCGCACAATCGGGTCTTGAGAGTCGAGCAATTCCCCCAGCCAACTCCGGGTAATGTCCCGCTCGCCGTCAACGGTGGCAATTTCAGAGAAACTAGGGGCCTTGACCTGGACGTGAGGAAACATTACCAACCCCCTCCGATCAGCGACAATTCATCAGCCCAGCCGGTCAAATCCGGGGCATCTGGCTCTAAAGCGTGAAACTCAATCGGAGCCGCCGGGGAACTGGCTGCCTGAATTGCCAAGGCCAACGACCAAAAGCGGTCAGCGTGGCCCTGGCTATCTGAATCGGCATCAAACCGCATCGCTCCTGTTGGGGTGACAATTTTCTTGATTTTGTGCAAGTCTTCCCGCAGTTGCGGGTCAATGGGGATGCGGATTTTGCGGTCTTCAAAGGCTTCCTTAATCCCATTAGCCAGCACCAGCTTATTGGGCGTAGTAAACAAAATCCCCTCGACCCGAAACTCGCCAAACAGCTTCTGATATCGGACAGTAATATCCTCACCCAGCCCCGTCTGGTCAATACACAACCGCCCCACCCGATACCGCTCAAACAGCCCTACAACAATCGCCTCCCGCTCGGCATAACTGGGCCGCCGCTTGGCGACAATTTCCCGAGACCACAGGACATCCCCAACTGGCTCCAGCACCGTGGCCACCCACAAATCCCGGCGCACCGCTAGGTCTAACCCCAGATAAACCGGCTGATGGGTGTAGAGGTCAGGCTTGCCAGCATCCGAATGCTCAACGGCATTGATTAGCTCATAGGTCAGCCACGCACTCGCCTCATCTAGCCACTCCAGTTCAAACTCCTGGCTCCAGGAATCCGGGTCATTCAAGGCTTTGCGGAGTTGCTCAATATCACGGGGCAACCCATCGGCCACGGCTTGATAAATATCAACTCGGTGCAAGCTCCAAGGCGTTTCATCCCGTCTTTCCTCGGCAGCGGTAACTAGCTCGTAGAACTTATTGCCCTTGCCGTTGGGGGTACTGGTGATTCTGAGCTTCAGGCCTGGCTTGGAAATCACCGGAAACAGGGCCTGCCAAATTGCCCGACTGTCTTTATGGAAAGCAAATTCATCTAAGAAACAGTTAGCGGAAAACCCACGGGCCGTGTCTGGGTTAGCCGGGAGAGCCGTAATTTTTGAGCCACCGGGAAGCTCAACCTCCAGAGCCTTAAAACTGCCCTCCCAGTCGTAATCGTGGGCCTCAAATAGGACATTGAGGAGCTTCAAAAACCGCTTCACGCCCTCATCCATCGCTTCCTTGGCCTGGCGTTCTCCCCGGCTAAGGATCACCCATCGGGCCCGCCCCCCTTCTGCTTCCGTTTTCAGGCAGTCCAGCACAATCTCCAGGCAGGTGGTAAACGTTTTGCCAGTCTGACGAGAAAACATCCCAATCTTGAAGCGGCTGGCATCGGTCAACCATCGCTTCTGATAGGGGTAAAGCTCAATCAGGCTAGAGGATTCCAATCAGTTCCTCCATCACCACTCGCAGGGTTTCCGGGTCAAGCTTTTGGCGGGTTTTCTCCAGGTCTGTCAACTTCGCCTCAACCTTATGCTTTAGCTCCAAATCCGTTTTCCGAGAATTACTGAGACCGTTCTTTGCTGCTGCCAAATCTCGCAAGGCCCGCGTTCTATCCTTCGGACTCAAATCTTCCGAGCGGAACTCCTCAGCGGCAAAGAGCAACTCGGCCAGCAAGATTCGCTCACTTGCCTCCAGCAGCCCCTCCGTTTCCCCCGCCGCACAGACCTCCCCCGCAATCTGATAAGCCTCCCGTTGTCGCTCCAGGCGTTCAAAACTGCGAAATTGCCGCCACACCGCCGTTTGGGACGGAAACGGACTGAGGGAATTAGCAAGGAAATAATCACACACGGCCTGGTGCCAATCCTCAACCGGGCGATGGCGCAAATCCGGGAATAGATTGCGAATGGCAGAACGGTGAGTCTCAGGAAGTTGGTCAAACCAAGAACGCTGCATGGCGAATCCCTACAACACAGCGGGGCGGCGAATCCCAGGCGGGCAAGCTACTCGATATTCAGCCACATCCCGGCCATAGGCCCGAATCGAATACTGGCGACGGTCTAACTGGTCAGCCTCGTAGCGGACTAGCCCCAACTCCTCCAAATAATCCAGTTCTGACCGCAATTCGGTATCCGTCACCGGCAACCCAGCGGCAATCAGGTCAAAACTAAGCGTGGACTCTGCCCGGGGCCGAGACGGGACAATGTTGAGGATGGACAACAGCCGCCAGCGAACATCCTCCGTATGGGCATTTTGCAGGGCCTGGTAACTATTAGCCATTTTTGCGCTCCATCAACAGGTCAATCTTGCGGTGCAACCCTTCGAGCTTTGCGTCCACAGCGTTGGTATTGCGGATAAAATCGTCAATTTTCAGGTAGTGGTTGGCAATATGCAATTCCAGTTCCCGGTGCTTCAAGTCCAGGGACGAAACGGACAAATCCAACTTGTCAATCCGGTGATCCACTGACCGCACCGACCGAGCAAAGGCCCAGCTCACCGCCCCCGCCGCTAAAGCACTCACCAGAGAGACAGCAATCCCCACCACTGCCACCTCAAACCCCATCAACTGAGCAGGAGGTACAACCGCCTGGGATGGAGGCACAACCGCAGCAACCAGAATTGTGGACTTCATTCTGCGAGCACCCAATCCTCGGCCAGCAAATCAGACTGCGATGCAACCCACGGCACAAACTGACGATCCGCCGTGAACATCATCAAATAGGGTCTAAACACGCAGACTGTTCCCACGGGCAGGCCAGTGGCATCAGCGGTGTTTTGGTTAATTGCAACCCCCTCTGGATAGCCCGCCTGCAAGCACACAAACATCCCCTTGCCATTCCAGCCTTCACGAGCTAGCCGATATCCTTCTTTCAGGAGTTCCAAAGCCTCGGAAAAATTGTAAATACCACCCATCTTTAGTTACCTCAATCAAGAACGCCAAATTGCCAAGAACGAATAAACTGCACACACTCGGCATAGGTTCGGACTGGCTGCCCGTAGCGTCCAGGCGGCAAACTCGCCCACTCCCAACTGAGCCGATTCAAGGCCGACTCAATCTGGATGCCGGAGTCAATAAGGTTCAAGGCTCCCCGTTTTTTGTCGATCAGCCACAATGCCGCCTGGTCTTGACACTCTGGGGAAAAGCTAGGCAATCCCAAGGCTCGTTTCGCCTCGTCCCAAGTTGTGGAGAGGAACTGATACCGTCCCGCCGCATCTGACCGCAACCGACCACTGCCTTGGATTTGCCGGGGATGGTCAGCGTACCCACTAAATAGCTTGTGAGTAAACATCACCCGATACTGCTCTTCTCCGGGGTGCTTGCCCGTTCCTTCTGCCCACGCAATCAAATCGAGCCAGGCCCGGCGAGTATTGTTTATCGGATACCGCAACCACGGCTTACCCGCAACTCCCGCAGGATTACGAGCAAAGTTCAGGTATTGATAGCCCCTAGCCTTGAGTAACCCTTGTCCATGATCTACGACTAGCCACTTCGGCCGGGCCTTGGCAAATAACCAACCCAGAATAGTTTGGAGCGTGGGCATTTTTTGGGCCACCGGACAACCCGCACTCCCTGGGGAGGTCGCAAAGTTTGAGTCCAAATGAATCCCAAAATCACCCCGGTTATTCACCCGATACTCTGGCAGGACTTCTAGGGGGATCCAAAGCCGACCAATCCCAGGCCCCCAATCCCCTTGCGGGTGCTCTTCTGGTTGCCCAATCTTATAAATACCCTCAGGAATCGGTCTCAGGCTCCCCGAATAATCCTGGCGAGGGTCAACCAACTCTTGCGCCCGAGGTGCGCCGGAAAACACCGGAACTTGATCCACCCGCTTACCGTTATTGACCAAATCCAAAGCAAAAACCCGTAACCGCCCCCGGATGGTGTCTTGCCAACGGTCAGTCGGCTTCAGAATGGCTTCAATTACGTTCATTACACGGCCCCCTGCACCCGTTGGGCCACCCGTTCAGCCAACGCCATCGGGTCAACTGCCAACAATTCCGGGTGAGCTTTTTTTAGCTCCGGGGCTATCCCAGGGTCTTGCAATTCGCTTACGATCAGGCTTTTCAGGACTAACCCAGCTTCGTAGAGTTGGCTACCCGTTGCCGCCTTAGACCCAATCGGAGCCGCCGCCCGGAAACTATAAATCTGCCAAAACTTAACCCCCAGAGCCACCGCCCGTCTCAAGGCTTCTTCCGGCTCCAAACGCAGTCCCACCCGAAAAATGCCGTAGCCACCGAGCAACACCCCGGCTCCCAACCCAATCCCAAATACCAGTGGCAATAAAAACTCTTTCACGCAGCTTGTCCTCTCAGGCTTGCCCCCATCTTGTTCGAGCCGCCCCCGCCAAACAACAGGACAAAAGTCTAAGAACTGCCCTTCAGCCGCCGCAAATGCCGGCGTGACAACCCGTAACGCCGTGACAACTCCTGCAAGCTACAGGTACCAGCCGCCAAATCTGCGGCAATCTCCCGGTTGCGAGAGGCTCGCGTCTCAGACCAAGGAACGTAGATTGTTGTCCCGCCAAAATAGGCTCCCAAACGGGTTGCCGCCTCAACGCCAATCTCCAAACTAATCGAGTGATCAGCGGTCGGGCATTTGGGGATATAAAGCTCCTGCCCCCCAAACGCCGCAAAAAAGGCATCTGCCTTATCCTCCAGCACCCGCCGCAAATCCTCGATAATCACCGCGCCTCCTCCCGTCTCCACGGCTGCCACACCCGCGCCAAACGCCTAACTTCGGACACTTCCCGGGCCAAATCTTCTGGGGAGCAATTTTTCGTTAGCTCAAGGATCATCCGCTGCTCGATCCGCTCATCTACTGCGTCGTTGGCGGCAATCTTGGCATTTAGAATCTGCAACGCAGCCTCAAATTCGCCCACGCCAGCCAGCCCATTCAGAGCCGCAATCGTTAGCCTCAACCACCACTCAAGGCGCACAAACTCTTGCAAAGACGAGCCTGTTAACCGCCGCAACCTTGATCTTTCAAGAACAGCCGCCAGCAGATTCAAACCCTCCGCATCCAGATCATCAAAACCCTGATAGCCGTGTGCCTGACACCAGGCCGTGATCACAAATTCACGCGGACTCAAATCCAACTCCTTTAATCGGAACAAAACCGAATCCAACTCAGGACTCAAATCACGCTGTCCCGAGAAATCGGGTTCAGCATTAGAGCGTTTCAACACCCCATAAACCGCCAACAGTCCATCAATATCCAACCCCTGCAAATTCGCAGCCTTGTATTGGTTGCACAGAATCAGCACCAACGGCGACGACTCCCGCAGTCCCAACCGCCGCAACTCGTGCCGAATCATCGCCAGGCCCTTAGCAATCCGCTCCTGCTCACTCACGCCTGCTTCGCCTCCTCTCTGACCTTCCTCAACCACTTCTCCAACGCCCCAATTGTTTTCTGCTTTTGCCGCCAACTCAAAGCCTGCAGCGGGTCAACCCCCGGCATAACTTTCACATTTGCCCCCAGGAACTTGATCACAAACTCTTGCAGGGCCTGGTGGGAGCGATTTTTGACTGCCCCGGCCTGGTAAAGGTTAATCCACAACGCCACCAATCGGTCGGTCTGGGTTTTCACCGTTTTGTCACGGCTCCTGGGCGACAGCGACTCACTTTGCTTTGCCTTAAACCCGAGTCGCTCCATCTCCGACAGCACCAAGCCCAACTCATCCAGGGTTAGCTCCGAGCAGGACTCAGCCCCGCCCTCGCCAGCCACAATCGCCCGATATTGGTCTTCACTTAGCCCCAACTGCTTCTTGGCAACGTGGATTTTTGCCAGTAGCGACCGCCTCACAGACTCAGCCACTTCCCTCTCCTCCGTACAACACAACCTGCAATCCGACACAGTTGCAACGCCTCCACCACCTCAGCCACCGAGCACTGCAACCGCTTTGCCGCCTTACTCACAGACCCAAACTGGTTGGCTTCCAGTAACTGCAACACTCGATAACTCAATGGCTCCCCGCCTCTCAGCTTGGGCTTTGCCAATCGCATGAGTTCACCCCTTCTGCGAACAACGCAACCCCGTTTCTGGCACATTCGCAACGCCTCTGCCACCTCGGCCGTCGAGCACTGCAACAATAAAGCAGCGGACTTTACAGACCGAAACTCCCCCGCCTCAAGCAGCTTCAGCACTCGAAAACTCAGTGGCTCTTTTGGGCTAGCCATTGCTGCCCCCAAATAAATCACCCTGGGCAACCGTGGAGTCTTCCAACAAAGAGTCAACCAGCCGATCCACGCACCGTTCCTGGTTTTTTGACTCTTGCAAGACCGTTCGAGATCGCCCCACAAAATACCGCTTCTGAAGTACGCGCATCGCCTTTACCTCAGACACAAAGGCCTCAAGCTCGCGAATCTTGCGCCGAGCGTTTGTTAATTCGAGGTCGTAATCCCTCAGCAATTCCTGCTCACGTTTCACCTCAACCTCCCTTGACCATTGCCCGAATCACCGCCTGTCTCGCCTCGGCTAGCTGCGTCATCTGCAACAACCGTTCCTCCAACTGTCCCCGGCTCATTTGCGGAATTTGCCACTTAATTGTCTCAATCAATACCTGTTGCTCCAGGCTCAACTGGATCAAATCCGGGTCTAAATGGGGTAAATTCATAGCCCCTGCTCCTTTTCCTTCACGCTTTTTAGCCCCGCCTGTAACCACTCCCGCTGCGAGCGCATCACCGCCAGCAAATCCCGAATCTTCTCCACCACCACCTGCTTCTCTTCCGGGCTGTAGGCCTGTTGACACAGGACTTCCCACTCAACCCGTTCCGCCGCCAGCCTGTCTAAATACTGCTCAATCAACATCTTGAATCTCCTGTGACAACCTACCTAGCTCAAATCCCCTTTTCACGAAACTCCTGCAAAAGCTTCCGACCCTCCTCAGTGATTTGATAGAGAGTTGTCTTGCGAGGATCAGTAGAGCTATAGCGGACGAGTCCATGAATTATCAGAAGCCAAAGTAAATGGTGAAACTTTTCCACCCCTAAACGGCTGTTGCAGCCCTTGGCTAGCGACCTAAAACCAATAGACCGAGTTTGGCGACTCAGAAAGTCCAGAATTGTAACAGGTGTCGTCCTACTCATGCCCCCTCCTTAAATTTGCTCGTGCTTTTTCAATCGCCGCCGCCGCCTCTGCCCGTTCTGCTTCAGACATTTCGTTTAGGCGCTTGGGTAACTCTTTGCTAGCCTGGGCTTCAGGGTTTTGTTCGCTTTTTCCCACCGAATTAGCCTCCTCTTCCCGTTGCACCAACCAACCCCAATCGCCACCGCGTACCTTGTCCGGGATTATCAAACCGAGCCGCCAAGGGGTCATTCATCCCCCACCTCCTGCCGGGCCCAAATATCCCCGAGTCCCACAAACGCCTCGTAAAACTCAATCGGACTATCACCGACATACACCGCCAACCAGCCGAAATACAGACAAAACAGCCCGTCCCGAAACAGCGGCAACAACTCCCGTAGCAAGCAACTTGGGCCAAATCCAATCCACTGCGGATACAGCGGCCGACCTGCCAAATCCTGAGCCTCAGAGAGATCCCGAAAGTGCAACATCTCCTCACCCACACCCGTCAGCACCAACTGCCCCGCCTCTAGCAACGACAACGGCACTTCAGGCCCGGCCACCCTCGGCCCACTAGCCACATCAGGGGATTGAGGATCATTTCCACCCGGAAGCCGCACCTCTCGCAACCGCTTCACCACCGTCTTGACTAAATCCGCCGTCAACTTGCCCTCACTGGCCGCCGCTTCCGCCACCTCACGCCAGGCCTCGACTTGTCGATCCTCAGGCAGCGTCAAAATCTCCCGAACTTGACTTTCATTCGTTGGTAGAATCACGCCAATTGTACTGATTCTCTCTACAAAGGATGAAGCCGCAATGGTTTTATCGGCATAGTTCCGCCTCAAGTCAAATTTGTCTTCGCAATAGGCCTCAAAGGTTTGGTGGGTTTCTCGGTACAACCGTTGCTCTCGGATTTTCTGGAGAGCTTGGCCCACCTCAACAAAGGTATTCAACCCAGCCCGGATCGTTTGCTCCAGTCGCTCCAAATCCGACCGCTCAATCAAACTCAACTGCTCAAATGTTTCCTTTTGGGGTTTTAAATTACTCATGGATTAGTTCTCCTTCAATGATTTCTTCCGCCAATTCCGCCAACAGGTTAGGGGGCAACACCACCCCTTGCAACGCCAAAAACTGAGCCACCGCTTGCCGAATCAGATCGTCCTGACTCAGCCAAAAGCGGTTTTCCAAATAGGCTTCCACCCGCTCATGCAGGGTGTAGGGCAGCGCAACTTCCAAGGCCACCAATCCCCCGTATTCTGCCCCTGGGGCCCCTTCGGGTACAGGAGGCAATTCCCCAATCACCAACTGCCCTGCCAACAACGGCAACGCATGACGCTGCAACCGCGCCACCTGTCTCAGGCTGCACAACGCCCGACCTCGCAGAAAGCCCAACGCCACCTCCAATTCCTCAGGAGTTTCCGCCCAGTAATAGCCTGTGTTTGGGTGCGCGCAAATTGGGCAGCCTCGCAACCGCAACTCCTGCACTAAATACCGCAACTCTCGCGAGCATCGCCCCAGCGCCAGGGCAATATCAGCCATTTTTTGACCACGGGCCTGGCCATAGCAGTGCTCAAACAAGTAGTTTTTTAGCCGTTCCAGTTCAGACACAATCACCTCCCAGCAACAACGCCTCTACTGCTCCCCCTTGGGGGTCTACCACCGCCTCCAGTCGATCCAACTCCAGACACAACTCATCCAACTGGCCAATAAAGCGGCGAAAATCACGCTCCCGCCCATCCAAGGCCTCAGATAATTCCGCCTCGAAAATCTCGATCTCGTCATAGGCGGACAGCAACATCTTGTGCGTCCACAGCAGTCGGTACCGCAACTCTCGCAGGTTGCAACAACCCAACACTTCCCGGCGAAAGAGTTCGCAAGTTAACTCCCGCTCGATAGTCCCTTCAGGGTGGGGGGCTCTCATCAACCCGCCCTCCGCATTTGGGTGAACCCCGGCAAAACTGGCCCAGACCCAGCCATTAACATCCGCCCCAGCATCCGAGCATCCTCAGGGGTTAGCACCGCATAGCAGACCTCTAATTCCTGCCGAATCTCCATCCGGACAGTGCCGTTCTCCAGCCGCTCAAAATCAATAAGATGGCCGGTCTGGGGCCGAAACACTAACCGAACCGGGCCCATCCCGGCCATCATCCGGGCCGTCATCCGAGCATCCTCAGGAGTCAGCACCCCGTAGCACACCTTCACCCCCTGCTGAATCTCCACCCGGAAAGTGCCGTTACCCAGCCGTTCACAATCAATAAAATGGCCGGCCTTGGGACGAAACGCTAACCGATTACCCATCATTTGCAACCTCCAAAAATTTATTGAGATACACATCAAAAACACCGTGGGGCGTAACAATCGGGCAAATCGGCTGATCTCGCACAATCCGGTATTCAAGCCCATTCCCAGTCCCGACACGACTAACCCGGACAGCCCCAACCCGTTGCCAGGCACTGAGCAATTCAGCTACCCGCTGCACCGACAAATCACACAACGCCGCCGCCTCGGGCTGGGTTAAGACTTTGTTAATCAGCAACGCCACCCAAACCCGGAGCGCGCCCAGCTCAATCGGCCCGGCAGTATTAGGGTCATACAAGCTGCCGTCCTTACGCCGCATTGGGGCCAGCACCCCCGTATGTCGCAGCACCTGAAACCGCCCCCCCCGTCCCTGGCGCAACAAATACCCCGCCCGCGACAACGCCAGCAACCAACTGCGCTGAAGCACCACGGTCGTCCCCACAGACTCAAACAACGGCGCAAAATCCACCACTTCACCCACACGGGGCGCAATTGCCGTCCAAACAATCTGCCTGGGCAAACAAAATCTCATGCGGCCCTCCGAGAATCACCCGTAAAGAGAACAGCGTCTCCCCACTGATCGGCCGTAACCACTTCCCAGCCCTGGGCCGTCGCTTCCGCCTCAATGGTTTCCGCTGCCACCACAATCAACCGGAGCGCGCCCTTAGTTCGTTGGTGGATCACCTGCGACAGGTCAGGCGCGATGCTGACCTTGCAAATCACCTCCAACACCGCCCGCGTGTCTTCCAGGTCTAAATATTCAAAGTCCACCGACCGAGACATCCGACCCAAGACTTGTGGGTAACGGTGGAGTTTCGAGCGAATTTTTTCCATCCCAATCATGATCACCGGCTGCTGAGACTTGTCATGCAAACTGCGAAGCCCCTCCACCAGCCGATTTCGGTCAGAACTGTCAAAGAGAAAATCCGCGTCGTCCACCAGCAGCGACCGCCCCGTGTCCCGCATCCTCTCCACGGCCAACCGAAACGCCTCGGCATTACTCACCCGACCGGGGTTGACGCTTAACTTGTGCAGGATCGCTCCTAGCATCGAGGAGGCCGTCCAAAACGGATCCGCCAACACGTAGATCGCATTTTGCTTGTGGCAAATATGGGTCGCCGCCACCGTCTTGCCCGTCCCGGCCGGGCCGGTAACGAGTCCAAGGCCTGGGATTCGTTCACTGCGGCCAATTAAATCCCCAAACGCTCCCTGAAACCTTTTCAGGTTTTTTGTAATCGCAATATTTTGCACGTTATGATCTCCTGTAGATATAAAAACTGGCCCCGCAAGGGGTTTCTCTTTTTAGACAAACTCCGTCGTACCAGTAGTGAAAGCAATCGAATCCTGCCCAAACTCGTCTGAGATTTCACTCAAAACGTCCTTCAGGGCAACCTCGCTCAGCCCCTCGGGAATCTCGGCAACAAAGCAGGCATTTTGCCAAACAGCGTCACTGTTGCTGTGCCCATCAAAGTGGATCTGGGCGCAATACCGACAAACAACCTCCCGAACACGGGCCCTGAATCTCACCCAATCACGCTGACTTAGCCTGTCGTCTGAATTGCCAATTTGAATAACAACTGTGTTCATAGCCACCTCCTAATGTTTTTTTGAATCAACCTGTCTGCTGGATTCCCTCGCTTAACTGAGCCAGCACCCATCGTCTGAACTTGAAAAAATCCTCCCGGTCACGCACCAAACACTCAACCAGCGTCACGCCGCCGCGATTCAGCTCAAATTGCCGCCCCACAAACGCCAACTCCACCGGATCAACCGGCTCCCCGGCATACCACTGGTTCAACACACGGGGAATCACCACCTCCCGCTCCAGGCGTGGGGCCCCAGGGTTGGGCAACGGCAACGGCGCAGACTCCTTAATCGGGCCAATCCCAATCACCGTGGTGTTCCGAGCAGGTTGCAGATTCGCCGCCGCCTTCAGAGCCGGAGTCTCATGGATTTCACCCTGCCCCTTGAGCAACGCCACCTCCCGGCCTGGGGTCAGTTCTGTTTTCTCCAGCCGCCGCCGAGACAACCGCGCCGCCGCCACCAGTTTTCGGGACTCTTTCTCAGCCCGCCGCGTCGCAATAATCCCCGGCATTGGGTCGTTTCCACTGATTTCGTAACACTCGCAAACCCCCAGATACTCGGTGCAATCCTCACTGTCGAACAGGTGAATCAACGCCGGATTCGGGTCGAGCTTCACAAACACCCGCTCAAACCGCCGTCCCACCTCCACCAAGCACTCGTGCCAGTAATAAGCCGGAGTCCCATCGGGCAAATTTCCCACTCGGATCCCCTTCTTCCCAGCCGTCGCCCGATAGCCACCCTGGGGTGCAGGCATCATCAACACATCCAACGCCCGGACATTCTCAATTCGCTTGGCCGGTTGATTTGCCGCCGCTTCGTAGGGGGTCAAATGCCGTAAATTCCCCGCCCCGTCTCGGATTTGCCCAAGGCCTTCGTGGGGGGTGTTGTGATAATCAATCAACCACTCCTCAATGAAGCACTGCATCTGCCGCAGACTCTTATTGATCCGCACCACCTCAATCTCGCTCTCATCCCCCTTCCGCTTTGCCTTCTCCGGCCACAGTTCCCGGCTTCTGATTTTCTGCCGAGTCACCACGTCATGGCCCAAATATCTGGGGTGCAGCACCATCGCCGCACCGTGATTCAGCGTGTGGTTAAATCTTTCGACGTATGGTTTTTGCTGCGGATTGAATGGCACACATTTCTTATGCTCAATCCCCAAAACACTCAATATATTAAGGATGTGACGACTCAGGTAATCCTTTCCGTTATCGGTTTTGACGCTCTCCGGCACACCCCAATCAATTAGGCACTCCCGCAAAATCGCCGCAATCGCCAAACTGTTACTGGTTCGGCAAACCAATACCCTGGCCATCCGGGAATAGACCTCCACGGCCACCACTAGGGCGTATCGCTGGAAGCCGCCAAACCCGTCGTCCAACTCCCAAACAATGTCAGCCAGGGTGGAGTCAATCTCCCAACGTTGGTTAAACCGAGTTGCCCGATAGCTCCCAAACGCCTTCATGTGTCGGTTTCTCCAGCCTTTCCGTGAGTCTGCAAAATCAAAAATGTCGCTGTTTTCTGCCTTCCAACCCCGGACAAACCGCCGCAATGTCGGCAAACTAGGGCAATCCTCAAACCGTTCGCACATCTCATGCCACATCCCCACCACCGAAATATCTGGGTGAGCCAGCAGCAAATCCAAGCAGGCCTGCTTCAGTTCCGGGGTAGCTTCAATGGTTGTAGTTCGCTTACCCTGTTTCCGGGCTAACCCTGAAACCCCCGCCACATCCCGCTTCAACTCCCATGAGTAAAGGGTTTGATAGCTAATACTTTTGACCTCGCCATACACCCACCAGGGCAGCCTCAGTTCTCCCTTGGGGGCCAGGGGATCGTTATAGGCATCCACAAAGGCCTGGCGGCAATAGCGCACTCTGCCTAAACCGACCGCATTTTGCCGAGTCAAATAGTCCTGCAACGTCAGGAGGATCTGTTGCCGAGCCTCGGCTTGTCTGGTTTTCTTGTCTTTGGGCGCTTCGGTTAATAGTCTCGAAGTAAAATCACAATGCGAATCAACAAAATCGCCGTCAGCACCACAAAGCACAGAATCGAAGCCTGGTAAAGCACTTCCACACAATTCATCGGTTTTCTCCTTATATATAGGTGTGTTTTCGAGTTCCAAAAGCCGGGCCTGGGCCTCAGTTGGCAAACTAGAAACGTGATACTCCTTCCCGCCCCCCTTGCCAGACCGGTTCCTAAACTGCCAGCCCTCTCGCTTGGCTTTTTGATTAATGCTCTGAACAGTGCCAGGGAGTCCCGGCAATCCAGTTAGCTCTTGGGCGGAAAACCACATGGCTAACCCCTAATTCGATTTCAAAAAAAGACGATCCAACGGAATCTCAGGGAAAATTTCCTCTACGGGCTTCCCCAGGATTCTGCTAATTTCAACCTCAACCTTGGCAGAACGCCCTTTGCGCCTGACGACAGAAGAAACTGTACTCCTTGTCAGTCCCAGGTTTCTGGCGATTGACGCTCCAGTAAAGCCTTTTTTCCGTAATTCAGCCTTAATATCTTCTGGGTGCATTTGTCGATCCGACAAGTTCATTTGTCAGTTTAGTTCCGACAATCTTACTTGTCAATATGGCAAGTTCGGTCTCTTTCACTTGCTTTTGTCAGTCTGACAAGTAAGATATAGCTATGCGCCCAGTTCTCTTGGAAGGGGGGTACTTTATGAACGAAAACGCACGCGAACGGTTAATTTGTCTGCTACAGAAAGAGCAGCGCACACGGAATATGAGTCAGCGGGAACTCGCAAAAGAGTTCGGGATTTCCTATACAGCAATACAAAACTGGTACAACCGCACCCACTTCCCCAGCGTTCTCAGCCTTGAGAAGATTGCAAAAGCAACCGGACAGTCCCACTCAGATCTGATGGAATACCTGGAAGGTGCAGCACAGTTCAATGAGGACACCATCATTCGGCAACTTAGCCGTTTACCAAAAGCCTCTCTAGCCAAGGTAATGGAGAAGGGGTTGGAGTACCTCACTGTTGCCTAACTGATAAGTTTCACTTATGCGGGTTTAGCTACCAAACCTTCAAGTTAACGTTCAAGTTAACCTTCAAGATCGTTCAAGTTCATTCAAGTTAGCCTTCAAGATCATTCAAGTTCCTGAAAAACGACATTCAAGTTCCTCTCCTCGCTCTCATGCCTGCCAAGCCCCTCGCCCCGCATATCCTTGCCGAAATCGAGCGGCTGCACCGGGATCATGGCTACGACCCCCAAATCCTTCAAACTTTTGCCCACCTAGTCCTCGCCAAACCCCCCAAACCCCCAAAGGAACCCAAGTCCCCCACTGTCAAGCCCCCCACTGTCAAGCCCCTCACCGTCACCCAACTCAAACAAGCCCTTTACAAAAAATTCAACGTCACCAGCACCGCCGCCCTCCGCAAAAGCGGCAAGTTTCAGATGGCCACAGACGGCATGGATGCCCTCAACTACGCCATCAAAGCAACCTGGGAACAGCTTTACCGAGACCTCATTGGCACACTCCCCGACGAAGAACACCAAGCCGGCCCTGAGTGCATCAACGGCGTGAACATTTTTAACTACTTCCGTCCCTGGCAAGTCTTCAACCTAGACCCTCAAACTGCCACCGAAAAAGACATCAAAGACGCATACTACCGCCTCAGTAAAACCTACCACCCCGACAACACCGAAACAGGCAACAGACGCATCTTTGAACGCCTCGAACAGATGTACCGTAGCCTCAATCAAGCCCCATGAACGAACTTCAAATCAAAGACCAAGACATCGCCATCGCCATTGGTACTCATGTCGCCCATTTCAACGCCACAGTTGACAGAATAAAACTCATTCCAGGTGAGCATTACAAGGTCATCAATCAAGGCAAAAAGATTAGAATTTACCTCGTTCCAGGACTCAAGATAATCTACCAAGCCCTTGCCCAAGGCAAGAATCAAGCCGCTGCCGCCAAACTCAAACAGTTAATTGAGCAAAAGAAAGAAGAACACCTATCCGCTCAGGTCACTCAAGTCGTCATCGAAAACTGCCAAAGCCTCAAGACTATCAACAAATCCAACTACATCACCATCCAAGAAACCATCAGAATCTTTCGCACCGAGTCTAAAACGTTTCAACAAGTCTTAGGCAAAATAAAACAATCAGAAAAACCGTTAAAAGCCGACGAGCATTTTACCTACATAGAAGGAGTCACATATATCTCGCTTTCGGGCATCTATCGAATCGGCGAATTCCTAGCAGATCACCTTAGCAATTCCGCTCGCAAAAAGTGGTGCAACACCGTTGTCATCAACGTCAAACACCTATACCCACAACTAACCGGACTCACCAAAAAACAAATCATCGACAAAGCCAAAGAGCAAGCCCTAGAGCGAGACAAACACAAATGTCAAATCACCGGCTTTTCCGGGCTTAAGGGGCAAATCGAAGTGGACGTTCACCATCTCTATAACGCCAAACACTACCCCCAGCTCGAAGACAGTCTCGATAACCTACTCACCATTAGCACCGCACTCCACTGCGAATTCCACGCCTGGATGGGCGGCACGAACCAGCCCTGCACCATTGACGACCTCATCCGCTTCATCGTCCAACTCTATCCCGAATACCGAACCTCACTAATAACCCTCAACCGCTTCCGCACCAGGCTCTACGCCCCATATCCGCCCACCCCACTGGGCAAACAGCCCGCAGCCTAAGCTCCAGGTGACAAAAACCGCCAAAATCAACACATTAGGAAAATCATGCCACGAGTTTCCTAATGGCCTGGGGAAAACGATTAAGAATGCCGACAGGAAGCAAGGCTTAGAATAGTTAGAAAAATAGAATCACGATGAACCGACAACTCACCACCGACCTCTACGAAGTCTTGGATATGCTCAACGCATCCGAAGACTATGGCTTCCATCCCATGATCATTGAATTCCTCAAAACCCTGGCGACCAACGTCACGGCATCGGAAATCGAAGCCTTTGCCCGAGAGACCTTCCTCTCACAACAAGCCGCAACTGAAGGATACACCCAAGAAGACTATGAATCGTCTATCGAAAGGCTAACAACCCTACTTCTTACAAGCGATTAGCGCCGCCCCAATACAATAAAGCACCCCTCAAAGGTTCACCCATGAGCAACCCAGAGCCACAAAACCAACCCCCCAAAAAGTGATCATTTAATTCTGGATCAACCTCTCTCAGAGAAATACTCTTGTTTTCGTGTTGATCCAGAATTCCGTGATCAGTTCGTTTTCTAGGCAACCGGCCGCCGATGCCTGCAAGTCTCTATTTCACTTAGTCGCGTCACGTTTCGCCCCATTTCACTAAAACCCCCCTGATCCAGAATTAAATGACTGCTTACATAGTTCCTCTACCTTAGATGCCGTAAGGCGTTGAGCACATTGGGGTAGAAATTGACGAGACATCTTCCCAAATTGTTCCTCTACCTTAGATGCCGTAAGGCGTTGAGCACTTTTTTGGCTAACTCAATCACAAATCCATTGATAGCGTTCCTCTACCTTAGATGCCGTAAGGCGTTGAGCACCCAGATAAACCAAAGCAGCTTTTCATAAGACATCCGTGTTCCTCTACCTTAGATGCCGTAAGGCGTTGAGCACATGCTCATGAGCCTTTGATTAGCCAGGATGAACAGTTCCTCTACCTTAGATGCCGTAAGGCGTTGAGCACTTTTTCCATCATTGCCATTATTGCCCTCAAACCCAGAGTTCCTCTACCTTAGATGCCGTAAGGCGTTGAGCACAAAGTAAAACAATACGACCGTACTCGAAAATCGAGGGTTCCTCTACCTTAGATGCCGTAAGGCGTTGAGCACTCTCTGATAACTCAAGTTTATTGCCGATGTCGCTGGTTCCTCTACCTTAGATGCCGTAAGGCGTTGAGCACCTCCAGGCAGAGAATTTGAGAGTTGCTTCCTTAATTGTTCCTCTACCTTAGATGCCGTAAGGCGTTGAGCACACTTTATTCCCTACAAGCTCAATGATGAGATTAACTGTTCCTCTACCTTAGATGCCGTAAGGCGTTGAGCACAAAGTAAAACAATACGACCGTACTCGAAAATCGAGGGTTCCTCTACCTTAGATGCCGTAAGGCGTTGAGCACAAGTGTACGCAGTTAACAAAAATGGAAACCCTTTTGTTCCTCTACCTTAGATGCCGTAAGGCGTTGAGCACAAGTATTAAATTGGAGTTTTCCTGAAGGTTATCTATTGTTCCTCTACCTTAGATGCCGTAAGGCGTTGAGCACTACTTGGTTGATGGCATAGCAATTCTGGCAACCCGCCGGTTCCTCTACCTTAGATGCCGTAAGGCGTTGAGCACGTTAAGTTGCACTTTGATAGAGTTACTAACATTTTGGTTCCTCTACCTTAGATGCCGTAAGGCGTTGAGCACTGATCCGGTTTTGCGCTCGGGTAATGCTGGCCTGGTTCCTCTACCTTAGATGCCGTAAGGCGTTGAGCACGGTGAATAGTTTCCAAATTTCCCCCGCTATCCGGGTTCCTCTACCTTAGATGCCGTAAGGCGTTGAGCACAAGATTCTTTTATTAGCTCTTTAATTTGGGTTACTAGTTCCTCTACCTTAGATGCCGTAAGGCGTTGAGCACAGTTCTGGGGAAGTCAAGATACCCCGGCACTTATTGTTCCTCTACCTTAGATGCCGTAAGGCGTTGAGCACATAATGATGGCGCGTTTTGAAATAGGCACGTTGAGCGTTCCTCTACCTTAGATGCCGTAAGGCGTTGAGCACATAATGATGGCGCGTTTTGAAATAGGCACGTTGAGCGTTCCTCTACCTTAGATGCCGTAAGGCGTTGAGCACTACCTCGATTGGTTATGGGATTAGCATAATTAGTAGTTCCTCTACCTTAGATGCCGTAAGGCGTTGAGCACGTATAAAGTCAGTGATTCGTTAGCAGTCAAGAAAGTTCCTCTACCTTAGATGCCGTAAGGCGTTGAGCACTGGGCAATCAGTTGATCGTCAGTGAGCGAGTGGACTGTTCCTCTACCTTAGATGCCGTAAGGCGTTGAGCACATCCCGCTACCCTATCCTGTGACTGAGTTCCCGGGTTCCTCTACCTTAGATGCCGTAAGGCGTTGAGCACAAGAGTATTAAAAAATCCCTAGACCTTTGTGGGTAGTTCCTCTACCTTAGATGCCGTAAGGCGTTGAGCACTCCTATAAAGTGGAAACACCGATTGGGGTATTGATGTTCCTCTACCTTAGATGCCGTAAGGCGTTGAGCACATCGAGCTTCGTACAAAGAGACTATTTCCCCAGACTGGTTCCTCTACCTTAGATGCCGTAAGGCGTTGAGCACGCAAAAAAGATGATTCACCCATCTGAATTTAGTAAAGTTCCTCTACCTTAGATGCCGTAAGGCGTTGAGCACAAGAGTATTAAAAAATCCCTAGACCTTTGTGGGTAGTTCCTCTACCTTAGATGCCGTAAGGCGTTGAGCACAAGATGACGATGGAAATGCGGCTACCACTGCCACAGTTCCTCTACCTTAGATGCCGTAAGGCGTTGAGCACAAATTGATTTTGTTACCTATCGGTGGCGTGTTCCTGTTCCTCTACCTTAGATGCCGTAAGGCGTTGAGCACTCCTATAAAGTGGAAACACCGATTGGGGTATTGATGTTCCTCTACCTTAGATGCCGTAAGGCGTTGAGCACAGATTGTCACAAATCCAGTCAACCATTTCGGCAAGAGGTTCCTCTACCTTAGATGCCGTAAGGCGTTGAGCACATTTGTTGCCGAGCCTCGGCTTGCCTGGTTTTCTTTGTAACGAGTCACGTAATTCTGGATCAAAAAATCAGTGATTTTTGGATCATTCTCTCTGACAGATTTGATCCAGAATTATGCGACCACATATAAGCAAAAATTATTAATCAAGGCGAAGAGTTGTAGTGAAAAGCTATCCAGACATTGCATCCGTTGACGGTTTCGGGCGTGAGCGGGCTGGTTGTATAGTCCCCATCGGAGTCAGTGGTGGGGAAAAAGAAGACCTGCTCCAGAATATTTGCACAAACAAGCTTGACGATGTCCCTACTCTTGCAGCTTTCGGACTCACCTTGTAGCTTTGGATATGCCGCTCCATAATATCTCTTGATGTCTGGGTTGTAATAAAAGACGCTAGCCGAGGAAGCGGTATTGTTCCAATAAAGATCGGTCAATTCCTCCGCAGCCACAATCATTTGACGCTCATTGCCAAAGACAAATAAGTCGTCCCTGTAGGAATAGATAATTTCAATCCAGTCTCCGGGATTGAAATCTTCGTTGGGTGGCAGGAAAACTTTGCCCGAAAGCCCGTTATTTGAATGAATAATATACGATCGATTTGTGGCGGGCAAAATTAGTATGTCGTCTTCAAAGTTTGGGGCATCGCCAGCTATATAGCAAACATGAATTATTCATGAGAACGTACCATACATATTAACATGAGAAGAATGGAGAACAAAATGGCTTAAAAACAATTCAAACAGCCATTTAGTAATCTTAAACGTCTTTAATAAGTGACACATATTCCTCAAGAAGTTTTTAACTTGCGACCACACTGCTTCAATCGGATTTTGTTTCGGTACGTATGGGGCTAATTTGATGCAGCGAATAGGCCATTCTTGTTCTGGCTTATCTTCATTGACTTGATGTAAATAATTGCGAAAATCATGACTGCTATAATATGCTGCACCATCCCAAATCACAATAACTTTCTGATTGGGATGAATCGCCTTTATCCCTTTGAGAAACTGAATCATATTCTGGCTATTTCCACTCGAATAAGGTTTTACAATTAGGTGACCTGTGACATAGTTAATTGCACCATAATATGTTTGCCTCTCTTTTATATTTTTGATGGGAACCTGTATTCTTTCATCCGTTTTACCTCAAGCTTATCCACAAGTATTCCCGGAAATAAGATGACGCTGATCCACGCAGTAGACAACAGTTTTTCTCTATTCCATTGAAACTCGATTAGTTTATAAATACTGGCAAATCTCTTTTTTTAAAGCAACTTGATCTCGGTCTTTTAAGGGATGAGTGACCTGTGCTTTTTGACAGGATAGGCCCGCTTTATGTAAAAAATTATAATGGCTAGACTTTACAGAATAGACAACGTTAAATGTCTCTAAAATATACTCCTCTAACTCTTCAAGATTCCAATAATTCTGTTGCTTTAACCAATCAAGTACCTGTTGTTTTTCAACCTCTGTCAAATATGCGACTTTACCTTTTTAGCCCAGTTTTAGTCCATTAACGCCTGACAATAAAAAAGCTTACTTCCACTTTGTATAGGACGAAGGTCGTGCGTGGCAAAATCCTGATGAAACTCGGAGGATATTCATAATCTGCTGATGCGTAAATCCTTCTGGTGTCATTTTTGCCGCTAGAGCGCGCTTAGTCTATCTTGAATCTAGACAAGCATCAATAAATTGGTTGAGTTCATCCATAAGACCATCTAAATCATGCTCTAATTATCTCATGTATAAAAATGGATTACTATATCAATCATCTTGCTTCAACAAACTCTCATGAGAATTACTGTTTAACAATTGCGCCAAAATCCCCCAGGCCAGAGGCAGCATTTCTCACTAATCCCAAAAGATTTAACCGATTTTGCCGAATAGTTGCATCTTCATCCATGACTAAAACACTATCGGGGCCATCAAAAAAGCGGCTGACGGTGGGGGAAAGGGCAGTCAAGGCATCCAAAAGTAAGGTGTAGTTGCAAGTGTCTTGGGCGGTTTGGACGTGGGGGAGTTGCTGAGTCAGGGCTTGATAAAACTCGGTTTCGATAGGTTGTTTGAGGGCTTTCAGATTAATCACCGCTTTAACATCCAAACAATCCGCTGCTAAATCTCCTTGACGCGCCAGACGGGTGGCCCGGTTCACCGTTTCATAGATTTGAGTCATCCGGCCATCATGGCGAATAGTTTGTAAGAATTTTGCCCGCACCAGGACATCCACCACATCCCCCAGGCCCCGTTGAATCAAGGTTGGATTATCTTCACCCAAAACCGCATTGACCAAGTCGTAATCAATTCCCTGTTCATCAAGCAGAAGTGAGCGTAATCGTTGCCCAAAAAAGTCTTGGAGTTGGGTGGTTAAGGGTTCAGCTTGGGTGGCTTTCGGGAAGGCCTGGGTAAAGTTGCTAATGGTTTGCTTCAGGAGCTGACCGAGATTTAGGGGTAGTTTCGCACTCCAAATGATGTTAATAATCCCATTGGCGGCTCGTCTTAGAGCGAAAGGATCTGAGGAACCCGTCGGAATCCGCCCCAGGCCAAAAATACTGACTACGGTATCCAACTTGTCCGCAATCGCCACCACTTGCCCGGTAATCGTTGTCGGTAAGGCATCACCCGCACCTTGGGGTAAATAATGCTCAAAAATCCCCTTAGCAACGAGGTCTGATTCTCCCCCGGCCTGGGCATAAATTTCTCCCATCCGGCCCTGAAGTTCGGGAAATTCCCCCACCAGTTGGGTGACTAAATCCGCTTTACAGAGTTGAGCAGTTTTATCAATTATCAATTTTTGGTGATCGTTTAAATCTAAGTTAACGGCGATCTCACTGGCAATGGTTTTAATCCGTTCAACCTTAACCGCCATTGACCCCAATTCATCTTGGAAGGTGACGGTTTCCAGCTTGAGTAAATAGGCTTCTAGGGGTTGCGACAAATCCGCATCATAGAAAAATTTGCCATCGGCTAACCTGGCTCGAATTACCCGTTCATTGCCCAACCGAATCGTCTCGGATGCAGCCGGATCCCCGTTACTGATCGTGATGAAATGGGGCAGGAGTTTGTTATTTTTATCGTAAACCGGAAAATACCGTTGATGGGTCACCATAACCGTTGTGATCACTTCCGGGGGGAGTTGCAAAAATTCCGGTTCAAAATTACCTAACAGCGCGGTCGGCCATTCAACGAGTTGCACCACTTCTGCAAGTAAATCATCTGGAATTTCGGCGGTTCCTTGAACTGTTTTTGCTACGGCCTCGATTTGCTCTTTGATTAAGGTTTCCCGTTGCGTTGGTTCCACTTCGACAAACGCCGCCCGCAGAATTGAGGCATAGTCCTTGGCCTGGGTGATGTTGACGGGGCCTGGATGCAGGACTCGATGCCCATAACTGAAATCACCGCTGACAATTTCTCCGGAACCATTAGAAATTCTGATTGGTAACACTTGCTCTTGCCACAGGGCGACTAACCAGCGAATTGGCCGGGAAAAACGAAAATCCCCATCACCCCAGCGCATCAGCCGTTTACCTTCAAGTTTGCTAATCCAGTCCAACACCCAGGCCTGGAGCAGTTCCCCGGTCGGTTTAGCCGATTTTGTCTGAGTTAAATAAATAAATTCCCCTTTTTCGGTTTGTTTAACTGTAATGTCCTCCAGACTTGCCCCTTTTGACTTGAGAAATCCCAGTAACGCTTTGGTGGGTTCTCCGTCTTTATAGGCCGCAGTAACGGAAGGGCCTTTGATGTCTTCAATTTGGTCGGGGGGATGAATCTCCAGGCCTGGGATCAAAACCGCCAGCCGCCGGGGAGTTCCAAAAATTTCAATCCTGGCCGGGGTTAGCCCTTGAGCCGCCAAATCCGGGGGAATCCGTTGTTGCCATTGAGAAATTGCCGAACTCACAAACGCGGCCGGGAGTTCTTCTGTCCCTACTTCCAGCAAAAAATCAGCCCGCGGGTCGGAGTTAGCAGCCATGTACCTGAATTGAAATCAGCAACTCCTTTATCCTACTGTGACCCCAGGCCCCAGCAAACAACGACTCGCCAAGTCCATACAGTGTTTTGAGGATGATTGTCGTGCCAGCAACCCAGGCCAGCTTCAGTCAGTGCTAAAATCAACTCCAAAATTACCAGATTATCCAGGAGATTGACATGGAAGGTAAGTGTCTCTGTGGTGCAATCACCGTCCAAACACCCGATAAAACAAGCCTTGATGCCTGTCATTGTGGGATGTGTCGGCGCTGGGGTGGTGGGCCAGCTCTGGGAATTTCCTGTGGTACGGATGTGGAATTGGCCGGAATCGAAAAATTAAAGGTCTATCAGTCATCAGATTGGGCTGAACGGGCCTTTTGTGGCGAATGTGGGTCTCATATTTACTACAAGTTACTCCCAACCCAAGAGTATTTCCTACCGGCCGGTCTATTTCCAGATAGCATCAACTTTGAGTTCACAGAGCAAATCTTTATTGACATGAAGCCAAGCTATTATGAATTTGCGAATCAAACTGTCAATTTAACCGAAGCAGAGATCCTGGCAAAATTTGCTAATCTTCTCTAATTCTCCTAAATCCTAGCCATGCGCCTTAACGAAACTGACACCTGTAGGCTTGGGGCTGAAAGGATGAGTGAAATCCCTGTAACCTTGCAATCTGGTAAACCTAGGGAGCCTGTGGGACTCGCGATGGGGGGCTGAGTCTTGGAGAATACCCTGACTTTCTCCTAAATTCCCTGATCCCTATCCCTCTGTCCGGGGCAACTACTTTATACTACTAGCGAGATAGATCTACAAATCTGAGTGGATCCGCCTATCCCCTATTTGGTGTATCAGCGGTAAGGAGTATCGGATTGAAGGACGGAGGCAGCAGCACCCTAATTAGCCGGGAATTTTTAGGGCCGCCGGGAGATTTTAACCCCACTGTAGTCATGTTTATTGCGGCCATCAGCCTTGCCGTCATCTCCACCGTTGGTCACTTTCAATGGGATTGGCCGGCCTGGTGTACCTTTGGTGTCAATATTGTGGCGTTGCATTTGGTCGGAACCGTCATTCATGATGCCTCCCATAACGTGGCCCATCGCAATCCCCTCGTGAATGCCGTCTTGGGTCATGGCAGTGCGCTGATGTTGGGATTTGTCTTTCCGGTGTTTACCCGCGTCCATATTCAACACCACGCCCATGTCAACGATCCGGAAAATGACCCAGATCATTATGTCTCCAAGGGTGGGCCGTTGTGGCTAATTGCCCCGCGCTTTTTCTATCATGAAATTTTCTTCTTTAAGCGGCGGCTGTGGCGGAATCATGAACTGTGGGAGTGGGCCATTAGTCGGGGCCTGTTGATTACGGTGGTGACATTGGCGGCCATGCATGGACATCTGGATTATGTACTGAATTTCTGGTTTTCCCCAGCCGGTGTAGTGGGCTTGATGTTGGGCCTATTTTTTGACTATTTTCCCCACAGGCCCCATGTGGAACGGAATCGCTGGCACAATGCCCGAGTTTATCCCAGTCCGATTTTGAATTTCCTAATTTTGGGGCAAAACTATCACCTCATCCATCACCTGTGGCCCAGTATTCCCTGGTATAAAGTCCAACCGGCTTACTATTCTGTCAAACCCCTTTTAGATGCCAAAGGCTGTAAACAAACCCTCGGGATTTTTGAGCCTGGTAACGTTGGCCCCTTTTTGTATGATGCTCTGATTGGGATTCATTGGCCGCACTCGACTTCGCTTCCGTCCCACACTCAGTTGAACATTCCCGTACCCGAATCCCATCCGGAACCTCAACGTAGTTCCGTCAAACTTTAGGATCGAATTTAACCCGGCATTGCCCCAGGCCAGTTCGCTAGACTCAAGACAGAGTGTCAGTTTTGCGAATCCCTGTTTTGTTATGCGAATCATTCAACAATCAGCCACCCGTTTAGTTTTGCGGCAACGCTTGGTCGGTCTCAGGTATTTGTGCGCGTTTTGTGCCGGCCTGGGATTGTTCTTGTTCTTAGGGTATGAGTCTCCCGTGGATGGCATTGGGCTAATTGGTTTAACGACAGCTGGCCTGGGCTATCAACTGACGGCCCAAGAAGACTGTACCCTTAACCGAGAAACAGGGTTATTAACCTTGAGAAACTCTCTGGGGCGAAAATCCTATCATCTAGAGCAGCTAAAACGCGTCATAGTCAAAAAAGAAGTATTCCTTGGAACAGAGTTTTATCGGGTTTATTTCTACACCCAGGCCGGAGAGCAAATTGCCTTAACCCGTTTTCCAACAACCCATGTGGCACAACAGCAATCCTTAGCCCGCAGTATCCATCAGTTTATGGCTGCAAAGGCGTAACGCTGGATTGACCCCTTGTAACGTTTATCACCGGCCCAAAAATGCCATTACCCGTTGCGCGGCCTGGGCGAGGATTTCTGGCTCTCGAACTAGGGCAAAACGAACATACCCTTCACCTGCCGCACCAAAGCCGGCCCCTGGAGAAGCTGCCACCCCCGTTGCTTGAACAAGTTGCTGACAAAAGCCAATAGAGTCCGATTGCCAAGGCTGCGGGAGTTTAGCCCAGACATACATCGTAGCCAGGGGCATTGGGACTGACCAGCCGAGTTGATTCAGGGTTTGGACAAAGGCATCGCGGCGGTGTCTGAAGATGTTGCGGGTGATTGGCGGAATCTGGTGTCCCTGGCTCAAGGCAACGGTTGCACCCCGTAAAATGCCCAGATATTGGTTAAAATCAACGACGGCTTTAACTTGTCTGAGAGCTTTAATAAGTGTGCTGTTACCAATGGCAAAACCAACCCGAAAACCGCCCATGTTGTAGGACTTGGATAGGGAGAAAAATTCGATACTCACAGACTTATCCAGATCCGCTTGCAAAATGGAAGGTGGCGGGGCGGGGGTAAAGGCCATATCCAGATAAGGAAAGTCATGGGCGAGGACAAGGTTGTGGGCCTGGCAAAATTGGATGGCGGTTTGGAAAAATTCCAGGGGGGCAACTGCGGTGGTGGGATTGTGGGGATAGCTGAGGACTAACAGCCGGGCCTGGTGCAGAATCGCGTTCGGAATAGAACTCAAGTCGGGTAAAAAATGATTTTCAGCCAGTAACGGGAGGGTATGGATTTGTCCCCCGGCTAAATGAACGCCGCCAGCATGGGATGGATAACCTGGGTCGAGTAAAAGAGCATAATCCCCTGGATTCATGATGGCCAAAGGGAGATGAGCGGTACCTTCCTGGGAGCCAATGAGGGGTAAAATCTCTGTCTCTGGATCAACGGCAATTCCGAATTTTTGGCTATACCAGGCCCCAGCGGCGCGACGAAATTCTTGGGTGCCATGAAATAACAGATAACCGTGAGTCGCTGTATCTCCAAGGGCCGCCCCAATGGCCTGGGTAATGAGGGGATCAACGGGTAAATCAGAAGACCCCAAGGATAAGTCAATCATGTCCTGTCCGGCTCGGCGTGCTAAAGCCTTGGCCTGATCCATATCGGCAAAAACATTACTTTGTAAGCCAGTGAGACGATGGGCGAGGGGTAACATCAGAATTTCCAGGGTGATCTATGAGAATAACTAGTCTGATTCCAGCCTAGCAAGGGCAGTAGGACTTCAAACCATCACAATCATCCTCCCAGTGATTAGCCGTGAACCCCTAGAGGAGCAACACCAGGCCTGGAACCAAGGGCATCAATATCCCTTAAACCGTCAAGAGACTGTGGAGTAATACGGCTAAGACAATCGCTGTCACCAAGACATAGGTAAAATCACGCTGACGTAAGAAAATTAGCAGGGAAAGAGCGACCCGGGTAATGGGGGTGAGCAATAAGAGTAGAATTCCAGTTTGAATGATGGCGCGACCGTGAGTTTGAGCATCGGCAGCCAAGAGATCAGGAAGCAATTTTAGATAGGTCGGCTCGCCCTTAAAAACACTTAAGGCAACAGTTTCCTGCCCATTTCTCCAGATATAGATCATGCCACCAATAAAAATAACCGTAGCCGAGAGAACCACCCCGCCCCGGAGAACATTCCCCAGGAGTTGATCCATTTTTTCATCATCCCGATTGCGCTGCTCAAAGGTCATAGTTTTAACCCACTGATTCCTTGCCACAACATTTGTACGGCGACAATCCCTAAAACCACACTGAACACAATGCGTAATAGTTTGACAGGGGCATGGACTAATAATTTCGCGCCAACTAGAGAACCAAACAAGACCCCTAAGACCACGGGTAAACACAGGCCAGGATCAATATAACCCCGACTAAAATAAATGCCTGCACTCGCTGCTGCCGTCACCCCAATCATAAAGTTACTGGTGGTGGTAGAAACTTTGAAGGGCAACTGCATCACCTGATCCATGGCTAAGACCTTGACCATCCCCGAACCAATCCCCAGCAACCCGGATAGAACCCCAGCCACATACATCAAACCAAAACCACCTGGAACATTTTGGGGAAAATAATCTTCCCAGCCCCCGCTAGTCGGGTAACAGCTATTCATCCCTAAGGAGGTAGCCAGAGGATTTGGGCCAACATCACTCAGATGATCCTTATGGGGTTGATTAGTGGCATAAATTGACCAGAGGAGAGCCAGCCCAAAGATGATAGAAATGCCAGCAGTGGGCATCCAAGTGGCAATATAGGCCCCCGAAATGGCCCCAATGGTGGTTGCAACTTCTAAAAACATCCCAATCCGCACATTACTAAAGCCTTCCTTGACGTAGGCAGCGGCGGCTCCAGAAGAGGTGGCAATGACGGAAATTAGGGCGGCCCCAATCGCATAGCGAATATCCACCCCCAGGCCGAGGGTTAGCAGGGGAATAATGACTACGCCACCCCCCAGGCCGGTCATTGCCCCTAATCCGCCAGCAAAAACTGAGCCAATCAAGGTAATACCAGTTAATTCCAGAACTGTCACACAACTATCTCCTTAGTCTTGATTGCAGTCCATTCAAAACCAGGAAAGCGGCTTTCAACTTCTTTGCTTATCGACAATATTAAGGTGTGAATAGTCCTGATTTAATCAGCAATTCCGAAAATATTGGTTAACTGATCATATAAAAAGTAAAAACAAGCAAAACTATCTCAATCATTATTAATATTTATCCAAAAAATAGAGATATTATTAAGAAATCAGGCAGTTCAGCAAGGACAAGATATTAAGCAATGCTGAGATGATTTTGACGCTGGCCAGTTTCGATATTTTCAGGACTTTTCTAGGGAACAAACCAAAAGTAGAATTTACTTCTCCCTTGATAATTCCCAGGCCTGGATATACTAAGAACGAAGCAATGAGTTATCCCCAAGCGTGTTCAAACGGATTTTAGTGGCGGTTGATGATTCGGATATGGCGGCAGAGGTGATCGAGGCCCTGGGGCAGTTAGATCTAGTTCCAGAGAGCTTAGTGGTGCTGACCCATGTTATTTCTCCGGCAGAGTCAGGTCTGGGGCAGTCGGCGGATGTTTCTCAACCCACGGGTCATTGGCAAAACCTAGAGTCACGCCTAGAGGACTATTGCCAAGAGGTGAATGAACTCTTTGAAAATACGGTAGATGTTCTCCTCGAAATAGTGGCAGGGGAGCCCGCTACGGAAATTATCCGCTTGGCCCATATTCACCAGGCCGAGTTAATTCTTTTAGGGAGTCGGGGCTTAACCGGAGTGTCTCGGATTTTAAAGGGGTCTGTCAGTGGTCAGGTTGTGGAGGAAGCCCCCTGTTCCGTCTTTGTGGTGAAATCCAGTCCATCGGGCTAACGCCAATCTTGTTGAGTATTGCCATTATTTCCTTGACGGTATTTTATGACCACCTTGACCGGATTATCTGCTGCTGAAGTTGATGAACGCCGCCGGATTGGCCTGGATAACCAACAACCCCCGGCCACGAGCCGCACCTATAAAGAAATCTGCAAAGACAATTTATTCACGTTCATCAATGGAGTGTTCTTTTTTATCAGCATTGTTTTATTGGGTTTGGGCCGGCCTGGAGATGTGCTGGTCATTGCCATTGTGGTTTTTCTGAATACGATCCTCAGCTTGGTGCAGGAAGTCCGGGCCAAACAACAGTTGGATCAAATTGCCCTCTTAACCCGTCCCCATGTCGCTGTCATGCGCGATAGCCAAGAAATTTCCGTCACCCCCGATGCCATTGTCCAAGATGATATTTTGGTGGTGCGGCCGGGGGATCAAATTATTGCCGATGGGCGGGTGGTCGGAACGGGGCAAATCCAGGTGGATGAATCGCTCCTGACGGGGGAATCGGACTTAATTAATAAAGAACCAGGGGATTTGGTCTATTCCGGCAGTTATTGCGTCCAAGGATTTGCCTACTACCAGGCCGAGAAAGTGGGATCTGCCAGTACCGCCAACCAAGTGACCGCCAGTGCCAAAGCCTTCCGCCGCGAATTGACCCCCTTGCAAAAAGACATCAACTTGATCATTCGGGTGATTCTCGTTTTGGCCATGTTCCTCTGGATTTTGGTCTTGCTGTCCTTGCTAGTGGGCTTGAGTAGTTTTCCGATGGCCGTGCAAACAGCGGCGGTGGTGGCCGGGCTAGTCCCAGTGGGGTTGTATTTAACCATTACCTTGACCTATGCCGTGGGGGCGGTGCGGATTGCCAAACAGGAAGTTTTGGTACAACAGGCCAATGCGATGGAGTCCCTTAGTAATATCAATGTCCTTTGTTTGGATAAAACCGGCACCTTAACCGCTAACGCCCTGGAAGTGCAAACTATTCACCCGCTCCAAGGCTCTGAACCCGAACTACAGCAGTTATTGGGACGTTTTGCCCATAGCCTGACGGTGGCGAATCAAACCAGTGCAGCCATTGCCCAGGCCTGTCCAGCCCCCCCCAGCCCCCCCCGGATCGAAATTCCCTTTGCCTCTAGTCATAAATGGAGTGCCTTGGCCTGGGAGGATTTACCTGGAGCTATGATTTTGGGCGCGCCCGATGTTTTGTTTCCCGGAGATCGCCTATCCCCAGAGATTCTCTTAGAGATTGAAACCGCCATTGCCCACGGCACAAGAGTTTTAATGGTGGCCCACAGTGATGCGGATCCCCACTGGCCCGATCCGACCCAGGCCCCCCAACTGCCTTTAGAGTTAACTCCCCTCGGCCTAGTCCTGTTACGGGATCAACTGCGGCCCCAAAGCCAAGAAGTATTAGAACGTTTTACCCAGGCCGGGATTGCGATCAAAATTATTTCTGGAGATCATCCGAAAACGGTCTTAGCCTTGGCCAAACAGGTGGGAGTGGGGGAAAACTTGGGGGGAGCCTTACGGATTATCTCCGGGGCCGAGTTAGCAAAAATGAACCCAAGCGAATTTCGGCAAGCAGCCCGAGAAACAACCATCTTTGGACGCATTACCCCGGAACAAAAAAGCCAACTGGTCAAAGCCTTACGGGATCAAGGTCTCCATGTGGCAATGATTGGGGATGGGGTGAATGATGTTCTTTCTTTGAAGCAGGCCAATATTGGGATTGCCATGGAAAGCGGTAGTGCGATTACGCGGGGGGTGGCAGACATTATTTTACGGCACGATTCCTTTGCGGCCTTACCGGCAGCGTTTCGGGAGGGACAACGGATTCACAATGGGATTCAAGATGTAACGCGGCTGTTTTTAGTCCGGGTTTTGAGTTTTAGCCTCTTGTTCATGACATCGGTGATTGCCGGGCGGGCGTTTCCCTTGCTGATTAAACAAAACTCGCTCTTGACCCTATTTGGAGTTGGGATTCCCACGATTGGTTTGGCCCTTTGGGCGGTTCCAGGCCCGCGTCAAGAAAAACCCCTGATCCCTTCCTTACTCCACTTTGTGCTGCCGGCCTCCCTGAGTTTGTGTTTATTAGGGCTGTTGGTCTATTGGGGCTATTTAGCCAATCAGATTTTACCCCTAGTGGACTTGTTACAAGGAACAGTTGCCCTCGATCAAATTTCCACCGTCATTGAGCGGAATAAGTTTCGAGAAGGGATTGAAGTCGCTCGGAGTGCCCTAGTGACCGTCTTACTGCTGGCTTCCTTGGCAATGATTTTATTTTTGAAACCGCCACACGGGGCCTGGGTTGGGGGCGCGCCCTTAAGTAAAAATTGGCGATATCCAGTGATGGCGAGTCTCTTACTGCTGGGCTATGTGTTCATCCTTTTAATCCCAGGCCTGCGAAATTTTCTCGAATTAGAATTACTGCGTTGGGAAGACTATGGGATTTGTTTATTAATTGTCATGGCCTGGGCCCTGATTTTACGGTCTATGTGGCGGTGGCGGCTGTTAGATCGCTTTTTGGGAGTGAGCTTGAGCTAATTTCTCTTAGTTGCTGTCCAGCCGAGATGGGTTGAGGCTGACGGGCAGGGGGGTGATCACTTGGGTCTTTTGATCAAATAGAGCATTGTAAGTCTCGCTTTCTGTCCCCATCAGGTGATCCCAAAAGGTGAAATAAAGCCCAAAGTTATAGCGAAATTGACTGTGATGCAGACTGTGGTGGGTGGCTCCAATCAAAAAACGTCCCAACCAATGCCGATTAAAGTGGGCTGGATAAAGCTCTAGGTTCAAATGGTTAATCACGCTGGAGAAGGTCATCACGGTGAGCAAAATAACAATGGCGTAGGGATGGAGGGGTAGCACAAACACTAAGATTGGCAAAAAAAGGGCCTGGGCGAGAGCTTCAAGGGGATGAAAGGAAAAGGCTGTCCAGGCCGAGGTAGTGATGCTTTGATGGTGGACTTTGTGCATCCAAGGGTAAATTTTCGGATGATGCATCCAGCGATGGAGCCAGTAGTAATAGGTTTCATGAACCAGTAACGCAATCAGCAGGCTCAGAACAAAGTAAAGATAACCCCAGCCCCCAATCTCCACATACACCGCTGTATAGCCCCATTGCCAGAGGACGGCCGTAATTGCACCAGTCAAGGCAAAAATCCCCGAAGTGAGTAATGACCAGGCCAGTTCTTGGCAAAATTGATGTTTCTTGTAGGGGCGTAAATTAACCCAACGATGTCGCCAAAAGGTTCGCCGGGCCAAAGCTGCAAAAGCGGCAAAAACTCCAGCCACCGCCAAAAACCGCACCACGACCATGCCAAACATGACCCCGACCATAATTCCAAAAATATCGGGCTGACTGAGGGTATAGGGAATCATGGGGGATTTAACGTAATGGGGTTCAGGCACAGTTCTTGATGATGATTTTACTTGTTTTTATTGACTGATGAGTTAATATTTCCATAATGCTCCCTGCCCAGTTTGGGTGTGTTTGGGGTTGAGGGCAATTCTGATAGGGTTTTATGATCTCCCAGGCCCCGTTTCAAGACTTTATAAGACTGCTGATCGCCGCCGCGCCCCGATAACCCAAGGGATTAATTTTGTCATCCCGAATCAGTTTTATGGCCTGGATCAGAAATATTGAAAGCTGTAATAAGCTAACTTTCAGCACTTCTGCCGTTATTGATATTAATTTCAATGGTAGAATCCGCACAAGTTGGGTATTAGGGTAAACCCATGGCAAATAGCAATTCTAACTTTGGTCACTCTCAGGACACTCTGAATGCCGATCTGACCGCCTATGTGTTGCGACGATGCAGTCGAGTTTCTTTCAGCCTGATTTCGATAGTTTGTGCGACCCGATTGATCAAGCTCAGCCCAGCTTAGATTTTACTCGTAAGCCCTACAGCCAGCCCAAATTAGAATGCTTCGGTCATTGTGGAAATTTAACTCCAAATGATCTTGTCCCTAATGATGATGGTTTCGGCATTGACTTTTCTTGTGGTTCTTCGTGAGACAATAGGGTCACACTAAAGTCATCCTGATAGACTTTGGGAACCTGAGTGTTGATTTGACTCGGCTGACAGCTTTGGCTCCTGCTTGACTCAGGTGAGATTGCGATAGAGGTTAATGCTTGGGGCTGATCAGCTTGATACCTCCGACGAACTCTAACCAGATACCGGAAATTCCACCCTCGCAATGTTGAAGCCCTTCAAAACCTGGTTCAACTTATCACCTTCTCACCGTCTTTTGGTTGTGCAAGCAGGGGTGTTAGTCTTGGGGTTTCGTTTGGGATTGTGGTTTTTGCCCTTTGCTCGATTACGGCGGTTTCCAGACTTTCTCAGTCAACGGTTGCATAAATCTGTCCCATTGCAATCAATTCCCCTCAAAAAGCTGATCTGGAGTATCAAAATTACCGCCAGACGTATTCCAAAAGCCACCTGTCTGACCCAGGCCTTGGCAGCTCAAACCCTGTTGCAAACCTATGGCTATGAAGCTCGGCTCTGTGTGGGGGTAATGTTAGATGAGCAGAAAAAACTTGCAGCCCATGCCTGGATTACCCATCAGCAAGCCGTTGTAATTGGACAATTACCGAATTTAGATTGCTTTAAGCCCCTTCTATAAAACGCCCCCTTTCGGCTTAAACAGGAGTCGGCCAGCACCTAGAGTCTAGAGGTAATGATGGTTAGTTATCGCCATGCCCTGATTGTCACTCAACTGTGCTTACCAATAGAGAGAATCTATCGAAAAATCAATGAAATGTTTCATGAAAATCAAATTAAACTATGATTATTAAAATCTCCGGGATTCAAATAATTATCTTAATAGGCTATTTTACCCTGGCATTTATTAATGATGGTATTGCCCAAGTTCCTGCTCAATGTCTAAATTTTTGGACTAACCCTAAAACAGGACAAGTTGAATGTCTTAACCTTCGTTCACAGCCAATTCCTGTCAAGCCTACAACCAGTCCTACTCAATCAGTCCCGGCAACCAGTCCCAACCGTGTTACTGATAGGAAACTCTATGAACTCATAAAGTTGGGAATGAGCTTAAAGGAGGTTATTTCCATCTTGGGAACTCCAATTACTCAGGAAAGTGGTGTAAATTACACTTGGTTTAGGGCGCGCCAGGCTAACGTAAATGACAGTATTAGCGTGCTTTTAGTTGGTCAAAGAATTGCTGGATCAGACTATTTTTTTGTTAACCCAACGAACAATCGGGGTTCCTTAGAATCGAAGTATAAAGCCATCCAGGCCTTACGCCCCCCTATCACCCTAAAAATGTTGGAGTCAATCATGGATAAGCCAGCGGATACAAGCGAACCATACTCCCAACTCTCGTGGAAAACATCTAAAGGTGCAATTCAAATTGACTTTCAATCTGGCAAAGTTTCCCAAAAAAGTATGTATTTTTAATCAAAGCTCCCTATCCCCATAACCAGGCCAGGCCAAGACTTAATCCCGGTAAAACGTCTGTATCAGATATTGTTGCTGGAGCTTCTAACACCTCTACGGAACTCCCAGGCCGGTAAACCTCCACAGACCGATTCAGCGGATCAATGAGCCACCCTAAGCGCACCCCATTATCGAGATATTCCTGCATCTTGGCCTGGAGCATGGCTAGTCCATCACTGAGCGAGCGGAGTTCCAAAACAAAATCCGGGGCAATGGGGGGAAATTTTTGCTGCTGCTCTAAGCTCAGACTTTGCCAACGCTCAGTTCTAATCCAGGTCACATCGGGAGAGCGCATCGCCCCATTGGGAAATCGAAAACAGGTGGAAGAATCGAACACTACCCCTAATTGAGTCCGCCGATTCCAATTCCCAATATCAATCATCAAGTCAGCATTACGACATCCGCTGATTCCCCCTGTTGGAGCCACAATCACTAATTCTCCTCGGCTTGTCCGTTCAAATTTGAGATCAGGGTTGGCCTGGCAGAGTTTTTCAAATTGCTCATCGGTATAGTGGGGGAGTGGACTCAAATCTAGAGTAAAGGTGGTCATCACAGATACCCCATTGCAGGATGGTTCTAGTTCTACTCTAAAACCTGAGCCAATGTTATAGTTAATTCAGTTTCTTCAAAAATATTACTTTTGTCTTTTGCCTTCCTCCCAAGCCCCCATCGTTGTCACGGGGATCAGTTTAGTTTCTGCCTTAGGACATTCTGCGGAAGCATCTTGGCAGCGACTTTGCTTGGGTCAATCTGGCTTGCAGGTTCAACAACCCTATCCTGAACATCCCCCCTTACCCCTGGGACTGATTTACAGCCAGCCAACCGATTGCTTAACCCTCCTGGATCAACTCCTCCAGGCCCTCCTCACCGATACCAACCTCTGCGCCCCTTTACCCCATTGCGGAATTGTGATTGGCTCTAGTCGCGGCCTGCAACACCAATGGGAGGCCTGGTTACGGTTACGTCATCAAGCGGGGCATGATTTAGATCTTGGGGCCTGGTGGGAATCTTTACCCCAATCCTTAGCCTTGAGTGTGGCCACTAAGCTCCAAACCCAAGCCCCTGTTCTCTCACCAACGGCCGCCTGTGCAACGGGGATTTGGTCAATTGCCCACGGGATATTATTAATTAAATCGGGTCAATGTCAGCAAGTCATTGTGGGGGCCGTGGAAACACCGATTACCCCGCTGACCTTAGCTGGTTTTAAGCAGATGGGGGCCTTATGTCAAACCGGAGTGCATCCCTTTGATCGCCAACGCCAAGGATTTGCCTTAGGGGAAGGGGGGGCATTATTGCTCTTGGAAACCCAAGCCTCAGCCATTGCACGCCAGGCCAAAATTTATGGTCAGATTCTTGGGGTGGGGTTGACCGCCGATGGACTGTATTTAACAGCACCAGATCACCAGGCCGGGGGAATGCTATCTGCCGTTAAAACCTGTTTGACCCAGGCCCGTCTTGCGGCTACCGAAATTGATCATATTCACGCCCACGGCACTGGCACCCAACTCAACGACCAAGCCGAAGCTCTATGGATTCAGCAGCTTTGCCCTGATGTCCCCATTAGTGCCAGTAAAGGATCTACAGGCCACACCCTCGGAGCCGCTGGAGCCATTGCCACCGTATTTTCGCTGCTTTCTCTCCGGGATCACGTCCTATTTCCAACAGTTGGTTTAGGGAATCCGGCGTTTGATTTGAACTTTATCACCAGTCTCCAGGCCAGGCCCTTAGAGAGGATTCTTTGCTGTAGTTATGGATTTGGGGGGCAAAATGCGGTGATTGGCCTGGGGCGATGACTGTTGGGTGAGCTTGAAGAGGGAGATGACAGAATCCAGATCCTAATTGACCTATCTCTCTTTTTAGGGAGGGGAGTTAAGTGAATGTTCATGATCTAAACAATTGACCCAAACTGCCGGATAGTCTCGATAATGCTCTTTTTTCCAGATGGGGAGGCGGGTTTTGATTTGCGCAATGATATATTCGGTTCCGGCAAAGGCGGCCTGGCGGTGACTAGCAGTGGTTCCGACCCAAACGGCAATTTCGCCAATCTCCAAATGTCCATAGCGATGACAGGCCACGGCTCCATGTAACTCAAATTTTTCGGTGGCTTCGACTAAGATTTTTAGGCCTTCATTGATTGCTAGTTCGGGATAAACCTGATATTCCAAAGATGTGACCATTTTGCCTTGATTATGATTGCGCACCCAGCCCTGGAAAACCACTAAGGCCCCGGCCTGGGAATTTACTAATCCGGTTTGTAACTGTTCAGGATCAATCGGAGCCAAGCTAATGGTGAATGTCATAAATCCTAACCTCCAGCAACCGGGGGAATAAAGACTACCTGGGCCTGGTCAGTAATTTGGTCAGTCAGTTGCAAAAAATGATCATTAACGGCCACTTGAACCTGACTTAAGGGTAGAGAAAACCGATACCGACTGGCTAACCATTGATAGAGTTCACCATAGGTTTTTAGATCGGTGGTGATGATTTCTTCGCTCAGTTGGGCTTGCTCTTGTAAGGCGGCAAAATAACGAACGTTAATGGTGTTCATGGCGGACTTGGTGATATTCATCAGGGGTATTAATATTAGCGATTTCTTGAGCCAGGCCTGGGGTGATAAAGTAACAATTACTCATTTGCAGGACTTTGACTGGACAATAAATCTTGGCTGTTTTAGCGCGTTGAAATTGTTTCAGGGCCTGAGGGGTATAAAGGGCGCAAAGGGGTTCAGGAAAACCATGTTCTGGGTTTTGATAACAGGTGGCAACCACCTCATCATGATAATTTTCCAGTAGTTTTTCAATCGTACCAGCGTTCACATAGGCTAAATCACAGGCCATGATCAGCCAACAGGCCTCTGGATGGGTTTCTAAGGCGGTTAAAATGCCCCCCAATGGCCCCAGATCGTCATCATGATCTACAAGGGTCGGTAATGAAGCTAATTCTGTGTTGCACCATTGCTCTCTGCGGGCCGAGAGATAAACGTATTCACAATAGTTACTTAGGAGATCAAAAATGTGCTTAGCATGGGGTTGGTCATAATATTTTAGGAGTGCTTTATCCTGCTGCATCCGTTTACTTTTCCCCCCAGTCAGCACCAGGCCATAGAGGGGTTGCGGCACTCGCTTAAAGTTTGTTTTACCCCCGGTTTTAGTTAAGAGTTTTGTCTGAGAAATAGTTATCTGTGGGGAAACTGCTTTGCACATATCATAAATCGTTAATGCAGCGACCGAAGCTCCACAGAGGGCTTCCATTTCCACGCCGGTTTTATAGCTGGTTTTGACTTCACAGGTAATCATCACCTTCAGGGTTGAGTCAATCTCAATGACAAACTTACAGGACTCGATGGGAATTTGATGACAAAAGGGAATCAGATCACTGGTTTTCTTCACGGCCATGGTTCCCGCAATGATTGCCGTTTGAATCACCGGCCCCTTTTTGAGAATGAGTTCTTCCCCCTGTAAATAGGGTTTTAAAGCCAGCGGTAATTGTATTAAAGTTTGGGCTACAGCTTGCCGTTGACTGTCTGATTTCTCGCTAATATCCACCATTGTTGGCTGATTATTCGGATCAATATGGCTCAGCATTTAGCCTCCAATTTGGTGCATGAGATGGGTCACTTCCGGTGGTCTTAAATAGGGTTTCATTCCTAACAGTTGTTCATAGACTGCGAATCGTTGCTCATGATTTAGTCCCCGGATTGAATGCCCATCAGTTTTGAGTAAACAGGCCCGTAAAATCCCATCAGCGGACAGTCGCCAGCGAGAACAATGACCACAAAAAGGTTGAGATTCTGAGGCAATAAAACCAATGCTGGCCCCACAGTCAGTCCGAAAGTTAAAGGCCGTGGAGTCAAGGGGCATGGCCTGGGCCTGGAGTGTGTATCTTGTTTTGAGGCGATCAATCAGTTCTTGGGCGGCAATAAATTGATCCTGTTGTTGTGGACAGGCCTGGCCAATTCGCATCAGTTCTAAAAACCGGACTTCCACAGCTTCATGTTTGGCATATTCGACAAAATCAAACAATTCTTGATCATTAACGCCCCGCATCATGACCGCGTTGATTTTAATCCGAAAGCCCTGTTGTTTTGCTAAGGTAATATTTGCTTGAATTTGTCGAAGGTTGCGGCCGTGGGTAATTTGGGTAAAAATTTCTGGATTTAAGCTATCTAAACTAATGTTCAAATCTAAAATTTGATGTTGGCATAAGAGTTCTAAATAGCGATGTAACAGGATACCATTAGTTGTCAGAGATATTTTTTTCAGATGACAACGACTAATAGTAGTTAAGATTTCGGGCAGGGCCTGGCGTAAGAGGGGTTCTCCTCCCGTTAAGCGAACTTCTTCCAGGCCCAGCGTGACTAACTCATTAATAATTTCCCCGTATTCTTTCGGTCTGAGATAGCGGTTAACCTCCATAAACTCAGCATGGATTGGCATACAGTAATGACAACGCAAATTACACTGATCGGTGAGTGAAACCCGCAGCTTCCGAATTCGGCGACCATAACTATCAACCAACATACCGATTTACCAAGGAAAGAACGGAAATGATTCACCTGCCTTAAATATCGAGCGATCTGCGGGTAATTCCACAAAGCCATCCGTTGGGGCCAATGCCACAAAATCACCGGAGTTTTTCATAGGATGGGGTTTCGCTAAGATGCGGGCATCAGAACTGAGATGGGATTGCACTGGCAAAAAATAAGTTAGGGGTTTCGGAAATTCAAAATCGGTGGTTAATTGGGCAAACATCGGTCGCTGATTAATAATATATCGATGTAAACAAACTAAACTAGAAACCGGATTTCCGGGGAGGCCAAAGACAGCCGTTTGCTGATCATGATCAACCCCAAACCATAGCGGTTTTCCCGGCCGTTGGGCCACGCCATGAATATAGTTTTTAACGCCAGCTTGAGTCCAAACCGTGGGTAAATAATCAAACTTGCCTTTGGAAACTCCGCCGCAATAAATCAAGAGATCATAATGGGTTGTTTGGGCTTGGTAATGCTTTGTCATTAATTCTGGATCATCGGGAACATAATCAAGGTCAATATGGGGATAACCCTGACGGATTAAAGAAGCTTTGAGGGCATAGGGATTTGACATACGAACTTGGTGCGGTTGCGGGGCCTGGTGGACTGGAATTAACTCTTGGCCTGTGGCAATAATTTTGATCCGGGGATAGCGTTTGATCAGCACTTGGCTTTGACCGACAGAAGCTAAAATTCCCCAGGCCGGCCCGTTCAATTTCACCCCAGGCCGTAACAACACCTCACCTAAACTAAAATCACTCCCTTGGGGATGAATATTCGCCATTGGTGCCCAGGCCTGGTCATGGATGATCTCAGCAATCCGTGACTCCCCCTCAGACGTAATCTCAATTTCTTCATAGGGAATCACCAAATCACAGCCATTAGGTAACACTGCTCCAGTCATGACTTCATAACAGGCCAATGGATCGGTTAATGTTAGTTTCGGTTCACCCGCCGCAATTGTTCCTAAGACTCTAAATGCACGTTGACCGTGATCATAAGCCTTCCAGGCCAGAGCAATACCATCCATCATGATTCGGTGGGCAGCGGGATAGGCTCGATCAGCGGTAATGGTTTCAGCCAAAATTCCCGACCGTACCTGTTCAATGTCAACGGCTTCCCGCCCCCAATCCGGTAAATGGGTTTTGATAATTTCAACAGCAGCTTCAACACTAATCAAGGCTGACATGGGGGTGACTCCGGTTTCACTTTCTGGAGATTGAGCGGCGTATATTGCCCCAAGTAATACAATCCTGTACCGACAACCGTACCAATCAAAAATCCTTGGGGGACACTAAACGCAATCACCGCCACCAACAACGCAATCATCCAATCTTGAGACTCCTGCACCTGATCCCCAATTAAACTCAGCAACCCCCAGGCCTCAAACAGAAGAATCACCCCCAAAATCGGCATTGGGAAAATTCCTAAGACATCATTAAAGACGGCACTAAAGAGCAAGCCTACGATTAAATACAGCCCGCCATACATGACCACGGCTCCCCCGGTTCTTGCACCTAAGGCATAATGCCCCACCAGGCCCCCACAGCCATGACAAACGGGCACACCGCCAAAAAACGGCACAATTAAATTCACCAGGCCATAGGTCAAGCCAATCCGGCGAATACTCAAAGGTTTTTCCGGAAATAAATCTTGGGCGGTTTGTTGCGTCGAAATCACAGCATTGGAAATAGACAAGGGCAATTGAGGTAAGGCTAACAGAAACAGGCCTGGCAGAAGGGCAGCGGGGTCTAAGGTTTGAAATTCCGGTGTTTGCCACTGAATTCCGGTGATAATCCTTGACCAGGGTAAACCAATGCTACAGGCATAAAGCAAGCCTAATCCGATGACGACTAGTCCGGCAGGAATTCCCTTTTGTTTCGGTAAACCCACCAAGATTAAAAAGCCCAGGCCGGCCAGAAGATAGCCCCAAGTATTGCCATCGGGAATATAGGTTTTTAAGGCTAAAGAGGCCAACGATAACCCCAGGCCAAACTGACAGCCTCGCACCACGGGCAAGGGAATGACTCGGGCTAACCAGGACAACGCCCCGGAAAGACTCAAGGCCAGCATAATCAGCGCAATTAAAAATCCTCCTGCCCATAACGTCTGACCCGATAGCTTTTGTGTCATGACAATTACGGCCATGGCTTTCAACGGTTGCAGCGGCATCGGTAAACCATAGATCACCCCGGAAAGCACTTGCCCCAGGCCAAACAGGGTAAACACACTGGCACTGCTTAAATGGGCAACGGTGATCAACCCGACCAACAATGGTAAATCGGTGCCAATATCGCCAAAACTGCCACTGAATTCTTGACAATTAAATCGAAGCCGGGGGTACTGCATAGGGTACTCAGCCAAGTATTGAAATGTTAGGTGTAGTCAAAACTAAGTTCTTAAGATAGCCGAAAACTGCCACAATCTTGAATAAACGGCCACTCTATAACTTTGCCCGTATTCCCTTTTCTATCGTTACGATCATTTATCTTTTTTCTCTCACTTTCCAATTTGATATCCTTGGCAATTTTGATGAGACGACAAACAACAATATCACGAAATAAACTCTATATTTTTTTGAGTTAAAAGTGGCTCAATTCGGTTATTTGCTAACTCAACATAGCTCTTATCTAATTCATAGCCAATGAAGTGACGTTTAGTATTAATTGCTGAAATTGCTGTAGAACCACTTCCAATAAAAGGATCAAGGATGATGTCGTTTTTATAGCTATAAAGCTGAATTAAACGAAATGGTAATTCAGTGGGAAAGGGAGCGGGATGTCCAACTTTTTTAGCTGATTCTGGATTCATCGTCCAAACCGATTTTGTCCACTCCATGAACTGCTCTTTGGTGATGGTATTTTCTCGATGCTCCTTTTTTCGTTCAAAAGTGCCTTTAGAAAACACCAAAATATATTCATGTGTATCTCGCAAGACTGGATTTGAAGCTGACTGCCAGCTACCCCAGGCCATGGAGACACCAGCCCCAGCGCCTTTTTGCCAAATAATTTCTCCTCGCATGAGAAAGCCTATTTCAATCATTATTTGAGAAATATAATCAGATAAAGGAATATAGGGTTTTCGTCCTAAATTAGCAACATTAATACAGGCTCGGCCACCATTCACCAAAACTCGATAGGTTTCCTGAAAAACATTTTTAAGGAATTTCAGATATTCTTCAAGTGAAAAGTCTTTATCATATTCTTTAGAAACATTGTAGGGTGGTGATGTAATCATCAAATGAATAGAATTATCTGGAATCTGTACCATTTTTTCAGAGCTTCCCCAAATAATACTATCTAGATATTCACAAGGAAAATCATTTTCTATTTCAGGAAAAGATGCTATCTTTTTTTTGAATTTTGAATACAGTTTTGAGTTGTAATAATCAGACGAGTCGTGATTAATTCGAGATGTTGAGCCAAACTTACTTGTCTTTGAACCAGATTTCATGTCCAATATCCTGAAAAATAATTTCTAAATACCTAGGTAATTAAAATAAATGGAGGATCCGATTGAAGATAAAACTTAGCTTCTGGAACTCCTTTTAGCTGTCCATGAGAATATCTGCATTCAATTCGCATTCGTACATCACTAAAAACTTTAACGCTTCCATTATCCTGAATATAAAAGTCAAAGTCAATATATATATTTAGTTGAGACACTGGAACATTGGGTACTGCTGGCTTAGTAATTACTTGACAATTGTGTTTTGAGGGAACTTTATAAAGAACAGGATGTTGTTTGTAGCATTTAGCGTAATAGTATTCATAATCATAAATTTGAAACCATTCAAGAATTTTATCCACGTCAGGATTAAGATTTTTATTTATAAACTCAACAACAGCATTTCCAGATTCGATAGCACAACTTCTCTTTAAGTATTCATATCTATTGTCAGTCCCTTCCAGATTATTACTAATCCATTTGCTAAAAGTATGTTCTACAATATCTCCACCAAGACGATTATTAAAAGATTGCTCTCTTACTTTTTCGACAAAAGATATTGAAGCTGATCTTTGTTGATTTTTAAATTCTAGTGAGAAACCATTTTTTTCTACATTGTATATTTGCCCATTGCTCCTTATAAACTGTATTTTTTGGGATCTTCTGATATCTAGTTTTAGCTTGACATAACAATATCTAAACCATTCTTCAAGTTCTTTATGGGAAAAATACCGAAAGATATGAAGTCCTTTCTTAAATCTCGGCTGTATTTGAGTAAGATCATTTATATAGTTATTAAAGCCAGGATTTTTCAAGATAAAACTATCTTCTTTTATTGAAAATCCAATCTGACCAACTTTAATATCAAATGGACATTGAGATTGTGTTTGCGGCCCTAACCATAAAATTGGATCGGATGTCTGTAGAATTTGCTGCTTCTGATTTAATTTGTCAACAATATATCTTCCAAGGATCAAGCCATTTGTGATTGAGTTTTGATATTCATAAATATCTTGGTTGGTTATTCTTGAAATTTGAGTCGAATAACATGTAATATTGTTGCAATATAAATTTGTGTATCGATTGAAATCAAATATACAATCGATGGACTGAACTAAATTATTATTTAATCTACTTCCGATGCCTATAATAACACTTAATTCATTTAAGTTTGTCTTGATAGATGCCATGGTTTATCTATTTTTTATAAAATGTGCACGGATTTAGCTTTATGAGTTAGCCTTACTATACAGTTTTAGTTTTCCTCTTAAATTACTCTAATGCATAATATTTGGAGACTTAATACAGTTAACTGATATTTTAGGCATTTAAGGCTTGCATCAGATCATAACGGGTAATAATTCCCACCAGGCCCCAGCTTTATCTAAAACAGGTAAACGGCTGATGTGGTGATGAATAGTGGCAGATGGCAAAATTGAACTAGCCCCTTACGCCCATGTCCAGGCCTGGATCGAACGGGTGAAACAATTACTGGGTTATCTCCCCATGGCTGGTTTGTAGGAATGTAACCTCTAAATATTAGGAGAGAAACCTGATGACAAATCCTGGTTGGGCCTATCCTGAATCCCCGTTTCATGCCGGTGAATTGGCGATTCAAACTCGCTTGGGTGTCCAGGAGCGCATCGATAAACAAGGGCGGCGGATCATCCGAGATTATTTACCGGAACAGCAGCGGCAATTTTTTCAACAACTTCCCTATGTCATTGTCGGGTTGGTAGATACTTTAGGCAGGCCTTGGGCTTCCATTCTCGTGGGTCAGCCGGGGTTTCTCTCATCTCCAGATGAACGCACTTTGGTGGTTTCAACTCAGCTTTGGCCTGGGGATCCCCTGATTCAAAACCTCGCGACCGGGGTTGATATTGGTTTCTTGGGGATTGAACTCCACAGTCGGCGGCGCAATCGGTTGAATGGGGTGGTGACAGCGGTTTATCCCGATCATTTTGTCGTGGAAGTGGGCCAGAGTTTTGGCAATTGCCCCCAGTATATTCAAGCCCGGACGGTTGAATTTGTGGATCGTGGCTCCAATTCAGCCGCATCAGTCCGTTCCATTCCAGGCCTGGGCCTGGCCGAGCAAACTCTGATTCAAGCAGCGGATACATTTTTCATTGCTACGGCCTATCAGGATGAGTCTGCCGGGCGAGGTCGGGGTGTGGATGTGTCTCATCGGGGCGGAAAACCGGGGTTTGTCAAGATTGAGGGTCGTACACTCACCATTCCTGATTTTTCCGGCAATCTCCAATTCAATACCTTTGGCAATTTAGAGTTAAACCCTCTCGCAGGCTTGATTTTTATTGATTTTATCGGGGGTGATGTGCTCTATCTCACTGGCCGGGCCTGGGTGATTTGGGATGGAGACGAAATTGCCACCTATGAGGGAGCCGAGCGGTTACTCCGGTTTGAGCTTGATGAAGGCTATTACGGAAAGAATACCTTACCCGTGCGTTGGTCAGAGCCAGACTTTTCCCCTTTTTTACAGGATATGGGGCCGTGGGTTGCGCCAGAGGAAAAGGGTTTATGAAGCTCCATGCTGATTTCAGTCAACGGGTAGTTGTGGATACCAATAGCCTGGCCTGGGTGGATTCCCCGCTTCCAGGAGTGCAAAGACGCATGTTAGATCGGGATGGGGATGAAGTTGCCAGAGCCACATCCATTGTCCAGTACGCCCCTAACAGTTACTTTGCCCCCCATACCCACGACGGCGGGGAAGAATTTCTAGTTTTGTCCGGCACATTCTCGGATGAATGGGGAGATTATCCCCCTGGAACCTATGTCCGTAATCCCTGTGGATCGTCCCATCGCCCCTTTAGTCGTGACGGTTGCATAATTTTCGTTAAACTCTGGCAAATGGATCCAGCAGACCAAACACGGGTTGTGATTCAGACATCTGAACAGCACTGGTTTCCAGGCCTGGTTCCGGGGTTAAACGTAATGCCGCTACATACCTTTGGCACAGAAAATGTTGCCCTCGTCAAATGGGAACCGGGAACTCAGTTTCAAACTCATCGACATTGGGGCGGCGAAGAAATCTATGTGTTAGAAGGGGTCTTTGCGGATGAACAGGGAACCTATCCCGCCGGGGCCTGGTTGCGCAACCCACCCAACAGTATTCACACGCCCTTTAGTGAGATGGGCTGTACGATTTGGGTCAAAACCGGACATTTAGATATTGTTGTGACTAAGATTAATTGATAAAACTTTAGTCTTTGTTGGCCATGATGCCAAATTCTCGGAGGGCGGGCAGGAAATTACGGTTTTCATGGCCAGGTTGACTCAGTTTAATCAGGGCAAACCGCTGGAGTGGCGTTAACTTAGCCCAGGCCTCGACTGAGAACAAACTTTCTCCTATTTTCAGGATAAATTCTCCAATCACTTGATCTGGAATTTGGGTAGGATTCAACCAGGCCGGGTTTTCAGAAATTTCTAAGGTTTTGGCAGGCGTTCCTGCATGGGCAGTTACCCAGGCCTGGAGTTTTTCAGCGTAAGCACCAATCTCTTCTGGGGAATCAAACGGGCAATCAATCAAATCTTGTCGTTGGGTCATCGAAAACTGATGCCAATGATTCAACTTCAGCTTCACCCCACAGGTATCCAACCGATAACGAACAATCATCGGAATACAGCGCAGAGAATCAACAAATTCAGTCTCAAATTCAAAGAACATACGAATAACTAGAATGAAAATCTATGTAACCATTTTTGCAGGATACCGTTGCTATTTGGCTGGGTGTTGCAAACAGTTATAGTCCCATTTCATCAATGGATCGAGTTGTTTAAATTGCTGTACAAAGCCTATTTCTGATGGTCATTTTTGCAAGATTTTAGAAAAAAAGGTGAGTGTAACAACGAATAACTGGTAGTCGTCATCCCTATAATCACCTGGACATAGAGAAAATTCTCACAATCTCTATTTATTGCAATCAAGACTTAAAAATTACAACTCTCAGAGCCTTAAGGAAAATATCTGGGTTATCTGAACAAGGCTTGTTCTATTTAAAATCATTAAGAATGTCAAAATAGAGAAAGCCATCAGCCAAAATCCGCGGAGGTGAGGGGAATGACACTGACCACTGACCTGAGAACTCTTACGGTTCAAGAGTATCACCACATGATTGAGGCGGGCATTTTGGCCAGTGATGAGCGGGTTGAGTTGATTCAGGGGCAACTTTACAAGATGACAGCAAAAGGGACAGCCCATAGTGCAGCCGTGACTCGCATTGATCGGATATTCTCCCAGCAATTAGCCAACCAGGCCCTATTACGCTTGCAAGACCCAGTCCAGCTCAGTGATTTTTCCGAGCCAGAACCGGATATTGCCATTGTTAAAGTTGACCCGTTGGACTATGAAGACCATCACCCCACTCCCGCTGAAATCTTTCTACTCATTGAAGTGGCAGATAGTACACTGAGGCGAGACCGTGACCTAAAAGTTCCCGTTTATGGACAGTCTGGCATCAGGGAATATTGGATTTTAGATGTGCAGCAGCGATGTCTTTATGTCTTTCGTCAACCTAGCCCAAGCGGATACCAGGATGAGCAACAATTAACGGAACAGGACACGGTTACACCCCTGGCATTTCCCAACTGTCGAATTGCGGTTAAGGCTTTTTTGAACTCACCCCAGAGTCTTCTAACGTAAGGCAGGAATATTGATATTACCTTGCTCTGCTGGTGTGGCAAGTTGGGACGTTGCGGTTACTGATCTGACCGGAATCAATTGTACGGCACAGGCCTTGAGTTCAGGTTGTAAGGAAATGGGACAGGCTTCGGGATGGGTTAAGGCATTTACTTCGGTATTATCCCCCCAAAGAAATCCCCAATGCATCGGCATAAAAACAGTTCCCGGCGTAATCGCTTTGGTAATCAGCACTGGTAAACAGGCCAGGCCCCGGCGAGATTTAATTTCGACCAGATCATCAGGTTTCAGACCCAGTTGTTTGGCATCACGGGGATGAATTTCTAACAGGGGCCTGGGGTGCATTTTCGTAATTTTGGCAATATGGCCAGTGCGGGTTTGCGTATGCCAATGGCCATAAAGTCGCCCGGTTGTTAAAACAAAAGGAAATTCATCATCCGCAGGTTCTGCCAGGCCCCGAGAATGTTCCAAGGCAAATTTAGCCCGATGATTTGGAGTTAAAAATTGGAAATCCGTATAAAGCCGCTTTGTTTGTTTAGCTATTTCATCACTGGCATTAACATCACAGGGCCATTGCAGCGGGCCTAATTCTTGGAGTCGTTGATGACTGATGCCCGATTGATCACAGACTCGCCCCTGGGTTAACTGGACAAACTCACCATAGACAGCCGCCGCATCAGCAAAATTGAATTTATCGGCAAAGCCCAATCGCCGCCCCACTTCGGCAAAAATCTCCCAATCTGGCCGGGCTGATCCGGGAGGCTCTCTAAACTTTGGGCATAGTGTAACTCGCCGTTCTGAATTTGTCATTGTCCCTGTTTTTTCGCTCCACTGGGCTGCGGGTAAAACCAAATGGGCATAGGCAGCGGTTTCGGTGGGGAAATAGGCATCCTGATAAATCGTGAAAGGGGAACGTAATAAAGCTTTTTTTACCCGTTCTATATCCGGTAAACTCACCGCTGGATTGGTGGCCGCAATCCATAAACAGCCCACATCTCCGGTTTCCAGGCCCCGAATCATCTCCCACACCGAACGGCCAGGAGCAGGAGAAATCTGGCCTGGGGGTAATTGCCAAAATTCTTCCAGGTCTTGCCGATGTTGGGGATTTTTGACGAGCCGATACCCGGGTAAAAGATGGGACAGTCCCCCCGCTTCTCGCCCGCCCATGGCATTGGGTTGCCCCGTCAAGGAAAACGGCCCACTTCCCGGCCGGCCAATTTGCCCCGTCAACAAATGGAGATTAATTAAGCTGCGGGCTTTGGCGGTTCCTTCAGAAGATTGGTTAATTCCCATTGACCAGAGGGATAATACTGCCTTGGCCTGGCCCCAATACCGGGCTGCTTTTTCCAGGTCAGTTACCGTAATGCCACAACGCTCGGCTACCATTTCGGGTGGATATTCGGCCACCACCTGAATATATTGGGCAAACCCTTGGGTACACTCATCAATAAATTCCGCATCAATTAGCCGCCACTTTAAGAGCAAATGCCCCATGCCGTGGAGTAAATCAATATCGGTGCCAGGGTTAATCGCTAAATGTAAATCCGCCACCTCGGCCGTAGGAGTAGAGCGGGGATCCACAACAATCAGCTTCACCTTGGGATTAAATTTATGGTGCTTACGGAGACGATTAAAGACAATCGGATGACATTCGGCCGTATTCGTGCCAATCAAAAACGCACAGTCCGTCAGTTCTAAGTCGTCATAACAACAGGGGGGGCCATCAGAGCCAAAGCTGTTGATATAAGCCGCCACCGCCGAAGACATACAGAGCCGGGAATTGGCATCAAAGTTATTCGTCCCTAAACAGCCCTTAAGCAACTTTTGAGCCATATAGTAATCTTCCGTCTGGAACTGCCCGGAACCATACATACAGATGGCATCAGCCCCCTGGGTAAACCGAACGGATTGAATTCGCTTAACAATGTGATCAAAGGCCTCATCCCAACTAATCCGTTGAAAAGATTGATCCAAGCGGTCTCGCCACAAGGGATAGAGCAATCGCTGCTGATCCACAGATTCGAGAATGGTTGCCCCTTTGACACAAATCATCCCCTGACTAGAGGGATGCTCCCGATCTCCCCGGATTTTATAACCCGTTGCCGATTGGCTGTGAGGAACCGCTTCCAGGCCACAACCAACCCCACAGTAGGGGCAAAGCGTTGAAACATTAGTCGGTGGGTTAATGGGGTCTGGCTTATTCGCCCGAGATGATGAACGAGTCTCTCGGACTAAAAGCTGCTGGCAGGGGATAACCTCGGCAATTTGGTTGGGATGAGCTTGATGGTAAACCTTAACTTCATCGTCTGGATTAGCCCCAAACAATATCTGTTGTCCGGGAAAGACGACCCGCTCCCAGGCCCCATCTTGCACTAACCGGATTACCTGTAATTCTTCAGATATATTGCGGTAATAACAGAGGTGCAGGGGCGTTTGCACAGCCAAGGTGGCCTGGGTGGGAAAGTCATCCATCTTCGTTACAGTTCCCTAATCAGGAGAGTGAGTCAAAATGATTGGATCAGAGTCCAGGCCTGGTTCTAGGGGTAATAACTCTCCTTCGTGATGGGCTGCAAAAGAGCCTTGGGGTTCACGTAAGAAGAAGACACAGAGAAACGTCACGATTAAAGCAGCTACACCAAGAGTTTGGAAGAAAATTTGATTACCCACTGCACCTTCGGGTAACAAACTGTAGAGCGTTGTATAACAGACCGCCCCGACATTGCCATAGGCCCCAACATTGCCGGCAATTTGCCCCGTGACCCGCCGTTTAATCAGCGGCACAATTGAAAAGGTTGAACCTGTACCCAGGTGGACAAAAAAGCCACAAACTGCGGTAACCATCAGAGCAACAGGGAGCCACCAGGTACTATTTTGCCCTGCCATAAATAAATAGCACAGGCCCATCCCCGCAGTCACCAGAACCATTGTCCATTTCCGACTCCCAAACCGATCTGAAATCACCCCACCCCCCGGCCGCGCGATGATAACCATCCCGGCATAGCTCGCTGCAATCATGCCAGCATAAGCTTTAGGTAAGCCATAGGTTGATTCAAAGAAGGTGGGCAGCATGGAAACTACCGCTAATTCAGAGCCGAAATTAACGATGTAGGTCAACTCCAACAAGAAAACTTGACCAAATCGATACCGATCCGTTGCTGGGTAGCGTTTATTTTCGGTAAATAATGCTTTGTTAACATCCCAACATTTGTAGGATTGGAATAAATATAATCCGACTAAACCAATCCAAATCAGGCCCATAGTTGCCGCATCGATCAAGCCGACTTTTTCTAATCGCCAGGCCAGCAGTCCTAAAACGGCATTCAGCGGGATATTAGTGGCCAACATCAACCAAAAATCTCGAATACTCGTGACTTCAATGCCGCCATGTCGCTGGGGTTTTTGGTAAACTTTACCCGCAGGTGTATCAGTAACATTGAGATAATAAATCACCCCATAGATTGCAGCAGCAATTCCAGTCAAAGCAATCGTTAAGCGCCAGTTACCTTCACCCCCCGAGAAAAACGCTAACCCTAACGCAATAGAAGGCAATGCAAAGGCTGCGGCTGCCGAGCCAAAATTTCCCCAACCGGCATAGATACCTTGAGAGACGCCAATTTCCTTGGGCGGAAACCATTCTGAAACCAAGCGAATGCCAATGACAAAACCAGCTCCGACAATACTTAGTAATAAGCGACTAATGACTAGCCAATAAAAGTCTTGAGCCATGGCAAACATCACACAAGGAATTGCGGCAAAGCCCAATAAGCAACTGTAGGTTATCCGTGGCCCATACCGATCCAAAATCATGCCAATGATGATCCGAGCTGGCACAGTTAACGCCACATTACAGATGGCCAACGTCCGAATTTGGCCTGTTGTCAAACCTAAGTCCGCTTTAATCATTGAGGACAAAGGGGCCAAGTTAAACCAGACCACAAAGGTTAAGAAAAACGCAAACCAAGTTAAATGGAGAATGCGGTATCGATCTCGGAATGAAAAAAGCTCTCGTAACATAATCAAGTCCTAAATGACTACAAAGCAAATTGAGAATGGGGGTCAGGAAATCTGGAAAAGCGACTGCAAAACCCCATCAGCCGGTTCACCCAGCCGATTGATAGAGGTTAAATTCAAGTTCCTTAAACGAGAATCAACTTGGGATCTGTTGCTGTTTTGACCGCCGGTGCCCGGGGCCGAGCATCAAACCGTTCAATTAATAGGTCAGCCAAAATGGCCTGGAGTTCATCGCAGGGAATACTTTTGCGGACACAGGTTCCCAACTTTGCATCTTTGCCAACTTTGCCACCGAGATAGAGATCCACCCCGTCCACGGTTTCCCCATTGCGCCGGACTTTTGTTCCCATCAGGCCAATATCCGCCACCTGGGGTTGGCCACAGGAGTTGGGGCAACCTGTCCAGTGAATCCGCACCGGCCGAGATAGTTCCAATTCGGCTTCCAGAGCCGTACTCATAGCCACGGCCCGACTTTTGGTTTCAATCAGGGCAAAGTTACAAAACTGAGCCCCCGTACAAGAGACCAGGGAACGATGTAAAGGAGTTGGGTCAATGCCAAACCGACTCAAAATGGGTTCCGCCAACAGGCCAGGGAGTTGAGCATCGGGAATGTGGGTGAGAATAAAATTCTGTTCGACAGTCAGCCGCACTTCCCCGCTGCCATAGGTTTGAGCCAGCCGCCCCAGTCCCAGAAAATCGGAGGCATACAGCCGCCCCACGGGAATATGGAGGCCGACATAATTGAGTCCTGGTTGCTTCTGCGGATAAACCCCAAGATGATCTCGCTTTTCCCAGTTAATTTCATCCTCAGGGGCAGCATTGAGGAGTGGAAAAGCTAACTTAGCGGCCACTTCTTGGCGAAATTTGGCCAGGCCCCACTGGTCAATCAACCACATCAAGCGGGACTTTTGCCGATTCGTCCGGGGGCCATGATCCCGAAACAGTTCCAAAATTGCCCGGCACAGATCAATCACGGCCTGATCGGGAGTTACCCAAGCATCCAATGGAACCGCTGCTTCACAGCGTCGGGATGAGAAAAAGCCCCCCACCAAGACGTTAAATCCTAAGACTCCTTCTCGATAGGCCGGGACAAAGGCAATGTCGTTGATTTCGGCATGGACAGAATTATCGCGACCCCCCTCAAGGGCAATATTAAACTTGCGGGGCAGATTACTAAACTCCGAGTTGCCTTGGCCGTTATTGGTAATCATGGCCTGGAGTTGGGCCACCAGAGGGCGGGTATCAATCAGTTCATCCCGCTCAATCCCAGCGACAGGCGAGCCGGTAATATTGCGGACATTGTCCATCCCCGATTGGATTGACGTTAAGCCACAGGCCTGGAGACGGTCAAAAATATCGGGAATATCCTCAATCCGAATCCCACGAATTTGCAGGTTTTGCCGGGTGGTAATATCGCCACTGCCACTGTCGCCATAGCGTTGGACAATTTCACCAATGGCCTGGAGTTGGTCACTGGTCAAAATCCCGTGGGGAATCCGCAGCCGCAGCATAAATTGGCCGGGGGTGACGGGGCGGAAAAAGATGCCCAACCATTTCAAGCGCAAATCCCGGTCATCTTCGGGAATATTCTCCCAACCGATGGCGGCAAAATGCTCCAACTCGCTCTGGACTGCCAGGCCATCTTTAACTGCTTTGACCGCCTCAAATTTATTAGCCACAACTGATTGCTAGGTCACAATAGCCGTCACTGTATGAATTTATTTCAGGAGGGTTTTGTAACTTAAACTACATTTTCTTGATATCAATGCAATATCATCATGTCAGTGATGCGGCTTCTGCATAGTGTTATTGAATATACATTTTTCCAACAAGAACCTGATATCGGAATCAAAGGAATGTATCTTATTTTACTAAATCTCATCGAGAAATCCGCTACGGTTTAATCCCTAAGTCATCCCTCAATCAAATGAAATCTTCCCGACAGCCTCAGGAGTCACAATTTTGGCGGTGCGTTTAGAGCAATTACAGGCCTTTTTGGAAGTGGCGGAACGGGGAAGTTTTCAACAAGCTGCCCTTGAATGTGGTGTCAATCAATCAACCATCAGTCGCCAAATTCAAGCCTTAGAAACAGAACTAGCAACTTGTTTATTTCATCGGAGTGCCCAAGCCAAGCTCACCGTATCGGGAACAATGTTTCTGAAGCGGGCCCGTAAAATTTGGCAAGAGTGGCAAACTGCAAATCAAGAACTGAGTGAATTTCATCAAGGCAAACAAACAGAATTATGTGTAGCAGCAATTCATTCCGTTTGCGCGACGGTATTACCCCCGCTATTGCCTCAGTTTTGTCAACACTATCCCCAGGTGCAATTACGAGTAACCGCGTTGGGCAGTGATCGGGCTTTAAAGGTCTTGCGGGATGGCCTGGTGGATGTGGCGATTGTTATGAGTCATCGGAATTTAGCTCAGACGGCGGAGTTGGTGGTTCACCCCCTGTATCACGAACCCATTGGCCTGTTAATGGCGGCGAATCATCCGTTAGTCGAAAAGACAACTATTACTTGGGAGCAGATTGCGGCCTATCCCCATGTGGTTTTTAAAGATGGCTATGGGATGCGGCGGTTAGTAGAAGATGAGTTTTCCCGACAAAATACTCCATTAATTGCGGCTCTTGAACTCAATACACCGGATGCCTTTAATGCCGTAGTTAGTTCGAGTCAAATGTTAGCGTTATTGCCAGAGTCAATGTTAGGCGATGCTGCCAAAAATCCTGAATTAGTTGTCCGTTATTTTAACAAGAAAAACTCATCCGATGGGATTGATTTACAACGAGAAGTCACGGTTGTTACGACTGTTGATCGACTCAAGATTCCCCCGATTGCTGACTTCTTTCACCTGATCACCAAAAAGTTAGCTATCACACCTCAGCTTTTAGCGGTTTAATCATAGTTAATTATTTTGAGAACATCATGAGTCGAGCGTTTCGGGAGTTATTAAAAAAAGTTGGCAGTGGGGCCCATACAAGTAAAGATTTAACTCGCTCTGAAGCGGCCCAGGCCATGACCATGATGCTCACCCAAGAGGCAACTCCGGCCCAGATTGGTGCATTTTTAATTGCCCATCGGATTAAGCGACCTACAGGCGAAGAGCTAGCCGGAATGTTGGATGCGTATGAACAGCTTGGCCCGAAAGTTCCTCCTATCAATTCCGCTCAACCTGTGGTGCTTTTAAGTCAACCCTATGATGGCCGAGATCGGACAATGCCCTTGAGTGTCTTAACGGCGTTAATTTTGGCCGCAGCGGGTTGTCCGGTCTTGCAACATGGGGGGGAGCGGATGCCCACCAAAGAAGGAATACCGTTAATTGATTTGTGGCAGGGCCTGGGGGTGGATTGGTCAGGCTGTTCTCTGGCTCAGATACATCAGATTTTAGAAGCCACAAACCTGGGATTTGTTTATTTACCGACCCATTTTCCCCAGGCCCAGGCCCTGGTTCCCTATCGCGACCAAATTGGTAAACGCCCCCCCTTAGCCACCTTGGAATTGATTTGGTCACCCTATGCCGGGCCTTGTCATGTCGTCGCTGGATTTGTTCATCCCCCTACGGAAACGATGATCCAGGAGGCGTTGACCTTAAGAGGGGTAACGGAATTTACAACAGTCAAGGGCCTGGAGGGCAGTTGTGATTTACCCCAAGAACGCACCGCCATTATTGGCTTACATACAGCCTCCCATGGTCAATTGAATCTAACTCGACTACGCCTTCATGCCCAAGATTATGGTTTAGGGGGCAAGAACCCGGCCTGGGTCAATCTGAATGATGCAATAGTAGCCATGGAAGCAGTTTTAGATGGTCGCTTTAATCAACTTCGTCAAGCCCTGCTTTGGAATAGTGGCTTTTATCTATGGCAGCGTAATAGTTGTGAAAACTTGACGGCGGGGATTCAACTGGCGGCTGAATTATTAGATTCTGGTCAGGTAAAGCAGCAGCTTAAATACCTTAAGCAGGTTTGTGATACTCATTCAAGGCACTGATTGGGCCAAGTTAGGATATGTTCTACTGGCAAAATTTCTAGATTTTCCTAAGCTAGGCGAGCCTAGTTAACACTATATGAAGCTGATCTGGAATAGATGATAAGGCGATGTAATTTTTCTGGTTCAAATTTAACGCGATAAGTTAGCTCATAAAATTACATTTTTTCTTTATAAAATATTTATATTCTAGTTTATTTACCGATATAAATAAGTTCTGTCAGATATAGTATTCCTGATTAAGAGTGCTTATTGGGACAATGTTTTTAGAATAAATACTTCAAGTTGATCTGGATTTTTGTTATTTTTTCTGATACAATAAAAGCTGTATCTGTAAAGCTAGGTGCACGGTTTATAATTCTAGGATTACGCGAAAATCCAAAGCCCTCATTAGGAATTCCAAGGAAGTTAGTATTAAGTTTTCCATCATTATTAAAGTCATGAATAACTGCAACTGCATAACGTCCAGGAACTAACTCTTGAAAGCTAGCTGAGGTTTCTTCAGCTGGGACACAAAGAGAAGCAAGAGCAAGATCACTCTGAGTTGGAAACCCTTTCTCGCTCGAAAATAAACTGAGACACAGAGTTCCGCTCCGATTTTTCAATCCACTAATTTCAATGGTTAACTTACTAGTAGGGGATGCACTTGCAGTTGACAACATTATCTTATTTCCAAAAAATGAAACCAATAGTGTAGCAATCAATAATCCTCTCATCCCAGTCATCATAAAATACTTCTAAAGATTAGTTGCAAACAATTTTTGAAAAGCTTATTCTTTCTGGATTAAGCATCCATCTTCCATCTCGATAATGCGATCAGCAATATCGAGAATGCGATTATCGTGAGTAACGAGCAAAATAGTACAAGCTTGGTTTTTAGCCAGTCGTTGTAGTAGTTCTACAACATCACGTCCTGATTTTTTGTCGAGTGCGGCTGTCGGTTCATCGGCAAGAACAATTTTTGGATTTGTAACTAAAGCACGAGCTATCGCCACACGTTGTTTTTGGCCTCCTGAAAGGTTGTTTGGATAATAGGATATACGATCACCTAAACCTACAATTTCGAGCATTTGTCTTGCCTTCTGTTTACGAACATCCCATGGAATTCTTGGATACAGATCTAGGGACATTTGCACATTCTCCAGAGCCGATAAGCTATCAAGTAAATTATGTGCTTGAAAAATATAGCCAATGTTTTGTCTGATTTGAACTAGCTGAGATTGTGTTGCACCACAAAGCTCTTGCCCAACGACCTTTAAGCTTCCATCTTGACAAGCTCTCAGTCCACCGATTAAGGAAAGTAGTGTTGTTTTCCCAGATCCGGAAGGCCCTGTCATAATAACAATCTCACCTGCTTCAATATCGAGATTGATGTCAGACAAGACAGATTTTTGCAGTCGTCCATCGCCAAAACAATAATTAAGGTTACTAATTGCAATGGGTGGGACTACTTCTAAAGTCTTCAAGGATGATTGTGAAAAAGAGAGTTGCATCATAATAATTTAAAAACGGTAGCCAATTCCTAACAAAACACCAAAATCATTTTCGTTTTCACCAAAACTATAATTGAATCGAGTGGTCGCCATAATTTGATCGGTAACGGGAACATCAACTCCTGTAACGAGTAGCGGATCAACCTCAAAATTCTGGGATGTATTGATGTTGATACCACCTCCAAGGAAAGGATAAGCAACTATCTCAGTGGTATTCTCATTACGAATTGGGATGCCAATAGTCAATGCAGGCATTGACGAGGTCTGATTACCAAAAATGGTAGAGTTATGAATTGAAATATTATCAGTAATCCCAAAACGAGACACAATAGAAATTCCACCATCTGCTAATCCGGTTTCACCCCCACTTAAACCTAATCCTCCACCCAACCCGATATAGCTACGTCGATTTTTCCGAGTTGGTTGTTTTGTTTCGGAATCTTGAGACAGTTGTATCGCTTCTGATCTCAGTTGGTATTGAGGATTCACAATTTCTGCATATGCATGATTACTTGTGATTGTAATAATGCTAATTACTGTTAAAATTCGCTGAATAAGGTTCATACAATTACTCCTAAAAAATATCTGCCGGATCAGCAGATCTAAGTTTTCGCATTGCGATTGCACCAGATAGAGCGCACATTCCAAGAGTCAATAAAAAAACTTCAAGTAATCGAGTTGTAGTGATCAACAATGGTAAATTTGTTGCATTGCTAATTAAGTTGTATAGACCTATTGAGATCAAACTACCAGGAACAAAGCCAACGATTGCAAGAATAATGGCTTCTTGAAATACTACACCCAATAAGTAACTATCATTATATCCAATTGCCTTAAGTGTGGCATATTCTGAAAGATGATCAGAGACATCACTAAATAGAATTTGATACACAATTATTACTCCTACAAAGATTCCAACAATAACTCCAAAGGAGAATACAAAGCCAATTGAAGTGTTTTTTTCCCAATATAATCTTTCACTTTCAATATAGGCTTGTCGAGTAAAGACTTTTACATCACCGGGAAGTTCTTTTTGTAACTTTTCTGCAACTTGATTTGGATTGCTTCCAGCCTTAAGAGTAACTAATCCTAAGCTAACTGCTCCAGCATTGCGGCTATTAAAGATTCTCAAAAAATTCTGATCACTCGTTATCAAACTGCCATCTGCAATAAACGAAGCTCCTACTTGATAGAGTCCAATGATCTGTTTTTTTCTCCCCTGTATTTCTGTATACACTTTTTTACCCTGTTCAATTTGCGCGATAACATTTTCATACTGTCCATTTGAGGCACGATCGAACAGAACTACATCCGGATATTGAATTAATCTTGAACTTTGGGTTAATTCAGGAAGACGAAACGCAGATTGTGCAGGATTAAATCCAAATACCAGGATTGAAGATTCTGAGTTTGTTTGAGGATTCTTCCAAGTGGCTAAGTTCAAGTACAATGGCTCCGCCCTGACTATTTCGGTCAAATTCTTAGCCTGAAACAGTCGACGACGAGAAAAGTCTTTCAATACTCCGAAGTTCTGAGCTTGAGAACTCACGATAATCAAATCAGCATTTAGAATGCTGGGCAGGCGAGTATTACTATCCAACAGCGCACTCTTAAATCCCAACTGCGTCATAATTAAAATATCTGCAAATCCAATCCCAGCAAGAGCAACAAGAAACCGTCCTTTACGGCTCATTAATTGTCGCCAAGCTAGAAAAATTCTACGTTTGATCATGGTTGTAACTCCACGTCGACCTGAAGATTGATCAGATTTGCGACTTTTTTACTTACTTCTCGATCAAGCTGAATCTTAACCTCTATGACTCTCGCATCTGTTGCAGCTGTTGGGTCACTATTCAAAATATCTTTTTTGGCAATTTGAGACCCAATTTGCTGAACTATTCCAAGTATTTTATTTGAAAAAACATTACTAGGACTTGTAATGATTGCTGTTTGACCTTTCTGCACTTTTTTTATATCGCTTTCATAGACTTCTGCAATCACAATCATTTGATCTGTGGCTGCTAGTTCAACAATACCGTCACTACTAGTAATCTCTCCCTCATACGTCTGGATTTTAAGAATCCGTCCAGATTTCGGTGCACGGACATATGATTGATTCAGTTCGGTTTGAATTCGTTTTACTGCTGCAATTGCACGATCAACTTCTGCTTTTGCAATACTTATCTCTGTAGATTGAACTTCTGCAGTTTGAGATAAAATTGCTTTCGCCTTTTGTATTTGAGCTGTCAAGGTACCTTGAGTTCGGTTGGAAATAGAGGTTGCTTCTTTGAGGCGTTTCTGTGCAGTTATAACTGCAAGTTTACGAGTATCGAGAACTGATGCAGCGATCGCACCTTCCTCAAACAGAATTTGATTTCGCTGTAACTCTTTTTCAGCATTCTCCAGCTCAGCTTGTAGGCGATCGATCGTTGCTTGTTGCGTTTCAACCTCACCCGAAAGTTGTGCTTCTAGATTCTGAATTTCAGCTTGTGCTGCTGTGATTTCTCCCCGTTTTGCACCTGCTTTAACATCTTCAAGGCGGGATCGATAGACCTGAACCTGTTTTTGGGCTTCTAGTAAACTAGATTGTAAGCGATCTCGAGAATCCAGAACAGCAAGGATTTGACCAGCTTGGACAACATCACCCTCTTTAACTCGCAGTTCCATAACTTGGCTCCCTCCCATAAATTGACTTGGAGCAGAAACCTTAATCACCTCTCCCTCTGGTTCAAGTCGCCCTAGCGCATTTACTGTGGGCAAAGTCGGTGGGGGTGAAATTGGTGCTGGCGCTGTAGGAATTGAGGATTTTAGACGCAAAGTAATTAGTCCGATTCCGATTAGGCAAGCAATGCCTATCCCAATCAACCATTTACGGTTTAGAGGCTTGAGTTTACTTGCTTCAAATCGACTTAGCATTATATCTTTAGGGATTTAAATAGGTAGTTGCGAATTCATTAGCAGACATCTATTCATTACATTAGGAGAACGGTATTTACGAAAATAGTCTTATGAAGCATAGAAATTTATGACCCAGGTCACTTTTTTCAGTTGGAAGCATGCACTAGAATTTAATGTTTAATACATTAACTACAAAAATTGTTTTTTTATAATGTTTTTCCTGCGATCGTTACCTCAATCCTTCCGTTCATTAGAGTGCGTATTTCTTGCAGCGTACTTAGGTATGTGGCTCAGTGGGTCTGGTTACAATTTGCCACTTGCCTTTGGTTTCTCTATCACACTTTTTCTTATGAGCTGGGTGTTCCCAATCCAATATCCTCGCTGGATACGGTTTATTTACATCGTGCTTGAATTAGCCATCGTCTTATCAGCAAGGAGTCTCAACGTTGATCTGAGTATCTTTAAATTCATTTTTTTTGGCAAAAGCTATTTTCTGCTGGGGCGTTATACTACGATCGCTTTAATCGTTATAACCGCTATTCCTTCTACTCTCAGTGAGTATATTGGCGTTCTGAGCCGATCTCAACAGCTACAAATTGTTGAATCGTTAGGACTTGATCCAACAAACCCAGTACGCTTCGCCCTCTTTTCACTGGCGACGTATACGGCCGCTAGTTTCTTTACCATCATGCTAAGTCAGATGCTGGTAGACCAACAAAGCAGCTATCAAAAGATTAAAGAACTTTCAGAACAAGTTGAAGCATTGGCTACCACATTAGAGCGAACGCGAATTGCACGAGAAATTCATGATTCACTCGGTCATACTCTAACAGATTTAGATACCCAATTAGCTGTTGCACAAACCTTGCGATCTCAGAACCCAACTCAAGCCTTTCAAGCTATTGACACTGCTAAGTTTCTTGCTAGACAGTGCATTGAAGATGTGAGCAAAGCTCTCGATCGAATGCGTCAATCTGATTTCGATCTCAATCAAGCTCTGATTGCCCTACTAGAACAACTGCGGGAGACATCAACTTTACAAGTCCAGTGGACAGTGAATCTCCCAGTCTTACCTATTTATCAGAGCTATCAAATCTATTGCATTGTCAAGGAGGGATTGATGAATATTCAGAAACATGCTCAAGCTTCTCAAGTCAGTTTTTTTTCTCATCAGAAGTCCAAAAGCATCTACTTAGAGTTAAAAGATAATGGTATTGGCTTTGATCTCGCTGCAATTCATCCAGGCTTTGGGCTTCAAGGTATGATTGAACGAGTCCAGTTATTAGGTGGACAACTCGATATTCAAACCGCTTACGCCCAAGGCACTCAAATTCATATCACTCTTCCATTATGATTCGCCTGCTACTTGCAGATGACCAAGAGCTATTTCGACAAGGACTGGCCACAATGCTCTCTGTTGAAGGGGATTTAAATATTGTGGGACAAGCATCGAATGGAAAAGAAGCATTTCATGCGGCAAAGCTATGGCAACCCCAAGTTATTTTAATGGATGTCCGAATGCCTATTTGCGATGGGGTACAAGCTACAAGCGAAATCCATCAATACTATCCGTGGATTCGGATTTTAGTACTGACCACATTCGATGATGACGAATATATTTTACGATCCCTTCAAGCTGGGGCACTAGGCTATCTACTGAAGCGGACTCCTGTATCTGAGATTGCTGCTGCGATCCGGTCTGTGGCTCAAGGTTACAGTCAGCTGGGACCGACAATCGCACCCAAAGCTTTTTCTCAACTTAAGCCTTCAGTTAAAGATATTGCTCCTGATCTCTTGACCAAACGAGAGATTCAAGTGTTAAAGCTTGTCGGAGAGGGTAAAAATAATCTAGAAATCGCTCAATCACTCTTTCTGAGCGAAGGAACAGTTAAAAATCACGTTACTCAAATCTTAAGTAAGTTGGAAATGCGAGATCGGGTTCAGGCTGCATTGTGGGCACATCGTCATTTACTTTAGGACTTTTAAAGTCCCTCGATTGCTCCGATAAAGATAAGTTTAGTAATTTGAATTATGATCACTGAATCTCATATATCGGACTGAAGTATTAAACTCAATACTCATAGACTTTGGCCAGCCTGAAATAACTGATGCTCAGAGGTTGCAGGCACCTGCTAAATATTCTGTTTCGGTAATGAATTTTAGAGTGCTTCATAGGTTTTGAAGTATAGGATATGAATTACTAAATCATTAGCAGCCTTGAGAATGACTTGATACATATAGCAAACACAGATGATTTATGAGCATAGTAAAGTCTAAAAACTCCATTTTGTAAGGATTGCTATCTCATGAACGAAATTATTTTACTATATATCAAGATGATCTGTAATAAATGATAAGGCGATGTAATTTTTCTGATTCAAGACCAACGCTGTAAGCTGTCTCATGAAAATTAGACTTTATTTGCGATAGACATCTCCAAAAACCTGTAATCCATAATGGGTGACCGTTTAAGCTATATTTCAAGAATATTTAACGATGCTCAGAAACAAAGACTTACGGTGCTTTGCAGTCCCTATTACCAGTTCACTAACTTTAAATGTTGGTTATAAACCATAATACTTTTCTCATATGCTTAATGTTTAACTAATCTCAACTCTAAACAGCCCAATCGCAATCTCACTAGTCCACAAACAGTTAGAAAAATTGAATCATATCGAGATATTGGAAGTCGGAATCGCTCTTGCATAATCCTAAATATTTTCACAAAACGAATCAAATGTTCTACGATAATACGTCGTGCTGAAAACGATTTGTTATCTTCTTTCTCTTGACGCGTTAATTCTCCATTCTTAGGCTTTTTCGTTGGTGTTTTAATTTGTCTCTCTCCCACATAAGCTTTATCTCCCATAAAGAACTGCTCTAGGGTAAAGCGAGTTCGACTGTTTCGCCAGATACTAATATCACTTATCCGACCTGGCATCCCCACGACCACATCAATAATATCTAAAGTCACAGGACTTACAATTAACTGATTTTTTAAAGTGAAATTCTTCCTTTTGCCAGAATATGTACGCTTCTGCTCCTGATAGCTCGAAGGTCGCTCTATGACTTGTTCTGTGCTATCTATCACTAACTCTTGATTGACTAATTTGGCCAGAGTTTCAGCCCCAGCCTCCGGGTACTTTTTACTTGTTCTAAAAGACTAGGTGATAGTCCTTCCTCCAGGAGTATTTGCCAATAGTTAAAGACATTATGAGCAGTGGACTCGCTGATGTGAAACATCAAACCAAGCAGCTGAAAAGTTAAATAATGTCTGAGATAGAGTAGCGTTAAGATAATTTGGTTTTCTAGGGTCAAGATAGGAGACTGACCACCGCCCGCTCGAATCACTCGTTTCTTCTGGTTCTCAATCTCCTCTTGTTTTATCTGATGCAATCTTTTACAATGTTCGATTAGCTCTTCTAGTTGCTCAAAGTTAACACCCATCAAGCGTTTACAGTCTTTTGGTTTCTGACAAATCAATTTGTAGATGTCATGACTCATATTAATTAGCTCTATTTTGGCTGTATATTCTTAATTTATACAGTGAAAATCTACCTCTAATTCTATCGTGGAGATATCTGATCTATATTTACGTTCTAGTTTATTTTCTTATAAATATTAAATCAGTTCTGTCAGATATAGCGTTACTCATTTAGGGTTCTTATTGGGACAAGCCTGGAAATGCTTTATGGGCAATCTTGTTAAGATTTCTACTCTCTCAGGACAGTCTGCATAACACTATACTAATGTTCAATACTCTTGAGCCTATTGTGGTGTGTAGCTCCCGTAAAAAACGTATTGATAAAAAAACCTTGGATATCCAAGGCCTTTAAGTGTTTAATTTTAGACTACAAGCTCAGGAGTTAGGGCTTAGACAGGGGCTTTCCACTCCCCATTCACAAACCACTCCTGCACCGCTTCAGCCTTTGCATTCGTCCGCCGGGCTGGGGTTTCTCGAGTGAATTTCATATGGATTTCCCGATTTTGTTCCCCATCAGCCGCCACAGCCTGAATCGGAAAGTCAATCAGACCATCTTGGAAGGACATCTGGAAGCGGAACGTGCCATCAGGACTGAGTTCAATGACTTTGCCGCCAATGGTAACTGTGGCATCGGGTTCAGTCGCCCCATAGACAATCAATTCCGCATCAGCCACTAACCAGAACTGTCGGGGTTTTACAGGGGGAACCGAGGCCGAGAAGCCCACACCTGACATGGTTAAACCAGAAGTCGTTGGTACAGCCCACAGGCCCACACCAGAGGGGAAAACATAGGAACTAATGGCTTGGGATGGTAATAGTTCAGCGGAGGAGGGAATCATTTGCATAGAACCATACAAAGACCCAGCTACCCGTTGGGCTTCCACTCCCTGCGCCATCCCGAAAATGCTGTCGTAAATTGGGCTGGTGGGTACTTCAGTTTCGACAGACTCAGGAGTGCCCAGATTAAAGAGGGTTTTGCCCTGTAAATCTAGATCCCAATCCACGGTAATAAATTGATCCCAGATCCAATCAGAAGGGTAGGTCGGCGGCACACGCACTGGGGCTGAACGGGACAAGGCCAACCAGCGGCCATCGCCACACCGATAACCAATTTCAACCACATAGTCCCGATCACTGACCGGAATCGGTAAATACCACTCCCGCGCCAATTCATCACAGGGATATTCCTGGACGCTGTGGGGAATTTGCTGATCTAAATTAACGTTGGTCGCATCATAAATCCGTAACGCCAGTTGTTGTCCCCCTTGTCGCCGGAGTTCTTCCCGATGTTCGTTGGGAATGTCCCAATAGGTATAAGCCCACTGAGGGTCTCGTGGCATTAAGACAATCCGACTTGCACCATAACCCGCGGGTAAATCTCCCAGGCCCTCATCCACAGTGGCTAGGGTGTCATCTAAATCAACAGCAGGCCCGAGATCAAATTTTGCAGCTTCCACTTTTTCTTGAGACTCCAAACGAGGGGGTACAGGTTGGGTGGCGGCGGGAACAACGACTTGTTTTTCACGGATCGCGTCCAATAGCTGATCTTTACGCATCCGACTGTAACGAGAAACTTGGAATTCGCTGGCCACACGCCGGAGTTGGCGTAATGTCATGTCTTCCAATGGGGGTTGTTCTTTCGGCATCTAACACCTCCTAATTAACCGAGGTCAGATCTGTGTAATGAGTGGGCAGGGAAAAGGAATTAAATCTAAATCTGGCCAACTCACTTCAGAATGAACTCAGTTTGGCCGCTGATCCCCAGGTTCGTCAAGTTCTGTTAAGGATTTGATCCCCAATTGGGTTCATTTTCAGGCCTTGAGTCGAGCATTTGTCAGGAAAATATAACTGAATAAAAATATTGGGGATCGTAATCGAGTCTGTGGCCCTCAGCCTTGCGGGTAAAATTCCCCCCCTAACCGGGCTTATCTCCAGGCCAAAATGCCAAGACCGAGAGTTCACCCCCAGCCAGTCCGGGTCGCGCTTAAAATGAATGTCAGGATTAACTGTGATTTTCAAACAACACTGAGCTATGGTCATTCCAAAATTGAGTCACCTACTGAGATGGTCTGGCTGGATTGTGCTGCCGATTTTGGTTAGCATCTGCTGGCTAGGCCTGGGGGGAAACTTAGTTTGGGCTGAGCCTGAAGTCCCGATTCCCCATAGTTTTGTCGCCGAGGCCGTGGCGCGAGTTGGCCCAGCCGTTGTCCGAATTGATACAGAGCGGACTGTTACCCGGACTGTGGATCCTTTTTTTAGCGATCCCCTGTTTCGGCAATTCTTTCCCGGCCTGGGTCAACTGCCCCCCCAGGAAGATCGGCAGCGGGGCCAAGGTTCCGGATTCATTATTGATGCCAGTGGAATTGTCCTCACTAATGCCCATGTCGTCAGTGATGCAGATACGGTGAATGTCACCCTGAAAGATGGGCATATTTTTGCCGGGGAAGTGCGGGGGGCAGATCCGGTCTCGGATTTGGCCGTTGTCAAACTGAAAGGCGTGAAAGGAGAACTACCCGTTGCGCCCTTGGGCAATTCGCAGGACGTACTAGTGGGGGATTGGGCCATTGCGGTGGGTAACCCTCTAGGCCTGGATAACACCGTCACCTTAGGGATTGTCAGCACTCTCCATCGATCTAGTGCTCAAGTTGGCATTCCCGATAAGCGTTTAGATTTTATTCAAACCGATGCGGCGATCAATCCGGGGAATTCCGGTGGGCCATTACTCAACCAGGCCGGGGAAGTAATCGGGATTAACACGGCGATTCGGGCTGATGCAATGGGGATTGGCTTTGCGATTCCGATTGATAAAGCAAAGTCCCTCAAGGATCGTCTAGTCCGCGGTGACAAAATTAAACACGCCTACATCGGCATCCAAATGACCAACCTGACTCCCAGTCTGGCCGCGGAAAATAATCGCAACCCCAATTCTCCTGTGATGTTGCCGGAAGTCGAAGGTGTCTTGGTCGTCCAGGTCTTTGCCAATACTCCGGCAGCGGGGGCAGGTTTACGATGGGGGGATGTGATTACGGCTGTGGATGGGGAAACAATTACCTCTGCGGATCAACTCCAAGGCCTGGTAGATCAAGCCGATGTTGGGCAGCAACTCAGTCTCAAAATCCGTCGAGGTGAGCAAATCAAACAAATTGCCATTCGCACCGGGGAGTTACCGGGGACAGCTTAGGGCTATATTTGGGAGAATTGCTGTCCCCAGAAATTGAGGAATAGGCTGATTTATGTATGATTGCGTCATTGTCGGAGCCGGGCCGGCGGGTGGATCTGCGGCATATCATTTAGCCAAGCGGGGTCGCTCCGTACTGGTTTTGGAAAAAGAAACCTTGCCCCGTTATAAGCCCTGTGGGGGAGGCGTTTCACCCCAAGTTGCCCAATGGTTTGACTTTGACTTTAGCCCAGCTATTTCTCTCAAACTCAGATCGGTTCGTTACACCTGGAATAAAGAAGATCCGGTTGAGGTAGAGCTGGCTTCCCAAGAACCTATTTGGATGGTGCGGCGGGATGTGTTTGATCACTTTTTAATCAAACAAGCTCAATTACAGGGGGCTGAACTGCGGGATGGTACAGAGGTTTTGGGAATTTCCTGGCACAGTGATCACTGGGAAATTAAAACTTCGGCTGGCTTGATAGAGGGAAAATATCTGATTGCGGCCGACGGGGGTAAGGGCAAACTGGCCCAACTATTGGGATTTAAGGAGCGCAAACGCCGCCTGGCTGGGGCCTTGGAAGCCGAAGCTCCAGTTGAACATCAAGATCATGCCGTACATTTCGAGTTTGGTCTGGTCAAAAATGGTTATATCTGGAATTTTCCCAAGGCAGATGGTTATTCCGTTGGCATTGGCACATTTCGCGGCGGGGAACCCCAAGACTTTAAGAACATCCTCCAGAACTATGCGACTCTGTTTAATCTGGATATTTCCCAGGCCCGCCAGTATGGTCATCCCATTTGTCTGTGGGACGGCAAACAAAAACTCCATACCCAAAATGCCCTCTTAGCCGGAGAAGCCGCCTGTGTTGTCGATCCCTTTTCCGCCGAAGGTATTCGCCCCTCAATGTATAGCGGGATGCAGGCGGGGTTAGCAATTGACCGGGCTTTGGGTGGGGATAGCAATGCCTTGAGTGATTATTCAACCCTCATCAATGAAGAATGGGGAAGTGACATGGCCTGGGCCCAGCGGTTAGCCGGATTATTTTATCGGGTTCCCCATCTGGGTTATAAACTTGGAGTCAAACGTCCCTCCGCCACCCGCCGGATGGGATTGATTCTCTCAGGTGAAATGCGCTATCGAGATATTGCGGACCGGGCGATCAAACGTCTAACGGCAGGGCTTGTCCCAGGCCGGGGTACAACCATTTAGCCAAACTTGATACTGAGGCCTACAGCGAGTCATCAACGCAGGGTTCTCAAGGGGCCGCCATGATGAGGCGAACGCTGTGAGCATCTATTTAGAGTGGCATTGAGTCCTTCCTTTATCCTCTACATCGTGGATGTAACACCAGCATAGAATAAAGGCACATTGCTAACAGGCAGACGAATTCTTGAGAAGTACTAAACCTTAGTTGACATTGCCATCACTTTGACTCTAGGCAAAAGTGGATTAATGATTCGGTCAATGCTTTTTTTCGTCCTTGCTGGGTTATGCGAACTCGGTGGGGGCTATTCAGTGTGGCTATCCCTGCGAGAAGGTAAACCCATCTGGTTAGCGGTGTTAGGCGTGGTGATTCTGGGCCTCTATGGGGCCATTCCCACGCTTCAGCCAACGCATTTTGGGCGAGCCTATGCAGCCTATGGCGGTGTGTTTGTTGCTTTATCCCTTTTATGGGGCTGGCTCGTAGATCGAATCGGCCCTGATAAATTTGATCTGTTGGGCGGGTGGATCGTCCTACTGGGGGTTTTTGTCATCATGTATGCCCCGCTAGGACAACTACCCTAACTCAAAGAACTTAAGGGCGCGCTGATACCTCAGATCTATTGACCAACCGTAAACAGATGATCAAAGCGTGACTTGAGGGCTTCTAATTTACCGATTCGGGCCATGAGCAGGTTTTCGTGGCCGGCCGATTGCAGTCGTTGGGCCCAATAGTGAATCTTCTGGGGATTATTAACCCAAAATTCGATCACCGTACTCACTACAGGCATTGCCTCCCAGCCTTTACTCAGGGCTACCGTTTCCACCGAATCCACAAAGGCATCCAAGGTGCAGTGGTGAACTCCAACATACTCCAAATCAGGACGGCTTTGGATCGCCTGTTGCTGGCTTTGGAATAATTGAATCACTGGGGAAATACCCAGTAGCTGAAAAGAATAGGTCATGGCGGCAACTCCTCATTGAGGCTTAGGATTAAAAAAATCCTTGGGCTGAATTGGAGACCAAAATAACAAAGGTATTCCCGAAAACACAGGGGATTTAGAATAAAACTTAATATTTCTGTTATAAAATTTTCATAAAAACCGAGGAATCTGCCCTTAGTAGTGAGCTAGATCAGTGGACTTTGTTATCTTCCTCACAAATCTCGCCTATTTTTCGGCCTATAGTAAGCACATCATCTCGCAAATTTATGTTTTCTTAATATGCAGATTCGCCGCCGCTCTCCTAACCCCCCCGTCCTAGTGCAAAGCTTACAATTCCAAACCCGTATGGCGGATGCTGACGCACAACCTCGGCACATTTTGGAGGAAATTATTTGGCACAAGGAAACAGAAGTTGAACAACTGCGAGAAACCCTGCCCCTTCGGGATCTACAACGCCAAGTCTTACTGGCCCCACCCCCCCGACCATTTTATGAGGCATTAAAATCCGACTCCTCAAAGTTGGCGTTAATCGCCGAAGTTAAAAAAGCCTCCCCCAGCAAAGGGGTCTTACGGCACAACTTTGATCCAGTTGCCATTGCCCAGGCCTATGCTCGTGTGGGGGCAACTTGTCTGTCGGTCTTAACGGATGAGAAGTTTTTCCAAGGCAGTTTTGAGAATCTGGTTCGGGTGCGGGAGTCCGTAGATCTACCCATTCTCTGCAAGGACTTTATCATTTACCCCTATCAAATGTATTTGGCGCGGGTCAAGGGGGCTGATGCTGTTCTGCTGATTGCCGCAGTTTTGTCGGATCGAGATTTGCAGTATTTCCTCAAAATTGCCAATGGTCTGGGGATGGCGGCCTTAGTCGAGGTGCATACCCTTGCAGAACTGGATCGGGTCTTGCAATTGGATGGCGTGCAGTTGGTTGGAATTAATAACCGGAACTTAGAAACCTTTGAAACTAATGTCAGTACCACCGTTGAGTTAATGCAACAGCGGTATCCAGAAATTCGCGAGCGGGGAATTTTGGTGGTTAGTGAATCGGGTCTTCAGTCCCCCCATGACATCAGTCAAGTCCATGCCTGTGGGGCCAAGGCCGTCCTAATTGGCGAGTCGTTGGTTCGGGAAGCTCCTGAGGAAGTCCATTATCTGGATATTCAGGCCCAAGTCACTGAGCGGGTTAATCGGTTGTTTCCTGAGTCTTACTTGTCAGCGGTGAGTTAATGGCATGGGGTTAGGGGCAGTTTTATTTGACTTTAATGGGGTGATTATTGACGATGAGGCCATTCACACCCGCTTAATTGCCGATATTTTACTGAGCGAAAACCTCCGTCCCCAGGCCGATGAATATCAACAGTTTTGCTTGGGCCGCTCGGATCGGGATTGTTTAGATAATGTGCTCAGTCGGCGGGGGCGTTATGTGAATGGGGCCTATTTGGATAAGCTCTTAGCACAAAAATCCCAGGCCTACCAAGCTGAATTATCCCTATTAACCCCTTTACCCCTTTTTCCGGGTGTGGTGGAGTTTATTCAACAACTGATTGCGGCAGACATTAAGCTCGGTCTGGTAACGGGTTCAATTCGGGCAGAAGTGGAGTTAATTTTGGGGCGCGCTGGCCTACGGGATTATTTCTCGGTAGTTGTCACAGCGGATCAAGTCACAGTCGGCAAACCAGATCCGAGTGGCTATCTTTTAGCTCTTGATCAACTCCAAACCCAATTTCCTGGCCTGGACTTGACCCCACCCCATTGCCTCGTGATTGAAGATACGTTTATGGGGATTGAAGCGGCGCGCCGGGCCGGATTACCCGTGCTAGGCATTGCCCATACCTTTCCCTTCCATATGTTGCAGCGGCGGTGTAATTGGGTCATTGATCACTTTGGCCAACTGGATTTAGAGTATGTCCAGAGAGTTTATGCCCAAAAACAGGTTTTGAAAGCTTCGGCCTGACTTAGTGTTTGTTCAGGGTTCTAACAACGGACTAGAGGGCCTCATCCAGATATGACTCTGTATCCCGGTCTTCCCCATGGCTACTCAATTCGCATTGCTGAAAGCTATCAAGATACATGGACGGTTTTTTTGCATCAGTGCCTCAAAAGGGAAAAAGAGCCTGGAAAAACTAACGATTTGTCATCTCAAAAGAAGCAGTCTTTAGCATTACTTTGGATTGTGATCCTTGGCCTAGGTTTACTATCAGCTTTAGCTATAAATTATATTCTCGAAGAATGGATTTATTTGCTCTGGTTCGTGTTGATCTTTATCGGTTCTTTAACCATTACCTACACTCTGCTATTGAGTTGGATATTCGTTGAAGTTGTAATCAAAAATTACATTCTTATCAAGAAGAGTAAAAGGCGTTTATTAATTGTTCTCTATAAGCATCAGTTTTCTGGCTCTATCCTACTTGAATCTCGAAGAAACTACGGTGTTCTGTTGGGCCTCTATGTTTCTCCTAGTCATCGCAAAAAGGGGATTGGCTCATGTTTGGTAGAGTGTGGTATCAGAAACATTAGAACCCCTATCTACGTCCATGCTATTAAGGGTACAGAGGATTTTTATGAAAAAAATAACTTTACTAAGAGTAATGACAAGCCTGGCTACAATATGATTCTTAAAAGATCATCCATCAGTGATGGCCGCTAAAGATGTGGTGAGCCAAGCAGTTGAGGGGAGATAGAAATTAACTTTTCTTCTTGGCCTTGGCTTTTTTGGCGGCGGCTTTACTGGCTTTGGCAGCGGTGAATTGGGCCAGGCGGGCAGCTTCTTTTTCCTCTGCAACCTTATCTAAATAGTAGTGATAATCTCCCTGATAGACCCTAAATTCACCGTCCCGAATTTCGACAATTTTATTAGCAACTTGGGAAATGAAATAACGGTCATGGGAGACAATCACCACCGTCCCATCATAGGCCTGGAGGGCAGATTCCAACATTTCCTTGGCCGGAATATCTAAATGGTTGGTGGGTTCATCCAAAATTAATAGGTTAGCTGGACGTAGCAACATTTTCGCCAGGGCTAAGCGGGCCTTTTCCCCACCACTGAGGGCTGCCACTTTTTTATAAACTGTGTCTCCACTAAATAAAAATCGCCCAAGCAGGGTTCTGACTTCTTCGTTTGTCCATTGGGGAACTTCATCATGGATCGTCTCCACCACTAACTTATCGAGGTCAAGGGCTTCGGCCTGGTTTTGCTCAAAGTAACCGGGAATGACATTGTGATCCCCTAACTTAACCAGGCCCGATTGGGGGGTTTCCAGGCCCATAATCAAGCGTAATAAGGTTGATTTCCCGGCTCCATTGGGCCCCAGAACGGCCACCCGATCCCCCCGCTCTAGCAATAACTCAGCCCCTAAAAACAAAATCTTGTCCCCGTAGCTATGGACTAGATCTTCAATCATCACCACGTCTCGGCCACTGCGGGGGGCAGGTGGAAATTGAAACCGTAATGTGCGGACGGAATCCACAGGTGCTTCAATCCGGTCAATTTTAGCCAGTTGTTTTTCCCGACTCTTGGCCTGGGTACTGCGGGTGGCACTAGCCCGGAACCGATCTACAAAGGTTTGTTGCTTTTCGAGTTCTTTTTGTTGGCGTTCAAAGGCACTGAGTTGGGCTTCTTGATTCAGGTTCTTTTGCTCAATATAGGCGGAATAATTCCCTAAGTAGGTACTGGAAACCCCCCGTTCTGTTTCGACAATTTGAGTACAGAGCCGATCTAAAAACTCGCGGTCATGGGAGACAATTACCATCGGAGTTACCAGGCCCCGTAAATAGGTTTCTAGCCATTCAATGGTTTCTAGATCGAGGTGGTTGGTGGGTTCGTCTAAAAGCAACAGATCGGGGGCCTGGAGAAGAATTTTCCCCAAACTCATCCGCATCTGCCAACCCCCACTAAAGGAACTCACCAAACGATCGCCATCCCCAGCCTCAAAGCCCATCTCCGGGAGAATTTTCTCAATCCGAGCCTCCAGGCCATAGCCATCTAACCCCTCAAATTGGCGTTGGAGTCGATCCAATCTGTGAATCAGCCGCTCCAGTTCCTCCATGTCCGTTGTGTTCATCTCCTGCTGAACCTCTAACAAAGCCTGCTGGGTTGAGTTGGCCTCGGCAAAGACTGTCCAAAACTCTTCCCGCACGGTTCGACTGGGTTCTACTTCAAATTCTTGGGTTAAATAAGCGATTTTTAGGCTGGCCGGTCGAATCACTTCCCCATCGGTGGGTTCCATCTCCCCCGCAATAATTTTTAGTTGTGTTGATTTGCCAGCCCCGTTCATCCCCACCAGGCCAATCCGATCCCCAGGCTTAACCTCCCAATTCACATCCTTGAGGACTTCCCCGGTGGGATAAATCTTACTGATATGGGACAACCGCAGCATTGCACGACCTAAAAGAATTAACGAAGATACACTCGGTAAATAATCACACGATTTTCAAGGCTATCTAGAGCAACCGTGAATAAAAATATCTCCTTGGCAATGCTAACAAATTCTTGCCCATTTCCCGAGGACTGTTCTTCAATAATCAAAGCTTTGTGCCCTTAAGCCCAGGCCAATTCAGCCCAAGAGTCATCACAATGGTCAGCCTGATGGGTAGGTGACAAGGGGGATTAAAAATCCATGCCATATCTTAAACCAGAGCATTAGTTAACTCCTGCTGACATCCGCCCCACTGTCAATAAAATCAGAAATTGTCTGCCCACAATTTTGAATATTTTTGATATTGTGATCACTCACGCACTATTTGTAATTTCTAGCACTATCTCAAAATGATGTTAATTTCGATTGGCAATCTGAAGACTTTTCCAGGCCAAGTCTAGATCGAGAAGCAAGTTTGAGTTTATAATAGAGGAAATTACCTTTGAATCATAATCAGGGCTTTAGCCAAACTCGTTATGACTGTTTCACCCCCTCCCCTTGAGCCTGAAGATGACCCGGCCTGGGATTATCCAACTGCCGTTGCTCGCGTTGAGGAAACTATTAGTGAAATTGAAGCGGGCCAATTGGATTTAGGGACAGTGTTGGCTAAGTTTGCCGCAGCCGTGAGGGATATCAAACAATGTGAATCCTGGTTAAGCCAGCATCGCCAGGCCATAGATTTACTCATTGAAGAACTGGACGATCCGACCTGGTAAAGTGCTAACTTGGCCAGACAAATATAGATAGTTCTCTATTCCAGAGTTGATCTTCTTTTAAGGGCTTAGGGAGTCAGGCCAATTCCGAGAGATTCTGCCAGCCCCTTATACTAAAGTTGAGTTCTATCTGGGTAAGAGCGATGTCTGAAGAATCCGTAACGCCTGGGACTACCGAGGCTACTCCAACTACACCTGTCAAGAAAGAAAAACCCCCGGCTGTGGAGGCCAAACCTTTTGCTGAGTTTATTCAACAAGACTTTTTGCCAGCCTTAACCCATGCCCTCCAGGCCAAGCAGGTTCAAAATGTATCTCTAGCCTTTACGGACGGACAAATTCAGGGACAATGGCAACCAGGCCAACATCAATTTAACCTATATTTTTTGGACGAAGACATCCAGGGCCGCAAAGCCTTTTCAGAAACGATGGGGGGCGTACCCAGCAGCACCATTGAGCCTTTTCTCTGTGATGAGCGGAAAGTAACCTTAGACTTACTTGTTTTTGGAATTGTCCAACGCCTGAATGCCCAAAAATGGTTGGGGGGTAACTAAGTCCCGATGGCCAACCCCATTAAAGTCGGTGATCCCGTCCCAGATATTAGCCTCCCCGATGCCCAGGGTGAAATCATCCGTCTGAGGGATTTTCAAGGGAAAAAGGCGATCGTTTTATTTTTCTATCCCAAATCAGAGAGTCCGGGTTGTACCATCGAAGCCTGTGCCTTTCGGGATGCCTATGACGTTTTTCAGGACTTGGGCGCGGAGGTGATTGGGATCAGTGATGATTCTGTGGCGGCCCAGGCCCGGTTTACCACCAATCAAAAATTGCCCTTTCTGGTGCTCAGTGATAAAGGTAATCAAGCTCGTCAAGCCTTTGGGGTTCCCGGAGCCTTGTTTGGGTTTTTGCCTGGCCGGGTCACCTATGTCATTGATCAAGGGGGCATTGTCCGCCATATTTTTGACTCCATGCTTAACTTCAAGGCCCATGTGGATGAATCCCTGGCAATTTTAAACGGGTTGGCTAACACCGCCGGATAAGAGAGGAAGATAAAACTACGTCTTCTCTTTGAGTTGCCCGATGTTACCCCTTGCTGGTCAATCCATTCTTGTCACCCGTGCCGCCACCCAGGCCCCAACCTTTAGTCAAGCCCTTCGTCAAGCAGGAGCGACTGTTTGGGAAATGCCCACCTTAGAAATTGGCCCGCCCAGCAGTTGGGATGCATTGGATCATGCCCTGGAAATTCTGGACAGCTTTGATTGGCTCATTTTAACCTCCACGAATGGGGTTGAGGCTGTTTGGTCACGCATGCGGGGCCTGGGGATTGATCCAGCTAAATTGACTCCGCTAAAAATTGCCGTAGTTGGCCAAAAAACAGCCCAATCCCTCCAAACCCAGGGCCGCAGCCCGGATTTTATTCCGCCTCAGTTTATTGCCGATGCCTTGGTTGAGCATTTTCCTGAGTCCATGACTGGGTTGAAAATCCTTTTCCCACGGGTGGAGACGGGCGGACGGGAGATGCTTGTCCAGGCCATGGCCGATGCTGGAGCCAAAATTGTCGAAGTTGCGGCCTATGAATCCCGTTGCCCGCACCAAATTGCCCCGGAAATAGCGGAGTTACTCCAGGCCAAAACCCTAACCCTAATCACCTTTACCAGTGGCAAAACCGTCCAGCATTTCTGTCAATTGGTCGGCGGAGTTGAAATTGCCCAAGCTCTTTTAGAAAGGGTCAAACTGGCTTCAATTGGCCCCCAAACCTCCCAGGCCTGCCGCAAGTATTTCGGGCGGGTGGAGATAGAAGCCGCAGAACATACCTTAGAGGGGCTGGTGAGGGCTATTTTGACTGACAGGGGCGATAACGGGGCGGGTTTCCACGGTTAAGACTTGGGGCGGCGTGGCATCGGGGGGATAGACGAGTTCCACTTTGACAGTGCGCTGAGTTTGGGGAGGCAGATCTAAGGTCAAGAGGGGTTCGCCCATTTGTCCCCGCCGTTGTACCAGATGAAAATACTTCACTTGAGTTGTACCATTCGCTTCGTATTCCAGTCGGATGGGCCCACGAAAAAAGATTTGATTGGCGGGTGTTTGCAGATAGCGTAACCCGGCCTGGGAGAGTTGATCTTCTTTGATCGGAGTTTGAAACCGAATGGCTACTTGCTGGGCCTGGGTTGTGGGGTTTTTGAGGGGTAAGGTTAACTCGTAGAGAACGCCATAATTGCCATGACTGCGATAGGCCGTATCGGGATAACGAACCAGCATCGGCGCGCTTTGAATTTGCCGCGTTCCCAATGTCCCCCGGTCGAGAGTATTGACAACATAGGAAATGGCCTGGTTTTCGGCCGGAATTGTTAAATAAGGAATTTCGGGACGATCTGTCACGGTGGCCCGCCATTGTGAACCCTGGGACACTCCGGCCACCCGCCCATAGATAAATTGCCCACTAGTTTGCGTCAAAGGAGTAGGAGTCCGATCCCGAGGCGTAGAAAGTTGGCCCGTTTGCGCCAGATTTTGCCAGTCTTCTAAGGTCGGAATTTTGTCAGTCCCCGGTTTTTCCCAAAGGGCGAGGCTGGCCAGGTTGACCCGACCATTGCTAAACAGCCGCATTAACAGGGAGCGACCATTTAAGGCCGTGGCAGGGATGGGTAGAACCGTGAGCATTTGGCTGGTTTGGGGCGCAATCACATAGCTTTCCGGGAAAATGGCATCTCGTTCTCGCCGGAGAAAGTCTCCACTGGCACGACTCCCCGGCCCGGCAAAGACCCGATTTCGTTGATCTAAAACCTGGGTCGGCAAATTGACAAAGGGGGCGTGGGTGGTCAAACGAGTGTTGGCCTGGAGCACCAAGATCCGCACAGGGGTTTTGTTGGGATTTTCGACCAAAATACCCAGATACATAACCTGAGGAGCCGGAACTGGGGCTGCCTTGGTGACATGGTGGGCAAAAATATCAAAGCGGTCATTAAAGCTGAAATTCAGATGGGCGGCGGGGTTTTGTTTACCGGCCGGGTTGAGGGTTGAGAGGAGAATTCCTGCCTGTTGAATTTTTTCGGGACTGTTGCTATTAAACACTGGCACCCTATCCAAGGCTCCCGGCAGTGGCCGTACCTCATCGGGGCGAATAATTTCCGCAGGTGGGATGGCCGGGGCCTGGGCCAGCATAAAACTAACTAGGGTGGGGAGGGTTTTTAACACGGCTGCATAAACTTAGGAGTGAATCAACGATTATTCGCTTGGGTTATCTAAGCCATGCAAACTCACGTTTAAGAGGGCCATACTCAGTGTTGATAAGTTTTATTGGCAATCAGTTGAGGATTTTATGCTCGTACGTAGATTTACAGCTTGTTTCGGATTTGATGGGCAGATGAGCAGTCGTAAAATGCTCTCAAATTGATGCTTCCGAAAATTCAGTCGTCCACTCAATCAGAGAGATGGCAAACAGAGATAATTTGTGAGCATAGCAAACCCCAAAGCCCAACTTTATGTGCATCTCCGTCTAAAATAAATAATTTTTTATAAAATAATAGGATAGCAACTTGAGATTCTGTCTATACACTTTAAATAGTGAGTTTAGACGGAATTTTTCTGTCTAATACCAAGTTAGGCACCAATCCAGCTTTCAAGTTGTCGTAAGCATTCGTTGGCACCGCTTTCCAGCCACCCACAACAGGAGATTCCATATGACCCAGCGTGACGCCGTTTTCCCCGCCGGTCGGCATGACCTCTACACGTCACAGACCTATTCCGCAGCGATCAGATCAGATAATCTCCTGTTTGTGTCCGGTCAGGTCGGCAGTCGCAGCGATGGCTCGCCAGAGCCGGACTTTGAGGCTCAGGTTCGTCTGGCATTCGCCAATCTAGAGGCGACCCTGCAAGCGGGTGGATGCGGGCTTGACGATATCGTCGATGTTACGACCTTTCATACCGATCCCGAAAATCAATTCGGCACGATCATGACCGTTAAAAGCGAAGTCTTCCCGGAAGCGCCTTATCCGAATTGGACGGCGATCGGCGTCAACTGGCTTGCAGGGTTCGACTTCGAGATCAAGGTCATCGCCCGTATTCCCGGCTGAGTACCACCAAGTTAGCGTTGCCTTTCCGGGCACCGTTGGTGCCTAAGATCGTGCTGCACCGGAACGTCCCAAAATAGTTGGTTGAGTAACAAAGGTTGTCTGTGTCCGGTGAGCACAACCGTTAGCTGGCTTCGGTTACGGGTGCTGGTAGTAGTTTGAGAGTAGCTGGTTGAGTTGCTTGCGATGAATGTACGGGATACCAGACTACATCACGCAGTACTACAGCGAGGGTAGCGATCGCTTGAAAAATATTTGTAGCTATCCCGATGAGATGGCTGAGCAATTTCTATCTACCCTTAAAGAGAGCGGCAAACGGGCATGGCTGCATCCTGGTTATCTGGAAGAACGTCGAAGAGTCGAAGCGTGGCTCTACAGCGAGTTTGTGAGAAAAGGTAAGAAACCACACCTTCAAAGCCCGCGCTACTTTGTATTAGGTGAGAATGACGATTTCTTTCAAAAGAACGGCTTTTTCAGCGATGCAAATCCGGCTAAGTTGCAGATCCCATTATCTCTATTTAGCAGTGATATGATTTCGTTCACCTACCCAGACAGTATGCCAAGTCTAGCGATTGCAACAGACACAACTGGGCGAGGTGATTCTTATCGCAAACCAATTCATGGTCAAGTATTTACGGCAGAAGAAATCATTGAGGTTATTCAAGAATATGGAATGCCCGGTGATAAATGGAAAACAGAAGAGTATTGGCGATATGACAGGTTTATTGAGGTACAAGTTTGGGATGACCGCCCCATCTGGGAATTTTTAGATGCCGCCCTGAATGGTGACGGGGGGATTAATCAAACGCACAGAAGCCCCCACATCGGACGGGACAGTTAGTAGGGTTTGTTGATAGGTGACTGTTTGCCCAGGCCCCACGGTTGCCGGTTCCGGGATGGCCGAGCCAGTTTGAATCACATTACCTGTATTATCCAAAACCTCAAAATTGACCCCGCCAATGGTGACAGGTTGATTATTCCGATTGGTGAGGGACCCTGAGATTTGGGAAGAGCCCGGTAATTTCAGGATCGGTTGCAGTTGCGGCGCGCCCACTGAGATATTTTGGAGGAGTTTTTGGATCAGAACTTGGGGGTCTGCCGCGGCCTGGGTGGTATCGGTAGAGGGATCAGGAGCCGTAGCTGCCGGAATGGCCCGCCCAAAGACTCCGACTAATTGATTCCAATAGCTTTGATTTTGGGCCCATTGCCGGGGAGAATTGCCAATCACAATGATGTCCCCTGGATTTTTCTGGGCCTGGCTGGGTAAGGTAAAAACAAGGGGTAGGAGCGAACCAACACATAATCCTGAACAGGCAATTTTTATCTGTTTGTGAAGATGCGGCTGAATCCTCATGTCCAATCACTCCCAAATGCTGGCTGGTATCTGCAGTCTTTACGACAATTTTAACGAGTAAATGCGAAATGCAAATGATCATGTCCAGGCCTGGGGAACAAACCACCCTGAATGTTGATCTGTGGCAACTAGAGCTAGGGCAAATCTCGGTTATGGCGGACTGGTTATCGGCTTCTGAACAGGCCTGGCTGGAGAAATTAGGCGTTTTCAATCTGGCTGGACAACAGTTTCGCCAAAGTCGGAGTCTATTACGCTGGGTTCTGAGCCATTATGTCATTGTCCCACCGGCTGCGGTTGAATTATGTTTCAGCCCAACGGGTAAGCCTCACCTCGATAGACGCGTCCATGACCCGGCCTGGCAGTTTAGTTGGAGTCATGCTGGGGAGATGGCCGTAGCCGCGGTTACAAAAAATTGTCCGGTGGGCGTAGATATTGAACAGATTAAACTGAGGCCAAGAGCAAAAAAAATTGCCCAACGTTTTTTTTCCCAAACCGACCAGGCCCGCCTCAAGTTACTACCCGAACCCAATTACACCCAAGAATTTTTAAGCTGTTGGACTGGCCTGGAAGCGAGAATTAAGGCGGTTGGTGGCCAATTGTTTCAGTCGGAGTCTTGCCCCCATCCCTACCAAACCCTAAATTTTATGATTGGGAGTACCTATGTGGGGGCGGTCGTAGCCTTAACGGATCAGCCAGTTTCCCTCAACATGATTTATAAAAAAGTTGCCAGAATAGGCTGATGGTTGGGATCAGGATGAGGGGAGTTCTTTTGCGTCTTGGCCAATTACGTCAGCCCAGGCCTGGTCGCCCAAATACTGCTCTAATCCCTGCAAAATTGCCTTGACCATGCCCGGCCCCTCATAAACCCAACCCGTATAAACCTGAATCAAACTCGCTCCAGCGCAAATTTTCTCCCAGGCCTGGGCCGCATTAAACACCCCACCCACCCCAATAATCGGTAATGTCCCGCCCGTTTGCCGATAAATGTAGCGAATCATTTCCGTGGACTTTTGCCGTAAAGGCGCGCCACTAAGTCCGCCCGCCGCTGTTTCAATTGGTTCTTGGGTGGAGGGGAGAACTGTTGTCTTGAGGCCGTGACGAGAAAGGGTGGTGTTCGTGGCAATAATTCCCGCCAGTTGATAGGCCTGGGCCAACTCTAAAATTTCATCCAAGTCCGACCAGGCCAAATCTGGGGCCACCTTAATCAGCAGAGGTTTGCTGAGGTGATTGCTAGCTTGAAGTCCGGCCAAGATTGGCTCTAATTGGCTCCGAGATTGCAATGTTCGCAGGCCTGGGGTGTTGGGGGAACTGACATTGACAACAAAATAATCTCCCCAAGGCTGAAGCACCTGAAAACTTTGCACATAATCCGCCACTGCCTGTTCTAAGGGGGTGACTTTTGACTTACCCAAGTTAATCCCAATGGGAACTGTGCGTAGGCCCTCTGCCGCTGACTGTTCTAGGGTTCTCGCCATCGCCACCGCTCCGAGATTATTAAACCCCATCCGATTCAGACCCGCCAGATCCGCCGGGAGTCGAAATAAACGGGGTTTGGGATTCCCCCCTTGGGCCTGCCAGGTCACAGTTCCCACCTCAACAAAGCCAAAGCCCAATTCCTGCCAAAAACTACTGGCCAGGCCGTCCTTATCAAACCCAGGTGCTAAACCCAAGGGATTCGGAAAGCTTAATCCCCAGAGTTTTTGGGATAATTTCGGTGCAGAGTACTGGTATTGACTCCGGCAAAGTTGCCGCAACCACTGCCCTTTTTCGCCCCAGGCCTCAATTTGCCCACAAACCCGCAACAGTTGGTGATGAACAGCTTCCGGATCAGCCCGCAACCCAGAAAACACGAAGGGACGCAGAATGTTGGTATAAAGATTCATGCCTTAGATTTTAGCCCCAGCCCCCCTCATTCGCCGATGATGATGCCTGTTTCACGCCGCGCTGCCTTGGAATTATTAGGGGAGATCAGTCGGTGGGGGGTGACTTACCCGGCCTGGAAGGCTTTTGGCCTAGAACATGCGCTCCCCATTAATAACCACCAAAGCAAGACTATGGAAATTCCCAATACCCCGACCACCGCCCTAGATCGTTTACTTGCTGGTAATCAACGTTTTGTCCAGAATAAGTCCCTTCATCCCCATCAAGATGTTCGTCAGCTAGCGGTTGTCACGGAGACACAAACTCCCTTTGCCGCCATTCTCAGTTGTGCCGATGCCCGGGTCATTCCTGAAATTATTTTCGATCAAGGAATTGGTGATCTCTTTGTTGTGCGTGTGGCCGGAAATATTGCCATTACTGAAGAAATCGCTAGTGAAGAGTATGCCGTAACAATTCTAAAAACCCCCTTAATTGTTGTTCTCGGCCATGAACGGTGCGGGGCTGTTACAGCTACCTTGAGCGGCAAAAACCTACCCGGAGTTATGTCTTCTCTAACTACTGCCATTCAACCCGCAATTGCCCTCGCCCAAACCGAACCTGGTGATCTTTTGACCAATGCCATTAAAGCCAATGTCCGACTTCAGGTACAGCGGCTAAAAAACTCTCCGGTGCTTGCCGAGGCCATTCGTGCAGAAGCATTAAACATTGTTGGGGCTTATTATGAGTTGGCCAGTGGGGCTGTCCGGTTCTTAGGCTAACCATGGTTGTAACTCGGGCGAATCTAACACATCAGTACCGGGGCCTGGGTGACTCGCTCAATCACTTGCGGCAGGACTAGACCGACCCAATCAATATCCGCTGCGGTGGTGTGTTTACCCAGGGTCAGCCGTAAACTCGATTTAGCCAGCCCATCGTCATAGCCCATTGCTCTTAAGACCGGACTAGGAATGGATTTACCACTGTTACAAGCCGAGCCAGAACTTACGCCAATACCCGCTAAATTCAGTTGACGCACGAGGGTCTTTCCACTCAGCGGTGTTCCATAGGCATCGATCACTGTAAAGCTCAGGTGGTGGGGCAACCGATAGAGACGATGGCCCGTAGGTTGTAGTTGTGGGCAGGCATAAAGTTGGGCAAAGAGGCGTTCCCGGAGCGTTTGCAAGCGGGCTATTTCCTCCAAGAGTTCTACTTCAGCCAATTCAGCCGCAATCCCAAAGCCAGCAATATTGGGTAAGGCTTGTGTCCCAGCCCGCAGCCCCGACTCCTGCATTCCCCCAGCCAGAAAAGGATGTAATTCGACACCCGGCCGAATGTATAATGCCCCAACGCCCTGGGGGCCATAGAGCTTGTGGCTGGAGAGGGAAAGTAAATCAACCCCTAGGGCCTGGACATCAACGGGTAAACGCCCGGCAACTTGTACTGCATCCGTATGAAACAGAACATCACGATTACGACAGATTTTCGCCAGTTCTGAAATCGGCTGGAGTGTCCCAACTTCGCTTTGCCCGTAAATGACCGAAACCAACACCGTATTGGCCTGGATAGCCTGATCTAAGTCCCTAGGGTTAACTCGCCCCCAGCGATCCACGGGTAGACGGGTCACCTGCCAGCCTTGAGATTCTAAAAAAGCCATGGGTTGACTGACGGCAGCGTGTTCTACAGAGGAAATAATCAAATGTTGCGGGGACGAGAATTGACGGGCTACCCCGTATATGGCCAGGTTATTGGACTCTGTACCGCCAGATGTAAAGACAATGCCGAGGGGAGAACTGTTGATGAGGCTGGCCACCTGCATCCGGGCCTGTTCTAAGACTGTTGCCGCGCGCTGCCCCCATTCATGCAAGCTGGATGGATTCCCCCAGGCCTGGGCCATGACCCGATTCATGCTGGCCATAGCTTCTGGGCGACAGGGCGTAGTAGCACTGTAGTCTAAATAAATTTGCATAGATTAGCCCAGGTACAGTATCAAAAAACACTCTTAATCCCTATTGTGCCTTGCGGAGATCCTTTCACCCCTCTGTCTTGATACAATTCCTTTTTTTGCCCACCCGTTTGCTGCAAAAGATATAAACTTTCTTATCTATCAAAATATAGTCTAGTCAGGATTTTCGCACCTAGGATAGCAGTGGTTCATCTCCCCATTACTTCCCAGATAAGCTTGAGTTTTTTGAATAAGTTTTGATGCCAAGGGATGTTATAGTCATACTAACGGGGCGTAGCGCAGCTTGGTAGCGCACCACTTTGGGGTAGTGGGGGTCGTGGGTTCAAATCCCGCCGCTCCGATAGTGGTTCTAATGTTTAAAGCTTTGACAACACTGGCTTTGTTAGATTTAAGGGTTAGTTACTTTTAGGTCAAGTTAGACTACATTTGACCATAGAACCTATACAAAACTGGTGCGAAATTTGCATACTCTCAAAATGAAGGGAGTTCAGGCAAGTTAATAGCATGGGCATAGTATCGCGCAACCGTTTCGAGACGATTCCCAAGAATTGTAGCCACCTGGGCAATGCTGACTCCTGATCCAGAAGGTGACTCCCCAAGCTATAGCGGGCTGCATAGGTGACTCGGTAAGGAATATTGGCAGCAACGCATAATCCTTTCCAAACCCGCTGAGTGAAATTGCGATCATCAATGGGTTTCCCCTTTAGAGACTTAAAAAATCAATTCATTAGGTTTGGTCTCAGGCGTTGACCGTCCTTGGAACATGGCCAGTAGTTTCGGTTGTAAGGGAATAATTCGCACCTTTTGATTCCTTGTGTCTTTCCGTTGACGGGCATAGCCACTGGTTTTACCGTCCGGGGAACGGCTAAGGCTCTCAGAGATGGTGATATCAGCCCCAATAAGTTCATCATGGCGTAAGTCTTAGGATTAGGGCAGGAGGGGTAAACCCAGTTCCTTGAGAAACTCGTTATGCTTCTTCTTCGCCGCTGCAATTTTCTTCTCTACTTCGACCAGGCTAGAATTTACCGTATCTAGATCAATTTCTGCCTCTGCCACAGCGGTACTGATATAGCGAGAAATATTGAGATTGTAGTCATTGGACTCAATTTCTTTCATCAAGATCCGGCGGGAATAACGGTCTTCTTCCTTACGGAACTGGTAAGTGTCAACAATTTTCTCGATATGTTCTGGCAAAAGTCGGTTTTGGCGTTTGCCTTTCTCGAAATGCTCACTGGCATTGATGAACAGGACATCATCAGGCTTTTTGCATTTTTTCAGGACGAGAATACAGACTGGGATGCCTGTGGAATAGAACAGGTTTGCAGGCAGACCGATCACTGTATCAATGTTGCCGTCTTTGAGAAGTTTGCGGCGAATCTTGTCTTCAGCACCGCCCCGGAATAGTACGCCGTGGGGAAGGATGATTGCCATTGTGCCTTCGGGTTTGAGGTAATGGAAACCGTGTAATAAAAAGGCAAAGTCCGCCGCTGATTTCGGAGCCAGGCCATGGTTTTTGAAGCGCATATCTTCGCCTAGGGCTTCGGTCGGTTCCCAGCGGTAACTAAAGGGTGGATTGGCAACAACGGCATCAAAATAACGTTTTTTGGCTGGATTGGCTTCCCGCAACATCTCCCAATCATTCAGGAGGGTGTCACCGTGGAAAATTTCAAACTCGGAATCTTTCACCCCATGGAGAAGCATATTCATCCGAGCCAGGTTGTAGGTAGTGATGTTCTTCTCTTGTCCGTAGATTTTGCTGATGCCGTGGGGGCCAAGCTGGCGGCGGACATTGAGCAGGAGTGAACCAGAACCACAGGCAAAGTCCATGATGCTATCGAGATGTTTCTTTTTGCCGGTGCTGGGGTCTTGGCTATCGAGGGTGACAATGGCTGACAAAATACTGGAAATTTGCTGCGGGGTATAGAATTCACCGGCCTTTTTACCAGAACCAGAAGCAAACTGACCGATCAGGTATTCGTAGGCATCTCCCAGGCCATCCGTATCGGCTGAGAACTGGTTAAGACCGGCAGCAATTTCGGTAATGATCGTGCAGAGTTTGGCATTGCGGTCGGTGTACTTTTTGCCTAGTTTTTCGGAATCGAGATTAATCTCGGAGAACAGGCCCTGGAAGGTACTCTCAAAGGATTCGGTCTCGATATACTTAAATCCCTTTTGTAAGGTCTCCAATAGTTGACTATTTTGGGTGCGAGCCATTTCGGCAATGCTGGCCCAGAGAAATTCCGGCTTGATGACGTAATGGACTTTGCGGCGCATCTGCTTTTCAAATTCAGCGATGTCATCGGGGTTTTGGTCGTACCAGTGTTGAAGTGGCGTGATGTTGGGCAAGTCTGCGGGATTGGGATAGTCTGAGCCAAGTTCTTTTTCGGCGGCGGTTTCATAGTTATCGGACAGGTAGCGCAGGAACAGAAACGAGAGCATATAGTCCCGGAAGTCATCGGCGTTCATGGCTCCCCGGAGTTGATCTGCAATGTTCCAGAGGAGACTACCGAGTTGTTTTTGGTTTTGTTCGGACATCAGTGTTTTAGTGATTTATTCTCATTAACATATATAAAACCCTGATCAGGATTATGGCGCAACAATGGCCGGGCAACTAGATCAATGTGGTGGCGTAAGGGCGGGTGATTGATCCTGTTGTAGGGAATAATATCGACAGAAAAGGGGAGAGGGCTATCCTGAAACAATGTCCAAAGTCGATCACAGTCTGTTTCCGTAATGTTGCCATACAGAGCTAAATCTAAATCTGAGTTGGGCCGATACTGACCTTGGGCGCGGGAACCAAAGACGGCAACAACCTCTAGGCGCGCTGAAAATGGGGCTAATATCCCTTGAATGATGGCCCGATTCGAGTCGCTCAGGCCAAAGCAATCAGTTCCGGTGTCGCTCATGGTGGGTCTATTTCTAGGCGGCGGGGTGCTAAAAATTCATCGAGTTCTTTGAAGGCGGTGAAGTAGTGGTCTCGGATCTCGGTCAGGACTCGCTCAAAGGTTGCCAGGTTATAGGTGTGGGCCATGCGGTTCCGGGCATCGAGGGCCTGTTGCCATGTGTCACCTTGATGAATGATGCGGGCTTCAAAGGCACTACGGATGATGGTACGGGGGGTGATTGGCTCTAGCACCAGGCCTTCGCTTTCGAGGTAGTCTTTTAGGGTTTTCCAGGCCAGTTCCATTGTGTATTCAAACCGTTGAATTAGGCCTTCTTTTTCCAGTTGGCTTAGGGGACGGTCGAGGTTAATGGCTTCTTCTAAGAGGATGAGGGCGCGGTGGTAGTTATCGAAACGGTAAGCCCAACGGGGGATGGGATCAATCATGGTCAGGATTCACTGATGTCGAAAGTTGATCTAAAGCAGACTCTTGAATGCCATTAGTCCAAATTTCATATTCGCTAATATCAATCTCATCATTCCAAACAATACCGCTGCCCGATGGATCTATTTGAAAGTTCTTAAAGAATGAATATTGTTTAAGTGGTAAAAAAGCTGGATTTTCTGTTAGCTTTTCACAGTTATATTTTCTGGTTTGATGATTGGAGAAGGTTACTAATAGAGTGTAGTTTTCAATGATTTTAGCTGACGTAATTTTAGGACAAATCATAATCTTTATTTCCTATTTTATTGCAGGGGTGGTAGTTTATGGAATTCTTGATTTTGCCACATTTTTAGCAATTCCTGCTGATAAATCGTTGCCCATTCCGTAACGATCTTTATCGCCCTGTTGGGTAAGTCTCCCTCGATCATCTCTAGGGTTTCGATATTGAACAAGGCGTTATATTCTCCATAAATGACATGAAAATGGGGCGGTGGATGATCCGCAAAAAAGATTTTGATGATGATTCCATAAAAGCGACTAATTTCAGGCATACTAACTATTTTCAGATATTTTTCTAAATAAATATAAATACTCATATTCTTCACTGACTACGGTTGGCCATGCGTCCTTTTCTTGGTCAATGAGTTCGGGCCTGGCGTAATGCTTTAGGGAGCCGCGTAAACTTTGCTTTTTTTTCAGTTCTTCCCCTGAAATTCGGACTATTTTGCCATTTTCCATAATCACGATAGCGGTGTTGGTCTGGATTGCGGTTTGAATCGCCAGGCCAGAGGCTCGACGCAGGGCATCCATAGAAGCAGGAAGATCGGGGTTTTTCGCATTAGCAATATCTTTTTTATCCATTAGTTTTCTCCCCATTCGAGTAAGACACGCCCCAGGCCAAGATTATCGTATTTCAGACTAAACCTGAGAACAGAGAAAGGAGCAGATCGGGGGCTGCTGGTCTAAGCTGAAGTTGCCTGGTAGTCCTGTAGTCGCTATCCGTTCCAATGGTCAGATCCACTTCCCCAGGGTGAAATAACGATGACTGATTCTATTTTAAATTCTCCCCTAGACCGTGCTAATTACCTGGCTGATTTGGCTGTAGAGCGAGCTAAAAGTGCTGGAGAGGCTATTCCTTCTGTGAAAATTGAAGTCTGGCTATCTACCGAAGAATATCAAGACTTAGTGGCTAATTTAGGTCAGTTAGACTGGGGCGACTTCATACCCGGTAAATCTATATTTCCAGCCCTTCACCCAGAAACTCAAGCGATGGCGGAATAGAATTAATAGGCTCTAAGCAACGTAGCACGCCCTATTCATGTTCAACCTCCTCAACCGATGGGAATAACTGCTGCATTAACCCTTTTTTATGCAACTTCAGCGCTTCGATTTTTTGCGTTTGGGCGGTGATTAGATCGTCAAGAGACGAGAGGAAATCCGCAATTTTCTGTTGTTCATTTATTGAAGGGATAGTTATACGAATTTCTTTGAAATATGGCAATCCTATTGTTTTTATAGTGCTTCCAGTAGCAATTCTTTCAAAGGTTGGTTTTAATATTTGCAAAAGAAAGTAGAGAAACCAATTTGACAGCTTAGACTTATCACAACACCACGCTATGAAATGTTGGCTTACTGCCATTCCAGAATATAAAACTGCACTTTTTCCAACACCAGCATCACGGCTAATAATTACTGTACCGGGTGGATGAATAACTGCGGATGAGTTTTTAATACCTTCTACTGAAATTTCGACTTTTGTATCATAAATATAACCCTTATCCAACTTATTAGAGTCAGCTAGGGAAACCCATTTAATTCCGCCGTTATAGTAATTTGTGTGACCTTTGTTAGGCGTATGGCCGGATCCTCTTTTAGCTAAATCTTCAATCTTCTTTTCCTCCCAGGCCCCGGCATCTCTAAACTCAGGGAAGCGTAGTTTTGGAATTGTTTCGCCTTCTGCGGGAAAAAGCTGCTGCATTAAGCCTTTCTTATGTGATTTGAGCGATTCGAGCTTTTGGGTTTCAGCGGCGATCAGATCATCTATAGAAGTAAGGCAGTCGGCAATTTTCTGTTGTTCATCTAACTTTGGAATATAGAATTTATACTTCTTGAGATGACCACCATTGATTGAATTAATTGTTGCGCCTAAGTCTGCTGATACTTGTTTTTCGTATGCTTCTGTTTGAAATAACTGAAAAATAAACTTTGCAGTATTAGTTCTAAATACCGTCATAAATGCACCGTGAGTACATAACGGCATTTTTTCAGGGATAAGAGCATTTTTGCCAATTAAGGATTTTGAACCATTCCGCACACAGATCAAAATATCATTTGGACGTGATAAATTTACTCCTTGAATATCTGGTCTTACAAACACACTGTCATCCAATGCAATCATGCCATTCTGAATATTGGACGATCTTAAAACTAACAATCCCTGATCCCGTATATCTTCTGGGCTATATGTTAGACCGGAAACCAGTTCTCCTAATTGACCAAGTTTTTTTATTTCCCACTCTCCTGCGTCCCGAAACTCAGGAAACCGCAACTTTGGTAGTAATGAATGATTATTTTTGGGTTTCATATTTTGGGTTTCTATTATCTTTTATTGAAGAGTCTCATTGCCTTAGAAATTATGAAAATGGGTTAAAAACTTCTACCCCTGTCCCTATAAAATCTCTTTCATTGCGGGTTACAAGAACTAAGTTATGCACCAATGCCGTAGCCGCAATCTGTTTATCTAAGGGGTTTTCTGGATGGGGTACGCGTAATTTTCCCCACACCTGAGCAGTAACATTATCAAACGGTAAGATTGAATTTTCAAAATCTATAAGTAACTTGTTCAGCCAATCTTCAAGTCGTTCAGCCTGAATTAAATCGCCACGATAGCGGATCAAATCTACTCCTCGGCGTAGTTCTCCAACAGTGATCACCGATAGAAAAATTGAGGTTTGTTCTTGTTCTACTTCAGTGAAAAAATTAAGGACACTGGGATTTGCTGAATTGCGTTTGCGTAACTCACTAATAACATTAGTATCAAGTAAATACATCATCTACCTCGTCTGAATCATCTACCCGTTCAAAATCTTCATCTAAGCCAGCATTGGGAATGGTTAATAACCGAGCTGCTAAAGATTCTTTAGTCGTTAATTTAGCCGTGCTGCGGGATGCCAGAAACTCAATAAAATCCAACACCTCGGCCTGTTTATCTGGGGGCAATGCCTGCATCTTTTCAATAAATTGCGCCGGATTCATATTAAACTCCTGGTAAATCACTGATGCAGTTTAATTTAATGATGGGGTGTAATTGTCTCACCACTGACGAGAGTTTTGGCATGGTCTTACATTTTGCCCTTATCTTCATGCTCCTTACTTCCACTTCTACCAGGCAGAGGCCGATCCTGACGTTGTTCACGTTGCCAAGCCACCGGATCAGTAATTTCTGCAAAAGGATTCAATGCCGCTGCTTCCTCTAATGCTTTAGCTAAACATTCCTGGCGTTCTTGCTGACTTAAACTCTGATTACTGCTCATAAGCTGCTAACCCTGAAATCTCCCGCCCTTGGGCCAGTTTATGCAGCAACGGGATCAAATCCGCCATTAAAGCCTCTTCTTTTTGCTTCCGGGCCTTCCATCCCAACTCTAACGGGGCCAACAGATCACTCAGGGCCTGGCCATCAAAAATCATTCGCCGCATAATCCCATCCACAAACGTCTGCAGGGCCGCTGGTTCCAGGCCGTGGGTCGTGGCAATTAGTTCTAGCTCTTGGGTATTCTTCTGGGCCTTAAATGCCTCATAGCCTTCTCGGATCGCCGCCTCATCCAATCCTTCCCCCACCTTCAACGTACTGATATAGGCCGCAATATCCTCCCGGTCATCCATAAACTTGGCATCGGCTTGAATTAACCCAATCAACTCCTCTCGGGTCATCTTTTGTTTGTCCGGCCTGGCCTGGGTATAGTTGGCAATCAGCCCCATGATGTAGTCATAATCCACCACCACCGAAGCAAACAAAACAAACTCAAAATCGAGTTGCTCAATATTGGGATCAGTGGGGCCTGGCCTGCCTTGTTGTTCCTTCAATCGTTGCGCCGTTTCCAGATACACCCCCCGAAACCCTTGTAACTGCTCCTTGGGAATCACCTGCTCAATCGTTGCCGCATCCTCTGGCGTGAGATCCGTATATTGGTCAAGCTGAGTTTTGAGCCGCTGCACTTCCTTAAACAAATTAATAAACTGGCTCCGAGCCGCATCTCCCTTCAGATTAAACACTTCCTCTGGGGCATAGGCCAGGCCTTGGGATTGCATAAACGTATCTAACCTCTGGGCCGCTGTTTCCAGTTTTGAGATCACCACAGGAGCCGGATCCACCAGCCAAATTTCCCTCGCCTTCGCCTTGGAATTGCCCGAAAAAAGCTCAATGGCCTGGTTCACTGCCTCCTGCTGCTGGCGAAAATCAAGAATATTGCCATAGGGCTTGGTGTCATTCAGGATGCGATTTGTCCGGGAGAAGGCCTGGATCAACCCGTGATACTTCAGGTTTTTATCCACATAGAGCGTATTCAGAAACTTAGAATCAAAGCCCGTCAGCAACATATCCACCACAATCGTCACATCTATTTTTTGACTGTGGGGTAAGTCCTGGTTGGCATACTGCTGATCCTTAATCCGTTTCTGCACATCCTGATAGTACAAATCAAACTCATTGATGCTGTGGTTTGTCCCGTACTGCTGGTTATAGTCGGCAATGATGTCTCTGAGAGCTGCTTTCTTCTCATCGGGAGCGACTTGGTTATCCGCCTTTTCTTGGGGTAAGTCCTCTTGAATTTGCTGCACATCCTGATTTCCCTCGGCCGGTGGCGAAAATACACAGGCAATATTTAAGGGACTAAAGGTTGGGTCTGTGGTTTGCTTCTCGGCCTGGATGGTTTGAAACAGTTCATGATATTCAATCGCATCATTAATCGAAGCTGTTGCCAGAATTGCATTAAATTTTCGTCCCGCCGTGGCTGCATCATGTTTGGCTAAGATAGCTTCGACAATCGCTTTTTTGGCTAAGGCCTCACCAGCTTTGGGGATGTGGCTGCCCTCGGGTTTGTAGTAGTCAATATGGAACCGCAACACATTCCGGTCTTCAATCGCATCGGTAATCGTGTAGGCGTGGAGTTGCTGCTGGAAAATATTGTCCGTGGTTTTATAGGAGCCAACTTGCCCTTCAATCTGCTGATAGCTGGCATTGTCCTCAAAAATCGGTGTTCCTGTAAACCCAAATAACTGAGCTTTAGGGAAAAATTCTTTAATCGCCTTGTGGTTCTCCCCAAACTGGGATCTGTGGCATTCATCAAAAATCAAGACAATCCGCTTATCCCGCAGAGGTTCAAGGCGTTGCTTATAACTGCGTTTGTTGCTGGTTTTGTTAGTTTCATCCAAGGCCAGGCCCAGCTTTTGAATCGTCGTCACAATCACCTTATCCGCATAATCAGTCGAGAGGAGCCGCTGCACTAGGGTTTCGGTATTGGTGTTTTCTTCCACACAGCCTGCTTGAAACCGATTAAATTCCTCCCGTGTTTGCCGATCCAAGTCTTTCCGATCCACCACAAACAAACATTTTTCAATGTCGGGGTTATCTTTCAGCAGTGTCGAGGCCTTAAAAGATGTCAGAGTCTTGCCGCTGCCTGTGGTGTGCCAGATATAGCCATTGCCACTATTTTGATGAATACAGTCCACAATGGCCTGGGCTGCATAGATTTGATAGGGCCGCATCATCATCAGCTTTTGTTCACTGGCCACCAGCACCATGTAGCGGCTAATCATCTGCCCCAGAGTGCATTTGGCCAAAAAGGTCTCAGCAAAGCTATCTAAGTGGGTAATTTTCCGGTTATCCTTCCCCGCAAATTGATAGAGGGGTAAGAATTGCTCATCGGCATTAAAGCTAAAGTGGCGGCTGTTGTTATTGGAGAAGTACCAAGTATCACTCCGGTTACTGACAATGAACAACTGGATAAAACAAAGCAGCGTCCTGGTGTAGCCATTGCCCGGATCATTTTTATAATCCACAATCTGCTGCATCGCTCGGCGGGGGCTAATCGTCAGGCTTTTAAGCTCAATCTGGACAACTGGAACCCCATTAATCAAAAGAATCACATCATAGCGGTGGTGACTGCTGGCCGTATTGATCCGCAGTTGATTCACCACTTCAAACGTGTTTTTGCACCAGTCTTTAATATTAACCAGAGTATAGTGTAACCGTTTACCGTCATCTCGCTCAAAGCTGTTCCGTTCTCGCAAATGTTGGGCCGCTGCAAATACATCTGGCGTGATGGCCTGGTCTAGGAGTCGGCTAAACTCGCCATCGCTCAGGTGGACTTGGTTGAGAGCTTCAAACTTTTCCCGAAAATTCTGATCCAGGGCGGCTAAATCTCGAATATCGGGGCGGTAGGTGTACTTCAAGTCCCCCAGTTTTTCGATTAGGGCTTGTTCAATTTGCTGCTCTATCATACAAACACTTGGGAAGTCATTGATTAGACGCGACTCAGTCTAGATTGAACGATAAAATAAGTGGTTTAAGCCTTATTTTAGATACTTTAAAGCTTTGATGTCCCAGGCCTGGATCGGCTGTCCCGACTATCGCTAAATTTCTAGGCTTGATGGGGAAATTATAGAATGAGAGTCAGGGTGTTAAGTTCGTGAGGAAAGTCGGACAATGAGCTTAGTTGGGAACATAATCTGGTTGATTTTCGGTGGCTTTATTAGCGGCGTAGCTTACATTATTGGTGGTATTAGTCTTTGCATTACCATTATTGGGATTCCCTTTGGCTTAAAGGCGATTGACTTGGGACTCAGTACATTCTTACCCTTTGGAAAAGAGGTGATTGAGAAGCCCGCTGCCAACAGTACCCTAGCAATGATTTTTAATATAATTTGGTTAATTGTCTTTGGGTGGGGAATTGCCTTGAATCACCTCGTCTGGGGATTGATTATGGCGATTACGATTGTTGGTTTACCCTTTGCTCGGCAACACTTCAAGTTAATGATTCTGGCTCTCCTTCCTTTTGGGCGTGAACTGAGTTAGTCTGCACGGGGTGGGTGTTGAGCCAAAACAGTTTTTAGGTATTGGCCGGTGTAAGAGTTGGGATTTATGGTCACTTGCTCTGGTGTGCCAGTTGCAACCAATTGCCCACCCCTTGCCCCGCCTTCCGGCCCGAGATCAATAATCCAATCGGAGCAGCGAATCACATCTAAGTTATGTTCAATCACCAAGACGGAATTGCCTTTATCCACCAAGCGTTGGAGGACATCCAGCAGTTTATGGACATCATAAAAAGATAGGCCGGTGGTGGGTTCGTCAATTAAATAAAGAGTTTTGCCTGTCGCCCGGCGGGAGAGTTCCGTGGCCAGTTTCACCCGTTGCGCTTCTCCCCCGGAAAGAGTCGGTGCAGTTTGGCCAACTTTGACATAGCCCAGACCGACATCGACTAAGGTTTGTAATTTACTCACGGCTTTGGGAATATTGATGAAAAACTCCAGGGCTTCGGCGGCGGTCATTTGCAAAACATCGGCAATGGATTTTCCTTTGAATTTGACTTGCAGCGTTTCCCGGTTATATCTGGCCCCTTTGCAGACATCACACTGGACATAGACATCGGGGAGGAAATTCATCTCAATCACGTTCACCCCCTGCCCGCCACAGGCCTCGCACCGCCCCCCTTTAACATTGAATGAGAACCGGCCTGGTTTATAGCCCCTCGCTTTGGCTTCCACGGTTTCCGCAAAGACTTCCCGAATCACGTCAAACACGCCGGTATAGGTGGCCGGATTGGAGCGGGGGGTACGGCCGATGGGAGATTGATCAATCACAATGGCCTTATCTAGGGCGTTCAATCCCTTAATTCCGGTCATTTCTTTCGGCAGCGGAACCTTATGACCAAAATGATGTTGCAACGCTGGATAGAGGAGTTCATTCATCAAGGTAGATTTACCGGAGCCGGACACCCCCGTAATGCAGACCAATTTGCCGAGGGGAATTTCCACGTCAATGTTTTTCAGGTTGTGGCGATGGGCGTTTTTAATTTCGATGCTACGGTTATTCCCCGGCCGGCGCTCTCTGGGCGTTTCAATCGCACTGCGACCCGATAAATAAGCTCCAGTCAGAGATTCGGGTGATTCCAGAATGTTTTCTAATTGCCCTTGGGCGACTATTTTTCCGCCATGCACCCCGGCCCCCGGCCCAATATCAACAAGATAATCTGCGGCGCGAATTGTTTCTTCATCATGTTCCACCACAATCAGGGTGTTGCCCAAGTCCCGTAGCTTGAAGAGAGTGTTGAGGAGTCTGGTATTATCCCGCTGATGCAGGCCAATACTGGGTTCATCCAAAACGTATAACACCCCGGTTAAGCCCGAACCAATTTGCGTCGCCAGCCGGATCCGTTGCGCTTCTCCCCCCGATAAGGTGGCCGCACTGCGATCCAAGGTTAAGTAATCTAAGCCCACATCCAGCAAAAACTGTAACCGGGCCTGGACTTCTCGCAGGGCTAAATCGGCAATCTGGGCCTGGCGGGGGGAGAGCTTGAGGTTTTGCACCCGCTCTTTCGCTTCGAGCACTGAGACACTGGTTAAATCCGGCAAGGCATATTGACCCAAGCGCACCGACAAGGCTTCGGGTTTGAGGCGTTTGCCTTCACAGACTTCACAGGCCTGGTCAACTAAATATTGCTCTAGTTTTTGCTTATACAACTCCGAGGTGGTTTCGTCATATTGATTTTGGAGAATCGCCAACACCCCCGGAAATTTCTTGTAATAGCCCCGCCGTTCCCGATAGCGAGAATCTACTTCGACAAAAATTGGCTCTTTCGTTCCATGCAGAATCATTTCCTGTTGCAGCTTGGTGAGTTTATGCCAGGGGGTTTGAATATCAAACTCAAAGGCCTGGGCCACACTATAAAGCAACGAAAAATAATAACTATTGTCTTTCTCGGCCCAAGGGGCAATGGCCGCATACACCGGCAGTTCCGGGTTGGGGATAATTAAATCCGGCGAAAAACACTTCAACGCCCCCAGGCCATGGCAGTTGGGGCAGGCTCCATAGGGTGAATTAAAGGAAAATAATCGCGGCGACAATTCATCCATGACGGCCCCATGTTCGGGACAGGCAAAATTTTCGGAAAAAACTAGTTGTGTGGGAGTCTGGTACTGGCCTGGGGGTTCCGCCGCCGTTAAGGTGATTAGGTCTTCGGGATTGGGTGACTCCGCAGATTGGGAAACAAGGGATAACTGGGGTTTGCTCTCGGTGATTAAATCAATGATGGCGATCCCTTCGGCGTGTTTGAGGGCGGTGGCCAAGGAGTCGGTGAGGCGTTCCTGAATCCCACCTTTTTTAATCAGGCGATCCACGACAATTTCAATCGTGTGGCTGTGGTTTTTATCCAGTTCAATCGAGTCGCTCAGTTCCCGGATTTCCCCATTAATCCGCACCCGACTAAAGCCTTCACTGGCCAAACTGGAGAGGAGTTTTTTATGAGTCCCTTTCTTGCCCCTGACCATCGGCGCGAGAATCAGAAACTTTTGCCCATCTTCCAGGCCCAGGACTTGATCCACCATCTGATCAATCGTTTGGGGGGAAATCGGTCGCGCACACTGGGGACAATGGGGTTCACCGGCCCGGCCATAGAGCAACCGCAAGTAATCATAAATTTCGGTGACCGTCCCAACCGTTGACCGGGGATTATGGCTGGTGGACTTTTGATCAATGGAAATCGCCGGACTTAAGCCTTCAATTGCATCCACATCGGGTTTGTCCAGCTGACCAAGAAACTGCCGGGCATAGGCACTTAGAGATTCCACATAACGGCGTTGTCCCTCAGCAAAAATCGTGTCAAAAGCCAAAGAAGATTTTCCCGACCCCGAAACCCCGGTAAAGACAATCAACTGATCCCGCGGGAGTTCCAAATCCACATTGTTGAGGTTATGTTGGCGAGCCCCTCGAATCCGGATCAAATTCGGAACAGCAAGTGGAGCAGGTGTGTTCAGGGTTGCGTTGGGTGCGGGTTGAGACTGGCGGTGTTTGGGCATAAGGAATTCTTGGCCAACAAAAGACGCGGCAAAGCTAGAACAGGTCTCTGGGGGTAGGGGGAATATACACGATTTGTAGAATAATTGACTGCGCTCTGTAGATTATAGAGCATTCCCCACGGCGGGCTGGTTTGGGGCGAGTCAAGGAGGGGGGGAAGCAGGCCTGCCTGGGCAAATAAAATGTTTCTGGAGTGAAAAAGCCTCTTAAGTCCGTTAGGGCAAACTCAAACTGAGGCGGATTCCAAAGAAAAGATTGTGACTGCCCTGCTGTGGCCTGGATTGCGGTAGGGTAGCTATGGCATTGCAAGAGGAGCCATTCATGATTCAACTATATGGCGGCAGACAAACCCGGGCAGCAATTGTCCACTGGTATCTAGAGGAACTGGGGATTCCCTACGAATTTGTCGTCATGGACATGAAAGCTGGGGCCCACAAACAAGCGGATTTCTTGGCCATTAACCCAATGGGGAAAGTCCCCGCCCTAGTGGATGGAAACCTAAAGCTATGGGAATCTGGGGCAATTTTACTCTACCTTGCCGATTCTCAAGGAAAAATGCCAGAGGATGCCGGGTTGCGGGGGCTAATTTACCAATGGGTGCTTTTTGCTAATTCCAGTTTGCCCCAGGCCATGACGGGAGAAGCAAAAGAAACTCAACTGCCCAAGCTCCTGGCTGCTGTAGATGGGGCACTGTTGGGGAACGAATTTTTAGTGGCTGACACCTTCACCGTGGCTGATGTGGCAATGGCTAGTACCCTTAGTTATGCTGAGATGCTCTTTCAGATAGATTTTTCTCCCTATTCGGCAGTTCAATCCTACTTGGGGGGGATGACTCAGCGACCAGCATTTCGGAAAGGGATTATGGGGCAAGACTAATGGAGATCCAGTTTCGGGAATTTAACCCCTTTGATGTCTGGATTTGGGTCGAGCTGGTGGATTTTCCTACCCCCGTTGAGCAACAGTACCTAGAAGAGGTCTTTAATTCCTGGTTTTTCCTCGGCAAGTTGGGTGGATTTAATGCCGAAAACTTACAAGTCCAAGATACGGGCCTGGAACTGAGTTTTATGGACTACGACAGCCAGACCCAATCCCATTCCTTGGTAGCCTTAATGCACAATATGGGAGAGTTTGAATATCAAGACCTCTGGGCTAGATGTTGGTTTGATCTCGGCACCAGTGACGCTTTGGCTTTGGATGTTTTGATTAATGCCCTGAATCAGTTTAGTTTAGATTACCTACCCTTAAGGCGACTGATTATTGGGGGTGAAAATGCAGATTGGCCGATTGAAGAACCTCGCTAACCCATTCCCCACCCAGGATTCTCATTGGATCGGATAACGTCTTGGCAACCCCTAAAAACAGAACTGGCAGTGAAACCCATTCGAGCCGACAGTATTATTATTCTGCTTAAAATGCCTATTCCCAGAGTCACATACACCAAGCGTTAATATTCCTCAAACTGACCCAAGACCCCAGAGGGCAAATTACTGACGACTAAGATACCCATCCTTAACGACTTTTGACGGCTTCACTAGCAAACCCAATTGGGGCAATCCGACTTAATTGTAATTTGGGATGATCAGCCTCCATCTGTTGGACATTCCATTCATTTTTGAATAGCAAAACCGGCCGCTCCCAATTATCCTGAACTGTTAAGGCATTAAAAATTCGTCCTGTGGCTTCCAAGGCCGGCCAGCCATCTACAACCCAACGGGCCACGGTATAGGGCAAGGGGTCTAGGCGAGTTTCCACCCCATATTCATTCATCAAGCGAAACTGTACCACTTCAAATTGGAGTTGTCCTACGGCTGCCAAGATGGGTTCCCGTTTCGTTGGATCTGTAGCATACATAATTTGCACTGCCCCTTCCTCTCGAAGTTCATTGACTCCTTTTTGGAATTGCTTGAACTTAGAAGGATTAGGATTGCGTAAATAAGCAAAAATTTCCGGGGAAAAACAAGGAATCCCTTCATATTCCAACTTGGAACCAACATAAAGCGTATCGCCAATGGCAAACATTCCCGGATTATTCAACCCAATCACATCTCCGGGGTAGGCCGTTTCAATGGATTCCCGGCCTTGGGCAAAGAGTTTCTGGGGACGGGATAACCTCAGGTTTTTGCCAGTCCGGGCATGGGAGACGTTCATATCTTTTTCAAACTTGCCGGAGCAAACCCGAATAAACGCCACCCGATCTCGATGTTTTGGATCCATGTTGGCCTGGAGCTTGAAGACAAAGCCGGTAAAGTTTTCAGTGGTCGGTTCAATTGCACCCTTGTTGCTGCGATAGGCAATGGGTTTCAAGGCTTTTTCAAGGAAATGCTCTAAAAACAACTTCACACCAAAATTAGTCATGGCACTGCCGAAAAAGACTGGGGTCATTTTACCCTGATGGATTAGCGCAATATCTAACTCAGCCCCGACACCATCCAGGAGTTCTAATTCATCTTTTAACTGGTGATATAAATGGGGTTCTACTAACTGGTCAATGCGAGGATCACCGAGGGGAATAATTGTTTCCTGGGCTTCTTTGCGGCCATGTTCGCTCCGTTCAAACAGATGAAATTCCTGCCGCAATCGATCATAAACCCCGCGAAATTGATCCCCAATCCCGATTGGCCAGAGGACTGGAAAGGTTTGCAGGCCGAGTTCTTGTTCAATTTCATCAATCAGTTCTAAGGGTTCCCGCCCCGGCCGATCCATCTTGTTAATAAAGGTAAAAATCGGTAAAGCCCGCAACTGACAGACCTCAAAGAGTTTCCGAGTTTGGGGTTCCAGGCCCTTAGCCGCATCCACCAACATCACCGCATTATCCGCCGCCGCCAGAGTCCGATAGGTATCTTCACTAAAATCTTGGTGGCCGGGCGTATCGAGGAGATTGATTTGATAGCCTTGATAGTCAAATTGCAACACGGTCGAAGTAATCGAAATGCCCCGCTGTTGTTCCATTTCCATCCAGTCGGATGTGGCATGGCGTTGGGCGCGGCGGGCTTTGACGGCTCCGGCCTGGTGGATGGCTCCCCCGTAGAGCAAAAGTTTTTCGGTTAAAGTCGTTTTACCCGCATCCGGGTGGGAAATAATCGCAAAATTGCGGCGGCTGGCGACTGCGGCTTGAATTTCCTGGGCTAATTCGCTCATTATCTCTATTTGGGTGCTCTGATCCGGTTGCTACTCTTTCTTGAACCTAACAGATCTGGGGATAGACTTTGCTAAGATGATTTTCTCAGTCTTAATCTTTATCGCCCTAGCCCCAATTGCAATTGGCCTGGGGAAAAAAGGTGATCCTTGATTTGTCATGGGTTAGGATTTAACCTCGTCTAAGCTGATATTGCCGAATCGTCGTTAAATCATGTCGCTGGAACTCCATTAAAGGACTTGTGATTCATGCTCAGTCAAGCAGAAACCATCGATTACCTTGCGCCCAGGCCTGGGGATCGAGTGTTAGATGTGTACTGTGGTTTGCTCGGGTGGTCTGTGTTTTTGGTATCTTGTTTGTCCCAGATATGGTGGCGGTGCAATCGAGGTCTTATCTGCAGTTGCTCAAAAATCTGAATTCGCAAAAAGGACTCAACCGTGATGATTGATATTGGTCTGACTCATATCGCGCTCCCGGTGACTGATGTTGAACAAAGTATTAGGTTTTACTCGACATACGCTGGCATGCAGGTTATTCATCGCCGCATTGATCAGGAAACAGGGGTTAATGTTGTCTGGCTTTCGGATTCCACCCGGCCATTTGCCATTGTGCTGATTCAAACCAACCGATTACAAACGATTTTGTCGCCCCTGGCCCATCTCGGAGTTGGCTGCCCCAGTCGGGAGATGGTGGACTCTCTTTGTTCAAAAGCAAAACAGGAGGGTATCCTGATTCAGAAACCACAAGACTCAGGCTATCCAATCGGATATTGGGCTTTTTTGCGGGATCCGGATGGTCACACCCTTGAACTATCCTATGGACAAGAAATTGGATTGACTACTGAACAATCTTCATAAAAGGATTCTCTAAAGTTGAGTCGCTACATTGATTGGGGTCAACAGGATGCAATAACATTCATGGCCTGCTGGACTGAATTTTTCCAAGTCAGGGCCTGGGCAAGTTGATCCCCTTTGACCCTTAAATCTTGTTGCAATTCTAGATTATTGATCAGTTGTAAAATCCCATTGGCAATGGTTTCCGGGGCCTGGGCCTGGCAGTAGAGGGCCGCATCGCTACAACGCTCAACAAGGGCAGGAATATCCGAGACAATCACTGGACAACCACAGGCCATGGCTTCCAAGGGCGGCAATCCTGAGGCTTCATAAAAAGAGGGATAAACCAGGCCTTGAGCGGCTTTGTAATAACTAATCAAGGTCGAATCATCTACCGTGCCGACAAAATGAACGCGATCTTTTAATGATGCTGGTAGCTCTAACTGAATGGCTTGATAAATACTTGGCCGGCCCCCAACCATAACAAAATCCAAGCTCTGTTGTTGATTGACCAATTCCGCCGCCTTGAGAATGCCGGTTAAATTCTTCCGGGCTGAGAGCGTTCCCACCGCCAACATAAACGGGCGACCGATTGGGTTCATTGGGGCAATCGCTTCTAAATCTAAATCATCGGGCCAGTGACCATTGGGGATGGGGTGTACGCGAGACTTGGCCTGGGGATAGACCTCTAAAATTGCCTTGGCTTCGGTTTGCGACACGGTGAGAATAGCATCAGCTCTAGCCATGATCAGGGGAGTGAGGAGGGTATAGGTCAACTGATATAGCCTTGAGTAGGATTCGGGAAATTTTTGGAAGGATAAATCATGGATGGTCACGACTGTCTTTTGGGGACTCATTAATGAGGGGATCGGTGCCATATTGCCCAAATTAACTAAGACCTGATCACGGGCATAGATGGGCAACTCCAACTGCTCCCATAAATAACCCTTGCTAAACCCGACTCTTTTAATTTGAATGGCTTTGAGGTTTAACTCAGTCAGGGCGGCTTTAACGTGAGCACCTTTAGGGACATAGAGGGTGGCCTGCCAACTGGACCTGACAATTTCTTCAGAGACTAACAGGTGATCGAGGGCTTTGACCCAACAGCGGGCGTAGCGTTGCACCCCTGTTAACGGCTGACTGAGAAAGCGACCATTGATCCCCAGAGAATAGTGCATCTAGTTTTTGAGATATAACATTCAGTTAGCGGGGCAAGGCCTGGCAGAGATCAAGGTTAAAATAGGTGCGCCCTTGGGGATTACCGGCCAAAACTTGAAAAGGCTGCTCTGGTTCACCTAAACAATCCAGCACTAAGGCTGCACCGGAAAAGTTATGGGACTGGGTGTAATCATTCACCGTGACAACCGTGACCAGGCCAGCCTCTTGGGCCGAGATTAACCCATTTTCTGAATCTTCAAAGGCTAAACAATCTTGAGGGGCAAGTCCCATCTTCTCTAGGGCATAGTGATAGATGTCAGGAGCAGGTTTTTTGGCCGGGACAATATCCCCCGCAGCAATGACTTCAAACCAGTTAATACTTTCTCTCCCCAGGGTATGTTCCAATAAAGCGGTGACATTAGCCGGGGTGGTAGTAGTGGCAATCGCTAATCGGTATCCAGCAATGCGGGCTTCAGTTAAGAGACGCTTGACCCCAGGCCGGAGGGGAATGGCTCCCGTGGCCAGTAACTCGGTGTAGTGCTTGGTTTTGGCTTGATGGAGTTGGGCAATTAAATCCGTCAAGTTAGCAGGTTGGGGCCAGTCGCGCCGAAATTGATCCAGATAATAGCGCATCCGTTCTTTGCCACCTGTGACCGCCAAGAGTTGCCCGTAAAGTTCAACTGACCAATCCCAGTCCAGGCCCGCCTCTTGAAACGCCCGATTAAACGCGACCCGATGCCCATCCCGCTCCGTATCTGCCAGTGTGCCATCCACATCAAAAACTAGGGCTTGCCACTTTGTCATGCTTGCTACCCAACCAGAGGTCATCACCCTTTTTATTAAACGATGAAAGTGCTGCCTTCTCCCCTGCCCCACTTGCCGCCACTCCCCCAGCCATTGTTGAATTTAATTACAAGATTAAGAACTCGCAATATCAGCCAACCATCTCCCCTGGAGCCTTTGGGGTAAGATACATTTGACCAACAGTGCAACTCGGAACAACATCCCATGGATCTCACCACCCTAGCGGCTCAACTAAATGTCGGTGCGATTTTGCCAGAAACTATCGTGATCTTGACTCTCCTAGTGGTTTTAGTGACCGATCTGATCATCGGCCGACAGTCAGATCGCTGGACTTCATACATTGCCGTGACTGGCTTACTAGCCTCTGTGGGAGCAATGGTCTTGCAGTGGAACCAAGTTGAAACCGCTTCATTTTTGGGTAGTTTTCGCAGTGATAACCTCAGCTTGCTATTTCGGGGAATTATTGCCCTCTCCAGTGTGGTGACAATCTTGATGTCCATGCGCTATGTCGAACAAACGGGCAGTGCCTTGGGCGAGTTTTTAACCGTTCTCTTAACCGCCACAGTCGGGGGGATGTTCCTGGCTGGTGCAGAAGAACTCGTGATGATCTTTGTTTCCCTAGAAACCTTGAGTATTGCCTCCTACATCATGACGGGCTACATGAAGCGGGATTTGCGCTCGAATGAAGCCTCTTTGAAATATCTCTTAATTGGGGCTGCCAGTTCTGCAATTTTCCTCTATGGTTCCTCCCTACTTTATGGTCTTTCAGGGGGTTCAACCTCCTTGGTGGCCATTGCTGGGGCGATTTCGGGACAATCCCTGGGTCTCCTCATTGCCTTGGTCTTTGTGATTGCGGGGATTAGTTTCAAAATTTCAGCGGTTCCCTTTCACCAGTGGACTCCTGATGTCTATGAAGGTGCGCCGACTCCGGTGGTGGCCTTTTTATCGGTGGGGTCTAAAGCGGCTGGGTTTGCCTTGGCAATTCGCTTCTTAACCTTAGCGTTCCCCAGTTTGGCCGCCGATTGGCAGGTGATTTTTACGGTGTTAGCCATCCTCAGCATGATTTTGGGAAATGTGGTCGCCCTGGCCCAAACCAGCATGAAGCGGATGTTGGCCTATTCCTCCATTGCCCAGGCCGGGTTTGTGATGATTGGCTTTTTGATCGGGACTGAGGCCGGCTATGCCAGCATGATGTTTTATCTGTTGATTTACCTGTTCATGAACCTGGGGGCCTTTACCTGTATTATTCTCTTCTCGCTACGCACAGGAACGGATGACATCGATGAATATGCCGGACTCTATCAAAAAGACCCACTCTTAACCTTGGGTTTAAGCCTCTGCCTCCTCTCCCTCGGTGGGATTCCCCCTTTGGCCGGGTTCTTTGGCAAGCTCTATCTCTTCTGGGCGGGTTGGCAAGCAGGGGCCTATGGCCTGGTGTTGTTGGGCCTGTTAACGAGCGTGATTTCCATTTACTACTACATCCGAGTGGTCAAGATGATGGTGGTCAAGGAACCCCAGGAAATGTCGGAAGCGGTCAAAAATTACCCTGAAATTAACTGGAAAGCCTTTGGGATGCGGCCGTTACAGGTTGGGTTAATTGTCACAGTCATTGCCACCTCTTTGGCGGGGATTTTAGGCAACCCCTTGTTTAACCTGGTCAATGCCTCAATTACCACCATTCCAACCTTTAATGCCATGATTCATCCCCCGGCAATTTCTGTGGCTGCCTTACCTCCGAAAGAAGATATCTATCCTTAAGGGCGATTCTGGCCTGAGGGGCTAATTTGATCAGCTATATCAGCGGCCCGCTCCGGGATCAGCCTTCTTTTCCCATCACGTTAATCTAGTAAGAGCGGAGTTTGGAGCTAGGGCTAGAACAGTTGCCAGAATTCTCATCCTCTTTAGAAACAAGTTATCGGTTCGCCAACCTGCACCTAGAGACTAAAACACAGGCACTTTTAGACTGGCCACGGTTATGTCAACATCTGGCAACCTTTACCGCGACTAAGGTGGGAGCCGAACTGGCCCAGGCCTGGCAACCTGCACCCAACCTAAGGGACTCGCAACAACTCCTGGCCCAAACTGAAGATGCCTATAAACTGACGACCTACTATTTGCGGGAACTAGATTTTAGTCAGATCAAAAATATTCAATCTGGTTTAAATCGGGCGGCTCATCAAGGAGTCCTCACCCCAGAGGAATTATTAGGCATTGCCCAGACCCAGGCCGGGAGCCGGAATTTACGCCGCGTTGTCGATAGTTACCCCGATTTAAGCGCACTTCAAGCCCTCTTAGCAGCGTTACGCACCTTTCCCCAACTGGAGCAGGAAATCCATCGGTGTATTACGGAACAAGGTGAAGTCAGCGAGCGGGCCAGCCCTCAGTTAGCAGCAATCCGGCAACACCAGCAACAAATGCGCGGGCAAATTCACCAACAACTCCAGCAGATCATTCAACGGAAACATTCGTCTCTCCAAGATACCGTGATCACCCAACGGGCCGAGCGTTATGTCCTACCGGTGAAAGCCCCCCAGCGGGATGCCATACCTGGAATTGTTCATGATGTTTCTGTCACTGGCGCCACCCTCTATATCGAACCCCAGGCCATCGTTGAACTTAATAATCGCCTCAGACAATTAGCCCGCCAGGGCGGACAGGAAGAATACCGCATCCGGGAAGTCCTCAGCCAGCAAGTGACCGAAGTTGTCCTGGAATTACAGCAGGGTCTAGAGCTGATCACCCAACTGGATCTGGCCGTTGCCCGCGCCCGCTATGGACTCTGGTTGAATGCCAATATCCCCCGATTTGTCGAACTCGATGAACCGATTCACCTGCGGAATTTAAGACATCCCCTGTTAATTTGGCAGCACCACCAGGAACAGGGCCCCACAGTCGTCCCAATTACCGTTGATATTGCGCCCCCAACAAAAGTTGTCACCATTACCGGCCCCAATACGGGTGGGAAAACTGCAACCTTAAAAACCCTGGGTCTGGTGGCATTGATGGCCAAGGCCGGTTTGATGATTCCGGCGGCTGAACCCGTAGAACTTCCCTGGTTTAGGCAGGTCTTAGCGGATATCGGCGATGAACAATCCTTACAGCACAACCTTTCTACCTTTTCTGGACATATTCGTACCATTAGTGAAATTCTTGAGGCCCTCACAACTGAAGCTAACCCCGACAATGCCGCCCTAGTTCTATTGGATGAAGTTGGTGCCGGCACAGACCCCAGTGAAGGAACCGCCTTAGCCATAGCCCTCTTGACCCACCTGGCAGACCAGGCCCAGATCACCATCGCCACGACCCATTACGGGGAACTCAAGGCCCTGAAATATCAAGATCCTCGCTTTGAAAATGCCTCGGTAGAATTTGACTCTGAGACTCTGGCCCCAACCTATCGCCTTTTGTGGGGGATTCCCGGTCGCTCCAATGCCCTGGCGATTGCCCAACGATTAGGCCTCAACCCAGATGTAATTGCCGCTGCCGCCCAGGCCCTGCCCGCGGATCAAGATCAAGTGAATCAAGTTATTGCTGGCCTGGAAGCCCAACGCCGCCATCAAGAAGCCAAAGCTAGTACCGCCAGTCAACTCCTCAGTGCGACAGAAAAATTGCACCAGGAATTATTGACCAAAACCGAGCAACTCCGGCAACGGGAACTGCATCTTCGGCAACACCAAGCCCAGGCCGTCAATACTGCCATTGACCAGGCTCAGGCCGAGATTGCCCAACTGATCAAAAAACTCCAAGCTGGCCCCCAAACCGCCCAAGCCGCGGCCCAGTCCCAGGCTCAGCTCAGCCAAATCCAAGCGAAATATGCACCACCAGCCCCAAAGCCAATTCCAGGTTATATTCCGCAGATGGGTGAGCGGGTTCGGATTCCTAAACTGCAACAAACGGGAGAAATCATTGGCCTGGAAGACGATGCAATTGCGGTGCGTCTGGGTTTAATGAAAGTAATGGTAAAGCTAACTGATATTGAATCCTTAGCGGGTGAGAAACCCCAAATTTCCCCCAAAGCGACCCAGCCGCCGCCCCAGGCCAGTACTGCCAAAGCCAATGTAACAATTCCTACCCTCAGAACAGAAAGTAATACCCTGGATATTCGCGGCCAACGGGTGGCTGCCGCAGAGATTCTACTCGATGAAGCCTTAAATCAAGGGGGAACTGTTTTGTGGGTGATTCATGGGCATGGGACAGGAAAACTACGGCAATTTGTCCATGAGCATCTGCGCCATCATCCCCTGGTTGAGAAGTTTGAGTTTGCACCTCAGAATGAAGGCGGGCGTGGGGCGACAATTGTTTATTTTCGCTGAAGTTGCACCGTGATTGGCAGTACTCAGGCCCAATCAATCCCCTAAGCTACACTCTGAAGCACAGACCTAGGGGAAGTGTCTCATTAGCTAAATTAGAGTTGAACAGCTTGAACTTCAGTGGCTGTTAGCCGTTCGTAGGTGGCCCGCATTTTCAGACCGGTCAAGACCTGGAATAAGCCCGTTCCATTATCGGAGCCAGGATAATCCCGGTGTTGTAGCAATAGATGGGTCATTTCTCCATAGTGCTTGGTGCTGGTATTGCTCAAATGGCTTTCGATGTAAATGACTTCATCTAACCTGTCAAAGCGACCATCTACTTCCAAAACAGAAACACTATGACCGTAATATTCATCCGGCCCATAGGCTAAACGAATTCCCGGATAGGAACAGGTCAGCTTCCGGCCACAAGGAATCCAAGAAATAGTGGAGCCTTCATCAAACAGATACACCGGATCAAAGCCCTGCACCCCATCTCGCTGTAACATCCGCACCCGGAGAATATTGCCAATTTTCTCTTCTTTCACGAGTTGCGTGGGTAGAATTTGGATGACCACATCGGCATATTGCTTTTGGGGGTCAATATAAGCCATAAAATCAGGACGGCGGGCATTAATGGAGGCTAAAACATCCTCATAGGTGTGGCCCCGCTCGGCCATATCCCGCTTGATTTTCCAGGCAATTTTAACTTCATCACTGATGTCAAGATAAACGCTGAAATCCAGAAGACCGCGCACCCGTTCATCATAGAGGGGATGTAACCCTTCCAAAACAATGACGTGATTGGGTTCGATCAACTCTGGCGGATCAATTAGGCCCGTTTCATGGTTGTAAATTGGCTTCATGATTGACTTGCCATTTTTCAAATCTTTGATCTGCTCATACATCAAATCAAAGTTGTTAGCCCGCGGGTCAAGGGCTGTAATCCCCGTCTCTTTCCGTTGTTTACGATCTAGACTGTGATAGTCATCTAAACAGATTACGGTGAGGAAATCTTCGCCAAACAGATCAGTCAGTCGGCGCAAAAATGTTGATTTACCACAGCCGGAATCCCCAGCTACGCCGATTAGAACCACACGATCTGGCTGAGTGCTCATAGCGAACGGTTTCCTTAATATCCTTACAACAAGCTATAGGGGACAATACTCACTGGATGATCCCTTACTGATATTACCGGAAAACCTGTTCCAAAGCCTTGCCGTTCCCCAGAGACTTTTGATCATGAAAATCTGGCCTGGCCTGAACAATTCACCCACGCAGGCGATCCATAGTGAATGCCCCAACAGCAGTTATTTTCCCCTCCTTTGAGCGGAATCCCATCAGCATCGGATCAGAAAATGGGTCTAACTGGCTCCTAGTTTGCGGGCTTGGTTTCCGGCATCATGCACTTATCGGAATCACAACCTGCGGGGCCCGCTTCCATGGCCGGTTGGGTATAGCGTTGTAAAGCACCATAAAAATCCTCTGTCCGCCGCCGTTGTCGTACCGCCACCACTTCTGTGTCATACCGAGCTTTATCGATTGGTTCAAAGGGCAAACGGGGAAAGGTCTGCAAATCATCAAACCGAGCTAACAGGGCAGCGGAAATATACCCGTGATCCTGTTCAATAGCCTGGTGAATCGCGGCGGCGAGGGGTTCGACTTCATTTTCCCGCAGTTCAATTGTGGCGGACGTATTATGCCGGGTGTAGTGGGTTTGCACCTGCATATAAAAATCAAACTGCGCTAAGGCTGAAAATTGGGAAATATCAATCTGATCCGCTCCCGGGACATCGGCCCAGGCCACGGCCACGGGAATTTCCACGAGCCACTCAGAACAGCGAGGATCAAAGGGATCATTGAGGAGATTTCCGGTTTCGTCCTTATCCGATTGGGAAGGAATCACGTTGTAGCCGTAGTCATAACAGGCCAGGGCGACGGGATCATTTTTGCGGAACGTAATCCGGCGAATGAACCGTTGGGCTTTGGGGGGATGCCAGCCAGGGGATGCACCAGTGAGTAATGATTTTGTGCCAGCGGGTTGAACGGTTGTACAGCGATTGGGGCGGCGTAATCCATGGCGATCACAGTAATCCCACACCGTTTGATGGACAATATCGCGCCAACGCTTGAGATAGGTTGCTTCTTGTTCTTTGAAATCTAAACCTTGCACCGTATCCGGCCGGCCGGCTGTCCACCAATTTAACCATTCCACACCAAGGGCCTGGACAAAGAAATCAAACAGGCCGGTAAAAGATACCCCGACAATCGGATCAATTTCCCGGCTGTAGCGATACCGTGGTTCCTGAAACTGGTGATTTAACAAAGCAGCAACGGATAAGGCCCCGGCTTTGAAGGCTTTTTCTTGGGATTCTAAATCGTTAGGAGCAATTTGATTCAGGTGAACCTCGGCTAAGTTGCATTGTCCGGTTAACGTGCCGCCAAATACTCCTTTATGAAACTCTGGTTCATTGAAGCAAAACGTGTCATGCCGGCCTGGGAGTAACTCCACCGACTGAATCACCTGATGTTTTCCTTTGGCTTTTGGTTGATGCCCCCGCGAGGTATTGAGCCGTTGACAGGGAATTGCGGCACAATCGGTCACTTGGAGATACCAGAGATCTTTTTTCCGAACCCCCAAATTAGTCTTGGTCTCAGCTTTTTGGACGAGATTGACGGAACTGCGAATCCCACACTTCAAAAGCAGTAAATATACCCGATAGGCTCGGTCGTAGTCAGAAATATAAATCCGAATCCCACCACTGGGAACCTCTGAGCCATCCGCATCGGCCAGGCCAGCGATAAAACTCAGAATAGATTCACGATCCCAACTGGCAATGGGGTCAAACGCCGCCGCTGTATCTTTTAATGCCCGGACTTGGCCTGGGTCAAATTGGTTTTGAAAGCCGGTATAGAGTAAGCAGGGAACTTCTTTCGACTCGGTATAGTAGCGTTTCTCCCCCGTGGTACGGCCAGCAATTGCTAATTCTTGATGCCGCTTATGCCCATACAGCCGGAGTTGTAATTGAGGCTTGCCATGAGACTGACAAACTGAGCCATCGCCGACTAGCTGACCGAGAGTATAAGCCCAAGTCGGTTCAACAAATCTGCCCGTATCATAGGCAATCTTGAAGGGTTCGGTGTGGAGTTTATAGGGACTGATTTTAACTTTTTCAGCAAGCTCTAGAGTCGTTAATTCTTCGTAGTCTTGAGCAAACCGATGTTTGGCAAAGAAGCGGTGTTTTTCAGTGACATCCAAGAACGTCCCATCACTAAATTTGACCCGATAGAGTTGCCGATCCTGACCCGTTAAGAACGGTGTGACTGAACTCCAGCGTTGCCCATTCCAAATTTCTACGGATTGTCCGACCAAGTTCTGAATTGGATACATCCCATCACGGGTGATTAACAGGGTTTGCCCAGCGACACAATGAAAATCCGCTCCGATAATTTCGCCGCAGTTATGAGCCACCAGGCCATTGGCATCAAACCGATTCGGCCCAGGCACAGAACAGTCGTAAACGGGAGCTTCTCCATCAGGAATCACCGCCTCAACAACCACTGCAAACCGTTCCCGATTCAGTTGCCGTTGATAGCCACTCAAAAGTTGCTGGAGTTTGGCCTGCTTAGCTGGCTCTTGGAATCCGATTAGCTCTTGAAAATGGGGTAAATTATCTTGGCTAATCACTAACTCGTGCTGGGCCTGGCAGTGATAGAGACTCGTTTGCCGCTGACTGTTGGGTAGTAACCGTAAGCCTTCTGGTCGCCGATTTTGATAGATGGTGGCAATAATTCCCAAACGGGCTAACATTCGCTGCACGGCCTGGAGGGTTTCGAGGTTGCTTTGGGCCAGGCGAACACTCACACCCTTAACTTGACTGCCTTGGACACTACCATCGGCATCGAACAAGCCCTGTAAAAAGCCTTGATAAAACTCATAGCTGGCCTGTTCAATCGCCGGGGTAATAGTTTTATGGACAGGTTTTAAGCCAAATTTTGCTGCCAACTGGGCCAGGCCTGTGGAGTTAATTACCCGATGGTTCAGGGTTTTGTGTTCATGGGCCACAGTAACGCGAGTTTCATAGCCAACAGAAGCCGTTAATAATTCCCGAGCATAGTTACTCATCTCCAGGCGCGAGCCTTGCCAATAGTGGAGAATACCGACATCATGCCATTGAGTTTTGGCTAAACTACCATCGCCCAATAAACTTCCCAACAGCCAACCTTCTGCCCGTGTACCATCCCCATCCCAAGGTTGAATCTCCCGATGGTTGTGGAGCAAAATCCGATCACCTGGTTGTAACTCGCCAACTTCCACCCATTCGCTATATTGCTTTTTCTGGGTCTGGGCCGTAACTTTCAGGACTTGGTGATTGGGAGTGAGCCGTAATGAGAATCCGGCTTTGGTTTGGAGTTTGACAACAGGTTTAATCCCCGTCAAAAAGAAGCCGTCCGGTGTGGTGCTGAAGAGTTCGCCATTGACATAGGTGCTGTGTTGATGTCCAATTAAATCCTTGACTTGCCGTGGCCCCTCGCCCGTATGAATCCAGGTTTCGGCTGTGACACAAGGATTTAAGCCATAACGCCCAATCCGATGTTCCAGTTCTTGTGGTGCTTGATCGGGGGCTAAATTTTTGAGGAATTCTTTAGCTTGCCCTTGATCGTAGGCCTGGATAAAAGCTTTTTTCAGTTCCGGTGTTGTGAGTAAATCGGCATTAGCCCGCGCCACCGCTTCCCCGGCCCACTGAATTGCCCCTTCCCCGGAATAGTATTGTTGCCGTACCGCCGCAGTGGTTTCTTCTAAATTCGGTTTGCGGTGAAAGACACGGGTATGGTTGGCCATCCGCAAAGAGTCGCGCTCAGGATCAATGCGCCAGTTGCCGTTTTCGTCCTGTTGCCAGAGATTTTGTTTGGCTGCCGTAAATTCAGGATCATTATTCCCGCCCTGACGCATCCCCGCTGAACGCCTCACATTACCGGCCACCACCACGACAGCCGCTTCATCAATCAGTAAACAAGACTCGACCGAATTAAGTTGCCGCCCCACAGCTTTGTTGAGGATATTGGCACAGCGTTGATACATTTCGGGGAGTTTGACCGGATTCGCCACACCACCAAAGCCTTTGAGGGATTCCCCTGTGGGCCGAATATCGGAAATGTCCACGACAAAATGAACCGGGCCAGTAAATTGTGGATTTGTAGAAGTTTCTAGGAGGATTTGATAGGACTTGACCCAACCTTGGCGACTATCTCCCACTTTGACGTTGACTTGATTCCCATTAATTTCAACCTGGGTTAGTTCATGGCGTTCGGCCGCAGGAGTTTTGCCAATGTCACCGATGACTGCCACCGTGATCGGATTCCGAATCGCTGGGAGTTGCTGAATATATTTGTCTTCGAGAACAGCCCCAGTCCCACAGCCCTGCATGGCCAAGTCCATCATCAGGCCAAAGGCCCGCCAGTCAACGACATTAGTGCTGGTGCAGTTATAGCCCCCAGAAAAGTTTTCCGGTTTCTTGACCCAATCTGTCCCGCCCACCCAAAGCCAGCGGCCTGAGGTTAAGGCCTTGAGTTCCTGCTGCATTTGCGCGATCAGGGCCACTTCGGCATCGGTCAATTGGCCTAATTCTTGTAAACCCGTCAAGGTACGTTGAGAGACTTCTAGCCAGCTTTCCCTAGTTCCTTCTTCATTGCGGCGGCTATAGGTGCGATAAAACACGGGGTAGGCAGCTGGGGCGGTAGCGGGAAATGTACCGGAAACAGGCCGAGGAAGATTTTGCACCATAGGACAACTGCTGCTGTTCAAAAACTAGCCACAGCATAACATTTATCCAAAGAAAAGATTTATATCTAGTGGTATTTCCTGTAACTCTTAAGATTCAGGCACTACCCCTAGGGTCATCATAGGTTTCCATTAGGCCAAGCAATAGAGAACGCTATAACGAGATAAAATGCCCAGGCCAACCCTTGTTGAAATTGGCGGTGTTGGATTAAGTCGCAAAGGATGTCCCACAACCACAGGTTTGACTGGCATTGGGATTGGTAAACTTGAACCCACCCCCAATCAGGGCGTTACTATAATCCAGTACTAGGCCATAGATGTAGAGCATACTTTTCGGATCCGAGACCACTTGGAAGCCATCGTAGTCATAGACTTCATCATCGGGGCGGATATTGCTGGGGTCTTCAAAATCCATCGTGTAGGACATCCCTGAGCAACCCCCTCCACGGACTCCCACCCGTAAACATAAATCCCGTCCCTGTTTTGCCCGTAATTCGAGGACATGGGCAAGGGCGGAATCCGTCATCAGAATTCCCTTTTGGGGTTGGGTTGCCGGTTTAGTTATAGTTTCGGTAGTCATAGGATTTTTAGGATGTGAATGGATTGGAATTCTGGCGTGTCAGATCGGTAGGTGACAGCTTTGAGGAAAAGATTTGTTTGTACTTAGGCTTTAATACCCCCACTATACTACAGCCATTCTCCAGAGGGACTGACTGACGACATCAAAGGGCTTATCGTCATGATTGATTGCTTGAGGGAGTTGAGCCGCAGGCTATTCTGTCGGGGGATGGAGAGTAATCACGTTAAACTGGGCTGGTATAGTTCTATCTCTCACCCGCATTACGGCTGCGTCAAAAAAAACGATCCATGTCAACCATGCCAATCTGTATTACCTTGGGAACTCGGCCGGAAGCGATTAAGCTGGCCCCAGTGATTCAAGCCTTTCGGCAGCAACCCGACTTTACGACCCAAGTGGTTTTGACTGGGCAACATCGGGAAATGGTCGAACAGGTGATGGCGTTGTTTAATTTGGCCGCCGACCAGGACTTAGAGATTATGCAGCCGAAACAAACCTTGACAGAAATTACCTGTCGCAGCTTGCAGGGCTTAGGAAAACTCTACCAAGAGCATCAACCCAAACTGGTGATTGTGCAAGGGGATACAACAACGGCCTTTGCCGCGACCTTGGCTGCTTTTTATCAGCAAATTCCGGTGGGTCACGTGGAGGCCGGTCTGCGTACGGATAATTTGTTCAATCCCTACCCAGAAGAAGCCAATCGCCGCTTAATTTCCCAATTGGCCGAATTACATTTTGCCCCCACAGGCCTGGCAGTCAAAAATCTGCAGCGGTCAGGGGTGACAGGGGCCATTCATCACACGGGCAATACGGTCATTGATGCTCTATTACAGGTGGCCGGGAAAAATCCTGATTGTCCAATTCCAGGCCTGGCCTGGGAAAACTATCGGGTTATTTTGGCCACTGTCCATCGGCGGGAAAATTGGGGCGCACCCTTGACTGATATTGCCGCCGGATTTTTAGGCATTCTTGAAAACTTTCCCGATACGGCTCTGTTGCTACCCCTCCATCGTAATCCGACTGTGCGCGAACCCCTCCAAGCAGCCCTTGGTGATCATCCTCGCGTCTTTTTAACTGAGCCATTGGACTATACCCAACTGGTCGCAGCCATTCAACGCTGTTATTTACTCCTTACAGATTCCGGCGGTCTCCAAGAAGAAGCCCCCAGCCTCGGAAAACCTGTTTTAGTCCTGCGGGAAACCACAGAGCGGCCAGAAGCTGTCTCAGCCGGAACGGCGAAATTGGTGGGAACGAACCCAGAAACCATCCAATCTGCGGCGGCCCAACTCTTAAGTGATCCAGTGGCTTATGGGGCAATGGCCAATGCAATTAACCCCTTTGGTGATGGAAAAGCGGCCGGGCGGATTGTTGAGATTACGCGTAACTTTTTGCAGTCAGATGTAGCTCCTTAGCCCTTAATCTGTATAGTCATTTCTGCCAAAACGGAGATACTCTGAAGTACCACTTATAAAAGTTTCCAATATTTTTGTGTTTCATTCCCTCGCGAAATGACTATAATTTGCAAATCTCAATTTTGAATCAGTTAGAGTGGGAAGGCTTTGTACCTGATGAGCTTATCCTTTCAACTCTCCCTTTAGCTTAATCGGCGGAAAGCCCCGCTTAACTTCTCTGTCCACTTTTTCCAGACAAGGTCACTATCTGAGTTCTGTTTACTCAACGAAGATAATTGTCGGGAGTTGTCACGGGGAATACCAAAGCACATCCGCTACAGGTTGTCCTCCGCCCAATTGCCAGGCCAGGCCCGGATCAGCATTAAGCAGCACCGTAACTTGCTGGAATTGGGGCATGGCCGATAACCGCCGTTGAACCCGTTGGGGAATGCCATCACCGTAAAGCAGATGTCCCTGACCCACTAAAACGACCAAGGTTTTCTGGGGATGTTGTTTAACATAATTTGCAATCACAGTTGCCATTGTTTCATCCCAGAGGACTTGGGCCTGGAAAAATTTCTCAAAATCTTGGCTGTTACTTTGACCTTGGTGGTGGGCCTGAAAAATCTCGCCGAGGCGTTCACGATAGGCCTGGTTAGTCAGATCAATCTCCTCTAAGGGGGGAATATAGGTAAAATCGGTAGCAGTTAAACTCTCCAACCCATTCCGGGCCACTTGGCGGGTGATTTCTGTTGGGGTATTCAAGGCCAGCAGAGGGAGTTGATGTTCTTTGGCCAACCGTAGAACGGGCGCGTAAAATGACCAGGGAAATCCCCAGCGTTGAGCATACTCACTCTCCTCCTGAAGTTGTACCTCGGTGAGTTGACCGGCCAGATAGCGATCCAAAACCCCTTGGAAGGGACGCTGAAACATCTCCAGGCCCAGGGCAATCCCTCGCTTTTTTGGCAATAGGGCTTGGATAATCTCCATTTGAGCTTGATGATCGGTGGGGCGGTTGTGGGTTTCTCCCAAATAAATGACCTGGGCCTGGGACAGTTGTTTAACCCATTGTTGAAAATTTGGATCGCGGCTGCCTTTGATGGTTTCGATCACTGGAGTTGCTGTGGGAGCGGCCCAAACCGGATAACTTGGCCACCAAAGGAGCAGGACAAGCAGGAATTGGCCCCAGGCCTGGGGGGAAAAACGGCGTGATAAAGAAGGGGACATGGGGAAAGAGGATGTCAAATTAAAAAATATCTGCGAAGATCAGCATTGGGGGTCGGCCCGACTCAAATTTAGTGGGACAATGATAACCTCATCTTTAATTAGGCTATTTTTCGGGCATGATTGCTATTTCATTATTTTTGCCTAAGATAATTAACCATGCAAAGCAGCACCTTGGATGTCTCAGACCTAATCGAATCAGATGTAATCCTATCCACTCCAGTCAGTCCACCGGACGTTAACCAACCGACCCCAACCCATGGTCATGGCAACGGGACGATGATGGTTAATGGTAACGGTCTTCCCCTCACCCCCACCCCAGTTCGCCCCATTGAACGCCCCACAGATCAGCGAATTGAAGCCTTAAAGCAAGTTTTAGAGCATCATCGGCAGTCACGGTTATTAGTCATTCTCCAAGACTTTCCTGATCCCGATGCCCTCTCCTCGGCCTGGGCCCTCAAAATGATTGCCGAAAAGTATGAAATTCAATGTGATATCGCCTATGCCGGAGCCTTAAGCCATCAGGAAAATATCACTTTAGTTCGCTTAACCAACTTGCCCCTGATTCGCTGGAATCCCCAGGCCAGGGGTAAGGATCAACGGGACATTAGTATCTATCAAGGCTACATTTTGGTGGATAACCAAGGCACAACCAGTCAACTTTTAGCCATTGCCAAGCAAGCTAACCTACCCGCCATTGCGATCATTGATCATCATGCCCTCCAAGACAATCTCACGGCTGAATTTACGGATATTCGTCCAAACATTCGGGCCACAGCTACGATCCTCACCCAATACCTCCAGGCCGGGCTACTGCAACTGGATAGTAGTAAAACCGACCATGTCAAATGTGCCACCGCTTTAATGCATGGATTGCGCTCAGATACCGATTGTTTAAAGCAGGCCCGCGAAGAAGATTTTCTCGCCGCTGCCTATTTGAGCAAGTTTTGTGATTGCCAATTGCTAAATACGGTATTACTATCCCATCGTTCCAAGCAGGTCATGGATGTGATTGAACGATCCTTAAAAAATCGCTCGATTCACAATAATTTTCTGATTGCAGGTGTGGGCTATCTACGCTACGAAGACCGGGATGCCATTCCCCAAGCTGCCGACTTCCTCGTGACTGAGGAGAATGTTCATACCGCCGTAGTCTATGGCCTGGTGCATGACGAAGATGAAGAAGTGGAGTTAATCGTGGGTTCCTTGCGGACAACTAAAATTACCCTAGATCCCGATGAATTTATTAAAGAAGCCTTTGGCCAAGATAGTCAGGGTCGCTTCTTTGGCGGGGGACGTTCCCAGGCCGGCGGGTTTGAAATTCCGGTGGGCTTTTTGGCCGGCCTCAATGCTAATCCCGAATATGCCAAGCTGAAGTGGAATGTTTACGACACCCAAATCAAACAAAAACTTCTACATCTAGTGAATCCTAAAAATAACGTTCTCCATACGACTGAATAGACCTGGCTCCCTCAATAAAAGGGCTGCTAAACCGCCTCAGAATAAACCAAAATTTGATACCCAAGAAGCAAGCTTTATAAATTTATTCCTTGCATTAGAGGCAGATAATCTATTCAGTGATAAACGTTTGGGTCGACAAGAAGCCATTCATCTAGGACTTTCAATTATCGGTATTCTGGATATTATAGTTATTGACAAAAGCAGAAATCTCATCTCTCAGATTCAAGCAGTTAAAGATAACTTGGTAAATTTGGCTGGCGTTCTTGTGAGTCCTTCCCTATGTCAATGAGTCTAGCCACAACATCTTGACTTTTTGCCTAAGCTATTGCTGCCTACTTCTCTGCCACAAGTTATTGTTTAGCGAAGGGAGAAGCTATGGTGTAAGATTGTAAAGGTTTGTGGCTAATCGTTGCGGATTTCTCAATCTCTGGCTATCCAGCCCTCACTTTCCTCCTACTCACAGTTTTTGATACTTTTATGAGCCTGCCCATTCGGAATGTTGCGATCATTGCCCACGTTGATCACGGGAAAACCACATTAGTTGATGCTTTGTTGCGTCAGTCTGGGACATTTCGCGAAGGAGAGGACATTCCCGATTGCGTCATGGACTCCAACGACCTGGAGCGCGAACGCGGCATTACGATTCTGGCCAAAAATACGGCGGTGCGCTACAAAGACACCCTGATCAATATTGTCGATACACCCGGCCACGCGGATTTTGGCGGTGAAGTGGAGCGGGTCTTAGGCATGGTCGAGGGCTGTCTGCTGATTGTCGATGCCAATGAAGGGCCGATGCCTCAGACTCGGTTTGTTTTGAAAAAAGCCCTGGAAAAAGGGTTACGCCCGATTGTGGTGGTGAATAAAATTGATCGTCCTCAGGCCGAGCCCTACAAAGCGATTGATAAAGTTTTAGATTTATTTTTAGAACTGGGGGCCGATGATGACCAGTGTGAATTTCCCTATTTATTTGCTTCGGGGTTAGCAGGGTTTGCCAAGGACAAGCTGGAAGACGAAAGCGACAATATGGAACCCCTGTTCAATGCGATTTTGCGCCATGTTTCCCCGCCCATTGGTGATCCGACTAAGCCGCTGCAACTGCAAGTGACGACCCTCGATTATTCCGAATATTTGGGCCGGATCGTGATTGGGAAGATTCACAACGGCGTGATCACCATGGGACAACAGGCCGCGCTAGTCCAGGATGGCGGCAAAATTGTTAAGAGCAAAATTTCTAAACTTCTGGGCTTTGAAGGCTTAAAACGGGTGGAATTGCAAACTGCCTCAGCCGGTCATATTGTCGCCGTGGCCGGATTTGCTGATGCCAACATTGGGGAGACGATCACCTGCCCCAACGAACCCCAGGCCCTGCCCCTGATTAAAGTTGACGAACCGACGTTACAAATGACGTTTGCGGTGAATGACTCTCCCTTTGCCGGTCAAGAAGGGCAGTTTGTCACCTCACGACAATTACGGGATCGGCTCTATCGGGAACTGGAAACCAATGTGGCGTTACGGATTGAAGAAACCGATTCTCCGGATCGCTTTGCCGTCTCAGGCCGGGGTGAACTCCATTTAGGCATCCTGATTGAAACCATGCGGCGGGAGGGCTATGAATTCCAAGTCTCCCAACCCCAGGTGATTTATCGGGAAGTCAGCGGTCAACCCTGCGAACCCTTTGAATGTTTGGTTTTGGATGTCCCGGAAGAAGCGGTGGGGGGCTGTATTGAACGGTTGGGCCAACGCCGGGGCGAAATGCAAGATATGCAGGTGGGGGGTAATGGCCGCACCCAGTTAGAGTTTGTCATCCCAGCGCGGGGCCTGGTGGGTTTCCGGGGCGAATTTATGCGCCAAACTCGGGGAGATGGGATTATGAACCATAGTTTCTTAGACTATCGGCCCTTGGCTGGAGAAATTTCTGCCCGCCGCAATGGGGTCTTGATTGCCTTTGAAGAGGGAGTCAGCACCTTTTATGCGATGAAAAATGCCGAGGATCGGGGTGTATTCTTTATTACTCCCGGAACCAAGGTTTATAAAGGGATGATTGTCGGGGAACATAATCGCCCCCAAGATTTGGAACTCAATGTCTGTAAAGCCAAGCAGCTCACTAACTTCCGTTCTTCGACTGGGGATGAATTGGTGCAGTTGCAGGCCCCAATTGACATGAGCTTAGAGCGGGCGTTGGAATACATTGGCCCGGATGAGTTGGTGGAAATTACACCCCAATCGATTCGGTTGCGGAAGGTGAGTAAAAAACTCGTGCGGCGTTAACGATCAACTCGTTCTCAAAAAGGCAGAAAATTTCTATCTAGCTACCATAATTCGAGGTGTTAGATGGAAGTTTTCTCATTTTTAATATTTATAAAGAACTTAGGTAAGAGCTTGACATTCAGTCTAAACACCTTGATTATTCTTTTAGGTAGAATCTTTCAGCCTAATACCTAGTTAGACTTCAAAAATTTAAAACTCTAAATTGACTGAGGAAAATCAAAATGAGACAAGGCAAGTGTACTGTTTGCGGTAGTATTTTCCAGGAAGAGGAGGTAGTTATTCGACTTAGAGAGTGGAATACTGAAGGAGAACCTGCGGATAATGAATGGGTACATCTTGATTGCGCACTCTATCTTTCAAAAATAGAGAAGAGAAGCCATCCTCCACAAAATTAAAAGCTGGAACAGCATCAAACTTAAAGTTTTTTTGGATTTATTTATGGAGCCTTACAAGAATATTGATGGTGATTCTGGGGTTAGTGCATATGAAATTGGAACAGATTTTATCCGTGTGCAGTTTAGTAGTGGTGCAATTTATTTGTACACCTACACCAGTGCTGGAGAAGCAAACATTGAACACATGAAAGTACTTGCGCGGCAAGGTAACGGACTAAACTCTTTTATCAATACCAATGTCCGTAAGTTGTATGAGCGAAGAGAACGTTAGCAAGCAGCATCTTTAAAAGCCGCCATTTTGATGACCAAAACCAATTCATTTCAATCAAGGAATAGGCAGTCTAACAGGTTGGTGCAGCGGACGGAACGAAGATCTCTAACGTTGTGGCCTATTTTGGCAGACCGCCGCTGACCATTATCGTTATGCATAAAGAGACAAATAGATAGAGGGTTTATATGGCTCGAAAAGTATTTTATAGCTTCCATTACAATCCTGATAACTGGCGAGCATCTCAAGTGCGCAATATGGGAATTGTAGAAGGCAACAGACCAGCATCAGATAATGACTGGGAGACAGTCAAAAGAGGTGGAGACAAAGCAATTCAGAAATGGATTGATGACCAAATGTACGGCAAATCAGTTGCAATTGTTCTTATTGGGCAAAACACTGCTGGTAGGAAATGGATAAAATATGAGATAGAAAAGGCTTGGAAAGATAATAAAGGAGTTTTAGGGATTTATATTCACAACCTGAAGGATAAGGATGGGAACCAGTCGATCAAAGGTAACAATCCTTTTGATGATTTCACAATTGGCGACAAGATTATGTCTAGCATTGTTGCAGCTTATGATCCACCTTTCTTGACTAGCACATACGTTTATAACCACATATACAATAACCTTGCCGATTGGATAGAGAAAGCTATTGAGATTAGAGCTAGATATGGCTAAACAGACATCAAACTCTTCTTTGGATGAAGCATCTCCTTCTGTCCAAACTCACTTAGGTATTCTTCAGTCAGTTATTCAAAGGATGGCAACTAATAGCAGCAATGCTAAGACAGCGTGTATTACCCTAGTCTCAGCGATTCTAGTAATTGTTGCTGATAAAGGGAAGCCTGATTACGCTTGGATAGCCTTAATTCCTAATCTTTTATTCATGGCTCTTGATACATATTATTTGGCTTTAGAGAAGGGTTTTAGATTAACTTACAATAATTTTGTTTCTAAATTACATGGAGGAGAAGCTACATATGCTGACCTCTATTTCGTCTCACCTTCTGGCTGTCAGTCAAAACATCAGTTAGAATCACTAAAGTCCTTCTCAGTATGGGGATTTTACTCAACACTCTTGCTATTAATAACTATTGCAAGAAAGATAGTTATTGGATAGTTTCTGTCAAGCCCCATGCATAACAAATCGCTGCAATTGATAGTAAGCCAAACTATCCACATGACCCAAAGTCAATGACAACGAGTGAGTTAATTCGTTATACAGCAAGATGTCGATTAGAATATTAACTGGAAGCAGATTAGAAGGCCTTAATTTACAATGTCCATTGCTTAAACTCGGTGCTGCAACGAAAATTTTTAACTACAATTGAATACTGTAGCTGCCGTTTAGTCATGGAATATTAATGGGATAAAGTAAAGTATCTTACTAATCTTCATAGGCACGAAATATATTTTCGTGATTTTTCGATATTGAAGAAAAGATGAGGCTGATTCATGGATAGTTATGATGTCGGCTCTATTATGACCAACTCTATCCCTATTGACCCAGATATCCAACAGCAAATAGATAATGCTCGACACCAAGAGGAAGTTCTGGAAAAAAGGGAGCCACGGGCAAAGCGAGCCTGGTTTAATCCGGTCGATAATACAATTGAAATTGAACTCAAGACTGGGGTGAGAGCATCTTTTCCAATTCATTTACTCCAAGGCTTACAAGGTGCAACTTCCGAACAATTAGCTGATGTTGAAATTTCTCCCTCTGGTTATGGCTTGCACTGGAAATCCTTGGATGCGGATTTGGCAGTTCCGGCATTGATGTCTCAGATTTTTGGTTCCAGGGCCTGGATGGCAGAATTAGAGAGAACTGGTCAACTTATCAAGGAAGAGGTCTGAACTTCTTAGTTGTATCATAAAAGTATAAAATCTTTTGACCATGTTTAAAGTCCTTATTAAGATAGCTAATCAGGAGATATCCTATGCCTCAAACCATGAAAGCTATCTATCGAAATGGTGTATTTGTACCTCAAATAGCCTTTGATCTACCAGAGGGTACTGAGGTTGAGTTGTCGATTCAGCCTCCTACAGTTGTGTTACCTCCAATTTCCGAACCAGAAACTAAGAAGCAGTTTCTAAAAATGTTGATTGAACGAATGCAACGCAACCCAATCCCCATCAATGCGCCTCGCTTCACACGAGATATGTTGCATGAACGCCGTTGATACTAATATCCTGATTTATGTCAATGATCCTCGTGATGCAATCAAACAAGAAACAGCAATTTCTCTTGTGGCTTCTCTAACAGATGGTGCTCTACTCTGGCAAGTGGCCTGTGAGTATTTAGCAGCCAGTCGAAAACTTGAATCAATGGGGTATGACAGATTAAAAGCCTACCAATATATTCGTGATTTGCAGCAGGTTTGGTACACCGTACTCCCAACATGGAACGTCATTGATCGTGCAGAAAATCTGATGAGCCGCTTTAATCTATCGCATTGGGATTCCATGATTGTTGCTGCTTGTTTAGAGGCAAACATTCAGATTCTATATACCGAAGATTTTGGGTACTCTAATATCGATAATCTAGAGATTCTCAATCCATTCAAGGTTTTTTGAGAATGTGAAGCATAACAACTAGTGACAATTCAAAGTTGCTTTAGTTATGTGCAGTTGAGATTTATCCATCTGGCTATGGCTTACGTTGGGAATCCTTGGATGCTGATTTGGCGGTTCCGGCGTTGATGTCTCAGATTTTTGGTTCCGGGGCCTGGATGGGAGAATTAGAGCGCACTGGTCAACTCATCAAGGAAGAGGACTGAAATGCCTGCAACCCATTGATCTTTGTATGTACAATTATGCATACAATATTCAAATGGCGTATCAATGGGACAACAACAAAGCTGCAACAAACCTCCGTAAGCACGGTATTGATTTTGCCGATGCAGTTTCTGTGTTCTCCGATGATCTGGCAATCACAATTCCTGATGAACGATTCAATGAAGAGCGGTTCATTACAATTGGTGTAGATGCCCTAGGTCGAGTGCTTGTGGTGATTTATACCTGGCGTGATCAGGAAATTCGACTAATTTCTGCCAGGCCTGCGACTCGGCAAGAGCAAAGACAGTATTTTGAGGGCTAAATTATGGACATGAAAGACGATTCTGAAGCAGTGGAATATGATTTTAGCCAAGGAAGACGTGGGGCCATCGATCCAGTTAGTTCTGGAAAAACACGCATTACCATTCGGATTGATGATGATGTATTGGAATGGTTTCGGGAGCAAGTTCACCAGGCCGGCGGAGGCAACTATCAGACCTTAATTAATGAAGCCTTGCGAACCCATATTCACCAACAACATGAACCGCTAGAGTCAACCTTGAGACGAGTACTGCGCGAAGAATTAGAACGATCAGCGACTAAACTTTGATTGTTATTTTCAAGATCGAGTTAAATTCCATACGGATTTGGTAGCTCCGGCGTTGATGTCTCAGACTTTTGGATCCAGGGCCAGTCTAGGCCTATTTCCGCTTCACTACTTCATTGGTCGCTTTATCCCAACCTTGCTAGCGATTGGTTATCATTAACTTGAGCGAAGCTACTTATGTCGTACTTAGAATAATGAAATATCCCTTACATACTCAATCTATGCCTGTTGTTGGGCATGAAGCTCAAAAACTCTTGAGTGCTATTGATCAAGGTGGGTATGTAGCTAATGATGCCGCACTAGCCACGTCCAAGCGTATCGCTGAACGTCGTAAAGCACGTAAAGGTTCCGCCCGTCATACGGTTAGCGAGTTAGTGGATGCCCAAAGACAGTAAATTTGCAGGTGTAGATTTTTCTGAAGCACAAATAAAGAAGATAAACTCTGTCCAGGAAATTATAGGTCAAGGTTTTCGCTGTCAGAGACGTGAGTTTGTCACATATTGGAAACAAGGCCGAGTTCAGCGTGAAGTAGAAGCCAGTATTTGCCAGTGCTGGATTATTAGACACAAATCTGATTTGGCTGGCTATATAACTCTTTTAGCAGACAAACTTCAAGTTGATACACAGCTACTAGCAGAAGAAGGAGTAAGATATCGCTCGTTTCCTGCAATCAAAATTGGTTTGTTAGCTGCCGATCAACGGGCAAAAGGGGCAGGCTCAGCATTAGTTGAATGGGCTTTAGAATACGTTGCGGTTGAGTTAGCAAGTGCAGTTGGTATCAGGTTTTTGACGGTTGACGCACTTTACGATGCCGATGTCGAGCCTCCCTATGACGCTTCCGGTTTTTATCAGAAGTTTGGCTTTCAATTCGTGAATCCTGATGAAACTGTATCGCCAGAAATTCCATACCGAACCATGTATTTCGATCTCAAGCCGTTAATCGATTTATCACTTGAATAGTTTTTATAAATCATTGCTATGCTTACCAATTTGGCAGTTCCGGCGTTGATGTCTCAGATTTTTGGTTCAGGAGCCTGGATGGGCAGATTTTGAGTGGGAGTTGGAATACACTGGCCTGGGTGAGGCGGAAATTTCCTGCCTTTATCTCTACAAGAAACCTAGACAAAAACTTGACATATGGGATAACGTTGCAAACTAGGTCAGGAAAATCACAAGCCAGAGCTTGGAGGATTGGGATTGACTGTAGCAGCAAAATATGAAGAAATGATTCAATCTCTGCCATGACAAGGTTTGCGATCGCTTTGGGAGAGCATTGAAAATCGTAGCACTCCAGAATGGGGATCAGGAAAAGCTTTTGAATACTTGGTTCTGCGAGCCTTTCAGCTTGATGGAGCAGATGTCAAGTATCCGTTCAGCGTCAGATTATTTGGGGAAGAGGTTGAACAAATTGATGGTGTAATTTACTGCTCAGGCTTATCCTGCTTAGTCGAGAGCAAAGACTTTGCTGATAAAGTCAACGTTGACATTACACCAATCGCTAAATTGCGCAATCAGCTGTTGCGTCGTCCTGAAAGCACGCTTGGCTTAGTCTTCAGTCGGACAGGATTTACTGATCCAGCCCGTCATCTCTCCTACTTTTCATTGCCTCAGACAATTCTACTTTGGAGTGGAGAAGAGCTAAGATATGCCTTAGAGCAAGAATCAATTTGCGAACTGCTTCAGCTTAAATATCGCGTATGCGTTGAAGATGGCCTACCTGACTATGATGTAAGAGAGCGAGGTATTCCATGACGACATATATTGTCTGTGAAGGGGCACGGGACGCACAATTATTGCAGCGGCTTCTGCCAGAAGAATTAGTTAGTAATGTTGAAATTGTTGCCGCGGGTGGTTTATCTGCTGTTAAGTCCTTAGCTCGTTCTTTAGTTGCTCGTCGACAGTCCCCTGTAGTGATCGTGGCAGATGCGGATACAACTATCCCCGAACAAGTTGAGCAACGATTAAAAGATACTGAAGAACTTGTTGGAAATATTGCTGTGAATGCGCCAGTTAAAGTAGTATTGGCTGTTCCTACTCTCGAAATCGTTTTTTTCCAAGACACATCCCTCCTTGCCGATCTACTGGGGTATTTTCCATCTGAAGACATACTTAGATTGGCAACCTACCAGCCTAAGCAAGCTTTAGAAAAATTAATTTCAAAATCTAAAAATTTTCAAAATCAATCTCAAATGGTTGAGAAACTCACAAATGAAGATATTAAAGTTCTGCGTAAAGCTTTAGTTATTCAAGATGTAATTGAGTTTCTTCAGTCTGTGCAGGAAACTGTAGGTGTCTTGTGATACTGCTTCATGACTAGTGATGCTTTCCCGATTGCCCCAGATATCCAACAGCAAATAGATAATGCTCGAAAAGTGGATGAAGTTCTAGAAAAAAGAGAACCTCGGGCAAAACTGGCCTGGTTTAACCCGGTTGATTACACAATCGAGATCGAGTTAAAAACTGGGGTAAGGGCATCCTTTCCGGTTCATTTGCTCTAGGGCTTACAAGGCGCGACTCTCGAACAATTAGCTGAAGTTGAAGTTTCTCCCTCTGGCTATGGCTTACATTGGGAATCCTTGGATGCTGATTTGGCAGTTCCGGCATTGATGTCTCAGATTTTTGGTTCCAGGGCCTGGATGGGAGAGTTAGAGAAAACGGGAAAATTATTTCAGGCCCTAAACGCCCATTCACCCAGGAAGCCCGTTGATTCACAATGAAAATCACCTAAATTCGACACTGTAACTACAATTTGCAACTACAATTGATTACTATAGCTGCCGTTTAGTTATGGAATATCAATGGGATGAAGCAAAACGTCTTACTAATCTTCGTAAGCATGGAATAGATTTTAGCGATGTTCCAGCCGTGTTTGATGGCGATATTCTCACAGTTGAGGATGATCGTTACAGCTATGGAGAGCAGCGTTTTGTTACATTCGGCTTGTCGCGAGGGCGAGTGATTGCCATTGTCTATACTGAATCTGAGGATTCTATCCGTATTATTTCTGCCAGAAAAGCGACCAAATATGAGCAACAAACCTACTTCGAGCAACTCTCAAACTAATTGGGAACGATTGGATGCAATGAACGATGAAGATATTGATTTATCAGATTGTCCAGAGATAACCCCAGAAATGTTTGCTCAGGCGATAGTGCGGCGGGGTTTACCTCTTACTAAAGCTAAGGCTCAAGTGACACTCCGAATTGATCGTGATGTGTTGGAGTGGTTTAAATCACAAGGTCGGGGCTATCAAACCCAGATTAATCAATTACTTCGAGCCTATATGGAGGCACATCATTAAATTTCATAGATCGCTTAGTTGCAATCCTTGGACGCTGATTTGGTAGTTTCAGTGTTGATGTTTGAGTTTTTTGGTTCCAGGGCCTGGCCTGGCAGAATTAGTAAGAATCGAAAAGTTAATACCCTCTCCCAAAACACCCGCAAAACTGAGCGCGAAAAGCTATACATCAGGCCATGTTTGCCAATTCAGGAAAACAGAAATAATGTAAAGAATCACGAAAAACCATTACGGAACATTGAGAAAACCAATTCCAAGTTAAGCTCTTAGGCAGTATCAAAGCCGATGTAACTTTCTCCAGGCCTGGATTTCAGCCATTTGAGATCATTAGGAGAAATCCATCGACCTGTTAAGTCTTTTTGCAGGATTGACCATTACCCTAAGCTGCTGACGTTCAATAAAATTAGTCGGGAATCAAGCCGTGGGTCGAGTCTATGCCAGTCACGTCACAACTCTGTCAACTCATTTTTGATTACTATCGGGAATCCCCAACGGATTTACTCCAGCTTCAGCCCTTAATGCATTGTCAAATCTCGCGGGCCTGGGGAACGCTACGGATCAATTGCCCCGATGCCCCCACCTTGGCCCACGTCAAGCAAATTTTCCCCCTTTGGCAAGACCCCCTCTCCCTACTGCGAGTCTCGAAAAAGGTCAAACTGCAAGTTAATGGCCAACTCGACTCCATTCTGCTCCTCAATGGCCTGCCCCTGACCAAGAATCTATAACACCCATCGGGGACCAAGCCCTTGACGCTAATATTTAATCCCGACTATTTTTATCGGGTATATTTGACAACGTTTTTGGCCTGGTGTTAGCATCAGGGCAATCTTGGAAGAGAGCTTCTCGCACCTATGACTGCAACCATCACCGCCCCCAGCCGCCAAGCCAACTTCACTGGACTTAAATGTAAGGAATGTGGAGCCGAATATGAAGCCCAGGCCATTCATGTTTGTGAATATTGTTTTGGCCCCTTAGAAGTTAAATATGACCTCAGCCAATTGGCTAAAACCGTCACTCGCCAAACCATTGAAGCGGGGCCCAATTCTATTTGGCGATACCGCAGCTTTTTACCGGTAGAAACGAATACCCCCATTGATGTGGGTACGGGCATGACTCCCCTGTTAAAAGCCAATCGGTTAGCGCGGCAATTGGGTCTGAAGCATCTCTACATCAAAAATGACGCGGTGAATATGCCCACCTTGAGCTTTAAGGATCGGGTCGTATCCGTTGCTCTAACTCGGGCCCAAGAACTCGGCTTCACGACGGTTTCCTGTGCTAGCACTGGCAATTTAGCCAACTCGACAGCAGCAATTGCGGCCCGGGCGGGGTTAGATTGTTGTGTGTTTATTCCCTCGGATTTGGAAGCAGGGAAAGTCCTAGGAACCCTGATCTATGGCCCCACGGTGATGGCGGTGCAGGGAAATTATGATCAGGTGAATCGGCTCTGCTCAGAAGTGGCGAATACCCACGGTTGGGGGTTTGTGAATATCAATTTGCGTCCCTACTATTCAGAAGGCTCCAAAACCCTTGGCTATGAAGTGATTGAGCAGTTGGGCTGGGAATTACCGGATCACATTGTGGCTCCCCTGGCTTCTGGCTCCCTGTTTACCAAGATTTATAAAGGCTTCCGGGAATTTGTTGAAGTTGGTTTAGTGGCCGATAAAGCGGTTCGCTGTAGTGGCGCCCAGGCCTTGGGATGTTCCCCGATTGCCTCTGCCTTTGGTGAAGGTCGCGACTTTATCAACCCGGTCAAACCCAGCACCATTGCCAAATCCATTGCGATCGGAAACCCTGCTGATGGCGTTTATGCCTTAGATATTGCGCGGAAGACCAATGGCAATATTGAGTCCGTCAATGATGATGAAATTATCGCCGGAATTAAGCTCTTAGCCGAAACCGAAGGCATCTTCACCGAAACCGCAGGCGGAACCACCGTTGCTGTCCTGAAAAAACTCGTGGAAGCGGGCAAAATTGACCCGGAAGAAAAAACCGTGATTTACATCACTGGCAATGGCCTGAAAACCCAAGAAGCGGTTCAAGGTTATATTGGTGAACCCCTGACCATTGAGCCAAAACTAGATGCCTTTGAACGGGCTTTAGAGCGGTCACGTACCCTAGAACGCTTAGAATGGCAGCCGGTTTTGGTTTAGGTTAAGTCTGAATTTTATTGATTGCATTGAGGTTTGACTAAAAAATGTCCGTTAAAGTTTTAATTCCCACACCCCTGCAAAAACTCACCCGCGACCAGGCCATGCTTGAGTGTCACGCCACCTCCATTAGTGAATTACTAGACTCCCTTGAGGAGGACTGCCCAGGAATTAAAGGGCGGCTCTGTGATGAATCCGGGCAACTGCGGCGGTTTATCAACTTCTATGTCAACAACGAAGATATTCGCTTCCTGGATGGCCCCCAAACTCCCCTCCAAGATGGCGATGAAGTCAGTATCATTCCGGCCATTGCAGGGGGTTAAGCCTCGTCACTGATTGAGTTATTTAGAAAAAATCAGCGCAAATTCAGCATGGCTTAACGGCTCAAACTGAGCAGGGCTCTTTGGCCTGGGAATCATTTCCGTAACTCGAGACTTACAAATTTTCATGGTGGGCAACAGACCTACAGACCCGGCCAGCAACGTGCAAAACTAGAAAAGGACATCCATCAGCAGGATAAAGGAAGGTGGGGATGAGTTTGCATCGGCTGTTGTATTTAAGTACCGGGCGGGCCGACTTAGCCTATCCAGATTTGCGGGACATTATGGCCAAGTCAGAAGTCAACAACGCGCGGGATGGGATCACCGGGATTCTTTGCTTTGGGAATAATCGCTTTGTCCAGGCCTTGGAAGGTGATCGGAAACAAATCAGTGAAACCTATGCCCGCATCTTGAATGATCCCCGCCATACGGATCCAGAGTTAGTAGAATTTGGGCCGATTGATTGCCGGGCTTTCACGAAATGGTCAATGCGTCTGATTCAGTGGGACATTAACGAACCCGCCACGATTCGGGAGATTCGGATGAAGTACTGCTCCGGTGCGTTGTTTGATCCCTCAACGATGAATGCTAAACAATGTTTGAGTTTGTTGATGGATATGCATGCGTTACAAGGTTAGTCAGGGGGATAGCGATCAAGGAGACTGAGGAGAATAAAATCATGGAACTGGCTCCCCTCTCGATTCCGGGCTTAACCAAGCTCCCCCAGCAAACCTGGCGCCAGGACTTTAAGTTCATTTTGGCTGAGTTTGTCAGTTTGACCCCGATTCAAGGCTGGATCACAGTGCAACATCAGAGTTCCTACTTACAGGTCGCCACTGAGGCCAAAACCATCATTAACCTGACCTGTGATCGGTGTTTGCAGCAGTATAACCAGCGAATTTTGTGCCAGGTGGAGGAATTAATTTGGTTGGAATCGGATGACTTAGAGGCAGGGATCGAAACAGGTAGCCAAGAACTGGATTTATTAGAACGTTTACCGGCCCAAGGTGACTTTGATCCCCAAGATTGGCTCTATCAGCAGCTCTGTTTGAGTTTGCCCCATCCCCAAATTTGCCAAGTCGATTGTCGGGGCCTGGAGGTGGAACTCTCGCCAACTTATGGACAATCTGACTTAACTGAACGACCAGAGCGAGTGGATCATCGCTGGGCTAGTTTAGCCGCCTTAAAGCAACAGTTAGAGCCTTAGGGTGAGGGATGGGATACAGATGGGATTTCGAGCAGATTTGGATTTACTCTTACGGGCCAGATACCCCCTATTGTTTATCCCCACAGGTGAAGAAGAACGCTTAGAAGCCATTCTCAAAGATTTGCAACCCCAACGAGCCGTGTATATTTGGGACTTTGTTGAGGGCTATCAAGGTAATCCCAATGATGCGGGCTTTGGGAAACGGAATCCACTCCAGGCCTTGGAATTTGTTGAAAAGCTCCCCACTGCGGCTGCGGCCATTTTGGTCTTACGGGATTTTCAGCGATTTTTAGAGGATGTGGCCATTTCTCGGAAACTACGGAACCTAGCCCGACTCTTGAAAGCGCAACCGAAAACCATCCTGATTATTTCTCCAAATGTCAATATTCCCGCCGACTTGGCCGATGCGATCACGGTGGTGGAGTTTCCCCTCCCCAAAGCCCATGAAATTGAAACCGAAATCCGTCATCTTTGGCAGCAACTCGGGCAAACCATCCCAGAAAAGGGCCTGGGTGCGCTAGTCCGGGCTTGTCAGGGGTTAACCTTGGAACGGATTCGCCGCGTCTTGGGCCAGGCCATTGCCAAAAATAATGCCTTGAGCCTGGAGGATGTGGACTTAATTCTGGCGGAAAAGCGACAAATTCTCCAGCAAACCCAGATTTTAGACTACTCCCCAGCCACAGAAACGTTGGCCGATATTGGCGGCCTGGAAAATCTCAAGGATTGGCTGTTGCGGCGGGGTGGCTCCTTTTCGGAACGGGCGCGACAGTATGGCTTACCTTATCCCCGCGGCTTGCTGCTAGTCGGAATTCAAGGCACAGGTAAATCCTTAACCGCGAAAGTGATTGCTCACCAATGGCAGTTACCCCTGTTGCGCTTGGATGTGGGGCGGCTGTTTGCGGGCCTGGTCGGAGAGTCGGAATCTCGCACCCGTCAAATGATCCAAATTGCCGAAGCTTTGGCCCCTTGTGTCCTTTGGATTGACGAAATTGATAAGGCCTTTATGGGGATGGATGGGCGGGGAGATGCCGGAACCAGTAGTCGCGTCTTTGGAACCTTTATTACTTGGATGGCGGAGAAAACATCCCCAGTGTTTGTAGTAGCTACAGCGAATAATATCCAGGCCCTCCCCCCAGAACTATTACGGAAAGGCCGCTTTGATGAGATTTTCTTCGTTGGGTTGCCTACCAGTGAAGAACGGGAAGCCATTTTCCACGTCCATCTGACCCGACTACGGCCCCAAACTATTCGCAATTACGATCTCCACCGTCTGGCCTATGAAACCCCTGATTTTTCCGGGGCGGAAATTGAACAATGTATTATCGAGGCGATGCACATTGGCTTTAGTCAGGAACGGGACTTCACCACTGAAGATATTTTGACCGCCGCTAGTGAAATGGTTCCCCTTGCCCGCACAGCCTCAGAACAAGTTCATCATCTCCAGGCCTGGGCCGCGGCCGGTAAAGCGAGATCTGCCTCCCGCTATGGCTTGGGGTTGCCGAAATCTCAGCCAGATTAAGGGGTCTCATTTGGCCCAAAGCAGCCGTCATGGACATGGGTAGGGTTGGGAAAGTTTTAATTGAGCATCAAATGGGCCAGTTCCTATAATGAGGCTAATGCTGTTGGGAGTTCTCAAGACTGTGCATCCACCATCTTCAACTACGCCGACAATTCCCTTGCCTTCCCACATCCACTATGAATTATTACTCAAGCTTTTAGAACAACAGTCTCTCCCCAGTTTGCCCCCCGGCAGCCCCAGCTATACCCAAGTTCAGCAGATTATCATTCAGTTACGGAAGGCTTTCGCTGTCCAGAAAAATCTTGAGCATGAATGTGAACAAATCGGCTGGGGCGTGGAGTATCGCTGGTCATTAACCCAACCCACGGGGCGAGCCTCATAAATCCTCAGATCATCTTGTGTCGCTGTTCACCCTTAACACATTGGCCCGTATTCCTTAAGCTGCTCCTAACCTGGAATGGCCTAGATTGGGGGGATATTGGGAGCAAGTCAATTTGCAGGCTGCTTGGTTTTGATTCTCAGTTCTTGTTGGGAATGGGCAGCGTTTTGAAACCTCAGGTTTTTTGGGTGTGGAGGAGTAAGGATGATTGGGATTAGGCAAGCTGGATTGAGTGTTGAACGTCTGACAGTCCCAGTTAAAAATTTGCCCCAGGCCTGGGCAGGAGTGACCATTGCCCAACTCTCGGACTTACATTTTGATGGGGAAAGCCTATCGAGTCAGTTTCTCCAAGCCACCCTTGCCGTGATCAACCAGGCCGAGCCAGATTTAATTTGCCTAACTGGGGACTATGTGACGGACAATCCAGAGCCGATCCATGAACTTAGCCACCATTTGCACCAGTTACAGGCCCGCTTGGGGGTTTACGCCTGTTTGGGCAACCATGATGTGTATTACCCTGAATCCCAAGCAATTGTCACCCAGGCCCTCGAAAATGTGGGCATCCAAGTCCTATGGGATAAAATTGCCTATCCCTTGGGGCCTGGCCTGGCAGTGGTGGGGTTACGGGATTTTTGGAGTTTTCAATTTAATCCAGGTTTGCTCTTAGATGGGTTACCGCCAGACTTGCCACGGCTTGTCCTTTCCCATAATCCTGATAGTGCCAAGGTCTTACAAAACTGGCGGGTGGATTTACAACTCTCTGGGCATACTCACGGGGGGCAAGTGGTGATTCCCAATCTGGGGCCGCTGGTGGCCTGGTTAAAACCCTTAAGAAAAAAACTCCCAAAACTTTGGCGACCCACCTTTAGTGCCATGACCAAGGGGAGTGAGCGGACGGTGCAGTATTGGCAATGGGCTGAGGGCTTACATCAGGTCGGGACAAATTGGCTCTATGTGAATCGGGGCCTGGGTTCCTATTGGCCAGGGCGATGGAACTGTCCCCCGGAAGTGACTCTGATTACCTTAGTTGCTGCCCCTCAAACTGAGCCAGTTTTAGCCTCTGTCCCTGAACGTCTGCAATCCGTTCCCACCTGTGTGTGAATCGCTGAGTTTAAGGTACGGTCAAGGGAATTAGGTGATGCTCTGGAAAATATTCGAGATAACTTCCCTGATTTGCAAGGAGAACCACCAACTGTAACTGCCAATCGGGATGGATATTGGGGAGATTTTGCCAGGGGACAGCTACCTCTAAGCAGCTTTCTAGGGCATAGGTAATGCTATGGGCCTGGGGCTGCCATTGGGAGTTGGGCATGGCTTCTTGAAAAATAATTTTTCCAATCCCTAAATTCAAGCAGACATGATGGTGGAAAAGATAATTGAGGGGGGCCTGGTTCGGTAAATCTGCCAAGGGAATGGGGCTATTGTGCATGGTTTGATGGGGGTAAAACCAGAGGAAATGGAGTTCTTGACAGTCCCCTGTTCCCAAGGCTTGCCCGGCCTGGAGATCAAAGCGAAGATAAAAATTCAGGTGATCCACCCCATACCAAAGTCGCTGCACGGGACTGCTTCGGTGCATGGTTCCCCGCGCGCCCCCCACACTAATTCGGCCGGCATGGTTCCAGTCCTGCTCATTGCCATACCCATCAATCACGGGATGGATAAAACCTTGGGGCGGATAATCGGCCGTGGGGGTATGTTGCTCAAGGGGATGTCGGAGAATATCAGGAATGGGTTTACCGAGGGCCTGGTAAAGGGCGGCTAAATGCTCCCGAAACAGTTGGTCAAACATGGCATCCTGATTCGAGGAATGGCCTTCCCCAAACCACCAAAACCAGTCGGAACCTTCGGCGGCATAGAGGGCTTCCCAGGCCCCAGGGTTAGTTTTTTCAGTGGCTTCTGGGTGCTGGGCCAAGGTGTCACGGGCGGCTTTGAGGAGATTCCAGGCCTTGTTTTTAATTGGCTCCCCAATCCAGGTGGTAAAGTTGCCATCAATCCAAGAACCACTGTGGAGGGCCTGGACAGGAATGGTTTCACGGGGGGGAAATTGGTTCAGGTATTCACTGACGGTGACTAATTTAATGTCTTGGCGGGCATTGAGCCGGGAATAAAGGGCCTCTAAAAAGGGTAAGCCATCTTCCCGATAAAACTCCCAACAGTTTTCCCCGTCTAAGGCAATGGTCACCAGCCAGGGTTGCGCTAGGGCGGTGTTTGGCGCGTCTTGATGATTCTGAAGGCGAGCTGCAATTGCATCTAGATGCTTAATTAAATCCTGGGCAGCCACATCCGGCTCCATCGAACTATAGGTGAAGCCAATCAAATCCGAGAGGCGATGATCTCGAAAGACAATGGCTAAGTCACCGGACTCGGTTTCGAGGCGATAGGGCTGATAGAGAACCTCCGGGGCAATCACATTTCCGGCTTCATCCCGATGGAAAAAGTGATGTTTTGTCCAACCCAAGACCGCTTCATCGGAGCACAGCCAATTAAAGCCATGTTCAGCCACCGTGGGTAAAATCGCCGGACTGACGGATTGCTCAGAGGGCCAGAGGCCACGAGGTTTACAGTCAAAGGTTTGTTCATAGAAATGGACGGCCCGACTTAAATGCCGCCGGACATCTTCGGGATATTGAAACCGGGCCTGGGGTAAGGCCATTTGGGGCACTGCAACGCGACCGGCATGGGTATCCGCTAAAAGGGGCAAAATTGGATGGGTGTAGGGAGTTGTCGTAATTTCAATCTGCCCCGCCAATTGCATCTTTTTATGTTGCGGGATGATCTCGCTCAAGATTTGCCGTTGTTTTGCAATCATCCGTTGACGATCACTCAAACTAAAGTTCCGGCCTTGATCAAACCACTGGACAATTTCTGGTTCATCCCAAAAGAGCGGATCAATCCAGGCCAGGTTATGCCAAGCTAATAAGTCACTGTAATCCTGAGGAGTCCAATGCTCCCAACACCAGGCCGGGCCATGGGTTTGTCGTTGTTGATAGAGTTCATCATAGCGGGGATGGGGGGTAATCATTGTCCGCTGGTGGGCATCAAAAAAATGCTCAATGATAAACCAGCGCTGCTGTTCGCTCAGATTTTCCTCTGGGGTAAGGGCAGCAGTCAAGTAGGGGTCTAAAGCCGTTCCAGCCACATAATCCTGAATTTGCAGAATCAGAGACGGCACCAAATTAACCGTTTGATGCAACTTCGGATAACGGGAGAGAATCAGAATCAGATCCAGGTAATCTTTAGTTCCATGGAGTCTGACCCAAGGCAAGAGGTAACGCCCACTAATCCGGCTTTTGTAGAGGGGTTGGTGTTGATGCCAAATAAAGGCAACGTAGAGCGGGTGACTCACAGGATAGTCCTGGCACGACTTCTTAGTATCTCAAGGGGCACTGGAGCCTGGCAATGAATTGGGGCAGGGCTTCACATCCCGAAATATTTTTCAATAAATAGTTTTTGATAATTCTCTCCAGGCCTGGGTTCTTCGGATATTTCTCTGCCCCACAGAAAGCTGATTCTGAATCCCGAACTTAGAAAACAGAACAATTCCGAACCATATTAGCCTGAAGAAAGTGATTGCTTAGGGGAAATGTTCAGGTGTCAATGGTATCAAAATCACTCTTGGCTCGCTTAGACCGACTCATCCACGCCCCCCGGACTGAATTGGCTTTGGTGGCTTTAATTTTAATCACAGCTATCTTGGTCGTTTATCAAGTCGTCAGCAGCAGACAAGGTCAGCCGATGGCCCCGCTTGTGATTCTTGAGCTAGTTATTCGCCTGACATTTATTGCTGAACTGGTGACGCGCTACTTCATCGCCCGCAAGAAACAACGCTTTTTCCGCCATTACTGGTTAGACTTGATCGCAATTTTACCAATTCCCCCAGGCCTGGGCCTCTGGCAACTGCTACCCCTTTTACGCTTGCCGCGGGCCGCTACCCTGATTAACCGCAATCTGAATCAATTTTCCCCTTGGGCTGCAGCAACTTACCGTTTGCAGATTACGGCCCTCCTGTTAACGGCTCTGATTATTGTGGCGGGGGGCCTGGCAATCTTTATGCTAGAAGGCCACAAGAATCAAGATTTTGCCTCCATCGAGGACTCGTTGTGGTGGAGCTTTTTTTCACTAATTTCAGCGGAACCAATTGGGGGGGATGCACGAACTAGGGCTGGGCGGTTTGTGACAGTTATTGTAATTTTAGGGGGCTTAACTCTCTTTGCAGTTTTTACGGGGATTGTTTCTGCGGTCATTGTCAGACGTTTTCAATCAGGAGTGGGACTGAAAAGCATGGATTTAGACGAACTCAGGGAGCATATTATTATCTGTGGCTGGAATCGCAGTTTACCTTTGGTGCTCCAAGAACTCCAGGCCGATCCTGATATGTATCTTTGTCCGATTGTCATTGTTGCCGAACTCTCTGAACTTCCAGAACTGGAGTTGCGACATATCAATCAAAACCATATTTTTTTCTATAGTGGCGATTATACCAGAATTGATGTTCTGGAAAAAGTAGAGATATATCACGCCTCTCGGGCCATTCTCCTGGCCGATTCTTCTTTACCCCGCAGTGATCAAGATCGAGATGCCCGCACCGTTCTGGCTGCCTTAACGATTGAAAAACTCAAACCCGGCATCTACACCTGTGCCCAACTGCTTGACCGCAACAATAATGTTCAACTACAAATTGCGGGTGTCGAAGATATTGTCGTTGCCGATGAAATGACTGGGCATTTAATTAGTAGCGCAGTTCGCAACTTGGGGGGCATGAATGTGATTTCTGAGCTATTAACGGTACAAGTTGGGAATCAAATTTATCGTCTGAATGTACCCAAAGACTTAATGCAAGCGACTTTTTGGCAAGCCCATGAATATCTGAAATTTCGCTATGATGCCCTCTTGATTGCCGTTGAGACCCTCAATGGTATCAAAGGGAAGCAAACCCTGATAAATCCACCGCCAGAGCATCTTCTCCAGGCCAGCGACTATCTAATTGTGATTGCCCGCCAAGCCCCGCGTTTGTCGGTTTAGGTCATCTTAGTCTTCCTTGAAAGTGGGTTTTATAGTGAAAGATTAAATTTGCTAAAAAGTGATTATTTTATTTTTGCAAATTGAAAACTATTTTATGGCAATGAACTGTTGCTAGCCTAAGGGCTTGGCCGTAAGTTGCTAGGGGAAGTAGGCATTTCCACACTCCCCATCGCCAACACTGTATCGTCCACCAACTCTTGTAATTAGGTCAACGCTATAAAAATAGGATATAAGGCTTGAAATAATTCCACATCCCGTCACATCTTCCCTAAGTCAAAGGAGCAGGGTAAGAAATCTGAATTTTGCAATGCTACTTCTAAGGCTTTACTGACAAACGCCCGACTTTTATCTCCCATTTTCGGTAAGGAGATGCGTTCCTCTGGGGTTAAATCTAATAAAAACGGTAGCTTTTCTTTAATGGTGATGATGGCAGGGTGGATTGCGTCTCGGTCGGACTAGGCTTGATTAAGCAGCGTTATAGCCTTATCTCAATATGTGGATACTCTCGAATTTTCCTGTCCACTGTTACAATTGGGCAGTTGTGAACCCTGGCTGTTGTAACAATGATTGGATCAGCAGGATCTCGATGAAAAGCTCCCAATAATTGAGTTGCTTCTTTGTCTCAACATAAATATTCACGCCACCGCCTCACGTTCAAGCCTCCCTCCCACTGATACAGCATAAAGCCCTGACTCAATTAACCAGTGTTGAGTAGTATCAATTTTCTCAGGTAGCTGATCGGAATAGATGATCTCTCCAAGCCAAGATGCAATGATAAGCTCTAAACTAGCTTCACTAATTTGATCAGCCGTTACTCCTGCCCGGTCAAAGTAGGGTTGAAAAATTGGGGATGCATCAATCGTGTAGGTAGGCTCTCTCGGCTCTAAATCAGCCTCAGCATTAGACCATAGGTAGAATTTATCTGGAAAAACCATCAAAAAATACTGAGCATTTGGAAAAGTTCCATGTGACAAAATATTTCGACGTAGCTTTGCTGCCCACTCTGGGGATACATTAATTTTGCGTTTGACTTCAACAACAAGAACCCGTTGACCGTTACGATTATTAACTGATAAGTCCCAACGAAAATTTTGTGTCATCACCATAATTAGTTCGCCTGCAAATCTTCTACTTACTATAATGATTGCCCCTGTTTCAATCCTAACCTCCCTATCGCTTCCAAACTTAAGCCTTTGCTACAATTAAGTCAAAATTGTGCCGCCCAAAAGTTGTCGGTGTCGGGTATCAAGTTCTGCCAACAACAGCGGCCAGGCCATGGGATGAGTGGATTGGGGCGGATGACCGATTATGATTGGGTTGACATCTGAAACCGCTGTAATTACCAGGCCCCGACTTGGCATTGATCTGTTTCTCGACTACGGCGCAGAGCTTCTTCTAACATCGTAAAGGCCAGGCCTGGTGACATAGTTCGCCTCTGTACTTGATTGATTCAGCATTGAGCTATATCTTTGCTTTTATCAGTGGGGTTAAGTCGGAGTAAGTAATATTTACATCATCATCAAAATTTTAATTCCATCTTCTGTAACACGGTTTTTTTGATCGCCTAAACTGTATCCGTATTTGTCTGGATTGAGATAATTGGCTTTTTCCACCTTAGCTTCTCAACTGCTTTATCTAGAGGCGTACCGGCAATGGAATTTGTATAGTTGCTCATGGTCTTGACTGCAATTCCTAAAATAACCTCAAGTGCGTGTTGATTAGAATAACCTGCTGCAAAAAAGGCCTTTAGCTCGGCTTCAACTATCTTTCCTCGATTTAAGATTAAGGACTTAGTAAACTGCCGCAATACTTCAAGCCTTGGGTCTTCCAATTTTTCTCCCTGTCTTAATGCCTGGATCTCGTTTGGAGCCATACCTGCAATTTGTGCCAGTTTCGTGTGCCAGGGAACGCAGTACTCACATTGGTTCTCAAAGTTTGCAGTTTGATAAACAACCTGGCGTTCGATCGGTGATAATGACGTAGTGTCAAATAGCTCCCAAAGGTGAACATAGCCTTCAAGCAAGGCAGGTGACTCAGCCATAACCCTTTCTAGGTTGGGAATCATACCAAGATTTTTCTTGGCTTGTTCCAGAAGTGGCTTGGAAATCTCTGGTGCAGTCGCTTCGGTGTGAACTTGGAACATTGTTATCTTTTAATATTTCTGTGTGTTGTATTTCGTTAGTCAAGATAACCGAATACTAGTTGCACTTCAAGCAGGTACTTTTTAGTAGTGTAGATACTTTTTAGTTACAAATATGGAACTATCAGTAAAAACCGGTTCGGAAAATTCTTCCAACTTCACGAGCGACTTAATTGCAATGTTTGAGGATTGCCTTGGATGCAAGTGGACAATACATCTGTTGACGCAAATTAGTCTGGGAATTAACCGTCCGAGTGCATTGGTAAAAACCCAAAAGGGATTAACACCAAAAGTACTGAATGAATGTTTGACTCGATTGGTTCAATTTGGCATTGTCGAGAAACTAACCTATCCAGAACTTCCGCCTCGGGTTGAATATTATTTAACTCCTTTTGGCCAGGATTTTGTTGAGATTCTGGATCGGATTGAAGTCTTACAGGATAAAGCAAAAATGGCCAGGGATCACTCTACTAATCACTCTAAACCGCTGTAATAACCAGGCCCCGACTTGGGATTGATCCATAAGTTTATCCGTTCACTACACTGTGGTGTTAGGCTGCTGGCGTTGGGTAATCTGCATCAAAAGGCGTAATGCTTCATTCACGGCGGCATCATTGGGGAAGGCTTGAGCAACATCGGCATCCAGCAGCACTAAGTTTGTCCCTTTGCGGTATCGCTCAACATACTTACCTCGAATACCCCCCTGCATTTGGGCAAAATTGTACTCAGGACGTAATTCATCTTCCATTTCACTCTTAACTTCCTTCTTCATAAAACCTCTTTTCCTGTCGGCTTGCTATTCGGGCACTAATAATTCGGACTTTATTAGCTCGGTCAGTATGTGAAACGATCAAAACTTGCCCAAACCTCGATAGACCAATGATAACGTAGCGGCTTTCTCCAATGGAATGATCAGGATCAGGGAAGGTTACAGATAGAGGGTCGTTAAATACAGTTGCAGCCTCCTGAAAAGAAACACCATGCTTTTGAAGATTGGATTGTGCTTTTTCTGGGCTCCATTCAAATTCTATCATTATGACTTTATGCTTGAAATTGACTCAATAACCAGGCCCCAACTTGGGATTGATCTGTTTCTCGACTACGGCGCAGAGCTTCTTCTAAAACCGTAAAGGCCAGGCCTGGTAATACTTGTGATACTTGAATTCGGTTACTACCTTCATCCGCAATGACATAAGCCGTAATTTCAATTTTTTCGACATCCACCACCCAATATTCCTTAACTCCTAATGACTCATAAAGAAAACGCTTCACACTCAGGTCATCAAACAACGAAGTCTTGGCCACTTCAATGACCAAATCGGGAGCCGGATAAATATTTAGATCAATAATTCCACTCCCAAACGGAACAGCAGCGACCTGATCCCCCACATAACAGGAAATATCTGGCTGACACTCCCTCGACCCAACCTTACGATAGCTACAGTTCGACAATACCTTTAGTGGAATCGTCCGAGCCAGGCCAAATAAATTGATTGACCAAGCCATTGTATTGTCATTTTCAGCATGATCATGACTAACGGGCGGCATTTCTAACCTCATGTGGCCGTTGTAGTAGTAGCATTTTGTTTTGTCATAGCTTGAATCGCTAACCAGAGCTTCAAACTCATCCCAGGCCACGGGAAGCCAAGTATCACTCATCGGTTGAAGCGGTTTTGCGGTTGGAGATAATACTTCTGTTGCTGTCATTTCTTAGACCTCCTGCCAAAATAAAAATTTCTGGGCCTAGCAAAATCAATAAATGCTTGATTACCCTACATTGAATGAGTAATTAGCAAGATTAATATCTTTAAAACCTGGATAATCTAAGAAAGATTGTGTGACTCTAAGGTTAGTGATTGAGCCACCACCTAAGTGTATCAATCGGCGTGCATGAAGTTTGAGGGCATCAACTGGAATAATCCGTGCTATCTCAATTTTTAAGTTTGGATCAAAAATTACTACTGCCAGAAGATCAAATTCTATCTCTCCTCGAAACTGAAGATTAGGCGATTTCCTGCGCTCAGGGTCAAGGAGTATTGTTTTCACCTCGACTAGTTCACCGCTTGTTAATTTCAAGTCTGCGCCTAATCGAGGATCATCAACTATTGAAGCACCTGTAACTTTAGCTACAGCTAATTCGGTTAACTGAGACAGGAGTGGAAGAATGGCTCGCCTTCGATTTGATGGAGGAAGCTGATTCCATAAATCTCGAACAGTCTGTAATTGATCATGTAAAGATTTATCGTTGCATCTATAAGATGACTGAATTTTTAATCCTTGAACTATCTCTGAGTATTCCTTTGTAAGGAACATTGATTTATTATCTTCCAAAAAACGTCGAGACCTAATCACAATATAGTCAGACCCTTCAGATAAGTTTGGGATTGCTGACTGTGCTGCATCCTCGCTATCATAAATTCCCTTCACTGCCACATAATCTTTTAGTCTTACAGCATCCCCGTCGAATCGGAGGATAACCCAAGCATCCGCTTTTTTCATTAGGCTTTCTCCTTCGCGCCCCCAGCAGTCAGGCTACCTAGCAATTCACCTGTGGTGCTATTGTACACTCCCCCAGAAAAGTCGAAAGTGACATTGTCTGCACCCCCTAGCCCATGAATTGTTTTGATGGTGTGTAAGCGTTTGCTGGTTAGATCCCGACTAATTCCACAGAATTTATTGAGATGGCTGACAATGGCTTCAAAGCTTGTAGTAGTGCGAAACTTAAACGTTGCCATAACCTGACTTTTCTCAGCCCAAACTATTTTCAGTACACACTGTTGGCTTGAGCCATTACTCTGATCAAGTTAAAATTGTGCCGCCTAATAATTGCCGGTGTCGGGTATCGAGTTCTGCCAACAACAGCGGCCAGGCCTGGAGGGTTTTATCTTTAGCCATTGTCGTTTCTGCCGCAGTTCGGGCGAGTTCCAAACAATCTTGATCTTCTACCAAACTGGCTAAGGCAAAATCCGGTAACCCTGACTGACGCGTTCCCAAGACTTCACCCGGCCCCCTTAACCTGAAATCCATTTCGGCAATAAAGAAACCATCTTGAGATTGAGATAAAACATTCAACCGTTGCCGCGCTGTATCAGATTTAGAGCTATTGAGCAGTAAACAATAGGATTGATGGCTCCCCCGCCCAACGCGCCCCCGGAGTTGATGTAGTTGCGACAGGCCAAACCGTTCCGCGTGTTCAATTAGCATCACAGTAGCATTGGGTACATCGACACCAACTTCAACAACAGTGGTTGAAACTAACAGTTGGGTATTGCCCTCTCGAAATTCATTAATTGCTGCTTCTTTTTCCGCTGATGACATTTTCCCATGCAGTAATCCGACTGTGAAATTAGGAAAGACCGTTTGCAGATGTTGCTGTTCTTCAATCGCTGATTTTAAATCCAGTTTTTCCGATTCTTCAACGAGGGGTAAGACCACATAAACCTGCCGCCCTTGAGCCACTTCCCGCCGAATCAAATCATAGGCCTGTTGCCGTTCGCCTCGCCCTAAAATTGTCGTTTGAATCGGTTGCCGGCCGGGAGGGAGTTCATCAATTTGGCTAACATCTAGATCACCGTGCAAGGTCAACGCCAAAGTCCGGGGAATAGGTGTCGCTGTCATCGTCAGGACATGGGGAAAGACCCCTTTTTGTTGCAATTTTGCCCGCTGTTCCACCCCAAACCGATGTTGTTCATCAATCACCACCAGGCCCAAGCGATTAAACTCCACGGCATCTTGAATTAGGGCATGGGTGCCGACTAAGACCGCTAATTCCCCGGTTTGTAAGTGGCTATGAATTTGACGACGTTTGGCAGCTTTTGTGGAGCCAGTGAGTAACTCGACAGGTAAATGAAGCTGAGTCAACCAGGCCACGAGTTTCCGATAATGCTGTTCGGCCAAAACTTCCGTGGGAGCCATCAGGGCCGTTTGATACCCGGACTGGATCGCCGCCAACATTGCAATCACTGCCACCACCGTTTTCCCAGACCCCACATCCCCCTGGACTAAGCGATTCATTGGGATCGGCTGCTCTAAATCCTGCAAAATTTCTTGAACGACTCGCTGCTGTGCTTTGGTTAACTGGAACGGCAAAATCTGGTAAAACTCTTCCAGTAAAGTCCCCGTGGGTGTGAGTGGAGAACTTTTTTGCTCAGCCTGTTGTTGCTGTCGCCGCCGTAAAAGTCCCAATTGCAAATAGAAAAACTCATCAAACACCAATCGCCGCCGAGCCAGGCCAAGCATTTCGTGATCATCGGGAAAATGAATCTGATTGAGAGCAGTGGGTAAATCAATCAAATCCTGGGCCTGGCGGAGTTCTAAAGGCAGTGGATCCGACAGTTGTTCTGCGTAAGGTAAGGCTAACTGCACTGATTTACGAATGAGATCTGGGGATACGCCTTCGGTGAGGGGATACACCGGCACAATCCGCCCAATGGTGAGAGATTCAATATTCCCCCCGGCCTGGTCGAGGACTTCAATATCCGGATCCTCCAGCGTCAGGCCATATTTCCCGGCTTTCACCAGGCCCGAGGCGGCAATAATCGTCTGTGGTGCATAGAGACGTTTTTGTTGCTCTTGCCAACCCCGATTCGTAAACCGCGTCCCCATATAAAAGCGACTGAGTTTGAGTTGGCCAGTGCGATCCTGAATGATGATGTCCAAGATCGTGAGTTTTTGATTCTTGGGACTGGTAAACACCTGACAACGGCGCACGGTTCCGACCAAGGTGACGGTTTCTCCGGGAACTAACTCCCGGATCGGGACTTGGCGGGCATAGTCAATGTGGTCACGGGGATAGTAAAACAATAAATCTCGAATGGTGAGTAAACCCAACTTTTGCAGCCGCTCAATTCCCCATTTGTTCAGGCCCGAAAGGGTATTGAGTCCTTGATTTAAAACCTTGGTTTGTTGAAGTTTAACGGGGGGTGGATTGAGAACTTGCTGGGCCTGGTAAATTAAGCGGCGGGTTTCAGCGACTAAATGCTGGCGTTGGGGAATCGATAACTCAGGATAGGTGGCAAAATTCTCCGCGGCTCGCTGCCAGCGTTCTGATAAAGGTTTTGGTAATTCTGGGCGTTCTGGAGTTGAAAGTTGGAGATGGAGGTATTCACTAAACCGATATTCCCGCCCCACCAGATCTCCAAAGCCCCGATCTGCCTCGATGGCCAAGGCCTTTTGGAGTCGTTGCCAATCAACAGACGCAGACATGGGCAGATCTAAACGGGACAGAAAACTATCGGCACTATGGCTATCCTACAAACTTCCTGCTCTTGCCCCCAGGCCTGGGATCGATTGCACCCAAAAATATCGCGTTCTTTGGCAGCAGGGAGTTTGACACTCAAGATCACACCAAGTTTGATATGGGAGTTACAAAACCCTTGAGAACCTGTACAAGAGCAATCTCGATGGACTCCATTAACCAAAAACGACAACAATACGAAGCCGCTGGCCTGGAGTACGAAAAGTACTACTTTGATGAGCGGACAGGTGGGTATGTGCTAATTCATCAGGGGCATAATCGCAACGAAGGTTTTGAATCGGAAGTCTCTGTTGCTAAAGCATTTGCGCGTCGAGGTTATCAGGTGGAGTTGGTCAATGAGCAGGGGGAAGAGGGGCAAAGACAATTTGATGCCCTGGTTAATGGGGAGCCGTGGGAGTTCAAGGAGTTAACCAGTAAAGCAAGAAATGTTAAAAATGCTATTCAGAAAGGCATAAAAATAGCCAAGTACCAAGCTCCAAGGATTGCCTATCATATCAACAGGGAGGCTGATACAAGGCTTATTAATGCTGGGATTAAAAATGCCCTTTTCTGGGATGACGATCAAAAAATCACCTTGGTCGCCGTAGTTAGAAGTGGCACTTTACAGGTATTGAGTCGGGAGGACATAGATAATGGCAAGCTCTTTGGGTGACCTAAATGAAGAAATTTATGACAGCTTTTTGGAGCGGATTGAGATTGCTGTGTCCAATAATATTCCGGCCATGTCTCGGTTTATGATCCTGGGTGAAATTTCCTATGCCGTTGGCCGAGGTGATATTACGATTAAGCAGGGACGCGAGTTAGAAAGGCTTTTGGGGCTGAAGGAAATGATCGATGACTATGCTCAAATTAGGGAACAAGGCTTCTGGGGCGAGCTAAATACCGCAGCATAACCACCATCCCCATCACTGTTGAAGCCCAGGCCCCGCAAACAACTCTCAACCAGGCCATCCAAACAGCCAGTAATCTTTAGGAATGACTTTGATGCCGCCGCAAAAATCGTTTTCCCAAGAAAAACATGATCCCGATCAGAAGGGCAATGCCAACGACCGTTGTAATCGTATCCATGTAATCACTGACTAGATGATATTCTTTACCTAAACTAAAGCCTAAGTAGGTCAAGACGGTTACCCAGGCCACGATCCCGATCAAGGAAAACACAACAAATTGCCCCAAATTCATGGCAGCAATTCCGGCTGGGAGTGAAATTAACGTTCTCACCCCTGGAATTAACCGCCCCCAAAGAACGGCCTTGTTGCCATGGCGTTGAAACCACTGTTGCGATTTAACAATATCTTTGCCGGAAATCCCCAACCATTTGCCATAGCGATCCAACAACCGCCGCAGCCGATCTGCTTTCATCCTGTAGCCCAAGTAATACCAGGGAAGCGCACCTAAAATCGTGCCAGCCACACCGGCAAAAATCACCAGGCCAAGATTCATTTTCCCTTGAGAAACTGCAAACCCTGCTAAAGGCATAATCAACTCAGAAGGGATTGGGGGAAACAGGTTTTCTAAACACATCAAGAGTGCAATGCCAACGTAGCCCAACTGTCCGATTAAACTAACGATCCACTCTGCCACGATTGACCTCACAACTGCTCATAGGATTGATTGAAATAATTGGCTCGAAGATATAGAAAGCAGAACTGCTACTAGCCAGTATTGAGTGATACATTTTTCCTTGGGTATTGGATAGTCTAGCCCAGGCCTGGGGTTGCATAGCTGAGTCAGAATCCGGGTAGGTAATGTTGCGGTAGCTCTCCATCCAGCCCTAAGATTTAACAGAATGCAACAATTCGGTCGCTTCTACGAACGAGCAAAGCTCTATAGGAGATTTTAACCTTGACCGCTGTGGACACCCCTTCGACTCGCTCATCTCAACCTCGGCGTGTTTCTGTTTTAGGCTATCCCTTAGATCTGTTGGACAATTACCCGGCCTGGTTGGCGGCCCATCAGGGAGATGGCTTCCATGTCGTCACGCTCAATGCCGAGATGATTATGCAGGCCGAAAAAGTCCCGCAGTTAGCTCAGGTGATCAAGCAAGCTAGTTTTATCGTTCCGGATGGGTCTGGGGTTGTCCTTTATCTGCGTCTCTATGGCATCAAGGCCAATCGCCAACCAGGGATTGAACTCTCAGAGAGTTTGTTAAAGTTTGCTGCAACCCAAAATCCCCCCCTGAAAGTCTTCTTCTATGGTAGTGCTCCCGGCGTGGCGGCCCAGGCCGCAGAGAATTGGCAAAAACGCTACCCCAATCTGAATGTGGTTGGCATTTATACGGGCTATCAAGCCCCAGAAAGTGAGGCCGAACTTAAAGCCCATTTACAGGCCAGCCAACCGGATATTATCTTTGTCGCCCTCGGAGTCCCCCGCCAAGAATATTGGATTGCCGAAAATCGTTATTTAGCTCCCCAGGCCACCTGGGTCGGGGTCGGCGGTAGTTTTGATATCTGGGCCGGCAAAAAAGTTCGTGCCCCCCAATTTTTCCTGGATCATCACTTGGAATGGCTGTATCGGCTCTATCAAGAACCCTGGCGCTGGCGGCGGATGTTAGTCTTACCTCAGTTTGCCCTGCGGGGACTTTGGCATCGGTTATGGCATTCCCGCATCTAAATTCAGCTAATTTCCCTCTCACCCTTTGAGTCTCTTTTGACTATGCCCTCCATCTCACCCCCTTCTTCCACCCAGCCTCTCCATGCCCCAGAAGCATTAGGGAGCCATTCATCAACTATTCTTCAATTACAGCAAGTCACCAAAAGTTATCGTTCCGGGCGATTTTGCTTAGAGAATGTGGACTTTCAACTGGCGACCGGGACGTTTGCCCTCTTAACGGGGCCATCGGGGGCGGGGAAATCAACCCTTTTGAAACTGTTTTATGGGGCCGAGCAGCCGGATCGGGGGCAAGTTTTAGTCCAGGGTCAATCTGTGAATCGCTTACAGGGGCGGGCGCTGGCGTATTTACGGCGACAGGTGGGGGTCATTTTCCAAGACTATAAACTTTTGGAACGGCGAACGATTGCTGAAAATGTCGCGTTTGTGTTGGCGGCCCGTGGCCTGGCCTGGAGTGAAATTCAGCGGCGAGTTCCGGCAGCATTGTCCTTGGTCGGCCTAGCAGATCGGGGGAATTGTTTTCCCGATACCTTGTCGGGGGGGGAACAGCAACGAGTCAGTATTGCGCGGGCCATTGTTGGACAGCCACGTATTTTATTAGCCGATGAACCCACAGGCAATTTAGATCGCCATAATGCCCTGCAAGTCTTGAAAATCCTCCAACAACTGAACAAAAAGGGCTTAACAGTGCTGATGACGACCCATGATCCCCACCTGGTGGAAATGGCCCAGGCCCCGGTCTGGCAAATTAAATCGGGTCGGTTAAGTCCAGTCAACAATCGAGACATCCTAATTCAACCGTAGAGCTTTGCTCGTTCAAAGAGGACATGATGGGACTAAAGCAATTACCACCGATCCAGCAATCAGAAACCCTCACCAGAGCTAGATATTTAGCACGAGAAACCCAGTTGGGCCTATGGCGGGGGGGCTGGCTAAACGGGGCGGCGGTCTTGACGGTGGCGGTGCTGTTATTTCTGTTTGGTTTTGGCTTTAATATTGCCAGCCAGATTGATACGGCCTTTCAACAGTTGGGGAGCCGTCTCGAGATTACTGCCTATCTGGAACCCGACCAGGCCCCGGAATCAATTCAAACTCAATTACAGCAACTCCCTAATACGGCCCAAGTCATTTTAGTTAGCAAAGACCAGGCCTGGCAGGAACTCTTAAAAGACTTAGGGGCCAGTGACATCACCACCGCTGCTGAAAACCAAGGCCTGATGCAAAATCCCCTCGTGGATGAGTTTAAGATTATTGCTACCCGCGGCGAGGATGTCCCGGAATTAGCCAAAGCGGTGCAAACCATCCCCGGAATTAGCTCCGTTCAATATCTTGACAAAGCCTTGGTCAGCTTACAAACCCTCAGTCAAAGTGCCCAACGGTTGGGGGGAATTTTAGTCATTGCTCTAGCCGTTACGGCCGTGGCGGTGATTGCAACGGTCATGCAGTTATTAGCCGTTGTCCGACAACCAGAAATTGAAATTATGGAACTGGTTGGAGCCACTCCCCGCTGGATTTATTTACCCTTTTTGGTGCAAGGGGCTGGCCTGGGAATGCTCGGCGGACTTTTGGCCTGGGGGGGCATTAGTTTGACAGAACAAGCTCTTCTCCAGTGGTTAGGGCAACAGGGGGATCTCCTCAAACTTTTAGGTCAGCTATTAGCTAGCTCCGTTCTTGGTGGGGCTGGGTTGTTACTAATCCTGTTGCTGTTGGGGGCCGTTGTGGGTCTGATTGGCAGTAGCTTTATTTTCCTGCGCGGGGTTCGGAGGACATTATCCTAATCTGAAAATCAAGCTAGGAAAATGGTCGAAAATCTGTAACGGTTGATACACCAAATTCAGCCCCGAGTTGCCGATGATGCAAATGTCTGTTTTGATTTTTCTTATTCCCTAACATTCCCTAAAACCGAGGAAATTCCCGTGTCCCGCCGCCGTCCTTTGCTTCGCCGTTCTCAGATTAATCTCTGGCTTTCTCGTCCCCCGAAATTGCGCACCTTTGCCGGCCTGGGGGCTGTGATTCTTCTGTTGTCAGCTACGGCTGGTTTAGCCCAAGGAGTTGAGGTTCCCAAGGACTTAAATGAGGTAGCGACGAGCCTCCAATCGTTGCAGGTAGCCGCGAATACGATTTGGGTTCTGTTTACGGCTTGTCTTGTCTTCTTCATGAATGCTGGCTTTTGTATGTTGGAGACGGGATTCTGTCGCCCGAAAAATGCCGTTAACCTATTGGCGAAAAACTTAATTGTCTTTGCCTTGTCTTCGATCTCCTTTTGGGCCATTGGTTTTGCCATCATGTTCGGAGACGGTAACGAGTTTATGGGTAATTCTGGCTTCTTTCTCATGGGGGCCGACAATAGTCCGGCGACTGGAGATGCCTATGAAGGTGTCTATAGTGCCTTGAGTTGGACGGCAACTCCCCTGTTAGCCAAGTTTTTCTTTCAACTGGTGTTTGCGGGTACGGCAGCAACCATTGTTTCGGGAGCGGTGGCCGAACGGATTAAGTTCTACGCCTTCTTTGCCTTTAGCTTGCTGTTAGTGGGAATTTCCTATCCCATTACCGGACATTGGATTTGGGGCGGGGGTTGGCTGGCCAAATTGGGCTTTTGGGACTTTGCTGGCTCCACAGTGGTTCACGCAGTCGGGGGCTGGGCAGCCTTGATGGGCGCGGCATTGCTGGGGCCAAGGATTGGGCGTTACACGGAAGATGGCGGGGCTGTAGCGATTCCCGGCCATAATTTTGCCATTGCGACTTTGGGCTGTTTGATTCTTTGGTTGGGTTGGTTTGGCTTTAACCCCGGTTCTACGATGACAGCAGATGCCAGTGCCATTGCCCACATTACCGTAACGACGAATATGGCGGCGGCCTTTGGGGGAGCGACTGCAACGGTGATTTCCACGCTCTATTTTGGCAAGCCTGACCTTTCGATGATTATCAATGGGATTTTGGCCGGCCTGGTGGCCATTACGGCTCCCTGTGCCTTTGTCAGTATTGAGAGTGCAATTTTGATTGGAATTGTTGCTGGAATCATTATCGTCTTTTCGGTAGTTTATGTGGACAAACTGCGGATTGACGATCCGGTTGGGGCTGTTTCGGTGCATTTGGTGAATGGGACATGGGGAACCTTAAGCGTAGGACTGTTTGCGGCGGGGCCTGGGAAGCTCTATGCCGAGGGACTGGGGCCAGCTAGGGGCCTATTGCTGGGTGGCGGTGCAGATCAACTTTGGCATCAGTTTATTGGGGTGGCGACTGTTGGCCTGTTTACCGTTGTTTTTGCGACAGTGGCCTGGTTCCTGATTGATAAAACGATTGGGATTCGAGTTTCTCCAGATGAAGAGATCGAGGGCCTGGACTTGGGAGAACACGGGATGGAAGCCTATGCTGGGTTTATGTTCCGGGATGAAGTCAAAGGCTTTGTAGATCTGCTGAAAAAAATGTCTGCTGGACGTTAATTGATGAACGAAGCTGGCCAATGGGGATTCCTGAGCTAGGTTAGGGGATGGACTTGATCGGTAGCTTCATTGATAGAGTTGGCCATCTTTGTGAGTAATTATCCATTGCCCATCGATTAAGGTGGCCTGGAGATCATCATTAGGATAGTTAACCTGATCGTTGGGGCTGCGGTCACCAATCTCTAAGTATCTGACAGGTTCTGCTGATGGGTTGACTAATTGATGAGCAATCCCAGTGCCGGCTGGAAACCCATAACAATCCCCAGGCCCCAAGATAAGTTCCCGATCACCCAGAATTAGGGTTGGTGTTCCTTCCAAAATAAAAATGAATTCATCCTGCTGGGAGTGATGGTGGAGCAGGGCGGACTGGGTACCGGGGGCCAAATCGGTTAAATTTACCCCAAAATTTTTCAGTCCAAAAAAGTCCCCTAATTTTCGTTTCAACCGCCCTTGAACTAGAGAGGCATAAGGTTCTGGGTAGATGGTCTGCCCCTGGATGGCGGGGATAGATGTTGCGGAAATTGGTGATTGATTCATGGGCGGTTACTGGTGATATTTAATTATTTATCGAAATATTTTCAACGTTTTGCCAAACTAGAACTTCCCCGACCTGCCCCCCAGCCGCCACTAAACTGCCATCTCTGCTCCAGGCCAGGGTACTAAAACCGACTTTTACTCCTTCAAGAATTTGAATTGGCTCCTGGGCCTGATCCCATAAACAGAGCCAACCCTCTGAACCGGCCGAGGCTAACAGTAAGCTGTTGGGTTGAAAGACAACGGTGATCACGGCCTGCTGATGCAGATCTAAAATTCTGGAAGCCCAACCAATGTCTTGATCTCGCTCCCAAACAACAATGCCCTCGGCACAGCTTGAGGCTAACAAGGGCGCACCAGAGCTAGAGGCCAAATCCGACCAAACCAGTTGTTTAACCTTGCCCGGAAACCCCCGCATTTCCCAGGGACTGATATCTCCCCACTGCCAAACGGAAAGGGTGCGATCAATATTTGCCGCCGCCATAAACTCCCCATTACCCGCCCAGGCCAGGCCAACACAAGCGGACATTAACTCTAAATGTTGAGGTTCTTCATCCCAATCCGCTGCGGTCCAAACCCGAATCCCTTGGTACCCACCCACCGCCAAATAATCTCCCGCAGGATGCCAGTCCAGTCCCAAAATCGAAGACGCAGCAAAATCTAAGGTGGTGATCACCGCTTGCGCAACAACATCCCAAACTTGGACATAATGCTTCAGACCAATGGCCAATTCTGCGCGCGTGGGATGCCAGGCCAGATGATCAATCCAAACTCCCGGATTATGGAGAGTGGTGATTAAGGTTGCCGTGGCCTGAGAATCAAGCTGCCAGATGAAGACATCCCCTGTTTGCCCCGCCGCTGCCAAGAACTGCCCATCGGTCGAAAATAATACCTGACTAAGGGAGTAGCCATCGGCTTGTTTAATTAGCTTAAGGACTTCACCATCAGCAATTCCAACTTCTCCCGCCGCCGAGCAGGCTGCCAATAGCCCCCTAGATGACCAGGCCAGGCCCGTGACATAATCACTCAATTCCCCCGTAAAGACGGGTTGAAACTTGGGCACAGAGTTAGTCATGGAAGAAGGCAGGCCTGGAATCCTTGAGTCAGCATTGCAGCATCTAAGTTTCGGCCAATAAAGACCAGTTCGTTTTTTCGTTCCGCTGGGGATTTCCAAAGTCGGTCAGCCCGGCCATCAAACAACATATGGACTCCCTGAAAGACAAAGCGGTGATCTTCCCCAGCCAGATTGAGAATCCCCTTCATCCGAAAGATATTGGCCCCTTGGGTTTGCAACAGGTGACTCAGCCAACCATCGAGTCGCTCCCCGTCCACTTCCCCGGATTCTCTAATGGCCACAGACCCCACGGTTTCATCATGTTCATGGGCCACTTCATTGAGGAAATTGGGATCAACTTCTAAGGCTCGGTCTAAATCAAAGGCTTGCACCCCCAGAATGGCATCCATAGAGATTTCGGCATTTTGAGTCCGGTAAATTTTAGCCAGGGCATTCATCCCGCGGATTCGTTCTTCCAGTCTTAGCAACTGCTCTGGGGAGACTAAATCGGTTTTGTTTAACAAAATTATATCGGCAAAGCCAATCTGCTCCAGGGCTTCATCCGCATCCCAATGGTGCTCAATATGTTTGGTATCAACCACCGTCACGACCGCATCTAATTGGGCCTGGGAGCGGACATCATCATCCATAAAAAAGGTTTGAATCACAGGAGCCGGATCCGCCAGGCCGGTGGTTTCAATCACCAAGTGGTCAAACTTATCCCGCCGCCGCATCAGATTGCCAATAATCCGAATCAGATCGCCCCGGACTGTGCAGCAAATACAGCCATTGTTCATCTCAAAAATTTCTTCATCAGCATTGACAACCAGTTGATGATCAATCCCAACTTCGCCAAATTCATTGACAATCACGGCCACCTTCTTGCCATGTTCGTAAGTCAAAATTCGGTTCAGTAAGGTGGTTTTTCCGGCCCCCAAATATCCAGTCAAGACCGTTACAGGTACAGATGTAGTGGACATCACCATAAATCAACCTCTTCAAAACGTATCCGACTGTGGAGCGTTGCTTGTTCGGAGAAGATCTACACATATCCGCAGCCAAGCCTAGAATTCTGGCAATCCTAATGTATCCCTTCTAGCATAAGCTGAGTTCAGACACAAAGTTTTAGCTCCTTTAGTTTTGACCACATTGTCCTTGACTAGATTGGGATCAAAACGCAAGTGTTATCGCGGACTGTCAAATAGTTGGCCTGGACACACCTTAAATATCCACATCTGGATAAATAGATGCAGATTTGCAAACGATTGAGTTGGCTTCAGGATTTATGAATAATAGGCTGCAATTATCTGGGTTTCTTAATCTGAATAAACCAGAGGGATTTACCTCCCATGATTGTGTGGCTAAGGTGCGGCGGATTTTTAGACTTAAGCGGGTTGGTCATGGCGGAACGTTAGATCCAATGGCAACTGGGGTGTTACCAATTGCCTTAGGTTCTGCGACCCGTTTGTTGCCCTACTTGCCCACAGAAAAAGCCTATCGAGGGGTGATCCAACTGGGCCTGGTGACCGATACAGACGACATAACAGGAACAATTATTTCTCAGGCCAATGCTAGTGAAATAACTCAAGCACAGGTGAGGCAAAGGTTAGACATCTTTCAAAAGGGGTACGATCAACTTCCACCGGCCTATAGTGCCGTTCAAATTGAGGGGAAACGACTCTACCAGTTAGCCCGAAACGGTCAAAGGATTGATATCCCGACACGCTGGGTTGATATTTTCAATCTTGAGGTTTTAGCTTGGCAACCCGGCCCGACCCCAACATTGGAACTATCCATTCGCTGTGGCCCCGGAACCTATATTCGCGCCATCGCTAGAGACTTGGGTGCAGCTTTAGGTGTTGGGGGAACTTTAGTTAGCTTAGTTCGGACAAAAAGTTGTGGATTTGAGTTGGTTAATGCGCTGACTCTTGGTGATCTCAGCCCAGAATCTACAACTTTAATTTCCCCAGGCCTGGCTCTGCAACATCTCCCAGCCATTAAATTGGACTCAGAAATTGCTAAACGCTGGTGTTGTGGGCAGAAAATGGCGATTGAAACCGTAAATTTAACCACTCCCTATCAAGTGTTGGATCAAGCCGGAACATTACTCGGCATTGGTCAGCTTGAAGACGATATTTTCCGTGCTAAAGTTGTCCTCCCTAGCCACATTGATCATTCAATGGACAACAATGCTTCGACTAGAAACAACTCGCATGATCCTCCGGCCGATGACCTTAGCAGATAGTCATGATTTACTGCTGGTTCTTTCTGATCCCGACGCAATGAAGTTTTATCCTCAGCCCTTTGATGATCAGATGACTAAAACCTGGATCAACTGTAATCGCCAAAGATACCGCGATCATGGCTTTGGCCTGTGGGCATTAGTTCTGAAAAAGAGTGGTCAAGTGATTGGGGATTGTGGCTTAGTTTTACAGGAGGTTAATGGAGTTGAAATGGTTGAACTTGGGTTTCACGTTCAGCGGCAACTTTGGGGCCAGGGTTTAGCCACAGAAGCAGCCCAGGCCTGTTGTCAGTATGGGTTCAGTCAACTAAAACTTAAACGATTAATCTGTCTCATTCATCCTCAAAATCTTGCCTCTAGGCGCGTCGCCGAAAAAATTGGCATGAACTTAGTTGCAGCAGACACAACCTGGCAAGATCGAAAGGTGTGTATCTATGAGATGAACTGTTGTCAGGCCTAACCTGAGAGTCATTTCACTTCGGAATGAAACACCAAAAGACTTGAAGCCATGACGAGCAGCCGCCTTGTTGGTGTAGCCTCCGGGAGGGATAGTGCCCCAGTTTTGGCAGAAATGACTAGACATCACAAAGACTGATTAAGACTGAGATTAGGACTCTTAACGATCGGGTTGGCGAAATTGAAAACATTGAAAACCTTGTCAGAGTTCCTGCGCTAAAACCCGCTCCATAACGCTCTTATAGGCAGCTTCGATATCGCCTAAATCTTGACGAAACCGATCCTTATCCATAACCCGGCGATTGGTATCTGACTCGGCCTGGTTCCATAAACGACAGGTATCTGGACTAATTTCATCGGCTAGTAAAATTTTGCCCTGGGGATTGCGACCGAACTCTAACTTAAAGTCCACCAGGGTAATGCCACAGTCCTGAAAAAAGTGGGTCAAGAGACTGTTGATTTTCAAGGCCTGGCCCCGCAGTTGGGCAATTTCGGCAGCACTGGCCAGATCCAGCAGGCTTAAGCGATCTGGGGTCAGGAGGGGATCACCCAAGGCATCGTCCTTCAGATAAAATTCTACCAATGGAACTGGCAAAACCAGCCCCAATTCCAGGCCCGTTTGTTTGCAAAGACTCCCAGCAGCCCGATTCCGGACAACCACTTCCAGGGGAATAATCTCTACAGCCTGGACTTGCATGACATCGGGGGCAAGCTGATCCATAAAATGACTGGCAATGGCCTGGTGGGCTAAGTAACGAAATAAATGACTGGAAATCTGGCAGTTCATCCGTCCTTTGCCGACAATTGCACCCTTTTTTTGGGCATTAAACGCTGTGGCATCATCCTTGAAATAGGCGAGTAAAACCTGGGGATCTGGGGTTTTGTAGATAATCTTTGCCTTACCCTCATAGAGTTTATGTTCTGGGGCTAGGTCAAATAGATTTGGGTGATTGGTTGCAGTCATAGTCAGGCAAATCAGGACAAAGGGCGTATCCGCTCACTAATCTTATACAAAGGCAGATATTAGCCATTTTGACACCTTTTGCTCAGATCTCCTATTGTTAGCTTGGCTCCTTGTAGAGCTTTGAATCAGAACCGTGAAGCCTAGACCCGGCATAGCATAGCGTTACCCATGGATAGTCGCGTGGTGATCCCCTAGATAATACGAAATAGGCCAGGCTTCTAGAGCTTCAACTCATCTAGTTCTGTCTGCGTAACGCCATATCCCAATCTGGGGCAGTCCCTTAGGCTAAAACAGAAATAGCCAGTTGGTAACTCATCTCTGACTGAACCCCTGATCCGCGCACAGAACCGCTCACTGGAGATGCATTGAGGGGATGAGCCGCCGCCACCAGGGCAATATGCCGATCCGCCACCGCTAAACCATGGGTTGGATCATAGCCCAGCCAGCCAGCCCCCGGTAAATAGACTTCTGCCCAAGCATGTAAATGTCGCTCAGTGCTGTCGGTATCCCCTTCTTGGTAGCCACTGACAAACCGGGCCGCCAACCCCATACAGCGACAGGCTTCCATAAACAAAACCGTTAAATCCCGACAGGAACCGGATTGCTTTTGCCAGGTCAAACAGGGGGGCCAGGGAGAGCCAACTTCCCGAATTTGGTAGGTGCTGTGTTCATAAAGTTTTTGGGTCAGTTGGTTTAGGAAGAGGATGATGTTGCTGTCACAGGCCTGGGCAATATCTTGGGCCAATTGATAGGCAACCGGGTCAAACCCAACGGGGGGTAGGGGTGGGGTGAGATAGGCCTGGAGGCTATGGAGGGTGAGGGTGGGATAATTGAGTGGAAAATGGGTTGCCCAGGGTTCTAAAACAAAATTAAAGGGATTGGTACATAAGGTTTCCACCTCGGCCGTAATTTGAACTTGGAGTTGCTGAGTGGGTTGTCGCCCCCACCAGAGATGAATAACCGAGTTTCCTTCTGCATCTAAGACTAGGGTTTGGTTTTGCGGCAGCGGTAACACTTGACAGCTAAATTGATGCAGCAATTGTGACCCAGAAACCCTTGGCCGGAGGCGGATCGTATGGGGTAAAAGTTCAATGGCCTGGGCGTAATTGTAGGTTGTTTGGTGTTGAATGAAGTAACGCACAAGTATCCTGAAGGTATTTACTGAATTGGATCCAAGTTCCAGGACAATATCCCTAAGCAACGGCCTCCAATGCAAAAAACGTATTAAAGATTTCTTGATCCACTTGGTTAATTTGGGTTTGCAGTTGATCTAGAAATTCATGCATTCCGCGAGAAATGATTTCCTCAATGGTTAAATAATCCAACTCTGAACGCAAACGCCCAATGACCCGTTCCACAGGGAGCTTCCAAGAGCCAATTGGTGTTCCCGTAACTTTATACATATACTGCTCAACATGGAGTAAGCAAGAGCGAATTGCCCGGGGAAACTCAGCATCTAAAATCAAAAAGTCCGCGACTCCAGCAGGTGTAATCCGATGTTGTCCCCGCTTGCGATACATTTCATAGGCACTGGCAGACTTTAGCAGAGCAATCCAACCCAACTCATCAATGGAAGACCCCACATCCTCCACAGAAGGCAAGAGTAAGTAATATTTCACATCCAAAATCCGACTGGTTTTATCCGCCCGCTCTAGCAATCGCCCCATCTGCCCAAAATGCCACCCCTCATTATGGGTCATTGTTGCATCCATCACCCCTGTAAACGAATGGCTGGCCTGTTTAACCTTAGCTAAGAAATCAGCAATATCTCCCTGGGGCTGACTTTTGGCTGCGTCTCGCACAAAGGCATAAAAACTATTCACCTCTAGCCACATCTCCGAGGAAATTACTTCTCGAATGGAGGAGGCATTTTCCCGCGCCGCCCGCATACAGGAATAGATCGAGTTTGGGTAATGACTATCAAAGGTGAGACATTGGATCACGTTCTCAGCGGTAGGATTCCCATAATGCTGTTGGAAAAAGGCCAGATCTCCAGTGGTCAAAACTAAGGGATGCCACTGCTCGCCTACCATGGGTAAATCTAAGAGCAGATTTAAGTTTACATCTACAAAGCGGGCAATATTTTCGGCTCGTTCAATATACCGATTCAGCCAGTAAATAGCATCAGCAACACGACTCAACATAGGGCTGGTTTCCAACAACTTTGGCAAAGGAACAAAATTTCTGCAAGCCTAAAAATAATGTTAGCTAATTTAATCTAGACTATCGCGTTACTTATAATTCTGAGGCATAAACCCCGATAAACCTTTTCAAAACAAGCTTCCTTGATTTATTTTTGTTCAGTTCTAAAGGGATCGGCCCGACTGAACGTTGGCCCATTGGCTCGATACTTACTCCAGTTGGATAGGCTGTTCTCAACAAACAGAAATATTAAGAAGCACCTAGAGATAAAATTAATCCTTCATGGGCTATGGTCGTATTGGGAAAGGCTTGTCGGGCGAGTTGGCAAATTTCATCTAAAAATTCGTCATCATGGGTGGGATCGTGGTGAAACAAAACGAGGTGTTTGACTCGGGCAGTTTGGGCAAGTTTAACAGCTTCTTGCCAAGTGGAATGGCCCCACCCTACTTTGCTCTGGGCAGGGGAGTAATATTCGGCATCGGTATAAGTGGCATCATAGATCATCACATCGGCCTGATTAGCCAAACTAAGCGCGGCGGGGTCTAGCTTGTCTGGATAATGCTCTGTATCCGTGACGTAGCTGATCACTTGGCCGTGCCACTCGATGCGATACCCTACTCCACCGCCAGGATGATTAAGACGTTGATTGGTAATGATGGTATCGGCAATTTTGACCACTTCTCCAGGCCCTAGATCTTGAAACTTCAGCGCGCCCGCCATAATTTGTAAGGGAACTGGGAAGTTAGGATGGAGCATTTGGTCGTTCAGGCATTGCTGAATACTATGGCCATCAACCCCAGGGACTCCATAAATGTAAAAACAGTTACCTGGAATAAACGCTGGCTGGAAAAAGGGAAACCCTTGAATGTGATCCCAGTGGGTATGGGTAAAAAAGACATGGGCAGTGATGGGTAAATGTTTTAATAGTTCCTCACCCAAAACTCGTAAGCCAGTCCCGCCATCAAAAATGAGTCGCTCCCCCCCGGCCTGGATTTCCACACAAGGGGTATTGCCGCCGTAGCGAACTGTATGGGGGCCTGGAGATGGAATACTGCCTCGTACCCCCCAAAACCGGACAATCAAGGGAGACTGAAACATGGAAGGCTTACCAATCAACGAAGGAAATTACTCTAAAACCGATGATGTAACTTATTTAACCTGAACTTAAGGCTCCCACATTCGACTGTGCATCGGTAGTGATCAAGATCAATGTTTCCCCTAGGACAAGGATCACTGCGGAGTGCGACCACAGAGCTTACTGAGGATCTCCAAAAACTGAGAAATGCCAGCCCTTTTCCGCATCACCTGTGAGATCAAACATGACATGCTTGGCAATGGTATATTCCTCAAAAGCATAGCGGGACAGGTCTTTGCCAAATCCAGATTCTTTGAAGCCACCGTGGGGCATCTCGGAACACAGAGGCAAATGATCATTCACCCAAACCGTACCAAATTGTAACGCCGCTGCCACTTTCCAGGCCTGGTGGATGTTCTTTGTCCAAACCGAAGCCGCCAAACCATAGCGAACATCATTGGCCACGGTAATCGCTTCATCAACGGAGTCCACCGGATTAATTATCACCACCGGCCCAAACACTTCTTCCTGCATAATCTCGCTATCTGTGGGGGCTTCAACAAAAATAGTAGGCGGGTAGTAAAATCCTGGGACGGTTGGAACCTCGCCCTGCCAATGACATTTAATCCCAGCGGCCTGGGCCCGTGACACAAATCCAGCCACCCGCTCTTTTTGTGACGCAGAAATCAAGGGGCCCATATCCGTTGCCTCGGAGCTTATCTCCCCGATCCGCACCTGCTTGGAGAGTTCTGTAAATCGGTCTAGGAAATGATGATACTGCTGGCGTTCAACTAAAATCCGCGTCACCGCCGTACAGTCTTGGCCAGTATTGACATAACTGCCGACAATGGCTCCACGCGCGGCGGCCTCAATATCTGCATCAGCCAAAACAATTAGGGGAGCTTTGCCGCCCAGTTCCAAATGCACCCGGGCCATTTTATGGGCCGCTAATCCCATAATCCGTTTGCCGGTGGTGGTGGAACCTGTAAAGGAAATCATCCGGACTTGGGGATGGATGACCAATGGCTCACCGACTTCTGTGCCCCCGGTGACAATGTTTAAGACCCCTGGGGGTAAGCCAATTTCCTGGGCAATCTCTCCCAACTTAAGGCTCGTTAGGGGGGTTTGGGGGGCAGGTTTGATGACAACCGTATTTCCGGCCGCCAAGGCTGGAGCCAATTTCCACACGGCCATCATCAGCGGATAATTCCACGGTGTAATGGAGCCGATCACACCAATGGGTTCCCGCCGTATGGTTGAGGTATAGCCCCCGACCACTTCCCCTGTCCCTAAGCCTTCAATCACACGGGCCTGGCCAGCAAAGTATTTCAAATTATCAATGGCAAAAGGGACATCTCCGTTCCTGACCAGTTTGATTGGCTTGCCCGCATTGGTGCTTTCGAGTTGGATCAGTTCATCGCTATATTTTTCCAGGCCCACTGCCAATTGCCAAAGATAGTGACTCCGTTCTCCAGGGGAAAGGGTTGACCAGGCCGGGAAGGCTCTTTGGGCAGCTTGTACGGCGAGATCCACATCCACTGCATTGGCCTGGGGGGCTTCGGCAATAATCTCTTCTGTAGATGGGTTGATGATGGATTGCCAAAGACCTTCAACGGCGGGGACAAGTTCAGACCCAATCAGCATCCTGTAGCGTGGTGTCATAAAAACCTCAATCGGGGCCTGGACGTAGATAGCGTGCAAGTTGACAGGCATTTAACCAATTTTCAGGATAGACTAAATTTCTGTGAGGTGACAATCCAGATCAAGTGAAGTTTAATAAATAGAATTGTGGTCGAAATACCCTGGCCTGGGCAGAGTAGTTTTGTCAATTCGAGATGAACAATTTCCCAATTTGCGATGTGATCGGTAGAACTGGTGAACGATGCATCAGTAGATCATTACCAAACAAAAAACCAGAACCAATCAAACGAGTTGATTAGCCTGGCCTGTGACAAACCCTTAGTTTTTATCTCCAGTTTTCCTTGGTTTTCAGACAGTCAGAAGGCATGAAATAATCTCACTCCTTCTCACTCAGTCCTTAAGCATCAGGAATTAAACCACTGTTGTAGGCATCCACAACCTCAAACCCAGGTACACGAGTCCCATAGTCGGTTCCTTGCCCCGTGACAGATTTTGCAATTTGTTCAAAGGACTCAGACCGCCAGTTGCGTTCATGAATAGGCTTAGACTGCTCACCGAGAAAATAAGCTTGGGTGCCAATGACGGCCGCCGCAACCCAACCAACAACAAACAATGAAATTAATAAAACCATAATTGTAGCCTCCAAAAAATCGAAAAATTGTTACTCTTCAACGTCAAAATCAGGGAAAAACCATCAAACCAATGAGCCTTAAAACCAAAGCAGAAGTGGGAAATTAAGCTAACAGCCCCAACCGTTTGCCATTGTCACGCGCTAAGCGGATCATGTTCTGGCGATAGTTTCGATCTAGGCCAAGACGGTCACAAACTCGGGAAATGAGTTGAGCGTGGAGAGCAATGGCCTGACCCCGAAAACGGTTGAATTCTTTTGTACCCATCCAAGAACGAACCAATAAGACTAGGGGAGCAAACACGGTATAAACCCTCTTAACATTGAGCTTTGTAACCTTATGTAAACTAATGTAACAGAAGTTTTACAAAATTGCAAATTTTTGTTACAGAATCTCCCGGTCTCGCTCTGTATCCCCAGGCCTGATAAGGATTCGCCCCGCGTGCCTCAACTAGGGGTGGTTGTCCCCGAAAGTTATGGAGAAAGATGGTACGACAAGGGGCGGTTAACCGATCAAGGCTTTTACGACCAGGCCCAAGACAAAGCCAATGCCCGCAAAACGGAGAAACTGCCAGAAACTCTCTTGCTTCAGAATGTCTTGCCAATAGTCTTTAGCCGCATCACCCAAGCTGAGGACAATCGTCAGTGCCAAGTCCAGTTCAAGCTCCTTCAGTTGTTGTTGGAGGCGTTGAACCTCTGCATCTAGGCCCTGGGATTGGGATTGGCTCAGCTTGGCCTGGGTGGCTTGGATTTGGTGATAGCTCTCTTGCCAGGCCTGGAGCCTTGATTGAGTTTCCTCAAAAGCCTGAGCTAGGGCATCCTGGGCGGAATCCTCTCCAGACGAATGGGGTGGGGGCAATGGGGGAGAGGTCATAGGGAAGGGGCAGTGATAATGAACAAGAAGAGAACAAAAGCAGTCCGTTTACTTCAATTAACCGGATCAACTGGAATCATGTTGGGCCATTACCTTGCACCTAGACTCTAAAAACATCTTAAAAGCCAGGGTAAACTCGAATCATGTTTGAACCGCACATCTCTCCAGCTAAGCCTGACCCTAGCAGCCATCCCTTGGAGTTGGCCCAGGCTCTCCTGCAAACCCTGATGATTTCCTCCCAAGACTGGCATCGTCTCAAGAATAATCCCCAGGCCCGCGCCCAAGAACAAGCCGCCGCCGCTTTGGTCTATCTTCTCCAAAGCAATCCTGAGGAAGCTCTGAGTCGGCTCCAACAGGCCGTAGGTTGGCTAGACCGGAGTATTAAAGCCCCACCTTGTCCCGATCATGGGCTAAAAAAGCAGTCTGTGAATGCTGGGGCATTTAGAGAGTAAAACAGTGGGAGTTATCTGAGAACTGGCCATTGCACTTAAGCATCGGTCTCGGGTTCTAGTTCACTGGCCTGGAGGTGAGCTGAAAACTTTGGGGAGAACTTGACACAGTAGGGATAGTTTGCACTAATCGGTCGCCCTTGCCACTCATGTAGTATACCTGTGACATGGCCGACTAAGCCCTGAATGTCAAAGGCTTGCCCACGATGCTCAGGATGGTGATAGACCAACACAGAGTTTTTTACCCGCACTGCCATACCTAAGGTAAAGTTCTCTTTCTCTGACGCAATCATAGGGAATTCTCTGGGTTAGTTAATAAATAGGGCGGTGGATACAAACGTCTTTTCCTAGATTACCGGAGGAGGGGATTCCCCCTACAGTCGAATTACCTAATCCTCAATCCTGAGAATGCTCTATCCTTAGGTCACTGGTTTTCAGAGATGTTACGGAAACCTGAAATACATAAAAATTGACCCATTCCGTCTTGCCCAGAGGAGAAGGCTTTGGTAAAACTAGCTGTATATCCTTGCCCTAGTCGTGAATCGCTGGGGTAGCTGGGACTTAGGTGAGGGCAAGAGTAGTGATGGTCAAGCAGTGGATTTCATGGCAGCAGATTGGCCTGGGGGTGCTTGGCTCTGTCCTCACCATGCCTTTGGCTTTGGCCCAAAACGTCCAGATTATTCCGGCTCCCAATGGCACAGGAACAGTTGTTGAAGTCAATGGCCAGCAGTACAACATCAGGGGTGGGGCATTTTCTGGAGATGGTCGTAACCTTTTTCACCTCTTTCGGGAGTTTGGTCTCAACAATGGACAAATTGCCAATTTTCTAGCCAATCCTCAGCTGCGGAACATTTTGGCGGGGGTCAGTGGCGGTCATCCTTCTGTCATCAATGGCCTGCTCCAAGTCAGCGGCGGAAATCCAAATCTTTATCTACTCAATCCGGCCGGAATTATTTTTGGAGCCAATGCCCAACTGAATGTCCCCGCCGCCTTTGCCGCCACCACAGCCACCGGAGCCGAATTTGGGGGGGGATGGTTCAGCCTGACGGGGAAAAACAATTTTGAAAATTTAGTCGGGAATCCGCTCGGATTTGCTTTTACAGGCAATCAGGCCGGGTCAATTATCAATGAAGGCAACCTCAGTGTTAATCCCGGCCAGTCCCTCCTGCTTTTGGGTGGGAATGTGGTCAACACGGGCAATCTCTCGGCTCCAGGGGGCGAAATTACGGTCGCAGCAGTTCCTGGCCAAAGCTTAGTCCGTATTTCCCAGGCCGGGCAACTCCTAAGCCTTGATGTCCGCACACCCCAACCGGGCGACTCATTACCCAATGATTGGCAATTACCAATTTTAAGTTTGCCGGAACTCCTCACAGGGCCTGGGGCGGGACACGTTGCTCAGGTTTCGGTTAATCCCGATGGCTCAATTCGGCTGGGGACTACGGCGATTCCCTACGCACCTGGCATGACTGCTATAGGTGGTTTTCTCAACGTGGGACAGGCCAATTTGGGCGGCTCACTAACAGTTTTAGGGAGTGAGATCAGTCTAGTGCGGGCTAATTTGAACGCCGATGGCCGATTGGGTGGGGGCACGATTCGGATTGGTGGGGATTATCAAGGCGGCAATACCCTACCCCAGGCCCAGTTTGTGAATGTAGAGGCCAACTCTGTGATTGCGGCCAATGCTCTCAGCACGGGTGATGGGGGACGAGTAATTTTATGGTCACAGGATCAAACCAGGCTTAGTGGGCAAATTACGGCTCGGGGGGGAACGCTTCGAGGGGATGGCGGGTTTATTGAAACCTCTAGTAAAAATATCCTCAGTATTCTGGGTGGCAGTGTTGATGCAGGGGCAAATTTAGGGGCGGCTGGAACTTGGCTGCTAGATCCGACAGCGATTACAATTGTCGCATCTGGGGGTGGAGCGATTGGTACATCTGTAATTGATGTTGGGCTGATCAATTCTGCTTTAAACAGCAATACCAACGTTACCTTAACTACCAATATTGATATCAGTGGCGGTGATATTCTTCAAAACGCCGATGCTAAAATCAACCACACAGCGAATAACCAACCAACCCTCTCAATGATTGCTTCCGGAGCAATTACTTTGTTGGGCGGCATTAACAGTAGCTTTTCCGGCTTAAATGTTTCCTTAAGTGCCGGAGACTCCGCGGGTGGGCCGGTTGATCCTAATGTAAGTCATCAAATTTCCATTGCTGGCCCACAGCAGCTAACGATGAGGACTCTAACCACAAAAACTGATGCTTGGACTCAACTCCAGCAAAGCATTAAGACAAGGGGTAATCAAACCTATAGCAGCTTTGTTAGTATTGCACCTGATAGTAATGCTTCTGTGCCATTTACCTTGGAATCCACCACTGGTTCTTTGATTTTTAATGATCAACTCTCAATTACTAGTAACCTTGTTGCTCTAGTTGCTAACAACTTTCAATTTAATGGGGGTAATGGCAGTATTACAGGGCTTGGTGGTACGATTGCTCTGGCAACAAATGGACTATTTACCGTTAACCAAGACCTGATCAAAAACTTTGCTAGTGGATTTAGTCTCATTGGCCTAGCAAGTCAATCAAATACTGCTGTTGAACTCAGTAGTGATATTACGGTTGCTAGTCCTCTCCAAATTGGCTTTAATCCCCTTAATCCCAGCACAGTTAATAACTTCAAAATTGATACCAAGGGCCACAATATTTCTGTAACTGGCGCGAATAACTCGCTCATCTTACAGGGGCCTGGGGGTGTTACTACTAATAACCTTACTACTACCAATGGGCCAATCATTGCTTCAACTAGTGCCAGCCAAACCGACCCTACGACTAATCTATTAGCCTCTCCAATTGTTGTAAATTCAGTGAATAGTGGCAATAGTCCTTTAGCATTCCTAACCACTGGAACCTTGGCAGCGGGTTCATTAGATACGTCTGGGACTCTCACACTCCAGGCCACGAACGGTATTACTCTCAATGGACAAGTGGGTGGCTCGCTTGCTCCCATTAGTTTAGTTGCCGTTGGCCCAACAACAATTCGGGACTCAATTACAACCTCTGGCAATCAGCTTTATACCGGAGCCGTCACCATTAATGCTAGTAATCCCACCACGTCCACCAGTCCATTAACTTTAACCTCTCAAAACGGCATTTTATCCTTTGGCAATACTCTAGCTGCTGGGGCCAATTACCTAGAGCTGTTCACTAATGGTGCAGACGCAGTGGGGTTTAATGGCGGGACGGCCAGTGTGAGTGGAACCAAGGGAATTACCTTTGCCTCCGATAACTCCTTGGTTGTCAATCAATCGGTCATTACGCCCCTAGCCGATGGGTTTGAATCCATTGCTTTTATCAGTCAGGCCCCGTCCTCAACTCAAGTTACCTTAACAAGTGATCTCACTGTCACAGACCCCCTGGTTTTATTCGGGCCTGGGATTAACACAAATAACTTTACAATTACTGGAACTGGTAATGCATCTCTCACCATTCAGGGGTTTGAAAATCAGTTATTTGTGACTGGTCTAAACACTCAAGGTAGCGATATTACTGTTACAACTGGGACGGATCGCTTTAATCCCAACAGTAACCTCACCTTTTTGACTATTAACACGACTACAGGCCCCATTGTCAGCCCAATTACCAGTAATGGTGGCAACATTAGCTTACTGACTCAAGGCAATATTGATACGGGCAACCTAAATAGTGCAGGTTCAAGCAATTCCGGCAATATTACCCTTTCTGGAGCTAACATCTCCACTGTCTCTGGGACGATTGCAAGCCCAATGGGCCTGGGACAAGTTAATATTACAGCCAACGATGATATCAACTTAGGGGCATTTACCCCAGCAGCGAACAGTCTTTTAGGTGTGGGAGCAATCAATGTAACTAGTACAAACGGTAACATTACCCTGAATGATTTAGCTGATATTGGTAGTAGTAAACTAACGTTAAGCGCTCATCGGAACATTACCACTGAAAATATTACTACTGCTGGACAAGCTATTAATATCACAAGCAATATTGGGGATATTAATACTTCATCTGGAACACTTGCTTCTAATGATGGTGTCATAACACTTCAAAATAATGTGGGTAAAATTTTAACCGGACCAATTAATAGTAGCAATGGCAACCTGACTCTTAGTATTGCCGGTATCGGTGGAGCTATCAATGCTGGATCCCTTGTTAGTCAAAATGGGGCGATCAACATCACCACCAATACAGCAGACATCAACCTTTCTGCCGTGACAACTTTGGCCGGGCCGATTAATCTAGCATCTACGTCTGGCAACATCAGTACTGGTAATCTCAGCAGTACCACAGGGCCAATCCAGGCCACCACGGGTAGCAATCTGACAACTGGTACAATCAATACGATGGGTGCACTCAACCTACAAGGCAGTGATGTTAACCTTAATGGTGCGATCGGTGGAACAACGGCCCCTAGTTCTCTGAGTATCAATGCCACTAGTGCCAATACAACAACCATTACCAATGACATCAAAACCATAGGCAGTCAGGTTTATATCGGTAATGTAGATATTATTCCCACTAGTCCGACAACGGTATTTAATCCGTTAGTGCTGGAATCTACGGCGGGAACACTCACGTTTAATAATAATCTGGATGTAGGTGCAAATAATTTAGCCCTTAAAGCAAATGGATTTAACTTCAATGGCAGTTCAGGGAGTGTGTCGGGAACAGGAAGCATTATTCTCACAGGTAATAGTACATTATCAATTGATTCAACTCTCCTTTCACCCTTGGGCAGTGGTTTTAGTTTGGTTGGTCTGGCCAGCCCAAGTGGTGTTACTGTAACCAATGATTTAACGGTTAGTAACCCATTTCAGATTTTTGCACCTGTTATTAATGTCCAAAATATTACAGCAACAGGTAGTGCTGGGATTACCTTACAGGGACCTGGCGGTATTACAGCGAAGGATCTGACTACAAACACAGGCACAATGATTGTTTCTACTAGTAGCAATATAACCAACCCAACTATTAACTTAATTCCCACCCCGATTACTATCAGAACAGTCACTAGTAACAGTGGGAACATTTCGTTACTCACAGCGGGAACCTTGACAACGGGAGCTTTGAATACTAGCGGAAATGTGACTTTGACCGGTACTCAAGGAATTAATCTTTCAACGGTAGGGAATTCTGTAACTCCTAGTAACCTTATCGCCAATGGCCCAACAGTCATTACCAGTAATATTCGTGTTGATAATAACCTTACGTTTACAAATTCAGTCATCATTAACAGTGCAACACTCAGTTCTCCTTTGCAATTAGATGCCAACCTCATCAGATTTAATAGTACTCTCAACACAGGCAGTGGAGATGTTGTCTTACTTGCTGATGCGTTCCAGGCCAATGGGGGAGCAGGCAGTGTCAGTGGAACAGGAAGCCTAACCCTGGGCACGCAGGGTGCATTAACCATTAACTCTAGTAACTTAACTCCCTTAAGCGATGGATTTAGGCTTCTGGTTTTAGGTACAGGAGGAGGTATTAATTTAGCCAGTGATGTGAGTTTTTCTGATCCCATTGTCTTAGGAACCCTAGGTAATATCAATACTAAAGGTTTTAGTATCATCGGGACTGATAATGCTAGTGTCACTCTTCGGACATTTTCAAGCGCCGCAGACCTACAAATTCTCCTTGCTGGTGGGATCAACCTGAATACTATTGCCCAAATTCCATCAGGCTCCGGTAATATCACCACAGGTAGCATTTCAACGGCAGGTCAGGCCATAATGATTAGCACCAATGGCTTGGTCAGCACAGGCCCAATTAGTAATGCCAGCAACGTAACCCTGAATGGCTTGGGCGGAATCACACTAGGCGGCCCGGTTAATGTCGCAAGTTTAACGGCCACAGGCCCGGTTGCAATTTCAAACAACGTTACAACGACAGGGAATTCCCAAACTTACAATGGGGCTGTCACCATTACTGGACTCACCACCCTCGCTTCTAATGCCGGAAGTATCACCTTTAACAGTACCCTCGATGGGGCAGCAGACCTTATTCTCCAGGCCAGTGCGATTAACTTCAATGGCAACGTAGGATCAATCACACCTCTTACCACACTAACCACAACCGGAAATATAAATGTCGGCGGGACAGTCACCACATCTGGCAATCAAGTCTTCAATAGCCCAGCTACCATTATCGGAAGCAACAGTGCATTCCGCTCCACCAACGGCAATCTGAACTTTAATAGTATTTCCTCTAATGGCCAGGTTATTAACTTACAAGCCGCCAATAACATCGCCACAGGTCCAATCAACTCCAGCAACAGTTCAGGCAATGGCGGCAATGTTAGCTTAATTGGTAATGCCATTCAAGTTAGTTCCATTAACGCTCAAGGCAGCCAGGCCGGGGGGAGCGCTACCGTCAATGCCAATAGTAGGTTCGAGTCCACAAGTACCTTTACCGATCAAAATGGGGTAGATGCCAGCATTTCCGCAGCCGGGGGCATCAGTAACGGCAACATTAGGATTCAAATCAATAGTGCGGCTCCCTTTGTAGTTGGTGGAACAAGTGAAAATGGGACAGCGGGAGCCATTACAACAGGTACGAATAACACCATTAGTAATCAAACCTTCCCAGTCAGTACCACTGTGGGTAACTTTGAGCTAATTACCCTTGGCGCACTAACTCCCGAACAAAAACAACAGGCCAGTGTCGTGCTTCAGGGGCAAGAGAACAGTCAATCAGCCTTATCTCTGGTCAATCCGCCACCAACAACATTAATTAACCGAGACTTTTCCCTTGAAGTGGCTTTGTTTGAAGAACTGCAATGCCAAACCTTCAGCAATTACTTTGGTCGCTCTCTGTGTAAACGTCCGCAATCTTTAGAAGAAGTGAAAGGTATTTTGGCTCAGATTGCTAATCAAACAGGCCAGAATCCTAGCGTAATCTATGTCCTGAGTCGGCCGCAACAGGTGGAATTACTCCTGGTCACGGGTATCCAAGAACCAATCCGGCACGTCATCCCTGGAGTCACACAAGCCCAACTCAACGAATTAGCCCAACAATTTAGCAATCAGGTGCGTGATCCACGCTTTATTGGCACTAATGCCTACTTAAGCAATGCCCAGAAGCTCTATCAAATTCTCATTCAACCGCTGCAAGCCGACCTTCAATCCCAAAAAGTAGATACCCTCCTATTCTCTTTGGATACGGGATTACGCACTATTCCCCTAGCTGCTTTACATAATGGCCAGCGATTCCTGGTTGAGGAGTATGCTCTGGGGTTGATACCCAGCATGAGTCTTATTAATCCCACCTACCGCGATATTCGCAAAGACAAAATTTTAGCGATGGGTGCAGAAACCTTCCCCGATCTAGCTCCTTTACCGGCTGTCCCGATTGAGTTAGCCACCATTACCCAGGATTTGGGCGGAGGTGTGAAATTCCTCAACCAAGATTTTACAGTGCGGAAACTAGAATCCGAACGGGGTCGGCAAGATTTCGCAGTTGTCCACCTCGCAACTCATGGGGAGTTTAATCCGGGTTCGGTCAAAGACTCCTTTATTGCCTTTAGTGATCGGCGCGTCAACTTGGAGCAAATGCGGCGACTCCGGCTCAATTTACCCACTACAGACCTTCTTACTCTGAGTGCCTGTCGGACGGCGGTGGGAGATGAGCAAGCAGAACTGGGATTTGCTGGGCTAGCTGTTCAATCTGGAATTAAAACCGCCTTAGCCAGTCTCTGGTACGTCAGCGATGAGGGCACATTAGGCCTAATGACGGAGTTTTATCAGCAACTGGGCCAGGCCCCCATTAAAGCCGAAGCCCTCCGCCAGGCCCAGCTAGCCATGATTCGCGGGCAGGTTTCCATCAAAAACGGTGAACTAATCTCCGCAAGCCGGCCCAATGCCATTAAACTTCCCCCAGGCCTGGCCAATGTCCCTAACCGACTCCTGAATCACCCCTACTATTGGGCCGCGTTTACAATGATTGGCAGTCCTTGGTAAGAGGAATCGGCTGGGATAGATTTGTTATTCTTAATTTTATCTAGGGACTTTCCTATAGTTGCCAAGAGCATTTAGTTATTGCTTACAATGGCCTTAGCCTGGAAAAGAGGCCGTTTTGTCATTTCTTAGTGAAGGGCAAGGCTCCGCTTTATCACTATTATCCCTATTCAGTTTTAACGCCTGTGGTACTCATCAAAAAAAGCCAGCAAGATCAGCCCAATATCAATGAACGGATTCGTTTTCCTAAAATTCGGGTTGTCGATACAGATGGAAGTCAACTGGGGATCATGGCCCCCTCCGAAGCAATGGTGATCGCCCGTGAGAAGGAACTCGATCTCGTTTTGGTCAGTGATAAAGCGGATCCCCCCGTCTGTCGAATCATTAACTATGGCAAATTTAAGTACGAACAGGAAAAGAAAGTCCGGGAAGCCCGCAAGAAGCAACATACTTCTGATGTTAAAGAGGTAAAAATGCGCTACAAGATTGAGGAGCATGACTACAACGTCCGAGTTAACCAGGCCGAGCGGTTTCTGAAATCCGGGGATAAGGTGAAAGCCACCGTGACTTTCCGAGGGCGGGAAATCCAGCATTCTCACCTAGCCGAGGCCCTCCTGAAACGGATGGCCGCCGATTTAGAGGCAGTAGCAGAATTGCAACAGGCCCCCAAACAGGAAGGGCGGAATATGATCATGTTCTTGGCCCCCAAGCGTTAGACTCCAGGGGCTAATCCCACTACCAGCGGAAAACGTTTAGTCGCAAACCATGACCACAGAAAAACGGGGCCTTCTGGAGGAGATCAAAACCCACGGGCAGTTAATGTTTGGCCTGGTGGGGTTGATGTGGGGGATTGAAATAGCTAATCAACTGTTTTTTCGGGATGGGTTGGATCGCTTTGGAATTGCCCCCCGCAGTCTTCCCGGCCTGGCTGGGATTATTTTCTCCCCCTTTCTCCATGCTGATTTTGCCCATCTTTTGGCGAATACTTTACCATTCTTAGTCTTGGGCTGGTGGGTACTCCTGCGCGGCCTGGATATGTTTATTGAGGTCAGCATGATTGTGATTTTGGTCAGTGGCCTGGGGGTTTGGCTATTTGCAGCTCCCAATACGATTACCATCGGGGCTAGTGGCGTAGTCTTTGGCTATTTGGGGTTCCTCCTGCTGCGGGGCTTTTTTGAACGGAGTTGGGTGGCTCTCTTCTTCTCAGTTATCGTCCTATTGGGCTATGGCAGTTTAATTTGGGGCGTATTACCTATTGTGCCGGGGGTTTCTTGGCAAGGGCATTTGTTTGGCCTGATTGGCGGTGGCCTGGCGGCCCGGATTCTTCCTCAGGGAATGTCCCAGGCACAATAAATTCAGGCTCTAGATTTTGACCTGCCAATGGGTTATGATTAGAGACCGCGAGTTGTAACACGATCATGCACGCCACAGAAATCATTCGTTCCATTGAAGCCGAACACCTGAAGACCGATTTACCCACAATCAATGTTGGAGATCGAGTGCGAGTTGGAGTCATCATCCAAGAAGGGGGAAAAGAACGGGTGCAGCCCTACGAAGGGGATGTGATTGCTATGCGCAACAGTGGAATTAGTAAGTCGATTACTGTCCGTAAAACCTTTCAGGGTGTCGGTGTGGAGCGGGTATTTTTATTGCATTCCCCCCGAATTGAGAGTGTTAAGATTATTCAACGTGGGAAAGTCCGGCGGGCAAAACTCTACTATCTCCGTAATCGGGTTGGTAAGGCCGCTCGGATTGAAGCTCGTTTTGATCGTTCCCTCACCTAGGCAACCTGCGTCCTTAGTTCAGTTGGTAGAACGTCGGTCTCCAAAACCGGATGTCGGGGGTTCAAGTCCTCCAGGGCGCGTTGATTTTTCAAAACATGATGTGCGTTAAATAATTATTTGACACCGTTAAAAACTTAGTGCTGTCTTCACAAAACGTTGTCACCTGAAGCTAAGTACTCCTCATTTGTCACTGAATTAGACTTTTGGATTTGGCGGCATAGTCGGATGAAGACAACAGCGGCACAGAGAGAACATTTAATCCTCGCTCTATCCTGGACTTGACATCAACTGGCTATCTTTCCCACTCTTCTTTGATTCACGACTCTATGAACCCAATCTGCTGTAAATTTACACAGAGGGTGATACAGGCTCGCTTAAGGGAGTCCATATCGTAAAATCCTGATCCATACATCCCCCCAGTCAGATTGACCGGATTGGCTGGATAACTCAGTTGATGATCTTCCCTTTCCTTACATCAGCGGAATATTAGGGCGTTACCCCCGCCTGATAGACTTAATGGTTGATTGCTGTCGGTTTTGCTGGCGATAACAAAGAAACTTTGGAGGTTGAGACGGCGTGGATAATGTCATTGGCTTAGAGATTATTGAAGTGGTCGAAAAAGCGGCCATTGCTTCGGCTCGGTGGATGGGAAAAGGCGACAAAAACATGGCCGACCAGGTGGCAGTGGATGCAATGCGGGCCCGGATGAATCAAGTCCATATGCGGGGTCGGATTGTGATTGGCGAGGGGGAACGGGATGAAGCTCCCATGCTCTACATCGGTGAAGAAGTTGGAATTTGCACCCAAGAAAACGCTGAGGCATTCTGTAACCCGGAAGAACTCTTAGAAATTGACATTGCTGTTGACCCCTGTGAAGGAACCAATCTCTGTGCCTATGGCCAGCCGGGTTCGATGGCGGTATTGGCAATTTCAGAGAAAGGTGGATTATTTGCCGCCCCGGATTTCTACATGAAGAAATTAGCGGCTCCCCCGGCGGCAAAAGGTAAAGTTGATATTTCTAAGTCCGCTACGGAAAACTTGAAAATTCTCTCGGAATCCCTGGATCGGGCCATTGATGAACTAGTCGTTGTCGTCATGAAACGGGAACGCCATGATGAATTGATTAAAGAAATTCGCGAGGCTGGAGCCCGCGTCCAATTAATCAGCGATGGTGATGTTTCAGCGGCCTTGTCCTGTGCCTTTTCCGGGACGAATATTCATGCCTTGATGGGAATTGGGGCGGCTCCAGAAGGGGTAATTTCCGCTGCGGCAATGCGGGCATTGGGGGGGCACTTCCAAGGGCAATTGGTCTATGATCCAGCCATTGTCAAAACCAAAGAATGGGCGGGGAAAACCAAAGAAGGCAATTTAGAGCAACTGAAAGCGGCCGGGATTACTGACCCTGACAAGATTTACGATGCCCATGAACTGGCCAAGGGAGAAACCGTTTTGTTTGCCGCCTGTGGGATTACCCCCGGTGTTTTGATGAAAGGGGTGCGTTTCTTTAATGGTGGGGCCCGGACTCAATCCCTCGTCATCTCCACCCAATCGAAAACAGCCCGGTTTGTGGACACGATTCACATGTTTGAGAAACAGCCGCGCTCGATTCAATTGGTCTAAGTTGACAAAAATCTACTTCGGGGCCTGGGTACAGGATACTTAATTTCTTGGCCTAGGCCTGGTGAGTCGTGATCAACGCTTTCGCTTCAACAAATTTCTACTTTATTGATGAATGCTTGTTAGGATCATTGTTTTGCACTTTAGAAGTTGCTTATGTCCGTAGATGTTCACCGCCTTGGGCCGAATGATCTGGTTCTAATGAACGGACTTAACGATCTTTTCGGTGTGGTATTCAATGACCTGCTCACTTATACACAGAATCGGCCGAGTTTGGCTTATTTGCAGCGATTACTCGCGGATGACTCATTTATTGGCCTGGTTGCGTTGAAAAATGGTGAGATTGTCGGTGGACTAACCGCCTATGAGCTGAAAAAGTATGAACAGGAACGCAGCGAAATCTACATTTACGATCTTGGTGTTGCATCTAGCCACCGCCGCCAAGGCATAGCCACAGCATTGATTACACAACTAAAGCAGATAGCGGCTGACCGTGGAGCCTACGTCATTTTTGTCCAGGCCGACACCACAGACGCGGATCAGCCAGCCATCGCCTTATACACCAAACTTGGCATCCGCGAAGATGTTCTGCATTTTGATATTCCAGTTGAGCACAAGCATGAGGTGGGTTGCTTAGAGAAATTATAGTTGTACAGTTAAATGTCGAATGTCTAGAAATTTGGGCTAGGCTAAGTTTTAGTCGCTTCATCCTCAATCAACATCGGATATATCAGACTATGCGCGCCATTAGCCTACAACCTTTCTTGATGGTTCTATTGATAATCTGTTGTGCTGTTCTGCCTGGCTTGATCGTGCCGCCCCCGGCCTGGGCTGTAGTACAAATGCGTTTGGTAGATGTTGGCTACCAGGACTGTCCTCCAGAATTGGCGGATGGGGCCGTCACCAGTGGCACAATGATGAAGGCTAATTGCTTTTTAATTGTTGGCAAAGTTGAAAATAAATCCGGTAAGACAGTGGTGGATGCGGATGTATTTGGACGAATTTATGATGCCAATGGTAATCCGGTTATGCAAAATCGCACCCGAGTTGGTTCCATTGAAGTTGTTCCCCCAGGCCTGAGTGAGTTTGAACTACGCATTAGTGTCCCGGCTGAACAACCCACCCCACTCCAATTGGAACAATTTAAGGCCAGCGGCTTTACTACCAAGGTTCGTTAGTTGCCTTAAGTAACTGAAATAAAATTTTTCAAGAAATATCTAAATAGTCTTCTGCATTGCATATCCTGGGTCTGAGGTCATTTGCCAATACAGAACTGACTAAAGATGCGCTCCAGCATTGATTCTGTTAACTCTTCCCCGGTGACTTGCCCCAAGGCGGTAATGGCGGCCCGCAGATCGATTGTCCAAAAATCGAGGGGGAGTTGCTCGGCAATGGCCTGTTGAACCTGATTGAGGGATTGCCAGGCCTGGGTCAGGGTCGCCGCTTGGCGTTGGTTGATCGCAATATCCAAATTAGCGGCCGTCACTTGCCCTTGGTGAACCTGCTCCAGAATAGCTTGTTCGAGTTCTGTAATTCCGGTTCCTTGGGCGGCGGCGGTTTTGACGTGGCAAGGAAATTGTTCCAGAATAGCAGTTAAGTCAGGAGTTGCCAGATCGATTTTGTTGACGACTAAGAGCAATGGCCGAGATTTTAGAGGTTCGTAAATGACTTGATCTGCTTGAGTCCACCCGGTCTGGGCATCTATGACCAATAGAACCAAATCAGCGTGACTGGCAGCCTGGCGAGAACGTTCGACCCCAATTTTTTCGACCTGATCCTCAGTATCCCGCATCCCCGCCGTATCCAACACTTGAATCGGAATTCCTCCCACCACCAGGGAAGACTCCACCACATCCCGAGTTGTCCCCGGTAAATTTGTGACAATGGCCCGATCTGTCCGACTCCAGGCATTGAGCAAACTAGATTTCCCCACATTAGGGCGGCCAACAATGGCAATTTTTAACCCCGTTCGTAAGAGTTCCCCCCGATTAGCCGTGCTGAGAATCTCCCCTAGCTGCTGGAGGAGGTGAGCTAATTGGGTTTGAAGGGCTGTTTCCCCAAGCGGTGGCAAATCATCCGCAAAATCAAGCCGAGCTTCAATTTCCGCCAACATATCCAAGCAAGCAGATCGTATTGCGCGGATCGGTTGGGCCAGTTTTCCTTGGAGTCCGGCCAGGGCCATTTGCGCGGTCTGGGGAGATTTCGCACCGACTAGATCCGCAACACTCTCGGCCTGGATAACATCTAAACGACCATTCAAAACAGCCCGCAAAGTAAATTCTCCGGGTTGGGCTAATTTGGCTCCTTGGGCTAGACAGAGTTGTAAGACCTGCTGAACAGGAATTAATCCGCCATGACAGTGAAACTCAATCACATCCTCTTTGGTGTAGGAACGGGGGGCTAACATGACTAGAAGCAAGACTTCATCAACCAGGGTTGCGCTGGCTGGATCAACCACATGACCATACAAAATCCGATGGCTTGACCAGGCCCTGTCTCGTCCGCCCCGAAAAATCTGTTGGGCAATGGCCACCGCTTCTGGCCCCGATAGTCTAACGATGCCAATACTGCCCTGTTCCGGGACAATGGCGGTGGCAATGGCGGCAATGGTGGTTCCCAGTTGGATCATGATTCACCCGGCCTTAGCCAAAGGAGAACACGGGCAACCCAAACACAGCAATGGCAATTCCCAACATTGAGCCAGCAATCACTTGAATGGGGGTATGGCCCAAGAGTTCTTTCAGGCGGGATTGGGCTAACTCGTGATTATCCTCGAAAAATTCCTGGACAATTTGGTTCAAAATCCGGGCCTGTTTCCCAGCGGCCTGGCGCACCCCAGCGGCATCGTACATGACAATGAAGGCAAAAATGATGGCAATGGCGAACTCCACACTTTCCCAGCCTTTTTCCAGGCCCACTCCAGTCGCCAAGGCCGTGACCAAGGCTGAATGAGAACTGGGCATCCCTCCCGTTTCCACAAGGACGCGAAAATTCAGTTTTTGATGACGAATCACATCAATCAATAATTTGAGAATTTGGGCAATTGCACTTGCGGCCAAAGCCAACCAGAGTAAGTCGTTGTGGAGAATTTGCACTAAAACATTCATAGCTGGTTCATCGCTGAGGTGAAGGCTATTGCTGCCCATCCTACCTTAGTGTGTCTTTGGGTCTAAGTCTAGCTTGCTAGTGGGTGCGGGCGGTAATAAAGTCGGCGATGGCCTGGAGAGGAATAGCAGCGGCACCAAAGGGACTGAGTTCGGCCTTGGCTAAATCCACAAGGCGTTGGGCCTCGACCCGTGAGGCTTCAATCCCCCAAAGACTGGGATAGGTGACTTTCTGGGCCTGGATATCTTTACCAATGCTCTTGCCCAGTTCTTCCTGGGTTGAAGTAATATCCAAAACATCATCCACAATTTGAAACGCCAGGCCAATATTGCGGGCATAGTTGGTCAGGCGCTGCACCGCATCCCCCTCTGCGCCAGCTAATAGCCCCCCCGATAAGACTGAGGCCTCGAGTAATGCCCCGGTTTTGTGGGAGTGGATGAAATTCAAGGTTTCGATGGTGATCTCTGTGATCCCCTCCGATTCCAAGTCCACCACCTGCCCCCCGACCAGGCCCGTGGCCGCCACCGCATGACCTAACCGGGAAATGACCTTCAAAAGTTTTTCTGCCTTGACCCCAACGGTGTTTTCCACCACAAATTCAAACGCATAGGCCAGTAAGCCATCCCCGGCTAAAATCGCAATGTCTTCCCCGTAAACCTTATGATTAGTCAGTTTGCCGCGCCGGTAGTCGTCGTTGTCCATCGCCGGGAGATCATCGTGGATCAGAGACATGGTGTGGATCATCTCTAGGGCGCAGGCGGTGGGCATGGCCATTTCAAGGGTTCCCCCCAACAACTCACAGGTCGCCAAACAGAGAATGGGCCGTAACCGCTTCCCCCCGGCTAACAGGGAATAACGCATGGAGTCATAAATTTTTTCGGGATAGGTGATAGTAATGGAAGCCTCAAGGGCCTGTTCGACCAAGGCTTTGCGGTCTTGCAGATAGGTTTTCAGATTAAACTCAACCCCACTTTCCCTGGAGGCCGGTGCGGCTTGAACCTGTAAATTTTCGGCTGAGATCATCACTAACATCCTCTTATCTGCGCCAACTATCACAAACGCCTGGGTTTGGGGCGGCCTGACTTAATAAATCTTGCCTAAAGTAGCCCGTGACGCGCTCGATAGCTCCATACTGTATTGTGCAGCAACATGGCCACGGTCATTGGCCCCACCCCCCCTGGCACTGGGGTTAAAAAGCTGGCAACTCCCTGGAGGGCCTGGAAATCCACATCCCCGATTAAGATTGATTTTCCAGCGGCCCCTTCGATCCGATTGATGCCCACATCCACAACAATGGCTCCGGGGCGAATCATCCCAGCGTTAATTAAATTAGGCTTACCCACCGCCGCAATGACCAGATCCGCCGCCCGCGTCACTGAGCTTAGGTCATGGGTATGCGAATGGGCCATCGTGACTGTGGCATTGGCTGCTAGGAGCATTAAACTCAGAGGCTTACCGACTAAAATACTCCGACCCACGACTACTGCCGAGAGACCCGCAACGTAAATCCCATTGGCATCGAGTAAGCGCATTACGCCAGCTGGTGTACAACTTTGCAGGCCCGGCTCTCCCCGCACCAATCGCCCCAAGTTTTCCGGGTGCAGGCCATCCACATCTTTATCGGGAGCAATTTTATAGAGGAGGGTGCGGTCATCTAAGTGGGGCGGGACGGGCAGTTGCAATAAAATCCCATCCACTTGCGGGTCGTTATTGAGCTGGTCGATTAACAGTTCTAACTCGGACTGGGTGACACCGGCGGGCAAATGGGAACTGAAGGAGACAATCCCCACCCGTTCACAGGCCCGTTCTTTATTGCGGACATAGGCGGCGCTGGCTGGATTATCCCCCACCATGATCACCGCCAGGCCGGGGGGACGACCCACTTTAGCACTCAGATCCTGAATCGTTCCAATCAGTTCGGATTCAAGGGCGGTTGCCAGTTGTTTTCCATCTAAAAGGGTAGTGTTGATGTCAGTCATGGATTGGCCAGCCAGGGAGCCAGGGATTGGGCAAAACAGCTTTTTAATTGTATAGCGTGAACCGTGTTGGCCTGGGACAGAGGGCATCAGCAGGACATTTTGGCCAGCCCTTGAGCTTGTTCATAGCGCAGTTTGCCCTGGGGAGTCCGGGGGAGTTTGGTCACCGCTTGCCATTGTTGGGGATGTTTATAACGACTCAGTTGTCCGGCTAAGGCGGCTTTTAGAACTGCTTCTGTCACTCCAGGCCCCGCGGGGACATACATCGCTGTCACTATTTCCCCCCAAGTTGCATCTGCCTGACCAAAGACATAGACATCCTCCACCAGTCCCGTATTTTGGATGACCACTTCTACTTCTTCGGGTTGGACTTTTTCACCGCCTGTAATGATCAGCCGTTGTTGCCTGCCCTGTAGCGTTAATTGCTGATTCCCATTGAGGCTGCCTAAATCGCCGGTGATCAGGCCTGGGGTCGTTAATCGCTCTGGGTAGTAGCCCACCATTAAGGCCGGAGTTTGCAGTTTTATCGTCCCAATACCGGCCGGATCAGGAGTGAGAATATCTAGAGAAACATCGGGTAAAACTTGATAGGCGGCAGTTGGGGTTTCCTGAAATTCGACCACTGGGATACGCGCAATTAAACCCAAGGTTTCGGTCATGCCATAGCAGGGGGAGAGGGGGAGATTTTGGCTCCGGGCTTGCTCCAAAAGAGTCTGCCAACTGGGGCCACCGCCTAAGAGGATCACCTGCAAGGCCTGGAGAGTTGGGATGGCTTGTCCGGAATCCAATAGTGCTTGTAGTTGTCGGGGGACTAGGGAGAGGATGTGATTTTGAATCGAGTCCGGCGGGAGTTGAGTGATGGTACGCCAATCTGGGAGCAACTTAACTGTCCCCCCCGTGAAGAAACTACGCAGAATCGGCATTAAGCCACTGACATGGTGGAGGGGTAAACAATTAAGTGAATCAATCACATTCAGGCCATAGCCCATTTGAAAACTCTTGATCGCCGCCAACATTGTCTCTTGAGTGTGAATCGCAAACTGAATCTGGCCACTCGAACCACCTGTGGGAATCATTATCCAACCGGGTTTTGGTCGCGGGGCCTGGTCAAAACTGGGTAAGTCTAAATTGACTAGATCCGTCCAAATGGTTACGGGGGACAATAATTGTTCAACTTGCTTCCACTCTTGGGTTTGCCAGGCCGGGTTGGCGATAAAAATTGGCCGTTTGGAGATCAATGCCGCAAAAACACTTCCCAAATAGAATATAGGGTCTTGGGCCTGCAACAAAATTGGTAAATCTGGGGTTGCTTGTAACTTGTCCAACTGATTGGCCGCCATCCGAGCTAAAACGGGGCTAAGATCCGACCAAGCTCCATCTTTCCATTGCCAAATCCAGGCCGAGTTTAACCGTGACCAGTCCATGCCACCTTTCTCCGTCCAGCCCACTATCCCCCCAGGCCCAATGCGCCCCTTTTCTACTGTGATCATAGGAATGTTGTTGTGACTTTTGCCAACTGGATCACCCTCAGTCGGTTGCTGGCGGCCCCGGTGATTATTGGGATTTTGGCGGTGGATAGTCGCCCCTTCAGTCGCTGGTTGTGCCTGGGATTATTTTTAGGAGCAGCCCTTACGGATTGGCTGGATGGCTATGTGGCCCGGCGATTTAACCAAGTGAGTGACCTGGGCAAAATTCTCGATCCGTTGGTGGATAAATTACTCGTCTTAGCACCCCTCTTAGCCCTAGTGCAATTACAGTCAATCCCGGCCTGGACAGTGTTCTTGATTTTATTGCGGGAACTGGGTATTGCCGGTTGGCGGGTAAATCAAGCCCAAATCTCCGGGGCTAATCTCTGGGGCAAGCTGAAGACCGTTAGCCAAATTATTGCCGTCACAGTCCTTTTAGCCCCTTGGGGAGACTCCTCGCTCCTCTGGCGATGGGGGGCCTGGGGAGCCTATGGCTTGGCCATTACTCTCACCTGGATTTCTGGTCTAATTTACCTATGGCCCCAACCGAAATCGCCCCTCTCCCCGAATTAAGCTGCCCCACCGAGCACCCCCACCATGCCCAATCAGCCCGATAGTTCTAACTCCACCCAACCTGGGGATTGTTTGTCTTGGATCCTCCGGCTGGGGACAGGTGTATTGGCGGGCCTGGTTGTGGGTTGCCAAATGCCCCAAAATAATTCTGCGGGGTCAGGATCGACTCAGGTTTCCTTCCCCAGGCCTGCACTCACAACCGCCACCACCTCCGCCAACTTTATTGCCGATATTGTTGCCAAGACCAGTCCCGCCATCGTCAGTATTGACACCAGCCGCACTACTGCCACTAATCCCTTTAACCCCCAGGCCCCCTCTCCCGAACAAACGACTGGTAAAGGCTCTGGGTTCATCTTCAGCAGCGATGGCAAAATCATCACCAATGCCCATGTAGTGGCTGGGAGTGAGAAAGTTTTGGTGACCTTACCCGATGGTCAGACCTTTCCTGGGCAAGTCTTGGGGGCCGATCCCTTAACCGATATTGCTGTAGTCCAAATTGCCGCTAAAAACTTGCCGACACTGCCCGTTGGTAACTCCGATCAACTGATGCCAGGACAGTGGGCTATTGCGATTGGTAATCCCCTCGGCCTCAGCAATACTGTTACAGCCGGAATCATCAGTGCCATGGGCCGCTCTAGTGATCAAATTGGGGCCGCCGATCAACGGGTTAGCTATATCCAAACCGATGCTGCAATTAATCCAGGCAACTCCGGTGGACCATTACTCAACCAAGAGGGGGCTGTGGTCGGGGTGAATACGGCGATCATTCAAGGGGCCCAAGGCTTAGGCTTTGCCATTCCAATCAATACAGCCAAACGGATTGCCGAGCAAATTATCGCCACCGGCCAGGCCCGCCACCTATTTTTAGGGATTCGGATGGTCAACCTTTCTGCGGCCATTCGAGATGAGGTAAATCAGGCAAACCCGGCCTGGCAAATCAAACAAGAGCAGGGAGTCCTCGTCATTGCGGTTGTGGATAATTCACCCGCTGCCCAAGCTGGCGTTCAACCCGGTGATTGGATTGCCAAGATCAATAATCAAGATCGACCGACGGCCCGCCAGATTCAAGAACAAGTGGAATCCACCCCCGAAAATGGGACTGTGAAATTAGAAGTCGAACGCCAAGGCAAGCGGATTAACCTGACCATAACTCCCCAAGAATTACAACCGAATTAGGATGTAATCGCCCAACACGATTGCCCCAGGCCTGCCATGCTGAATGATCCCGTCGAACTTACTGATCTGATCGCCAACACCACCTTAGGAGGGCAACTTGTCCTAGACCTAGAGATTCCTGAGTCTGACCAGAAGGCCCTAGCCATTGCTATTGAATCAGATCAAGATATTGCGGCCTGGCGGTTAATGTACGGCTATCGAGAACAGACGCAGCGATATCCGGTCATTACAACATTGTGGGGAGCCTACTCGCAAAATTGGGCCCAGGATGTGCGGATGGCTGACTTATTTTCTCGTTTTTACTATCAAGAAGAAGCTGAGGCCAGGGGGCACAATGCCATTTCTCCTAATCAGATTATTGCCAGGGTGCCTGAAGTCGATCTAGAACCCTTGTTGTCCAGTGAACCTGCCCTCACAGATCAGGACTGGGAGGCGGAACTGAGTTATGGCCTGGCTACCACCACAAGGGTTCTCGGACAAGCTCCTAGCCCAACCGAACTGCAAGCCTTCCAGGCCAATCTGCCAATCCGCTCCCACAAAGCCCTAGAACAATGGTTATGGAATTGGGAAATTAACTACTCTCTGGAGCAAGAAATAACCCCTGAAATTAACACCAGCTATCTAGATTGGTTTGAATCGGGAATGATGAAAGCTCTGGTACTCTTGCCCACCCCGAATAGTTGGGAATGCCTCGCCTATTTACATTGGTTTGGAGCCTGCCAAGTGGGAAGTGACGTGGCGATGACCTTCTTAAAACGCTGGCAGGAGCAGTATCAAGCAAACCTGGTTTGTCACTATGGCACAATGTTGCAATTCCAAGTCGGTCAGCCTCCCCAAACCCCAGCAGAAGCTTGGCAACTGGCCTGGGAACAGTACACCCTTGCGCCTTATACCTTGGATGCTTCTGGTATTGCCCCCCGTCATCAAGCCCATGCTCTTTTACATCTTGACCGTTGGTTTCTCCATGAGCGTCCCTAGGGATGGCACTAAGAGACGGAACTAACGGGCTGGGCCATTTTTTCGACTTGCTTGGCCTGGTCATCCCGGAGACGTTGGGCATAGAACGAAGCCGCCTCATCGCCGCGGGCGCAATCTTGAGCAAATTGAATCAGGTGATGTCCGACTACGCCCACATGAATCAAACCTTCAATGTCGCCCTGCTTCAAGGCAGGCCAGGCCAGTTTCCAAAAAGTATCTCGATAGCTGCCCGTAATCCCAATATTCCAAAGGATATTTTTCATCAACCGTAAGCCCTTGAGAATATTTTCCCGATTGACTCGGGCTGGGCTGGCCGGAACCGCAATCCGATTCGGATAGGTATGCTCCATTTGATAGGCAAACCGCTCATAGAGAAATTCCGGCTCATAGGCTGTGGTAATCGTCTGCCGCCACATCTCCACCACGTCTTCGTAGGGCATGAGAAACTCGACATTAGATTCCCGCGATTCATCGTCATTGAGCCGTCCCTCTGCTTCTAACCGCCGCCATAAAGGAGTCCGGGGCAGGGCATGGAGCAGGTTAATCGTCAGGGTCGGCATTTGGGAAGCGCGAATAAACTCGAGAATCCGCTCTCCGGTTTGGGGCGTATCCGTATCCAGGCCAATGATGATTCCTGAAACCACTTCCATGCCGTATTTGTTCAGGGTTTGGATGGCCTGGAGGATGGGCATACTCAGGTTCTGGTCTTTATTAATCCCGCGCAGAGCTTCCGGTTCCGGCGTTTCAATCCCACAGAAAACCGTACAGAAATAGGCCTCTCGCATCATCTCCAAAAGCTTGGGACTTTGGGCAATATTGAGGGTCGCTTCACAGGCAAATTGGATTGGATAGCCGCGATCTTTCTGCCACTGGATCAAATGCGGGAGTAATTCCGTCACCGCCCGGCGGTTGCCAATGAAATTATCATCGACAAAATACACAGCCCCTGGATTACCGGAAGCCAGCATATTGTCCAGTTCAGCCGTAATTTGTTGGGGGGTTTTTAGGCGCGGGTTGCGGCCATAGAGTTCGGGGATGTCACAAAATTCACAGCGAAACGGGCAACCACTGGAAAATTGAACACTACCCAAAAAGTAATTCCGCATATTCACCAGATGATAGGCCGGTGTCGGAAACTCGTTCAGGGGCAGCCGGGCTGCGGTTTCTAGAATCATCTGCTCAGTCGGCCGCTGTGAGCCAAATTCGTCAATGTAGGTCAGCATTTTGTCCGTGGCATCCCCCAATTCGCCCAGATGCAAAATATCCACATCCGGATAGTAGCTAGGACAAGCGGAAACTGAGGGGCCACCGAGGCACGTGAGTTTTCCGTGGCGGTGGGCAATAGCGTTAATATTATTAATTTGTGGCCGTTGAATGTGCATCCCGCTGGTAATCACCACATCAGCCCAGGCGTAGTCAGCATCAGTTGCCGCTTGAACATTCTCATCAACCAGGCGGACATCCCAGGACTCTGGCAAATAGGCAGCAACCAGTAAAATTCCCTGGGGTGGCATAAAGGCCCGCACAGTTCCCATCAACCCATAGGCGTAGTGAAAGGTACCAAACGACCGACTGTAGCGGGGAAAGATACAGAGAATCCGGCGATGGTTTTTGGGTGTGAAGGGTACTCTCCCCCCAGTCATTTCGGGAACTAAGCGTAATTCATCATTGACACTGGGTTGTGGGGCAGTGGTAACAGTCATGGAGAACTCCGGCACACAAGAATCAAACGGGCTGGGAAATTAGGCCAAAAACGACCCAAGGCATTGATCAGCAAGGAATCTAACTTATTATGACCATCTCCGGTAAAAAAGATCAGGCTCAGTGGGCGGTTTTCCCTGTTACTCGGCTGCCTAGGTTGCGGGACTGTTTTGCTGCGATTAATGTTTCCCAACCAATTTTTCTTGGCCTGGGCATCTTAGTTTCAAGGCTCTAGCTCTAAACTTGAAGACTGGACTCAAGAATCCAAAGATTCCAAACATTTAAGCTCCACGCATGGATGCTTGACCTATGGCTTTATTTTATAGTCAGATAACAAGATTTTTTCATGAAAAACTTATTGGATCTGGTATCTGGAAAGTTTCTGTATAATCTCTAGTTAGACCTCTGAATCTAGTGACAGGAAATCCACCTTGAGGTAAAAATAGCTACCATCAAAATTTTGTTAAATTTTAAGAAGATAGGGATTGAAGTGATATGCTAATATGCCTAATAGGTGGGATGAGACGTGGCACAGGCTACGTGAGTGGATAAATGGTCAGACTTCCTCGGAGCGATTAGCAGCACAAATCTTACTCCACGAAGGCTATGAAAGCTTGGATCCTAGCCATCCATTAGCCGGTAAAGATGGTAAAAAAGATGCTCTTTCCAAGAAAGATGGTCAGCAGTGGATTATGGCTGTCTATTTTCCAAGAGGTCAGAAAGATTGTAAGGAAATAAAGGACAAATTTCTCAGTGATCTAGAGGGTGTAAATACCAACAACACAGATGCATTGGTATTTGTAACTAATCAAGAACTCCGGCTTGCAGAGCGTCAAGAACTCCACAAATCTGCTGAGAATATATAGCAGTCCGTCTTGATTTGTGAGAATGATTGATCATCGTAGGCCCTAACAAGGAATACCCCCTCATTAAGTCTAGGCTGGAATCAAAAGTTTACAAGCACAAATAATTCCATACTAATCTCACGAATCATTACTTTTGCTATATCTGTTGAGCTATTTCACTTAGAGAGAATCACTGCAATTCTTGAAAAGCCTGAAACGCACAGCATCCGAAAACAGTTTCTCGGCATAGATTTTAGGGATGCATCTACTCCTCAAGTTGTAACTGTATATAACCAGTCAACACCTCAGATTTAAGAGAAGATCAGAAACAGAACTAGAACTACTTATCGCATTAATCCTGTCACTGGAACACGGGAAATTCTTGCTATAGAGCTTGATTATTAATTTCAGTTGAGGTCTAACAACGCCCATGCACCTGACCATTGAAAGTTCATTTATTAGCGTTCTAGGTTATTTGCGGCAGGTGATGGACACCGTTAGATTAACAAAGCCAGAGGAAGCTTATTTTTCTGGATAGATATGGATGTAAATGATGAGCGACTTTTCAAGTTAACGATTAGATTCTTTCTTGGAAACAAGGCTTATCATATTGCCAGTCTGGCACATACAGAAAAATGTAGAAAACAGTGATCCAGAAAAGCTATAAAAAAAGTTATCGGTGAAATTAAGGATATTGATGCCACAACAAGGTATGAAGAGCAAATCGCTTTTTGAATCGTCTTATTGGTCTGTTCTTGGGTTTGGTTACTCTCAAAGCAAGCAATCTTTCTACACGGATTATGAGCCGACTTCCCTCTTTAATGCGTACCACGAATCTCTTAAAGTGCCGCCCCTCTCAGAATTAGGCTGTGTACCGTTGCATTGGTTCAAAGTTGATCAGGGATTGCCCGAATCAATGCCGCCCCATGAGACGTTATTGCTTCATCCATCGTGTTTCCAGGCCCCTCTGCCCGCATGGTAGTTCATCGTAAGGGCTGTAGCGCATATATACTTCGCAAATTATATTAAGTTTTGTCTGCAGGTTGCTCTCATAATTGGCAAACTGTTAAATTAGATACAGAAACAGTCGTTCATCTCCATTTTTGGAAGACGGAAGTAGGGATTATCCCGAAGGAACGCGCCTCATGATTAATAATCTTCCCTAGCATAATTTGAGGTGATTTTATGAAACTGACCTATCGTGGCGTAACCTATGAGGTCAATCCCGCCCACCTGAATGTTAAAGAAACGGCCGCAGTTGCCCACTACCGGGGAGCCGAATATCATCCCCACCAGGCCCTCAACCCTCCTGCCCCCAAAGACCAAGGGATTGTTTATCGGGGTGCAGAATATCATCCCAACCTTACCTTCAGCTTCTAAGGGGTAATTTCCTCCCCGATTTCTGGCGTTACCCATCGACCACTGACTAAAAAGCAGATTAGAACGAACTTTTAATCCCTTTGCGAGTTCAGATCAGTCTGGGTAACGCCATTAAGCTAGGGTTTAACGTCTTCTAGTTGGGTTTTGGGCGATGGGTTGAGGTGACATGGAGTTCTTTGAGTTGTTGACTCGCAACATTCGCAGGTGCTCCCGTGAGTAAACACCGAGCCTGTTGGGTTTTGGGGAAGGCAATGGCATCCCGAATGGAGTCTTCACCTGCCAAGAGCATGACTAACCGATCCAATCCGTAGGCAATTCCCCCATGAGGCGGTGTACCATATTCAAACGCTTCGAGTAAAAAGCCAAATTTGTCGTGAGCTTCTTCGGGCGTTAATCCGATGGTTTCAAAGACCTGTTCTTGTAAGTCTGACTGATAAATCCGCACACTACCGCCGCCAATTTCAAAACCATTCAAGACTAAATCATAGGCCTGGGCTTTCGCAGTTTTGAGGTCTTTAATATCTTCCGGGCGAGGAGCGGTAAAGGGATGGTGGAGAGCCTCTAGGCGTTTTTCCGTTGGGTTCCACTCAAACATGGGGAAATCCACAACCCACAGCAGATTGTTGCGATTGGCATCTATCAGGCCAAATTCTTTGCCAACCACTTGCCGTAAGCGATCCAGGGTTTTATTGACGGTATTGGTTTCCCCTGCCCCAAACAGGAGTAAATGCCCCGATGTGGCTCCAGTCCGGGCGAGAAGTTCTGTTTTTTGCTCTGGACTGAGGTTATCCTTAATCGCGCCAATGGTGTCAATGTCCCCGTTTTCGCGCACCCGGATATAGGCTAACCCTTTGGCTCCAGCAGTTGTGGCTTCTTGGAATAAATCACCACCGGGCTTAATGCGAACATTGGAGATTTGCTCATTTCCGCCAGGAATTGGGAGAATTTTGACGATTCCACCACTGGCCACGGCCTGGGAAAAGACCTTAAATCCCGAATCTTTGAGGATATCCGAGACATCCACTAATTCCAGGCCAAAGCGAGTGTCGGGTTTATCGGTGCCATAGCGATCTAAGGCTTCAGCATAGGTTAGGCGGGGGAAGGGGCGGGGGAGTTTAAGGCCTTTGATCGTTTCAAAAATGTGGCAGACTAGGCCCTCATTCAAAGCTAGAATTTCTTCCTGATCTAGGAAGCTCATTTCCATATCCAACTGGGTAAATTCTGGTTGCCGGTCAGCCCGGAGATCTTCATCCCGAAAGCAACGGGCAATTTGATAATAGCGGTCACAGCCGGACACCATTAGCAACTGCTTAAATAACTGGGGCGACTGGGGCAAGGCAAACCATTCACCGGGATTAACGCGGCTGGGGACAAGATAATCTCTGGCTCCTTCTGGTGTAGAGCGCGTGAGTAAAGGGGTTTCAACTTCTAAAAACTGTTCTTGATCTTCGAGATAACGGCGGATGGCTTTGACGACTTGGTGCCGCAATTGCAGGTTTTGGGCCATCCGTTCTCGGCGCAAATCTAAATAGCGATACCGCAGCCGTAATTCTTCTCGGACTGATTCATGTTCAGCGGTGGACACTTGAAAGGGGAGTTGTTTGCGGACGGGGTTGAGGAGTTCAATCGTTTCAGCATAAATTTCAATCTCCCCAGTGGGTAGTTTTGGATTCAAAGAATCAGCCGGCCGTTGACTCACCCGCCCAACAATTTTGACGACATATTCACTGCGGAGTTTATCGGCCTGGGGGTAAGACTCTGGGGTACGTTGGGGGTCACTGACAATTTGGACTAGGCCAGTCCGATCCCGTAAATCTAGAAAAATAACTCCCCCATGATCTCGCCGCCGATCTACCCAACCAAAGAGGGTCACGGTTTTATCAACATGGCTTAAACGTAAATCAGCACAATAATGGGTTCGCATGATGGCAATGGCCTGGGGGATTGGAACATCCAAAAAAGAACAGCCTTCCCATTATCGCAACTGACCAGGCCAAAAGCTTGCTCTCCTGAGAATTTGTCATCAACATCTTCAGGGTGAGAAATCCGAGCCATAGTGGCCTGCTTAACCAGATGTGCCGAGTTCCTCAGTTTGTTGGGCTAGTTGTTGATCGAGACGGCGTTTACGGGCATAGAGTTGAATGATCACAGCAAAAAGAATGATCGTCCCACCAATCCCAATCACCGTTGCATTCACCGGCAAGGTATTTTTGAAAATCGCCAAGAGAACAATTAAACCCAAAAGAATAGTCGGAATTTCATTGATCCGGCGCATTTGAATGCTGTTAAAGGGGCAGGTATCTGTATTAAGTTGCTTGATCAACCGGCCACACCAATGATGAAACCCCAATAACAAGACCACCAACAAAAGCTTGATATGCAGCCAGGTGTCATGGAGTAAAGAGGTTTGCAGCCCAATCATCCCAATGGCCATTGCAATCGTAAAAATCATCGCCGGATTCATGATCAACTTGTAAAGTCGTACTTCCATCCGGTTATATTCTTCTTTGAGGGCAGATTTAATCGGTTCCGGCTTCTCTTGGGCTTCAATGTGATAGACAAATAACCTGGGTAAATAGAACAGTCCCGCAAACCAGGCCACGAACCCAAGAATATGAAATGACTTAAACCAGAGATAGGCCATAACTCAGCACTCAAATAAACAAAAGCAGGAGTTTATAAATTCGTTGGTTAAAAAGTTACCCTTGGATCCTACCAAACCCGGCCGGGGGGAGTTCACCGCCTCAGCAATTGTTTACAGAGGAGTTTTGGGTGGATGCTTCCGAGAACATATCTCAATGGGTTCAGAGCAGTCCCAACTTGGCCAAGACTGGCTTGGTACTGACAATATGCTTACCCAGGCCCAGTTCAGCGGGTGAGACTCCTAAGGCCAAGGCCACTAATTGGGGTAAATGTAAAATCGGCAAATTTAGTTTTTCGCCAATGGCCCGCTCAATTTCTGGTTGGCGCGAATCCAAGTTCAGGTGACACAAGGGACAAGGGGTAACAATACAATCGGCTCCGGCATTAATAGCAGCTTTGATCCGGGTTCCGGCCATTTCAAATGAGGCCTGGGTGGCGTAGCTAGAGAGGGGCCAACCACAGCATTGTGTCCGGTCGTGATAGTCCACAGGAGTGGCCCCCACCGCGGTAAACACCTGTTCCAAGGACTGGGGATGAATCGGATCATCAAAGGGTAAGGTTTTTTGGGCCCGCAAGAGATAGCAACCATAGAAGGAGGCGCACCGCAATCCAGTCAAGGCCCGCGTGACTTTTTGAGCCAATGCCTCCAGGCCCAAATCCCCCACCAAGGCCCAGAGAATATGCTTGACTTCTGTGGAACCGCGATAGGGACTACAGCTCTGTTCTTGCAGTAAGCCATTAATTTGGGCCACATAGTCCGGTTGGCTGGTTTGCATCTCCTTGAGCCGTTCATCCACATGGCCAATCACCCCTTGACAGGTGCTGCAATGGGTTAGGAGGGGCAGATTTAGGGATTCAGCCAAGGCAATATTGCGGGCATTGACCGTATCTTCGAGGAGCCAGGAGTTTTCTTTGAAAGTCCCAGACCCACAGCAGGAGGCTTGCTTCAGTTCAATCAGTTCAATTCCCAAGGCCTGGGCTAAGGAAAGGGTAGATAAATGCAGTTCTCGACAAGCCCCCTGAGCCACACAACCTGGATAGTAGGCATAACGCAGCGTTACCGCAGTCGGGGCAGTCATCACAATCATAGCTAAGGGCCTGGCAGAGGAATCTTTGATTATCTTAGTCTGGCCGCTGACCTAGAGACTTCAGGATGGGGTGCTAGAGTTCGCCAATATCCTCCGACCACAGCGCGGGATTAGCCGTAATAAAGTCACGCATTAGTTGTTTGCATTCCGATAAGTCCAAATCAATCACCTCAACCCCGTGGGCTTCCATAAACTCTCTGGCTCCCGGAAAGGTGGCTGATTCTCCGGCGATGACTTTTTTAATCCCAAACTGGACAACGGCCCCCGCACAGAGATAACAGGGCATCAGCGTGGAGTACAAAACCGTATCTCGATAATGGCCAATCCGCCCCGCATTTTGGAGACAGTCAATTTCCGCATGAATAATCGGATTGCCCCCCTGCACCCGTTGATTATGCCCCTGGCCAATGATTTCCCCCTGCCGGACGAGGACTGAGCCAATGGGAATCCCCCCTGTTGCTAATCCCTGCCGGGCCTGGTCAATTGCGGCGGCCATAAACTTGTCCATGTCCGTAAACTCCCTCGATAAAGCCAAGATTCCAGTTGATTAGCAGCAAGCAACCCTGAAATTTGTAGGAATATTTTATGACAGTCTGCTCCAACTCGGTGGTCCTTTGGCTAGGGGCGATCTGTAACCAGATTGCCAGGCCTGGAGCCGAACCGATACAACTAAAGTAACCCCTGCATCAACTTTAGTATTCTAGGAAATCATCTGTGTCTGTCACTATCTGCCCTGTCCCCCCGGATCAACGCCCGATCAACGAATTCCAGGCCCTCCAGGAGTCCTGGTTCTTTGGTTGGTCAACCACGGGAGATTGGAAATTTTGGCGGTGGATGCTCTTGCTTTGGGTATTGCCTTGGTTAATTTCCGCGCCCGTAGCCGCCAGTAGTTTCCCCTGGGAAGATTATCCGTTGATCTTTCTGTTAACAGCAGCAGCAGGGGCCAATGTTGCCTTGAGTTTGGTGGTCTTACGGCTCTATTTAGGCTGGGGCTACGTGGGTCAGCGGCTCTGGGGGGAAACGGTTATCTATGAAGAAACAGGTTGGTATGACTGCCAGGCCTGGGAGAAGCCGCCGGAAGAACTGGCTAAGGATCGTCTGATTGTCACCTATCAAGTCAGTCCGATTCTGAAGCGGTTAGGGCAGGTGTTACTGGGCATCGGCGGGGTGACTTTAACCGAAATTGGCCTGGTGATCTGGCTGTATCCTTAATCCCCATTGGCTTGATGAATATGGCTCAAAATATTCTGAGCTAACTCTTTGGCCAGGGAGGGAATTTGGAACCCATCCAGCAATTCCACCGCAAAGGCTCGGATCAGCAAATCTCTGGCTTGTTGTAAATCTAAGCCCCGACTTTGTAGATAAAACACATCATCTTCCGCTAATTGACTCACAGTGGCCCCATGGGAGCATTTGACATTATCGGCCACAATCTCCAGTTGGGGTTTGGTATCAATCCGGGCTTTAGGGGACAGGAGCAAGTTTCGGCTTAACTGTGAAGCATCGGTCATCTGGGCAGCTTGAGGAACAACAATTTTGCCATTGAACACGGCCCGGGCCCGCCCCCCGACAATGTACTTATTGACCTGTTGGCTACTGCAATGGGGTGCAGAAAAGATCAAAGAGGAATGGGTATCAGCCAGTTGGTTAGCGGTGGCGACTGTCAGGCCTTCCAAAATGGTTGTCGTTTCGGGGCCATTGCTGTTGACATCCCAATTGTGCCGTGAGAGTTGGCCGCCCCAGGTGATGGCATGGCCGCTGTATTGACTGTGCTGGGCCTGGGAGATCACTGTTTTACCGATGTGGAGAGCGGTTGGAGCCTGGCGTTGGATGCGAGTGTGATCCAGTTCGGCCTGGTTGCCCAAATAAATTTCTGTGACTGCATTGGTTAAGGCGGTATCCATTTCCCCAGAAATATAATCTTCCACAAGGGTCAAGGAACTGCCAGGCTGGAGAACCACTAAAACCCGTGGACTGATCAGCGTGGCCTGGGGGGCAGTCGTCAAAAATACTAGATGAATCACAAATCCTGGACAGACTTTTGCACCGACTTCAATGGTTAACACATCGCGGCAGGAGGCCGTATTTAGGGCGGTAAAGACTTCCTCACGGCCGGGGAGTTGTCCCAAAAGAGCGAGGGTTTCTGGGCGGGCTTGGGCTAGATTACCGACCATCACTCCAGCATGGGAATTCCCCACATCCGACAAGTCCGGCGCATAAACTCCATTCACTAGCACCATCCGCAGATGTTTCTCAGCAATCCGCTGGGTGGGTAATGTGGCTAAATCTGGGGGGTGGGCCGGGGGGGAAAACGGGGCCTGGGTGATCAAGCTCAAATCCGTAAACCGCCATTCTTCTTGTCGGGTTGTGGGGATAAATTGCTCGTGTAAGGCATCCGCCGCAGTTTGGCGTAATTGCCCGAGGGTGGCCAGGCCTGCTTGCCCCAAAACAACTTCATCTAGCTCTTGCCGAAGTTTTAACAAGTCCCCTAATTGGGTCACGGTTTTATGGGCCGTTGTCACCGGACTGTCGGAATTAGCGATAACGTGCAGCATTAGGACATCACCGCCTCTTCTTCTCGCACCCAATCGTAACCCCGCGCTTCTAGTTCTAAGGCCAGTTCTTTTGGCCCCGTCAGGATAATCCGCCCGGCCTCCATGACATGGACGTAGTCAGGCACAATGTAGTCCAGTAAGCGTTGATAGTGGGTAATCAAAAGAATGCCATTCTCTGCCGTTGCCAGGTGATTCACGCCATTGGCGACAATTCGCAGCGCATCAATATCCAGGCCGGAGTCGGTTTCATCCAAAATAGCCAAGGTGGGTTCCAGGAGAGCCATTTGGAGAATTTCATTGCGTTTTTTCTCACCCCCGGAAAAGCCTTCGTTCACGCCCCGATTGAGGAAACTGGCATCCAATTTGACCACATCTAAGCGTTGGCGCACCAAGTCATCAAAATCAAATACGTCTAATTCTTCCAGGCCCTGATGGTTCCGCTTGGCATTATAGGCAACCCGCAAGAAATCCAGGTTACTGACTCCGGGAATTTCCAGGGGATATTGAAAGGCTAAAAAGACCCCCGCCCTAGCCCGTTCTTCCGGGGGCAGTTCGAGGAGGTTTTGCCCTTGATAAATGACTTCGCCACCCGTCACTTTATAGTCAGGATGCCCGGCAAGAATTTTGGAGAAGGTGCTTTTCCCAGAGCCATTCGGCCCCATAATGGCATGGACTTCCCCAGCTCGGATTTCCAGATTTAAGCCCTTGAGAATCGGGGTATCTTCCACATCTGCGGTTAACTCACGCACAGATAAAATGACGGGACTATCGGGACGAAGCACGGATTAACCTCCAAACCAGGCCTGGGAAATCACTTGGCCCACAAATTAAAGTCAGCGATAATACATTTCCCTTAGATCACTTAGTGTATCCCAAGAGATGGGGGAAGCCTGCGCCCGGCCGGGTTAGTTAATTCCCCAGCCTATCCATAGGTTCTGTCAATAGTTCATGGAGTTATGGGTCGTTAACGGGTTTGAAAATCCCGGATTGTAAACAACGCCTTGAAGGCCAGGCCATAGGAGGCAAATAACTCTTCTCCCCCACAGTCGCGGTCCACAATTCCCAAAACCGCCTTCACCCCATAGCCAGCCTCTCGGAGTCGCTCTACTGCTTTCAGTGCCGAACCCCCGGTGGTGACAACATCCTCTAGCACGGCAATTTCAGTCCCCGCGGCCAAAACCGGCCCTTCAATATAGGCGCGGGTTCCGTGGGATTTTGTTTCTTTACGAATAATCAATGCGGGTAATTGGGCTGCTGGGGGATATTCATAGGCCGAAACCACACTCACCGCCGTCACAATTGGATCTGCCCCAAGGGTTAACCCCGCCACGGCCTGGGTACTGGGAGGTAGTTCTGCCAACAGCAATCGCCCCACTAATAAGGCTCCCCTGGCTGAGAGGGTCACGGGTTTGCAGTTGATGTAGTAGCTACTTTTTTGCCCAGAAGAAAGGGTGAAATCTCCCTCCCGATAGGCCTGGGTGCGGAGAAGATGGAGCAGTTCTAGGCGCAGTTCTGAGGTCATAGCAACGGTTGAAGGCAATTACCCATATCTAGCATGATCCGGTGAGTCACGGCTGGGTTCCGGCAGCTTGGGGATGGCGATCAGAATTTTGGCTTGAGGGTTGCGGCTCTCCCCTAGGGGTCTAAACTACAATAACTTCACTTTTTGGTTTAAACACTATTGCTGTGGGAATCCATCTCCATCTCGATACCCTGGCCTATCAAAATCGTTTACGTTATTTACCACCCCAGCAAAAATTAGGGTTTGGCCTGGGAATTTTAATCTTAGTTCTCCTTTCCCATTGGCCGGTGCAGTTGTTGAGTCTGGCCTGGGTCAGTATTTGGATCCTGGTTTATGGTCGAGTCCCCGGCCGGGTTTATTACCGCTTATTGATCACCGCTTCAGGATTTTTGCTGCTGGGGCTATTGGCCTTGATGGTTAACGTTGTTCCGCTGACGGCCCTCGGTCAGATACATCAAGATGAACTATTGGGAATTCGTTGGGGCGGTTGGTATAGTTATCTGAGCCAGGAGGGAATCGTCCAGGCCTGGATCATTCTTTGTCGTGCCTTGGCCGCTATTGCCGCATTTTTATTTATCCTCTGTACGACTCCCATCACCGACCTTTTGCAGCTATGGCGGGCCTGGCACTTACCAGTGGTGCTGGCTGATTTAATGCTGTTAATGTATCGGTTTATTTTTTTGATGTTTCGGACATTGGAGGAGCTAACCCTGGCCCAACAGGCCCGCCTCGGCTATGGTTCCTGGTCTTGCCAATGGCACAGTGTCAAGCTCTTGGGGGGACAACTTCTCATTCGCTCTTTACAGCATTACCAGGCCTTTTCCTTGGGGTTAGCCACGCGGGGGTTTACGGGCGAATTTCAGGTTTGGACGGGGCGACAGTATCGGTTTTCGGCCCGCTATGGTTGGGAGGCAAGCTTGGGTGGATTAATCTTGATTGGCCTGGAAATTGGCTATCGGTATCATCGGGGGTACGGATGGCACTTTTGACATTTCAGGATGTCTCCTATCGTTATCCCTGTACCGAGGCTGTTATCCTCAAGCACCTAAATTTGGACATTCCTGCCCATAAAAAGACGGTCATTCTCGGCCATAATGGCTGCGGTAAATCAACCTTGTTATGCCTGGCCAATGGTCTTTATCGGCCGCAAACGGGAATCCTGCTCTGGCGGGGGCAACCCTTGGGATATGGTTCACAGGAACTCCGGCAATGGCGACAACGGGTAGGGCTAGCCTTTCAGAACCCTGAACACCAATTGGTCGCGGGCACGGTGGCAGAGGATATTTCCTATGGTCTTTGTAATCTCAAGCTGCCCAAACCCCAGATTGTATCCCGATTGTCCCAGGCCTTGCAGGATTTTGGCCTGGAAGCCCTCAGTGAGCGGCCCTTACATCAACTGAGTTTGGGACAAAAAAGACGGGTCGCCTTGGCCGGGGTGATGGCTTTAGAACCGGAACTTTTGCTCTTGGACGAACCCACGGCCTTTTTAGACAGCCGCCAAATCCGCCTCCTCCTAGGGGAACTGACCCGGATTGCCGAGGCCGGAACGACCATTCTGATGGCGACCCATGATTTACACTTGGCCCAGCGGTGGGCAGATTGGTTGGTGATTCTCCATCAGGGGCAGGTTGCCTTGACCGGGCCGCCCCCAGAGGTTTTCAGCAAAGTTACTGCTTTACCCGAGTTGGATCTATATCCCCCCTATTAATCATGGTCAGGGTATGGCTTAGGCGGCCGTGAGTGCGTTCACCACCTGATGCAGTTCCCCTAATAGGTGCTTATAGTGGCCGTTACTCCGGCTTTCCTGCTCCTGCTGAAGAATTTCTCGCAACCGATTCACTTGCGCTTGGATGTCGGGCACTATCTGGCGATAGACTGTTGCCTGTCCCTGCCGTTCCCAAAACGTGGTTTGATCCTGGTGAAAATTCTTTTCCTGCTCTTGCAGGTGATGATGCCATTGTTCCAATTCTCCTTGGCGTTGGGCGTAATGGGCTTGGAGTTCCCCCAACTGAGCGTGGCTGCTTTGGCATTGTTGATGAACAGCCTCGAATAGGGTCTGGAGTTGCTGGAGTTGCCCCTTCGCTTGCTGGAACAGGGCAGGGAAATCGACTTGATGGAAGTTGGGTTGCTCTTGGCGGCGATGGAGGATGTCTTCGTGTTTTTTCAAGCTATATTGCTTTTCGTAGAGGCGTTGACGTTGGCCAATCAGAGTTTGATTCAGGAGCTGATAGCTTTGCTCCTCCGATTCCAAATCCCCGGCCAACTGTAAGCGTTCAAACTCACTGACATGGCTCATTTTCAGGCGTAGTTCTTCAATGGTTTGGCGGACAACGGCGAGTTCTTCTTCCTGATCATCAACAAAGGAGGTCATGTTTTTGAGTTCTTTGCGGATGACTTCCACCAGGGCCTCAAGTTCATGGAGCGGCATGTGCAGGAGTTCGGCAAATTCAGTCCCCCCCTGTTGCTCGGCGGCTTGCTGTAATTCCTGACTGAGTTGCTCCAAGGTTTGTACCTGAGTTTGCAATCGCTGTTGCCAATCAGTCTGTTGTTGCAGGAAGTCCCCTTGGCTGTGGATTTGCTGTTGGAGTTTAACCTGCTCCGCCTCGGCCTGATGCCAACGTCGCCATTCTTGCTTGAGGGCTTCGCTGCGATGGTGAAGTTCTCCTTGAGCCTGATCCGGGGGGGCACTCTCTTCGAGCCACTGCCAGGCCTGGGTGAGTTTATCCTGCTGCTGTTGAATGATCTCTAAACAGCTATTGAGGGTGGGGGAACTGGTCAAACTGGCCTGGAGTTGTTGCACGACCTGATCGACCTGTTGGATTTGCTCAGAAGATAGGCCGGTTCCTTGACTGGCTTTGAGTTCTTCCCAGCGTTGCCGCTCGGCTTGAAACTCCTGACGGGCATTGGCGAGGGCCTGCTGTTCCCGGCTGATTTGTTCCTGGAGGGGGGTAATTTCTTCCCTGAGGCGATCCAGTTCTTCCCGTTGTTGGACAAATTCTTGGGCCTGCTGCTCGAGATCGTAGAGTTCTTCTTCCCGCCGGGTTAGCTCCTGGGCCTGGTAAACCAAAGACTGTTTCCACCCTTCAATTTCTTCTTCCTGAGTCCGAAACCGCTCCCGCAAGCGAGAAAAGTTTTGGAGAATTCCCACCAAGGGTCGGCCCGCTTCTTGCAGATGCTGGACTTGGCGGTTCGCACTCACCTCAACTAAGACGAGGGCCCCTTGGGCATATTCATTACCACCGTCCACAGGGACAACATCATCACCAGGAACAGGATTCCAACTATGCTCTGCTTGCTGGCGCGCTAAAAGTTTAAGTTCTGTGCGAGTGCCCATGAAACCTGTTTTTTTCTGCACTTCTGCCAGATATAACACGCTCTATCCCTCTGTCATCCAGGTCTGCACGTCCGCTTTGATGAAAATCTCTACCCGTATCATTTAGATAGCAATGGACATTAAAGGTTGCTGCGATCCGTTGGCTTTTGTAGGTAGTGACTTCAAGTTAAGCATCTTCCCCCTGATCCTAACTTAGATGTCAAGACCTGTTAATAGTTCCTTGATGTTTTTAGTAAAAAGTAGTGATGAGGTTTGTCCAGGCCTGAGAGAACCTGAGGTGACCCGCAAGGGAGATGTAGATTGGGTAATTTACTATTGGAAATAAAATTAAAAGATAAGCTCTTGCCATATTTTGTTTTTCGCGGTGGTATTGGAACGAGTCCCTTGCTTAAGCAAATTCGGATTAAGATAAATCCGGCTGATGAGAGGGATGATTGTATGGCGGGAAAAATTGCAGAAAAAATCAAGCAGACCTCTGACACCCCCAAACTAGAGCTATCGTTGGAGTCGGCCCCGGCCTGGACAGTGGAAGACAGTGAAAATCTCTATCGGATTACGGGCTGGGGGGAACCTTATTTCACCATCAACTCGGCCGGTCATGTCACCGTGTCCCCTAAAGGTGATCGGGGTGGGGCCTTAGACCTATTTGAATTGGTCAACTCGCTCCAGCAACGGAATATTGGCCTGCCGATGCTCCTGCGCTTTTCTGATATTCTCCAAGACCGGATTGAACGGTTGAATGCTTGTTTTGCCCGAGCCATGGCCAAGTATGGGTATTCTGGGACTTACAAAGGGGTATTTCCGGTTAAGGTCAATCAGCAACGTCATTTAATTGAAGACCTCGTGCGCTTTGGCCAGCCCCATCAATTTGGCCTGGAAGCAGGATCAAAGCCGGAACTGATGATTGCCCTGGCCACCTTGAATACTCCCGGAGCCTTGTTAATTTGCAACGGCTATAAAGACCAGGCCTATATTGAAACCGCCATTCTGTCCCGCCGTCTCGGCCATACCCCGATTATTGTCTGTGAGCAACCGGAAGAAGTGGAGATGGTGATTGCCGCCAGTCGGGCCTTGGGAATTCCGCCCATTTTGGGGGTGCGGGCCAAACTGAGTAGCAAGGGGATTGGACGCTGGGGAACTTCGGCGGGTGATCGGGCTAAATTTGGCTTAACGATTCCAGAAATTCTCACCGCGGTCGAGCAACTCCGCCAGGCCGGGATGTTGGACTGTTTACAACTGTTGCATTTTCACATTGGCTCCCAAATTTCAGCGATCAGTGTCGTTAAAGATGCCCTCCGAGAAGCCGGACAAGTTTATGTGGAATTGGTCAAGCTGGGGGCCGGGATGCAGTATCTCGATGTCGGTGGGGGCCTGGGAGTCGATTATGACGGCTCCAAAACCAATTTCCATGCCTCGAAAAATTACAACATGCAAAACTATGCCAATGATGTTGTGGCCGAAATTAAAGAGGCCTGTCAAGAGCGGCATATCCCCGTTCCTACCCTCGTTAGTGAAAGCGGCCGGGCGATTGCCTCCCATCAATCGGTGTTAATTTTTGATGTTTTAGGTACCAGCCATGTCCCCCAGGCCCCGCCCACCCCTGCCCAAGAATCCGAGCATCTAATTATCCGCAACCTTTATGAAACCTACCAGGCCATTGATGTCAATAACTACCAAGAAGCCTATAACGATGCCCTCCAATTTAAAGACGAAGCCATTAGTTTGTTTAATTTTGGCTATCTCAGTTTGGAGCAACGCAGCCGGGCCGAATGTTTATTTTGGGCCTGTTGTACCCGAATTTTAGCCATTGCCCGTCAACAGGACTATGTGCCAGATGATCTGGAAGACCTGGAAAAAATGATGGCTGCCATCTATTACATCAATCTTTCTGTGTTTCAATCAGTCCCCGATAGCTGGGCCATTGATCAACTGTTTCCAATTATGCCGATCCACCGCCTCGACGAAGAACCCACTCAACGGGGCATCCTCGCGGATCTCACCTGTGATTCCGATGGCAAGATTGATCAGTTTATTGATCTGCGGGATGTCAAATCCGTCTTGGAACTCCATCCGTTTCAGCCAAACCAGCCCTACTATTTGGGAATTTTCTTAAATGGGGCCTATCAGGAAATCATGGGAAACTTACACAATCTCTTTGGGGATACCAATGCGATCCATATCCGGTTAACCCCGAAAGGCTACGAAATTGAGCATCTCGTCCGGGGCGACACGATGAAAGAAGTCCTTGGCTATGTCCAATATGATGGGGAAGACCTTTTGGAGCAAATTCGCCGCCAAACCGAGCAAGCCCTGGCCGACCAGCAAATTACCTTAGCCGAAGCCCAGCATTTATTAGAACATTACGACCAGAGTTTACGCAGCTACACCTATTTGAAAGTCCAGGCCCCATCCCCGGCAATTGTTGTTAACCCAGAGGTTTAAGGGCATTGGCTGGCCTGGGAGGATGACGAAAGACCTGCAAGAATTGTCAAGTTTTGTGTGTTTTAGCAGCGAAATCTTAAGTTAGGATTTTAGTAATCCCCCCGTTTGCGGCCGCCCCAATGCAGTTTTTTCGTCAATACATTGCGCCCTTTGTTGCTGTCCTGATTTTTGCCCTTGCCTTGGTGATTGTCAGTGCCCGGATTTTCCTACCTGAGGATATGTCTCAACCAGCCCCAGTGGTGGAAACGGAGCCTGTGCCGCAACCTGGGGATAAAATTACGCTCCTTCTCCGGGGGTTACCGCCAGAACCAGCCTGGATTTCTCTCCCCTCAATCTGGCCCTGAGCTCCTGTCCCCACAGCAGTTGAGTCCCATCATTGGCAGGTCGGTCTTCGAGAGATGGTCAGTACGGGTCGGAATCATAAAATCAAATTAGACTAGCTGATTGTTACCCAGGCCACCGAGATTAAAACTTAGGTTAGAATTTATAGGGTTTGACTTCCCTAATGGTGAACTTCAGTGATACCTTAAGACATGAAGCATCACGCATTTTTTCCGATTCACTCAGTTGTCTTAATGCCGAACTTCTATTTTATGCCGATGGTTTTGCCAATTCATGCTTAGACACCACGGCCACAGGTTTTTTTATCTATGAATCGTTCCATAGTTTTTGGGATAGTTCTGGCGGTTTACTGCGGTCAGACCGGGGTAATGCCAAGGTTAAGTTCGACTTGCGATAAATTTATTCTTTAGGATTTACTTTTGGAGGTTTCTTAATCATGTCTATTCGTTTATATGTTGGTAATTTGCCCCGGGAAACGAGTCGGGAAGAGTTAGATTCATTACTCACATCGGAAGTGGGCGATATTGGTTCTGCCAAGTTGATTACGGATCGCAAAACAGGCAAATGTCGTGGCTTTGGCTTTGTCACCGTCGAAACGGAAGATCAAGCTGATACGGTGATTGAAAAGTTGAATGGTTTTGTGTTTAAGGAAAATACCCTCAAGCTTGAGAAAGCCAACGACAAGCCCAAGGCGGAAGAAGACTCTGCCCAACCCAGTGAAGCCTCTGCTAATCCTCGCCCCAGTGGTAATCGCCGCCCCAGCAACAGTAAGGGCAAAAATCGTCGTCCCCAAGCTGGCAACAATGGTCAAGAACTGGAATTTACCAGTAGCAGTACAGGTGATTTTGCGCCAGATCCCCGTTGGGCTGGTGAGTTGGCCAAGTTAAAGGAAATGCTCCTTGCCCAGGCCAGTAGTAAGTAATTTCTCCCAATTGCGTTGACAACCCTCAACTCTGAGTCCTAACCTGCCTAACTAGAATAAAGCTGGTATAGGTTCTGTGATGAAAACTGATTGCTGCATTGTTGGCGGTGGGCCGGCTGGGGTAATTCTCAGTTTACTTTTGGCCCGCCAAGGAATAGATGTGACGCTCCTAGAAAAGCAACGGGACTTTGACCGCGATTTTCGCGGGGATACGCTTCATCCACCCACCCTGGAACTGCTTGATCACCTGGGCCTGGCGACAGAATTGTTGCAGCATCCCCATAGCAAGCTGGATCATCTCGCCTTGCAAACCCCTGGTCACACCATTGAGGTGGTTAGTTTCCGCAATTTAAAGACCCAGTTCCCTTTTGTGGTGATGATTCCCCAGGCCACGGTCTTAGATTTTCTGATCCAAAAAGCCCGAGCCTATCCCAACTTTCACCTTGAATTAGGGGCTAATGTGCAAGAACTCATTCAAACTGATGGAGTGGTTCAGGGGGTGAAGTATCGCCAGGCCGGTCAGAGTCATGAGATCACAGCGTTGTTAACCGTGGCGGCGGATGGACGGTTTTCCCAAGTCCGGCAGTTATTGGGCCTGCAACCGCTTGTTAGTTCTCCGCCGATGGATGTGCTTTGGTTCCGGGTACCGCGTCTGGCCGGGGATGAGGCGATTGGCGTGGAAATTCGCACAGGTGGCGGCAAAATGCTAGTGGTTTTAGAGCGGCTGGATCACTGGCAACTGGGCTTAACTATTCCTAAGGGTAGCTATCAGGCCCTCCGACATCAGGGGATTAGGGCGGTTCATGATGTCGTTAACCAACTGGCCCCCGAACTGGCTGGAGCCCGCTTAAAGGATTTACAAAATTGGTCGGATATTGCCTTTTTAGCCGTTGAGTCCAGTTACTTAAAACAGTGGTATGTCCCAGGCCTGGTTTTAATTGGGGATGCGGCCCATGTCATGTCTCCCGTAGCAGGGGTGGGGATTAACTACGCCATTCAAGATGCGATGGCCTGTGCTAAATACCTGACTCAACCCCTAAAATCTGGGCAGATTACCACCCAAGACTTAGGGGCCATCCAAAAACAGCGGTTTCTCCCCGTGCGTCTAATTCAAACCCTTCAAGCGGTAATTCAAAAACAAATTATCTCCCCTGCCCTCCAACCTGGCCAAAGCGTTAGGCTGCCCTTGCTGCTCAAATTGCCCTTGGTGAAGCAACTATTGGCCCACGTTCTCAGTTATGGCCTTTGGCCTGTCCAGCCAGAAAACTAAGGATTCGTTTTTATCACATTATTTTCTAACGGCAACCCGGCCTGGTCAAAGGATTCATCGGCGGGGAGTCAACCCACTTAAATCATCTCGCCCGCTGGCTAAAAACTAAATTAAACCCTATCCCCTGGTGCTAACATCAGAAATTCTCCCTCTGGTCGCTCTATGCTCTCTGACTCTGGATGGTTAACATAGCCATTTGTAGTTGCAATAGTCATTAGATGATCTAAACAATCTCACTATTCTGATTGAGGAGCCGCCCAATACTAACAAACCGAGGCAAAAGCGGAGATTATCCTAGACTTTCAGCACATAATATTCTCGTAATTGAGGACAGATTGCTTTATAATGGTTATCTTTGTGTTGCTTGATACTAAAATCTTGGATACTCCCGTTAGGAATCAATATGGCCAGTAGTTTTTCCTTTGATATTGTCAGCGACTTTGATCGACAGGAGTTAGTGAATGCCGTGGATCAAACAGTTCGAGAAATTAAAAGCCGCTACGATCTCAAAGACACAAAAACTATCGTAGAGTTGGGCGCAGAGACAATTACCATTAATACCGACAGTGAATTTACTCTAGATGCGGTTACTACAATCCTGCAAACCAAGGCTGCTAAACGCAACTTATCCTTAAAGATTTTTGACTATGGCCCCATTGATCCAGCAGCGGGGGGGCGTGTTCATCAAGATATCCAACTGCGGCGGGGGCTAAGTTCGGAGTTGGCCAAGGAGATTAGTAAGTTAATTCGGACAGAATTTAAAAAGGTACAGCCGAGTATTCAAGGGGATGCAGTCCGGGTTGTGGCCAAATCTAAGGATGATTTGCAGGGGGTGATTCAACGGCTTAGGGAAGAGGATTATCCAGCCGCCTTACAGTTTGTAAACTATCGTTAATGTTAGGCCCTTAGTGGCTGGTATGAGCAAATCTCAGAGTCCCGGTGGGGAGAGGTCTTCATGTTTGGTCGGTTTTCCTTAAGTACGCTGGGCCTGGTGGTGGGTTCCATTTTGACCGTGATTGGATTTATTGCCTATGGTACGGGTAATGCCACCTTAAACTTGGCAGGATTTTTCTATGGCGTTCCCTTATTGTTGGGGGGCCTGGCCTTAAAAGCGGCTGAACTGCAACCCGTCCCCTACAGTCAACCCACGGCCCCAGATGTCCTGGCCTTGCGAGAGACCCAGGCCACGCCGATCCAAACCCAAATCCGGAAAGATGTCACCCGCTATCGTTACGGTCAAGATGCCCATTTGGATAGTTCTCTGAATGCGTTGGGGTTAAGTCCTTCCGATGATGAGCGGCCGATCCTGGCGGCAATCCGGGAAGAACTGATCCATGGAGCCTATGCCTTAATTCTAGAATTTGATTCCTCGGCGATTGAGTTTGAGGTTTGGCAGCAGAAGCACGATAAGATCACCAAGTTTTTTGGCCCCAATATTGCCATTCAATTAACTCAACCCCAGGCCGAACGGGTGGAAGTGGCTTTAATTGCCCAGGCCTAACCTTTTGGTTCAGGAGATGTAGCGTTACACAGGCAGCTTAGGACAAATAGAATGCTAAATGTGTTACGATTCGATGCTTTCCTGCTTGCTCATCACCAGACCCTCATGGGTAACGCTATATTACAGCCTAATGGGCCGGGTCATGTTTGGGTGGCTTGGGGGGCTGATTTGGCCAGGTTTTAGCCTCGGTCTCCAATTCTGAACTGAGGGACTCTAACTCATCAGCTATATTGATTAACTCTGCATTTAAGGCTTGGGCAGTGGCATAGTGTTGGTCAAAGGCCTGGGTGGTGGCATCAAGGTTGGCAAACAATTCCCGATATTCTGGGGGTGGATTGGCGCGCCACTCTTCGTAGCTGAGATTCGGTTCCGCTGGTTTGGATAAGGGGGAGAGTAACTTTAAGGCGGTTTGCCAGGCCTGTTTGCGGCGAAAGTCGAGGGATCTTAGGCTGGGGTATTGGGCTTTAAGTTCCTTCGGGGTTCTGGCCTGGGCCTGGTCATAAACTAGTTGTTTAAGTTCAGAAAGTTTCATCACGTTAACTGCGTCAGGTCTATAAAGATGTCATTGGCCATTGGCTTGGGTGTCCCTCTCTAGCTCGGATGTGGCGAGGGGAGATTTTTTCACTCTGCGTTGAGATTTATTGGGTTCTGAGCGCAAAGGTACCCCCCTAAGCTGATTGAGTTCATTTTGTAACGCCCGATTAATTTGTTCTAGCTTAGTTACTTGCTCTCTGGCTTCATTACGTTCTCGCTTATACCGCTCCGTATGAGCTACTCGGCCGCCTAAACTTTGGTTATTCTTTCCAAGTTCCTCACGTCGTTTTTTCTCCTTTTCAAACTTCTTTCTGAGTGTTTCTACTTCTTTTAACAGTTCTGCATAGGCACTTGATTGATCACTTTCGGCCTGGAGAACTTCTTTTTCAGCTTCTAACAAAGCAATCTGTGCCTTAAGTTGTTTAATTTCAATATCTTTGCTGAACAAAAGCCGTCTGAGTTGTTCAATCCAATTCTTGTTTTCCTGATTTTGATGATTCAGTTGATCGAGTTCATGACGAATTTCTACAGACTTTTGACGAAAATAGCTGGCTCGGCGTTGAAGAACCTTGCTAGTGCATTGATACTTGATGATAGCGTAAACTCGATCTCGTTCCAGTCCCGTCAGTGTTTCAACTTCTGGTAACTTAAGCAAACTATCATAATTTGTGCATTCGTGACGGATTTCATAGGCAGGCAAATGATGATCAGATTCAATTAAATCATGATTGCGAAAGATAACTTTGTGATACCAATAATCAAAGAGCTCTTTTGTGCTTTGAATGTTTGGGACTGATTGAGGTGTGGGCATGATGATGGCAGGCAAACAGACTAATAGGTAATGGACATTTGTGATTGGGGAAATTGCTTGCGGAGGGGATCCAGGGCAGGACAAGGTTTTTTCAGATCGAATTTATAGCTTTGATGCCAATTAAAACTTGCCCAACTGAAGGGGCCATTGATTGCCGCTGACATCCATAACAAACGTTTGGCCCGGGTCATCGCCACATAGAGTAAACGATAGGCTTCGGCGGTTTTGAGCTGATTAGCCTGTTCCCAGGCCCCGTTAATATCTAGAATTGGGCGTTGGTGAACGGCACTGCGAATTTGGGCCCGCGCCACTTCCTCTAGGTTGGCATGACCGAGAAACTTGAGCGAACCCGGAACCCAAGGATTACCCGGAATGACGGTGTCATGCAAAAACGGCAGAAAGACATAATCCCAATCCAGGCCCTTGGCTTTGTGCATGGTCATAATCGTTAATTGCCGTGGTCGAATCAAGTTACTGTCGGGATCCCCTAGCTCCACCGCATCAAATTTTTCTTCACTGACAATCTCCTGCCAAATTGGGCTAATTCTGGTCCAAGTTTGTTGTCCGCCGGCCTGTTGTGCCAATTGGCTAATTAACTTATCAGCGGTGGCCAGTTCGGTTGGGTCGTATTGGAGCACATTGGCCACATAGGCAATCAGGGGATAGAGGGCTAGGTTCAAACGGGCCTGGAGGAGATTTTGACAGAGTTGTTGGGCGGCTTGTTCATCGGGTTGGGGGCCAGGATCGATTGGACTGGGAAATAAAAATAATTCCGGTTGACTGACGAGAGCATTCCAATCTTGGCGGCGGATGAGTTGACGTTCAGTGAAAATATCCAGGGCTGCTTTGAAATAGCCAGGGGAATGGGGGCGATGCAAAAAGAGGAGAATATTCAGCAGTTCAGCCGGAACATGGGAACGCCGGGCCTCGCTGCCTGTGTCGTAAACCGTAATCCCCAGGCCTGCCAAATTGGTTTTTAAGCCAAACTTTTCCGGCTGGGCTAGAACATCGGTCACAAATCGCCCCTGCTTATTTTCCCGCACCAAGACAGCGGCATTGGCCTGGGGATTTTCCGTTAGCAGTTGTCCCACCCGTGCCCCAATCAAGGCCACCGTATGGATCACATCTCTGGGCGCGTAAATTTCCAGGCCCCGGCCGGTCGCAGGTGGATTGGCATCGGGTTGGGGGTCGGCGGGAGAAACTAGCTCAATTTTCTGGGGTTGAAACGGCAATTCTGGCCCAGCCACTTGTGTCCCATTGGCCCAGGCTACGAGATAGTTTGCGGCGTCAATAATGATCTGACTAGAGCGACCGGCCTGGCTCATCGTAAAGAATCGGGATTGATCCGCACAGGCCTGGCAGAATTGGGCAAAGAAGATCGGGTCAGCCGGGGTAAAGGTGGAGTTGATGGCCTGGTTTGGATCCCCCACCCGGACAAGATTCACCAGATCGGGATCAAGCGGGTCTGTGGCTAGGATTTTGAGAAGTTCCGTTTGCAGGGGGGTGGAATCCTGGGCTTCATCTTCAAAAACCCCATAAACTTGAGTTTGCCAGTGGCTGCGGGACTCGGGATCCTCTAGCACCCGTAAGGCAGCTAAAATCATTTCATCATAGTCAATGAGTCCGCGCGCGCTGAGATGGGTTTGATAACGGCCATAGAGGTCGGCGGCAATTTCTAAAATGGGGTAGGCATCGGGATGGCCGGCGGCCAGGTTAGCCAAATCTGCCGGACTCAGGTTAGAACTTTTTGCCGCGGCAATACTGGTTTGGGCGAGTTTGGGTAAGACTTCACTCAAAAGGGTCGTCCGGCGGCGGATCAGTTCTGTTTCCTCGTATTCAGTCGCTTGGCCATCTAATAAGATCTGCCAGGCCTGGGGGTTATCCTGCTGCCACTCTTGGGCACACCGCCGCAAAATCCGACTTTTCTGGACATCAGTAATCAGAGTTGCTTGGGATAAATCCAGGCCGTGGCGGATGTTACTAGCAGCAATGTTCAGGGCTAGACCATGGAGAGTTTGCACCGAAAAACCATAGCGAGGTAGGCCCAAATTATTGAGATGCTGGCGAATTCGACTCTTAATATTCGCTGTGGCCGAGCGGGTAAAGGTGACAATCACCAGTTGCTTTTGACGATGGAGTTGGGCCTGGGCCAAGGTCATCACGGCTCCAATGGCCATCCCGTGGGATTTTCCCGCTCCCGGAACCGCTGAAACAGCCAAGGGGCCATCTAACCAATTTGCTAATTCCCGCTGCCCCGGTCGGAGAGTGTGCCGCAGTTTGGCCAGGCCAAGCTCCAATTCCCCTAAACTCGGCACAGGAGTGACTAATGTATTCACCATGATCAGGGGCCGGGTACAAGGATCACGTCTATCTTAAATCTGCCAGCCATATATCGGGCGATTGATCCGAAAAGTCTCTTTTTATATTTTGAAAGCGAAATCTAGTCCTCTCCGGCCCCGAGTTATCAAAATCCACTTAGAGTAACGTAAAGGATAGCGGTTGGCGATGGGAATGGCGCGGAGATGATTCAACGTTTGAATCGGTGGTTAGAGCAGCAATGGGTGACTCCGGCCTTTGGGGCATTACTGCTGGGCGGCCTGGCCTTGTTCTTCTTTGGGGCGGCAGTCAATTCGATGTCCGGCTGGCTCTATGTGATCACTGGGATTATGCTGGCCTTGCTGATGGTCGGGGCATTAACACCCGTAGGAATGATTCGGGGCCTGGTGATCACGCGCTTGCCGATCCGACCCGTCAGTGTTGGGGATGCCCTCACCCTAGAGCTAGAACTCTCTAATCCCAGCCAAACCCCGCGCGCCCTGATCACCCTTGAGGATCATCTGCCCCCAGGCCTGGCCAGTCAAACCCCACCGCCCCATGTCATTGCCGACTTGCCCACCCAAACCCAGAGTCGCTATGTCCACAAAATAACTCCGACCCGGCGCGGCATTTATCATTGGGAAAAAGTAACTCTCCGCACGGCGGCCCCCCTGGGTTTATTTTGGTGTCAGCGGGCCTGGGATGTGCCAGCAACAGCCGTAGTTTATCCGATTGTTTTACCCCTGCAGACCTGTCCGCTTTTGGATCAACTGGGTCAAGAAACCTCCCAACGCTGGGTTGACCGTCAATATCAACGGCAATTGGCCACGGAAGGCTTAACCCGTTCCCTCCGGCCCTATCGTTGGGGAGATGCTCTGCGCTTGGTGCATTGGCGGACGAGTGCCAGGTATGGGGAATTACGGGTGCGAGAGTTGGATGCCTTGAGTGGTGGTATAGCAGTGATGGTTGGCCTGGATGTCAGCAGGGCCTGGATTCCCGATGAATTTGAACAGGCCGTCATGGCGGCGGCGGCTATTTATTTCTATGCTCGTAAACAAAATATTCCCGTTGAGCTTTCCCTGGGGGATGTGGAGCATTTGAGGAACGAAACCGCCATTCTCCGGGCCTTAGCCGCCATTCAACCCCAGTCTATCCGCCCCGGCTCCCCCCCTTCTGTCCAGACTCCAATTCTTTGGCTCACCACTAATGCGGCCAGCTTATCTCAGTTATCCCCAGGCAGTAGTTGGTTGCTTTGGCCTGGCCTGGATCCAGTCGAGGGAATCAATAACCTCCCGATGAATCAGCTAACTCCCGGCCGACTCATTAACCCCGGATTACCCCTCCAGCCCCAACTGGAACGTCAACTAGAGAATGCTTGGGTTAGTTCCCTTTAAGCAACGGGTTATGAGGCAGTCGCAATCGGATCAGGAATGGTGGCACTGGGGGCCTGGAACTCTCCGGTGATCACAAACTCCAAACGTAGCTTCAACCACTGAATAAATTGGGGATTAGTAGAAATAATGGCTGCGGCGGGTTGGGGGCATTGATTGCGCTGGGGAGATAACTCAGGAGCAGTTAAAAATGCGGGTTCTGACACCAGCCAAAAGTCAATTTCTTTCCCTGTTTCTTGATAATGCCGCCGCCGTTCCTTCAACACTTCTTCTAAAGGTTCTTCCTCGACGAGAAATTTACGACTGGCGAGGACATAATAGTAGGTCTGCATAGGTTAGTCAAAGAACTTTAGTTAAGGTGGGCGAATCTCAAAAGCTGAATATCTGCGCTTTCCTATGCTACCAAGGCCTGGGAAATCCAGAGAAACCCTCAACTCTCAGACATCAGCACCATTAGCCTAGAGTGAATTGGGAATCTCAGCGGCAAAGCTTTCGGTACGGGTAAAATAAAACGGCCCAGCTACAGAACCCCAAATATGCTCATCGGTTTGCGGATCCCGACCCCGGTCATGGCTAATGAATTTTTCAGCATCGATCTCAAAGGTGCTGTCTAAGTAGGTGGTTTTCCCTTTGCGAATTACAGTACAGGCCTTGCCCGGTTCGACTTGCCCCTGAAACCCTGTCCCTGTCCAGGCCACGATCATGTTACAGCCCGGCAAAAGCTCTAAATCAACTTCTGTTAGCTCTTGGAGACGATGGGGATTGCGGGCGGCTCCGTAGAATTTTTTCTCATCCTTGAGGGTGTAGTTCTTAATCGCAATCTGATCCGACCTCACCAACAACTCTAAAACCCGCACCCGATAGGGCACAGAGAGTAAATAGTCATAGGCTTGTTCGACATATAACCCCAGGCCAGGGACGACTCCTTTGGGCAAGGGGCGCATACAAACCCGAATGTGAGCAAAAAAGGGTGGGTTTTCAAAGGCCTGGGCCTGGTTACTAAAATCAGCGGCCATCCAGCGGGCTAAGGTCAGAACATCAGTAGCATGGGACATAGGAAAAATTGCGGTGGAGCGACTTTTGGGCCTGGAATTCATGGACTTTATGATCCAGCCTACAGGAGAATCTACCCAATGAATATAGCCTGTCTTACTACCTCCAATATCGCCTTGTCATCTTATATGGTCGCTTTTAATGGTGTCATAGATATAAGGGTCTGCATCCCATCCTAACCATGTAGAAGTCAAAGATTTAACGGTTGAGGAAATTAAGCTCTTAACCTAAGAAACTGTGGCTGAAATCCTTCAAACTCTACGATTGATCCTGATGCCGTTCAATCAAAAATGTGGCCATAAAAATTGAGCTGTCTTGGTGATGATCTGTAGCGACTATTGGATAATTTCATCAATATTCATATTATTTTGATCGTCAGCTTCTTTGTGATTCCGCATTTCAGTCAGAAAATCATTCATGGAAGGTTTGTCACGCCGTTCATAGCGGTCTTTGGTGTAGTTTCCACAGCCAGGCCTGAAATGTTGAATAAACCGAATGACATTAACCACACCCAGGGAATCAACTCAGACCTTATATCCCCAACAAGGACTTTAGTAATCAAGCAACCAACTTTCATCTAACACTTGCTCAATTGTTGCAATAGAAACTTGCGGAAATATTTCTATGTCTAAGCCAGTCTTTAAGCTGGTAATTTGTCGAGCATCATCATAGATTTCTTGATGGATTTCTAATATGCTGAATTTTCACACAACTATCTGGAAGTAACCTGATTTTAGCCTAGTCAACTGGATTGGAAGAGAGAATATGACATTGGGCCTGATCTCGTAGCAGATGATCACACAAAACCAATGCCACCATCGCTTCTACCATTGGGACAGCCCGCGGCAAAACACAGGGATCATGACGACCTTTAGCGGCTAAAACCGTTGCTTCCCCGGCCTGGTTGACGGTGTTTTGAGGTTTACCGATAGTCGCTGTAGGCTTAAAAGCAACCCGGATAATGATATTTTCACCGTTAGAAATACCCCCTTGTATCCCCCCAGAGCGATTAGTGGTAGTCCGAATATTGCCCTCTGGATCGGTATAAAACTCATCGTTATGTTCCAGGCCTGTCAACAACGTTCCCGCAAATCCTGAGCCAATTTCAAACCCTTTAGTGGCAGGGAGTGACATCACAGCCTTGGCTAAATCCGCTTCTAACTTGTCAAAGACGGGTTCACCCAGGCCCCGCGGAACATGACGCGCCACACATTCAATCACCCCCCCCACGGAATTAGCCTGCCGCCGAATTTCATCAATCAGAGCAATCATTTTCGCGGCCGCATTGGCATCTGGGCAACGGAGGATATTACTTTCAATTTGCTCCAGGGTCACCGTGGCCGGATCAATGTGGGCTTCTAACTCTCTAATCCGGCAAACATAGGCCAAAACTTCTACGCCAGCGACTTGTTTGAGAATTTTCTTGGCAATCGCCCCCGCCGCCACCCGACCAATGGTTTCCCGCGCCGAAGACCGGCCACCCCCCTGCCAGTTGCGAATCCCATATTTTGCGTCATAGGTAGCATCGGCATGGGAAGGACGGTACACTTGGGCCATCTCGGCATAGTCCTGGGCCCTTGTATCTTTATTGCGTACCAGGATCGTAATCGGGGTTCCCAGGGTTTGCCCTTGAAAAACACCGGAGAGAATTTCACAGGTATCGGCTTCTTGGCGCGGGGTGGTAATCCGGCTCTGGCCGGGGCGGCGGCGATCTAACTCAAACTGAATATCAGTCACATCTAGGGCTAGTTTTGGTGGACAGCCATCTATGACAACACCAACCCCTCCCCCGTGTGATTCGCCAAAGGTGGTGATCCGAAATAGATGTCCAAAGGTGTTGCCCATGATAGATAAAGATGCGTCAGGATAAATGACTGGAATATTGTGCTTTTCTAGCTTCTCAGATTGAGGGATAATGCTTAACAGGTTCTAGCCAATTTGGGTTAGATTCCCCATCCCCTTGGATACCGCTGGTTTTATTGCTACCGAAGTTTAGGAGATTGACGGAGTTATAATTATGTCTATTTTGTTTCAACTGGCTTTAGCGGCGTTAGTCATTTTGTCCTTTGTCATGGTGGTGGGTGTGCCGGTAGCCTATGCTTCACCTCAAGATTGGGATCGGTCTAAACAGTTACTCTACATTGGCTCCGGGGCCTGGATTGTTTTAGTGCTTTTGGTCGGTGCCCTTAACTTTTTAGTGGTTTAAGCGTTCATGGCTGTTTTTGAGGGGACATTCCATCAACTTAGTGGCTCTCGGTTTGCCATTATTATTGCCCGGTTTAATGATCTAATCAGTGCCAAGTTATTGGAAGGCTGTCAGGATTGTTTACGGCGGCATGGGGTCGATCCAGATCCAAATGGGACTCAGGTGGACTACATTTGGGTTCCGGGAAGTTTTGAAGTGCCCCTCGTTGCAGCCCAAACCGCAGCTAGTCGCAGATATGCCGCCGTCATTTGCTTGGGAGCCGTGATTCGCGGGCAAACCCCCCACTTTGATTATGTTGCGGCAGAAGTCACCAAAGGGATTGCCACGGCCAGTATGCAAACCGGGGTTCCAATTATTTATGGGATTTTGACGGCGGATACGATGCAGCAGGCCCTAGAGCGGGCTGGAATTAAGAGCAATAAAGGCTGGGATTATGCCCTGAATGCCTTGGAAATGGCCAGCTTAATGAAACAACTCCAACAGGGACTGGCTGGAACGACGGCAAATTTACCCCCCAATCGGGAACACGCGCCCCAATTACCCTCTAGCTAGACCAAGGGATTGACGGCCCGGTGCGAGAGAGTTGTTAGGAGATATATCCCAATTAAGCGGTGGGAATTTATTGCCGAGGCTTAGCCTTGTTAACTTTCAGCGTCCGTCCTAACCACATCGCCCCGTCAAATTCGGCAATAGCGGCTTCTTCTTCCGCATCGGCTGCGAGTTCTACAAAGGCAAATCCGCGCCGCTTTCCAGTTTCCCGATCGACAGGTAGAACAACCCGCTTAACCGTACCGTGCTTGGCAAAGATTTCCCGTAAGTTTTCTTCGGTTGCATCGTATGATAAATTGCCTACATAAAGAGTCATAGCCCAGACCAGAAGCATCCTTGAAGAAGATCATAGCTTGACCACTTTGATTACCATGCGTTCCATGCTACAAAATCAGTTTCTTGGAACAGAGTTTTAGTTTAAGATCATTGATTCTTAATTTATTCTTAACTATAAAATCTTAGAGACGATAGCTTGTGCGGGACGGAGTTCACCCCTGCTGAAACGGCCTGGATCGCTCTAGTTTTCTAAGCTGTTGCAGTAAATCTCGGGCAATGGCCTGGCTCCCCCCAGAGTGACCGACTCGTTCTCGCCCATTCACCTGACAGGCCTGGAGATAGGTGGGGTTATTCCAGGTTGCTTTGACCCAGGCCCCGACCTGCTTAATTTGCTCATCCCGGTCTAAATTTGGAGCTAGGGTTTGGACAGAGAAACCAAGAAGTCGGTTTTGAGCCTCAGCAAAGCGATACGTGAATTGAGGCCCAGGCCCAGGAATTTGTAACACAGGTTTCCCCAGGCCAACTGCTTGTTCAACGGCTGTCCCCGCCATCCCCCAAATGAGGTCACAGGATTGGAGAATATCGGCAAAGGCCTGGTAGTAGCAATGAACTGTCACGTTGCTTTTAGAGAGCGTCAGATGGTGGAGATTCTTTAGATCGAACTGTAGATGCCATCCTTCAAGTTGACTGATCTCCTCCAGCATTTTCGGGGTTAGTACCGCAACTAAAGCGACTAAAAACTGAGCCGGAGTTATGCTGCCTACACCAAAACATAAACTCAATAGTTGTTTCAAATTATGAGCCGCTTCTGGGACACGACTTCCCGGAAAGAGGGCAATAAGGGGTTGATTGCTGGCATGATCCTCACGGGTAACGACTAGGCTCTGGGGTTGAATCGCATCCATAATCGGATACCCCAAGAATTTAGCTTTTGTAATTCCTTTGCTTTGTAATTCCTTGGCGGTAAAGGCATCGCGGGTATAAATTGCTTGACAACGCTGAGAACGCAAGCAAGCCCAGGCCAAGACGGGAATTTTCAGATGTCCTTCATAATAGCTAGACGTTGAGACAATAAACCCGCAAAACGGTCGCCCCGTCAACCAGGCCAAACCCAAGACCACAATATCCCCCGTAGCTAGAATCAACTCACAGGTAGGCGCAGCCTTTAGGGTGGCCTGGAGTTGTCGCCACGTCAGCAGAATTAAACCCGAAACAATATCCCGCAGAAAAAAGAGAGGATTCATATAAAAAATTCCTCCTGATGGCATGGTTTGAGTTGGCCCAATAATGGGAATTTTTCGGGCTTGATAGGCTGTTCCGGCTCCGGCAATGGGCATTGCTAATATTTCAACATCTGGAGCTAGTTCTTGGAGAGCATCTAAAATCAATCCCGTATTCAGGTCTTCACCATGACCATTACTCAAACACAATAAGCGAACCACAGACTTACCCTGCCTCCGACTGACTACAGTAGAGAGTTATTCTTATTCATAATGTGTCCACATTCTTATAGCTTTAATAATCTTCTCGGATTCAAGTACTTGATAGATTAAGCGGTGTTGAATATTAATTCTGCGTGAATATGCTCCAACCAGGTCACCAGCTAATTTTTCATACCGAGGTGGACTCTGAAATGGATTCTCTTTAATGATATTTAGTAACTCACAAACATTTTTTTCAAATGACTTGCTGCAATTTTCTTGGCATCTTTTTAAGCCTGCTTTGTATAGACAAGTCTCCACTCAGACACCTTACCACTCCAAAGTCTGACTGCACTCACTGACAGGAGTTAAGAGGCCATCCTGGATTGACTGTCCTAATTGTGGGATGGAGAGTAGGTAAATTGTTTCTTGAATGGCTTGCCAATAATCTGCCGAAATCAACACAGCATTGCCGATTTCTCCTGAAATAACGAGTGTTTCCTGGGACTGAGCAATCTGATCAATCAATTCAGGTAGGTTGGTCTGGGCATCAACTAAAGATAAGTTAGACATCTTTTTTGTTCTTGCAGTCACAATTTGTTCTTTCTCGACCGAGAGGGCATTTATAGATTAATTATATAGAATAATCACGTGATGAAGGATATAGTCATTTCACTTAGGAATGAAACAGGAAAATACTTGAAACCCGTTTGAATAGAATGTTTGAATGTCTCAGTTTTGGTACAAATGACTATAAATTAAGATATTAAAAAAGGGTAGAAATTAAGTTCCACCCTGAGACAACAACAATTAAGTGATCTTGATTTACGATTCTCACTAAGCAATGGACAAGTCTATCAAAGAGCAAAAAAGATTAGGCTAAATTGTCTTCGATGACTACACCCTGGATACTTAAAGGGGATGAAACAGTAAATCCGGGAAAAAGCGATTAAATTCAATTAACAAGCCAGCGGTAAATGCCATCCAAACAGCAGCCAACACTGGAGCTGTGGAAAGATAGGTAAGTAAATATTTCACTTGCATGGGTGTTTGTCCTTTATAGTCGGAATACGTGAGGAATTAACGAGGAGAAACCGTAATGTCGCTATCAGCCGCAGTTAGTTCCCCAGACAAGAGTTCTTTGACGGCCAAGAGGGGCCAGAGAACACCGGGTAACATGCATTTGATTGCTAAAGGGACATCAATAACGATTTCTTTTTGAGTTGCTTCTCCACTCTTCCGGGCTGCAATCAGATAAGCCCGACCAACCCAGCCAATCCAACCGGCGATATACAAGAACAGAGCACTGGGAATTAAAAAGTCACCGGCCCGATCTAACCGACCATCAACGATTAAATGGGGTAAGCCGTCTTCGCCACACAGGGCCTGGCTATAGCGTTCAAAACGTTGCTGCCCAGAGGTGGGATCAGCGGTGGTGTTGCGGGCAGTCGCGGCCCGTTTTTGGAAGGCCGGTGAATCTTTGCACGGCACTAAACCAGCGACATCAGCAGACGCAATCGGAGTAAAGCCAATCCAGAGGCAAAGAACCAGCACAAGGGCAAACAATCGGCGCATGAAATTGTTTTCCTCAATTCAATACAGAACATGGGGTGCATCAAAGTAACGGTTAGACTTGACAAAGGGAACGGCTATATCAATTTCAGCCCGTAATTCTCTGCCAATGAGTTTACTCTGAGGCAATAACTGTTTAGAACCTTAGCAGCTAATGGCGATTATTTTAGGAATTGAAACGAGTTGTGATGAAACTGCAGCAGCTGTCGTAAACAATCGTTACATTCTCAGCAATGTGGTCGCATCTCAAGTCCTTGCCCATCAACCCTATGGGGGAGTTGTACCAGAGGTGGCCTCGCGCTGCCATTTAGAAACCATCAACCTCGTCATTGAAGAAGCCCTCGATAAGGCCGGATTGACTTGGGCAGAACTTGATGGGATTGGGGTCACCTGCGCGCCCGGCCTGGTGGGTTCTTTGCTGATTGGGGTGATGGCTGCCAAAACTTTAGCCCTTGTCCATCACAAACCCTTGATTGGGGTGCATCATCTTGAGGGTCATATTTACGCTTCTTATTTGGCGAACCCAGGCCTGGAGCCACCCTTCTTATGTCTCTTAGTTTCCGGGGGGCATACCAGCTTGATTCACGTCTATGGCTGTGGCGAGTATGAAATTCTTGGACAAACGCGGGATGATGCAGCAGGGGAGGCGTTTGATAAGGTGGCGCGCCTTTTGCAGTTGGGTTATCCGGGTGGGCCAGCGATCGATCGAGTTGCCCAAGAGGGTAATTCACAGGCCTTTGTTCTTCCAGAAGGGAATGTATCTACCCCAGAGGGCAAAATTCATCCCTATGACACCAGTTTTAGTGGTCTGAAAACTGCCATGGCCCGCTTAATGACAAAACTTCAGGACGAGAACGGTTCATTACCAACGGCTGACTTGGCGGCCAGTTTTCAAGCAACTGTGGCTCGGGCATTAACAAAACGGGTGATTAAGGCAGCGCTAGATCGGGGCCTGGGGCAAATTGTGATTGGGGGTGGAGTTGCGGCAAACTCAGAACTGCGGATGCAATTGATGGCGGCAACCACGGTTCATGGTCTGGACGTTACCTTTCCCCCTTTAGCGCTCTGTACAGATAATGCAGCGATGATTGCAGCAGCAGCGGCTGAACACTACCAAAACAATCAAGTCTCTGGGTTAAATCTGAGCAGTCAGTCTCGTCTAGCGTTGACTCAAGTTAACTCTCTGTACTCAGCTAGTTGATCTGGTTAAGATTTGTTTGTCGTTGGGCCTAATCTCGAGATAAACTTATAAAGTTGGACGCATAGCTCAGTTGGTTAGAGCACCACGTTGACATCGTGGGGGTCACTGGTTCGAGTCCAGTTGTGTCCATAAGGGTTTCAGGGTTTCCCTGATTCTGTCTTGCACGTAACTTGCACGCATTCTATAGCTAGAAATAGCTAATGAACTATGGGTGTAGGTACGAGTAAGGTGTATTTCGACTGGCTCTATCAGCGTTTGCCTAAACTTTCATCCCTATGTTGAATATTCGGTGAACAAACTAGAATATTCACTCCACAAATTTAATCTGTATATCAAGAGTCGATTGCGGTTAACCGCAATTTGGCTTAGGGGATGAACGACTTGCCAGACCGCAAATCCTTCACCGTCTGGCTGTCTTCACCCAAGACCTGAGCCTGACGGTCAATATATTCTTTCTTCGCTTCTTCACTGGGCGTAAATTCCACATGACCCATCACCCAGATCAGGGTGTCAACGTCTTTGAAATAGCTCTCATCGGGCTTATCCGACTTGACATACGAGTAGGCTAACCGCTCTACCTCGGCATCACTGATCGGCTCGTCCATCAGGTATTCCATAGCCTCTTTGACCATTGCCCGATGACGGTCGGTGACAATAATGCTCCCTTCCATAATATTTTTCCTTTTCTTGATCCATATAGCTTAAGTTGGATTGCGGTTAACCGCAATCGGTGGTTCTTGTAGTCTGAGTTACTCGTTATTGTTAATCTGGGTAACTACGGCATGGGATGTTCGATGAGAACAGGCCCCTCTGGAGCAAACTGGGGGGCATAAAGCCTTGTAGAGTTCAGCCCCATCAGGGTTCCAATCGGAATTGAAGTTCTTAGTTTCTCTAGTCCTTCGACCTCCCAAAAGATGGCCCATTGTGGTGAGTCAGTCTTCGTTGACTCTGGGCGGTACTTTTTATTACCTGGGTAGTGTCCCCGCCGTGACTCAACATGACCGATATAGGTGGCCTTCCACGTCACCATCCGGTCTAAGGACTGATCTTCCTGGGAATGTGAGGCATAGATGAAGACATCAACTAACTTGCCATCCCTTAACTTGTCAACTTCCCTGAAAACCTCAAAGGCGTTGCTACCAAAGGCTATCTTTGGCTTCAAGTCAGCATCAAGTTGTATTGAAACAGCCTCTAACCCAGAAGCTAGGTGCATTTCAGGTACAGGAGCTAGGATTGCAAAGGCATGAGTCGAAGTCACGGTCTTGCTCGTCATTTTGTCGAAACAGAAGTAGGTAAATATAAATTCTACTCAGATTTTATCTGGATTCCCCACCTTGTTCCTGCCTGATGCTCGTCAGCGGTGATTAGCCGGCCAACATAATAACAATGACCTGAAGCATAAAAGGGGAAGTCCAGCATGGAGTCTGACATTCCCCTCCGTTTGAAATCGGGAACTAAAACGGTTTCACCTTACCACCTGGGACAGAAGCAAACCCCTAGGGATGCCGCCTCCGCTTCCGAAGCCGTTGAGGGCCAACCACCGACATTTTCAAACTTGCAGTTTTCAAGACGGTACTCACCAAGATGGAAAGATCCGCCTCTCCCCGAAGCTGACGGTAGTAGAGGTAGGCATGAGGCTGATCGGGAAACGCCAAAGTTAGCTCTAGTGTTTCAAGAGTCGTAACCTCCATGTCCCGTTTACCTTGTAGCCACCGAGAAAGCTGGGCTGAGTCCATTACACGACCATGGCCGTACATATTCAAGAACGTGACCCGCTGACAGATTTCCGCTTGCGGAATGTTATAGAACTCAATCGTCTGCTTGAATGCTTCTCGATGCGTCAGTAACTTCCGCCCGTTGATGACAGCGTGAATCTCTCCACTGCCTACTTGCTTATTTTGAGTCATAGCAATTCCTCCCAAGGAGTTATATATACTTTTATCGAAGCATATTAAAAGCCAAATATGTACGTAGAAAGCAAAATATCGAAAATTTATCCAAAAGTCTTCTGGTTCAGGGCTTTGGGATGTCTGAAGTAGCTCTTGTTTGTCTCATTCTTCTATTGAGATTCGAGCCTTATCGTCTGACTGCTTAGGCGTAGCAATTCTTGCTAACTGTAGTTGCAAGCTGTGTCCTTCACCATAAATCCGTGGTGTGAGGAGTTCTTATTAGCTAAGAACGCCACATAGTCTCACTCATAACGTCTTAGGGGTGAACATGATAGGAAGTGTTTAAGGCTGAGTTATTGAGTGTCGTAATTGTCCTAAACCTTCCGTGAGAGGCGATATGAACTGAGGACTAATCTTACAGGTCTGCTGAGATTAGATTTTGCTACTAATCATAAAAAAATAGGACATTCTAGTAACAAAGCTCATTAAGCTGTCGGGAGTCCCTATTTTTATATTCAAGAAGCGTTACATTTGAGAAGTTTTGGGTATCAAGTGCATGGATAAAACGTCCTAAAATCTGCAAGATATGGGTCGTAAAAGGTAGCTTTCCTCCAAAAGTCAGCGACAAATTAGGCATCCCTCATGTTTAAGGTGTTATCAGTAATTCCTTGAGGCGAGTAAACCGGAGCTTGTCTTTCGTTTCTCGGACTGCCAGCCCGATTGCTTTTTTGGGGCCAACTAAGATCGCCAGCTTCCTGGCCCTGGTCAGTCCTGTGTAAAGCAAGTTGCGGGAGAGCATCAGATAGTGCTGCATATACATCGGCAGAATCACAACCGGAAACTCACTCCCTTGGGACTTGTGGATCGTGCAGGGCCAGGCCAAGGTAATTTCATCGAGGTCTGCCCAGTCATAGGTGACAGAACGATTACCAAAGCAGACGGTGGTTTCTTGTTCCTCCGGGTCAATCGCCTCAATCCAGCCCAGGTCGCCGTTGAATACGTCACGGTCATAGTCATTCACTCGCTGCAAGACTCGGTCGCCAACCCGTAAGATTTGCCCGCCCCGTTGAAGTGCAGGCTTCGTTAGGTCTGACGGGTTCAGCACCGACTGAAGTACAGCATTGAGGTTGCGAGTACCCACAACACTGCGGGTCATTGGGCAGAGAACTTGCACATCTCGTCTGGGGTCAAAGCCCAGGGTGGGGATAAACTCCGAGACGATGCTGGTGATGGCAATCACGCCTTGCTCGGCTTCTTCTGCCCCATGCCACAGGCAGTCTGACTCTGGCGTATCTGACATCGGCTCCAGCTTAGGATACTGCCCCTGGTTGATCCGGTGGGCTTCCGTGACAATGGCACTGGTCTGGGCCTGACGGAAGACTTCAGTCAGTCGGACGACTGGTACGGCTTGAGAGTTAATCAAATCTCGTAAGACGGCTCCTGCTCCCACGCTGGGTAGTTGGTCTGCATCCCCAACTAGAAGGACTTGGACTGTTAAGGGAATGGCTCGCATCAAGCTGTAGGCCAAGAACAGGTCTAACATCGAGACCTCATCCACAATGACGGCATCAGCCTCTAAGGGGTTATCCTCATTCCGTTGGAACTGCATGCTCTTGGGCGAAAACTCTAGGAGCCGGTGCAACGTAATCGCCTCTTGTCCGGTGACTTCACTCAGACGTTGGGCGGCCCGTCCCGTGGGGGAAGCGAGTAATACCTTTTTGCCCATGGCCCGCCAGAGGGTGGCAATCGTGCGGGTGGTGAAGGTTTTACCTGTGCCTGGCCCACCTGTGAGGATAAGTAGTCGTTGACTCACGGCTTGGCGCACCGCTTCGAGTTGCTTCGGGGCCAGGGGCAGTCCCACCCGCTCGCTGTATCGCCTCAGCCAGTTATCGACTCGTTCCATATCCACACTGACGCTGCTGGCAGTCAAGGCTTGAATCGCTTTGGCTAATCCCATCTCGGCTCGGTAGAAGGGGGGCGCATAATAGACTCCTTCTCCGTTCACCTCGGCTCGCATGATCTGTTTCCCTCTGACCATTTCATTGAGCAGAAATTCAACCTGGTCTGCCTTAGGAACGTGGTCATCCAGGGTGAGGCGTTCAATCACGGTGCTGACAAGTTGGCTGAGGGGTAAGAAGCAATGCCCGTCTTCTCCCGCCGTATCTAAGACATGACGAATCCCGGCCTGGTAGCGATACTCGCTGTTCGGGGTAATCCCAATCTTGCGGGCAATGGCATCAGCGGTGACAAAGCCAATGCCGTAGATGTCGGTCGCCAGCCGATAGGGGTTGTCAGTGACGACCGTGACTGACTGCTCCCCATACTGCTTGAAGATTTTGACGGCATGGGTGGGACTCACCCCATGGCCCTGTAAGAAAACCATGACATCTCGAATTGTCCGCTGGTCATTCCAGGCCCCTTGGATTTGCTTGACCCGTCTTTCACCCAGGCCAGGGACTTCAATTAATCGGTCAACTTGACTTTCAATGATTTCTAGGGTTTCTAGCCCGAAGTGGTTGACGATTTTGCGAGCGGTTTTCTGTCCAACTCCCTTAATCAAGCCACTGCCCAAATATTTTTCGATGCCGTTGAGGGTGGCGGGCTTCAGTTCTTCATATCGTTGCACCTGGAGTTGGGAGCCGTACTTGGGATACTCTCGCCACTGCCCCCAGAGTCGGATGGTGGTTCCTGCCTGAAGTTGTGGAAAGCTGCCAATGATAGTGACTAGCTCTTGATACCCCTTCACATCGAGCCGAGCTATGGTGTACCCACTATCCGGTGAGTGAAAGGTAACTCGCTCTACTGTGCCTTGGATTTCTTCGACTGTTGGGGAGGCCATACCGTGATGGTTGCGGGTGACGACAACCACTGAACAACTTAGTCCTATTTTCCGATCAAGGATAAGAACGCCCTATTGTGAAGCAAACCAAGACAGGCGAAGTGAACTGGCTGCCGTTGATGCCTACGATTCGGGCTGCCCTGGAAAAGCAGTACAAAGAACCCTTTGCCAAGGCGAAATTCTGGGGTCAGGAACTGGAGCATCCTAAACCCAGTGCCTTAGTCTTTCCTGGGCATCAGGGCGGGGCATTAGACATTCGGCGGTTCAGTATTACCTGGAAGGCGGTACTGACAGGGTTGACCATTCCGCACAGGTATCCTGATCGCCAAAAAGATGAGTTTAATTCTTTGAATGTTTTACTTAGCTCATCCCTAAAGCTTTCATAGCTGCGGTCATCGGATCTGAGAAAAATATTGGGTCAACCCTCTCCATAATCTCACCGGCTACTTCTAGAAAATTACGCTTATTCTCAAGGGGAACTAATGCTCGACGCGCCCCATTATCCATGCTTACCTGTAATGGTTCGACAAGTGTTCGTACTGCTTTAATATTTCCTTGAATGCTCAAGTCACCAAGAACGACTAGACTCGCCAAGACTGATTGCTTTTTGAGGGCCGAATAGATTGCCACCACCAAAGCAATTCCTGCTTCACAGGGAATATGGTTGCTTAATAGATCTATGGCTTCAACATAAAAATCAGTAGTATCAAACTGCTGCCCGATGCCTATCTTTCCTTTCTGGCTTTGTAAGTAGGCAAAAGCTCTCTGGAGAGATTCTTTCATCAAACCTTCTATCCCTCCTGACAGCTTTAACTTCCCCGTTCCAGGAGAGCAGCCAACTTCAAAGCGGTATAGTCCCACCTTACCTTGGTCATCAACGGAAGCAGTATAGACGGAGCCAGGCGCGAGCGGATCAGTAGCAATCATATCCCGCCCCCCCTGTTCAGGAACCCCAACAAATCGCTCCTCACAGGTTTCTCCATTTATATAAGAGAAGGATGTTTGGTGGTACTCAAATGAACCCATTTTTTTAAGTTGTTCTTTCACTCGTCGTCGACCTTCAATTGCTAATTCCAGAAGTTCGCCTAGCTCACTCTTGGGCACTTCTCCGTGGGGATAAATCAACTTAATTAACCCTGATACTGATTTTCGTACCGCTTTGACATCTCGAGCATTTAAGTGGGATCCAAGTGAAAAATAGCGGTCGATTATCTCGGTAAAATTGTGCTTGCGGAGTTCCCTTAAGGCCTCTGCTAAATAATCGACTACAAAGCCATAGCTATTTGTGAAGAACTCCATGCGCATTTTTGGGAGTTCCCAACCCGGAATGTAGAAGTGAATGCGGTCGAGGAATGCCATATCTTCCCTGATTACTTCGGGCATTGGCATAAACAGGTGTGATGACCGAACCATGACATCGACGGGTTGATTAGTGTTACCAAACATTGCTATCGATGCCATACCTGAAAGCGAATCTTTGCCACGGGCAAAAGTGCCAGACTCGCAGTAGGTCTTCAATGTGGTAACCACTTCTTTAGGCATTTTTTGTAGATCAGCCACCTCGTCAAAAGCTACCGCATCCCAAATACCAACTAGACCCATCTTGCCACTAGCTATGTTGTAGAAGAGGTTAGCCGCTGTTGTAGGGCCAGTAAGAAGAATGGAGTAAGGAGTCAATTCCTGATACCCATAACTTTTGCCCGTTCCTCGGGGGCCCAGTTCTACTAGGTTAAAATTCTGCTCGCATAAAGGTATTAACCTTGCAAGGAATAGTAGCTTACTCCGTTTATCAAAGTGCGACGGCTCCAGTCCAATACTACGAAGCAGAAGGTCAATCCACTCTTCAGAGGTGAACTCTGCTCTGCAAGAACGGTAATCATCAAGATCAAATGTGGCTAGTTGAATCGGCTTGAGGTTGTCAATCCAAAAGGGGCTGCGTTTGCCCTTTTGCTCCTCGTCGTACTGGTGCCGAATATCCAGTTGTGCCCAAACTCCCCCCATCAGTAAGCGGTCGTAGTCCCGCAAGTAATGTTCAGGGATATGGACGAACTTATGGCCAAAGTTCTTCAGTTCAGCCCAATGTTTGTCATCTTCAGAGAGGTAACGTACCTGCACTTTATCGATTAAGGTATATCTTCCCTTATCTTTGACCATCGATTGTGCTTTGTTAGATTCATCGGGTCGGACAAAGTTAGATGATAAAGTGTTATTCACAACTTTTAACCCGGCTTCAATCGCTACAGGGTCATCCGTAGCGCAATATTTTCCCAGCAAATACTCAAGTACAAAGACAGGGATATTTGCTCCGACTTTTACCTTACGAACCAAGTCCTTGCGAACTACCTTGCCTGCAAATACAGATGCTACTTTACGATCTAGCTCAGACACAGTTTATCCTCACATTGAAATAGCAACGTCTATCGTCAGGGGTTCTGCCAATTCTACTCCTGATGTAGCATCTAGCAAGTAGACCCCTACTGTCTTCTGAGAAATCTCTTCCAATAACATTAGTGTGATTGTATTCGGCTCAATTTGTTTGTTGTCATGATCTGCAATCTTTAGCTTCACTTCGCCTGTGGCATCTTCAAATCCATAGGAGGCACTAACAGGGCATGAGACACATTTCTTATTGGCACGTAATTCAAGCTTTACGTTGGGTGGGGTAAATCCAAACAAACTTAGCTCACTCTGTATCCCAGATATCTGAACGGAGAAAAATCGTGTCGTTAACTTTGGTGTACCGGGGGTTAGTATCCACTGCACGCCTGTTGATTGGAGTTGGGGTTTTACTATCGAATTCAGAACCACAACAGGAACAATCAGTTCTTGGGGAGATAACCCGCCGTGGAAATAGGCCCGCCCGCCTCCTTTTGACTTGAAACAAGCAAATGTCCACGGAGTTGCGATGTCGAATTCGCTGTCTACTCCCAGAGAGGCTAAAGAAGTCCGAAGATAGGAGAGCTCTGATGTCCCTCCCAGCCCAACCCACACTCGGCGGTGGAGGTCTTTTACTTCGCCCCCTGGAGCCTCGATTTTCATATCTTCCCCAAGTTCATCCGCAAATATGTGTCCGTGATCTGCTGTGAGCACAATGGTTTTTATGCCGAGGTCGGCTAGCAACCGTATTCCCCGACGCAGTTGGCTTAACACACCATCAATTTGAAGACGAGCTTGTGAGATGTTGTCCTGCTCGCCCAGTTCATCAATTTCCTGAGAGGTTATCAGGATCAATTCGGCATTTTGAATACTGTCTCTCACTTTCTTAGTCGGTTTAGGAAGAAGATCATCTAGCTTGGCATCGAAGACGGATACACCAGCTTGCTCTCTTAGAAATTTGATTCGATCCTTGCGATCTTTAATTACTTTGCCTGCGATCTCCAGCCCAAGCTTGCCCCCTCCCACTGATACGACTTTGGCTGATTCATCAGCATTTGGTAATAAAGCTGCCATTCCAATCTCGGTGATGGTTGGCATCATAGCAATGGCTGGCTGGATCTCGAAAGTGAAGTCTTCTTTAAGTACTCGACATAGCTCACTGGCCATCTCGAAACGCAATGCATCAACCCATAGGTAGGCTACCTTGCCATCACTAAGATGAGGTTTGACTCTTTTCTTAAAAACTTCTCTCTGCTGCAATAATCCTTTGATGGGATGTTCTGCTTGTTGGTAGTGGGTGATAAAGTGTTTAGCTAATTCTGAGCCAACTTCGGTGTAACGTTGTTCTGCCCTAATGAGCAGCTTTTCTAAACACTCGTGATCGTTGCTACCGGCAAACTCAAAGTTATACTTCCGACTCTCCATGTGTCGATGGTGGGTATCTAATGCACACCAAGGTTCATCGTCATCAGAGTAGGATTTAACTAGATCCAAAACCGAACTTGGCGCTTTCTTAATAGCCCGACCCACCCGATCAGCTTCAATTAAGACTTCAGCCGCAGATAAGATAAGTGCCCACCGAGCTTGAATCTCGGGTATCACGTTAGACCAGAAACTGGATAGTCGATACTTGGCAAGTTCGACTAAAGCTAAATTTGCAGCCTTGATCAATTCACTTTCGACATACTCCAGCAATGCAAGTTCAACACACAAGAAGGTTTCATTTTCCTGGAGAGACTCGACTGGAAGTTGTAGTTGATTGAGGGCTAGCTCCTTCTCAATCTGCTTAGATACAGTGACATAGCTGTCTCGCATGTTTCGGCTGTTCCGCCATGTTTGTGTCAACCGTACACAAGCATCGATGCTGCTTTTCGTATTGGCAATGGGAACTGAAGCAAGAGATGAGGGTAATTGCTTGAGGCTGGCAAACAAATCAGTCAACAATATATATTGTCCCAACTTTTTTCGCCAACTTGCTAAGGACTGACTAGCAGATAATTCAACGTCAAAACTAACTTGAAAGAGATGTTGTAATTCCTGTTCAGCAGCTTTCTTGACCACATTGTTATCATGCCGATCACTATGCAAAAAGTCTAAAGCTACTTCTTGGGGGTTTGCTGTACCGAAAATCAGGGTTAGGATACCCGTTGAAATATCCTTACCTTTATCTGCTAAGGAGTTGAGATCATCTAAGGATAGCTTTCCTGCCTCCACTTGGTGTTCGATTTCAGAAACCTGTTCATCTCCCAGAATAGGCTTCAGAGCGTTTCGGGCCACGACTGACAAACGGGTATTGCATGATGGAGGTTGTTGTTTGGGTTGCATAATGACACCAGCACAATCAAGTTCAATCAATGCATGATGTGTCTCCATTCGATCCATTGGCACATACACGACCAGACGTGGGGGATGGTTATCGTTGAGCAAGTGATCAATGTCCTCGCGTAATTTGAAGAAGCTACCCTCGAAGAGAGCCACAGTGGTATTGGGGAGTGAGAGTTCTACCGCAACCGATTCATAAGCTTGCTCCGGGTCATACCAGACAACTAGACCCTTTTCATCAACCTGCTTGGTGATCAATTGCACCAGATAGTCACTGACAACTCCCACCATTAACGAGCCTCCACCATTAAGTGCTCTGGAAAAAGCTCACACAGTACGTTGCAGAAGTCGTTGAGTTGGAGTTCTGGGCGACAGTATGGGCTTTCACGCATACGGAGCATTCCTTTACTGCTCAACGTTGAGAAATATTGCTTCGTAATTTGAGCCGCTTCCAAGATATACCCATTATTTTGATGTAGTTCTCGGAGTTGGCAGGCGCGAAGCCATTCCTCCTCGCTAGTCAGTGCCAGGATCGTATAGATATCCAGTGCATGGTAGCTGCCGAACTCTTTATTCATGTCGTCAATCCGATCCCGAAAGGCAAACAGTTTCATCATAGTGAAGGTCAACGGATGCGGGAGGTAGACTTCCGCTTCAAATGGTGAACCGTTGCTGGTTGTTCCATCAATCGTGATCGGCAACAGATCATCCTCTAGTGTGAAGGCTTCATCGACCGGATGGGCATGGAGATCGATTGACGGATTCGGGCGTACCCGACGGTTATTCACCTGCACAGTAGTATTCTGAAATCGGCTTTGTGGCCCAGTCAGTAGGTCGATTTTTAGACTTCCCTCTGGGCCACCATCCGGGCCAGGCCTTGCAAACTGGTATTTTTCTGCTCCTGGAATGACCTGATATCCCAAACGGCGAAGCGTCTTCGACAAAGGCTTCAACTTTGCAGAGTCAATGAGTAACTCAGGGCGCAGGAAGAGATCAAGGTCGTTAGTGGAACGCGCTTCGGGCCACTCTGTTAACAGTGTTCGCATTCCAAGTTTTCGGATGTGTTGCTGTTTTAAGTAAATCCCATAGCCACCCCCGATAATAAGCGATAGGTTCTCGTTCCGTATCTCAAAGAGCAGATCAAGCAGCGCCGTGTGAAGAGTGGGCATTGTGTTCATCATTGACTCTCCCGGGTATGGCGGAGAATGTAACTTCTAACTTGATCGGCAGTCTCGCGATCCCGTTTGTCCCCATGCATCAATTCCAACCAAGTTTGCACAGGTGATGCCCAATAGAATCCATCCTTTGGACGGGCATCGAAGTACAGTGGTTGATCAGTGGTTTCAATGAGCTTCACGTTGGGAAAGCGGTCAGTTTCTCGACCATTCAAGAGGGATTGGATACGCCTTGCGTCTGGACAGTAAAGGCTCAGGATTTCCTCTCGCTGCATTGACGCATAGCGGGAGACTGACGACAGACCAGTCGCGACCCATGGCCCTGCTTTCATTTCGACTTTTGCACTGATTAATTGCGGTAACTGGTCAAATGCACAGTCAACCTTGAGGCGTATCGGCTGAGATTTTGGCGGTTCGTAGTTTTGTTGGAGCAGGTCAAGTAACTTATCGGCTTGAAGGAGTCGGGTATTTTGTCCGCGCTCAATGATCAAGTCCTCTTCAAGTTGTTTGAGGGCTTTGGAAATGGTTCCCATCCTCACTGGGGTTTTCCCGGCAAACTGAGCTAAAACATCACGACGATTTACTTCAGCCTCGATAGCATTGAGATCGTTAAATTTAGGCAGCACCAAAAACACTCGGGCCACCATTGATGTGTTCTTACGGTAGATGTTTTTGATTGGTGACGAGGTGGCAAACTGATTCGAGGCACCGCTGCGAAAGACGCAGAATTTGTTCGGCACGATCACCACGCCGTTCCCGCACCAATCCACACCACTGATTCCACTGGCTTCTAGTTCCTCAAGGTGTGATGCGCTTAAGAAAGGCAGCATGACAAGCGGATAGCAATTTTTGGGAAGCTTTGACATACCGATGCGGCATAGAATAAGGGCTGCGTAAAAAGCCTTGGGAGTGAACAGGGGCTTGTACCCTACAGCGAAGCTGACAATTTGATCATCCCATCGAGTCTCAATCTCAAAGTCCCACCCCTGACCGCTCAAGTATGTTGGCTTCACTTCCCGAAGTTTAAAACTAAGCGGGGGTAGGCTAAGCTGGTCGTCTTTCAGCCAGCGTATGACTTCATTCTTAGAGGGTGGTTTCCTATTTTTCATAACTTTCCTGATCAGGAAAATAGCATATTTTAGGAAAGTCCAGCAACAACTTGACGGCTATAGCTCTGAGAAACCTGCCCAAAGGCTCTAGCCTTCCACTAATCCTTTTTCCCGCAGTTGCTTGCCGATGGATGACCACTCGTATTTGCCTGCCATTAATTCATCCCAGTATTTCTTGGCTTCTTTCCACGGCACAAGTTCGTGAAGTGGGGCAATGTTCAGGACGACGCCATCGTTGAGGTCAGGTTCGAGATGCAGGTTCGCCGCCCTCCGTAGTTTGTCCTCGAAGTCTTGCAGTTCGGAGAGGAAGTCTTCCTGCTTTTCGACTTCTTTCGCAAGTCGCTTGGCCTCTTTGCCGCTGTCACCCGCTGCGGCCTTCTGGGACTGGAGCGATTCGAGGCGGCTGGTTTCCAAGCGAATCTTCGGCTCGACGTAGTTCACCAGCGCCTTGAACAGCAGGTCTTTGTCGAGCCGGTGGTAGTAGAGCCAAATGGCGTAGTTCTTCTTCGAGGATTGCAGTAGCCAGTAGATCGGCGCCTTGCGGCTACTTTGTGAATATGTGTCTACATGAGCCTGCCAGAATCCACCCGTGGGCGCTTTTCGCAAGTAGTCTCTGAGGCTGTCAGTCCCCAATCGCTGCGTCATCTCTTCCAGTGCGTTTTCTGACCCTTTATCGAAGAGTACGTCTAGGCACCGCTGGATAGCGGTCACGATGTCGTTGTCAGATTCTGGGTCGTCTACAAGAATGCCGCTGGTACACACAGCAATTGGATAGTCGCCACCTGTTCCTACTTCGTTCACTTCCAAAAGCGTTGCTAACGGATGTTGAGGAAGCTCCCCAAATGGCTCAGGAACGCAAGCGACTTTACTACCAATGGCGAAACGGACATCCCATCTCCCATACACGATTCCAACGCAATAGGAAGTCATCTCAAGGGACAACCTCATGCCCATCTCTTTCAGTGACCTGATCGACGTGTCATAAGCAGTCCTATCCACCGGGCGATTTGCCGTTCGTGCTACAAGTTCTCGCACGTCAGAATCTGTGACCTTGTAGGCGTCTGAGACGATCTCTTCTATCCGAGCATCTGCAGCCTGAATCTCTGTGTCCCACGCCTCCAATTGATTGAAGATGCTGTTGACTGACTTGGCGAAAGAGTCGGTTCGCTCACAAAGCATGACGTGCGGCGCGACGAAGAGAAAGTGCGTCTCGTCTCCTCTAGCCCACATTTCTTTCAGGCTGTAAATTCGCTTCGCAAGGTGCGACAGTTCATCGCCAGACTTGAGCAAGGCCGGAGCGAATGGAAAGAGATTCACATAACCTGAGTGCTTGTGCTGTCCACAATAGCAATTGACCCCATGCTGAAATAGCCGGGAGTTCATCAGGCAGAGCGCAGCCCATGCAACATGGCGTCCCAGATTAGGGAAGGCATGTCCTTCGTGTGTAAAGATTTGTCCAGCCAGCAACACTTGCGAGTCGAGGTATTCTCCTCGCTTGCCATAAGCGATTCCGGGCAGTGTGTGCAACGATTTGTTGCGCAAGACATTTGCAGTGCTTTTCGGTACTAGCGATCCGTCTCGCCCGTATAGCGCAATGTGATGCGTCTTCAGGAAGAATGGGCTGTAATCACCGCCCTTAAATGCACCGATCCATCGACGGTTTGGGCCAATTGGCTCAAGAGGACTGACCTCCCAGAACGCTCGGTAGTGGACTTCTGATTTCAGTGCGTGTCCTTGAGCTGCAGTGATTCCCGATTTCTCCAATGATGAATATGCCGTAAAGGCCCGGCGTAGATATTCAGGGAAATCATAAGCCAACACGGCATTAGGCAAGTGCAGGAAGGTCTTGGGTCGAACCCATGTAGAAGTGGGGACATCGCTGGCTGACTTAAGAGACTGCTCAATGAAGCCGCCTTTCTCCTCAACACCTACGGCCCTTGCGTCAACAAAACACGATGGATCGGACGTGGAACGATGCAGTACAGCGGTCGTGACTTCCACATTCGCATCTAGCACGCCCCAGCCAAGATCAGCAACTGCCAAAAGGCGATTATCGGGCAAGAGTGAACACCGGCGAAAATCTTCATAGGTGCTTTTAATGGCGGCGGTTCTGTCATAAATTACCCCAACCGATCCGTTGCCGCACGTGATTGCCCATGCACGAGCAACAAATGCGCACAGCAGGTTGGTGTTCCAGTCCGGGTAATATGAAGCAAGGATAGAAGCGGTAAGTTGAGAGCATTCTCCAAATGGCGGATTCATCAGCACTACGTCATAACGGTTTCGGCAAAGGTCTACGAAGGAAAACCCTCGAACAGCGTCTTCGGTAAAAAGCCGCCGTTGCAGACGTTGACCATTCTGAGCCTTCTCCGCATAGAAACGCAGTGCTTCGATCACTCGCCCTTCCGCCTGCTCGAAGAACTGGTTGTCCGTGATGTCGGAGAGATCAAAGAGGGAGGGTTGATCGGGCTTCCCGGTGATGCGATCCATTGCCACCTGAGTAAACAGAAGTGGCTGGCCTTTGCGATCCGTGGCTTGGGTCGTCTCTCTGACATACTGCTTCTTGGCAGCGGCCACGGCATCCCGAATCTCCTCCTCGATTTTGAGCAGCGAACCAGCTTCCCCCGCCAGCTTCATCTTGTCAAAGACGACCTCCACCACCTGGCCGAGGACTTTTGGCTCAAGCTGGTCAACGAACTCCTTGCGCATCGGCTCTTCACCCGGCATTGGTTCGGCACAAACAAAGTTCGACCGGGTGATCTTAGGGCGATCCTTCTTCAGCCCCATCTCTTGATAGGCCCGCTGGCAACGCAGCCACAAGGCGAGGGCCGCAATTTGGCTGGCCCGTAAGTCAATATCAATGCCGTGCAGATTGTAGGCGAGGATCAGCCGGGGAACATCTCGCTTGAGGGCATCGAGCGTTGGGTAGTCCTTTTTGAGCGCTGGGCCGAGGTCGGGGTCGGAATAAGCTTCCTCGTAAATCGTGAGCAACAGGTCGAAGCAGTACAGCAAGAAGTGACCACTACCACAGGCTGGGTCGAGAATCTTGAGTTCCCGTGGGTCTTTCTTCGGGCGGTGCGGAATGTGAACTGGAAGCTTGAGCAGTTCTTCCTGGGAAAGATCATCCTTTCCTTCGGCTGCATTATTGGGCGACTGCTCGCCTTCCTTCAGAAAAATTTCGGTAGGGCGGCGAACCATATACCGGCACTGGTCTTTAATCGTGGTGTCTCCCTTCCGCATTTCATACCAAATGCGGCCCAGTGTGTTGTCGGTGAGGAACTCGACCACATAGCGAGGCGTGAAGAACTGGTTGCGAAAGGCCAGTTCGTAGGAGTTACGGGGAGCTTGACTTTCCTTACGAGCCTTGTCCCGGAGTTCTTTAGGCGTGAAATACTGGTAGACCCAGCCAATAGTTTCGTCCTGCGACCAAATCTGTGGCCATTGCTCCCGGAGTTCTGTTTCCTCGGTCTTGATCCCGCCGCCGTTGAGCAAATCGAGAACTTCATCGAGCGTCTTCTGCCGAGGGTAGAGGCGATTGGCCGGATCGTTGGGATTGAACAACACACCGATCTCTTCGGATAGTGCCCCACCCAGCCAGTCCAAGAAGTGCCGATAAGCAATATCTTGATGGCCGGTGTTAAAGAGTCGTTCGTCCTCCTCATGCTCGGCCAGATAGAACTTCACACCATTAGAGTTCACCCCCCGACTGACCGCTTCCCGAAATTTCTGTCCACCAACGTAGACCTCACGCGCCTCCATCATCTTGTAGGCACAAAGCCGATTGAGATGCGTGAAGGCAATTTCCCGAATCAACTGGTCAAGGGCATCTTTGGGCTTAAACCCACGGGCCTTAATGTGGGCAAAGTGATCGAGAATATCCCTGCGCGCCGCCCGATCCTCTTCCATCAAGTGATTCATGGGAGCATCTGGGTCGGCAGTCACCTTCTCCTTCCTAGCGAAGATGTTGTACTTACCCTCAAGCTCCTGTGAAATGGAGTCTTCGAGCAGCTTTCGGCACTTCGTTACAACATTACGAAGCTTATTGCGAATCTCCTGATCCATGTCAGTTCACTCCCTGCGGCACCACCGCTGCTTGAGATTGAAGCTCCTTAAGTCGACTCGTCACTAAATCATCGAGCGCAAGACACACAACCCGAATCGTTTCAACTGCTTGCTTGGCCCACGGATACCTGATTTCTTGGGCACAGCCACTGGGATCATCCTGTGAGCGGTCAGCCCGATGTACGATGTCGTTCCGGCGTTTTACCGTGGAGTCAAGGAACTTCTTGATTTCGCTCTCATCGCGACCTAGTTGCATGGCGATTAATCTCCAGGGGTTGTCGAGGGCTAACAACGCTCCCGTGACGTGAATACCCCGCTTGCCACTGAGGTAGGAGAAGTTGAGGCTCCTAATCATCTTGTTAGCAACGAACAGTGGGTCTGGGTCTGCTAGTATCCGAACCGCATCACCCAGATCGAACGTGAGGCTCTTGAATTGATTCTTGATTTCTTCATCATTCTTGGGCACGAAATCCTTGCCCCGTAACCGAATTACCTCCGGCAGATTGTCCCGCAAGAGGATCGGCAAGTACGTCTCCAAGGCAGTGCTTGCTGTGACCACTGATTGACGCAGCAGGTTGCATAAAGCACTTCGCTTGATAGAAGCTGGTGGAACTTCAGCCCGTTCCCGAATCAGCCCCAAAAAGACTTCGTTGTAGATAACCATCAGTCCTTCATCATGTTCAGCATGGACCAGATCACGGAGTGTCCGAACCATCCCTTCCTCGGTGTTAGGTGCATCGTGTTCCAGCAACCGATAGACCTTTAGTAGTAAGTCCGCTGGACGGATGTTGTCTTCAAAGATTTGACGAGGACTGAGCATCGTTCACTCCAAAATGATGATGGCACCTTCGTCGATGCACTTTTGAAGTGTTTCTTCAATTAGTTTTATTGCTGTTTTCAGATCATCCTGAGTCTGAATGGGCCGATTAAAGAATTCCGATACCCGCACCTTTCGCACGGGGGCTTTCTTATCGCTGCCAATGGAGAGTTCCTGCAACTTGACTAGTACCGATGATTTCAACCCATCAACAGCGGCGAGGTCTGACTCCATTTGGGACAGGCTGGCTTTACCAAGTGAATGCCCTTGCTCGACGGCTTCTTTGTCCTCATCGGAGCCCACCCGTGCTTGCATCTGCGACAGGAGCGACGAGGCCATACCGGGGTTATTAACTTTTAGGGGAGCCCATTCGGATCGGTTCTGAATCTCGTCAATGGCTGATTCGTAGGATTTTTTGCGGCGCTCAAATAGTTCGCAATAGGTGGTGCGATAGGCATCCAACACCATTTCTGTACTGGCTGCGATCTCATCCCATGAGTCGATAAACTGCTCAGAGGTCAGCAGCGTTTTTAGTTCTGCAACCGTAGTTTCCAGTTCCGGGGAAGGAGCGTAAGTCAATAAGGACTGCCAGACTTGTTCAGTGGCTTGTCGAGCTTGTCGAAGAAGGTCAATAGTCTCAGTACCAAACGATTCTCGCAACTTGCGAACTTTGTCCCGTGTTTCTCCAAAATCTTCTCCATTTTCGGTAAGGATGCGAACACAATCGTCGGATGTCGAAGACTGAATGCCCACTAAGGTTTGCTGGTACTCGGAGAGCATTGTTAGTATCGGCAACTGATGAGCCTGGGCAGTAGCCTTGAGCGGGTGGAGCTTTTCAAGCTCATCGGCAGCAACCTTCTTAAACGCCGTGGCGATGGCTCCTTCTTCGACATCAACTTCTTCCCCAGTTAGGTCTTCTAGTTTTTGGACGGCTTGTGTGAGTGTCTTTAGACCAACCGATTGCCGAGGCGAAAATAGCGAGGTGCGGAATGCCGGGTTGTTAGTAAAAGGTGTGCGAGAAGTTGGGTCTTGGTAATTGTGGTAGCGGTTGCCTTGGTAAGTGACTTCAATTTCGCCTGCTCGGAACAGCGTGGCGAGGACCAACCGCAGCATGTCACGTTCCCAACCATAAGGCGTGCCGCCAAAGCGTTTTTCCAGGGCCTTGCCCATGCGCGTGTCTTTGTTGCCGTAGCTATGTTCGCTCTTGAGGTAGTCCAGTACTTCTTTGGACACTTCGGCATTGGTGTGGATGACAAGTTTAGCCCCATCCTTCACCACCAGAGCCAGCCCCTGTTCTCCTTCGTAGAAGACCTTAGGTAGCACCTTTAGATCAGCAGTCTTGAGGATTTGTTCAGCTTCATCGCCCTTGAGTGAGGAAGAACCCATTTGTAGCTTGGGATATAAATCCGGCACAATCTGCCCAAAGAGCTTCTTAAGGATTTCACCTAGTGATTTGCCCAATGCTGATGCATCATTCTGTACGCCTCGGAACATGCCAGTGCCTCGCTCCATGCCCTGAGTAAGCTTGTCTCGCAGGCGGTTTTCGTAGATGACCTTAGAGTTCTTTTCATCTTGCAGGCAGGTTGCCTCATCGGGGCTGATCTTTTGTTGAGCACTCAACTGGTTGTACTTGTCTACCATCTTTCGTGATGCATGAAGCTGGGCAACCAGATCATCAATTTCAGGTGTGAGGCAAAACAGCCAGTACAAATCGTTCTCGTGTAACTTCTGCTGGCTTTCGGTACGAATCTGCTCAATGCGATTGGTGAGTTCGTCGGCATCGTCGGAAACACATAAGCTCAGCAGCAATTCCCCTTCATCTCCGATGCTACTGCCATCAATACTGATACCAATGCGAAAAGAGCGGTTCTGGTAGCGGTAGGTCTTAAAATCTGGCTCATTGAAGATTTGCTGAAGGGCGGCACGGGTGAGTTCGTTCCGTTCTCGGGGCTTGGGATCAAGGTAACCGCTGCGTTCGTTTGTCCAGTTCTTTTCTTGGGCTGTTTGAAGCTTCCAGCCTTCTTCGGTATTGCGAATAAACTTGGCGGCTTCCAACCGTTGTACCGCAGCTTTAACCTCAGCGAGTGGCGTAGCCTTACCGACTTCATCCACCAGCACGGCGGCGAGATTAGCTTCGGTGCGTGGGAGATCGCGAATGAACTCCAACAAGCAGATCGCCTTGGAAACCCGGAGCGCCCAGCCATGGTCTTCAGGCTCATTCTTGAATCGTTCAGCAATCTGATGGATGTCGGTGCGTTTCTCGTTTGAGAGGTTGCCTTCTACCAGTTCGAATACTTTATCCAGCGTCACCATTGCCCCAATGAGCTTATTGGCAAAAGCTGTGCGTTCCGAAACAAGCATCTCATAAGCCTGCTTGATGATGGTGCGGTTGCTGCCCCCGTAATGACGAGGCGCACCTGGTTGAAGCCGTATGCCCGACATGATGCCAATGCACAGGTCGATGTAGTGCGGCGGATAGGGATAGAAGTGAATGAAGTCGCTCTCGCTGATGTCGGTACGGCGGGTGGTACGTTCCAACCGCAATGCAGTGTTTAGCTGGCCTTCATTCTTCTTGAACAACTCCTTGAGTGGGGTTTCGGCTTCTGCCTTCTTGGCCAACACACGCTTGGTAGCAACTTCCCGAATGTCAGACGGCGCGAGGTCTACCCGGTAACGGAAACGATCTTGCAGCTTGGCCAATTCGACCCGTTTGGAGTCGATGGCAGCAACGACTTCATCGAGCTTTTCTTGAGATGTGACAACGATCCAGCAAGGAGCCGTGATCTTGCGGGCCTTGAGCAAGTTCTTGCTAGCCTTGCCGAACTCTTCGATGGTTGCCCGGAGGTCTTCGATCTTGTCGCCGCTACGGGCAACGTGCTGACCCACTTCGTCAATGATGAATACCAGTCCCTTCCCAGGGCGACGACGTCCCCACAGATCGAAGGTTCGCTCCACAACCTTGCTGACAGAGATTGAAGCATCCCGATTACGTTGAGAGTGTGCCCAAGAGTCGGCCGAAGGATATGTCTTCGGGTCAAGATTGTGCAAGATTAAACTAGCACGAGAAATTTTCTGTGCACCGGCACGCACTGTTTCCCAGTCCTTTTTCAATTCCAACTTGCAAATTTCAATGAATTGATCAAGCTTTCCCTCAGCCTCAAGCTCTATTTCCAATTCAGCTACATCGAAATCTTCCGCGTAGCTAAGCTCTCGCAGTAGAACTGTGTAAATCAACTCGGCAATCCGCTGTGTGACCTTGCGCGTATCAACCTCTTTCGCTACCTCAAACAAAATGACTTCAGTGGGTGTCTTAACGTTGATGAGATCAAGAAGGTCGCTTATTCGATTGTCGTCAATCTGCTGTTTAAAGAAATCAGCAAAGCTCCGACTCATAACACTACGGTTTTGCAGAGCATAGCCTAGGTTTTTAGCGAATGAACTCTTACCAGAACCAAAGAAGCCAGATATCCAAACGCCAATACTTTCGTGTGGTTCAGACGGAGCCTCCGCCATAGCTTTGAGTAAGTCGTGGTATTGCTCACGAATACTATCAGTGGCGACATACTCAGAGATTTCAGCGTAAACGGATTGCTCATCCGCCTGATCGACTTGAATGATTTCCTCGATCTTACGGGTGAGGTCGCGAGTCAGCAGGTCGCCAATGGTTTTCATAAAACTATTCCTTATCTCAGCCGTATATTTTTACCCGGTAGTTACCTAATGCATCATGATCTTTCAGTTCCATAAACCGAAGCCCCGTTGTGCCGTCAATGGAGCCAGGGTAGAACAGGATGGTTGGAACTCTGGTCTTGCCATGCATTTTATCGAGCAGCGTTGACATATGGAAAATACCTGGGGACATGACTGCAATGCGAGTGAGAAAGACCACAGAGTTATCAGGGTTGATGGGTGTAAGCTGTTCAGCCAATAAGTCCCAGAGCGGTATCCAGACTTTGTTTGAGAGGTATGTTGTGACCTGCTGTTGAGCCTCAACGTATCCCCGATCTTTTTCTAAGCTGAAGATCGCATCCAAACCCTCGTCTTCATCTTTCTGATTAACCCTTTCCATCGCAGTCCAGAACAATTCAGACATCGAGATTGTGTGGACTGTCTTGCCAAATGCTTCAAGGCGAGTGGCTAGCAACTTAATTTCCCGACGAAGCTCCCATTCGTCGGTTGGGTTGTATCTAAAGATCGCAAATGGGAGATCATGGTAAACATTGATACGCGGGGGATCAGACTTAAAGTCGCTTTCGAGAGGAGCAATGCTATCTTTGAGCGAGGACATCCGCATACTCTTCAAGTGTTTTCGCAGGGAATGTTAACCGGGTGACACTTCCAGCAACATGATACTCCAGCATTTTCCTCTGGTGACATTCAAAGAGGAGTCTCTCGACATCATCTTGGAACAATAGGAAAAGCCTCCAATCGGCGAGCTCTAGAAGTTTTACTCCAGATGCTTGACTCTGCTTTAGGTAGAAAATAATATATGCAAAGGACTCTATTGGCAAGTAGGCAGGAGAAATTTTCTTGTTAACGCATCCTTGAAGCACTCCAAAATCTCGGAGCGTTGAGAGCAACCCACTTGAAAGACGGTTAAATGTATTTTCAGACCAGAGGCTCGCCATCTTTCCTTCCTTAACCATTTTCGTTAAGGAATATTGAAATTCTCGTCGATTTATATCTACTAAACCTCTTTTATACATTGGAAATATAATATTTGTTGCAACATCAAAAAGTAATCTATCGGCAAGTGATGAATGGAAATACAACAAAGGAATAAGTGAACTAGTTGAAAACTTACTTCTTGCAAATAATATTAATGCTTTAGTGACAGACTCATTTGAAAGATATCGCTGCCTAAAAATTGCTAGTATGTCAGCCACCCGAGAGCGAGAGGATTTTCCAAATATGTTCTCTCGATGGAATTGTTTTATATTCTCGGCTGTCGAGACAGATAAATTCCAACTACAAAGGAGTTTTTTAGTGTCTGCCACTAATGCACCAGCTTTAATAATTCTTGAGGAATATTGAGCCTTGGGTTGATACTGATGATTGAAAGTCATTTTCTATAATCCAGTATTCTCAATTTCATGAACATCGCAATCACTGATATCAGAGCGACCTGATGATAGAAGAATTTTCATATAAATTGATTTTAAAATTTCTCTCATTCGTTTGTTATTTTATGTTGTAACGTTACTTAATTTCAACCAAAATTAAAGGAGTAACTCGTTTTTTTGTAATCATCAATACTTGTTTTTTTGGCAATCCTATCTCCGAAAGCATTGAGAATACAATGGTAGTGCTTAAGGGGGCACAGAGAAAGTATGCCAGCTTTTGGTGTTTCACTCTCACTCTCTATCTCCAACAAGTTGAGACCCTCGGCTTTGATCTAGAAACCGAAGAAACCCTTGAAGATGGCACCGTCGGAGTCGTCATTGGCAAGTGGGCTTAGTATAGCGAGTAGGGCAAGGAATAAAGACAGCCTGAGATCTATTTCTTCGAGGACTGAGGCGTGCGTCTATTGTCTGGGCAGAGGTGAAGTCATGGATCAATCCGATAGCTGCTGCAAAGTCATGGCAGAGCTAGTCGCTAATATCCTGAATCTATCAGCTACAGTGTCACCTTTTAGGGAAGTTCCCCCACTATCTCCTGTCAAGCAGTGGAAAGAAACAGAAGCACTTGAGATTGACAAGAATGGACATCGAGAACAGTACAGAAAACCATAGACTAATCTAGATGCGGGCAGTTTAGGGGCGATTCATCTGTCTATAGGGGAGGATGGGACTCAGCGGGACAGCAAATCTCGGCAGTGGCAGGGCAGGACTTACGAAGTCAAAAAGGAGGCAAGCCATGTGGATTTTTACGAAGTATGGATTTTTTAGCGCAGTCTGCGCCCGTCAGGGCGAGGGAGAGTATTACCAGCCCGTTAACCTTGGCTCGGATCATGATCCGGGCCAGGGTTCATAAGCATTTGGAGAACCTAAAGCAGCGGTTTCCAGATTCAATCGGGTCGGTGAGTATTGTGGAAGGAAGCAGGACAGACTACGACAACTTCAAGTCAGAGGTAGCTGCTTACCAAGGCAAGGAAGGGCGAAACTACGAACATTCACTTCATAAAGTATGGGTGTTATGCACGACCTCCAGACTTCTCGGTAACTCCGGCGCTACCTAACGGAGCATGGACTAACCGCAGCAGCAGTAATAGCCAGACCCGCAAGCACCATCTACGGTCTATGGGTAACAAGGTGAGGCTATTGCTGTCGCCCGCAATTCAGAAAAGAAGCCCCCCTAGACAGAATCATTCATCCACTCACACTTCGGGCAATCCCAGTGAGCTGGAGGCGAAGATGCAGGGGGAAAACGTCATCACATCTGGGACAACAGCCCGAAATAATGGATGTGACTCTAATAAGTGGAGGCGGTTTTCAGCGGACACGACACGGCGAGTGACAACCAACTCCCCGTTGTAGTAGGCAGCCCCAACAGGTTCCCATAGATCGGTGTCATAACCTGGCTCCGGGGCATAATCTGGGCAGGCATCACTGCTCGGCCCACAGGGATGAATAGCACAGACCAAATACTGGCTGTGGGCGTTCATCTGACAAGACTCACACTGCTGAGATTTAGGCACCTGCATCTGTTTCAGCTCTTAGCACACCATCTAAGTCCCCTTCTTCGCCCCCCATTTAGAGTTAATCCTAGTAACAACAGCAAACTAAGTGTGACCACATCCCTTAGTGGGAACTAAACCCCAGGAACTATTTAAGTTAGTTTCACCTGCTTTCGCATAGGCGGAAAGAGCATGGAACCATACGGTCTCAAGCAGGTGTCTTCAACAACACTGGTTTCAGCCGGTGCATCCTCAGTCCGCACCCAATGAAGTAGAGGTGTTTCATGGGGTTTGCAATAGTAATAGTCAGGAAGCCAGCGTCTTTTTGATGTTATCCACACCTCCACTCTCTGTCCCTCGGTGTAACTGGCTCTTGGCCGAAAGAGCCTCTTTGAGCCTGGCATCTGAGACATTGCCACTTCCTCGGAAGTCTCCCACCTACAGATTGCAGAAGGATTGACATCAAACAAAATACCATTGTGGTTCTCTACGGTAATGGAGCCTTTGCTCACATCTACAACCCGATAAGCTACCCCTAACTTTCCGTAAACCATAGAACCAACAAGATGAAGATTTTCCATAAAGACCTCCAGAACAACCTTTAGAATTGGCGGAACAGATAGAAGGGAAAAATATCGTCACAATCGTCACAACCGTCACAGAATGCCTAAAAGCCTTGTCTGGAGGCACTTGTAGCTGTGACGATATTTGTGACGATACTCATAATCCGTGACGATACTTGAGCAGTTTGTGACGATGACGTGACGATACTCTTTGAAATATCGTCACAGCCACAATCCTTACCAAGCAGGGATTCTCCCAACAGAGATAGAAGATGTGACGATTGTGACGATACTTTCATCAAACTTTCTGGTTAGGGATGCTGAAAGAGGGTGCTAGAACTCGTTGAGGCGCACCTTGATTTCAATCAAACGAGTCCCAGTTCCAGCTCCCCGTTCGGCAGAAATCAAAATGCCAACAGCAGCCAAGTCAGGCTTGAGGCGATTCAGTTGGCGGGATAGAGAGTTTGTCGCCTTGGGCCAGACCCGTGACCTGACAACTGAATCCTCAACGTAGTTTTCCAACTGCCTCAAAAGTTCAGTGGCCGTTCCCTTGAAGTTGCCCTGATCCGCAACCATCAGCGAAATTGCCTCTGCCAGGGGCGAAGCCTCTAAGACTACTTGCCGAGAGAGTTCACGGTTTTTCTCAAACACTTCCAAGAAACCCTCATCTTTAGCAGGGTTAATCCCTAGTGCCTGTTCTGCTGCCATGGCCAGCTTGCCGTAATCAGCCAGTCGGGGTAAGTCCTTATCAGGCAACGTTTCCCGAATCGCTAAGGATTGAGAGGGAAGGGTAAGCAATGCGCCTAGAATTGCAGGCTGCATGGCTTCTAGCTTGGCTTTAAGCTGCTGCTTGGTCAGTCGCTTGGACTTGTCAATCTCTGGCAACTGCACCATCAAGAGACGGTCTGCAAGGTCATCACGGGTGACCACATGATCAATAGCGGTAATGATTTGGGGCCTGGAAAACTCGAAGTTAGTTTCGCCGTCCGTCTCGAATAAGGTACGGGTTACGTGTCCAAAGCCTGTCGCAACCCGGCAGACGATGTCCGACTCTGCTTCAGAGATAAAGGAGACGTTATCGTAGCCCATGAGCCACCGCCGAGACCCTGTGATCCCAACCTTATGAGCATCCCCAGAAATATGAATCAGGGAAGCTTTGGAAGGGTCAATGGTGCTTTTCAGAAACTCTGCCAGGGTTGTTTTCCCACTACCCCGACACGCTACCAACAGCAACACTGGATAGTCGCCAAATGGGGTCAAACAGTAAATCCAGAAGGTAACGATCATGAGCCAAGTCCTTTTAGCCTCGGGAGTCTGAGCATCTAAGCCCATTAGGGTTTTGAAGTCATTGAGGTCGCCACCTTCGACAGGAATGGGTAATGGCAGCATGGAGGATGGCCGCCAAAAACGCACAGGAGGACGATCCACAATGCGCCAGCCTTGAGCATCAATCTCCACGGCTTGCCATTTATCATTGCCCAAGTCCAAATAGATTTTGCCTTCATGCTCGGCAACTCGGAGCCAGACTTTAATCTCAGGCCCTTCATGGTTCGCCAAGGCTTCCAACGTGGTGCGGGCAGCGGTAAAGCCGTCAGAGTTGAGGCATTTACCACTCATTTCGTATATCCGCCGAGCGACCCATCGCTTAAATTCAGGCGAGCGCAAAGGGTAGGTGTGACGGCAATCCTCCACAATCACATCGACATAGGCTACCTTTACAGAGTCATGGAACAAGTAGCACTCCTTCTTGCACAGGTTTACCACCAACTCAGCGACAGATGACTCCTTCTTCTGTTGCCCGGCCTGGGATTGGTACTTTTTCAGTGCGCTCAAGTCTGTCCCAGTTGGCTTGAGCACCTTGTCATAAAAACCGTTGTTCCGAAGATCAGCAACGCTAAAGTGCTTCAACAGTTCAGAGAGAATTGCTTCCTTGACGATGCCAGCAATTTTCGTTGCTTCGGTATCAATATGACCCCGCTCTTTCAGCCAGTCCACATGATTAGGGAGCAAGGTAGCCAGCCATTCAAACACCCCCATTGCATTCTCAGAAACAAGAGCAGCTAGGGCTTCTGCCGTGGCAAGAGGATTCTGATCCAACCACTCATCAAATCCGACTTTTTCTTTACTGGTAGAAGGAAAGCCACCAATCCTCACCTTGAGTAAAATACCTGTACGAACCAGAGCAGCAGCAACAGAGGGCTTTTCAATACCGTCAGAGTCGGTTAGGTACTCTTGGAATTTACCTGCGAGTGGGTGCTTAAAACCCGTTTTTTGGCCGGCCTCAATATCTGCCTTCGTTCCTAGCCAAACACCAAATGTTGAGACAACCCGAATCCCCCGAAGTGCTGCCTTTGCCGCACCAATCACGTCCTCAGTGCCTAGAATGACAGGCTGCTCAGTGTCAGGGTCTAAAACTGTTGTGGGGTCATAGACCAGACCCTTTGCCTTATCACGTAAAGGCAGAATGTACTTACCAGTGTGAGTGAGAGGTGGAAGGTCTTTAGATGCCCGATGTTCATTGATCTTGGTTAGGTGTGCCTGCTCAGATTCTTTAGAGTCATACCAGTTCCGGGCAATTCCGAGCGTTCCCCCTTTAGAAAAGGGGAAAAAAGAACTCCATCGGGACTGGCAGCCACTTTACCAAAGCCGTAAGCCTTGCTTGTAGCTTCATCGTAGGACAGGTGACGGATTCCGAGTAACTCACAGTCTTCAGAGGTTAGACCCCGATTTGCCAGATAGGACTTGGTTTTTGTTAGATGCATAGTTTTTTGCTCCTTGTAATTTTTACTTGGAGCCAAAGGCGGTTAAACTCTTTTGTACATGAGGTTTTTGCCGCCTTTGGCAAAGATTTTTGAAGCCCTCACAGATGGCACTCCGTGGGGGTTTCATGCGTTTAGGGCAGCCCTCCCATCAAACTTGCCTGATAGTCCAGTGCGACCTTACACGCGAACAGGTTCAGGTATGCCTGGATGGTTCATTCTCTGAATGGCTAGATGTGACAACAGATAGATGGGTGGCAAAAAATGAACATCTGTGCAGTTGACCCTGGCTTAAGTGGGGCAATGGCCATTCTCCAAGATGGGGAAGTAACAGCCAAACCATTGCCCATTGGCGGGAAAGATTTAGACTTGGCTACCTTGGCAGATTGGCTTAAGTCAGCATCCCCAGGCCTGTTAGTGATCGAGAAAGTTCATAGTATGCCAGGCCAGGGAGTAAGCAGCACATTTAAATTTGGGCAAGGCTATGGAGCCATTCTGGGCATTGCCGCAGCTCTATCCATTCCGACTGAGTTGGTAACTCCCCAGGCCTGGAAGAAAACCGTTTTAGCGGGTACAGCCAAGGATAAGGATGCAGCGATTGATTATTGCCGGAGGATGTTTCCGCAAGTGTCATTACTCCCAGGCCCCAGGTGCAGAAAACCGCATGATGGCCTGGCCGATAGCTTGTGCATTTTGGAATATGGGCGGCGTGTTTTAGTTGGGCAACTATCTGGATAATTCGCCAGGTATTCAAGACTGTTTTGGTAAATTCAAGTTAGCGAGGTGAAAATTATGTCGAATCAAACTCCTTGGTCAAAAGAGCAATGCCGTAACCGCTATGTGCATGACTCCAAGATTGGATTACGGGCGTTGGCAGTTGAGTCGGGCGTATCGTTTAAGACATTAAGTGAATGGAGTGCCAAAGATGATTGGCCGGGACAACGGCAACAGTTTCAGGACAATCTCAGGACACAAACCGATAAGAGGGTTGAGTCTAAGTTAGCCATGAGTCGGGCTGAGTTAAGCGTTGAGCATTTTGAATCCCATCGCCAGGCCAGGCGGGTCGCTCAATGTTTACTGGGAATCATTGAGGATAAAGCCCAACAAGTTCAATCCAATCATCCTGAGTTAGTTGACCCGGAACAGTTGCAAGAAACCGTTAAACAACTTTTTCTCCATGTGGGTAACATTAACCAGTTGAGTATGGTTATTGACAGGGCGGTTGAGGGAGAACGCAAAGCTGCAGGCCTGGAGTATGAGGATTTACACAAGGCAGCAGCTATCCTCAGACGGCGTGGGTTTGATGTGGTTGTAGCCGATAACACAGAGCTTGTCACCCTAAAACCTGGAACTTCTGTAGTGGGCTAGACACTTTACAAGGTTGATTAAGTCCAGGCCTAGGTTAAGTGGGAAATTACCCAGATATGGCTTGGAGTGTTTCATAGGTTTGTTTGTACCGTTCAATCCGGGCATAGTCCTTCGCTGTGGGTTCTGCAATCCGGCGCAAATCCATGTTGTGACTTAAGTCTGCCAGTTTGACCCTGATGGCAATGGGGTTAGATTTCACCCGTTCTAGGTAATCGTCCAGGGGTTCACCATCTCGCTTGGTGATGGCATCAACCGCCGCTAAACACTCTGCACTAAAGCCCTCAGCCGCTAAGTCATTCAAGCTGATCGGGGTATCTTCTACAACATCATGTAGAACAGCCACAATCTTTTCAGACTCTCCCTCGACCAGGCCCATGACTGCTAAGGGGTGGGAAATATAGGGTTTGCCCGCTTTATCTACTTGCCCGTGGTGGGCCTGGGTGGCAATCTCAATCGCTTTGCTGAGAGTGGGCATTGTTCCGGTGTTCTAAGCTGCATTTCTATCCTAACCAGGCCTGGAAGTGGGTAATTACCCAGATGGAGTGGCCACAGATTCTAGTTGAGTTACAACTTCATCCAAGTTTTTATCAAAGATTAGTGAAAATTATTTCTCATAAATTAATGTTAAAGAAGCAGATATTGGTAATTTTAATGAATTATCATTCACTCACAGATTTTCTAGACAATCGATCTGAGCATGGACAAATATCGAGGCGTTGTTTTACTTCCCCTTACCATTAAGGACACTGGAACTAACCCTGTAGGCTATACCATTAATAGTCTTTGAATCAGATCCTAATTTTCTCAAAGGAGAAAGAAGCACTCTTAGGTACGAGGGGCAGGGGCACTACATAGACTTCAATGCTCTTGTTGTTAATCGTTCTGAGTATCAAGAAGACGGTATTCGCGTCATTGCATATTTATTTGAGGTAGAAGATAGGGACTTGGCTTTACAAATAGCAAAGATTGTTAAGAATCAAAATCCTGGCATTTTTGATAAAGATAATCTTGTTTAGCAGAACGAGCTAACAATCCGGTTGGAGCGGGTTTTTGAGAAACTTTAAAATCGTAAACCAAAGGCTTTTAATAACCACTCGATGGGGTTGTTACCAGGCCAACTGAGTGATCGCCTTCTCTACTTGCCCAGGCCCAGATGCTTCAAGACTCAAAGCACTTTGAGCTATCCTTCAGAAATATTGAGACTTTCAGAGCTTTCTCGGAGTTGTCATGCCTCGTTCTGCTGTTACCCCTACCCCTGCTGGAGCTAACCTCGGTTACGAAGCGGAGCTATTCAAAGCAGCGGACAAACTGAGAGGCAACATGGAGCCATCAGACTATAAGCACGTTGTCTTGGGGCTGATTTTTCTGAAGCACATCTCAGATCGGTTTGAGGCAAAGCAGCAGGAACTGGCCGCAGAATTCCCCGATGATCCCGAAATTCTAGAGGACAAGGACGAATACACCGCCGAGAACGTCTTTTGGGTGCCGAAAGAGTCCCGCTGGTCTTATCTCCAGGCCAATGCCAAGCAACCAACTATCGGGAAGTTAATTGATGAAGCCATGCTGGGCCTGGAGAAGGTTAACGATTCGCTCAAGGGGGTGTTACCCAAAGAATATGCCAGGCCAGCGTTAAATGCTGTCATGTTGGGCGAACTGATTGACCTGATTTCCAATATTGCCTTTGGGACTAGCCACGATAATGCCAGGGATGTGTTGGGGCGAGTCTATGAATATTTCCTAGGTCAATTTGCCGGGTCAGAGGGTAAGCGTGGCGGTGAATTTTATACCCCCCGGTCAGTGGTGCGGGTGATGGTGGAAATGCTGCAACCCTACCAAGGGCGTGTCTATGACCCCTGTTGTGGCTCCGGTGGGATGTTTGTTCAGTCGGAAAAGTTTGTCGAAGATCACGCCGGGCGGATTGGTGATATTGCTATTTACGGTCAAGAAAGCAATTACACCACTTGGCGGTTATGCAAGATGAACTTGGCCGTGCGGGGGATTGATTCGGATATTCGCTGGAACTCTGAAGGAACCTTTCATAAAAACGAGTTGCCAGATTTGCGAGCCAATTTTATTCTGGCGAATCCACCGTTTAATATCTCGGATTGGGGTGGGGATCGGATTCGAGAGGATGCCCGCTGGAAGTTTGGGATTCCGCCCGTAGGCAATGCCAACTATGCCTGGTTACAACATATTTGGCACCATCTGGCTCCGACAGGAACAGCGGGGGTGGTCTTAGCCAATGGCTCCATGTCATCGCAACAGAGTGGGGAAGGGGACATTCGCCAGGCCATGATTGAGGGAGATGCGATTGACTGCATGATTGCCTTACCAGGCCAGCTTTTTTATTCCACCCAGATTCCGGCCTGTTTATGGTTTTTGGCCAAGGATAAGTCCAACGGCATTGCCCGAGATAAAAAACTAAGAGACCGGCGTGGCGAGATTCTGTTTATTGATGCTCGGAAGTTGGGCTACATGGTGGACAGAACCCGGCGAGAGTTCAGTGATGAAGATGTGGCTAAAATTGCAGAAACTTACCATTGCTGGCGGGAAGGGGCAGGCTATGAGGATATACCGGGATTTTGCAAGTCTGCCAATTTAGAGGAAATCCGGGGGCATGGCTACGTTTTAACCCCAGGCCGGTATGTGGGAGCCGCCGCCGCCGAGGAAGACGACACCCCCTTTGCCGAAGTCATGCAGCAACTCACAACCAAGCTGGGGCAACAGTTCCAAGAGTCAGCCCGTTTAGAATCCGTGATTCGGGAAAATTTGCAGGGTCTGGGGTATGACTTTTGATTTGTTACCGTTTGGATAAGGGAGGGTAAGGTCATGGTTGCAGCCCAAGAGAGAGAGCCGTATTTTTCACCGGATGAGTATTTCATTTGGGAGGAAGGGCAGTTAGAAAGGCACGAATTGATTGATGGTCGTGTGTATGCGATGACGGGTGGCACGCAAAATCATAGTGCGATCAAGCTGAATATTGGTAGCCTCATTAGGGCGCAGATGCGGGGAAGTCAGTGTAGAGTTTTTGATTCAGATTTAAAAGTCAATATTCTTTATACCTCGAACTATACTTACCCCGATTTGAGTGTGACTTGTGATGAGCGAGATCGCCAGAATCAGTATTACATCAGCTACCCCTGCCTGATTGTTGAGGTGCTTTCCCCCAGCACCGAAGCCTATGATCGGGGCAAAAAGTTTGAACATTATCGCCACAATCCAAATTTGACGGATTATGTTTTAGTCAGTTCAGATGAGATAGCGATTGATATTTATCACAAGAATGATGCGGGGGAATGGCTAATTTTGAGTTATAGACCTGGTGATCAAGTAGAGCTTAAAAGTATTGGCTTGTCCCTTCCTATTGAGCAGTTCTATGAGGATGTTATTTTCGAGTCTCAGAAATAGGAATATTTCGGAAGAGTTTCAAGTCCTAGATTTTTGTTGCAGGTGAATCATCATGCTAAAAGCAGTTGAAGCCATTATTGAACCGGATGGGACAATTCGCATCTTAGAACCTTTGAGTGTTCAGGTCTCAACTAGGGCAATCTTAACGTTACTAACGCCTTCTTTTGATGCCACAGTTGATAACGAGACTGAGCAGCTAATTACCCCTAAACGTCAATTCCCTATTCCAGAACTGGCAGGAACAATCAAAACTATCGGCGATATTGTTAGTCCGATTGTTGAAGAAGAAGACTGGGAGTGTCTGAAGTGATTGTTCTGGAGGAATACCCAAAACTGATCAATCGCTTAACGTCTGACGAAGGAGGCAGTCAATGAGCAATATAAAGGAAAAATTAAATCTTAGGTTTCTCCAACAGAAGCGTGAGGATATTCTTGCTATTGCCCAAAAACATGGAGCCAAGAATATAAGAGTTTTTGGGTCTATAGCGCGGGGGGATGCAGACGAGAAAAGCGATATTGATTTTCTGGTGGAGATGGAAGTAGGCAGAAGCTTATTCGATCTGGGTGGATTGCAATATGATTTAGAAATTTTATTGGGCTTGCAAGTGGATGTAGTGAGCCAAAAGGGGCTAAAAAAAAGCATTCGGGATCGAGTTTTAAGTGAATCAATTGTCCTATGAGAGAACCTCAAAAAAAGGTAAAAGATATTCTCTTGGCAATCGAAGCAATCGAGCGTTATCAACATCTGAGTCGTGAAGACTATGAGGATAATGAACTGGTTCAGGTTTGGTTTCTGAGGCATCTACAAATTATTGGAGAAGCCACCCGAACTCTGCCGCAGGATATACGAGACCTAGCCCCAGAAGTTCCTTGGTCAAAAATTATCGGAATGCGAACTATTCTGGTTCATCTCTATTTTGAGATCGATCTGGATATTGTTTGGGAGGCTGTGCAGGTAGATATTCCTAATTTAAAACCGCAAATTGTAGAGCTTTTGACTCAGCTAGGGGAGGTGGCAATCGATGAGTGAATGGACACGAAAAACAATTGCTCAGTGTGCTGCTGATGAGCCATACTCTACACAAATTGGCCCATTTGGAAAAGCTTTAACTCCTCAGGAGTACACATCATCAGGCGTACCACTTTTGCGAGGAGTAAATGTAAATAGCGGAAGATTTTATGACGATGGCTTTGTCTTTATAAGTGAAGAGACTGCTGACAGACTGTCTAAATTTGAGTCTTTCCCTGGCGATGTATTACTTGTTCACAAAGGAACACTTGGTCAGATAGGTTTAATGCCCAAGAATAGAAAGTTTGATCGCTACATAATGGGCAATAGTATGTTGCGTGTTAAATGCGATCCAGAAAAACTATTACCTGAATATCTTTATTACTGGCTTTCTTCCTCTGAAGGACAACATTATCTTTTCAGTCGAGTATCTCAAGTTGGCGTTCCTCAAATTCAACAACCGCTAACTACTTTGAGGCAAGCTTCTCTGCCTGTTCCCCCGCTCTATGAGCAAAAGGCAATCACTAATATCCTCGGCTCTCTTGATGACAAAATCGAACTGAATCGGCAGATGAACGAAACCCTAGAGGCTATGGCCAGGGCAATTTTCAAAGATTGGTTTATAGATTTTGGCCCCACCCGCGCAAAGATGGCAGGCCGCCCCCCTTATCTCCCAGGCCAGGTGTGGTCACTTTTTCCAGACACGATTGATGAAGAAACAGGCTTACCGCAGGGGTGGAATGTAGGCAATATTTTAGAATTTGCTGATTTACTAAGTGGTGGCACGCCAAAAACATCTGAACCTAGCTATTGGGACGGTGATATTGATTGGGTCTCAGCAAAAGATGTAAAAAATGCTAATGGGTCTTTCTTATTAGAGACAGAAAAGAAAATCACTCAAACAGGAATTGATAAAAGCAGTACTAAGCTGTTACCACCAAAAACCACTATTATTACAGCCCGTGGCACAGTCGGAGAGCATCGAATACTAGGTCGCCCAATGACAATGAATCAGACTAATTATGGTCTTAAGGCAAAGGATCATTTTGGAGATTATTTCATCTATTTTATGCTCAAAAATTTAATAGAAGAGTTACGACAGCAATCATACGGCACTATTTTTGACACAATAACAACAAAAACTTTCTTAAATACCACTTGCACTAAGCCATCGAAGATGATGGTTCAAAAATTTGAAGATCAGGTTGTCCCCTTTATGGATACTGTTTTATGTAATCAGGTGATTTCTAGCACGCTAGCTGAACTACGAGATCGACTCTTACCTAGGCTCATGTCTGGTGAAATCCGGGTAAAAGAAGCTGAAAAAATGGTTGAAGAGGTGATGTAATGAGAGTTTATCTTGACACCAGTGTTTTTAATCGCCCATTCGACGACCAATCCCAGGCCAAAATCTTTCTGGAAACTCAAGCTGTTATCTTAATCTTTCAAGCTATCGAGAGCCAACAAATAGAACTGGTTTTCTCTGATGTATTGGAATATGAAAGTAGCCGCAATCCCAAACAAGAACAAGCAATTTTTGTTTTGACCTACTCTCAGTTTGCCATCCATAAAGTAACGCTCACGCAATCAATTATAGATCGAGCTAAAACCCTACAAGAAATTGGAGTTAAAGAACTAGATGCCTTACACGTGGCCTGTGCCGAAGCTGCAAACTGTAGCTATATGTTAACTTGTGACAAACGACTAATTAACCGTTGTAAAAACTTAATTATTTCCGTCATTAACCCAGTAGATTTTATTTTGGAGTTTGATAATGAAAATTAACATGATCTCTGATCGACAAATTTTAGAAGAAACCTTAAAGGTCTTAGTTAAAGAAATGGAACCCTGGAAAGTTGCCCGATTTATTGCCTCTTGTGGTTTAGGGAGTGGCGACTATCTCCAAGCCAAAGAAGAACTATTTGCTGACGAAACCGTAGATAGTTTATCTGAAAAAATCCAAGCCTTCAACCAAAGTCAACAAAACCATGCTGGCTGAACTGTGCAATCATTCACTACTTGAAAAGTATTAGGAAAAAACTATGTGGAATGATCCGATTATTGAAGAACTACACAAAATCCGGGCTAATCGTAGTGCTGAGTTTAATCATGATCTGCGATTAATGGCTAATGCACTCAAATCATTAGAGCAAGAATGGCTATCAAAACATCCCGAACTTGATTATCGCCTTCTGTCCAACGCCAAAATGTTTGCCATAAATAAATAGAGCCGCCCATCCCATGAGTTTTGTTACCGAAGACGACATTGAACAGGTACTCATCGAGCAACTGCAACACCTCGGTTATCATTACCTGCCCGATAGTGTTGCTAACCCCGATGGCACAGCCCCCGAGCGGGAATCCTATGCCGATGTCATTCTGCCTCAACGGTTGCGGGATGCCCTAGATCGCCTAAACCCTACCATTCCCGCCACTGCCCGCGATGATGCCTTCAAAAAACTAATTGCCACCGAAAAGCCCAACCTCATCGAAGAAAACCGCCGTCTGCATCAACTCCTCATCGAAGGCATTGATGTTGAGTTCTACAGTGACGATGGCACCATTCGCGGCGATAAAGTGTATGCCATTGACTTTGCCCAGCCTGAACAAAACGACTGGTTAGTGCTAAACCAATTTACCGTCATCGAAGCAGGCCAGAACCGCCGCTCAGATGTCGTGGTCTTTGTGAATGGCTTGCCCCTGGCAGTGATTGAAATTAAAAATCCTGGCACCGAAACCGCCACCCTCGCCGCCGCCTATAACCAACTGCAAACCTACAAAGCCCAAATTAGCTCCCTGTTCAGAACCAACGCCGTTCTGGTCACAACCGATGGCCTCATGGCTCGCATTGGCTCCCTAACCGCAGACTTAGAACGGTTCATGCCCTGGCGTACCACGGATGGCGAAACCATTGCCCCCAAAGGCACACCGGAAATGTCCACCTTAGTCGAAGGGGTATTTACCAAACGCCACCTCCTGAACCTGATCCAAAATTTCACCGTCTTTGGCGACGATGGCACAGGCATTACCAAAATCATTGCGGGCTATCACCAATTCCACGGTGTCCAGAAAGCCATCGCCAAAACCATAGCCGCTACCCATCAAACCGGAGATCGCAAAGCGGGGGTCATCTGGCATACCCAAGGGTCAGGCAAAAGTTTACTGATGGCCTTCTATGTGGGGCAACTGGTTCGCCGTCCTGAGCTAGAAAACCCCACCATTGTCGTGATTACAGATCGCAATGATCTAGACGATCAACTCTTTGCCACCTTTGCCATGTGCCGGGATTTGATTCGCCAAACACCCCAACAGGCCAATAGCCGGGAAGACCTGCAAACCCTTCTTAATCAGGTATCCGGCGGCGTCATCTTTACCACAATCCAAAAATTCGCTCCCCCCACTGGAGAAACCCGCTACCCCGTTTTAACCGAGCGGCGCAACGTCATCGTCATCGCAGATGAAGCCCACAGAAGCCAGTATGGATTTAAGGCCAAAGTGGATCAAAAAAGTGGGGTGATTGCCTATGGCTTTGCCAAATATTTGCGGGATGCCCTACCCCATGCCTCCTTTATTGGCTTTACTGGAACCCCCATCGAAGCCAGTGATGTGAATACGCCCGCTGTCTTTGGGAACTACATTGATATTTACGACATCAGCCGGGCTGTAGAAGATGGGGCAACCGTGCCAATCTACTATGAAAGCCGTTTAGCCCGGATTGAGCTACCAGAGGATGAAAAACCGAAAATTGATGCCGAAATTGAAGACCTGATTGATGATGAGGATTCAGACCAGGCCCGCCTCAGTCAAAAATGGGCCACCGTGCAAGCCCTCGTCGGAGCCGAAAAACGGTTAAAACAAGTCGCCAGAGATTTAGTCACTCATTTTGAAAACCGAATCACCGCCCTGAAGGGTAAGGCCATGATCGTTTGCATGAGCCGGGCCATTTGCGTCAAACTCTACAACCATATTATTGAACTGCGACCCGATTGGCACTCAGACGATGAACAAGCCGGAATCATCAAAATTGTGATGACCGGGGCAGCGTCCGACCCTCCCGAGTGGCAACCCCACATTGGCAATAAAGCTCGCCGGGATTTGATGGCTAAACGGCTGAAAGACCCCACCGACCCCTTGCAACTGGTGATTGTCAGGGATATGTGGCTAACCGGCTTTGATGCCCCGGCCCTGCACACGATGTATGTGGATAAACCGATGAAAGGCCATGGTCTGATGCAAGCCATTGCCCGTGTGAACCGCGTCTTTCGGGATAAGCCTGCTGGCCTGGTGGTGGACTATATCGGCATTGGTCAACGGTTGCGGGAAGCCCTCCGTGATTATTCAGCCCAAGACCAACGCCAGACCGGGATTGATGAAGCCGAAGCCGTGGCCCTGATGCTGGAAAAATACGATGTTGTCCGGGCTATGTTTCATGGGTTTAATTACCAGCGGGGCCTGGATGGAACACCCCAAGAGCGATTGGTGGTTATGGCTGAGGCGATGGAGTGGATATTAGACCAGCAACACCAAGCTGCCCTCCAAGAAACAGAACCAACCAAGCAAAAACAGGCCCGCCGCCGTTATCAGGATGCAGTCTTAGCTCTCTCCAAAGCCTTTGCTTTAGCCGCCGCCAGTGATGAAGCTCGGTCAATTCGGGATGAAGTGGGACTATTCCAAACCATTCGGGCAGCTTTAGTGAAATCTACAACCGGGCCTGGGCAGTCAGCCGCCGAGCGAGAATTTGCTGTCCAACAAATTATTGATCGGGCTGTAGTCTCTACCGAAATTGTTGATATTCTCAGTGCCGCTGGGCTTTCTTCTCCTGATATTTCTATTCTATCCGATGACTTTTTATTAGAAGTGCGGCAAATGGAGAAAAAAAACTTGGCGATTGAGGCCTTAAGACGATTACTCAATGATGAAGTTCGCTCCCGCAGTGCCAACAATATTACCCAGCAGAAAAAGTTTTCAGAGCGGTTAGAACAAGCCATCGCCCGGTATCACACCAATGCCCTCAGTACCGTTGAAGTGATCCAAGAGTTAATTAATCTGGCCCAAGACATCAAAGCAGCCAAAGCACGAGGGGAAAACCAAGGGCTATCAGCGGATGAGTATGCCTTCTATGACGCTCTAGCCGAAAACCAAAGTGCAGTCGAAGTCATGGGAAATGAACAGTTAAAGATCATCGCCCATGAGTTGCTGGTCAGTTTGAAGTCTAATGTCACGGTTGACTGGGCCCACCGTGAAAGTGCCAGGGCCAGGCTTCGGACAATCGTTAAACGTATCCTTAAAAAATATGGTTATCCCCCAGATATGCAAGCAATGGCCGTCCAAACTGTCCTCCAACAGGCCGAAGCGCTTTCTGCCCATTGGGACAGAGCTTAACCTAACTCTCTAGCCAAGTGGAAATTAGGTAGCAACTTTGCCAGATGGAGTCACCACAGACTCTAATTCAGTCACAACCTCATCCAAGGTTTGCAGAAGGGGTGAATCACCGTGTTCTCTGAACGCTTCAACTAGACTGCGGTAATACCAAAGGGTTCCCTCTTTACCCGCATTAAATCGGTTCCACAGTTCATCACCGAGGGTTTGATAATCACGGCGGATAGATTGGGCATTGTGGAGCTTATCCGATGCTGAAACGAGCCGGACTGAGGGAGAGGCGGTTTTGATGTGGTCAAGATAAGCTAGCTTTCGGTCTTTCCAGGGTAATTTCTCTTCCCCTTGGATAGTATCGGCAATGGAATCTGAACAGGCCTGGACAATTTCAGCGACCCGTTCCCCAAACTCATTGCGAATGTAGTCTAGAGTCTGTAACCCGCCTTGATCCTCCACTGCATCATGGAGCAAGGCAGCAATGGCTTCATCCTCATCGGCTCCATAGTGAATCGCAATCGTAGCCACAGCAGCTAAATGGGAAATGTAGGGAATATCTGTGCCTTTGCGAGTTTGGGCTTTGTGTAGAGTCGCCGCATACTCTAGGGCATCAAAGTAACGCTGAGTGGGTTGGAATTTCATTCTTTTCTATCCTCCTTCTGAATCTTATAATCACAGGGCACAAGCCTGATAGCCCCAAGGCATAATTCGTGGATATTCATATCTATCATTTGAATTTTTAGGTACAACATCTTCAATACACTTAAAAGCACTAAATTTACCATTGACCTCGCCAAACTGAACGTGAATTGAACTTGCATCCATTCCAAATACTACTGAGCTTACGTTGCTATCTTTGCAGTTTATAAATACATCTTTCGCTAAATCCGTTATCAACTTAGGAGAGTACAGAATATCTCTCCCGGCTTGTCTATAAGATAAAACAAAAAAAATCGTATAGCTATTAAAGTATTCAAAATGTTTTTCCTGTTGTATAGAGCTTCGATTTAAGACAAATCGGTTAATTAAATCATCTTCCACTCGCATAATGGCAATCAAACAATTTCGAGAAACTCTATTTCTATGCTGCAACCGAATCAACTCAGCTTCCTCAGCGAAGACTGATTGCATTACAAAACTATTGAAGATAATTGTGAGTGTTGTGATTATGCCTAAATTCCGCATAACAAAAGCCTAAGATTCCTAATATTAGACATTATATTAACCAGAGGGAATAGAGAAGAGACTGGAATTAAAAATCGGCTCAAGCTCTGAATGGGTTAGATTTGCTGATTACGTACTATCGAACATCCGTTTTTGGACGGTCGGGGATGAGTAATGTTATCGGTAGAACTTAGGACGAAGAAAGCGATGTCCACATGGCACCCGTTTCATTTGCAGTAATGTCCCTGGTGGCTGATTACAAATCATTTGGACGAGCGATTCCTTGTCCTTGTAACCAAAGTGGTAAAGCTGCATCTGCTTCATGATGGTGAATAATTCTTCTACAGTCTTTTGCTCCAACCAGGCCCGTTTCTCGACTTCACTGGTCGCAGTTTGCAACGGTTCAGGGATGATGGGGGTCGGACAGCGGCGGGGTAGTGGGCCTGGGGGGATGGGGTAGCTCACAGATTAAAATCTCCAAGCGGGTTCAGGAATCCGGTCAGTGCGGAGAGGATGACCGCCAAACTGGTGATACAAGTCCATCACATCAGCACTTACCGGATAGTGGTGAAGTAATTTAGCAGTGGTTTCTGCCACCAATTCAGACGGGTCAGAAGCTACATACTGGCTCAGGATGCGCCGGATATGGCGTTGAGTCGGCTTATCATCAGTCGTAAATTTACGCCAATACTGTGACTCATCCATACTGGGACGGGTTGCAACCTCATACTTGTGATGAAGGGCATGGCCAAGTTCGTGGGCAAACGTAGCCTCTGGTAACGATAACCATCCCCTTTTGCGGGGCATCACCTTGGCCTGGTTCTTTTTGATAGTGACGCGGTTGTTGGCTTCTAGCTGAGAGTTTTCATAGTCCTTAAACGATTCCAGTTTCTCGCCAGAAGCCAAATTGGGATTGTGGATATGGATAGTGTGGGTATCACTGTCATAGACCGCAGAGGCTTTCATCGTTTCAGGGTTACGATGCCACTTAAAACTAACCGTTAGCGGTTGGGGATTAGACAACAAAGTGAGTTTGCCCCAATCTGGCGATTCATGGTCAATGTTGCGGTGACGATGGGCGGCAAAGTTGGTGACTCCCAGGCCCTTGGCATTGTCCAAAATCTCTCGGAAGTGATTGAGAAAACCCGCATGGGCTTCTTTACTCATCCAATAGGGCGTTTCGTGGCTAGTCGGGACAATGACACCATGCTCCCGCTTAACTAGGTTGGCCACTTGACCAATGTAGCCATCGAGTTGGGCATCCCGTTCTGCCCGTTCTTGGAATGTTTCATCTTCCCACTGCTGACGGTATTGTTTGGGGATTGGATACTTGGCTTTGTATTTCTGATAGATACCAGTCCCGGCCGGGATACGCTCTACAACTTTTCTTAATCGTCTCGGTGTTAGTTCCAGGCCTGTAACTTCTGCCACTTTATGAAGATTTAAGTCACACTCCATCCGATAATAAGCATTCCCAATTTTCCATAGTGTTTTAGTCATAATAATTACTCAACTTTCCTCCATGTTTATCGCTTCGGTTTTGATTGAATTGTCTTGTAGCTGAAAATAGGCAATTAACGCATTTTCTACTACTTCAGAACAAGTACAATTTTCATCTATCGCTTGATGTCGTAGGCGGCGATCCAATTCAATCGGCAAAAGTATGGAGATTTTTCCCCTTTCCTGTTTATCTTTTATTCTCATAACGTACTCAAAGTGATGAATGAACCTGGTTAGTCACTCCCCAGGCCATGACGGGAAACAAGTTAATCAAGCATTTAAGGCTTTTTGAGCTTTGCTTAACTCAGCAATGGCTTGGGCAATCTCAGCGTGGATGATTTTGAAATACTGACAGCTTGGATCCAACTCATCATCAGCCATCGCATTTACAGACAACTCCAACAACGTCAATCGAGCATAAACAGTGTTCAGTAATTTTGATGCAGTGTTATCAGTGGTGCGCGGTAAGGTTGCGTTCATTAAATAATCCTCTTGGTGGTGGTAGCCCGGTTAGTTACCTCCCAGGCCTGGGTGAACTTAAACAGTGGCTAACTCCTTCAAGAGAGCGGCTTTGGATTTGCGGGAATACTTAGTAATGCCTTTAGACTTGGCGAGATTCCGTAAGTCCCGAATCCCTAAGTCGTTGTATTGAGCAGTTAAATCCTCCTCTTTATCGGCTACAAGATTGGCAGTAACGGTGATTAACTCGGCCATGTTGGCTTGATGGGCGGTCAATAACTCCTTGAGAGCATCAGTCTTGGGAGTGGGAGAAACATCCAGGCCTGGGGGCAAATAACCCGCAATGGCCATAGGAGCTAATAAGTGGGGCATAGCGGGATAAGGAATGATGTTATTGGCTACTGGAGCTTCACCGTCCCAAGGATCGGGAATGTTAACGGTGGGAGTGGTGACAGATTGGACAGTCTCAGCTTGGGGAGCTTCGGCATTGGCAATCACTTCATCCATCCACTGACGGGTGGCTTTTCCGGCGTTATAGGTAGCCTCAGCAGCTTGACGGGTTACAACACCCAAACAGTAGGCAAATTGAGCAACGGATACGAATAACTTGGCCGAGTTGACGGCAACATCTAAGCCAGCATTGATGAGAGAAACTGTAGCGTTCATAGTGCTAAAAATCCTTTTATTCCTTGTGCTGTAGCGGCATCCGTTTTCTTGGAAAGCAGGGGGATGAACCTGTTACGGAAATGCTTTGCTGCCTTTTACAAGTGGCCTGGCTACCAGCTTTGGGGGCATTGAGGCGGTTTTGTTCTCACCTCTTTAGGTACTATATCCGAGTCAACCCGTGATTACAACTCTTTTAAGATTGATTTCCATAACCATTTGCACAGTGAGCTATAAATATCACTCTATCCTTGTTGACTGTGATAAGTTGAGAATAGTGATAGCAGGTGATGAAATGGGAAATCCTAATCCGGTACAGACTCAAGAGTTCAAGGCAAAGCAGTACAAACGGCAAGATGATTCAGAAGAGATGTTATCGAGTAAGGTGCTATCAGTGCGCGTCCCGGTGAGTGTGTTTTGGAAGGTCTATAACTTGCCAAATAAGGGGGCCTGGCTTAGGAGAGTGATTGTGGAAGCCGCTAAACGGGAATTGTTCTAAGTCTCCCAGGCCTGGGGGTTAAAACGAGAGAGCTAGTATCGTTTGCTGAATGGCCTTGGCTTCTGCCAGTTCGTTAAATTCCTGTTGCAGCCGTTGTATTTGTTCAGTATTCGTTAAGGCTTCAAGCTCAGTTTGCAGTGCTTTGATTGCGGCCTGTTTGGCTTCAATGTCTGCCTGATATTTCTGAACTTGGGCATCATGTAACCGCTTAATCTCCAAATCCAGAAACTCCAATTCGGGATCATCTTTGGGTTTGGCCGGTAGGGTCTTAAATCGCAGTTGAACTTTAACACCATCCACATCAAAGGTCTTTCTCTCAGTTTCAGAAATTGCAGTCATTGCCTCATCTATGGCCTGGGGTTCTAAAGCTTTGATTTGGGTGGCAAGCTGCTCCTGTTGACGGCGTAACTGGATTAACTGACTGAGTGCTGACATTTTGATTCTCCATACAACATGGCATTATTTGTCCAGATATATCCGAATCTGTTTCTGTAGGTCGGCTAATTGTTTTTTTGTAAATTCTAAGCATTGGTGTTCAATAATTTCCAATGGCTCATTCCAAGACACTTCTACAATAGAGGCGTAAAAGGGTTGACCAAGTTCTTCGATATCCATGAATCTTTTATCGGAATCACATACCCGTTTATCTTCAGTAATATGGCTAACACAAAAAATGGCGTTTTTCGTGAGATCGAGAAAGCAACCAATTTGGACTAAATAGCCAGAATGATCAGAGCCATATCCAACACATTCATAATGAGGTTCTAACTCCGTTTTACCAACCCTGGTCGGACAATAGCTTAATCTAATTGACTCCAGGTCATCTATTTCTACAGCCAGAAAAGTTCTATAACTGTCATAAAGAAATTCTCGAAATTGTATTAACTTATCCATTACTCAACCTTCAAATAGTTGTTCTCAGATTATGGCCTGGTTAGTTACCCCCCAGGCCCCATGTGGCTGCTTATCGTAGAGGTACAAACCCAGGCCAAACTTAGCGGCACAGCGGCGGAAAGCCATAGACTCAGCATTGCTTGATGGATATCCATAGGATGAGCAGTCCAAATCCTCACACCCACTGGCAGAACGGACTACCAGGCCATCACTGGTTAAAACGGATAGCTCCCCAACTAAAAACAGTTGTTTGGCCGTCAACTCCATGCGGACAATCTGCCAATTCCATCCGGGGCAATATTTATCCAGAATCCGGTTGGCCACATACCAAGGGATATAGAGAATGTCGTTCCCTTTTAGCTTTTTAGTGGCTAATAAACTCTGAGGCAATGGGCGAGATAAAGCAGCCTGGATTTGTTTAAGGCTCCATTCCCCAGGCCGGGTAGGTGGCTCAAGTTGATCGCCGGTGGTGGTGGCCACAACAGTATTTTTGACGGATATCGGGGCGGGGCCTGGGGAGTTGACTTGCTGCGTAATCGTGATGTCGTGGTGAACTTTGCCCTTCTCATCCAAGCAAGGCGTTAATTTCACAATGTCCCCGACTAGATAACAGGTGGCATCAACACTGGGTAAATTCTTCCAATATTTTCCCGACTCATCATCATCGGCCGTGGCTAAGTCCTGAAACAAGATAGCGTTGTAATGCCCATTCCCATATTTGGATGGCTTAGGCTCACTGATATAGGCGACACGGGCCTGAATGGGGGCGGTGGCTGTTGTTGCATTCATTTCGTTTTCTCCGGTTTCGTAGTCAAACATCCAGTACGGTTTTTCGTAAATCAATTCGTGAACAGTTGGCATATCTCTCCAGGCAGTTAATGGGGCAATGGGCGGGGGATTGAGGCTCCCCCAGGCCTGGCAATTACTGTGGGCAATCTTCTAAAACTTCACGAGGGGCATCAATTTCTAAACAGTCCCAATACTCATCTTCAGTGAGTTGATTAAGCTCCCATTGCTCACGGTCATCATCGCAATGTTCACGACTCTCAATCTCATACAGCCATTCTTGATAGTTATCCATTTTGTGTTACCGTTCCTATCTAATTCTAACGTTAATTACTGTTACTTGAGAGAAGCTATAAACCAATCCTGTATAGCGTTTAGGCTCTTAGATAATCCGCCAAGCAGTTATAGCCGAGATGGTTTAGGACAGCGTAGCCATGCTTACAGACTCCTTTACCCATTGCATCATATTGGGCGGTGTAATCTTCACAGCCACAGGTGATATGACGGTCAATGATCAACACATCGTAGGCTGTCCCTTTGGTTTCATTCCGTACTTTGTAGGTATTGGGAACGAATAAGTTAGCAGTGACGGTTAAGGCCTTGGCTCCGGCTTTACGGAACTCTACAAACATTTGCTTAAAGGCAGTTTTAGAAACGAAGCGAGAAATTTTAGAACCGTGGAGATAGACGACGTTAGCCCAGATTTCGATAACCAAGTTAGAGAACCGTTTACCCAAGATACGAGCGGCGTTGGCGGCAGTGTAAATGAGGTCAGTAGCGGTTTTGGTAGTCATAATAGGGATGCTCCTAGAGAGTGTGGGAAGGATTACTTTAGTCGGTGTTCCTTCCCTCTACAATTTCCAATATAAGCTAGTTAACAAGCAAACACGAGCATTTTGTGATTAGTATTTTGCTAGTTAACAAGCAATGATGATAAGATTTGCTTATCCTTGTTAACCTGTGTATGATTTTGGTTAACAAGCTAAGAGGTGATTTGTGGCTAATCCTAATCCGGTGATGCCTCCCAAGTTCATAGAGGCAATGCGAAAGCGTTACGGGGATGTTCCAGGTGAGTTATCCCGCAAGGTGACAGGGATTAAATTGCCTGTGGACGTTGATACAAAGTTGAGGCAACTACCAGATAAAGACCGGGTGATATGGCTCCGGGGTGTGATTCTGGATGCCTTTAGGCGTGATTTTGGCAATGCCCCCCAGGCCGGCCTGGAGATTTCCGGAAAAGCGGAACTGGATGATGCCACTAGTGGGCCTGGTGATGCAGCTCTCCCAGTTCAGAAACGTAGAGGGCGTAAACCCAAAGGTGAAAGCTAAATGAGTGAACCGATTACAGCGTCAGAGGCTAAGGAGATACTGGATACCCTCAAATCCATGCAGTCTGACATCCAGACCCTAACGATTGAGATAAAGGTCACACAGGCACAGCTAAAGTCTCTTGATGACAAAGTAGATGAGCTTCGGGATAGGCAACGGGACACCGATAAACGTCTATGGAGCTTCATTGTGGCCTTAATTCTGTTGCTCACCGGTGGCCTGGTGAAGCTCACTCTGTTCGACAAGGTGTAAAAAAAAGACCCAAGCTGGCCGGCCTGGGTTAATCAATCAATTAAATTTCTTCACTGGTAATCGTCCCATGACTTGAAAAGACGTGCTCAAAACTAAATAAAAAAGCTGACATCTTACTGTCCATACCAGTTCTGAGGCTGGCAGATGAAACGCCAATGACAGGGAATTTAACCCCGGCGGTATCTTAAAAACTCATGTCTAATTAGCTATGGCTAGATAATCAATACCGTGCAACTACCGTGTAAGACTCAAAAAACAGCCTTGAAACTATTGAAAACACTAGGTCGAGCACCACGTTGACATCGTGGGGGTCACTGGTTCGAGTCCAGTTGTGTCCATAAAGCTAAAACTCCTATTCGGCAAGGCTTTCAGGGATTGAAAAATTTACTCCCAGGCCTGAGTTTGGTTGCAATAAGGTATGGAGTTTCGGAACTTTTCCAAACATTTCTGATGAATTTAGGTACATTTTAGGGATGGAGTTGCATACCCAAAGTGTCCATAGCTGTGAAAGTAGAGCCGCAAATTCAGAGGAAAGCAAGAAGCCCCAAAGGAATCGTGTCTGTAGAGGACTTTAAGGGATAGGTGTGATTACGCTGGCTCTGTGCGGGTAAACGATACTGTCTGGCGACTAGCTTCCCCATTTCTAAGGCGAATCTTGCTCATGGGGCTGGCCTGGCCAAACGGATTGAGCTAGACATGGCAGCAGGGGTATTTGATGCGACCTTAGAGAAATATAAGCCCCCTTCCATTAATAAGTCGAATCGGCTGCTTGGTACTCAGATAAACCTATTCATCCAGGCCAAGCAAAGGCAGGTTTACCATCGGACACTAGAAAAATATGAGACGACTGGTAAGCAAATTCTTGAGTATTTTGGGAATATTGCCATTGCTCAGATTGACATAACGAAAGCTGAGGGATTTGCGGCCCGGCTCGAAACGCCGTTTGGCAGATATTACCTACAAAGAGCGACTGACTTGTGCGGCGGCGATTTGGGAGGCTGCTATTGTCGATGGTGTGATTGAATTGAATCCCTGGCCTGGGCTGAAAAAACAGGTGAAGATTGCTTCTAAGCCGTTCACCAAAGATGAGATTGTCCTGATTATTGAGGGGTTTCGGTCAGACCCCTATTCCTCCCATTACACGGATTTTGTCTGTTTTCTGTTTGGTACTGGTGTCAGAACTGAAGAGGCGATTGGGCTACAGTGGCAGCACGTTTCCGAGGGCTGTAGCCATGTTTGGATTGGTGAGTCTATCAGTCGAGGTGTGGAGAAAACTACCAAGACTAACAAGGATAGAACAAGGAAGTTTGATATTCCCCAGCCCCAAAGGTTTGCCGATTGATGATCGTAATTTTCGGAACCGGCCTGGGTATCGGTTCTAAAAAAGGTGGGTGTGCCATACCGCAAACCTTACAACACCCGACCCATCTTTATCAATCATTGCCTTGAAGCAGGTATGAATCCGGCAGTTGTATCCCAAATTACTGGACATAACTTAGAAACGCTGTTTAAGAATTATGCCAGAGTCGTTAATTCAAAGCCTGTTGTTCCAGGTTTCTTCTAAGAGAAGTCATGTCTGATTTAGATTTGACACCCATAGTTGAAGCATTTGATTTGGAAGCCCAAAGGCGAAAGAGAACACAACAAAGGGAGTTAAATACATTCAAAGCCTATGTGACTGCAAAAAAGCTAGACCATCTGATTCCGCTGATTCAGAAAAGTCAGTCCGTGATGCTAGATTTACTCCTACCTAGTCGGGGCAATGAATGGAGGATTCAACAGTTAGAAGCTCAATACTAAGCAAACCATTTGCGCCAGAAAGTTGAAAATGCATTGAAAGGGCGCAACAAAGATCAGCTAGAAATTTTGAAGCAACTTGCCCATCATGTTCCCAATGGCGCCCCAATCAGGGGAAGGGATATCCTCACTTCACAGACTAAAGACTGCAAGAGTAACTCAATTCGAGGTCTGGAAGAAGCTGGCCTGGTTAATAGGCTAGACAAGAATAAGGAAAAACTATGCGACCATGGCAAAATATACAAGCTGTTTATATTTTTCTTGCCTTACTGGGACAAGCCGCAGTCAAACTGCCAACGTTTTGAACTGAATTTAAATAACTTTTCAACGTTTTAAAACTAAGATTTCTGTTTCATTGTGAAGGTATCTAGAAGTTTTGGAATATCACAAATGATTACTGAACTTATAGATAAATACGAGGCAGCTAAAATTCTTGGGTTAAAGTCACCCGATGGACTCAAGTACCTTGAGAAAAAAGGTGTGATAAAGCCAGATCTGATCAAGCATCCGAGCTCCAGGGTTAAAAAGTTTGTTCGGATTCTGGTAGAAGATTTAGCCTGTAACTTCGATGATCCGGTCGCCCGTCAATGGGGAATTGAGAGGTTCTATGCTGAATTGAATTTGCTCAGTAATCACTCAGGCATTCCTTCCAGTTCCGACAATTTCTGAAATTGCAAGAGGATGAAGAGGACATTATAAAGGCTCCATTTGTAATGGATGTCTTTTTGTTAGATGTAATGATAGAAATGTTACAATCGCCATTGTATTTCTTGAGTTATGTAAATAGATGTGTATCTTACAATAAAAGATTTTTTCACTCATGAATTAAATATTCTCTAGTTATCATTTAAAACACAATTTATGGTGGGATGATGAATATGGGCTAATTTATGTGGCGGATAACATAGGTGTATATCTTGACCTTGCAATGCTTGTAAGGCGAGATAACTTTCTTGGCTCAGATACTCCAGAAGGTATATTAACAAGGTATAAAGATACAGGATATGACTGAATAATAAAAGACATAGAAGAATTAGAGTCGCCTGAGACTATAGATTTAGGCTTCATTTTGCTTTCACTCAGTTCAGATACTATTGAGGAATTAAAGATTGGAATTAGTAAACTAATTGCGCAAGTAAGAATCGTCAGCCCCATGATTTGATTCTTGTAATGACTAGTGACTTTGGATCGGGTTTAACAATTCATTTTGATGATTATCATGAATCTATTTCATTTCCTCGCTTAAGTCGACATTGTGAACTTAGAAAATATGAACAAAGAGCAAATTTGTGGTTTGGTATTTGTCTGGGACAAGTAGTTCCAAGCTTGAGATTTGGAGTGAATAAAGAATATGAATGGATTCAGTCGGATGAAATGGATAAGCTGCTAGAAAATTTATTTAAACCTCAGACCTTCAAAGAGAAAAATAATATTAACTCTGCTACTATAACGAAGAAAACAAAAAAGAAGATAGGGCGAAATGAAATATGTCCGTGCGGGAGCGGGAAAAAGTACAAAAAGGGTTGTTTAAAGCAAGCTTGGAGAATGTGAAGTAGCCTAACAATCGTGCAACACCGAACATCACGATATGGTTGGTTGAGTCGCAAAGTTTACCTGCACAGGGAGCTTATTCCTTAGGTAGTAAAGCGGGGTTTGGAAGCGGGCGGCGGCTTCAGACTGGTTGAATAATATGGCAATCCTTTTGATTTCCAAACCCCAGAACCTTGAATTATCGTCATTTCGCTTAAGATTAAAATACTTGAAACCAATACGGGTGGTAGGGTTGAATGTCCCAATTTTGGCAAAAATGACGATAGGACTCAAACTAGGGGAATCACATGACCTATATTGACTTTTACCTGGTACCCGTTCCCTGTGAAAACAAGTCTGCCTATGAAGAATTAGCAAGAATCTCAGCACAGGTTGTGAAAGAGTATGGCGCGCTGTGTGTTGTTGAATGTTGGTTGGATGAATCTGGCCCTGATGTCTCGTCATACCACAGTGTGGGGGCACGCCAGGAATCTGAGGAGTATGGGAGTTTTGTGAGAGCTGCTGGTGCCGGTAAGGGTGAAACAGTTGTCCTCTCCTTCGTCGAGTGGCCAGACAAATCCACGCGGGATATCGGTATGGCAAAGGTGACAAGTGATCCACGCATGCAGTTCCAAGATCGACCGCCAGTCTTCGATGGTAAGCGACTGATTGCATCAGGGTTTAAGCCCATGTTGAATGAGTTGAGCGAGGCCTAACACATCGCTGGAGAAGGGTTGAAGGATATGAAATCACCGAAAGAAGTTGTGCAAGATTGGGTTGCGGCATACAACGCTCGTGATCCACAGGCCCTGATTGAGCTTTATCACAATGATGCCGAAAATCTTCAAGTCGCTTTTGGTGCTCCACTTTATGGCCGTGAGGCTTTGTTAGAGAGTTTCGTTTCATTTTTCACGGCATTTCCAGATAACTATACGCACCCCCTGAATGTATTTGAAGATGGCGAATGGGCGATTGTCGAATGGCAAGGCGGCACATTTATAGGTCAACTGGGCGATAATGCGCCAAATGCTAAAAGTTTTACCCTACAAGGCTGTGGTTTCTTTCATGTCATTAACGGCAAAATCAAGTTTCAGCGGGGCTACATTGACAAGTACACATGGCACTCTCAGCTTGGCATACCTGTTGTGTAAGTCGTCAACGGCTGCTAACTTTGAGAACTTCTGCTGTTTTGGTGAGGGATTTTATTTTGGGATATTGCTGATTTCCTGCATACCCACGAGAAGAATGGTGGAAAGGATTGATAAGGCTGGAAAAATGATTTGGAGAAGTCAGAAGACTGCAAAGGAGCAACGAAGAGGGGTAGTCCTAGGTAATGAGACAAAGCTAGGTACTCAAGGAATTAATATCGGCCAGGATTTGAGTTGGATGAGTTTCCGGTTTAACCTTTTGATAAATTTTGGCAATGTTGCCCTCAGGATCAATTAAAAATGTATTTCGGTAGATGCCAGTGAACTCTTTACCCATGAATTTTTTGGGTCCAAAGCTTTCGTAGGCAGTGGCAACTTGGGCATCTGGATCTGATAGCAGTGGGAAGGGTAAACTTAACTTTTCTGAAAATTTCTTGTGGGACTTTGTATCATCAGCACTAACACCTAAGACGATCACATTGCGGCGTTTCAGTTCGGCAAAAATATCTCGAAATCCACAGGCTTCTTTGGTACAGCCAGGGGTGTTATCACGGGGATAAAAGTAAAGCACGACCCAACTTCCCCGTAAATCTGCAAGTTTGACGAGGTTGCCATCGGTATCAATCAGACTAAAGTCAGGGGCGGGTTGGGCAGTTACCAGAGCCATAGAACAGGTATTCAAAGGAAGAACTACTCTAGATCATAACGAGGGTGTCAAGGCCTGGAGAATTTCCCCAGCAGCCCGCTGTCCAGTTTCAATGGCTCCATGAACGGTGGCCGGATTACTGTGAGTGACGGTTGCCTCGCCCGCAAAATAGAGGGTTTTCTCCAGGGGTTGAGCCAGGTGATCGCGCAGGCCAAAGGCTCCGGGAGGAACCGAACTATACCCGCCTCGGGCCCAGGGATCGGTTGTCCAGTTGATGTTGCGGGCTTTTTGAAAGAGGTGGCGGGGTTGCTCATTTCCAAAGATTCGACATAAATCTACCAGGCCCTGTTCAATGAGTTCGGCTTCAGTTTGGTTAAATAAATGAGTCGCCCGTTCTCCACCAATAAATGCCGTTAAAACTGGCGGAAACCCAGGCCGGTGATAACTTGAACTCCACCAAACCATCATTGGCCCTAAGGACATGAATAAACTGGTCTCAGGTTCCCAAAACATCTCTCGAAAGATCATTTGCAGCTTCATGGCTGGGCCAACATAGAGGGACTGAATGGCCCGTTGTTTGTCCGGTGGCAAGGGAGGATGAAACTGGGGAATACCGTTTTGGAGGAGAGCTAAGGGGATGGTAATAATAACGTGCGGGGCCTGGTAGGTTTGGGTGTTGGTTTGGATGGTGACGTGATGGGGCCGCCAAGTAATAGCTTCCACGGCCTGGTTGTAATGAATATCCAAGCCTTGAGTTAATTGCTGAATTAAAGTTTGATAGCCCGCCTTAATCCGAAAATTATCATCTCCAGCATGATGCACCCGACATTCATGGATCAGTTCTTGTAAGCTGAGTTTGTCAGCCGAAGTCAAATATAAATGCCCTTGAAATTGATCAGCAAATTCTTTGGCAACTGGAGGCATTTTAATTTGATTTAACCAGGCCCGTAAGGAGCAATCGGGTTCTGGCCAAGGCAACTCGGGAAAATCTTGGTACTCTAAATCAAAGAATCGCTGAAACCCTGGCCAGTTCTTGATCGTTTCGTAGGGATACAGTTGGTTATTAACGTCAAAGGCATAGGTTTGATAACGGGGAATTTGAATCGTTTCTGATCGGGTAATCCAATCCCAGGTGATGGCTTGATCTCCATGAATAAATTCGGCCCCATTTTCAATCGGAACCCCTAACCAATCGGTATCTGTCCAAACCCGTCCCCCAGGCCTGTGTCGTGCTTCTAAGATTAAAATCTGTTGCCCAGCCCCTTGTAATTTTTGGGCCGCTGCCAAACCTGCCACTCCTGCCCCAATGACAATAACATCCGCGTCCTTTAAATCTGTCATAGTCTAGAGGGGTGAGTAAGAACTTGAAATCGCGGGCTGAGTCTCTGAGATGGGCTTGGCCTGGGCTGATTCTAACCATTCTGCCGGAATTTGGGCAATTTTCTCTTGACCACTCGGCTGATGAATCGGCTTACCAAGGGGACGGATTTTTAGCGTACCGGATTCAAAAGCGTCCAGGCGTTCTTGGGCAATGGTGAGATAGTCTAAGTCGCGATCAATAATCATCCCGCGCCGTTGATGGTTTAGGGCCGCAATTAAACTGGAACCAACCCCAGCAAAGGGATCTAAGACCCAATCCCCGACATTGGTTAATGCCAGCACACATCGTTCAATCAGTTCAATTGGGAACTGACAGGGGTGAATGGTTTTTTCGGGATGATTTGATTTGACATTGGGGATTTCAATGCGTCCTGTCTCCCATTCCTGACAGATCAATGTCCAGTAATCCGATGGATTTTTGCCGAGGGGATTGCCACTGAGTTGGCCAATTTTTTTGCCTTTGTAGTGGCGTTTGCCGGGATATTTAGCCGGAACTCGCACCGGATCTAGATTAAAAGTATAGTCCTTTGTTTTGGTAAACCAGAGCAAGACCTCATAACGACCGGAAAACCGCTTCGAGGCGTGTAAACCATGATCAAAATGCCAAATAATTCGATTTCGCAGTTGTAAGCCGAGGGTTTTAAAAATGGGATAGAGATAAATATCGAGGGGGAATACTTCACCTTGATCGACATAGTTTCCCACTTGCCAAACAATACTCCCATCCTCTCGGACGAGGCGAACTAACTCTTGAATAACTTCTGTTTGCCAGGCCAGGTATTGGGTCAATTCAACTTGTTGTTCATAGGCTTTGCCCATGTTGTAGGGAGGAGAGGAAACAATTAGCTTAAAAGTCGAATCAGCTAGCTTTTTTAGTTCAGTTAAACTATCACCGTGCTTAATCAAATAATCTTGTTCCTGATTCATATTTATTGAACGATACTGATCACACATAGGTTGATACTTGGGCGGCGACTTGGGGAAATAAATCCGCTAAAGTCTCTTCCTCCCAGGCCTGTCCGGCGGGTTCTCGGGGATAAGTTAAGGCTTTGGTAGGCATCGCCTCTCCGACTAGGGCTTCATAGGCAGAGTGACTAGCATAGATCAAAGACTCACACTCAATCTCTGTGTCTTGATCAATATAATTCAGAATTGCTTCTGGGTTGGCGAGTACTTGATCATAGGCCCCTACCCCTTGGCCAATTAACCAATACCGGAAATAGTCAAAACTGTCATCGGAGCAACCGCCATTGACCAAATAGGCAATTCCCCATAAATCCCAACGATAGGCGGCAATGACCTTTTGACGAAAGAGAAAATCAAACTCAATGATGTCCGAAGGGGGTAATGCAGATAAGATAGCCTCTAATCGTTGGGCCTGGGATTCGCAATCACCCGACTCAGTTTGACTAGCTGCTATGATGGCCCAAAATTCTTGTTCTTCCATATTTTCCCTGAACGACTGTAGTTGAGAATGTGCAGGTCATTAACTTATGTTTATATCTCTAAACTGCCCAAAAGGATCACCCAGGATATAGGACTATCCCTGTCTTCGTGACATAATGGTGATTCTGAAGGAGAAGTATCAAAGAAATTAGAGCAGTAGCAAATTTTGAGTTGAATAAACAGAGGGAGTGGCCTTAACACGTTCTACAACTAATATTAATTCAAAAAAATAGATTGATTCAGCAACAATCGCCCCCCTGGATACAATTTACTGAGAATGGTTCTTACTGGCTTAAATTCTTTGTTTGATTGATGTCTGATCACTTTGGCAAAAAGAAGAGAGTTAGAGTCATATTGCCATTTATTATTCTCCACGACTGTTATCAGTGACGACCTCTTTCGGACTTGCCAACACTGCCTAGGTGATTGAGACGGGGGGATATCTCGGTTTATGGTGGTGATGCAGCGGTCGCTGTTGCCCAGGCCCCGATCCGAGAACTCCCATGACTGATCCTGCCCACAACTCATTCAATCCTTCGGGATGGCAAAACTCGATTCAAAATTTACGGGGCCTGGTGCAGCAGTCGGTTCAAACGGGGTGGCAAATGGGGAACGGGGCCTGGTCTGCCTTGGAAGCTAATGATCCCCTTCAGTGGAGAGCACAACCCCTAGTAACGTTGAATGAAAAAAACCATCTGGCCTGGGATGGGGGGCGAGAATCCCGCTGGTTAGGACAAGTTATCCAGGTACCCGAACAATCAGAGTATGACCTAACGGGCCTGGTGGTGCGGTTGGGGCTGACCTGGTGGGCTGAAGTGGCCTCGGTTTATGTCAACGGGGAGCTTGTCCAGGCCGGGGATTTATTTGATCATTCTGCCCGGATAGTATTAACACCAACAGCCCAGGCCGGGAATCGGTTTTGGGTGACATTGCACTTAATTAGCCCCGGCCATGATCCAGGAGCTTTAGTCAGATCTAACTTGATTTTTGAATCTGCCACCGAGATTGACCCAGGATTTGTTGCCGATGAGTTAGAAACTGTGAGTCTCTTTGCCTCAGAACTAGAGCCGGATCGTTTACTAGAAATTAACTCTTATTTACAACGATTAGATCACTGTAAAACTCGAAGCGAATATGACTCCCAATTAGATGTTCTTCATAAACTGTTAGTTGGAATTAGTCAACCCATTCATACTTATCAAATTAATCTCACTGGTCATGCCCATTTGGATTTGGCTTGGTTGTGGCCCATTACTGAAACTTGGGAGGTGGCCGAGAGAACATTTCAATCCGTATTAAAACTACAAAGCCAATATCCAGAATTGATCTTTAGTCACTCCAGCCCTGCTTTATATGAGTGGATTGAAACCCATCGCCCTGAGTTGTTTGCCCAAATTAAAGAAAAAATCCAGACCCAACAATGGGAAGTGGCTGCCGGGATGTGGGTTGAGCCAGAGCTGAATTTAATTAGTGGTGAATCCATTGCCCGACAAATCCTCTATGGTCAAGCCTATGTGCAATCAAAATTTGGCCAAATTAGTCGCGTGGCCTGGTTGCCCGATAGCTTTGGTTTTTGTCAGCAACTCCCCCAACTCTTAAAACAAGGGGGAATGGATTACTTTGTGACGCAAAAACTGCGCTGGAATGATACGACCGAGTTTCCCTTTGAGTGGTTTTGGTGGCAGGCCCCCGATGGCAGTCGAGTCCTTAGTTATTTTTCCGCCCCAATTGGAGAAGCCATAGACCCCGTCAAGATCAGCCACTATGCCCAGGCCTGGGAGCAAAAAACCAACTTAAAACAATCTTTATGGCTGCCAGGTGTCGGGGATCATGGCGGTGGGCCAACCGAGGATATGTTAGAGATTTTGCGGCGGTGGCAACGGTTGGCGGGTGTGTCTCCCCAGTTAAAATTTAGCTCTGTCATTGATTACTTAGATCAGTTAAAAGCAAGTTCTGATTTAACCGAATTACCCGTTTGGGCAGAGGAATTATACCTAGAATTTCATCGGGGTTGCTACACCAGCCACAGTGATCAAAAACAGGCCAATCGGCAATCAGAAATCCAACTTTACCAGGCCGAGCTTTGGTCAGCATTAGCCACATTGATTTTAGATATAGATTATCCCCAGGCCGAGTTAGAACATCTTTGGAAACTCATGCTCTTTAATCAATTCCATGATATTTTACCCGGTTCGGCCATTCCCGAAGTGTATCAAGAGGCAAACCAGGCCTGGACAGAGGTGATTGAAACCGCAACTCATCTCTTAGAAATCGCCCAAGTGCAAATTCTTAACCAGATTCAACTGCCAGAACCACCTGTTCCCGGAGCCTATGGAGTTGTTGTTTTTAATAGTTTGAATTGGCCACGTTCTGAGGTTGTCACATTAGAGCTAGGGGAATTAGGAACCCAGGCCTGGACGATTCAAGATAGCGCCGGTTATCCGATCCGTTGCCACCAAGCCGAAACCGTGATCACTTTTTGGTTATGGGATGTCCCCAGTGTTGGTTATAAAGTAGTTTGGCTTTGTCCCCAAGCATCGTTCTCCCCCCCTGCTAATCCTCCCCTCGGTTTTGTGATCGAAAACGGTTTTCTCCAGGCCGAGATCAATCCCCAAACCGGTGAAATTAATAACCTCTACGATAAGTTAAACCAACGGGCTGTGTTTAATGCACCGGGGAACCAACTGCAACTGTTTCGAGATCAGGGGCAATATTGGGATGCTTGGAACATTGATCCCCACTATCAAGATCATCTCCTGGTCAAGCCAGAATTAAAAGACATCAAATGGCAGGCCTGGAACGATATTGAACAACGTATCCGTGTCCGCTGGCAGTGGCGTAATTCGACCATTCAACAGGACTATTGCCTCGTGGTGAATACCCCGATTTTGAAAATTGAAACTCAACTGGATTGGCAAGAGCATCATGTTTTATTGAAGGCCGCCTTCCCTCTAGCCCTGAGTGCATCTGTGGTTACCTATGAAACCCCCGCTGGTGTAACTGAACGACCCACCTTACCTAACCCGGAAAACCCCAATCTTACCCCCCACGACCAGGCCAAATGGGAAGTCCCGGCTTTGCAATGGGCCGACCTAAGCGAATCCAACAACCAGTATGGGGTTAGCCTCCTCAACAACTGCAAACAAGGGTATGATACCCAACCGCAGCAACTGCGCCTGACCCTCTTGCGCTCTCCCACCTGGCCCGACCCCCACGCTGATCTTGGCCACCATCAATTTAGCTATGGCCTTTACCCCCACTATGACAACTGGATTGGGGCCAAAACCTGGCAAAGGGCGGCCGAATTTAACCAACCCCTCATCGCAAGAATCATTACCCCCCAGCAACAGAGGGATCTGCAACACCCCTTACCGACCCAGGCCAGCCTTTTAGACCTTGGCTCCGATACCTTCATTCTCATGGCCCTTAAACAAACCCAAGATCAATCGGGCTGGATATTGCGCTGCCTTGAAACCACAGGCCAGGCCACAGAGTTAAACCTCCAATCTGATTTAGATCTATTTCCTGCTGACCTAAGCCGAGTTAATCTCCTGGAAGTTCCTGATTCCGAGACCCACAATAATCCGGTTAAGCAAGTCGGGGCCTGGGAAATTTCCTCTTGGCGGTTTTCAAAATAATTTCTCCCCTACAGTTGCCAAACCACCGTCCCGGATAAGACTAAATCTAGGGGGTACTCCACAGACCGGATTGCCAGCAATGCATTGGACTCCGCAGACTTGGCCTCGGGTTGCCGACTGAGAGTGATATGCAAAATTCCCCCATCCCAGGCCCGGACTGAAGAACCTTGCCCACTGGGAGAAGCAGCCTGAATTTCCACCTGCATGGCCTGGACTCGGCCATCCGCCACCCACCCCACCGCCCGGAGGTTCACCCTATCCCCAACCCCATAGCCATAAAGCCAGGCCGGATTAAGGACTTCATCTACAGCCGTTTCTAAGCTATCCAGATAAGCCAAGGTGACATGATCCCCCCGGATTATTGGATAAATGGCCAGGGGATGGAGGCGGGCCTGGGATTCAGGATCAAGGGCAATTGCTAAGTAGGCCATGATGGAGTCAAGCTTCAGCCTGCAAAAGAAAAGTGTCCGCTAAGTTAGGATCAGAATCAATCTAAGTCGAGTCATTATCATGCGTCATCTCAACCGGGCCGGGAAACTCCTCCTCATCTTCTCAATTGGGATCCCTGGAGCTATTGTCAGCCACACTTTAGCCCAGGCCAATCCCGCTGTCATCTCCCAACTCCAGGCCCAGGCCAATCCCAACACCACCAACCTCGTCAAACATCTGAACAAAATTGGCGCAAAGATGTATGGGGCCTACTGGTGCAAATTCTGTAAACAGCAAAAAGAAATCCTCGGAACCGCCGCCAAACAAGTCAACTACATCGAATGTGACCCCGCTGGCCAAAACCCCCAACCCGCACTCTGCCAAAAAGCCCAAATCAAAGGCTACCCGACCTGGGAAATCAATGGTAAGCTCTATCCGGGAATGCTGACCCTGCAACAACTGGCCCAACTATCGGGTTATAAAGGGCCGCTCTAGGATTTGAAATTTCAGGGATAGTCAAGGCTCAGGGATTATGACCAAATTTGTCTTTGTTACTGGTGGGGTGGTTTCCAGCATTGGGAAGGGGATCGTCGCGGCCAGCTTAGGGCGACTATTAAAATCACGGGATTATTCCGTCTCCATTCTCAAACTTGATCCCTACATCAATGTGGATCCAGGTACCATGAGTCCCTTTCAGCATGGAGAAGTCTTTGTCACCGATGACGGGGCCGAAACGGATTTAGATTTGGGCCACTACGAACGCTTTACTGACACCCCCATGTCCCGGCTCAATAGCGTCACCACGGGATCCATTTACCAGGCCGTACTGAATAAGGAACGGCGCGGCGATTATCAAGGTGGAACCGTTCAAGTCATCCCCCACATCACCAACGAAATTCAAGAGCGAATTTTACGAGTGGCCAAAGATACCAATCCCGATGTGGTGATTATTGAGATTGGCGGCACAGTCGGGGACATTGAATCTCTTCCTTTTCTGGAAGCAATCCGGCAATTTCGCACCGAAGTGGGGCGGAAAAATGTGATTTATATGCACGTCACCCTGGTGCCTTGGATCCCATCGGCCGGGGAAATGAAAACCAAACCCACTCAGCACTCGGTTAAAGAACTCCGCTCCATCGGGATCCAACCGGATATTTTGGTTTGTCGCTGTGATCGCCCCTTGCAGCCTGGTATCAAAGAAAAAATGTCCCAGTTTTGTGATGTGGCAGTCAATTGCGTCATTCCAGCTCCCGATGCCAAGAGTATTTATGAAGTCCCCCTGATTATGGAACGAGAGGGCCTGGCCCAAGAGGTGTTAGAACTCCTGCATTTGGAACAACGACAACCTAATTTGACCCGCTGGCAAGAACTGGTGGATCGCCTCTATCGTCCCCAACATACGGTGGAAATTGCCATTGTCGGTAAATATGTCCGGCTTTCCGATGCCTATCTTTCGGTGATGGAAGCTCTCCGCCATGCGGCCATTGGTTTGGAAAGTGATCTACAGGTGCGTTGGGTTAACTCGGAAGAAATTGAAAAAGATGGGGCGGCCAAATATCTAGACGGTGTAGCGGGGATCATTGTCCCAGGTGGGTTTGGGATTCGGGGGGTAGATGGTAAAATTCTTGCGATTCAATACGCGCGCGCGTCGGGAATTCCCTTTCTTGGCCTGTGTTTGGGGATGCAATGCTCTGTGATTGAATGGGCCCGCCATTTAGCCAATCTCCCCGATGCCCACAGTGCCGAATTTGATCCCGAAACGCTAAACCCGATTATTCACCTGTTACCCGAACAACAGGATGTGGTGGATTTGGGGGGCACAATGCGCTTAGGTCTCTATGCCTGTCGGTTACAACCCGGAAGTTTAGCAGCCCATCTTTACGGCGAAGAAGTCATTTACGAACGGCATCGGCATCGCTATGAGTTTAATAATGCCTATCGGAGCTTATTCATTGAGACAGGCTACAGCATTAGTGGCACTTCCCCCGATGGGCGGTTAGTGGAAATTATTGAACTCCCCAGTCATCCTTTTTTTATTGCGGTGCAGTTTCACCCGGAATTTCTCTCGCGTCCCAGTGCACCCCACCCCCTCTTTTCCGGACTTCTCCAGGCCGCGCTCAAAAAATCTCTGGGACAAGAACCCGTAGCGGTCTGAAGAAAAATTCCTACTTTTTTGATCACTTCCGTTTTGGTTTATACATTTTATTGTGTGTTATCCCAACTGATTTAAGATTCCTATGGATGTGTTTGCAATATCCATCATAATTTTCCGCATTTCATCCTCTTTCCAAGGTTCGCATCTTGCATAAATGGAAGCGGCTTGAAGCATTATTGACGAATTCTTATGACCTATAAAAAAATTCTTACAGTAATTACAATTAATCTTCATACAATAATTTGCTGCTGTTACCCTGTCAATTCTATTCATTGCACCTGAATCATGTCTAATTTCCACGAAAGAACCGTCGGGTTTAAATACCTGAACTGTTTCGGTTGCAAAGTTTGAGCCTTGCAAGAATACTGCATACGGGAAATGATATTCGTCGAGCATGAAGTTCCTGATTTCATTAATGTTTTTGTAAACTCTTTCGATAGCGTTTCCTGCTACCATTAATTCTTGATCTTTCTTCTTCCCAACAAGTACGCCTGCCTTAATATTTTCAACGTCTTTTCCTTGAAACTTTGCTTCACTAACTAAAACTACCCTCCATCTTTTATCTTTGTCCTGAACCTCAATAATTCCTCCATCGGGTTTGATTTTTGACTCTTTTACGAAGAGAGTTTTTCCCAATCGCTTGTCAATTGAGTTTAGCTTCTCATTTATTTCCTGTTTGCTGATCGCTTGTCTGAATCTAAATTGATACCTTGGATATTCTCGCTTAAGTTCCTCAAATACACTCGTACTTGCACAACCAACAGACTGATCATGTACCTGGGCCTCTTCGCCAAAGATGCCGCTTACGCCTCCTGAGGATATGTGCTGCTTGGTTAGCCGTTTTGCTTGTCCTTTACTCATTTAAATAGTCCTTATCAAGAATATTTTGCGGAAGTTGTTGATTCACCCAAGAAATTTCTTCAAGTACGGTATTAATGTTTGTGTCTTTCATCAGACGATATTCGGGCAAAAACAAATTCGGTTGAATCTGACTAATGTGTTTGTCTAAATAACCGTACAGTTTATTATCTGAATCTACCAAGAGTGAATGCCGTCGTTCTTCTATGCAAACACGCCCTGTTGTTCCAGAACCGGCAAAAAAATCAAGGACTATCGAACCTTCAAAGGACAGAGCTTTAACAAAACGCCGGATAAGTTCGACTGGCTTTTGCGTTAGATGGCCAACTCTTTCGGTTGAATTGCCATTTAGCCTCCCTATTTCCCAAACATTTGTAGGGTTTTTCCCCTTGTCAATACTTTCGGGATTGAGACGCTTGTCTTTTTTGTACATCTCTTTTGTCGCATCATCAAATGGAACCCTAACAGAGTCCAGATCGAAATAGTATTTCTTCGTCTTGGAAAGCCAAACTGCTTCTTCATGCCTGTTGGCAAAAAAGCGATGCGCACTCATACCGTTCTTGTAGTACCAAATGATAAGGTTGACAAATCGTAAAGCTGTTTTATGGCGCGTATAATGAAGGACTTCAAGGAGGTCTCCCTTCTTTAAATCTTGATATTGAAAGCCTCCAAAAATGACACAGTTACCTGAATCAGATAATACACGACAGATTTGATCCAACCACCCTTTTGCCCAATCGAGATAGTTATGGAAACTATCCCAGTTGTCTAAGTCAAGATTATATGGCGGATCTATCAGTATTAATTGAACTGATGAATCAGGCAATGCTTTCAAAAAGTCAACTGCATCTTGAATAAAGACACCATGAACCGTGTGTGGCGTTGAAATTCCTGTGATCGTTGAACTATGCAAAGCCCCATTCTTTTTCAATTGATTTATTGCCATGTGTCCACTATTGAAATGCGATTTATTGGCCATTTAGTGCTCCTTTACTTCGTAATGGTTGTTGACTGTATCAGTTTCTTCGTCCTAGTGCCGCCTAGCTAATGGATTAGACAGAAAGTTTCCTTCTAAAAGAACTATTAAGGTGTTTAGGCTGAATGTCAAGTTTCTTCCTAAGTTACCTATAGGGACTAAAAAGCAGAAATCTCCGCGTAATACCCCAAATTAGTTTAAGTCACAGTCTTCCATATCGATCACCGTAAATTTATCCGATTAGGATATTAACTCAGAAAGCTAGGGGTAGTGTGTATCTCCTCTAGAAAGCTCAGCGACCTAACACAAACTTTTGCGAAATTCCGTTAACCAGGCCTGGAACTGACGACGATCAAAACTGCGCGGATCCTGTTTACCAGCGGCCCGATCCACAGCTTTATGGGTCGTAATCCGGTCATCCCCCAAGCGAGTTTGAGCCACCAACCAGGCCAAAGACCGATACTGAGCATCTGTATAACCGCGATGACGGGGAGCATTGTTATAGCCATCCGGTGGAGTTTCCAGACTAAAATGCAGGGCAAAATTATTCACTGATGAGGGTAAGTTGGGATTTGTTTGCACCGCCTCGCCCCGGAATTCAGAATTACCCGCCCCAAACGCCCGCTTTCCCCAGTCCAACAAATGCACAATCGTTCCGTCTAACAGGATCAGATCATGATAACTACGCTGATCCTCATCGCGGGGGTGATTTGTCCGAAAGGTGTTGATGGCGGCCAACCCAGAGCTAACGGTTTCATGTAAAACAATCAGGTATTGATTTGCGACTGGTCGTCCCTGGGCATCCTGACGAAAGCGTTCTCCATAATTACTGGGATCAATCGGGACATTGAACCAGCGCGGGGTCGGTAAGGTCGCAGTACAACTAGGAGGCAAATTTGAAGATGGTGTAGGGGCCTGGACTACTGCGGGAGTGGGGTCTGTGACATTGGCCTGGGTGCTGATTAGGGCCGGGGCATTTGCGGTTGGAGAGGGAGGAATGAGGGACAAATTGGGAATGGTCTGATCGGGCTTGAGGGCGGCCAAGCTGGATAAAGAAGATGTTGCGGAAACTGAGGGAGTTGGCATGGACGCAGAAACTCTTACCCAATGAATTGCCGCAAAAATCACCAGGCCTGCCAATCCCAGAGAGACAAGATACCGCGTAAACTGTAGCTGTAAAATTTTCTTGACCATCACTAATGCCTGCTCACACCCATGTTTTTACCATCAATCGGGAAATTCCGCCTAGAGATTGGTTTGTTAGGCCACCTGCAAACCCGTCAAAAAAGCAGGCAAATCAGTAAATCAGGATAAACCGCAAAACTCTGGCCACAAGGGCCACTAGACAGGCGATGACAATTTGCCCAGGTAACGGATAAAGAGAATATTGCTGGACTAAGGCCCAAAGTGGTAGGGGTAAGCGGTTGCCCAGGGCCAGGGCCAGCAAATAAAGCAGCCCACAGGTGTGAATCATTCCTAGTCCAGCCAGACAACTGAGAAAAAATTGCTCAATTCGGGGGGATTGGCAAAACGCAAGCATCCCACAGACCCAAGCCGCCGGAATAAACCCCGCCAAATAGCCAAAGGTTGGCTCCTGCCAATAATTCAATCCACCGCCGTGGGAGAAAATTTGCCACCCAGCTAATCCCAGGCCCAAATAGGCGATCTGAGAAATCATGGCCGGATACTGCCCCCCCATACAGCCCACCAACAGCACTGCCGCCACCTGCATTGAAACAGGAAGAGGGTGCGTACCTAAAGCCTGCCAATCCGTGGGAAGTTGCCATTGTCCCTGACGATTAAAGAATTGGGGCAGAGCCACCACCGCTTCCACAAAGGTTCCCACCACCGTCAGCATCAAGCCCAACACGGCCCAAATCAACTGATCCAGGAGGGATAGACTGTTGCCCTTGGGACTGTTGGATTTGCTAGTTGCCATGTTCTGCCTCAGTTTGGGATGAATTATAACGATTCTCGCAGGCCTGGATGCCTACAATAGAAAGCGACACATCGGGTGCAGCCTGTCCCAACACCATGCAGAGCCAACAACCCTCACCCCAGCAGGTTTTCAATCCAGTTCCAAGCTACGATCCACACCAGTTGTCTGGCTTATCTGCCGCAGAACTTGTCGCGATTATCTTAAAACAGCAAGAGAAGCTCAATGCCCTCCAAAATCAGGGTGTTACTCCTGCTGAGGTTCTCGCCCCCCCTCTTGCGCCCCCCAAAAGTCCCTATCTGCTCCTGCGCACCGAAGACGGCAATTGTTACTTTACCCTTACCGATAGCAGTTGTTGGACAATTGGCCGTGGAGACGATAATTCCATTCCCCTCCCGGATCGGTGGATGTCCCGCAACCATGCCATGATCCAAGCGATGGCCCCCAACGAGTTTTATTTAATTGATCTGGGGAGTCGAAATGGCACCTTTCTGAACAGTCGGCGGGTGAATGTCCCAGTCTCGTTACGACATGGGGATCACATCACTTTCGGACAAACGGAGTTAGAATTTTTTGCCCAGGCCCCTGTCAGCCAGCCCCACGAAGATAGTGCCACCCTCGGCTTAAATCCCGATCATCCCCCCGAAAAGCACGAAGGATCTGCAACGGTTTTACTCCATGTCCGCCGTCTTCTCTCAGTTTTAGTCGTGGATATTCGCGGCTTTACGGTGTTAGCTCGCCAGTTAGATGAGGCACTGCTTTCGGAGGTCATGGGCACGTGGTTTCACCAGGCCGGAAATATTATCCGTCAGTATGGAAGTTGGGTGGATAAATACATTGGCGATGCGGTCATGGCCGTTTGGATCCACAGCAGCACAGAAATTTCAGAGCAGGATATGCAGCGGGTGCTCCTGGCCCTCCATGATCTCCACCAAATGACGAGTCGCCTCCACCTTGAGTATGGCCTGGATAAACCGATTCGCGTTGGGGCAGGATTAAACACAGGCTATGCCATGGTCGGCAATACAGGCAGTGGGGATCGCCCAGACTATACGGCCTTGGGAGATACAGTCAATGCCGCCTTTCGCTTAGAATCGGCCACTAAAGAACTGGCTGTGGATGTGGCTCTGGGAGCAACCACCTATGGCTACCTTGCCGGGCGGGATGGCGATCCCAAAGTCATTCCATTTCGTCTCCAACTGGCTAATTTAAAAGGCTACGAAGCCCCAGTCCCCATCTACACCGGAACCTTTGGAGATTTACAACAATTCCTCGCAATGAGGATCAAGCGAGATGATACGCTCTACTAATGAGGGTTTTTGAATGGGGCGATCTCCCATTTCTAGCGACTTGCTGGGAGTCTTTGGGGCTGATTTGTCAATTTAATGACCCACTGAACACATTTGACGTTGATCGCTGATTTTCATATTGTGCTGCATCTATATGAAACATATTGAGAGGGAGAGAATTATGCAACGCTTTGGCCGCTGGTTCAGTCTGGGCTGTCTGCTTGTCGTCCTGTCATTGGGCTGGATGGGTTGGGTGATGCCAGTCACGGCTGCGGAATCTACAGAACCGATTGTCAATGTCGTCGATGAAAAGTTAGGCAGTGCCTATGGTCAGAAAATTGACCTGAATAACACGAACATCGCCGCCTTCATCGAATATCGGGGCTTGTATCCCACCTTGGCCCGGAAAATCATCCAGTATGCTCCCTATCAGTCGGTAGAGGATGTCTTGAATATTCCTGGCCTGTCGGAACGGCAAAAAGAAATATTACAAGCTAATTTTGATAATTTTACAGTCACAGAAGTAGAGACAGCCCTCGTTGAAGGGGGAGATCGCTATAATAACGGCCTGTATAAATAAGTCTGATTGGGTTTGACTGGCCTGGGCTTTTTCGCGATGGACTAATCACAAGTTTTTAGTCTCAGTTCCTCCTCTCAACTCCAGGCCAGCTACCATGCCCTCTATCTCGATTCCTCCTGTCCCCGTTACGGTTCCTTTTATCTTTGATGTCCTCATCATTGGCTCTGGGGCGGCCGGATTGAGCGCGGCATTAACCCTATCTAAGGCCTATCGGGTTGGGGTTTTAACCAAAGATACCCTGGATCAATCGGCCAGCATTTGGGCCCAAGGCGGGATGGCGGCGGCGATTGCAGCTGAGGATTGTCCCCAATTTCATGCTAGGGATACTCTTAAAGCAGGGGCCGGTCTTTGTGATCCCGAATCTGTTAACTTTCTGGTCTCCCAGGCCCCGGCCCAAGTCGCAAAACTTTTAGCAATGGGGGTCGCCTTTGATCATGCGAATCAGCAACCGGCCCTCACCCTAGAAGCTGCTCATTCCCATCCCCGCGTCCTCCATGCCGCCGATACCACTGGCCAGGCCCTTGTCACAACCCTCCTGAAACAAGTCCGCCACTCCCCCAACATTACCCTCTTGCCAGCCTGGCACGTTTTAGATCTGTGGTTAAATCCGGAGGGAACCGCTTGTATTGGGGTCTGTGTCTTGGGGCCAGGCCAACTGCAATGGCTACCGGCGCGGTTAGTCGTTTTAGCAACTGGGGGCGGGGGTCAAGTCTTTGCCCAAACCACAAATCCAGCCATTAGTACCGGGGATGGGGTGGCAATGGCCTGGCGGGCGGGGGTGACAGTGCGCGACTTGGAGTTCATTCAATTTCATCCCACGGCCTTAAAATTGCCTCAGGCCCCGCGATTTTTAATCAGCGAAGCAGTCCGGGGGGAAGGGGCCCATTTGGTCGATGCTGAGGGTCGCCGCTTTGTCTTTGACTATGATCCAGCCGGAGAACTGGCCCCCCGGGATGTCGTCAGTCGGGCCATTTACCACCATCTCCAAGCCACTAAAACAGAACAAGTCTGGTTAGATTTACGCCCCATTCCGCCCGCACGTCTTCACTATCGGTTTCCAAAAATTATTCAGGTCTGCCAGGCCTGGGGCATTGATGTTAGCCAAACCCCGATTCCCGTCTCCCCAGCAGCCCACTATTGGATGGGAGGCGTTGTCACCAATCTTTACGGGGCAACGGACTTACCCGGCCTGGCCGCTGTTGGGGAAACCGCCAGTACAGGGGTGCATGGGGCCAATCGTCTTGCCAGTAATTCTTTGCTTGAATGCTTTGTTTTTTCCGAGCAGTTAGCCACCCTCCAACTTCCCGCTGCCACTCACCCCGATAGTCTGCCCCAATGGCCTCCCTTAGACCCCCTAGAAATTCCTCATGTGGATGCTGACTGGTGCCAAGACGTTCGCCGCCAACTCCCCCAATTAGTTTGGCAAAGTGCTGGTATTTCCCGCCATGAAACCCCATTGACAGCCGCAATCGAGAAAGTCCAGGCCTGGCGAGCTACTCTGCATCAATTCCCCATCGGTCAATATCTAGTCCACTGCCAACCTCACACTCAGGGAATTAAGGTCAACCCAAACCAGGCCAAGGCTTTACAGCAATGGATTGAACTGCGAAATCTTTTGGATATTGCTTACCTGATTCTCAAAAGTGCCCTATTTCGCACCGAAAGCCGCGGCGGTCATTTTCGCTCAGACTACCCGGAAACCAACCCGGCCTGGCAACAACACACCCTCATCCGTGGGGAAACCTGGCTACAGCAACCCATTAACCAGGCCAAACCCTAACCCTAACCCTCAGAAGACTATAGTACTTTCAATTAAGAAGTAAAGATGAAAAGTCAATGCCGTACAGCATGGATTTGCGCACCCGAGTCGTGACCTTTGTAAAAGAGGGTGGCAGCAAAGCAGAGGCAGCTCGTCGGTTTCAGGTGTGTCCGGCAACGGTCTATAACTGGTTGAACCGAGAGGATTTACGTCCCACCGTTGTCAAACGTCGTCAGCGCAAGCTCGATTGGGCGGTTCTAGAACAGCACGTTAAAGACCACCCCAATGCCCGCCTCTGTGACCGAGCAGCCCATTTCGGGGTGAACATTCACGCCATTTGGTATGCCCTGAAGCAGATGAAAATTACCCGAAAAAAAACAGCAAAAGTATCGAGAACGCAATCCTCAGGAACGTCAAGTCTATCTCAAGCAATTACAGGAGATTGTGAAGCGACAGGGGTCGAGACATCTCGTTTACATCGATGAAAGTGGCTTTGACAACCGAGTCTCTCAACCCTGGGGGTGGGCCCAACGAGGCACCAAGCTTTTTGCAGACAGAACCGGAAAACGAGAAAAACGGGAAAATCTACTCATGGCCAGATGCAAAGATGCTCTATTAGCCCCCATGGTAGTTGAGGGAAGCGTTGATGCCGGATGTTTTGAGAAATGGCTGTCTGAGTGGGTATTACCAACCCTCCAAGTCCCGTCCGTGTTGATTTTAGACAATGCCCCGATTCACCGGAAAAATGTGATTCGAGACATTGCCCACCAATGCGCGCATCAGGTGCTCTTCCTACCCAAATACTCGCCAGACTTTAACAAGATTGAGCACGATTTTGCTGCCTTGAAGAAACGAAGACAGTATGCAACGCCAGACACCGCCATTGATGACATTATTCGAGACTATGCCAACCGCAATCTCTAAGACTTATTTGTAATTACTATATTTCATCGGACAGGAGCGCGATTAGTTTGCCATAGGTGAGTCCCTCAGTTCCCGGCCAGCTTTGATAATTTCTGGTTCTCTAGGCAAAAGATCAACAAACCGCGACAATAGGTAAGGACTTGTTTCAGTTATTCACCGTGCAAATCACCCGAACCGTTTCCGACACTAAAAAAGCCTTCTACGCAGCCCACACTCGCCCCATCCACTCAATTTTTCGGCGGTTTGTGGAAGAACTTTTGGTGGAAGTGCATCTCCTGCGGGTTAATACCAATTTTGTCTATAGCCCCCTCTTAGCCTTAGGAATTGTCACGGCCTATAACCACTTCATGTCCGGGTATCGCCCCGAAACTGACCGGAACTCTATTTTTACCTCCTTTGCGATTGCCGAGGAATTTGATCCTCAACAACTCCAGGCCGATGCGGCTCGCTGGGAGGAATTGGCAGGCTTAGAACTAGAGGAATTACAAACTCGGCTCCAGGCCTGGATTAGTGAAGGGGGCGACCCATGGCACAATTCTCTCCGGGATGCGGTGAATAATCCCCAGACCAAGTACAGCCGCTTACAGGCCATTGGGCTATATCATCTCTTAGAGCAAGCGGCGGGTAATCTCACCCAAGAGTTAACGACCCTAGAGGCCAGTCTTGAGCAACTGTCCCCTGTGGTGAATCTGCCTGTGGATAAGGTTAAAAAGGATTTAGAACTTTACCGCAGCAATCTGGATAAGATGATCCAAGCCCAAAAGATCATGGCGGAATTAGTTGAAGTTGAACGGAAACGGCGGGAACAAGCAGCCAATGAAGCCAATGCCCCTACTCCCCCAGCGAGTGAGAGTCTAACGAATCCAGAATCCACCTCCGCCGAAGCCTCAAGTTAGGTTCCTGATTTTTCAGCGATAGCATACAACACGTCAACATCGAGGGACTGAGTCTGATGGCTGCGGAGGAAATCTACATTGGCCTGGTGCACCCGTTCTTGGACTTCTGGCTCTAGTTGATTGACGATACCCCTGAGACCACCCCCCAAAATCATCGTCCACCAGTCTTCCGGTGTGGTCAGTTCGTGGCCGCCAATATCGGTCAAAACCTGCACTTGAGTTGCGCCCCCGGCTTCGAGCAAGGCCTGGAGTGTCTCGGGATGACGAATTCGTTCCCAGGGTGTAACTGTCTTGGCTAAATCTGGGCGTTCCGCTGCCAGTATCTCCCAGAAGGCCTCGTTTGCGGGTTCAAAAACCTTCTCTCCCCAAGACGTAATTGCCAATTTTCCCCCAGGCCGTACCATCCGCCATAGTTCTTGAATCGCTGCTTCCATATCCGGGACAAAGAAAATCCCAAAGACACAGACAATGGCATCAAAACAGCCATCGGGCAAACCCAGATTTTCAAAATCGCCACAGCGAAACTCAATATTCTTCAACCCCTTCGCCTGGGATTTTTGCCGAGCTAGTTCCAGCAGAGATTCCGCTAAATCAACCCCCATGACCCGGCCTGTGGGGCCAACCCTAATCGCCGCCGGAATCGCCGAAGCCCCACTGCCACAACAGACATCTAAAACCTGATCGCCCGGCCGCAGAGAAAGGTGATCAATGGTTTGCTGGCCATAGCGGTTCCAGAAGGATAAGGCCGGGGCATCAAAGTAATCTGAGGCAGCATTAAAAACCGTTTTAGCCCTGGTGAGCATCTCTTCTTTTTGGCTACTCATGGATGGTTTCACTCCCGCTTTGGTCTTAATTATGAGCTAGCTTGCCGAAAATCATGACTCTTGGCAAGGAGTTTTACTAGAAATTCTGACCTCTGAGCTAGAGCAATTGACCTTTAAGAATTTTTATTCCATGCTTAGACTACTCAGATTTTATTTTTCCTAACGTTGCGGCTGAGCGGCCGTAAGTAGCCTACATATCCACATTAGAGGTCTTAGCTAGTTCGCTCCAGCCAAATTGTTAGACCTAACACAATACTCACCTGACAGCAGGATTCAGCACAGAATCAAAAATAATTTTTACTCAACTTTTTATATTTCTATCTTAGCCATTGGATTTCTTTTCCGATTTCTCCTGGTAAACACTCTTTTACATTCTGTATTCGATCCAGAAATTTCCTTGGGTTGTCGTGTTCGCCATCAGTTACGATCAAAAGCTTAGTTGGTAGTCCGAAAAGCGATTCGATGTCTAACAGAGCCTTCCCAAGTTGTGTTCCTCCACTCGTCGTAAGGTTTTGTGCCATTGCTGTATCAATATCTCCTCCCGCAATCAAACCATCGTTAAAACGAAAAATCTTTATCCAAGGAATAGCTAGAAGTTCGCACAAGTACTTTTGGACTTCACTATCTTGGTACAAATATCCCATGCTTGATGAAACATCTAGAAGAACTACAGTCTCTTCAGTCATGGGAATTAAACCAGCGTCCTCCAGGATTTTTAATAGCTGCTGCTGGAATTGTTTTACATTATTTGGGTTTTGAGGATGCACTCCTTCTATGAGATATGCTCTAGGCGGAAGGGAAACAGGTGTGTCTGTCTTGTCATAATTCAGGATTATGACTCCTCCACTCTTTGGGCAACCTCTTGAGTAAGCAATGGCCATTTCTTCTAATTCTTTTCTATTAATTTTCCATCTCTGCTTGAATTCGACCACGCCTGCAGTATTGTCTATCAATTTCGGATTGTCGAAACAAACTCTTAGATCAGGTTTGATTGCTTTTCGTTTTCCCCGCTTGAAAGGTGTTTCAACCTGAACAGCTAGGCACGCTGAACTATGATCACTAGCTTTTAGGTCAGCAACGACTGCTGCTGAGAATCCGTCGAGAGCAACATGCCCTTTTTCAATTCTCAGGGTAGGTCTGTAAGCTTTGAGAGACTGCAATGTCAGCACACTAGCCCAAACTTCGTATGTATGCCACCGATGACGCCAAAATGGAAGATCAAGAATGTCGAGAGCTTCCCAAAGCACAGATTCAGTGATACTCTCCTTCGATAAAAGGAGTGGTTCTACGCTATTTTTGTATTCTTTAAGAGCAGTATCTTTCGCACTGCTTTTGATTTCAGGATATCTATCTAGTATGTAAAACCATACGGGAAGTAAGTCTGTTAGCAAGTAAGTCGATAATCTTAAAGACATCTGCTCCTCAGATTCTTTCGTATTTCCTTTAAGTTCTGGGAGTTGTCTTGTTGTCCGTTGGTGTTCCTGTTCAACTACATAACTGTCGATGATGCACTTGAAAACCTCACTGATGTCCTTGATAATCTTGTCAAAAGGATGATCAATGGAGCTTACAATAGGCAATTTGTAAGATTTTCCAGGCTCATAACGTCCATGTTCATTATAAAGCTTCCGTGTTGGCTCATTTGCTTCATCAATCAACACATTACCAAGATGGAATAGCCTATTGAGAGCTTCACGGGGCCAAAGTTGGGTAGTAACAGTGGATAAAAATCGTTCAATAGTCTCAACATATCGACGAAATTGTTCTAGATCAACCGAGCATTGGTCTTCCGAGTCCTCAAAACCAAAGCGAACGGAAATAGTTTCTGTAGCATTCGGTGCATATTGGCTGTTCAAGTAATGCCATATTTCCTTAAACATGCAAGCAAATGGGGCAGACAGTTGTAGAAAATTCTTCAGAAAGACTTCAGCAGATAAATCTGTTGTATCGAAAAATTCCTGTAAGCGTAGATTTTCGCACCCAAGCTTATTTTTAAGCTCCTGAAGTAGTGAGTTGTCCCGTCCGTTTTCTTTGCGAAGATGAAGCCCACGTTTCTTGATCTCGCGATAAAGTTCACTTGCAGTTTCGATTGGTTTCATTCTATTGCTTCTCTGCATGAAATAAAAATAGACTTCTAATTAAGGAAGTAGTTTTTTTGAAAAAATAATTGTCTAACTATCTATTAGGTGGAAAAATTCTGTCTAAAAGTATCCTTAAGGTTTTTAGGCTGAATGTCAAGTTGTCACTCAATAGTTGCACGGAAAAATAAAGGAAGTTTCGGCCCGGCTTGAATTTGGCAGGGTTATTTATCCCACACTCATCTGATCCTCACCCTTCGAGTGTTCGACCTATGAACTTGAATAGTTGACCTCTGAAAGTTTTTTATTTCATGCTGTATGTATTCAGGATTTACTTCATCTAAGGGTTATGTGGGAATTTTTTCATACTTTACCTCTGGAATACCCACTCTATCTTTGGCGTGTTCAATGGTCATTCCACAAAGTTGTCCGCCTTCGTCTAAATCTAGTAGAGTATTCTCGTCAATTTCTCTTGTCTCGTTTGGAATCTTCTGAGAAAAGGTTATGTATAACGTGTCAGTATCTTCAAAGTATTGAATTTTCATTTTTCTCTTCCTTAAATCCCCTATCAAAAAAAGCGTTGTGAACTGTTTCCCCATCTTTTAACAAAATAACCCTTAAATACTTATCTTTCTCTCTTATTTTTGACCAGCATTTGATCCTTCCATCTAATTGAATCTCTCTTTTTATCGGACTTTCAATAGTACTTTCTATCCACTCTATCTTGAGCTCCACTCGATCAGGCCTGAGGCAAACAGATTTAAAGTACTCGGTGACTTTCACTGACGCTCACTCGTTTTGTACTGCTACTTATTTTATGGCCTAACAAGGAATTGGGCAGAAGGTTCCCGTGTCAAAGAACTACTAAGGCGTTGAGGCTGAATGTCAAGTTTCCAGTCAATAATTACACAGAAAAATAAAGGAAGTTTTTGCCTGGTCTGGACTTGGCCTGGCTACTTCAATCTAAGGTACTACCCTCGAATGATTGACCTTAGGAAAGGATAGACGATATTGTAATTTTTCTCATCCACCCTCCAACTATGCAACGCCCATAACCAGGCCTGGCCAAATCTGATTGCCCCGCAAATTGCTGCTATGTTCTACCCAAAATTTGAATGGGCCTGTTAATTATTTGCGATCTGGTTCATAGATCAGTGCCACAACACCTGAGCTGAATAGCTGTGATTCCAAAAGCTTTAAAGACACGGTAGTGCTTTCTTTAAACAAGTGCTTACCTTTGCCCACCACCACCGGGTAGACCAGCAGTCGGTAGCGATCCACAAGATCATGTTGCATGAGTATATGCACAAGCGTGGCACTGCCGTAAACTAGAATGTCCTGACCGTCCTGCTGCTTGAGTTTGGCGATTTCCTCTACAACATTGTCTTTAATCAGCGTTGAGTTGCTCCACGTCAACATGCTTAGGGTTGTTGACACCACGTATTTGGGTACGTTGTTCATATAGTCTGCCCCTTCATCCTTGCTCGTTGGCCAGGCTGCTGCAAACCCTTGATAGGTCACACGCCCCAACAACAAGGCATCGCTGGTATCTTGCTCCTCGCCTTTAAACTTCGCGATTTCATCATTCCAGTAGGGGGCAGTCCAGGCGGGTTCTTCTATAACGCCATCTAGGGACAAGAATTCGGTGACGACAACTTTTCGCATATTGTTCTCCTTTTGCCGCTCGCTGTCTGTAATTGCAACTCTAGTACGGCAAAAGGGCAGAGTCTTGGAAAAAAACGCAACCTATTTAACCGCACGTTTATGAGCAACTTGTGCAGGCGTTTTTCCAATGAAGCGTTTTAGTGAATTGGTTAGATGTGCCTGATCGAAGTAGCGTAGCTCTAAGGCAGTGTCACAAATAGGCGTACCTTGCTCAAGCAGCAAAACGGCACTGCGGGCGCGTTCAATTTGCTGAATCGTCTTGTGGGTTAATCCTGTTGCCTGCAAGAAGCGATACTGTAGAGAACGTCTGGACAGATCGGGCATATGTCCCTGGATTGCTGCCGCGACCACTGAATCGCGCACGAGCATCTTCTGATGGATAAGCCTGTTGACGAACACGTCCGCGTTTTCAAAAGTCGGAAACTCCCACGCCAAGCCATGTAGCCAGAAGGACTTGCTTGACGCTTTAGGAAAAGTCACATCCTGTCTATCCAGAAGGGTTTTTACAGGGAGATGGGGCATGAACGTGCCAAGTTTGAAAGTGATGCCAAAGAACTCAGCGTTGGCGGGAAAATCAGCTTCCGATGCTTTCGTCTCTGGACCTCGTGCGGTGATCCTCGTTTTGCCGTTGAAGGTCGTGATCACCATCTCCCAATTGCTGACAGCTACCGAAGTAAAAGTACCAGCGCAATCGCTAGTAGTCTGCCAGATCATTTCGACAAAAGACGAGTTTACCGACCTTGTGTTAAATACAAATTCCATACAAGCTCAACCGCCTACTGAATCAGTCGCAACTTTAGCAACCCAACGTTTGACATAAGCAGCCAGTGGAGGTTCGCTCGGGCGAGGGGTTAGGCATCATTGAGTGCTTCACTCTTGCGGCTCAGTATGCTAGGGCTAGGGCAGCACTCGCCGCCGACACGACCGAGGCTACGGTACGCACATGATTCCACATGAGCCACTCCCGCACGTAAACTGGCCAATATGTAGCGGTTTCAACGGATTCGGGAGATAAGCCTGCCAAGTGTTCGTTTAGCGGTACGTTGAACGCCGCTGTGACACCGAAAGACCCAATCAGATAGCTCAAGCCAGCTGTGAGGAGTAGCAGGGACTTCACTGTGCCCCAGGGGTAGAATGCAACGAAGATGCAGATCGCTGCGAGGATCGCCGCGCTGACAAATATGCCGAGAAACAGCGGATTGAGAACAACAACGTTGATACGTTGCATGGCGGCGGCGCCTTGTTCGGCGGGTATCTCGGTGAGTGCTTTCATCACAAAGTTTGAGAAGGCCAGAAACACACCCGCAATTAGCCCGGCCCCGAGGCAGAGAAGAAGTGAAAGAGATGTGAGCATGAGCAGCTACGTTGAATGTGGGGTTTCCTGTGATGCCCAACAAGTTCATCTACAGCAAAACGCTAGATATCTAGCTCTAAGTTCTATGTTATCACTCACTTTTCTTGAAAGGGCATTGCATAATTGGAAGATGGGTGAGAAAAGTTACACTATTGTCTGTCCTTTTAAAGCCTTAGAAAATCAGCAACTTTAAGTGGCCAGCTTCAAGCACATTTTTTCGCTCATCTCTGAAATATGTAATGCCTGATTTAGTCGTTTTAAACGTAAGATCGCTCTGTAATTAGGGTTCAATCTGATACCAATGAAGTTGTTTACAATTTTGTGGCTAACAGGCATGACAGGTGTTGTCTCTCTTTTGTGGATGAACTTACCTATTCCTGAAAGTGAAAAACCACAACTCTCGGCCTGGGGGATCAAGCTTCTTTCCTTGATTCAGCCAACCTTGCTTTTATCTGTTGCTGTATTAATCGGTGTTATTCTGGCTGATAAAGTTGGGTTATCCGCACCTTTCGCTGAGGCAGTCGCCAATGGAACTTCAATCAGCCTAGCGATTCAACCCCAGGTGCTTCCAGGGATTATTGGCGGTTTGGGTGGCGGTATTGTACTGACTGCTATTCAATTCAGGGCTAAGTTCTTTCTACCCTCAGACTTTGTCATGAAGGCGGATGCACTAGCGAACAATACCTCACTTTTCACACGCATTCTCTATGGAGGCATGACTGAAGAGTTATTGCTGAGATGGGGAATGATGACGCTTTTCGTCTGGCTAGGTTGGCGCATTTTTTCACAGGGGCAGGGTGAACCCGCTGCATTTATCTTTGTGGCTGCAATCGCCCTTTCAGCTTTCTTGTTTGCCTTGGGGCATTTACCCCTTGCCTTCGCCCTAAAAACGCAAGTTACTTGGTCAGTGATTGCCTATGTGCTTGTTGCTAATTCAGTTTTTGGTTTAATCGCAGGTTATCTCTATTGGCGTAAAGGTCTTGAAGCTGCGATGATTTCTCACATTATGGTTCATCTTGTCATGGTCACAGCGACCCGTTTAGCCCGATAAGAGAATGCTCATGAGGTTATCTATGATGGATGATTGGGAGTGATTAACTTTGGAGCTTGGATAATTGGCCACGGAAAAGTTTTTCTTTCATGCTTTGACTACTCGGAGTTTATTTCACCTAGCAGTCGTGCTTAGTGGCGACAAGTAAGCTCGAATGAAGCAAGAAGAGTCTCCTAGCTGCTCAAGTGCTGTGTTAGGTGGCTGGTAACTATCAACAAGTTTAATCCTCAAGCCAAAAACTCTAAAACTAGCTGATTGAATTTTTGTGGATGCTCGATTGGACTCCAATGACCACACTCATCAAAAATCTCCAGTCGGGCATTGGGGATGAGTTTAGCAGCCTTCTGACCATGACTTACAGGAACCATTGTATCTTGTCTGCCCCAGATGATTAAGGTTGGAGCAGTAACGGTCTGCAATCTCTTAAGAATCGGCTGATAAAACTGTCCCCAAATACTGAAGTTTGAACGACCAAGGTTCAATGTTGCTTCTGCTGCACCAGGAAGTGTCGCCATTTGATAAAACTCCTCGACAATTTCATCGGTAATGAGATTTGAGTCATAAACCGCCTGTTTACACAACATCGCCACACCCGATTTGCTTGGCGCACTAAATAATTTGCCTAAACCCGGAAGCGTTGTGATCCGCAGCAGAAAATTGATGTCTTTACCTAAGCCAGCACTGCCAACCAGAATCAGTCGATCGACTAGCTCTGGAAAGTTCAGCGCAAAGGTGAGTGCTACTCCACCACCCGCAGAAGTTCCAATCAAACTCGCTTTCGGGATGTTTAAAGCCTTCAGGAAATCTCGCGTGAAATGAGCCATAAAATCAAAGGTATAATTCGCATCGATTTTATCTGAGCGACCCGCACCAACCATATCAAACGCATAAACACGATGATGTGTGGCTAATTCAAAGATATTGTGCTTCCACAACTCAATATAACCGCCGCCACCATGAAGCAAAATGACTGTGCTGCCTGAATCACCAGTTTGCCAATATCGGGTATTAACTGAACCGACCTTGACATATTGATCTTGCAATTGCTCATTTCTATTCATCTCGACTCTGCCAAACTTGTAACGCTCAAGCCCGATTGTACGCCTTTACTGAATCTTCTCAAGATCGTCTTAATCTCAAACACCAACGGAGAATCTCTCAACCGTGCCCTCACCGAAAATTTAAGCCACCTAACTATGGATTAGACAGAAAGTTTCCGTTTAAAAGAACGATACGATAAGGTGTTTAGGCTGAATGTCAAGTTTTCACTCAATAGATTATACAGGGGAGAAATCCAGTAAGTTTCCACACAACCTGGACTTGGCCTGGCTACTGGGTCAGAAGTTAAAGTATTTTTTAACCCTCAATTTCTGGAAAGAGGGGTTCTAGATAATCGTCCTTCCCAGGATTGGCTGTTTTGGGTTGGCGCAGTGTTTTGAGTCATCCAGAGGATGCTTCCGTAGCGGGACGGTCGCCAACGGCATCATAATCTTGGGCCCCGAAGATTGCTTCAGGGTGTCGATAATATTTGATTTCAATTAGGTTGTGAAATGGATCCGCTAGGAAAAAGGTTTTGTGCTCTAACAGAGAATCCTGAAAGCGTTTTTTGGGGGGGTGAAAAAATCCTAATTGCTGCTGTTCTACCCGGTTGCGCAGTCTTTCCCAATCAGCTTCGGCACTAAAAATCAAACCAAAATGACGGGGATAAATGCTTTTGGGCGGCTCAAGGAGATCGTGAGTAACATGGGCAACCAGTTGATGACCATACAAATTCAGGATCAAACAATGGGCATTCTCACGACCTGAGGTACACCCCAGGCCCTCAACATAATAGGCTTTGGTATCGCTGATATTGGAGACCGGGAAGGCCAGGTGAAACAATACAGTTGATGTGAGCATCGGACTTGCCGAGGTTCTTCCTGTTGGTGTTTCAATGATCTTTAGGTTGCTCATGATTTAAGATGTCCTCACCCATTAGACCCCTCAATTATCGCGATTGTTTAGGAATCAGGAGTTGCCCAGGCCATCAAGCTGAACAGATAAACCCCATTCGCTAGAAATGATCCCTTGACTACCTTGATTTTTAGGTTGCATCGTCTAAGCTATCCAATAAGGCATTTGTCCCAATAGGAAGTTTTGATGAACGTCGTTGCCCCCAATTCCCTAGTTTCTTCCCAGGCCCCCACTACCCCCATCAATCCGCACCTCGCTGGTCAAGCTCCCCAAGTTAAATTTCAAGTTGTTCACTGGATTGCCGGCCGCTTTCGGATTCGGATTCCTCGCCTCGGCTATGACGTGGAATATGGGGAAAAATTGCTCCACGTTGTCAGCCAAATTAACGCCGTTACCCGTGTGCGTGTGAATCCTCCCGCTCGTTCCCTAGTTGTGGAATATGATCTCAAAGTTTTGGGCTACTCCATGGCTGTGATCCAGGCCGAGATCTATCAATCCATTGAATTAGCCGCTGTTTTACCCGATGTTCCCCTCCTTGCGGCCGAAGTCGATAGTTGCCAACCCGAAGCCGAAACAGTCAATCTTTGGGAACGGATGGGATTACCGGCCTTGAGTTTAGGTTTAAGTTTGGCGGCCTTGGTCGGTGTCCCTATTCCTGGGGTTGTCATTGGTGGGGTGGTGATGGCAGCGGCCCTTCCAGCAATGAAGCGGGCCTGGGATTCGATGGTCAATGATCGGGAGCTAACCATTGATTTTCTCGATGCCCTGGCCATTTCACTCCACACGGCCCAAGGTCATTATTTTGCGCCGGCCTTTATGTTGGGCTTAATTGAAGGGGGCGAGGCGATTCGAGATTTGACGGCCCGCGGTTCAGAACGGGCTTCTTTAGATTTATTGGATTGTCTGGGTAAAACCGCCTTTGTGGAACGGGATGGGATTGAAGTCGAAATTCCGGTTAAAGATGTTGTGGTCGGGGATCGGGTCGTTGTCTATCCAGGCGATCAAATTCCGGTGGATGGGATGGTAATTAAAGGCATGGGCCTGGTGGATCAATGCAAACTGACGGGGGAATCAGTTCCGGTAACTCGGACTGAGGGGATGGAGGTCTTTGCTTCGACGCTCTTAGTTGAAGGGCAGATGGTAATTTTGGCGGAACGGGTCGGCAACCAAACGCGGGCCGGGGTGATTGTCGGTTTAATGCAGGCTGCTCCCGTCCATGATACGCGGATTGAGAATTATGCCGGGATGATTGCCAACCAGGCCGTGATTCCAACCTTAGGCATTTCGGCAGCGGTGGGCTTACTCTCTGGGGATTTGAACCGCGCCATTGCCCTTTTGACTTTAGATTTGGGCACTGGGATTCGGGTTTCGGTGCCAACAACCATTCTTTCGGCCTTAACCTATGCAGCCCAACATGGGGTTTTAATTCGCAGTGGCCGGGCGATTGAACTCTTGGCTCGGATTGATACGGTCGTCTTTGATAAAACCGGAACCCTGACCCAAGGTCATGCCGGTGTCACCGATATTGTCGTTATGAATCCTGACTATACCGGGCCGCAAATTTTAGCCATGGCTGCCAGTGCTGAACAGGGGTTAACCCATCCCGTCGCCACGGCCATTGTCCGCCAGGCCCAGCATGATCATCTGGAATTAACCGACTGTGAAGATTGGGAATATAAAGTTGGCCTGGGGGTTGTCACACGGGTGGCCGGGGTGAATCTCTTGGTCGGTAGCCGCCGGATGATGCAGGAATATGGGGTTAATTTAACGGAGCTAGAGCAAAAACATCCAGAGCTACAAACAGGGCGGAACTCCTTGGTCTATGTCGCTGGGGATGGGCAGTTAATTGGGGTGATTCTCTACAGTGATCCAATTCGGGCTGAAAGCAAAGCAATCATCCAAGAACTGCAAGGGGCCGGGATTACCCCCTATATGCTCAGTGGTGATGTCGGTCGGGTGGCCCAGGCCGTGGCGGGAGAGTTGGGCATCCATAAAAACCACATTTATGCCGAAGCCTTCCCCGAGCGCAAAGTCGAAGTGGTCAAAGGGTTGCATGAATCCGGTAAGGTTGTGGCCTTTTGTGGGGATGGCATTAATGACTCGGCAGCCTTGGCCTATGCGGATGTTTCGATTTCCTTTGCCGGAGCGACTGATATTGCCCGTGAAACGGCGGATGTGGTGCTGATGGAAGATGATTTGCGGGGCTTAACCTTAGCGATTCGGATTGCCAAACAGGCCATGGACATTGTCTGGCAAAATACAGCGATTGTGGCGATTCCGAACTTAGGGGCAATGGTGTCCGGGGTTGTTTTCGCCTTGGATCCGATTCTGGCAGTGGTGATCAATAACGGGACGGCAATTTTAGCTGAACTGAATGGTTTGCGTCCCCTGGTGGGCCCTGGAGGAGCATTACCCTTGGCGGCGGCGAAAGACCCCCAGCAATTCTTGGAGGAATGGGAAGCGATTCACCCCAGCCAGCCCGTGCATCATAATTCCCATCATGAGTCTGAACAGTCTTCAACGTCCATTGAAGTGACTCCTGCTGCGGTTTAAACCAGGTATGGGATTGCATCATGTGTCAATTCGGACGGCCCAGATTCACCAGGCCCTGGCGTTTTATCAACTCTTGGGCTTTGAGGTAGAAGTTCGATTCACGACGGGGGAAACCTTGGCCTGTTGGATAACCGGATTCGGATCACGGCTTGAACTGATCCAAATTCCCAAACCTGCGCCACCGCCTGATGCTTTTTTTGACCCCCATTATGTCGGCTACTACCATCTTTCCTTTGATTTAACGGATCACTTGGAACCCGGCCAAACCTTGGGAGATTGGTTAGCTAGTTTGGAAATTAAGGTGAAAGAGCAGGGCCTGGTCTGGAAGTTGCTATTACCTATTACGGAACAGGTGATTGGGGATCAGGTTTATGATGTTGCCTTCATTCAAGATCGGGATGGCCTGCCTCTGGAATTCTTAGAGCAAAAATCTCCCCCTGTATAAACTACTCTGGGTGGTTGATGGGCCAATAGTCCCCGTATTTTTCCCGCAGCGTTTCCCAGGCCTGGACTTGTCCCGGAGCATATTCCCCTGGTTTGCCCCACTGTAAAAACGCACTTAAGGCCGGTTTGTCCTCGGTTTTCATAAAGCGAATTGCATAGGTGGGAAAGTTGCCCCGCTTGGCCTGGCCTGCTTCAAACTTAACCCCGATCACCTGATCCAAATTCAAATGAAATTCAAAATCACCCGCATGCATATTGGCGTATCGGCCTTGGGGGAGGTCGGCGTAAAATACTTTGGTCAGGGGAGACTGGATTTCCAGAACAGCTACATCATTGGTGACGACTAAACGCAATCGCCCCAGAGACTCGCAATCTGCCAAAAAAGCATCTAATACACCACTCGATTCGGTCATAGCCTGGTTTTCCTTTCCTGATCCACTTTCCCCATTGTTTCACACCCAATTCTCACCGCAACAACCTAAGTCATCATCCGCAGAGATTGGGAGATGGCCGGCCTGGAGATAAAGTTTTAAAATTACCAAAATATAAATATTTTTTATCTATGATGGGTATAGTAGTTTCGGGTTGGTTATGGACGCGCCTTCAATACACCAGGCCTGGCTTGTTTTGTACCAGAAAGGGGAGGTGGTTGCTAAACATTCATTAGAGGGTCAACTGGCCTGGAATATTGGCCGCAGTAAAGAGTGTGACATTACAGTTCCTGACCAATATGTTTCTCGCATCCAAGCTGTTCTGAAATGTATTCCCGGAGAGCCACTGCCAACATACACCATTCAAGATATTTCTAGTCGCAATGGCACTTTAATCAACGGTGTCAAAAGTCAAGGAGCAGCCTGTCTATATCACGGGGACATCATCATGATGGGAGACACAGATATGGTGTTCCGTTGCCCAGCCTTAACAAAATCTATTCTTGAAGAACTCCAGGCCCAGTCAGAAGAAGGCTCTGCTCCAGACTAAACAAAAATTGATCAGGACTCTTGAATTAGATCTATAGCAAATAGTTGCTTGTTCCAATTTATTCCTCCCTGACCGACTTAACCTTCAGATTCATCAATTCCCTGAATTCATCCCCGTCATGTGCTGCTCAAGTAGAAGTGATTATGTTCTTCCATTGTCACAATTAACTGCATATTATTCACGATGGGAAGGTTTTATGCAGCACTCTATTACCGACTAATTTTCAACATTTGATTCCCACCCTTTTGAAACTCATAAGCTACAAATTGAACCTGCACATCATAGCCTTTGTTGGATAAATCTTCTAAAACATGATCAAGGTATAAGGATAGTTCACCGGCAAGATTCAGCAATGGGAAAATTCTCGTCTCTGGGGCAATTCGCATCAGTTCATAAATCGAAGCTAAGTGGAAATCAAGGGATAACTGTTCTGAATATAAGAAGAGCAAATGAGAACATAGACACAATTGAAATTGATCATCAGAAAATTCTAGGTTTGGCAAGGATTGGCATACATACCGCCCTGAACCTCTTCCTGATTCATAGTCTAATAAAAACTTTTCCATTGCGCCGAGACGGGACTTGCCAAGCTCATCAGCATTTTGGAAGTTCTTCCAGATGTAGTGACCAGAGTTTTGCTTCACCTGTGAAATAACTAACTCGTAAGTAGCTCGAACACGCTGCTCAATTTCTTCAGTGGAAAATTGATAAATTGGATCAATAGACACAACAGAGTGACCTAGAGCCGTCATCTCAGCATTGAAACTGGCTGGGCCATCGCCGCACCCCAAAATTTTTAGGTTTAAATCTCTTTCTGATAGATTAAACATCAACGTATATTCTTCTAATGTTCTGCCCCAAGGAACAACTTCTTCGAGTTTCATTTATAAAAAACCTCCAGACATCTCTTCTGTCCCAAATTCAAACCAAATAATAGGTAATTATATCGAAGTTTTTCGCATATCCCCCATATATGGATGAAAATTTAAGTCGATGTCAGTGAGTAACTTTACTTCATAAACTTCTTGTTGATACTATAGTTTTGTAGTCATAATGATGGAGATAATAGTTTTCAAGCATGATCACTATATAAGCAACACTGTTTTATCCATTAATCCAGTCTCCTAAGTGTTGACAACAGGGTAAAAAGTAAGCAGCTAAAACATCATCAATAGCCCAAAACTCTTCATAACAATTTTGAGAACAGTAACAGCCAATAAAGATCAACAGTAGATCACGCAGGGGAATTTCTGATTGGGCAATGGGATGAAGATAGAGACTGTTTACCACATTTTGTAAATAGACTAAATTACAAATCATGGCCGCAAATATCCCTGTGGGTTGGTGAAGATTGGGAGCATAGGCCTGGAACTCCTGAAAAAAAAGTTGATAGAGTTCTGCAATCGCTGACTTAAGGGCTAGCTCATTGATAGATTCAGCCTGGTCTGGGCTTGAAGACTGTTGCCATTCTTTCCATAGTTCTGTTTCCAAAAGACTGGTTTGAAAAATAGATATGGTGATCTCTAGGAGGGGTTGCAATACTCGCAAAAAGAGAAAGTCAATATCTAAGAGGGATAAATCTAACTTAGTCGGGCTATTGGCAAACACCGATGAGCTTTGTAAACAATCTACTTCATTGGGAAAATGACAAGCGAACTTAAATTCAGCCACATCAGCTAGCATTTCACCAAGCAAATGGGTAAAGAGAAAGCCTAAGCGTTGTTGAACTTCACCATGAAAAAATAACCTTGCCCGCTCCTGATCTAAATGGACTTGCCCCTGATGCCAATGAAATAACTCGCGACAGGCCAGGGGGCCATAGGGTGTATAGGCTGTTTCCCCAGGCCAGAGGGGTGCGCCACAATCACTTAAAAATTCATAATCATTCAAGAAACTGGTCAGCCAAAGTTGCCAATGGTGTCCCCAAATATCATGAATTAAAAAGGCTTCTGCTTTAGCCGTGGGTAAGATGCTGACGGAACGGGTTAAAATTCCGACAACTTGACTCGGTGGCAGGGCAAGATCTGCGGCGAACTCTTGCAGCCAGGCCCAATTGACTTGACTGCCCTCACAGGCCCCGAAAATTGGAAAGCGATCAAATTTTTCGTAGTTAAATTGATTGAGTTTGTCCAAAAATGTTTGTATTTCAGTCCGGGCCTCAGGAGTGAGTTGATTCCAGGCCTGGAAATTAGGATGTCCTTGCTGGTTCCAGGTACAGAGACAACTGTTTTCGTAACTTAAACAAAAATAGAGTTGCCAATCGGTACTGCCCCAGGCCAAGCATTCCGCCGGAATGGGTAACTCACCAAAAATGGCCTGAAAAAACCTCAATACCGAGGTTTCCTGGATGGCCTGGCGGAGTCGTTTCATGACTTGATGATGTTGGCTAAATTGGTTCTCTAACTCACTGAGTTCCTGTTTAAACGCCTTCAAGGTTTCTGCGGGTAAGTCAAACCAGGCCCAGAGTTCTGTAATCCCATCAATCCTGGTTAAGGCTGACGGAATGGGTTCCGGTTGAAATCGCTGCAGCGTCTTGGGAATGATCGTGCCATACCACTGGGCTGCCCCAAGATGAGGATAGTGACTCAGGAGAATACAGGCCTGGGCGAAGGTTAAGCGCACCCCTACGGGAATATCTTGCATCTTGGGGAGATGAGATTGGAGGGGATGGGCCAACCGATTCAATTGGGAGCGAATTTCTAGGAGCCGTTTCTGCCGGGCCTGGGATAGGTGGGGGTCTTCAGCTAATTCCGCCTCAGTCGGGACTGCTTTGGCTAATTTGAGTGCTTCGGCTAACAGGCTTTGTTCCAAATGGGTTGGGTGGGGCAAGGTCGGCGTAACCACAGCGGGGCATCACTCTAGATAATGACCTAATTGTAGTTTTCCATGGAGAACCCTGAATCTCTGCCTAACTGATTAAACAGGGAACGACTTAGCCGCAAAATAAGCCCGAAGAGCTTGAAAGTTCTGCCATTGTTCTCTCCCCATAGGATTCAGTCGTCAAGCAAAAACTAATTTTCCTAACGATCAGGGATAAACCTACAGGAAGACCTGAGGGCCTGGGCAAGTAGGCGTTGATATTGGTCATTCTTAATCGTATAGCTGCCAAATCGAGCCAGGTGCGGATTATTTAATTGGGCATCAAAGAGCATAAATCCCTGCTGTCGGAGATGGTTAACTAGCTGAACCAGGGCCACCTTCGAGCCATCAGTAATCCGATAAAACATAGACTCCCCAATAAAGATTCCTCCAATCGCAATTCCCAAAATTCCCCCGGCTAGTTCATCCCCTGCCCAGGCCTCGAAACTATGGGCCCAACCGGCATCATGGAGGGCAAAATAAATCTCAATTAACTCTGAGGAAATCCACGTGACCTCTCGATTTGCGCACCCATAAACCACTCCGGCAAAATCTTGATTGATTGCGATCTGGAACTGGCATCGATTTAAGACCCGCTGTAATGAACGTGGATAATGAAACCGATCATCAAGGGGAATTAAGGTACGTTGAGGTGCTGTGTACCATCCCAGGACACCCGCTTCATCCATGAGAAAATGACCACTAGCATATCCTTGAATAATTTTTTTAATGAGTGGGGAGTCTCCCGTCATGTTTAGATCATTGGATGGTTTCTCGGTTTAAGCCAAATTAGCAATTTAAGGACTCAGTTTCAGGCATAATTCTGGAGAGATTAACTCATCAATGGTTTCAGTCAATGTCCAGGCCTGGGGTAACTCCACATCAGGATAATTGGCTTTAACGTCAACAATCGCATCGCTCCAGGCCTGGTCAAAAATCTGTCGTGCATACCCCTTTAAGCTAGGAGAGTCTTGAAAAATACGCCGGAGTTGCTTTTGTTGTTCACGAATTGTATTTTCCCACCCTCGATAATCAGGCGTAGAAGGAACATAAAGTCGTTTCAGGAGGTGGGACAGGAGAACATCTAATCGACTTAATACCTCCCGCCGATTTCGATTGGACAAACTGAGAATCTCCTCAATTAAATGATCCACATCTAAATGTCTAAAATCGCGTTTCTGGAGCGTTGTGGCAGTTTCTTGATACCAAAGATCTAAATCTTGTCCATATAGATTAAGAGCAACATCAGTCGGAGTCATAGGGCCTGGCCTGGCTTAAGATAAGAGTCAACCGTAGGGCTATTGCCGATCATATCTTGTTTACTTGCCCGTGATTGATGCCTCTATCCTAACCATTGACAACTCCCCGATCTGGCGGCCCTTTACCCAAATGAAAACCGCAGATGCCCCCCTCCTCGTCAAGAAAGGGGATGGGATGACCTTAGAGTTAGGAGATGGGCGGCAAATTTTAGATTGCATTTCCAGTTGGTGGGTCACGATTCATGGACATAGCCATCCCGTCCTGGCCCAGGCCCTTGCCGAACAGGCCCAACAACTCGAACAGGTCATTTTTACCGCCTTTACCCATGAACCAGCGGAAACCCTAGCCCAAAAACTGTTAGATCATCTACCCCAGCATTTGCGGCGGGTCTTCTTTTCTGATAATGGTTCCACAGCCGTTGAAGTCGCCCTCAAAATGGCCTATCAATATTGGCAGCGACTCGGAGAACCCCAACGCACTCGCTTTCTGGGCTTTACAGGCGGTTATCACGGCGACACCCTTGGGGCCATGGCCATGGGACAAAGTTCTCCTTGGTGGCACCCCTTTCAACCCTTGTTAATGTCCTTAGAAACGATCCCTTTTCCGGCCACATTTGATCACGATCCAGAGGTAAGTACCAAGGAAAACCAGGCCCTTGAGATATTGTCCCAACGATTAACGGCCCATCCCCAAGAGTATGCAGCTATTTTTATTGAACCACTGGTGCAGGGGGCCGGCGGAATGCGGATGTGTCGCCCGGAGTTTTTACAACGCTTACAAGCCCTAGTCCATGAGTTTCATGTGCTCTTGGTCTATGACGAGGTGATGACGGGTTTTGGACGCACTGGCGAACTTTTTGCAACCCTGAAATCTGCCACTCAACCCGATTTAATTTGCCTCTCCAAAGGCCTGTCGGGGGGCTGTTTACCCTTGGCTGTCACCGTTGCCACCGAGGCGATTTACCAGGCCTTTTATGATGATGCCCTCGAAAAAGCCTTTTTCCATAGCCATTCCTACACGGGCAATCCCTTGGCCTGTGCAACGGGTGTCGCCTCCCTAAAACTGTTAGAACATCAGCCGCAGATCTATCAGCGTTTGGAATCCCTCCACCGTCAGTTGGCAGCCCATTATCTCCAGGAGCAACCCGGAGTGGAAAAGCTGCGATTTTGCGGGACAATCATGGCTTTTGACCTTAAAACTAACACCCAGGAGGACTATTTTAGTGATTTGGGGCCTTGGTTGCGACAGGAGTTTTTAGCGGCTGGCTTACTGTTACGTCCCTTGGGGAAGACGATTTATTTACTGCCGCCCTATTGCGTTACAGAATTGGAACTGGAGAAAATTTATCAAACCCTGCCACAGGTTTTAGCCAAACTCGCAAAGTTGCACTCACTCATTCCCACTTAATGAATGCTGTAATTTGTCGTGTAGCCAGTCCCAGGCCTGGTGAATGGTGTTGACCTGTTCGCATTCAGGAATGCCAGGACGTTGAATCATAATCACCGGCAGTTGCAGTTGGCGGGCGGCGATGATTTTGCTGTAGGTTGCTGCTCCACCGCTGTTTTTACTCACCATCAGGTTAATACGGTATGCGGCCAAAAGCTCTAATTCATCCGCCAAGGCAAAGGGGCCCCGTTCTAGCCGTAATTCTCCCTTGGGTATCTCAGAGCCGGCGGCCGGTGGGTCAATCATTCGCATTAAAAACCAACCCGGCACAGCCTGATAGTGATGGAGTTCTTGCCGGCCAATGGTCAGAAAAATCCGATTCCCCCGGCCTGGGATTTGTTGGGCGGCCTCGGTGTGACTGTGAGCAACCAGCCAATGATCCTCTGCTTCAGGTTGCCAGGCCGGGCGCGTTAATCTGAGATAGGGAATCTGGGCAGCTTGACAGGCCTGAATGCCATGCTCCGTTATTGTGCTGGCAAAGGGATGGGTTGCATCAATCACGGCTGAGATATTTTGCTGGCCTAGATAGTCCCGCAGGCCCGAGATCCCCCCAAACCCACCAGAGCGCACTAAGCCCAGTGGCATCTGCGGCATTTCTGTCCGGCCCGCCAAGGAGGAAATCACCACCAGGCCTGGCTTTGTCACCAGCAACCCGGCTAAGTCTCGGGCCTCACCCGTGCCACCTAAAATTAAAATCCGCTTGAGCAAGTTTTGGGCTAACTCCATATCCGTAACTTCTCTGTATCTTAGGGGCTGCAATTGTCAATAAATTGGATTGTTGCGACTCGCTGACAAATTTAGTAAGATGACTATCAATAACCCTGGCTAATTGCGAGGTAAAAAATGGCTGCCTATACCGCAACTGCCCTCAAAGCCGAATTAAACGAAAAAGGATGGCGGCTAACTCCCCAGCGGGAAACAATTCTCACGGTCTTTCAAAACCTCCCCAAGGGAACCCACCTGAGTGCAGAGGATTTGTACGAACGCCTGCAACAGGAAGACAGCCCCATTAGCCTCTCGACCATCTACCGCACCGTCAAACTCATGACCCAAATGGGGATCCTCAGAGAACTAGAGCTAGCCGAGGGTCACAAACATTATGAACTGAACCAACCCCATCCCCACCATCATCACCACTTAATCTGCATTAAATGTAGTCGTACCATTGAATTTAAGAATGACTCAGCCCTGAAAATTGGGGCCAAAGTGGCTCAGAAAGAAGGCTATCATCTCCTCGACTGTCAGTTGTCTATTCATGCCATCTGCCCTCAATGTCAACGGTCTTTGATTCCCTAATGGGCCTATTTACAGATCTCGCAAACAGGATTAACGGGATTGGCTCCTTGACTCAGGTTTTGGGCCTGGGAATAGTTGGCAGTCTCTTGATCCGATTGGGGGCTGGGGCTGTGGAATTTCCCGATGGTCGTGTTGCCTTTGATGTGCCGCCCTACTTTAATGACGCTTCGACCCCCTATCCAACGGTTTTTTACCCCGACCCGATCTATTATTTTGTCCTGTCCCTATCGCCCCAGGCCGGGGAACCCCTCCAACGGGTTGTGATTAAGCCCCTCACTAATCAAGAAACCATTTACTTTGTCCCCGAACGCACCCAGGCCTTTGGCAAACAACCCCGTGGCCCGCAATTTTCCTTGGGAGCCGTCACCGTAAACCCCAATACCTACGATTTAACGATAAACTTTCAGCCGCCCATTCCTCCCGGTGAAGTCGTCACCTTGGCCCTGTCCCCAATCCGCAACCCGGCCTTAGATGGAGTCTATCAATTTGGGATAACAGCGTTTCCGGTGGGTGGGGAACAGGCCATCGGTCAAGACATTGGCACGGCCCGTCTCACGTTTTATCGGGGTGGAGATTCTCGCTAGTGGCCTGGCAATCCCCAATGCTTCCACCCCCCTTAAGGCCTGGGGATAGATTAGCGGTGATTCTCCCAAGTGGGGCCTTACGGGAGACAACTGGATTCCAGGCCGGGATTGAACTCTGGCAACAACAGGGGTATCAAGTCCATCTCCATTCGCAATGCGCACAAACCTGGGGCTATTTAGCCGGAACCGACATCCAACGCCGGGCAGGGTTACGAGAGGTTTTACTCGATCCAGACATTAAAGGGATTCTCTGTGGGCGGGGCGGCTTTGGGGCGACGCGGTTACTTGAAACCTGGGCCTGGCCGGAACATTCCCCCAAATGGTTAATTGGCTTTTCGGATATTACCGCTCTCCTCTGGAGCTATGCCAGTTATGGCGTGGTTGGAATTCACGGGCCGGTCTTAACCACCTTGGCGGCGGAACCCCTTTGGACACAACAGCGCCTCTTTAACCTGGTTCAACATCAATCCGTTCCTCCCCTCCGGGGCGAGGCCTGGGTGGGTGGGGTTGTCCAGGGGATGCTTTGGCCGGGTAACTTGACAGTGACCACCCATTTATTGGGAACTCCGCAACTACCGGCCTGGTCGCGGGTGATCTTAGCCCTAGAAGATGTTGGAGAAGCCCCCTATCGGCTGGATCGAATGTTGACCCAATGGCGACAAACTCCAGCATTTCAGCAGGTGGTTGGCCTGGCCTTGGGCCGCTTTAGCCAATGTGATCCGTCCGGCCCAAGTCCGAGTTTAGCCGTGGTAGATGTTCTGAAGGATCGCTGCTGTGACCTAGGCATTCCGGTGGTGGCTGACCTTCCCTTTGGCCATGATGGCGAAAATGCCGCTTTGCCCGTGGGGGTGCCGGTGGAGTTGGATGGCAACCAGGCCCGCTTATCCCTGCTTTAGGTCAGCAGCCCCTAGATGTAGTACATGATGTCAAGTTGGCGTTTAGCAAGACGGCGTTCACACAAATCTTGCAAAGTATAGTCCTGTAGTACCTGATTCGCCGCCCCCCAGGCCTCGCGCCAAATTTCCCGGACTACGCCTTGATCTATGGTTTCTGGGGTTGCGTTGGAGCCTTTATTTTGATTTTCTAGGCCCTCAATGCAATCCATGACCTCAAACAGGGAGGTTTTCCAAGGTTCTTTGGCCAAAATATATCCCCCCTTCGCCCCCCGAATACTGCGAATAATCCCCCGCCGCCGCAAAGTTGCCAGTAATTGTTCTAAATAGCGATCAGGAATGTCATGGAGGGCCGCAATTTGGCGAATTTGCAACGGTTCTTGTTCGCGGTAGGCTGCTGCAAGCTCTAAGACCGCTAGAAGCGCATATTCACTTTTACAGGAGAGTTCCATACCAATTTGGTGCTCAAGGGGGGGTTCTCTACATTAAATTATAGACCGGATACCCCAGTTCTCTACCGGAAATTAGGAGATTAATCTGCTAGGCCATGCCCAAGAACTTGGAAAACCTGCTTTTGTTCAAAGAGAAGGACGAGATCTCGGTTGATTTGGTTGGATTCGGCCTCTTGGTGCAGAATTTTCAGGGCAATCGGGACAGGCAAGCTTTTTTTGTAGGGGCGATCTGCCGCAGTTAAAGCATCATAAATATCGGCGATGGTCAACATTTGAGTCTGTAATGGAATATCTGCAATTCCCAAGGGATAACCTGTGCCATTCAAACGTTCATGGTGACCATAGGCAATAATGGGTACGTCTTTGAGGGAACTCGTCCAGGGAATCCGCCGCAGAAATTCATAGGTATGGGTGACATGGGATTCAATCGCCAGCCGCTCTTGGGGGGTGAGGTTACCGCGCCGGACGAGGAGTTGCTCCAGTTCTGCTATCGTCACGAGGGGCTGTAGGTGGCCATTAATATCTTTGTAATGCCAACTGGTCAGTTCTTGTAAAATCCCTAGGGGTTCTTCAGCGAGGACTTTGGGTTCATTGGCAATCTCAACCACCTGCCAATAGCGATCTAGGTTCTGGAGTTGGGCTTGTAGTTGTAAATCAAATTGCCGCAGTTGTTGGCAGTGATCGCAAGTCCCAGCGTCAGGGTCGTGGTGGGGATTGGCCTGAAGATAGTCCAGCTTGGCCTGGTTACATTCCAACTCTAAGGTGCGGCGAACAAAATGAAAGCGTTGGCGAATGATTTCCAGTTGCAAGGGATAGAGTTTTTTCTCCTTGCTTAAAATGACTTCGGGAACCCCAACTTTGCCAAAATCATGCAGTAGGGCCGCATAGCGCAGTTCTTGCAATTGCCGCTGATCAAAGCCAACCCCAACAAAGGCCCCAATCCCTGCCTGATCATTGACTTCGGCTGCCAAACGTAAGGTTAAGTCTGCAACCCGTTCCGAATGTCCAGCGGTGATTTTATCCCGAGCTTCAATGGCCTGGACAGATGCCGTGACAAAGCCTTCAAAGAGCTTTTCAATACTTTCTAAGAGATGATTACGCTCAATGGAGACAGCGGCCTGGCTGGCGAGAGACCGTAGAATGGCTTCTTCCCAATGACTGTAGGGAACGGTCACGTCTGTGGCATTATCGGGCGTAATTTTAATATCGGCACGGATTTTTCGGTTCAGAAGTTGTAGCACGCCAATAATCTCCCCCTCGGCATTTTGCATTGGAATCACTAGAACCGAGCGAGTGCGATAGCCCAGATTGTCATCAAAGGAACGATTAAATTGATAGGTCTCGGCCTGGGGGATTTCATAGGCATCCGGGATGTTGAGAATTTCTCCGGTCAGGGCCACATAGCCGACTAAACTTTCTGCATTTAAGGGAATGAAAAACTCATGGAGAGACAGTTCCGGATGGGTATCATTTTGGGCCGTCTTAAACCAGAGGTTGGGGGGATGGGCCTGGCGATCGACTAAAAAAACGCTCCCGGCATCACTACAGGTAATTTCTCGGCTTTTGGTCAGAATGAGGGTGAGTAAGTCGCTTAAATTCTCGGTGGCGGATAGGGCTGTACCGACGGCCAGAAGTTCTGTGACCAGGCCCCGCGGATCATGGCTCAAAACATCTACTGGGGGAAGAGTCGTTTTCGGGGAGGGGTTCATCGGCCTGAGCTTGATCGCCGCGCCTTGGACACAGATTTGCTGCACATTCCAAGTATATCCCCTCAATTTCAGCCCTTGATTGAGAGGATGGATTGGGCTCCTTTAGCAACGGGAATGAAAAGCAGAATTTATGTCTGACGGCGGAGGGCCTGGAGCAGTTGGGCAAAAATAGGTGGCAGGGGGGCTGTTAGGGTTAATTGCTTATTCGTCAGCGGATGATGGAGGGTTAATTGGTAGGCATGGAGCAGTTGTCCGGTTAAGGCCCGACCCACAACTTTCCCGGTGGAGCCATAAACCGGATCGCCAACAATGGGCCAACCCGCATGGGCCGCATGGACACGGATTTGATGGGTACGCCCAGTGTCCAACTGAAATAAGACTAGGGTGTAATGCCCCAAACGTTCTTGCACTGACCAATGGGTGATGGCCGCGCGCCCCCGCTCAAGTTCAGTCACAGCCATTTTTTTGCGGTGGGTGGGATGGCGGCCAATGGGGGCATTAATCGTCCCAATTGGAGTGGGGGGGACACCTTGCACCAGGCCTAAATACTCGCGCCTTGCCGTTCTGGCTTTAATCTGGGCTTGGAGATGTTGGAGGGCAGATTCGGTCTTGGCCACCATCATCACGCCACTGGTATCTTTATCGAGGCGATGGACAATTCCAGGCCGCAGTTGCCCCCCAATTCCCGGTAAGTCTGGACAATGGGCCAACAATGCATGAACTAACGTGCCAGAATCATGGCCAGGGGCCGGATGAACGACTAATCCCACGGGCTTGTTAATTAGAATAATTTGGTCATCTTCATATAAGACATCAAGGGGAATCGCTTCTGGGACTAATTCACAGGCCTGGGGTTTAGGTAACTCGGCTTCAATCACATCCCCAACTTTGATGGGTAACTTTTTCAGATAAGTCGTAACGCCATTAACCTGCACCTGGCCTTGTTCAATTAGCTGTTGCCACCGAGAGCGGGAAATTTCAGGCTGGGCCTGTCTAAGACATTGATCTAAGCGGGAAAAAGCTGCTGGGGCCTGGAATGTGAGAATGTGGGGCAACTCATCTTGAACAGTGATTGGAACCATAGAACATGAGGTGACTGAAAGTGGATGAGTATTAAAATGCTTTCCTTAAACCAGCTTGTTTCAAGACAGCATTTGCTGTGTGTCTCGATTTAATGGCGTTATCAACTACAAAACGACGTTTCGTAATGGGACTATACCAAATTTCATGATCTCCCTTCCCTGATCTCTCGAAGAGGCAGTGAGCCGCAAGTAATCGTTTTTTAACCTCAGGCGTGAAGGATTTTGCTATGAATACTTAAGCTACGGAGATGTATTCTTCCCGTCTGGTTGTGAGTTCAAATGTAATACTCTGCCTGGTATTCGGCGTAATAAGATGATTTGCTACCAGTAACTCCGGGATCATCTGCTTGAGTTTGAGGGTTAATTCCTCCAAGGTTGGGGACTCCGTGACTAAACCAGCAACATCCTCACTTTGGGCGATCCAGACTTCGGCATCCTGATCCCAAAAAGCTTCAACTTTATACCGATGCGGGTTAACCATAGAAACGTTCTTAACGACTCTCTCCATGAGAATGGCTAGTTAGACGGCTTAAAAACTCAAAGACCGATTCATTCATGATAGGATAGAGAACGCTGAAAAATTCACACATCTAGGGCCTGGGGTGTCTAGGCTTGTTCCTTAGATCCACCTAGATGGCGGTTAAACCCACAGGAGAAAACTGAATGTCTGTTTTAAGTCTGGCTCAACTCTTAGAAGCCGGGGTTCACTTTGGCCACCAAGCGCGCCGCTGGAATCCCAAAATGTCTCGCTACATCTTCACGGTTCGTAATGGGGTTCACATCATTGACCTCGTGCAAACGGCCCAACTGGTGGATGAAGCCTATAACTATGTCCGGGAAGCCTCTGAATCTGGCAAGAAGTTTTTGTTTGTGGGTACGAAACGGCAAGCCGCTGGAATTGTCCATCAAGAAGCCGCCCGTTGTGGGGGATATTTCATCAATCAACGCTGGTTAGGGGGAATGCTGACCAACTGGACAACGATTAAAACGCGGGTGGATCGCCTGAAGGAACTGGAACGGATGGAAGAAACCGGCCAGATTGCCCTCCGTCCCAAACAAGAGGCAGCGGTGCTCCGGCGGGAATTAGCCCGGTTGCAGAAATATCTGGGTGGGATTAAAAATATGCGCCGCTTACCCGATGTGGCTGTGATTGTGGATGTGAAGCGGGAATATAACGCCGTCCAAGAATGCCAAAAACTGGGGATTCCGATTGTGGCCTTGCTCGACACCAACTGCGATCCAGATCAAGTGGATATTCCAGTTCCGGCTAATGATGATGCCATTCGTTCGATTAAGCTGATTGTGGGCAAGTTGGCCGATGCGATCTATGAAGGGCGGCACGGGCAAGTGGAAGAGGCAGATCTCGGTGATGGGGCCGAGGAGGACTATCCTGATGCTGAAGATGAAACCCTTGACAGCTTGCCCAACGTTGAGGAAGAGTCAGACGCAGACGGTGATTCCAAGGATGAGAACTAAGGAACTAACACGAGGCAGCAGATTATGGCAGAAATTTCAGCAAAGCTAGTTAAGGAACTTCGGGATAAGACCGGGGCGGGGATGATGGACTGTAAAAAGGCCCTCACTGAGTCCGATGCCGATATGGAAAAGGCGATTGAATGGCTGCGGCAAAAGGGCCTGGCCTCTGCGGGCAAAAAGTCGGGTCGGGTGACAGCCGAGGGCCTGGTAGATAGCTATATTCACACCGGTGGTCGGATTGGTGTCTTGGTCGAAGTCAACTGCGAAACGGACTTTGTCGCCCGGAATGAAGCCTTTAAGGAGTTAGTCCAAAATATCGCTAAACAAATTGCCGCTTGCCCGAATGTGGAATATGTAGCGATTGAGGACATCCCCGCTGCCGTAGTAGAAAATGAGCGAAAAATTGCCATGGGCTCGGATGCCTTGGCCGGAAAAAAAGAGGAAGTCAAAGCGAAAATTGTCCAAGGAAAATTGGATAAGACCTTGCGGGAAATGTGCCTCCTCGACCAGGCCTACATTCGGGATCAAAACATCAGCGTGGCCGAGTTGGTGACTCAATCCATTGCTCAGTTGGGTGAGAACATCAAGATTCGCCGGTTTCAACGCTTTATCCTCGGAGAAGGGATTGAGAAAGTCGAATCCAACCTTGCCGCTGAAGTTGCTGCCCAAACCCAGGCCAAGCCTGAACCGGCCCCTGCTCCTACTCCAGAACCCGAACCCACTCCAGAACCTGCCCCAAAAGCCACGAAGGCCAAAACAACCCGTTCCAGCCGGAGCAAGGCCAAATAGGCAGTTTTGGAGACTCGATGGAGATTGGGTCAAGATGGGTCGAAATCGAAGTTAAGTTGTAAAGAGGCGGTCTTGCTGTAGGCCGTCTTTTGTTTTTGGAAGTTAGACTAAATGTTTCTTGAGCCAGTGTTGAACCAGGATTGTTGTGACGTTACAGGATACAAGTGGTGGCTAACTTAGAGCAAATCCAGCAGGAATTAACGGTGCTTCATGACCAGGCCCGCCAGGGATTTGCACAACTGCATCAGGCTTACCGCCGCTATCTTACCCTCTTGGCCCCCATTGCCCAGCAACAACTGATCACTGCTGCCTATCAAGTTTGCACGCAGATCGTCCCAGAACGATTTTTAAAGCTAGAGCCAGGAGCGCGGGAAAGACTACAGCGGAAAATCCACTTACTGGGGGAAGACCTGCGCCTCAGCTTGGGGGAGTTACTCCCTGAACAACCGGTGCTTGAACAAAGCAAGACTCCAACAGTAGAGGATCAAGGAGCAGAAAACAGCACTGAAGCAGATGAAAATCCAGAAAGCTCTCCAGAATCTCCCCAAACAGAAGACAATCAAGCCAAGGACATTACTCCAAGTCCCAAATCATTGTCAGAGCCGAATTTGGAGATGGCCATTGCCAAGCTTTTGCACCAGGCCGCCTATGGAGTCAATCGAGCCTTGCAAAAGGTGGATATCTTACCGGAGTTTCCTTGGGAACAGATTCTCGAAATTGCCTTAAAAGCCCAAGGTCGCCCCCTCAGTCGCCTCCCTAACATCATGATGGTGATGGTCGCAGGCCCGGAGGATCGGTCTGAAGATCACCCTACTGCTCGCCCGCAAAAGTCTAACCATAACCCCCCTTCCGATAGCGAATCTGGTCAATTGGCCGAGGCTCCCAGCCAGGATACAGAAGCTCAAGAGGATGCCGAAGAAACAGAAAAACGAGACAACATTGATATTGCGGCATTTTTCCAGGCCCTGATGAATCGGCGTATTCAAGAGGCTGATGCAGAGGATGAAGACCAAGCTGATGAGAACGAAGAAGATGAAAATCAATTTGATGCCGAAGATACTTCCACGCGCGACTCAACATTGGCCGAAGAGGTGTCCCGCTTGCAAGCCCAGTTAAATGAGATGGATGTTCCCCCAGCGGATGATCGACCAATTCCTCTGATTGCCATTTATTTACATTTGGAAGACCTAGATTTCAACCACCCCGGCCTGGGTAGTCAACGGCAACAAATTCGGCAACTGAAAATTAAACTCGCCCAACTCCATGAAAAAATTGCCGAGAAATTCCGACAGCGATTAGTTTTAGAGGCAAGCCGGGCCTGGCGGGAAACCTGGCCGAGGGAATCCCTGTCAAAACTACCAGAATCTTGATTTAGGGCTAGAGAATAATCTATGGGTATGTTTACCAGCCAGTTAAGGAATGAACCGTTTTTTCTGCCAGGTCGCGATCTCAACCGAGCCTGTTTAATGCTCCATGGCCTGGGGGCTGGAACCTATGAACTGCAAATCCTGGCGGAACATCTGCATCAACAAGGGAACACCGTCAAAGCTATTCTCTATCCCGGCCATGATCAGCCCCAAGCCAATATGCCCAACTCCACCTGGCAACAGTGGTACAAAGCGGTAGAAACGGCCTATTTAGGGTTAAAAGAGACCTACTCGGAAATTGATGTGATTGGCTTTTCCACAGGCTGCCCCTTGGGGTTATATCTAGCGAGTCATTATCGGATCCGGAAATTAGTCTGTCTGTGTCCATATCTGTCCTTAAAACAACCTCCGTATTCTCCAGTTCCTTTGGAATCTCTGATCAAATCCGTTGGCTATCTCCTACCCCAAGTTCCCCGTCTCGACTTACCTTTCCGAGACCCAACTTTGAAAGCACAGGTTAATCGAGTGAAGTTTTATAAGACATTTAACTTGGTTGCGGTTCGCAGTGCAATGGAGCTAATTGAGACAGTCAAGCCCTTGATTCCAGAAATTACTGTACCGACACTGATTATCCAGGCCCGCCATGATACGGTTGTGAATCCTCAAGGAGCGGTTTACCTCTATGAAACGCTGGGGGCAACAATCAAAAAACTGGCCTGGTGCGAAAATTCTGATCACATTGTTACTCTTGACTATGATCGCGACCAAGTTGCTGCGGAAGTGACTGCATTCTTGAACTAGAGTAGGAAATGCACCTCCAAACCCCTTAGAAATTGTGATTCTCCCATGATTAAAAATGACCGCTGGATTGTTGAGCAGGCCCGTTTGGGGATGATTACACCCTTTGAAGCGGCCCAAGTTCGCAAAGTTGATCAGGATGGGACTTTAATCCCTGTCATTAGCTATGGGGTTTCCAGTTACGGCTATGATATTCGCCTATCGCCCCAAGAGATGTTGGTGTTTAAGCATATTCCCGGAACCGTTGTGAATCCGAAGAATTTTAATCCCGGCAATTTGGAGCCAGTGGAATTACAGACAGACCCGTATGGCAGCTATTTCATTATTCCCGCCAATTCCTATGGCCTGGGAGTTAGCTTAGAGTCTATCCAGATGCCCCCAAACGTTACAGCCATTTGCCTGGGGAAAAGTACCTATGCTCGGGTTGGCCTGATCGTCAACATTACACCTCTAGAAGCAGGGTGGGCCGGCGAGGGAATTACCTTAGAGTTTTCCAATGCCTCGAGTGCCGACTGTCGGGTCTATGCCAATGAGGGAGTCGCCCAGTTACTCTTTTTTGAGGGTGACCCTTGCGAAACCACCTATGCTGACCGTCAAGGCAAATATCAAAACCAATCCGGTCGGGTTACGCTGGCTAAGGTTTAGTTGTAATTAATCAGAATACAGTCGAGCTATGGGGTTCGTTCATGTGGGCAAAGCTGACGGAAATGGTCGCCCCGTTCTTCAAAGTTTCGATATTGGTCAAAGCTGGCACAGGCCGGGGAAAAGAGAATCGTTTTTGCCTTGACTTGGGGAGCGAGTTCCTTGGCTTTGATCATGGCTTGATCCAAGGTTTGCACATTTTCCCAGGCCCCGTAACCAACCCCTGTTAAGAGTTCGCTAAATTCTCTGGCTGCGTCCCCAATCAAAAACACTTGGACGACTTTTTGTTGAATTAACTGTAACCAGGCCTGGGCTTCTCCTTTTTTACTTTGTCCTCCAGCAATCAAAATGACTGGCCCAGAAACCGCCGTTAAGCCAATTTCCGCAGCGTCATAATTGGTAGCTTTACTGTCATTAATAAACTCAATCCCTTGCCACGTCACAATATGCTCTAATCGATGGGCGACTCCAGGAAAATGACTAATCCCCGTCAACATCGCTTCTGGTGAAATACCCGCCAAATGGGCCGCTGCAACCGCTAATAATAAATTCTGTTGATTGTGAACTCCAGGCATTTTCAGGGCAGTCGCCGGGAATAGTTTTTCGCTCCCTGTCATCACCCATCCCCCTTGGATATAAACCCCCCGCTCTCCCCCATTGGGTAAATCGCCTACCCCCCTTGTACTGGTCCACCAGGCCTGGGGATACCGTTCAACTAGATTTCGGCGTAAATAGGGGTCATCACCATTGAGGACTTGATACTGGGCCTGGTCAAGTAATATGCATTTAGCAGCACAGTAATTATCTAAACTGCCGTGTCGTTCCAGATGATCTGGGGTTAAGGTTGTCCAGATAGCAATTTTAGGGACAAGGGTTGGCTTCGATTCCAGTTGATAACTACTAATTTCGGCAATCACCCAATCCAGGGTCTGGTGTTGAAATTTTTGCGACCGAGCCACATCACAAATGGAATAGCCAATATTGCCACAGGCTGGGGCTTGGAGACCTGCTGCTTGGAAAATGGCCGCCGTTAAGGCTGTGGTGGTGGTTTTGCCATTAGTGCCTGTAATCCCGACCCAAGGAATATCCCGCAAGGTTTGCCAGGCCAATTCCACTTCCCCAATCACTGGAATCCCTGCTTGACGGGCCGCCACCAGGCCTGGGTTATGCCAAGGAACTCCCGGACTAATCACCACTAATTCAGGGGGTATAAGCTTGGGTTCAGGCGCAAGAGGCCAGGTAAAACTGTAATTGAGCAAAACTTGAATCCCTTGGGACTGAAGTTGCTTGGCCTGGGCTTCTAAGGTTGCGGATTGTCCCCGATCGCTCAGGATAACTTGCCATCCTTGCCCCTGGAGGAGTTGGGCCGCTGCTATTCCCGACTTGCCCAGGCCAATCACATGCGCAACAGGGAGCGGCGAATCAGGCATAAAATTAAGGCAACCGTATGATTATTTTGTCGCTATCAACTTTACCATAATGGGGATCACTCCCTTGGCGGCTCCTGTTGTTCATGTTGAGGACTAAACCTAAATGTTGCCCTATTTGACTGCCTTCCTGTTGCTGAGTGGGTTGCCTCCGGAGCCTCAAGCTTTCCCGTCTCTATCTGTGCAAGGACCTGGGCCGAAAATTAAGCTAGCGGCGGAGAAAGAATCAAACGCCAAAATTGTCCGAGTTACTGCGGCTCAAATTCAAAGTGAACAAATTGCCGGGGCCTGGTTCTATACCTTGAAGGTAAATGCAGTCAATAATACCAGTGGCACCGTTAATAAAGTCTTTATCAATTACGAAATTTACGCCCCCAACAGTCAAAAACTTCTCTTTGCTGGGAAAGCCGCGCTCCAACCCCAAAATCTACTCACCGGGGAAGAAGGCCGGGCCCAACTCATGGTGAACCAAGGCGGGCGGGTCAAAGTCACCTTAGTTGAGTGGGTTAGTCCCGAAAAAGGCTACAAAACCTATGAACAAATGCAAGAGTTTCCCTAAGCCTTGGCCATCAATAACCGTGGGGGTCATGGATTAAAGTACAGGCCTGGGGCGAATCACCCAGTTCAATTTGTAACGTGGCATGGTCAATCCCAAAATGAGCCTGGAGTTCCGCCGTAGTCTCATGCAAAAAGCAATCCCCTGGATACCCCGACTCCATGACGAGGTGGGCCGTCAAAGCCGTTTCAGTTGTGCTCATTGCCCAAATATGGAGATCATGGATTTGTCCGACTCCAGGCCTGTGATTGAGATAGTCCCGCACGGCCTGGGTATCAATGGACTTCGGCACACCATCTAAACTGAGGGTCAAAGCATCCCGCAATAAATCCCAGGTTGTATAGATAATCAAGATGCCAATCAGTAATGTCACCAGGGGGTCTAACCAAAACCAACCTGTCAGGAGAATCAAAACTGCGGCGACAATGACCCCCAAGGAGACCAAAGCATCGGACATCATGTGCAGAAACGCCCCCCGAATATTCAAATCTCCCTTTCGCCCTGCCGCAAACAGCCAGGCCGTGCCGCCATTAATGACCAAGGCTAAACTGGCCACCCAGATCACCGTAATCTCTTCCACTGGGCCAGGGTTCATTAACCGTTTGAGAGCCTCCCAGGCCAGGCCTCCTGTCACCACCATCAAAAAAATGGCATTAAACAAGGCAGCCAAAATCGAAGCCTTCCGCCAACCGTAGGTTTTTTGCGCCGAGGTTTTCCGCCGGGCCAAATAACTTGCTCCCCAGGCCAGCACCAAGCCCAAAACATCACTCAGGTTATGACCCGCATCACTCAGCAGGGCCAAGGAATTAGACCACAAGCCAGCCACAACTTCTAGAACCACCAGACTTATATTTAAGATCAAGCCAATCTGAAAGGCCTGGGTAAACTGCTTGGGAGTATGGGAATGTCCGTGATGGTGATGATGGGAATGGCTCATAGGGGAGGAGATTGCAAGGGATTAGGGAGTCGGTTGAGCGTGATGGACTATGGAGGGATCTTAAAGGGTAAAGCGCAACCAGGCCCCGCAGTTGTCCCACCAATTTCAAGACATTAAGTGTTAAATAAATCCGTTGAATACCTTGGTCGGGGGATGGGCGCACTACCCTAGAAAAAGAAACTATGGATCAAGAGAGCGAGAGATGCAACGGGATGATGCTCAACTGACAACCCCAGACCCGATCAAAGCCTATCTCGCCCACTGGTTCCAATTGGGAAAAAAACTGTATATCAAATCTGGACAAGCCCAACTCTGTCCCAGTCTGATTCTGGTGCCTGGAGGTTATAGTCAGGAATTTGAAGCCTGTTGGGCCTATGTTAACTCTGGCCAGGCCGGGGATTGCTACTTAGAAGGCACTCAGGAAACCATCGCCCAACTTCAGCAACAGCAGTGGGACATTACCCCTTGCGCCCGCTGTTCTATGCCCATTGCCCTACCCCAAAATGGTTTACCGCCCGCGAGTTGCCCCTGTGCTGGCCTGGAGAATTGGCCAAATCTAGACCTCCCCTCTCCTCATAGCCCCGCCAACAATCAAACGGAGTTGAGGAATATGCAAGCTCGGCTAGAAGACTTAGGGACACACAGATCATAGGAAAAGAGTAAAAGAGACCTTGAGCCTCCTCAGATTAAAAGCTTCAGAGCGCATCACATACCCCTTGACATTGACCTCAATAAAATTATTTCTCTAAATTTATTATCTCGAAATTTCAAAGTAACGAAAAATATTTGCGCTGAGGAACATCCCCCTTAGGATGTACTTATGTGTCGCATATCTGGCTGGCCTGAGAATCTATGCAAACTCTCTCTCCCCCTGTCTCCACAACTCCCCCGGAAACCACTGAAGTTGGTATTGTTCGGCGCAAAACTCGCCCAGTGCCGGTCGGGTCAATTACCATTGGTGGCGGCTATCCCGTGGCGGTTCAGTCCATGATTAACGAAGATACCTTGGATATTCCGGGAGCAGTGGCCGGAATTCGGCGGCTCCATGAAATTGGCTGTGAAATTGTCCGGGTGACCGTTCCCAGTATGGCCCACGCCAAAGCCATGGCCGAGATTCGGGCAACCCTAGAAAAAACCTATCAACCCGTGCCCCTAGTCGCAGATGTTCACCACAATGGGATGAAAATTGCCCTAGAAGTTTCTAAATATGTGGATAATGTGCGAATTAACCCCGGCCTGTATGTCTTTGAAAAACCAAAAGCCGACCGCACCGAATACACCCAGGCCGAGTTTGATGAAATTGGCGAAAAAATCCGGGAAACCCTCGAACCATTAGTGATTTCTCTGCGGGATCAAAATAAGTCCATGCGGATTGGGGTAAATCATGGCTCCTTGGCGGAACGGATGCTCTTTACCTATGGGGACACTCCCGCAGGCATGGTGGAATCGGCCCTCGAGTTTATCCGCCTCTGTGAGGACATGAATTTCTATAACCTGGAAATTTCCCTGAAAGCCTCTCGTGTCCCCGTGATGATTGCGGCCAATCGCCTCATGGTCAAACGGATGGATGAATTGGGCATGGATTATCCCTTACATTTGGGTGTCACCGAAGCTGGCGATGGGGAATATGGCCGGATTAAATCTACGGCCGGCATTGGCACCCTTTTAGCAGAGGGGATTGGGGATACGATTCGGGTCTCCTTAACAGAAGCGCCTGAAAAAGAAATCCCGGTTTGCTATGGGATTCTCCAGGCCTTGGGGTTACGCCGGACTATGGTGGAATACGTGGCCTGTCCCTCCTGTGGCCGCACCCTCTTTAACCTTGAGGAAGTCCTCCAAAAAGTTCGGAATGCCACCAATCACTTAACCGGCCTGAATATTGCCGTCATGGGGTGCATCGTCAACGGGCCGGGGGAAATGGCCGATGCGGATTATGGCTATGTGGGCAAACAACCGGGTTATATTTCGCTCTATCGCGGACGAGATGAGGTGACAAAAGTTCCCGAAGATCAGGGGGTCGCCGCCTTAATTGATCTGATTAAATCCGATGATCGCTGGGTTGATCCCTAGTCTTCTCCGGCCGACCTGGCCGTCCCAAATTCCCTATGCTAGATTGGATCCCAACCAGTGCTAGGAAAATATCATGGGTCTAAAAAAGCAAGGACTTGTTGTTGGAGCCACCGCCTTGTTAACCGTAGCTGTTGCCTTAGCTGGGGCAGAGTTACACCCGTCTAAAAGTTGGGCCGGGTTCCGCCAAAGTCCCAAAGAACTGGTGGATGAAGTCTGGCAGGTGATTGATCGTGAGTATGTAGATGCCACCTTTAATGGGCAAGATTGGCGCGCCGTTCGCCGGGAGTTTCTCTCCAAAACCTATACCACTCCCGATCAGGCCTACACAGCCGCTCGGGAAATGCTGGAGAAACTCAATGATCCCTACACCCGCTTTATGGATCCAGAGCAGTTTCGCTCAATGCAGATTGAAACCTCAGGGGAATTAACCGGGGTCGGGATCACCATTACCCAAGATGAGAAAACTAAGGATATTACGGTGGTTTCTCCCGTTGAAGGCAGTCCCGCCGCCGAAGCCGGAATCCTTGCCAAAGATATTATTCTCAAGATTGATAATAAACCCACTAAAGGCATGGATTTGAACGAAGCGGTGGGCATGATCCGGGGGCAAGTAAACACCAAAGTGACCCTCACCATCAAACGGGGTAACGAAACCTTTGATAGGGTCTTGACTCGGGCCCGGATTGAAATTCACCCCGTCAAAGCCAGTATCCGCCAAACCCCCAATGGCCCCATTGGCTATATTCGCCTTGTTCAGTTCAGTTCAAATGCGGCTGGGGAAATGCGGAATGCCATTCGGGAACAGGAAAAACAGGGGGTAACGGGCTTTATTCTTGACCTGCGCTCGAATCCAGGCGGACTCTTGTTCTCCAGTGCAGAAATTGCCCGGATGTTTTTACCCCAAGGTACGATTGTTTCGACGATAAATCGCCAGGGAGAAGCCGATCGCTTGCGGGCGGGGCGGGGCTTTTTAACGGATAAACCTTTGGTGGTGCTGATTGATGGAGGTTCTGCCAGTGCCAGTGAAATTTTGGCCGGTGCATTGCAGGACAACAAACGGGCGGTCTTGGTGGGAACAAAATCCTTTGGGAAGGGCTTGGTACAGTCGGTGCAGCCAGTGGGCGAGGGGTCTGGGATGGCCGTCACCATTGCCAAATACTATACCCCCAGCGGCCGAGACATCAATAAAAAAGGGATTGAGCCGGATGTGGAGGTGAAGATTACCGAGGCCCAACGGGAAAGTCTCACCCGAGATGACATTGCTACCCCTAAAGATCCCCAATATGCCAAAGCCCTGTCTATCCTGAATCAGGAAGTTTTAGCCCAACAAAAACAGGCTCAAAAACCTGCCCCTGCCAGTTCTACACCCTAGTCTATTTCCCACTTCTGTAGGCTATGGATGTACTTTTTGGGAGTTGATCTCGGTTGGGTATCGGGTGCGTCAGGATTATGTTCCTTGGCCTGGGATTCCTCTCAGTTGCGACTGATGGATCTCCGCTGTGAGATTGATCTAGAGGCCGTCTTGGCCTGGGTTGAGAGTTGGTTGCCGGATAATGCCCCAGGCCTGGTTGCAGTTGATGCCCCGACCCTGATTCCGAATGCCACGGGAATGCGTACCTGTGATCGCCAGGCCCATCAACGTCTAGGGCGGTACAATGCTGGCTGTTATCCGGCCAATCAAGGATTATCCTTCGCAGCCCGAACGGTCGGGTTTTCTGAATTGCTCCGAGAGCGGGGGTTCAATCATGCCCCAATCATCCAGGCCAGAGAACCCGGACGCTACCAGATTGAAGTCTTTCCCCATGCAGGTACAGTGCAGTTATTTAACCTCAATCAAATCATCAAGTACAAAAAGGGCCGGATTGCAGCACGCCAGGCCGGGTTAAACCAATTGCGAAACCTCATCCTCGAAAAATTTCCTCAGTTGCATCCACCTCTGGAGATTGCTGAACTACCCGAGATTCCGGCGCAAGTGTCACTTAAACAACTCAAAGCCATTGAAGATCAACTGGATGCCCTCATTTGCGCCTATATGGGAGCCTATTGGTGGGCCTGGGGCCTAGAAAAAAACTGGGTTCTCGGTGGTCAAGAATTTCGGCCCCAGCCAACTCAGAGTCAGGATTACTTAGATACTGGCTTTATCGTGATTCCCCAACCGCAGGGATAGACCTGATCAAAATTTTCGGAATCCACTCAGCCAAATGCTTGCAATCCCAGGGGCCTGGATCACACCCCAAATTACGGTAATATGCACTCATCTTAAGAATTTCTTCAGTTTTGTAACGTTTTCAGGAGCCGGTTTTGACGATTGCCTTAGAGTCTCCCCCCCTTCAAGATGCCATTTTGCCCCACGGCGGTGAACTCATTAACCGGATTGTTGCCCCAGCAGAAACGCAAGAATGGCTAAACAAAGCGGAGCACTTACCGCGTTTGTCCCTGGATGCCCGGGCAGTGTCTGATTTGGAGTTGATTGCCATTGGCGGGTTTAGCCCCTTAACCGGATTTATGTCTCAGGCCGATTATGATGCAGTCGTTGAAACCATGCACTTGGCTAATGGCCTGCCTTGGTCAATTCCGGTCACTCTCTCCGTCACCCCAGATGTAGCAGACCCGCTCAAGATTGGCCAGTGGATTCGTTTAGATGATGCCGCTGGGGAATTTATGGGGGTTATGCAACTCGCCGAAAAATATACCTATGATCCCCAGAAAGAAGCCCGCCTCGTCTATCGAACCGAAGATGCAAAGCATCCGGGTGTGAAAGTAGTCTATCAGCAGGGCAGTGTCAATTTAGCTGGGCCAATTTGGCTGCTCCAGCGTCACCCCCATCCACTGTTTCCCAGTTATTGCATTGATCCTCAGGATAGTCGGGCCGCATTTCGGCAACGGGGCTGGCGGACTATTGTTGGGTTTCAAACCCGAAATCCCATCCACCGGGCCCATGAATATATTCAAAAATGTGCCTTAGAAACCGTAGATGGGTTATTTTTACATCCGCTGGTGGGCGCAACCAAAGAAGATGATATTCCAGCCGATGTGCGGATGCGCTGTTATGAAATCATGATGGAGCATTATTTCCCTCAAGATCGGGTTATTTTAGCCATTAATCCTGCGGCGATGCGTTATGCCGGGCCTCGAGAAGCGATTTTCCATGCCCTCGTGCGGAAAAACTATGGGTGTACCCATTTTATTGTTGGGCGGGATCATGCTGGGGTGGGGGACTACTACGGAACCTATGATGCCCAATACATTTTTGCCGAATTTGATCGGGATGAGTTGGGAATTACCCCGATGATGTTTGAACACGCCTTTTACTGTACCCGCACCCAATCCATGGCCACTACCAAAACTAGCCCCAGCAAACCCGAGGAGCGTATTCATTTATCAGGAACTAAGGTGCGGGAAATGTTACGTCGCGGTGAATTGCCTCCGCCAGAGTTTTCCCGCCCAGAAGTGGCTGCGGAATTGGCCCAGGCCATGCAGGTTCCTGTCTGACGTTATCTCTCGTGAAAAATCTCTGGGCCGGGATTGGGTTTCAGGCGGGCGTGACTGGCACTGATCTAGAGACTGCTCTCCGGAACGTCTTCCAGGCCCATGCACTTTCTTTTCAGGCCTTGATTGGGATTGCCAGTTTAGATCGCAAACAAAACTCTCAAGCTTTGCAGGACTTGGCCCAGGCCTGGCAGTTAGAGTTACAGTTCTTCAGCAAGGAACAACTTAATTCTCTCTGGACACCCCACCCATCTGAGAAAGTCTTTACTCAAGTCCAGGCCGGGAGTGTGGCCGAAGCGGCGGCCCTCTTGGGAGCTAAGTCAGCCCAGTTAATTATCCCCAAGCAAATTTATCGAACAGCTAGCCAGCGCGCCATTACCTTAGCCATCAGCCAAGTTGGGCATGACCTGCCTGAGATTGATCGCCATAGCCTGGTTGTCTGATGATCCAAGGCTATCTTCTTCTGGACTAGGTGATTTAGTCCCAATTCTCCAGTTAATATCGTCATGGGTTTGATTTATGGCGGAACCAATACCGATGTCTGCTTCTTTATTACTACAGCCTTGGCGAAAAATTACCCTAACGGCCTTGCTCGCGGCCTGGACAGTATGCCTAGTTGGAGAAGTAAAAGCCGAGACGGTCTTGGAAAAGATTCAGCGCACAGGGGTGATCACCGCCGGGACACGGGAAGATGCGGTTCCCTTTGGCTTCAGGCAGAATGGCCAAGTGGTGGGCTATGCCGTGGACTTATTGGGGTTAATTCGGGCCCGGGCCGAACGAGATCTGCAAAAACCCATTCGCCTCGAACTGGTTCCCGTCACGCCCAGCAATCGCATTTCCCTTGTGCAAGCGCGCACAATTGATATCGAATGTGGGGCTACCTCACGCACCTGGAATCGGGCTAAGTTTGTTGATTTTTCTGTACCCTTCTTTTTAGCTGGCACACAACTGCTCGTGAAAGCTGGCAACCCGGCCCAAGGGCCTGCGGCACTGGCGGGCCAAAAAGTTGGAGTTATTAAAGGCACCACCAATGAAGGGGCAGTGCTGAATCTCCGACCCGCGGTGGATGTGGTTTATGTCCCAGATCGGGACGCGGGAGTAACAGCCGTAGCTTCAGGAAAAATTGCCGCCTTTGCCAGTGATGGGGTACTCCTGGAGGGAAATCTCAAGGTCAATAATACAGCGGAAAATTTTCGGATCATCCCGCCTGTACCCATTCAGTCAGAGGCCTATGCCTGTATGGTTCCCCCTAATCAGTCGGGGTGGCGGAATCTGGTTGATATCACCTTATTGAGCTTCATGGAGGGCCTGGTCAGCCAGCAACCCGCACCGACCCAACTCTATAACCGCTGGTTTGGGCCGACGGGTTTTGTTCCCTATCCCGAACAAATCAATATCCAGTTTTTCAAAGGGATTCTTAATACCCAGGAAAGACCCCCCCGCTAGAGTCTGGGAAATGCCCTGTGGTGAAGTCTAACTCCGCCAGCGTAGAATTTGGGACTTAACTGGGTTGGTAAATGCTCGCCCCTCGGCCTGAGCCTGGGAAAACTCTTTTTTAACTTGGTAATACCAACGGACTTGCGCGTCTCCATCCCCAACTAGCATTAAATTGGGGTCATACCTAAGTCCCTCCTGTTGCTTGGCGACCATAGCTAAGTCTTGATGGACAAAGGTATTCACAAAGGGCAACAAAAACGGCTTGAGCCAAGTAATCCAGGGAGTTGTCCAGTAAAAGAGGGTGGTAACTTCGGTTTGGGTGGCCGTGATTGGAGTCATGGTTGTTAAGTTACACAGGGTATTGGGGCCTGTAAAGGTGGCTTCGATCCGCACCCCAGGTAATTGAAAACTGATTTCAACTTCCGGTGTGCCCCCCAAGAGCCGATAAAAAAAGGTGGTTTTCAAAAGACGATGGCGGCGCATCGTAAAGCCTAAGGGAGCGGGATCAAAGGCCTTAGCTTTTTCAAAGAGGGGAGCATTGGTACGCCACCACCAGGCCCGATGGACAAAGGGAACGTGTTGCGGATCCACCAAGCCACTGATGGCATAATCCACATGGCAAGGAAACTGAAACTGCTGCCAGGCCTGGGCAACACAATCTGGGGCAAATTCGGGAACCATGGGAATTTCTAAATCTGGGGGGGGCTGGTCTCCGGGTTTGGCAGGCATAAAAATCCAAATATTCCCTTGGACTTCCCGCACTGGATAGGATTGAACACAAATTTTTTCGGTATTAAACTGCTGTTCTGCCACCAGGCCAGGAATCAGGGTACATTCTCCTCTCGGATTAAATCGCCAGCCGTGATAGGGACATTCCACCTCCGTCCCAACTAACCGCCCATAGCGTAAAGGCACACCTCGGTGGGGACAGAGATCTCGAATCGCAAAAACCTGCCCCGCTTCGGTACGGCCAAACAAGATGGGGTCTTCCAACAGGGTTTTACCCAGGAGTTGGCCGGGTTGAAGCTGCTGCCCCGGTAGAGCGTAGTACCAAAGGTTGCGGAGAAAGTATAAATCACGCTCCCCACTCATAACCTAGAAATCGTCCTCCCCAAACTCATCGGGTTCTAAGTTTTCTTCCAGAGGTTCTGGGGGTTCACCGGGGGTTTGTAACTCGGCTTCCGTGGCCTGATCCCCACCACTAATCACCACTAAGTCCACCTGCTGGCGATAGGAATCCACACTCTTAATCTGGACTTCGACGCGATCTCCTAAACGATAGCGCAGGCGATTCCGCCGCCCAGTTAAGGTTTGGGCCTGGGAGCGATACTCATACCAGTCGTCTTTGAGGGAACTGACATGGACAAGGCCCTCGACTGAGAACTCAATTAACTCCACGAAAAAGCCATAGGATTGAACCCCCGTAATGATCCCGGGCCGGACTTCCCCAATACAGGCCTGGACTTGCCGCACCCGCTCTAAGCCTTGTAAGTCTTTTAGGGCCTGGAAGGTGGTTTTCTCTCGCTCTTGGAGTTGGGACATGATCTCACTGGCATGGGTTTCTAAATCCCGTTGACTTTCTGCGGGTAAAACGTTCCAGTTCACCTGCCCTAGACAAGAACTATGGCGCAAATTGACAGTTTCTTTGGTTCGGGCAGAACGGCGATCTCGACCTTGGCTAAAGAGAGCATACCAGACCCGCTGATTAAACCCATCGCCGTACCGTTGCAGGGGGGCACTAAATTGGGCATAGCCATTGAGAAGACCCAAGCTAAAGTGGGGGCCAGGTACAAGCTGATTGGTGGGAGATTTCAAGGTATCCAGAAGAGATTCCACCAATACCGGGGCCAGGTCTGCACTTAAAAGCTGAGTTCCAAACCGTTGATAATCACTAGCATTGACCCCATCGGGAATTGTCAGTTCCAGGGGCAAGCCAAGGTTACGGGTCAACTTGAGAAAATCTTGGATAGCATAGAGTTCTGGGGAGAGTTGCACCCGATAAATGGCCGGTAGCCCCAACCCTTGTAGATGAGTTCCCAGGAGTTGGTTGACCAAAACCGTAATCTCCGAGATGGCCAGGCCAGACCCCGTCACCATCGCCCCTAACACGCCTTCATCAGGATATAAATGGGGAACTTGCCGACTTAAGGTCAAATCTACACTGCCCCGTGCCCGCCGTTTTATCCGTAGAGCTTGGGTTAGCTGGGTCAAATTTGCCAGAATGGGGCTGAGTCCTTTGCTGGCTTTTTTCTCGCTCAGGGTCTGGGCTTCCTCAGGAGTAATCTGGTGTTTAACCTGGATCAGGGTAGGTTGAACCTCATAGGCCTGGACATCGCCACTGGCATCAAGGGTCAAAATCACAGAAAATGCCAGCCGATCTACGCCTGGAATTAGCCGTAACACCTCAAGCTGGGGCGGATAAAGAGGAATGGTTAACCCGACTGCACTGACCGCCAGACCCCGCCGTTGCGCCTCCCGATCTAAAGGGGAATTTAAGGGAACTTGACTGGCAATATCGGCAAAATGCACCCCTAGCTGCCAAGTCTGACTACCGATAGGAACCAAGGAAAAGGCTACTTCCGGTTCTTGGCCAGGGGCAGCGATCACAACGGTTTCTAAGTCTCGTAAATCTTGGCGGGTTAGTTCCGGATCAGGGCTGGCGAGGAGGAGTTCCGAAGGGGCCTGGAGGGCAGGGGGAAAGGGGCGATTTAAATCATGTTTACAGCAGACTAGGTCCACCACATTTGCAGATTGAGCATCGGATCCGAGGAGCCGGACAACTTGCCCCAAGGGTAAATAGCCCCCCAAGGGATAGCGAATAATTTCCACATGAACCAGTTGATCCACTAAGGCGTTTAAGTCCGGGGCAATCTCGCTGGGAATGAGTTCGATTTCAAAGAGCAACCGATCATCTAAGGGAACCCCCCGCAGGCCAGCTTCCGTTTGCCGAATCCGAGCCATGACCGAAGGATTATTTCGCTCCAGGATGAGTTTAACTTCTCCCTCGGGTGATTTTTTCCGCCGTCCTTCCCGTGTCACCTTGACCAGCACCCGATCCCCATTCCAGGCCGTGCTGAGTTGATGTTCCCGGACAAAAATATCTTCCCCCGCCCCATCTTCTTGAATCGCAAAACAAAATCCTTTACTGGAGCAGCGTAATCGGCCTTCAATCACCCCAGTTTCGACAACCCGCCGATATTTACCCCGCTCCTTGACCAAGATGCCAATCTTTTCCAGGGCATCCAAGGCAATTTGCAACCGTTGGAGAGAGTACTCATCTTCGCAACCGAGTTTTTTTTCAAGGGCTTTAGGGGCGACTAATTTATCATCACTGAAGTTGGCCAACAGACTGGCAATTGAAAGCTCCATGCGTCGTCTCGTCAAAGAAAGGGTAGGTCATTGATTGTCAGGGGATCGAACCCGGCCAGGGTAAATTGAACCACTCATCAATTCCGGTTGTGGGGTTGGCGACTCAGGCCAAGACATTCAGGGATTCTCGTTCCGGGGTCTGGGACAACTTGGGAAGATACCGGATCGCCAGGATTAACCCCAACTGATTGCCACTCCATCAAGTCCCACAATGGCTCGTCAACTTAACTGGCACAAACTCAATCACCATCATCATAAAGGCAGTTGCGTTGCTTCTGTGCACGAAAAGCCCTAGATTTGAGGAATGGCTTTTGATAGGCCTGGTTCAGTTCCACAGTCGGTAATGGTAGTAAGGTATGACAGAGGCAGAAATTTTCGAGCAAGTGAAGAAGATCGTTGCGGATCAACTGAGTGTCGATACCGAGAAGGTGACTCCCGAAGCTGATTTTGCCAATGATCTCAGTGCCGACTCCCTAGATGTGGTTGAGTTAGTCATGGCCTTGGAAGAAGAGTTTAGTGTAGAAATCCCAGACGAATCTGCCGAGAAAATTAAGACCGTCCAAGATGCAGTTGACTTCATTAGCGGTAAAGTAGCAGCCTAAGGCCTTCGGACTATGACACAGGGTGACGTGAGACGGGTAGTGGTGACTGGCCTGGGGGCAATTACGCCCATTGGCAATACCCTCCAAGACTACTGGCAAGGATTAATTGCTGGAAAAAACGGGATTGGCCCGATTACCCTATTTGAGCCATCACGTCATGCCTGTCGAATTGCCGGGGAAGTCAAGGGGTTTGATCCGGAAGTCTTCATGGATCGCAAAGATGCCAAGCGGATGGATCGGTTTGCCCAGTTTGGGGTGGCTGCCAGTAAACAAGCCCTGGCCGATGCTGGGTTGATTATTGATGACCGGAACGCGACCCAAGTTGGCATCATTATTGGTACGGGTGTTGGTGGCCTGAAGGTGATGGAAGATCAACAAGAGGTCTATCTCACCCGCGGCCCCGATCGCTGTAGCCCGTTCATGATTCCGATGATGATTGCCAATATGGCGGCGGGGTTAACGGCCATTCATACGGGTGCAAAAGGGCCGAATTCTTGCTCGGTGACGGCCTGTGCCGCAGGTTCCAATGCCATTGGGGATGCCTTTCGCCTGATTCAACATGGCTATGCCCAGGCCATGATCTGTGGTGGGGCTGAAGCGGCCATTACTCCTCTTTCCGTAGCTGGATTTGCCTCGGCCCGTGCCTTATCAACCCGCAATGATGACCCGGCCCATGCCAGTCGCCCATTTGATATCAATCGCGATGGCTTTGTCTTGGGCGAAGGAGCCGGAATCGTCATTTTAGAAGAATTAACTGCGGCCCAGGCCCGGGGAGCAAGAATTTATGCTGAGATTGTTGGCTACGGTCTCACCTGTGATGCCTACCACATGACGGCCCCCTCCCCTGGTGGAGAAGGAGCAGCCCGCGCCATTGAATTTTGCCTGAAAGATGCGGCCATTACGCCGGATCAGGTGAGTTATGTCAATGCCCACGGCACCAGTACTCCCGCCAACGACAGCACGGAAACCGCCGCCATCAAGCGAGCCTTGGGCGATAATGCCTACAACATTGCCATCAGTTCAACAAAGTCCATGACGGGGCATCTACTGGGTGGATCGGGAGGGATTGAGGCGATTGCGGCCATTATGGCAGTCTATAATGACATCATTCCCCCGACAATTAATTTAGAAACCCCAGACCCGGCCTGTGATTTAGATTATGTGCCCCACAGTAGTCGCCAGGCCCCGGTGGAAATTGCCCTCTCTAATTCTTTTGGCTTTGGTGGCCATAACGTGACCTTGGGATTCCGTAAGTTCAAGAGTTAGTTTGCCGATCTTTTGTTACTGGTTCTATCAGTAGTTTCAAAGAGGTTGGTATCGGATTAGCGATTAAATCTGCATTGAGATTTTCAAGAGAGATTAACAAGCCACAATATTCTTCGCCACATAGTTAGGGAATTACCTAAATTGAGGATGAATCTCAGGGAAACTCAGTTTTGAGCGTTTTCCAAAGTTTAAGGGAAGAAGCGATCTTGAAAATAGGCAAAGACTGGCACAGAACTCAATGCACATTGATTGCCCGAATGCCCTCTGAAAGTCTGACCGATCTGCCCAGGGAAACAGTTTTGACGGCCATCCACCCAACCCTAAATCGGTCAGGCCATAGCAAATAATCTAGTTCTCTTAAGTCTTCAATAACCAATTGCGATACCCTATCCCCCAGGCCTTGTGTCACCATGTAAAGAAAGATGACTGAACAAGACAGAATATCTTTCATTTCAGCGCAGGAGGTTATCTATGGTCGTTGCATCTGCCACTCGCCCCGCCCGGTTGACCCTGGAAACCCAGGCCATTGCCCCTGATACGACGGCCTTGAGATGTTTAGATTGGGATCGAGAACGGTTTGATATTGAGTTTGGCCTGGAAAATGGCACTACCTACAATTCCTTTATTATCCGTGGTGAAAAACTGGGCCTCGTCGATACATCCCATGCCAAATTCCGGGATATTTACCTGGAAAAACTCTGGGAACTCATTGACCCCGCTGAATTGGATTACTTGATCATCAGTCATACGGAACCGGATCACAGTGGCCTGGTGAAAGATGTTTTGGCCAAAGCCCCGCACATCACCGTCGTTGGTTCTAAAGTTGCCCTGCAATTCCTGAGTGGGTTTGTCCATCAACCATTTCAACAACAGGTTATTAAAAACGGCGAGCAAATTGACTTAGGCAACGGCCACATCATCGAATTTGTCATGGCCCCCAACCTCCACTGGCCCGACACGATCCTCTCCTATGACCACGGGACGCAAACCCTTTTTACCTGTGATGTTTTCGGGATGCACTATTGCAACGATGACACCTACGACAGCGACTCAGAACTGATTGCCCCCGACTTTAAGTTCTACTACGACTGCCTCATGGGCCCTAATGCGCGCTCGGTGTTATCTGCCCTCAAACGCATGGGAGATTTACCAGAGATTAAATTAATTGCCACTGGCCACGGCCCCCTATTGAAAGAGCATTTGACAGATTGGGTGGAAAATTACCGGACATGGAGCCAGGCCCAGGCCAAAGCAGCGGCAACCATTGCTCTGTTCTACCAACCCGGCTATGGCTACAGTGATGTCTTAGCAGAGGCGATTAACCGAGGTGCCAGCAAAACTGGAGTAGTTGTTGAACCTGTTGACCTGACTACCACAGATCAGCAAGAAGTCCGGGAAATTGTCGATATTGCCGCCGGAATTATTATTGGCATGCCCGATAGTACCGCCCAAACCAGCCTCAGCACCATCCTCGCCACTGCCCATAACAAGCAAGCCATTGGGGTCTTTGAAACCGGTGTTGTCGGCAGTGAAGCCGCGTATCCTCTCTTCAATCAATTTCGAGACTTGGGCCTAACCCCATCTTTTCCGGTGATCCGCGTTGCCGAAGCTCCCAATGAAGCCCTGCTCCAACAGGCCGAGGAAGCCGGAACCGATATGGGGCAATGGTTACTTCGAGATCGCACCGTTAAGCAAATGAAATCCTTGGATACGGATCTAGATAAGGCATTAGGCCGACTCAGTGGCGGACTTTATATCATCACTGCCCAAAAAGGGGACATTAACAGTGCCATGTTGGCTTCTTGGGTGGCCCAGGCCAGTGTTGAACCCCTTGGCGTGACGATTGCGGTGGCTAAAGACCGGGCCATTGAATCCTTTATGCACGTGGGCGATACCTTTGTCCTGAATGTCTTGGAAGAAGGGAACTATCAACCCCTAATGCGCCACTTCCTCAAACGCTTCCCCCCGGGAGCCGATCGCTTTGCCACGATCAAAACCTATCCCGCAAACAATGGCAGCCCAATTTTGGCCGATGCTTTAGCCTATGTGGAATGTACGGTGATCAATCGCTTGGACTGTCATGATCATTGGTTAGTCTATAGCACCATCGAAACCGGCCGGGTCTCAAAACCAGATGCCTTAACTGCCGTCCATCACCGCAAAGTGGGGAATCATTACTAAGTTAAATCCATCCTGATTATTACTCAGTTCTTATCATCCTTAATGCGAGGTATGAGATGCTTACTACCCAGTCAATATTCACTTTTGAAGAGTATCTCACCTATGATGATGGCACTGATTCCCGCTATGAACTGGATCACGGAAAGTTAGTTCTCATGACTCCAGCAATTGGGCAACATTACTTTATTACTCATTTTATATTTGAAACTTTTTTGCAAGAAATTAGACGCTTAAAATTACCTTGGATGGTTGTGTTTGAACCCGGTCAACAAACTGGCCCCAAAACCTCACGCTTATCGGCTCTATTAGTCATACCCAAAACAAATATGGAAGCGATGCGTTATCAGTCCTTAGTTTTAGAGGTTCCAGCGTTATTGGCAGTTGAAGTAGTCAGTCCTAGTTCAATTCAAGATGACTATATTACCGAACGAGACGAGTACCAGGCCATAGGAATTCCTGAATATTGGGTGGTCGATGCCATCAGTGAAAATCCCAGGATTGCAATTCATACCCTGACCGATAATGTTTATCATCTAAACATATTTTCCAATGCTGAATTATTGATTTCTCCGACATTTCCTGAATTAAAAATTACTGCCGAACAAATTCTCAACGCCTAACGTGAGTTATAAAATGCTGATCACCACCACCCAAAACCTGACCTTTGAAGAGTACCTAACCTATGATGATGACACTGACACGCGCTATGAATTAGTAGAGGGTCAGTTAATTCCGATGACTCCACCAATTTTACAACATTATTTAATTGCTCGTTTTTTAATGCTCATGTTTGAATCAGCAATAAAACGTGCTAACTTACCCTATCTAACTTTATTAGAGGCTGGTCAGCGAACAGGTATAAGAAACTCAAGACTTCCTGATCTTCTGGTGATCCCAATAACAGTAATAGAAGAATTGCGATTTCAGCCTGCCATCTTTGAATCTGCTGCTTTACTGGCTGTTGAAGTGGTTAGTCCTAGCTCGGTTGAAGATGATTACATAAGCAAACGCGATGAATACCAGGCCATAGGAATTCCTGAATATTGGGTGGTCGATGCCATCAGTGAAAATCCCAGGATTACAATTCATACTCTGACCGATGATGTTTATCATCCAAACATATTTTCCAATGCTGAATTATTGATTTCTCCGACATTTCTTGAATTACAAGTTACTGCCGAACAAATTCTCAACGCCTAACGTGAGTTACAAAATGCTGATCACCACCACCCCAAACCTGACCTTTGAAGAGTACCTAACCTATGATGATGGCACTGACACGCGCTATGAATTGGTTGAGGGTCGTTTAGTTCCCATGACTCCGGCAATCTGGCAGCATTATTTCATCACTCATTTTATCTTTGAAACCCTGTTACAAGAAATTAGGCGATTAAACGTACCTTGGATGACTTTTTTAGAACCAGGCCAGCGAACGGGGATGAGTACATCCAGAATTCCTGATCTTGCGGTAATTCCTAAGCAACAACTAGTAAACTTGAAATCTCGTCCAGCGATCTCGGAATTTCCAGTATTGCTTGCTGTTGAAGTCGTTAGTCCTAGTTCTATTGAGGATGATTACATAACCAAACGAGACGAATACCAGGCCATAAGAATTCCTGAATATTGGGTGGTCGATGCCATCAGTGAAAATCCCAGGATTACAATTCATACCCTGACCGATAATGTTTATCATCTAAACATATTTTCCAATGCTGAATTATTGATTTCTCCGACATTTCCTGAATTAAAAATTACTGCCGAACAGATTCTCAACGCCTAATGTGAGTCATAAAATGCTGATCACCACCACCCCAAACCTGACCTTTGAAGAGTACCTAACCTATGATGATGGTGCTGATACGCGTTATGAATTAGTAGAGGGTCATCTAATTTCCATGACTCCCCCTAAGATTCGACATCAACTGATCGTGAGATTTTTAGAGTTGCTATTTGAAGCAGAAATTAAACGCAAAAATCTCCCCTGGGTAACTCTCCATAATGTTGGTGTGAGAACTGGACTGAGAACCTCTCGTTGTCCTGATTTATGTGTGACCACTATTGCGCAAACCGAGGCGATCAAAGATTTATCTGGAGTTTTTGAAACCTCACCCTTACTGGTGGTTGAAGCAGTCAGTTCTAGTTCAATTCAAGATGACTATATTACTAAACGAGACGAATACCAGGCCACGGGAATTCCTGAGTATTGGGTCATATATGCCATCAATGAGGATCCGAGAATTACAATTTACACGCTTAAGAATGAAGCTTATGATCCACAGGTTTTCCGCAATGAACAGCAACTGATCTCATCTACGTTTTCAGAATTACAAATGAATGCTAGCCAAATACTTAATGCTTAAACTCAAGATGATTTCTAGAGCATTTAAATTCAAAATCTATTTTTGATGGTTGAATCTAGTGAAGAAGAAAAAACTACTCGATAAGGCGATACGAAATCCCAAGAACATTTCCTTTAGCGATATGGTCACATTATTAGAGGCTTTTGGCTTCAGGCTTGATAGAATTAACGGAAGTCATCATATATTTAAGCATTCATTTATACCAGAGATCATTAACATTCAAAACCGTAAAGGATTTGTTCAGCCCTATCACGTTCGCCAATTTCTAGACCTAATTGAAGAATACAAACTTAAATTTGAGGAGGATTAATGAAGGATTATCACATTAACATTTTCTACAGCGATGAAGACAAAGCCTATATTGCGGATATTCCAGACTTAAAGTACTGTTCTGCAGCGGGTGATAGTCCAGAAGAAGCCCTCGATGAAGTCCTCTTAGCCAAGCAGGCCTGGTTAGAGACGGCAAAATCATCTGGTAAACCTGTTCCTGAACCAATGTACAAGCCATTTAGTCAAACTGTTGCTTAGGTAATTTTTGTAACTTGTGCCCTTTATCCCAAGGACGTTTTCTATGACTCTGACGCAAACCCGCCCCCGTGATGTCCAAGTTACCGAAATTGGCCCCAACACCATCGTTCTTAGATCTCGCACCTGGGATCGACTCAAGTTTGAAGTTGAGTATGGACGACAACAGGGGACGACATCTAATTCCTATCTGATCCAGGCCGAGTATAGTGCCTTAATCGATCCGCCGGGTGAATCATTTACGGAACTCTATTTGGCCGAACTATCGCAACATATCTATCTGCAAAAACTAAACTACATTATCCTCGGGCATCTCAACTCCAACCGCCTCGCCACGCTGAAAACCCTGCACCAACTCGCCCCCCAGGCCATTTTTGTTTGTTCTAAACCCGGTGCTGTCACCCTCAAAGCCGCCTTTGCCGATGAAGTTGAGCCACTCCAGGTTTGGGTACCGCGTAATGATGCTGTTTTAGATTTGGGCCAGGATCATCAACTGCAATTCATTTTTGCCCCGACTCCCCGCTGGCCTGATGGCTTATTAACCTATGATCCGGTGACGCGAATCTTATATACGGATAAATTTTTTGGGACTCATGTCTGTGGGGATGCGGTCTATGACGAGGCCTGGAAAAAGCTGGATCAAGATCGGCGGTATTACTTTGACTGTCTCCATGCGGCCCAATCTCGCCAAGTAGAAACAGCCCTCGATAAAATCGCCACCCTCACCCCAAAAATGTATGCCCCGGCCCACGGCCCCCTTGTTCGCTTCAGCCTCAGTCGCTTAAATCATGATTATCGGCAATGGTCCCAAGAGCAAAAGGAACAAGATACAACGGTGGCGCTCCTCTATGCTTCGGCCTATGGCAACACGGCGATTATGGCCCAGGCCTTGGCGAAAGGCTTATCTGATGCTGGGATTAAAGTCGAATCCATTAACTGTGAAGCTACACCGCCCAGCGAAATTCAAACCATTGTCAGTGAAGCCGATGGCTTTTTGATTGGCTCTCCCACTCTCGGCGGCCATATGCCCACCCAAGTCCAAACCGCTCTGGGCCTGGTGCTCTCCCATGCGGCCAAAACTAAGCTGGCCGGAGTCTTTGGCTCCTATGGCTGGAGTGGCGAGGCCGTGGATGAAATTGAAAGTAAGCTCCAAGATGCCGGGTATGCCTTGGGATTTGAAACCTTGCGGGTGAAATTTACGCCGACTGAGCAAGATTTATTGGCCTGTGAAGCTGCCGGAACTGAATTTGCCCAGGCCCTGAAAAAAGCCCGCAAAAGTCGCACTGTCCGGCAACCGGTGTTATTGGATGTGCAAGCGGATCGGACAGAGCAGGCCGTCGGGCGGGTGGTTGGCTCGTTATGTGTGTTGACAACGCCTAGCCCCGCTGCCCATGATTTAACCCAGGCCGAATCTATTTTAGTGTCATGGATTTCGCAGGCCTCGTTTAATCCGCCGGGGTTGACCGTGGCTCTCAAGCGGGATTGGGCGGAAAATACCTGCCAAATTGGGGATGTTTTTGTCCTAAATATTCTCAAAGAAGGCTTAAATATCCGCCGTAGTTTTCAACAACCCCTCAAACCCTGTGAAACTCCCTTAGCCGAGTTGGCCTTAAAAGCAGCCAGTAACGGTTGTCCAGTGATTATCGATGCCTTAGCCTATCTTGAATGTCAGGTAGAATCCCGCTTAGAATGTGGCGATCATTGGTTAATTTATGCCGTTGTCCAGGCTGGGCATTTACTTGAAGATAATGGCTTAACGGCAATTCAACATCGCAAATCCGGGCAACAATATTAAGAGAGCAGCCAAACAACCTCTAACGTTGGTTCCCATGAGAACGATGGGTTTTGCTGAGGCTGAAAACAGGACGATCATTAGGGTGTTAGCCCCTCATTTCAGGCTAAAAAATTTAGTTATCTTAGCTGTTTTATCGGAACCTTGACGCTCTCTGCTCCTTTAAAAATCGTCAGTGGATAACAGCAGTGGGTCAAAACTCACCGGACAATACAAAGGTATGGTGTAAAGTCCTGGAGCGGTGGGGGTCAAGCAGGAGTGTTATGAGCACAACATCTGGCAAATTAGTGGTGATCACCGGCCCGAGTGGGGTTGGTAAAGGGACATTGTTACGCAAGTTCTTGGCAAAATATCCAGACACCTATTTCTCTGTCTCAGCTACCACTCGCGCCCCCCGGCCTGGAGAAATAGATGGCCAAGATTACTATTTTGTCTCAACTGATAAATTCCAGGCCATGATCCAAGCCAACGAACTTTTGGAATGGGCCGAGTTTGCTGGAAATTTTTATGGCACCCCCCGAGAGCCAGTCGTGACGCAGGTTGCCGCTAGCCGGTTAGTCATCTTAGAAATTGAATTGGCCGGAGCTAGACAAGTCCGCACCACCTATCCCCAGGCCTGCCAAATCTTCATTGCCCCCCCATCTCTGGCTGAACTCGAACGCCGGATTCGTCTGCGGGGCCAAGATTCAGAACCAGCTATCAGCCGCCGCCTCGAACGGGCCAAAATTGAACTAGAGGCTGCCCATGAGTTTGACTATCAAATCATTAACGAAGATTTAGAGATTGCCTTACGAGGCCTGGAAGCGATTGTCTGCTAAAGATGTAAAGCCCCAGTCAAAAACCCCCAGGCCAGGAGCGTGAGGGCTAGCGTAGATCAATGAGTTTAAAATGTTGAGAAACTTAGACGGTGGCTAAATTTTGAGCAACAAAATCCCAGTTCACCAACTTGCTCAAGAAGTTCTCAATAAACCCAGGCCGGGCATTTTGGAAATCTAAGTAGTAGGCGTGCTCCCAAACATCCAAAGTCAGCAAAGGCACTTGCCCATGCACGAGAGGGTTTTCGGCATTAGGGGTTTTGGTCACTTTGAGGGTGCCACCTTCGGAAACCAACCAGGCCCAGCCACTCCCAAATTGGGTTGCCGCTGCGGTGGAAAATTGCGTCTTAAACTCATCAAAGCTGCCAAAGGCACTCTCTATCCGAGCCGCTAACTCTCCCGTTGGCACGCCCCCACCCGCAGGCTTGAGGGAATTCCAGAAAAAGGTATGATTCCAGACTTGAGCCGCATTGTTAAAAATTCCGGCTTTACTGGGATCACTGAAACTAATCCGAATCACATCTTCTAAAGACTTATCGGCTAATTCCGTATCTTGGGTGAGTTTGTTGAGATTATCCACATAGGCTTTATGGTGCTTGCCATAGTGAAATTCAAATGTCCGGGCCGACATCCCATAGGGTTCTAAGGCACCAAAATCAAAGGGTAGAGGTGGTTGCTGAAATGCCATACGTGTTCAAGACCTCTTGTCAGAATCTAAGGTGAAAAATGACTGGACAGAAACTGATGTGACGGCTCAAGCCAATTTTTGCAAAACCATCAAGCCAGCTTTAACAATTCTCAATGATTCTAACACTCACCCGCAACGGGACTAAATGCTAGAGCTATCGGAGGACGGAACCACTGCTTGCTGTAACCCCCTGCGATGCCGCCAGGCCGAGAAAGCGACCCAAGCCCCCAGGCCTGCCAATGCCAACAAACTAAACTGGGCCACCCAAGTGACTAAGGTTTCTAAGGAGACTAATCGCCCAGCAAAATAGGCCAAGGAGACCATCACACTCGCCCACAACGCCGCCCCCGCCACATTACAGAGCAAAAATTGACCATAGGGCATCTGGGAAATTCCCGCCAAGGGTCCGGCAAAAATCCGTAACAAGGCGACAAACCGGCCCAAGAAGACTGCGCGGGGGGCATTAAAACTAAACCGATTGCGCAAATCTTCCAACTGAGCCACATCTAGTTTGAAAAATTCCCCAATCTTGACCAGTAACGGCCAGCCCCCCAGTCGCCCCAACCAATAGCCAAAGTTATCCCCCAAGGTCGCCCCAAGAATCGCACAGCCCAAAACCACAGGAAAGCGCATTTCCCCACTCCCCGCCAAAAATCCCCCCACAAGCACAATCGTTTCTCCAGGCAAGGGAATCCCCATATTTTCCAGCATGATCCCACCGAGGATTGTCCAATAACCATACTCACGGGCAAAATCTTGAACTACATCGAGGGAAATTTCCGGCAAGAGCATAGGAGTTAGGGGTGAAAAAGGGGAAAGAGTTGCGGGCTAGAGCTATTTTTTACTGTAGCGGGTTTCTGAGTATGAAGAATATTTTCGTGAGATTTTTTAATCCTCGGAAATGTGATCGGGAATTGCTCAGGTCCAGGCCAAGTTCCTTAGAATTAAGGCAGGTTAATTTTTATTCCCGACTTCAAATTTTCTTTTCCTTCATTGTTCTGCCTAAATGCTCAGTCCAGGCCCACAACCCACTTCGGGGGGATTTCTTTCCCTGCTCCACAACCGCAACTTCCTCAAACTCTGGAGCGGGCAGATCATCTCCCAATTAGGCGACAAAATTTTCTTAGTGCTTTTAATTACCCTTGTGGTCAATTACCAGGCCCCGGCCTACTTAGCGACCTCGATGGCTTCGGCGGTGATGGTGGCGAATACGTTACCCGCAGTTTTTTTTGGGTCGGCGGCCGGAATTTTTGTCGATCGCTATCCAAAACGCACCATTCTCAGTGTCACTAATATTTTGCGGGGGCTGCTAGTTTTAGCGATTCCCTTTTTACCTAATGAGTTTGCGCTACTGTTGCTAGTGGCTTTTTTAGAGTCCATTTTGACCCAGTTTTTTGCCCCGGCGGAACAAGCGGCGATTCCCTTGCTCGTGGATGAAAAAAATCTCCTCTCCGCCAATGCCCTGTTTATTACCACCATGATGGGATCCTTGGTGATTGGGTTTGCCATTGGGGAGCCGGTGTTGAGTTGGGCCCAGAGTTGGGGCAAGCTTGGCCGGGAGTTTTTTGTCGGGGGGCTGTATATTTCGGCTGGCCTGGTCTTGAGTTGGATTCGTGTTCAGGAATCTGTAACCACCCATGACCAAAAATGGCAGTTCATTGGGGATCTCAAAGATGGCTTTGGCTACTTACGGAAAAATAAGGTACTCGGCCAGGCCATGCTCCAACTCACGGTTTTGTATTGCGTCTTTGCAGCCTTAACTGTCTTAGCCGTTGGTCTGGCCCAGGAAATTGGCCTGAAACCAAATCAGTTTGGCTTTCTTTTGGCGGGTTCTGGAGTGGGGTTAATCTTGGGGGCTGGAATCTTAGGGCAGTGGGGAGAACGTTGGTCAGATCGGCCCTTACCCCTCTATGGCTTTCTAAGTATGGCGTTTGTCCTACTAGTTTTTGCCTTTGTGGATCGCCTCTGGCTGGGCCTGGGTTTAAGTGTGTTTTTGGGAATTGGAGCCTCGTTTATTGGTGTACCGATGCAAACCCTGATCCAAATTAAAACTCCCCCCGAAATGCGCGGGAAAGTCTTTGGTTTTCAAAATAATATTGTCAACATTGCCCTGAGTGTCCCCTTGGCTTTGGCTGGCATTCTTGCGGATTTAGTGGGTTTGCAAGCAGTGTTAGTGGGTTTAGGGATTGTCGTGGCGGTAGCGGGCATCTGGGCTTGGCAAAAAGGGCAACAGATTGTCGAAGAGAGCATTTGAGATTGAGCAACCCAGCAGAGTTGTGCCCTTGATTTAGCTATTTTTGCGCCACCAAAACCAGGCCTGGCGATTCAATATAAACGGCTCTCTTGGGAAGAGGGTGATAGGTTCAGCTTATAACCCCCGACATCAAAGGCTTTCAGCCATTATCACTTCAATAAAATGTATCGTCATATACAGTTTTAATCGCAAATCCAAAAGAGCCAGTTTGTTAATAGTCAACATAAATGTTCAAAGGAAATATTCTTGTCAAAAGTCCCTCGAAAAATCTTCAGTAATAGTTGTTTCAATTTTGACATTAGGGAAATTATCGCAAAGACTTAAGCCCCCGAAGCGGCCGACTCTCCATGCACAGTTTTGACCCACTTCAACCGCTTGGCCCGCACCGACATCCGTAACGTCACCCCGGCCACCACCGGCAACCAATGGAGCATATAAACCGTGGCCCGAATCGCTGAAAATACTAAATGAAACAGATGCATCGGCATGGCTTGGGTGCGGGGAATGGCCCGTAACATCCCAATCACAGAGAGGGTCAAACTCAGGCTAGTCAGGGGGATTAACAGGGGAGATTTGGCCCGTAAGGCTGCCATCAGCAGGTCGGGAATCGTGGCCGTAGGAATCCCATATTTAATCATCAGCCAAAACAACATATCTAGGCTTTTGCGGGTTCCGAGGCGATTGCGGACTAGCTCTGACCAATAATCGAGGTAACTTTGATAGCCTCCTTCGGCCCAGCGATTCCGTTGATGCCAAAGGGCTTTTGCAGTCGTCACTCCTTCTTCAGAAACTGCCGGATCCATGAGCAGATCAATATCCCAGGCCTGGAGGTGGAGCTGTAAACTTAAGTCCAAATCATCGGTAATTGTGGATTCATTCCAACCGCCACAATCCGCCAAGGCCGCCCGCCGGACAAACTGCCCATTCCCCCGTAACTCGCCCAGACCCCCGACCGCAATTCGTTGTTGTTGAAAATAGGCATCTAAGGCCATCTCCGCGGTTTGCCCCTCAGTCCAGAAATTAATATCACTGTTGCTAATGGCTTTACGGACTTGAACGGCCCCAACTCTTGGAGCTTGAAAACGGGTGATTACGGTTTTAACCAGGCCTGGGTCAATCACCGCATCGGCATCAAACACGCCAATAATCTCGCCTTTGGTCAACGGTAATACTTGATTCAATGCCCCCGATTTGCCCCCAGTCGCCCCCGGCCCCCGCCGTAAAACATTGAGATGTTGGTATTCGGTTTTGAGTTCTTTAAGAATGGCTCCAGTTTCATCGCTGCTGTTGTCATCCACAATCCAAACATCCAGTAAGTCTGCCGGATAATTTACCCCACAGAGTGACTTCACCAAACGGGCAATCACTGCCGCCTCATTTTTGGCCGCAACAACCAAGGAAACAGACGGGAGTTGAATTGCCTCAGCTAATTCCGGATCCGCTTCAAGCGGTAATTCAAGCCCAGATTTTGGGCGAGTTGTTACTAACCGAACACCATGCACCGTCATCACCGTGGTTAAGGCCCAGATCAACCAAATCCCATGGGCCATGAGATGCAAACTAATCACCACCGCCCAGACCGCAGACAAAACCATCGCCGCCTTAATCCGCCGCCCATCTAAAATGGGTTGGGGCGTGAGCGCGGCCTGATCGGTTTCATCCACCCAATCGGTCAACAGGGCATCAAGCGGATCAAGCTCGTTGTAGGAATCGCTTTCGGGCCAGGAATTCTCCGGCATAAGACATTTGATTTAAGAACCAGTACTTGTCAACACCTTTGAAAAAGCTGGGAATGAGGTAGCACCACACCGTACAGCCTTCACAAACCGATAACCGCCCTTGGGATTGCCGATAGTCTTCCACCACGTCCGACTGCTTATACAGATCATAGAGTTTCCCCTCAATGGGGACTCCTTTTTGGGCAAAGTGGTAGCAGGGCAGCAATAACTCGTCATTGGGAGAAATTGCAATTACCGCATCAACCGCTTTACAGCGGGGATTTTGGGTATCATTTCCTCCGGCGCGAATTAAGGCTAGGGCTGCTTTATTGTAACCAACGTTACTATACTTCCTGGCATTCTGTTCAATGCTGTCGGCGATCGCAGGCGTTGGGTTCTTCTTGCTGTTGTAATGGTCATGGGCCGTAAAAGCGGGATTCAACCAGACTCGCACTCCTAAGCGTTGCCCCAGTTCCGCCACTTCCCCGATGCGATCATAGTTTTGGGCAGTAACAGTGTGGTTGAGTACCGGATATTCGCCGAGGTCTTTGGCAATTTTGACCGAGTCCACCAATGTCTCAAAGATTTTCACGCCCCGCGAGTGATCGTGGGTTTCGGCATCAGCCCCATCCAAGGAAAAGTTGAGAAAATCCACCAGGCCATGGATCTCTTTTGCCCGCTTGGGATAGAGGATCGTATTGGTGGTCATGCTGGTGACAAAGCCCAGACCCTTGGCCGTGCGGTAAATGTCCGGGGCATCGGCCCGCAACAGGGGTTCACCGCCCGTAAAGTCCACATACTTCACTCCCAGTCGCCGCAGATCCTGGAGGTTTTTCTGAATGGCTGCAAAATCCGCCTCCTGACCCGGTTCCAAGGCCCAAATATCACAAAAATGGCAACGGGCATTACAACGATAGGTGAGATAGTAGTTGGCAACCAATGGGGCCATAATGATAGTCCTGACGGGGTAAATGGCAAATTGGGCAAGTCAATAAATATAGGCTTCAGCCCGGCATCAAGATAGAAAATAGTCAAGGAATAGCCTTTGCAGGGCGATGCTTGCTCAATAGTTTAAGCCAAATCTAGGGAAAGAATACAGCTAAAATAACTGAGGATAGTTCTTTATCTGCAAAAATAAGTTCCGAAGATTCGCTTGACCTGTTTGAGACATTACCCATTATGTTGTTCGCCCGCCTGAGGAATTATTCATGGCTGTGAATCTGGATCTACTCAAACCTGCCCCGCCCAAAGATGTCAACATTTTTACACCCTATATTCCCAGTGGGAAGCGGGCCTTTTTACCCTTGGGGATTGCTCTCTATCAGCGGGGAACCTTGGAAGGACAACGGGGAATTGAGGGGGGAGACAATATAGATTTTGTCGCGAGTTGGAACATTTCAAACCTACCGGCAGATTTGGCCCGCTGTAATGTGGTTTTTGATGGTAATCCAGAATTAACCTACGAAATTACCATGACAACTTTTGAGTTGGTGGATCACTTGATTGATGTCCTAATTAGTTATCGGCGGGCCCGAGTGGCGGATTTTTCCAAAACGTTTTATCGGAAACTATTACGATTAGAGTAGCGAGAACCTTCGGCCTTGGGCTTTGTTTGCCCCCACCCTAACCCTCCTCCAGGCCATCGGAGAGATCGCTATAGTTTCGCCAGGAGTATTTTAGCTGTGCCCCATCATTTAATTATTGGTTCCATCACTCCCTATAGCGGCAAATCGGCGACAGTCCTCGGCCTGGCCCAGCAACTTCAAAAACGTAAACTTCCGATTGCCTTTGGAAAGCCCATCGGGACAGAGTTGGGGGAGAGTGGCTTAGATGCTGATGTTGCCTTTATTCAAACCACCCTTGGCCTGAGTAACCAGCAGATTCGCCCCAGCATTTTAACCTTAACCCCCGATTTAATCACTCAACGGTTGCGGGGCCTGGATATTCATAACTATGCCGATAAGCTCTCTGCCTATCAAGAACTGGGGAACCTCGATGAATTAGTCCTTTTAGAAGGCCCCAGCACCCTCGAAGAAGGCCGGCTTTTTGGCTTATCTCTGCGCGAGATGGCCATGGCTCTTCCAGCTAAAATTCTCCTGATTGCCCGCTATCTTTCCCCCCAAGTTGTTGAATCCCTGCTCCTAGCCCAGTCGGAATTAGGCGAGCATTTGCTGGGTATCTTGATCAACGACATTGCCCCGAATTATTGGGAATCTGCCACCCTTGCCAAGGAATTTCTTGAAGCCCAGGGAATGCCAGTTTTAGGGTTACTGCCGCGCAATCAACTCCTCCGCAGTGTCAGTGTGCAAGAATTGGTGCGACAACTTGGGGCTGAGGTTTTGTGTCGGGGAGATCGATTAGATTTACTAGTGGAAGAATTAAGCATTGGGGCCATGAATGTCAGCGCGGCACTTAAATATTTTCGCAAGGGCAACAACATGGCAGTGATTACGGGAGGCGACCGGACAGATATTCAATGGGCGGCCTTGGAAACCTCGACCCACTGTTTGATTTTGACGGGTCACTTGCCCCCCACACCTGCCTTAATGGCCCGGGCTGAAGAACTGGAAATTCCAATCCTCTCAGTTGATTTGGATACCTTGACCGCCGTTGAAATTGTGGATCGGGCCTTTGGGCAAGTACGACTCCATGAAGCGGTCAAAGTGGATTGTGTCTATCAACTGATGGCGAAACATTTCCAAACTGAGCGACTCTTGAGTGCGCTGCAATTACCGTTGCCGGCCTGAGCAGAGACTAATTTCTCAAGTCAATCCATGGCGTTGACTATCTACTAACGTGGGATGACCTGTTATGTCTGAGTTGCCACAGTTGCATCGAATCCCCCCAGGGCCTGGTCAAGAGTCGGTTTGGGATTATCCCCGTCCGCCGAGACTGGAAGCGGCTCATCACTGCTTGCTCGTGATATTTAATGGGGCAACAATTGCGGAAACCCAGGCCGGCTATCGCGTCTTAGAAACCAGTCACCCGCCTGTCTATTATTTTCCACCTCAAGATGTTAAAGAGGTTTATCTCCGGCCTGTGCATAAGCAGACCTATTGTGAGTGGAAAAGCTGGGGGAGCTACTGTGACGTTGTTGTTGGTGAGAAATCTGCCCCCCAGGCCTGTTGGTTCTATGCCCAGACCACGCCTGCGTTTGCCCCTATTCAAAACTATCTCGCCTTTTATGCGGGCCCGATGGATGGCTGCTATGTCAATGGAGAATTAGTCACCCCACAACCCGGACAGTTCTATGGCGGCTGGATTACGAAACAGATTCTTGGGCCCTTTAAGGGTGAGCCAGGAACTTGGGGTTGGTGAGGCTGGGCCGACGATCAACAGCCGGAAAAGTGGTAACAGGATTTTGAAGATATGTTATGAAGTAATAAGTTAATGCTGCTCGCTTTTTAAAAAATATTAGGCAGTTTCCCTTTGAGTCATTTTTCTCTACTGGTTAAACCAATTTGGCAGCCATGGCTGTTTTGGGGAGGGCTGACCTTACTCTTGGCTCTGGGTATTAGTCTGACACTGTGGCAATTACCGATGGCTGAACCCTATGTCCGCTCGGTCATGGTTTTGTCGGGAAATATTGACCAGGGAGAACAAATATTCCTGCTCAATTGTGCCAGTTGTCATGGGGTGGCGGGGATTGGGCAGGTGGGGCCAAGTTTGGTAAATGTGGCCAGTCGCCGTTCCCAGGCCGGGATTATTCATCAAATTACCAGTGGTCGCACCCCGCCCATGCCCAAATTTCAGGCCACGCCCCAGGAAATGGCAGATCTGCTGAGTTATTTGAATACCCTTTAGCTGGCCGGCTGGAATTACTGTTGACATACTCCCCCACCCCATAGCTTGCGTGCCTGGCAGGACGATTTTTTCAAACGAGCAAGCTCTACAGACCCAGGAATTTTGGCTGACTTTGACCGGACAGGCCTGGAGATCAACCTATTTTGACGACTTAGCCAAAGACATTCCGGCGGGTCTGTTGGAGCTTTTCCAGGATTTGTGGCTTGCACTTTTCTAATTCCGTTTTCAGTAGGTTGCGGCTGACACTGGGGGGCGCAGCAGAGGGGAGGGATTTACTGGTTTGAACCCAGTCGCGCAAGAGTTGACGTTGAAAGGTGGCAATGGTGAGGGTAATGACGTTGGTGCAATGCTCTGGGTCTTCGAGGGCAAAAAACAGGAGGGGATAATAGCCATTAGAGGCCAACAACAGCGCCACTTCTTGATTGCGGGGAATCTTCAGGTCTAGGTAGCAGGGTAGCCAGCGGGCCCCTTGTTCCGGGTCATAGAGGGCCGTAATCCAGAGCATCATCGGATGGGGGGACATGGTGAACAAAAACTGGTTGTAGCGGGTATTTAACATCCGGCGGTCAATTTCATTTCGGGGTAGCATGACCCATACCGTTGCGGCCGATTCCCGTTGGGCATGGATAGTACTGGCAAAAACAATTTCGGCCCGGGGTTTATCAGTCGGCCATTGGGCCTGCCAGGCCGTTTCTTCCACTGACTGGAGGGCGGCTTGGGGCATGGATGGGGCAGTGGGTAGGGGAGTGGGAACAGAGAGATTTTCCGGGTTGGACGTGCGATTGAAGCCATAGCGTTCCTCTAGAAACTCCAAAACAGCGATCATATCTGCCACCCGCTGCGGGCGTTCTTCCCGAGACTTAGCCATACAGGCCATAATCAGTTCATTCAGTTCTTTAGGGATTACTAAGTCCGGGGCGGCCATCCCTAGGGGAATAGGTTGTTGAAAGTGATGGGCCTTAAACCAACTGCCAATGGAGTGACTCTCGGCCTGGAGGGGCATTTTGCCCGTGAGCATTTCGTACATGGTGATGCCCAAACTGTAAATGTCCGAGCGACCATCCAGCTCCCGCCCTTCAATTTGCTCTGGCGAACAATAGGCCAATGTCCCCATAAAGGATTGGGTTTGACTGCTGCCGAGATTATCACTGAGAAACTTAGCAATACCAAAATCTAAAACCTTGGCGAGTTCTCCCATGCTGGCATCAGGCACAACTAAAGCATTACTGGGTTTAATATCCCGATGAATAATGGGACAGTTTTTTCCCTCCAGCATCACCCCCTCATGGGCCACCTGTAAGCCCAAGCAGATATGTCGCATCAACCGGATGAATCTGGGGATCGGCAGAGGTTCGATCATGATCATGTCACTCAGATTTTCCCCTTTCAGATATTCCATGACATAAAAAGGGACTTCATCTGCATTAACCCCGTAGTCAATCACCCGAACCACGTGAATTGTTTTTTGGCCGAGCAACGCTCCCGCCCGTGCCTCTTGAGCAAACCTCACCTTCATCCGCTCATTCATTAAGGATTGGGAAAGGAACTTAACGGCAACAGGAACTCCCCCCAACAAGGTATCGGCGGCCAAATACACCCGCCCCATTGACCCCTTGCCAATGAGTTCTGTCAGGCGATATCGGTTCATTAATATCTGCCCAATATTGGCATCGGAGTTGGTGTCGGCCATGGCTACTTTCCGAGAATAAATCACTGGGATAAATGAGGGCTTAGTTTCTATCCTAGCCCCTTCTCCCAACCTCGCTGGGGGGCCTTGAATCCGTCCTGCTTAACTATCTGAGTCAAGGCGAACTTTATGCTCAATGGAGTCGAGTTTAGCCCTCATCTCTCTTGCCCAGGCCGTTGCCTATCTAATGCGGGACTTGCTCCAAATCTGTTTGCGGGGATGGAACCGATTGTCCCAGTTTTGGCTCCGTTCCCTGCCAGAGACGCTGAATATTGCTCTGATGCCGCCAAATGACAAACAGGCCCATGCCGACCCCCAGGCCAATGTAAGGAGCAGGCTGACCAAAGACCCAAAACCAAATCGGGAGGGAAAGGGCGGCAATCATCGATCCCAGGGAGACAATCCGACTCAGACCCAAAACCACCAAAAAGACGGCCAAAGTGGTTAACCCCGTCGGCCAATTGAGCGCCAGTAAGACCCCTAAACTCGTGGCTACGGATTTGCCGCCGTTGAATCGCAACCAAACCGGCTGACTATGGCCGATCACCGCCAGTAACCCCAAAAGGATAAACACCCCGGCCTGGGCTAACCCATCCAAGTCACTTCCCCAGCCAGTTTGGAACCAACGACCCACCCCAATTGCGACCGCTCCCTTGCCAATATCCACAATCAGCACCGTTAACCCCGCTGGCCAGCCCAAATTCCGTAATACATTGGTGGCCCCAGTCGAACCCGACCCACAGTCGCGAATATCAATCCCTTTGAGCCATTTTCCCAGTAAGTATCCGGTGGGAATGGATCCGAGAAGATAGCTGACCAGACCCAGGCCAACAATCCAGGCGATTGGGCTACTATTCATAGACGGCACCTCAAAGCTTGGCTTAAATTCTTAGGAAAATCGAACTCTCCCCCATTAAAAACTGTCTGGGGCCTGGAGAGGACTATGGCACAATGGAAAAGCCCCATTTTGTTGAAGCAACGCCTGTGACTGCCACTGCCTTGACCCGCCGTCCGGTTTTTCCCTTTACAGCTATTGTTGGGCAAGAGGAAATGAAACTCTCCCTCCTTTTGAATGTCATTGACCCAAAAATTGGCGGGGTGATGATCATGGGCGATCGGGGCACGGGCAAATCCACAACCATTCGCGCCCTAGCAGACCTTCTCCCGGCCATTGAAGTAGTCGCCAATGATCCCTTTAATAGCAGCCCCACCGATGCGGATTTGATGAGCGATGAGGTGAAGTTAGCCATTGCCGCCGGTCAAGAGCTACCCATTATTAGCCAAAAGGTGACGATGGTGGATTTACCTTTGGGGGCCACGGAAGATCGGGTTTGCGGCACGATTGATATTGAGAAAGCCCTCGGTGAAGGGGTTAAGGCCTTTGAACCGGGCCTACTGGCCAAAGCGAATCGGGGAATTCTCTATGTGGATGAAGTGAACTTGCTGGATGATCACCTGGTTGATGTGTTGCTAGATTCGGCGGCCTCTGGTTGGAATACGGTGGAGCGGGAAGGCATTTCGATTCGGCATCCGGCCCGATTTGTCTTGGTGGGATCGGGAAATCCAGAAGAGGGAGAACTCCGGCCACAGTTGTTGGATCGGTTCGGGATGCACGCGGAAATTCGCACCGTTAAGGATCCCAGTTTGCGGGTAGAAATTGTCGAACAACGTACCCAGTTTGATCAAGATCCGGAAGGCTTCTTAAATCAACATCGGGCCGAGCAAGAAAACCTCCAGGCCCAGATTATTGTCGCCCAGGCCCGTCTGCCCCATGTCACCCTCGACCATGAACTGCGCGTCCAGATTTCCCAGGTATGCTCCTACTTGGATGTGGATGGCTTGCGGGGAGATATTGTCACCAATCGGGCCGCCAAGGCCATTGCCGCATTGGAAGGCCATCAGGATGTCACTGTAGATGATATTCGCCGAGTAATTGTCCTGTGTTTACGGCATCGTTTACGCAAAGATCCCCTCGCTTCGATTGATTCTGGGGATCGGGTGGCCCAAGTGTTTGGGGAAGTGTTTGGGGTTGAACTAGCGGCTTAGGAACTGGTAGCGATGTCGACAAAAATACCCTTATTCCAAGTCAATGCCTTTACAAATCGGCCCTTTTCCGGGAATCCCGCCGCGGTTTGCTTGTTACCGGAAGAGCGAGACCAGGCCTGGTTGCAAGGGGTAGCGGCCGAGATGAATTTGTCGGAAACGGCGTTTTTGCTGCCTCAAGGTCAAGACTATCAATTGCGCTGGTTTACCCCGACTGTGGAAGTGGATTTATGCGGCCATGCCACCCTGGCCTCCGCCTATGTTCTCTTGAGTCAACAGCTTGTCCCGCCAGATCAGCCGATTACGTTCCAGACTCGCAGTGGCCCCTTAATGGCTCGGCAAACAGATAATGGCTTAGAGTTAGATTTCCCGATCCAACTCATTACCCCCAGCGAATGCCCAGAGTTGGTGTTACGGGGCCTGGGAATCACCGTTGCCCATCTCAACTTTGCTGGCAAGACACCCAAAAATTATTTTATTGAATTAGATGCCAATACCTTACGCGGCTTGCAACCTAATTTCCCAATCTTGGCTCAGGTTCCTTGTCTCGGTGTGATTGTCACAGCCAAATCTGATGTATCCGAGGCAGACTTTATTTCCCGATTTTTTGCGCCGGCCGCTGGCATTGATGAAGATCCGGTGACGGGTTCGGCCCATTGCAGCTTATATCCCTACTGGTCAGAAAAACTAGGTAAGCAACAACTAACAGGATTCCAGGCCTCGGGGCGGGGTGGGTGGGTCACAGTTCGGGGAGAAGGAAATCGGGTCTACTTAGGGGGGCAGGCCGTATTGATTTGGCAGGGAGAATTATTAGTCTAGGGTAGCCAGGGATAGTCTTGGAAATTGGCTGGGCGTTTTTCTAGAAAGGCTTGTTTGCCCTCTTGGGCTTCTTCGGTCAAGTAGTAAAGCAAGGTGGCATTCCCCGCAAGTTCCTGTAACCCGGCCTGGCCATCACAGTCGGCATTAAAGGCAGATTTTAAGCAGCGGATCGCCAGGGGGCTTTTACTGAGAATTTCTTCTGCCCAACGAATGCCCTCCATTTCCAACTGCTCCACAGGCACAACACAATTCACCAGGCCCATATCTAACGCAGCTTGAGCATCATATTGCCGACAGAGAAACCAAATTTCCCGCGCTTTCTTTTGCCCAACCACCCGAGCTAAGTAACTGGCTCCAAACCCGCCATCAAAACTGCCCACCTGGGGGCCTGTCTGTCCAAATATGGCATTATCTGCCGCAAGGGTTAAATCACAAACCAAATGCAGCACATGACCGCCGCCAATGGCATAACCAGCAACTAAGGCAATCACCACCTTGGGCATTGTCCGAATCAATCTTTGTAAATCTAAGACATTCAAGCGCGGTATCCCGGCCCCATCCACATAACCCGCCAGGCTCCGAATACTTTGATCGCCCCCAGCGCAAAAAGCATATTTCCCATCCGTATGGGGCCCAGCACCTGTGAGAAGCACAACACCAATTGCGGTGTCCTCCCGAGCATCCGTAAACGCTGCGATTAATTCCGAAACAGTATGGGGACGAAAGGCGTTGCGCTTGTGGGGACGGTTAATGGTGATTTTGGCAATGCCATTGGCTTTGTGATAAAGAATATCTTCGTAGGAATTGACTGCTTGCCAGGCCAGGGCCATGTTTACCTCAAGGGGGATCCAACTGCCATGATCATAGCTAATGACGATCCTTAGAAAATCCTAATCAAACAGGGCGGCTGAATCATAGGCCGAGCCACTGAAATCCCCCTATAATCAGCAAGTGACGTTACCCCAAGGTCGGCTTGTGTTTGTCCTCAGTGGTTATGAATATTTTCTCGGCTTTTTGCTGATCTGTGGCCTCGTCCCTGTTATTGCCCTGGTGGCTTCTAAACTGCTCCGGCCAAAATCCCAAACCCTGGCCCGGATTACCACCTATGAATCGGGGATGGAACCCATTGGCGGGGCCTGGATCCAGTTCAATATTCGCTACTATATGTTTGCCCTAGTCTTTGTCATTTTTGATGTAGAAACCGTATTTCTTTACCCTTGGGCGGTGGCCTTTAATCAACTTGGTGTTTTAGCGTTTATTGAGGCCTTGATTTTTATCGCCATCCTTGTCATCGGCCTGGTCTATGCCTGGCGTAAGGGTGCTTTAGAGTGGTCTTAAACTACCTCTAGGTTGCCTAAGACTAACCCATTCCTTAACTTAAACCTGTAACTTTTACCTGGGTAATTGTGAAATGACCGAACCAACCGCAGCATCTACCCCTGAAACGGCCATTATTGAAGCAAGTCCCACCTCGCGATTATTAACCCAAGCGGGCCTGCCTCACGAATACCTGGGCCTGGACAGCTCTGGGGTACAAATGATCAAAGTTGAGCGGGAAAATTTAATTGCTGTTTCCCAGGCCCTTGTGGCGGCCGGATTTAACTATCTTCAATGCCAAGGCGGTTATGACTTAGGGCCGGGTCAAGAACTCGTCAGTTTCTATCATTTAGTCAAATTAACCGATGATGCTGTCCAACCGGAAGAACTACGCCTGAAGGTCTTTTTGCCCCGCGATGATGCCCGGATGCCCTCTGTCTATTGGATTTGGAAAACCGCCGATTGGCAAGAACGGGAAACCTATGATATGTACGGCATTATCTATGAAGGCCATCCCCACTTAAAACGGTTGCTGATGCCGGAAGATTGGGTTGGCTATCCACTGCGGAAAGACTATATTACTCCCGATTTCTACGAGCTTCAGGAAGCCTACTAGTTCAGATTTTTAGTAACTTATCAATAATTGAGACTATTAAATCTGGCTCTTTAGGAAATTTTTTGAGCGGCTTTTACACTTAAGTATGCTGTAATTGCCTCCGAAACATCCTCTTCGGGTTGATAGACTGGGGCATTTTTATTTTCAGCATTCCATCTATTCCAGTACGTTTGTAAAGATTCCTCGTCATTCCGATGGGACAAGACGTAATTACGTAATTCGGATTTTGTTAGCGTTGTCAAGTCTGGCTTTAAGTTCATACAAACCTCCATTTTCCATTAGGTCTAACTTTCAATATTCATTTCTTCTTTTTCTAAGATAATTATGTTTCCAGTTCTTTTATCAAAGGCCACTAGATCGATAGAGCAATATCTACTAGTCAGATCACAGCAGAGTTGAAGACGTTTAAGCACTTGCTCTGTCGTGTACATACCCTTGATTATGCTCCATTCTAGTTATTCCGGTTAAGAATGAGACATTAGGCAGCACAATAGTTACGGATAATTTCATCAATAGAAATTCCGGGTTTTGCGCACATTCTGGCTCGCTTTAGGGCATTGAAATCATGCTCTATCTTGTTATAGTTATAGACCAACGGTCGTGCGCAGCATCACTGCCTTTCGGTGTATTGAGGCATTATCCAGAATCAGGAGTGAGGGTTGGTCTAACTCGGGCAAGCAATAACGGCTCAACCACCCGGCAAATCCCACTGCATCCAAAAAGCCATTAAAAATCATCCGTGCAATAAAATCCTTCATGTGAGTTCGCCGAGCAGCAACTAGACTCTCTCGTTTCCGTCGTTTCCCCTGTTGGTCTCCAAATAATGTGGGAAGTTGAAGCATCAGAACTCTTAGCCTTTACACCCCTCTGTCCCCTGGCAATTCTGGCCAAAACCGCAAATGCCGAAACCCTGTTAACTGAGGTAGCCCAGCGATTAGAGGAATTAGAAAACCGAGAAGAACGACTGAGTTTAACCACTTACACCTATCTTTTGGGTGGGCTAAAGTTTAGGAAAGAGGTATTACAGCAACTACTGCGGGAGGAGATTATGCGTGAATCTGTCACCTATCGGGATCTAGTAGAAACTAGCGAACAACGGGGACTTCAACAAGGGATTCAGCGGGGGCGACAAGAAGGTGAGGCTTTGTTAACCTTGCGGCTACTCCAGCATAAATTTGGCCCTCTGTCGGATGATCTCAGTCAGCAGATTCGCGATCTTCCTGTTTCGGAACTGGAGAACTTGGCAGAAGCCCTTTTAGATTTTCAAACCCCTATGGACTTGACCACATGGCTAACCCAGGCCCCAAACTAAATCCAATCAAGAAATTCATTCATCAGACTATTTTTTTGAGGAATAAAGTTGTCCTGCCGCCCACCTTAGGACTGACTTTTCGAGGGAAGTTCTGAAGCACAGGCCCGGCATTTGATCGCAGCAATGGGGACAAGTTCCAAACAGTAGGGACATTCCCGTTCAGAAACTGGGGTTGGTGGGGGTGGGTTTTGGCGAATCACGACGCGAATGATCAAAAACATAGCCAGGGCAATCACAACAAAATCCAAGACATTGCCCGCGAAACTGCCAATCTTTAGCCCCGGCCCAATGACAATCTCGCGCCAATTGCCACCCGGAATCAAGGGGTTAATTAGGGGCATTAAAATATCGGCCACAAAGGAGGAAACAATTTTCCCAAAGGCACCCCCCACAATGACGGCTACGGATAAATCAATCACATTACCCTTGACTGCAAAATCCCGAAACTCCTGCCAAAATTGCCGCCCCCCGCGTTTGACCCGTCGCGAAACCATTACGCCTCTGTTCTCCATAATTTCTAAGAAGGCTGACCCTATCCTACTAGATCAGTGATTTACGGGTGTAGGTGCGCAACAGTTGCCCATAGGCAGGGCTATCAAACCAATTTAGGAGTTCCCAGGCCCGCAGCACGGGTAAAGGATGGGTGAGCTGGGCTGTTTGGACATCTTTATAAAGATCACCCCATTGATCTCGATATTGACTGTAGGCTTTGGCCTGGGCGAGAAAGGCATCCAAGTTCAGTTGGTTCTGATAGGTGCGACTTCCCCCACAGAGTTTCATCAACACCGAAGCTACAACTCGCGCATCCTGAGCCACCAAAAGTGCTGCCCGGTCACAGGTTAATTCCGCACAGCGTAACCACTGCATGAGTTGGGTTTGCATCCCCTGGGCCAAAATGGTTCCCCAGGGACTCAATTGTCCGGCGGCTAGGAGAATTAAGTTAGCCAAGGTGAGGTAAACCCCATGCTCACATTTGAGGTGGCCAAGTTCATGGGCAATCACGGCCTGGATTTCGGCTGGAGTGAGTAAATCTAACAGCGACGTGTGTATGACGATAAAGGGTTGCTTGCCGCGCATGGCCAGGGTATAGGCATTGGGAACTGGATTTTGGCGGACATAGAGTTGCGGCACTTCCACATCTAAAATTTGACAGGCCTGGAGCAGGAGCTGGTGGAGTTCTGGGAGTTGCTTCGGGCTGACTAAGAGGCTAGAGCTAATATTTTCCAAATAAAAAACGGGTTCAGCCACTGGGGCCAGGAGGTTTCGCACCAAGATATCCATGCCAGGGAGTTGCTTCAGGGCCTGGGTTGCCTGCTGATCAAGGGGGTGGCGAAATTGATCTGCTTTTAAGCCAACTAAGGAGACTGGTGCGGCCATGGAACTCATCTCGCAGTGGATTACTGCCCATTCTAACGAACTGAGTTTTCTGCTTTTTCAGAATAGAGAGAATTTCTGTAATAATCCCCCTACGGACTTAGTGTAAACCTTTGTAAAACCTAGGATTTGACATTAAACTATGGGGAGTTGATTCTTTTCTTAACGGTAGGTGGCGGTATGGGGTTATTTGATGGGTTGTTGGGGGGTAAAAAAGCAGCCAAGGCGGCCGCTCCTAAACCAGAAAAGCCAAACCAAGAGTTTTTTCTAGATCCGGATGAAGCAAAAACCTTTGGCAATATTGACTATATGCGGACGGCTAAGGCAGTACGGAAGACCTTTCCAGCCACAGGGGGAGCCAAAGAGGGGGCCGAAGTGATTGAAGTGGTTTCATCTTTAGAAAAAGTTGATATTGAGGCTAAAAATCGGGCTGCTATTGAACCTACCCTAGAAGATGTGAACCAACCCGCCCCAGAAGTATCGGAACGGCGGCAACGGGATAACAATTTGGATATATTCCGCAATATGGCTAAGGACTTACGCAAGTCTTAGACTCGTTTTATGAATCTGTTTCGCTCCCCAACTCAATCTTGGTTAATTATTACCCTCAGTACCCTCGCTGCTGGCACCATTTCAACCCTGGCCTTGACGTTGAAAGACCCAGTGGCAATTATTTTAAGCAGTGGCCTGGGGGCATTGGGGGGCAGTGCGGTAACACAGTCACGGAAGCAGCAAGACTCAACGACAAAAGCTGACCCGGCCCAGGAGAAAGACACACTTAGGGTTGACTTAGCAGTATTACAATCCCAACTCCAGGCCCTCGGCCACACCTACCAACAGACTCAGACCCAGTTATTAAAGACCCAGCAGCAGGAACTCAGCAAAATCCACTCCACCTTGGCCGCCCGAATGGATGAGATCCAGGCCATGCTGCCAGTGGTTTCCAGTCCACGCCTGGTGGCATTACCGTCCCTTAATCGAGACACAATTTCCCTCTCTACCAACTCTGGGAAGCTCAAGACCGTTATTTTATTTGATATTGAAAACCTGACGGAAGGATACAAAAATCGCAATGGGCATATTTCTCGCGTTTCGATCAAGGACATCTTAGAGCAAATCAAATCTGTTGAAATTGTCGGGGAAATTGTCGGGCAATATGCTTATGCGGATTGGAGTAATAGTGCCCTCAAACCCATTCGTCAAGAAATTAGTCAGTTAGGGATTAAGCCCGAGCAATTTATTAACTTTGAACATGACATCAAGAAAAATGCTACGGATATTCAATTGTCTGTAGATGCGATTCACTTAGTTCAACAAAACCCCATTGTTAGCTGTGTGGTGATTGTCTCTGGGGATGGTGGTTTTGCTTCCCTTGCTGAGAAACTCCGTTGGTATGGAAAACTGCTGGTTGGGTGTGCCTATGACAATTCTGCCAGTAAGAAACTCCAGGCCATGTGTCATCACTTTATTCAGATTCCCTATCCCGTTGACAACCGTAAGCAGGCCCTCTCTGGTACGCTTGGGGAGACTCAACCATCCGCCACTCCCCGCCCCATCCTCCGCAGCCAAGTTCTCCCTGACTCTCCCACTCCTGCTATGCCAGAGGTTTCGGTTACTGCCGCTGATGTAGCTGAGGAAGAGTCAACGCCACCCCCCCCATTGAACCCGACAGATAGCGATCCCGCCAACAGACGCAGAAGAAGACGGAAACGCCCCACCTCAGAACTCCCTCAGCCTCAAAACTCTAATACGGTCATGAGTCCTAGAAAAGCGATGCTGGAGTTTGCCGATGGCCTGGCCAGTAAAATTTCACCCCTAACCTCCGTTGATCCCATTGAGGCCGCCAAGAAGATTCAAGAAATCCTGAACGCGTATTTTTATGCCTCACCCAAATCGGCAGCTTTTCAAACGGAAGGAATATTCCCCAGCCTCGTTGAACCTAACATTTACGTCATCATTCCCAACCTGAAGCAAATCTTTCTCCCCTTGGGTATCGTCAGATTTAACGAATACCTGCGATTGTCCTGTCGGGATTCAGAGTTTTGTCTTGCGCGGGCCGGCAACTGCCTCAAATTGTTTCTCCGTGCCGATATTCCGGAGCCTTTTACCCTTGAGCCGGATGTCCTCCCCAAACCCCTCCATGATCCGGAAACCTATCGTCAGATTCTAGCTGCGGACTTTGGCGAACTTGTCAACCCCAATGGTTACCAATTTAAGGAGAGCTTGCCCAGCCCCTCTGTTCTAGAAAAAGTTGGCCTGGAGTTAATCCAGTTACGCCCCCTGAATGTGGCAATGAATGATCTAGTTAAGAAAATAATGCTTGTATTGGATCATCAAATCATCGAAAGCGAGGTGAGGCGGGCCTTGTTTGTATTTCGTTCAGCGGGGGTTTTACATTTCGGGATTGATCCAGTGCAGCCGAGTGAACGGATGGTGAGCCTAAACCCAGAGATTAACTCCCCTTCTGATCTACACCAGGCCCTCCTGTGCGCCCTCCAGGCCAAGTTGATACCCATCCTCACCACGGTGGCAGAAACAATCAATCAGGAAATGTTGGCATCGCTTCTATTTAGTTTGGAACAGTAATATTTACCTGTACTTTGGGAAACTATAACTGTACTTAGCCCCCGCCCTAAAAACTGAGTCACCCTCAGGAGATTTTGCTGTGGAATTAGCCCAGGCCCTAATTGTTTACAAAGCTGGAGATGCCTTTAGCCAACGTTGGGCAGAAACCCTGGGCCATATCCTCGAACAGGAAGGATGTCGCATCCTCGTTGGCCCCAGCGGCCCCCAGGACAATCCCTATCCCGTGTTTATGGCTTCGGTGAATCGCCCGATTGATGTAGCTTTTGTTCTGGGGGGAGATGGGACGGCCCTAGCGGCAGCACGGCATTTGGCTCCAGAAGGGATCCCGATGTTGGCGGTGAATGTGGGGGGGCATTTGGGTTTTTTGACAGAACCCTTTGAACTCTTTCAAGATACGACTACCCTGTTACAGCGACTTCGCCGTGACCAATATGCCATGCAACAACGGATGATGCTTCAGGCCCAGGCCTATGAAGGGCCGCGACCCCAATCTGAACCCGTAGGGGAAAAATACCTAGCCCTCAACGAAATGTGCATCAAACCCGCTTCGGCCGACCGGATGCTCACAGCCATCTTAGAAATGGAAATAGATGGGGATGTGGTGGATCAATATCAAGGCGATGGGATGATTGTCGCGACTCCAACCGGATCCACCTGCTATACGGTTGCAGCCAATGGGCCGATTATTCATCCGGGGATGGAGGCGATTGCGGTGGCCCCGATTTGTCCTTTGAGTTTATCCAGTCGCCCGATTGTTTTACCGGCCCGCTCGATTGTTAGCATTTGGCCCCTCGAAGATCGAAATTTAACAACCAAACTTTGGATGGATGGAGTCTTGGCCACCTCAATCTGGCCAGGCCAGCGGGTAGATGTCTCCATGGCTAACTGTGAAGCCCGATTTATTGTTTTGAAAGATCATTACTCTTTTTATCAAACTCTGCGGGAAAAACTGCACTGGGCCGGAGCAAGGATTCACTACAACAATCACTATGTCCAACGTAACGGCAAAAGCTAAATTTAATCGGAGCCAGGCCTGGGGATGAAAATGCTAAGGTGTGGGGTAATCGTGATCAAGAATTTTTGTCAGGGCTGTTAGGGAGAAGAACAATGATTGCCCAACCAGATGTTAAGTACTACAGTCCCGAAGAATATTTAGCTTTGGAGGAAATTGCCGAGTTTAGAAATGAATATATTGACGGAGAAATTATCCCCATGACCGGCGGGACGACCTATCACAACCAAATTGCGCTCAATTTTTGTCGGCTTTTTCCCCTAACCATTGATGGTCAAGACTATTACACCTATATCAATGACGTTAAAGCCTGAATTGAACCCTGTCGAGTCTATACTTACCCCGATGTTTTGATTGTTAAGGGTCAACCCATTTATCAAGGTAACAATCCGGTGGTGGTGACGAATCCCAAGGTGATTATTGAAGTGTTATCGGACTCTATAGCAAATTATAACCGAACTCGGAAATTTGGGTTTTACCGCCTCTTGCCCAGCTTGCAAGAATATATTTTGATTTCCCAATCCGCCTATTATGTGGAGCAATTTAGTAAACGGGATGATGGGCAATGGTTATTCCAGCCGCTTGAAGGTCAAGAGAGTGTGTTGGCTTTAATGTCAATTAATTTCCAGATTTCGATACAGTCTTTGTATCAACGGGTCGTATTTTAGGGCAGTCCCATGACACTTAAGCAATCATTATACGAGCAGGACTTTTATACTTGGGCACATCAACAGGCCCAGGCCTTGAGTCAGCGTCAAATTGAGCGATTAGACTGGGAACATTTGGCTGAGGAATTATCAGACTTGGGGAATCGTCATTATGATCAACTCAGTTCCCGTCTGGCAGTTTTAATTGGCCATCTTTTGAAGGGGAAATATCAACCTGAACACCAAGGAAATTCCTGGCGGGCAACCATTCGCGAACAACGTCGTAAAATCAGTCGCCTACTGTACCGAAATCCTGGTCTTCAATCTCGTTGGGAGGAAGCCTTAGCCGAGGCCTGGTTGGATGGGCGTGATTTAGCCATTCGGGAGACTGGATTAACAGAATCTATCTTTCCAGAAAGTCCTTGCTTTGATTCTCAACAGATTCGAGATGAAAATTTTTGGCCTTAATTTTAAGCTTTGTGTTCTTATGGATATGCTGGTCAAACTGTATCAATTAGAGGTTAATTCCGCCCTTCTTTTAAACCATAAGCAGCAAGGCATAATTTATCGGCAGCCCCTCGGTTCTGAAACTCATTTAATTTTAGATTGGGTCAAAGCAAGATTTAGTCTAGGTTGGGTTAGTGAAGCCGAGATTGCCCTGTACCAGCGACCATCCCGCTGTTTAATTGCCGTCCAGAATGGAAAACTTTTGGGATTTGCCTGTTACGATACGGCGGCATTAGGGTTATTTGGGCCGATGGGGGTGGATGCGGATTCGCGGGGCCTGGGAATTGGCACAATTTTAACCCAGCTAACCCTTGAGATGATGAAAACCCAAGGTTATGCCTATGCGGTGATTGGTTGGGTCGGGCCGGCGGAATTTTATCAACGGGTGGTGGGCGCAATACCGATTCCTGACTCCTTCCCAGGCCTGTGGGCTAATCGCTTACAACTGTCTCCATCGTGACTCGCCTACTTCCCTTTTCCTAAGAGTTGCTCCCAAAGCTGAAGTATCCGCTCTCCTAGGGCCTCAGGGCCAATCCCAAAGAAAACCTGTAGGGCAAAGAGAATAAGGGCAATTTTCAAGGCCGTTCCTACCGTCACCTTAAGCAATCGCACCAGGCCAGTAAAGACAAACCAAGAAATTAATAGGGCCCCCACCGTGATGACTAACTCCAGTGGCATTTCTCTCTATCCTCAGTGTGTCTTGGTACGGGGTTGTGGTTCGGTAGACGCTTAATCTCCTGCTAATTGAGAGATATAGCCCTGTTTACCGAGGTGTTGTCCCGCTACTGCCCAAGACTAAATCTCGGAGTCGGGTCAACCGCTGCTGATTCAGTTCCGCCAATTGTTGCCGCTGGGCTGGAGTTAAAACGTCTTTAATTTCGAGGGCTGCTTCCAAACGTGTCACCTCTAACTGCCGCCGATAATTTTGAATCACTTGGTGCTGGGCGCGGATATCCTCATTGCTCGCTCCTTTCACCAAAAGAGATTCCAAGAGGGATTCAGCCTGATTCAGTTGGATTTGTTGGCTCCTGGCCTGGGGTTTGAACTTTACTTCAATGGCCTGGACTTTTTGAATTTGATCGGGGGATAGTTTTAAGGCCGTGATCCAAGCTGGAATTGGGGCTGGAGTCACCGCAGTGGGGGGAGGAGTGGCCGCCTTTGCAACTGCCCCGTTGACTGTCATCAATCCTAATAAAGCCATTGCCCCTAGAGCACTACTAGTCAGCCCAGGTTGAACGACCCTCAACTGCCCCATAGAACCTAACATGACGACTACTCTCCCTTAAGGTAAATACTTTGGCCCAAAATTTAGTTAAATAGGCTAAACCCAATACCCTAGACTTAGCATACTTTTTAAGCGGCCGATCAGGTGTTCAAGGGATCAAAAACTCTTAAATCTTTAAGATCTAAGGAATCCAGTCAAAATTGGCCGGATCTGTCACCTCTAGATGCCCAATTGGGGAGGCCAGTATTTATTATTTGTCGCTAATTAAAGTTGGCCAGGCCTGGGCAATTACTAAAATCCTTGAGAAAAACTTATCATCACCCTTAACTTCTTCCTTGATCGACTGAGCCGATGTGTTAAGGTTTTCCTGTCAAACCTCGAGGAAATATAAAATTTTTCTCACTAATTAGTAATCAAGATCACAACTTCTGCCTATCCATCTGCTATAACTGACTGATATTCAGCCTAACCCTGAATCCTCTGAGTAGTTTTGATTTTTCTAGCTTTGCCTATGTCTTACAGCCATCTCAAACCACCCTTGACAGCCACTCTGACCCAATTTTTTGTTTTAGCAACTGTTGGCTTATCAGTCTTGGCAGCAGAATTTAGGGTATTGGCACAAGCCTCCAGTCCAGCCCCAAACTATCGTCCCAACCCTGGCCTGGCTCCGGCAACAGACAGCATGAATGTTTACTTACTGGGGCCTGGAGACTCAATACAAGTTTCAGTCCTAGGATTTGATGAATATAAAGGTCTTCCTCCTCAGATCATTCTTCCAGATGGTACTATCTCTATTCCACTAGTTGAACGCTTTGTTGTCTCTGGTAAAACGGTCACTCAAGTTAAACAAGAACTGACTCGTCGTTTAAGTGAATATCTAGTTGACCCAACTGTGGAAGTTCAACTAACAAGCTTACGTCCACTTACTGTAACGGTTGCGGGAGAAGTCCGCCGGCCCGGCCCTTTACAACTCCAGCCTATTCCTCTTGGAGAATCAGGCTCGGGAGGAGATGAAACAGCCCGCTCCAGAATCATTCCTACTCTCGCCCAGGCCATTGCTGCTGCTGGGGGTGTAACCAAGGAAGCCGATGTTCGTGACATTATCATTAATCGAATTGGTGTTAATGGTATTTCTCAAACAATGACCGTAAATTTATGGAATTCTATTCAAGCTAGTAGCAGTAATCAAGATATTTCTTTGCGGGATGGTGACTCAATTTTTATTCCTAAAGCAACCGCATTGAGCCAAGGTGATCAAAAACTATTAGCCCGATCTGCATTTGGCTCTCCCACTGTTAAAGTCCGTGTTGTGGGTGAAGTTAAGCGGCCTGGTGAGATTGAAGTGTCTCCGGACAGTACCCTAAGTAGTGCTATCGCAGTAGCGGGTGGCCCAACAGATAAGGCTAATTTAACTAGGGTTCGTTTTTATCGCTTACAAGCTAATGGTACGGTTAATGAGAAAACTCTCAATATCGAGAAATTAACTGAGCCAACCCAGGTTGAAGATGGCGATGTCATCATGATTCCTAAAGGTGATGGCTACCGTTTCCTCGATGCAATTGGAACAGTTCTTGGCCCTCTTGGCGCAGCAGCTGCCTTTATTCGCATTTTTCAGTAGTTCTTAATTATCATTTATATTTATGACTCAAGAAAAATCCTTAATCTCAGAAAATTTTTTGGTCAACAAACCTAAAGAGGGTGATGTCGATATCCAGTCTTATTTAGGTTTAGTTAGGCGGCATTGGCTGGGGTTTACACTGACATTTAGCAGCGTCTTAGTGCTTTCAGGTCTATATGCAGTTACCCGGATACCAGTTTATGAAGCCAATGGTCTAATTTGGATACAGAAGCAAAACCAAGCATCAGCCCTCATCGGTATTCAGGGAGTGCCAGGCGGTGACTTGAGTAGTGTCGCTGGTAATCCCTTGAATACGCAGATTGCGATCTTTCGAACGGATAATGTGCTTGAGAAGGCTGCCAAGTTATTTAACATAGACTCAACTGGCATCAGCCCTTCTACTAGTGCTTCTAAGTTAGGTAGTGGCATGTCTGTAAGCCAAGTTCCCCGAACAGACTTGTTAAATGTCTCATTTCGTAGTCCAGATCAAGCAGTAGCAGTCAAAGCTGTTGATAACTTAATGAGTAGCTTTATTGCCAATAGTATTCGCTTAAGTCAAATCCAGAAAACAGCCGCTCGGGAATTTATTGAGTCTCAGTTACCTAATGCGGAAAAGAATCTCATTGCAAATCTCAATAAACTTACTAGTTTCAAACAAGATTTCAATATTGTCTCTTTAGATGCTCAGACTGGCTCACTGATTCAGGAGTTAGCCAATTTACAACAAAGCATTCAAACTACTCAAGTACAGCTAGTAGGATTACAAAATACACAGGTAGGACTGGAAGCATTACTTGGAGTTTCTGCTGTCAAAGCCAATCAATTAAAGCTACTTGCAGAGTCAGCGGGTATCCAAGCTTCAGTTGTTGAGTTGCAAAAGACAGAGGCAGAACTAACGGCTTTAAGTAGTCGCTACAGACAGAACCACCCTGAGGTGCTGTTACTGAAGCGGCAAAGAGATGCTCAAAGTAATGCTCTTCAAAACCAGATATCTGAACTTTTGGGTAATCAAGAAAATTCAGTTAATCAAAGTCCAGCCCAAATTCAACTAGGAAGCTCTACCATTTCACTGCTAACTCAGGTCGTGACTAATGAATTTCAAATTAAGAGTTTGATAAAACAGGTTGATTTATTAAAATCCAAAATTGATGAGAAAAACAAAGTTGTTGAACAGTTACCCAGCCTTCAAAGGCGATTGTTACAGCTACAACTTGAATATGATGTCTCTAGTGCTAGGTACTCCGCTCTACTAAAGTCACTCCAAGATGCTCAACTATCTGAAAATCAAGATGTTGGTAATGCAGTTATTGTTCAACAAGCTAAAATTAGCCCCATTCCTGTGTCAGTAGACCCCGAACGAATAATTTTTCTGGGAGGAGTTTTTGGATTGCTGATTGGATTTGGAATTGCTTTTTTGTTGGAACAACTTGATAATTTCGTGCACTCGGAAAATGAGATTCAAGAAATCTTTGCATCTATGCCAACTTTAGCAACAATTCCAGTTTTATATGAATCAGAGAAGAAAGTAAGTCCATCATCAGGTTAGGAATTTGAGAATAGCGGGAAGCTCGTTGTTCGGGATGATCCCCGCTTGCCAGCAAGTGAGTCTTTTCGAATGTTACTGGCTAATATTAAATTCTCTAACTCTGACGGAAAGTTGAAGGTTATTACGATCACGAGTTCTACGCAAGGTGAAGGAAAGAGCACAGTAACCGCAAATCTGGGTTTGGCTATGACTGAGATTGGTTATCGAGTTGCTATTATCGATTGTGATTTACGCAGACCTGCTCAACATCACTGCTGGCAAATTCCAAATCAGATTGGATTGAGCAATATTCTAGTTGAAGATTTACCATATCAAAAATTTATGCATCATGAAAATAGTAATCTAGACATTATTACATCTGGATTGACTCCACCAAATCCAATAACAATTATTAACTCATCTAGCTTCTTATCTTTCTTAAATAAATTAAGGGTAATTTATGATTATGTTTTAATCGATAGCCCTCCTTTAAATGCTGCCGCCGATGCTTTATTTTTAGGGAAAATATCAGATTGTATTTTATTGGTAGCAAGACCAGATATACTAATTCGACCATCGGCTCAAAGAGCAAAAGATATGCTAATTCAGTCTGGACAGAATATTATAGGTTTGGTTGTTAATGGTGTTAGACAATCTCAGGCTCATTATTACTACTATTATCACTCTGATTCAGATAAATATTATCACTCTGATTCAGATAAAAAAACTTATGAAAATAGTTTTATTGACAAAGTATTAAACCTCATGAGAAAGTAACACTCCAAGAATAATGATTTAAGTATATAAATCAACCTCCAAATAGTTTCAATATTCCATTAGATTACAAATTATAAAGACTTGAGAAATAAGTGTTCTATTTGAGTAATTCCAACAACCGTAAAAGCTTAGGTCAGGGAGAATTTAAATTTTGAAAAAAGAAAATATTGTCAAGCAGTACTCAAATAAAATTCTGATTGTATTCTCTCTATTATCAAAGAAGCGTAAAAAGCAGCTCTTGTTACTGCAGCTCCTGTCTCTAGGATCGTCAATTGCAGAAGTCAGTAATCTGGCTACGCTAGTATTTTTTCTGAATGTATTAGCTGACCCTAGTAAAGGTGCAGAAAAATTAGCAATCTACTTGCCCTTCGTTTCAGACCTAAATACATCTGTGTTAATGCTACTTCTAGGTAGTACTTTTACTGTTGCAGCAGTATTGAGTGCGGTTCTAAGAATTGCTGTAATTGCCGGACAGCTGAGATTAGCGGCTCTGATCTCTAGTGATTTATCATCCTTGGTATTTCGAAATGTTTTATATCGTCCCTACGCTTGGCATTTAGAGCAGAATAGTAGCTATATTCTGGGATTAATATTCCAGGATGTTGAAACCGTATCAGCTTTTATTTCAGGTTTATTAGGCCTTTTTTCAAATATTTTGATCGTTATCGCTTTAGGTATTTCCCTAATTAGAATATCACCTTCTATTATGCTGAGTTTAATCCTCATCATGTTTGTGGCATATTGGGCAATATATCAAAAAACACGAGCAACACTCTATCTAGATGGCCTCGCAAGAACTCAAAACTTTCGTAAGAGTATGCAAATTGCTCAAGAAGGGTTTGGAGGAATTCGTGACATCATCATTGATGACACCCAAGAAATCTTCTCCAAAAGCTTTAACAACTTATATCGCTCATTTAGGATGAATGGTGTATCCCTGAATTTTAAGGCACAATATCCACGCTATGTTATTGAGTCATTATCGATGATTTCGATTGTATGTATTTCACTGTTTTTGTTCTTTCAGGGTGAGGGTATTGAGTCACAGTTGCCTATTCTTGGGTCTATTGCCCTTGGTGCTTATCGCATACTACAACCTCTGCAAACTTGCTTTGCCAGTATTGCTGGCATTAAAAGTTCCCAAGCTTCAATTCATAAGGTTGCACCATTTGCTAACAAAAGTCTCAAGGCTAAAGAAAAGTCTCTATTGGGTTTTTTAGACCCATTACCTGATAAGTCGGTTCGCTTAGTAAATGTTTTTTTTCGCTATCAATCTGAGCAAACTTGGACTTTGCAGGATGTGAGCTTGATGATTCCTGAAGGCAACCGAGTTGCATTTGTGGGCACTACTGGTAGTGGTAAGAGTACAACCATTGATTTAATTCTAGGCTTGCTTAAACCTAGTCAAGGTAAAATTCTGATTGGAGATTCTGATTTACAAGATGACTTCATACTCCAGGCCTGGCAGTCACAGCTAGCTCATGTACCTCAGTTTATCTATTTACGAGATGCGAGCTTTACAGAAAATATTGCGTTTGGTGTTCCTTTAAATTTGATAGATCAAGAGCGAGTTCGATGGGCCGCAACCCAGGCTCAGGTTGCTGAATTAATTGAGTCACAACCAGAGGGGTATGAGCAATTGATCGGTGAACGGGGGGTAAAACTATCTGGGGGACAGCGTCAACGGTTAGGAATTGCCCGGGCACTATATAAGCAAGCATCAGTTTTAGTATTTGACGAAGCGACAAGTGCCTTGGATAATGAAACTGAAGCCAGGGTTATGGATGCCATAACTCAAGCATCTCAAGCAAGAACCATTATTATGATTGCTCATCGCCTCTCGACGGTAAGAAACTGCGACCAAATCTTTTTGCTGAGCCAGGGATGTTTAATCGCCCAGGGTACTTACGAAGAACTTTTGCAGACTTCACCGAACTTTATTAAATTAGCTCAGATGAGCAAAGATGTCTCTTAATATTTATATTTTTTAAATTAAATCTGGCAATCAAATATTTAAAACTTCTTGCTTATGTACTAGACTAAGACATTCAATTTTATCTTGAGACATTCACAAGGTTCACTTCTCATTATTAAACAGTTAAATAATTTAAGGCTATTATTTTATGAAGGCAGTGATATTGGCTGGTGGATTGGGGACAAGGATCAGTGAAGAAACACATCTTAAACCTAAACCAATGGTAGAGATAGGAGGTCGGCCAATACTATGGCACATTCTCAAGATTTACAGCAATTTTGGAATTAATGATTTTATTATTTGCTGTGGTTATAAAGGTTATGTAATTAAGGAATATTTTGCAAACTATTTTCTTCATATGTCGGATGTCACGTTTCATATGGACTTGAACTACATGGAGGTTCATCGAAAAAAAGCTGAGAAATGGAAGGTTACTTTAGTTGATACTGGAGATTCTTCAATGACTGGTGGGCGGCTTAAGCGAGTTCAATCTTATGTTGGGCATGAAACATTCTGCTTTACTTATGGTGATGGTCTTGCCAATATTGATATTCGGGAGTTAGTAAACTTTCATCATCAGCATGGTAGATGGGCCACATTGACTGCTGTTCAACCTCCAGGTCGATATGGTGCTCTTCAATTAGGTGAACAGGACGGCATTACTGGGTTCAAAGAGAAACCTCAGGGAGATGGTGGTTGGATTAACGGGGGGTTTTTTGTTCTGGAGCCTCAAGTCTTTGACCTGATTGAAGGAGATGCTACGGTTTGGGAGCAACAACCCCTCAACACTTTGGCAGAAAAAGGACAGTTGGCAGCCTACAAGCATCAGGGATTTTGGCAACCCATGGACACGTTGCGAGATAAAAATCATTTAGAAGAACTGTGGCAGGCCTGGAAGGCTCCCTGGAAGGTATGGTCATGACCGAATTCTGGCAAGGAAAGCGAGTTTTTCTAACCGGCCATACTGGCTTCAAGGGAAGTTGGTTAACACTTTGGCTAATGTCATTGGGGGCCGTGGTTTATGGTTATAGCCTAGAACCTGAAACTAACCCCTCTCTTTTTGTGCAACTTTCACTTGAGAAGGAGATTGACTATCACCTAGGAGATATCCGAGATGCTGAAACCCTTGTTCAGAAAATTATTTCGTTTCAGCCTGACATCGTCCTCCACTTAGCAGCTCAGCCTCTTGTCCGCCGGAGTTATATAGAGCCGTTACAAACTTGGGACGTTAATGTTCTCGGTACAATCCATGTTTTAGAAGCTCTCAAGAAATTGGCTCATCCCTGTGCTGCGGTCTTTATCACGACAGATAAATGCTACGAAAACCGAGAGTGGGTTTACAGCTACCGAGAAGAGGATGCCTTAGGTGGCTACGACCCTTATAGTAGTAGCAAGGCTGGGGCCGAGATTGCCATTGCTAGTTGGAGACGTAGTTTCTTTAATTCTTCTCATATCAACATCAAGATTGCTTCCGCACGGGCTGGAAACGTTATTGGTGGGGGAGATTGGGCTGAAGACCGAATTGTTCCTGATGCGATGCGTTCCTTGCATGCTCAACAGCCTATTCCGGTCAGAAACCCGCAAGCTACTCGTCCTTGGCAGCATGTTTTAGAACCTTTAGGAGGATATTTACTCTTAGCTAAGAAGCTCTACTACCAAATTCTTGAGCCGAAAGCCTCAGTAAATCTTTTTGACACTGCATTCAATTTTGGCCCAAACCTGAGTTCAAACCGCCCTGTAAAAGAACTTGTGACCACTATCCTCAACTATTGGCCAGGCCACTGGCAAGATTGCTCAAGCCCAACTGCCCTCCATGAAGCCAAACTCTTAAACTTGACAACAGACAAGGCGTTTCATACATTGGGGTGGCAGCCCGTTTGGGGCTTTGAGCAAACTATTGAAAAAACAGTTCATTGGTATCGCCAGGCCAGTCAACTTGATTCAAGCCAGCAATATAGTGATCTTCGAAAGCTAACTCTTGATCAGATTCAGGACTATTCCCGAGACCAAGTTAGGCCGCAGCACAAAGAATCTTCAGATCGCTCAGTTACGTTATAGGACAAAAATCATGACCCAGACCCCAATTAAACCCTCTGGAATACCTGATCAAGAAGAGTCCTTGCGGGAAAAAGTTTTTGATACTGTTAAAGAGTTCTATCAATATAAATTTGCCAAACGAGAGTTTCATCCAGGCCAAACCTATGTTCCGGTTTCTGGTAAGGTTTTTGATGAGCATGAGTTAGTTAACCTTGTAGATTCCTCCTTAGATTTTTGGTTGACCACAGGCCGGTATGCCGCAGAATTTGAAGCCCGTTTTGCTGAATGGATGGGTGTCAAGCATTGTCTTCTGGTCAATTCAGGTTCTTCCGCTAATTTAGTAGCCCTTTCTACTCTGACCTCAGAGAGATTAGGTGATAAACGGCTCCGGCCTGGTGATGAAGTTATTACCGTGGCCGCAGGTTTTCCCACTACAGTTAATCCTATTTTTCAAAATCAACTAAAGGCAGTTTTTTTAGACATTCAATTGGGAACTTATGATATTGATGTTTCTCAACTAGAAGCGGCTTATTCTTCCCAAACCAAGGCTATTATGGTTGCTCACACATTAGGGAATCCGTTCAATCTAGATGCAGTTATGGCATTTGCCGAAAAATATGATCTCTGGGTAATTGAAGATAATTGTGATGCGGTTGGTAGCGAATATAACGGACAGAAAACCGGCAGCTTTGGACATTTAGCCACCGTCAGTTTTTATCCAGCGCATCACATGACCATGGGCGAAGGGGGGGCTGTCTTGACTAATGACACTCGCCTAAAAAAAATTGCTGAATCTTTCCGAGATTGGGGGCGGGATTGTTGGTGTCCACCAGGTGTAGATAATACCTGTAACAAGCGGTATGGCTGGCAATTAGGCACTTTACCTTTTGGGTATGATCACAAATATACCTATAGCCATGTGGGTTATAACTTGAAAATGACTGATATGCAGGCTGCTGTTGGTGTAGCCCAGCTAGAAAAGTTACCTCAATTTATTGCCCAACGCCAGGCCAACTATCAATTTTTGTATGAGAAATTGCAAGACCTAACGAACTATTTAATCTTGCCAGAACCTGCACCTAATTCGACCCCAAGCTGGTTTGGTTTTTTACTCTATGTCAGAGAAGATGCACTGTTCTCTCGTAATGAGCTAGTCCAATACTTGGAAGAGCAGCGAATTGGGACTCGGTTATTGTTTGGGGGGAATCTTGTTCGACAACCAGCTTATAAGAGCTTAGATTATCGGACGGTGGGGAATCTGAAACATACGGATGATGTGATGGAGCGGAGTTTCTGGATTGGACTGTATCCAGGACTAACTACGGAAATGTTAGATTATGTTGTGAGTGTTATCAAAGACTTTTGTTGGAGATATTAGGACAAAAATTATGATTGTGCAACTACACACTAGGAGCTATACTTCTCAAGACTATCTGATCAATATCTTCATTTTGCAACCTGCTTATTATGTGGAGAGATTTAGTAAGCAGGAAGATGAATAGCGATTATTTCATCCCATTCTAAGAATTAAAAAGCAGCTAACTTTAAGTTCTATTAATTTTCAGATAACAATGCAAACGGCTATGTCAACAAGTTAAATTTTAAGCTAAATTAATGATGTCCAATTCATCAGAGTATAAACAAAACTTTTACACTTGGGTTAGCAAACAAGCCCATGCTTTAGCTAGTCATGGGATCGAGTGTTCGAACTGGAAATATCCGGCTCAAAGGCTAGTCTCGGTGGAGATTAGTCAAAAAAATGAAATTAAGAGTTGGTTAGTCACTTTATTAGCTCATTTGTTGAAATGGCAGTCTCCATCAGGTCATCGCTCAGTTGGCTCCCTCACTGCTCTTGCTTACCAGCGAGATGATCTTCAATATGTGTTAAAAGAGAATGAAAGTTTACGTCAGTATGATTTCCCTTATATGATTGAGAAGGTTTTAGATTCCGATTTCCTCTGTAATTCAACATTGGGTTTTGAATCGATAATAGGTAAAGGCAATAATCTATGACTACGGTTTTAGTTACTGGCGCAACAGGTTTTCTTGGCAGTCATTTAGTTAGTGCCTTTCTTGACCAGGGCCATCAGGTTGTCATCTTAAAGCGAAGTTTCTCAAACGCAACTCGTATTAAAAATATACTATCTGAGTGTATTATTTATGATATCGATCAATGTGAGTTGCACCAACCGTTTCAAGATCTGAAGCAGATTGATATAGTGGTTCACACGGCTACCTGCTATGGAAGGAATGCTGAGTCAGCAGCAACAATCCTAAAGTCTAATATAGAATTTCCTCTTGACTTACTTGAAACCGCAATTTATTTTAATACCACTACCTTTTTTAATACTGATACTATTCTTGACTCGCATTTAAATTACTATGCATTGAGCAAGAAACATTTTCTTGACTGGGCAAGGCAATTATTAAAAAACAAAAAGATACAATTTCTTAATATTAAACTACAACATATTTATGGTCCTGGTGATGATGACTCAAAATTTGTAACCAGTATCATGAAAAAGTGTCTCCAAAACCTTAGGTCTATTGACCTTACTCCTGGAGAGCAAAAAAGAGACTTTATTTATATCGATGATGTCATTTCCGCTTACTTGTTTCTGTTTAATAACTTAGAAAAAATTTATAGTGATTTTCTTCAAGTTGAAGTAGGGACAGGTAATGTAATTTCGATTCGTGAATTAGTTGAAATGATTCATCGAATTACACTCTCCAGCTCACATCTTAATTTTGGTGTAATACCCTATCGAGAGAATGAAATAATGATTTCGCAGGCCAAAACTCAAGTACTAAACTCTCTTGGATGGTATCCTAAGCACTCCTTAGATACTGCCCTGCAGTTAATGCATGAAGCGGAATTAGTAAATAGCTATACGAACGAGGTAAGACCATGAAAGTTCTGGTTACGGGTGGCTGCGGTTTTTTGGGTAGTAATCTTGCCTCGTTTTACTTAGATCAGGGTGCCGAAGTATTGATTATTGACGCTCTTTTTCGTCTCGGCTCTGAGAAAAATAAGGAATGGCTCAATCAAAAAGCAGCTAAGAATCAGTTAACTATTGAGGAATTTGATGTTGCTAATAAAACTGATGTTGAGCACTTTTTTAAGACTCATGGCAGATTTGATCGAATTGCTCATTTGGCTGGTCAAGTTGCGATGACAACTTCAATGACAGATCCTTACAGAGATTTTTTAACTAATGTTGTTGGCACATTTAATATCCTTCAGGCAACTCGACACTTTGCTCCAGATGCAACTCTCATTTACTCAAGTACCAATAAGGTTTACGGAGAGTTAAAAAATTTAGCTTTTATTGAGGGAGAAACTCGATTTATAGCTCCTGATTATCCCCATGGCTTAGATGAGAATTACCCCCTTGATTTCTCAAGTCCCTACGGTTGTTCTAAGGGAGCAGCAGATCAATATGTGCGAGATTGGCATCGAAATTTTGGTCTAAAAACAATTGTGTTTCGTCACTCTTCGATTTTTGGTGGCCGTCAGTTTTCTACATTTGATCAAGGGTGGGTGGGATGGTTTATTGCCCAAGCTCTCGAACAGGAAAAGCGGATGAAAGAGGGCTTATCCGTTGATTCATTTACTATCGCAGGAAATGGCAAGCAGGTGCGAGATGTTCTTCATGCAGATGATTTGGTTAGACTATATCATCAAGCATTTGAAATTGGAGATCGAATTCAAGGTGAAATATTTAATATCGGTGGTGGGATGGATAATAGCTTATCCTTGCTCGAGCTATTTCATCACTTGGAAGAGATATTGGGGATCAAGTTATTGTACAAATCATTAGACTGGCGGCACTCTGATCAAAAGGTTTTTGTCGCAGATACAGGTAAGGCAAGGACTCTAATCCAATGGTCACCTCAACTAAGTAAAATTGATGGTATAGTAAAACAACTTGTTTGGGTTAAAAACCAACATCAAGTATAAAGGTTTTATATGCTCCTAGAAATTCTTATCCCAACATTTAATCGAGAAGAGTTTTTAATTAAAAATCTTGATTTATTAAACTCTCAAATTTCCAAGCTGCCCAACCCTACTCAAGTTGCAATTATTATTTCTGACAATTGCTCAAGTGATAATACAGTCAAAGCAGTCCAAGAATATATTGCGAATTCATCACTGAAAATTCATTTGCTACAGCAGGATTACAATAGGGGCTTAGAAGTAAATGCTGTTAATGCTTTATCTGCTGCAACTGCTCCATGGGTGATGTTTTTGGGAGATGATGATTATCTGCCTGACGAATATTTGAAATTTATTATTGAGCAAATTTCAACAAGGCGTGACTTAGGCTGTATTGTTCCTGGGTCTTCTCGTCTATACTCCGATGGAACAATAAGAATTATTCATGGAGATGAAGGCAAGCTAACTTACCTAAAACCAGGGTTTAAGTCCGTTCTAAAAATCTCCTATTTTGGCCATCAACTCAGTGGTCTCACATTCTTAAAAGATGAGACAATGATTGAAAAATACACAGCTAGTAAATATAGAAATATTCAATTGTTTATTTACTTTATAGCGTTCAATATAGATAATAAAAGCTCCATCTATGCCGAAAAATATAAGGTACTTGTTTCTCACTTTAATCACAGGCATTGGAACTTCGATGAATCAGGGCTACTAATTGATAATTACTTAAATTATTTATTACTGTATGAAAATAATATAATCAAGAGAATTATTTCTTGTGTCGTATTTACGGATAAACAAAAATGGAGACTTAGAATTGGAAGTATTAAAAAGTCACTTAGAAGTTTAAATAATATTTTGCATAGTAATAAACTCCCCATAAGCTTAAAGGCAACGCTAGTGGTCTATTACATATACGCATCTTCCTATAGCTTGCTTCAAAGAGCTTTAAGATAAAACCGTGAATATTTAAGATATTCTGAGGACGTTAAAAAATATCTGCCAGAAAATTATATTTTTGTATGGCAAAATTTAGAACTCCATGGTTCTTAAAGTTCGTGCCGGATTGCCAACGACAATTGTATTTGACGAAATATCTTTTGTAACAATGGCTCCAGCCCCAACAACAGAATTATCGCCAATATGCACCCCTGGTAAGACAATCACCCCAGCCCCAATCCAAACATTTTGACCAATAGTAACAGGCTTGCGAATACACTCTGCATTAAATCGATCAGTGGTGTCAGTCGGGTGGGTCACGCTGACAATAACACAATTACTGGAAATAAGTGTCCCCGAACCAATTATTACTCCCCCACCAGCAAAAATATTTGTATATGAATTTATGATAACGTTACTCCCAATTTCAACTTTTGGCCAAGGAGTAATTGTTACATTATTAATTTCAACATTATTACCACAGGACTTAAAACAGCTTTTCATCCGTTTAATTTTAAACTTTTCATAATCTCGCATGAATCTGTCGAATATTCTAAATACAAAATTTAATAATGATTGTGACATAAATGCGTATTCTATTATTCTTGTGTTGAATAAACTATAGCATTATATAAATTATTCTGAACAAATTTAAATACTGAAAGCTTTGTTTGTTGGCTTTTCTTCATGCTTTTCTTTGTGGCTTCTAAATACTACATATAAATTATTTTTGCCCCCTACTTGGAATTAATTGAAATTGATTAAAATCGTAAAACCGAAATGTTAGTGTTGTGGTTTTTTCAAACAATAAAGACGGTCTAAACCTAAGCTTTGTTTATTGTCATAGAAAGTGAAAAAATGTGTCGTGTATGGTATCATTGTATGAGCTAAAACAAAATTTAGTACCCCCAATTCAGTAATTATGATCAAGCTATTGGACTGTACCTTAAGAGATGGTGGATACTACAACTCTTGGAATTTCTCACAAAATTTAATTCATAAATATCTCCAGTCGATGGCTGCCATTTCTGTAGATTACGTTGAGCTGGGCTTCCGTGGATTTCCTCAGGATGATTTTTTGGGTGGGTGTGCATATACTACCGATACATTTATCCATAGCTTGGCAATACCAGAGAACTTAAAGATTGGGGTAATGGTCAATGCGAGTGAGTTGCTTAAGTATCCAGATGGAATAATACCTGCCCTTAATTTGTTGTTTAAGCCAGCTAGTGACTCTCCAGTTTCATTAGTCCGTATTCCTTGTCACTACTATGAATTTGAACAAACTTTATTGGGATGTGAATGGTTGAAAGATCAAGGCTATCAGGTAGGCATTAACTTAATGCAAGTTGCAGATCGTTCATTAGCTGAAGTTCAACAGTTGGCCCAAATTGCTAGCCGTTATCATTTAGATGTGCTCTACTTTGCCGATAGCATGGGTAGCATGAATCCTAAACAAACATCGGAGATTATCCAAGCTCTGCGCGAAGGCTGGTCAGGAGAGCTAGGGATTCATACCCACGATAATATGGGGCGAGCACTATCTAACTGTGTGCAAGCAGTTAATGACGGTGTCACCTGGATTGATGCAACTGTAACAGGTATGGGACGTGGAGCCGGCAATGCTAAAACTGAATATCTTGTTATTGAACTAGCTGAAATTCGCCCTGACGTGCCATGCAACATCATACCTTTGATGGGACTGGTTGCAGATTACTTCAGCCCACTGCAACATGAGTATGGTTGGGGAACAAACACATACTACTACTTGGCTGGGAAGTATGGTATTCACCCGACTTATATTCAAGAAATGCTAGCAGATAATCGCTATCTGGATGAGGATATTCTGGGTGTAATTGATCATCTAAAATCATCAGGTGGGAAGAAGTTTAGTCTTAATGCTCTTAATTCAGCACGACATTTCTATACCGGAGAACCTATCGGAACTTGGTCTCCAAAATCATTGATTACTGGTAGAGATGTTCTAATTCTAGGAACCGGTCCCGGAGTAGAAGCTCATCAGCATGCTTTAGAGAACTATATCAGTTCTCAGCATCCCATTGTGATTGCTCTAAATACGCAGACTCATATTGCCTCAGATTTAATTGATTTAAGGGCAGCATGTCATCCGGTTCGCTTATTAGCTGATTGTCAAGAACACTTAAATTTACCTCAGCCTCTAGTGATTCCATATTCAATGTTATCTAAAGATATTAGGAACGAACTAGAAGGCAAAAAGCTTTTAGACTTTGGCTTGGTAGTACAATCTGAAACCTTTAAGTTTGAAGACAACTATTGTATATTACCTACTTCGATGGTTATTGCCTACTCCTTGGCAATTGCTACTAGTGGAAGGGCTAAAAGAATCTTATTGGCGGGCTTTGATGGTTATGGGTCGGATGATTTGCGAAATCATGAAATGGATTACCTGTTGAATCTTTACAACTCAACTTTAGGAGCATTACCTCTCGTTGCTATTACCCCGACTAAATATAGAATTAAGAGAGCTAGTGTTTACGAAGTAGGTTAAGAAAATGACTGTGACATGCTTTTTACCCTGTCGGCAAGGGAGCGAACGAATAAAAAATAAAAATATAAAGCCATTTGCTGGTTTCAATCACGGACTCATCGAAATTAAAATTAATCAACTTGCAAATGTAAATTTAATTGAGAAAATAATATTATCAACTAATGATAATAATATTATTGAGTTTGCTAAGACTCTTAGCCTTGAAAAGCTTGTGATCGATAAGCGTGATGATTCCTTATGCACTAGCCAAACTAAAACAGATGACTTAATTCGCTATGTTTCTAAAATTATCACTCAAGGACATATTCTCTGGACACATGTGACATCTCCATTTTTGACTTCTAATTCTTATACACAAATAATTGATCTCTACTTCAAATGCCTTCATGAAGGCTATGATTCACTGATGACGACTACTGAACTGCGATCTTTTATATGGAATCAAAATGGCCCAGTCAACTATGATAGGTTTTTTGAAAAATGGCCTAGAACACAAACAATTAACCCACTGTATGAGGTTAACAGTGGTGCCTTCTTATGTGATGCACATATTTATAAAAACTATAATGATAGGATCGGGGAAAATCCTTTTCTTTATACTTTAGATAAAATTAAGGGATTTGATATTGACTGGGACGAAGATTTTGTTATTGCTGAATCTCTTCTGAACAAAAAGGTGGCGTATGTTTGACTTAGGTAGATATAAGACCTTTATTTTTGATTGTGACGGTGTAATACTGAATTCAAACAAATTAAAAACTGAAGGTTTTTATCATGCGGCTTTACCCTATGGACAAAAAGCTGCTCAAGCTCTAAAAACATACCACATCAATCATGGAGGAGTTTCACGTTATCGTAAATTCAACTATTTTTTTCAGTCGATTCTTAAAACTCCTATTGATCAAGAACAACTGAGTCTGCTTTTGACAGCATATGCTACACATGTTCGGGAAGGGTTATGTTCCTGTGAAATGGCCCCAGGTCTAAGTGAGTTTCGAAAAGCATTACCTAATGCTAAATGGCTAGTTGTATCAGGTGGTGATCAAACTGAGCTGCGGGAAGTATTCGAGCGTAGAGGAATTCATCGGTTTTTTGATGGTGGTATATTTGGGAGTCCAGATGACAAAAAAACAATCCTTGAACGAGAGTTAAGGGCAGAAAAAATCTTTTTCCCAAGCGTATTCTTTGGAGATAGTAAGTATGATTACGAAGTAACTGCTAATACTAAAATCGATTTTATTTTCTTATCGGAGTGGAGTGAACTAGAGGATTGGAAAAGTTTTGTTGATTTTCATAAAATTCAATCCGCTAAATGTATTTCAAGTCTCTTGCCGTTACTCTAGATTATGGGTTGACAGATGGTTAATAATCCTTTTTCATATCAACGTAAAAGTATTAATCCGTATCGTATCTTTCTAAGAAGTTGCTTAGAAGTAAGTAGAAGGATGTTCTGGGATATTTATCCTCTTTCCTGGGTATCTAGAACTCGATTATTAAATCTTAAAGATAAGTATGCGAATGAAAAAGCTGTAATTATTTGTAATGGGCCTTCACTTTTAAAGAGTAATTTGTCAAACCTGGATGGTATATATACTTTTGGATTAAACAAGATTAACCTTTTATTTGATAAATCATCTTTTCGTCCATCATCTATTGTCTGTGTTGATCCGATAGCTTTTAGTCAAAATCTAGACTTTTTTAATACGACTGAAATATCTTTATTTCTTCATCACAAATTTCACAAGGACATGCTGCAATCCAAGAATGTTATTTATTTGTACTCATCATATTTAAACGCATTTTCATTTGCACAAGACTGTTCATGGAACATTGGTACATCCGGAACAGTTACTTATGTTGCGTTACAGTTAGCTTTGCATATGGGTTTTAGGGATGTTGCAATCATTGGCTGTGATCATAGCTATAAAACTCAAAAAACCTTTGGCTCGATAGAAATAACTACAGAAAAAGACATTAATCATTTTGACCCAAGCTATACTAAAACTGGTGACAAGTGGCAAGTTTCAAATATTGCTGGAATGGAGCTAGGTTACTCAATAGCGAAGGCTGCATATGAATTTAATAATGGTCGAATTATAAACTGTACAGAGGGTGGATACCTTGAAACTTTTCCAAGAATGTCTTTAGAAGATTGGTTAGCAGATTGATGGTATTTTTACTCTATATTTGCACTTCTTTAAGCATTTTTTGAAGAACTCCTTAATTAACTATTTATTGCAAGAATAATTTATTTTCAAGCTAAGATGGAATTGTTATTTTTTAATGTGATTTGTCAGTATTACTTATTTGTCCAGGTATTATTTTGGTCAGATTATTACAAATAATTCCTGATTTACCACCATCAGTTAATGGTCTTGGTGATTACGCTCTAAATCTTGCTAGACCGCTGTATAACGATTATAATATCCTCACGGAATTTGCTGTCGGCAATCCAAGCTGGAAAAACGCTGACAAACCTGGATATGTCGAAAACTTCAAAGCAACACCCGTTCAATCTCGGAAAGCTGATGCTCTAGTGGAACTGATCAAAGGTCATGAGGTCATTATCTTACACTATGTGGGCTATGGATACGCAAAACGAGGATGTCCTTTTTGGTTAGTGCGTGGCCTGGAAAAATGGAAAAAACAAGAAAACGGTAAGCTAATTACCATGTTTCATGAGCTTTATGCTTCAGGTTCAATTCAAAGTAGCGCCTTTTGGCTACATAATATTCAAAAAAATCTGTGTAAGAGTATCCTATCTATTAGTCAAACTTCTATAACAAGTAAGAGTTATTATGCAGAACTACTCCACAAACTAAGAAATAATAGGGAACTCCAAACATTGTTACTGCCTGTATTTTCAAATGTAGGCGAAGCTACTCATAATAAACCCCTTACTGAAAGGGACAGACATTTAATAATATTTGGCGGAAGGAGTAAAAAATATTCAATATACACAAATTTTGTGAATCAATTAAACTCTGTTTGTGACAATCTCAATATAACTAAGATTATAGATATTGGCGAACCAATAAGTGGAGTTAGTTATGATAATATAACCGTTGATGTAATGTGTATTGGAAAACAAGAATGTAATACTATATGCAATTACCTAACCAACTCAATCGCTGCTTTTTTAAGTTATCCAAGTAATTTCTTAGCAAAATCAACCGTGTTTGCAGCATACTGCTCTCATGGTGTTGTTCCAATACTAGCAACAAATCATCAACAAGTTGAAGATAATATTGAGCATGGGACTCATTACTTAACTCCATCTAGTAACTTTAAAAATTTGCATGAACTTCAGAAAATTTCAAATCAAGTTTTTGAGTGGTATCAATCTCATACTTTAGAGAAGCAAACAAAAGTATTTTCTGATATAATTAGGGACTAAGCAGTGAAGAAAAAATTTACGTTACTCATGAATTTATTTAAATAAATTCGAATTGTGTTCATATTTATTTGTGCTAATTCTTTAAATTTTAAAATATCTAGACAAGTTAGAAAGTTCTTCACTTAATTGAAACAGTTTTGAATAATGATGATTAACAGTTGCTTATGAAAATACTACTTGTTTCATATACTTTCTTTCCAAATATTGGAGGTATCGAAGCAATATCTGAACTATTAGCTACAAATTTTGTTGCTTTTGGACATGAAGTGATTCTAGTTACGCATACATTAGAGTCGGGAACAAATTGCTCTAAGAAGTTTGACTTCCAAGTAATTCGTAGGCCAAACTTAAAAAGAATGCTTAATTGTCTTAAGTGGTGTGATGTTTTTTTTCAAAATAATATATCTCTTCAGTACCTCTACCCCAACTTTTTTTATCAAAAACCTTGCGTGATAGCCGTACGTACTTGGATTCAGAGATCAGATGGTCGAGTTCGATTGATCGATAAAATTAAACTTACTTGTTTAAGATTCTCAAATGTTATTTCAATTTCAAAATCTGTTGCTGACAGTATAAAAGTTCCCTCTGTCATCATTGGTAACCCCTACAATAACAAGCTATTTAGAGTGATTGGAGAGTGTAATGAACGAACTAAGGATTTGGTTTTTCTGGGGCGCCTTGTTAGTGATAAAGGGGTTGATACACTAATTTCTGCCCTTAAGCTAGTTCATGATTATGATATAAAAGCTCATTTATCTATTATTGGAGACGGGAGCGAACGCTCTATTTTAGAATCACAGGCTAGAGATCTAAACTTACAAGAATATATAACCTTCGAAGGTGCTAAATCTGGTGAAGCTCTAATTAATTTACTTAATCAATTTAAGATAATGGTAGTACCATCAAAGTGGGCAGAGCCATTTGGAATCGTAGCCCTCGAAGGCATAGCCTGTGGCTGTGTTATCGTCGGTTCTGAAAGAGGCGGATTGAAGGATGCAATTGGTCCTTGTGGGTTAACTTTTCCTAATGGTAATGTTGCGGCTCTCTCCAATATCCTAATTAGCTTGCTATCTGATAATAAATACCTTCAAAGCTTTAAAATCTACAGGGAAGAACATCTCAAACAGCATTCATCAAGTTATGTTGCTCAACGATATCTTGACGTTCTGATTAACTCACTTATTAAAAACTAATGTTTATTATTTCTCATCCTACCGGTAACACATTCTCTAAGTCTCTGCTAAAAAAACTGGAGTCCGAGAATCTTGATTTTTTATTTTTTACGACGCTGAGTGTAAATGAGCAATCATTCTTATTATCTTTTTTACCATCTTTCGTAAGGAGTGAATTATTAAGAAGAAACTTTGGTATTACACCTCATCACATTCATACTAGGCCGTTTCGAGAAATAATTAGGTTGATAGCTCCAAAACTTGGGGCACAGTTCTTAATCAAACATGAAACAGGTTTTGCCTGCATTGATGCCGTATACCAGGATCTAGATCAGAGTATTAGTGAATATCTATCCCAAGATACAAAAGTAGGCTCCATTCAAGCTGTTTATTGTTATGAAGATGGTGCGTTACAAACGTTTAAGACTGCGAAACAAAAAGGGATAACCTGTTTTTATGATCTACCCATTGCCTACTGGGAAACCAGCCTAAAATTGTTGCAAGAAGAAGCAGCTCGATATCCACAATGGGAGCCTACATTAATCGGGACTCATAATTCTCCGGCCAAGTTAGAACGTAAAACCCAAGAGCTACAATTAGCTAACTATGTAATTTGTCCCAGTAAATTTGTCAGAGATTCTCTGCCACAAGATATTGTTAACCCTCAAAAAGTTATTGTCTCTGAATTTGGTTCCCCTCAACTTGATCTATTGCAACGCGATTTTCAATGTTTAGACAAAGATGTGCCTTTAAGAGTTCTCTTTGTCGGCTCAATGACTCAACGCAAGGGGTTAGCCGATATATTTGCTGCGTTTAGGCTCCTCAAACGTTATGACATAGAATTATTAGTCTTAGGCTCTCCTATTGTTCCAATGGAATTTTACAAAGAAGAGTTTCCAAATTTTCAATATTTTTCTCCTCGTCCTCACTCTGAAGTCTTAAAACTTATGCGTAGTTGTGATGTTTTTCTGTTTCCCTCCATTGTCGAAGGTCGTGCCCTAGTTCAACAAGAAGCAATGAGCTCTGGTCTTCCGTTGATTACAACTTATAATGCTGGAGCCGATGATCTGGTTGAAAACGGCGTTACAGGTTTTTTAGTCCCAATCCGTTCACCGGAGAGTATTGCCGAAAAGTTGGCCTGGTTCGCTGACAATCGCGATAAAATACCTAAAATGAGCTATGCTGCGTTTAATAAAGCGAAAGTCTTAACGTGGGAAAAGTATTCTAAAAAGATAGTTAGCTTAGTCCTTTCTGCCATGTAGTTGACATTAATAAGTTAGCATCCATGAATTCTCTAAATAAAAATTTAAAGTTTGTTAAGCTGGCAATTTGGTTATATTTTTGGCTGCTAATTTTTGAAGGCGCAATCCGCAAGTGGATTTTTCCAGGTCTTTCTGGGCCTTTATTAATTATTCGAGATCCTGTGGTGCTAGCAATTTATTTCTCGGCTATGCGTACTGGCTGCTTTCCCAAACGATTTATAATGAATTTGATTCTATTTCTTGGTTTTCTATTCATTATCCTTGGTCTTTTACAGCTCCTTACAAATCCTGAAGCTAACTTGTTCATCACAATTTTTGGTTGGCGGGCTTACTTTTTGCATTTACCATTAATTTACATAATTCCTACAATCTTCACAATATCTGATGTCAAGAAAATGGGCAAATGGGTTTTACTACTGTCACCTGCTATGGCAATCATCATGATAATGCAATTTTCCTCACCATCCACAGCCTTTATTAATGCAGGGACAATGGGGGATGAAGTTGGACAAATAGTTGGAGTAGGTAACAGAATTAGACCCCCGGGCCTGTTTTCTTTTATTTCGGGTGCGGCTCAGTTTTTGGCTTTTGCAACATCTTTTATGCTTTGGGGCCTTCTCACATCTAAAATTTACTCTAAATGGTTACTTCTTTGTGCTGTGATATCTATTCCCTTAGCACTGGGCGTATCAACAAGTCGTACCTCAGTCATTGGTTGTTTACTTGTTTTTATGGCGTTACCAATCCAGTTTATACTAAACCCGGCATCAGGTAAGCGAATTCCAATGATTTTTATTTCTGCTTTTGCTAGTCTTTTTTTCCTAAGCTACATTCCAGCTTTTTCGGAAGGTTTAGATATCTTTAGCCAACGGTTAGAAAATGTCTCGCGCTCTTATAATGCAGATCCTGGTGCTGATTTACCTTCACGAATCGCCGAGGACTTCCTAGGCGTATTTGATGTAATTGACTTGGTGCCTTTGTTGGGATATGGAATGGGGATGGGAACTAATTTTGCCTCTATTTTTTTAACAGGTGAGGCAACTTTCTTATTGGCAGAAGGAGAGTGGTCCAGGGTGGTTTTAGAATCTGGCATCTACTTTGGCTTTGTGTTCATTCTCTTAAGGGTCCTAATTCTTTTGAATATGGCTTGGTTGTCTCTTAAAGCTAGTGCAATTGGTAATTCCTTGCCGCTTTTACTCTTTTTATTTGCTGCACCTGGCATTCTCAATGGGCAGATTGGTCAACCAACAACCCTAGGATTTGTGGCTTTAGGGGGGGGATTATGCCTAGCTGCTCTAAACAATATGAATGAGGAAAGGTATGATGAACTCAGAGCTATACAGGTTGATTCTAAGACCTTATGAAACATGCTTTAGTCTGTGGAATAGCTGGTCAAGATGGATCATATCTAGCTCAACTTTTATTAAATAAAGGTTATAAAGTTTTTGGAACCTCTCGTGATGCTCAAATTAGCACACTTGGTAATCTGGTTAAGTTGGGCATAAAAGATAAAGTTTGTTTATACTCTATGTCACTGAATGACTTTAGAAGTGTTTTACAAGTTTTGAGTCGGGTACAGCCTGATGAAATCTACAACCTAGCTGGACAAACATCAGTTGGCTTGTCTTTTGAGCAACCTGTAGAGACAATGGAGAGTATTTCCTTGGGAACTCTTAATTTATTGGAGGCTATTCGCTTTTTTAACCCAGAAATCAAGCTCTACAATGCAGGTTCTAGTGAATGTTTTGGAGATACTGATCAATTCCCTGCAAATGAAATAACCCCCTTTCGGCCTCGCAGCCCCTATGCTGTAGCTAAGTCTGCTGCATTTTGGCAGGTTGCAAATTATCGTGAGGCTTATCATCTTTATGCTTGTTCAGGGATTTTATTTAATCACGAGTCACCCCTTCGCCCCAAGCGATTTGTCACGCAGAAAATTGTTCAGTCTGCTTGCGATATTACTCGTGGAACATCAGGAAAACTAAGATTAGGTAACCTAAAGATTGTGCGTGATTGGGGGTGGGCACCTGAATATGTCCAGGCTATGTACAAAATGCTACAGCAAGCTGAACCAGAAGATTATGTGATTGCTACTGGAAAGAGTCACTCATTGGAACAATTTATTACCTATGTTTTTGAGTACTTGAATCTGGATTGGCAAGAGCATGTGATCAGTGACCCTGATCTATTTCGTCCAACAGATATTGCCTACAGCTGTGGTAACCCAGCCAAAGCAGCCGCAAAACTCAATTGGCAGGCCCAAACACCTCTCAAGGAAATTGCAAAACGCATGGTAGATTCAGTTCTGTAATTATCAATTTATGTGTAGAACACTAGCATGAAAATTGTCCTCATTAGTAACTATATCCCTGACGGACAAGAGAGTATGTTACGTTTTGCTCGCTTACTCTACAAAAATTATCAGGATATTGGTCATGATGTTAAACTTATTCATCCACCAATAATTTTGGGTCGTTTTGGTAAGCCTCATCAAGGTTTAGGTAAATGGTTAGGATACATTGATAAATTTTTTCTATTCTCACTAAAACTATTTTATATAAAGGCAGATATTATTCATCTTTGCGATCATGGAAATGCCATGCTTATCCCGTATATCAAACATAAAAAGCACTTAGTAACATGTCATGACTTATTAGCTATACGTTCTGCATTAGGTCTAGTTCCGGAGAATCCTACATTAAGAAGTGGTCGTATATTTCAGGATTTGATTGTCAATGCTTTATCACAAGTAAAGTTTGCTGTTTGTGTCTCTGAAGCAACCCGACAAGCCTTGATATCGATAGTCAAATTAAATTATTTTCAAACACAGGTAATTTACTCTGGACAGAACTTTGATTATCATAAGATTGAAAAAGAAAATATTCAATATCGATTAAGTGAACTATCTTACTTAACCCTATTCCCTTTTATTCTTCATATTGGTGATGAGAAGTGGTATAAAAATCGCCCAGGCTTGCTCCGAATTTATTCTCTTTACCTTAAACAGAATCCAGCGTCTCAAGTTAAACTGGTGTTAGCAGGCAAGCCATTATCAAACTCTTTAAAGCAATATATTCATGAATTGGAACTAAAAGAAAAAGTAATTGAATGTATCAAACCCACCAATGAACAACTTGAAGCCTTATATTCAGCCGCCCAGGCCCTATTATTTCCATCTCTTGATGAAGGCTTCGGTTGGCCAGTGATTGAAGCTCAGGCTTGCGGATGTCCGGTTGTGTGTAGTAATAATGGTTCCCTAGCAGAAGTTGCTGCTTGCGGAACATTGACAGCACCTGCTGAGAATGAGAATGAGTTGGCGCGATTACTTGAAAAAGCAATACATAATCAACAAACTCGAGAACAAATGATTAGGGAAGGGTATGAAAATACAAAAAAATTTACTACAAAAAGAATGATAAATGAATATCTGGAACTGTATCAAAAAATTATTGATGATCAAGTTTAAGTAAACAACTCAATAAAAAGTTGCAGACAGTATGATTACGTTTGTTTACAAAACAACATGAAAATCCTTCACTGTATTCGCTCAGTTAACCCCAAAGGTGGCGGTCCAATTTCCGGAGTTATTGCTCGTAGTTTTGTCCTTAAGCAGTGGGGACATCTTATCGAAATTGTCAGTTTAGATGCACCTAATGGAGACTTTTTAGTCAACTTCCCGCTGAAGGTTTATCCTCTTGGCCCAGGCCTAACTGGTTATGGATATAGTCCTAGACTGGTTCCTTGGTTAAAAAGGAATGCGGTGAATTACGATTGTGTAATTGTCAATGGCATTTGGCAGTTCAATAGTTTTGGAACTTGGCTGGCTTTGCATCGTAGTTCGGTTCCTTATTTTGTGTTTACTCATGGAATGCTAGATCCTTGGTTTAAGCGCACCTATCCATTAAAACATCTGAAAAAATGGCTGTACTGGCCCTGGGGAGACTATCAAGTTCTACGAGATGCCAAGGCTGTCTTTTTTACATCTGAAGCCGAAAAAAATCTCGCTCGACAATCATTTTGGCTTTATCAATGCCGAGAGAAAGTTGTCGCCTATGGTACTGCTGCTCCCAGGAAAGAATCAATTCTTCAATCACATTTATTTTTTCAAAAATTCCCTCATTTACTCCATAAAAGATTAGTCCTTTTCTTAAGCCGGATTCATATTAAAAAAGGCTGTGATTTACTCATCCAGGCCTTTGCTAGAATTTGTGAACACGATGAGAGATTACATTTAGTAATGGCTGGCCCCAACCAAACAGGATGGCAATCTCAGTTAGAGGAGCTAGCTAAAAGTTTGGGCATTGCAGGTCGCATCACTTGGACGGGAATGTTAGAGGGAGATTTAAAGTGGGGAGCATTTCAAAGCGCCGAAGTTTTTTGTTTACCTTCCCACCAAGAAAACTTTGGTCTAGCTGTTGTAGAGGCTTTAGCCTGTCAGTTACCTGTATTAATTTCGGATCAAATTAACATCTGGCAAGAAATTGAAGCAGACCAAGCCGGGTTTGTTGCTCCAGATACATTAGCAGGCACTATAGAGCTTTTATCTCGATGGATTAATCTTCCTAATGAGCAGAAATTACAAATGTGTCAAAATGCCCAGGCCTGTTTTATATCTCGGTTTGAAATTCACCAGGCCACAGAATCATTTCTAAAAACCATCCAGTCCTGTCTTCTTGAACCATAATACAATGCTCCAATAAATTGTGATGTCCAAGGCTAAAACACAATTGAATACTGAGATTTAAAATCCTTAAAAATATTTAAGAAAACCCTAAAGTTTGGACAATTAGATTAGACAAACTGAGGCTGAGATTAAAATCTTGAGTTGAAATAGAATTTTATAAAAATTATAATTTTTGTACTTTTTAAGTACTTAACCTAGAATAAGTGAATGAATTGAATTTCAGCATAACTATATATGAGTGATACGCTTACAAGTAATGATCCTTATACACAACCTAGCTTTTCACTTAGAAATCGGCTACTTCGATTAATTTGGAATATATTTTACCAGCTATTATTTCGGTTTTCACCGCGACCTTTACACGAATGGAGATCGCAATTACTCCGTCTATTTGGAGCCAAAATTGGTAAGCATTGCCATGTTTATCCCAGCGCTAAGGTTTGGGCCCCTTGGAACTTAGTTATGGAAGACTACTCTGGTATGGCTGATGATGTTATCTGCTACTCAATGGCTACTATCCACCTAGGAAAAAGAGTTGTTATTTCGCAGGGAACTTATTTATGTAGTGGTTCTCATGACTATGAAAGTCGCAATTTTCAACTTTATGCCAAGCCAATTTATGTTGGAGACCAGGCCTGGGTGTGTGCACAAAGTTTTATTTGTCCGGGCGTTACGATTGGTGAGGGGGCAGTTGTTGGAGCCAGATCCGTTGTTACCAAAGATGTCCCGGACTGGATAGTTTGTGCTGGCAATCCATGTAAATCGTTGAAAAAAAGAATTATTCGAGAGTATTAACCTAGTCTAAATATATAAATTAAATTATGAATAATAAAGAGATGACTCAATTACACCTCAAAGTTATTATCTTAACATTCAATTCTGAAGATTCTATTGCTCAGGTTCTTGATTCATGTTTGCAAATATCTTCTGATTTTCTAATTGTTGATTCATTTAGTACTGATAAAACACTGGATATTGCTCAGGCCTATAATTGCCAAATTGTTCAACATGAATTTGAAAATTATGCTCAACAGAGAAATTGGGCTCAAAGTTATGCTAACCTGGAAGATAATCAATGGGTTTTACACCTAGATAGTGACGAAATTATATCAGAACAATTAGTGATCAGCATTCAAAAAGAATTTAGCGATAAATCTCAGGACTTTGACGGCTATTTATTCCGAAGATTGCCACACTTTTTAGGGCAGCCGATTAGATATGGCCATCTACATCCAAACTGGCATTTAAGGTTATTTAAAGCTGGAAAAGGTAAATGTGAGAATCGGCTTTACGATCAACACTTTATTGTTAATGGCTCAATCAAGCACTTATCTGGTTGGTTGCTAGATTTACAACTGACTTCTTTAGAGCGTTGGACGGCAACTCACAATCGTTGGTCTAGCTTAGAAGCTCGAGAAATATTTAACCGTACTAAACATCAGTCAAATGATTCTACCCTCCAGGCTAAACTTTGGGGAGATTCTAGAATGCAGAAAAGATGGCTGAAAAATAAAGTATGGTATCGCTTACCTTTATTACTTCGACCTTTTTTATTTTTTGTATATAGTTATTTTATAAAGCTTGGCTTCCTGGATGGTAGGATAGGCTTGATCCACTCTGTTTTGCAGGCATTTTGGTTTAGATTTCTGGTCGATGTGAAAATCTTAGAGTTAAACAAGAAAAGTCGATGGACTAATTTATGAAAGATAAATTAACGATATTAGTTTCCGGCGGTGCAGGTTATATTGGTTCCCATACTGTTAATTTTTTGATAAAAAATAAATATACAGTAATTATTCTTGATAATCTTGTTTACGGACATCAAAACTTAGTCGATCAAGTTCTTAAAACCAAACTTATTATTGGTGATTGTAACGATAGAACGTTTCTAGATCAGATATTTGCTAATTATTCTATTGATGCTGTGATTCACTTTGCCGCCTATGCCTATGTAGGAGAATCAGTAACGGATCCAGCTAAGTACTATCGGAATAATGTGGCTGGAACCCTAACACTTTTGGAAGCTATGGTTAAAGCTGAGGTAAAGCGTTTGGTCTTTTCTTCAACTTGTGCCACCTATGGAGTTCCCCAACTACTGCCCATTCCCGAAACCCACCCCCAGGCCCCGATCAATCCCTATGGCAAAAGTAAGCTCATGGTCGAACAGATGTTAGCGGACTTTGACCAGGCCTATGGGTTAAAATCGATTATTTTTCGCTACTTCAATGCTGCCGGAGCGGACCCCAGTGGTGAATTAGGGGAAGATCATAACCCAGAAACCCATTTGATTCCCTTAGTTCTGCAAACGGCCTTAGGAAAACGAACGGCTATTTCGGTCTTTGGCACAGATTACGACACGCCCGATGGTACTTGTATTCGCGACTATATTCATGTCAATGACTTAGCCGAAGCCCATGTCTTAGGGTTGGAATATCTGCTAGAGCATAACGAAAGTCAAGTTTTTAATTTGGGCAATGGCAACGGATTTTCGGTCAAAGAAGTGATTGAAACGGCTGAAAAAGTTACAGGTAAATCCATTAAAGCCATTCATTGTGATCGTCGCGAGGGAGATCCGCCAATGTTGGTGGGTAGTGCCGAAAAAGCCCGGAAATTGTTAGGCTGGAATCCCAAATACCCAGGCCTGGAAGATATTATCGCCCACGCGTGGAAATGGCATCAAAAACGGCATGGTGAATAACGCCTCATAACCGATGAATGGTTAATAGATACTCATGGACAATCTCCCCAGCGAGAAGATGCTCCTGAATGATTCTTTCGATTACCTCCGGAGTTGCTGAGTGATACCAAACCCCATCGGGATACACCAAGAGAATGGGCCCCCGCTGGCAAATCCGCAAACAGTTAGCTTTAGTCCGAAAAATGCAGTTATCCCGTTGCTCTGAGGGTTGATCCAGGCCTAATTCTTTTAATCGCTTTTTCAGATAATCCCAGGCCTGTAAACCAATGCCTTTGTCGCAACAGAGGGGTTTGGTCTGATCCGCACACAAAAATAGATGACGGTGAATTTTGGGAATCTCTAACGAATGAATGACTTGCTTAAGCTCAGATGAGATGGGCATTGGGAAAGTTTTAAATCACAGTAGCATGGCTTCTACCTAGTCTAGTCCATATTATTTCGTTCCAAATGTACCTCAACTTCCCGCTCTACATAGTCCCATTCCTTGGTGGCGCGCATCCGGGCTAATAATTGTTCAAAGGATTGGGTGTATTCCGGGGCAAATTCAAACCAGGTTAAAAAATCAAAGGGTTCACCTAAATCTCGACAATGATGTAGTTGTCGGGCCACTCCTGGCAAATACTCTAAACCCACGGCTGTATGATGGGATACCTCCTCAAAAATTGCCCGCCGCTCATCTTGGGCCATCCCCCACCATTGGGCAGACTTTTTAATGGGAATTAACACGGCAAAGACGGCATCAACCCGATTCAGAGGGGGCTGAATGGCTCGCAACATGGTTAATTCTTGACGATTGGCATAGCGAATATTACTGACAAAACTCTGGAGCATCCAAGCACTCTCTGAGGGTAATTCTCGAACACTCTCATTGGCAATCTGGATACGGGCTACTGCCGCCAAACCTGTACCTGAAATTTCCCGGATTTTTCTAACATTCCACTGCCCCTGCTGCCCCCCAATAAATGAGTATCTATTGTTCATCATCAACCGTTACCAGTATTGCCAGATAAATTTCTCCTGACTCACACTTGTCTACTCATTTAAGAGTAGGAGCATGGGTTTAAAGTAACACTCAGGAGCCAGCTTAAAGCATTAATCTGAGTTTTAGCTGAGAGAGAGCTACGGGCCTGATCGTCAATGGGATAATTTAGTGGATTGAATCAGAACCATTGTGGTTGTGGAATTGGTTTGAAAGCCAAAGCGTTCATAAAAGGCCTGGTGATGGGTCGTCATTAAATAAATCCGTTCGACCCTCTTTAATTCTGGCGTTTCCAAAAGGGTTTGTACCAGTTGTTTCCCTAATCCTTGCCCTCGATACTGCGGTAAGACCACGACATCCCAAACAGTGGCTCGATAAACCCGATCCGACAGAGCCCGAGCCATGCCAATCAATTTTGCCCCATTCCAGGCCGTTACCACAACATCACTGGCTAAAATCGCCTGGGTCAGTCCAGCCAAATCTCGCCCTTGGGCCCAAAACGTACCTTGCTCGAATAGGGCCTGGACTTGCTGGACTTCAGTTGGGCTAGGAATCGTTCCTTGGGAAAAGCCCAGGCAAATTTTCAGGGGATGGGAGAACGCCGGAGATGGGGAAAATTTACTCAAGAGCATCAATTAGGGACTAGGGGGAGCGGTGGGAGCAGGAGAGGTTGCCGGTTTGATTGGGGATTCTTGGCGGGGAGTGGGAACAGGGACAAAAAAGAAGATCGTGGCAGCCATGGCTAAACTAATGGCTCCCAGGCCAATGGGGGTGGCTTGTGCGGCTAGGGTGATGGTGGGGGCCACATCCCGGCGGGGAAGAGAGGCAAGTTCTAACTGCAAGCTGGGCAAGGTCAATTCGTCCTGACAGAGTTGATCCAACGCTTCTACCAAATCAAACATTTGCACCGTGGACAGTTTGAGCTCTAGAAAGTCCTGAGTCTCCGGGGCTGGGGTATCCGGAGTAGTGGTATCGGTGATGGTGGGAACCAGGAGTTGCTTGGGGATCAAAATTAAGAATGAGTCGGCATCGGGGGTTTGGGCCTGGACATGGATTTTGGTGACTTGATTTTGATCCGGCAACTGAAACCAATGTTTTAAGGGCTTAACCCCACTCAGCCAAGTCTGAATCACGGGATTGATCGCGGCGAGCAAGGCTTCTAAAAATTCCCGACCGCCTCTGAGGGGTTCCGACTCCCCGATAATTTGAATTTGACAAGAGGTCACCAAATCCAGCAGAACACTATTCCCGGCCTGGCTACTCATCCCCTCCAGGGTAATGACACAATTGGGCAAACTATAGTGGCGTTGATTGAGCATAATCGAGTTCCTAGGCCTCAATTTCCCCGTCAAACAAACTAAACCATAACCGCTCCAGGCCAGCCGTTCCCGTACAAAACAACAACTGGGGCAAGAGTTTGATGGCTAATTCATCCAACTTGGCGGTATCCCGATAGATCAACAAACTGGAGCGATTTAAGTTCATCCGTTTGCGAAAGTTCCGGCGAAACCGATCTAAATATTCAGCCAAGGGAGCATAGTCCGTATAACCTAGGTTTTGTTGTTTAATTTGGGGAATCACAAAGACAAGGTGACGCAGATTTGCAGTTTGGCGGCGGGCTAAATCACAAACAATCATAGCCAGAACCTTACCTTCATCCAAGGGCATGGGCAGCCGTTGGGCTAAGTTCCGAAATGGATTGGTCGAGCGCAACAACCAAAACACAACCCGGTTGGGAATCATGACGGTTAGGTTTAAGTCTTTAACAATTTGCAGCATTGTTTCTGCCGCCGTTAAATCCAACGACTCAAGGGCCATTAGCATTAAGTCCAACTGCCAACGGGCCCGGCGCGGACAGGTTTCCAGGCCGGGGGGATTAGGTAATTTTGCCAGTAGGGGTACGGGACTGGATTCCAGGGGTGGGGGCAAAGCCGTAGTGGGGTTCTGTGTCTCCATCAATTCATTTCAAGCCTAAAAAACCCTAAATACGCCAGATCAGTGCGGCCATCGGTAAAAACCACCCCAGCCTTAATGATGTTACACCACAGACCATAGCCTTAGACATGGAGTTTAGGATCACTGTCCGGTTCAGAGGTAATAACTTGGATCCTGGGGTTCACCATTAATTCGCACTTCAAAGTGTAAATGGGGGCCTGTGGACAAACCCGTGGAACCCACCAAGGCCACCACCTGTCCCCGCTGCACCACATCCCCTTCTGCAACCACTAGGCGACTCGCATGGGCATAGAGAGTCGTTGCGCCATTGCCATGATCCACAATCACCGCGTTTCCATAACCTCCATACCAGCCGGCATAAATCACCCGTCCCCGTTCTGCTGCTTGAATGGGTGTTCCGGTGGGCGCGCCAAAGTCCAGGCCATTGTGAAAGCGTTGGGTGCCTAAAATTGGATGAATCCGCCAGCCAAAGGTGCTTGTAATCGGGGCCCGAATTGGATAACTTAATCGCCCAGTGCCAGTAATCGGGCCAGGTTGGGGGGTCACGTAGCCGAGGCGTTGTTGGATCAGCAGGGTCAGGGTTTGAGCATCTTGATCGAGTTGGGCTTCAGCGTTTTCGAGGATTTGTCGATCTTGGCTGAGTTTATTCACCATCTGATCTTGGCTCTTGGCCTGGGTGGTGAGGGTGGTTTTTTGGACTTCCAATTGACGTTTTAGGTAGGCAATCTGCTGTTGTTTGGTGGTAATCAGTTGTTGTTGCCGTTGAATTTGCTCTTGCTCGGCCTTGAGGGTAATCAGTTGGCGTTGGTCGGCCTGGTAGAGCTGCTTTAAGCGCTGCCTCCGGGTCAGAAATTGATTCAAGCTGCCACTGTCGAGGAGAAAAGCCCAGGTATTTTGGCTGCGTTGTTGTTGTAAAAAGCGCAGGCGCACGGCTGTCATGTCAAATTGGGCTTGGTACTTAGCAGCTGTCTGTTTTTGCTGGGTTTCCAAATCCTGGAGTTGGGCAACGGCTGTGGCAATGTTGGCTTCGGCTGTGGCGATTTGGTCATCGGTTAACTGGATGCTGGTTTGCAGGGCCTGGAGGCGTTGGCGGGCGGCGGTTTCAATCCGTTCTAGTTCTTCCTTTTTTTGACTCACGCCGACTTGGTACTGTTTGATGGTTTCTCGCCATTGCTGCAGTTGCGGGGTGGACGGGGGGGCTTTGGTGCCTGTGGCCCATCCGGCGGAGCCAACCCAACCCAAAATTATAGATAAACCCAGACCTAAGCCCAGGCCCCAGGCCAGCCAATGGCCCTTAATTCGTTTGCTCTCCACCCAATTCAGCACCGGTTATTCAACTCACTTGGCCCATCTGCCTTGACGATCCCACCATCCCCAACATTACAGGCCCCGTGCAAGTTTTGGGGCCGCCCTTCAGTTTTACCGAATTACAGGGACGATTCATGCAGTTCAGGGCCGGACTGGGGCTTAATGTTGCCAGCACTACGCCTTAGAGAAGATGGAGGGTATCGGGACGACCGGCCTGGATGCGATAGAGGTGGGCATAAATTCCATCCCTGATCAATAATTCATCATGGGAGCCGACCTCCTGAATCCTGCCTTGATCCAAGACAATAATTTGATCCGCATCGCGGACAGTACTTAAGCGGTGGGCAATAATCAACATCGTCCGTGTTCCGGCAATCCGGTGTAAGGCCCGTTGAATTTCTTGTTCCGATTCATAGTCCAAACTCGAGGTGGCCTCATCAAAGACTAAAACATCGGGATCCGCTAACAAGGCGCGGGCAATGCCTAACCGTTGCCGTTGGCCCCCAGACAGTCTCACCCCCCGTTCCCCGACCATCGTGCCGTAGCCATGGGGTAGGTGATCAATAAAGGCATCCACTTGGGCGATCTCGCAAGCCGCCGCAACGGCCTCGGGACTGGCATTGGGGTTGGCATAGGTGAGGTTTTCTAAAATCGTGCCATTAAAGACATCGACTTCTTGATGGACAATGCCTAGCCGTTGCCGATAGGCCCTGACTTCTAAGTCACGAATGTCTTGGCCATCGATTAAAATCCGCCCCGATTGAGGTTCAAAGTAGCGAAACAGGAGTTTAATCAGGGTTGATTTGCCCGAACCCGACCGGCCCACCAAAGCCACCGTACTACAGGCGGGAATGATCAAATCAATCGCGTTGAGGACGGGACGCTGCGGGTCATAGCCAAAACTAACGGCAGCAAAATGGACTTTGCCGGTGAATTTCAGAGGGGTGATGAAATTCGGGGCCTGGGGATCACTGGCATCGGCACCACTGGGTAACTCCATCAATTCATGGAACCGCAACATGGAGGCATACCGCCGGGCAAACACTTCCATCAAGTTACTCATTGGGCTGAGTTCGGCATAGGCCATACTGGCCAGGGTATAAATCGTGATGAAATGCCCCAGGGAAATCCGGCCGCCGATGGTATTGACCAGGGAAAAGCCCAACACCGTAAATAAACAAAACTGAATTACCGAGGACTGCCAGGTAATGAGCCAAACATAGCCCCGATGGATGCGTTCAATGACGAGGGTTTGTTCTCGGTCTAAGCGTCTGGCCTGGCGCTGGAGTTCACGATTTTCGGTGGCAAAGGCTTTAACGGTTTTGATGTTGGTAATAATTTCTGAAGTGCGACTTTCGGTGTTTTCGGTGTAGGCATCTAAAACGGCCTCTCGCCCCATCAGATAGTGGAGGGTGCGGACTGTGAAAGCTAACACAAAGACAAAAGAAAGAAAAATTCCCAGAGCTACCGGCCATTCCAACCAGGCCAGGCCGAGGACAATCCCCAAGACCCGAACGAATTTGGGAATTAACTGCCCCGCCACTTCTGGATAGGTCCAGGTGTGATTAGAGAGGCCCTTCGCTACCCTGGCAGCAATTCGGCCGGGATTATGTTCGTCATAAAACTCCAGGGGCAAACTGAGAATTTTCACCAGGGCCTGGTAGGAGGCATCGCGGCGGACTCGTAACGAAATCCACCAGTGATACCACACCCCTAACCAAGGCTGAATCGGGGCGCGGGCAATGGTGGCGATAAAAATCATCCCGACTAAGACCCCCAAGGCCAGAGATTGATTCACCGGCCAACCTGTGATCCCGGAGATGGTCTGGATCAGGGCCTGGATCGGCAGGTCAAGGGGTTGCTGGGAAAGGACATTCAGGATTTGCCCAATGGCATAGGGAATCAGGAGATCTAGCAACTCAAAGCCACTGGTCGCGGCAATGCTAAAAATCGCCACCCACTTGTAGCCGCGGTAATAGCTGAGGAGGTCGCGAAAATTAGCCATAGAACGCTTGATTGAGAGTGAGAAAACCTTAACGGAGGGTGACAAATTCCTCAGCGGTGGAGGGGTGAATCCCAATGGTGGCATCGAAGTCTTTTTTCGTCGCGCCCATTTTGACCGCAATCGCCATCCCTTGGATAATCTCGGCGGCGTGATCGCCAACCATGTGTACCCCCAGGATTTTCTCGGTGGCAGCTTCTAAAATTAACTTGACCATTACTTTTTCTGCTTTACCCGTAAAGCTGTGATACATTGCCCGGAATTTAGCTCGATAAGTTTTAATGTTGTCTGCACCGTAACGATCTTCGGCCTGGGCCTGGGAGAGTCCGACACTGGCGGCTTCCGGTTGGGAAAAAACAGCCGAGGCAATGTTTTCATGGCTAATAGTCCGCGGTTGCTGGCCAAATTCTGTATCGGCAAAGGCTCGGCCTTCCGCAATGGCGACTGGGGTTAAATTGACTCGATCCGTGCAATCTCCCACGGCGAAAATATGGGGCTGGCTGGTGCGACTCCATTCATCGACCGCAATGGCCGGAAACCGACCGCTGGTATTCAAGTTCACCCCGGCTTGCTCCAGGCCGAGGCCCTGCAAATTCGGCGCGCGACCAATGGCACAAAGCACCGCATCCACCGTGAATTTTTGGATTTCCCCGGCCTGGGTATAAACGACCTTGATCCCTTTTTTCGTTTTTTTCAGTTCCAGGAGTTCAATGTCGGGAATCACCTTGATCCCATGGTTGAGCATGCCCTCATACACCCCGTCCTGAATATCCCGATCAAAGCCCCGTAACGGCCGCTCGCCCCGAATTAAATGAGTTACCTGTGTCCCCAGGCCCTGCATGATGCCGCTGAACTCGACACTGATATACCCCGCCCCCAGCACTGCCAAGGTTTTTGGTTGTTTGGGCAGCAAGAACATCTCCCGTGAGGTAATACTCAACTCCAGGCCTGGTAAATCTGGTTTAATTGCTTCCCCACCCACGGCAATCAGGATTTTCGCAGCCCGAATTTGCCTATCTCCGACTTGCACTGTATGAGGGTCGATGAACGTTGCCTGTTGGGAAATCAGTTCAACATTAGCTTTGGCGAGTAAGTCCGTGTGGAGTTGACTAAGACGGTGAACTTCCTTTTGGACATTGGAGATTAGGGTTGGCCAGTTAAACTTCGACTTAACCGCTTTCCAGCCATAGCCCACGGCATCCTCATAGAGATGGGAAAACTTGGAGCCATAGACTAAGAGTTTTTTCGGGACACATCCCCGGACAACACAGGTTCCCCCCACATCTTCCCCTTCCGCAATGGCCACTCTTGCTCCATAGGACGCGGCCCGTTTTGAGGCAGCTAACCCACCCGAACCCGCCCCAATCACAAACAGGTCATAGTCAAAGTCCACAGGTTTACCTCGCTTTGTCGGATGTGAACGTTCTGTATTCTTTGACCCATTCTAACCAAGCACATTCACCACGGGCAGTCACTTTTTTCCTGGGCCTGGATACAACTAAGTCCAGACTCGCGCCATAAACATTGGACTTCCCTCTGCCACAAAAATATTGCTTGTTTTCCACAGCACCACTGGCCTGGAGCAAGAGTTTATTGGCTTTTAATGGTGAAAAGTTTATTTCCTGCAATGTAAATAATCCGTATAGATGACTATCTCGCAAATACTAAATAATTACTAAGATTGGGGTATTTTTAGGCAAAATATATGATAAACAGGCTATATGGTGAGTTATCTGGCGTTTTGCTGTAGAAGCACTAGTTCCACAGACGGCGATTCAAGATATTTCGTTAGGATAATCGAGAGATGTTCTAAATGACAGCGAAAGAGCTTGGAGGAATCGGGCCGTCTGTATAAAAAATGTGTTGTAGCCGACTGCAACTAGTATGTTTTGTGTGTGTCCAAGTTATTTGGCAGTGACTAAACTTACTGCCGTTATGTGCAAGAGTAGTCCCTGAATGACTTTGCAAAAAAACTCCCTTGAGTGGGCTATTGAATTTTTAGAAAAACACTCTGACGGAGACTTGTTTCCGAAGATACTGGAGTTGGTAGCAATTTATGAAAAACGGGATGACTTCATTGCCTTAGTTGAGGGGAAGCAATTATCTGAATTTGAACCTAAACCTTGTAGGCGATTCATAGTTCCAAAAGATGAAATATCATATAGACAAGCCACTCAACTTTATCCACAAGACTCAATTCTCTTGTCGGCTCTTGTACATCAATTTGGTCAAGGCATTGAGGATAGAAGGCTAGATTCGTCACAGGTTTTTAGCTATAGGTTCTCTCCATCAATTGACGAAGGATTATATAAAGCTAAAACAGCTTGGAATGAATTTTGGAGCAGTGCCTATAATAAAAGCCAGAATTCATCGACGATTCTTTACTGTGATATAGCCGATTTTTACAATCAGATTTATCATCACTCAGTTGAAAATCAATTAATCGAATCAGGTTTTCCTAATCAGGCAGTGAAATGGATAGTTTCGCTACTTGAGTCAACCACTGCTGGAGTTTCCCGAGGTGTTCCTATTGGACCACATGCAATTCATTTAATTGCTGAGGCAACCCTGATCCCAATTGACAACAGCATGAAGACGAACGGGCTAAATTTCTTAAGATACGCTGACGACATCATAGTTTTCTGTGATTCTGATAAGGAATCTAAATCGGCATTGTCACTAATTGCATCTGTTCTAGACAAACAGCAGCGATTAATGCTTCAGAGACATAAAACGAGATTCTATAAACCAGAAGATTTTAAGGTACTATGCGCAAATATGATTGAAGATCGTCCAATCAATAAGAATGAAGAAAGACTGTTAGGAATAATCCAAAGATATACTGGGGGAAATCCTTACGCAAGCATATCTTACAATTCCATAAACCTAGAGGATTGGAAGCAGTTTTCGGAAAGTGTAGTTAGTAATATAATCAAGGAGTATCTTTCTAAAGACGAAGTTGATTATATTCGGCTTCGTTGGTTCTATCGTAGACTGTCACAGGTTGGACATCCAGGAGCATTAGATGTATCGATTAAAAATCTGGAGAGGTTAGGTCCATGTCTAGCAAATATATGCACGTATATTGCTTCAATTCAATCGATTGATCCCGAAGAGTGGAAAAAGGTGGGAGGCAAGCTTATAGCATTGCTGAATACAGAAGAAATTGAAAGTAATGAGTTTTTCCGACTTTCAATACTAAGCCTATTTACAAAAAACAAACATATCAATCACTTTACTTCTCTAGCATCAAGATTCCAATGTAGTGATCCATTTGCACGAAGAGAGATATTGCTGGCGGCTAGTCAAAACGAAGCGGTTGATTGGCTCCGAGAGTACAAGGAAGCATCCATTAGTATGGATCCATGGCAAAAAATGGCATTTCTCTACTGTGCCGCTAGATTCCCGACTGATGAAAAAAAATATTTTATAAATAATCGTTTCAAACCTGAGGGGCCTTATGATGTAACACTGGCAAAGTGGAGCAAAAGCACATAACAAGCGCTTGCACACAGAACGGTAGCAAACTCCATTGCCGTCCGGTGAAGCACATGACGTTATGCTGCCTCAAGGCATTGATGGAGACACAAGCAGAAATCTTTTGTAGAATGCGATTCTCCATTCTGAGCAGACGCAATAGACAAGGAGGAGCATGAGGATTGCAAGAACTAGCAAGCAACCTCCATAACCATTGAAGGCTCTGCTCCGAATGGTTGTTTACTACCATAGGGTTTAGAAACCTGGAAATATCTATGGCTCTAGCAATTGCCCTTGAACCTGCGCCTATAGAGACTGATGCTTATGGTGTTGTGCGAGTGTCTAGAACTCGTGTAACCCTAGATACTGTCGTGACGGCTTTTTTAGAGGGATGTACACCAGAGGAAATAGGAGAGCAGTATCCATCGCTTCAACTACCAGATATATATCTTGTTATTGGTTACTACCTCAGACATCGGGATGAGGTTCATACCTATCTTTCAGAACGCCAGCGTCAGGCGAATATAATTCAGCAAGAGGCTGAACAGCGGTTTAATCCTATTGGAATACGTGATCGCTTACTTGCTAGGCGAAATCAATCCAGGTGATCTGCAATGGCTCGATTCCTGGCTGATGAAAATTTTAACAACCAAATTGTGCGGGGTGTTCTTCGTCAAAGTCCAGATGTTGATATTGTGCGTGTTCAAGGTGTTGGTTTGTCCGGAATAGATGACCCAACCGTTTTAGAATGGGCAGCCCAAGAAGAACGAATTGTCTTGACCCATGATGTTGCTACCATGACAACTTTTGCATATGAGCGCATTCAATCTGGATTACGTATGCCTGGATTATTTGAGGTGAGCCGTCGTGTTCCAGTAGGGTTAGCAATTGAGGAAATTATCTTGATTGCCGAGTGTAGTCTTGAGGGAGAATGGGAGGGTCAGGTAAGGTTTCTTCCTCTTCGCTAAAACCAGCAGTGAGATCGCTACCTAACAACTGCGCTGCTCCAGAACGTACACGCTGGTCGGTTGATTTACAAAGGTTATCCGCGTCCGGTGAGCTATGCTGGCATATTGCTTAAAGAGATCGATGCAGACACAAGCATAAATCTTTTCTGGGATGCAATTTTCCATTCTGGGCAGACGCAATACGAAAATAAGTGGAGAGATACAATTTCGACTAGGGTCTTTTTTTCGTCAGAGCTTGGGTTAATGCAGCAACAAGAAGCCCTTGTGGTTCTAGCAAATCATTAGAACGCGCTGAAAGGTTTTGGTGTCAAATCCCTGATGCTTTTGGGTTCTGTAGCTAGAGATGAGGCACAACCAGATAGTGATATCGAACGTGAACATTGGCGCTGCACCGTCACCAACAGCATTAAGTATCCAGGGATTTATGTTGCCGATATCAGCTATTGGGAATAATCCTTACCAGAGCCATACTTCCAACTATTAAGCTTGCAGGTTAGAGCGTACTGATGTTCGGGTAAAAGATTGGCTAAAAAGGGTTTTAGATTGTGGCCAAGACGATCACCCAAATCATAGCTACCCAACAGGATAAAGTGTTGCAGCCAACTTAGCAGGCTAGGTAAACCAACTTGAATGGCAATTTTGGAAACTAGAATTGGATCTACTAGCACCATGCCCCATAGGGTCTGAGTTAGGGCGGGGAACTGCACCACATCTTGCAAAAATGGCTTAAGAATGGGGTCACCTAAATTATTCATAACAGCAAAGGTCACTGCTAAAAGTTCATTTACCGCTTCAGGATTATAGATACGTCCAATTTTGATCCGCATTGCTTCTTGGAACAGCCAAGTTACAGAAAGGTTAGGTTGGTAGGGCTGCAACAAGCTTAAATCCGAGCGACTCAATAAATTCCATCGCAACGCCATGTCAATTCCTGCCACTAATCGGGGGAGATGTCTCACCAAAGCCCCAAATCCACCAAAACTTAAGGGCGACTGACTCCCACTACTATCACCCACCTGTAAAATTCGATCCCACGCTGTCTGCAAAGGTGAACGCTGATAGGAAGGAAAAAATCCATACAAAGCTCGTTGAAGCTTGATTTCTTGAAGATCTGTATTTTGATACTGCGGCAAATAACTAAAATATTCACGGAAAAGTTGCTTAAAACTGAGGCGATCGGGATGCAAATCCGCGTAGGTGAACATATAAGTCGTTCGACCATCCTTGGCCGGGAAAGCCTCCCAGAAATATTGACAGGCGTTTTTAATTGGTGTGAAAGAATAGAACAAATCCCCATATTCTTGTTGGGGCAATCCTTGAGCACAGCTACCCACCACTAAACAAATACCATCGGGGCGATTACCTTGCCTTGCTTGGGCAGCGATTGGTGAAAAATGTCCCATCATGTCCAGTAATAGTCGCGCTTGAATCCTCTGACAAGTTGGCTGGAGATTACTTCTGATATGAATCTCAACCCCATTGGGATGCACAATTGCCTGCTGAAGTTCTGTTTGCTCTAAAGTATAACCACCCGCATTTAGGAATTTTTGCTTGAGTAAATCCAACAAAATAAGTGGACTTACCCCTAAATTCAACACATCCCGCACCCAAATATCTTTGCCACCCTTAAAGCCAATGCGACTCGGATTGTATTCCGTGGCGATGGTTGACTCTAATTCACAAGCAGTCAATAACTCTAATTCCAGTAAAACCTCTAATTCTTTCCGAGAAATATTCCATTCCTGTACTCTTCCCTGTAAAACTCCTTTCTCAACTACGATCACTCGCCAACCGAGTTTTTGCAGAGCATAGGCAAGAATAATTCCTAGAGTTCCGCCTGCGATTGCTACATCATAATTAATATCAACTAACTGACTAGAATTTTCTGTTATTAATTGAGGAAATGACGGAGGGGATAAGCGATAGTTAGTCCAAAACTGATCAAACTGCTCTAGCTTATCCAAGGTTTGAGGGGGTAGTTTTAAAAGGCTATCTGTCATGACTTATGGTGAAGGGAATCTGTGATAGCATTTTAACAAATTGCTACAGATGCGATCGCCTAAGCATATAGACTAAATAGAGTAAAGTTATGAATCTGATCGAAGTTGTAAAGCAAGACTACAGTAGATTTCCCCAGGCCCAGTCCTATGAGATTTATGCCTCTGATGTTTTTTTTAAAGACCCAGTTTACGAGTTTCGAGGCATAGATAAATATCAAAAGATGATTGGGTTTATTACCTACTGGTTTTCTAATCTCAAATTGGAACTCCATGACATTCACCAAAAAGATGCAATTATTCATACTCAATGGACAATGAGTTGGAATGCCCCTTTACCTTGGCAGCCCCGGATTTCTGTTACAGGCCGCAGTGAACTAGAGGTAAATGCTGAGGGCTTGATCATTTCTCACATCGACTATTGGCAATGTTCACGGTTAGATGTGGTGAAACAGCACTTTAAATTTTAGGTTCCAAAGATACAGTTAACATCCAATGAATTTAGCTTTAACAAAAATCATCTTATTGGCAATTTTAGTAACAATTAATTAAAAGCTTGAGCCAAAATCCTTAAAAAAGAGACTGATTCCCCAAAGGATTATAAATAACGATTAAATTCTCCAAATAAACTCTCAAACATCTATGGCAAATGGTGATGATCAATTACTCTCACAAATCAAGACAGACCGCCATATCCGAATTAGTTTATTTAGAGATTACTGATGGAGAGTAAAGGTCAGTCCTTGGTTAGGCCCCGTGCTGCTTATATCCATATTCCCTTTTGTCGGCGGCGGTGTTTTTATTGTGATTTTCCCATTTCAGTGATTGGTGAGAAAGCCTACGGCGATACAGCCCAGGCCATTCATCAGTATGTGGCGGCACTCATCCGGGAAATTGAACTCACCCCAGGCCTGGGTTTACCCTTAAACACAATATTTTTTGGTGGTGGCACTCCCTCATTATTGTCTCCAGGCCAAGTTACTCAAATCCTGACTCAATTAGACAAAAAAATGGGGATTGATCCTGCTTCTGAAATTTCCTTAGAAGTGGATCCGGGCACGTTTACAAAGTCACAAATTCAAGGCTATCGAGAGTGTGGCGTAACGCGTTTGAGTTTGGGGGTGCAAGCGTTTCAAGATGACTTACTCAAAGCCTGTGGGCGGTTTCATCGAGTTAAAGATATTCAACAAGCCGTTGGGATCATTCAAGAGATTGGCTTTGAAAATTGGAGCTTAGATCTAATTTCTGGCTTACCAGGCCAAACTCTGAGGGATTGGGAAAACTCATTAACAGCGGTTATTAAACTCCAACCGACACACGTTTCAGCCTATGACTTAGTATTGGAACCCACCACAGTTTTTGGTAAAAAATTTCACCCAGGCCAAACCCCCCTCCCGGATGATGACACCACTGCCGAAATGTACCTGTTAGCGGATCAAATCCTCACCAGTGCCGGATATGACCATTATGAAATTTCTAACTATGCCAGGCCGGGGTTTCGCTGTCAGCATAATCAAGTCTATTGGCGCAATGAATCCTATTATGGCTTTGGCCTGGGAGCAACCAGTTATGTCGATCATCGCCGTTTGAGTCGCCCTAAAACCAGAGCTACTTATTATGAATGGTTAGCAAATTTACCGAATAACTTAACGGCAATTGAACCCACGTCTCAATTAGATCGATGGTTAGAAACCTTGATGTTGGGATTACGCTTAAGAGATGGAGTTGATTTGCGTCAACTAGAAAAAGAGTTTCCTAGGGCCTGGGTTAAACAACTAATCAATTTGACTGAAATCGAGCCGAAATTAAAAATAAAAACTAATAGAATACACTTAACTGTTCCTGATGGGTTTCTTTTTTCCAATCAAGTCTTGGGAAAAATCTGGGAAATTTTCGATGAGAGTGAGATGTAGCTGATTAAAATACGAATGAAATATTAAACAGCACCTGAATCTTTATTAAAAACCACAAATATTGTTTTTAAAATCAGCTTTATATCATAAATCAGACTCCATTTTTCCTGATAATCCAAGTCAAGTTGAATTACATCATCCAGACTACGGATTTTGGAACGACCATTGACCTGCCACTCCCCACTCAGGCCTGGTTTTACGTCCAGACGTTTCCACTTTAAGATGTCATAGAATTTGATCTCATCGAGGGTTGGGGGACGAGTACCAATTAAACTCATATCCCCACAAAGCACATTCCAAAACTGGGGCATCTCATCCAAGCTATATTTACGCAAAAAGCTGCCAACGCGGGTCACTCGCGGATCATGATCGTTCTTAAACCAGGCCCCTTTAGCTTGATTGACGATCATATCTTTCAAGTCCTCAGCATTAACAATCATGGAGCGAAACTTCCAGATGCGAAATCGTTTGCCCAACAACCCACACCGAATTTGACTGAATAAAATTGGGCCTGGGCTATCGAGTTTAATGGCAATTGCAATTGGAATAAATAGAACTGCCATGATCAGCAAACCAACGATGGCCCCTAAAATATCAATGACTCGCTTTCCCCAAGAATTAACAGAGGGGTGAGGTTGGATACTCTGAGTATTGTTCACACTACTAATATCTGAGTACCATTCGCATTGCAAGCCAATGTTTTCTAAAAGTGACCGCAGGCCAGGATTTGCATTCCAGCCAGTGATGACAAAGTTAAGGCTACTGGCCAGTTTCTGAATTTCCAGCAGCACCGCAAGCCCTTTCCCAGAAATCGCCTCTGTATGGCTAAAGTCTAGGGTCAGATTAGTCATGGTCGTCTCTAGTAAAAATTCTTGCGATAAAAATGGGTGACAGAGCTTAGAAAAATCAATCGCCGCCGCCCCGACTAAATGGCGTGGAACCTTCATCCAGGCCCCCGAACCGAGGTGAACAATATCTGACTCTGGAGAGACAAGCATTTTATCAAGGAGTTCCAAGTCTTGAACAAGTTGTGCCATTATTCTATCCAAACCGTTGAGTTAACATCTGACTAATAGATTCCGAAGGTAGATTAACCAGGCCAGGCATCTGAGGATCAGCCAAAAATCGGACTAAATCCGCCAGTTCCCAGGCCACGGCAATGCCTTGTTTTTCTAGCATCTTGGCCCATTCTTCCTGATGGTTATCCACATGCTCCTGATACGCGTGGTGGCGGGGAACCAAAATATAGGGATTTCCAGAAGCCGCTAGGGCATACACACTCCCCTCACCACAATGGGAAATAATCACCCGCGCTTGTTTGATGTAGGTCTTAAAAGAATCTTCCGGAAAAACAGCCGCAGCCTGAACCCCCTTAGGCACAACCTGGCAACTGCCGTACTGCACCAGAATCTCCTCAACGGCAGGATCAAGAAATTTCTGCTTAATGAGAGCGTTAATCCAAGACATTAAGCGATCAAAGGGAAATTGCTCAGTTCCGACTGTGACTAGAATCATGTGACCTCTTGGGCCTGAGAACGAGATGTAATCGCTTCTGCCTTGGGGTATTTAGCAGCCAATTCTGGCCAGCAAACATACAGAGCATCCAACAGTGGATAGGCTAGCCGGGCTGACAAACTCAAGTCATCCACTCGCGTGATCGATTCCACAAACGCAGTTTTAATCCCCAGGAAATGCCCCAAAACAATAAACGGAACCGCAACCCCAGCCCCCGTTGACAGAATCAGATCAGGCTTTTCTGACCGCACCACCTTCCAGGCCAGGCGTAAATTCCGAATTAAGTTGGGCAAATGGCGATTGGTTGGCGACCAGGCCCAGAAGACCTTCTCATCCTTGAGCAAGATTTGGGAACTGGATGTTTCAAAGGTCACCCAGACTCGTTCATGAGAAGCCCAAAAATGCTCCAATTCCCTCATCACCTTGAAGTGACCACCTGCGGAGCAAACTAATAAAATTTTCATCCTTAATCACCAGGGGCAAAATTTGAAGCCAGAGAAAAATAAGTGGCTCGACTGTAAATAAAACTGAATGAATTCTAATGATCTTTGGCGTTTCTAAATTAAGATATGCTCTGATTAAGCTGTTGACTTATCTTTTTTCGTATAAGCCTTAGTTTGTATGGATTGAGATAGGTCGGACTAAATTGGACTTTTCTCATTTTATCGCAGGATTATCTAGTTGCTAGTCTTTATTGTCCAATGAATCATTGTTCTTCACAACAGTAGAATTACGGATGTCTTTGGGTTTCTGGTGCAGCCCTTTTTTTGGGGGTGGTTCCAGTCATCATCACCGCCTGATTTTCTAACCACAGGTAAATGAATGCTGGTAACGCCTTGACAAAATAGGATGCAGCGAGGGTCAATAATGTCCGCTTCGGTTCTTGCCAGAGGATCCGCGCATCGCTTTGGAGGGCCCGCTTGACTAAGTCCACCGCTGTTTCCCCTGCCCGCATTCTCACCGCCCATCGGGCCAAATATCGCAGTTGATAGGCACGGGCCAGACTTTCCCATTCAGCAATGAAATCCGGGGCATAGTTACGAGTTTTAGTCATCACCCGTTCCCAGGCCGCCAGTTGGTTCTCGATGTTGGCCGATAGCCCGCCGATGTTAACTCGATAGAGGGTGAGCACTTCCCCCAGTCCGACAATTTGCCAAGTCGTCGTCAAGGCAATCCGTAACCAGCATTCAATATCTTCCGACTGTCGAAAGGTTTCATCAAAATAACAGGTGGCAATTTCGCCGTTGATGGTTGCCGGAAAGCCAATTTCATTAAAAACTTGTCGCCGAATTACGGGGGTTGAGCCATTGCTGATCGGGTTGCGACAAATGACTTGGGGGGGATCAATATTGGTTAATTGTGGGGTTTGATAGATGCCTAAGGGCTGACCGTCTTGATCAATGAACGCCGAATAACTGAAGCTGATCCCGACATTTTGGTTTGCATCGAGATGGGCCACATGGCGGGCTAATTTCTCTGGTAACCAGAGGTCATCCCCATCCAGAAAGGCGAGATAGTCCCCTTGGGCCTGACGAATACCGGTATTTCTGGCCCCAGCTAACCCCCGATTGGCCTGGCTAATGATTTTAATTCTTGGATCAGTAAAGCTACGGCAAATTTCGATACTCCGATCCGGGCCGCCGTCATCCACAATCAGGAGTTCAAAGTCGGTAAAGGTTTGTCCAAGGATAGAGCCAATTGTGTCGGCAATATAGGCTTCGACTTGATACACCGGAACAATAACTGAAACTTTGGGCATGGCTGGTTTAACTTCCCTGAGTGAGTTGCAAAATCCGTAATAAGTCTGGGTCCGCCTGATGCTTTTCGCGATCCACTAAGCCAAAGCCGCCCCGATAATCCCAGAGGGCATAGCCCATTTGATTTTGCTTGAGTAGTGTGATGACATCTTGATACCAGCGATAGCGATCTGCGGGTAGTACAGAGCGTTTATAAACCCCCAATTCCCCACAATAGATTGGGACTTGATAACGGGCCTGGAACTGTTTCACGGGGTGTAAATCTTGCTCTAATCTGGAGAGATTGTATTGATCATGTTTGTACCAACCCAGCCATTTTTGGGCTTCTGGGTCAGGGGTGGCGGCTTTGACTTGGGCGAAACGTTGGGCATCAAAGGGATAGGGTAAGCCTCGAATATGTTTTAGACCCTCAATCCAGTCTGCTCCTTGGCTAGTAAAGGCCATGGGATTGTAAAAATGGAAGCTGTAAATGGCTTTTTTATCCGCTATAGGATGAATCTTGAGCAAATCTTCCGGGCCACCCCAGTTTGGGCCAGCAATAATAATTGAATGCTCTTGATCCTGTTGACGAATCACCCGCACTAATTTTTCGACAATCCGTTGCCAGGCCTGGGGATCTTTGACTTGAGGTTCATTCAGGAGTTCATAGACGAGAAAATTGGTCTGGGATTGATAGCGGTGAGCAATTTCTGACCAAAGATGGGAAAGTCCATCCAATACTGGCACATCTGAAGTTAGGGGTAGAGCCGCATTGGGATGAAGATCAAGCACCAGGCCAAGGTGAGACTGCTGGGCCCAGGCCAGGGCTTGATCGAGAATCTTAAAATGTTCAGATTTAATCTTGTAGGGCGGTTGTAAATCCTGCAAAAACTCTGGATCAACGGGGAGACGGACATGATCAAACCCCATCTGGGCAATCCACTGAAAATCCGTTTGATTAATCCAAGATTCAAGATGCTTCTGACCATACCCGACTGGAGATTGGGACAGCCAATGACTGAGATTGATCCCCTGCTGCAACGGAGTTTGACGAGCCGTAACACTGGCCAAACTGAAGCCCAGGCTCAAAACCAAACCGAGGAAAATAATGATAACTCGCCTTAAAATAACCATTTTTTTCCATAAAGTGCAATTAAGGTCAACAGGGTTTGCTTGGGTTCTTGTTGCCAGAGCCGTTGATCGGTCTTGATTGCCCGTCCAATAAAATCTAGGCCCACTGTTGGGGGTAAACCGAGCCGTAAGGATCGCCGCGCTAAATAACGCAGATGAGTTGCCCGAGCTAGAGAACCATCGGCCTGGATCAACTCTGGGGCATAAACGCTGGCTTTTTCCAGAAAAATTTCCCAATCGACTTCCATTTGGTACAGATCACTGGATAGTCCGTCAGAGGCAGTCCGGTAGCTGATCAAAACCTGATCAATGCCTTCAATCTGCCATTTTTGGGAGCAACTGACCCGTAATAACCACTCCAGGTCTTCGGCATAACTCATATCTAGGGCAAAGCCACCCATCTCAGCCAAGGTATCACGTCGGACTAAGAGGTTAGAACTGGTTGTTGTCGGATTGCCCAGCAAAAAATCTCGGGGTCGCAAGTTAATTAGAGGCGAGTTGGATACTTGTCCCAGAGATTGCCCCTCTTTGGTTACAAAATTAACCCGCCCAAAACTCACACCCAGGCCGGGATTGCTTTGGAGGTGCTTGACTTGCAGAGCTAGTTTATCGGGATACCAAAGATCATCCGCATCGAGAAAGGCAATAAACTCTCCTGTTGACTGGGCAATACCATGATTACGGCTCGCCGAAACGCCCTGATTGGCCTGGTAAAAGTAGTGAATGCGCTGATCCCGCTCCACCCAGGCCTGGGCAATTTCTCTTGTATTATCAGTAGAACCATCATCAATGATCCAGACCTCAAAATCCGTCAAGCTTTGCTGAATAACAGATGTGAGGGTTTGCTCTAGGTAATGAGCCGCATTGAACGCTGGGATAATGACCGAAACTAAAGGCATAGGGAACCCTAAAACCGCTTTGAAGAAGACGAGGAGTTTTTAATCCCTGAAGTAATAGCACCAAAAAAACGTTAGTTGATGGATTCGATAGTGACCGGCTTGGCTAGATTCAAGGTTGTTAATCGCTGTTCATAAACTTCAAAATACAGGGGCGAATATTTCTCTGCACTTGCGGTTAATTCAGCTAGGGTTAACGATTCGGCCTGAGACCGTGACTTACGTCTAACCTCTTTGAGATAAGAAATGACCATCCTGAAAGGTAAAATCAGAGAGAGAAAATTGATTAAGATATCTTTATAAAACTGCGATCGCTTCAGCACCACAGGCGGATCTAAAAGCATAGCCTGCCAATAAAAGGACAACGAGCCGAGGTAATCTCCACATTCTTTTCTCCGGAAGCCAAGCCAGTAGTATATTCCGGCCTGGGACCAGCGAAAAATAACTCCAGGAAATTCTGGATGACGCTGGCGAGTTGATTGCAAAAGAATATTTAAGGATCTCTCCATTGTGCCGACATTATAGGACATACTTCCAGACACTTGGCGATACCCAACCATAAATTCCGGCACAACCTCAAACTGATAATATTCAGCCAAACGTAGGCAAATATCATAATCCTCAGCTCCTTGGGCTGCTTGAGCGCGTAACTCCTCGTTATAGAGGCCAACTTTTTCCAGACAACTCCGCCGAATCAGGGGAACACTAGCATTACCCAAGAAAAACTGACAAATTAAGGCGGGTAAAACATAGCCCCTCTGATTACCGATGAAATAGCCGCCCGTAAACTGCCCCTGTTCATCAATCATGGCCGACCAGCAATAGACTACACCCACAGCCGCACTGCTCTCCAGCATTTTCCTAACTTGTTTGGCCAGCTTTTCGGGATACCAAATATCGTCCGCATCAATGGGGGCAATGAACTCACCCTTGGCCTGGAGAATTCCGGCATTCCGGGCCGCCGCAACCCCCGCATTTTCTTGCTGAATTAGAATGATCCGGCTGTCCTGTTGGGCTAATTGCTCAATAATATTGACGGTGTTATCGTTAGAGCCATCATCCACCACCAGCACTTCCAGATTTTGATACGTTTGTCCCAACACCGACTCCAGGGTTTCTCGGATGAAGCGAGCCGCATTGTAGGCCGGGATAATCACGGATACTAGAGGGAGAGTATCATGGCTGGGCGATGAGGTCAGTTCCATACAATTGCCACTACTACGCTGAATCAATACCCGAATGTTTGAATTAAGTTTATATTCTCTAAGTCACTTTATTCTAGGTCGGTTACTCTCATGCGTCCCTGTAATTTTGAAGAGAACGTGGTTTGGTACACCATTCTTGGTACCTATCTCTTCTACTTTATGGGCATTCTCTATTTTGTTCCTACCCTAGTGACTTGGGGCTTGACGCTGTATTTATGCAAAAAGCTGTGGCAGCAATCCGATTCTACGCCAGCCGATCAGCGGATTAGGATTCCCTGGATTATCTGGGCCTGGTTAGCGGCAATGTTTGTGATGCTGGTTAGCCTCGTCATGGCTCATGTTGATTTTGATCTAGGAACAGCAACTCTGCTTAAATCTATCTTGGGCTGGGCTAGGGGTTGGGCCTTGTGGGCCTTGTTGCCTCTGGTGGGATGTTTATCCATTCGCCCCCAACTCATCTATCGAGCCATTTGTATGCTTGGTTTGCAGTCCCTGGTGATCTTTCCTGTTTTTGTGGTTGGTTTTTTACTCCGCTTGCCGGATCCACTTTATACCGTACCCTGGAACGTATTTGGCGGCCCTATCGGAGCGTTTCAAATTAGCTTTTACACCATTGATCCTGAAAATCGGCTGATTCGGATTGGACTTTTTGCTCCTTGGGCCGCCGCAATTGGCTATGTGAGCAGTGTCTTTTTTCCCCTCAGTCTGGCAGAAACAAACCGATGGTGGCGATCTATTGGCATAGCGGCGGCAGTTCTCATGGCCGTTATTTCTGGTTCTCGTTTAGCGGTGTTGGCTCTACCGGCGACTTGGTTGTTAACCCAAGTTCTCTCACGACTTTCACGGCCATCTGTTCTAATCGGGTTGTCTGGTGTCAGTCTTGGGGCTGGCCTGACTGCTCCTCAACTTATTGATTTAGTCCAGAACTTTATCGCCCAATTTAGAAGTTTTCGCTCGTCCTCTAGTGATCTCAGAGCCACCTTAGATAATATTGCGTTGCAACGCTGGCCTGAGGCACTGTGGACGGGGCATGGAATTGTTGAGCGCGGGCCAAAATTGGTGCAATTTATGCCGATTGGCTCCCATAATACTTGGGTAGGTTTGCTATTTGTGAAAGGACTGGTCGGCTTTCTCGCTCTTTGTTTAGCAATGGCAACGACCTTTGGCCTATTAATTTTCAAAGCACAAACCATACCCTTAGCCCGAGTTGCTCTGCATCTTTTTTTAGCACTGTTCCTCAATACCTTTGGTGACAGTATCGAAGTCACGGTTTATCTGGTCTGGCCTGGGTTGTTGCTTCTGGGTCTTGCCTATAATGCATCGGTGGATCAACCTCGAAAACCCCAGTTAGTGACCGCCCTGGAAGTAGCCCCATCTTGACTAAGTTACTTTTGAAGCTGAAACAAAAACTTTCTAGTCAATTTATTCGTAATATTGGCTGGTTGGGCGCGGCTCAAGTATTAATTCGAGTTTTCCGGCTTGGGACAACGATCACAACTGCCAGACTTTTAAGCCCAGAAGATTTTGGACTGGTCGCTATCGTCCTCTCTCTTGATCAATTTATTGTTGCCTTTAGCCAGTTTGGGATTAGTGAAAAGTTAGCCCAGGTGGAAGAAGAATTATTAGAAGACTATTGTCATACGGTCTTTTGGCTAGGATGGTTGATCAATATTAGTCTTTGCCTCATACAATGCTTACTAGCTTTTCCCCTGGCCCACTTCTATGGTGATCCTCGCTTAGTTTTGCCAATTTTTATTCTGTCAATTACTTATTTGATTCGGGCCAACTCGATTGTCCAAGGGGGCTTAGTTTTACGAGAAAATAGATTACAAGTGTTTGCAATTAGTGATGCGGTTGGGAATATAGCAACTAACTTAATGACTATAGTTCTGGCCCTTTTAGGAGCGGGTTACTGGTCACTTCTGATCCCACAGGTCTTGCTAGCCCCTCTCTGGGTCATCATCATTAACAAAAGTCGGCCATGGCAACTGAAGCAGGGCTTTAGTATTCCATATGTTAAGGAAGTATTTAATTTTGGATATAATATTTTTGGCTTACAAGTCCTTTCGACATTGAGAGGCAATATAGATAATCTCCTCATTGGTAGATTTCTCGGCATTGAGGCTTTGGGAATGTACTATTTTGCCTTCAATTCTGGCCTGGGGATTAGCCTCAGTCTATTGGGCATCTTTAATACGGCTTTATACCCTCACCTCTGTGCGGCCCAAGGTCAGATCACTGAGTTAAAGGCACGGTATTTTGAGGGGTTAAAAACCATTGCCTTGGTCGCTTTCCCGTTGATTTTATTGCAATCTAGCCTTGCACATTTTTATATCCCAATTATTTTTGGGCAGAAGTGGATTCCTGCTATCCCAATTGTGGTTCTTATTTGCTTGTCAGCCTTACCCAGGCCCTTTGCAGATGCAGCTTCCCGGTTACTTTGGGCTGTGGGAAAACCTAATATTGATCTCGGTTGGAGTGTTGTTTTTTCAATCATCCTGACGATCAGTATTGTGCTGGGCTTACCGGCCGGGATTATCGGAGTCGCCACCTCAGTCTTGCTGGCTTGCGTCATATTTTTACCCCTGTTTACCCTCTGGGCTAGCCACTATGTTTTTAAGTCCTCTCGAGTCTCTCAAGCCTGATATCGCAATTTCACCTGTTTTTAGAACTCTTTGAGGTGATCAATCTAGTAATGTCAATTTTATTCACGTCAGAAGTCAATTAGGATTGTTATATGCCAGTGGTCTGTTATTTACTACAAACTCATAATAATCCTGATCAAATTCATCGACTGGTAAATGCCATTATCTCCACTAGCTCCAGGCCATTCGTCTTAATTTGCCATGATCCCCGTTTTTGCGAGTTGGATGTGAATCGGTTTAAACAACTTGGACAAGTAGAGGTGATTTTGGCTGAGGGGGGCCGGGGAGATTTCAAAATTGTGCGGAGTTATTTAGACGCAATTGGCTGGTTGTTACAAAATAAAATTGACTTTGATTGGTTAATTAACTTATCAGGCCAAGATTATCCAACTCAATCTCTTTTTGATTTAGAGAAACGCATAGAATCTAGTCCCCATGATGGCTACATGGAGTATTTTCCAGTTGATAAGACTCAGCCATGGATCAGATTTACTGGAGAGGATCGCTACTTTTACCAGTATTTGAGATTAATCCCAAACCTTAATCCTCTAATTCGAGGAATAATAAGCCCTTTCAAAACCCTTATTAATGCGAGCCAACCTTTAATTCGTCTGAATCTTTCCTACGGGTTAATGTTGGGACTAAAGGCTCAATCTACGCCCTTTAATGACACCTTTAGTTGCTATGGAGGTTCTTTTTTTAAAACGCTCTCTCGGGCCTGTATTGAATATCTCTACAGTCATTCTCTTGATCATCCTGAGTTGGTTAGTTATTACGAACGGACAGTCATTCCTGATGAATCGTATATTCAAACTGTTTTAGTGAATAGTCATTTATTTAAATTTTGTAATAATAACCATCTCTATGTTGATTTTTCAGGTTCGCTTCGTCATGGTCGTCCACGCATTCTCACCAGTGAGGACTACTCTAATCTGCTAAGTGATAATATTTTCTTTGCACGTAAGTTTGACCCTGCTGTGGATACAAAAATTCTGGATCAATTGGATCAACGTATTTTCAAAAATTACTCCTTAGAATAGATAGACATAGAAAAATTAGCAGTTTTATGTGAAATATAAACACTAAATTCAGCATACTTAAAGATGCAAAAAGTAAATGTAAATATGAAGAACTTCTGGGTGTCTGGTTATAAGACAAAATCTTTTCAACGCGGATGTGGAAACTCCTTGATTCTTTCTTAAACGTGCAATTTCTTTTTAGACTTTTCTTATAACATCGTTTCTCTGATTTTACTAGAGCAGATAAATATTCTAGATATTCTGTTCTAAGCTAGGACTAGTATAGATTTACACCAGCCATTGACAACAAGATTATATTTTGGAGATATTTCATGAAAGAAGTCATTTCAGTGAATCATATCCTGCCCTATGAACCCTATGGCTTTACCAACTGTGTCCGTTACGGCGATACGCTTTACCTCTCCGGCATTAGTGGGCTAAATGCAGATGGTTCCCTAGCAGGCCAGGATATTGAGTCTCAAACTCGGAAGACCTATGAAAATATTGAGATCATTCTCCAAGCAGCCGGTTCGGGCCTGGAGCACATTCTGCAAATGACTAGCTTTATAGTGAATTTGGCCGACAATGGCTCAATTTATGTCGCAACTAGGAAGAAAATCCTAGCATCACCAGCCTATACCAGTGCCACCATTGGCGTTGCTGCTCTCATGATTCCCGGACTTCTTTTGGAAGTTCAATGTATTGCCGGAATCACTCCGTAGGTTATTGAGAGTTTAGTATGTTCCTCCAGATAAATCGCTGAGGTGGTGGTTGATGTCACTGTAGAGCTTGCTTGTTTGGAGATGACACGATCTAGAATTATTCTTCAATAAATTAATTTGAAATACGTTTACGCATTTTTTTTGAAAATACCTTAAGAGGCTTTTGGTAATTATTGTAAGTAATTTATAATGTAACTAGGCCATTTTACTTAGCCATCAAGATGAACTAAGAAATATTTACTTTGAGTTATCTCTAATGCCTATTCCTTTTAGGATAGTCATATTCAGTTTTGCTGAATCGGCCGAGCCAGTTTAGATTGGCCGTGTGCGAGATATTCTACAGCAAAAAATCCTGGAGAGAGGGAAATTAACTAAAGTCATGAATCGTCCAATGTAAGGGACTGGAGGTAACGGCAGTGTAGGGAATATACCAGTGGGCTGAGATAGCCGGAAGAGCCTAAGATTTGGGGACATGTTGATCAATCACTGCCCACCTCTGAGTGTAAGCATTATTAGTCAAGGTATGCATCCGATTACCATGACCTAAGAAAATAGCAGACATCAGAGGATTCGATACAGTACACTCCTGAGTAATTTTCTAATATTAGTAGGTTGCCTTAAACTTCAATTATCAACAGCTAGCTCACAGGAACTAATCTTCTTTCATACTCTGAACCCATGAACGACTTATCTACAGCAATAGCCACTCTTTCACTTATGTCAGTTGCAATAGCAAGCATTAATCTTTACGGATATTGGCAACCATTTGGAATTAATCCTATTCCATATCTTTCATTTCAACAGCTTGTTGCATACTCTGTAGTCCCACTATTCGACTTGACTGTGATAGGCTCTCTCCTTATTTTAGGTCTGAACTTATCATTATTTTATAGTCCAAATGCTATTAGGAAGCGAGAAACTGAGCCTGAATCTTATGAACTTTCAAGAAGTCTCATCTTTGGATTTGTTCTTATTACATCAATTATATTGACTATCATTCGTGGTGTTAGGGGTGATACTGGATGGTGGTATTTTCTGGTCATCTTGATTTTTTTGGGGTACATTCATTTTAGTGATAGGGGTATTTTTACACCTCTACCATTCAAGAATCAGTTTCAAGCCTTATTGGTTATATTTGCGTTTATCGTTCTTTTTCAAGGTTATATTAGTGGGAGTGCCGATGCCAATAAACTTCTCGATCTCTCTTCTCCATCGAATGCAACCCTGATAGTGGAGAAAAAAATTGAAGAAGTTAAGCTAATTGGTAAGCTTGATAATATGTATTATATTCTTGACAAAGATATATCTGTAATAGCTATTCCTGAAAAAGAAGTTTCTAGGGTGAAATACAAAAGTGGATTACGCATTCGCCCCTAAAAATATTGCATAGTTCTGATGACGGAACTAATTCAAATCTTACTAAATGGGCTTTCTCTTCTGGAACGGGTTGACGATCATCGCTATTCCCCGGTGCGCCCTCGATATTGAGCAACTCACTCTTCAAAAAAAATAATTTGAAGTACTTTTACGCATTACGCATTTTTTGTTAAAAAAACCTCAAGAGTCCTTTAGTAATCATTGCAATTTATAAAGCCTCTATACTAGAGGGATTTCCCTACGTTACCCTAGGCATCAAGCAAAACTTCCTCCGTTACCAAATTAAACCTCTAGGGGATAAGTCAATCATGGGTGAGCAACCAAAGCAAACTGAACTAAAAGCAGATGTTCCCCCCGGCCCAGATAATCCTGCTGCCACATCCCTCAATCGTCGTTCCCTGATCCAAATTGCGGCCACCAGTGTTTTAGGAATGGGTTTGTCCCGGCCGGCCATTGCCGCAGAAACAACACCAACATTGCCCGCCCAAGGTGTGGCCCTGGAACCGGGATATAGCCCCAATCAACCGATCCACCGCAAAGTCTCTAATATTGATGACTATTTATTTCGCTTGCCCAATGGCGATGTGATTGGGGATTATATTCTCCTTTGTCCTCAAAAAATGGGCGGTGGCACTCATGCTCTCGACTTAAAAACCGGCACGGTGATGGCTTCCATCTGGTACTGGAACTATGGCGATTATTGCCCCATCTCCCACCACATCCAGGCCTTTCCCTCCAGCAATCCCTATGAAGGTTTTGAATTTATCAACAGTTGCCAGGGGGGTAAGGATGCCTTGATCTTTGGCATTCCCACACCGATGACGGAGCCAGCCGAGGGCTTCAATATGTATAAGGTCAAATATGACGGCAATATGATGGTTTTGGAAGATAATGTCGCCGCCAGTACAGGCCTGGGCCTGGGCGTGCATACCACGATTAAGCCGGATGATGCCCAATCCTACTGGATTACGGATGGACAAAAAGATATTGCGGCCTGGTTTGATCGGGGTAGTTCCCAAGTTAAGGTAGCCCTGAAATATGACTGGGTGCCGAATGTGCCGGAACTTTCCCAGGCCTGGCGACAAGGGGGAACGCTCAAAGTCCGACGAATTTATCCCGATGCCAGCACTGGCCTGTTTGATTACCGAGGCACTAAGGGGCTGAAAATTGACTGGGAAATGGTTCCGTCCGGGGAATTACTCGTGGAAGAAGGACAAATCCCAGGCCAAGATGTCTTAGGGTTGTGTGGGGCGGATGGGACAATTTGGCATCCTTCCGGACGGTGGGCCGCCACCTTAATTCGCTTATGCGGGGGCCTGGTGGTGCTGGATGCCCAGAAAAATATGGAGCCAGTGACATTCTGCTCGTTTAATTCCCAAACCCCAGATCACTACCCGGTCACCAAAATTGATAAAGACACCTGGGAAATCAAACTGGATCAAGTCGGGTCGCCCGGCCATGAATCGGGATTTTCACCGGATGGCAAGTATTTCTGCTTTATGAACAATGGGCGGGAAAATGCCTTGGGGGTCTTTGACAGTAGCGATCCCGATCCGAAGAAGTGGAAGAAGTTTGCCGAAATCCGGGATCCCCTGTGGTACGGCCGCTATCCCGAACCCTTCCATATGGTGTTTACGCCCGATGCCAAAAAGCTCTATCTGGTGATTCTCTATCCGGCTCCGGCCAAATCGGGTGTCATGGTCATTGATACGGAAACCTGGAAAATCCGTAAAGAAATCCAAAATATTGCCCCGGATGTGGAAAGTATCACAATTACCCCGGATGGCCGCTATGTGGTCGGGATTACGGGGGGCTTTCAACGCTATCGCAGCATGGTGTATTTCATTGATACTCGCACCGATGAGTTAGTTGGGTTTATGCCCAGTCCTGGTGGTCATCATGATCTCAGCCTCGTGCCCCGCTCTGTGGATGAGTTACGTTGGTCTCGCTCTTGTATGTTGTAGAAGTCAGTAACCCCTAAGCCTGGGAGAACCTCATTCGCCACCGTCATGGATGCTAGTGCAACTCGTACCTTAGTCATCATTCAAGACTTATTGGCCCCATCGGTGATGTTGATGTCCCAGGCCCTGTTTCTTTTGGGCTTGAGTGGGCGGCGGGCGTTGGTGTTCAACAATATCAGTGCCTTAGAGCAAAATAAGATTGGGTTGCAAGCTCTGATTTCGACCCCGGCTGAGCATCACTTATCCCCCCAGGCCTGGCAAGAGCAACTCGAACGGTTTGCCCATCTGCTCCAGCAACGGAATCGGTATGTTCTCTATTCGGTCTGGAGCCATATCGCTGCGATTATCTGTTTTGTCTTCACATCCTTAGCTATTGGTCTCAATCTTTATGCACCGAACCCGTTGATTCAAGATTTAACTTGGGGCTTGTTTGTGGCGGGCCTGGTGTTTACGGTGCTTGGCCTGGTGGCTCTAGGAGTGGATGAGTGGCTCTCTCACTGCATGATTGGGGTGCATCTCACGATTGCGCTTCTGGTAGGTTCACCCGGAGTAATCTGCTTGGAATCAAACCGTCCCGAGCCAATGCGCTAGGAGTAGTGTTTAACCCTTATATTTTAGCCTCGGGAATTATACTGAAATTTTCTGCTCTTTAGTCCTTGTAGGGTACTTATGAAAAAACTTGACATTCAGCCAAAACACCTTAATAGTTCTTTTAGACGGAAACTTTGTGTCTAATCTATAGTTATATTACTCAGCTACTTGTAGTGACTTACTTGATGATGTAATGCTTTTTAAATTGCAATTGAATAATAAAGTAAGCTCTTATGCTCAGTTATTGCAGCAGCAACAGCATACGATTCTGGAAATGTACTTTTTGGTCTAAATAATGCCCAAATATAACCTTTATAGAATCCCCAAAGATAGAGAAGAAGATTTGCTTAGGAAACTAAGTCATTCTGGTTTAGAGCAGATTGGTGAGCAAACCTTAGATCGCTTCTATCTGAAATTTTTCTTCTCTAGCCAACCTGATGAAATTAATATTTGGTGGGTTGAAACATACAGAGAATTTTTAGGAGAATTAGAAACCCCGAAGAATTTAATGCACTTTGGAGTTTTGCTAATCTCAGGGAACGAGATTTGTTACGCAATTAGTTTAGGCAAAGCACACTTTTATTTAAGTCAGTTTTGTGATACTGAATTTGGACTAAATTTGGCAGAAAGAATTATTGACGAAAATGACCTAAAAATCAAGAATTCTAAATATTATAAGAGTGCTAAAAGCAAAATGATAACGACCTATCAGCAAGGTAGTCAAATAATGTTTGATGGTGGGGAGTCCATGCACTATATCAAAGCCAAGACTGTCGATCCAAATACTTGGGGAAGAATGGTAAGTTTCGGAGCTTCAGTACATTTAAATATATCAAAAAAGCCATTAGAAATTGCAGACTTTATCAATCATATTGAAGATGTTCTTAGACAGGAAATCAGGGTCAAATTACCAAAAGTAGATATTGTCAAAGATAGTAATGTGATCAAACGCTTGGATAGATTTTTAGCTAGGTCAATTCTAAGAACTCGAGAAGACTCTAGCATTAACATCGAAGAGTTTACTATGTCTGGAGTAGATTTTATTTTTTCTGATACCCATGAGTATAGTCTTTACTTAAAAGGCAAAAGTGATGAAGCTGTCCGCTTGAGTGAACTAAGTCTAGACTCCTTGATTGATTTCCTGAGAAGCAAAAGTATAAATCTTGAAGATAAAATTAATGATTTAAAACTAAAGATTCACAACGAGTATGGACGTGACCATACAAAACCACTCAAGTTTTATCTTGATTTTATTAAGGAAGATGAACGATATTGCCTTATTGATGGTATCTGGCATAAATTTAATAAGTCATATGTAGATTTTTTAGAAGAAGAGGTTGATAAGATTGAAATAAATTATGAAGCTAGATTCGATATCGATTCTGATACTGATGAAGTTCAATTCAATCGAGACCGAGTAAATGATGGCTATCTAAATTACGATCGAGAACTAGTAAGTTTAAATGGTCGTTATAAAGTTGAAAAATTAGATTTATACAAAGATGGTATTTTATACTTTGTTAAGAAAGGAACCCCGCAAAAGCTTTCATATATTGTGGATCAAGCCATAAATACTGTAAGAATACTTCAAAATAATGCTGATCGAATCGAAATAGATGGAGAAATAATAGATATAGAGGGAATTTGCCTATGGATCATTCTTAAGCGACAGTCATCTATTGAAAAGCTTTCAGATATTAATTCCATCATCCTTCATATGAAACTTGTAGAGTGGAGAAAAACCCTTATAGATGCTGGCTTTAAACCCATAATCAACATCAACTACATTAGGACATAACCCGATAATATTGCTATCTTTGAGATGAATACAATACAACAATTCGGGTGCAGCGGATTGAACAAATTCATTGGTATTAGGTTTAAGGGGGGCGGTGACCGCTGGCTGCAACCGTTATCCCAAGAGGATTAATCAGAGAAAAATAATAATTTCTAGTTGCGTAGAAAATATTGACTTTTTTACAGTTTTAAGGATGAAGATGCAATTAACAGTAGGAGAGAAAAGTTGATTCAGTTTGCCATAGATCAATGACAGGATTTACAACAGCAAAATCGTTTATAGATTAAATAATTACTATGGAAACCAAAACGATCACAATTCGCGTTAATGCTAAGGTTGCCCGTGCTTTTGAGGCAGCCTCTGAAGAGCAGCAACAGCATTACTCAGTCTCAAACTTGGTGATGCGACTCGATGCAAAAGACCTCTGGAAGAAGTGATGAGTGATATTAGTCGGAATGCTCAAGAACGAGGATTAACCCCAGAAATTTTGAACTCAATTTCAACAGAAATGACTTTATCAATCCTAAATAATTTCTGAAGTTCAGAACCATGACGGCACCGGATTTGCCACATCAGAGAGTTCTGAAGCCAGATAGGATTGCTATAGACTTCATACTTTGCCAACTAATTTGAGCTACATCCTGACCAAGAATAGACTGACTTATACTTGAACTATGCCCAAATTAGACATTATCCACAATGCGGTAAAAAACGCACTGATAAAGGATGACTGGGTGATTACAGATGATCCTTACGTCATTCAATATCGAAGAACTGTGCTGTACGCCGATCTTGGTGCAGAGCGGCCGATTGGAGTTGAACGAGATGGGCAAAAGCTAGTTGTGGAAGTAAAAAGTTTTATTGGCGCATCAAAAATACAAGACTTGAAAGAGGCTCTCGGTCAGTATGATATCTATCGCTATCTTCTCGAGGAAACAGCCCCAGACCGAAAGTTGTACATCGCTATCAGCAACGTTGCATACAATACTTTTTTTACTCAGGACGTAACTCAGCTCATTCTCAATAAACATCAACTTCCAATCATTGTTGTAGACATAGAGATAGAGGAGATTATGCAATGGATAAATTAATTGAGTATCCAACATTAATTAAGCGCATTTTGACTGAGTATGTAGAACTGAGTAACCGCCATCCTAACCCAGATATTGAGACTTTTTTGATTGTAGATGATGCAAAAGCTCACTATATTTGGATGAATCTTGGTTGGCAGAATGGAGAGCGTGTTACTGGGATGACAGTCTATGTTCGGATTCGGGATGGTAAGTTCTGGATTGAAGAGGATTGGACTGAAGACGGCATTGCGAATGATTTAGTGCTTGCAGGGGTTCCTAGAGAAGATATTGTGTTGGCATTTCATGAGCCACAAATGCGCCAGTACACAGATTTTCCAGTTGCGTCGTAGTGGCTCAGGCTAACAATACTTTGGTGCGGATCATCGAAATCCTTTGATGTAAATTTGGCAATCGCTCAACTGATCTGTCAGGCGTTCAAGGAACTCACCCATTTTTTAAAGGCAATATCAGTTGTTAACTAGTGTCGGATTGGCTAGTATGACAATGTAATCCTACTAAACTACCGTGGATAGCTTACAGCCATGAGCAAAAAAGTCAGCATAACCTTAGATGACGACGTTCTGGATTTTGTCGATCGGCTCGCCAGCAACCGTAGCAGCTTTATCAATAATGTCCTCTGGCAAGAGAAGAGAAGGATTTTGATGAAAGAGCTAGAAGAGGCTTATAAAGATCAGGCTAATGACCCAGAATTACAGGAAGAAATCTCGGCCTGGGATGTTGCAGTGGGTGATGGTTTAAATGCCTAACGGAAACTTAACCTACAAGCGAGGAGATATCTGGTGGGTTGATCTGAAACCTGTTATTGGCCATGAAACCGATAAAGAACGCCCTTGTCTAATTTTGCAAAATGATGTCGGCAATCAAAATGGTTCAACAACAATCGTTGCTCCCTTATGGCCTGGAACAAAGACTTATCCGTTTGTTGTCAACGTTGTACCAACTCCCCAGAATGGACTCGATAGAGAGCGTCACATTAACTTAAGTCAAATGAGGGCTGTAGATGCTCAGAGAATTAAAAATAAACAGGGTGTTTTAGAAGATGTTTATTGGGGCGAAATCGAGAAGGCAATATGTATTGAACTTGGTTTCAGTTTAGCGTTTAAGTCCTTTGCAATATAGTTATTTCTGCCGAAAATGAGACATTATCCCTCCGAGAGGCTACGCCAAAAAAACAAATGCCTGTAAGGGTTTCAAGTCTTTTAGTGTTTAACTCCTAAGCGAAATCAATATATAGTCTCCTTGTTCTTGCAGCTCTGGTATGACTGGGGTATAACAAACTATAAGACTTTAAGAAAAGGTCACTATGAAAACTGCAATTTCACTGGCAGATTCAATCTTCCTTAAGTCTATTGGAGCACTACCATGAGCACGTTAAGCATCCAGCTACCCGACTCCTTGTATAAAAGCTTGCAGAGATTAGCAGAGCAAGATGGGGTTTCGCTAGACCAATTTATTGTGCTGGCAGTTGCCGAAAAAATCTCAGCACTAACGACTGAGGGGTATTTGCAAGAGCGCGCAAGCCGTGGTGATAGAACGAAATACGAGGCTGTGTTGGCTAAAGTCGCTGATGTTGAGCCAGAGTTGCATGACCAGTTGCCGCCAGCATAATAACCCAAATGCAAGCCAACCGCCGGGAGGATGCCTGTGAGTATCAGAGATCATTTGCAGCGGATGATTTGATCAGGAACGTGGATTACTCAGGGCAGGATAATTATTCTAGTTCTGTAGAGAAGAAATGTTGACACTTCACAGGTTTAGTAACTTGAGTTCGGGATGATGAAACAGGCCTGACATGAGTAGTAGAAATTGGATATTCTTGCGGCTGGCTCTGCAAAATCTGGGACGGCGAAAAACTAGAACCCTATTGTTGATCGGGGCAGTGGCAGTGGCGACGGGGGCTATTTTTGCCATAACAACCCTGCTCTGGGGTGTACAAAGCAGTATGATCGTGGGGTTTTCCCGCTTGGGTGCAGATTTGCTCGTGGTTCCCCAGGGGACATTGGTTAACATTACCTCCGCTCTCCTGACTGCTGCACCGACTGATTTGACCCTCGACTCCAGCCTGGCCTCTGAAATTGCTACCATACCCGGCGTGTCACAGGTGGCCCCTCAATTGATTGTGCGAACCGATCAATCGGGATATCACTGGCCTGGAGATATGAATCATCCAGTCGATTTAATTGCCTTTGACCCAGGCCATGACTTTACGGTGAAACCCTGGTTAGTAGAGCAGTTATCTCGTCCATTTCAAACCGGGGATGTGATTGTCGGCGGTGGACATTCTGAACAACTCAATCAGGAGCTTTATCTCTATGGGCAGCGGTTGATTGTCTATGGTCGGTTGGCACCAACGGGGGTGGGAACCCATGAGCAAGGCCTGTTTGTTGATTTTGAAACGTTGCAGCACCTCTCAGAAGCAAGTCAAACTGGGAAAAATCCACTCCAGAACCAACCAGGCCAGTATTCCGGGTTATTAGTCAAACTCAAGCCCGGAGCCACATCCCAACAAGTCCAGTTTGCGATTCTGGCCCAGGCCCCCCAGGTTAAGGTGATTATCGGTGCAGCTATCTTAACCACTGTTCGGCAAGGGTTGACGGCTTTATTGGGCGGGATTCTGCTCTTGATGCTGGGGATGTTGGTGGGTTTGGCCTTAATGATTAGTGTGATTTTTAGTGCCATTGTCAGCGAACGGCAACAGGAATTGGGCCTCTTAGCCGCTATCGGGACAAAACCAGGGCCATTGATCGGCTTAGTCTTGCTCGAGGCCACGCTCATGACCGGCTTGGGTGGATTCATCGGAACAGGCCTGGGCCTGGGGCTAATCCGCCTCTCGCAACGAACGTTGATTTATGACTTAAACAGTCTCGGTGTCTCGTTTCTCTGGCCGGGAGCCTGGGCCATGGCAGCGTTAGGACTGAGTTGCATTCTCGGGGCTGCCTTGCTAGGGGGCCTGGGTGCTCTAGTGCCGGCCTGGAAAATGAGTCGCCATGATCCCTATGAGTTGATTGGATAATATGGCGGCATGAATGCTCTCACCCCGATTTTAAGCGCCCAAAACCTGAGTAAAACCTACGCCACGGCCTGGGGAACGGTTGATGCGGTGCAAGATGTGAGTTTAAGCCTGTTACCCGGGCAATTTACCGCCATCATTGGTCGCTCGGGGTCAGGAAAGTCGTCGCTGTTGGCCATGATCAGTGGCTTAAGTCGGCCGACTCGGGGCCTGGTTCAAATCCATGACACCAATCTCTGGGAACTATCGCCTAACCAGCGGGCGGAAATGCGGAACCGCAGCTTTGGGTTTGTGTTTCAATTTGCCAGTCTGTTACCCACCTTACGCGCCATTGATAATGTTGCCTTACCTGGATTACTGGGAAAAGAAATCAATGCAACCCAGGCCTATGGTCGAGCCAACCTATTACTGGAGCAGGTGGGATTAGGACACCGTTTGCAAGCTTACCCCGGCCAATTATCGGGGGGTGAACAACGCCGGGTTGCTATTGCCAGAGCCTTAATCAATGCTCCACCGCTGCTTGTCGCCGATGAACCCACCGGAGACCTAGACGAAACCACAGAACTAGAGATCATGGCGCTGTTACTCCATATTTGTCGTTCTCAGAACATCAGCTTAGTCATCGTCACCCATAACCTCAGCCTCACCCAATATGCCGATCAGGTATTGCACTTAGAACGGGGAGTATTAACCAACACCCAACAACAATTTGAGGCCAGTCCAAAAGAATATCCCCTATCCCGCTCACCCTCAGAGTTGCCGTCACGATCACCCACGCCAGTCCCCATATCCTTAGGGACAAATCTAGGCATTGATCGGCGAAAATTCCTGTGGTTATTACCTATTTTTTCAGTGGTCTGGGGCCTGGATGCGGGCGTGGCCTGGTATCAACGACGGTTAGCAACAGCCAAGAAACAAGCATTTGCTCAGCTTGACCAGGCCACTCATGGCTACCTCTATATTGATCTGCAGAATGTTGCCTATGAACCGGATGGCCAGTCCTATCGCTTAACCCTGGTGATGCAAAACCTGGATCGAGAGCATCCCCTCTACATCCAAATCCTCCCAATGCGAGCCTTTGTCCAAACTGGCTTTACCTGGCAAGAAATACCCACCGAGAGGCCTCCAGACTTAGGGAATAGCCTAATCAAACTGACCACAGAAACTACCGTGACCACAATTTTTACGCCTAATGTTGCTGAACCCACAGAGTTAATTCCGGGGTATATGCATGTTCGCATCGATACAGATTTATTGATCAGCCAGCGGCCCCAGCCTGAGGATGACCTGATCCAACGCAGCGACCCCTATTATTTTTATCTCAAGCCCCATAATGCTGATGATGCTGAGATTTTGCGCCATAGTCACTATCCAGGCCCCCCGCCCATTTATATTTCCATGCCCCCTCACTAACTCAAGCCTGAGAGAAAATAAGATGAGCCGATTCGCTGCCTCAGGTAAATAAGATTGCTGATTTTCTAGGTCTTTAGCAAGATAGAGAATATTGTAATTTTCCTAAGGTCATAAACTGTCCCATAAAAAAGCACTAAAGGCCTTGATATGGTTTTCCCATGCGTTTATAACGGATGCCCGACCCTGATTTCCCCATTGCTCTAATTGGCTGGGAGATTGCTTGGTTAAGGATTGAAATGCTGCGGCTAAGGATTCTATGTTGTCTGGCTGAACTAAAATTCCACAGTCATTCATTTGTTCACTCAAGCCATCAACATCGCTGACAATCACAGGCCGGGCCGCAGCTTTGGCTTCCACACAGGCCAGGCCCCAAGGTTCCCACCGTGATGGAATAATAATGGCCTGGCAGGATGCCATAAAGCCTGATACGTTTGTTGTGGCTGGACTTATTTTGACGTTACTTAAGCCCTCAGCCAATCCGTGTAATTGTGCTGCATCTGGGCCATCGCCGACTAGGTTGATTGTGATATTTAATTCCGGATATTTTTGCAGCGTCCTCAGTAAGATATCAAACCCTTTCTGCTGGGTAAACCGTCCATAGGCACCGATGTTCAAAGGTAATGTCCATGATTCCACAGGCAAGATATTCAATAAAGGCTGAAGATTGGGGATAGGGGGGAGGACATACAGTTTTTCCGGTGCCACTAAATCATTCTTTAACATCCATTGACTCTGTCCTTGAGAAACAGCCACAACTCGATAGGCTAAACGATAGCTCAACCTCAGCATCAAATGTAAACGAAACTTAGAGGGAACCGTCTTTTCAAATCCAGAACAGTAATGATGGTCAAAAATGATCAGCTTAGTTTGCTGTCCTAGCAGTCGCAAGAGTTTTGGCAACATCTGACGTGAGCAAGCACTGTGTAAAAGAACAAGCTGAGGTCGAAATAAATTGAACGCTGTTTCCAGTTGAGTAATTTCAGCAACTAAAAAGTTAAATTCTGTGCTTAAAGATGACTGTTGCCAATTTTGAATCAGTGTATTAATGCCCCCCAAGTTTAAATCTGTGACAATATGTAAAACTTTAGGTTTCATGGGCAAGAAATGATCATTGAGTTTCTTAGGTAGAAGTCATTGTGGTATTTTTTTTGATCTTAAACCAGTAAAGTGTTAATCCAGCGGTTAGTAACAGAGAACTACAAACAGCACCTAGTAGAGCTAACTTGGGATTTGGTGAGCTGGGTTCTTGCGGTAAAATCGGCGGAATCAAGATCTGAACCTGAGGATAGTTAGCAAAGATATTGGACTGTCCTAGATCATTTTGAGCCAATGTAGAAGAAAATACGGCCTGGGCAATCTGCACCTCTCGTTGATAACTCTCCAAAACAGCCTGCTTTTGAGCGAGAAGACGCAATCGCTGCTCTAGTTGTAAAATCTGTTGGCTCATTCCCTGGGCCTGGGCCGTGAGCCCCTGCTGCTCAGCTTGTAAGGTAATTAACTTAGTAAAGAGAGCCTCTCGGCCTGCTCCCGGTGCTGTTTGGCTAATATTAATTTGAGCCACCTGATCCGGGGAAATGGGAAATCCAAGTAGCGCAACACTTCGCTGAATCAGGGCTGCACGAGCTTGTTTTTGTTTAGACATTTGGGTGACAACAACGGGATGATTTGGGCCCCATTTTCCGAGTAAAACTGCTAGTTGGGCACTGCTTTGACTATAGTCCCGTAAATTATCTTGAAAACGTTGATCGGCCTGAAGCACATACGCAAAATTTGCCTCTTGGGGGGATAGTCCGAGCGTTTTAGAGAGTTGTGCCCGCTGATTAGCCACTCGTTGACGGTCCCCAATCGCTTCCGAGCGCAATCGCCTTAATTCTTCAATATTGCTTGAGAGGCTATTCAATTGATCTTCAGAACTGAGACCAGACTTCGACTTGTAGTTTGATAAATTCTGTTGGGCTATTTCCAGTCTAGTCCGGGCGGTTTTGAGTAATCCCTGTATGCCGACATCCTGCTGAGCAATGACTTTTGAGCGCAGGGTATTTAACTCTTGCATAAATTGGTTATAGAGGGCCCATGCTTTTTCCTGAGCCTCTGCAGGAGTTTTGCCACTTAGTTCAACTTCGATGATGCTGGTGGTATCCAGAAGCTTAATTCGGGGAACACCAAAGCTCTGGGATGTCAAATTTTGACTTTTGGCAGCCGCATCAATGACCTGATTTCCCATGAGAATATATTTATAGTTAGCTCGAGGGTCGACCTGAACATTATTAAAGGGCGAAGTCGGCACGGTAGACGCTTGACCAATATTGGGTAGAGAGACACTAACCCCTGGAGTACTGCCCGGCAAAATGAGAGATAGCTTACTGGTGTAACGTGCTGGGGACAGGAGTAGATAAAGTCCGGCAATCCCCCAAACTAAGGAGTTCCCAAGGACAAAAAACACAACATAACGCCACCAATGGGATTGGTTAGATGATTGATCAGAAATACCAGTTGATGCGAGAGTCGAAGCCATAGGATTTCTTCTAGATTTGAGTGAATTGCTCGGGTGAGTAAGTTACATGAATTGGATGCATTTATCTATATTTATGGATTGATAATTGTGGTACTACTATTTCCACGAATTAAATTGTTGAGTAAATTAAAGGGCGATATGAGATTGCTGAGGAAACCCAAAACAGCACTGATATTTGTCACCGTTGAATCATAGCAAGCCACTGAGTCATAGGGCATTAAGAACGGGTTGTTCTCGTTATCTGTCGAGTTACGGATTAAACTTTCTACGGAACGTTGGATGTAGGTCGTTTTACCGGTGAGGCGATCGGTGCGAACTAGAACACCATATCTGAGGGCATTGGTTGTTTGTGTCCCGCCCACACAGTTAGCAAAAACAATGGCTTGGGAGAAACGAATCCCATAAGCGAAGCTGTTATTCTGTGAACTCAGATTAGATGAGGCATTACTCGTTGCTGGGACAGTTAGGTTAGAAAGATTCACGGCAATGCCTGGAGGTGTAATCTGGCTGGGGCGCACATAGTCATTTTGGAATTTCTCTTGGGATGGCACAATGATTTGATCCCCAGCTACTAACGGTACATCTGTAATCTCTCCTCCTAAGAAAATAGGGGATAAATCCACGACGCTCTCTTGTCCATCCCGAATAATTCTGACATTCTGTAAATCTGCGTAGGGAGTAATGCCTCCACCAGCTTGGAGTGCCGCAGTTAAATAGCGATTGGGAGGATAGCTACCAGAAATACGACTGGATGCCTGATCCGTTGCTTGAGCTTCAGCAGACAGAGAGTTAATCATTCGTTGCCCAGGCTCAAAAGTTGCCCCAGAGATGTTAATTAGAATCGGCCCCCATTGTCGAATGGCAACACTAACTTGGACAAATTTGGGATTGAATAGTCCAGCTTGAACTAAGGAGCGAGTGAGAATCTGCTCAACTTGGGCAATGTCGAGTCCGACCACCCGAATTGGCTGAAGATAGGGAATATTGAGAGTGCCATCTAAGCTCACTTCATAAATTCCACTAAAGCCTTCTCCTTCACGAATTTGAACATTTAGGCGATCCCCAGGAGAAAGGGGCATTCCGACTGTCTTACTGAAATTAGAGGCCAGTGATGGCTGGACAAAAACACCAGTAGCAGGAATGGCTAAAAGGCTTAACAGGAAACTAATTACTTTATCTTTAAGTAAAACTGACATGAACTATCCTGAAACCTGGAAAGTTGCAAAAACACTCAGGAAATTATAGGGCTGTACTATCGTGACTTATGCAAATGGGAGGTACTCTATCAGTACCTGCAGAATTTGGCGATTCGCAGGAACTCACTATACCATAAAATTTCTTGGTGGTTTTTCCTAGAGCCATACTTTAACAGTGGTCAATCTTGTACTGCAACTTAACTCATCATTTTCAAGTTGGAGTCTAATGGGCGCAAACCCCAAGTCGCTGAACTCCGTCAGAGGTATTCTCAGAATGCTGTTTTTCGGCTGAAAGTTTTTGCCCAGGCCAAAGCAGCTTTCATACTCTCACAGCGGGCGATTCCTTGACCAGCAATATCAAAGGCGGTGCCATGATCGGGAGAGGTGCGCACAAAAGGTAGGCCAATCGTACAGTTCACGGCCTGGTCAAAAGCCAACATTTTTACTGGAATGAGTCCCTGGTCATGATAGAGGGCAAGGTAGGCATCATAAGCAGTTGGACATGGGGAATCCTGCCACCAGGCCAAGCCCGCTCCCACCCATAGCGTATCCGGTGGGACTAGACCCATTAACTCAACCTGCGAATATTTAATCTTCATTGACTCTAACCAGGCCTGCATCCACTCAACTTCCTCCCCTCCCAATTTGCCTTGTTCGCCGCTGTGGGGATTTAAGCCAGCAATCGCGATCCGGGGAGTCTCCAGGCCAAAATCCTGTTTTAAGGTTTGAATCAGTAGCTCCAGTTTTTGAGTTAATAAATCCGGGGTGAGGGCCTGGGGCACTTGGGCGAGGGGAATATGGGTCGTTGCCAGTAAGGTTCTCAAGACCCAACCGGTCTGGGGTGAGCGGCCAACAAAAAACATCCCCGTTGACGTGCTTTGGCTTTGAGTTGCTAAAACTTCGGTCTGGCCTGGGTAATCGTAGCCCGCCTGCTGCCAAATGGCCTTGCTAATCGGCCCAGTCACAATCCCAGAAACTTGACCAGACAAGGCTAACTGAATCGCCTGTTCCAGATAGGCAAAACTCGCTGCGCCAGTTTCAGGATTGGGTTGGCCGGGGGTGACATGAATAGCCGGGAATGAATCGAGAATATTCAGCTGGCCTGGGTCAAAGCACGTGCATCCTAAGGCGATTAATTGCGCATAGGTTTTATCTAAAACAGATTGACTCCCCACAACCACTAACTCGGAGCAGTCCAGAGAGCCAACTTGATTTAATTGAGCTATGGCCTTAAGAATCACTTCCGGGCCAATCCCGGCTGGATCCCCCAGCGTAATCGCTAACCGAGATGCCAGAGCCTAGGCCTCCTGTAGGGCAACTTCTTCTTCTACATCCTCTCCATCACCCGCATCAGTCGCAGCAACGGCCTCGTAGGATTCTTCACTAGCCTCTGCAACGACACCACCATTCAGGAGTGCTTCTTGTTGAGCCAGCTGTTGCTGCCGGTATTTTTCAGCCATTTCTTCGGCTTTTTCATAGACCAGTTGCGGATTCTTGACCATATCCCCTGGTTCGGGTTCCAGTTGCTTGGTAGAAAGGGAAATCCGGCCCCGTTCTGCATCTAGATCAATGATCATCACCTTGAGTTGGTCATTGACATTAAAGACACTGTGGGGCGTATCAATATGGTCATGGGAAATTTCGGAGATGTGAAGTAGGCCGCTGACCCCGCCAATGTCAATAAAGGCCCCATAGGGTTTGATGCCGCGCACGGTGCCAATGACGACTTCGCCCACTTCCAGCTTGTTCATCTTCCGCTCAACTAAGGCACGGCGGTGACTCAATACGAGACGGTTGCGCTCTTCATCCACTTCCAGAAACTTCAGGGGCAGTTCTTCACCGACTAATTCTTCTTTATTCACCCGCGTGCTGATGTGAGAGCCGGGAATAAAACCCCGCAGCCCTTCAATCCGCACTAAGGCCCCACCCCGATTGGTGGCAAAAACTTGGGAGCGCACGGTGGCATCTTCTGCCTGTAATTGCCGTACCCGTTCCCAGGCCCGCATATATTCAATCCGGCGAATCGAGAGGGTTAACTGCCCTTCTTCGTTCTCATCAGCCAGAATGAAAAATTCCCGCACTTCATTGGACTGCAACACCTCATCAGGGTTATCAATCCGGTTAATTGACATTTCCTGGATCGGAATGTAAGCAGCGGTTTTCGCGCCAATGTCAATCAGTGCGCCTTTGGGTTCAATGCTGAAGACCGTCCCTGCCACCACATCACCGGGATTGAAGTGGTAATCGTATTTGTCCAAGAGGGCGGCAAAATCGGCGTGGGTAAACCCAATATCAATAACCTTTTCCTGATTGACCATGCGACTAATTTTTTGACTCCTTTGGGGTAAGGGAAATTGAAAAACAAAGGTATAGTTCAAAACCAAGTTAGTTTAAGGCAACCAACCGGCTAGTCCAGCCCAACATTGACTGAATGGATCTCTAATCTTAGCTTAGGCGGCATCCATTTACCAGGCCTGGATATTTTTATCCCCGCTGCCCAGTGATTGGGATTATCAATTTCTTGTATTTGGGGTAACAATAGCATCTTCGGATAGCCAACTCATCCCCTCCCTCCTTAGCACAGGCCACCAATAGCCATCTTTAGGTTTGGAGAATTAGGGAATTCTTCACTAGTTCTCGATTGCTGGCTTGAACCGACACCGGATCGGCACCGGACTGGACTAACCCTTGGAGATTGTGGAGTTCCTGGACAAAGTCATCAATACCCTGAAACTGTCGATAAACGGAAGCAAATCGGACATAAGCCACTTCACTGATGCCCCGTAACTGTTGTAAAGCGGCCTCCCCAATTTCTGCGCTGGGAATTTCCCGCTCTTCCCGTAACTGCAACGAGGCTTCAATGTCATCCACTACGGACTCAATCATCTCTAGGCCAACTCCAGTTTTCCCACAGGCCGTCACCAGGCCCCGCAGGAGTTTAGACCGATTAAAAGACTCTCGCCGCCCATCCCGTTTAATGACCGTAATGGGGACAAATTCAATCCGCTCATAGGTGGTAAATCGCCGCCCACATTGCAGACATTCGCGCCGCCGCCGAATACTATGACCCCCCTCAGCTGAGCGGGACTCTAAGACACGACCATCAGGATGTTGACAGGCGGGGCATTGCATAACCACCCCCAATAGAATCAATAGTTAAAGCAAATTAATCTTTATTGTAATTGAACCCCATGACGTTGAAAGCCCAGGCCTGGGGAAAACCACCCGGACAGAGCGGTTAGACTTTTCTCCGCAGGCATCTAAACCTCAAAAACAGAATACTCCCGCAGCTGATTTCGCGAATCAAGATCCCGCTGGCCTGGCCGCCATAGCCCTAGGGAATTAGACAGAAGGACTAACCAGAATTTTCAGGGGCACAGGTGGCAGGGGTGAAAAAATTAGGTATATTCAAGGTCGAGAGCCTATCGCGTGGGCCATGAGTTAAGACCGAGAAAAGCTAGAATCACGTTTTACGGATTCATCCTGGCTAGAGATGGCTAACAACGAGGAGTGAAGTTTGTGAATCTGCATTGGAAACCCGGATTATTCAACCCAGTTAACCCCGGATTGTTAGGGAGTTTTGGGCTAGCGGCTGGTTTGATCGGGCTAATTATGCCAGTAACAGTGGCCCAGACTGCGGCTCCGATGCCCTTGCAAGCCCCTCAGTCAAGTAGTAATGGCAATGCGTTTCCGAATCTTCCCCCCACAGGTGGCCCAGCTCCAACAGCTACAGCAGAATTAGTGCGCCTTAATCCCAGCCCTGATCCCCTCAATCTGCCCACCCGCCCGGAAGAAGTCAAAATTGATTTGAATCAACCCCTGACCTTAACCCAGGCCGTAGAAGTCGCTCGGCGGAATAACCCCCAACTGCAAGTGATTGAGCAACAACTGCGCCAAAGTCGGGCTAGTTTACGCCAATCCGAAGCGGCCCTGTATCCCAACCTGAATTTTTCTGCAAGCATTGGGGCGAATGATTCAGCCTTATTGAAAATCTCCAACCAAGAAATTCAAAATCAATTTAACAGCCTCCCTCCCCTTCAACAATTTCTTCAGGGTAGTCCCAATACGGTTGATACCTTTAGTGCCCCCGCCAACGCCTCAATTCAATTGAGTTATAACGTCTTTACCTCTGGGCAACGGGATGGCTCAATCAAAGTGGCTCAGGAACAGGTTCGCAATGCCGAGTTAGACCTCCAACGCCAACTGGAACAACTGCGGTTTGATGTTACTAACAACTACTACGACATTCAACAGGCTGATGCCCTTGTCCGAATTGCCCAGGCCGCGGTGGAAAATTCTCGCATTAGTCTCCGGGATGCGGTGGCCCGAGAAAAGGCTGGCCTGGGAACTGTCTTTGAAGTCCTTCAGGCCGAGGTGCAACTGGCCAACAATCAACAACAGTTAATCCAGGCCCAGAGTCAGCAATCCACGGCCCGCCGCCAACTGGCCCAAACCCTGAATGTGGCCAATAGGGTTAATCTTTCCGCCGCTGATCCGATTCAAGTGATTGGGGAATGGCAGTTGTCCCTCGAACAAAGTATTGCCTTGGGATTTCGCAACCGAGTTGAATTAGCCCAGCAAATGACCCAACGGAATGTCGCTCTGCAACAACGGCGGGTGGCTCTCGGCAACTTGGGGCCGCAAATTTCTATCTCTGCTACGGGCAATGGGGCTGATGATTTGAGTGATAGTTCCGACCCCCAAGTGGGCTATGCCGTGAATGGGCAACTGAGTTTGGTGCTGTTTGATGGGGGAGCCTCCAAGGCGAGTGCCGCCCAACAGGAGGCCAGTGCTGCTATTGCCGAAGCCCAGTTCTCCAGCTTTCGGAATTTAATTCGCTTTCAAATTGAACAGGCCTATTACACCTTGCAATCCAGTGACCAAAATATCCGCACGAACCGGGTTGCCGTCCAACAGGCTACAGAGGGGTTACGCTTAGCTCGGTTACGGTTCCAGGCCGGGGTGGGAACCCAGCTCGAAGTCAGTAATGCCGAAACCTCCTTGACGCAGGCCCAAAGTAATCTTCTCAGTGCCACCGTGGACTATAACCGGGCCATCTCTGCTCTGCAACGTTATGTGAGTGGTCTGCCCTTAAATCCCCGGAATATTACCGCTACCCCCTAATTGCCGAAGCTCGCGATTTTCTGCTAGGCCTGGGATGAGCGATTCCTCCACCTAGTTCATTTGTTGAGGTCAAGTCTAAAGTTGCGTTGGAGTTTGCGGCAAAAAACCTTAGCGATTACCGGAGCAACCTTGGTGGGCCTGGTGAGCATTATCTATGGAATTTCCGTTTCTGTCCTCAATCACAACATTCATGCCGACACTCAGGCCCGGGCCAAAAGAGGGGCTGATGCAATTTTTAACTTGGTGGAACTGAAGAAAGAAGACTTTACTAGGGATTTTCAAAGTTGGTCGGCCTGGGATGAGACTTATCAGTTTGTGGTGGATCGGAATACCGCCTATTTGCAGGCCAATCTCATTCCCGCCACCTATCAAAATCTGGATATTAACCTGATTGCTATCGTCAACCAGCGGGGGGAAGTGGTCTATGGGGGCACATTCTACCCCAACAATATTCAGGTGCAGGCCCTGCCGAAAGACTTTCTCCCCTACATCGCATCGGGACGATTAATGGCTAAATGGCCGGGCGATCGCCATGTGGGTTTAATTCATCTCCGAGAAGGGGTCTTAATGTTTACGGCCCAGCCAATTCTCAATTCTCAAAACCAAGGGCCAGTTAGGGGCACCGCAATTTATGGTCGGTTCTTAGATAGTAACTTTAGTGAACGCATTTCCCATGTCATTCAGGCCCCAGTGACCCTGATTCCAATAGCCAGTGGTCTGTATCTGCCTGATTTTAGCGATACAGAGAACAGAGTCAGAGAACAATATCTTGATCTTGATTTTGCTCATCCGGTGATCACCCCCCTCAAAAATGGTGATCTAGCCACCTATGTCTTCTTGATGGGGATTAATCAAAAACCGGCGGCCATTTTGCGCCTAGAGGTCAGCCCCAGTATCCCCCTCTTGGCCGAAGAAAGTCGTTGGGTCTTGGTGGGAGCTAGTGCTGGTGTGGGTCTCATTTTTGGCGCAATTATGCTCCTGTTGCTGGAGCGGTTGGTGCTGGCCCGGTTATCAACGATGAGTGCGGGGGTGAGTCAAATCCGCCGTTCGGGAGATGTCTGTCAACGTTTACTGGTGCGTGGCGGAGATGAGTTATCAGCCCTAGAGCGGAATATTAATGGGATGCTGGCGGCATTGGAGTCTTCACAAAAACAACTCACCCAGGCCCTGCAAGTGAAAACCAGCTTTATGGCCACCATGAGCCATGAAATTCGCACCCCCCTCAACGCGATTGTCGGGATGACCGGCTTACTTTTGGAAACGCGACTGGATGCGGAACAGCGGGACTATGTGGAAACCGTGCGGCTTGGCAGCGAAAACCTGTTGACGGTCATTAATGAAATCCTTGATTTTTCCAAGCTAGAAGCCCATGAAATGCAGTTGGAGATGGTAAATTTTAACCTCCAGGCCTGTGTGGATGAAGTGGTAGACCTGTTAGCGGGGAATGCCCATCGCAAAAATTTAGAACTGGCGGCTCTGGTGGAGTATGATGTCCCGGCCTGGCTACAAGGGGATGAAAGTCGCTTACGGCAAGTGTTAGTGAATCTGGTCAATAATGCCCTCAAGTTTACGGCTGTGGGGGAAGTGGTGATTCGGGTCAGTTTGGCGGCTCCCCAAGCCGGAGAAGATTTAGGCCCAAGTCCCATTGGAGAGGAGCAGACGCGTTTGCAGTTTAAGGTGCAAGATACGGGCATCGGGATTCCGGCGGCGGCTTTACCCAAACTCTTTCAACCCTTTACCCAAGTGGATGCCTCAACAACCCGGAAATATGGGGGGACTGGCCTGGGTTTAGCCATCTGTCGGCAAATTGTCGAAATGATGGGTGGAGAAATTGGGGTTGAGAGTACGGAGGGGGTGGGGTCCTGTTTTTGGTTTGAAATTCCTTTTCCTCTCGGAACAGCGGCAGACCCCCTCGTGGCTCCCCCTGGCCTGGTTGGAAAACGGGTGCTTTTGGTGGATGATAACCAAACTAACTTAGAAATTAGCCGCTATCATCTGCGCCACTGGGGCCTGGAGGTTCTGACTGCCATGAGTGCCCAAGCTGCCCTAGAGGTTCTGACCCACAACCATGCTTCTGGCCTGGGGGTTGATATTGCCCTTTTGGATATGCAGATGCCCGATGTTGATGGTCTCACCCTCGGCCGCCAAATTCGCCAACTGGCCTGGACTCAAACCATCCCCCTCGTGATGCTCACCTCCCTCGGACAAACAGATCCCCAATGTCGGGCGGAATTTGATGCCTATTTAGTCAAGCCTGTGCGCCCCTCTCGCTTGTTTAATACCCTCATTGCCCTTCTGACTCCCCCGGCGGCGACCCTGTCCCCCACCCCAATTTCTGAAGTTCCGATCACCCCCTCTGAGCACTCCCTGAGAATTTTAGTTGCGGAAGATAATATCACGAATCAAAAGGTAGCCCTCCGGCAGTTAAATAACCTCGGCTATCACGCGGATGTGGTGAGTAATGGCCTAGAAGCCGTGCTGGCCTGGGAAACAGTCGGATATGACCTGATTTTTATGGATTGCCAAATGCCAGAAATGGATGGGTTTGAAGCCACTCGCCAAATTCGGGCGAAGGAACAACAGACCGCCACCCATGTGCCGATTATTGCCCTCACTGCCAATGCCATGCCGGAGGATCGCCAACGGTGCTATGGGGCGGGGATGGATGACTACCTGAGTAAACCTGTCCGTAAGCAGGACTTAGCTGCTAAGTTACAGCAGTGGGGACAACGCCCACCCCTAGATTTACCCGTGCAGTCCCTATTTTCCTAAGCCAGATTTCCCGCCCCTATCTGCCCGTGATCTCGACCTATGTCCCCTTCCGTTTCCGCCACATCTCCCAACCTAGCTTCCCCAGCCACTCCTGACCAATGTTTGGGGCAACAACCCGGCCTGGAGTTTGTGATTGGCTTTCCGCAGCCTTGGACGCATTTATTTGAAGTTATGTTTACGGTGACGGGCTGGCAGCAGGATGTCTTGGATATTAAAATGCCCGTCTGGACTCCTGGCTCCTATCTGGTGCGTGAATATGCCCGTCATGTCCAAGATTTTGTTGCCAGTTCCCCTGGGCAGCCCCTCCAGGCCTGGAAATGTGCAAAAAACCACTGGCAAATTGCCACCCCGGAAATTACCATCATCACGATTGCTTACCGCGTCTATGCCCATGAACTGACGGTGCGCACCAATCATTTAGATGCCACCCATGCCTATTTCAACCCAGCGGCCCTTTGTGTGTACGTCCCAGGCCTGGAATCACTCCCGATTACCGTCAAAGTTCAGCCCCCCCCCGACTGGCACATTACCACTGCTCTCCCCCCCGTTCCCTCAGAGCCACAGACGTTTCTGGCCGCCGACTACGACACCCTTGTGGATAGCCCCTTTGAAATTGGAACCCATACAGTTTATGACTTCCAGGTGTTGGGGAAAGACCATCGCCTTGCAGTTTGGGGAGAAGGGAACTTTCGGGCGGATCGGGTTATTCCAGATCTAGAAAAGATTATTACTCTGGAAGCAAAACTCTTTGATGGGCTGCCCTATCCCGATTACACCTTTATCCTCCATCTGACGGGACAAGGGTATGGGGGCCTGGAGCATCAAAATTCCTGTTCCCTCATCTATAACCGCTTTGGTTTTGGCCAGCCTGAGGCCTATCAGCGCTTTTTATGTTTGGTGGCCCATGAATTTTTCCACCTTTGGAATGTAAAGCGGATTCGCCCCCAGGCCCTGGCTAGTTTTGACTACGAGCATGAAAACTACACGCCCTCCCTCTGGTTTTGTGAAGGGGCCACCAGCTACTACGACCAACTCATTCCCCTCTGGGCCGGTCTCTACGATCAAACGGTTTACTTCAAGCTTTTGTCTGATGATATTTCTCGGTACCTGACCACCCCCGGCCGGCGAGTCCAACCCCTGAATGACTCCAGCTTTGATACTTGGATTAAGCTTTACCGCCCCGATGCCAACAGTCCCAACTCGCAAATGTCCTACTACCTAAAAGGGGCGTTGGTGACGCTGCTACTGGATCTGAAAATTCGGGCCAAGTTTCACAATCAACGCTCCTTTAATCAGGTGATGCAACAACTGTGGCAAGACTATCGCCAGGCCGGATCTGGGTTTAGCCCCGCTCAGCTCTGGCGGGTCATTAGCGATGTAGTCCAGGAGGATTTACAGGAGTTTGCCCAAGCCTACATCGAAGGGACTGCGGAACTGGACTTTAATGCCTATTTGGCTCCCTTTGGCCTGGAGTTACGACCGAATCAAAGCAAATCCATACCTTATACCGGTATCAGCTTAAAAACAGACCGGGGCCTGGTGACGATTAAAACCGTAGATTACGATTCCCCTGGACAACGGGCGGGCCTGGCGGTGGGGGATGAACTGGTGGCCCTCAATGGGTGGCGGATTGCAGCGGAAAAATGGTCAGAGCGGCTCCAGGACTGCCGGCCTGGGGATGAGGTGGCGATCACGGTGTTTCATCAGGATCAGTTGCTCGAAACCACCTTGACCTTAGCGGCCCCTCAACCCAGCCGTTATGACCTCAGCCTGGTTCAAAATCCGACTCCCACCCAGCAAACCCTTCTCCAAGGTTGGCTAACGTTTGCCTGACCACCAAAGCCGTTCGTCTCGGGAAAGTTTCACCGTATAGAGGGTCATAACACCCACTGCGCCCACATCCAGGTTTTTGACCCAGTAGCAGGGATGTCCCGATGCGGCCAAATCTCCAATGAACCGCCGCCCCACCCGCCGCCAACTGGGTTCCTTACTCCGCCAGGCCAGTCGACAACAGGGCCAAGGTAACTGCTCTCGGTCAAACAGCCGACAACAGGCCCCCAAGACTTCATAGCGAAACAGGCCCCCAGGGCTATAGAAAACATATCCCGCCGGCCAAGGATGGGGGAGCGGGGCATCTAACCAGGATGACTCAGATGGATCCAGCAAGGTCAGTACAACTATTCAATACAACCATTCAATCGTTAATAATTTGTCCTTAACGGGTGAGGAGTTCCTTGATTTTGGCAATTAAATCATCGGGATTAAAGGGCTTGGTAATGTAAGCATCTACCCCTTGCTTTTTACCCCAGTGAATATCAAAGGGTTCCCCCTTAGTGCTGCACATAATCACAGGCACATTCTGAGATGCAGGTTCATTTTTGACCCACCGACAAAACTCATAGCCATTCATCCGGGGCATGACCACATCTAAAACAATTAAATCGGGAACTGTTTGACTCACCTTGGCCTGGGCTTCAATCCCATCACCTGCTTCCGTCACCTCTAAACCCAGACTCAGTATTGTTTCTACAATCATGGCCCGCATAGTCGGACTGTCATCCACAACTAAGACTGTTGTCATACTCTCCCCAAAAGTTCTAAAGCAACTCAGTGATGGGTAAATTGCTGATTAGCCTGATCATACCCAGTCTCCGAGAGCAAGACTTCAACTTGCGATAAAAAACTAAAAACACGGTCATTAAAGCCCTTGAAGTTTGCCGATTGCCCCACAGATTTTTATGAGCATCAACTAAGGCCGTTGGCTTGGCTATGAGGCATTCAGACGCGAGGCTTGGAGACAACTAATGTCCAAGGATTCTTTGGCTAGGATGTCCTCAATGTGGGCCGCAGATAGGGGTGGGGCAAACAAATAGCCCTGGGCATAGGTACATCCCATCCGTTGCAGGGCCTGGCATTGGGCTTCGGTTTCAACCCCTTCGGCCACGACATTCAGGTGTAAGGATTTTGCCAGGGTGAGAATGGTTTGGACAATGCCGCCCCCTTGAATATCGGGGTGAAGGAGCGGGCTAATAAAGCAGCGATCAATTTTGAGAGTGTCAATGGGAAAACGGTGGAGATAGCTCAGAGACGAGTATCCCGTCCCGAAGTCATCCATGTAGATTTGAATGCCGCGGGTGCGGATGGATTCTAGGGCTTGCACCGCCAGTTCCGTATTTTCCATCAAAATGGTTTCGGTCACTTCCAAGCGCAGTCGGTGTGGGGAAAATTGAGTTGCAGTCAGAATATTATCTAAGCGGGAAACTAAGTCGGGTTGGGCAAAGTGCTGGCCCGTGAGATTGACACTGATGGCCAGGCCCTGAGAGGTAGGAAATTGGCGTGACCACTGTTGCATTTGTTCACAGGCCGTTTCTAGAACCCACCAACTCATGGGTAAAATCAGCCCCGTTTCCTCGGCAATGTCCATAAATTCTCCTGGGGTAATCACACCGCGCCGAGGATGCTGCCAACGAATCAGCGTTTCAAAGCCACAGATCCGGGCCTGGGCCAAGTCCACAATTGGTTGGTAATAGACCATAAATTCCTGTCGCTCCACCGCCCGCCGTAGTTCTGTTTCCAGTTGCAGGAGGGCCAAAACTTCCACCCGCATGGCGGTACTGAAGACTTCATAGCGATCTTTCCCCAAGGATTTAGCCCGATACATGGCGGTATCCGCATCCCGCAGGAGGTCTTCCGGTTGGAGATGCTCTTGGGTATTAAAGGCAATGCCAATGCTCACCCCAGTAAATACCTCATGGCCCTCTAAAATAAACGGTCGGCGCAATTCCGTCAGGATCCGCTCCGCCACTTGGCAGGCATAGTCCACTGTCCCCACTTCATCGAGGAGAATTGCAAATTCATCCCCCCCTAGCCGTGCAATGGTATCTTCAGCCCGCAGACAACTGACTAGACGCTGGGCAATCCCAATTAAAAGTTGATCGCCGACCAAATGCCCCAGGCTGTCATTGAGAACCTTAAAGCGATCTAAATCTAAAAATAAGATGGCAAATAAATAACCAGGCCGCCGTTTGGCCCGCTGCATGGCCTGGCCGAGTCGATCCATCATCAAGATGCGATTGGGTAGCCCGGTCATGGCATCGTGAAGGGCATCATGGAGAATTTGCTCTTGGATCAGGCGATACTCGGTAATATCGGTGAGGGAGCCGGCCATCCGATAGGGTTGCTGACGCTCATCTCGTAGGCCCAGGCCCCGGACGCGCATCCAACGCAGGCCTCCATCCGGGTGTAAAACTCGAAACTCGCACTCTAAATGGGGGGTCACGCCAGATAAATGCTGTTCAATTTCAATTTGGACATGGGTTCGATCCTCGGGATAAATCGCCTCAAGCCATGTCTCTGGGCTTGGAGAAGTCTCAACATTAGCCAGGCCAAGCATCTGTTTCCAGCGATCTGAAAAGTAGATTTCGTTAGTCCGTAAATCCCAATCCCAAAGACCATCATTGGCACCTTGGGCCGCAATGGCATAGCGTTCTTCACTTTCTTGGAGGGCTCGTTGGGCCAGTTTACGCTCCGTGATGTTGGTAATGTAGCAACGGACTAAGTTGGCTTCAGGGAGGGGTTGAATGACTTGTTCGTAATGGGAATGACCCAGTTGGACTTCCCGGATGCGGAGGGGTTGGGCCTGGGATTCCGTTGGTAAAAGCAGATCCATCAGCAGGGGGTGTTGGGAATCATTGGCCTGGATGTCCTTAAACTCCCGAATGGCCGCCGGATTGAGATAGGTAATTTGCCCGGTTTGATCCAATTCCAGGATGGGGTTGGGGCTTAATTCAGGAAAGGAGGAAAGACGTAAGATGGCCGCATCACTGAGCATTTTGGCCTGGGCAACATCCAGGGAAGAGGGTTGATAGGGTAAGCTATCCCGGACACTCACGGGCATACTCGCAAACTGGGCCTCTTGGGTATAGCGGGAAAACCCAGTATCCGAAAGGTTAGAAATGGCATGATAGCGGGCGCGGACATCTCCCCCAAAGATAATTAAATCTCGATGCTTCAAAATATGGGAGTGACAGGTCTTGCCGTTCACCTTCAGGCCATTGGCACTCCGCTTGCCCTGGAGATCTCCATCCAGTAAGCGAAAGAAAAAATTACCCGTTTGCGGATCAGAAACTCGTAATAAAACGGCGTGCTGCCGAGAGACCATCCGGGAATTAACAACGATGGTATTGCTGGGGTGACGACCAATGGAGTAAGTTCCCGCCTCAAGGGGAATGGTTCGGCGGCCATTTTTATCTTGAATCACCAAGAGGTGGCGAATTTGTTCTTCGGGACTTTTCACGGAATCACGGTCAAGCTGGAATGATTACCCAAGACGTTTTGGCTGAATGTTGACTGTTGAGTTGTCATACACAAGCCAAAGGTAGGCGCGGATTAGTAACGATTAGACTTCTCGGCAGACTTGAACCCTATGCTGATGCACCCCATTTGTCCCCCCTATTTCCAGATGCCGCATTTACCCTAACATTTTTCCAAATCAGCTTCAGTATTGAGATAGACATAGCATCAAGACAATTCTAGGAGCAAGTCAAGCCTAATTTTATTGAGAATCTGCTGTGATTCCGACTTTGTCCGTGGCACTGGTTTTGCTCCTGCCCCCTGGCAGCCCAAGGTCATAAAAGCCTCCCCTCTGGTTAGACAAGTTGTTCCCTAGACGTAAAAAACTTAGGGATAATGCCCATGAGCTATGCCTTTCTAGTTTGCAAGCGGTGAAATCCTATGTTCTTGTCCTCGCCCCGGTCAGAAATTCTCGCCTATGTTGCCACCGCCAGTCAGATGCAGCAGATCGAGGCTTGGCTTTTTGGCTGTGGGATGCCTGTGGCGGCGTTGATGGAAAAAGTTGGCCTGCTCCTGAGTCAACGGATGCAAGGGTTATTTCCCCGGCAGTTGTTTCCTCGAGTTGGGGTATTAGTTGGCCCAGGCCATAACGGTGGTGATGCCCTAGTGGTCGCGCGCGAATTACAACAGCAGGGGTATCAGGTGACGGTGTTTCATCCCTTTACGCGCCGCAAAGAACTGACGGGAGATCATGCCTATTTTGCTACCAGTTTGGGGATTCCCTTTGCTAATAATATTGCGGAGTTGCGGGACTCAGATTGGCTTGTCGATGGTTTATTTGGCTTTGGCCTGGATCGGCCCCTCACCGATATAGCCCTCAGCACTGTCCAAGCGGTGAACATCTGGAATCGCCCTGTGGTCAGTATTGATCTGCCCAGTGGCCTGCATACGGATTCGGGGGAGATTTTGGGCGGGGCCATTCGGGCTAGTCATACCCTTTGTTTGGGCCTGTGGAAGTTGGGCTTGATGCAGGATCATGCCTTGGCCTGGTGTGGGGAGTTGGAACTCCTAGATTTTGGCTTACCCATTGTGGCCATTGAAGCAATTCTAGGTCGAGTGCCAAAACTCCAATGCCTCACCCCCCAGGCCATCGCCAGTCATCTTCCCTTAGAACGTCCCCCCGCTACCCATAAATATCAACAGGGACATTTGCTCCTCGTGGGTGGCTCCAAAACCTATGGTGGCAGTATTGTTTTAGCGACTCTTGCGGCAAAATCTACTGGAATTGGGATGTTGTCGGTAGCGGTTCCAGCGCGGTGGCAGGAGTTAGTTTTACAGCAGGCCCCAGATGCGATTGTGATTCCCTGTCCAGAAACTCCAGAAGGGGCAATTGCCGGACTCCCCCAAGGGATGGACTTGAGTTCCTTTGATGCCATTGCCTGTGGGCCGGGATTAACGATGTTTGCAGAAGCTGTTGTTCGGCAAGTTCTCGACAGTGATTGCCCCCTGATTTTGGATGCCGATGGGTTAAATATCCTCGCGCAATTAAATCCAGTCTCAGGTCTATCAACCCGCAAAGCCCCCACAATTTTGACTCCCCACCCCGGTGAATTTCGGCGACTGTTCCCCGGCCTGGTGGTGGTCAAGGCTAACTCAGAGGGTTCACCCGAAAAGACGACCTACCCCCCTGCCGAAGCGGCCCCTAATCTCAATCGCTCAGTAATCACCCCCCAGGCCGCCAGGCAAACCGGAGCCATTGTGCTTTTAAAAGGGGCTAGAACAGTGGTTGCGACACCCGATGGCCGGGCCTGGATTAATGGGGAAAGTACGCCTGGATTAGCTCGGGGGGGCAGTGGGGATGTATTAACGGGGTTAATCGGGGGTCTGTTGGGGCAAATTCCACCCGTCGAAGCCACCTTAACGGCAATGGGATGGCACGCCCAGGCCGGGAGATTAGCGGCTAAACATCGCTCGGTGTTGGGAGTAGATGCCCGGAGCTTAGGAGATTTTTTAATCCCAGCGTTGATGAACCTCCAGGGCCTGAGGAACCTCCGAGCCGGAAATGATCAGGGGTGAGGAATCTGGATCAGACCTGACTATGGGCTGTTTCTCATCTCTAAATTCAGCGGCTCTGTAACGGAATGTGACACAATTTGGGCAGAAAGCGAACCGTCAAACGATAACTGTCAAATAACAAAGGGGCCGGGTGGTATGCGTCTGTTAATCAGTAATGATGATGGCATTTTTGCGCCGGGGGTGCGGACGTTGGCCAATACTCTTGCCCAGGCCGGTCATGGGGTAACGGTAGTCTGTCCAGATCGGGAGCGGTCGGCCACAGGGCATGGATTAACCGTTTTTGATCCAATTCGGGCTGAGGAAGTTCCCCACTTATTTGAACCAGGGATCCGGGCCTGGGCCTGTTCAGGAACGCCTTCCGATTGTGTCAAGCTGGCGTTGGGTGCCCTGATTGATCCTTGGCCCGATTACGTGGTTTCTGGGATTAACCAAGGGGCTAACTTAGGCACTGATATTCTCTATTCCGGTACGGTCTCTGCAGCCATGGAGGGGGTGATTGAAGGGATCCCTAGCATTGCCATGAGTTTAGCCAGTTTTACAGTCCGGGACTTTGAACCAGCAGCCCAGTTTGCCAATGATTTGCTGAAGGCCCTCGGCGAAAATCCCCTCCCCCAGGCCACCCTCTTAAATGTCAATATCCCCCCCTTGCCTGAAGCAGACATTGCCGGAGCCGTGATTACCCGTCAGGGCCTCCGCCGCTACCATGATCAGTTTCAAAAACGGATTGATCCGCGGGGTAAAACCTATTACTGGCTGGCGGGCGAAGTCATGGAAGATATTTCCCAGGCCGATGGTGATTTTTTGACCGATGTTCAGGCCTTACAACAAAATCTGATTAGCATTACGCCCCTGAACTATAACCTCACCGATCAGGCCGGACTTACACCCCTGGGGGCCTGGTTCCGACAAACATCAATTCCCATTGCCTAGGTCCCAACCCCAAGACAAATTCTGAGGAACTCATGGGAATCTGAGATGGCCTGACCCATTGAGGAGGCTGACTCTAGTAAGCCAGACCATGCTTTGAAGATTTCTATGGTTTGGGGATCCTTAGAACAAGGTAATTAATGAGTTAGCGGGATACCCCCCTAAAAAAAGCAATACCCTCATCACGAAAGTATTGCCCATATTTAAGTTAATGATGTTTGTAAAGCTTGTGCTTCTGGATCAATCGGTTAAAGAAATGAGGGAAATGTCTCGGTTGTGAGAAAATAGCTCCTAGAACAATGTCCAGACTTTTGCTGGCAGAAGATCCCGCAGCTTGTATTCCACCCCCCGATATTTCACGGTTACATCAGTCACAACAGTATCAGGATGAGCTGTGTTTGCTTCGTAGTTTTGACCGCGGTAGGTAAGTTTCATGGTGTCGCCTCTCAATAAAGTGTGAAGAACTGAGGGCGCGTTCCTTCGGGTTTGACCCTACTTCCGTCTTCTTGATTAGAGAGAAGATGAACGTTTTGTTGATAGTTTTAGTATGGCTGAGTGTTTCAGGTAGTTGCATCCCCCAGTTGGGTGAGTTTAGTAGCCTCCGACACAAACTCAGTGATCAGTCCCTAGCTCATCCGAAGGAGGTTTCGCCATGACAGACAAATCCTGTAGTCGCCGCCAGGCCATGGTCTGGTGTAGCACAGCCTTGGCTAGCTGGGCCCTATTTCCCCCTAAAACTCTGGCTGCCTCATCCCCGACTGGTGTTTATGTCCTGCCTCCTTTACCCTATGCCTACAATGCCCTTGAGCCTTACATTGATGCTGAAACCATGGAATTTCACCATGATAAGCACCATGCAGCCTACGTCAACAATCTCAACGCTGCCCTACAAAAATATCCCCAGTGGTCTGGCTTGCGGATTGAAGAACTCCTGGAAAAACTAGACCAGCTTCCCAATGACATTCGGCAAACGGTCAGAAATAATGGCGGCGGTCATGCCAATCACAGTTTATTTTGGGAGAGCATGAGTCCGGCGGCAGGGGGCAAACCCAGAGGGAAATTAGCTACGGCAATGCAAGCCCGCTTTGGCAGCTTTGAGGATTTCCAGGCCCAGTTCAATAGCGCAGGTCTAAAGCAATTTGGCAGTGGTTGGGTTTGGCTAGGGTTGGGCCAAGATGGCACATTACAGGTTTTCACAACCCCCAATCAGGATAGCCCCCTCAGCCAAGGCATCACCCCGTTGTTGGGCAATGATGTTTGGGAGCACGCCTACTATTTGTCCTATCGGAATCGCCGGGATCAATATCTCCAGGCCTGGTGGAATGTGGTGAATTGGGACAAAATCGGAGAACGCTATGAGCAAGCTACGGGATAACCAGACAGAAACGCATTGAAGGCCAGACATTAGGGACATGAGAAAATGCTTTGCTAGAGTCTCCCGTAGATTTGCTGAAGTCAAAACCAGTCTGTCCCGTTCCCTCTCCCCAAAAGTGATTGACCACTAGCTATTTTTAAGACTTAGGGCAATAATTAGGGCACGCTTGACTGGACTGGAAGGCAAAATTTCCCCCTGCTCTTTATCTCCATTATGTAGTTATGGTCAACTCTGGACACAATGCCGTCACCAAAGCGGCAGAACGACTCCTGCTTCAGTATGGATTTGACTTGGCTGGGGATAGAAGTCAAGAACTCTTTGATCAATGGTTACGGGTGTATCCGCCCCGCTGGATTCGGTTGGCAATTATTGAGGCGTTGTACCAGGGCCGCTATAAGGCGATTTCTGTTGAGCAACTCCTGGCCTTTTGGTTACGGCGGGGGGAAGCCCAGACCCACTTTAATAGTGAGTTTGAAGCGATGATCTGTCGGAACTTACCCCGAGACTTGACGACCCCAAACTTAGACATGGCAGAACCCATAACAATGCTGGCCTGGGGCAAGCTCAATCAAAATAGCCCAGATATCACTCCTAGCCCTGAACGAAAACCCCAAAATATTGACCAGTTCCAACCCCAGGCCCCAAACGACCTGACAACACACTTTGCCGAAAAGTTAACGGCCATTGCCCAGGCCTGGAAAGCCAGCCAAAATCCCCTCGCCTCTGCGACTCTTTCCCCCAATTCCGCCCTGACCAGTTTGGTGAACTCCCAAGAATTTGGCCTTGGACAGGGAACTCCTGAATCCAGTACCATCCTGCCCACATAACCCCTTAGGTCTCGGCCCCCCGGATATCCACGGCCCAACTGCCATGTTCTGAGCTTGCTAATTCAGCCTTTAATGGGGAACGCCGATTTGTTAGCTTTTGAGAAGTGGCTGGCCAATTTTGCACATTGGGTCAAGTCCCTCCCAATGCTTGACGACTACAGTGAGCTTTATCGGCCATATCACTGCTCAAGCAAATAAATAGTCCGATCTTGAGGTTGTTGCCTGACCTATGCCCCTACTGGACGAACCCTTGACCACTGATCCTCTTGTTGAGACACCGGGCCTATCCCTGACCCAAAGCTCGCTCCAAGCCCTGGCCTATTGTCCCCGCAAGTTCCAATATCTCTATTTAGATCAGTTGGGGTTGCCAAATTTCCAGGCCAAAGCCACGGCCAACTTAGGGGTAGATTTACCGCAAGACCTGGGGACTTGGTTTCATCGGCTGCTGCAACAACGGGAACTGGGTTTAGACATTACCCCACTCTTGCAGGGAAATGAGCCACTGCCGTCATGGTATGAGGCCTTCCAAGCAGCACCCCCGCCAATGATTTTAGGGCAACGGGATAGTGAACATCGGCGGCAAGTCATATTGGGGCCTGTCACTCTGGTGGGTATCTATGATTTAGTCATTTGGGGTAAAAGCCAGGCCCAGATTTTAGATTGGAAAACCTATCAACGCCCCCAAACACCCCAATATTTGCAGCACCACTGGCAAACGCGGCTGTATCCCTATTTATTAGCCGCCACCACAGATTATCCCCCCGAGTCAATTGTCATGACCTACTGGTTTGCCCTTGGGGATGATGGCCAACATAGTTTGAGCTTTCGCTATAGCCAGGCTCTCCATCGACAAACCCAGCAGAGATTGGAGCAGTTCGTCCAACGCCTGGAAGCTTGGTTATTGGCCTATGACCAGGGAAACCCCTTACCCCAAGTTGATCCCCTCCAAGGTCGCTGTCCAAGCTGTGAATTTGCCTATCGCTGCCACCGACAAGTTCCAGCCAACACCACAGATACAGGATTTGAGCCAGAAATTTTGTTGCAGTCTGTCCAGAGTTACCCGGAAATTTCTCTATCCCTCTGGGATGATGGGACTGTTGACTGAGTTACCCCAATAAATTTTCCTTATTAGCTACAGAAATGGCATCATCGCCATACACAGACCGAGATACGCGCGATATACTGTCGGCCATTAGCCTTTTTAGGGGAATTCGTTCTATGTCTGAAACAACGCCGGAAATCTCTACTGTAAGTCGGGTCTCCCAAGCCGCCCAAGAGTTACTGGCCGCTATCCAGGATTTAGCCAAAGAACAAATTGCGACGCTCCCCAATTCTGTCCAAGAGACTCTCAAGCAAACGGTTGCGAGTTTGGAGAAGGTAATCAGTGATCTCCAGGCCAATGCCAGCCATGTTACAGAGCAAGGAAAGGAACAGGTCAAAGATCTTGAAGCCCGCCTCGCCAAGGCCTGGGAAGTTTTATCGGCCCCTAAATCTGAGCCGAGTGAGCCACCCACTGAATAAGCTAAACTAACAATTCTGACTCTTACGCCCAGATCCTGCTCTCCTTGTATGCCCCTTGCCCCCATTGATCGGGTTTTAGTCCGTCTCCAGGAGGATCCGGCCTGGTCTGAGCCGCAACGGTTTTGGTTTATTCTCCAGGCCTGGAATGAAATTGTCGGAGAGGTTGTCGCCCGCCAGGCCCAGCCCGTAACCATTCTGCCGCCCCATCGTCTCCAAGTTGCGGTGGCCAATAGCGTTTGGGCCCAGACTTTGAGCTTTGAACGGCTGCGAATTTTGGCCAAACTGAATCAACGGCTCCCTGTTCCCCTCCAAGATATTCACTTTTCCAGTCGGGATTGGCCCATTAAACGGCCGCTGCAAAAATTGACTAACCGCTCCGAATTGCCACTAGTTCGGAGTCAACCCCGCCTCCACAAGCCTGCTCCCCCCTCAGCCCAAGCCGCTTTTAGTCAATGGTCAACCGCTGTCCAGAAATTTACGGCCCGCCTTCCCTTATGTCCCCAGTGTCAATGTCCCACCCCCCGTCCGGAACTGGATCAGTGGAAAATGTGCGGACTCTGCCATGCCCGTCAAACCGCTTAGGGATTGTTCAAGTTGAGGCGAATTTCATACTCTTGACTCCAGCTATTGCGGACTCGGCCAGCAATTCCCAGGCCTTGAAAGGGTTGTAGAGCTTGTTGGAAGGGGGGAGCGAGTTGGGGGAGGATGGGACTGTTTTGGGTTAAGGAAAATGTTCTATTAAAGTCCACAAATAATTGACTACTGCCGGGATTGGGTAGGGTGGCTCGAAAGAGGGGGCCTTGGCTTAAGGGGGGATTGGGTCGCGGCAAAAGGGCCTCGGTCAAGTTCGGGCCGAGGGCAATAAATAGGGTGTCCTGATCCAACCAGCCATGTTGACCGAGGGGAATTCCGGGGGGCATTGTCCAGGTGGTGGTTTGTTTCTCCGTATCTTTTGTGACTTGCCAGGCCCGCTGTTGGGCGGTTTGATCTAGCTTTTCCAGGGTTGCAACCGCTTTAGGGCGGTCTTTGGTTTGGGCCACCACCACCAGGCCAACCACATTTAAGCGGGCATTGGGGACAGGCACAATCGCGAGGGCAAACTCCCCCTTAAGCCAAGGTAAAACCTCTTGCTCCAGATTCAGGCCAGATAGTTGCTGGAATCCCTGGCTAATACTGTTTTGCCAGTCTTGGGGGGCGTTCTGCCAACTGGCTTGAAAATTACTGGTGGTAAAGGTGGCCAGGGTAGTCCCAGGGAGCTTTTGGGGTATCTGACTGACATTGGCTTCCGGGAGGAGGGCGCGTTCACTTTTTTCCGGTAGCCACGTTATAGCCTTAATCCGCAGTTGGTTATCCTGGAAGCGCAGGGCCGCCGCCAGACCGGCCAACTCAGAATCTGGTGGGGTTGGGGAGGGAGTATTTTGGGCTGTGTAGGCTGGGATATTGAGATAAAACTGGGCCTGGGGGCCTTCGCCGCCTGTGGCAATCACAGCATCTTGGTAACGGGAGACTTGGGCTAAGGCTGGTTTGCCTTGGGCGGTATCAATCACCTGTTCCAGGGCTGCGTTGATGTTGCTCCAGGCCAGGTATTGTTTCTCACCTTGAGTGATCAGGGTGATGCCTTGACCCGCAACTTCGCCCAAAGGCCCAGGGACGTTATAAATTGGTACCCCGTTGTAATCGCGTTGGGTTTGTTGCTTGAGGGTATTCAGGAGAGGCTCAATTTTGGCCTGATCGGGAATGGGTAAAATCCAGGCCACAGGCGAATCACTGGACTGGAGGGCCGTGGCGGGGGTGATGGGTAAGCCGGTAAACGTGGCCTGCGCGCCTAACCAAGGCAGAATATCCCTGGTGAAATCCAAGTCCCCGATTTTAATCCCCTCCGGTGAGACTGGCCCCCATGGCCCCCGTAACCAGGCCTGGGATTGAAATAAACCTGCTGCCTGTACCCATTGCCAAGGGGGAGCTTCCGTAGTCACCGTGATGGTATAGAGGGCTGATTCGGGAATGAGAGTCACACCATCCGGTAATTGGCCCAACTTGGCCTGGGTTTGCCACCACCAGATTCCGGCTCCGGCTACTCCCACCAAGACCATACCACCTGCTATCCAAGCCAGGGAGCGGGGATTTTTCTTAGCCAAGCGAGCCATGAATCGGGTCTCCTAGGGGTTGATAGAGGGTGGTGCGTTGTTGGGCCGGCCGCCCAAGACTGGTAATGGCCACTTGAAGTTCCTGGGGAGTTAAGCCTGTACCGCCTTTGGCCCCGGCCATGGTCGTAATGTGTTCTTCCATTAGGGTGCCACCGAGATCATTACAGCCCCAGGTCAAGGCCATTTTTGCCCCCTCCAGGCCAAGTTTGACCCAACTGGGTTGATGATTGGGGATCCAATCGCCTAAATACAAGCGAGCCACGGCGGTTAAAGCCAGCGTCTGGAGTAAATCGGGTTGTGAGCGGCCGACTCGTTTCCGTAATGCTAGAGGAGCCTGTTCTCCCACATAGGGCAGCAAAATAAATTCCGTAATCCGGCCAGGGTAGTGGTTTTCAAGGGCGGTTTGTTGGAGTTGGCGCAGATGTTCCAGGTGTTGAATTTGCTCGGCTGGGGTTTCAATGTGGCCGCAAAGCATAGTGCTAGTGGTGGGTAAACCTAAGCGGTGGGCAGTGGTGACAATCTCGAGCCAAGTTTCAGTTTTGAGTTTTTCTGGGCAAATAATTTGACGCACCCGATCCACCAACACTTCGGCCGCTGTTCCGGGCAAGGAATCCAAACCCTGGGCCTGGAGATGGGCGAGAACATCCACAAATCCCCGGTCATCTTGGCGGGCAATAAACTCAATTTCTTGGGGAGAAAAAGCGTGTAAATGGAGGTGCGGGAAGGCAGATTTAAGTTCTCGCATAATTGTGGCGTAATAGTTGAGGGTTGAACCATTGGCCTGGGCCTGGGGATTCAAACCGCCCTGGAGACAAATTTCCGTCGCTCCCAACGTAACGGCTTCCCCAGCTTTGCGTAAAATTTCCTCTAAATCTAACCAGTAGGCTCCGGGTGTATACGCATCGCGGCGAAAGGCACAAAACCCACAATGTTGCTCACAGATATTGGTGAAGTTGATATTCCGATTAATTACATAGGTCACGGTCTCACCCACCCGTTTGGCCCGGAGTTGATCCGCCGCGGCTTGAATTTGACCCAGGCCTGGGGGAATAACAGCTAAATCTGAGGTGGGGAATTGACTGGCAACCTTGAGTAAACATTCTCCGGCCTGGGGTGTCAAAGATTTACCATCTAGGACTGGCCCTAAAATCTCCGCAACCTGTTCTTGAGGAGTGGGTATGGTGATGGATTCTACTGGCGGCATCGCACATCCAATGTCTGGCTCTCTCTGGATTATCGGGTCTGGGTTATCACTCGCGGGTCAAAAAAGGCCTGGGCAACCTGAATGTGACCGTCAGAAATTTCAAACCATTCCAGAATCTCAATCATACCCAAGGTTGTCTGGGCATCCCAACGGGTAACGACTCGGTTTTGATCTTGCACATGGTAATGAATTGTGATGGCCTGGAGAATCGGTAAAACATTGCTCAAAAATGCGACCACCGCCGTCTGACTGGTTAATGTCCCTGCCAATGGATCCGTAAAAATGATCGTGTCTGCTAACGGGAGTTTCTTTAAGTCCTTGGCCTGGAGAGCAGTGAAATAATTTTCAACAACCTCAACTGGGGATGCTGACATTCGATTCTCCTTTAAAGTTAAAGTTCTCACCAGTTGTGGGTCTATTCATGGCTCTATTCTCCCCCGAAACCTCGCGTCTGGAGAAGTACAAACTAAACCGTCTCTCCTTGTCTCGATCTCCAGGTGCGAGTTGACATAATTTCGCCTCCGAGAGCTAACTAAAGAAAAGACTCCATCGGGATTTGTGTAAATTTTGACAAGTTAACTTTGTATCTATGACTGGTTCTTGGTTCATGCTTGCTGCCCATTGGCGATCCTCACTGCGAAGTTTAATCTTGATTAGTCTTTTGGGGCTAAGTCCGTCTTGGGGAATAGAGGCGGCCCAAGCCAACCAACCGGCCTGGCAGGAGTGGGCGATTCAATCGGGACAAATTGCCACCCAATCCATCGCAACTAACCTCTGGCTAGAATTGAACATCACTCGCCGCCGTTTAACGCTTTATTTAGGTAATCAAGCCCTGAAGACCTATCCCGTGGCGGTGGGGAAACCAGGCTGGGAAACCCCTGTGGGAAAATTCATGGTTAAGGAAATGATCCGGAATCCCGATTGGGCTAATCCCTTTGATGGCAGAGTGATTCGGGCTGGACATCCCCGCAACCCCCTTGGCCGGCGTTGGATTGGCTTTTGGACCGATGGCGAGGATTGGATTGGCTTTCACGGGACTCCAGATCCGCAATATGTTGGCCAGGCCGTGTCTCATGGCTGTGTACGGATGAAAAACCAAGATATAGAAGAACTCTTTGAAAAAGTTGCCCTTGGGACTCCCGTCAAAGTCGTTCGCTAAAAAGACAAAAATCAACTCTGCCAAAAATCCGTAACTTGATAGCCCAGTTCTTGGAGCATTTGGCGCAACAGCGGCAGACTTAAGCCAATGACGTTACTAGGATTGCCCTTAATTTCACTGACAAATAGGCCGCCCCGGCCATCCAAGGCAAAACAACCGGCACAGGCCAGGGGTTCTTCACTCTCGACGTAGGCCATAATTTCGGCATCGCTAACCGGGGCAAAGGTGACTTCCGTACAATCCACATTGACCAAGGATTTCTGTTGATAGCTATCTAATAAGGCGTGCCCCGTTAAGAGTTGTCCGGTTTTGCCCCGCATCTGTTGCCAACGCAGAATTGCTTCCTGTGCATCTTGGGGTTTGCCATAAATTTCCTCCTCAAGCACTAACACTGAATCGCAACCGAGCACCAAGGCTGGGCTGTGGAGACGCTGGGCAATAACGGTGGCTTTGGCCTGGGCCAGGGCTTGGACTAACGCATGGGGATCCCTATGATTAAAGGCCGACTCGTCCACATGACTGACTTGGACTTGGGCGGAAATTCCAGCATTGGCCAAGAGTTGGCGGCGGGCTGGGGAAGCAGAGGCAAGAATCAGGGTGGGCATAAACAGGTAGGCTAGAGGGTAAGAGGATGAATGGATTCGTTTTCATTCTTTTTAGATATATTTAAAGTACCTTTTTCTGCCAACCTAACCTAGAGCGGCTATGGAAACCGGAGATTTTAGTAAGCTTTTCCCCCTGTTTGATACAGGTTCAGCAGAGGCCCTCGGAGGGATGTTAGGCGTGGCCTGGCAAAATGAGTATCCCGCTAACCGGGCAATTTTGATTGAAGATGCCTGGGGGAATGCCGTCTATTTCATTTTGGAAGGCTGGGTCAAAGTCCGCCGCTTAGGGAGCAATCAGACTGAACATACGCTGGCTATTCTCGGGCCTGGGGATTTCTTTGGGGAGATGGCTATTTTAGATGAAGCACCGCGCTCGACCGATGTTGTCGCTTTGACACGGGCAGAAATCATGGCAGTACCTTCACAAAAATTTACCCAAGTCTTGTTGCGGGAACCAAAGTTAAATTATCGAATGTTACAACTGATGGCCCAGCGGTTACGCCAGACGAACTCCCGTATCGAAGCCATGACCTATCCGCCGGCCGTCAAGTTGGCCAATGTCCTGGTGGGGTTAGGGCAGCGCTATGGGCAACCCAGTGGTGGAATGACAGCGACCCTCTGTAATGTCCCGGCCAAAGATCTGGCAGATATCGCTAGTATTGGAACAGAGGAAGCTGAGAAGTTGATGGAACGGTTTGCGGCTAAAGGCTGGCTAAAAGTTGACCCCCAGGCCCAGACCCTTAACATCCTCAACTTGTCGCAGCTACGGCAATTAATTGAACAGCAAATTCTCGCTGCCGGTCATGGGTAGTGTGCAAGTGGGGTCAGCATCATCTTAAGTGGCACTCACGGACTACCTGGGAAAACTAGATTGGGTTAGGCTGTACACTATAGCTTTATAATGCCTGCTCTACAAAATTTTCATGTTTTCAAGGAATTTTTGGTTTCTATGTGTTCTTAATTGATTAGCTGATTATGATTAATACCGAAAGCCATTCCAGCTCTAAACGCTCCCCGGAACAAGGACAACTTGATGATCGTGAGGTGATTCAGGAGTTTGCTGCCGGTATTGTCAGTGGGCAACCCAAGATGGTGTGTAATCGAAATTTAAAAGTGGATGTCGTATTCCGGGAAGCACAATTACTTGCACAGCGGGAAGGGATTATCGCTCGGGTTAATTTGGAAAGTCCCCAGGCCTGTTTGGATGTTCGGGAAAAGTCTCCTTACATGGGGTTAATTCAGGAAGCCCTTATCCCTTATGACATCTTTTTAATGGGTAAGTCTAGCGTGCCTGGATTTGCGCGATTTGAGTACCGAACTGTCCCCGATGGCTATGTTGCCCAATACACAGAGGCAGGGATTCTCTGGAAAGATCGCTGGAGACAAGGCAAACGCCGTCCCGTCAATACTTTGGGGGCTATGTCTGGTGTAGATGCAATGATTCTACATCGCGGAACTTGGTACCCAATCCAGAGTGTGAGTGCGGCTAACGGTTTTGTGGTGATTCGGACGCTTGGCCATGAAGCAACCCTAAGTGCCGCCGATTTTGTCCTTTGGCTGAAGAAAGAGGATGGAAGGTCAGGATCTGATGCAGCTAGTTCCCACGAAATTGGTGAGCGAATGTCCACAGTTGCCAATTCCCCGACTCAAGTGCTGCCCCCCGCTCCCAAAGAATCGCCCCATCCGGCCCCAATCTCCCCAGTATCCCCAGAGCCAAAGGCCGAGGATGTCCAGCATGATGACGAATCCACGGTACTACAGTTTGTGCCCCGCCAAGATGTGCCTGATTTGCCAGAGGATTCCCAAGTTTTTGTCCGAGACCGATCTGAATTTCAAGATATAACAACCTTTGAGGGAACGCCGATGAATGACCCCAATGGCGATGCCAGAGCATTACAAACGCCAACCTACCAGGCCCCGCAACCTGACTATGGCTATGATCCAGAGAATTCTGGGGTCTTCAACATGGATGCCAATGCCCAAATGGCACTCACCTATTTGCAGTCGAGTTTGGCTTATTTACTTCAAGTTGAAAATAAAAGCCCCCAAGTCCACCAGGCCATTCGAGCCACCAGTATGGCGATCCAAAACCTCTTAACCATTTTGAATAGCTAAACGAATTGATCCCTAGGGATATGACTCAAAGTCCAAAATGAGCGCGGACTTCGATAAGTTTTTCTGGTTGTTTCCCCCGGCCTGGGCAAAATTGGGACAACCACTGCCACAATAACAGAGATTTTTAGGCCTGGTTCCGACTCTACCCCTCACCCTTGATTAAAGTTAAAGCCTGTTGCTGAATTTCAGTGGGGTTGATTTTCTCTAAAAGTTGCTGATCTGAATAAACCCCTTCAAACGCTTCCAAAGCCGCCTTTCTTAAGGCCGTATCAAACGCATCCTCAATAATTTCAAGCAGTTGTGCTTCGTTGGCATAGACTCCACCGGATTTACGCCGCTGATTAACCCGTTTAATACTCTTGATACTGTTATAAATCAAAAACTCCCAAGACCGGGTTGTACGTTCCTCGGCTGCTTGTTTGATTAAATAAACTAACAGCACCACAGCGTAACTATAGATTTTGGTTAACTTGTCTTCCCGCGACATTTCCTCAAGTTCATCAATCAGAGCTAGGGCTTTTTCGTAGTCGTGATTTTGGACTAAGGCCCGCAACTCTAGTAATTCTTCCATAGGCTTTTTCCCAATCCTAAATCTCTAGGAGAGTCCGCGCTAAGTTTAAGGCTTCTGCGAGTTTTTCCGGTTGTTTGCCACCGGCCTGGGCAAAATTCGGTCGGCCACCGCCACCACCACCACAGAGTTGAGCCAGTTCTTTAATTAAATTCCCGGCATGATGCCCCTGTTTAATTGCTTCCGGACTCATAGCTGCAACCAGACTAACTTTCCCCTCCGAGGCAGAGCCCAACACCACCGCACCTTGGGGGAGTTTTTGGAGGAACCATTCCGCTGTCGTTTTCAGGCCATTCGCATCCATATCCGGCAACTCAGCCACGAGAATATTTAGATCGTTAATGGCCTTGGCCTGGGTGAGGAGGTCTTTGGCTTTCAGGAGGGCGAGTTCGGCTTTCAGGATTTCCCGTTCTTTTTGCGTAGTTTTCAGTTCCGTTTGCAGGCCGGTGATCCGTTCAATAATTTCCTCGGGTTTAACTTTGAACCGCTCCATCAATTCCCGCACGACCTGATCCCGTTGATTGAGGTAATCCCGCACCGCAGGCCCGGCAATGGCTTCAATCCGGCGAATTCCAGAGGCGACCCCGGTTTCGGCAATGATTTTGAACAGGCCAATTTCCGCCGTATTGCCCACATGGGTGCCGCCACAGAGTTCCATTGAAACCCCCGGTACATCCATCACTCGGACTTCTGCCCCGTATTTTTCCCCAAACATGGCAATCGCACCCTTGGCTTTGGCCTCGGCAATGGGGAGAACTTCAGTTTGGGTGGCGTGGCTTTCTGTGATCCAAGTGTTGACTTGGTCTTCAACTTGTTGAACTTCGGCAGCAGTTAAGGCTCTGGGGCAATTAAAGTCAAACCGCAACCGATCAAAGGCGACCAATGACCCGGCCTGGGAAATCGAGTCATCAATCAGTTTTTTCAGGGCTGCTTGCAAGAGGTGGGTGGCGGTGTGGTGGGCTTGAATCCGGCGGCGACTGGTGAGATCAATTTGGGCGGTAACCGTATCCCCGGCCTGGAGACTGCCCCGTTCAACCCGGCCATAGTGGACAAAGATGCCGTTTTCCTTTTGGACATCCTCAATTTGGACGAGGACATCACTTCCCGCTAAGTAACCCCGGTCACCAATTTGACCTCCAGATTCGGCATAGAAGGGAGTTTCGGCCAAAATCACCTGTACTGAAGTCCCAGGCCCCGCTGATTTGACAATGTCCCCATCCACGAGTAGCGCGGCAATTTCAGTCGTCAAAGCAAACTGGTCGTAGCCAATAAACTTGGTTGGGTGAATGTCTTCCGCCAGTTGATCTAAACTCCCTTTCACCGTTAAATCAATGGTTTCGTGGGCGGCCTGGGAGCGTTGACGTTGGCTCTCCATTTCTTGATCAAAGCCTTTTTCATCCACCGTTAAGCCCTGTTCGGCGGCAATTTCCTGGGTCAACTCAAAGGGAAAACCATAGGTGTCGTAGAGCGTAAAAGCATCCAGGCCAGAGATCATCGCCGTTTTAGCTTTTTTCCCGGATGATTTGGCTTTGGCAATAATTTCAGCCAGGAGTTTTTCACCCCGATCCAAGGTTTTGAGGAAATTCTCTTCTTCCCGTTCCAGTTCTGCCAAAATCACCGCTTGCCGTTGTCGCACCTGGGGATACACCACCTCAGACAGTTGAATTGCCACTTCCGCCACGCCCGTTGTAAAGGGTTTGGTAATCCCGACTAATCGCCCATGCCGAACTACCCGCCGAATCAGCCGCCGCAAGACATAGCCCCGCCCAACATTACTGGCACTCACCCCATCACTAATTAAATGCACCACGGCCCGGAGATGATCGCCAATGACTTTTAAGGAGGTTTGGACGGATTCGGTTGTCTCTGCGTAGTTGATGTCAGCTAAGTTAGCCGTGGCCTGGATGATCGGGAAAATTAAATCAGTTTCGTAATTGTTGGGAACGCCTTGTAATACCTGCGCCATTCGCTCCAGGCCCATGCCAGTGTCAATATTTTTGGCTTGTAAAGGAGTCCGGTGCTTATTGGCATCTTGATTAAGCTCCATGAAGACCAGGTTATATAGCTCAATGAAGCGGGAATCATCCTCTAAATCAAGGCCATCTGTGCCAAGTTCGGGGTGAAAGTCGTAATAAATCTCAGAACAGGGGCCACAGGGGCCAGTCGGGCCAGCCGTCCAAAAGTTGCTATCTTCGCCCATCCGACAAATTTTTTCTGGGGGAATCCCAATTTTGCTGTGCCAAATCTCCCAGGCCTGGTCATCGGATTCAAACACACTCACAACTAAGCGATCTGGGGGGAGTTGATAAACCTCGGTTAACAGTTCCCAGGCCCAGCTAATTGCTTCGGTCTTGAAATAATCGCCAAAACTAAAATTGCCCAACATCTCAAAAAACGTATGATGGCGCGCGGTTCGACCCACATTTTCAATATCATTAGTGCGAATACACTTTTGTGAGGTGGTGGCTTTGGGAACCGTCCGGGCCTGTTGTCCGAGAAAAATTGGCTTAAACGGTAACATCCCGGCAATGGTGAGCAGGACTGTCGGATCCTCAGGAATCAGAGAAGCACTGGGGAGAATTGTGTGTCCCTTGGCGGCATAAAACTCTAAGAACGTTTGCCGAATTTGATCACCCGTTAAGGGCGGGGCAGTTAACCGAGGGGCAGTGGAGGTCATGGGACTTGGGTTAAGAAGCATTAAGAGACTTTTTCTATCTTAACCAGGCCTGTGTCAACAAACCCTAGTTAGCTCCATAACGCCTAATTAGCGGATGAAGTACAGCGAACCCTAAGTCTCTCTCGATTAGGAATAGATTTAGAGCAGATTTCTTTCATTAAGTTCAACTTGTTTCACACTTCCTCAACTAGCAGGAATTATGCTTTTAGTCTAAAACCCTTTAAATCCCACCTGATTTTCCAAGCGTTGTTTAATCGGTAATGAATGTGTCGTCATAGCCTTCGCTTCCAGAGAGAGTTGCCGCCGCAGCCCCATTTGCCCCAGGCACACGCCAAGAAAAATAATTCCCCCACCTAAATATTGGGCTGATGTTGGTGTTTCCCCCAGGAAAACATAGGCGGCCAGGATGCCAAATATTGGCGTAAAAGAAGCTACCAAGGATGCCGCAACAATACCGTTAGACTCTAAACCCCAAATCCAAAGCAATTGACCAGCCACAACAATCACGGCACCATAAAACAGCATCCACTGCCAAAGAAAGGGAGATAAAACATCCATAAAGTGGACTGCACCATACAAATACAGAGCAGTAAATAAGAAAATAACACTGCCAAGAACAGTCCGAAATAAACTGTAGACTCCCACCGTCACTTGGGCTAAATATTGCCGCCCTAAAATTGTCGCTACGGCCAAAGCAAGTGCTCCCATCATGGCTAATAATTCGCCTGCACCAATGTGAAAGCTGCCAATGTGCATCATGCCTGGAGTCGGTGCTTGCAACAACAGAGTCAGGGTTGTTCCTATAACAGCCAATCCCGCTCCAGTGATGTCCCAGAAATGAATTTTTTCCTTTAGCCACCAAACTGACAATCCCAAAGTTAAGGGCGGTTCTAAGCGGCCAATCAAAATCACATTACTAACATTGGTTAACTCCAAGGCCTGGAAGATGACCGCCGGAGCCACCGCACCTGCCAAAATGGCCACCAGAATTAAATACACCCACTGCTGCCGGGATAATTGTCGCCAGATGTTGCAATGGAGTTCCTGCCAGTAGAGCCACCCCAGCATCGGAATTGCACAGAGATTGCCCACAAAAAGGATATTACACAGGGAAACCGGATTCCGTCCATCAATTAAGTTTTCCGCCCCTAATTCAGTCAGTTTTCGGGTAACTGGATTTGAGAGTCCAAAAATCATCACAGCCAGCCACAAGAAGGTTGACCGAGGTAATTTGTGAAACCATCCAGCCAGTTGAAATAGATTAATCACGACTCTAATGAATCATCTGGTAAATCATTTTATTAGTTTTCTTAAACCTAGTTAACAATAAAAATCCCCTGTATTCTCTAAGAACAAAGGGGACATTCGATCGACTGAACTAGCAATCAATAACTTTATTTCACTTCGCTAGGGTCAAACATCGTGATTTTGCCTTTTTTAACGGCGACAATAACATCGTAGGTGGCACAATAAGAGAATGTAACATCATTAGCTTTGTTATAGAGATTGACAACCATGCCCGCCCCGCCCGGTTGCACACCCAAAGGCAGTAAGTCACCAAAGAAGAATCGCCGTAATTGATCGCCGCTTCCCACTTGTCCTTTACTTTTAACAATGAGAGTAATTTGTTCCGCCGGAGTTTGAGCGGGGGCTGCCACTGCTACTGATTGCCATTGGGGGACTGCTGTTTGTAATACAAGATCTCCCACACCGATGAAACCCACCACAGCACCAATTGTGAGGAGTGAGTTAAGAGGCTTGATTCCCATGAGGTCTTTATTCCTTGAATCGGAAAGTTGTTGCGTCCATCATGGCTGATTTAATTTGGGTTGAGAAGGGGGCAAACTAGAATATAGTTTATACCGATCTGGAATAGGGATGGAATGGATCGCCTGGCCTGGATGAAGAGTTTTGTCAGGGCGGTAGAAACCAACAGTTTCTCTGCGGTGGCCCGAGAACAACAGACGACACAACCGACAATTAGTAAACACATTGCAGCGTTAGAAAGATACTTAGGGGTGCAATTACTGATTCGCTCAACCACCTATCTCAGTTTGACGGATGAAGGCAAACAATTTTATACCTATTGCCAGCACATTCTTGAAACCCTGGCGGAAGCTGAGGCCAATCTCCAGGCCCCGCAAAATCCAGTTGGAATGCTTCGGGTTGGCTGTTCCGTCTTGTTTGGGCAAATGCAGATTGTGCCGCGATTGCCAAAATTTCTGGCCCAATACCCCGATGTTAAGGTCAATTTACAGATGGCCGATCACCATGTTGATTTGGTTGAGGAAGGCCTGGATGTGGCGATTCGCATTGGTGGGATTGAGGATGACTTATTAGTGACGCATCGGATTGGCACAACTCGCCGAGTAGCCATTGCCACAGAAACCTATTTCAAGCAAGCGGGCATCCCCCAGGCCCCAGAAGAGTTACAAGACCACAACTGTATTGTTTATACCAATTTAGCCACGGGCAACGAATGGTATTTTCTTCAGCAAACAGACTGCATCAAGGTTGAAGTTCAAGGGCAATTTCAAACCAATAGCTCTGTTGCCGTCCGGGCCGCTGTGGTCTCTGGGATGGGGATTGCGATTGCCCCAGTGTGGATGTTTGGCGATGAAATTTACCAAGAAACCCTGAAAATTGTTTTGAAAGATTATGAACCAACGCCAATGCCCATTCATGCCGTTTATCGCCGCAGTCGTTTTACTTCTGCCAAAGTGCAGTGCTTTATCCAGTTTTTAACCGATGAGTTTATCCGGGATCGGTGGGTCTGTCCCTAGGAATGCGAATGGTGATACTTGGAAAAATGACTGGCTGCGCTTCTGTCGTCAAGCTAGCTCCAATAACAATTTGCAAATATTTTGCTGAGTTTTGTTACAGAAGGACATCAAGATTCACCGCGGCTTCACCCCTCATGGAATCCTAGAAACTGTCCTTGCATTAGGCATCACCGGGAAGTTAAAGGATTATGGCAGAACAATATACCCCTACAGTCGTGATTACCGGAGCCTCTTCTGGCGTTGGGTTACAAGCTGCACGGGCCCTGGCCGAAAAAGGGTGGCACGTTGTTATGGCCTGTCGCGATTTGTCCAAAACCGAAACCGTCGCCAAATCCGTGGGGATGAAACCCGAGAATTACACGATCTTGCCCCTAGATTTAGCCGACTTAAGTAAGGTGCGGCTGTTTGTGGAAAAATTTCGGGCCACCGGAAAACCCCTAGATGCCCTAGTCTGTAATGCTGCCGTCTATCTACCCCTCCTGAAAGAACCCCTCCGCAGTGTCGATGGCTATGAACTCAGCGTTGCGACCAATCACCTGGGGCATTTTCTCCTCTGTAATTTGATGCTCGAAGACCTGAAAAAATCCACCTATCCTGATCGCCGTCTTGTGATCTTAGGAACCGTAACTGCTAATCCCAAGGAACTGGGCGGTAAAATTCCGATTCCGGCTCCCCCTGACTTAGGTAATCTGGCTGGATTTGAGGCCGGGTTTAAGGCCCCCATTTCGATGATTAACGGCAAACCCTTCAAACCCGGAAAAGCCTACAAAGATAGTAAATTGTGTAATGTCTTAACCATGCGGGAGTTGCATCGGCGTTACCATGACTCAACGGGCATTACCTTTAGCTCCCTCTATCCAGGCTGTGTGGCCGATACACCCTTGTTCCGCAATCACTATCCCCTGTTCCAAAAGCTTTTCCCCTTGTTTCAGAAAAATATTACCGGCGGCTATGTTTCCCAAGAGTTAGCTGGAGATCGGGTGGCGGCTGTGGTGGCGGATCCAGAGTTGAAAGAATCGGGTATTTACTGGAGCTGGGGGAATCGGCAACAACCCGGCCGGCGTTCCTTTGCTCAGGAAGTCTCTAATGAAGCCCAAGATGATGCCAAGGCCCGCAAGTTATGGGATTTGAGTGCCAAACTCTGTGGTCTGAGCTAAATTCTTCCCTCTCTAAGTTGTGCAGGGACGATTATGCCGCTGAACTCTAAGCTGAACTCTAAATTAAGGGTAAATTTCCCCAGGGATTGATCTTGTAGGATAGGGAAGGTCTATGATTCTGGCGGCTGGGTTTGTCGGTTAACTTCTATGACCATTTTGACCACCGCACCTCATTCTCAACACCGTAATTATCCCCATGAAAGTCGTCTGTCCTCAAAATTCCCTCAGTAGTAAGTTGTCCCTGCTCAGTCGGGTTGCCCCCACCAATCCTTCCCATCCGATTTTGGCGAATATTCTCCTGAATGCTGCCGATGACTACCTGAGCTTGACGGTGTTTGACTTGAGTTTGGGCATGCAGGTGTGGCTACCCGCGACGGTAAAAGTTCCGGGGACAATCACCGTTTCCGCTAAGTTATTTAACGAAATGGTCTCGCGGTTACCAAATCAGGACATTGAAATTACGGCTGAAGATACGCAAGTTATCCTGGATTATGGCTCTGGACATTACCAAATGCAGGGGATTACCGCCGAAGAATTTCCTGCCTTACCGAGCCTCGAAGAAGTTGCCTCCTTGCAATTAACCGCGACGACCCTCCGGGATGGGTTACAGAATAGTCTCTTTGCCGCCAGTAGTGATGAAAGCAAACAGGTGTTGACCGGACTCCATGTCAGTTTTAAGCCCGATGGCCTGGAATTTGCGGCTACGGATGGGCATCGGTTAGCAGTGGCAGCAGCGATTCAAGACATTCCCAGTACCCTATCGCCAATTACAATTCCGGCGAAGTCCTTGCGAGAACTGGAGCGGCTGTTGAGTAAGCAAGAATCTGACCTGACCATGCGCTGTGATACCTCCCAAGTTGTTTTTGAAATTCCTGGTGAGGCCTGTTTAACCAGTCGGCTCCTAGAAGGGCAATATCCCAATTACACCCAACTCCTCCCCCGTCAGTTTGAGCGGCAAGTGACTGTAGAACGGGCTTTATTAGTGGCGGCTTTAGAACGGGTCGCAGTATTGGCGGCTCAGAAGAACAATGTTGTCAAAATCATTCTGAACACCGAGAAACAACAATTGGAGTTATCGGCGGAAGCGCCACAATTAGGGAGCGGTCAAGAACTAATCCCTGCCCAAATTTCGGGAGAGTCTTTGGAAGTGGCGTTTAATGTCAAATATGTTTTGGATGGCTTGAAAGTCATGGCCGCCGCAGAAGTCCAACTGCAACTCAATGGGCCGACGACCCCAGCCATTTTGACTCCCTTGGGCGGGATGAAGCTCACCTATTTGGTCATGCCGATTCAAATCCGTAATTAGGCTATCTGGCTTGGACATTCCTGTGACCTGCTTGTCCCCAGGCCTCTCGGTAGATTTACGGGGCCTGCTTCTTTGGGCAATTCTATCCAGCAAAAGATGCGTAATTTTACGGTAGAGGTCTGATTCCAACTATGGCAGGATACTAGTTATCAAAGGTTAAGTAACTTGATCCAAGTGAAAACCCACTGAGAGATAAGGTTCCCTGGATGGCAAGGATAATGAACTAAAACAGGAGTTTTTCATATTCCCCGTTGTTGTCAGTTCCCTTCTATTCAAAGTAATCTGACTCTGGTGTTCTTGAGTCTGGATTTGAGTTCTCAAGATTGAATGTTTGGCTTGTTGTGTGTCCAGTGAAAATTCCTGATAGCCCCCTTCCTATTGGGTTCTGCGCCTTCAGGTTTGATTTTAATCCTTGTGATGCTCAAGATTAGAGTGTTCCCTTTTTTCTGTGTTTTCCCTCGGGTTGAAAGTCGTAACTGTTTCTTAGGCGTAGAGTATTGGAATTCCAAAACTTACCAAATTTAACTAAGTTGCCTGTTGTGTATTGATGTTCCCCTAATTAAGGCTGCGGCTCGTTTGTTTCCCTGTGGTTACTTTTGTGTAGATTCGGACTACTCTGTATATTTTTTTGGACCACTCAGTCACTTTGGCTTTGATTGAGTTCCTGTCTGCCCATTGATTTCATTAACTTAACTGTTCCCGCAGCCACTTAATTGTTTGGGCCCGGCTGATAAAAGTCAGTCGATCGGGGTTGCGCTGAATGATGATTGGCCCAGTAAACAGGCTTCTCCAAAAAGAAGGACGGTAGATTTCAAGGGTTGGGGGGTTCGCCGCAGTGGACGGTTTGTTCCTCCCAGCCATTTTTTCTTTAGAACTGTCTTCAGGTTTTGCTGCATCTTCGAGATTAGGTTCCTGCTGGGCAAGAGAATATCCAGTTTCAGCCAGTAGGGTTGTGATTTGAATATCCAAGGCCTGGGGGTTTGTAGCTGTTAAGGAAAAGGTAGCTGTGTGATTAAAGTAGGCTCCTAAGACACCACCCACCACACCAAAGATTAAGCCAATCCGATAGGGCTGAGGCGTGAGTAAGCTCAGGTGAAGTAATTGACTAGCGACAAGGGCGGCAATCATTGTTGTGCCAGCACAGTAGTAGATAAAGGTGGTACTCACTTCCATTTGCCCAACTTCTGTTGCCGGCGGAGGGTCTGATTTTGGCTGGGACTGGGATGGGTTTGGCTGTGAATCAGATTTTGAAGGGGCAGGCATGGCGGCTTATCCGAAAATTCTCCCCCCAGTGTAGCGGTTTACCAGTTCCACATCACAGGCCGGGCGGGGATAGTGGCAATGACAGCTTGACTGAGTTGATCAATGGTGGCAAGTTCCTCTGGGGATAGCTTAATTTGGCTGGCCTGGGCGTTTTCCTGGGCTTGCTGGGGGTATCTAGCTCCGACTATGGCTGAGGTTTGGGGTTGGGCAATGAGCCAGGCTAAGGCAAGATTTCCCAGGGTTGTGTGATGATTTGCGGCAATGGGTTTGAGTTGTTCAAGGGTGTTGAGGGCCTGGATATAGGTTTCTCCCTGAAAAAGAATGTTAGCCCGCCGATTGTCTCCTGTGGGAAATTCATGGCCTGGGCCATATCGTCCGGTGAGCAACCCTTGAGCCAGAGCAGAGTAAGCCATAATAGTCAGATTGTGTTCGATGCAATAGGGCTGGATATCCGCTTCCACCCATCGCCAAAACAGGGAATAGGGAGGCTGGATACATTCAATGCGACCACAGGCCATCGCGTCTTCAAGTTGCTGCCGAGAAAAATTAGAGACCCCGATTGCCCGAATTTTGCCTTGTTTTTGAAGTTCCAGTAAGGCCGCCATCGTCTCGCTAATCGGAACTAAATCACTATTAAAAGAGCCAGCCGGCCAATGAATTTGATAGAGGTCAATGTAGTCGGTTTTTAGGTTTTTCAGAGAGCGTTGACAGGCCCGGATTACTTCAGCATAACGGAGATGATTAGCAAAGACTTTAGTGGCATAGACGCAATGCTGACGGACATCCCCCAAGGCCTGGGCGACAATTTGCTCCGAGTGACCTTCCCCATAAACTTCAGCCGTATCAATGGTGGTAATGCCCGCATCATAGGCAGCCCGAATCGTTTGAATCGAGTCCTGATCCTCAATCCCTACCCACCAGCGTTTACCAGCTTGCCAAGTTCCCATAATGATGGGGGTAATTTGCATATCGGTTTGTCCAAGGGGCCGAGTTTCCATAGCTTTAGATCAGTTATTAATTTTTAACTTAGAGAATTACTGACTTAAGTCTAATATTACAACTCATTAGCCTGATCTAAAGCAAATTCAATCACAGTATGACTCAAGCGAATTTTGTGGGCTAACATTCTCGAAATCGCCTGACGCATAGAAAAACTTTGGTCTTATTGCTTGAGCTTGAGTAAGATGCCGATTGAACCAGTCACATTTAGGCCATTTAGACGCGCAATCCGCCGTCCACTGGTTTCATCAATGCAGACAGTCTGAATATTTTGATTTAAAGCCAGTTGAATTACAGCCGCTTCCCCCGAGTCGAGACTATTCAGTAGATAAGGAGCCACTTGTAGCGGGGTTACTTGTTTATTTAACCAACTGGCCTGCTCAAACTCGGAAACTGCAAAGTACTAATTCCCACCTTGGAGAATTTCCTGGCAAACTTCAAAGGGAACTAGGACACTGTCGTAAAGAGATTCGAGAGGACATAAGTCTCCCCAGGCTGCGACTAAGGCAATGATCGGAGACGTGTTAATAACTAACTGCTGGACTTTAAGCATTGGAAAGATCAGAGAGTAGTTCTTCTTCAGTGAGATCAATCATGGCTACACCATAGTCATCAAGTTTAAGAAGAAAAGTTATTCGCTCTACCCCTAATAATGTTGCAGCCATTCCTGAAGATAAACGCTTTAACTCAAACAGTTTTACTGCCATGGCCCATTTTGCTTCTTGCTCAAATTCTTCGGGCGTCCGGCTGAGGGCATCGGGCCAGGTATCAGGATAACTAATGTTCAGTTGGGTTGACATGGCTTTGTGTATTTATTTTCTCGTTGCTAGTCTTGATTATTACGGGTTTATACGGAGACTGCTATAGTTAAGCTTTGTAAATCCTGTCCCTCCGCCTATGTCCCGCCCGACACTTTATGTTGCCATTACCAATCATGGGTTTGGTCATGTGACTCGTACTGCGGCTGTGATTGCGGATTTACAACAACAACTCCCAGATTTACTGCCTATATTTGTCACCGGCGCGCCGCGTTGGTTATTGAATGCCTATCTTCCTGGGGAATTTATTCATCGGCCCCGCAGCTTAGACTTAGGGGTTGTCCAATCCGATAGTTTAACTATGGACTTGGGGGCAACATTAGCTCAATGGCAACAGATACAGTCCAAGGCCCCAGATTTAATTGCTGCCGAAGTCAGTTTTATTGAGCAAAATGAAGTTCCTTTGATCCTGGCGGATATTCCCTGTCTAGCCACGGCCATTGGCCAAAAAGCGGGGATTCCTTGTTGGATGAGTAGTAATTTCGGCTGGGATTTTATTTACCAGGCCTGGGGTGAGCCTTTTCAAGACCTCGTGAGTTGGATTGCCGAGCATTTTAGCCACTGCGATCGCTTGTTTCGGTTGCCCTTCCATGAACCCATGGCGGCGTTTCCGGTGCTTGAAGATGTTGGTCTGACGGGGAGCCGGCCGCGCTTTAGTACACCAGAGTTAAAGGAAAAATTGAACCTCGACCATCCCCTAGAAAAAACGGTGTTATTGACCTTTGGGGGCCTGGGCCTGGAGCAAATTCCCTATGCAAATCTTGATCGTTTCCCAGATTGGCAATTTATGACGTTTGATCCCAATGCCCCCGCTGGCCTCGCCAATTTACTCAAGCTTTGTGGTCGCACCTATCGCCCTGTAGATATCATGCCTATTTGCGGTCGGATTGTCAGTAAGCCTGGATATGGCACGTTTTCCGAGGCCTTACGCTTAGGCTTGCCCATTAGCAGTTTAACCCGAGATGATTTTGCTGAGGGCCGGCTGCTCCTAGAGGGACTGCGGAGTTACGGCTATCATCAAATCCTGACTCCGGCGGACTTTTATCAAGGCTCTTGGGATTTTCTGAGGGCAGAACCCCAACCTCCCCAAACAAACCTTCCTCTCCCCAGCAACGGCAATCAGGTTATTGTCCAAGCCATACAGGATTTTTTCAGGAAAGCGTCATAAACTATCCCAACTTGTATCAGGATTATTTGTCCGACTTAGGATAGATTCACACTAAAGACCAGGCCTGCATCAACCAAAATCCAGCAAAATCTTCCCGCTCAGGACTAGCTTGGACGGCCAAGAAATGGAGGTTTTTTACTTGAGCTTGGGCCGCCATAAACGCTTCTGCCGCAGTGATTAGGTCTTTATTGGGCAATGTTACGAGTGTCCAGCGGTCATCGGCTCCTGTTTCCAACACCAATTGCGGATCAGGGCCCAGTTCTAAGCTTAAGCAAGCTGGTTCCAGTCCCGACATCCAGGCCGCCAGAGGTAATGCTCGCTGCGAATAAATGATAATTCCGGGAATTAATGACTCAGGATCGAGGCCAGACAAGGAAAACACCTCGCCAAACTTAATCTCCCACTCAGTTGCGTTGGCAAATTCGCCCGCGGGTAGACTGACAAATTGCCATTTCTGACCTTGAAGGGCATCTGGTAATGGTAGGGCTTTGGCCTGGGGTAGTTCGGGGGGTGGGGCAATCAAGGGCTGATAGCCGGGGGTTTGGGGATAGACCTGCTCTTGGCGTTCTGCTAACCACTCATAGAGACCAAAGGTGCGGCGACTCGCCAATCCGGGAATTCCAGCCGCTTCACATCCCCGCAGAATAATGCTGTTCATGGGGCGGCGAAAAAAGCGAATCCGCTCCGGTCGTTCTGACTCTGGCAAATTAAATTCCTGCTGCCACTGCTGAACGGCCTCCTGAATAGCGGACATCAACCAGCGAGCATTGGCTTCTGCTCCAGAGCAATATTTGGCAAATTGGAATGTTAACTGACGGTTACAAATTAAAACTTCCCAGAGTTTCTTTTGTTGTGCATCTAAAATAGGGCGCGAATAAAAATCTAACTCCCAAATTGTCCCCATGCCACCCTATCCCAGTTGGTGAATAATTGACCCTGTTACTACCCCAAAGTCTCTAAGAAGTAATTTGTAGTTGAACCCAGGCCACTTCTAGGTTAGACCCTAGCCGCCCTTTGAGCAAATGTATAAGAAAATACAGATTTTCCGAACAAATAACTGATGCAATCTAGGGTTAAAAGCAGGTAAACAGGTTCACTATCTGAAACTACCGGCATCTGAACGTCCAATTTTGTTTCTGTCTAGATTATTGATCGGACAGATAAATAACAAACCCACTTAGGGGCGGTCACTCACTCACACTCCGTTGAAGTTCAGTGTTTAAGCACGAGACTTTAATTCTTGTTCAATTTATTTAGAGGAATCTCGAAGCGTGATGTTAAAGCTGAAATCGAAACAAGGGAGGCGGGCAAAACGGCCGGGAGTGAGGCTGAGGCTTAATCGCAACTTATTTGCCCAAGCTTTGCCCGCCATTAAATTATCTCCCGCCTGGTTTGCCTGCATTCCGGCGGCTTTGTTCATTTTCTTGGGCTGGGAATTCTCGGCCTGGGCGGCGGATGAACCATTGACGGTGGAAACACTACAAGGGTACTTGAATACAACCTTTGTCTTTATTGCCGCTGTTCTGGTTATTTTCATGAACGCCGGGTTCGGGATGCTGGAAGCAGGCTTCTGTCGTCAGAAAAATGCCGTTAACATCTTGGCCAAAAACTTAATTGTCTTTGCCCTGGCAACGATTGCTTTCTGGGCCCTTGGGTTTTCTTTCATGTTTGGAAAAGAAGGAGGAAATGGCTTTATTGGCCTGGGTGGTTACTTCCTGAGTAGTGAAAGCCCCGATACCTACGAAACCTTTGGCTTACCCATTCCGGTCTTTTTCCTGTTCCAGGTTGCCTTCGCTGGCACTGCGGCCACGATTGTCTCCGGAGCAGTAGCTGAACGGATTAAGTTTGTGGACTTCTTGATTTTTAGCCTATTGTTGGTGGGGATTTCCTACCCGATTACTGGCCACTGGGTTTGGGGTGGCGGGATGCTTGGCTCCATCGGTTTTCTGGGCGAAGGAGTGGCTTTCAAAGACTTTGCTGGCTCTACTGTTGTTCACATGGTTGGCGGCTGGGCAGCTCTGATGGGAGCGGCTTTCTTGGGGCCTCGGATTGGTAAATACAATCCCGATGGCACTCCCAATGCAATCCCCGGCCACAACATGGGCTTTGCGATGCTCGGCTGCTTGATCCTCTGGATCGGCTGGTTTGGGTTTAACCCTGGTTCCCAGTTGGCGGCTGATGATGCTGTCCCCTATATTGCTGTCACCACAAACTTAGCCGCTGCCGCTGGTGGAATTACCGCCACCGTGACTGCTTGGCTTGTTATTGGTAAGCCTGATCTCTCGATGATCATCAACGGAATTCTGGCTGGCCTGGTGGGGATTACGGCTGGGTGCGCCGGTGTGTCCTACTGGGGAGCTGTGATCATTGGGGCTATTGCGGGAATTATTGTCGTCTTTTCTGTGTTGTTCTTTGACAAAATTAAGATTGACGATCCCGTTGGGGCCACCTCGGTTCACCTGGTTAATGGAGGTTGGGGAACTCTAGCTGTGGGTCTGTTTGACAAGGACTTAGGCTTGCTCTACGGTCACGGTGCTACCCAGTTGATTGCTCAGATCGTCGGTATTCTCACCATTGGTGGCTTCACCGTTGTCCTGACCTCTATCTTCTGGATGATCTTGAAAGCTACCCTCGGCATTCGGGTGCATGAGGAAGAAGAACTTAAAGGCTTGGACATCAGCGAGCATGGGATGGAAGCTTACAGCGGGTTCTTGAAAGAGTAGTGTTTCGGGAACTGAGTTAACTAAATATTCCATAAACGGGCTAGTCTCTCATAGGGGCAGCCCTTTTTTCTTAGGTAGGATAGGAGAGGCCAAACCAGGAAAAAGAACAGATGGCAGCAATGCATGGCAGTGGGGAGCCAGACTTAGCACAGTTTCATCACCGGTATCCGACGGGTAGTTTGACGGCAGATTTATTACAAATTCATGATGGCTTGTTTATTGTCCAGGCCAAGGTGCAAGTGGGAGGGACAACCTTAGCCACCGGCCTGGGAGCTGCCCCCGCCATTGAACAGGCCGAGGACTTAGCCCGCCAACGGGCCCTTGCTGTTCTGGGAATTGTGATTACGACCTATGAACCGCCCGCCCATTTAATCGGTACAGTTTCCCAGGCCCTGCTAAATCCAGCTCGACCTCAACCCCTTCCGGAAAGCACCTATTCCTTCCCTGAAGCTGAAGCCCCTCAATCCTGGCAAAAGCCGGAGGACCCCCAGTCCAGCCTATTCATGGATGACACCCCACCACCCAGCCCACCTAGCCGCCCCTCTCGTCCCCCTGCCCGCCCCCAATCCGAACCAACCCCGCCGCCGTTAGATTTGTCCGATGTGATTGCCCAAACAACTGTAGAACTAAAGCGACTAGGTTGGACAGAAGTTCAGGGACGCAGTTACCTACAACGAACCTATAAAAAACGCTCCCGCCAACAACTCAGTGACGATGAATTGTTAGAGTTTCTTGACTATTTACGGCAACAGCCCGGATCTGGAGAGCCGGATTTTTAGGCAACTGCACCAGCCAGACCCTCTGAGAATTCATAATTTTTATAATTCGAGAAGGTTTTGTTATCCTAAAATGAGTTGTTGCTTGGCCTAGAAATTTTCGTTACTGCTGTGCAATGATTCCGAGGCTTGAACTTGACCGATGCCGTCAGCCCTTTACCCGAATCATGGATTGTGACCAATGAGCGAACAGCCCTCTCCCTACGAGCAACTGCAGGTTTCGCAGGAGGCCACCTTTGAAGAAATTCAGGCGGCACGGGACACACTACTCCAAACTCATTTAAATGACGACCGTTTCCGGACCACAATCGAGGCGGCCTACGATGCCATTTTGATGGATCGGTTACGACTACGCCAAGAAGGAAAAATTAAAGTTCCCGAGCGGATTCGCTTTGCGGAACGATTAGCCGAGCAGCCCCCCAAAAAAACCGCTAAACCCACCCACCCTCGCTTCAATCTTCCTTGGCAAGAATGGATCGATAAGCCTCCAGTCATGTCCTTCGTGATTACGACTTTGGTCTATGGCAGTTTGGCTGGCCTGGGCCTGGTGGCCAATACTGATTCCTTGGCCTTATTGCTGGCCTTGGGAGTTGGCTTTAATTTAGTTTGGTTGAATCGCAAGGAACAACGACTGGGACGAGCATTTTTGATCACCTTAGTCGCCTTACTGATTGGGGCAGCTATTGGCGGGGGTCTGGCTAGTTTGGGAATTTTTGGCTTTGCTGGTAATGTAGAAGGCCTGGTGAGTGTCTTTATTTACTTTATCTTTTGGATAGTGAGTAACTTTCTCCGATGAACCCGAATGATCCCTTTGCCTCATCCTGGGGACAACTTCTCCAAGACCTGGATCAACGCCTAACTCGCTTAGAACAGATGATCCACTCCAATGCTCGTTCCATTGCGGCCAATAGCCAGATCATCGCCGAACTCAAACAACAACAGTCCCAAACAGATACCCATGTGGGCCGGCTCGTGGAATCGGTCTTAAAGTTGGCAGAACATTTAGAAGCGGATCAGGAGCGGCGGCATCGCATCTTGGAAATTCTTCTCCAACAGGCCGAGCGGGAAAACCAAGTTCTAGACTCCTTAAGTACAGCCCAAGAGCGGCAAGCTGAAATTCTCTGTCATTTAGTTGATTTTGAGCGAGAAAAAAATTCCTAAGTCTTGGCGATGGTTGAGGATGCAGATAGTGCCTCAAATTTCAGGGCGAGGGAAGCAAACCCAGCAATTTTTCGATGTTGTTGTTGGGGCAGTTGTCCTTGGAATGTTGACTTGGGCCTGGGGCCTGGGCATACCTGTCCATGGAGCCATCCTACAGCCAACAACTGAACCCTATGTGGAGCGGGCCATGCATCAGGTGACGGAATTTAGCCTTAAAAATGGAATGCGCTTTATTGTCATGGAGCAGCACCAGGCCCCGATCATTTCTTTTCTGACCTATGCCGATGTCGGGGGAGTCGATGAACCAGAGGGACAAACTGGAGTTGCCCACTACTTAGAACATCTCGCCTTTAAGGGAACCCAGAAAATTGGCAGCCAAGATTTTCAGCAAGAAGCCCAGTATTTGGATCAATTAGATCACGTGTTTGCCCAGATCCAGGCCGCCAAACAAGAGAATCAGATCGAGCAACTCAAAAGCCTTCTAGACAAGTTCAATCAGATCCAGGCCCAGGCCAGTCAATTTGTCGTTTCTAACCAGTATGGGCAAATTGTCCAACAGGCCGGGGGCGTGGGCTTAAATGCGACAACCTCTGCAGACGCAACCCGCTACTTCTATAGTTTTCCAGCCAACAAACTTGAACTTTGGATGTCCTTAGAGTCAGAACGCTTTTTAGAGCCAGTCTTCCGAGACTTTTTTACTGAGAAGCAGGTGATCTTAGAAGAGCGGCGCATGCGGACAGAAAACTCGGCCACAGGCAAACTCTTTGATACGCTCTTAAGCACCACCTTCCAACAGCATCCCTATCGCCGGCCTGTGATTGGCTATGAAGCGGATATTGCTAACTTAACCCGCCAGAATGTTACAGACTTTTTTCAGCAGTATTATGCTCCCGGCAACTTGACAATGGTTCTGGTGGGAGATGTAGAACCGAAGCAAGTCAAACCCCTTGCTGAACGTTATTTTGGTCGTTATCCAATGCGTCCCTTACCCCCCAAGGTGACAACGGCCGAACCACTCCCAACTGCACCGCGCCAAGCCCAGATTCAACTGCCCAGCCAGCCCTACTATGTTGAAGCCTATCCCTGCCCCCCCCTCAAGAATGCTGATTATCCACTGTATGAACTCCTGGCCCAAGTCCTCACTGAAGGGCGTACCTCCCGTTTGTACCAGGCCCTAGTTTTGCAGTCTCAAATCGCCCTCAACGTCCAGGCTTTTACGGGTTATCCAGGAAATAAATATCCGAATCGGTTTGTGATTTATGCTTTACCGGCTCCTGGACATAGCCCAAAGGAAGTCGCCCAGGCCATCCAGACCGAGTTAAGCCGCCTCCAAAACACCCCGATCAGCACTACCGAACTCAACCGCCTCCAAACCCAGGCCCGCATGGATCTACTTCAAGCCCTAATGTCCACTGAAGGCATGGCGAAACAACTGGCAGAATATGCGGTCAAAACTGGAGATTGGCGTAATCTATTTCAGCAGTTAGACATCATTGAAGCCGTCACCCCAGCCGATATTCAGCGGGTAGCCCAGACCTTACGCCCAGACCAACGGACAACGATAGAAGTGATGAGTGAGGCATCCCTAGGTTAAGTCAGTTCATGAAATCTGGGCTCAAGCTTATTGAGGAGATTTTCCAACGATTCAACTAATTTGCAAGCATGTGTATCTAACAACGTGTACAGTCCATCAGCCAGTTAATCTAGCAGGATATATTAACCATGGATCTGACTCAGAAAAATTTCAGAAATCTTGTCAATCAGATCCTTGCTAGTTTACTTCTATTCTACAAACTTAAATGGGTCAGGCCATGGAATTATTCAAGGCTGTAACTAAACCAAGATCAAGGCTCTAAGCATAAGTGTGAATTGATATTGATCAGGTTCAACTGGAACTAATTAGAAATCAGTTGGCAGCTAGTATTGGTTGAATCTTACACCGTCTAGAACGGGTTGTCTAACAGGATAAATCATTGTTTGCGCCTTATCCTAGATCCATAGGCTTATGAATATTGGTTGACTACAGCTGTTAAACCGCGGCATTTTTGAGGAGCAAACATTATGGCGATTGCCTCGATTAACCCCACAACGGGAGATGTGATTCAAGAATTTACAGCCTTGTCAGATGGAGAACTAACCGCAGCGGTGGCCCAGGCCCAAGGAGCATTTGAATTCTATCGCCACACGACCTTTGAAGAGCGGGCCACTTGGATGTTGAAAGCAGCCGCCCTATTGGTAGCCCATCGGGAAGACTATGCCCGTTTAATGACTTTAGAAATGGGAAAGCCGATCACAGAAGCGATTGCGGAAGTTGAAAAGTCGGCCTGGGTTTGTCGATTCTATGCCGAAAATGCCGAAACTTTTTTAAGTCCAGAGACCATTGCTACCGATGCTCACCATAGCTATATTGCCTATCAACCCTTGGGCGTAATTTTAGCCGTGATGCCCTGGAACTTTCCGTTTTGGCAGGTCTTTCGGTTTGCGGCTCCAGCCCTGATGGCCGGAAATGTTGGATTACTCAAACACGCTTCGAATGTCCCCCAATGTGCGCTCAAAATTGCCGAAATTTTCCAGGCCGCAGGGTTTCCCGATCATGTCTTTCAAACGTTACTGATTGGGGCAAATCAAATTGCTCCCCTGGTCAGTGATCCCAGAATTAAAGCCGCAACTCTGACTGGCAGTGAACCCGCGGGGATGAGTTTAGCCCAGGCCAGTGGCCATGAACTGAAAAAAGTTGTCTTAGAGTTGGGCGGCAGTGATCCCTTCATTGTTCTGGAAAGTGCAGATCTAGAATTGGCCGCCCTGACCGCCGCCAAAGCCCGGATGATTAACAATGGTCAATCCTGTGTGGCCGCCAAGCGATTTATTGTCGTCGAATCCGTGGCCGATGAATTTATTAGCCACTTCCTTGCCCACTTAAAAAATTGGCAAATTGGGGATCCCCTGGCTCCGACTACCCAACTTGGGCCCCTGGCAACACCCAACATCCTTGCCGAACTGGATCAACAAGTCCAAGTTGCTGTTGAACATGGGGCAAAAATCCTCTTGGGCGGTACAACCCTCAAAGGCAGTCAGGAATTACCCGCTCCAATTCGCCAAGGACATTACTATTCCCCCACGGTACTCACCCGAATCACCCCCCACAATCCCGTTTTTGCCCAGGAGTTTTTTGGCCCAGTCGCCCTGATTTTCCAAGTTAAAGATGTCGTAGAAGCCATTAAATTAGCCAATGCCACCCCCTTTGGTTTAGCGGCCAGTGGTTGGACAAATGACCCTCAAGAGCAAACCCAACTGATTCGGGATATTGAAGCCGGAGCCGTGTTTATCAATGGGATGGTTAAATCCGATCCTCGCTTACCCTTTGGCGGCATTAAACGCTCTGGTTTTGGGCGGGAATTGGGCCGGCCTGGCATTTTAGAATTTGTCAATATTAAAACAGTTTGGATTAAATAAACTCCTATGGTTGCGACTCCCTCTCTTCCAACTCAAGAAGAACTCGAGCTATCCCCAGCCGCAGTTGTTAATCCCGAAGTCATTCCTGTGTACCGGCCTGGGCAGCAAGTTTCTTTGGCGGAGTTTCTAGCCCATCCTCCCGACCAATGCGAATGGATTGATAATTTTATAGAAGAAAAAAAAGGTATGACACTCAATCATGCTGCGACTCAGGCCAAGCTCGCATACCTCTGGCAGCAGTACCTATTTCAGGCGCAGTCAACAGGACGAGTTTTAGTCGAAGCCCTTTGTCGAACCCAAGCTCAGGGTCGGCGGCCCGATGTGGCCCTAATCACGGCTGAGTTACTCGATCAAATCCCTGGAAAAGTCGCATTAGAACAGAGTTTTCCCCTTATTGCTGAGATTGCCTCTCCCGATGATTCTGGGGAAGGATTGTTGGCCAAAGCGAAGGAATATTTAGAGTCTGGGGCCCAAGAGGTGTGGATTATCTTTCCCGAAAATGAGCTTGCTTTAACGGCAATTATGGCTTCAGACGCAGTGCAGTGGCAGATATTTGATCGGACTACCCCGATTGTCACTAGGGCCATTCTCCCAGGCCTGGAGGTCAATCTTGGGGAACTGTTGCCGTAGGTTTTTCCGGTTTTGCTTCCCCGGTTAGCCCCTACACGAACCGCCCCTTCCTCAACTCTCAATTGCTTGGGTTGAGGCTAAAAATGTTTCTCCCCAGTCATGCATACTCTTAAGCACCGGATATAGAGTCTGTCCCAAGGCTGTCAGGGAATATTCAACCCGCGGCGGCACTTGTTGATAGACTTGGCGGTGGACAATTCCATCCTGTTCCAGTTCCCGCAATTGTTGAGTCAGCATCTTTTGGGTAATTCCTGGCAAAGCCCGATTTAAGGCACTAAACCGTTGTGTCCCACCAAATAACGCTCGTAAAATTAGCACTTTCCAGCGTCCGCCGATGACTCGCAAGGTGGCCTCGACCGCACAATGAGACTCCTGAGACATTTCGGCAAAATCACCGACTAATTTGTCCATAGTATTCTTTTGGTAAGTATCTTACTTTTTAGTATGTACTTCACATTTTATCCGTTTAATCGCTACAGTAAGGGTAAGGATTAAGAAGTGCAATCTCTCAGGAACTCTCCCCTATGGAAAAACTAGCGGTTACCCAATATCCAATTCATGAGCTAATTCAACGCCGCTGGAGTCCGCTTGCCTTCAGTCAGCAACCTGTGGAACCAGAAAAAATTGCCAGTTTATTAGAAGCCGCCCGTTGGGCCTCCTCCTCTTTTAATGAGCAACCCTGGTTATTTTTAGTGGCCACCCAGGCCCAAACGGAAGACTATCAACGTCTCTTTAGCTGTCTGGTGGAAGCAAACCAGGCCTGGGTTAAAAATGCTCCCGTACTGATGATTGGGGTTGCTAAACTCACCTTTGATCATAATAGTAAGCCCAATGCCCATGCCTATTATGATTTGGGAGCCGCCGTGGCCCAATTAACCGTTCAAGCCACAGCCAGCGGTTTATTTGTCCATCAGATGGCCGGGTTTGATACTGCCAAAGCGCGGGAAGTCTGTGAGATTCCAACGGGATACGATCCGGTGGTTGCTATCGCCTTGGGATATTACGGAGACAGACAGCAACTTGGTGAAAAACTGCAAGAACGGGAAGCCTCATCACGGGCCCGTAAGGCCTTTCCCAATTTTGTTTTTACCAGTCATTGGCAACAGCCCTATCCCCTACCCTAAACATTGATTAATCACAGTCTTAATTGTTAGTAATACTTGTTCTTTATCCCTTATTTGAGGTGTCTTCTATGTCAACGCTAACGGCCTTAAAAACTAAACTCTATCCCGCCAAAGGACGGGGCCATGTGCGCTTGGGTTGGCTAGAAAGCTACCACACGTTTTCGTTTTCTAATTTCTACGACCCGCAACGGATGGGATTCAGCCAACTCCGGGTGATCAACCATGACTATATTGCCCCCCAAGGCGGATTTCCCAATCATCCCCATCAGGATATGGAAATTCTCACCTATGTTCTCAAGGGAGCCTTAGAGCATCAGGACAGTTTAGGCAATGGCGCAATTATCCAGGCCGGCGATGTGCAAATCATGAGTGCTGGGACAGGCATTATTCATAGCGAGTTTAACCCCTCTAGCACTGAGCCTGTGGAGTTACTCCAAATCTGGGTACATCCGGATCAACCCGGTCTAGCTCCCCGTTATGCCCAGGAATCCCTCGCCCCAACCGCTAAACTCAATCAATTTCACCTGATTGCCGCTCCTCCAGGCCAAGGGGGAACCGTCACTATTTTCCAAGACACCCGCATCTTCGCAGCCAAGCTCAAATCTGGACATACCCTGACTCAAGAACTAACTGCTAGTCGTTTAGGTTGGCTTGAGGTGGCCCAGGGAGAGGTTTTGGTGAATGATCAACCCTTGCAGGAGGGAGATGGCCTAGCGGTTACGGGGCCGGGCAGCTTAACCCTAGTTACCAGCACTGAAGCTGAATTGCTCTGGTTTGATCTCCCCCCTGCTTAGAACTCTGGTGTATAGCGTTACACAGGCAGCTTAGGACAAATAGAATGCTAAATCCGTTATGCTTCAGTACTTTCCGGCTTGCTCATCACCAGACCCTTATGGGTAACGCTATAACTTGGGCCGTAATTAAGGCAGTTCCGGGGCCTGGAAGGGATTTTCGCCAACACCCAGAGTTTTCTTACTGGACTTTAAGGCGTGCCACAGGCCCTTGATTTTGCCATAGGCTTCGAGGGGAGAAAGCTTGCCATTGGTTTGGAGTGCCGTAATGTAACTCACCTGGGTGGCAAAGTCTTGCAAGTTGGCATCAAACGCAAGGTTTTCCAGCTTGACTGTCCCATAGTAGCGACTACGGGGATAAAGAAAGGCTTGTTTATCCATCTTCCCTCCCTTTTAACTTGGTTTTAACCTTATCTTAATCTAATTATCTAATTCATGTTGAGGCAGCATTAACGGCAAAGTTGACGGATTTTCTCAGCTCTGACGCTAAGGTTAGCTATAGTCATTTCTGCAAAAACTGGGACACTCAAAAGTCCAGCTCGTAACAGTTTCAAGTATTTTTGTGTTTCATTCCTAAGCGAAATGACTATATAGAGGGATTTACCAAGGGCTACTAATCATTGTGAAGGCCGCCCAGTAACGAGGATGGCGAAAATTGACCGGACTAGAGCGGGCTAGGTTGCTAGGCAAGGTAATTTCTGCTTTGGAAAGAGTCAATGTATTTTGAGTCACTTCTACCTCTCCCCTGAGCAGATGCAATTGGGCTTGGCGTAAGGCTTCTCCTTTGGTTGAAACGCGCGACATCTGCCCATAAAATTCCCCCATGAGAGCGAGGGTTCCCAAATCATCCACATACCAGAGACTCGCGAGGGCCGACTTAACCCCGGCCTGCAAGGCTACCCCCGCAAACCCCAGTTCGGCTTGACGATCTCCCACCGCAGTCCGACAGGCACTCAACACGAGGAGATCCACCATTGGATTTCGCCAAGGCATCCGATCCATGTCCTGCAAATTGAGGGACTGATCCCAAAGTTGAATAAAGGATTCATTGGGGGTTCCAGGCCGAAACTCCGCATGAGTGGCTAAATGAACAATATCAAAGGGAGTCTTGCGTAATTGCTTTTTAAGATTTTCCAACGTAAAGTCTTGATTAAGAAACTCAGCGGAACGAGGGGTATCCACCTTCTGCACAATCGTATTCAGTTCTACTGGAACGGCTGGCAAAGGGCTAAGGCTTCTAAATTCCGAAGCTCCCATTGCTAAGATGCGGGGCCGGTGTAAGGGCTTTGAGGTGAGCTTAATTAAGTTAAAAGCGGGAATCCGACTGAGGGCATAGTTCTCAATCAGGAATTCTTGACCATCAAAGAGGGCAGCTAATGGCACCGTCCGTACCCCAGAACCCAGGCAAAAAAGGAGTGATTCAATGCCCTGGGGTTGGAGATATTCAGCTTCAAAGGGGGCAATTATCCACCGATAAAGTTGCTGGGCAGCCGGAAAATTCTTCTCCCTGATGATCGGGCTGGATACCTCCCGCTGAAATTTTTCCACCACCGGCAAAAGTAGTTCTTGGCGGGCTTCTGGCAAATCCTTGACCACTGGGGCTTGATTGGGGGTAATCAATACGAGGTGGAGATCATCGGCACGGGGAATAACCCAAAGAACGGCTGTTTTTTGCCCAGTCCTGCGGCTGATTTTGGCTAGGCTCGTGGCGATGGCGGCGGGGGCTTGGGTGATGGTGGCTAAATCACGCCCGAAGTAGGAGTCAAAGTCATTTTTGAGTCGCCTCTCCATGTTTAAGACGGCTTGACTCAACTCAGGGGAGACTTGGGGGCGCGCCATTGTGGCCAAGCTCATCAAATTCCCACTAACCACAATGATGAACGTGATTAGAGCAATCACCAGGCCTGTGCGAAATTTACTCATTGATCAATCTCTATCTACCCCAACACTCTCTAGTTTATGGTCGAATTCCTATGGAGGGATTCTGAAGGCTGCATCATGTCAAAAGATTACCCCTCTTGAATGGGATGGAGGATAGCTCAAAATCCTGTTCTTAGCAGCCCATCTAAGGAGTTGCATCGGTCAAAACAGTCCATGTAGTGCGGTCATTTTTCAGATCAGCGTGAATTTAAGACTTTCAAAACTCCCAGAGTGATTTGAACTCATGGCAACAGATCCCCTTTACCGTTCATCTCGAATGAATCAATCAGACTGCTGCCCTAATTTATGTAAGGCTGCGGCTAGTGGTTGAGGCAGGATGCGGAGAATTTTACCAGTCGGACGCTGAAGCGGAACAAGTTGGAGGCTGGCCTGGAAATAGATCAGACTTAAATCTGGGGATACCACCCATTGATCAAAGCAGAGGCGCACTTTTTCCTGGCGGACAAAGCGAGTTCTCACGCAGGCAGTTTGCCCAAATTGCAAGGCCTGGAGGTAACGAGCTTCTAAACGCACCACGGGTAGATCACAGCCTAAGTTGACTAAGTCAGCAAATTCAATTCCCCCTTGTCGTAAACAATCAATCCGGGCTTCTTCTAACCAGGCCAGATAGCTGCCATGCCAAGCCACCCCTGCATAATCGGTTTGATGGGGTTGGACGCGGACAGGGTAGTTGAGCCAAGGGGTAGAAGGTAACATCAGTTGATCATCTTCCTTGTTGGTTATTGAGGTGAGTGGTCTTGGCGGTCAAGAATAGTGATCTGGGAATTGACCCGGCCAGTCGATCCCTGGCTGAGACAACCATGACGTTTTGTAGATTAACCCGCAAGGCCTGGGCTTGGCCGCCTTAAGATCTAAGCTAACAGCAGGATTGAGAGCATTACTCCGAAGTTGACAGAGGTTCTGATTGCGGCGTTGTTTCGGTCGTTCCTGTTGTGGGATGCCATTAGTGATTGAGGCTGATGAGGTAAATCATGATTCGTAATATTTTGCTAGCGGACTCCGGCACTGGCCAGGCGGAATTGATGTTGAAGTCGCTCATGGAACTGCCGGCGGTACAGGGAGCCACCGTTTCGGTTCTTCATGTCATTCCCCCCAAAGTTGTTGCTGAAGAAGTAGAAGCCCAGCGCACCGAAGGGGTCAAACTATTAGCCCAGGCCGTGGAACGACTACACCTGAATCCCCAGCAAGTCCATAGCGTGAACACCATCCTGCGGGAGGGAGACCCTAAAGATACGGTTTGTCGCGTCGCAGAAGAACTCAACACGGACTTGATCATCATGGGGTCTCGAGGCCTCAAACGCTTGCAATCCATCTTGGCTAATTCAGTCAGTCAGTATGTCTTTCAACTCTCTACCCGCCCAATGCTCCTTGTCCGAGATGACATTTACGTCCAAAAAATTAATCGGATTATGGTGGCCCTCAACCCCTCTAGTTCTAGCCAGGCCTCGTTGAAGGTGGCCCTCAATTTAATTCAGGATGTCAAAGGTGGCAAGCTGATTCTGGCCCATGTTAACCCTGACCTCAAAGGCAGTGGCCCCCTGACGAGTACTGAAGCGGAACAGGATTCAGTCATTGCCCCGGCGGTTGCTGAAGCCAAAAAACGGGGAATTGCCTATCAATGCTTTGTTAGTTCTGGCCGGCCTGGGGAAGAAGTCTGCCGGATTGCCCAGGAAACCAATGCGGACTTACTTGTGCTGGGATCCCCCGATCGCCGCCCCTCCATTGCCCGGAGCTTGCCGGATCTGGATCGCTTATTGGGAACATCCGTGTCTGACTATGTGCGAGTTTATGCCGAATGTCCGGTGCTATTCAGTCGTCAACCGGAAGCATAGAAAGGAACTCAACTGGACTGAGCCAGATGGCCCTGCCTTGAGGAGGAAATAACCACCAACCTTGGGAAGATCTGTTCTTTAGCAGGAGTCGGCCCATATCAAGTTCTGCCGCCGTAATCCAAATCTTCCCAAGATCAAGCCTTACTTTTGTGGGGGTCTTGCGGGAGTGGGGCTGGTGGGTGGGGCTGGACTGGGGGTGGGGCTACTACTGCGCTGTAGTTGAACTGCGGCTTGAATGGCATCGGGGGTTTGCACCAATTGGATCTGTCCCACTGCCGGATCGGTACTGCTCAGGAGCGTGGCCACCAACATATCCAACATCACCACCCGAATATTGGTATTTTTGGCCAGGTCAGGATTGGACTTGCGGGCCGTGTCTAGCTCCGTTTGCAATTGAGTATTGTCAAAGTAAAAAGGGACAAAGCGCATGGTCTTGGCCTGGCCGTTTTCTTGGACTTTGGCTTCAATGGCAATCGGATTACCAGATTTAATGTCGGCTACATAGAATAGCGGTGTCCCCGTCCGAAAGGGCTGCCCATCTTTGGTGACGAGCTTGCCCTCTTTTTCTTGGATGTCACCAGACTGCTTGAGCATGGCAATGGCCTTTTCCAGTTGGACGCGAGAAGGGACAATATCCACGCCCAAGGTGGGATTTTTCTGAGCATCTAAGGCGGCCTTCAATGCCCCACTTAAAGAGGCTGGCGTAACTTTGGCACTGTTCCCAATCTGCGGCTGCTGTTGCTTCAGGCTAGTAATCGTTGCTTCTGCATCCTGCTTGCTAATGAAAAAAGTAAAGACTTGGACTTGTTTGGTTTTATCGGCGGGACTGGGGACAGAATAAGTGAGTGGCTCGCCCTTGGCATTGGTGATCATGAAAATCGGGACATTGCTCAGTTGCTGTAACACCTGTTCCTGGGGTAGGGCTTGCACAACCATCTGGCGCGTCATGGCCGGGGCAATCCATATCCCACCGATTAAACTAGCTAAGACCCCGAAGCGAGCCAACCTATTCATAAATTCTCCTAAAAATTCGCAAATTACTCAAAAACTAGGGACAGAGGGGAGCCACATGATCGTTGTTGATCGTTGTTGATTGTTGTTGTTTTATCGCCTTCACTCCGGTCACTATGCATATCCCGAAAAGAAAATTAGTCCGTAGGATACTTTGACTATGGTACTGGGACAGTGACGGTTTTGATCTACGCTGAGTTTCTTGTGCCCAAGGAAAAATTAGACTCGGCCAACGCTAGAGATAAAAGTAGAGGGAGCCGTGTCATCGTCCCAAGTCGTGGAGGGCGTTGATCTGGGAGGCACAGGCCTGGGTGATGGCCTCTAATTCGTGACGATCACTACTGGCAGGCGGGGAAATTAACTGACCCATCCGGACAGTGACTGGCACAGACCGGGGCATTGGGCCACGACTGAGGATTTTTTCAGTTCCCCAAAGGCAGACTGGTAACAAAGGCACTTGGGCCTGGGCTGCGATCAAGGCGGCACCGAGCTTGGGATCATCAATGCGGCCATTGGGAGTCCGGGTTCCGGTTAAAAAAATGCCAACGCTCCAACCCTGTTTGAGGGCCTGATGGGCTGCCCGGATTGCGCTGCGATCTCTCGCTCCCCGTTGGACTGGATAGGCTCCATAAAGACGGATCAGGGTTTTAAGAATGGGAATCTTGAACAACTCGGCTTTGGCCATAAAGGCAACAGGGCGGCGGACAGCGTTAGAGAGCAGCGGTGGATCAAAATAGCTGGCATGGTTACTGACGATGATTAAGGGGCCCCGTTGAGGGACAGTTTGAGCATCAACGATTCGGCCGTGCAGGTAGGTGTGGAAGAGCGGGGCAACCACAGACCACTTAAACAGGTGATAGAGCGCAAGACTGAGTTTGGGTTCCCGTTGTAGTTGGGCCAGGCTCATGGGATTGTTTTTTTAAGTTAAAGGGCAGCTAAATCATCCAGACCCATGATATTAACCAGGCCCAGATTGGGAGTACAGCGTTTTACCAGGCCCGTGAGAACATGACCGGGGCCAATTTCTATCACCTCTGTCACTCCCAATTCAGCCAAGTTCAGACAGGTTTCTCGCCAGCGGACTGATCCGGTCATTTGGGCCATGAGGCGGGCCTTGATGACATCTGCGTCTGTGGTGGCCTGGGGTTCAACATTGGCCAGGACTGGCACTTGAGCGGGTTGGAAGGGAATAGTCGCTAAAACATCGGCAAAGGCCTGGGCGGCATTGGCCATCAAGGGAGAATGAAACGCCCCACTGACCGGTAGGGGGACGGCCCGTTTGACTTTAATTTGACTCAGGAGGGCCTGGACTGCTTCGGCATCCCCAGAAATCACAACTTGGCCGGGATGATTATCATTGGCCAATACCACTTGATCCGCCGCCTCAATGACTGAGTCTAATTGCTCGCGGTCAAAGCCAATGAGGGCCACCATTGTGCCGTTCGCGGTTTGGCTCATCAGTTCAGCCCGTTGCCTGACTAATTTCAGCCCCGTGGCAAAATCAAAGACCCCCGCAGCATAGAGGGCCACATATTCCCCCAGGCTATGGCCAGCCAAATAGTCGGGTTTAAGTCCCTTGGCCTGGGCCAAATCTGCCAAGACCGTCTCCAGCACGTATAGACAGGGTTGGGTAAATTGGGTCTGGGACAATTCTTCCAAAGGGGCTTGACATTGAGTCGCCACCGACCAACCCAAAATGGCTTCCGCTTCCCCTAAACGTTGTTCACCGAGTTCTGTTTCCCACAGTTCCAGGCCCATGCCCACCTGTTGCGACCCTTGTCCCGGAAACACCCATGCTATCGCCACGCGCTCACCTTTACTGATATTGAGAATTAAATTTTGCTCTGATCTTCAGGTTGCCATTTCTGACCACTCAAAAAGGATAGTCTATCTCTGAACCATCCTCAATCACGACTCAGTTACCTAAATTACTGGGGATCCGGGTGAGGGAGCCATATAATAAAGCGAATGAGTCACCGTTCTGGCCTTTCTGTTTTTCTTTTGGCTTTTCATGACCCTGATTGGCTTACAGTATCCCATCTTCGGCCCCGAAATTTCCTGTCCCCATTGTCGGCAGTTGATTCCCGCTCTGACTCTGACTGATACCTATCTCTGTCCACGCCATGGCCCCTTTGAGGCTGATCCTAAATCTGGCGAGTTGGTGCATCTACAATCTGGACGACATTGGCGGCTGTGGCAGGATGAATGGTATCGCCAACATACCCACCCCGATGGGATCCGCTTTGAAATTCACGAGGCTCTGGATCGGCTGTATACCCAAGGCTATCGCGCCACCCGAGTTGTGATTGCCAAGCGCTACCAGGATTTGATCAGTAGCTATTTAGAGCGGGGCACCCAATGGCGCACTGGGGAAGGACAAAAATTACGCTTGTATGGCTTGCCTGTGGAGTTTAGTCCCGATGCCAAAACGGCTCCCTGTTGGGATGTCATTAATTTTAATTTGGAAAAAGAACCCGGCGCACCCACCCGTCCCCCCTACTTTCGGATGTTTGACTAACTCAGGCTGGGCCACCAAATGCCTAGACATGATTCTGGGGGCTGCTGATCGGTCTGAGGAATATTGTGGGTGAGATTCCCTAGATTCTGGTTGCTTAGAAGAACCCAGAGGCAATATCATCGGTTTCTGACTGAAGATGCATGAGTGTGGCGGTTAGGGTTTCCCCGTTGATCATCGGCCAATCTAGAGCCTGGGAGATAATTTGCAGGCGGTTAGCAATTTCCGTTACTTCCGCGAAGAGATGCTCCCGAGGCAGGGCGGCAAATAAATTCAACGCGCCTTGATTTTTGGCCCATTTCCGTTCAGCTTCGTGAATCTCAGTGCGCATCCCATTCAGTAGAATAATTCCCAAATCTGGATAGCTGGCATGGTAGCGGCGGCAGAAGTCATAGGGATTGGTTTTTGGCATCCCCAGATCTAGCATCAATAAATTGGCTGTAATGCCTAGGCCCTCCACTTGGCCGATCACTTTCTCTAGCTCAAAGTGGGAACTGCCCCAAATGGTCGAAATACCTTGGGAGTTGAGAATTTCCCGCCACATTTCCCCTTGTACCCGTGAGGCGTGGGTCATCAAAACAAACCGATTTCCCTGCACCGAGCCATCTAATATCGGGCCTGGATTAGGGTAAATAAATTGAATTTCCGTTTCACCAATGGTGATAATGTCACGATGTTTGAGGAGGTAAGGCTTACTAATTTTTTGACTATTAACAAATGTCCCATTTAAGCTTTCTAAATCGACTAGATTAAAGTTACCTCGTTCATCCGCTTTGACAACAGCATGATGGCGGGATGACCAGCGATCGGGAAGGACGATTGTACTATCCTTGTTTCGCCCAATCACCCATTCCTGTTGATGGCCAAGGGCAATGGAACGCTGCATATAGGGGGAATAAATAACTAAGCGCGGGACTGGGGCAACAAATACAGCATCTGTATGGGGAACAAAGCCGCGGGATGGTTGAGCTAAACCAATGGGCTTCTGTTGCTCTGGCACATGGGTGGTCTTGTTCGAGGGATTTAAGGGAGTTTCCATAGGCCAATGCAACTTAAACATGGGCAAGAGTCCTGCGGGAGAATTTTTAGCTTGGTTGAGGATTATTGGGGTTAATAACAATCCCCTACGGCTATTTCCACCCTAGGCTGTGAATATCGGCCACCACCACCGTAAAACTACGGAACTGAGGGAAATCTTGAATTACAACTCATAACTAAACAATTGTCCTTGATGAACTTTTGTTGCGGGTTGCGTTGTTCTAGAAGAGTTCGACCCGGTTTTTCGTAAACCTAGAGCAATTTTACTATGTTGTTCAATTTGCTGCATGACTTGCCGGGCCCGTTGAATGACCGAGGGGGGCAGTCCTGCTAGGCGGCCTGCTTCAATCCCATAGGAACGGTCGGCTCCACCCGGTTGGACTTGATGGAGGAAGATAATTTCATCGGGAAGTTCCTTGACAACAACTTGATAATTGACAACATTACTTAACAAACTCGCCAGTTCATTAAGCTCGTGATAATGAGTGGCAAAGATCGTTCTGGCTTGAATGGTCATCGCTAAATATTCTGCTACTGACCAGGCAATGGCTAACCCATCAAATGTTGCCGTTCCCCGGCCAATTTCATCGAGTAAGACTAAGGATTTTGGGGTGGCATGGTTGAGGATGTTAGCAGTTTCATTCATCTCGACCATAAAGGTGGATTGCCCCATTGCCAAGTCATCTACTGCCCCAACTCGGGTAAAGATGCGGTCACAGATGCCTAACTTACTGGTCTGGGCCGGGACAAAGCTGCCAATCTGGGCCAAGAGTTGAATCAATCCCACTTGGCGTAGGTAGCAACTTTTGCCACTGGCATTGGGGCCGGTCAAAATCATCAAATCGGCAATGCCGCCCAGGTGGGTATCATTGGGGACGAAAAAACCAACGGGCAAAGCCTGTTCAACGACTGGATGTCGCCCACCCGTAATGAAAAGCTCTCGATTCTCGACCAGTTCTGGGCAAGTATAATCTTGATAAATTGCCACATCTGCCAGGCCCCACAGGGCATCAATGCTGGCGACTGCGGTGGCAATTTGGCGAATTAAGCTGGCCTGGGCTGCAACCGCGTTTCGTAGTTCCAGGAAAATTTCATACTCCAGGTTATACAGATCCGTCTGTAACGTCATTAACCGGGCTTCCCGTTCCTTCAGTTCGGCGGTGATATAGCGTTCTTCATTGGTCAGGGTTTGCTTGCGGATATAGTCTGGGGGCGGGGCCTGGTTTCTACTGCGAGAAATACTAATGTGATAGCCAGCCGCCTTGTTAAAGCCAACTTTGAGACTATTAATCCCAGTTCGTTCTCGCTCATGACTCTCTAAGGTGACAAACCATTGGCGATCCTGCTCTAATTGCTGACGATGCTGATCCAGATCGGAATTGGCCCCAGGCCGGATCAGGCCCCCTTCCATTAAGGCAATGGGCGGTGATTCGACCAGGGTGGCATGGAGCTTATCCCCCAGTTGTTCCAGTTCCGGCGGTAGGGTTTTTAGGGCAGTCAGGTAACTGGATTGAGCGGTGGCGAGAATTGGGGCCAGCTTGAGAAGCGTATCAAAGGAATCACGCAGGGCAACTAGGTCTCGGGCGTTGGCAGTACCTGACCCTGCGCGACCAGCTAATCGCTCTAGATCATAGATGTGCTGCAAATGTCGGTGAATTTCTTGACGCAGATGGGTTTGGCTGATCAGTTCTTGAATTGTGGCCTGGCGGTCTTGAATTGCTGGGATATTTAATAAGGGCTGTAAGAGCCAACGCCGTAAGAGCCGGCCCCCCATGGCTGTACAGGTGCGGTCAATGGCCCACAACAGGGAACCTTGAAACGTGCCATCTCGAGACGTTTGGGTTAACTCTAAGTTGCGCCGAGTTTGTTGATCGAGGATCAAATAGTTTGCCAGTTGATACGTGCTCAGGGGTTGCAGGGGAATCGGTTGCCCACGATGGGTATCCGCTAAATAGCCTAAGAGTCCTCCGGCGGCCCGAGTGGCTAAGGTTAACCGTTCACAGCCCAGGCCCTCCAGAGAGCGCACCCCAAAGGTTTCCAGTAAGCGTTGCCGGGCTTCTGGATGATGAAACTCCGCCATCGGCCGTAGGGTATAGCAAAACTGAGTGGGTAAACCCTGGGGTAATAATTCTCCCCCTTCCCCCGGCCGCAAGAGGCGATTGAGATCAGGGGCTTCACTGGCCAAGAGAATTTCCGAGGGCTGAAGACGGGTCAGTTCCTGATGAAGGTTTTCCCGCTCTTGATCTTGAGTGGTGAGAAATTCCCCGGTGGAAACATCAGCATAGGCCAGGCCCCAGTGGTTGCCCGCCAAGATGACTGCGGCTAGAAAATTATTTTTCCGAGGCTGTAACAAGCCCTCATCAAGAACAGTGCCGGGGGTAAAAATCCGGGTCACTTCCCGTTTAACGAGTCCCTGGGCCTGGGCCGGGTCTTCCACTTGGTCACAGATGGCAATGGCATAGCCTTTTTCGACTAATTGGCGACAATAGCGTTCTAAGGCATGGTGGGGGACACCGGCCATGGCAATCCGACCAATATCTTTGCCCCCTTCTTTCCCGGTTAAAACCAGTTCTAACTCGCGGGCAATGGTACAGGCATCCTGAAAAAAGGTTTCGTAAAAGTCACCCACCCGATAGAGCAACAGAGCATGGGGATATTGATCCTTCATGTCCGCGTAGTGTTGCAACATCGGGGTCAAGGTTTGCCGATCGAGGGCATCATGGCTAATTTGCAGGCCGGGGTTACGCCCAAGTCTGAGGGGTTGATCGGCAGCAGGGGATGTCATTGGGACAAAATCAATTCCATGATCGGGACGTGAAGAGTTTTCCTATTTTAACCCCGACCCCCTAGTTGTAAATCTCCAAGGGCTTGAGCATGGTGTCCATCCCCCAATAGCAGTTCATTCAACATGGTTTATGGTGTAGGGGTTAGGGCCTACCCTTCTTCGTTATCCTATTGAAACCCGTAACGATCAACTCGTTAAATTTTTATGCGTGAACCTTTAAGTCGGCTCCTGAACAACCTCAATCAGGTCATGGTGGGGAAACAGGATGCCATTCGCTTGGTGATGGTCGCTATTCTTGCCCATGGTCATGTGCTTTTGGAAGATGTGCCTGGAGTGGGTAAAACGCTCTTAGCGAAGGCTCTGGCCCGTTCCATCGCCGGTCAATTTCATCGCATCCAATGCACGCCGGATCTGTTACCCACCGACCTAACCGGAACCAATATTTGGAATCCTCAGACCGCCAGTTTTGAGTTCCGCCCCGGCCCCGTCTTTACGAATATTTTGCTAGTGGATGAAGTCAACCGAGCCACCCCCCGCACCCAGTCCGCCTTACTGGAAGTTATGGAAGAGACCCAGGCCACGATTGACGGGGTGACCTATGACTTACCCCAACCCTTTTTCGTAATTGCGACCCAAAACCCGGTGGAGTATCAAGGGACATTTCCGCTTCCAGAGGCCCAGTTGGATCGTTTTGCCCTCGCCTTAAGTTTGGGATACCCCGCCGAAACAGAAGAACTCCAGATGCTACAACGTCTGCAAACCCCGCAATCCTTTACCAGCTTGGAACCCTGTTTATCCCTAGAAGATATTCAGATGTTGCGTCTTCAGGTTCAAGAAGTCCGAATTAAGGATCCCTTGCAGAAATACATTTTGGCCTTAGTCCGGGCGACGCGAGACACAGACCATATTACTTTGGGAGTGAGTCCGCGGGGAACCGTCATTCTCTATCGGGCCGCCCAGGCCTTGGCTTTTTTGGAGGGCCGTGACTATGCCATTCCCGATGATGTTAAATATCTTGCCCCCCATGTCCTCAGTCATCGGTTAATTACTGCTGGTGGACGAAATAACCAGGCCCTAGTTCATGAACTCTTAGAGACGGTGGCGATTCCCTAGGGACAGTGGCCAAGTCCGGCATGATCAGGGGGTTGGGACAGTCCATCTTTCTGCCTTGTCGGCCGCTTGGGGAGTTTAGATGGTCTCTCTAGAAGTGGAGAACTTGATTCATCCTCCCTGATGGTTGTCAAGCGGCTGGCGAGGGCGGTGTAGATTTCTGCTGGGATCGGGGCTTTGAGGACACGACCGAGATGATTTTTTTTCCGGGCCTGGTGGAGGCAACTGGCCTGGGGACATAAATAGGCGGAACGGCCCTGGCCCTGATCTAAAACCACGGTCTGGGACTGAGCCAACCGCACAACCCGCCAAAACTCTGACTTGTGGCCAAGACAACGACAACTGAGACAACGGCGAGTATGGGGTGGCATCGTGAGACGACTATTCCTCAGCGTCCTCTGGGAGCAGCAAATCGGTTTCGGCTTCACGGTTGACCTCGACAGCCGCGTCTAATTCCAGGTCTTCTTCTTGCTCCTCTGATTCCCAGGCCGACTCGGCTTTACGATCTTCACTCTCGTAATCATAGGTGGTCGCATCCCGGACTTCGATTTTCCAGCCCGTTAATCGGGTCGCTAAACGCACATTCTGTCCTTCCCGCCCAATGGCCAAACTAATCACATCGGGAGCCACTAGGACATGGGCAATTCGCTGGGTGGGGTTGATTAAGCGGACTTCCTCAACTTTCGCCGGGCTGAGGGAGTTGGCAATATAGGTACCAGGATCCGGAGACCAGCGGATCACATCAATTTTTTCACCCCGCAGTTCATTTACCACGGCCTGGATACGCGCCCCCCTAGCACCAATACACGCTCCAACTGGATCTACGTCTCGCTCGAGGGTATCAACAGCAATTTTTGTTCGGGGGCCAATTTTCGGATTTGGTGGATTTGCTTCCCGGGCAATGGCCACGATACGGACAATTTCATCCTCAATTTCGGGAACTTCATTGGCAAACAGATAGACCACTAGGCCAGCATCGGCTCGGGAAACTTCCATTTGTGGCCCCCGCTGCGGCCCATCCTTAACCCGCTTCAGATAGACCTTAAAAGTAGCATTGGCTCGATAGTTGTCATTGGGGAGTTGTTCCCGCTTGGGGAGTTCCGCCTCGACCTCGGGTTGGAGGGCATCACTGCGCACCGCCATGATTACAGATCGCCGTTCAAATCGTAAGGCTCGGGCCAATAAAACCGTCCCTTCTAAATCCTGAAACTCTTCTTGGACAAGGCGACGTTGTTGATCCCGCAATTTTTGAGAGAGGACTTGCTTGGTTTGAATCGCTGCCATCCGCCCAAATTCCTGTTGATCGGGGGTGACATCCAGAACCACGTTATCGCCCAGTTCCGCATCTTCCACCACTTCTAGAACATCGGTCAGGGCAATTTGGTGATCGGGATTATCAACTTTTTCGACAATGGTTTTGGTGGAAAGAACCCGAAAGCCTTCATCATCGGGGTCCAGTTCGACGAGGAAATTACTAAAGTACTCTTCATCAAAGTGGCTTTGGTCTAGACGCTGACTGCGGCGAAACCGTTCATAACCTTTGAGTAAGGCCTCTTCCAGGGCTTCTTGGACAGAGGCTTTGGGTAAGTTTCGCTCCCGACTAATTTGATTGAGCATTTCCCGCAGGCCAGGCAACCGATAGGTACTCATAACAACAACTCCATAACAACTTGAATTCAATCTCAGAGAGGCTAACTCGGCCCCTCTTGTAACTGCACCAGAGACACCTGATCCCGGGGGATCGTAATTTTGCGCCCTTTTTGATTCAGGTAAACCGCAGCCTCATCCCGCCCAATCAGGGTTCCCTCCCAGGCCTGCTGACCATGGTCTGGGGAATGGACTGTGACCTGAACCGCAAACCCCCGAAACGACTTGAAATCTCGGTCAGTGGTTAAATCATTAGACAGGCCGGGGCTAGAAATTTCCAGAACATAGGCGGTTGTCACGTGATCACTCGCATCCAAAACCTCTTCTAAGCAATGGCTCATTTGGGTGCAGTCTTCCAGGGTAATATCCCGGTTGGGGTGGCGAATATCCACGCGCAGGGTCGGGGGAGAGTGATGGGTATAAAAGTAAACGGCCACCGCTTCCAGGCCCAGTTGGCTCGCCACAGGTTTAGCCAGATCATGAACAATGGGAATTAACGGGTGAGACATAAACGCAGGGACATCAATCAAAACAAGGGGAGTCGAATGAGTCATCTTGACCGATGGCATGACACAGATGGTTCTGAACCAGCGGTAAGCTTGAAAGTCGGCATTGAAGAAGCACCTGTTGATCTGGTCATGTGCAGCCTTACACGGGTAATCCTATCGAGGCTGGCGGCTCAGATTCATGGCCATAAAAAAAGCGGGCTAGACCCACTCCTCCGACACCGAAAAAGCAATAAAGTCCAGTAAACTAGACTCTTCCTTCCCATCCTAGCTTAGAGAGAGGCACTCCTAGGGAGGGATGGGGTAATCCCAGGCCTGGGCCGCGATTTTTCCAGGGGAACTGGATCAGGACTCAGGTGCGATAGGTGCGGCGTAGTTCTGTGACTTGATCCGCAAGTTCCAACAGGCCGGGAGACATGGCTGGGCCGGTTAAGATAATGTCAATCTGGCGAGGGCGGTTGGCCAACAGATCAATCACCTCTGCTTCGGGAATCAGACCTAGATGTATCGCCAAGCTCAACTCGTCCAAGACCACCAAGCTGTACTGACTCTTGCAAATGGACTCCTTGGTAAACGCCCATAACTGGGCCAGGGCTGTTGTCTCACGTTCATTCAGATCATTTTGAGTCAAACACCGCTGAACATTGCAGCGAACCCAGTCTAGGTGCTGTCCCAAGGTCATCGGCCGCGCAACTCCCAAATTAATCCCACCTTTGAGAAACTGCACGACTAAAACTGGGGTTCCTTGGCCGGCAATGGTGAGAGCTTGGGCCATCACTGCCGTAAAGAAACTCCGATGTTTGGCCGTAAAGACCTGGATAAGACCCTCAACACAGTAAGGGGGCTGACTCTTGGCCTGAGGAGCGGCATCAGCATAGGGACGTAATTCAACGAGTTGGGAAACCATAGGAGACCAGCGCAGACAAGGGGGGCAATAAATCACTCTCAACCAGGCCTGAGGTCAAAAAACCAGACCCTCACCAGATGACCCTAGGGGCTAACCGGCCACAAATATAGTGTAGAACCTTTGAGTTTGTCCTTAGTCAACACTAGATATACAGAACCGTCAAGGGGGGCAGAATGAATTATTCTGGGTAAAGGCAACCCGGCCGATTTAGATAAGGCGTGATTCAAACCCTATGACTTGGCAACGACCCGATGGCCGCGACTGGCAGCAACTCCGGCCGGTCAGTTTTCAGCGTAATTTTACTCAATTCACCCCTGGTTCCGTTTTGGCCAGTTGTGGGCAAACCAGGGTTTTATGTACAGTTTCCGTCCGACCGGGGGTGCCTAAATTTTTAGAAGGATCTGGCCAGGGTTGGTTAACGGCAGAATATCGGATGCTACCCAGCGCAACGCCACAACGCCAAGAACGAGAATTGTATAAGTTGTCGGGCCGGACTCAAGAAATTCAACGCTTGATTGGGCGAAGTTTACGGGCTGCCTTAGATTTGGGGGGCCTGGGGGAGCGAACCATCTTAGTGGATGCCGATGTTTTACAGGCCGATGCGGGAACCAGAACCACGGCAATTACGGGCGGGTATGTGGCCTTAGTGGATGCCTTGTTGCTGCTGATCAATCAAGGAGAACTGTCCCAGTTGCCGATCAAGCATCAAGTGGCGGCCGTATCCGTGGGCCTGGTGGAAAATCAACCCTGTTTGGATCTCAATTATCCCGAAGACTTAGCCGCAATGGTGGATTTTAACGTGGTCATGACTGAACATCTCGAATTATTAGAAGTCCAAGGCACGGCCGAATCCGGTAGCTTTAGCCGTCATCAACTCAATCAGATGTTGGATTTAGCTGAAATTGGCATCAAGGAATTGCTGGACTTGCAAAACCAGGCCCTGGCCACCTAAAGCAAATTATCCGATGCTGCTCTAAAAAAGTTGCTCGCCCTCACCGCCAGGCCTGGAAAAGCCAACCTAGTCACCGGATCTTGCGCGGAAAGTTTTTGCTCCTGTCCATAACCAGCCGGGCCGGGTATCGAGAATTTAGCCTCGAGTTCGGTGATCCCTCCAGGCCCTCACATCAGCACTGACCAAGTGAGAGTGCTAAAATCAGTCCTGTTAAATGGCTCGTCTAACAAGTTTTTGCGCTCACAGATTCACGGGCCCACCAGAGGAATTACGACTCCATGAGTAAAATCGTCATTTTCCACGAAGAATCCCGCCGCTCACTCGAAAAAGGGATTAATGCCCTGGCCGATGCCGTGCGGATTACCCTCGGCCCCAAAGGCAGAAATGTTGTGATTGAAAAAAGCTATGGCGCGCCCCAAATCATTAATGACGGTGTCACCATTGCCAAAGAAATTGAACTTGAAGATCCCCTCGAAAACACGGGCGCGCAGTTAATGCGGGAAGTCGCCTCCAAAACCAATGATGTGGTTGGTGATGGCACAACAACCGCGACGGTTTTAGCCCAGGCCCTGATCCAAGAAGGCCTGAAAAATGTGGCTGCCGGAGCCAACCCTGTGGCCTTACGCCGAGGAATTGATAAAGCCATTGCCGCGGTGGTGACGGGGATTGAAGCCGTTGCTAAACCAGTGACTGGCGATATGATTGCCCAGGTGGCCAGTGTTTCCGCCGGTAATGACCCGGAAGTGGGAGCCATGATTGCCAAAGCCATGAATAAAGTCGGCAAAGATGGGGTGATCACCGTAGAGGAATCCAAATCCCTCAGCACCGAACTTGAAGTCGTGGAAGGGATGCAGTTTGACCGCGGCTACATTTCCCCCTACTTTGTCACCGATGCCGAGCGGATGATCGCTGAATTTAACGATGCCTTCTTGCTGATTGTGGACAAAAAAATCAGCAGCATCCAAGACTTAATTCCTGCCCTGGAAGGGGTAGCCCGTTCTGGCCGTCCGTTAGTGATTTTGGCGGAAGACATTGAAGGCGAGGCCCTAGCTACCTTGGTGGTCAACAAACTCCGGGGAGTCCTCAACACCATTGCTATCAAGGCTCCAGCCTTTGGGGATCGCCGCAAAGCCATGTTGCAGGATATTGCCGTTCTCACGGGCGGACAGGTCATCTCGGAAGAAATTGGTCTCACCTTAGATCAAGTAGAGGTCGGAATGCTCGGCCAGGCCAGTAAGGTGACGGTGACGAAAGACACGACGACGATCCTCAGCAGTGGCGGGACAGAAGCTGCCGTGAAGGAACGGGTCGCCCAAATCCGCAAACAACTGGAAGCGAGCGATTCTGAATACGACAAGGAAAAACTCCAGGAACGGATTGCCAAATTGGCCGGCGGTGTGGCGGTGATCAAAGTTGGGGCGGCCACGGAAACCGAACTCAAGGATCGCAAACTTCGGATTGAAGATGCCCTGAATGCCACCAAAGCCGCCGTTGCCGAGGGGATTGTGCCGGGGGGTGGGACAACTCTGTTGCATTTAACTGAGAAAATCACGGCTCTCTTGCCCACGCTGTCCGGGGAAGAACAGACCGGAGCCAAAATTGTCATCAAGGCCTTGGAAGCTCCCCTGGCCCAAATTGCCAATAATGCCGGTCAAGAAGGGGCTGTGGTTGTCGAAAATGTCCGGGCGGCTGACTTCAACATCGGGTTTAATGCGGCCACTGGCGCCTATGAAGACCTGATTGCCTCCGGGATTATTGACCCAGCCAAAGTCGTGCGTTCGGGCCTGCAAAATGCCGGTTCTGTCGCTGGACTGGTCTTAACCACTGAAGCCTTGGTTGTCGAAAAGCCTGAACCCAAATCTGCAATGCCGGCCGGTGGGCCTGGTGGTATGGGCGGGATGGGTGGCATGGGAGGAATGGGCGGGATGGGCATGATGTAGGTTGATCATGGACAGAGAACAGGGCTGGGTCTGGCAATCCACAGAGGTTGGAGACTATCTCACCTGTGACTTGTTGAGTAAATTTTCCCACGGATTTTTTACTCGCCAATTTGCAGAACAATCCTTAGTTGAGTTAACGGCTCATCTCCAGGCCCCGGCCCAGCCCTTCCGCGTCAAGCAAGTCCATGGCAATCTGATTCACACCACCGCTGCTATCCAAGAAAAGGGCATTACAAGCCTTAATTATGAAGCCCAACTGCCTGGAGATGCGTTAGTCTCTTCGCTGCAAAATCAAGCGGTTTGGGTTTGTAGTGCCGACTGTGTGCCGGTCTTAATTGGAGATATAAAAACCGGAAAAGTGGCTGCGATTCACGCGGGGTGGCGAGGCACTGCCTTGGGTATTACCCCCCTGACGGTGGAAAAACTACGAGCTGGAGGTAGTCAAATTCAAGATTTACGGATTGCCCTTGGCCCTGCGATTGCGGGGAGTAATTATCAGGTTGCCCTAGACGTTGCGGTTACAGTTGGTCAAACCCTAACTTTGCCCAGACCCAATTCGGATTCAACCCCTGAGGCGGTTTTAGAGCATCTGCAAAATTTAGAACATTCCCCTTTGAGCCCAGACCCCACCCCCGGTCGAGTCCGGCTGGATGTGCGGCGAGTTAATGCTTTACAACTTGAGCATCTTGGCATCGCCCCTGAGCAAATTGCAATCGCCCCTTGCTGCACATTCCAGGATCACCAACGATTCTTTTCCTATCGGCGAGAGCGAATCAAACAGGTACAGTGGTCGGGAATTGTTGCCAACTAACCTTGTCTTGAGATTGCCCTCTGATCCGGCCATCAGTCTTCAACTGGCTCCCCCGCCATCCCCCCAGTTGCCGTGACCAAGCGGACTTTTTTAGCTAAGCCCAAGCCCTTTAAGAGGCGAATCGTCTGCCAAGTTAGGTCGAATTCCCACCATTGCAACCCATGTCGGGCGGAGTGGGGGTAGGTGTGATGGTTATTGTGCCAGCCCTCGCCAAAGGCCAAAAGGGCCACCCACCAGCAGTTGGTCGAGTAGTCATCAGTTTCAAAGGTGCGATAACCAAATTGATGGGTGGCACTGTTGACAAACCAAGTGACATGGTACACCGCCACGAGACGGACAAAAATTCCCCAGATGACCCAAGACCATCCCCCAAGGGCATACAACACCAGGCCAAAGGCGACTTGGATCAAGATAAAGTGATCATCTAAGAAGCGATAAACCGGGTCTTGATTAATATCTTTCGTCAGGCGGTCAATTTCTACCTTGGCTGGGATTTCTGAGAGCATCCAACCCATGTGGCTCCACCAAAACCCGCGCCGAGAATTATGTTGATCCTGTTCATGATCCGAGTGGAGATGATGGTTCCGATGCAGACCCACCCATTCGATCACGCCCCCTTCACAGGCCAAGGCCCCACAAAAGGCAAAGAAATATTCTAAAAATTTGGGTAATTGAAAACTCCGATGGGTCAAGAGGCGATGCCAGCCTAAGGTAATTCCCAGGCCCCCAGTCAGCCAAAATAAAACTCCGCCAACGGCTAAGCCTGACCAACTAAAGGTGCCAGGAATTAAGGCGCACAAGGCCCCCAAATGCACCAACGCCATGAAAAAAATCGTTTTCCAGGCCGGTTTTAAGTTTTGTGGTGGTAATTCTTGGGCAGCGGTCATAGAGATTTATACCTATTTAACTTGTGTTCATTATGCCCGATTGTTTCCAGGCCGGGTGGGGGCTAACCGTTCCTTAACCGTACGCACTAACACTCTCAGCCATATGCTATAAATTCCGGGCGATGCTCGTAGTCTAGGTAACGGTAGCTTTCACAAGTTATGCCTAAGCTGGGTGAGGATATGTAAAACCAATGAACGGACATTTAGGGAAATTTTTTGTGCCACTGTCAGGTCAGATTAGGCCCAAACCCATCTACAAAAATCGGGCCGTCGCGATTCTCTTAGCCGTTGCCGGATTGTTACTGCCTGGCCTGCATAAATTTTATCTGCGTCAATATCTTTGGGGTTGTCTCTACTTACTGCTAGGGGTGCTGTTGCCGGCCTGGGGCGTTGCCAGGGTTGCCAGCATGATGGAAGGAGTCTGGTATTTACTCCAGGGACAAGCAGCGTTTGATGCCCATTTCAACCCCCAGTTTATGGCCCTGCCAGTCTGTCCAGCCCAAGATGCTTGAGTCGAGGAACTTATTGGGGCAATGTGCTTTGGAGTAACCGACTTGTCCACCGACTCAGCCACCCCCGGAACTGATGCTGCCGATACCAGCGTTGAAAGGCTTGCTCGTAAGCTTCCCCCTTGGGCTGATAGACGACCCAGGCCTGGAGACTGAGGCGCAGGCTTAAACCCAGCAATACATAGAGCGACCAAGGTGTGCCCCAACCCATGAGTGCATTTAAGCCCACACAAGCACTGCCAATCAGAAGGTAACGCCCGACCCGTTGCCCCAATTGCCGTTGCCTGAGTAAATCAAATTCTGCCTGCTTGGCCTGGATGGTTTGCTTAGCTTGCCATTCCTTTTCCGCAATGACTAAGTCACCCGGAGTTAGGCCCAGTTCCCCCGCAATTTCCACCAGATCACCCCAAGAAAATTCTCCCTGGTTTTGTTGACGAGAGAGGGCAATTTTCAAAATTCCTTGTAAATCGTCCGAGGAGTAGGCGGTCTGATTTTGGGGCATAGGGCAATCCCGTGGAATAATGCAACCAACATTGTTGTTTTACTGCTTCTATTATGCATTCTGCTGCTTCTGTGCTGATGCTGCCCTCTGTGCTCTGTTTTGGGGAGGTCTTAGAAGACTGTATTACGAAAGATAATCAACGGCATTGTTATTTAGGGGGTGCGCCGGCCAATGTCGCCGCTGGCCTGGTCAAGCTGGGAACTCCGGCGGGGTTTATTGGGGCAGTCGGGAAAGATGCGATTGGAGATCGGATTGTTGAACAATTACAGGGCCTGGGGGTTAATCTGACCGGTATTCAACGGGTAAACCAGGCCCCCACCCGTCAAGTTCTAGTTCAACACCAGGCCAATGGCGACCGCGAGTTTGTCGGGTTTGCTCCGGCAGATTCCCCTTTCTTTGCCGATGAACAGCTCCAGGCTAAGGCCTTACCCAAATCCCTCATCGAGTCGGCCCAATTTTTAGTCTTAGGAACCTTAGGATTTGCCACAGCCACTACCGGACAGGCCTTGGGCCGAGTTTTGGAATTGGCTCACCTCCAGCAAATCAAGGTGTTAATAGATGTCAACTGGCGGCCGATTTTCTGGAAAGACCCTGACTTAGCAAAATCCTTAATTCTGGAACTTTTACCCCAGGCCCAGGTGATTAAACTCGCAGCGGAAGAGGCCGCTTGGCTATTTCAGACCACAGAGCCAGCCAGAATTAAAGATCAGGTGCAAGGACACATTGGCCTGGTGGTGGTGACGGATGGGGAACGGGGCTGTCAATTTTCAACAGGGATAATTTCGGGAGAATTACCGGCTTTTAGGGTCAAGGTTACGGATACCACAGGGGCGGGGGATGGCTTTGTCGCCGGACTCCTCCATTGCCTCTGTCCAGTGAAGGAGCTGCAAAATGCCTTCACCAATGCAACATTCCTCACTCAATCCCTCCAATTTGCCAGTGCAGTCGGGGCGATGGTTACCCAAGGAGCCGGCGCAACTGCTCCCCAACCCACAGCCTCAGAGGTGCAGAGGTTTTTAGACCGTCTTTAAGGAATCAGCACATTTGATCAGGACTGCGCCATAACCCCTGGACCCAAAGATTGACGGAACTCCCTAAAATTAACTATGATTGAAAATTGTCAGATTATTTTAGACTGCTCGAACCAGGTTACAAGGGACGGTTATTGACCCCACCCCACCTCTACGGCAGCATATGGAGTTTTTGCGATGACCTATGCCATTATTGCCACCAGCGGCCAACAACTGCGAGTCGAACCCGGCCGATTTTTTGATGTGAATCAGATCCCTGCTGACCCAGAAACAACCTTAACCCTGGATCAAGTCCTCCTGGTACAAACTGGGACAGAGGTTCTCGTCGGCCAACCTTTGGTGACTGGAGCGGTGGTGACGGCTGAGGTTATGCAACATCTGCGGGGGCCGAAAATCGTGATTTACAAAATGCAGCCCAAGAAAAAGACCCGTAAAAAGCAAGGGCATCGTCAAGAGCTAACCCGGATTATGGTGACAGATATTTTGGTTGACGGTCGCTCGATTGTTGGGGAAACCTCAGCCGAAGTTGTCACCGCCTAATCTTGATCTCGGTTCGTCAACCATCCAGTGTTTTTACCGAGTTAATCTGTTAATCTGCTCACAAAATTAAGGGAGAATCAACCAATGGCACATAAGAAAGGCACCGGCAGTACCCGTAACGGTCGTGACTCAAACGCGCAACGCCTGGGGGTCAAACGCTTCGGTGGGGAAGTGGTCAAAGCGGGTAATATTCTCATTCGGCAACGGGGCACAAAAGTCCATCCTGGAACCAATGTGGGCCGGGGGAGTGATGATACTTTGTTTGCCACCATTGAGGGAGTAGTGACCTTTGAACGGTTTGGTAAAAGTCGCAAACGGATTAGTGTTTATCCTTTGGAAGCATAATTGATGATTTCGGCCCTAGGCCTGGATTTTGGCCGGAAACGGATTGGCTTAGCGGCCTGCGATCAATTGGGTCTAATTGCCTTTGGCCTGGAGACTTTGATTCATCGCTCCTTTACGGAAGATGCCCAGGCCATTGGTCGCATTTGCCAGCAACGCGAGGTTCAGCAGCTAGTCGTTGGTTTGCCTTTTCGGATGAACGGCGAAATTGGGACCCAGGCCCGTCATGTCCAACGCTGGGGAGAACGGTTGGCAGAAGTCCTAAATCTCCCTGTTGTTTTTGTGGATGAGCGGCTCACCTCTTACCAGGCCGAAGAAATGTTACGGCAACGGGGCTATCGGCGGCATTCCCATCGGCAGCGATCCACCTCCCAACTGACGGTTGATAGCCAAGCGGCGGCGATCATTCTCCAACAATGGCTTGATCAGCAACGTTCAGCGGTGACAGCCAAGTGTTATGCTTCGTAGCCATAAGGGATAACTAAACAATCATCATGGGTCGAAACAACACCGGGCAGAACAATAACTCAGAGTGGTCACCCACGGATCCTCAGCAAGAGCGTGAGCAAGTGACCCTGCTCGATGAGTTTGGGCGAGCACTCGATTGTTTTATTGAATTTAGTCTGAAATTTAGTGATCAAGAATATGCGCTGTTACAGCCGATTGATTTTCCGGTGGAAATCTTTGTGGTGCTGGCTGATAGCGATGATGAAGAAACCTTAATACCCCTGGAAGATGAGGACATTGACCCGGTTTTTGATATTGCTCGGGCTATCTTGGCAGAACAAAACTTGATGTTGAAACGAACGGCCCATTTCCTAACCGTGGAAGGGGAAGTGCCATTGGCAGATGAGGTGGAAATTGTCACCTTTGAAGAAGATGAAGGCAGCGAACAGGAGGAAGAATATCAGCCCCTGGGTTCCAAGTTCTTTCATCAGGATCGAGAATATGCCATCTATATGCCCCTCAGTCCAATGCTCTTGGTGGCCCGCCTCCGGCCTGGTCATAAACCAGAAGTTCTCTCCCCCCAGGATTTTCAACACATTCAACCCTTAATTGAAGAGCATCTCGAAAAGCACCTCGTTGACTGGGTGGGTGATGAGGAAGAGGATTGGTAAGCTACCCTGGTTTTGGGATCAGATTAACTATCGTTTTTAAGTATGACTTGATCATTCGATTGATCACATTCAGGATTTAGTGATGACCCCGTTGGATTTTGCGTCCCTACTCCAGCCCAATCTTGTTCTCGGGGAAAATGTCCTGTTGCTGACACCATCGTTGTTGTTAGAGCATGATCTCAAGGGTTTGATTCTGGATGTGGATGATACCCTCGTACCAACTTGGGAGGAGGATGTCCCACCAGAAGTCCTGGCCTGGTTAACGGACATTAAAGGGCAGGTGTCCCTCTGGTTGGTTAGTAACAATCTCAATCACAGTCGGATTCGCCGGATTGCCGAAACCTTGGGAGTCCCGTTTTTGATGGGAGCGGCCAAACCCTCTCGTCGTAAACTGCGCCAGGCTCTACACGCGATGAATTTACCCAATGCCCAAGTCGCGATGGTCGGAGATCGAGTCTTCACGGATGTTTTGGCCGGCAACCGCTTAGGAATGTTTACAATTTTAGTCCGTCCTATGGCCAACAAAGCCCACCCAGCCCGCGGCATTTTCCTAATCCGCTCCTTAGAAATTTTTATTTCTCGATTACTGGGGGCCGACATTAGCAACCAGGCCTAGGGACAAAGAGCGAAATTGGGCGGAGGAATCAGCCTAAAATAAATAAACATTCATCAATTAGATACATGGATATTCAAGAATTTTTTGGCCAGAGTTCCGGTCGCTGGTTTTCTCAACGGACTAGTCATCACCTGGCCTTCAAACAAACCGAGTCGGGCCAGTCTCAGTTAAGGATTGAGTTAGTTCCAGTTACGGATTCAGCGGTTATTGCTTTGTGTGAACAATATCAAGTTGATCCGGCCTTAGCCAGTTGTGGGGCACGGGTCAGTTGGGATGGCACCATGGCCTGGGATGAAGAAAAGCATGAAGGCTCTACGGTTTTAGTCACGGTTCCCGATGCCCCGGATTCCCAAACAGGTAAACTTTTACGGGAAGTCGGTTATGCGGAAAAAACACCCGTGGCTGGACGATATGTGATGGGGGATGATGGTTCCCTCACCCTGATTACGGAATATGAAACCATGTACTCCGAAGAACGGCTTTGGTTTGCCAGTCCCAATTTGCGCCTGCGCACCAGTATTCTGAAGCGATTTGGTGGCTTTAGTATGGCTACCTTCTGCTCAGAAATTCGTTTGGGTGTCACCAACCCCCCTGAGGAAGCTGCCACCGTTGCGGCCAGTCAATAACTCCCTTTGACCATTTTTCTGCTGGAAACCCTGATTCCTATGACCTCCTATCGCATTACTCTCTTGGCTGGTGATGGCATTGGCCCGGAAATTATGGCCGTTGCTGTTGCTGTTCTTGAAGCGGTGGCCCCAAAATTTGGTCTCTCTTGGAAATTTACCCCAGCCTTGATGGGCGGTGCGGCGATTGATGCGACTGGAGACCCCTTACCCCCGGAAACATTGGCAACTTGTCGGCAGAGTGATGCGGTGTTATTAGCTGCCATTGGGGGCTACAAATGGGACAATTTACCCCGGCATTTACGCCCAGAGACGGGTTTGTTGGGACTGCGGGCTGGCCTGGGGTTGTTTGCCAATTTACGGCCCGCCCAGATTTTGCCGCAACTGATTGAGGCGTCTTCCCTGAAGCCAGAAATTGTCGCCGGTGTAGATATTATGGTGGTGCGGGAACTGACGGGAGGAATTTACTTTGGTCAGCCCAAGGGGATTTTTAGCACGGAATCCGGGGAAAAACGGGGTGTAAACACGATGGCTTATACCGAGTCGGAAATTGATCGGATTGGGCGAGTGGCCTTTGAGACAGCCCGACAGCGGGGGAAAAGACTCTGTTCGGTAGATAAGGCTAATGTCTTAGAAGTCTCCCAACTCTGGCGGGATCGGATGAGTTTGTTAGCCCAAGACTATCCTGATGTGGAACTCAGTCATCTCTATGTGGATAATGCGGCGATGCAGTTGGTACGCGCTCCTAAGCAATTTGACACGATTGTGACTGGGAACCTATTTGGGGACATTTTATCGGATGCAGCGGCGATGTTAACAGGCAGTATTGGGATGCTCCCTTCAGCCAGTTTGGGATCTACCGGGCCTGGGGTGTTTGAACCCGTTCATGGCTCTGCTCCAGATATTGCCGGTCAAAATAAAGCAAATCCTTTGGCTATGGTACTGAGTGCTGCGATGATGCTCCGTTATGGTCTTCATCAACCCGGCCCGGCCCAGGCCATTGAACAGGCAGTCTTAACCGTTTTGGATCAGGGCAAACGGACAGGGGATTTGATGGGGCCGGGGATGACCCTTTTAGGCTGCCAAGAAATGGGCCAAGCCCTCCTGGATGTTCTTGGCTAAAGGATCCGCACTGTCAACGTTAATGACTCCAAATTCTCGGATTTCCGGGGTTTAAACTGGGGAATAGGTGCTCGGCAGTGTCCAGAATGAGCTAGAACTCTGCTTGGGCGTGCCAATGAACGGCTCTCTGCCTTGCCCTAATCCAGCCCTGAAAGGGTAATACCATGCGTATAAATTTCACATCCTGGAGGCCCCATTTTGAACCTCGATGAGTTAAATCAGTCCCCTAAAAATGTTCTCGGAACTCCCCTCCAAACTTGCAGTACCAATCCCATGACAGGCTTTTATCGCACGGGTTGCTGCGAGACAGGGCCAGATGATCGGGGTGTCCATGTGGTTTGCGCCCAAGTTACGCCCGCCTTTTTGAATTACACCAAAGACCAAGGGAATGATCTGACGACACCCGCGCCCCACTTCAATTTTCCAGGCCTGAAACCGGGAGATCGCTGGTGTTTATGTGCAAGCCGCTGGCATGAAGCACTAGTGATGGGAGTAGCCCCGCCCGTTATCCTGGAATCAACCCATATCGCGGCTCTAAACCATGTTGCCTTAGAAGACCTGAAACACCACGCCCTTAAACCCTGAGCCTAAGTTCTCTTCTCATTTGAGGGGTGGGCTAAGATTAATTCCTCATCTGGCTAATGGTGACTCCTTGGTAATAGTAGGTGAGAATTTGGTCATAGGTATAACCCTGATTGGCCATGCCCAAGGCTCCCCACTGACTCATCCCCAGGCCATGGCCACTCCCACGCCCCGAAATGAGAAAACTACTCGGTGGAATGCGGGAGTTAGTTTGGCTGGCAACGAGGGGGAGTTCCGGTTGAGTCGTAAAGAGGGTTGAACGGAGGCCCAAGGCTGAACGAATCTGCGGCCCTGTCATTGTCCTTGTGCCAGCATCCCCAATCACCTGAACTTGCATAATCCGACCTTGAGGGCTAACTTGAGTCGGTTGAAACGCCAAAATGTTACCAATACCGGGAATGCGTTGCCGCAGTTGGGTTGCTGTGAGTTGAATTGTCCATTGATACACGGGGGCTGTTTGGTCAAAGTCAGGCACGCCGCGGAGGTAGGGAACCGCTCCAGACCAGACCTGCTCCGAGTTTTCGGTATGCCCACCGGATGCCGAATGAAAGACCGCTTCGATGAGTTGCCCGTTGTAGGTGAGGACTTGGCCCTGGGTTGCTTGCACTGCGGTAATAGTACTTGCTGTTTCTGTCGCCACTCCTGGATAGGCCTGGAATAAGACAGAATCACCTAAGTCAAATAGACTTGTTCCCCGTCTAAGTTCCCGGCCGCGCCGATAAAGGGCATAGGTACGGGCGGCAACGGCCTGGGCTTTGAGAGATTCTAGGGGCCAGGTGGGATACATTTCCTTGCCCACGACACTGGGAAGATAGGCTTCTAAATCAATGTGATTCACAGCCGCCAGTCCCTTACCCGTGCCAATCAATTCCAACCGCCCCCGATACCACCGTTCTCCCACTTGGACTAAGCCGCCTTGGGTGGGTTCAATCCATAAACGCGACCCCGACATCCGCCCCAAACTAACGCCACTGCCCGATAAAACTGCCGTTCCCTGTAAGACTTGTAAATTGGCAATTTGCCGCCCATTACTATCAAGAATATTGGCTGGGGTTGAACTCGCGACCTTCACCTGTGAGAGATTTTGCTGCACCGCTACCCGTAATTCCAAGGCCAGGCCTGGGGTGATTAACAGCCACCAAGTGATGAGTCCCAGGAAACTAGGCGGGGCAATTTGACGCAATAAGAGACGGCTGAGGAGGAGCATAGCATCGTGACCAGGGGGTGGGGTAGAAGGGGGACTAAATAAGGATTCGCAATTGAGAAATCAGTTTATACCAGAACGGGATAAGGGGGCATTTGTTCCGAGGTTGTGCTGATGGGGCGCGGTCATGACTTTGAGAGCGTTGTTTGCAGCCACCATACCCCTCCTAGCCCCACCAGAATAGGGGTTAACCAGTCTCCATATTGGACATAGAGGGTTTGGGTTTGTCGCAGATAGATTTTGGCCAGATAGGTTTGCCACTCTCGATAATCAGATAACCAAAGGGTGTGTCCATGGGGGTCTGTTACGCCAGAAAGCCCGGTATTGGTGGCGCGGATCCCATAACGGTCGGTTTCAATGGCTCTGAGAATGTCCTGGGCCTGGTGTTGTCGCATCATCGTGGCATCGTAGGGATCATTATTCGCTACGGTCATAATCCACTGTCCACCCCGCTGGGCTTGAGCTCGAAACACACCGGAAAATGCTGAGTCAAAGCAAATGCCAACAATAGCTGGGCCAAAGGGGGTTTGAAACTGTTGATCTAACGTGCCTGGGCGTAATTGGGATGTGGCGGTGGAAAGGCGGGAGATAAACCCTTGTAAAAATTCAGGGATATATTCACCCAAGGGGACTAACTTGACTTTATTGAACTGACTAAAAGGAGTTGTTTTCCCCGTCAGGGTAATTAAACTTTGGGTCAGGGTATTGGTTTGATTGGGGACAGGCATAAAAACCCCCAACCACAGGGGAATTTGATGTTCAGCAATCCCATGATTTAGCTCATTTAATCTTGGATCAGGCCAGACTAGGGGAATGGCCGCTTCTGGAGTTAAAACCACATCCGCCCCTTGATTAACTAAGCTCTGATAGCTTTGACTGTATCGTTCTAGGGCCTGGTTAATGCCGCGAGGCGTGAGTTTAATTCGGGTGGGGATATTGCCCTGGATCAGCCCAATTTGCAGTGGGGCCTGGTTATGGGGGGATAAGGGTGTTTGGAGCCAGAGCCAGCCAATCCCTTGGGTGATTCCCCAAACTAAGATTGGGAGTAACCAGAGTTTGAGACGTTTGGGATAGGTTAAGGATTGCTTCCAGGCCTGGGCTATCATCCCATTCACCAGCAGTAACAACCCACAAATAGTATTAGGGCCTGATACTTGTCCCCAATGGAGAATTGCTAAATTTCCCGGACTCTGAGTTAAAGCATAGGATGTCCACCAGAGGGGCGAGCGTGTCCAAAGGCCCTCTAATAAGCACCAAAGTGTCACCCCCATCAGCAATTCCAACAGCCAAGATTTTTCCTGAGTGATCAGGGCTGCCATGATTCCTCCCCAGGCCCCGACCAGCACTACCCCCCAGACTGTAACAATGAACCAGGCTCCCAATGCCACGGCAAGGCTCTGCACCGGAGATAACCCCATCCACGTCAAGGGATGTAGCCCGGTAATCCAGGCCAGGCCCCAACCATAAAACCCCAATCCCCAACACGCAGCCCAAAAAAATCCCTGCCGAAATCTAGCCCCAATTCCTTTTTTGTCAGCGTTAACTGTTGCAACGATCCACACCGGAGCTAACCCAACCCAGGCCAGACCCCAAATTCCCCACGGTGGCAAGGATAATCCGGTCAGTAACCCAAGGAAAAATAAAGTAAGCCCTCGCCCTGTTCCTGACAACCTAACCCGCTTTAGAATACTCAAGTTCGCAACTCTTTGATAAGTTATCCATCCACTGACTAGTCGGTAATATAAAAATTATCTACTTTGTTAGTAATCATAGTGAAATTATGGGGATGTACTGGAATATCTTAAATTGGCTAGTAGAATAGGGTTGGTTTGCTGGCTGAAAAAATCTCTTTTCAATTATATTCTTGTCCAAGAAATCAAGGGTACTGATACAAAACAGTTCAGTTTCTAGCTCACGGTTGCATCATCGACATGAATCCTCAAATTTCTGCTCCTCTTTCTCTTTACGATCTTGATTTCCAGGCCTGGACTCAGAAGCAAGCAGAGTATTTACGCACTCATAACATTGAACAGCTAGATTTTGAGAACTTGGCCGAGGAGATTGCAGCATTGGGTAAACAGCAACAACAGGAACTCGAAAATCGCTTGGGAATTCTGTTGGGACATTTATTGAAATGGCAATATCAACCCCAATACCGTAGTAAAAGTTGGCAGGCTACAATTCGAGAACAGCGGCGGCAAATTAAGCGACTAATCAGCAAAAACCCAAGTCTAAAGTCCTATTGGTCAGAAGCGATAGCTGAAGGCTATTTAAATGGACTAGATTTAGTTGACCGTGAAACACCCTTAAAACTATCAGAACTCCCAGAAGTTTGTTCGTTTTCAGTTGATGAAATTTTTGATGCACCGATTGAATTTGAATGCGATTAAAAAATCTGAATAAAATTGATTTACTAATCTTTAGCAAACGTTAACTGACGATAAGCCTCAAATAATCCCAAGGCGGCACTGACTGATAAATTCAAACTCCGTACCTTGGCCTGGGGCATGGGAATAAAAGCAGATACATCACAAACCGCGGCAATTTCCGGGGGAATCCCACTACTTTCGCTGCCAAACAACAACCAGTCCGTTTCTTGATACCTCACCTCCCAATAATTTGTTTTACCCCGCGCCATAAAGCCCACATACCGACCACCCCGGGCCTGGGCCATTTCGTGAAATTCCTCCCAACAACGGTGACAATTGACATCCACATAGGGCCAATAATCAATTCCTGCCCGTTTCAAATCCCGATCCGTAATCCGAAAACCGAGGGGTTCAATTAAATGTAATTCGGTTCCCGTTGCCGCGCAGGATCTCGCAATATTGCCAGTATTGGGCGGAATTTCGGGATAAATCAAAACCACACGAGGCATAGGTGAGAGCAACTAAACCGGAATTAAATCAGGCAAGGTTTGACAAAGTTTATCCTCTAAATCTGATTCCTCGGCCTGGAGTTGCAAAATTGCCTCTTGGATAATACTCGTTACCGATTGACCTTGAGTATATTGCTTCAACCATTTTTGAGCCGTGTTACCCTCTCGGAGGATTTTCTTAACTGGATTAAGGAAGCAACTAAACCCCTGTTGTTTGGCGGTCGGATAAACCTGTTCGTATAGTTCACTAATCCAATCAGAAGCGGAAATTTTTCGTCCATCCTGCCAATGTTTTAACTCAGCGGTCATGCTATGGTGGGCCACGGCAATTTCATTCTCATCGGCCAAGGCTGCCAAATCCAGGCCAGAGCGAACTAAATTACTTTGAATCAGAGGATCAAGTTCAGGATTTTCGATGACTTGGAGTAAGCGAGCTTCCAACAGAGCCGTAATCGCTAACAAAGAAATCGGATCGGTCACTAGGTCACAAATGCGCAGTTCTAAGCGATTTAAATCATAGGGGCGGCGATCACCATTGGGCCGGACTGCACTCCAGAGATGGCGGACATTTTGCATCGTTCCCAGGCCAAGTTGTTCTTTTGTCCAAGCAATAAAATGCTGATGTGAGGTAAACAGGGGGACAACGGTCGGGGTTTTCGGAAAGACGGCCCAACGGGTGGAGTGGTAGCCCGTGACTTCACCATCTAAGAAGGGGGAGGCAGCACTTAAGGCTAAAAACAGAGGGGCTTCGACTCGAATTAAGCGGCAGGCCCGGATCAAGGTTTCTAAATCTGAGATACCAACATTGATGTGAATGCTAGCCGTAACAACTTTGGTGTGATAGGTCTGCTCAATATAGTCATGATAGGGATTTTGGGGATCTGAGCGATAAAATGTTTGGCTTTCCCCCAAAGACAGGGTGCTCCCTGGAATTAAGGTATAGTCCCCCAAGCCCCGTAAATATCGCCGGAGTCGCATCCTGGGCCGCAGCAGATCACAAAGGGCTTGATCATAGAGATAAACGGGTGGCGTTGTATATTCCACATTGCGGCTATCGGGTTCACGGACAAAGCCATCTAAGGCCTGGACAATTTGATCTGATAAACCAACAATCTTGCCATTGGGCCTGCCGGTATAAATTTCAACCTCAAATCCTTTCGATAACACAGCAATGCCTCTCGCCCCAGCGTTAATCTTGATTATGCCACTGAACCGGAATCAACCCAATTGTTTGCCGTTGGAATCGTGCTCATCATCAGTAAATCAGCTTTTTTCAGCCCCGCTGCCCCCAAGCCGTAACATCAGTTGGCAAAGTATCCTAAGATTGACCATAAGATTTAAGGTTGTTTTACACCAGGAAATTACCCTTAGGAGGAATTTATGGCACTCGTCCCCATGCGGCTGCTTTTGGATCATGCGGCTGAGAATGGATACGGCATCCCCGCATTTAACGTCAATAATATGGAACAAATCCAGGCCATTATGCAGGCTGCCAACGCCACTAATAGCCCAGTGATTTTACAAGCCTCTCGGGGGGCCCGGAAATATGCCGGTGAAAATTTCTTGCGTCACTTAATCTTAGCGGCCGTGGAAACCTATCCCCATATCCCCATTGTTATGCACCAAGATCACGGGAACGAACCGGCCACTTGTTATTCGGCTATTAAAAATGGCTTTACCAGTGTGATGATGGACGGTTCCTTAGAAGCCGATGCCAAAACCCCCGCCAGCTACGACTACAATGTCGCTGTCACCAGTGAAGTCGTGAAAGTGGCCCATGCCATTGGTGCTTCTGTAGAGGGTGAACTGGGCTGCCTAGGCTCCCTGGAAACGGGTAAAGGGGAAGCAGAAGACGGACACGGGTTTGAAGGTGAACTCGACCACTCCATGCTCTTGACCGATCCCGATGAAGCTGTTGATTTTGTTGAGCGCACCCAAGTGGATGCCTTGGCCGTTGCCATTGGAACCAGTCACGGAGCCTATAAATTTACCCGCAAACCGACTGGGGAAATCCTGGCCATTAGCCGGATTGAAGAAATTCACAGCCGCTTGCCCAACACCCACTTAGTCATGCATGGGTCTTCTTCTGTGCCGGAAGATTTGATTGCTTTGATCAACGAGTTTGGCGGGGCGATCCCGGAAACCTATGGCGTGCCCGTGGAAGAAATCCAAAAAGGGATCAAGAGTGGTGTGCGGAAAGTCAACATTGATACTGACAATCGTTTAGCGATCACCGCGGCTGTGCGGGAAGCCTTGGCGGCCAATCCGAAAGAGTTTGATCCTCGCCATTTCCTCAAGCCCTCCATCAAATACATGGAAAAAGTTTGTGCGGATCGCTATGACCAGTTTGGGACAGCCGGTAATGCCAGCAAAATCAAACAAGTCAGCTTGGAAGACTACGCTGCCAAATATGCCAAGGGTGAGTTAACCCAAGTAGCTCGGAAAGTGTTAGCCGTCTAAATTTTTGGCTGAATCAACTTAAAATGCTTGACCAGGTTGCCCTTGGAGGTGGCCTGGTTTTTTAGTGGCTACTTTAACTGTCCACAAAGGGAGTTTGCCAATACTGCCAGTTTTCTTTGTTGAAGGGGGAACGCCAATGTAAAATTAGCTCTCGTTCCTGCTGTTGACGTAGTTTCCGGTCAGCCGCCGCCCCAGGCCAAAAGCCAATCCCCACGGATACCTGCAGATTAACCGTCCGTAAAGCAGTGACATAGTTTTGCAAATAGCGTTTACAGCCATGTTCCCCTCGCCAACGGGATTGATCGTCCAAGGTCTCCCCAACATAGAGCAAGATTGGCCAGTGGTAATCAATGACAAAGTAAAGAGCGGGTTGTCCAGATGTGTTGGCTTGCCATCGCCAAAATTCCGTGTTTTGTTGCTTGAGGGTAAAGGGATTAAGGCTTTGAGTAAGTGGCTGATCGTCTGTGGAATTCTTGATCGGATCAGAGGAATTAGTCTCTGGCTGACGATGCTTGGCTGAGTTGAGATCGAATAGTGAAAGCTGTGCCACTGGAGATTGCCAATCTAGGGATTGTTGATAGTCGTAAATTTTTTGCTGCCAGGCCAAGAGTTGGGATGGGGAAAGGCCCAGGCCGGGTTGAACAGTGTAGGTTGCGGCAGCTTCTCGGAGTTGTTGGCGGGAAAAAAGCTGGGCTTGCTCTCCAACTGCGTATTTTGGGGGTTCGGAATCACGAGTCATTGGCTATAAATGATCACGGCAAAGCTAAGATTAATGCCCGATACTGGGCTGCAGCTGATTCAATCCTGCCATAATCCTGTCATTGCCCGATTCTTGATCTACGGTCGCCCGAACACGTTACCTGACTAATCTCCCATAACTATGAAATCCCCCCTGTTATCCCTCTGCATGATTGTTAAAGACGAAGCGCATCAGTTGGGCCGCTGTTTGGAGAGTGTGCAGCCCTATGCCGATGAATTAATTGTGGTGGATACTGGCTCAACGGATGACACTGTTAAAATTGCGGCGGAGTTTGGGGCCAAGGTTTTTGAGTTTGCCTGGGGTAATGATTTTTCAGCCGCCCGGAATCATTCTCTCGACCAGGCCTGTGGATCATGGATATTAGTCCTTGATGCGGATGAAGTTTTACGGGTCGAAACGCCTGATTTCAAAGCCCAACTCCAGGACCGCCCGGAAATTGAAGTCTATACTCTCACCCGTCAAGAATTCGCCACCCAAAGCCAGTTTTCCCCCTTTCGGATTACTCGCCTCTTTCGGAATCAGAGTTATTTGCGCTATGCCGAGCCGTTCCATGAGCAACTGGTCTCCCTCCGACCGGAAATTCCCCAGGTTGAGCATTTACCTGGCCTGGTGATTGATCATTATGGCTATGGGCCCGATGTGATGATGAGCAAAATTAAGTCGCGGAATATCCCGATCCTGGAAGCAATTCGGGCTTCCCGTGGCCTGAGTTTAACCTTGTTGTTTGCCCTCAGCGATCTCTATGAAGCTACGGATCAAGCTGCTGCTGCCCAGGCCTGCCAGGAAGAACTTTTTGAACGTATTTTGCCCCACCTCCTGGATAATGCCCCGATCACTAACTTTCCCGCGTTGCCAGAAGCCTTATATCGCCTCGGGTGCAAATTGTTAGAGCTAGAAGATTGGGAAACGGTGCGCTTGATTGGACAACGGGGCCTGGCCTGGTATCCGCACTACCCGCCCTTGAATTATTTAGCTGGCCTGTTCCTCAATTCCCTACAGTTTCCGCTAGGGGCTAGTGCCTATTTCCAAAATTGCCTGGATTTAGGTCAAACCCAAACCTACGACCAAAGCTTCCCCTTTAACCAAGCCTACATGGGACAGTTTGCGGCCAATATGTTAAGCCAATGTCATCCAGAGTTATCCCTACAATAGCTCCCTATTGCCCAAGGGAATTTGAGTCTGGAGAATGGATCGAGTAATTTTTGATTCACTATTTGAGGCTGTGGAGTCTGATTCTGTCAGGCAATGACTCCTAGACAACACTTCTGGCTTTGGGGCTGAAACTTGGGGTAATTCTGAATTGATGGCGTGATCTGGATAGGCAGATGGGAGTCAATCTTGGGAAAGCTGGTTTTCGAGTTTGCGGAGTCGCTTTATTAATTGGGGCAATTGCTTAAGTTCAGCGACCATGCGTAACCATAACTTATGATCCATCGCCGGATAACCACTGACCCGACTTCCGGCTGGGAGAGAATTATTAATGCCCGTTTTGGCCCCAGCCATTGTCCCATCCCCAATACTTAAGTGCCCCGCCGCCCCCACCTGTCCCGCCAGAACTACATGATTACCGACTTGGGTTGAACCCGCCAGGCCAACCTGTCCACATAAGAGGGAATGCTGACCCACTGTGCAGTTATGGGCAATCTGAACCAGATTATCTACCTTTGTGCCCTTGCCTAGGCGGGTTTCCCCAAGGGTTGCCCGATCAATGGTGGTGTTGGCTTGAATTTCCACTTGATCTTCAATCACCACCGTCCCGACTTGGGGGATTTTGTGATGTTGTCCATTGGGTAAGGTGACAAACCCATAGCCATCCGCCCCAATTACGACTCCATTCTGGATAATCACCTGATTGCCCAGTTTGACCTGCTCTCGAATCACCACATGACTATGGAGGAGCGTATCGTCACCTAGGCTCGCCCCCTGATAAATCACACAATGGGGATGGACTGTCACCCGATCACCGATCACCACATTGTCTCCAATGACAACATAGGCCCCAATGGCCACATCTTGACCAAAGCGAACATTTTGCCCAATCACAGCAGTGGGATGAATTTGGGTTGGCAGCGGTGTCGGTGGATAAAACAATTCAATGGCCTGGGCAAAGGCTAAATAGGGATGCTTGACCCGTAGGAGGGGGCAGGGGGCAGGGGCCTCAAAATCTTCATTAACAAGAATTGCTCCTGCTTGGCAATCCTGGAGCTTATGGGCATATTTGGGATTGGCGAGAAACGTGATATCGCTCTCCTGGGCCTGGTCAATTGGGGCAACTCCGAGAATTTCTAGATTTGTCATTGGGTCAAGCTGGGCCTGGAGTCGCGCGGCCAATTCGACAATTTCCATAGGATAAAACGTCCAATCAAGATTACAGGCTACATATAAGTGATATGTGCCAGGCTCATCTGCATCCTACCATTTGCCTTTTGGCGACCCACGCGTGTAACTCCTTTGTCATGGCCATCTGGAGAATGACAGCGGGTTGCCCAGAACCAATAACGGTTGCCAAAGACTGCATAAGTTTTTCTAAAGAAACGATTCATGGTCTTTCCCAACTCCTAACCCTGTGCCAATCTGAAGACTGCACCACTAAATTGGCATGGTTCGCTCTGCCTGAACCCATAATCTGGATAGGTAGTTTCGGTTTTTCTTGGGGAAAGCGTTGCTCTCTCGCAACTAAAGTAGTCATCGCTACATTATTAAAAGAACCTATACAATTCAAACAAAAATTTCAATAATCTGATTAACCTACCCTCAATTTTAACGCCAGGGGTTAACTCCAGATCTGCCGAAATCCCAGGCCTGGCAATGGCTCAGGAAATTCTAAAATAAAATACGACAGAATCTTTTTGAGAAATGCTTTTATTCATATAAAATAATTTGCCTTGGCTAAAAGTGTCACAGGCTTGATCTCCCCCTAGAGATTCGGTAAAGTCACCTAGAAGTTTAGATATGTTACGTCTAGCAGTAGGATAAGCTTGCTGCAATGGGCGTACTAACTAAACGTATTGCTCTCAATCGCTCTTTTTAAGGTTAAGTATCCCTGTCAGGGCTAACTATTAGAGACGAATCACTGTATGAGGAGGTTCCATTTGATGCTTTCCACTAACCGCCTAGGGGTGACTGCCTCAACCTGCAATCGGGTCGCCCAAGCTCTTAACTGGACTAGCAAAAAATGTACTATGGTGACAGGCCTGGCAGTAGGAGTTACAGCACTCACCCTAGGGGGAGTCTCTCCAACCCAAGCGGCTACTCTTGCCTTACCCGAAACCACAGCACTCACCCCAGTGCCTGGACAAGCCTTAGCCTTTGCACCTGTACTGACTGGTATGGGATCTCCAGCAACACTCTCCCTCAGGAAGACAACCCCTGCTTCCTCTCTGATGCCTCCAAGCCCCTTTTCCGTCTTTGCTGGGGAGAATTTTACTGGTTTTAGCCCCGTCACCTCAGATTTAGCCAAGATTAGTGGCAGAAATTCTGGAGCAGCACTAATTGGCTCAACCCTACAAGCTTTGCAACTTTCGTTAGCTGGATTACCCTCCGTAACTGGCCTGGATGTAGATCAGGAGGCAGCAAACACCGCATTTAAGGTTGTTGATCTCCGTGATCACGGTGGTGCTCCTTACCAAGACCTCACCCTAGACTTAACCTCGATTCCTAAGTTTGCTATCCCTGGCTATCAGGCTGTTGGTGGTAATGTCTATGAAGAGTTAATGAACGAGACAGAAGCCGCCTCGCAATCCGCCCCGGTGACAACTCTTAACAGTAACGCTGCCTCTACACAGCCCATTGCGTTGGCCCCCCAAAACAGAGCCACTAACCCGGCTGATGCGTCTCTCCCGGCCCTAGATCAAACGGTCTTGCCCCAGGCCGCAGTCACTCGTAGCACTGCTGTTAGTATTGGCCGCAATGATCAACGCATCCGTCTGGCTCGGACTGTCACCCTCCCCCGAACACTCCCTGGTATAACCCCTCCAGTAAGTCCTACAACTCCCACAACTACGACTACATCAACTTCTGTCAATCCAAATCGGGGCAGTGCTCGGACAACCTCTAGCCTCACTGAGGTGGCCCCCATTTCTCTCATTGCCCGTCAGTCCACAGCGCCAACCTTACCCAATATCGAATTACCCCCCCTCCAACCCTCTGATCGCTACTTACCCAATTCCATTACTTTGCGGTTCATTTGGCCAGCCCAAGGGGTCTTGACCTCAGGCTTTGGGCCACGTTGGGGCCGGATGCACCGGGGAATTGATATTGCCGCCCCTGTAGGAACGCCGGTCTTAGCTTCGGCTCCGGGTGTTATTACCTACGCCCGCTGGAATGATGGTGGCTATGGCAATCTAGTCGAAATTCGGCATAATGATGGCACGTTAACTCTTTACGGACATAATCAGCGGCTTCGGGTTCGGGAAGGCCAATATGTCCAGCAGGGTGAGCTAATTGCAGATATGGGCAGCACCGGTCGCAGCACTGGCCCTCACGTTCATTTTGAAATTCGTCCCATGGGGCGCGGGGCTATCAACCCGATGCTTTTCCTCACGAGGGGCTAATGGACTGCATTTCCGCTTGTTTGTGAACTTTAAAATCCTCCAGGCCGGCAATCTCAAGGTGATTGACTGGCTTTTTGTTTGCCCAAATACCTAATTCACTCCCTATCCGATCAGTTTGGTGTCTGGAGGCGACAAGGGGCAGAGACTATAGGGTTAATCCTGATAAAGTATTGGTCAAGGTCTCCTATGGAACTTGGGTGAGATGCTAGAAACTTGTCCCCGCTGCGCGACCCGGCTGGGTGTGCCATTAAAATCTGGCCGCCAAGTTTGCCCCCATTGTGGTTGGTCAACCATTGTGGTTATTGAACCGCCACCCGAATCTATTCCGAAACAACTTCTGAAGCCACCTGCGGCCGCTGGATTTGGGGCAGTGGCGAAGCAATTTTTCCGAGTTGCGGTGCGAATTTTTGCCTATTTTTTCAATAGTGTTAAACAATGGTTCTTGCGTAAGTTTCAAACAACTGGCCCTAAAACTGGGGAAATTTTCAAGGGACTCTCGGAAAAGCTCCACGAACTGGAGGAATCTATCCCAACGGGTAATGAACCCCCAGAGGAACCTTGGCTATACCCCAGAGAAGCATTTCAGGAACTGGGTGGTATTCCGGAAGACAGTACCTCACAAGTCCGCACTCTAGATGGGAAGTTTTTGATTAATTATCCTCAGTTTCGGGTCTTGCACGATAAGGATGCCTATAAAATGCTTGGACTTGACTACAGCCCCGAACGCCAGCAGAAGGGGTTAACCTATCTCCGCCGCTTATCCAGAGGCTCTAAGTCCACCAAAAGTTAGACCGGCCAAAATTAACTAAAGGCATAGGCGGTTTTTAGCCCCCACCAAATTAAAAGGCCAATAAACCCGAGGACGAGAACCGCAGAGATTGCCACCATCGGCCGGCTATCTGCCCCTTTGAATTTCATGATGCCCCGATCAAAATCAGCAGCCATACGTTAATGCCTTCCTTCACAGCACTTCGCTTAAATTCTAAGGCCTACAATTAGGTCTGTGGGGCTGATGTGGCCTGGGTTTACGATAATTTAACCTTTTTCTCATTTTCGGGCAAATTCTGAGCAACTGTACCCAGCCCAGGTAATGGCAGGAGAGACCTGCTTGCAGGTGGTGGCAAAAAGGGAGGTTGTGGTAGAAACTCCACCAGAAAAGCCGTGGCATTGTTGGTAAGAACATTCATAACAGGGGATAACCCGGTCATGACTCCTGCGGCCACTATAATTAGATTGGGTAGAGAAATTAAAGCGGTATTTTGATAGGTGCGAGCTAGGGCCTGGTGAGCAATTGTTATCGCCCAGTGTAGTTTTCTCACCGTCGGCTCAAGAACAACAATCTCTGGTTCTTGGGGATGGATGGTGTGACTCCCCCAGAAGATTCTTAACCAATTAGGTGAATAGTCGAAGGCTTGCCCAGGCCCGGTTATGACTCCAATTCCCCTAGTCTGATCTAACTCCATGAGCCAGTCCACATCTGCTAGGCCAGTGATGGTGAAGAGTTTTAAGCCAGTATCGGTCGCAAGGCATTCTAATTCCATCATTTCCAGAGGCGTTATGTCCAGGCCCCGTTGATCCACCACTAAAACCTGAAGATGGGCCAGGCATTCTAAACGTGCAGCACTGGGAACATAGACCCCGGCCTGGGCTGCGGCAATCAGGGCAGACAAAAAGACGGTGCGTAAGGAGAGTTGAATGCCACTGCCAAAATCCAGTTGTAAGGGGGCTAAAGCCGGGGCTAAATTGCCAGTTGCCGCTAATACACATCCCGATAAGGCTAAGGTCGGTAATACGGCTTGATGGGCAAATTGGGCCTGGGCCTGGGCTAGTTGGCTATCGTAAACGGGTTCGGCTTGGCGAAGTTCTGTGACCAGGCCAATGCGAGTTTGCCAGCCGACGCGAGTTGTGGCCACTTGGATTTGCCCACTCAAAAGTTGCGAACCGGCATAAACAAATTGCTCTGGCTTTACAGAAATGGTGGTGAGTGTTTGTCCCTGATGGACGAGGCCCAACATTCCCACCCCAGCCACAATTGGCCCATCCACGGGGATAATTTGTCCAGCTTCAATCCAAAGCCGATCTCCTGGCTGAAGTTCCACGGTCGTTAAGTTAAGACGCTCTCGATCACGCTCTACGGTGATACCTTGATCGGAATTTAATAAAAAACTGGGGTAGGGGCTAAATTCGCGCCGGCGATCTCGTAAGTCTGCTCGTCCAGAGACAAGCGAGGTTTTCAAGGCTGGCGCGATGAATTCTCCATTCAAGGTATGTAACCCCAGCCAGAGGGTATCTAATAAATCCACCGAAATAGACTGTTCTTCGATCCACCTCGCTTGAGTCCGTTGTAACCAAGGCCAGGCCCCGGCCAAAACCGCAATACCCACAACTAAGGGGGGAATCTCCCAAGGAGCCGCCAATAGGGCCAACGTCAAGCTCATCAAGGGAAATCCCAAACGTTCCCAATCGGATTCTGGAGGACGTTCAGCTTCAACTTCGGCTTCCCAATCCCGAATCGCTGTGGCACTAGGGGTGGGAAAGGGTTCCGTGGGGACTAGGGGATGGGCCGTATCCGCTTGGTCTAAGCATTTGGCCACAAGAGCTTCAGCATTGCCAGGGGCCAGGCCTGGGGTGTAGTAATGAACCACTAACGATGCGGCCAACCGATTTAACCTAGCTCCTAAGACTAGGGGTAAGGCCAACACCAGATTCTCTAAGGTTTGTCCATAGGCCCGATCGTGCCGTAATCGGTGGATATGGAGGCGGAGTCGGCCGGGGCTGTGGTGAAGAACCTGATAATCCATAGGGAGTCTGGCTGAGGGGCGCAAGCAAGGGAATCGTCATTAGTATGTCCGATACTATTTCAAATCGGCGGGCTGAAACCACGATGATGATCAAAAGCCAATCTGCACCGATCCACAGGCAAATACAGAGCAATAGAGAGAGATATAGAGTCGATATTTTGCTTAGGACTAATAGGATTACATAACATTTTGCTTGAAAATACGTTTTTTACGATTGATAAACAGCGATTATCTTCTTGCTAACAGCCCCTAAACTAAGAAATTGGGAAACTGGTTGCCTAGAACACCCAGATCAATGGGTAAAGTCTGATGATTTGTTAGCTTCCGTATTAGTTCGTGATAAAAGTTCATGAGGATTCAGTAACTTTAGTTGCGTCTTTCTACGGGCTGATCCATTTCCAAAAATCACCAGCTAGGGTAACAATATAAAGAAATTCTTAAGTGAGGGTTCCTATGCCTCCAACGCTACTCCGCCAATTTTGGAATTTTGTTGAGCAAACTCAAACGGGAATCCTGCTTGGCCTGGATGATTCAGCCCTCTGTCAGTGGTTGGTTGTCCAGTTCACCAGACAGCAGCCATTGGAACCAAGCCAAGTCGCCTGTTTACGGGACTATGCCGCCGCCCGCATTAATCTGATTCGGGATATGGCTCAGGATCGTTCCCAGAATTTTCTGATTGGCTTAGCGTAGGGCGACCTCTTTGAAGCTTGACTGCGGATTGGGGCCTGATCTGCGTAGGAGATACCCCAGGCCAGTGGTTGCGGGATATTAAGAGCCTTAGAATTAAAGCTATACCTGAATTGATGTTGGAATTTCCCCAGTGACTCTTGCTGTTGCCCCGACCTTAACCCCCACACCTGAAGCCCTTGATCTGTCGCACCGCCCCGATTCCCTCGGTCGTTTTGGGCAATTTGGCGGTAAATATGTCCCCGAAACCCTTATGCCAGCCCTGACAGAATTAGAGCAAGCCTACAGTCAATACAAAACCAACCCGGAATTTCAGGCAGAACTCTCCCAATTGTTACGAGACTACGTGGGGCGGGCAACGCCTTTATACTTTGCTGAACGTTTGACCGAGTACTATGCCCAAGCCGATGGCCATGGCCCAAAAATTTATTTGAAGCGGGAAGACCTCAATCATACCGGCGCGCACAAAATTAACAACGCCCTCGGGCAAGTTCTGCTCGCAAAACGGATGGGGAAAAAGCGGATTATTGCCGAAACAGGGGCCGGCCAACATGGGGTTGCCACTGCGACAGTTTGTGCCCGCTTTGGCCTGGAATGCATCATCTATATGGGGGTGCAGGATATGGAACGCCAGGCCTTGAATGTCTTTCGGATGCGTCTGCTAGGGGCAACCGTTGAACCCGTCAGTAGTGGGACTGGAACCCTCAAAGATGCCACCTCCCAGGCCATTCGGGATTGGGTTACCAATGTGGAAACGACTCACTATATTTTGGGATCCGTGGCGGGGCCCCATCCCTATCCGATGATTGTGCGAGATTTTCATGCGGTGATTGGCCAAGAAACCCGGCAACAGGGCTTAGAAAAATGGGGTGGGCTACCGGATATCCTCCTGGCCTGTGTGGGGGGTGGCTCCAATGCGATGGGATTGTTCCATGAATTTGTCCCCGAAACCCAAGTGCGGTTAATTGGCGTGGAAGCGGCTGGCTCAGGGATTAATACGGGACATCATGCCGCCACCCTCACTCAAGGGCAAGTTGGGGTTCTCCACGGAGCCATGAGCTACCTTCTCCAGGATGATGATGGCCAAGTCCTAGAGGCTCATTCCATTAGTGCTGGCCTGGATTATCCGGGAGTTGGCCCCGAACATAGCTATTTGAAAGATTTGGGTCGAGCAGAATATTACAGTGTCACCGATGATGAAGCCTTGGAGGCACTGCAACGATTATCCCAATTGGAAGGGATTATCCCCGCCCTCGAAACGGCCCACGCCCTAGCTTATTTAGAAGTCCTCTGCCCCCAACTGAGGAATCATGAGCGGATTGTCATTAACTGTTCCGGGCGGGGGGATAAGGATGTGCAAACCGTCGCTAAGTACTTAACTGAAAAAAGTGAGTAATGCCTTTACTGGCCTGTGGCATATTACGGAGAGTCCCGATTTTTCCGTTTCAGATCTTAATCTAGAGATACAGGCCTACATTCGGATTGATGCAGACGGGCATGGAGAATTTCAGTTTATTTATGTGTATGGCTGCATTATTCCCAGAACATCTAAGCAAACAAAAGGGCGCGCAAAATCAGAATTTAATTTTGACTGGGACGGACAGGATAAATGTGATCCAGTCTCTGGCCGGGGAACCTTAACCTTATTGGCTGCCAATACGCTCAAATGTGACCTCTCTTTTCATCATGGCGATGACTACGAATTAATTGCCAAGAAAGTTAGTTCCTAGCTCTTGGGTGACAAAACCGACCAGGCCCCCCGCTAAAATCAACCAGGCCGAGTTGACTTGCCACTTAAATAAAACCACCGCACTGACAACCGCGACCCCAATCGTGACTGGATCCACCACCGCCGCCTGGGTCAAAGTCACCGTCACCCCAGCCATGAGCCCCAAAGCCGCCGCATTAACCCCGTCTAAGGCCCCCGCCACCCAGGCCGAGCGTCTTAATTGATTGACCCAGGGATTGATCAACGCAACAAGCAGAAACGAAGGCAAGAAAATTCCCACCGTGCCGGCGACCGCCCCAGAATTGCCTGCCAAGAGATAGCCAATAAACGTTGCGGTTGTAAACAATGGCCCCGGAGTCACTTGCCCAATCGCCACTGCGTCCAATAATTGTTGGGAGGTGAGCCAATGGGTTTGATCGACAAATTCCCGCTGCAAGAACGCTAATAAGACATAGCCGCCCCCGTACAAGACCAGGCCAATTTTTAGGAAAATTAAAAAAATATTGACCCAACTGGCACTTAATTCTGGAGGTGTCGTAGTCATTTGGGCCAGAAAACCAGTCGGCAGTCCCACCAGGCCAGGCGTGATCTGGTTGCCTCGTTGCCAGGCCTTGATCAGCATGACCCCTAACCCCAACACTGCGAGGGTTAAAACTTCTGACCACCCAAGGAAATAAGCCCCTACCGCCGCCCCCGCCGCCACGAGAGTTACATTGTCCTTGATCGCTTTCCGACCCAGTTTCCAAAGGGCCTGGAGGACAATAGCAATGATCACCGGCTTAATGCCATAAAGAAGCCATTCCACTTGGGGCACTTGGGCCGTTTGGACATAGAGTGCTGCCAAGCCCCAGACAATCAGCATCGCTGGCAAAATAAAACAGCATCCAGCCACAATTAGGCCGCGCCAACCGGCCCGTTCTGCCCCGATATAAATGGCCAGTTCCGTGGAGTTGGGGCCGGGAATCAGGTTCGTAATCCCGATTAAGTCTAAAAGTTTTTCGCGGGTTAACCACTGCCGCCGTCCGACCACCTCCTCATCCATCATGGCTAAGTGCGCTGCTGGCCCCCCAAAGGCAAAGGTGCCCAGTTTTAAAAAGACTAGAGCCAATTCTTGTAGGCGTTGGCGTTGCGACCGTGGAGATAGCTCTTGATAGGGGCGGGGCTGAGGCGGAATTTCCTGGGAGGGTGACATATCAAACAACTAACTCTGGCACAAACTACAAGATTCTCAGGTAATAGTAACGATAGTCATTTCTGCCTTGAGACCCGTCCCTAACTCAGGGCCGATTGGAGGGACTAGACTGAACCTGAGGCTTAATCCTACCCAAAGAACGTTAATTGGAGATTATGGTTTTTCTCGAAGTGACGGGGAGATTGGACTAGGACTGACAGGTTCTGGGGGTGAGAGTTCGCCAAAGCGGCCAATGGTGAGGGGGGTTTTGGGAAAGTCTGATTGGGTGAGGTTGCGGATCAATTTGACTGTGGAAAAATTATTATCCAATTGAGGAATGCCACTGTCATCAAGTTTGACCGGAATCACCTTGCCGCCAACAAATTGACCTGTGGCATCCAACTCTGCATCTAAAATTAAGGACTTACCCAGATTACCAGCGGTGGCAAAGGATTTGTACCCCAAAAAGTTCCCCAAAGAATAGGCAATTAAACGACCGTTATAGAGTTCTAAAGCTCGCGGGACGTGGGGTCCATGACCAAGGATTAAATCGGCTCCAGCATCCACCATCGCGCGGGAAAACTGGACAATATTGCCACGATTTTCGCCATAAAAATATTCCACCTTGTTACGGGTACGGACAGCATCGGATCCTTCTGCGCCGGCATGGAAGGAAATCACCACCACATCGGCATTTTGGCTCGCTTTTTTAACCAGGGCCTGGCCCGCCTTGATATCCTGCACCCTATTTTGCCCGTCATAGGTCGCAAATCCAATCCAGGCTGTGGTAATTTCATTGGCAGTAATATAAACGATTTGATTTTTGTCCCCAACCGCCTTCATCCCGGCCCGTTCAATGCTTTGCATCGTGTCCCGGAAGCCCTTTTCATTAAAGTCATAGCTGTGGTTGTTGGCAATATTGAGAATGTTAAAGCCCACGGCCTGGAAGATTTTGGCATACTCGGGTGGGGAACGAAAGGCAAAAACCATCCCCTTACTGGTGTTTTTGAAGGGATAGGGGTGATTCGTTAGCGTACTTTCATAGTTACCAAAGAGAATATCGGCCCCCTGTAAATAGGGCTTAATTTTGGCCAGGAGACTGTTTGGGTCTTGGGGTTTGCGCCGGACTGGATAACTTGTCCCTGGAACCATATCGCCAACGGCTTTGATCCGGATTGTTTGCCGCTCTGGAACTGTCACAGGGGCTGGAGTTGGACTGTCTGGGGTGGCGGTTGGTGCAGATTGAGGGGAGGTGATTAGGGCGGGGGCATCACTGCTAGGCCCACTCTCAAAACGGCCCCAATTGGCTAAATCGCTCCAGGCTCCAGGCGAGACGTTTTGGACATACCAAACCCAGGCCAAAATGAGGGACGTTCCCAGGCCGAGCAACAGTAATCCGGGGTGAGTGCGCTTCAGGACGGGGATGGCTGGCTCCGGCACGATGGGTAAGGCGGTTGCAGGTAATTGAATGGCTGGAGATAGGCCAATCGTTGCAGGCGTGACTGTTTTCTCGAGTCCGTTAGCGACAATCCCCGCATCCACAGGAATTTTTAAAACCGGAGTCGCTGTTGACTGAACGGGAGGGGGGGCTGAGTTGGGTAAGGTGGTTTTGAGGTCTAGAGTTTGAGTCCATTCCGGCCATTCATCTCCCAGGAGACGGCCATGCAAGCGAACATTGAGAATCCCATCGGGGTCAAGTTTTTTTAAACCCTTGAGAATATATTGTAAGCAACTGTCTGGGGGCAATGATTTGGCGGCCTCTAGCATAATTTGCAGACAACTCCCTTGGCGACGGGCAAGGACATGGATGCCTTTGGGATGCAAGCTGCGGTTAATTAAGGTGGCAATGGCTGTGGGTTCTCCTTGACGGGCCGCCTGCCAAATTTGCTCAAGGGTCGCCTGCATAAATTGAATCCTTTCGGGGTCTGGGAGGCTTCAATGGGTTCTAAATCTCTCAAAGATATGTTAACGAGATCAAATTTTCTTGTCGCGCTAGAAGTGGACAGTGCTTAAATTGGAGCAAATCGGGCTGAAGACTCTAGAATTATCAAAGACGTTTGCCGTTCGGGGTAAATTATGACATCGCTATTGAACGTTCCCAATCAAGAGCGGATCGAGGAGACCAGCACAGATCAAGCTCTGCACAAGCGTCTGCAATTGGTCGAGAATGTTCTCGCGGTGGTCTTGGCGGCAGAATCTGGGCAAGAACTGGTAGAACTATTGCGACAGTTAGGGGCATTATCCTCCTCGGAGGGGCAAGTCATTCCGGGAGTCCAGACCGAATGTTTACAGGTGATTGAATCTTTAGAACTGAACCAGGCCATCCGCGCAGCGCGGGCCTTCAACATCTATTTTCAGTTGATTAATATTGTTGAGCAGCACTACGAGCAAGAGCAAAATCGCCAGCGCACCGTCATTGAAACCTCGCCAATGCGTGCCTTAACTGCTGATCACTTGTCGGGGGTGAGTGGGGAGTCCTTTCCGGTGCAAAGTGGTTCTGCGGATGTGCGGAGTGGCCCCAGTGAGCGATTAGAGCATAGTCTTTATGAAATTGCTCCCCAAACCCAGCCCCAAGGGAAGCTTTCCTGGTTATTTCCTCGCCTAAAAGCACTCAATGTCCCGCCCCAACATATTCAACGGCTGATTGATCAACTGGATATTAAACTGGTTTTCACCGCCCACCCCACCGAAATTGTCCGGCAAACGATTCGGGATAAACAACGGCGGGTTGCCCATATCCTCGAACAACTGGATCAACTGGATATGGTTGGGCAAATTGTCACCACCGATGCTGAAGAACTCACGGCCCAACTCACAGAAGAAATTCGGCTCTGGTGGCGCACCGATGAACTCCATCAATTCAAGCCCGAAGTCTTAGATGAGGTGGAATATAGCCTCCACTATTTCAAAGAGGTCTTGTTTGATGCGATTCCTCAACTCTATCGCCGCTTTCAAAAAGCCCTGCACCAGAGTTTTCCCCAACTGAAGCCCCCCCGCTATAACTTCTGTAAATTTGGGTCTTGGGTCGGCTCGGATCGAGATGGTAATCCTTCTGTTGTTCCCGAAGTCACCTGGCAAACCGCTTGTTATCAGCGCAACTTGGTTTTAGAGAAATATGTTTCCTCGGTGGAACGCCTGATTACCCTGTTGAGTTTGTCTTTACATTGGTGCGATGTTTTACCAGAACTGTTGGAATCTCTGGAGCAGGATCAACAACAACTCCCCGATATTTATCAACAACATTCAGTTCGCTTTCGCCAAGAACCCTATCGCCTGAAATTAGCCTATGTCCTGAAACGGCTGCAAAATACCCGCCAGCGGAACCAACAGATCCAGGCCAATTGTGCTCCCTCGGCCGCGGCTGATGCCTTGAACAATGGCCAATTTTATGGAACTGGGACTGATTTTTTAGCAGAGTTAAACCTGATTCAGCGGAATTTAGCGGCCACCGGCCTGGCCTGTCGAGAATTGGATGATCTGATCTGCCAGGTGGAAATCTTTGGGTTTAACCTAGCCATTTTAGATATTCGTCAAGAAAGTACGAGTCACTCCGATACAATTGCCGAAATCACCGAATATCTCCAGATTCTTCCCTGCCCCTACAGTGAGTTATCAGAAAGTGAGCGGACGCGTTGGTTAGCCGCAGAATTGGCCACTCGCCGCCCCTTAATTCCCTCCGAGTTGCCTTTTTCCGAGCGGACTAAGGAAATTATTGAAACCTTGCGGATGGTGAAGCGGCTCCAACAGGAATTTGGCCCGGAAATCTGCACGACTTATGTTATTTCCATGAGCCACGAGGCCAGTGATTTATTGGAAGTGTTGCTGTTAGCCAAAGAAGCAGGCCTCTACGATCCAGCCACTGGCAAAAGTACGCTCCATGTCGTGCCGTTGTTTGAAACTGTCGAAGACTTAAAGCGCGCCCCCCATGTCTTAACCCAACTGTTTGAACTCCCCTTTTACAAACCCTACCTGAACAGTAATGATTGCCCAGGCCTGCAGGAGGTGATGCTCGGCTACTCCGACAGTAATAAGGATTCAGGGTTTTTAAGTAGCAACTGGGAAATCTATAAAGCCCAACAATCCCTCCAAAAAACGGCCGAAAAATATGGCTTCCAACTGCGGATTTTCCATGGGCGGGGGGGATCAGTCGGTCGTGGGGGTGGCCCGGCCTATGCGGCAATTTTGGCTCAACCCGGACAAACCATCAACGGGCGGATCAAAATTACGGAACAGGGGGAAGTCCTCGCCTCGAAATATTCCCTCCCCGATCTCGCTCTCTATAATTTGGAAACCATTACCACGGCGGTGATCCAGGCCAGCCTTTTGCGCACCAGCATTGATGAGATTGAACCCTGGCATGAAATTATGGAGGAGTTGGCCACCCGTTCCCGACAGTGCTATCGGAATTTAATCTACGAACGACCAGAATTTATTGACTTTTTCCACCAAGTCACCCCGATTGAAGAAATTAGTCAACTCCAAATTAGCTCTCGGCCCACGCGGCGCGGCGGCAAGAAAAATCTGGCCAGTTTGCGGGCAATTCCTTGGGTCTTTAGTTGGACACAATCGCGCTTTTTACTCCCGGCCTGGTATGGAGTTGGCACAGCGATTAAAGAATTTATTGATGAAAAACCGGCCGAACATCTCTCGCTCCTGCGCTATTTCTATTACAAATGGCCCTTTTTTCGGATGGTGATTTCCAAGGCCGAAATGACTCTCGCCAAAGTGGATTTGGAGATTGCCCACCATTACGTTCAAGAATTGAGTCATGAGCAAGACCGAGAAAGCTTTGAAACCCTCTTTGCTCAAATTGCTGAGGAATATCGCCGCACTTCGGAACTGATTTTGACGATTACCGGGCATCAACGCCTCTTGGATGGAGATTTGCCCCTGCAACGGTCTGTCCATTTACGCAACAGTACGATTGTGCCGCTGGGGGTTCTCCAAGTCTCCTTACTGAAGCGATTACGCCAACACAACAGTACGAGTACCTCTGGGGCGATTCTCCGGTCACGCTATAGCCGCAGTGAATTGTTACGGGGGGCGTTGTTGACGATTAACGGGATTGCGGCCGGAATGCGAAATACGGGGTGATCAACAGCCAGGCCTGGGGGTTTTAGGTCAAAATTCCATGCCACCAATGACTGAAAAAATCCTGCAGACGTTCATGCCAAGCGGGTTGACTCCAAGCCCCAGCCTGTTCCTTTTGGGTTAATTGGCGGCCTAAGGGAGTGAGTCGAAAACTATCGGTCAAGCCCTGTCCGTCAACTTCTCGCCGGAGTAAGCCCACTTGGGTTAACCACATCAAAGAGTTTTCGATGACCAGTTCAGGTAAAGCTTGTGTGGTATAGCCATTTTTCACCCCTAAGGAGCCGGAAATATCTCCCAAGGCTACCCGCTGTTTTTGTAAGTCCAAGAACAACTGGGGCAAAAATGGGCTACAACGCACGGCCCGCATAGCTCTGGCAAGGGTTTCAGGGGAGTAATTCATGGCTCAGTCAAGGATTAATCAGAGGAATCTCAGCCCCCAGTTTGCCGGGGTTTATTTTTATCTATAGCACTATCACGCGGGGTTAGTTATCGAGATGGAGTTTATTTCGGACAGGCCATAGAAAACTTTATCGGTGTAAGGTGACAAGTTAGTTCCATAAATTGTTAACTTTTTTATAGCTTGCCCATCCCTGAGTTAGTCCAAATTTTTTTATAAACCCTGAGATAGTTAATCCCTATGACGATTTCCGCCGAACAAGTTGCTCGTATTGTTTCCAATCACCATGATGATCCGTTCCAAGTTTTAGGCTGTCATCGTTATGAAGAAAATGGGCGGCAGGCCTGGATTGTCCGGGCCTATTTACCCAATGCTGAGCAAGTCACGGTGTTGTGTCCAGAAGAACGAAAAGAATATCCGATGCAGCCTCAGCATCATCCCAACTTTTTTGAATGTGTGATTGAGACCCCAGAACTCACCAACTACCAACTCAAGGTTAAAGAAAACGGCCATGAGCGGGTCATTTACGATCCCTATGCCTTTCATTCCTCGTTGTTGACAGACTTTGACATTCACCTGTTTTGCGAGGGCAATCACCACCGGATTTATGAAAAACTTGGCGCACATCTGTTAACAGTAGATGGTGTGGCCGGGGTTTATTTTGCCGTGTGGGCCCCCAATGCCCGCAATGTTTCAATTTTGGGGGATTTCAACTCTTGGGATGGGCGGCAACATCAGATGGCCCGGCGCGATGGTGGCATTTGGGAGTTATTTATCCCAGGCCTAGAGGACGGTGAGCATTACAAGTACGAAATTAAAAATCAAGCCGGGCATATCTACGAAAAATCCGATCCCTACGGTTTTCAACAGGAACCGCGCCCCAAAACGGCCTCGATTGTCACCAACCTCAATAATTACCAGTGGTCAGACCAGGCCTGGTTGGAACAACGGCGCAATAGTGAACCCTTAACTCAACCCGTTTCGATCTATGAAGTCCACTTAGGCTCTTGGCTTCATGGCTCAATGGACACCCCAGCCCTGCTCCCCAATGGCGAACCTGAACCGGCAATTCCTGTCGCCGATCTCAAACCCTGGGCCCGCTTTTTGACCTATCGAGAACTGGCCGCCAAATTAATTCCCTACGTTAAAGACCTCGGCTATACCCACATTGAACTTTTGCCGATTGCCGAACATCCCTTTGATGGCTCTTGGGGCTATCAGGTCACGGGATATTTTGCTCCCACCTCCCGCTATGGCACCCCGGACGACTTTATGTACTTTGTCGATCAATGCCACCAGGCCGGGATTGGCGTGATTGTGGATTGGGTACCGGGGCATTTTCCGAAAGATGGGCATGGCCTGGCCTTTTTTGATGGCACACACCTCTACGAACATTCCGACCCCCGCAAAGGCGAACACAAGGAATGGGGCACTCTGGTCTTTAACTACGGCCGCCATGAAGTCCGCAATTTCCTCGTCGCCAATGCCCTGTTCTGGTTTGACAAATACCACATTGACGGGATTCGGGTGGATGCGGTAGCCTCTATGCTCTACCTAGACTATCAACGAGAAGGTGGAGAATGGGTGGCCAATGAATACGGCGGGCGAGAAAACCTAGAGGCGGCAAATTTCCTCCGGCAAGTGAATCACGTGCTCTTTAGTTATTTCCCTGGGGTGCTCTCAATCGCCGAAGAATCGACCTCTTGGCCGATGGTGTCTTGGCCGACCTATGCCGGGGGCCTGGGCTTTAACCTGAAGTGGAACATGGGTTGGATGCACGACACCTTGGATTACTTCAGCATGGATCCCTGGTTCCGCCAATTCCATCAAAACAACTTAACCTTCAGCATTTGGTATCATCACAGCGAAAACTTTATGCTGGCTCTCTCCCATGATGAAGTGGTACATGGCAAGAGTCATATTATCGGCAAAGTTCCCGGTGATCGCTGGCAGAAGTTCGCCAATGTCCGAGCCCTGTTTAGCTATATGTTTACTCATCCCGGCAAGAAAACCATGTTTATGGGGATGGAGTTTGGGCAATGGAATGAGTGGAATGTCTGGGGCGATCTCGAATGGCACTTACTCCAATACGAACCCCATCAACAGTTGAAGCAATGTATCACTGATCTGAACCGCCTCTACCGTCAGGAACCCGCCCTGTACAGTCAAGACTTTGGGGAAGCGGGGTTTGAATGGATTGACTGTAATGATAATCGCCATAGTGTTGTTGCTTTTGTGCGTTGGGCTAAGGATTATTCGGATTTTGTGGTTGTTATCTGTAACTTTACACCGCAACCCCATAGCCATTACCGCATTGGTGTCCCGGAACATGGGTTTTACAATGAAATCTTTAACAGTGATGCTCGCGAATATGGGGGCAGCAATATGGGTAATTTAGGGGGCAAATGGGCTGATGAATGGGTGTTCCACAATCGCCGTTATTCCCTCGATATTTGCTTACCCCCCTTGGCGGTTTTGGTGTTCAAGATTGATCGCGCTCATGAGTAATTAACGTTTTACTTCAGTGTGTTTTGCCTAACGCTGCTCTCTATCCAGGCCAGAATTTCTTGATTAACAAGTTCCGGTTGCTCATCTTGGGGACAATGACCGGCCTGGGGGAGCATTTTAAGGCTAATTTGGGGGTTGCAGGCGGCAAATTGGCTCGCAAATTGGGGCGGGATCATCCGGTCTTGTTCACCCCAAAGAATCAGGGTCGGGATGTCCAATTGGGCGAGGCTAGGTTTAACCTTGGGGCCAAAGTTAGGACTGGTCATGGACTTAATGATCTGGACAAAGGCTGCTGCGGCTCCCCGATCAAAGGCTGGATTTAAGAGGATTTCAACTAATTCTTGATCCACCGCTGATTTGTCTCCATAGGCAATTCCGGCCCAAGCTTGGATAATTCCCGGTCGCCGCACCCAATAAAAAATTGTTTTTAAGAGCCAAGGAGCCGCCACCAGGCCCTCGACCCAATTCACCACAGGCGCGCACCAGGCCGGGATCATCTCTTGCCGAACAGCCGGATCTGGAACACTGATTAATACCAGGCCCGCCGCAACCTCGGGATAGGTCAACGCCGTAGTCAGGGCAATTAAAGAGCCAATGGAATTTCCCACTAGAATGGCGGGTTTCTGAACAATAGTTTGCCAAAAATCGTGGACTTGGCGGGCCCAAAAATAGGCATCATAGGGGGCCTGGGGTTTTTCTGTTGCCCCAAAACCTACCAAATCCAAGGCATAAACCGGATGGAACTGCCCCAACACAAATAAGTTATGCCGCCAATGACCCAAGGAAGCCCCAAAGCCATGCAGCAAAATAATCGGGATGGGATGGGAGCGAGGGTTTTCCGGTTGCACATAGGTATAACGAGTTTGCCAGCCGCGCCAGGCCAAGTCCCGCTGTTCACCATATTGGCCGGGAAATTTAGGGGTCAAGGAAATTTTAGAAGTCGCCATTGTTCTACGGTAGCAATAGTTTTGGCCTGGGAGTTGAGGGCATCGGTTAAGGGGAGATTGGGACTGACCCAGGCGTAGCCAGAAGGGGGAGAGTTTAGTGGCCAAGGTAAGCGTTCTCCCAGATTTGGAGTATAGAAACTGAGTAATACCCACGTTTGATGTTCCGGCCCCGTCAGTGGTTCCTGGACAAGGAAGTGAATGGGTTCGGTTTGGAGAATGGACGCTATCCGGACTTGGGTGAGTTCCGTCTTCAGGCCTGGGGAATAATTGCCAATCAACCCTAAAAATCCCGCCGTAGTCAGGCCCAGCCAAGAGGTTAATAACCAAGTCCAAACCCAGGCCCGCCGCCAGTTTTTCACAGAAGTTATTCCCAAAACCAACCAGCCCGCCCCAACAATCACCCCCAGAGGAATATAGGCTCGCACCGGATCATCCGCCAGAATCAGCCCCGTTCTCAAACCAATGGCCACCCCCCACAATCCCAGGCCTAAAAGTGCCAAGCCCCCACTGATGCCCCGAATCCACAGCCAACGCCTTTGCCATTGCCGAGAGAGTTCACACAAACCAACCCCCGCCCACAAGGCCAGCCAGGGATAAAGCTGCAAACTGTAGTAGGAAATCCGAGTTGAAAAAAGAGTAAGCAAGCAAAATAAAATCAGCGGATAAAGACCCAGCAACAAGCCCATCGGCGTTTTGAGACCAAAGGGTTGGATCCGCCGTCCATGGAGCCACCACCAGAGCCAGCCCCCCACTGCAAAAAATACCCAGGGAAAACCATTAGCCGGAATATTCCAGAAATAGTAAAAAATATTTCCATCCCCGTGATAAGACTTTTCCCCCAACATCACCAACTTGCCAAACATCTCCTCTAATACCCGCCCCCCATAGACCTGTACCGATTGCAGCAACCAGCCCACAGGCAAAATGAATCCGAGGATCAGGCCCAGATACAGGCCTGGATTTCGGAAAAAATGCTTATGGTTCCAAAAAAAAGGGATCAGGGCAATGACTGGTAGAAAAATCATCACACTCTTGATCAAAAATCCCAGGCCCACACAAGCCCCGGCCACCAGGCCCCACCCCCAAAATAGCCATTGCTGGTCTCGATACCGATCCGCGCAAACCAAGGCCAAAACCAGCAGGACTTCCACAAACACCAAGGGCATATCCTGGGTTGCCATCCGTCCATGGGACAAAAACAAGGGGCAAAGCGGCAGAATTAACGCCCCCAGGCCGGCCACTGTTCTCGGCAACAGCAAGCATCCCAGGCGAAAGGTTAACAAGACTGTGCCAATTCCCAAAACTAGACTCGGTAACCGGGCCACCCCATCACTCACCCCAAAGAGTTTATAAGCCCCGGCAATCAGCCAATGCGCCCCCACCATCCGATCAAAAATCGGTACATCCCACCACCACTGGGTCAACCCATCTCCCTTGAGGATCATCCAGCGGGCCTGCATCGCGTACCAGCCTTCATCGTGGGCCATTAAACTTTGCTCACCGGAACTCGCCAGAAACAAAATTCCACTCCAAACCATCAAAAGCAAGTAAGGGAACAGGGGATGTTTGAACCAACCCGGCCTGGGGGAATCAGTCATATAAGATTACGCCAAAAATCTGAACAATTAAGACTATTAAACCTATTGTCTATCAATGATTTTTCAACTTGTGATTGTCTATTTCTATAGTGATAAGAAGTGATAAGACCAAATGACTAAAGACCCAACAAAAGGCCTCCACAGATTTTTCCCGTTAGTTTGGGAGAGTCACCCAATAAAAAAGTGAACAAGCTCTCAGATTCACGCTACCAGGAGGCAAGATTGGGTTGGCCTTGGGCAGCAGGACAGAACGCCACCTTTGAACATCCCCCCATCTTATGCCGTTAGTCTAAAACCATCATGGTCGAACTTCTGGCGATTTTGTCTGTATCAGCCGCAGGGGGACTCAGGCTAGCTTTACCGCTTTTGGTGATTGGCCTGGTTCAAGGGGAATCCCTATGGTCGAAAGTCCCAATTTTGGCGCGCTTTGACCCGGCCTGGGTGGTGGGAGTCTTAGCAGCCTGGTCAGGTCTGGAGTTGTTTATGCTTACCCATCCCTGGGGACAGCGATTTTTGATGCTTATCCAACTGATCTTTAGTCCAGCAGTCGGGGCAATTTTAGGGATGACCTTAGCTGGTTTAACCGATACCCCAGCCTGGCTCATTGGCGTGATTGGCGGTTTATTAGCCTTATTGTTGCAACTGGTTCAAGTCGGCTGGTTTTTTCGCTTGGGTAAGCTACCCCATTGGTTTATTATTGGACAAGATTTATTGTGTATTTTGCTGGTGCTCTTTGCCGTTCATGCCCCAAAACAAGGAGGACTGATTGCCCTACTCCTACTCTGGTTAGCAATTCGGAGTGCCAAAGACTGGCGACAACAGGCCTATAGGCGGCGGGTACAGAGATAAATTCCTAAAGGGCCGGGGTATAGACCTGCTCCTCAGCTTGATCTCGCCCTAAGAGAAATTCCCGAATAAAGCGAGTTAAGACCCGTTGCACCAGGCCTGTCGCGATCCGTTGTCCCAGTTGTTGGGTTTCCGGCTTAAAGAGAACTCGCGAGACAATGGGGAGGAGTTTTGCCGCATCAAAGCCAGGGGTATCCTGTAAAATTCCCGCAATCCGGCGAATATGCTCCAGGCCCTGTTGATCCGGGGTAACAGCGGGAACGGCGGTAATGGGGCTAGGGGTACGCCAAGGGTTAGGGAACTGATGCCAGGCCTGTTGTCCCCACTGATCCAAACTTTTCACCAGTTCATCGGCTAATTTATTGCGAATAAACTCCCCCCGCTCTGAAAATAAAAACTCAATGGCCTGGTTTAAAGCCATATCAAAATCATAATCCCGACTATCCCGCGCATTTCGCAGCAGATTTTCGAGACGATTCCAACGAAAACTTCCATCTTTGAACAGCAGATTTTTCAGGCTTGTCCGTAATTCTGGGGCCGGGTCTGTGAGCAGGCGTTTTGCAATGTAAGGATAGGCAGCATTCAGTACCTTGAAATTTGTATCCACCCCCATTGCAATGCCTTCCATCGTCAACAAAGAACGGACAATCAGGGCATAATAAGCCGGGACGCGGAACGGATATTCATACATCACCTCAGAGAGTTGATCAAAAATCCGTTGAATATTTAATTCCGCAACACTGGCTCCCAAGGCATTGTTAAAGACAATTCCCAAGGCCGGAATAATGGGGCGCAAATCCGTATCCGGGGTCAAAAAGCCCAAATGCACATAATCCTCAGCCAGGCTCTCAAACTCCCGATTGACAATATGGACGATGGCGTTGATTAACCCATAACGCTGGGCCGGTTCGATTTCACTCATCATCCCAAAGTCGAGATAGGCCAGTTTTCCATTGGGCATTGCTAACAAATTACCGGGGTGGGGATCCGCATGAAAGAAACCATGTTCCAATAATTGCCGCAACGAACACTGGACACCGACATTCACCAAATAGCGTGGGTCAATCCCTTGGGCCTGAATCAAGTTGGGCTGATTGAGTTTTGTCCCGTTCACCCATTCCATCGTCAGGACACGGCGATTGGTGTATTGCCAAAAAATCCGGGGGACAAAAATATCCGGTAGATAGCCATACAGGCGGGCAAACCGTTCCGCATTGCGGCCTTCTTGGGTATAGTCCATCTCCTCAAAGAGGCGGCCAGAAAATTCATCCAAAATTGCGACTAAGTCACTGCGAAGTTTACGAGTTTTTTGGATAAACTCCGCCAGGCCCCGGACAATGTAGATGTCTAAGGTAATCTGCTCTGCCAGGCCAGGGCGTTGGACTTTAACAGCCACCTCTTCCCCAGTTTTTAATCGCCCCCGATAGACCTGTCCCAAGGAAGCCGCCGCAATCGGGTTTGGACTCAGTTCCGCATACAGTTCCTCAGGCCTGGCCCCCAGTTCTTCCTCAATAAATTGGAAAGCAATGTCATTGGAAAAGGCTGGCAGTTGATCCTGTAGTTTGGTCAATTCTTCTAAATAAATGGCCGGAACTAGATCTGGCCGGGTAGAAAGAGCTTGCCCAACCTTGATATAGGCCGGCCCCAGTTTCGTCAGAGTCTCCCGAAGTTGAACAGCCCGCTGGCGTAAATTCTTTTTGGTTTGCCCAGTTACCCCATCCCACCAGCGATTCAAGAAAATACTAATCACCGGAACCAGGATTTGAATCCACCGCCAGAAAACCCGCAGGGGCTGTTGCCGATAGCGAGCATTAATTTCTTCGGGATTATAAACTTCAGCCAAGGGAGTATCGGGTAAACTCACAGCGTCCACCGCAATTTCAGTTGAATCAGCGGGAAAGTCACGAAAAGTTGAGCCGGAATGAGCAGGCGGTAAGGCAGTCTTCATCGCAATTCCCCGCTGAGGCAGTGATGTTAAGTATTGTAACTGAATTAACTAGGTTGGCTGCTGGGCTAGTCCTTAATAATCATCCCCTAAACAAATGCCCATTCCCCGCGCCGTTTTGATCAGAGTGCCATGCAAGTCCACATTCCGATAGGTCTTGATCGCCTCAGCAATGGGGACACTCACCACCTCACGGTTGATCCAGGCCACCATGTGATCGTATTTCTCCTCGGCAATTAAATTTACCGCTGCCACCCCAAACACAGTCCCCAAGAGCCGATCCGCGGGTGAAGGAATTCCCCCCCGTTGAATATGCCCCAAGACCGTCACCCGTGATTCTGCCCCCGTGCGGGCCGCAATTTGCTCAGCAATATATTTCCCAATCCCCCCGTAACGGTCTTCTCCCATCTGGCTAATTTGGGTCACTTGCTCCCCTAACTCAGTCCGAACCGCCTCGGAAACCATGACTAGACAAAACTTCTTACCCTGGGCCTGGCGTTGACGAATTTTCTCCGCGACATTATCCAAGTTGTAAGGAATTTCAGGAATCAAAATAATATCAGCCCCACCCGCAATTCCCGCCGACAACGCAATATGGCCGGCATCGCGCCCCATCACTTCCAAGACCATGACCCGACTGTGACTAGCGGCCGTAAAGTGCAACCGATCTAGGGCCTCAGTGGCAATATTGGTGGCCGTATCAAATCCAATGGAAAGCTCAGTCGCCCCAACATCGTTATCAATTGTTTTGGGAATGGCGACAAGATTTAGGTTTCCCTGGTTTGCAATCCGCCGCAAAATGGCCAAACTGCCATCCCCACCAATCCCCACCAACGCGTCTAACTTTAATTCGTGGTACCCAGCAATAATCTCGGCACTGCGATCCTGAAAGGTCCCACCAGCCATTGGAAACGCAAAGGGATTTCCCTTATTGGTCGTCCCCAGAATTGTTCCCCCTTGGAGGAGTAATTGATCAATCCCCTCAAGATTCAAATGGGTAGATTTGGGGGGGCGGTGCATCAGTCCGTGGGTGGCTTCCTGGATGCCGATGACTTCCCAGCCATAGGTTCCAATAGCATGATGAACAACTGCCCGAATGGCCGCATTTAAGCCAGCACAATCTCCACCACTGGTTAAAATTCCAATCCGTTTCTGAGCAGCCATGGGTAATGAGTCCTTAAAAATGGGATACCTGATTAAAAATTTAAAAGAGAAAACTTGGAAATCCTTTTTAGATTACCCTAAATTCCACAGTAATTTTGTTAAGCTAAATTAAAAATCTCAGCCTAATGATCTGTTATTAAGGATCATGAATATTCATGTTTCAATGATTGAGCTTAAGCCGAGTCATCTAGGATATTTGTGTGGAAATAATCTTAGATATTAAGGATTCCCATGGTTTTAACTGTTTCAATGAACTAACTAAGGCTTGGGAATTGGCGGGAAGTATATTGCTGAAGACACCAATGCTGTGCTGAGGGTGGGCTAATTTTAAGTGAAATTTAACAATGGCTTAGAAAGCACAGGAAACTTTTCTGAAGCAGCCATTAAAGATTTAACGATAGTAACGATAGAAGGACATTCACATGACTCATCAAAACTTTGCTCTCCTAAAAGCATCTGACATTAATACAATGGCTCCCTTGGAATTTCACCATCCCCTTAACCCCAATTCAGAAGTTTACCTCCGGTTTCTCGGACGATCTGTCGGTCTAAAACGTATTGGGGTCACCATTGCGCGTGTCCCGTCAGGTAAAGAGTCTTTTATTTATCATGCGCATCAGAATGAAGAAGAATGGGTTTATATCTTGTCGGGTCGCGGGATTGCCGAAATTGGAGATCAGGAATATGAAGTTGAATCAGGAGACTTTATGGGATTTGGGCTACCTCAAGAACCCCATCATCTTCGTAATCCATTCGATGCAGACCTTGTTTACCTGATAGGTGGAGAAGCAGGGCGCTTAGATATTGGCCTTTTTCCTCGGCTTGGTAAACGAGTGATTCGGGATAGTGAGTCAGCCTATATCGTTGATGAGTCAGCCTTAGAGCTTTTTTGGAGCCGTTCACAATCTCTGGAATAACCTTAAAAATATTTATGACTAGTGCTACATTTTCGGCGATTATTCCAAATACCCTAGAGCCAATTACATCCCTCGTTGAAATGTTCTCAGCAATTCAGGGGGAGGGGATGAATGTGGGGACGCGGCAGTTGTTTATCCGGTTTGCCAGCTGTGATTTACGCTGTACCTATTGCGATAGTGCCCATACATGGCATCCCCAGGCCCAGGGGCGAATTGAACAAACTCCAGGCCAGCGCGATTTTATCACGGTCAAGAATCCCGTCTCTTTAGGGCAAGTATTGGCCTGGGCTGAGCAATTAAATATCACGCATCTCCATGACAGCATTAGCTTGACTGGCGGGGAACCCCTCTTAGCCGTAGATTTCTTGCAGCAGCTTTTACCCAGTCTGAAAGTGCGCACCCAACTCCCCATCTATCTTGAATCAGGCGGACACCACCCCGAGGCCCTCGCGCAACTCCTCCCCCAGTTAGATAGTATCGGCATGGACATTAAGTTACCCAGTGTCGCCGGTGAATCCCATTGGCCAGCCCATCGCGCTTTTCTCCAGGCCTGTCATGCCGCAAACAAAGATGTATTTTGTAAAGTGATTATTTCTGCCCACACGACAACCCAAGACCTAAACCAGGCCAGGGCCTTAGTCGCCGAAATTAACCCCGATATTCCGCTCATCTTGCAACCCATTACCCCCATTGGGACTGGCCGTTTAACCCACCCACCCACCCCAACCCAAGTCCTGGCCTGGCAAGGCTTACTGAAACAACATTTATCTCAAGTTCGAGTCATTCCCCAAACTCATAAGTTTTTGCATCAGCTTTAATCTATCCGTGAATTTCCACATCGGCATAGGAACTATTAGGCCTAGGGATGTCCCAGCCTTCGAGCTTAAGTCCTTTTTTAGGCCTGCCTGTTTGAGAATACGATTCATTCTGTCAACTACCAGGCCATCACCGGGCTTACCCGCTATAGTCACTCGTCCAACCTTGATGGGGTGCTTAAACTAACAATTACTTGCTTTTTGATTTTGTGATTCCAAAATTAGAAATGAACTGTTTCCAATCTTATTTATTGGGTTGCCCAGATGAGACAGAATGAGAAAACAAGACTAGGATAGCTGTGGATAGTCCTGTTGAAATGATTAGGAACATTGCCGCTGTGAAGTTCGGGGTTGGAGATGGCGATATTCGGCCAAATACTGTTCCAAATTGGCAAAGGCTGGTATGTTCAACCGATAGTAAATCCAGCGTCCAGACTGACGGGTTAAAACCAGGCCAGCATTCTTGAGAGTCCGTAAATGGAATGATAGTTTAGACTGGCTGACTTGGAGGCGGGTACAAAGGTCACAAACACATAACTCTTCTTGCTGCAATAGGGTTAAAACATCCAAGCGAATTGGATCGGAAAGGGCATGAAACCCGAGTAAAACCGTTTGATCTGGAGAGGTAATTTGAGCAATCATCCTCAAATCCTAACAAATTCTCCAGGTTGGGGATGCAAACAGGTTCCCTGCATCAGTGATCTAAGGTTTCTACCTTGAAGGGCCGCTCTAGGAGTTGGCTCAGGGCTTGCTGGGGAGTCACCTCATCCCGCAATACGGTAGTTACGGCCTGGGTAATGGGGACATCTAGATCATGGGCCTGGGCATAGTCGCTTAAAACCAAAGCCGTGTTTACTCCTTCGGCTGTCCCGATCACCCGTTCTAAAGCATCTTTGAGGGCGGTTCCCTGAGCTAAATGCCAACCCACTTGATAATTGCGACTTAAGGGACTCGTACAGGTAGCCAATAAATCACCCAGGCCAGATAACCCATAAAAAGTCTGAACATCACCGCCCCAGTGGGTTCCCACCCGGACCATTTCCAACAGCCCCCGCGTAATTAAAGCCGAGCGCGCATTCACCCCCAGGCCCAGACCATCATTGACTCCACAGGCAATCGCCATGACATTTTTTAAAACCCCCCCCAACTCCACCCCCCGCCGATCTGGATTGGTATAAACCCGAAATGTCGGCATGGCAAATAAATTCTGGGCCTGGGCCGCAATCTCTAAATCTCCCCCAATCACCGCGGCGGCCGGTAAACCCTGATTGATTTCAGCGGCTAAGTTAGGGCCAGAGAGAACCACAATCGGGCACTGGGGTAAAAGATCCGCCCAAATTTGAGTTGCGGTGGCCGCTGTTTGAGGTTCCAGTCCCTTCGTCGCGCTAATCAAAACCAGGCCGGGGGGAGGATTTAAGGCTTGGACTTGTTGGGCAATCCCCCGCACCCCTTGAATGGGCAAGGTGGAGATAATAATTTGGGTTGGCTCAAGCTGGCCTGGGGTTAAGGGGCCTTGGTGACGCTGCCAGATGCGGACAGAAAACCCTTGCCGATCCAACAAACTTAAGATGGTCTTGCCCCAAGCCCCCAAGCCCAACAGCAGGATATTGTCTTGGACTGAATGAACCGGCCAATCCGCCGCTACCATAAATCCCTACATGAACAACCCTATGTCCAAGTTAAACCGATTAGGGTGCCGGAGTGATTGCCGGTTGGGTCTGGTTCTGGAGTTGTTGTTGGCGAAGTCGGAACTGGGCCGCTTCCGAGTTAAGGTTTTCCATTTGATCTTGGGCAACTTCGCTATAACTTCGGGCATCTAGGTTCCGAATCTGATTCAGCAAGCTGGGTAAGGAAAGGCTCCCACCCTGACCACCGCCATTGAGTAAGCCGCCAATATCATTGGATTTTTGTCCTTCTTGCCAGCCTTGGAGAGGGTTTTGAGTTGTTGTTTGCTGGGCTAGGGCGGCTGGGGCCAAAGAGAGAGTGGTGAGACTTAGGGCTAGAGAGAGTGTATGGCGAAAGTTCATCGGTTTTCCTCGCGCGCAATAATATTGAAATAAAACTAAACCGAAAATTACCTCTATCCTAGCTTGGTATCTGGCTCCGGATCTAATCTGGGGCAATTTTGATTCCGATCCATGACTAAATCTCTCACTTATGATCAGAAGATAATCGGGGCAACCGGACTAGAGTGAGGCCGATATGAATATTTTGGGGTGGTGGGATAATCTGCTACGGGGCCTGGAAATGGAATTACAGGTGGGTTTAGCCCATGGCCTGGCAGTTCTGAACACCACCATCGAGCAAACCCTATTACCCATGCTTAAAGTTCCTCAGCCAGCCGCGCCTTGGCAACGCCTTTATGTTTACCAGGCCGGTGTGGATACGCCCCAATGTGGACAAACTTGGCCCCTCGATGCGGGTGCTTGGCAACTGAGAGCCTATTGGCCCCAAAGTATTCCCCTCCTAGAACTGCCTGAGCATTATCTCTGGTTAGAAATTCCTTCCATGCGCCAAGGGGATCAATTGCTCCTCTGTCGGGCCTGGGCTAAAGCAGAGTACCAAGGTTTGCCGCCAAAATTGTCTCTTGGTCGTCACCAGGCCTGGGGTTGGACTTGGACACATGGGGTGACGCTACCGGCCGATGGGGAGTGGCATTTGCTGGAGGTTTGCGTGCATTTACCCACCCCGGAAACGGAGCCAGGTTTAATTAAACTCGCCCTAGAATTTATGGCCCCTGGCCAGGCCTGGTTACGGGATTTTGAACTGTTACAGGCCCCCGCTAAACTCCGTCCCCTCAGTGACCTATTTCCCAAGAGCGGGACAAATGCCTAGATTTTTAGTTTTCTCATTTTTTGAATAATGTGGTGATGCCTGATCAGGGTTAACTGGCGGTGGTCTGGGCCATTTTGGCAATCAAAGCTGTCCAAAGTAATTTCGTTACCGGGCCTGGACATTCTGGGAAAGGATAATCATCCACTTGGGCAATGGGCATCAATAGCCGCACTGAAGAACTTAGAAATGCCTCATCGGCGGTGACTAAATCTACCGGAAATAGCTCTCGCTCCTGATGGGGAATGTCTTTTTCGCAAAGAATATCTAATAAAAACTGCCGCGTAATCCCGTGCAGAATTCCCGATTCCTTGGTTGGTGTTTCCACCATTCCTTTGCGAACAATCCATAAATTACTCGTTGTCGCTTCCGTAATCGCGCCCTCTGGGTTAAGCAAAATGGCATCATCGGCCCCGTTGGCCTGGGCTTCTAGGAGGGCCAAAATATTATTCAGGTAATTACCCGTTTTTGCAGCTGGATCTAGGGCCTTAAGCGAAACCCGTTGGCGAGGCGGAACCGTCACCCTCAGACCCGTTGAAGACAATTGGGGTTCCGGGGCAATAGGTTGTAGGGCAATGAGTAATCTGGGTTTAGTTTCTGCTTGGGGCAGTAGGCCAATGCGAGGATCCGCGCCACGGGTGACGACAATCCGAATGTAGTATTCCCCAGGCCCCGCTGCTGCCAAAGTCCGATTAACTTCTTGAATAATATATTCATCCAACCAAGGTAAGCTGAGGTACAAATAAGCCGCCGACTGTTTTAAGCGGGCTAAATGTTCAACCAGGCCAAAAGGTTTCCCTTGAAACGTCCGGACAACCTCATACACACTATCCCCATACAAAAAACCTCGGTCTAAGACTGAAATAGTGGCATTAGTCGAAATTTCACCATCCAGATTGATCAACATACCCATGCAGTTTACGGCTTCTGCTCTAACTCACGTTTCATGCGCTCTAGTGTAGTATGCATTTGGTCAAACATTTGCTGGGGTGTAACGCCAAACTGGTTCAGTTGGGTTTTCAGTTGCTCGACCGTCATTTGGGCCGCAAAGTCTTCCGAGAGTTCAAACCGCTTCATGAAAATCCGAAAACGATCCATCATCTCTTCCATTTTTTCGATGTAGAGTTTTTTCCCTTCCCGATCAAACTTGCCGTAATCCCCACCCAACTGGACTAAACTTTGGTAGTCAACAAATAAGTCTTGGGCTTCCCGTTGGACAATTTCAGAATCAAAGAATCCCATAGGTTTGGTCTCATGACTAACGTATCTTGACTCATCGTACCCTTGATCCCGCCTGGGGCCTGGGGGCAAAACAGAGGGAAAACCGAATCTGAGGAGATGGCCTGGGTGACTTGGAATCTATTTCAGGCGGAGAGTGGAAAGAGGGCAGAGGTGGATAGTTTAATCAGTTTAGCAGCACAAAAATCTATGTCTCTGGGTAACTAATCTGATCTGAACTGTAGTTCTGCGGCTCCATATGAATCATGACCCGGGCTGGGGGAAAAACCTCTTGTAAACGGGCTTCAATAATTTCAGTAATTTCGTGAGCGTCCTCTAGGCTATTGGTCTCGACAATCAGGTGCATTTCAATAAACACTTGCCGCCCCACCAGGCCCCGCGAGGCAATATCATGACAGTTAACAACACCCGGTACGCCCATCACCACCTGATGAATCGCCTCTGGGGCAATGGCCATCTCATCCACAAGCCAAGGAATATTTCCCCGTAACACCCGCCAGCCGCTATAGAAAACTAGGCCGGCCACCGGAAACGCCAAGGCAATATCCAACCATTGCCAGTTAAAGGCCCAAATCCCCACCAAGCCCGTTAAAACCGCAATCGTCACCCAAATATCACTGAGGGTATGGTAAGCATCCGCAAGGAGAATCCGACTCCCTAAACGCAATCCTTCCCGCCGTTCATAGACCGTTACAAAAATGTTCACCCCCAACACAAGGAGGAGTAACCACAATTCGGCCGCAGAGAGCTTCACCTGACTCGATTGCTGGGTGATCCGTTCCACCGCACTTTGGAGAATCTCAAAACAGGCCATGCCCAGAAATGCGGCAATTCCCAACGCGCCCAAGGCTTCAAATTTTTGATGGCCATAGGGGTGATCTCGATCTGGATGGGGGTTAGCCAAACGCATGGTGAACAGACCCAAAACATTACTCGCCCCGTCCGTTAAGCTGTGGAGGGCATCGGCCTGGAGACTGAGGGAGTTGGTAACGATGCCAACCGCGGCTTTCAGCACCATGACAAAAATATTCAGCCACAACGTCAGCCAAAGGACGCGTTGTACCGGCTTGCGATTGTCAACAAGGTTCATGAAGGACTTACCAGCGTGGCCTGAGTAGGGTCAGTTTGATTTTATCTTGATTAGTTCTTGGCCTGGATTAGCCGCTACAACACCCCTGCTAGTTCTGGCGTTTTCTTGGGCCAGCGAGCGACAGCATTACCAATCACGGCTAAATCGGCCATCAACTGGTCAAATTGATCTGGCGTAAGGGATTGGGGGCCATCGGAAAGGGCTTTGGCGGGATTGGGATGGACTTCAATCATCAAGCTATCTGCATCAGCCGCCAGTGCCGCTTTGGCCATCGTGGGTACATAGGCCGCCCAACCCGTCCCATGACTCGGATCAATCATGATAGGTAAATGGGTCAGTTGACGTAGCACGGGGATACAACTTAAATCCAACGTATTGCGGGTATATTGCCGATCAAAGGTACGGATGCCCCGCTCACAAAGAATCACCTGGGAGTTGCCTGCTGCCAAAATATATTCTGCTGCCATTAACCAGTCTTCAATGGTTGCCGCCATCCCCCGTTTTAAGAGGACTGGTTTATCCTGCTGTCCGACTTGTTTAAGCAGGGAAAAATTTTGCATATTCCGCGCCCCCACCTGAATCACATCGGCCACCTGGACAATTTTCTCCAGATCCGCACCATCCATCACTTCTGTAATAATCCCCAGGCCTGTGGCGGCTCGCGCGGCGGCTAAGAGTTCTAAGGCACTTTCCCCATGACCTTGGAAGGCATAAGGCGAGGTTCTGGGTTTATAGGCCCCGCCCCGTAAAAATTTTGCCCCCGCTGCTTTGACCCGTTGGGCCGTGGCAATAATCATCGCTTCATTTTCAACTGAGCAAGGCCCCGCCACCACCACCACTGGATGATGTTCGCCGATATAAATCCGCCCATTGGGGGTTTCAACCACAACTTCACTGGCTTCTCCGTGGCGGTAGTCGCGACTGGCCCGCTTAAAGGGTTGCTCCACCCGTAACACCTGCTCAATCCAGGAATTACTTTCTTGAATTTGCAAGGGATCTAAATCAACCGTATCTCCCACCAGGCCAATGACCACCTTATGTTTACCGACAATCTTCTCCGGTGAAAACCCCCAGGCCACCATTGTTTCGCACACCTGCTCAATTTCTGGGTCGGGAGTCCCGCTTTTCATCACAATAATCATGGGTCAACCTCAAATTCTGGTTGCGATGGTCTGGTTACTTCAAATTGTGCCACCAATCAGGATCGAGCTTGGGTCGTTTGAGATTTAACCATTGCGTTTAGAATCGGATCGGGATGTCCTACCTTGGCTGGGACTGACTGCTACTTATTGCGATTGGGTTAGATGTGCTATGCCGGTCACTCGTCGTCGTTCTACACCTTGGTTACATCGTTGGTCACGGGTTTTAATTGGGATCATTGCTGGCCTGGGCATGATCGTGACTGGATATTTAACGATTCATGCGTTTGGTGATCAATCGGTTGCTTGCCCCACGGCTGACTGTGATCTGGTTCTGAGTAGTCCTTGGGCAAAAGTCTTTGGCTTACCCCTAGCCTTATTCGGCTTCATGGCCTACAGCGGGATGTTTAGCTTCTCTCTGGCTCCCTTTGCGCTCCGTCGTCCTGAGCAAAAAGACACCCGGCAAAAACTTGAAAACATTACCTGGTTCTTCCTCTTTCTTGGGGCCGTGGCCATGACGGTCTTTAGCGGCTACCTAATGTATGTGCTGGCAACCGCAATTAAAGCGGCCTGTTTGTATTGCATTGCCTCGGCAACCTTTAGCTTGGCCTTTTTGGGACTCACCTTGGCCGGGCGTGATTGGCCTGATCGGGGTCAGCTATTTTTCACTGGCTTAATTATGATTGTGATAACCCTGATTGGGACTTTAGGCGTTTATAACTTTCGGGCGGCAGATGTAGCCACAGGGCCGGGGATTCCGGTGGTTAATACCTCAGGCCCGGCAGAAATGAGTTTGGCTAAGCATTTAACCCAGGCCGGGGCGGTGATGTATGGAGCCTATTGGTGTTCCCATTGCCATGATCAAAAAGAATTGTTCGGCAAGACCGCCTTTAAGCAAATTACCTACGTGGAATGTGATCCGGGGGGGCAAAATCCCCAACCTGATCTCTGTCGGGCTAAGGATGTGAAAAGTTATCCGACCTGGGAAATTGCCCAAAAAAACTACAGCGGCACTCGCCCTCTCCCCGAACTGGCGAATTTATCCGGCTACCAAGGGGATATGAACTTTAAGAACTAACTGTGGGTGATTGCACTAGGGTCTAGTGTTGCCCTCGCCCTGGCCTGGTGTCATCCGCTAAAACCTGTTCTATACTAATGTCCAAGGTTTGACTGACCAGGATTATCCTCAATGTCAGAACTGAGTCAATACGCTTAACTCCAAAATTCTAGGACTACCCCAGCCATGAGTATTAACGTTGTCACCCTAGTTGGCCGAGTTGGTGGCGAGCCGGATGTCAAATATTTTGAGTCGGGTTCTGTCAAATGTCGCTTAACCCTGGCTGTGAACCGGATGCGAAAAGACGATCCACCGGATTGGTTTAACCTAGAAATCTGGGGGAAAACAGCGGAAGTTGCGGCTAACTATGTCCACAAAGGTAGCTTAATTGGCGTGACTGGCTCCCTAAAATTTGACCATTGGCAGGATCGGGCGACTGGTGCAAATCGCTCCTCTCCCACAATCAAAGTAGATAAGTTGGATCTGCTAGGGAGTAAACGGGATAACGAGGCTGCGGCTGGTTCTCCACCCTCGGATGAATGGTAGGTTTGAGCCTGAATTAGATTCTTTAAGTGTGAGCTAAGATTACTTCTTCAAGGGCAATCTGATCGGCACGGGGATCGACACGGCTAACCCGTAAATTGAGGGTTTCTCCAAGTCCCACGACCCGATGGAACCGCACGGCTAATTCAACGCCCAAGTCCTCTAGTAGCACCAGGGCAAGCAAATCATCTTCCCGCAGCCACCGCAACATCAAGGCTTGCCACACCTGATCTGAATGCCGCCGGAGAAATTCCAAACACCAGTAGCGCGTTGTTTGCCGCTCCACCAAAATTGTTTCCTGCACTGCCGCAACCACCCCCAATAACAGTTCCCCTAAGTCAGGGGCCGCAAACGGGACATTATCGCCTCTCAGGTGCGCCTTAATCTGCATATGGGCAATGAGATCAGAGTAGCGGCGAATTGGGGAAGTCACTTGGCAATAGGCATTTAAGCCGAGACTGGCATGACGATTCGGGGTTGGACTCATTTCACTCTTGGGCATGCAGCGGCGGATGGCACATTGGCGAACAGGGCCGGGGGGGAGTTGTTGTAATTCTTCTTCAGGAGGCAGTTCGGGCTGGGTTTGAGAGCGAAAGGGTAAGGGAATATTCTGAGCTTCACCAAAGCGAGCGGCGACTTCCCCAGTCAGGATCATCATTTCGGCGACCAATTGACGGGCCACAGAATCCGCTAAGGGGTGAATATCGACTTCATCATCAACGACTTTAATCTCGGGTTCTGGCATATTGATCTGAATCGCCCCTTGTTGTTGTCGCCAGGCCAGGCGTTTCTGCATCCAGGCCCCGATGCCTAACAACTCTGGCTCATTTTGGACAGCCAATTCCAGCATCATGTCCACATCCTCATAGGTGAGGCGATAGGTGGGTTTAATCAAGCTGGGACAAATTTGATAGTCCGCAATACTACCATCTGGCTGCAAAATGATGCCAAAACTCAAGGCGCAACAGGTTTTACCCGCCACTAAGCTCATTGGCCCAGTCGCAAGTTCGGGGGGAAACATGGGAATCATGCCTGTGGGTAAATACACGGTGGTAGCGCGGCGGCGGGCTTCCTGCTCCAGGCCATCGCCTAACAGTAACCAGCGACTCGGATCAGCAATATGAATCCACAGCCGCTCTTGGCCATTAGGGAGGGTTTCTAAACTAATGCCATCATCAATTTCTTGGGTGCTTTCGTCATCAATCGTATAAACCTTGAGATGGGTCAGATCTTGCCGAATGGGGGCATCCAGATCTGGGGGCGGATTACTAATACAGTGTCGGGCCATGTCCACCACCTCCGGCTTAAATGCTGTCGGAATCTGACTCCGATGGAGAGCTAAATTCTCATGGTGCTTCCATAGTGACAAATCTACCAAGAGTTGAAAAGCAGCTAGGGCCGTCGTTGGGCGTTTAAGTTGAGTTAAGAGTTCAGAAGCAGCATTAATTTGGCTCTGAGTGGCCAGGTCTCCCAAGGCGGCAAATCGTTCCAGAGGTTCAAATTTATTCCGCTCTGCTGGCTCCCAACTGATAGTTTCCTGGGCCAGGGCCTGGTTAAGTTTAGCTAAGAATTGGGCCTTGGTCTGTTGACGCTGTCGTTCTTTTTCCAGTTGATGTTTAATTTCGGCAACTTGGCTGGTGGGGCGGGCTTCGTAGAGTTCAGCCTTTTGTTTGAAATAGATCTTGTCTTCAGAAAGTAGATAATGGGCGGCGTAACATTGGAGTGGGGTTTGTCCAGAGAATAAGAGCAGGGCCAGACTTTCAGGACTAACGGCCCGATTTTCTTCTAAGAGAATTTCCCAGGCCACCTCAAGGCTCTCCGGATCCAGGAATGGTTCAACTGCTTTTTGGAATTGGGGAATTTCCTGGGTCTGGTAACGCTCACCCGTGACGGTATAGGTAATTTGCCGGGGATGAAGCGTGTGGGCCTGGTGATTGCTATCAATGACGATCCAGTGCTTTTTCCCTTCGGGTCGCTCAACCACTCCCAGCCGCCGCTGATTATTGACCCGAAATTCAACTAAAGTGCCCTTTTCCACGAGCGAATCCAACTTGGCTGATAGTCCTTTCCTAGCTTAAATGAACTTGTCCCAGGCCAACCCTAATCTTGAAAGGAGCTGTGAGCAGGGACAAAGACTAAATATAGATAGCTGGAAGATAGGCCAGAAACCATCTTGGTTGGCGGACTCTGTGAGCGATATTCGGATGTTACGGATTGAGGAACTTAACGATCCTGGCCCTACTGTTCAATCCCAATAGAGCCATTTGTCCTCAACCTGAGAGAAACCGAAAGACCATCCCCGTGATAGTTAACCTTCAGGGTTCAGGAATGGTAACAAGGCCATGACACGGGCCCGTTTAATCGCAATGGTGAGATGACGTTGTTGTTTAGCGGTTAAACCTGTGACGCGCCGGGGCAGAATTTTGCCACGTTCGGTAATAAACCGCCGCAGTAAATCCACATCTTTATAATCAATGGGTTCACCAGGTTGGAGGGGAGAAACACGCCGCCGAAAGAATGCCATAGGTCAAGTTTGGGTAATAAGGTCAGGTAAAGGTTAAAAAGCTGGAGTAAGTCGGACGAGGAAAAACAACTACTACTTAATTTCTTTATGAATCGTGTGTTTGTTGCAGTGGGGACAGAATTTTTTCAGCTCTAGCCGAGCGGTGGTGTTCCGACGATTTTTCATGGTGGTGTAACGGGATACGCCTGGCGACCGCTTATCGGTATTGGTGCGACATTCTGTGCATTCCAGGGTGATAATGAGCCTGGCTCCTTTTGCCTTTGCCATGGTGACTGCCTAGTGTTTCCCTAAAGTGATAATCAGTGGGCCGGTCTCTAATTATGCCATAAGTATCAGAGTTAAGGAAACCCTTAATTTATCAATTTATCGAGATGGGGATTCAACCCGTTGCCGACTGCGACTGGTCATAGGCATGGCCTGGGGATTCCCCGCTAAGGCCTTCAGGTTTTGACTCCGTACCAGTTCGGCAAACTCCAGAGTTGGACGACCTTCTAACGCAGCCGTTTCGGTTATGGCCTGGAGGAGATAATCAGCAGCCTCATCCTCGGCATAGCCGCGCCGCTGGGCCAAGCGAATCCCTTCTTTATCAGCAGCGATCTCCACGGCCAATCCCCGCGTATTCCGCCAGGCCTGGAGTCCACTAAATGCAGCTAACCCCCCGGAGACAACAATACCTACGGGATCCAGTTGGACAAATTCGACAACGGCTGCCACCCCCCCTGCCACCGCCAGGCCTTGATAGAGATCGAGCTTGATTAGTTGCCCTAAGTTAAACCAGGCCACCGCTCGCAACAGCAGCAAATCTCGGCAAGGGCGCGGTAACTGACTCCAGAGATTAAAGTTAATTTCAATCACCCGATCTGACCAAGGCAAGGCTGGATTGTAGTGAATCACTTGGGATTGGAGCTGGCGGGAGACAATTTTGCAATGCATCCGGCCCGAGGCAGGCATTAAATCCAAGAGGTGGCGAATTTCCGGTTCGGGATTCATGGAGTTGAGGTTATGCTGCATTACCCCCTCAGTGTGCCATACTTATTAGCCGCAACCTAGTCCATGGGGTGTCCCTCATCTGTGCCTTTCAATACCCCGGCACAGTTCGCTCCAGCAGCCGACCAGAATTAAAGACTAGAATTGCGAAAGTGCCTCTCCTCATCCCTTGGCCTGGTTAAGCCATTTCTATGCCCAAAGCTCGTCGTAATTTTTCCGGTGGTGATCGCCCTTCCCGTCCTGCCGCCCCCCGTTTACGGTCATCCCAACCCCGGCCGGGTCATTCAGAGTTTCGAGATCGGCAGCGGGATAATGGGGAATTTAACAACAGAGATCGGCCAAACCGAGCGGATGCTCAACGGGATTTCACGCGCCCCCGCCGGCCGGCCGATGGAGATGCCAGCTATGGTTCCAGACGACCTAGCCCCAGGCCTGGGGGTAACTTTAACCGAGATCGAGGAGATCGAGAGCGTAGTTCTGGTTATGAACCCAGGGAAAAACCTCGGTATCAGGATCGTCACTCTGATGGAGACACTCGGTATTCTAGCGAACGGTATCAAGACCGCCCCCGCCCTGAGCGCAGTTATGGCCGTTCCGAGTCTCAAGACCGTCCAAGTCATCGTCCAGACAATCGACATGAAAGAGGTGATCGGTATGAAGATCGCCCCCGTTACCGACAAGATGGCCCGCGTCCCGCCCACTTTCGGGATCATCCCCCCCGTTCTGCCCCAACCCCACCCCGCCTGAAGCAGGCTTATCCCTCCAGAGAGGATGAGTCTTTCCAGTTAAACGGGGCCTGGGGTCGTGAAAGTGCTGATCTTGAACCTAAGGTTATGGGCTCTGCTACGCCTTCGGGACTCGTACCGGCACTACCCCATGATCTGGCAGCAGATGAAACCCCTGGCAACCCAGCTTTTGGAACCGATGCTGAAACTGATCTTATTTATGGTCGTCATGCGGTGTTAACGGCCTTGGCCGGAGAACGGCGGTTTAACCGGATTTGGATTACAGCCCCACTCCGTCACGATCCCCGCTTTTTAACACTGTTGGAAAAAGCCAAAACTAATGGAGCGGTGATTGATGTTGTCTTGCCCCCTCGTTTGGACTACCTGACGGATCAGGGGCGACATCAAGGGGTCGCAGCACAGGTGGCGGCCTATAGCTATTTGGAATTGGCGGATTTGATTGCCCAGGCCCAGGCCAAGACCCATCAGCCCGTCTTAATTGCCGCCGAGGGTCTGAATGATCCCCAGAATTTAGGGGCGATTATTCGCAGTGCCGAGGCCTTTGGGGCCCAAGGGATGATCATCCCCCAGCGCCGGGCCGTTGGGATTACCCCAGCCGTGGCCAAAGTTGCTGCCGGAGCCTTAGATCATTTTGCTGTAGCTCGGGTTGTGAACATGAATCAAGCCCTAGAAACCCTGAAAGAGGCTGGTTTCTGGCTCTATGGCCTGGCGGTAAATGGGTCTCAGCCCCTTGTGGAAACAAAATTGACCGGCCCCGTAGTCTTAGTCATTGGTGCAGAGGAAAATGGTCTCAGTCTCCAGGCCCAAAAGCATTGTGATCAGTTGGTCTCAATCCCTTTATTGGGTGAGACAGAAAGCCTGAATGCCTCTGTGGCGGCTGGAGTTGCCCTCTATGAAGTGTTTCGCCAACGCCCGAAAACCCGCACGGTGATCGACCTGGGAATACCCCCCACGCCTTGATTTAGCCTGATACCGGAAAGAGATGTTACTTATTACAACAAAATGTTAAGGTATGTAACAATTCGCAATTTGGAACTTCGAGTCCACACATCTGCAGGGGGATCAGTTATACACAATGCAGAGACGTAACGAGTTGGTGGTGGTTTAGGAGGTTGTGCCGGTGAAGGATTATGAAACAGCGCAATCAGGATTCAGTCAGTGGTTGGCGGGACTCGTCAATGATCTGGGCCTGGCCTGGTGGATTGAGATTAAGACAGAATCCCCCCGCTGCACCTATTACTTTGGCCCATTTTTGAGTCCAGCAGAAGCAGAGTCCGAAAAAGTGGGTTACATTGAGGACTTGCAACAAGAAAATGCCATAGGGATTGTCTGTGAGGTCAAGCGCTGTAAGCCCAAGGAACTCACGATTTACGATGAGAGTCCATTCGTGGAGCGTTCTCTCAGTGGTCAACTCCGTTAAACCTGAAGTGGTGGGGTTTTAGAAGCTCAAAATTATCACCTCGCAGTTTTAAGGCAATCCAAGGCGAGCTTTTTCTAACTATGATTTTTAGGATATTTAATCAGTTAACGCCGTCTGTGTAGCCTTACCGAAGAAAACTACCTAAGCAAGAAATACTAACTCTAAAATTTAAGTCATTAAAATTCATCTGGGTTTAGCGCAGTGGCAGCTTTTGTAACGTTTTGCTGAAGTAGTGTTGAAGTTTATTGTCCCTAAACCTGCCCATCTCAAAGATTATGCTTAAAATGAGACTAGGTCTAAAGACTTCGAGGATGTTAGCCCCACAATAGCGGCAACTCTCCAAAATCATGGTTTTGAGGTCTATTAGACAATCCATCCTGTCATCAATACATTTAAATTTAAAGACTTAAATTTTTTGTACATATCCTAATTTCTATTTAATCCTATGCCCCACCCTGCCCCGGATGAGCAACTCGCCAAGTCTCTACTCAAGCAATTGACAACATCCTTTAATCAAGCTCGCGAAGCCTTGGCCGGGCATGACTTTCTGGGTTTAGCTGGATATGCTCGGACGTTACAAGTCTTGGCGAACACTGGGAACCAGACATTGATCGGTGTTCAAGCCCGGTTGTTAGAGCAGGCAGCAGAACGGGGGCAACTTCAGCAGGCCACGAAGAGCCTCGTTAAATTAAAAGACGCAATCATTGCTCTGCGCCAATCTGAGAGTGAACTATCTTCAGTTCCCCGCCATAAGCCAACCCTGCCACCTCGGCTCACAACCCCACCCCAATCTGTGACTCGCCCTTTTATGCCTCGGCCTGGGGATGAAAGTTTTACGAAGCGGCTCGGTAATTATTTAGTTGACGCGGAACTAGTCACGCCGGCCCAAATTGAAGTGGCATTAGCAGATCAACGAGCAACAGGTTCGCGCCTTGGGGATATTTTGGTGGCCCGCGGTTGGCTTAAGCCTGGCACTATTGAATTCATCATGGAAAAAGTTGTAGTGCCCGAGCGGACTTCTCGCCATCCCAAAGCAGGTTCTGACGGTACAGCCGTTAAATCAACAACTTCTCCCAATAACATGAACTTAGATCGAGCCACGTTCATTGATCAAAATCGCTCTACGTTCCTCGATATGGATGAGTTGGGTGGGCGCCGTTAACTGCAGGCCTGGTCAAAATCTAAAACTTAACTCTAGGAGACTCTGAAGATCGGGGTCTGACTCTAATCCGTGCCAATTACGCCAACGTTAGAACAGGAATCACGGCTCTGGCAGCAGGGACTCTCGCGGGTTGCTGGTGTTGATGAAGTAGGGCGAGGGTGTTGGGCCGGGCCGGTAGTGGCGGCGGCGGTGGTGCTCCCTCCAGGTCTGGCTCAGGCAGATCAAATTCCCCTTGTCCGGGATTCCAAAACCCTCAATGCCCGGCAGCGTCAAGCTCTTGCGCCCCAAATTATGAGCCAATGTCTGCGCTGGGGCCTGGGGCTGGCAACGGTGACAGAAATTGATTGGCTCAATATCCAACAAGCAACCTATTTAGCCATGCAGCGAGCATTAGAGCAGGTAACCCCCTGGGATTACGCCTTAGTAGATGGGACGTTATCGGCAAAAACTAATTTGGGTGGGGCCTGGCAAGCCATCGTTCGAGGAGATACCCAGTGTTACAGTATCGCCTGTGCCGCTATCCTGGCCAAAGTCTCTCGAGATCAGTGGTTATCCCATTTGGGGCATCGCTATCCAGAATATGGTTGGGAAAGGAACAAAGGCTATGGCACTCGCGAACATCAGCAGGCCCTCCAGCGGTTAGGAGTGACCCCTTGGCATCGGCAGAGTTTCGGGCCAATTCGAGCCATAGGATTTGGTAGAGGCAAGGGGGAACCTGATCGGTGCTGATTTTCGTCTGGAGGTTAAAGAGCAGCCAGTCCGCTAGTCTTGCCCTAGCCGACAAGCTGGCTAACTTTTGCATCCCAGGCCGGGTTCGAGCGCAGTTTAATCCTAGGGTATGTGCCAGTTTACGAAATAGCCCAGACTGGAGTAAGCTACCCAAGCTTGTCTTTGGGCATCGGCCTGGCCACGAGGATGGCACTGAGGCCCAAGAACATGACTGATTCATCCGGTTGGAGCAGCAGCATGGTACATCGGTGGCAATCTCAGCTTCCTAAAAGTTGGCTCCTAGGGATATTAGGAGTTCTCTTGCTAGGATTACCTGCCCAAGCCGGCCGATTACAATCTTGGCGGTTTAATTCCGGTACTAATCAACTGGAAATTCGCACTGATGCGCCTGTCCAACCCCAGGCCCAATTGGTTTTTGACCCCACGCGTCTGGTGATAGATTTGCCAGGGGTAGTTCTCGGCCGCCCTCAAATTAATCAATCAGGGGCTGGCGCGATTCGGCAGGTGCGAGTGGCCCAATTTGACCCCCAAACCACACGCATTGTCGTTGAATTAGCTCCCGGCTACACCCTAAATCCCAATGATGTCAAGTTTCGCGGTCTAACGGCCCAAAACTGGCTAGTGCAGATTCCGGAGCCGACCCTAATGTCAGCCACAAATCCTGCCCCTGGTTTACCCACACCCCCCAACCCTGCCCCGAACCAACCTGTAGCCACCCGAGAGCAACCTACGGAAATTACGGCGATTCAAAGCACAAGTACAGGATTTTTTGTTGCGACAAACGGGAAGCTTCCCACCGTTACAAAGATTGAGCGCAGTCGCGACCGCCGCCGGATTGATATTGACCTGACTAATATTCGCTTTGGTAATGGCTTTAATAACCGGGAAGTCCGGTTTGAGCGATTTGGAATTGGGCGGGTACGGGCACGCTTTGGCCAGCAGCAGCGTAATCCTCCCTCAGTCCGGCTGACGCTCCAAGTGGAACCTAATAGTCCCGATTGGCAAATTGGCTCCAGTGCTACCGGCGGGTTTTTAGTTGTTCCTAGTAACATTGCTACCAATCCACTCCCCGCACCTGCCCCAGAAAATCCCCCGCCCACGTCCGGTGGAAGCATTGCCATCAACGCCATTCCCCCTGCCAATGCCCAAACCATTCCCCGCCCTGCGCCCCCTGGTCGTCCTCTAACCACCATCCAACGAGTAGATTTAGGTGGGCAGGAACTCTTTATTCAGGGTGATCGGACGTTATTTTATACGGTTGGCTGGGAAGGTAGTGCCTATCGAATTCGCTTTCGGGATGCTCGTTTGGGGGATATTCGCCCACCTCGGACTGGTGAGGGTAGTCCTGCTAATTTACAAATTCGCCAAGATAATGAGAGCACAATTTCCGTATTACTGACCCCCTCTGCCGATGTCAAGGTTTTAGGAGTAACCCGAACCACCGGGGATTCCATTGTGATCCAACTGCAACGTCCAGGCCAGGCCCCGCCCACTGCCACATCCCCATCCCAAGTTAGCGTTCCTGCCCCGCGCCCTTTTGATCCAGATCAGCCCTTGCCCACGCCTCGAGGTGCAAATGTTGTGGTGATTGATCCAGGCCATGGGGGGATTGATCCAGGCGCGATTGGGATTGGGGGGATTCGGGAAAAAGATATTGTTTTGGACATTGGTTTGCAGGTAGCTGCCATTCTCCAGCAACAAGGGGTACAAGTGATTTTGACTCGTAAAAGTGACTTGCCTCCCAACGTTGAACTAGACTTACCTCCCCGTGTGGCCATGGCTGAGCGGGCCAGAGCGGCTGTTTTTGTCAGTATCCATGCCAATGCCATCAGCATGAGTCGCCCCGATGTCAATGGCCTGGAAACCTATTACGCTCCGGGTAGATCCAGTCGGTTGGCCGCTGCGATTCACAATAGTATTTTGTCGAGTGTTAATATTCGTGACCGCAGTGTTCGAGCCGCCCGTTTTTATGTGATTCGGAATACCTCCATGCCCGCTGCCTTGGTCGAAACTGGTTTTGTCACCGGGGCAGAGGATGCCGCTAATTTTAATAGCCCGGCCTGGCGATCCCAAATGGCCCAGGCCATTGCCCGCGGTATTTTGCAATTTTTGCGTTATGGCGGTTAAGGATGTTTTCTGTAGCACAATCTCACCACCACAGCCTCATAAAATAAAGAATATGGGTTGATCCCTGGAGGTGGCCAATGTTAGTCATGCTCACCCAAAGTCAAGTCCTAATGCCTCAGCAAGTTTGCCCATCCTGCCTCCTGGCCAATCGATCGGGACAGCCCCGCTGGGAAAAGGGACAACTCGGTTGTGGGGAATCGGTGGCCTGTGGTCTGGATAGTGGTTGTCCAAAATTTCGCTGCCAGATGGGATTTTACTTGGCCCAAATTAATAATCTCCCCGTTAGGCTAGAAACAGAATCCGAGGGGTTGGCCTGAGGATTTCAGGTTTTAATGTTGTCGTAATGGGGACAAGCTTGTGAGTTGGCGTGCAGTAGCAACGGTCTGGGATCGGATATTTGGGGCTTTAGCTTATTTACTTCCTCTTTTCTATGGGATGCAATTTGGTGGCTCGCTGATGCAAATGTTTCCAGTCTTGCAGTTATTATTGATTCCAATTTTACCCATTGCCCTTATTTATTCGATTCCCCTGGCTGGGATTATTGTTTTCATGGGACTGTATCTCTTGGTTGTCCGTAACAGCCGGATTAGTTACTTTATCCGTTACAACACCATGCAAGCGTTATTGATGGGAATTGTGATTTTCCTATTGCAATTGATCATGATGGTTTTGAATCTGCTCGGCTCCTTTGATTTTGTGACTAAGGTATTTTCAAACTTTGTGTTTATTGGGGTCTTGGCAGGGGTGATCTTTGCCATTGTGCAGTCCTTCCGGGGAATTTATGCCGAACTGCCAACGATTTCAGAAGCGACTAAAAGCCAGGTTTTTTAAGGCTGATGAGCTGGTTATTTTGGGAAATTCAAAGTTGAACAATCTGTTGTGTCTGTAAAACTCATAATCTCTAAGAGGGGATATTTTCTGATGCTAAGGCCTAATTAAACATTTTCGAGGAGAGTTGGTAATGACTGACCAATTAACAGTGTCTGATGCGGCTTTGATTTTACGCGGACTGGAGCGATTAACCACTGTCCTGGAGACCGTGCAAACCAATCAAGAGGCCATGCAGTCGGAAATCAAGGGCATGCGCCAAGATATTCAGGACTTAAAAATTGAAGTTAAGGTCAACCAGGCCAAGACCGATGAGCGATTTAATACCGTAGATCAGCAATTCAAGTCTGTAGATCAGCAATTTATCACCGTCCGTACTGAAATCAAAGCCGTCAATGACAAAGTAGATGATCTGAAAGCGGAAGTTCCAGATTTAGGCAAACAACAACAGGCCACAGACAATAAACTCCTGGGATTTGTGTTTACCGGATTTGCCACAGCCTTGGGATTATTAGCAAAAGTAATCTTCTTTGCGGATAAGGCCTAATTCATCACTCAGATAGATTTTCCAGTTCACTAACCTCACAAGAGATAACACCATGGCAAGGGATTTACGCGGATTTATTCAACTATTAGAAAAACGGGGACAACTGCGCCGAATTAAAGCCCTCGTTGATCCAGATTTGGAAATTGCCGAAATTGCCCAACGCTTACTTCAATGTGGTGGCCCAGGCCTGTTGTTTGAAAATGTTAAAGGCTCCCCCTATCCGGTGGCAGTGAATTTATTGGGAACCATTGAGCGGGCCTGTTGGGCGATGAATATGGAACAGCCCCAAGAGTTGGAAGCATTAGGTCAGAAGCTGGCCCTTTTACAGCAACCCAAACCCCCAAAGAAAATTAGCCAGGCCATAGATTTTGGCAAAGTCTTATTTGATGTCGTGAAAGCCAAACCGAATCGTGATTTATTTCCACCCTGTCAGCAAGTGGTGATTCAAGGCGAGGGCCTGGACTTAAACAAAATCCCAATGATTCGCCCCTATCCCGGTGATGCTGGCAAAATTATTACCCTTGGCCTGGTGATTACGAAAGATTGTGAAACAGGAACCCCCAACGTTGGTGTCTATCGGCTGCAATTACAATCCCCAACGACCATGACCGTGCATTGGCTATCGGTGCGGGGAGGAGCCAGACATTTACGCAAAGCCGCTGAGCAGGGGCAGAAATTAGAAGTCGCCATTGCCTTGGGTGTAGATCCTTTAATCATTTTGGCAGCGGCAACTCCGATTCCCGTGGATTTGTCTGAGTGGTTGTTTGCCGGGTTATATGGCGGCGGTGGAATTAATTTAGCCAAATGTAAAACCGTTGATCTAGAAGTTCCGGCGGATTCTGAGTTTGTTTTAGAAGGCACTATTACCCCTGGGGAAATGCAACCCGATGGCCCCTTTGGTGATCACATGGGCTATTACGGCGGCGTGGAAGATTCACCCCTAATTCGCTTTCATTGCCTGACTCACCGGAAAAATCCCATTTACCTAACCACCTTTAGCGGCCGCCCCCCGAAAGAAGAAGCGATGATGGCCATGGTTCTCAATCGGATTTATACGCCAATTTTGCGACAACAGGTTGCGGAAATTGTCGATTTCTTTTTACCGATGGAAGCCCTCAGTTATAAAGCGGCCATTATCTCCATTGATAAGGCCTACCCAGGCCAGGCCCGGCGGGCTGCTTTAGCCTTTTGGAGTGCCTTACCCCAGTTCACCTATACCAAGTTTGTGATTGTCGTGGACAAAAGTATCAATATCCGAGATCCGCGCCAGGTGGTCTGGGCCATTAGCTCGAAAGTCGATCCGGTGCGGGATGTGTTTATTTTGCCGGAAACCCCCTTTGATACCCTGGATTTTGCCAGTGAAAAGGTGGGCCTGGGGGGCCGGATGGGGATTGATGCCACGACTAAAATTCCGCCGGAAACCGATCATGCTTGGGGGGATGTGCTGGAGTCGGATCCCGATGTAGCTGCGATGGTGGGGCGGCGTTGGGCCGAGTATGGCCTGGGTGATATTGACTTGGGAATGGTGGATAGTAACTGCTTTGGTTATGAAATTCCCTAATTTTCAGGCGGGATAGACAGCAAGTCTGTGACTCTGTTGTTCACGGCGTTCCGATACCTCAAGCCAGTTTGTGATAAGACTACTGAAGTAATGTCTTTGCCGAGCCAGGAATCGTGGGAGATCAGTGCTGCCAGGCCAAGGTTTGCGAGTTATCAAAACTCAGAAAAGAACAAGCCAAGGTGTTGTGGATCGTTCTTCTGATTAATGCTGTGATGTTCGTGGTTGAACTTGGGGCTGGTATTCAAGCAAACTCCCTATCCTTGACGGGAGATTCTTTGGATATGCTGGGTGATGCTCTCGCCTATGGCAGTAGTTTGTATGTCATTAACAAGCCTGTGAGAGCGCAAGCCGGGGCGGCCTTCTTTAAGGGACTGATGATGTTTGGCTCGGCAATTGCGGCTTTTTCCCAGGCCAGTTATCAACTCTTTACAGGTTCCAGGCCGGCAGCGACCCTGATGGGGATGGTTGGAGTCATTGCGTTACTGGCAAATTTACTGTGTCTGTTTCTCTTAACTCGTCATCGCAACGATAACCTGAATATGTCCTCGGTCTGGTTATGCTCTCGTAACGATATTATTGCCAATACGTCTGTCCTGGGCGCAGCGGCACTTGTTTTCCTAATTCATTCCAGCCTGCCCGATTTAGCAGTTGGTTTATTGTTAACCGTTGTTTTTGCAAAGTCGGCGGGTCAAGTGCTTTCCCAATCCTGGCGGGCGATGCGGCCAGTCGGATAAGACATTGCAGCACCCAATATAAACTTTCAACTATCAGCATCATCGAGCCATAGACTTTGGCTGGTTTGATGACTTTGGCGGCGTTGGGCTTTGCGAGAGAGTTGGCTGAGGCGTTGGGTGTGTTTTGCAGCTAAATGGGGCGTAGTTGCCGCCGCGTCTTGATCCGCGGTTAACTCTTGATGGAAAACTTGATAGTGGGGATACCGCTCCCAGGCCCCGCGCACAACACAATCCGGCTCGGTGAGATGCTGACAGTTATGAAATTGACAGGCCTGGATTTGCAAGCGCGTCCGAATTTCCGGGAAACAGGCCGCTAAATCAGAAGGGGAGAACTCCAGATGGGGTTGATTAAATCCGGGGGTATCCGCTAACAGTCCACCAGTGGGTAAGGGAAACAATTCAATATGCCGAGTGGTATGTTTGCCTTTATGCCAATGTTCCGATACCGTCCCAATCCGAATCTCTTGTTCAGGAATTAACTGTTTAATCAAACTACTTTTGCCCACCCCAGACGGGCCGCAGATGACCGTGATTTTATGGTTGAGCAGTGATTGGACGGCCAGTAAGCCCAGGCCAGTCAAGATACTCAGCAAAATAACTTCTTGATAGCCCCATCGGTTTAAGCGCTGAATCCAGGCCTGGTGTATTGCCCCATCAACCAGATCTGCCTTACTCAAAACAACGGTAATCTCTAAACCACTGGCTTCCGCTGTGACTAAAAACCGACTCACTTGCCAAGGGTCTGGCTCCGGGTCGTGTAGGGCAAACACCAATAAAATCTGGTTGACATTGGCAATGGCCGGGCGGGTTAAGGCACAATCACGGGGCAACACTTGATCAATCATCCCGCGCTGAGACTGCCAATCCGGTTCGCTGATAACCACCTGGTCGCCCACTAGTACCTGTTGTCCTTGTTTTTTTAACTTGCCCCGTCGTAAGCACAATAACTGACCAGGCGGGGCTGTGGGGGCATTGAGTTGGACGCGGTAATAATTGGCCTGGGCTGCCATCACCGTCCCGATCAACTCCGACACCGGATTGATGACAGTGATCCCGGTCATGCCAAGTTATCGGGACGAGACACGGACAAGCAATAAAAATCATCCTGGGCCTGGAGATCATGAATCACATAGCCCCCCATCCGTAAGCTATCTGGGACTTGCTCAATCGGCTCCCCCGCATCTAACCAAACGTCCAACACCTGGTCAGGTGGGAGTTGCTGCAAGCGAAGTTTCGTGCGGACAAAATTCAACGGACAAGGCGTTCCCCGCAGATCTAAGGTTTCGATTGATTTGTTCATCCCCCAAATAACCCACCTAAAAAGTTCTCCAGGCCCCCTTTGCCGATCCGATCACCGCGAATCTTCGCTAGTTTTTCCAGCAGTTCCCGTTCTTCAGCGTTGGTTTTGGTCGGAATCTCGATCTCCACCGTAATGAGATGATCCCCCCGCGCCACGGGATTGCCTAAGCGGGGGACACCCTTATCTTCCAGAGTCAAGACTGTGTTGGGTTGTGTGCCAGGGGGAATCGTTAGTTCCTCTTCGCCATCCACCGTATTTATCGGAATCCGACAACCCAAAATGGCCTGGAGGTAGCTAATTTTTAAGATTGTCAGAATGTTATTGCCATCTCGCTGGAACTCCGGATCCGGCTGGACAAATAAATAAACATACAAATCTCCCGGCGGCCCATTCCGTTGCCCCGCGTCTCCTTCATTGGAAACCCGTAAGCGTGTTCCCGTATCGACCCCCGCCGGAATCGTAATCTTCAGCTTTTTATTAACTTGGGTTTGCCCCTGACCGCCACAGGTTTCGCAGCGTTCCTCAATCATCTGCCCCGTGCCATTACAAGTGGGACAAACAGACAACTGGGTAAAACTGCCAAAGGGAGTCCGGGTCGATCGCCGCACTTGCCCAACTCCATTACAGGTTGAACAGGTGACTGGACGTGTGCCTGGCTTGGCTCCAGTTCCATTACAGGTGCCACAGGTTTCGGAATGGGTCAGGCGAATTTCTTTCTCCCCACCGAAAACAGCTTCCCGGAACTCCAGTTTCAAGTCGTAGCGCAGATCTTCACCCCGAGTCGGGCCGGGGCGGCGGGCTGTGCGTTGACCACCCCCAACTCCCCCAAAACCACCGCCAAAAAAGGTTTCAAAAATATCGGCAAAGCCGCCCATATCGCCAAAGTCAGAAAACCCCGGCCCACCGGCGGCCCCACTCACGCCAGCTTCTCCAAACCGATCATAATTGGCCCGGGTTTGAGCATCGGATAAGACTTCATAAGCGCGATTAATTTCCTTGAACTGGTCTTCAGCCCCCGGCTCCTTATTTACATCAGGGTGGTATTTGCGGGCTAATCGGCGATAGGCTCGTTTCAGTTCATCTTGATCCGCACTGCGAGAAACACCCAATACCTCGTAATAGTCACGGGCCATAAAACCTTAATCCTAATTTAATCAACCGCTTCATAGTCTGTTACGACCGTGCCTTCATTATCACTGATCACCGTGGCATCATCGCTAAGGACTTGGGTCGATTGGTCATGGCCGAGGGGAAAAGACCCAGAGGATGTTGTGCTAGTACTCTGCTGATAGACCATGGAGCCAATATTGAGCAAGGCCTGTTGGAGGGCCTCTAGTTGCCGCTTCATTTGCTCTGGGGTTACGTCGGGATTAACTATCGCGGCCTGGACACCGGCAATCACGCGCTCAATATTTTTCTTAACCTCAGGAGTAAAGAGGGCCGCATTATTTTGGAGGGTGGACTCATAACTATAAAGCAGACTGTCGGCTTGATTCCGGAGTTCTGCTACCTCTTTTTTTCGTTGGTCAGACTGGGCGTAAATTTGGGCTTCTTGGCGCATCCGTTCAATTTCCATGCTGCTCAAGCCACCCCGATTGGTAATCGTAATCGCTTGTTGTCGCCCAGTCCCCCGATCCACTGCGGAGACGCTGACAATGCCATTGGCATCAATATCGAAGGTGACATCAATTTGAGGGACACCGCGGGGGGCTGGCGGAATCCCAGAAAGCTCAAAGCGGGCTAGTTCTTTATTGTCAGCCACTAAGGGCCGCTCCCCCTGATAGACAGAAACCTCAACTACAGTTTGCCCATCAGCGGCGGTGGAAAAGCTCTGGGTTTTACTGGTGGGGAGGGTGGTGTTGCGATCAATAATTTTACTGAAGACACCCCCCAGGGTTTCAATGCCCAAGGACAGCGGGGTGACATCCAAAAGTAACAAGTCTTTAACGGTGGTTTCTTTACCTAAAATTCCCCCTTGAATAGCAGCACCGAGGGCAACTGCTTCATCCGGGTTAATGGCTCGGTCGGGAGATTTGCCTGCAAAGGTCTTAACTGCTTCTTGAATAGCAGGCATCCGGGTTGAGCCACCGACTAATAAAATCCGGTCAATTTCCTCCACACTTAGGCCACAATCGGCCAAAGCCTGGTTCATGGGTTCGACCGTGGCCTGGACAAGGTGAGCGACTAATTCTTCAAAGTAGAGCCATTTTATCTTGTGAAAGATCAATACCCTCACTGGCCTGGAAGTTTTCGAGGAGCCAATCTAAAATACATTCATCAAAATTATCTCCCCCCAAATGGTTATTCCCGGATGTAGATTTGACCTCAAAGACACCATCTCCTAATTGGAGAATGGAGACATCAAATGTGCCGCCCCCGAGGTCAAACACCAGAATCACCTGATCTTGATCTTGCTTGTCAATTCCATAGGCTAAGGCGGCGGCGGTAGGCTCGTTAATAATCCGCATCACATCCAGGCCAGCAATCGCACCTGCATCTTTCGTTGATTGACGTTGGGCATCGCTGAAGTAGGCTGGAACGGTAATCACGGCCTGGGTTACGGTTTCTCCCAGATAGGCTTCGGCATCCTGTTTTAACTTTTGCAGGATCATCCCCGATATTTCTTGGCAGGTATATTCTTTGTCGCGAATCTTGACATTAACGGTGTTATCCTTGCCCTGGACACAACCATAGGAAATTCGGGCCCGCTCATCAAGGGTTTCATCCCAACGCCGACCAATAAACCGCTTAATACTGAATACGGTATTTTCGGCATTCGTCACTGCTTGGCGTTTAGCTAACTGCCCGACAAGGCGCTCACTGGATTTACCAAAAGCCACAATACTCGGAGTCGTTCGTCCTCCCTCCGCATTGGGGATCACCATTGGATTTCCCCCCTCTAAGACAGCCACACAACTGTTGGTAGTACCCAAATCAATGCCGATGACTTTGCCCATGACTATAAATTGTGGTGTTAGGACGATTATGTGGTGAACTATTGGTGCTATGAAAAGCTGGCTTTTATCCTTTGTCGAAAGGACACTTAAACCCAATCGGGTTATTTTGAATTAACCATGCTCTTAATGGAGAATACCCCATTAATGAGGTCATCTTAACATTGGCACTCTCAAAAATTTATGAAGCCGTAGCCAGACCTAAGACTGTCCCAGGCCTGGGGAATCGCAAACAAAACGATTACAAAAAGCAATAATTTTGCCACTAATTAGAACTGGCTTCTGCGTTTTCCGGATCAACAGGAGGATGACTTTCCCCAGGGATGGACACCTTGACCATGGCATGGCGCAGAACCCGTTCTCCCAAAATATAACCCCGGACTAACTGCTCCAACACCGTCCCCTCTGGATATTCACTGGAAACTTCCCGCATGACCGCCTCATGGAGATTGGGATCAAAGGGTTTGCCCTCAGGGCGCATTGCGGCCACACCAACCCGTTTCAGGCAATCGACTAATTGTTTATAAACCCCTTGGTAGCTGCGGTGAATGGTCTCTTCGGCCTCGGTTTGTGGGGCAATATGGGCGCGGGCCCGCTCAAAGCTATCCACCACAGGTAACAATTCGGTGATGGTAGAACATTTGATCTGTTCCGTTAACTCGTCTTTTTCCCGCTGAGTCCGTTTGCGAAAATTATCAAAGTCTGCCGCGAGGCGTTTGTATTGAATATCCCGATCTTCTAATTGTTGCCGAAAAGAATCAGCCTCTGTGGACAGCCGGGTAATGGCCTCTTGGAGAGCAACGATGACTTCTGGAGTGGGATCGTCTGAGTTATCTGAAGATCTGCTTTCGACTGCATCAGCCGTAGCTTCTGGGGTGAGGGATTCTGAATCAGGATTCACCACTGGGGGGGTGTTGTCAGAGATGTCGAGATGATGGGGATTGACCATTTCAGGAGATTCGGGTTCAGGTTGGGCTGGGGTAACTTCTGCTGCCATAGTTAAACTTGAAGACCTTGAACTCATCAAGATTGGATGCTTTGGGTTCACTAATTGGGAGGATTGAAGCAAGCACTGCTTAATTTCCCTGAACTCACTTGACTTTTAGCTTAACCCACCGCCGCCCCAGGAATCCGAAAACCATTAAGAATCCAGCCGAGTATCCCATAGAACGGCACTTTCTCAGAGAGTTTTGTTTAATATAGAGGCAAGTTCGATCCCACTGCTCCCATTTCCCGGTTTTCCCTATGGTCAATACCCCTCCCCAACGACGTGCTTTAACCGTGCGGCGGCATGATACCCCGACCCAAAAAGCTTTGGTTGAGTCCGGTTATGCCAGTTCTGAACAAGTCAGGGAGGCGATGGCCGAAAGTCGGAAATCGGGACGATCCCTGGTACAGGTACTCCAAGATGTCACTGGGCGAGCGATGCCCCCAGATATTTTACGTCAATATAAAAAGCAGCAATTATTTGAACTAAAAGTCATTTACGGTATTGACTGTCTTGATCCGGACTTGAATCGCTTTCCCACAGATCAAATTGGGCAGCTAATTGGGACGGTGTTGGCTATCGATATTTGTCGCACCTACCAGGCCATCCCAATTTCTATGAACCGGGAAAGTGATCCCCCCTATCTGCTAGTGGCGATGGTGGATCCGGATAATTTGGAAGCGGTGGATAACTTAGGGAAGGCGTTACGGGGGCAGGGCCTGACGCTCCGGCGGATGGTCATCACTCTTGAAGACTATCAACACCTGATCACCCCATTTCTTGAAAAGCAACTCCAAGAGGAATCCGTTAAAACTGGCCCGGCGGCCTTGGGGGCTATTGATCTTGAGGAAGACTTGGATGCCATTGGGGGCCTGGATGATGCTGATGGGGAGCAGGAAGTTGACCTTGTTGATGCCCTCAAAGGTGCTGAAGATGCCCCAATTATTGCCTTGGTCAACAAAGTCTTAGCCAAAGCCTTACAGGATGGAGTTTCGGATATTCATATTGAACCCCAAGAAGAGTTTTTACGGATTCGCTTTCGCAAGGATGGGGTTCTTCAACAGGCCTTTGATCCCCTACCTAAGAAAATTATCCCAGCCGTAGTTTCTCGCTTTAAAATTCTGGCAGATTTAGATATTGCAGAACGGCGGGCCCCCCAAGATGGCCGGATCCGCAAGATATTCCAGGGGCGGCGGATTGATTTCCGGGTCAACACTCTACCCAGTCGTTGGGGCGAAAAGGTTGTCCTTCGGATTTTGGATAACTCCTCTACCCAACTGGGCCTGGATAAATTGATTTCCGATCCTGAGAGCTTAGCCATTGTCCGGGATATGACCAAGCGACCCTTCGGATTAATTCTGGTCACGGGGCCAACGGGTTCGGGAAAAACGACCACGCTCTATTCGGCCTTGGCCGAGTGTAACAGCCCCGGTGTCAACATCAGTACGGCGGAAGACCCGATTGAATATACCCTACCTGGCCTGACCCAGGTGCAGGTGATTCGGGAAAAAAATATGAACTTTTCCGAAATTCTCCGAGCCTTCTTGCGGCAAGACCCGGATGTGATCCTGGTGGGGGAAACTCGGGACAAAGAAACCGCTAAAACCGCCATTGAAGCTGCTTTGACTGGGCACTTAGTTTTAACCACGCTCCATACCAATGATGCAGCCAGTGCCGTTGCTCGACTCTCAGAAATGGAAGTGGAGCCCTTTATGGTTTCAGCCTCCTTAATTGGGGTGGTGGCCCAGCGGTTAATGCGGCGGGTCTGTTCCGAATGTCGGATTCCCTATCAACCCACTCGGGAAGAACTGGCTCGGTTTGGCTTATCCAGTTCCCAGAGCTTACAAGCTACCTTTTATAAAGCCAACCGTCTCACGGCAGAAGAGATTCAGGTAGCAAAGGCATCTGGTGCACCACTGTGTAGCAAATGTGGGGGGATTGGCTATAAAGGGCGGATCGGGGTCTATGAAATTCTCCGGGTGACAGAACGACTGCAATCTCTGATTACTGAAGCAGCCCCTACAGAGCAAATTAAGGAAGCTGCCGTTGAAGAGGGGATGAAAACCTTGCTGGCTTATAGTTTGCAACTGGTTCAAGAAGGTCATACCACCTTTGAAGAAGTGGAGCGGGTGACCTTTACTGATACCGGCCTGGAGTCGGAACTCAAGGCTAAACGCAAAAGTGCCCTGACATGTCGCGTCTGTAGCGCCGGACTACAGCAGGAGTGGTTAGACTGTCCCTTCTGTATGACTCCTCGTTTTGAGAGTTAAGTCATGGAGCATGGGTATAAAGTTAGCCTCGTCATGAGCTATTTGGTTAGATTGTAAGACATTTAGGAAAACTATATTCAGGGATAAAAGCTATGGAATTAATGATCGAAGACTTAATGGAGCAGGTGGTGGCCAGCGGTGGTTCTGATTTACACCTCTCGGCTGGGTTGCCCCCCTACATTCGGATTAGCGGCAAATTAACACCGACTGAGTATGAGCCGATGACTCCGGAACAATGCCAGCGGTTAATTTTCAGTATGCTCAACAATACGCAACGGAAGCATCTTGAGCAGAACTGGGAATTGGACTGCTCCTATGGGGTGCGGGGCCTGGCCCGGTTTCGGGTCAATGTCTATAAGGATCGAGGCACTTATGCGGCTTGCTTGCGGGCCCTCAGTTCTAAAATTCCCACCTTTGAGCAACTGGGCTTACCTAATATTGTTCGGGAAATGACTGAGCGACCGAGGGGGCTGATCTTGGTGACGGGCCCAACGGGATCGGGAAAAACCACAACCCTAGCGGCCATGATCGATCTGATCAACAAAACCCGAGCCGAACATATTTTGACTGTGGAAGACCCGATTGAATTTGTCTATGAACCAATTAAAAGCTTAATTCACCAACGCCAAGTGGGAGAGGATACTAAGAATTTTGCCAATGCCTTACGGGCGGCGTTACGGCAAGACCCCGATATTATTTTGGTAGGAGAGATGCGGGATTTGGAAACGATTCAGTTGGCGATTTCCGCTGCAGAAACGGGGCACTTAGTCTTTGGAACGTTACACACGAGTTCGGCTCCCCAAACCGTGGATCGGATGGTGGATGTTTTTCCCCCGGCCCAGCAAACTCAGATTCGGGTGCAGTTATCCAACTCCTTGGTGGCCGTCTTCAGCCAAACCTTGGTTCCTAAGAAAAATCCTAAACCAGGGGAGTTCGGCCGGGTCATGGCTCAGGAAATTATGATCACGACTCCAGCTATTTCTAACCTGATTCGGGAAGGGAAAACTTCTCAGATTTACTCCGCGATTCAAACCGGGGGCAAATTGGGGATGCAAACCCTGGAGAAAGTCTTGGCGGATTATTATAAATCGGGGATGATTAGCTACGAAGCGGCTATTTCCAAGTCGTCTCGGGCAGATGAGTTGCAGCGGTTAATTGGCAGTGGAGTTGCAGCGGCCGGCATGCATTAAGTCAAGGTTGAAACTGTAGTTACGGGTGTTTAAGTCGGGTTCATCACTGGGGTAAAAAGGGAATTTAGCCATGGCGACCTATGAATTACGGGTTAAAGATGCTCAGGGTAAGTTTAAGACCGTTAAGCAGACCGCCGATTCGATTCGTGATGCCCGGATTACCATCCAGAGTCAGGGCTTACAGGTTTTAGAGGTTAAGGAAGCTCAGAAACTGACCCTTAAATCTGACCTTGACCTGAGTTTTTTAAGCAAGATTACGGTGAAGGATAAGGCAATTTTCTCACGACAGTTCGCCTCTCTGGTGAATGCGGGGGTGGCACTGGTGCGGGGCCTGGGGGTGATGGCTGATCAATGTACGAATCCCAAGCTGAAAAAAGTCCTGATGGCGGTCAATAACGATATTCAACAGGGGGGGACTCTGGCTGACGCGATGCGGGCTCATCCGGAGGCCTTTGATAATCTCTACGTCGCGATGATCCAGGCCGGGGAAACTGGGGGGGTACTGGATGAGGTTTTGAACCGCATTTCTAAGCTCTTGGAAGACCAAGCCCGGCTTGATAACCAGATTAAATCAGCCTTAGCTTATCCAGTCGTGGTTGGGCTGTTGGCAGTGGGGATTTTCCTAGGGATGGTGATTTTTTTAATTCCGGTTTTTGATGGCATCTTTAAACAACTCGGTGGAGATCTGCCGCCCTTTACTCAGTTCATGGTGAACTTGAGTGAGTTTTTACGGACTCCCCAGTACATGGCCTTGCTGATTATTTCCATTGTTGGCCTGGTGATTGGCATTCGTGCTTATTATAAAACTCCCCCTGGACGGCTAATGTTTGACCAATTGTTATTGAAATTGCCCTTGTTTGGGGAGTTGGTGGAAAAAACTGCAGTAGCCCGGTTTTGTCGAACCTTTGGATCATTATCCCGCTCTGGAGTCCCTATTTTACGTTCCTTGGATATTGTGAGCCAGACTGCGGGAAATCAAGTGATTGCCAATGCCATTGACTCGGCCAAAGCAGAGGTACAAACGGGGGGAATGCTGAGTATTGCGATTCAACGAGCGCGGGTGTTTCCTGTCCTTGCCACCCAGATGATCAATGTTGGTGAAGAAACAGGGGAATTGGATAAGATGCTGATGAAGGTGGCTGACTTTTATGAGGATGAGGTGGAGCAGTCGGTCAAAGCCTTAACGAGTGTGATGGAGCCATTGATGATTGCGGTCTTGGGGGGCATGGTGGGTTCGATTCTGGTGGCGATGTATTTGCCGATGTTCAAGATCTTCGATCTGATTAAATAGGGGGAGGTTAGCTGACCCGGCTTGGTTTACCCATGACAGATTGAGTTCACTCGCCTATGATGTTGAGAAAATATCAACTCAAGCTGGCCGATCCGATTTAACCTGATTCTATTCACACTGCCTGCATTCCTCTGTCCATTGCGATATGTCTCAGTCCTCTACCCGTAAGCTGACTTATTATGATGTTCTGGGAATTCAGCCCTCAGCATCTCTGGTGCAAGTACGGCAGGCCTATCGGGAAAAAAGTAAGCTCTATCATCCAGATACGACCCAGTTGCCGTTATCCTTAGCGCGGGAGAAGTTTGAGGCTCTGAACCAAGCCTATGCCGTCTTAAACAGTCCAATCCTCCGGCAGCAATACGACCTGCGCCAAGAAAGTTTGGGGGGAAACGCTGAAACTACGGCCTCTGGGACTAAAGCTCAAGATAAAAAGGACTCATGGCGAGTTGGCTTGGGGGTGCAAGGGGTAGAGCGGCCCTTATCGGCTGGGGAAATCTTTGCCTTGTTTATCTTGGGCTTGGCGTTTTTGGGGTGCTTAGTTTTGGCGATTGTCGTTGGCATTAGTCGGGGAGAATTGATGCTCCAGGCCTGGAGTTAGTTGCTTGAACTGAGATAATCTTGCTAGGTTACAGAGAGCTTTGTCTTGGCTTTTGTCTGAGTAAATTCCTGATGAACCTACCTGCCCCGGATACACCCCTCTACAATCATCCTCTGCCCCTGATCGAGGCCTGGTTACGGGAGCATGGCTGTGTCCAACATCGGGAACAATTACACTGTTGGCAGCTTAAAACACCCCAATGGCAGGCCTGGATTAGCTTGGATATTGAGGAACTCACTGTTCTCTATGAAGCACCGGGACATCAGATGAAACGTGCTTTTAAGTATTCCCTCAGTCGCGAAGATGTCGAGTCGGCGGTTTTTGCTGGCCCCTGATCATTACTAGATCGGTTCACAGGTAAGCAAGTTTGGATAAGATATTCCAGGTTGTTGGTTTGTTGAAATCATGAATCAAAGTAGTTGTTTAGTTGGCCTGAGTGTAGTTGGTTTAGGATTGTTACCTCTTCCAAGTCTGGGGATGCCTGTCGCGGGGGGAAACCATCATGAAATGCATAGTCATGGCATCATCGAAGTCCGAGCGGGTCAGCTTGCACCAACAATTGCTTTGGAAGTCACTCCTGATCAAAAACGGGGTTATAACCTCAGGATTAAAACAACAAATTTCCAGTTTACGCCAGGGGCGATTAATACCCCCAGTAATGTGAATACAGGTCATGGCCATTTGTATATCAATGGCAAGATGGTCACCCGTGTCTATTGTCCAGACTTTTTTCTACCCCCGTTGGCTCCAGGCCGGAATGAGATTAAAGTTAGCCTGAATGGGAATAATCATGATCAGATTGTTTATCAGGGTAAACCTGTTGCGGCTACTGTTGTTGTTGAAGTGCCCGGAAAATAGCCATTCTGGAACAGTGATGATTTAGCTCGCCGGCTATCTTAGGTCTAATTGGATCGTGAGAATTTGAGGCCAATGTTCCCATGCACCTAGTTAAGGATATTGGCGAGTCTGGGCTACTGGCAATTGTCCAAACGTTCTGTCCAGGCCAGGTGGTGGGGGATGACGCAGCCTTAGTGTCAATCTCACCCGGCCAACAGGTGGTGGTGACAACGGATTTGTTGGTAGATGGGGTGCATTTTAGCTTAGGGCTGGCCCGGCCGGGGATTGTGACGATGACCCCTGAGGATGTGGGGTGGCGGGCGGCCGCGGCAAATTTATCCGACTTGGCAGCAATGGGGGCCAGGCCTTTGGGGATTACAGTCGGATTGAGTTTACGGCCGGATGTACCCTTGGTCTGGGTTGAGGAAATTTATCAGGGGTTAGCAGCTTGCTTGACAGAGTTTGGGGGGGGGGCAATTTTAGGCGGTGATGTTTGTCGGTCAGATGTGTTAAGCCTAGCCATTACGGCCTTGGGAGAAGTAGATCCGCAAGCGGCAATCTATCGGCATAGGGCCCGGGCGGGGGATGTGATTTTAGCAACGGGGATCCACGGGGCGGCGCGAGCGGGCCTGGAGCTATTGTTAAAACCAGCTTGGGGAGAGTTTTTGACCACCCATCAACGCCAAGCCCTGATTCAGACCCACCAACGGCCCCGACCCCGATTAGATGTGATTGAGATCATTCAACACTACTTACCAACAGCTAGGATTGCCGGGATGGATAGCAGTGATGGCTTGGCGGATGCTGTGATCCAAATTTGTCAGCAAAGTCAGACGGGAGCCATCCTTTGGGTAGAACAACTTCCCCTAGTTAAGGAGTTGCCAAGGGAATTAGGCCAGGCCTGGGGCCTATATGGTGGGGAAGATTTTGAGTTGGTCTTAACCCTAGCCCCGGAAGCCGCTAAAGTCTTAATGCCTCACCTTGGGGCCGATGCCGCAGTAATTGGGGAAATTACACTTGGGCCGGGGATCACCTTAATGACTGCTACTGAAACCATGACCCTTGATCCCGACCAACGCTGGCAGCATTTTTAGGCTTGATTGGGGAGAATCTTCTCCTAATCTCTAAGTTTCAAGCAATGTCTGGAAAGCTTGAGCAGGATCGGTGGCCTGGGTGATGGGCCGGCCAATCACGAGGTAGTTCGCTCCGGCCTGGAAAGCGGCTTGGGGAGTCATTGTCCGCTGTTGATCATCTTTCTTTTGTTGACTGGGTAAACGAATCCCCGGACAAACTAATAAAAATTCCTCTCCACAGGCCTGGCGAATCATGGTTGCTTCTTGAGGAGAACAAATAACCCCATTTAAGTCCGACTCCTGAGCTAAAAGGGCCATTTGTAAAATATAGTCAGGTAACTCGAGGGGGATTTTCAAATCAAAGGCTAGTTCACGACTAGAAAAACTGGTTAAAAGGGTCACTCCCAACAATTTTACAGGCGAAATTCCCAACTGTTGAGATGATTCTTTGAGAGCAGCTTGAGCCGCTTTTAAGCCAGTTCGTCCAGTCGTTGTATGAATAGTTAACAAGTCCACCCCATAGTTCGCGAGGATTCGACAGGCAGCCGCAACGGTATTGGGAATGTCATGAAGTTTGAGGTCTAGAAAAATGTGCTTTTGGCGAGCCTTCAGTTCTGGAATGACCTCGTGTCCAGCCCTAAGAAACAACTCTAAACCCACCTTCCAGAAGCTGGCCTGGGGAATTTGGTCAACTAATCTAAATGCAGCCTCGGTTGTTGGGACATCAAGGGCAATAATGATTCTTTCAGCAATTGTTTGAGGAATTATTTTTGACATGAATATAAGATATATCAAACAGAGATGATTTTTGACACTAGTAGAGCATACAAACGTCACACCATAAGGATACTCCTCTCATAATATGGATTCATTTTACGATAGCGCAATCGGAGTGACAGTGAATTCTCTTGTTTTGACTAAAATACTCCATAGAGAAACATAGAGAGCTTGTCCGCATCCAGTTGGATTTGCCCCATCGCTTATCCCTCAGCTAAGTCTTTTATCAATCGCAGGAAATAAATTGATGCTGGTGATCAACAAAATATATCCATGCGAGACGTGCATTAACTGCCCCTGGCGGAGAGGCGCTGGGCGTGGTTAACGAATAGAGATCATTAACTCCCTTGACATACCAAACACTCCAGCCCGAACTCCACTTAATTTTATAGGCAATAATTTCACGCTTGTAAACAATTCGATCAAGATTTCGATTGAGTCCCCCATTACCCCAATCTGTATTTGGATTTGGTGGCAGCGGGGCCGAATCGCTCCCTGATTGAGTACACATCTGTTGAGTTGCCGTATTGCCAATATCCGCACTTGCAAGCTGGGAAGATAGTAGGATAGCTCCCATGGTTAAAACAAAGCAGTTTAAAAGTTTCATAAATACCCCTTGTCTCGTATTTTTAATAGCGAATCACTCTTTAACAAGGGATGTTTGCAAGCTGATAACCTTTTTGATTAAGGCTATTCCGCAAGCATTGCAAGTATCTCTTATTCAGCTAGTATCTCCTACCTTAAGATGACATGAGAAATAGTAATGAATTTTGCATTATAACTTAATATATTAATGTGAACTATCCCTACAATAAGAGACTGGTTTGAATTTAAATTAGTGATTGAATTAGAGTTGATTTTGATTGAATTAGGGTTGATTTTGATTGACTCGCAGTAGCAACCACAACGCGGAAATAATTCCTGTCAATTGAGCAGCAATAATATTAATCTTTGACTGTACGACAAAAATATCAATGGGTTCAACTAATAGCCCTGTGGCATAAACTGCGGCTCCTTGGGGCAGGGAGAGAACTCTTAGCAGCAGCATCCCCACATTCCACTCCGCTGCGATGACGGTGAACACCATTCCCAAGACATTGACCCAGAGACCCAGCTTGAGATACTTGAGAACTTCTGCTTTAGGGGGACGTTTTTCCGGGTTATCCATTTGACGACCCAGTTGCGGATAGCGAAAGTTGCAATAAATGCCAATAGAGAGAAAAATTAAACCAATACAGGCTAAAATCAGGCCAAAATTGGAACGATTGGGAGCTTGAATTTGGCTGGCATTAAAATTGCGGCCAAAAAATACTGTCAAGATGATAATTAATGACAAAAAAGCAAAAACGACCTGAATCCAAAACCCAATCCAGCCAATTCGCTGTAGATCTTGACCCAAGCGATGGATCGGTTCTGTGACCTTGCCTTTGGGTTTCCTTTGGCCTGGCAGACGATTCATGCTAACAACTGCCTCAAAAAATCATTGTAAAACTCTTGCCCCGATCATAGCCGCACCCTATGGCTGAAGTAAAACATCAGGCAGTGTGGATTTCCTGGGCTTGGTTTTACCCCCTGTCAAAGGCCCTAGCATGAAAGGTAGAGTTTCCGAGGCTGGAGGCAGAAGTCATGCAGAGCTATCAGTTTTATGTGACAGATATGGTCTGTGAGGGTTGCGGTGATCTGATTCGCCAGGCCATCCAGGCCCTTGATGCCGATGCCGAAATTACCGCCGACTTGGAGACAAAAGTAGTCAGAGTCATCTCCCAGGCCCAGGAGGCTGCTATTCGGGCTGCAATTATCCAGGCCGGGTATGCCGTCCAATGATCACCCTCCAACTCACTGGGGTACGCTGCGGGGCCTGTGTCCAAACCATTACTAACGCGATCCAAGCCTTACCAGGGGTACGAGAATGTCACGTCAATTTTGCTACCACCCAAGCCAGCGTAGAACTTGACCCTACCCTAACAACGATTGCGGATTTAGAACAGGCCGTCCAAGCCGTCGGGTATGGCGCGACCTACATCGAAGACCCCCTCGCCCTGCTCATGGATTCAACTACCGAAAACCAGGCCTGGCGACAATCCCAACGTCAACTCCGGCAGCAAGTGTATTGGGGCAGTGGCTTAAGTATTTTGATCGTCTTGGGGGCATTACCCATGATGCTGGGCTGGGATCCAGGCATTCCCCAGTTCTTACAATCCGCGTGGGTACAGGCTCTTCTGGCGACACCGATCCAGTTTTGGGTGGGGGGGGCATTCTATCGCCAGGCCTGGATAGCCGCCCAACATCGAACCGCCACAATGGACACCTTAGTCAGCTTGGGAACCAGTGCGGCCTATGGCTACTCCTTGGTGTTAACTTTTTTCCCGGCCTGGGCCGCCCAATTGGGTCTAGACCACCATGTTTACTTTGAAGTGGCCGCCATTGTCATTACCTTGGTGCTTCTGGGGCGGTACTTAGAACAACGGGCTAAACGGCAAACGTCCCAGTCCATTCGACAACTCATTGGCTTACAACCGCAAACAGCCCGAGTCGTCCGTCCTGAGGGAGACCTTGAAATTGCGACTACGGCGATACAGGTGGGGGATGTGGTGTTGATCCGGCCGGGTGAAAAAATTCCCTTAGATGGAATTGTTCTAGGGGGGCAGTCCAATGTTGATGAAGCCCTGGTTACTGGGGAAAGCCAACCTGTTTTTAAGCAGCCAGGGGACGCGGTGATTGGGGCGACTCTCAATCAGTCGGGTAGCTTACAGGTACAAGTGACAAAAGTTGGCCGGGAGACGTTTTTAGCCCAGATGGTTCAACTGGTGCAGCAGGCCCAAAATAGTCGCGCCCCCATTCAACGCCGTGCCGATCAAGTCATGGCCTGGTTTGTCCCAGTCGTGATTGGCATTGCCCTTGTGACCTTCCTAGCCTGGTGGCTGCTGACGGGAAACCTGACCTTAGCCCTATTCACCCTCATCCAAGTCCTGATCATTGCTTGCCCCTGCGCCCTTGGCCTGGCCACTCCGACTTCGATCATGGTGGGGACAGGCAAAGGAGCCGAATATGGAATTTTAATTAAAGGGGCGGATAGCTTAGAACTGGCCGCCAAGATTCAAACCATTGTTCTTGATAAAACGGGAACGCTGACCCAGGGCAAACCAACCGTAACCCACTGGCTAACCCGACCGGACCTGACCACCCCAGAAACCCAAACCCTGATCGCTCAAACTGCGGCGGTGGAACGGCTATCTGAGCATCCCCTCGCCCAGGCCATTGTCAACTATGCCCAATCCCAAGCAGTTCCCATTCCCGATGCCGAGATGTTCCAGGCCTGGCCGGGTGAAGGAGTGCAAGGGAACGTCAATCAGAATTTTGTCCAGGTGGGCAGCTTGACTTGGTTAGAATCCCTGCACATTCCGGCATCGTTCTTACCCCCAGCGTTAGCCCAAGATCACAGTTGGATTGGGATTGCGATTAACGGTGAAATGCAGGGCCTGGTGGGAATTACCGATAGCCTGAAACCCTCATCCTCATCAGTTGTGCAAACCCTCCAACGGATGGGCTTAAAAGTAGTCATGTTGACAGGAGATCGTTGGGATACGGCCCAGGCCATTGCCGCAGAAGTGGGTATTAAGGAGGTGTTGGCCGAAGTCAAACCTGCTGCCAAAGCGGCCATGATCGAAAAACTCCAGGCCCAGGGACAGATTGTGGCCATGGTCGGGGATGGGATTAACGATGCACCCGCCTTAGCCCAGGCCAACGTAGGGATTGCCATTGGTACAGGGACTGATGTGGCCATTGCCGCCAGTGACATTACCCTAATTTCCGGGGATCTCCAAGCTATTGTCACCGCCATTCAATTATCCAGAGCTACTCTCCGGAATATCCACCAAAACCTCTTTTTTGCCCTCATCTATAACGGCATTGGCATTCCAGTTGCGGCGGGGCTGTTTTATCCGATCTGGGGGTGGCTCTTAAATCCCATTCTCGCGGGGGGAGCCATGGCCTTCAGTTCTATCTCGGTTGTAACGAATGCTCTGCGCTTACAAGGGTTCCAGCCCGACCAATATCCATCAAGATAAGAAAATTCTTTGACCTGAAAAGGCGGCACCCAGATTCGAACTGGGGGATAAAGGTTTTGCAGACCTCTGCCTTACCACTTGGCTATGCCGCCAGGCCGGAGTTCATGACCCAGATTCTTTAATATAACAGTTCTATAGCCCAGGCAAAGTAGTCACCGCAGCTAGGATAAACTATGCGATTGAGTCCCGCTTACAGATCAATCTGCACAGGGGGCTGCAACCTTGGGACACTTGAAACCTAATCCCGACCTCCTGATGCCATTGGCCTGGAATCTCAATCTGAATCTTTAGTGTTACGCAGATCGTTCTGAGAGAGTAGAAATCTTAAAAACACTGTCCATAAAGCATTACCTGACTTGTCCCAATAAGAGTCCTAAATGAGTAACACTATAGTTACAAAAGTATATACTCCGCTTCAAACTTAAAGAAAAGCTATAGATTTTCACGATTTTTCTGATCCCCAGGGAAACCCTCTCTACTATGGGGAGTGTATTTCGAGACGAGTCTCACTGCCTAACCGCCTATGCTGGAACGACTGACCCTAACTCCCTCGGGTTCTCCTAAACCCCCAAACCTAGATGCTGCCAAAACCATTGCCCAGGCCTGGCTCTATCGCCTTGTGGTGTTAATGACTGTCATGACCCTCTTTCTGATGGGGGTTGGTAGTGCCACACGGGTGATGGAAGCGGGTTTAGCTTGTCCCGATTGGCCCCTCTGCTATGGCGAGCTAATTCCGAAGCAGCAGATGAACTTGCAAGTCTTTTTGGAGTGGTTTCATCGCCTGATTGCCACCAGTATGGGGGTGTTTGCCATTGGACTCACTGGGTTGGCCTGGTACTGGCGGGCCCATGTTCCCAAGGGTTGGGCTGTCTTAGCGAGCTTTAGTTTACTCCTGGTGATTGTTCAAGGCATATTAGGCGGACTAACAGTGACAGAACTACTCCGCTTTGAAATTGTCACGGCCCATTTGGGAACCGGCCTGTTGTTCTTTTGCACCTTGGTTGTCCTCACGGCCTGGTTAACACCCTATCAAGGAGTCGGTACAGCGGGCTGGTTGAAAGGCTGGGGCCTGGGGGCGGCAGTCCTTGTTTATTGCCAAAGTATTTTAGGTGGGCTAGCGTCTTCCCAATGGGCTTTACACCAGTGTCTTTATGGTGATCGGCTTTGTGGGGTCATGAATAGTCATCTAGTGGGGGTTGTTCCAGCAAGTTTAGCCTCCTTGGTGGTGGGGATACTGGCCTGGCGACAAGCGGCCCTACATCCCCTGTTGCGTCAACTGGGGCAACTCATCTTTCTCTGTTTGCTGTTGCAGATTTTCTTGGGCAGTACGACTTATAACCTCAAATTGGCCATCCCGGCCCTAACCGTGGCCCATCAAATGGTTGGGGCTGCCTTATTAGGGACTTTAGTGGCCTTTACAACCTTTGTCGCCCGAGACTTCACCACGACTTCCCTGGAAAAATCGGCTCCTTTTTCCCCCTCATGACTCTGGTTCACTGATTTAGCTTTACGGATATTCCCTATGCAAGATACGACTTGGACAACACCAGGCCAGCGTCACCTATTTGCCATTTTGGGCGACTATTACCAACTGACGAAGCCCCGCTTAATTTTGCTATTTTTAATTACCACGGCCGCAGCGATGGAAGTGGCCAGTCAGGGGGCTGTTAATCCGCTGCTCCTGCTGGTGACCTTGGTGAGTGGGGCTTTGGCGGCGGCGGCGGCTAATACTATTAATTGCTTCTATGACCGGGACATTGACCAGATCATGGAACGAACCAGTTCTCGGCCCCTACCCGCCGGGCGGATCCAACCTTGGGAGTCCTTAGTATTTGCTGGGGCCTTAGCCGTGACCTCATTTGCCCTCCTCTCCATTTTTGCCAATCTCCTCAGTGCTGGTTTAGCGATGGCTGGGATAGTTGTCTATGTAGCTGTCTATACCCATTGGCTGAAGCGATCCTCTCCCCAAAATATTGTCATTGGGGGTGCGGCTGGGGCCATTCCGCCCTTAGTGGGTTGGGCCGCTGTGACTGGAGAACTGAGTTGGCCGGCCTGGGTCTTATTTGCCATCATCTTTGTCTGGACTCCGCCCCACTTTTGGCCCTTGGCGATGCTGATCCAAGAAGACTATGCCAAGGTGAATGTCCCCATGTTGCCCGTGGTGAATGGGGATGGGCCGACAGCTAAGCAAATTTTTATCTACACTCTCGTCCTTCTGCCAACAAGTCTATTGCTAGTCTATCCCTGTCATGTGGCGGGGTGGCTCTATGGTTTAGTGGCCGTTGGGTTAGGAGTGGGTTTCATCTACCGGGCCTGGGATTTAATGCAAGCTCCTGGGGATAAAGATCGGGCCCGCTCATTGTTTAAGTTTTCAATTCTCTACATGATGGTTCTGTGTGTGGGCCTGGTGGTGGATAGTTTACCCGTCACCCAAACTTTCATTGCCAATCTTACATCTCAGGTGAAAACCCTTGTGGCTCTCTGTTTATAGTTTCTGGGCTGTTTTTTCATTTTATGGGATCTCAACGGATTATCACTCCTACAATCATCACGAAGCAGTTCAAAATATCCTAGTGTTATGCGGACTTAAAATGTTCTTCATAAATTTCAGAAAGCATATCATGGAAGCCCCAACCAATCCCTCTTGTCTCAGTGACTAGTTCTTGACACCTCTCTTGAAATAGAGATTGTAGTTCGTGCCTAACAATAAACTTAGCTGCGTTGAGATACATACTCTCCATGCTGTTATAAAAAGGTTCTTCAATATCCCCGTAGGCGTTGGTGAATTTCACACCCATTTCGACATAATAGATCATCAAATCAGCTTGCAAAACGCTTGTGCCAGCCACCTTCTTAAATTCTAGAACCGCCTTGCGAGCGACGGAGAGTCTTGCTTTACCATACCCGCGCTCTGGGAAAAACTCATGTTTGATGATGGCTTTATAGTCGTTACTCAGTTCAACATCCCCCAGGGGAGAAAGCCGGGCCTGGTAATAGCTTTTAACAACCGAGAACTAATTGAACAACTCAACTACTTCGGCCATTAAATCGGCTTTGGATAAATCATTAAGGTGACGTTTTAAGGTAGAAACTTTAGTCGAGGTGTTGGTCATATCAATCGCTATTGCAGCTTGGCTTGAATCTCCGCAAATTGGGCTGGGGTCAAGATAGTTTTCAGTTCGGCGATTGCTCCTTCCATAACATTCTTAACTCGGACTTTTTGGCGAATGTTAAGATCAGCGGATTTTAGGGCATCACGGGTGGTTGCGCCTTGGGACAAGCTGGCCTGGAACTTTTGTAGTTGCGGTGGAGTTAGAATCCCCTCAATATTGCTGTGAATCTGTTTTTGGAGTTGAACAATGCCCTTGATTTGGGGCGGAGTCAGGCCAAGTTTGTTCGCATCCTCTGCACCAATTAAAGACAGATCGGGTGGGGGTGCAGATTGGGATAAAGCTAGAGAAGCCGAACCCATCCAGACAAAACCCGATAAAACCAAGGCCGAGAACAGCTTATTCATCAATCAATGACCCCTCAATATTCCAAACTAGATGACGATTCAAGTTTACCGTGATCCTCGGTTAGAACTTTTCTAGAATTTCACCCATATCGAGGGCATCCATCAACTGAGCTAAGGCTTCCATATCCTGACTATCATAATCTCGTTTCCAGAGTAATTGACTAATTTGGTTTGTTAGGGATGATGTCAACACTTTTGTGCTTTGCACTCGGTCAATCAATCGCTGAATCATCATGGAATTCTAGCCCCCCAAAATCTCTAATGAACAATACAGCTAAACCACAACCGACTCTGCCTCAACGCTCTCCTAATCCCTTAACAGTTCTCTAAGATGGCCTTTATATTCTATTAGATATAAGTCGAATGAATAAAATGTGTATCAAAGAATTAAGAAAAGTTGAAATTCCCAAGAGTGACCGGATATACTTGAAGTCGAATTTTGTATAGCTCACAACAAACTCGCATGGCATAAGGAGGTAAAGCAACTTGGCCAGAAGGCGTAAGCGGAAAAGTCGTCGTCGTCTTGAGGGACGGAGAATCTTGGAGTGTGTACCTCAATTTAGCATTGAAAGTGGTGAGGACAAACCTGTAACGGCGGCCCGCAAGTTTATTCAATCAAAGGAAATCCCTCCTCCTGCACTACTCCTTGTCAAACGCAACGAACACACCACGGATCGCTATTTTTGGGCGGAGAAAGGGTTGTTTGGGGCTCAGTATGTTGAAGAGAATCATTTTCTCTTTCCCAGTCTTCGAGAGCTAGCAGAAGAAAAGGTAGCAGCGGGCTAATTTCTACGGATTAATGTCTCTGTTCACTCCACTCTCCAGCACTCTTTAAGTTGATAACATTTTAATAAAATTGGTTGAGTCCGGTTGCGGAGTTTTTTGAGGTTTCAAGAAATTTCCTGGCCTGGCTCAATATTTTCCTGTGGAGATTTGTACCTACCCACAGATATTACCCCAGAGAAAATTATTATTCATACCTGATTATTCTGGGTGGCCTGTAGGCTAAAGGTATAGTCACGGTTGCGCGTTATGTTTTTCAGTGTTGTCATTCCGACCTACAATCGTCTGCCAATTTTAGAAAAGTGTTTGCGGGGCCTGGAAGCCCAGTCCTACGGGGCCAATCTGGGAATTGATGGCTATGAGGTGGTAGTGGTTGATGATGGCTCGACGGATAGCACCGTTCCGTGGCTCCAGGCCAACCCGACAGAATTCCCCCATGTCCGACTATTTCGGCAAGATCATCAAGGGCCAGCTGCAGCCCGCAATTTAGGGGTTCTCCAGGCCCAAGGGGACACGATTATTTTTATTGATAGTGATTTGGTTGTCACGGAAACGTTTCTCCAAGCCCATGCCATTGCCCTGGGTCAAGGACAAAAAGAACTGGGGCATGATCGCTGTTTTACCTACGGTCGGGTGATTAATACCTCTAATTTTGAGGAACCCACCGCCGAACCCTACAAAATTACCGACTTTTCGGCTGCCTTTTTTGCCACCGGAAATGTTGCCATTGCCCGTCATTGGTTAATCGAAGCCGGCCTCTTTGATCGCAGCTTTACCCTCTACGGTTGGGAGGATTTGGAACTGGGGGTACGCCTGAAAAACATGGGTCTGAAACTCATCAAAGCTCCCACTGCGGTTGGCTATCATTGGCATCCTCCCTTTAGCTTGCAACAAATTCCCCACCTGATTGACCAGGAAATTCAACGGGGGCGGATGGGAGTGATTTTTTATCAGAAGCATCCCACCTTTGATGTCCGCCTCATGATTCAAATGACCTGGCTCCATCGGATTTTATGGGGACTTTTATCCTTGGGCGGGCAACTCAATGAACGGACGTTAGCCCCAGTCTTGCAATGGTTAATTGACCGCGGTAAACCCCAGCTAGCCCTAGAGGTAGCCCGGATTTTCCTGAATTGGTATAACGTCCAAGGGGTTTATGGGGCCTATCGGGAATGGCAACTAGCTCAATCTTCCTCTACTTGAGCTTCATCATGGGGATGGGCGACGGAATTTGCCGAAACTACAGCCCCTTTATCCAGTTTTTCTCGCACTAGGTTCTCCACTTTCCGAGCAAACTCGGGATTATCTTCGAGGTATTTGATCGTATTGTCCCGGCCTTGGGCAATATTATCTCCCTCATAGCTGTACCAGGCCCCGCGCCTTGTGATGACATTGGTTTCTTCGGCCATATCAACAATGCAGCCGAGGCTGGAAATGCCCTTCCCAAAGATGACATCGAACTCAGCAACGCGGAAGGGGGGAGCGACCTTGTTTTTAGCCACTTTGACCTTGGCTCGAATTCCAAATTCTTCTGTGCCTTTTTTAAGGGTCTGGACTCGGCGAATATCTAAGCGTACCGAAGCATAGAACTTGAGGGCGTTACCCCCCGTCGTGGTTTCGGGATTCCCATAGGTGACGCCAATTTTCTGCCGGAGTTGGTTTAAGAAAATCACGGTGCAGCCAGTTTTACCGATATTCCCCGTAATTTTTCGCAGGGCCTGGCTCATCAATCGGGCCTGGAGGCCAACGTGGGTATCCCCCATTTCGCCTTCAATTTCTGCCCGTGGAACTAGGGCTGCCACCGAGTCCACCACCACCACATCCACAGCCGTTGAGCGCACCAGTTGATCGACAATTTCCAGGCCCGCTTCCCCCGTATCGGGTTGGGCCACCAGGAGGTTTTCAATATCTACTCCCAGAGCCGCAGCATAGGTTGGATCCAAGGCGTGTTCTGCATCTACAAAGGCGGCCACTCCCCCGGCTTTTTGAATTTCGGCCACGGCGTGCAGGGCGAGGGTTGTTTTCCCGGAACTTTCTGGCCCATAGATTTCGATGACACGCCCGCGGGGAATCCCACCGCCCAAGGCCAAATCTAAGGTTAAAGCCCCGGTGGGAGTGGTTTCCACCCTCATGCGAGTGGCATCTCCCAGCCGCATAATGCTGCCTTTACCAAAACTTTTTTCGATTTGGTTGACAACTAAGTTGAGGGCTTTTTGCTTCTCAGGACTGCTTGCCACATCTGCCATAGGGGCCTCGTTCAATTGCTAGATTGCTGGTCAATTCACCTATCTTAAGGTATAGCATCAGGCTAACTGACTCCCTGAATTGGGTGGGCGATGCCCTCTGACGGACTCAGGAATTAGCCTCAGAAGTCAAGCTGGCCTGCTATTCTACGGTGATCCCAAATCGGGACTTGCTTGGGTGGTCATTGCCCCCTATACTAGAAAGACTTACCCGGTATTGGGATTTTTCACACAACCCAGGCCTGGTTTTAAGCAATTCCCAGGGTTATTATCGCCCTCGGCATCGCTCAACTTTTGCTTAGTAGGATACCCACAGTAAGGAACGTTACATGGCTCGATATCGTGGCCCCCGCCTGAGAATTGTCCGCCGCCTTGGTGAATTAGCTGGACTGACCCGTAAATCTCCGAAACGGTCTTATCCCCCCGGACAGCACGGTCAGGCCCGCAAGAAAAAATCAGAATATGCAACTCGGCTTGAAGAAAAACAAAAGCTGCGGTTTAACTATGGCGTGTCGGAGCGGCAACTGGTTCGCTATGTCCGTAAAGCTCGGCGGGTCAGTGGTTCAACCGGAACAGCCCTACTCCAACTGTTGGAAATGCGTTTGGATAATACGGTTTTTCGGATGGGCATGGCCCCGACAATTCCAGCCGCTCGCCAACTCGTCAACCATGGCCATATCACTGTGAATGGGCGGGCCGTTTCAATTCCTAGCTATCAAGTCCGTCCGGGTGAAATCATTGGGGTGCGCCAACGGGATAACTCACGGCAACTCGTGGAGGCTAACTTACAAAGCCCAGGCCTGGCTAATCTCCCGACCCATTTAGAGTTTGATAAAAATACCTTCACGGGCAAAGTCAATGGCGTTGTCGAGCGGGAATGGGTGGCCTTGCAAGTCAATGAACTGCTGGTGGTAGAATACTACTCCCGTAAGGTTTAATCCCTGCTCAACTCCGGTGGTCATCATGGCAGAAGCCTATTTGCTGGATAAACTCCGGTCAGTCGAACAAACCTTTGAGGAACTCACCAAGCGAATGGCCGACCCAGATGTGGCTGTGAACCCTGATGAGTTTCAAAAGGTGGCAAGGCATCGGGCGGCTCTAGAGGAAACTGTTGATACTTACGGGGCCTGGAAAAAAGCCACCCAAGAACTCAGCGAAGCCAAGCAACTGCTGCGGGAGTCTGCATCCGATGTAGAGTTGCGGCAACTCGTGGAGGAGGAAGTCACGGAACTGAGCCAAACGGTCGAGAGCCTGGAAAGCCAACTCAAAGTCCTCCTCTTGCCCCGGGATCCCAATGATGACAAAAACATCATGTTAGAAATTCGGGCTGGAGCCGGTGGGGATGAAGCTGGAATTTGGGTCGGGGATTTGGTTCGACTCTATTCCAAATACGCCAAAACCCAGGCCTGGCAGGTGAGCTTAGTCAGTGAATCCTTGGCGGAAATGGGGGGCTTCAAAGAGGCCATCTTGGAAATCAAAGGGGAACGGGTCTATAGCAAGTTGAAATATGAGGCGGGGGTGCATCGGGTGCAGCGGGTGCCAGCGACTGAAGCTGGGGGGCGGGTTCATACCTCCACTGCGACTGTTGCGATTATGCCGGAAGTGGATGAAGTGGAAGTTCAAATTGACCCGAAAGATATTGAAATGAGTACGGCTCGCTCCGGTGGGGCAGGGGGGCAAAACGTTAACAAGGTTGAAACAGCCGTTGATTTATTCCACAAACCTACGGGGATTCGGATTTTTTGTACGGAAGAACGCTCGCAACTGAAAAACAAAGAACGGGCCATGCAAATTCTCCGGGCCAAGTTGTACGACATCAAACTCCGGGAACAGCAGGGGGCCATCACAGATCTACGCCGGTCACAGGTGGGCACAGGGGATCGGTCTGAGAAAATTCGCACCTATAACTATAAGGACGATCGTGTCACAGATCACCGTTTGGGCGAAAACTTCAGTTTAGGGTCTGCCTTGGAAGGTGAGATTGACTCAATCATCCAGGCCTGTATCAGCAAAGATCAACAAGCCCAACTCGCCCAACTGGCTGCCGAACAAAACTAAATCTGAGTAAACTTATCCTGTGATCGATGGGGCTATGTTGCTTCCCAGCGAGTTATGCAGAAATAAAGCCCCTCTACTGGATAACCTACAATGTTTGAGGGAAAGCAGCCTTAGCTTAAAGAAAAGATGGGTATGACAAGTGAATCTTTTGAAGAAATGCTTACAGGAGGGCATCCAAACTCTCTTGGTAGAACAATTGAGGTGGTTAATATAGTATTGACTGATTCCACAAGACTTTTGGATTTATACAATTGTTATTTCAGTGCTGATGAAGTTGTTCGACTTCGCACATCTAATGCCATTAAGAGAATATCTTTAGAAAATCCTGAATGGCTTATTCCGTATATTGATAAACTTATTTCTGAAATATCAAATATTAAGCAACCCTCAGCGCAGTGGACTTTGGCAAATTTATTTCAGACTCTTTCGGTCTTTATGTCAGAGACGCAGAAAAACAATGCGAAGAAGATTCTTCAAAAAAATCTTGAAACTTACACAGATTGGATCGTCTTAAATAATACGATGGATACCCTAAGTAAATGGGCAAAAAAGGACTCGATATTGAAAGAGTGGTTATTGCCACATTTAGAGAGATTGGCTCACGATCCTAGGAAATCTGTTGCGGGGCGAGCCAAGAAAATCAAGACAGAGTTGAGGTGAGCCTAAATCAGGGACTTTTAATCAAATCTTATGACAATCTGCATAACGGTGTATTGGCTTTGTTCTACAATGCTTGGCAGTCTAGGAGTCATTGTTTGAGGGAGTGCCCGTATGGATGCAAATTGAAAATTGGATATTGAATTCCTGTCAAATTCATTAGTGTTTTTATACTCTACCTATTTGCATTTGCATTGTCTTCAAATGACGTTTCAAAGGAGATTCGGGATCAATATCTCCTCCGAATACTGACCCGCAGGGCAAACAGGCCAACAAAAAACGTTACCAGGCCCAGGCCCATGAACCAGGCCCCAGGTAAGGCCAGAACATTAAACCCACGTAGAAGGTAAAGGACTAGGCTCAATCCGGCCAGTCCCCAAAAAAGGCGTGCGGCTCCTGATAATGGCATCGGCGTGGGCTGAGATTTCTAAACTAAGGGCTGGCGGGGGTTTCCAGTTGTCCGCGCAGATTCGCTAAGGTTTGGGTCAAGGCAATCAACTCGGCCTGGAGTTGTTGGGTGGTGCTAGAGGCCGGTTTGGCGGTTGTCGGGACAGAACGATTATCGAGGATTGTGTCCACAAATTTGCGGGCCTGCTGCTCCGTCACCTGACCTTTTTCGGCCAAAGTTTTAGCAACAGCATGAATCTTATCGCTGGAGGGATTGGTAATCAGTTGTTGGACTTGGGCCAGGGTGGCATCCCGTTTTTGGCTATCTTGGACAGATTCCACCACGGAAGAGACTGCCCCAATGGCTGCATAATAGCTTTTTTGGACAAGTTCCACTGGATTTGGATTGCTCATGGGATAATTCCTGAACTGGCTAAAATAATTTAAGGGTGCTGAGGGGTTGGGACTCAGTTGGGGTCTCTAATCGCACTATACCGATAAATTGCTTAATTTTGCTTCACTCTATACACTCCCTTGGATGTGATCTTGTGTCTCAAGCCTTAACCAATGCTGCTTTATCCTCCCCAGCGACCGATCTATGGGTGAGTTGGGATGATTATCATCGGTTGATTGAGGCGTTGGCCGTCAAAATTTATCAATCGGGATGGGAGTTTAATCAGATTCTCTGCTTGGCTAAAGGGGGCTTACGGGTTGGGGATTTGCTGAGTCGCTTATTTAATCAACCGATGGCGATTTTGGCTGTATCTTCCTATGGGGGAGAGGGAAATCGGGTGCGCGGATCCGTTACCTTTAGTCGTGACTTAACAATGACTACGCCAAATCTGGGGAGCCGGGTTTTAATTGTGGATGACTTGGTGGATTCGGGGATCACGATGCAAAAAAGCTTGGCCTGGCTAGACCGGAGTTATGGCTTTTATGTGGAAGAAGTCAAAACGGCGGTACTGTGGCAAAAGGCTTGCTCTGTCTTTACCCCCAATTATGTTGTCCAATATCTACCTCATAATCCCTGGATTCACCAACCCTTTGAACGCTATGAAGTCTTGACTGCCCAGGAACTCGCCGCTGAACTAGGCTTGACTCCGGTCTCAAATCAATAACCTATGAGCTTACCGACCAGTTGGCATCGCCGCCATATTCTTTCTCTGTCTGACTTTGGCCTGGAGGAACTCAATACCGTCCTTAAGACTGCCCAGAGTTTCCAAGAAGTCCTCAGCCGTCGCACTAAAAAAGTCCCGACACTCCAGGCCAGGGTGGTTGCCAATCTTTTTTTTGAAGCCTCGACCCGCACCCGCAACAGTTTTGAGCTGGCCGCCAAACGCCTCTCCGCCGATATTCTCAACTTTGCCCCTGGGACTTCCGCGCTGAGTAAAGGGGAAACCATTCTCGATACGGCCAAAACCTTCTGGGCGATGGGAACTGAATTTATGGTCATCCGCCATCAACAATCGGGGGTTCCGGCAACTATTGCGGCTGAGATGGATCGTCTAGGCGGTCAAGTAGGTGTGCTGAATGCGGGAGACGGTTGCCATGAACATCCTTCCCAGGCCCTGTTGGATTTATTCACACTCTCGACCCTCCTCAACCCAGAAAACCCCCAGGCCGGGAGTCTCGCAGGAAAAAAAGTTGCCATTGTCGGGGATGTGCTCCATTCACGGGTAGCGCGCTCCAATCTCTATAGCCTCAAAACCGCCGGAGCTGAAATCCATCTAGCCGGGCCACCCACGCTCCTCCCGAAAAGCTTTGCCAACTATGGAGCCAAAATTCACTGGCAGTTGGAACCCGCCCTCGAAAATGCTGATTTTGTCATGACCCTGCGCCTCCAAAAAGAGCGGATGGAGCAGCAACTCATCCCGAGTTTGCGCGAATACCACCAGACCTATGGCATCACCCACCAACGTCTGAAACTCTGCCACCCGGATGTGAAAGTGCTGCACCCAGGCCCTGTGAATCGTGGTGTTGAAATTAGCTCAGCGTTGATGGATGACCCCGGATTTAGCCTGATTCAAAACCAAGTTACCAGTGGCGTGGCCGTGCGGATGGCCTTGTTATACCTGATGGGCAGTCATGGGCAATAGCTGAATCGCTGTTAATAGAGCTTGCGTCGCAGCCACTGACCATTCACCCTCCACCCGCCGCCCCGAAATCAGCATCAGCCTCAAACTGTAGGCCTGGGGATTACCCGACACTTCTAACCACACCCGCTCGGTTTCCGCTTCACAGGCCAGGGCTTCTTCCGGCATTAGATGGGCTTGCATCTCAGTCATTTGGCTAGCCAGTTGTTGCAAAAGGGTCGAGAAATCCTGCATTTCTGCAGCCGTTAATTCCACCGCCCAGTTATCCGTTCCTAAAAGCCCCTGAAATTCTTGCTCAGACTGATCCCACCCCAATCGCCAACCCTGCCCCTGATGAATTTGTTTGGTCATAGTGGTTCAGAACAACAGAGTGTCTTAAAACGCTGGGCATTAGAGACCTTGAAAGAAATCTGCAATCGGAATTGTTAAGCCCGAAATCACCGCTTCACCGCTGAGAACATCAGCAGACTTCAATAAATACTCAGGTTCTTGGGCACTGTGATAGACCAGATTGAGGTAGGGCCATGAATTCGGCATCTGTCCAATTTTTCTTTTGTATTTTGACTTTAGATGTGGCAGTCACTGCTGATTCTCCCCATAATATCTGGTTAAGGTAAAAGGAAACGAGCATCTCCGGTGGGCCTGGGGCGGGGTTGGGGGGGTGGGGCTAATAAATCAGCTTCTCCAGGCCTGGGGGCGGGCCCTAATTGGGGGGTAGGGGGTGCCACAGCGGGGATCGGCGAGGCAGTTTGAGCCGGCGGGCTGAGAACTATTTCCCGATCCCCATACAAGGTGGCCAGGATTTTCAAGAGGGATTGGCGTTGGGCATAGGTCAGGGTTTGAATGGCCGCAATATCCTGGGCCATCGGGTTCGTGCTTAAAAAGTTTCGGCCGGGGTAGGCGGCTGGCTCTAAATAATCGTTCAAGCCTAAGTAATCAGCAAAGGTTAACTGCCAATCGAAGCGATAAAAGGGAGAGCGTCCCTTAACACTAGTGTGGTACTGGATAAACCGTTCAACTAAGGTGCTATCTGTGGCAACGGCCCCGCTATCCTGCCGGAGATAGGTATTTTCCAGGGGCAAGTCCGGGAGAGCTTGATAGATTTGGCTCGCCGCTTGTTTGGGGCCAAGATAGGTTTGGGCCTGGCTGCTAGGAATCAACTCTTGGCTGTGGAAACCCATCAGGGCAACTGCCACCAAGACAACGGTTAACCAAAACCACCTGGGCCCCATACACCATGCTCCTTAATCAGCAAGAATCTCCGGCTGGGTCAGTTCATCCGACATCTCCAGAATGGCGCGAGTAATGGGTTTAATGGTGACTTCATCAAATTCTTCATTATCCAAGGCTCGGCGCTGTTTAGCTCGCTGGGCAACTTGGACGGTAATTCGATAGCGGTTGGAGGACGCTGCGACCAATTGTTCGGCCCGGCGCATAACCTCTGTATTGTTTTCCGTGAGACGCTTTTGCATGGAGATTCTAGACTCAAGGGGTATCCCTCCACCTTAGTTGATCAACTTGGGCCTTGCCAAGACAGCGTCCTGAGGGTGACTGATTTAGGGCTAGATGGGTAATTTAGAACGCATTTCTGTAGCAACGTTTCTAGGATTTGAGGCGATGATTCGCGATCTGCCAGGATATAAATTTGCGCACCGAGAAGCGTCTCAGGGACATTTATATCCCAAGCCAACGCCCAGGAGAGTCTAGAATGTAGCGAATGTAACAGATGCCGACCCTAGTCCTCTCCATACTGGCCTAGATTAGAGGGCCAAAGACAAGCTATCCCCGGCCTGGTTGTTGCCTCTCTACCCTGCTGCCCCTGCCACAGACTTAGCCAAATCCAATTTGCTTTCCAGGGCTTTTTATTATTTTCCCGTATTTATATGGACTAACTCATGAAACGGCGTTCACTTTTAGTTTCCATTGGCCTGTTTTGCCTCAGTCTTTTGTTAATTGTCAGTTGTACAACTGGCCCCCAAACCTCACCAGATGCCACGTCCTCCAGTCCCAAAGTGAGCTTAGGTTTTAGTGCCTGGCCGGGCTGGTTCCCCTGGCAAATCACGGCTGACAAGGGAATTTTTGTAGATAACAACGTTAAGGTGGATCTCAAATGGTTTGATGGGTATTTGGAATCCATTAATGCTCTCAATGCCAAGCAATTGGATGCCAACAGCCAAACCTTGGGAGATACAGTCAGTTCCTTAGCAGGTGGAGCGGATTTAGTCATTGTTTTGGTGAACGATCACTCAACCGGAAATGACAAAATCATTGTTCGGGAGGGAATTAATTCGATTCAAGATCTCAAGGGCAAGAAAGTGGCTGCTGAAGAAGGCACTGTCGATCATTTTCTCCTCCTCCAAGGCCTGAAGAAAGCGGGCATGACACCAGACGATATTGAATTTGTGCCATTGGAGACAGGACAGGCTGCTACGGCATTTGTCGGTGGACAGGTGGATGCAGTGGGGGTGTTCCCGCCCTTTACAACCCAGGCCCTCAAACGCTCCGGCAGTAAGACCCTCTTTACCTCCAAGGACTTTCCTGGCTCAATTTCTGATCATTTAGTTGTAACTCGGGACATGGTGGAGCAACGCCCAGAACAAGTTCAAGCCTTAGTGGATTCTTGGTTTGCCACCCTGGATTTTATGGCTAAAAACCCTGATGTTTCGACTGAGATCATGGCGAAGCGAGCAGGGGTGACTATTCCTGAATATAAAGAGTATGCGGATGGGACAAAAATCTTCACCCTGGCAGAGAATATTGCCGCCTTCCAACCTGGAGACACCATGAATAATCTTCCCTTTGCGGCTGAGCAGTTTAGTGACTTTCTGATGAGTGTGGGACTGATTCAGGAGAAGCCAGACTTAAGCAAACTCTTTGATGATCAGTTTGTGAAAGCGGCGGCTGCCAAAGCCCAACCATCCTGAGGACTAGGGAGCCAGAGTCTTAAGTTAATTACCCTTCGCTGAGAGTTTCATGACCGCCTCCAGTCCCCACCCGATTCAAAGGTATCTCAGACAGCAATCTCTCCGTCCTACAGTCTTTTGGCGGCTTGCGGAAGATATTCCCCGGCCCCTGAGCACAACCCTGGTGATTATTTCTGTCTTGCTGCCCTTACTTTTCTGGTGGGTGGCGACAGCGGCTTTCCCGATAGATCCCAAGTTCTTGCCCTCACCGGGTCGCGTCCTGCAGGCCTTTGGGCATCTCTGGTCAACGGGTGAACTGCAAAAAGATACCCTCGCTAGTTTGGGCCGGGTTGGCCTGGGGTTTTTCTTGGCGGTGATCTTCTCTGTACCGATTGGCATCCTCATGGGCAGTTTTGCCAGTGTGCGCTCATCCCTGGAGCCGCTGTTTGGCCTGATTCGCTATATGCCTGCCCCGGCGTTTATTCCCCTATTAATTTTGTATTTGGGAATTGGGGAGGAACCCAAAATTGCCCTGATTTTTATTGGCTCTTTTTTCTTTAATACCTTAATGGCGATGGATACCGTCAAGTTTGTCCCCAAAGATCTGATTGAAGCCACCTATATGTTGGGGGGAAATCGGCGCGAAGTTTTAACCCAGGTGATTGTCCCCCATGTGTTACCGGGTGTCATTGATGCTTGCCGGATTAACTTGGCAGCGGCCTGGCAGTTGGTCATTGTTTCGGAACTGATTGCCGCTACGGAAGGTTTAGGACGGCGGATTAGTGTGGCGGGGCGATTTCTGAAAACCGATGAGATTTTTGTGGGTTTGATTGTGATTGGGATTATTGGCTTAAGTTTTGATTTGTTTTTTCAGTATCTATTACGCCTGAGTTGTCGCTGGGCTAGCCAACGCCGTTAAGTTTCTTCACTGCAAGGATAACCCTATGTTTTTAGAAGTTGATCGCCTCAATAAAGAATTTGCCACCCGTTTAGGCCCCTTGGTTGTCCTCAAAGATATTAATTTAGGAGTAGCACAAGGGGAATTTGTCTGCGCAGTCGGAGCATCGGGGTCTGGAAAATCTACCCTCTTACGGCAAATCGCTGGCCTGGATCAGCCCACTAGTGGGGAAGTTCGGATTGGCGGAAAAATCGTCACTGGGCCGGGGCCAGATCGGGGAATGGTGTTTCAGCATTACACGCTCTATCCCTGGATGAATGTCCAACAAAATACAGAGTTTGGCCTGAAGTTACAGGGCGTTCCAAAACAGATTCGCCGCGAACAGGCCAGTTACTATCTCAATGTGGTCGGTTTGACCCAATTTGCCAAATCTCTGCCCAAGGAACTGTCTGGTGGGATGAAACAACGGGTCGCGATTGCCCGAGCCCTGGCCGCAGAGCCACAAATGTTGCTGATGGATGAACCGTTTGGGGCCCTGGATGTACATACCAAAGAATCAATGCATGAGTTTATGTTAGACCTCTGGCAACGGACAGGCATCACTATTTTCATGATCACCCATGATGTGGAGGAGGCTGTTTTTCTCTCCAATCGCATCTTTGCCTTGGGCGCACGACCGGGGACTGTACGTAAAATTATGAATATTAATCTACCTAACCGCGGTCATACCATTAAACGGAACTCGATTTTCCATGACTACCGGGATGAGTTGATGGATTTATTACGACAACATGGTCAAGAAGCCTTAGCCGTTGCTTAACCAAACTATAGCGTTACTCATTTAAGGCTCTTATTAGGGCAAGTCAGGCCATGCTTTATGGGCAGTCTTTCTAAGATTTCTATTCTCTCAGAACAGTCTGCGTAACGCTATCCTTCCAGATTGTTCTAAAACTGCTCTTGGGGCATTGTCATTGAAAAAGAGCTAGGGGGATTCCCGACTTTGGGTTGCCGATCTTGAAAGCCACCACATAACCACAAAAATGGCATTAAAATTATCACGAGAAGAATAACAGAGGTACTAACTGTCAGGGCTAGGGATAATGACTTATCGGCAAACATAGCAATTACAACCCTATATTTTTCTCAGTTCCTAATGCTCCTATTCTCAGATGAGCGACTCAAGGAGGCACTGTAATAAGTCACCAGAATGTTGTGATTTACCCCACAGTCGGCTAATGTTTACCAGGCCCCTAGGGGTATTCCCATCAGTTTTGGGTTAGGGACGAGAGACCGCCGAATGGTGACGCTCATACCACCGCCAGGGAATATCTTGTCCTTGGGTCAGGCCAATCCGGGTTGTTTGCACCAGATCCCCCTGCCAGTTCCGTGACCGAGGTTCTAGCCAGAGACCTGTTTGAGGAGCTAGCCACTGTCCCGAAAGATGTCGCTCAATCTCGAAGACCCGGCAGAGTTTTCCAGGCCCGGCGGCCCACCGTTCTGGTTGCTGGGAAGGAGAGACTTGAGGAGAATCGGCTAACTGTTGGATTGTTTCTGGAGCCAAGCTAACCGCCCGGATTAAGACAGCACTGGGCAGGCCTTCAGCTTCCGTCACCAAATTCAGACAATGATAGATGCCATAGATGAGATACACATAAACCAGGCCTGGGGGGCCAAACATGGGTTGATTACGGGGAGTTTGTTTGCGATAGCCATGACAGGCTGGGTCTCCAGGCCCGTAGGCTTCGGTTTCCACAATCATGCCCCGCCAAATTTGCCCCATCACTGTGCGCCGAACTAACCAGCAGCCAACTAAATCGGGAGCCACTTCTTGAGCCGGACGGGCTAACCAGCAAGAAGGGACTGGCTGAGAAGTTTGAAGATTAGTGTCAATATCCTGAGAGCAAGACTGAGCCATTGGCACGAATTAAAAGCAAAGTGTTATGGTTTCTTTGGGTTGTTCCAACGCTTGGGAGCATCCCTTGATTGTAGGTGAAGCCCCAGGAGTGATTGCTGTGGAAGCTGTAATTAATGTCAAAACTGTTTTGCTAGCGATAACGCCGATTTTTATTGTCATGTGCTTATTTTTTGGGACACGCAATGGGTTTTATGACACCGACAAATATCACGGCAATGGCTCAGCCCACTAAACTCCCTGAACTCTGACATTACTGTAGTGGTTGTCCTTGACTGTTTAGCCCATGGAATTGGCAGTGGCCCGGAAGGGGTTTGCCTGCGCCTGCGATTGGGCCCCTATCGGATTTTGCTGGACTGTGGTCTGAAGTCTTTAGAACGATTGCCCCCCCCGCCGATTTAGTCCTCTGTAGTCATGCCCACGCCGATCATGCCCAGGGGTTACTACAACTCCATCAACTGTTTCCCCAATTGCCCATCTATGCCAGTGAAGTCACGACCGATCTGCTCCCCTTGAATTGGCTGGAGGCGGATGCGGTTCCCAGCTTTTGTCGGGCCTTACCTTGGCGATCCCCTGTGGAATTTGGGGAGGGCTTAACGGCAGAGTTATTTCCAGCCGGACATTTACCAGGAGCGGCGGCATTTTTGCTCACCTACACCCCTGATGATCCAGCCCAGGCCCCCTGTAGTGTGTTTTATAGTGGTGACTTTTTTCTTTCCCATGCCCGTTTTGTGAATGGGTTACCCCTTGAGGCTGTCCGGGGGTTGGCTCCAGATGTGTTGATTCTGGAAGGAAGTTTAGGCACAGCGCGCTATCCCCATCGCCGTCAACAGGAAAACCAATTAGCGGAAATGATTTACCAGGCCCTCAAGGGTGGCCAAAACGTCATCTTGCCCTTACCGCCGTTGGGAATGGCCCAGGAATTGTTGCTCTTGCTGCGGAGCCATTATTTATTTACAGGTAAAGCAATTAATATTTGGGTGGATCGGGAAATTGCCCAGGCCTGTGATGCTTATTTGGCGATTTTGCCCCATCTGCCCACCTCGGTTCAGAACTTTGCCCAACATCAATCCTTATTTTGGGATGAACGGATTCGCCCCCATGTCCATCATCTCGATACTGCCCCGATTGGAGTGCTCAACACGCTGCCCAGTATTGTTTTAGGAGATTGGCAAGGGGATTTTACAGAGTTAATTGCAACTCCCGGCCGACCTTGGTTGATGCTTCTGCCCCCAGCAACACCCGTGGATCCGGATCCGATTGGAGCCGCCCAGGCCCAATATGCCCCCCTGATTGCGCGCAACCAACTGGAATTAGCCGAATTTAGCCTCAGTTTTCATGCCGACGGCCCCGCGACAACCCAGTTAATCCACAATCTCCGCCCCCAGCACGTTGTCTTGATCCATGGTCGCCCGGAAGAATTAGCTGATTTAGCCGGCCTGGAAGAGTTAAGTAATCGCTACCACATCCATACACCCCAAATTGGCAGTCAGACGGATTTTCCCCTCGGAGAACTCCCCCTCCAGGCCAGCCAAGCCCTGACCAATCCAATCTATGAAGGAGAGGTGACGGAATGGGGGGACCGGGTGGTGATGAGTTTGCCCTGGGAATTAACTACTGATAAGCGTTGGCAAGGGTTTGCCGATACTGGCCTGGTCAGTGCCACTTGGCAAGGGGATAGTCTAGTGTTGCGGGGGTTAAGCCAGCGGGAATTATTGCGTCCTCTCCCCAATTCCGTCAGCCAAGCGCAAGAAGCTTGTAATAACTGTGAAGCCTATCGGCAACAACGGTGTTGGAATACTAGTTCGCCCCTGTATTCATTTAAGGTGGCTCCAGAAGGCTATTGCCCAGAATTTATCAGACGTGAACCTTAAGTCGGGCGCGATTGTAACCAGGTTTGCCAAACGATGCCAAATTCTCTTTCCCAGGCCGGTAAGGTGATCCCAAAGGTTTGTTGGAGTTTTTGACAGTTAAGCCGCGAAAAAGCTGGACGTTGGGCCGCAGTTGGATAGTCACGGGTAGAAATGGGAATTAATTCCGCCAGGGGATGAGAGCTAGATTCTGCCAGGTGAGCCACGATGTTTTCAGCAAAGCCATACCAACTGGTGAATCCTTGGGCAGTGAGATGATAAAGTCCGGTTAAAGTTTGCCAATCAGGAGTAGCCAAAAGTTGCGCTAAGATTTGGTACGTTATTCTGGCAATCAAAGGGGCAGAGGTTGGCGACCCGATTTGATCATTGACGACTGAGATCTGTGGCCGAGTTTGGGCTAATTTGGCCATGGTTAAGAGAAAGTTTTTACCTCTGACATCATAAACCCAACTGGTTCGTAAAATTAAATGATTTTGGGCCTTGGCCTGGATGGCTTGTTCCCCGATCAGTTTGGATTGACCATAGGCATTGATTGGAGTTGTTGAATCCGTTTCTAAATAGGGAGTTGAGCTTGTTCCATCAAAGACATAATCTGTGGAATAGTGAATCAATAATCCGCCAATTTTTTCAACCGCCACAGCTAAAACACCTGGGACTGTTCCATTAATTTCCAGTGCTAATTCTGGTTCCGATTCGGCTCGATCTACAGCGGTATAAGCAGCAGCATTGATGACAATATGGGGTTGATGGGTACGGATTACAGTTTGAATTGCTGAAGAATCAGTTAAATCTAAGGTCAGTTGTGTTCCCTGTCGGGCAATGGGAATTATTTCTAAGGGAAATGTGTCGATGCGCTTGAGTGCTAATCCCTGTTGCTGTAGCTGCCAACCAACTTGACCATTGGCTCCAAGAATCATCACCCTTAGGGAAGAGGCTGCTGATAGGTTAAGCATTAGGGATAGTAGGGAATTTGGTTAAAGAACTTCCCGGCCTGGTCTTTCTCAGAAAGGATCAGTTGGGCTGGATCAGTAATCGGCCAATGGATATTTAAGGTTGGATCACTCCAGAGCAGGGTATGTTCATCATCCTTGTGATAATAGTCTGTGGTTTTGTAAAGAACTTCTGCCACATCGGATAGTACTAAAAAGCCGTGGGCAAAGCCAGGCGGGATCCAAAGTTGATAAAAGTTTGTCGCACTCAAAGAAACTCCCAGCCACTGCTTAAAAGTCGAGGAAGATTGGCGTAAGTCAACCACAACATCATAAATTTCACCCCTGATCACTCGAATCAACTTACCTTGGGGATAATGAAGTTGGTAATGTAAGCCCCTCAAGACTCCCCGCTGTGACTTTGAGTGATTATCCTGGACAAAATTGACCCCAGACTGAGTGGCAGATTTAAAGTTCTTCAGGTTAAAACTTTCCAAGAAAAAGCCCCGTTCATCCCCAAAAACTTGCGGCTCAATTAACAGCACATCAGAAATCTGCGTCGGTGTTACCTTCATCGTCCCAGGCCCCGCGGCAATGAACCTTGTGATTCTTCCCACAACTGCATTAAATAGGCTCCATAGCTACTTTTAACTAACTTGGTGGCCAGGCCATAGAGTTCCTCTGCGCTGATGTATCCCTGGACATAGGCAATTTCTTCGGGACAGGCAATTTTAACCCCCTGGCGGGTTTCTAAGGTGCGAATAAACGTGCTGGCCTGTTGTAAGGAGTCATGGGTCCCCGTATCCAACCAGGCAAAGCCCCGCCCAAGTCGTTCAACGTTGAGTTGCCCTTTTTCTAAATACAGCCGATTCAAATCCGTAATTTCTAATTCTCCCCGGGCTGAAGGGTTTAACTGGGCGGCTAGTGTTGATACTTGAGAATCATAAAAATAGATCCCAGGGACAGCATAGGCTGATTTGGGTTGCATCGGTTTTTCTTCAATGCCAATGACCCGGCCCTGGGGATCAAATTCAATCACCCCATACTGTTCCGGTTGGGCAACCTTATAGCCAAAAATCAAAGCCCCAGTCTCTAACTCTGTGGCCTGCTGGAGGACTTCCGCTAAGCCTTGCCCATAAAAGAGGTTATCCCCCAAAATTAAGCAGACGGGTTGACTGGCAATGAACGATTCCGCAATCAGAAAGGCCTGGGCTAATCCTTGCGGTTTTGGTTGGACAGCATAGCTAAACTGTAAGCCCCATTGTTGTCCTGAGCCTAAGAGAGCTTCAAACAGATGGAGGTGTTCTGGGGTGGAAATAATCAAGATGTCTCGAATGCCCGCTAACATTAACACCGAGAGGGGATAGTAAATCATCGGCTTGTCATAAATGGGCATCAACTGTTTACTAATCACCTGGGTGAGGGGATAAAGTCTTGTGCCAGAGCCGCCTGCTAAGATAATTCCTCTCATGGTCTAATTCCGTAATGTTGGGCCAGCCAGTTTTGATGGGCGGGAGTGTTGACAGCATTGACCCAGGCCTGGTGCTGTAGATACCATTGCACTGTTTTTCTTAAACCCGAATTAAAGGTTTCCTGGGGCTGCCAACCTAACTCCTGCTTAATCTTTTCACAGTTAATCGCATATCGTCGATCGTGGCCGGGTCGGTCTTTGACAAAGGTAACTAGGGATTGATAATCAAATCCAGATTTTGGCACTAATTCATTGAGTAAATTACAAATCACTTTGACAACTTCGATATTGGTTTTCTCACTATTACCGCCAATATTATAGGTTTCGCCAATTTTGCCTTGTTCTAAAACGGTATAAATTGCCCGACAATGATCTGCAACATAAAGCCAATCACGAATATTTAAGCCATCGCCATAAATCGGTAAGGGTTGCTGGTTCAAGGCCTGGCTAATAATCAAGGGGATCAGCTTTTCGGGAAATTGATAGGGGCCATAGTTATTGGAGCAGTTGGTGGTGATCGTGGGTAGCCCATAGGTATGAAAATAAGCCCGCACTAGATGATCGGCACTAGCTTTGGAGGCGGCATAGGGACTGTTAGGGGCGTAGGGTGTCGTTTCTAAAAATGCTGGATCATCCGCGCCTAAACTCCCGTAAACCTCATCCGTAGAAATGTGAATAAAGCGAAATGCTGATTTCTGGGGTTCATTTAGACCTTGCCAATAGAACCGAGTTTCCTCTAAAAGATTGGCTGTACCGACGACATTGGTTTGAATAAAATCATTGGGATTGGCAATGGAGCGATCCACATGACTTTCAGCGGCAAAATTGATGATCGCATCGGGTTGATAGTCATTGAGTAATTGCTTGATTAGGATACGATCCCCAATATCTCCACGAACAAATTGATAATTGGGTAATTGACTCAGGGCCTGGAGCGTCTGGGGATGACTAGCATAGGTGAGTTTATCAAGATTAATGATTTTGGTGTTGGAGCCGGACTGAGCTAGAACGATAAAATTACTGCCAATGAACCCCCCGCCACCGGTCACTAATAATTTTTCCATCTGATGATCATTAATATCCTACTGCCCCAATCTAACTCATCTAGCCTCAGATAATCGGATAAAATCAATCAAGTTTACGGTCTGAATAGCCATTATCCAGTTCTTTCAGGTAAACCCTCAGGGGGACTCACAAAGGCTGGAACATCCTCATAAATATCTGCAATTGCACAGGTAAAATTAAGGCTAGGAAGTATCAGCTGATCCGAGGCTCCCAGGGGGGTGAGCAGCCATTGATTGATCCCTTGTCGCTGGTAAACATCTAGGTGCATTTCGGTTTGGCTAACGAGCAGGTAATATTCAAGGGAGGGAATGGTTTGATAGGCCTGGAATTTACGCCCCCGATCAAACGTTTCTGTGGTTGGTGAGAGAACTTCCAGCACCAGGCGCGGATGGTTAAGAATATCATCTGTGGTTCGGCTATCTCGCGGATCGCAGCTAACAACTAAGTCGGGATAAAAATAAGCCCCTGCTGCTGGAACATTCACCTTTAAGTCATTACTGTAGGGTAAACAAGGCTGTCCGCGCAGTTGCTGACGAAAAAGAGTGACTAAATTAACGGTAATTAACACATGAATACGGCTTGCTCCTGCCATTGCATAAATTTCGCCTTGACAATATTCATGCTTAGTCTCACTGGCGGCTTCAAAAGCGAGATATTCTTCTGGACTATATGGAGAAGGCAGAGGATTGGCAATCATGACTTGGCCTGGAGTCTGTTCTGCTTCAATCTTGACATTTCTTAGACAGAAAGGATGGGATTTCAAGAATATTCAAGTTCCAAAAGTTAATATGACTACGCGCTACGCTTTGCTACTCAGCCAAATAGCTGATCATTCTAGAGACGTAATGAGTCAAGATAATTAAGTAAAAATTATCTGGCCTGAAATGAGCAATGCAAAATACAATTATCTTACTCACCGCCTCTGACTGCATTAATTACTAAAATTCTTAACACAGGTCTTAGGATGCACTGCCGATGACTGGCCAACCCCACTTAAGCATTTGTATTCCGGCCTACAATCGTCCCGACTGGCTCCGGCGTAATCTTGACTCTATCATCTCGAAAAATCAGGACTATTCCAATCAACTAGAAATCATTATTACTGATGATTCTACGACCTTGGCCTGTCAAGACATTGTTGATTCAGTCTTAGATTGCTGGCCAGGCCGGTGGCGATATATTAAAAATCCAGTCCGATTCGGCATGGTTAAAAATTGGAATTATAGTCTTGAATTAGCCACAGGTGATTATGTTTTAATTCTTCATGATGATGATTATTTACTAGATTATGGGTTACTAAAAATTCTCAAAACTATTCAAACTCACCCCGAATATGCCCTGATTTTGTTTGGTGTTCATCTGGTTACGGATCAAGAAAAACTAATTCGAGTCCAAGCCCCGCGTCGTTACCACTACTTATGCCCTCAACAGGCCATATATCAACTCCTGAATCAATCCTCATTTGTGCGGTTCCCCGGCCTGGTCATTAAACGAGAACTTTTTCAGGACTACGGCTACTTTTCCCAGGAATTTGGTGCAGCAACGGATATTGAAATGTGGTTACGGCTGATGAGTCAGACCGGGGTGTATTGTGTCCCTAAAACAACGGCAGCCTATCGAATCCATACCCAGGCCCTGACGATGGGAATGTTTAATCTGCAAACCCTGAGCCAACTCCGCAACATTTTTAAGCTGGCCCAAACTACAAACTTATTAACAGCGTCAGAATTGCACCAGGCCGAAGCTAATTTTCTCCATCAATTTATTTTGGCCGGAACCGTGCGTTTTCTTAGACAGAATCAATGGCCCACAGCCCAAGCCGTGTTTAACCTCTTTGAGTCGGATGCGATGGCCGGGGTTGGCAATTCACCCAAATGGCGGGGATTGCGCTGGGGGCTAAGGGGGGTTTGGCACATGGGGCAACTTTGGGGGTTACTCAGGAGAACCTATAATTAGCTCAACTTAAACCAATCTGGAAATGACATAACATGGTGCGGCGTTTGGGATTTTTGGCCCTTTGGCTAGGATTTGTGATTTATGCCTTTGGTTTTGCCCCACCGGATCAACCGGATACCTTGGCCCTAATTCAACGCTTAGTCGGTGGCCCCTGGGCTGGCATTAACCCCCTGATCATTGCCCTGTTCAACATCATGGGAGTTTGGCCGTTTATTTATCTCTGTGTGCTGCTGGTGGATGGGCGCGGGCAAAAAATTCCGGCTTGGCCCTTTGTCGGCGGCAGTTTTGCGCTGGGAGCCTTTGCCTTGTTGCCGTATTTTGTCCTGAGAAACCCTAACCCAGCCTTTAGAGGGGAAATGGACAAAGGCCTAAAACTAACCGAGTCGCGGGGCCTGGCAGTGAGTTTATTAGTTGGGGGTCTGGCTCTGTTTGGCTATGGTCTAACCCAGGGAAATTGGCCGGATTTTGTTCACCAATGGCACACCAGTCGCTTTATCCATGTGATGAGTCTCGACTTTTGCCTATTAACATTACTGTTTCCAGCGGTTTTGGGGGATGATCTCCAGCGGCGGGGCTTAGGGTGGGGCAGTCTGGCCTGGGTGGCTCTGATTCCCTTTTTCGGCCCCTTAATTTATCTCTGTTGCCGCCCTCCCCTCCAACGCACCGGTAAAGTGTATCCAGAAATACAAAATCCTCCCCTAAAATCCGTTTAAGTATGATGCCAAGGTTGTTTTTCGGGTCTGTGAGTCATGAAACCCGACAATCTCTGGCCTGCCTATTCAAAATGTTGGTAGAATATTATATGTCCCTACCTCAGACCTTGTCCGTTTCAGCCTCCCGACCATCTCTAAGAATTGCCAATTTCTCTCGCAGTTGGGGCCATGGGTCAGGCTCGTTAGTTAGGAGTCTATGTTAGCAACCAAAGATCAGCCCCTAGCAGCAGTGTTTCGGCAAATGAGCAGTGGTGTGTTTCCAGCCACAACTGAAACTTACGAACGGGGTAAAACAATCTTTTTTCCAGGAGATCCGGCAGAGCGAGTCTATTTCTTGCTCAAGGGAGCCGTCAAACTCTCACGGGTTTATGAAGCGGGGGAAGAAATCACGGTTGCCTTGCTCCGAGAAAATAGTGTCTTTGGTGTGCTGTCTTTGATTACGGGTAATCGTTCCGACCGGTTTTATCATGCGGTGGCTTTTACCCCCCTAGAGTTGCTCTCTGTCCCAATTGAACAAGTTGAAAAAGCAATGCGGGAAGACCCAGACCTGCCGATGGTGATGATTCAAGGCTTGTCGTCGCGGATTCTCCAAACAGAGATGATGATTGAAACCTTAGCTCATCGGGATATGGGGTCACGTTTGGTCAGTTTTCTGCTGATCCTCTGCCGCGACTTTGGCGTTCCGACCACAACCGGGGTGATGGTTGATCTGAAGTTATCCCACCAGGCCATTGCTGAGGCGATTGGTTCAACGCGGGTGACGGTGACTCGTTTATTGGGGGAACTCCGGGATCAGGGCATGATCTCCATTCAGAAGAAAAAAATCACGGTTCATAATCCCCTCACCCTCAGCCAGCAATTCACATAACTTTGCGACATTCCGTCAGCTTGAGAAAAGCAAGTATCAAAATCTACTGATATGGCGTGACGCAGACCGTTTTGAGAGAGTAGAAATCTTAAAAAGGCCGCCCATACAGCATTTTCTAATGTGTCCCAATCAGAGCCCTAACTGAGTCAGGCGACAGTTCTGGATAAATCTCAAAAGCAAGATAAAGATTTTAAGGAAGTGGGCCTTTTTATTAATTTTTTGCGCTTGTAACAAAGACTACACTTATTTATTGTTTGCCTGTGATTTGATTGGCATCAGACGCAGGGCTAGTCACCCATTGATGAACTAAAGACGCTTGGAGATCTTCGGCTCCAGGCCCTGTGTATTTTTGATTTGCCTCAAGTTGTTCCTATGCAGGATGTGTCGGGGGATTAAGATGAGCTTGACTTCAACCCAAATTTATTATCTGCGGCGGTGGCTCCAACAACAGACTAATTCGTTACTGATCGAAGAAATTAATCTCCTGATTACTCACGACCTGCTGCTCTTAAATCGGATCAAAGCCCTGCTTCCCTCTCAACAGCAACAACTGGCTACCTTAGTTAATATTCATCAAGACCTCCAGAAAAATCGCCAGGCAATCACCTCTTTGCAGAATTTAGAATCACAAATCCTTGGCCTGCTGCAAATCCAGAAGAAGTCGGCCATCAAAGAACTGCTCCCAACTCAAGCAGATTTAGAAACGTGGCTCGGGACTTTCAACGAAGCAACGCTTGTGGCTCAACGCTACCTTGGCAAAGTCATTGTTCGGAATTATTGGCGTGGTGCAAAACCTATCTCGGCCTGGTTGGCGGATTTTGAAGTTGGGGATTCAGGGTATATTACCTACAAACCAAGTTTTGCTCCAGGCCAGCATAGTCATTTACACCCTGATCAAGAAAGTTACCTGAAGCAGTGGCTAGCCAACTTTATCAACCAATGTCATCGGGTTTTACCAAAATTTCCCCAAATGCTCATGGACGCAATGGCCACCGATTAACCCTGCCCCTCCAGATTCAGTGCCGGCAACTTCGAGGGGTACAATTGGGGTTGGCTTGGTTCTTTGTTCATTGGCCGGGAATCCCCTATGCTCGATTTGACTGGAAAATTTGCCTTAGTGACTGGGATTGCAAACAATCGTTCTATCGCCTGGGCCATTGCCCAACAACTCCACCAGGCCGGGGCTGAACTGGCCATTACGTTTTTACCCGATGAGCGGGGCCGCAGTGAACAAAAAGTCCGAGAACTGGTTGAACCCTTGCATCCCAGTTTGATTCTGCCCCTAGATGTCCAACAACCGGAGTTAGTGTCTGATCTTTTTCAAACTGTTCAAACCAAATGGGGTCGCCTTGATACCCTGATTCATTGTCTTGCCTTTGCCAATAAGGATGATTTGGGGGGCGATTTTAGTGCTGTCTCCCAGGATGGTTTTAACCTTGCCCTAGATGTGAGTGCTTATTCCCTGATTAGTCTGGCCCAAGCTGCAAAGCCCCTCATGACCCATGGTGGCTCCATCACAACCTTGACCTATTTGGGGGGGGTTCGGGTCATTCCCAATTACAATATCATGGGCATTGCCAAAGCCGCTTTAGAAATGAACGTCCGTTACTTAGCCGCCGAGTTTGGCCCCCAGCAAGTTAGGGTTAATGCCATTTCCGCCGGCCCCATTCGGACACTAGCCTCTTCTGCCGTGGGCGGGATATTAGACATGATCCATCACGTTGAAGCCACAGCCCCTCTCCGCCGCACGGTTACCCAAACTGAAGTCGGTCAAACCGCAGCCTTTTTAAGTAGCGATCTATCCACTGGCATTACTGGGCAGGTGATCTATGTAGATGCAGGTTATTCAATCATGGGTATGTAGCAGGCTGAAGAGTTCATAGACTCCATAACTACCCTAAATTGAGTAGGAAGGTTAACCAGGCCGGCCCAAGCAGCCCTTTATAATTAGTCACGAGTCAGCAGGATCGGAAAAATGCGAATTTTAGTCACGGGCGGTACAGGGTTTATTGGGTCCCATCTAGTTGATCGGCTGATGGAAGCGGGCCATGAAGTGATTTGTCTCGATAATTACTTTACGGGAGATAAGTCTAATATTAGCCACTGGCTGGGAAACCCCAATTTTGAACTGATTCGCCATGATGTAACTGAGCCGATCCGCTTGGAAGTTGAGCAAATTTATCACCTGGCCTGTCCTGCTTCTCCGGTGCATTATCAATACAATCCCGTGAAAACCATCAAAACCAATGTGATGGGAACCCTAAATATGCTGGGCTTGGCAAAACGGATTAAGGCTCGTTTTCTCTTGGCCTCAACCTCTGAAGTCTATGGGGATCCGAAAATTCATCCACAAACTGAAGACTATTGGGGCAATGTCAATCCCATCGGTATTCGCAGTTGCTATGACGAAGGTAAACGGGTTGCGGAAACTCTGACTTTTGATTACCAACGTCAAAATAATGTGGATATTCGCGTTATTCGGATTTTCAACACCTATGGCCCCCGGATGCAGGTGAATGATGGGCGAGTTGTCAGTAATTTTATTGTCCAGGCCCTCCAGGGAATTCCCTTAACGGTCTATGGAGATGGCTCCCAAACGCGAAGTTTTTGTTATGTCTCTGATTTAGTCGAAGGGATGATTTGGCTGATGAATGGAGATCATCCTGGGCCAATTAATATTGGTAATCCTGGGGAATATACCGTCTTGGAATTGGCCCAAAAGATTCAAGCCATTATTGATCCGACTGTGGCGATTCAATTTAATCCCTTGCCCTCTGATGATCCCCAACGTCGGCAACCGGATATTACCAAAGCCCGCACCCTCCTTGGTTGGGAGCCCCAAGTCCCCCTAGAAACTGGCTTAAATTTGACAATCCCTGATTTTCGGTCGCGGCTGATTAAGTTAGGCAAAATTCCTGGCTAGAAGACTTCTTTCTTGGCTCCTCCCTGCTCTTTTCTCTCTTCTGAACCCGTGTCTGAAATTATTTCCTTAGCCCCCCCAGAAATTGATGCCCTCGACTTAAGGGCTGTGAACAACTGCCTCCAGGCCTGGTTAGCCACTCCAGATATAACTGTTCATGAGCAGAAACTTGGCTTTAACGTTACCTATCCCCGCCCCCCGGAAGAACCAGACCTGGAACTGTCAGAATTAGCCCCGGTGCGACTGTGGTTTATTGCCCTCGATACTCGCTATCCTTGGTTGCCGTTTTTCCTTGATTGGCGCAATGGTGAATTGGTGCGTTACGCAGCCATGCTGATTCCCCATCAATTTAGCCGTCAACAGGGCATTCAGTTCAACCCCCAAGGCCTGGATATTTTTGTGATGCACAAAGCCCTAACCCTTTGGGACTGGTTAGAACGCCATAAACTACCTGGAGAAGGGCGGATTCGCTCGCTGGCGGAAATGTTTGGCTATGAACTCGATCACGATTTTTTTCAGGTGTTACGGGATCGTGGGCCAGTTGAGAGAGTTTCTAAGGAATAATTTGGGACAGGAATTGCTGGGTGCGCGCCATCTGGGGCTGATAAAAAAACTTTTGGGGTGGAGCCATCTCAATAATTTGTCCCTGATCCATAAAGACCACCTGATCCGCCACCTCTCGGGCAAACCCGACCTCATGGGTAACAATCACCATCGTCATGCCACTGGCAACCAGGCCCCGCATTGCATCCAACACTTCTCGCACCATTTCCGGGTCTAGGGCTGAAGTTGGTTCATCAAAGAGCATAATTTTCGGCTGCATCGCCAAGGCTCGGGCAATGGCCACCCGTTGTTGCTGCCCCCCAGAAAGTTGGCCAGGAAACTTATGGGCCTGTTCTAAGATGCCAACCCGCTCTAACAGTTGCAAGGCAATCTCATCCCGTTTTGTTTTTGACCAACCTCTCACCCAGCGCGGTGCCAAGGTAATATTCTGCAAGACCGTTAAATGGGGAAATAAATTAAACTGCTGAAACACCATCCCCACTTCCCGGCGAATCTGCTCAATATTCTCTACATTTTCCACATTCCCAGCCAAGACCATCCCGTCAATGACAATCTCCCCAGACTGAAACTCCTCTAGAGCATTAAATGTCCGAATAAAGGTGGATTTTCCCGAACCAGAGGGGCCCATAATCACCACCACTTGCCCCAGTTCGACCCTTAAACTCACGCCTTTAAGCGCATGAAAATTGCCGTACCACTTGTGGACATCTGTGGCAACAATGATTGGGCCTGGAGCAGGAATTTCAGGAGAATCGGGCATGGGTTGGGGTTAGGTTTCCACCACATCCAGGTTAAATAATTCGTGGAGCGTTTGAATGGCCCGTTGGCGGCTGGCTAAGTCTTGGTGGGCCTGGAGTTGCACCGTTGGCTCATGGAGAATTTTGTTAATCATGGTGCGGGTCATCGCTTCAATCACCCCTTGGTGCTTCTCGGCAAATTCTGTTCCTAACCGTGAAAGGGCTTTTTCCAACTCTTGGGTGCGAATGGTTTCAATTTTGTTCCGCAAACAGCGAATGGTTGGAACCGCTGCCAGGGAATGCCACCAGGCATTAAAGTTAGCCAGTTCTTCCTCTAGCATCGCTTCAGCTTCGAGGGCCATCAGGCGGCGGGCTTCCTGGTTTTGGGCGACTACGGATTCTAGGTCATCCACATTAAACAATTGTACTTGGGCAAGTTCCGTCACATTGGCATGAACATTCCGAGGCACAGCAATATCAATAATGGACAAGAGCCGCCCGTTATTCATCACGTGAGCTAAGGAATCCCGCTCTAAAATTGGCTCTGTGGCTGCTGTTCCGGTAAACACTAAATCGGCATTGGCAACAACGGGCAATAAATCCGCCATGACATGGAGATCAAACTCTGCTTCCGGAAACTGTTGCGCTAACTCTTGGGCCCGTTCTAAGGTGCGATTAACAATCACCATGTGCTGGACGTTCCGAGCCAGTAAATGTTGGACAACTAAGCGCGACATTTTCCCTGCCCCAATCACAACAATCCGACAATTGGGTAAATTATTAATCCGCAAATCTGCGAGTTCTACAGCCGCCGAACTAATCGAGACGGCCCCTGTGCCAATATTGGTATCAGTTCGCACCCGCTTGCCCGCAGCGATGGCATCTTTGAAGAGGCGATTCAGGATTGGCCCGACTCCTTTATACTGCTGCCCCAGTTGGTGGGCCCGTTTAACTTGGGAGAGAATTTGCCCCTCTCCGAGTACTAAACTGTCCAGGCCCGCCGCAACCCGCATCAGGTGCATGATCGCATCTTGGTGGAGGAGGATAAATAGATAGGGGCGTAATTGCCGGAGGGGACAATGACTCCACTCACTCAGAAACTGATTTACTTCCCGAACACCGTTGTCAGTATCCGAAGTAACAATATAAATTTCCAGACGATTACAGGTACTCAGGATGGTTGCTTCTTGGATGTGGGGATAGCTGCACAAATGGCTCGTGGCTCTTTCCCGAACTTCCTCTGGAACACTCAGTTTTTCACGCACTTCCACCGGAGCCGTTTTATGGGTCAAGCCAATCACAGCAATATTCATCGGTATTTATCTCGGAGTATAATTCTTGAGAGTTTAAAAAACTTTTGAAGCGTGGCCTAATTTTATCCTATAGCGTTAGCCAGCACATTAAGGACAGAAGGCTATGGGGTGAGACCGTCCTGGATGACCGGGCCTAATCCCCTCCTGAGGCAAATCATAGTCAGGCCATTCATGTTAGGTATAGTATTACTCATTTAGGGCTGGACAAAAACAAGTCAGAAAATACTTTATGGGAAGTTTTTCAAGATTTCTACTCTCTCAAAACAGTCTGCGTAACACTATATGTTCCGAGCCAACAGCCGATAGCTAGATTATGCCCCCTCCGATTTAGCTTTGACTTTGAGGGGAATCTCAAGATACTGGCTGAGGGCATTGGCTAACCATTCGATTTCTGGATCACTGAGTAAGCCTTTACCTCCCAAGTTATACTGGCGTGTCCCGGCCCAAATGATCAGATCTGGTTGGACGGTGACGCGATCCCCATCGCTATCTTTGGTGTAGTGGCGGACTTGGTGTTCAATTTGGGTAATGGAACTGCGAGAACTGGAGGGTGTGACTTGTTTGCGAAAACCAAAGAGTTCAAAGGTTTGACTAATTGTCTCACTGGTAATCTTGAGGCGGACTTTGCCAAACAGGCCAAAAAAGACCAGGCCAGCCATGCCAATGCCGGCAACCCAAAAAGGAATTGAGAATAGGCCAAAGGCAAGATTAATGGGAAAGGGTGCAAGTAGAGAAAACCCAGTCCAGAAAAAAATAAAAGAGTTCCAGGCCAAGGCAAAAGCCCCTAAAAATATTAGCCCACCAAGCCCCACCCCTCCTTGTGTCCGAGCCGGAGGAATAATAATTTCTAGTTCATCGGTTTTTTGTAGCCAGAGGACTTTACTGTGTTCCGGTTGACTCAGTTGGCTTTGGGTTCTGGCCCAGTCGTGACTGTTGTTGAGTTTCCTAAGGGCGGCCTGGGCAGAATTGAGGCGTTTATCCAGGCCAGGTTCAAGGAGTTGTTGGAGCCAATGGACAAAGCCGGGAGAGAGATTAACGAGATTGCTAAATTGTAAGCGTTGATTTTCTTGGGGAATATCAGCAGGATTCTGGCCACTGGCTAAGTGAATCAGGGTCGCCCCTAAGGCATACAGGTCAGAGGCAGGGACAGATCGGCCGCCAAACTGTTCCGGGGGCATATAGCCATAGGTACCAACAACCGTACGCGTGGCTCCAGAAATCACCGTCTGGACGGCCCCAAAATCAACTAAGTAGGCTTGCTGGCGGAGTTCATCCCAGAGAATGTTGCTGGGTTTAATATCCCGATGGATAACAGGTGGGGAATGGCTGTGGAGATAAATCAAAATATCCAGTAATTGTTTGGCTAGGGTTTTGAGTTGGGATTCTGTCCAAAGGCGGCCGGCGGTGAGAGACTGGGCGAGAGATGGGGCGGGAATATAATCTTGCACAAGGGCAAACCCCTGTCCCGAAGATAAACTGATCTCAAAACCATCCCGATACTTAGGAATTGCTGGGTGATAGAGGGCCTGGAGGACTTGGGTTTCTCGCTCAAACAGTTGCACATCTTCCCAGGCCATGTCCTCGCCAAAACTCAGCCGCTTGAGGATACATTCATCCGATGTTTGTAAATCCTTGACCCGATAGGTACGCTTTCCCGGCTTTCGTCCCAACTCAGTAATGACTTCATACCGCCCGCCAATTACCTCTGCCATTGTTGCGCCTCTTTTGGTCTTAATGTCCGAGATAGTTCAATATTGCCTCAAGTCGGCTTGACTCACCCGTCATACCCATGGCCTGGTGACGTTTCTGAAAATGATTCATGATGCGGATGGCAGAAATTGCTCACATCTGCATGACTTTAGCCACTCAATAAGGCCTCAACAAACTCATAACTGGAAAAGGGACGTAAATCCTTAATCCCTTCCCCCGCCCCAATAAAGCGAATTGGTAAGCCTAGTTCTTGGACAACGGCGAGGGCAACTCCCCCTTTGGCTGTGCCATCTAGTTTGGTAATCACCACCCCCGTTAATTGAGCTGCTTCAGCAAACACCTGGGCCTGGCGCAGTCCATTTTGTCCAAGGCTGGCATCTAAAACCAAGAGGGATTCAATGTGGGCATCAGGAGCTTTTTTATCTACAATCCGGCGAATTTTCCTCAGTTCTTCCATCAGGTTTTGTTTGTTCTGCAACCGGCCGGCGGTATCAATCAACAGGAGTTCACAGTGGCGAGATTGGGCTGCGCTAATGCCATCAAAGACCACAGCCGCCGGATCTGTATTTTTTCCAGGGTTGGCAATCACCTCTACGCCACTACGGGCCGCCCAAATTTTTACCTGTTCTACTGCCGCGGCTCGAAACGTATCTGCCGCTGCCACCAAACAGAGATACCCCGATGTACTGGCCACATGGGCAATTTTGCCAATCGTTGTTGTTTTGCCAACCCCGTTCACCCCCGTCATCAGCCAAATATTCAGTCGTTGTTTTTGGGGGGCAAAGTTGGGATCGTACCCCTTTTGGAAGGGTTCTTCGAGGACATCCCGGAGAATTTGTTTTAGGTAATCAATGGCCTGGTCGGCGGGGAGGGCATCTTGACGGATTTTGGTTTGCAGGGCCTGGATGATTTTATCGGTGGCTGCCACCCCAACGTCGGCCTGGAGCAAGAGGGATTCAATCTCTTCAACCGCATCAGCCCCCAATGGCCCACGTCCCACTACGGCTTTGAGTTGATTCACCAGGCCCCGGCGAGTTTTCCCTAAACCCTGCCGCAGTTTTTGCAACCAAGTAATTTCTTCAATATCCACATCTTCGGGACGGCGACCCTGGCTGGCCAAGACTTCCGCTGACCATAAGAATCCTTCATCCAAAGCCAGAGGAATCGGGGCAGGTTCTGGTAGGGTGGGACTGAGCTCTGGTCTAAAACTCTCTGATTCTGGAGTCTCGGTAATGGGGACAGGCGTAGAGGCTTGAATTGTGATGGTTGGCGGTGATTCTGGTGGTGGAGATTCCGACAGTTCGGCCGTCATAACAGGGGAGTCGGATGATTCAGTGAATTCAGTTGTCGGGGTTGCTGGGGAAATAGCCGGATAACTAACCTCGCTGGGGGGTGATGATGGGGCAATGTTTGGAGATTGCCGGGCCTGGATGTTGTTAAATGCGGCTTTGGCCCAGGCCAGGTAATCAACCTTAGTTTCAGGTTCAGGTGTGGGTGTGGCTTCTGGTTCAGGCGGCGCAATCGGAGCGTCAGGGGCAAGGTTTGTGGTTGTTTCTGGGTGAGTTGTTTCTGGAACCTCTGTCACAGAAGATGCCGGTTGGTTCTCGACAGTCGCATTGTCCTCAGTTTTACCCAATGCACGGCGAAACCAGTTAAACACGAGCAACCTCAACTCAAGTGGATGAACAGCTTTGTTTCCTTAGCTTACAAGAATTACCTTATCCCTGATTTCCCCCTGCCTCCAGATAAGCCCTAACCCAGGCTCCGGCCTCTGTTTTGGTTGTTAATTCCCCGCGGGCCTGAACCTCTAAGACCTCCTGGAGAATTTCACCGATCAGGGGGCCAGGCCGCAAACCAAAGTCCCGAATTAAATCAGCCCCCGTGATTAAACAAGGTGGATGGGCAATCGGGTTTTCCAAATCTAACCAGGCCTGGTGCAGAGACTCTAAAGCCTTTGGTTCAATTCCCATCGCCACCGCTAATCCGACCAAGCCCGGCCAAGCAGACCCAACCTGACGAAAGAGAAAAAATTGTTCCCGGCGAGCCTTCAAAGCTATGGACTGGGGCAGTTGCGGCAAGGTTTTGAGCAGGGTTTGGATGAGTTTTATTTCCCGGTTGCTGTAGGTGAGGCGGCTTAAGGTGTGTTGAATGAATTCTGGTTCCGGTTGAGCATTGAATAAACAGGCCAGTTTACTCAGAGTGCCGAGGGTGCGTTTGCGGGGTTCACCGGGGCCAGGATTAGTCAGCAAGGGTTGAGCTAAAAAATGATCTAAGCTCTGCCAGCAAGGATCTACTGCTCTGTGCCATGCTTCTAAGCAAGCTAAATGTTCCAGGCCGGTTTCATCAATTTGGGGCAACCAATGGGCAAACCCACCATCCTCCCAGACCCAGCGGAGGTAGCGATGACTTGCGGGACTGGCTAACAAATAACTGAGTTCGGTGCGAATTCGCTCTGGGGCCACCAGAATGAGTTGGGGAGCCGTTGTTTTGAGGGCATCGCGGGTATCGGACGTAATCATGAATCCTAATTGACTGGCCTGGCGGTAGGCGCGCAATACTCGTAACGGATCATCACGCAAATTTGCCAGAGAAATCATCCGAATTTGTTTCTGGACAATATCCACTTGCCCATGCAGCGGATCAACCATCACCTTCCCGCGTGGGTCGTAGGCAATAGCATTGATCGTAAAGTCGCGCCGATGTAAATCTGCTTCTAGGGAGTCCCCCACCTGTTGGGCAAAATCAAGGGTGGCCTGGGGAAAGACAACTCGGGCAATTTGTCGGGCGGCATCTAACAGGACAAAACTGGCCTGGTACTTTTGAGCTAACTGTTGCGCCAAGGGAATGGCTGGGGCTGGGGTGACAAAATCTAAATCTAAATCCCCTGGAAAAACTCCCCGTAATCCATCCCGCACCGCCCCACCAACCAAATAGGTATCGGCCGGCAAATCACGAATGGCAATTGGCCAATCAGTGGGGTCGAGGGGATTCACCATAGGGTTTTAAGGGGAATTTTCCTGACGTAGTTCTTGGCGCAATTGCATTAATAGCCGTCCTAAATGGTTCGAGCCGTTGCCATTGGCCCCACAGCCCCAAAAACTATCCACGGGGGAATTCTCAACTAAGTCTTCTTCACCAGTCCCTAATAAGATGCCTCGAATATCAGAATGGGTCTGAAACTTGGCTTGAATAGCAGCATACATGACCTCTAACTTGACCTTTTCCCAATCGGGGCGCAGGGGATGGCGAGGATCTCGGCCAATTTGGGCTGCTTCACCGGGGGTTGGGGCTAATTGAATTCTTTGGGAAAGATAGGCATGGCCAGTGTTAATAAATTTCTGGGCCTGGTAATAGTGCTCTGCGGTCGGCCAATAGCAACCAGCGAGGTGAAAGCCATGTCGAGAGAAATTGGAGAAACAGCCATAGGGATGATCAATGTGATAGAAATAAATCGTCATTAGAGCAAAGAGCAATTTTGGCTGAACCTTCTCACCCTCATATCCTAGATTGCTTTTTACCCTGATCTCCACTCCCCCCCTCATTCACGAACAACCTAATAGGGCCTGGGGACAAAATTTTTAGGGTCTGGATTGGGTAGTTTTAAGGTAATTAAGCCCGCCACTAAAACGAAAAATAATGACACCCATAAACAACCTCCCAGGCCTGCCGTCTGATAAACCCAACCCGATAGGACAGTGCCCAGTAATCTCCCTCCAGAATTGGCCATGTAATAAAAGCCAACATTAAGGGCCACTTTGTCATCGTCAGTAAAGGCTAATACGAGATAGGAATGCACCGCTGAATTAAAAGCAAAAATCACGCCAAAGACTAACAGCCCAACAATAACTACAAAATTGGGGTTCAGAGCCGTTCCTAAGGCCATGGCAATCAATCCGGGGATGGCGGTCAAGGCAAATGTCCAAAAGCGAATCGTGGCAGCTTGGGGGGCCTGGTTAAACCGATTGAGTAGGGTGGGAGCCGCGGACTGCACCAGGCCATAGCCAATCACCCAAATCGCTAAAAAACCCCCGACTTGATAGAATGACCAGCCCAAAATACTCCGTAGAAACACGGGCAGACCCACCACAAACCAGACATCCCGGGCCCCAAACAGAAAAAACCGCGCGGCCGAGAGAATGTTAATTTCTTTACTTTTAGAAAATAGCTGTTGAACCTTAACTTTGGTTTTGACTTTACCCATCCCTGCCGGAAGAAGCAGGCCGGTCACGAGAACCATCAGTAATCCCACTGCCATAATCCAGAGGGAATTTTGAAACCCAACCCAGCCCAGCAACAAGGCCCCCACAAAGAACCCCACCCCCTTGAGGGCATTTTTGGAGCCAGTCAGAATCGCCACCCACTTGAATAATTGACTCTGGGCCGTTTGGGGAACGACTAAGCGAATCGCACTTTTAGAACTCATTTTGGTGAGATCCTTGGCAATTCCCGACAGGGCCTGGGCCACCATCACATAGGGGACTGCAAAGGCAATCGGCCAACTGGGTTCTAAGGGGGACAACATCACCAAGGAGGCAATCTGGAGGGCAATGCCGCTGTAGAGGGTGAGTTTCAAGCCAAATTGGGAGCCAATCCAGCCCCCGAAAAAGTTAGTGACGATGCCAAAGATTTCATAAAACAAAAATAATAGGGCAATATCCAGGGGAGAATAGCCAATTTGGTTGAAATAGAGGAGCACCAGCATCCGCAAGGCCCCATCGGTAATCGTGAAGCCCCAATAGGCCACCGTCACCAGCGCGTAATTACGCAGATTTGCCACACCCACTTTAACGGCCCCCATCACCTTGCTCCAGACTCAGGACTAGAAAAGATTGCACGCCAAATTCATTCCCAACCCAGCCCAGGCATCATTGTCATCCGGCACTATGGTTGCGTGGATGATGCTCGATCAGGCTAGGGGAATACAGGCAACACAAGATAAATCAAATTTTCCTGATATATTCTAGCCTGAAAATTCTCAAATCAGGAGATGGGGTGAACATGCACTGATTTGAGGCTTTATTGGGGGTAGGAGGTTCAGCTAGGGATAATGTTGCGCTTAAGAGGGAGACCCTTAGCTTGCCGAGCCTAAAATAAACGGCTTCTGACGAACTTGGGCAATCAGCCAGCGCAAACTGTGATTACTCAAGACGGAGATTGGCCCCATGAGCATCAAGGATTTCACTTCAGCCCGACTAATTTTCACCGAACCACCCGACTCCAGCATGGCCGTTGTTTCGGTAATATCTCGCAAGGTGGCATAGGCAAATAACAAGGGCAGAACACAAAATAGGCGAATTGGCACCGCTGCTTTGGGGACAGAGAGCAGATATTCCTGGGCTTCATCCAAATCATGCCAGGCCAGGGCGACTAATTCTTTAATGGCGGCATGGTTATTGGCTTTCAGTTCTGGCTTGAGGAGGAGTTGATGGCCGCTACCTTGGGCCACAAGAGACTGTTCCGGAATATAAATCGAGTTTTCGTGTTCCGCATCCCAAGCAATATCTTTGAGAATATTCACGGTCTGGAGGGCTTCTCCAAAGGCCCCGCAACGTTTGAGCAGAACTTGGTATTCGTCTTGCCCAATCGAAAAAGAATGTTCATGCCACAAATCGGTGAGGAGGTAGCCCACGGTTCCGGCCACGTAATAGCAATATTCTTTATATTCATCCAGGGTTTTAATCCGAATCCCCGTGGGATAGAGATTGACAAATTTTTTCATCCCATGCACCATCTCACTCACCCAGCGTTGGACGTGCTGTTGGGAGGTTAATGGCAATGTCCGAAACAGGGTAAAGACCAGGCCGGTGTTAGCCACCAAGCGGATGTGGGCTGCTTCCCCTTCTAAGTTTTGGGCAATCCGACCGTAATCATCGGCTAGGCGGGAGCTATCAAAGCACTCTAATAAGTCGTCTAGGAGGAGGGTTTTCGTCGCAATGCTGGCAACAGGATCATCTTCGACCGTATCGGCAATTCGACAGATTAAATAGGCAATTAAAACCGCCCGCCCTAATGTCCCCGGTAAGAAGCGAATACTCAAGGCAAAGGTACGAGAGACTTCCGGCAAAATCTCCTGACAGAACCGCTCGGCTGCCCGCACATTAACTGGAGATTCCAATGCCATCTGAACCATAAGGTTTAACTCCTACACACAAATTTATATAGCCTTGGGGACAACTATATTAAGTAAAATTAACAGATACCATAAACCTTGCCGCTAATCTAGTAAAGTCCCGGTTGGAGAGTGGAAATTAAGCCCCTCTACAGATTCTCTACTGCCCGACTGGGCCGAGTTTAAGGGTTGTTTTACCCCCATAATGGCGATAACTTGGTTCACACCACTTTACCGAACTTTTTTCTGTGACAAATTTAGACTCGGCCAGTTTTTCAAGCGGCAACCTATCTCCCTCCCAACAGTTTGCGATTCTTGTTCCCCAGGGGCAAGAATACCAGGCCATGGTCAAGGGTCTTAAGCAAGGGCCATCGAACTTGATCCAGCTTATCCCGATTCCTTTGGGTGTATTGGCGGTGCAAGCATTCCTAGAGCAATGGCAACCCGGCCCGGAGATGCACGGCATTTTGGTGATCGGCTTGGCAGGGGCATTATCGAACACCTTCAGCCTGGGGCAAGTGGTGGTGTATGAATCTTGTCGCTATGGAAATGCTGTGCTCAACACCAACCGGGCCTGGAGTCAACACCTCAGTCAATCCCTAGCTGCCCCCTTAGTTCCGGCCTACACCAGTCAAGAGTTAGTGAGTACCGCCCAGGCCAAGGCCGCATTACACCAGAAAACTGGGGCTGATGTGGTGGATATGGAAGGGGGGCCAATTCTGGACTATGGCGCAAGCTTAAATCTGCCCGTGGCGATGGTGCGGGTAATTTCTGATACGGCGACCCAGGATTTACCAAATTTATCCCAGGCCATTGGGGGCGATGGCTCTCTTAATCCCCTATTACTCACCTGGGCCTTTCTCCAAAACCCCATTGCGGCTGGACATCTAATTACTGGCTCATTGCGGGGCCTGGGAAGATTAGAAAAAGTTGGGCAAGCCCTTGCTAGGGAGCGATCGGGGTTCCTGGTTCGGCCTACAGTCTGACTCACTTAAGGGCACTTGACGTAAATCTAGGCTGTAGCTCATGACGGTCGTGGAAGACTAGCAACAACAGCTGAGTTTATCGCTTTTGTCTTACCATTGTCTCAGTATTTACTGGAATGACTATAGTTCCCGATTTCAGTTGAGTTACAGACCTACTCTTGAATCAACCTTTGAACAGTAAATGATGACATAAGCCTGGCAACATGAAAGGAGCAATTAATTGATGATGCAGCCATTACCACATCTCCTCAATCGCTACTCACTGTAGTTAATATGGCGTTACTCATTGGGGGATATTATGGGAACCAGTCAGGAAATGCTCTATGGACAGTCTTTTTAAGATTTCTACTCTCTCAGAACAGTCTGTGTAGCACTATAGCAACACGTTCAAGGCTTTCTGAATCAGGCTGTTAACGTTGCATAGGAACGTAGCTCCTAGACATTAATCAACCAGGCCGGTGATGATCATGGACTGACTCCATTACCAACCATCAATATCTTTCTCGGGTATGATTTCTAGATTGAGATCATTTAAATAGCTGAGGGCGTTGTCAATTTGGGTTGCTTTTCCGGTCAATTCTAAATCAAACCAGCCATCTTCCCGAGAGTTGGGAGCCAGCAATGCCCCTTTGATATTGATCGTGAGTTGGAACTTGACAATTAACTCGCAAATCACCGGGTCAGATACATAGTTTTTATCAATCCTAACCCGAATGTGTTTTTGGGTTAATCGCTCTTCGCCTAAGGGTAAATCTTCAGCTTCCAGGGGAAATGTAGTCATAAAATTTCTTCCTTCTGCTTATGATGAATGAACTTAAAACTATCAAGATTACTCAACCTCCTTAATTCTAGTCCGTCGCTCTAGAAGTTCTTGTACCACCAAGGTAAACACAGCCAATAGTCCCAAAATTACCGCCGCCCCATAGGCACTTTCAGTCTGGTAGTTTTTGTAAGCTTCTTCAACAAAGAGCGGTAAACTTTGGGTTTTCCCCGCAATATTTCCGGAGACAACGGCCACCGCCCCAAATTCTCCCATTGCCCGGGCATTGGTTAACAGCACCCCATAGAGCAAGCCCCAGCGAATATTCGGGAGAGTGACTCGCCAAAAGGTTTGCCATTCATTAGCTCCGAGAATTTTTGCGGCTTCCTCCTGCTCAGGCCCCACTTCTTCTAAGACCGGGATGACTTCTCGGGCCACGAATGGCAGGCTAACAAAGATTGTGGCTAAGACCATGCCTGGAAAAGCAAACACCACTTGGATATTGTGATCCAGTAACCAGGGACCAAGCCACCCGACCCGACCATAAACCAACACAATCATTAACCCCGCAACAACTGGGGAGATCGAAAAGGGAAGATCAATAATACTAAGAATGAGTGTCCGGCCGGGAAAGCGTTTCCGAGCTAAGGCCCAAGCTGCACAGAGGCCAAAAAAGGTATTCACGGGCACGGCAATCAGAGCTAAACCAACTGTGAGGCCAACGGCCACTTGGAAATCATGGAGCTTCAATGTGTCCAGAAAGGGGCCAAAGCCTTTGCTAAAGGCCTGGTAAAAAACATTAGCCGCTGGAATCAATAGGACTAAAGCCACATAGCCCACGGCAATCAGAATTAAGACAATCGGCACCCAGGATTTGCGTTGGGAGTTGGGTGAACTAACGGGCTTATTTGATGACATAGCGTTGCCCCCAGGCCTGGATAAAGTTAATCACAAACAATAAAAGTAAGGACAATAGCAACATGACGGTACCAATAATGGTTGCCCCCGTATAGTCATAGGCTTCTAGATTTTGAAAGACCAAAACTGGTGCAATCAGATCCTTAAAGGGAATGTTGGAGGAAATAATCACCGTTGAGCCATATTCCCCCACGGCCCGCGAAAAACCTAGGGCAATCCCCGTTAAAATCGCTGGTAAAATCGGCGGCAATAACACTCGCCAAAAGGTCTGCCACTGACTTGCCCCTAAACACCAAGCTGCCTCCTCTAATTCCTTTTCGATTTCCCCTAAAACAGGCTGCACGGTGCGGACAACAAAGGGCAAAGAAATAAACACCATCGCGATCCCCACCCCCAAGCGGGTAAAGGAAATCTCGATGCTAAAGGGAGCAAACATTGACCCAATCCAGCCATTGTTGCTATAGACTGTTGCCAAGGTTAAACCCGCAACTGCAGTGGGCAAGGCAAAGGGCAAGTCAATCACCCCTTCCAAAAATCGCTTACCTGGAAATGTATACCGGATCAAAACCCAAGCAATGAGTGTTCCAAACAGGCCATTGATCACCGCTGCAATAAAAGCCGTGACAAAGGTGACATCGTAGGTTGAAAGCGCAATTGGACTGGTCGCCACTTCCCAAAACTTGCCTGGCCCTTCCTGAATTGCTTTCAAGAGCATCAAAACGGTCGGAATCAGGAGCATTACCGCGAGATAGCCCCAGGTGACTCGCCAAGTCCAATGTAGATGCCAGAGCTTAGACAGCCAGTTTTGGGATTTTGGCCGACTGCCTGGGATGGGTTGAGTTGGGGGAATCGGGGCCGTTGTAGTCGTCATAATTCTGTTTCAGGATTCTAAATGGGCGGCACAGTCAATCGCATTTAAGTCTCTCGTAAAAATTCAGTCAACGTTGGTTCAAACTGATCAGCGAAGCCAGAATTCGGAGCAGACAGGGGTAATGCAGGGGATGCAAAATTCTTATCTACTCCGTTGCACAACCTATGTCCTACTTGGTATAGATTTGGTCAAAAATTGCCCCATCAGCAAAGAATTCCTTATTGACTTTTTCCCAACCCCCTAAATCTTGGACAGTAAAGAGGGTTTTAATTGGCGGGAATTGGGTCGCAAATTCTTTCTCAACGCCTGGATCAACAGAGCGGAACCCCACTTTAGCAAATTCCTTTTGGGCTTCGGGTGTATAGAGAAATTCGACAAAGGCCTGGGCGACTTCCTGAGTTCCGTGTTTTTCTGCATTTTTGTCAACCACCGCGATCGGATTATCAATCGAGATATTGACATCAGGGACAATGTAGGTAAGGTTTTCGTTGTTTAAGTTCGCCAAAATCACCTCATTTTCATAGTTCACCAGGGCATCCCCTTGACCTTGTTTGGCAAAAACATCTGTAGATTCCCGGGCATCCTTGGCCAGAATTGGGACATTCTTATAGGCAGCCGCCACAAATTCCTTGGCCTGTTCCGGTGTACTGCCAGTTTGAGCTTTAGCCCCCCAAAGAACCAGAAAATTCCAACGCGCCCCACCGGATGTTTTTGGGTTAGCGGTAATAAAGGTATTTCCCGGTTTAGCTAAGTCATCCCAGGTTTTAATATTTTTGGGGTTGCCATCTCGGGTGATAATTGCTGCTACAGATTTCGAGACAATGCCATTATTCGGGGCTTTTGTGGCCCATTCAGGACTGGTTAAACCCGCCTCGGCAATTTTATCCACATCGGTTGCCAGAGCTAAGTGCACCACGTCAGCTTCTAAACCATCAATCACGGCTCGGGTTTGACTGCCAGAACCGCCATAGCTCTGCTTGAAGATCACGTTTTGATTGTGTTCTTGCTGCCATTTCTCTTTGAACAGGGGAATGATTGCATCGTGGGCAGCTTTGGTCACCGCAAAAGAAACCAGAGTAATTTCAGCATCGGGTTTAGCTTCAGTGGATGTTCCGCCTCCTTGGGGAGAATCACTCGGGCCACAAGCTGCCACCAGGCCCGCCAAGCTCGCCCCCACAATAAATAGGGCTACCCACTGCTTCAGCTTTCGTCCAAAACCGAACATTTGCACCTCCCAACAACACTAATCATCTTGAGGTATTTCCAGCCGCTAAAACTCCTTTTGACTCCTTCAATCAGTAATCTACGGTAAGTCGGCCGGAAATACGAACGTTAATCATCCTACCCAAAGATGGTTCATTTGCCTAGCCCAGGCCGGGACTGTTTCTTGCTGAGAAACCATTAAGAGTTTAAAGGACAGGATCATGAGGTCTCCATCGTCCTAACTATCAAAGAAACAACGGTGATGAAATTGGCCTGGATAACAAGTGGGTGAGAAGTATTGGCCGACCCCAGTTTTGAGGTCTATCGTGGCTGAGATTGCTGCTGGAGGACGAAAGGGCATGAATAAACCTCTTTGATTGTCCCAAAGTAATGACAGCGCAGTAATGTAATGATAGAACCATAGATGTTTGTCGTGATGTGTTGCCTATGCCTGCCTGTCCAATTTGTACCACCTCACAAACCGTCAAAAACGGTCGCATCCATAACGGTAAGCAACGATTTAAGTGTCAAGACTGCGGCCGCCAATTTGTTGAGCGACCCACCAAAAAAGTGATTGACTTGGCAACACGGGAACTCATTGACCGCCTACTCTTAGAGAATATTTCTTTGGCTGGGATCGCACGCGCTGTCCAGGTTTCTCCCCAATGGCTCCAGAATTATGTCAACGAAAAATACACCCAGATGCCCGATCAATGGCAGGGCAGAAGCCGCAAAAAACGGACGCAAGATCCAGAGTCAAGGACTTAGCCCAATGTCACGTTCACTCTCGCCTTCCCAAGGGGTAAACCTGAAAGCGGTTAATCAAAGACCCTGGAGGGGATGAAGTAGTTTAACTGTGCGGCAAAATCTCCGTCGCGTTTTGGGTTTGCTGGCGGACAGGGCTTGGCCGGGTCGGAATAAAGCTACTCTTCAGATAAATTTTCATCCGCTTTTTCCGAAAACCTATCATTACTTATGTAATACTGATGTATGTCCAAATTGAAAATCCTTTCATAGTTGGTAGTAAATATGATGACTAAGCCTTTGTTAGGCCCCCCCTACCCGGCCCAGCCCAGCCGAAAATTTTTTAAAATAGTCACTACGGTTGGCATGATGTCCATGATTGCTGGGTGTCAGGGAGAGCCGCCAACAGCAAATGCCCCGGCAGAGTCCAAAATTAAGGTGATTACGACCTTCTTGCCCATGACCCAGTTTACAAAGGCTGTTGCTGGAGACCGGGCAGAAGTGATCCAACTATTACCCACTAATGTTGGCCCCCACGATTACCAGGCCCGCCCAGGGGATGTCCAACGCTTAACCCAGGCCAATGTCTTAGTCAAAAATGGCCTGGAGATGGAAAGCTTTTTAGACAACATCATCGCCAATGCCGAAAATCCGAACCTGAAGGTGATTAATACGAGCCAAGGGGTTAAGACGATTACCAGTGCATCCATCAGGGGTGAGGCCGATGATCACGATCAGGTTCATGACCACAACCACAGTGAAGCGGGCACAACGAAATCTGCTGAGGGACATCATCATGGCGAGTTTAATCCCCACATTTGGCTGGATCCCAAGCGTGCCATTGTCCAGGTTGAAAATATTCGCAATGGTTTAATTGCTGCCGATCCAGGGGGAGAAGCAATCTATCAAGCCAACGCCGCCGCCTTTATCGCCCAGTTACAGAGCCTTGATCAGGACATTGCGACTCAACTTCAGCCATTCCAAGGTAAAACCTTTGTTGTTTTCCATGACTTTGCTTCCTACTTTGCCCAGAGCTATAACCTAAAGGCAACCTATCTGGTGGATATTCCCGAAGATAACCCTTCCCCGGCCGATGTTAGTCGGATTACCAAAGCTGTTGATGCGGCAAACTTGCGGGCTATTTTGACTGAACCCCAGGCCAATGAAAATACCTTTGCGGCCCTCGCTCAGGACTTAAAGGTCAAAATCAGCATCTTCGACCCGATGGAAACTGGCCCAGAAACAGCGGCAGAACCTAGCTATTATCTGAATACGATGCGTAAAAATGCTCAGGATTTAACCACCGCGTTTGGGGGCAATGTTAAATCCCAGCAGATCAATTGGCTGCGGGGCCATCTGGCTATTCTTCCAGCTCAGGTTAGGCAGTCTCAGATGGTCAAGGTTGGATTTTAGGAGTTGGGCTTGGTCGAACCTCTTCTTGCTGTTGAAGGCTTAACCGTTGTCCGCGGTCAAAACACCGTGGTTGAAAATGTCTCATTTAAGATTTGTGCTGGGACAGATACGGCAATTGTCGGGCCAAATGGGGCCGGCAAAAGCACCTTAGTCCAGGCCATTTTAGGAATTCTGCCCCATCAGTCTGGGCAAGTCCAAGTCTTAGGAACGCCCCTCATGGCTGGGGGTTGGTTGCCCACTCGTTGCCGCCAACATATTGCTTATCTGCCCCAAAACTTTTTAGTGGATCGGCGGATTCCCGTTACGGTTGGAGAATTAGTTGGCCTGGGTTGGGGGGCGATGGAGTGGGAAATCCCCTGGTTAAAATTGCCACAACGGCGACGGGCGGTTCACCAGGCCTTGGCTCGTGTCAATGCTAGTCATCTCTACCACCAGTCCATTGGGCATTTATCCGGCGGGGAACTCAAGCGGGTTTTATTAGCCTATTGTTTGGTGTTTCCGCGGCGGTTACTCATTTTGGATGAAGCCCCAGCGGGCCTGGACGTGCGGGGAGAAGCAGATTTTTACGACCTCCTCTATCAACTCAAACGAGAAGAAGACTGGGCGATCCTGCAAATTTCCCATGATCTGGACATGGTGCGCCGTCACTGTGATCAAGTCCTCTGTTTAAATCGGCTCTTGCTCTGTCAGGGAACGCCGGATGTGGCCCTCGCCCCAGAAACCCTCGCCCTTGCCTATGGGACAGAGTTTGTCCAATATCGCCATCATCATTAACCCCATCCCGATCCCTACCATGACTGTTTGGTATTGCCATGTCCTTCAATGCTGAATTCACCCGAATTATTGACCTGTTCCAACTCCCCTTCATGCAACGGGCCGTCCTGAGTGGGATATTAACCGGCCTGATGGGGGGGATTTTGGGGAGTTTCACGATTCTGCGCCAATTATCATTTTTTAGTGATGCCTTGGGACATTCTGCCCTATTGGGAATTAGTCTCGGCTTGTTCTTAGGTATCAATCCCACCTTGATGCTATTACCCTTTGCGGTGATTTTTGCCCTCGGAGTCACGTACCTGCTAGAGAAAACCCAGTTAAGCTCCGATGCTCTGCTCAATATTATTTATTCGTCCTCCTTATCGGCCGCTATTATTCTCCTGAGTTTCATGGGAACCTATCGCGGCGGGCTGAATAATTTGTTATTTGGCGATATTTTGGCGGTGCGGAACATTGAGTTAGCGACCAGTAGTGTTTTACTCATCCTTTGCGTAGTTTTTATTGCCTTAACGTTACGGACTCAATTATTGATTACCCTCCATGAACCGTTAGCTCAAGCCCAAGGCATTAATGTTTATTGGCAACGAAATCTCTTTATTGTCCTTTTGGCCTTGGTGGTTGCAGTTTCAATTCGGGCTGTTGGGGTGTTGTTAATTAGTGCCTTTATTGTCATCCCGGCCTGTGCCGCCCGCTTGCTCAGTCAAAAGTTTAGTACCTATGTGATTCTTTCGGCTTTTCTGGGGGCCAGTAGTGCCGTGATCGGGATGTTAGTTTCCGCGGCCTTCAATTTGCCCTCTGGCCCGAGTATTGTCTGTATGCAAATGCTCATTTTTATCAGTGCGGCGATTCATCGGTCTCTCAAATCATTAGCCCATTGAATAGTCTTAGGGGCTTCATTGGCTTTGAGATAGATATTCCAGATCAGTGAGGATGCTAAAACTTAGGTTCTGACTGGGGTCGGCAGGGATTAGAAAGGGTCTTACTGCCCAAATGTCGAAGATTGTGATGAGTCAGAACGGCCGGCGTAACGCTATAGCCTATGATATACAAAGCATTTTTATTGGCGAGCCGAAGGCCTGGTCAGGGCTGTAAGTGGTGACACGATTCGGGTTCTTGCACAATCATTGCCATTAACAAAAAACGTATGAACCAAGGTAAATGAATGTGGTCAATCCCAAAAGTTATTTCTACCTCGGCGTGGCCTGCGTGGCTTTCATTGCTGTCACGGGTTGCATTTTTGAACTGAGTTCTGGTGATGCCCAATTAGGGTTGATACCGACAATCATTATTTTGAGCTTAAGTGTCCCCCTGGGCCTGGGAACCTTTATTGCCGCAGTTAAAGCCGGACGCTCTGAGAGTGGTGAATAAAAGTCCCAAATCTAGCCCCTAGGGGTTTGAATTCCTGCTTGGGGATGTCTGGGACTTATGGACTGTTTTAATCGTTAGCTATATCGGGTGTGCTGACTAGGGGTATTTATTGCCCCAGCTTAGCCCACTCATCGGGCAGAACTTTAGCTAAAATTTCAAAGCCGCCATTACCACTGGGTTTCAGGATATAAGCAACGCCCTGTGGTTCTGGATAAATTCCTGTTGCCGCCTCAAATACATCATCATGGCCAACAATAATTGTGTTGGTTTTTGGGGCTGGGGCGGCTGTCAGTAATGGCATAATCCCGCGGCGCATATCTTCGATTTGGGCCTCTGTATATTCCTCTGCGGGGGCAAAGTTTAGGCCTGATCGCTTTTCGTATCTCCCAAATGCCAGATCCGCTGTTTGCCAGGCCCGACAATATTCACTAGCATATACTTCACCAACAGGAATTTTTAGGGACTGAAAGGCCTTGCCAATCGTCCGAGCTTGTTGCCAACCTCTTTCACTGAGCATCCGCTGAGTGTTGCAATACCCCATTTTGGCGGTGATCTGGTCAGCATAATCAATCTCAGTTTGTCCGTGACGGAAAAAGATTACCGTTCCGCCCTGACGTAGGGTCGCCAAGAGAGCAGGGCCGCTTAACTTATTTTGAAAAGCTGGGGCCGCACCTTCGCCCCCCTCGCCTCCTTCACCCCCCTGAGCCATCATCCAGCCATTGATCAGCTGGGGTTCTAAACCAGTTGGTGTAGAAATCTGTTCGGCAACTTTAGAGACAGGAGCAGCCGTGGCACCTTGGGTGATGCTAGAGCTAGTGAGTAGTGACACGCCAATTGCAACCCAAATTTTTGTCTTCATAGGTTCTTATCAAGATAGAGATAGGAAAAATTCTCAATAGCTAATGTACCATAAACGTCTGGATTAACGACCTATTCCGTTACAGGGGTCGGCTCACCTATCTCCTAGCTCAGGTTGGGAATCGTAATATCAATCTCTCCAATTGGCTGTGGAAATTGAGGCAGTTCTCGGGTGAGGGCTGGCTGGTTCCCCACAATCAAGGTTGTTAGGTGTTCCGGCTGGAGATGGGCCTGGGCAACTCGCTGAACATCGGCAATGGTTGTGGCTTTCACACCCCGCTGATATTGAAAAATAAAGTCACTGTCATAGCCGAAATATTCATAGCGCATCAGCCGATAGAGGGTCTGGGCCGGACTGCGAAAATTAAAGATAAAGGAGTTCAAAATCGCATCCTGGGCATAGGCTAATTCCGCCGGTTGGATCGGTTCGGTTTGAAGACGTTGAAACTCATGCTGGAGGGATTTCAAAAAGGCCAAGGTGGCCACAGTTTGGGTTTGCCCAGTCCCAAAAAAGACCCCCGGATAGTCATATTCAGGATTCCAGGCCGCGTAGACCGAGTAAGCCAGGCCTTGTTGGGAACGAATCTGATTAAAGAGTCGGCCGCCAAAGCCATTCAAAACTCCATTCATGACGTAGAGAGAAAAAACATCGGCATCCCGGAGTGTATCTCCCAGATGGCCGGTGTAAATGTAACTCTGACTGAGTTGGGGTTGATTGATGATGAATGTGCCCGGTGGCGAGGGTTGCTCCACGGTGGGAATGGGCGGAAGAGGCTGAGGAGTAGGTTCCCATGGGCCGAAGTGGGTTTGAATCAGGGTTCGCATTTCCTTGGGTTCAAAATCCCCAACAATGCCCAAAATCATCTGACTCGGCTGTACATAGGTGTGGGCAAATTTAACTAGGGCCTGGCGATCAATTCGGGCTAGGGTGGCATATTCAGGGCGGCGGCTATAGGGGCTGTCTAGGCCATAGATCAACCGATAAAACTCCCGACTGGCAATGGATTCTGGGGTATCGTTACGGCGCGCAATTTGCCCCCGCCGCCGTTGTTGAGCCACCGCAATTCGTTCCGGGTCAAAGGCCGGTTCTTGGAGCACTTCCGAAAACCAACTAAACACATAGCTGACATGCTCTCGCAAGGCCGTAAAGCTGACCTGTCCTGCCGTGACCCCAAACCCAGCTTCAATGGTGGCAGCCCGATCCGCTAAGAGCGCATCCAGTTCCTCAATGGGATGGGAGCGAGTTCCACCGTTGCGCATTAAGTCCCCCGTCAAATCCGCCAGACCCGCCTGATTGGCTGGTTCCCAGCGACTACCGACCCGAATTAGGGCTGTGCCGCGCACAATTGGCCAATCATGATCTGGGAGCAAATAGACGGTTAATCCGTTAGCCAGTTGGTAGCGTTCATACTTTGGTAAGGAAATTTCAGGCAAAGGCGGCAAGGTTAAATCCCGATAGTGTTTAGGACTGGCAGCAAGGGTCAAAGTCGGGCCTCCCCAAAAGAAGAAAAATGTCAGGAACAGAAGAAAAAGAGTTGCATAGCGAAAAGTCTGGCGATTGCTGATCATAGCGGGGGTAAATGGAAGGAGTGAGTTAAACCGTCTGTTTGGTTGGGGTCAGGTTTGCCTCAAACCAATCGCGGGCCTGGTAACAATCTTGGCTGATTTGTTGGCGTAACTCTGTTAGGGAGGCAAATTTGAGTTCGGGACGTAGGAAATGGTAGCAGTCAGCCCTTAAAATTTGTCCATATAAATCACCCTGCCAATCCAGCAAATGGACTTCCCCTGTCAGATAATCTCCAGACAAGGTGGGGCGAGTGCCTAGATTCAAGACCCCCGGCCAAGGGCGATCCCAACCATCTCCCTGGACAGTCACCACATATACTCCTTGCCGTGGCAAAAATTTTTCGGGATCCAAGGCTAAATTAGCTGTGGGAAACCCTAATGACCGCCCTAATTGCTGCCCCCGGATCACAGTCCCCTCAAGACGATAGGGCCGGCCCAGGAGTTTTTGGGCTAGGAAAATATGCCCCTCCCCCAAGGCCTGGCGAATTGCCGAACTACTAATCCGATCCGGGCCAAAGCGTTGGGGTTCAACAATCACCACCGGAATCCCAAAATCCGTGGCCAGGTTTTGCAGATCTGCCGCTGTCCCGGCCCGTTTCGCCCCAAAGCCAAAGTTAAACCCCACCGCAATAAACTGGGTCTGGAGTTGAGCGACTAAAATATCTTTGACAAAGCCCTCAGGACTGAGTTGAGCCAGGGACTGGGTAAAGGGAATCCGAATCAATTGTTCAATGCCCAGGCCCGCTAAGATTGGCACCTTTTCGGCTAGGGGGGTGAGTAAGGGGCGGGTGATGCCCTGAAAAAAGGCCTGGGGATGGGGGGTAAAGGTGACGAGGGCTCGCTGGAGATGAGACGGGGCCTGGGCCAATGCGCCAATCACCGCTTGATGCCCCAGATGTAACCCATCAAAGTTGCCTAGGGCAATGGCTGTTTTGCGATCAACATCTTGCAGATCAGAGGTGACCAACATTGGCCCCATAGTCTTAGCAATCCTTAACACTTTAGTTTGAGCTTAACCTGACAACCTCCCTCGCGTCCTCCCATATCGTCACAAAATCCATTGAAAAATAATGCTACCGTTATACCGTAGGGACAAACCTGAACTAAAGGAGCCTGGTATGAGTACCCTGATTGTGGTGGACTTTGATAACCCATACAAAGCCAATGAAGTCTTGCTGGAGCTTCTAAAACTCCAACGGGAACACCTCCTAGACCTAGAAGATGCAGCGGTGGTTGTGCGCACCCAAGAGGGGAAAATTAAGATTAATCAAACCCAAGATTTGACCTTGACCGGGGCCTTAAGCGGTGGCTTTTGGGGACTTTTACTCGGCTTAATTTTCTTTAACCCCCTCTTGGGCTGGGCGGCCGGCCTGGTGGCTGGGGCGATTTCTGGCAAATTTACGGATATTGGTATTGATGACAACTTTATCAAAGAACTGGGGGAAACCCTGACTCCGGGCCACTCCGCCATTTTTACCTTGGTGCGCCAGGCCACCCCTGATAAGGTTTTGGAAGAGATTAGTGGCTATGGTGGCAAAGTTCTGCGGACATCTCTCTCTAAAGAAGATGAAGCTAAACTCCAAGAAGCCCTCAACAAGGGTAACTCAGGGGAAGCCTAAACCTTACAGTCCCAAGCCTGGTGGGGGTATCTAAAACCAAGCTGTTGAGAAGGTGACAAATTTGGCCCTTAACCTGCCTGACCAGGCCCGCTGGGAACTGGATCAACAATGGCGACAAACCACAGAAACCTTAGCCTACTGGTGGACTCAATTTCTGAGTGCCCCCCAATCCGACTCTCAAACTGATCTGAACTGGCTTGAACCCTTGGCAAAATTGCTGGCGGTGCTGTTAGTGGGGTTAGTGTTGGGGGTCGGTGTTTTTCGTCTGGGGCAGTGGTTGTGGCGAAAATGGCAAAAGCAGCAGGCGACTCTCACCAACGGAGACTTAGTTGCAACTCCCGCCTCCCAGTCCGTTCAAGCATGGTTACGCCAGGCCCAGGCAGCCCAAGCCCAAGGAGATTATGGGGGAGCCTGTCGTGCCTATTACATGGCCTTAATTTTCCGCTTGCGGGCAGTCAATTGGCTGAATCGGGGCGAAGCATTTACCAACGGCGAATATTGGCAGGAACTAGAGGTGGCCTGGGCCTTGGGACACCATCCCCCCCGCCTACGACAGCCAATCCAGCAATTATTCCAGACCCACTCCCGGCTTTATTATGGGGCTCAAGACATTTCCCAAGAAACCATGGCCCAATGCCGAGAGGCCTATTTTCAAGTCGAACCAGACCTAATTAAGCCCCCAGCACCGGAGAAGAGAACCGAAACTAATCCAAGCCATTTATGAGCCGCGCTGATCCCAGGCCTGGGCCGCATCGGCGAGGGCTTGATCCACAGTTTTTTGCTTTAACATCGCCGCCTGGATATTTTCATAGAGGGCTTTTTGGAGTTGCTTCACATCTTTAACGGCTGGAATTAAGATGGTGGCTTGGTTCATCTGTTTGGCACTGACCGCTCTAGCTCTTTGAATTGGGGTAGCATCCGGGGGTAAATTCGTGAAATAGGGATCCCCCAGGGCCGCCACAGTCGAGGGTAAAACATTGGCAGCTTTGGCAAATTCCAGTTGATTTTGATCACTGGTGACAAACAGAGCAAACTTAAGGGCTAATTCGGGCTGTTTCGTGTCTTTGGGAATAACCAGATTCATGGCAGCAACACTTTTTTTGCCCGTCTCACCCGTAATTTGGGGGCTGCTTCGGGAAACTTTGGCAATGCTTGGGGCATTAATTTCCACTGTGTTTAAAAACTCTGGACTGGAGAGTAGGATCGCCGTTTGCCCGGCCTGGTACAGTTCAATCCCTTGGCGATGGCCCTCCGTGAGAATCTGAGGGGGTAATAAATCCTGTTGATATAAATCGACCCAAAACTGGACTGCGGCTTTGCCCACCGGACTATTGAAGGCAGCTTTGCCCCCGGCATCCACCAGCTCCACCCCCATCTGCACTAAAGACTCCATCAATTCAGCCGAATCTTCTGGAACAACAGTGATGAAAAAGGCATATTTCCCCGTTTTGGCTTTGATTTGGCGCGCGGCCTGGGCCAGTTCGGCAAAGGTTTGGGGCGGTTGGCTAATCCCGGCCTGGGTTAGAAGCTCTTGGTTATAGATTGTAATTCGGGAGGTGAGATACCAAGGCAGTCCAAAACTTTGACTATTAAGCGTTAATGCATCCCAAATTTTTGGCAGATATGCCGCTTGTTCCGAGGCCGTGACGCGTCCATTTAGGTCTAACCAGGCCTTGCGCGCCGCCAACTGGGAAGCAAAATCTGGATTGAGATTCACCACATCGGGGGCCGTTCGGGCCGAAACCGCCGTCAGAATTTTACTTTGCATCGCCGTCCAAGGCACATCCACCCAGCGCACCTTCACCCCAGGATGCTCCTGTTCAAAGGTAGCAATGAGTCGATTGAAGTAGTCCGTAAACTTCGGCTTCAGTTGCATGGTCCAAAATTCAATCTGTGGCCCGGTGGTCGGCGGTGGCCCAAAGCAACTGGGGAGAAGGGTCAAGCTCATGCCCAGCAGAACAAAACAGAACCAACGACAGAAGCGATTTCGGAACAAGGGGGCCATGGAGAATCTCACCAAGAAACGGTTTGGGGGACTGGCTTGAGCGGCAAATGCTTAACAAATCGCAGCATAATGATCACGATTCTACAGGAGTCAGATCAGGCCTAGGTTAAGTATCCTTGTAATGGGTTTTTAGGATGAATTCATTTATACTCCCGGAGTTTCGAGAATAGCCTTTTTATATTTACGAGTGAATTGCTATGACCATTCCCCAACAAGGATTAGTTGTTAACCCAGGCCAAGGGCGAGCCTATTATTTTGGCTTAGATCTCTATATCTTCAAGGCTATTGGTGAAGAAACCGGCCAGGCCTATGCCCTTTGTGAAGCCATTATTCCGCCCCAAGGAGGTTCCCCGCCCCATCGCCACCACCGCGAAGACGAAGCATTTTACATTCAAGAGGGTGAAGTTGAATTTCTTTTAGATGATGCCACTGTGATTGCGACGCCGGGGACATTTCTTCATTCCCCCAAAGGACAAAAACATTGCTTCACCAACAAGACAACGACCACAGCCAAGATGCTGATTTGGGTGACTCCGGCGGGTTTTGAGCGGTTTATGGCGGAGGTGGGGCGGCCAGCAGATAGCGTAATCACTCCTGGGGGTGAATTAAGTCCGGCTGATTTGGAGAAACTTTTGGCGACGGCTCCCCAATATGGCATTGAAATTATTCCACCAGGTATTTAACTCAAGGTTTCCGAGAATTTTTTGGGGTTTGAGGGTCGCTTCGGGCGAGGCAGCTATCCGCTTGGCATTACTTTCTCAGCTAGGCAGATTATGCTAGAGTCGAGAAAATTTTGCTGCGGCTGTCTCCTATGACTGTGCAAGTTCCCGCTTTTTTGCGAACTACGGTTGCCCCGGATACCCCGGCCTGGGTGAAAATTGCCAATTGGATTTTCTTTGGTGTCATTGGCCTGGGGATTATTGCTTTTGCCACCTATTTATTTACTTTTCGGCAAACCATCAGCCTCTATGGGCCGTTTCTTTTGCGGGCAACAATTACCACCGTTTTGATTGCGATTTGTAGCATCATCTTGGCCGTACTTTTGGGCGCAATTGGGGCCTGGGGTAAGCTATCCGGCGGAAAAATCCCCCAATCCATTGCCACGGTTTATGTGGAATTTATTCGCGGCACACCCACTCTAGTCCAGATGTTGATTTGGGGCTTTGGTGTCGGTGGGCTACTCTCCCAAGTGGGTTTTGATCCCCGCCAAATTGCCTTTAATGTCATGACGGTCTTGCAAAGTAATAGTCTCGTTTCGCCGCTGTTTAACTTTATTTTTTACGGGATCATTGGCCTGGGATTCAACTATGGGGCTTACCTGACAGAAGTGTTCCGCTCCGGGATTACCACCATTGATAAAGGACAAACAGAAGCTGGCTTAAGTTTGGGGATGACGGGCCGACAAACCATGCGCAGAATTATTATTCCCCAAGGTTTAGCTTTGATCATTCCTCCATTTACGAATAATTTTATTACCCTGATCCAAGATTGCGCCTTACTTTCAGTAATCGGTGTGCCAGAATTGCAAAACATGACAAATTCCTTTGCTAACCCGATTACAGATGGTGATACAAAGCTGTTTGTCTATGTCTTAGGGGCCTTGTTCTACCTCAGCCTTTGCTATCCCCTTTCCCTACTGGCCCGTTACCTAGAGCGGCGGATGTCCCAGGGCCTGGCCTAGAAGATCATTTGAATCCCTAGGCTTGATCCCGCTCAAACTTGCTATACAAAGTCATAACGACTATGATTAAGGGGAGCGTAATAGAATCTTGTCGTCAGGTTGCGTTCTTTGCCCCAGGCCAGGCCCCAATGAACTATTGCGCTACTCCCATAGAATTAGGTGAGGACAGATTTAACGGGCATTGTTACTGAAGATTTGAACTTTAAGGAGAACTGCTATGGTCGCTACCCTGACTAAACCTGCCAACGCTGTGGTTGCCACCCTCAACCGCCAACAAGCTAATGCCTTGGTTGCTTACCTCAACTACAAAAAATATCATTGGCTCACCTTTGGCCCTCTCTTTCGGGATTTACATTTGTTATTTGAAGAACAGGGGGGTGAAGTCTTTGCCAGCTTGGATGAATTGGCCGAGCGCAGCTTGATGTTGGATGGTCAGCCGATTGCGGATCCGGCCGACTACATCCCTGCCGCCACCGTCAGCCCTTCCCAAGGGGAGTTGAACCCTAAAGCCATGCTCAGTGAGGCGATTGCTACCCATGAACTGATCATTGGGGAAATGCACGAGGATGCAGAAGTTGCCACTGCGGCCGGCGATATTGGCACAGCAGATCTCTATACTCGGCTTGTCCAAGTCCATCAAAAACACCGCTGGTTCCTGAAGGAATTTTTGGCCAAAGGGGATGGCCTGGTGAGCTAAGGTTGAGAGTGCGGGGCCTGGGACTTGACCAGATTAAATCATCTCTGGCTTCCAGGCCAGGCCGTTTTATTTTTGCTACCCTAACTTCTGATGAGCCAAACTGGCAATCTCTCCCGCCGTAAAAATGCCTCTCGCCAGATCTTGATTTGGTTGTTTGGCCTGGGAGTTTTGTTAGGGGTGGCCTTGATGATTATGGCGTTGGCTCCATCAGGAAAAGCGGGTTCAAGTCTGGATCGCTCACCTTGGGGAACGAGTGAGTTTTATCAGTATCTTCAGCAACAGGGAAATCAACCCACCGCAATTCAACGCTGGCAACGGGCTTATAAAAACCTATCCGGTCGCAATCAAGTTCTCTTGCAAATTACCGATCAGCCGCGATGGCAAGATCCCTGGAGTTTAGATCCGGATATTGAAAAATGGCTGGCCCAAGGAAATACCCTGATCCGCCTGAATTGGGGGGGCGTAGTTAAAAGTCCAGATGCCCAAACACGCTTGGCAACCCCCCAAGGCCATGTGAGGGTAGATACACGGCGGCGGGTAGATTTCCAGAACAATTTAGAGGCTTTCGACCTTGGCCAAGCAGTAATGGTTCTTGGGGATGATGCTGGAGCCGTGGCCTGGTCGATCCAAACAAAAGCAGGCGGAAAAATCTTTGGGGTTTATCCTTGGCTTGTGGCTAATGCCTATAGTGGTTCAAATTCGGCTAACTTTGCTTATTTTGCCGCACTAGCCCAGGCCAAGGGTGAGAAAATTTGGTTTGATGAATGGTTACATGGTTATCGGGTTAAAGATTCTCAGGAAGCGTCTGAAGGCAGTTATGGCACTATCTGGGATTATTTACGCCGCACCCCTTGGCTGTTAGTCCTAATCCAGGCCATTGTGCTGGGAGTTATCATAATCTGGGGTAAAAATCACCGCCTGGGTTCCTTGACTCAAGCCCACGAAACCACCCAGGCCAATAGTGAGCAGTATATTCAAGCACTGGCGGGAGTACTCCATCAAGCCCAGCATCATGATTTTGTCCAGGCCCAACTGAGTCAACGCTTCCGAGAAGAACTAGCCGAGAAATTAGGCTTACGGGGGGCCTGGTCAGGACATCAACAGATTTTCAGTGATCAGGAATTAGCCCAGGCCTGGAGTTTACAAACCGGGCAGGATCCAGGGAAGTTGTTATTGGTGCTTGGCCCGGTTCCCGAAAAATTGAGTGAACAGGAACTATTAATTTGGCTCAATCAGGTGGGGAGGATAGTCCAAGGCCTGGGTTAATTGAGGAGAGAAACTGAAGCCTTCTTGCGCCAATAAACCCAGGAGACTGAACGGGGACTAAATTTGTCTTGTCCCAATCAGGAGAAAATATTGTGATCTTGAATCATGTCTGGTAAGTTCATCAACAACCTTAAAGCCTGAACAAGGCAGTTGGGATATGCGTTTTGATCAAGATTACTGACTAACGGCACGACGAAAGTATTTTAGTAAATCCTGTTGCGGCACAACCCAGCATAATTCTTGACGTTGCAGCGACTTAACGAGAACAACCTCTTGGCGTAGGGCCGCAATTACAAAGGGTTCCGAGCGAAAATACAGGGTTTCACCGACTTCAAAGCTAGGTTGGATTCGGGGCATAAGGCTCGCTAACATACAATCTATTTTCTGAAAGGACTTAGGAAGTCAATGGTAAAGCAGTCTTTAGCCTACCACTGTCTATACTTTGCCCCATTACAGGGGTGAGAGTCTTCCCCCGTCTAGGTGAACTTAGCTCCTCTGTTTGGGGTAAGCTGGATTGCTTTGTCTTTAATTTTTGATAGATGGATGGGGCCTGTGCGCTGGAGCTACGATTTAGTGATTATTGGCAACTCTCTGGCGGCGATTCAGGGGGCTATTTGGGCTGCCACAGTTTGTCGGGTTGGCTTAGTGATTGGGGCTAGTGGGCAATTAGACGTTGATGGTTTCATTCTCGCCCTCGAAACATTGCCCGCATCCCTAGAACTAAGCCAAAAACACCTCTGGATTAAAGGACATTTAAGTCGCTGTCAGGAGCGATATTCCCTCGGAACCTTAGCCCAGGCCGGGGTGGATGTAATTCAGGGCAATGGGTCTTTTGAAAAAATTTCCGGCTCTGGCCCACTGAACTATGTGGTTGGGAACGATTATCTCCAGGCCCCCGCCTTTATCTTGGTGGATCGACCCCTTTCGTTGGTAATCAACCAATGCCCCACATCTCCAGACCGTCTCCTGCAATTTCTCGCCGAGTCGCCCCCGCCTTTGATTCATGTTCCTGGTCAACAGCTTGCCGACTTAGGGTTGGTCAGGCTTTGCCGGCAGTTGGAGATCCCGGTGGCCTGGGGAGGAGATTTACGTCAGCTTTTGCCCCATGAGGATCCCCTGGTGATTGCTTGGTTAGCGGTGGACTTGGAGAAGGGCAACTCCCAGGCCCAGAACTGCCCAGAAACACCCCTTAAGCTGGCTACTACCCTAGAACCAGTGCATCAAGGCTTGACTCGTCTCAACCTCTCAGACCTGGCAACAATGGCTGGGCCGATTAACGTTAATCCCAATCTCCAAACAGCACAGCCGCAGATCTATGCCTGTGGCTCTTGGTTAGGGGGCTATGACCTCCCGATGATCACGCGGGCAGAAGTCAAGTATTTAATCCAAGGGTTGATCCCACGGTCACAGCAACAGCCCCTCAACTACAAAACTCTGCCTTGGTGGTTCCCATCCCCAATGCCCATTGCCCGGATCGGTTGGCATTCCCAAAAGGCACAAAGAGCATTTTCACAGGAGATTTATACCTATCCGGTTCAAGCAGAACATTTTGGCTTGGGTTATGGACAAATTGTCGTGAACGCCAATCAGCGCCTGCTGGGGGCCACACTCTGGGGAGAGGGGGCAATTGCTGCGGTTAGAACCCTTGGTCTGGGAATCGAAACGACCTCGGCTCAGGACTGTTTAGCCGCCGCCGGTTGGGAAGTTGCGATCCATCCCCGCCAACACCAGGCTATTTGAACAACTGACTAATCGGCTTTTAGTAACTCCAGCCCCCGCCCCCAGTCCTGAGGCACAATCCCGCCATCCCCTGCGGCAATTTCCAAGGTTTTTTGAACCGCGGCGGGCCATTTCAAGGCCTGGACACAGAGTTGAGCCACATCCTGGCGACTGACTTTTCCGGCTAAGGTATCCCCTTGGGACATGATCAGCGGTTGTTGCCCGGTTGCTTCAGTTAAGGCCGTGGGGCGAATGATGGTATAGGGAATCCCACTCTGGCGAATCAATTCTTCTCCCCGGAATTTCCAGGTCAAAATGCCTCCCAGTTGCTCACTTAGGCGAACAATCGGGCGGGGATCGGTGGCTGCTTCTGGGGTGCCTGGTCGGGTGGCTCCGGCAGAACTCACCATAATCCAGCGGGGGAGGGGGTGATGATCTAGATAAGCGCTGATGGTTTCAAGTTCTAGGGCAAAGGGGCCGGGCTGGAAGTGAGGATTGAGCCCACCATCATATTCAAACTTACTGAGCATTAACTGAAGAGAATAAACCGTTGTTGGCTCAAAAGGAGGCGCAGCAGGATTGCGCTTGGCTCGGAACACTGGAGTTAACTGCTCAAAGGGAATTTTGAGAGTTTGCCACTGATCCGCCACCGTATCAAAGGAAAAGGCATAACCAACTCCATCCCAGGCCGGGGAACTCCTGATAAAAAATTTATAGCGTTGCCCATCTCCCTTGAGGCGTAACTGGATGCCCTCAAAGCGACTTAAATCTAGGGGAGGTTGGAAGTTCTTAGTTCTGATGGACACAAAGCCACCAGAATTGGCAGTCGAAACCACTCCCGTAAACAGGGCAGAGGTGGTTAATATCCGTAAGCCACTTTGACTCACGCCGCCCATGACCACATCATCTAAGGCTCCCCAGAGTTGGGCATTGGCTTCATTGGGCGGACAAAAATCAAAAATAATCCGCTGGCCAGAAGTTGCCTGAAAATGGGGTTGGGCTAGGTTTAAGAGATTTTGAATGCCTTGATATTCCACTTGTTCCGGGGTGGCTTCGATTAGGGCTGGCTCATAATAAGTCGTGCCTTCGGTGTACTTGGCTTCACGGTTTTCAGGATTAGCGGGACGAACAATCGCACCCAAACAGGAAATGACGGCATCCACATCGGTCAATAAATCAGCAGGTAAACTCTCGGCCTGGGTTACATCGCCCACCATTAGGGTTAACTGGGCCTGCTGGGCTGGGGACAGAGTTGAAGTTCCTAAGATGTCATTGGCCCGGGCCGGGTTGCGCACTAGGGCTTTGACTCGATACTGCTGCGCTAATAATAATGCCACGACCCGCCGCCCAAGATTGCCCGTAGCTCCGAGGACTAAGACGGTTGATTGGGGCGTATTCGATATGGGCTGTAATTCTGGGGGTAAAAAGGGAGTCAACCAGGCCGGCCACTGACTAAGACTGCCTACCAATGGGAGGGTTTCTATGAACGACCTAGGGTCGATAAAAAAAGCCAAGGTTTGGGTAAAGCGGCCCAAGTCCCAGGCCTGGGGAGATGGGGGATTGTCTTGCTCTGTGGGGGATGCCATAAAGTTTACCGATGAGTGGGAAAAATTCACAATTGGAACACGGCTGCGGCTTGAATTTCGGGAGGGGCTGAGGCATCTAAGGTAACAAGTTTGCTCCCAGGAGGCTAACCCCGCATCACCTCATAACAAAACCAGTTCTTTGCGAGCCGCCTGCACTTCTAAGTACAACAAGAGGGCATTAATATCGGCTGGGTTAACGCCACCAATCCGACTGGCCTGGCCAATGGTGAGGGGCCGCACCTGCATTAATTTTTCCCGTGACTCTTTGGCTAGGGTTTCAATCTGGTTATAGTCCAAATCTGGGGGAAGTTTGCGGTTTTCTTGGCGGGCCACATGATCAATTTGCCGTTGTTGGCGCTCAATATATCCGGCATATTTAATCGCAATTTCCACCCCTTCTTTCACCGCCCGATCCAACGTGACATCTCCCAGGCCATACCGTTCTAAATCCTGATAGTGAAATCCCGACCGCCGGAGTAATTCTGCTAGGGTCATTGAACCTTTAATGGCGGAACCCGTGGCCTGGGTAATGGCTTGTCCCGCGGGGCTTTGCTCTTTAATCCGGGTTTGTTCGAGGCGTTGGGTTTCGGCCCGCATTTGGGTTTGTTTGGCTTGGTAAATGTCCCAGCGACGATCATCAATTAAACCAATCTCCCGGCCGAGGGGCGTTAACCGTTGATCAGCATTATCCGAGCGCAAAATCAAGCGATATTCCGAGCGGCTGGTCAACATCCGATAGGGTTCTCGCAAGTCTTTCGTACAGAGATCATCAATTAACGTGCCAAGATAGCTTTGTTCACGGGAAAAAATCACCGAGTCTTGTCCTTTAGCCAATCTCGCGGCATTAATTCCTGCCACTAATCCCTGGGCCGCTGCTTCTTCATAGCCCGTGGTGCCGTTAATTTGTCCCGCACAAAACAGGCCGTTAATTTTTTTCGTCATTAAGGTTGGGTAGCACTGGGTTGCGGGTAAATAGTCGTATTCCACAGCATAGGCCGGGCGCAACATGATGCAATGTTCCAGGCCTGGAAGTGTCCTTAAAAGCTCTAACTGCAAATTTTCAGGAAGTCCGGTGGAAAAGCCTTGAATATACAGTTCTGGGGTATCCCGCCCTTCTGGTTCAATGAAAATTTGATGACTGGCTTTATCGGCAAAACGGACAATTTTATCTTCAATACTCGGGCAATAGCGCGGGCCTTTGGCATCGACCCAACCCCCATACACTGGCGTTAAGTGCAAGTTATCCCGAATCAGTTGGTGGGTGGCTGCCGTGGTGTGGGTCAGATAGCAGTTGAGTTGTTCCCGCTCGATCCAGGCCTGGGGGTCAAAACTAAACCAGCGCACCTGATCATCTGGGGGTTGTGCTTCCATCTGGTCATAGTCAACGGAGCGTTTATCCACCCGCGCTGGAGTTCCGGTTTTCAATCGCCCAATTTCAAAGCCCAGGTTTTTTAGGGTATCCGTCAGTCCCTCTGCCGCAAATTCCCCGGCCCGGCCCGCTGCCATGGATTTATTCCCGACCCAGATGCGCCCACCGAGAAAGGTTCCGGTTGTTAAAACCACGGCCTGGCAACCAAAGGCGACCCCAAAATAGGTTTGCACCCCTTGAATCTCATCATTGGGGCCAAGGACTAGATCCGTCACCATCCCCTCGCGGACTAAGAGGTTGGGTTCATTTTCGACAATTTGCTTCATCAGAGCCGCATATTCCCGTTTATCGGTTTGTGCCCGTAATGCCCAGACCGCTGGCCCGCGAGAATTATTCAAAAGGCGCTTTTGCAGATAGGTACGATCTGTCATCCGCCCAATTTCGCCCCCCAAGGCATCCACTTCATGCACCAGTTGGGACTTGGCTGGCCCTCCCACGGCTGGATTACAAGGTTGCCAAGCAACTTTATCGAGGTTGAGGGTTAAGAGAAGGGTTTTACAGCCCAAACGCGCTGTTGCCAGAGCCGCTTCACAGCCAGCATGGCCAGCCCCAACCACAATCACATCAAAGGAATCTTGCCAGGCCGGTTGAGACATTTTAAGCACTCGCATTTCACTGAGAAAAAAATTTGCTAGCTTGAGCCAGTCTATCTGATGATTGATGATCGACCATCAATATTTGCATAAACTCTTGAGTCATCTGATTCACCTTGACCGCATAAGCTTTCTGAAATAGCTCATCTTTTTGGCAAGCTTCCTGGTCAATCGGCTGGATCATTTCGGCATACAAATTATCATCACCAGAAATGAAAACCCAGAAATCCCGCCCTGCATATTCATAATAATTCTTTTCTGAATCAGAGCTAGTTCAGACTGTATCCACACCACTTTTGACTCAATCACCGGCTATAGTGCTACTTCTTTAGGACTCCTATGGGGACAAGTCAGACAATGCTTTACGGACAGTCTTTTGAAGATTTCGAATCTCTCAGAACAGGCTGCGTAACGCTATAAATCAAAGGTTTTGGCCTTAAACAGATAGGGATGCTTTCTCTTCCATAGACATCTGCAAGAATCCGATAAACGTTGCTGGGCAAGAGGATGATCCCCGTTCTGCCAGATCAAGAGTCGTCCGTAACGGGAACTCCGGGAATCAATCGCCCGATCCATGGCCCGATCAATGGCCTGGAAGAGGGAGGGTAAATCTACCATCAAGGGTCACTCATAGGCTCTGACCGGACGCGGACTGAATCGAGTCACGAGAACCTTAAAAACCTGGGTCAAAGTTCCCTAATAGGCCGGTAGCCACTCTTCCCCACGGGTCAAGCGAATTTGGGCAATGGTAAAAATTGTCGGAATAATCCGCCCATAGTTGGTTGCAATGGCCCGCCACCCGAGATCCGCAATGAACCAAATCCAAAGGGCAGTACTAAAACACACCAGGGCACTGCGGGCAACGGCAAAGCGAGTTATTCCTAAAGTGGCCCCCTGAGCAGAAAAGAGTCCCCGGGTAAATTGCTGGCCGGTGAGTTGGAGGGCAAATTGGCGTGTGACCTGTTGGACAATTAACCGCCGCATCAGCGAACTCATGGCAATGGCTGCACTGCCTTCCAGTAAGAGGCGAATATTTTGGAGGGTAAAGTCTGGGTGCTGGGCCAGTTGGGGCAAGGACTTTTGGACTTCCTTACTCATCACTTGACGGTCTTGGTCTGGAAGTTTGGCCCACATCCGTTGCAAGAGGGCGAGAAAAATTTCCGATTCCAATTCTGAGGTTGTCCAACTGGGGCGAAAGGGAATCTTGAGATACCGACAGACGCGCATTAAGGTTTGCCGATAACTGATCGTTTGGCTTTGACCTTTGAGAACCGTCATACCATCGGCGGCCAGAAAGCGGAATCGTTGCTCAATGGCATCTAACCAGCAGTCGCGATCTTGGGCTTGGACAGTAATCGGGTCGGGGGTATGAAAGTAATCCCAGGGATTTAGTTTGCGTTGGAATAGAATTTCGGTCAACTCTTGGAGTTCCTGCTCCGTGGCTAACTCGAGGGCTGCCCTGAGTTCATCCATGTTTTTCTCCCGCAGATACTCCTAAGTCACCTCGTATCATGACGATTATAAGGGATTGTTGCAAATCTGCCCCTTGACAGTTGCCACAGGAATGAACTGTTCTAGGAACGGAGATTGTGGGTCGTGGCATAGTTGACGATGTTGCGAATCGCATTTTGTAGCGCGGATAGGCCGACTTGATTGCGATCCATAATGGCTAGGGTATAAATTTCCCCCTTAACTTTGAAGGCCAAGACCGTCCCCAAGACCAAGGAATTTTGTCCTGTTTTTTCCCCGATCCACTCGGCCTGGGTACTTTTCAAGGCCTTAAAGCCAATCTCTCGGTCAGTTTGCTGGGCTAGGACTGTTTGGAGGAACGGGGCATGGGGCAGTTGGTTTTGGTAGATTTTGCCCATCAACTGGCTGAGTTCCTGCATACTGCTACCGTTGGATTGTCGTCCTAGGTTCGCAGGCTGCCGACTTTGGCCAACCAATTTTGAATAAATTTTAATGGTCTTAAATCCATACCCCTGCATGACTCGGTTGATATAGTCCCAACCCAAAGTATCCATGAGTTGATTGGGGGCAATATTACTACTGCGGCTAATCATTTGACCAATCACGGTTTTCAGAGGATAACGTTGCCCAACCCGGATGATGGAGGCATCTTCGGTATTATTCTGGGGCTGAATGGCGAAGGGATGCTCTAGAGAATACTGATGTTCTTGGGCCCAATGTAAAGTAACAACTGCTAAGGGAAGTTTAATCAGACTGGCGGCACTATCTGGAACAATATCCCCCCGGAGTGAGTAGCATTGGCCATTGGGGCTGCATAAACTAACGGCGGCATTGTTGCTGAGACCAGCACTTTTGGCGAGGGGAATTAAAAATCTTGATTGCTGTTGTGCAAATTGATGCTGAACCCGTTGCAACTGCTGTTGAGAATCTTCTGTTTTGGCCTGGGCCTGGGAAAACATAAGAGACTGATGGGGAACAGTCTTGAGGGTTGCAATAGTCTGTTGCCAACTATCCTTAGCCTGCTTCAGTTGTCCCCTTTGCACCGCGTTCATGGCTGCCTGGCTAAAGTTAAGAGCTTGATCCCAAGATTGCTGTGCTTGTTGCTCCATACTGAGGCGTTGACTCACCCAACGGACTGCTTGCTGAGTAGTTTGGTATTTAGCAGCCAAGGTTTCCCGTTCATCAATAGCAATTGGAGAGGCATTAACAAGGGATTGATATAAAGTGGCTTGCTCTTGACTCAGTTGACTATGGGCAGCAATTACCTGGGTGATGGAGTGTAAGCCAAGCCAGGCTGGGGGTGGGGGAGTGGGGTCAAGACTCTCCTGTTTTAGATGCAGAAGTTGGGGAATCGTCACAAACTCATAACCCTGTTTTTTAAGGACGGTTAGAATCCCTGGCAGGGCCTGGATCATCGCCTGTCTGGGGCCACCGCCATCATGAAGCAAGACAATCCCCCCCGGCCGGGTTTGCTGGAGGACAGCGGCTTTGATTTGGGCAGGAGAACGGCCGGGTTGCCAATCCCGCGAATCCACCGACCACATTAAGATTGGGAGTTGCTGGGTTTTGGCATAGTCCACCAGGCCATTGTTGAGGCGGCCCCCTGGCGGACGAAACCAGTAATTCTTAACTCCTGTCACCGCTTGGATGATCTGATCAGTACGCGTAAATTCTGTGGCGGCGGCTTGGGGTGAAAATTGCTGATACCGATGAGACCAACTGTGGTTAGCAATGGTATGTCCTTCCTCAACAATTTTGGCGGCAATGTTGGGGTACTTCTGAACGCTGCGGCCAATCACAAAAAATGTGGCCTTAGCCTTGTGTGCCTTGAGGATGTTTAGAACTTGTAAGGTTTGGGGTTGATCTGGGCCATCATCAAAGGTGAGGGCAACAACTTTATGCTCCGGTGGCAAGCTAACTTGATTGATAGTTTTCCCTCGAAATGGGGGCGGCGGGACTAGATCAACCTGAGGGGATGGGAGTGGATAACGGCGGTTAACATCGGATGCAATGGTGGTGATTAGATCACGGATTTGAGTCGAATTGGCCGGAGGTGCCGACTGAATCCAGGTCGTTGGGGATAACCACCACAGGCCAGTGGCGAGAGCAAATAACAGGCCCAAGCTGGAAACAAATAGGCCAACCCCAGGATCTTGCTCAACCTTGGCCTGGGGAACTGCGGTGAGAGGATTCACTAAACAGACTGGCTCTGGTGCGGGGGCGGCTTTGCCCACTGGACTTAAAGAAACAGGGGTGGCTATTTTGGGCTGAATGCGGACTCCCCAGGCCGGTGCTTCTTCCCCCGCTTCTCGTCCATACACTTCAAGGCCTGGAGGTAGGGCAACGGTTTGAAAAAATTTTTGTAATGTTTGCAAGGACTGGCGGCGATCGGGAGGCTCCGGCGCTTCTAATAAAATCCGCCACCGATCCGGTTGGTAGGCAATGCGGGCCGTTATGGCTTGGGGGGCAAAGATTTGGCTCAAGACTTGGGCTAATTCTTGGGGATTATTTATCCCGATAGAGTCAGTCGCGATGGTCATTGCCCGCCCCTTGTCCCGTTCACACCATGACACTTAGAAAATTATGTGGTTAGAACGTAGCATGGTTTTTCAGACCAGACTGGGGCAGACTATTCCAGTTTTTGGGCTGGCTGGGGGGCTGGCTGGCCTTGGATATCCCCTGTCGTGGGGGTGTGGATACAATAGGTGTTACGTCCTTGGGCCTTAGCTTGATAGAGGGCTTGATCCGCCGCCGTCAGTAAGAGGTCGAGGGCCTGGGTGGGTTGGGGAATCAGGGTTGCGATGCCAAAACTGAGGGTGAGGTGGGGGGCGATTGAACTAGCGGCGTGGGGAATGGCCAGGGTTGCAATGGCTTCTTGGATTTGTTCAACCACTTGGATAGCCCCGGCCTCTGGAGTATCTGGCAAGATCAGGGCAAATTCCTCGCCGCCATAACGCGTGGCCAAGTCCCCCGGCCGTTGTAACCCTGCCGCCAATTGTTGGGCAATCCGATAGAGGATGACATCTCCCTGTTGGTGGCCGTAGTGGTCGTTATAAAGTTTGAAATAGTCAATATCCACTAAAACTAGGCTGATGGGGGTTTGCTCTCGGGCCGCCCGTCGCCATTCTGCTAAGGAAATATCCGTAAACTGTCGCCGATTCCCAATTTGGGTTAAGCCATCTACATAGACGAGTTGCTGGAGTTCTTGATTGGCTTGGGCCAGTTGTTGATAAAGCTCGGCCTGATTGACCGCAATGGCTAAGGCTTCACCAATCCGTTGTAATAACAGAATCTCATCGGTGAGCCAAAGCCGGGGACTGTGACATTGATGGGCAATGAGTAACCCCCAAATTCGTTCATTTTGGTGGATGGAGACGACTAAATTCGCCCGGACATTTAGGTTTAGTAAAAGTTCCCGATGGCAGGGATGCAGCTTGGCCTGGTGGCTATCACTGATGGTGGCGGTATAACCCGATGTAAGTTTGCGACTGAGGTTGTCTAAAAAGCAGGGATCCTGAATAAACCGGCCGAGAATTGACTGCTCAGGATGGGCCAGGGATTCAACTTCGACAACCCCCAGGCCATTGGGCAAAAGACGAAAAACTAATACCCGGTCGGTTTGGAGAATTTGGCGGACATCATCGGCTGCACTTTGCATCACCTGGGTTAAATCCAGAGAGCGGCGAATATTTTGACTGATGGTGCTGATGAGTAACTCCCGTTGCAAATAGCGTTGGAGTAATTCTTCTTGGCGGCGTTGGGCGGTGACATCCAGGAGAATTCCACTCAGGATTGGTTGATCGGGTTCCCGCTGGCCCCGGTCTTGAATCCAAATTAGGGTTCCATTGCGATGGCGGCAGCGATATTCAACGACATAGGGTTGCTTTTGGAGGATTGCGCTTTGAATTTGGAGTTTGGCCCGCTCATAGTCCTCTGGCAGAATCAGGGAGGCCATTTCTCCAATCATGCCTGGCCGATAACCGCTGAGAGTTTCCCAATAGTCACTGGTATAGATCAACCTCCAGTCTGGCTCCAAACCGCGTTGATAGATAACCGCAGGGAGTTGACCCAGGAGCGTGTTGTACTGGAGTTCCCGTTGGGTAATGGCGGCGGTTAAGGCCTGGTGTTGGCTGAGGGAAGCGCGCAGTTCGCTGGTGGCCTGCTGGAGTTCGATTTGGAGCAGGTGAATGATCCAGCCCGCTTCTTGGCTATCAATGGCCCAGAGAATACTACTTTGGGTGACCAGGCCGGCCAGCTTTCCCTGTTCATTGACAATCACAATCCGCCGGACTTGATGCTGAGCCATGAGGGTATGAATCTGCCAAATGGAGTCCTGGGTTTGGGCGGTAATCACCGACGCATTCATACAGGCCTGGATCGGGAGAGTCGCAGAATTGGGAGTTTGTTGATAGTAGTTGAGAATATCTTGATCCGTGAGGATACCCAGGGGATAATCTGGTTCTGCTTCCCTGACCACCACCAAGCAGCTAATCTCTTCAGCCCCCAAGATGGCCGCCGCCTCTGCTAAAGATTGGGTTGGGCTAATCACCCGCACGTCCGACACCATAACTTCCTCGGCCCGCTTCAACTTCAGGAGATCTGTGGGTTCTAAGGTATTCCGAAAGTCTTGACGATTGAGAATGCCCTGCAACCGTCCTTGAGGATCGACAACGGGGAGAGCATTGCACTGAAACTGACGAAAAGCGTGCAAGACCTGCATCGGCTGATCAAGGGTTGCCAAGTTGAGATGGGTCTGGGCATCCCGCATGACATCAGCTACAGTTAATTCTGCTAAGGGTAGGGGGTGAGCAATCGCTTTGACCAGTTCCCGCTCGGTCACCAGGCCCCGATACATCCCATTCATGGGGTCAATTACGGGTAAGCAGTTGCCTTGGTCACGCCGAATGTGTTGCAAGGCCTGGTGCATGGTGGCTTGGGGGGTGATCGTTTGAACAGCCGTTTTCACCACCTGGAGAAGATTTGAGCCAGATGCAAGGGGCGGCGATAATGGGCTGATCATATTGTGTTACCCATTTGGGGCTGGACAGGAGTCAATCAAGGGGGAATAGCTCGGCAATCATTGCTTCGGTGCTGATGAAATTAGGCCAGTGAGTGTCATGCTATGGCGATCAAGGTACGTCCCCCGCAGCCAGAGAAGATTGAATCAACTGGAGTCCTGCTTCCCCCAGGCCCATCTTAGGAAATTTTGGCAGAATCCTCCGTGGCTTCGCTCAAGATTACAAAACATTACTCAGGCCCGAGAACCGATTGAGGGATTTGGAACCCCACGGAAAAAAGCAAATAATCAACAGAAATTAGTCACACCCAGGCAAGTGGTTGATCAGGAAAAACAGACCCGGCTAATCGGCATCCTCTCCACATTGGCCAAGGGGAATTAGCCGCTTTTCAGGGGTTTTGGCTTCAATCCGGTGTCCCGTGCTATAGCATAATCTCCAATGGGCGGCCTGTATTCTCAACTGTGGGCCTGGTGAGGTGTTGAATTTTTGATCTCTGTCGCTCCTACTGTGGCTTCTCCAGGCGATTCGGCTTACCCAATTGCTTTGGTGGATCCGGATCCAATTTTTCGCTTGGGGCTACGGGCAGGGCTAACCCAGACTCCCGGACTGGAGATTGTGGCAGAAGCAGGGGATAGTCAACTGGCCCTGGCCCAACTGGCGGGACTTTTACCGCAGCAAGAAAACCTAGTGGGGGTCAGGAGTCATGTCAAGTTAGTCATCCTTGAGGCTCAACTCACCCTCAACGATCCGGCTACTCCTTGGCTCTGGCAACGTTTGAAACAGCAATATCCCCAACTTGCGCTCCTCTTGCTGGGGGGGCCGGCCGCCGTCAGTCTTGTGGACACAGCCCAGGCCATGGGAGTTGAAGGCTTTATTGCCAAAGGCAGTGACATCAGTGAAATTGTCGCCGCGGTGAATACGTTGCGTTTGGGTGAAAAAATCTATACCCTCCAGGCCCCACAACCCAGCTTAAGCTCCCAATATCCCAATCTCCTGACCCGTTGGCAGTACCACCTGATTCAATCGGGGTTAACGGAAATGGATACTCTGCTGGCGATGCTTCAAACCCACCTGGGACAACCGCAACTGTCTGGTCTGGAACGTTTGGTCTGTCAAGGTCGCCAGCGGGAAATGCGTGTCGCGCGGGCCCTTGTGGCCAACTGGTTACCCCAACCCCGCCGAGTCATCCCCAGCCCACCACCGCCCGCCCCACCACCGCCCCCGCCGCCCTTACCCGCCCAACTTCTGGATCAATTTGTCTCCCGCTGCCAAGCCGGCCTGGTCAATCAAACGGGGGAACCGTTGGAGTTAGATATCCTCAAAACCGAAAAAAGATTGGAATTACTCCTGGTGATCCTCAAACAGTGGGAAGACATCCTCACGGCGTTGCAATCTTCTGGCCTGACAATCGCCCAACTCCAGGAAAAACGCCCCCAAATTTTGTTAGACCTTTGGCAGCAAAGTATCCGGCAGTTTTTTGGCCCCTATGCCACCTTGCCTAACCAACAGGAGGTTACGGCGACCCTGCTCCAGGCCCAGGCCAGCATCGAAAGCGAATTTCTCCAAAAAATTCCCCTAGTCGATCAACTGATGGCCCATTTACTGTGGCAGCAGCCCTTGATGATTGAGAACAGTCTCCAGGCCTGGGGAACACCCACCGCCCTCGCACACCTAAGTCAAATCTTGGATAATCTCATCCTGCAAATGGCCAATGCGGTGATCCACCCCCTTCTCAATCGCTTTGCCCATGAGGATGCCATCAAGGGGCTTTTTTACGATCGGCGCGTCTTGTCCTTCCGAGATATGGAACGGTTTCGCAATGCCCTCTCCTGGAAATATCGCTGGCAGACCCTCGTGATTGAACCCCAAGAGATTTTTGAAAGCCGAGTCAGTTTGCTGGTTCTTTCCGCCACGGGTATTAGTAAAACCTCCCTCTATTTACCTCGGATTCCCGAACTGGAGCAACTGGAGGGTCTTCGCTATGGAGTCACCCTGGCCTTAGAAGCCCGAGATGCGGTTTCCCCACCGTTGCGAGCAGCCATTGCCTTGATTGGTCAGGGAGTTGTCTATGTCTTGACCCAAGTGATTGGGCGGGGGATTGGACTAATTGGGCGGGGGATTCTCCAGGGCCTGGGGCAGACGTTTGCGCTGGATGTTAAACGGGCTAGACCAAAGCCTTAAAGTCCGGTTGACTCAGCATTTTCAGCCAAGCGCGCCCATGTCCTAGGGAGGCTCTATTGACGGCTGTATTCCCAGGGCCGTAAAGTCACAAAGCAATCGGTCGTCCTGCTACACGTGGGTATTCATCCAACCGCCATCATCGAATCGGGGGCAAAGCTCGGGGCTGGGGTAGAAATTGGCCCCTTCTGCTATGTTGCCGCCACCGTTGAAATTGGGCCTGGAACCATACTAGGGCCCCATGTCACCCTCCTGGGGCATACAACCATTGGCCAAAATTGTCAAATCCACAGTGGGGCCGTGATTGGTGATTTGCCTCAAGATTTTGCCTACCAAGGGGGCCGCAGCTATGTCCAGATTGGCGATCAGTGTCAGATTCGGGAAGGGGTGACCATCCATCGGGGCACAGGGGCAGACAGCCAAACCTTAGTGGGAAATCATTGCCTACTGATGGCCAACAGTCACTTAGCCCACAATGTCTGTATCGGCAATCAAGTCACCCTCGCGAATAATGCCCTCTTAGCGGGGTATGTCCAGGTGGGGGATCGGGCTTTCATCAGTGGGAACTGCTTAGTCCATCAATTTACCCGCATTGGCCGTTTGGCGATGCTCTCCGGGGGAACGGCCACCCAAAAAGATGTCCCCCCCTTCTGTATGACCCGCAGCCTCAGCACCAATACCGTCATGGGTCTGAATACCGTCGGTCTGAAGCGGGCAGGCTTTACCCTGGCAGAGCGGCAAATTCTCAAAGAGGCTCTTCATGAGCTTTACAACCCAAAACTAAACATTACCCAGGCCCTCGCCGTTCTCCAGGCCAAGTTTGCCGACCCCCTCGTCCAAGAACTATCTGAGTTTATTGCCCAATCCCAGCGCGGTATTTGTCGGTTCATTACACCTACGGTAGGCTTACGCCCACCCCAGACCGGGCCTGAGGACTATTAATTTTCTCGAAAACATTGAACTAAATCATCAGTTGGGTCGAGTCGAGGGGCATGCCCAGGTGATGAAGGGGCAGAACATAGCCACCCGTTACGAGGTAAACTTCATCGGCGATGATCCCAATCTTGCGCGTCAGTGTCCCCAGGCGTTGACGAAATAAGCGGCCCAGTGGATAGGCAGGAATGACCCCCCAGCCTGTTTCTTCCGCCACCAAGATTTTAATCGCAGGCAACTCTTTTAAGGTGGCCAGTAACTCTTGAACCAATTTCTCCCAGGCCGGGTCGGAGATTGTTAACTGATTGGCAACCCAAGTGCCGAGAGAATCAATGAGCACACAACTATCTGCCGGGGCATCAGCCAGGCCTGGGGCAAGATCCTGAGGAATTTCCCACAGTTGCCAATGGGGGGGACGGCGTTGTTGATGGGCCTTAATTTTGGCTTCCCATTCCGGGTCGGTGGCCATGCGTTGGGCGGTGGCAATATAAATAACTCGGCGGCGACTTTGATCCGCAAGGGATTCTGCCCATTCACTTTTGCCAGAACTGGCGGGGCCAGTCACTAAAACTAGGGGCGAAGTCGGCATAGGTAGAGTCAGGTTCCAGAAATGACGGATAGGGGTTGATCTTAATTTTTTGACGCTCTCGCTAACAATCTTTTAGGCTTTGTATTGTCATCCATTAAGAGCCTGATCCATTGTCTATCCCTAGCTCCCCTCCCACACAACCACGCTTGGTTATTGCCAGTCAAAACCCAGGCAAATTGCGAGAATTTCAGACTTATTTAGCAGACTTGGCCTGGGACGTTTGCTTGATGCCTGCGGACTTAGATATTCCTGAAACTGAACCGACTTTTTTAGGAAATGCCTGTTTGAAAGCCGCTACTGTTGCCCAGGCCACGGGAGATTGGGCCATTGCTGATGATTCTGGCCTGGAGGTGGCGGCTTTGGCTGGTGCGCCCGGAATTTACTCAGCCCGCTATGGCCAAACAGATCCAGAACGGATTCAGCGGTTGCTAAACGAACTAGGAGGAGAGTTAAATCGCCAGGCCTGGTTTACTTGTGCCTTAGCCTTAGCCCGTCCTAATGGTCAAATTGCCTTAACCGAAGTTGGCCGCTGTGCAGGAGAAATTTTGTCGGGCCCCAGAGGTGAAAACGGCTTTGGTTATGACCCAATTTTTTATGTCCCCAGCCAGGCCCGCACCTTTGCCGAAATGAGTGCCGAAACAAAACGCCACATCAGTCATCGAGGGGTTGCCTTGGCCGGAATATTACCCAAGTTAAAACAGATTCTTTCATCAGCAGAATTATTCTAGAGATCAATCATCTTGTGTTTGAGATTCTATAATTTTTATCAAATCTTCATGAGGAATCAGTTCTTTGTCACGTTGTTCAATATCTTGGATTACTCCTTTTACAAACTCAAAACTCAGTTGGATGGAACCCTCAAGTTCTTCTGTATCTCTAGGTTCATAGAGTTTTCCCTGATACTTATGAAATCGCTCAAATAGGCTTGCAATAATTCTAGGATTACTTGTTTTAATGCCAATTTCTAATTCTGAACTGCTTACACCGGACGAGAGAAAGTTATGACTGCCAATACAACAATAACATTCATCACTGATCCAATACTTTTCATGGGTTCCGATCATTTTGGAAATAAATTGCTCTGGATACGCTTTTTGCAACTCATCTAATAAGAGTAAACCATCATATTTCCAGGCATTATGGCGTTTCATGAAAGTGGCTAAATTAAGATTATCAATATTGTTTCTTGCATCTCCCAAGTTGCCCCAGCAAAGTTCGATCTTTACATCTCTATCTAAAAGAACTTTCATTTTATCAAAGACCTCTCCTTCAATTGCGGACTTTCTGAGCCAAGGACAAACAATCCTTAAATGCTTTTGGGTTTTATCAAGGGCTTGTAAAAATGCTTGACGACTCCCATTTCTATCTTTAATTATTTTATATCTTCCAATAAATTCAACATTTCTAAATTCCGTATAAATTAATGCTTTAATATCGTTTGATTTTTGATTAATTTTTCTATTTAAATTGTCTAAACGCCTATGAATGGAATCAATCTGGATCTTTAGAGAATTTAGAATCACTTCAGAATCTGTATTGAAGTTTTTCAAGTTGTTAAACTGTGATTCAAGATTGTCTAAATTATCTATCAATAATTGCAAAATATATCCTGAATTTCCATTTAGCTCTTCTTCTAAACTATTTAATTTCATCTTATGGTGATTTTCTAATTCTAATATATTTCGAGATAATTCAAGATTTAAATCTAATTCATAGCTAAAGTTCTTAATTTGAGATTTTAAGATTTCTATTTCTGCTTTAAGAGATTTTGAAATACTTTCCGAGTTTTTTGATAGTTTCTTTTCTGTTTCAGTGAGTTGATACTTATAATCCTCTTTTAGATTATGAACTACAAGTTTCAGAAGTTGCATATTGCGATTATTGAGTTGTTGATAAAGTCTCTCAAATTCCGGTGAAGGCTGGCTTGAGATTTGAATTTCAGTATTTATTAGTTCTTTTAGTTCGATTTCTCTTTTAGCCTCTTGTCTTTGAAAATCTCTAAATTCACTAATTAAGACTTGTAAGTTATCCCGATCACTTTCTGAACTTGCCGCTAGTCGTCTTTGATGAAATAGCCCATAGGAAAGCGTTAATGTTATTGGTGCTGCTAAATAAATCATTTGATTGGTCATAACTGAAGCAAAACATCCAGCTACAGAAAAGACACTTAAAAATGTATTAGCTATTGAGTCGCTACTGATTTTCATAATTGTCTGCACTATTACAAATGAAAGAAAACACGCATCTAAGAAAGACTTGAAATCAATCACCGATCAAGAAAATTGCTATTGAAACATAAGTTAAGATAACTAATTTGGGATTGCCAAATTCCGAAATAAAATTTTACACATAAACATGGCAATAATGAAAACACATAACAATATTTGGTTTCTGAATCACTAATGTAAAAAATAAGATTTATCGAAAGTATTTTTATAATGGTAGTGGCTATTTATTCTTCAAAGTATTGAACCTAATCAGTCTCTTATTTTTCTGTTATATAATATTTTCAAAGTTAGGCGGTATTTGTCAATCCATGACCCATTCAACCTCTCCAACCTTGTTGCGCACGCCCTTGTTTGACCTCCACAAGAAATCCCAGGCCCGGATTGTGGAATTTTCAGGATGGGAAATGCCCGTGCAGTATCAAGGAATTGTGGCCGAACACCAGGCCGTGCGTCAGGGGGTGGGGATGTTTGATATTTCCCACATGGGTAAATTTGATCTCAAAGGCGAAAATCCCCTAACAGCCCTTCAACCCCTCGTCCCCACTGATTTAAGCCAGCTTCAACCCGGCCAGGCCAAGTACACCGTTTTCCTCAACCATCAGGGGGGAATTGTTGACGATTTGATTGTCTATTGTCACAGTCGTTACTTGGTTTCCTTAATCGTCAATGCCGCCACAACCGCTAAAGACTGGGCCTGGCTACAAGCACACTTGAATACAACCGAACTGGCTTTAGAAAATCAGACGGACACCCTCGTCCTAATTGCCCTCCAAGGCCCAAAAGCAGTCCAAGCCTTACAACCCCTTGTTGATATTCCCCTAGACGGTCTTAAAAACTATCACCACCAGCCCGCGACGATCCATTTACCCCCAGATTCCCCCTTTCCCCAAGTTCCCGGTTGGATTGCGCGGACGGGTTATACCGGCGAAGATGGATTTGAGATCATGGTGCCAAAGACTGTGGGCCAAGACCTCTGGCAAGCCTTGCAAAAGTCTGGAGTGACCCCCTGTGGCCTGGGAGCAAGGGATACACTGCGTCTAGAGGCTGCTATGGCCTTGTACGGACAGGATATTGACCAAACGACAACCCCCTTAGAAGCGGGCCTGGGCTGGCTAGTTAATTGGGAAAAAGGGGATTTTATTGGTCGCTCTGCCCTAGAACAACAAAAAGAAACTGGAGTCTCTCGGCAATTGGTTGGTTTTCTCATGGAGGAGCGACAAATTCCTCGGCCCCATTATTTGATCGTTGTGGAGGGTCAGACCGTGGGCAGTGTCACCAGTGGGAGTTTACCGCCAACGATTGCTCAACCCCTGGGCCTGGGCTATGTCCGTACTGGCCTGGCCAACATCGGGCAAGACATTGGGGTTGAAATCCGCGGGAAAGTCCATTCAGCCAAAATTGTCCCCCGTCCGTTTTATCGCCGCCCAAAATCCTGAAAAAATTAGGTAAGCTAACCAAGGCATCCATTTATCCATTCCATCAATTAAATTCTGTGAGCCTCCTATGAGCTTGGAATATCCCGAAGATCTGAAGTACCTCGATAGTCATGAATATGTGCGTCTTGAAGGAGAAATTGCCACCATTGGAATCAGTGCCTTTGCTGTGGATCAATTAGGGGATATTGTCTTTGTTGAACTCCCCCAAGAAGGAGATAGCATCGAGCAAGGAGAGCGACTCGGCACCATTGAATCCGTGAAAGCCGTGGAAGAACTTTATGCTCCGGTTTCCGGCACGGTGATTGAAACGAACCAGGCCATTGTGGACTCCCCCGAAGATATTGCAACAGACCCCTATGGGGAAGGCTGGCTCATGAAGGTGCGGATTAATGATGATGATATTGCCGATGCCATGAGTGCCGCCGAATACCAGGCCCTTGTTGAAGGTGAAGTTTAAACCTGTTAAGGCTGAAATTGAGTTTGATGGGTGTTTTGTTCCCGTTAGTTCTCCTCCGTTGAGCTAGAGATTCATAGGAAAGAAAGATAAAATCCTAGAGACCTTAAAAAATAGTCCAAACAACATCACCTTTGCAGAGGTTCGTCAACGTTTGGAATTAGAGGGCTTTATTTTAGAGAGAGTTTCCGGTAGTCATCATATTTTTAAAAAGAGTAAAATTACCCTATATCAAGCGAGTTATCAAGTTACATTGCAGGAGAGACACCATTACCCGACTGTAATTTATCCCTCCCCAGAAGGAGGATTTGTGGCTGAAGTCCCGGCCTTGAGCGGATGTTTAGCCCAAGGAGAAACCTTAGAGGAAATGAAGCCTCCCCACAACTGTCGCTTAACTTGAGGGCATTGCTTAAAAATTTCCCGAGCTGTCAAACTCTTGAGCATCGTTACTAATTTCGTCACAATACGTTGGCACTGACTGCACTAAAAAATGAACATGGTCTTTATCTACACCAATCTCAACAAATTTAATCTCATAGCGTTTTTCTATGTCTAAACAGACTTCTCTCAATACCTCATCCACTCGTTCATCGATTACAGCTCGTCGATATTTAGCCGGAAATACTAGGTGATATAGGAAAGCTGTGACGTTATGACTCTTATGGATGTACTCACTCATTGCTCAAGATTACGCCCCTTTCTTGAATGCCCGAAGGGCTATAGGGGCGGGGAATTTACCCAAAGTGATTAAAAACTGGAGAGTTATCCTGAGCTTCCCCGGATCAGTAGGTGTGTTTGTATTGAGTCATGGTGGATGTGGAGTTGATTTTAACAACTAGGGAGCACTACACCCACCCGGCCCGGTACCAGAACCCAAACCATCATCACCACCGCCACACTCAACTTGCGTCAGAGTATCCACTTTCCCAAGCACAACTAACTTTGGTGAAGTATAGGGGAGCCGCTTGGGCTGTTTTTGCATATCTTCCATAGAGTTGCCCTTTGCTTTGGGGATATAAAAGTTAACAATGCTGCCAACACACTACAACAATATTCGATTTTAGACAACGACAATATCTGTATTGGTCAAACTCGGGCGATTACTGAGAGTGGCAAAGTGGATTTGAGAAGCACTGCCTGACCCGTCCACATCAAAGAATAAAAATCCATTGGGTTGGTTATAGATAAACCGCTGGGTTGTTGTTGTAGCCGCAGTCCCTAAATGGAACTGATTAGCCAGTAAAACCCCTATCGTCAAGCCACCCCCAAACCCAGTCGCCAACACCTGGAGCTGGTCAAAGTTCCCCGACACTTTAGTAAAGTCAGTGAGGGTATCCAATCCTTGATTTGGCGCATTAAATCGAAACGCATCATTGCCAGGCCCCCCAGTCAAAACATCCAGTCCGAAGCCCCCCACTAAGGTATCGTTCCCCACTCGCCCATTGAGACTATCATCTCCATTTAAACCGGATAAAATATTATTTCCAGAGTTTCCCAGAATGGTATTGGTCAGAGCATTACCCGTTCCATCTATAGTGCTGCTGCCGGCCTGGGTCATGTTCTCGACATTGGCACTAAGGCTATAGGTCACGGTTGTAAAGACGATATCCAGCCCTTCTCCCACCCCTTCAACCACCACATCACCGACATTGTCCACCAGATAGCTATCATCGCCTAACCCGCCAATCATCCGGTCAGCCCCCGTCAAGCCATTGAGGGTATTATTTCCAGAATTTCCGGTAAGGGTGTTGTTGAGGTCATTGCCCGTGCCATTCAGGTTATCGATTCCGGTTAGAGTGAGGTTCTCAACATTAGCGGTCAAGCTGTAGCTAATCGAAGAAAATACTCGGTCAACCCCCGCTGATGAGTTTTCAACTACGACATCTCCAACGTTATCTACCACATAAGTATCATTACCCAGGCCCCCAGCCATAAAGTCGGCTCCTGTCCAGCCATTGAGGGAGTTATTCCCGGTATTCCCCCAAAGTGTATTAGCGAGGCTATTTCCGGTTCCGTTGAGACTGCTACCCCCCGTCAACGTTAAGTTCTCCACATGAGCCGTCAAACTATAGCTGATGGAAGCGAGAACTAAGTCAATCCCTTCATTGGGCAACTCGCTAACCACATCCCCAACGTTATCCACGACATAGGTATCATCGCCAATCCCCCCCTCCATCAGGTCTGTACCGGAGCCACCGTCTAGATAATCATTCCCAATGGCACCCAGTAAGGTATCGTTGCCCCCTCGTCCACTCAGGTTATCATCGCCATCTAAACCCGAGAGAATATTATTCCCGGTATTCCCCAGAATCGTATTATTAAGGTCGTTCCCGGTACCATCAATATTGCTGCTGCCAGCCTGGGTCATGTTCTCTACATTGGCACTAAGGCTATAGGTAACGGTTGTAAAGACGATATCCAGCCCTTCTCCCACCCCTTCAACCACCACATCCCCAACGTTATCCACCAGATAGCCATCATCCCCTAACCCGCCAATCATCCGGTCAGCCCCAGTGGAGCCATTAAGGGTATTATTCCCTGAATTTCCCAGAATCGTGTTTTCTAACTCATTCCCCGTGCCGTTGAGGTTAGCGGTTCCCGTTAAGGTTAAATTCTCAACATTGTTCGTCAAACTATAGGTAATGGATGAGAGGACTAAATCAATCCCTTCACTAGAGTTTTCCGTAACGTTATCGCCCGAATTATCCACAACATAGGTATCATTACCAATGCCACCCACCATCGTATCGGCATCAACACCACCATTTAGATAATCATTGCCGTCTAGCCCTAGCAACGTATCACTACCGCCATTCCCAACTAGGCTGTTGGTATCAGCAGTCCCACCGAAGGAATCATCAAACGCCGAACCTAAGAGATTTTCAATATCGTAGAGGTCATCATACCCAGACCCACCCTGAGCTGTTCCCGCCTCTAAATCTGCAATTACCCCAGATAAAACCGTGGTGTAGTCAACTGTATCAATGCCAGCCCCACCGTCTAAAACATCATCCCCCGCCACAATAGTCGCACTGGGAACAATGGAGCCAGAATAATATTCACCGGCCAGGGTATCGTTCCCGCCGCCACCATAAAGCCCATCATCCCCAGCCGTCACCTCACCGCCTAAAATGTCCCCGTAGTAGTCGCCATAGAGAACATCATCTCCGCCAAGAATGGTCGAATTAGTGACAACCCCACAGCCACACTGTTCTTCATCACCGGAAATATAGTTTCCACCTCCAGTAACTATGCCGCCCGAAATCGTGCCGTAATAGGCCCCGTAGATCGTGTCATTGCCTTGTTGGATGGATGAATCGGTAATGTCACCCAAATAGTCTTCGCCGTAGATGAAATTAAACCCATTGGCAACTTCACCACCCGTAATGTCTCCGTAGTAAGCCCCATAGATAACATCATCTCCGGCCTGGATTGTGGCATTAGTGATGGCATAGTCAAAACCTTCACCCAATAAATCATTAGACGTAGTGACAACTGTCCCACCGGAAATCGTGCCGTAGTAAGCTCCATAGAGAGTGTCGTTACCGCCATAAATTTCGGATGCGATAATCTCCTCGAAATAAAACTCACCAAACAGGCCCAGGCCACCATTAACGAAGAATCCATTGCCGGATACGTTGCCAACGTATTGACCGTAAAGAACATCGTCTCCCCCCTGAACCGTGGCATTGGTAATAATGCCTTCGTAATCTTCCCCAAACAGGCCATTACTACCACTAACTATCTCCCCACCCTGTATCGTTCCAAAGTACTGACCATAGAGCGTATCGTTGCCGCCTTGAATACTGGCTGTTGTAATGTCCCCTTCGTAATATTCCCCGGCAATGTAGTTGTCCCCGCCGGTAAATGTGCCGTCTGTAATAGTTTCAACATATTCCCCGAAGGCTAGATCATTGCCACCGATTACAACTCCACCCGTAATGTCAGCTTCATAGTATTCGCCAAAAATGTCATCACAACCCGCAATAACATCGCTGTTGATAATCCCACCATGGGACTCGCCGTAAAGCAGGTCTTGCCCACCCTGAACCGTACCCCCGCTAATCTCCCCTTGGTAGTATTCGCCATAGAGAGTGTTATTCCCTAACTCAATACTGCTGTTGGTAACGGAGTTGGTAAGAGCCTGGCCGACTAAAGTATCGTTGCCGCCACTAATTTCTCCATCAACAATATTACCAGCATAGCTCTCTCCGACCGCATAGTTGGACCCACCGACTACAGTGGCATTGGTGACGGGGCCATTGATCAGGTTGCCGACTAGGAAATCATCGCCCCCGGTAATGATTCCTCCAGAGAGTAGGTTTAAGTAAGACTCACCCAGGAGATCATTATTGCCCCCATAGACTATTGCATTGGAAATGGGGCCGGCGTAAAACTCACCAAAAATTGTGTTGTCCCCACCCGTAATCGTGCCACCAGAAATGACTGCAAAATGGGCTTCGCCTTGGAGAACATCATCGCCCCCTGTGACCTCACCGCCGGTAATACTACTGTTAAAGTATTCACCATAAAGGGTATCGTTCCCGCCCTGAATTGTGCCGCCGGAAATCCCGCTCAGATAGCGACTGCCGTAGAGGGTGTCATCGCCGCCGGTGACGGTTGCTCCAGAAATGTTTTTATCAAAATACTCGCCGTAAAGCTGGTCACTCCCGGCAATAATCTCACCGGCTAAAATCAAGGCAGCAAAGGCTTCACCGTAAATTTCATCATCACCCCCAGTGACAACCGCGCCGGAAATGCTGCCATTGAAGTATTCACCATAAATAATGTCGTTGCCAGCAACAATAGTCCCTAGGGCAATTGCACTGATGTATTCTTCGCCATAGAGGGTGTCATTCCCGCCGGTAATCGTGCCAGTGCTGATGTTGCTGTTGTAGTATTCGCCGTAAATTGTATCGTTCCCGGCCTGGACAGAACTGTCACCAATTGCGCCATTGTAGTATTCGCCATGAATCTGGTCAGAACCACTGCTGACGAAAGCTGCACTATTAATGGGGCCGATATAGTATTCGCCATAGAGGTTGTCATCTCCCCCCGTCACAACCCCGCTCGTGATTGCGCCATATTGCTCCCCAGCTAGGGTATCACTCCCCCCGATAACTGAGCCACCGCTAATGGTGCTGTAATACTCCCCATATATAAAATCATTGCCGCCTGTAACTGAGCCACCTGAGATGTCCAGATAAGATTCGCCATAAGCGGTATCGTTGCCAGCCGTGACTGTCCCATCGGTGATATCGCCTGTATAAAAGTCTCCGATTAGAGCATCATCGCCACCAGTGATTGTGCCGCCCGTAATACTGTTGTAGGACTCCCCGAAGAGTTGATCATCCCCCCCTGTGACCGTGCCACCCGTAATCCTGTTGTTGTAATACTCCCCTAGAAGAACATCATCGCCACCTATAACAATGCCCCCGGTAATACTGTCGAGGTAATGCTCCCCATAGACAGCATCATCACCGCCTGTGACCATACCCCCGGTAATACTGTCGTCGTAAAATTCTCCCGAGAGTTGATCATTACCACCCGTAATCGTACCGCCCGTAATAGGGCTGTTGTAATACTCACCGTGGAGAGTGTCATTGCCACCCGTGACAGTGCCGCCACTAATGCTGTTGCCGTATAATTCCCCATACAGAGCATCATTGCCGCCCGTGACTGAGCCGCCTGTAATACTGTCCGTGTAATATTCCCCGTAGAGAATATCGCTCCAGGCCGTGCCACTGACTGAACCGGCAAAGGAGTCGCCATAGAGGTCATCCGATCCCGCCATACCACTAACACTGCCAACAAAACTCTCACCAAATAGTTGATCGGCTCCATCCAGGCCATTGATGATATCGTTTGCGTTATCGCCAATAATGGTGTCGGGGCCGGCGGTGGGGGCATTGGTGGGGTTGGTAAAGATGATGGCCATTATTCTATATTTCTCTGGGATGCCTTTAATTTTAGCTCGACATTGCAGTTTTACGATGCGTTAAGACGGCACAAGTCTTTAAGAGATTACTAATCAAATTCTCGCCACTTCCTCCCAAATTATTGTAGGTGTAGAGAAGTTTTTTAGGAGTTTAACCAGGCCTGGAGGTCTTCAATGGCCTGGAAATCTAAGAGAGCATCGGCCAGTTCTTCCAGTTGATTTGATGGCAACCCTCTAATCTGAGCGACCACCGCTGGAGATAAGTCCCCCAACCGCCGCTGTAGTTGCCGGATTACAACCGTAGTTTCTCCTTAGTTGTAGCCCTAGTTGCATCCCTTGCTGTATTCCCTGCTTCAGGCCCCGCTCCACACCCTTCTGCAAAATATCTTGATACGTGACTGACTCCTGCATGACTTCCTCCCGAAAAATACGTTTGATCAACTCCTTCTCAAATCTTAGCCCCGCCAACACATCACAACAGGCCCACAGTTGCGCTCGTCCCAGTTCAGGCGGAATTTGATTGATTTGGGCCGCAATCATTTCTAACAGTTCTTGACCATTATTGGTTTGACAGAGGGTAGCAGGCCAGCATTGTCCAGAAATGGTTCTGGGTCTTGTTCCCACATCCGAATGACTTGAAATTGATGGCTGAGTTGGGCATCTTCATAGGCCGTGATTTGACATCTTGGGTCGTTGGTCGGTTTGAGGAAAATTAAGACTTGGTGAATCTGACTCTGGGGATACAGGCGTTTGAGGCGGACGTAATAATCCACCATCCGAAAGGGTAAATCCGGTTGGGATTGGGGCAGGGTTTGAAATTCCAACTGCAATAGCTTGTCAGATTTTTGGAGGATAATAACACTATCAGCCCGGATGGGTTCAACCGCTAGTTCGGTTTTGAGGGGTTCCCAAAGTGATCCAGAAAAGTCAACCTCATTCAGCAACCAAAAGATAAAATCATTCGGATAGGTATCAGCTAGGAATTTGCAGATATTATCAGAAGCTATAAATTGAGGATAGCGTTACCGTTTACATACTTTCTGATAATGGAGTTAAGGAGACCAAAGTATGAAAAATAAAGGTGTAATTTAGCATTCTCTAAGACTGAATTTCATTGGCATAACCAACTGACCGTTCTAAAAGTGCAAAAGCCCGGTTGTAGTTGAGGATGGCAGTTAATAAGTTGCCTTGGGCCTGGGTGAGGGTGGTTTCGGCATTGGTGACTTCCTGTTGAGTACCCACCCCGGCCTGGAATCTAAGCCGTGCTAGTCGGAGTCCCTCTGTCGCGCTGGTCAGGGCAGTTCGGGCTGTGCCAATGTTTTCTTTACTAGCAACAAGCGTGTTATACCCCCGCTCAATTTGAAACCGAATTTCATCACGGGTACTGGCAAACTGCTGGGCAGCACTGGCGGCTAAACTTTCTTGCCGGCCAGCACTAGCTTTGGCGCTACCCCCATCAAAAAGAGCCATGCTGAACTGCAACCCAACTGCATAGCCATATTGAGGAGAAACACTGTCCGTTAGCTGATCAAAAACATTGAAGTTGGCAAAGGTACTGACTTGGGGTTGGATAGCGGCGAGGGCGACACGGCGATTTTGGAGGGCAATATTGCGTTGGGCAATCCGTTGTTGGAGTTCAACCCGATTTTTGAAGGCCAGGGTGATGGTGTCCTCTAGAGATAAGGGCCATTCGGGGCCAACTCGGACTGGATCGGCAAGAGTCAGATTCGCATTTTCAGCAATATTCAAGCGTTGGGCTAGTTGCCGCCGACTGGTAACTTGGAGGTTTTGGGCCTGGTTGAGATTTTGCCGGGCATTGGCAACATTAACTTGAGCTTGGAGAACATCTAGCATTGTTCCTAGCCCTGCTCGTTCAAAAGCCACCGCATCCCGCAAACTAATTTCGGCATTGGTTACCGCGGCCTGGCCAATTTGTTGTTGAACATTGGCCTGTTGAGCGTTGAGGTAATCATTAACCACATCTAAGGTGAGTTGATCCAGTTGACGCCGGACTTCTAGCTCAGCCAAACGTACCTGTTCGCGGGCCGCTTGAATGGAACCATCCCGACTCCCAGAAGTCCAGAGACTATAGCTTAGAGAGGCCGTACTATTAAAGGTGTTACCAACAATTGTTCCGCCGGATGAGTTAGGCGTAGTAAAGCTAGCAAAGCCAGGAATTGAGTTGAAACTGCGAGCATTAAGGATGAGCGGAGACAGGGTCGTGGGTTGAAAAACAGGAGGAGTTGCGGCAAGGGTAGCACTACTTTGTAATTGCTGAATTAACTGCTGCAACTCTAGGTTTTGTTGATCGTTAAAGGTGGTGATTTGTGGCCCCTGAAACCGCTGCTGGAGTCGATTCAACTGGTTTTGAAGAATTTGGCTAGCAGTCTGCTGTTGTCCGACAAGTTGCTGCTGGGCCTGTTGGAGTTGTTGTTGCTGGAGTTGTTGCTGTTGCTGGGTATTGAGGGGAAAACTAATCAACTGGCCGGTGGGAGAAACGCCGCGTCCCATGGTGGTTTGCCAGCCAAGACTGGGATATAAACTCGCTTCAGCTTCCTTGAGTGCGGCCCGAGCTTGGCGCAGTTGGAGTTCAGCGGTTTTCAAGGCTAAGTTATTGCGAGTTGCAACTTCAATGGCCTGGGCCATTGTGATTGGTTTGGTTAAATCGAGGGTGACTTGGCTGGCCTTAGTTGGCAAATCTAGGGGATCAGGATTTGGATTCAGGGGAATCAAGGCGGGAGTGGAAATTGACGGTTCAGCGGTTGTTAGGGGTAACTCAGTTGGGGTTGGGGGGGTCTGGGCAATGGGGGTATCTTCACCTGTGGAAATAGGGGAGTCGGTGGGGATGAAGGCTGACCCGGTGGCGGTTGCTGGTTCAGTCGAGATAATTTCAGAGGATTCAGAGAATAACCTGTCTCCAGGCACTGGATTTGCGGCGACAATTTCTGTCGGGGGCACCAGCGAGATCAGCGGGCTAAACCCAATCGCCATCCCAGCCAGGAAACACTTATTTCTGGTTGATACGGTTTTATAACGCATCCTTTTTGTTCACCCTCACCCTGAGAACCATGATAGCCAGGCCTGGCAAGTCACTGAAAAAAGCTTCAGTCCCAGGGCCAGCCCTACTACCATCCACAGACTACTCCTGCCAAACTTTATCATGTCCACTTCGGGTTCGGGGATGAGCGGAGGTAGTTGGACAAATAATTAGATGCCATCCTGACTCATTTAGAACTTTAAAACTATGAGACTAAGAGCAAAGAGCCTAACAATGATCAATGATCTAGCATTTGTTCAAGATAAAATGTGTAAACTTGAGTTCTTTGAGTCCAGAGGTTGTGGCCAATCCCAGGCCTGGGAGAGAAAAAATGTTCACGAAAGTGTTAAAATAGATACCTGATGAGTTCGTTAAAACTGGCGTGCAAAGCTTACCAATTGCCCCAAAAACTAGCGGATTCTAAGGTTTTCATCGTGCATTTAATTCGGTTTGCCCTATGACATTTACCTCGGGTGCGACTCCAGAACGGATTATTCCGACAGAGCTACGGGAAGAAATTTCTCGCTCCTATCTCGAATACGCCATGAGTGTGATTGTCGGCCGGGCTTTACCGGATGCGCGGGATGGCCTGAAGCCCGTCCATCGCCGGATTTTGTATGCCATGCACGAATTGGGCTTAAGTGCCGATCGGCCGTTTCGGAAATGCGCTCGGGTGGTTGGGGAAGTGCTTGGTAAATATCACCCCCACGGCGATACGGCAGTTTACGATGCCTTGGTGCGGATGGCCCAAGATTTTTCGATGCGGCATCCCTTAATTAACGGTCACGGTAACTTTGGTTCGATTGACAATGACCCACCCGCCGCAATGCGATATACCGAATGTCGGTTGCAAGCCCTGACCAGTGATGCGCTCCTGCAAGACATCGAACAAGAAACCGTTGACTTTGGCGATAACTTTGACGGCTCCCAACAAGAACCCCTGGTCATGCCGGCCCGGATTCCCCAGTTATTGCTGAATGGCTCCTCTGGGATTGCGGTGGGGATGGCCACGAATATTCCGCCCCATAACCTCGGAGAAATCATTGATGGAGTGACCGCCTTAATTGCCAATCCTGAGATTACAGACCAGGAGTTGATGCAATACATCCCAGGCCCCGATTTTCCCACCGGCGCGCAAATTTTAGGACGAGCTGGGATTCGCGATGCCTATCTGACTGGGCGTGGCTCTGTGACAATGCGGGCGGTGGCCAATATTGAAACCCTGGAAAACCCGGGCCGGCCAGCTCGAGAAGCAATTATTATTACCGAATTGCCCTATCAGACCAACAAAGCGGCCTTGATGGAGAAAATTGCCGAACTAGTCAATGACAAAAAACTGGAAGGCATTTCCGATATTCGCGACGAAAGCGACCGCGATGGCCTGCGGATGGTGATCGAACTCAAACGCGATGCCTATCCCCGCGTAGTGCTGAATAACCTGTTTAAGCAAACACCGCTGCAAATGAACTTTGGGGCCAATATGCTGGCTCTAGTCAACGGTAACCCCCAACTCCTAACACTGAAACGGTTTTTAGAAGTCTTTTTAGAGTTTCGTGAAGAAGCCATTGCCCGCCGCACCCGCCACAACCTCCGCAAAGCGGAAGAACGGGATCATTTACTTCAAGGGTTATTGATTGCCCTGGAAAACCTGGATGCAGTAATTCACCTGATTCGGGGGTCTGGGGATACAGGCCTGGCCCGACAAGAACTGATGCAAGTCTATGGACTCAGTGAACCCCAGGCCGATGCGATTTTACAGATGCAACTGCGGCGTTTAACAGCCCTGGAAGCCGAAAAAATCGAACGGGAACATGAAGACCTCCAGGCCCAAATTGCTGATTTACAGGACATTTTGCAACGGCGGGAACGCGTCCTCGACATCATTGCCACAGAAATTGCCCAAATCAAAACCAAATATGCCTCGCCCCGCCGCTCGATCATTATTCAAGACGATGGCGAACTCCTGACCAAAGACTTGATTGCCAATGAAAAATCGGTGATTTTAGTCACCCAGCAAGGCTATATCAAGCGGATGCCCGTGGATACCTTTGAGAGCCAAAGCCGGGATGGCCGCGGACGCAAAGGGGCCCAAATTAAAGAAGATGACGGGGTCGAGCATTTCTTTGGCTGTAATGACCATGACCAGATTTTGTTCTTCAGTGATCGGGGAGTGGTCTATGGCCTGCCGGCCTATCAAATCCCGATTGGCTCCCGAAATGCCCGTGGCACACCCTTGGTGCAAATGTTACCCATTCCCCGGGAAGAAAAAATTACCTCGGTAATTGCCGTCCAAGAATTTACTGAAGATGAATACCTGGTAATGCTGACCACCAAGGGCTACATCAAAAAAACGGCCCTGGCTGCCTTTAGTAACATTCGCTCCAATGGCCTCATTGCAATCTCCCTGGAAGAAGGGGATCAGTTGCGTTGGGTACGGCGGGCCAAGGTCTCAGACAGCATTATCATCGGCTCTCGGGCTGGGATGGCGATTCATTTCCGGGCCAGTCATGAACAACTTAGGCCGCTTGGTCGTGCTACCCGTGGCGTGAAATCCATGGCTTTGCGGGCTGGCGATGAACTGGTGGGGATGGACATTATTCCCGCGGAAATTGTCAACACTTTTGCGGATCAGGCCGAGGGGGAATCCCCAGAAACCGAAGATACCGAGGCCGTCACCAGCTATCCCGGCCCTTGGGTTTTGGTTGTGACCACGAATGGCTTTGGCAAACGGGTTCCAGTCAATCAGTTTCGCTTGCAAAATCGGGCGGGCCTGGGGTTGATGGCCACCAAGTTCAAATCCAAAACCACAGCGGATCAGCTGGCAGCGTTGCGGGTAGTAAATTTGGACGATGAATTGATGATTGTCACCAGTCGCGGGATTATTATTCGCCAGGCCGTGAATGTTATTTCTTCTCAATCACGCTTAGCCACCGGAGTTCGCCTGCAACGATTAGATGAGGATGATGTGATTGTCACCGCGGCCATTGTTCCTCCCGGGAGTATCGAAGCCGAAGGAACAGGAGAAGGGAGTTAGCAAGAGAGAAACTGCCATTTTTGAAGTCTCCCAAAGGCTTTTGATTCCGATTGAGCAAGAGAACTTTACTCCCACCCCTGTGTCAGCCATGAACGGGGATCAACGGACTGTCCAGCCACATATAGTCCCCAATGCAGATGCGGCCCCGTTGAGGCTCCCGTATTCCCGACCGTACCAATCGGCTGTCCGGCTGTCACTAAGTCCCCCACCTTGACACGAATTTGGCTGAGATGCAGGTAAATAGTCAAAACTCCCTGACCATGATCCAGGCCAATAACATTCCCGTGAATTAGAAACCCATCCTTTTCCCGGCCGACCAAGGCCACTCGTCCGCGGGCAGCAGCTACCACTGGAGAGCCTGTTGGGCCTGCATAATCCAAACCACGATGAAAATAATCCTGGGCAAACACTCCGTTGTAGTATCGCCGTACCCCATAGCCTGTGGTGATTGGGCCAGCATTGGGACGCACAAACCGACCCTGCCAGAACTTTTCAGGGGTGACGAGGGCTTTGAACGCATCCACCTGATCAAATTCTAAAGCTGTCCCCTCGTTATCTTTCCCCGGAGGTAGCCAAATGCGTTGGACTGGAAAACTGCGATTCTCGACCCAAACGAGAAGATTACGAGTTGTTTCCCCATCAGAAATCGTCAAGGGTTTCCGGCCAGGGCTATCCAAAGGAGTTGTTGGAATCAAGGCTCGCCAGCGACTATCAGCCAAGGGAAAAGCCGGATAAGTTTTGTGCCCGAATTGGAGCATTGGAGCCTGCCCCGCTGGACTTGCCGCTGTAATAGTGACCGACAGGGTATCTCCTAAAACCGCTTGACTGGGACTCACCTGCGCCTCTAAGCCCCAGGCCCTGACCGGTGCAAACATCACAGCAGTAAACACCAGGCCAGAAATAACCGTGTAACTAGACCAGCATGGCAATTGGTTCATCAGTGGTACATCCAGGTGGTTAGGAGAGCGTCATTCAGGTTTAGGGTAAGGCTTCGTCTTGGCTCCTGTCTAATCCCTAGCTCTATGTCCAATCATCCTTCTTTGTACTCCGAGGCTTATATAGCCCCCCCTGTTGATGGAGTTGACGGGTACGGGCAAAGAGTTCTGGTTCAGAGAGTTGCCAGCAGGCCAGAGCTTGATCCAAATCAGCTTTGATATCCGTTGCACCTGGAAATCCTTGATAGCGAATTCGCAGCCGGGCCAGTTCCACCAAATTCAAATCCGTTGGCTCTTCCGTTAACAGCCGTTGGCTGATGGCCCGATCTTGGCTGGCCTGGGGGTGTTGTTGGATTTTCTGGGACGTTACGGACATAAGGAATAGAGAAACAAAAACTTCAGGGGCAAGATTTGCGGGACTCCAACCGTAGCCAGGCCCATGCTCTTAAATTCTAGGGGCTAAACCCCACCCCCAGGTAAGTCTGGCCTCAGTCTGTGCATAAACATCCCCGATTCCAGCGTTAACTTCTCAGAAAAAACCAGAGATCGCCGTGATGAGACGCTTGGGACTAGCCAAACTGGGGTTCATGGGTATCCTCTTCGGAATCAATTGGCTCTCAATGGGCCAGGCCTGGGGACAATCCATACCCAGGATCAAAACCGGAGTCATGTATCCCCAAGTCCGGCAAGAATTACTGAGCCGGGGCTGGATCTTGTTGCCCAATGCCAGTCTTTTAGAATCCCCCAGGCTCAAACCCCTAGAACGCTATCTTCTCAATCAACAGGGCTACTCAGAACTCTATGGCTGTGAACTGTCTGGGGTGGATCTCTGTGCATTTCGCTTTCAAAGTCGCAAAGGTGACGTTCTAGAAATTAGCACCGTTCACCTGTCTGTGACCCCTGACGGCACGATTCTCAGTTGGACAAGACGCCGGCCAGCCAAGTAGCCCCCTAACGCAAGACCGAGTAATCCAGTTATGATAGGCAAGCAGATATTAGCCATTGGGAAATTTTTGCATGGTTGCGACTCCCGTAAAACTCCAATACGACGTAAAAGACATTGGCCTAGCTCCCCTCGGTCAGCAACGCATTGAATGGGCCGGCCGGGAAATGCCAGTCCTCCGACAAGTCCGGGATCGCTTCAGCCAAGAAAAACCCCTCGCCGGAATTCGCCTTGTCGCCTGCTGCCATGTCACCACTGAAACTGCCCACCTAGCCATTGCCCTCAAAAGTGCTGGAGCCGATGCCGTTTTGATTGCCAGTAATCCCCTGTCCACCCAAGATGATGTCGCCGCCAGTCTCGTTGTGGATTATGGAATCCCTGTCTTTGCTTTTAAGGGTGAAGATACCGCCACCTATTCTCGTCACGTTCAGATTGCCTTAGATCATCGTCCCCAGATCATTATTGATGATGGTTGTGATGTAGTTGCCACCCTGATTCAAGAACGTCAAGACCAAATTGCGGACCTAATTGGCACCACCGAAGAAACCACCACCGGGATTGTCCGGCTCCAGGCCATGTATAGGGATGGGGTTCTCACCTTCCCGGCCATGAATGTCAATGATGCCGATACCAAACATTTCTTTGATAATCGCTATGGCACGGGGCAATCTACCCTTGATGGGATTATCCGGGCGACTAACATTCTGTTGGCCGGTAAAACCATTGTGGTGGCTGGCTATGGCTGGTGCGGCAAAGGAACAGCGATGCGGGCCCGGGGTATGGGCGCAAACGTGGTGGTGACGGAAATTGATCCCGTGCGGGCCATTGAAGCGGCCATGGATGGTTTCCGGGTACTGCCGATGGCTGAAGCTGCGACCGTGGGGGATATTTTCATTACGGTGACAGGCAACAAGCACGTGATCCGGGCCGAACATTTTGCGGTGATGAAGGATGGCGCGATCGTCTGTAATTCTGGTCACTTTGACATTGAAATTGATCTTAAAGCCCTAAAATCCGTTACCCATGAAGTGAAGGTTGTGCGGAATTTTACTGAAGAATACCGTCTCGCCAGTGGTAAATCCATTATTGTGATTGGGGAAGGTCGGTTGGTTAATCTCGCGGCTGCGGAAGGCCATCCCAGTGCGGTGATGGATATGAGCTTTGCCAACCAGGCCCTAGCCGCTGAATATTTGGTTAAAAATCAAGGGCAACTCCAACCGGGGATTCACGCCATTCCCAAGGAAGTGGATCAAGAAATTGCTCGCCTTAAGCTCCAGGCCATGGGAATTGCCATTGATACCCTGACCCCGGCCCAAATTGAGTACATCAACTCCTGGACATCGGGAACCTAAATTCTCCAGAATTTTTCCCATTGCGCTAAAGTTCAAGTATTCTGAAAGGCAAGCTGGGCTGATGTTGTCTGATCCACACGGTTGTGGCCCGCCTCAGTTTGTGCTTCAGACAAGGAGGCATCAGTTGTGGGGGAATGGCCAGGGGATGAGGGTTTTACCTGTTTAGCCCCCCCGTCTCTGTAAGACAATGCTTAGCGATGTCTGAGGGTGAACCTAGTGGTGAATGGGACTGGTTTTCGGCGTGGCATATCACATTCTGGTTATTGATGATGATCCGACAACCCGCTTGATCCTGGCTAAGAATCTGCGCAACCAGGGGTATGAAGTCACCACTACAAATCATGGGGAAGCCGGGATCAGCACGGCTAGGGAGATTCAGCCCGCCCTAATTATCTGTGACTGGATGATGCCAGGCCTGGATGGATTAGAGGTATGTCGGCGGATTAAAGCAGATCCAGACTTGGCTTCAATCTTTTTTGTCTTACTAACAGCCAAAGACGATATTGCCGACCGGATTCGGGGCCTGGATGCAGGGGCTGATGAATTTTTATCAAAACCGATTGAGCGGGATGAACTGCGGGCCAGGGTACAAGCAGGCTTGCGGCTCTATCAGGCCAACCAAGAACTAAAAGAACAAAAGCACCTCCTCGAAACAGAACTCAACGAGGCGGCGATTTATGTCCGGTCGCTCTTGCCCAAACCGGTGGCAGCCCCGCTGAACATTGATCTGCGCTTTATTCCCTCTAGTCAACTGGGTGGCGATTGCTGCGACTTTTTTTGGTTGGATGAAACCCATCTCGTCCTATTTTTATTAGATGTCTCTGGCCATGGCCTGGGGGCTGCCTTACCCTCGGTTTCTCTCCTGAATCTGCTGCGTTCCCAAAAAGAGTCTGTGCCGCAAGATTTTTATCACCCAGCCCGGATTCTCTCCTTCCTCAATGATGGGTTTCAAATGAGCGATCAGAACGACAAATATTTCACCATCTGGTACGGAGTCTATAACCGGTCATCTCAATATCTCACCTACGCCAGTGCTGGCCATCCCCCTGCCCTCTTAATTCACCCTGATTTGGAGCAGAATATCCAAGTTACCCCCCTCAAGACCCCTAGCCTGCCAATTGGAATGTTTGATGATGTTACGTACCAGACCGCAACCCATCCAGTCGCCCCTGGAAGTATGCTCTATGTCTTTAGTGATGGCATCTATGAATTTAATACGGTTAGTGGCCAGGCCTGGACGTTAGAGGAATTTGGCAGTCTCCTCGCGCGCCATTATCCCGAAAAGTCCAACTTGGATATCATTCTTGCGGAAATCCAGGGGATCAGTGCACCAGGTGCCATGGGGGTAGATGATATCTCCCTCGTCCAAGTGCAGTTTTAGCCCAGCCTTACTTGAAGATGGCTTGCATCTATGAAGTCGAGGATAATTTTTTGGTGGACAGTGCCCAAGGGTTTTTCGGCATTGGGTTTGGGGGAGTAGAAATAACCTTGACGAATCGCTGCTTCTGGGAGCAAGGCCAAATCCCACCCTTCCCTTAAATCAAGTTCCTCCAGGCCCACCGTCAAATGGCCCCAAAAGACATGACGACTAATCCGTTCATCGTTGTACATCCGAAAAAATTGCACCTGGGGAGGACAATAGCTGATTTCCTCTAACAGTTCCCGCCGCAGGCCAGCTTCCGGGGATTCACCAGCTTCTAAATGCCCTCCAAACAGCCCCCAATGACCGGGATAGAGAATACCTGGCAGATCATCCCGTAATTGCATCAAAAATTGACCACCTTGGTGCAGGATCGCAATTGCCACAGGCGTTAAAGATGGCATGGCAAGTTAAAGCGGTAAACGATGAGAATCATGAAAGACAGTATCAAAATTGTCAATCGGTGACTTTTATGACGATATCTAGAAACCATAATGCCCTAAGGTACAATAGAAATCATCTTTGAGAAGACGGAACTTTAGTTTTTTTGCGCCCGTCTTGCCAAAAACCTGCTTCCTTAGGCAGTGACAGTTTTAAATCTTTTTTAACTAGCTGAATCACTAATTATATTTTTATTAACCAATACACTATGAATCTATTTTTCTTGATCCCCAGCTTGAAAGCCTGAAATTGACTCTAATCAGTATATCGGGCTACTAAAGAACCTGAAAATTCTTAATTTTGTTTTAATATTTGCTATGATTCAGTACAGTAGAAATACTCAGGAGCGCTATTGTGTTCACTCGACTTGCTGACCAACATCGGCGTTTTATCCGGGAGTTGGTGCTTGATCTCCAGGCCTTGGCTATCGCCCTTGAACAGCGCGGCCTTTTGGCTTCTTGTTACACCTGTGGAGGAGAGTTAAACAGTGCCTCTTTCATGGTTAGTTTGGCGGACGGACATTTGATTCGGTTTTTAGTTTCCGATTACGGGATCACCTGGACAGAAATGCGGGATGACCGGGAATTGATGAAACTTGAAGGGGCGGAAGCCATCAGTCAACTCCAAGAACTGGCCAATCTGCTCAAGCAACCCCAGGCCCCATCTCCTCAAGTCTCCTTGATCCACTGAGTTAAGGGAGCAATCGATCTGTCCCATTAAGCTGCTAATCTTAGTCAGTCTCAAAGTTAACTATTTAGTTGACCGACTGCCTCATTAAAATCGAGAATATATTCAGGGAGAAATGATTAGACGTAATAACGATGAATTATTCAGTCGCACTGTCAATTCCCCATGCTTAAACTTGCCACATCCTCTACAGTTTTCTTCACCTTAAGCTTTGTCCTTATAGCGGAGGCGGCCAACTGTCCCTTAGTAGATGTTGCTGGATCCTATAGCTTTACTCTTCAAACTGAGAAAGCTTCAACATGGTATAGCGTGGACAACAACCGCTTTGGCTGTCGCAAAACTGGAGGAACAGAGTGGAAGGGGATCAAGATCAATCCTGATGGCACAATGGTCTCAGGAGATTTTGTCTGGTCTGGCGGTGGTCGAAAGAGTGGGATTTTTTCGGGGCGGGTAGAACCAAGTGCAGAGCCAATGCAATGGGTAGGGACTGCTGGAGATATTTCTATGAAGGGAGTGTTACGACGGGGGCAATTATCAGGACAGTTTGTGCAACATTTCATTGAAGGCGGAAAAGAAGTTGAATGTCATGGGACAGTCAGTGGATTTAAGGTAGGGAAGTAGGGTGAGCTTCAAGAAACTCCAACATCATCACATTTTCTTGGGCTTTTCTTTTATTTGCCTAGCTCTCATATATGCTGAACCTGCAATTTCTGTTCCTACAGTAAAAGATTATGAACAATTTCGGGGTGGGGTTAACTATCCCGACTGCGATCGTTACTTTAATATTCCAAGATATATCGCAGTCCAGAAGACAGGAGGCTTAACTGGAGGAATTGGTCGAGCCATTTTTGACGGCGAAGAAGCAAAGTATCTTGTGTTAGAAATTGATAGCGGATGCACCTATTACCGAACCCAAAGCGGCAAAATTCACAAAGTTGCTACATTTAAATCGGGAAGGGCTTTTTATGATGGCAAACCAATCAAAAGACTCAATTCTCCAACTCTAATGGATCTTGTTTTTTTAGATAGCACAGGTGTGAAACATACCATCGTGCATTTGTATCCAGATCATTCGCAATCAACTTCCCAAATACCTAGTGGTCGGTACTTTGGCAACAGCGAGTTTATTGAAATCAAAAACAAGCAATACTGCGGCGCAAACTTTGCAACGGAAAAAATAGAATGCTATCCAATTTCAGACTTAAAATATATAAAATCAGGTGTTGTACAACTATGGAATGAATATTTTTGCTCTGAAAAGTTCTTCAAAATCAATTCATCCGGCAAATGCACTGCCAAGGGTTGGGTAAAAAGATAGCTTACTTGCTCGCTTTTTATCGTTATTCATAATATTCTGCTCTTTTGAGAGGCCACCACTCGAACACTATTGGTAGTAAGTGTTACCCTGGATACAGGAATTAGAGCGAGCTTTTGTCTAATCGCTCGGATCATTATGGTGACATTAGATACCCAGGCCTGGCAGCATCAGTACATTAACGTTAATCAAACTAATCAAGTTCGCTTACACTATGTCACCCAAGGCCAAGGAGATTTAGTGATTCTCCTGCACGGGTTTCCTGAGTTCTGGTATTCCTGGCGCTTCCAGTTACCAGCCCTTGCCCGTCACTTTAAGGTGGTCGTCCCAGATTTACGGGGCTATAACGATTCTGAAAAAACCAAGCAGGGCTATGATCTCAAGACCGTCAGCCAAGATATTTTAAGCTTAATTACTTCCCTCGGCTATGAACGGGCCCATATTGTCGGCCATGATTGCGGCGGTGTGATTGCCTGGTATTTAGCCCAAAACTTTCCCCAGGCCCTTGGTAAGCTGGTTGTCCTCAATGCCCCGCCTCCCGATGGCTTATTTCGGGAACTTTGGGGCCAGTTGGATCACCTGTGGCGGCGCTGGCCCCTCCTGGCTTGTCAAGTTCCCGGCCTGGCGGAATATTGGCTAGGTAGCAATTTACGGGGGTTTATTCAGGATTGGTTTCAACGCTACTCGATTCGTAAAGCCGCCTTTTCCAATGACACCCTGCAAATCTATCAGTCTGCCTTAGAGAAAGCTGGGGCCATTTCTGGGGCCCTTCAAAGTTATCGGCATCTCCTTCTGCCCCAGGCCTGGTGGCCCCAATTTCGCAACCAAGTCCAGCAGATTAACATCCCCACACTTGTCCTTTGGGGGGCGGATGATCCCGTGGTAAGTCGTTCGTTGACCGAAAGTTTAGAACACCTGTTAACCGGCCCTTGGCGATTACGCCTGCTCAATGATTGTGGTCATTGGGCCATGCAAGAAGTCCCGGACTTGGTCAATCGTGAACTGATTAACTTCCTCCGGGGAGATGCCCTGCCCTTAACAAACAGTTAGGCACAACCTAAGGTCGGGTTGGTCCCCCAGCAATGGCAGCGTTAATTTGCGCTTGGGTGAGTTCCCGAATCATGTAGAGAGAGAAGGGATTAGTCGCCAGGCCCCCCGCAAATTTTTGCCCCAAAAACCCCTGAAATTCTGGATTGGGGGTGATGTAGGTTTGGAAAAAGGCCGAGGTAATCCCTTTAACCATGGGTTTTGCCTTCGTGGGATCGGGGCCAATTAAATCATTGGGGACTGGGAAAACCCCCGTTTCACCAGGTTGCAACACAGAAAAATGGGTGCCCAAATTCATAACCGCCAGATACTTATCCGGTGTTGTGAGCCAGGTAAAGGGGATAAATTGCTCATCTAAGGGGGGCGCAAAAATATCCTCACTGCCCGCAACAATGAGTGTGGGAATTTTTATTTGAGAGATGCCGGCCTGGCCAAAGATGATGCTGCCAATGGGATTAATGGCCACCACCGCCTTGACCCGTTCATCCCGTAACTGTTCGGACACACTGGGTACACCGAGTATCCGGCATTGGAGAAGGGCAGAAATGTTGAAGGAATTGAGATCATCCCGGATGCGGTTACATTCTTTTTGAATAGAAGTCCGATCAATCCCCGCCCCAGCCACCGCTAATGCCGTATAACCGCCCATGGAATGCCCTAAAACACCGACTTGATTCAGGTTAATTTGCCAATCCGGTGTGGCAGTTTTGGACAGGGTATCTAAAAAGTATTTGATATCCAGAGGCCGATTAACGAGGTCAGATGGAATGATTCGATAGTCAATTTCAGTCCCCGATAGAAAGAACTTAAACCGCTGGGAGTCGGAGCCAGGATGGGTAATAGCCGCCACTGGAAAACCTTGGGAGGCAAAGTGTTCCGCCAAGTAGGTAAAGGTAAACCGGTCGGAAGCCAGGCCATGGGAGATGACAATCAAAGGGGTGGGGTGGGTCAGCCCCTTCGGTAAATAGAGTTCGGCGGGAATTGGCTTGTTATCGCGGTTGGGATTCAGAAAGGTCAGGCTTTTCTTCTCCCAGGTGTAGGAGCCGTTTTCAGCGGGGTTAGGGAGGTTAGCGGGGATGGCTGGAGAGCGGCTAGCGCTGGCTGATTTTGCCAGGGCCGCCACAACTCGATTTTGATTTTCAGTCACCCGGACAAAGCCTTGCAGAGTTTTAAACCCCAATTGCCCCTCAACTTGGATAGTCGGACTCGGAAAAGCCCGAATCACATTCAGGATACTGATTCCGGCCGGATTCTTAGCCGCAGTGACAAAGGCTTGTTTGAGGGCCACGGAGCCGTTTTGGTTATCAGCGGTGCGTAAAACTTGCCCAATCCGATTAAAAAGGGCAATCCCCAAAGGAGAATTAACAGCTTCTTCAACCGTTTTTGGGGATAGCTGCATGCTCTCTTGGAGGGCTTCCCGGAGTTGTTCCTGGTTTTCCTTGGGGACTAGGCGGACAAAACGTTCGAGGGCGGGGCTAGGGGAGCCTTCTTTAGCAAAGGTTTCGATGTCCTTCACGGTTAAGACGAAGTTACCCAGGGGTGGAAAAGCAATGGTGATGGATTCAGCGGCCAGGCCTGGGGCCATCAGCACACTCGCCAACATTCCCAGTGCCGATAGACCTCTGCTAGTCCAACGTCCCAAAACTTGCCCCACTGACCGCCCCATAATTAGATCCTCAACCCAAAGCAAAACTCAGCCATAGCATAACATCCAGGCCTGGGCTAACTCTCGATCAATCCCCTAGTCTGGCCCCCAGTCTGGTAAGTCTCGGCTTCTAACTGGCAACAAACTTCAAGGCTAAGCCATTCATACAATATCGTGATCCCGAAGCTGAGCGATTATCCAAAAAAACATGGCCTAAATGCCCACCACAGCGGCGACAATGGACTTCGGTGCGGGTCATAAAAAAGGAGTTATCCACAGAGGTCGCAATCGCCCCCGAAATTGGTTTGGTAAAACTGGGCCAGCCGGTGCCACTGTCATATTTGGCTTTCGAGCTAAACAAGGGTAATTGACAGCCTGCACACAAAAAAGTTCCAGCCCGATATTCCTTGTCTAAGGGGCTACTATTGGGTAGTTCAGTGCCTTTCATCCGCAACACATAATACTGGCCTGGGCTAAGGATTTTTCGCCATTCTGATTCTGACTTGGTGACTTCAAAGGTGCTGTTGGCCAGAGCATCCCCCGGAAATAATTTGATCCCTAAAAGTTCGGCGATGCCAACCAGGCCCAGTGAACCGATCCCCAACTTGAGAAATGTCCGTTTGTTCATCGGATTTACCCTTGCGCGCCTAAAATTCTCAGCTACAACCACTATCTTCTCAAGGTAACCCCCCTGCCTGAGAAATGCCTGAGAACTTGCCCCAAACCCCGGAGGTTCATCTGCTTGGCGGCCTCTGCCAATATGTCATCCTAGCTAAAGGAGGAACCAAGGTTATCTCGATATCAATTTTATCAACGGATCAATCGCTGAGTTGAGGTATGACTGACAGGCCATGACGGAAAATACCACCCTGCCCAAATTGCCCCTGTGGGAGATGTTTCGCCTTGGCCTATTCCAGATGGGCCTGGGGATGATGTCCATTTTGACCTTGGGGGTGCTGAATCGGGTCATGATCCAAGAATTAACCCTTCCAGCCACCTTGGTGGTTTTAACCATTGCCATGCATCAGTTTGTGGCCCCAGTCCGGGTTTGGTTTGGGCAGTTGTCCGATGCCTACCCGATTAAAGGGTTTCACCGCACTGGCTATGTCTGGTTGGGGGCAGTGGCCTTTAGCCTGGTGGCTTTCTTGACGGTACAGGTGATTTGGCAAGTCGCCGGGGCCTGGGATGGGACAAATTGGACTGGCACAACAACACTCTGGATGGTGTGTTTAGGATTTCTCTTTGCCTGTTATGGAGCCTTTGTCAGTGCCAGTTCTACCCCCTTTGCGGCTCTGTTGGTGGATGTCTCTGATGAGGAAAACCGGAGTCAACTGGTCGGGGTGGTTTGGTCAATGCTGACCGTGGGGATCGTGATTGGGGCGATTCTCAGTGCTGGGTTACTCAAACAAATTGAACTCAATACGCCCTTGGCTGACTTACAAGCAGCGATTAACCGCCTATTCCTGATTGTCTTGCTGCTCGTTGTCGGCTTAGCCGTGGCTGGAACTTGGGGGATTGAAGCTAAGTTTTCCCGTTATGGTCAGCGCACCCAGGCCCGGACAAGCTCAGAAAATATTACCTTGGGGCGGGCCTTGCGAATTCTTTTGGCTAATCGGCAAACGGGCATTTTCTTCGGCTTTTTGCTTTTGATGACGGTCAGTTTATTTATCCAGGAGCCGGTCTTAGAACCCTTTGGCGGTGAAGTTTTTGGGATGACCATTAGTGAAACGACGCGGCTGAATGCCTATTGGGGGATGGGAACACTATTGGGTCTGAGCTTAACCGGCTTTTTAATTGTGCCGCGCCTCGGAAAAATGATGACAACGCGTTTGGGCTGTGGAGCCGTGGCTGTGAGTTTTGTGTTGCTCCTCTTGGCCGGGTTCACGGGAAATTCAACCCTGCTGTTGGGAGAACTGGTCTTATTTGGGATTGCAGCCGGAATTACGACCACTGGGGCCTTGAGCTTAATGTTAGATTTAACCGCGGCCGAAACAGCCGGAACCTTTATCGGGGCCTGGGGCCTGGCCCAAGCGATTGCGCGGGGATCAGCGACGGTGTTGGGCGGGACAGCGTTGGATGTGGGCCGGCGGCTTTTTGGTGAACCCTTACTCGCTTATGCCACGGTCTTTTGTTTACCGATTCTGGGGATGGGCCTGGCGATTTGGCTCTTGGGACAGGTGGATGTCAAGCAGTTCCAGCAGCAGTCAGCGGCCGCCATTACCAAAATCTTGGCCCAGGAGTTGGATTAGACCGAAATAGGCCGGCAAGAGTCTTGATTGACCAGGGATTGGAACAGGGTTAAACCATCCAGGCCCCTTAAAAGAGGATCTGCAGCCCGCTCCGGGTGAGGCATCATGCCTAAAGCATTCCTGGCCTGGTTACAAATTCCAGCGATATTATGCAGCGAACCATTGGGATTTTGCCCTTCGACCCAAGCCCCGTCCGGTTGACAGTAGCGAAAGAGAATTTGCTGATTAGCTTCCAATTCCTTGAGGGTTTCTGCGGTCGCATAGTAGGAGCCTTCGCCGTGGGCAATGGGTAATTGAATGACTTGACCGGGGGTATAGGCATTTGTCCAAGGGGTTTGGCTATTTTCAACCCGCAACTGGGCCTGGTCACAAATAAAATGCAAGTCCCGATTCCGCACTAGGGCCCCTGGCAGTAAGCCCACCTCTGTCAAAATTTGAAAGCCGTTACAAATCCCTAAAACCAGTTTTCCATCGGCAGCATGGTTTTTGATCGCAGGCATAATAGGCGAAAACCGGGCAATGGCCCCACAGCGCAGATAATCCCCATAGCTAAACCCGCCGGGCAAAACGACTAAATCCACATCCCCCAGGTTGGTATCCTGATGCCAAATCATCCGAGTCGGCCAACCGAGGATTTCCCCCGTGACGTAGGCCACATCCCGATCACAGTTAGAGCCAGGAAAAACGACAATGCCAACCTTCATGAACCAAGCCTCCCAGCCCCAAAACGCGCTATCGTTTATCAAGTTTTATCTTCGCTGATTCTTGGGTAAGATACACCGTCATAGTTTGTTCCACGCCTCGCACTGAGAGTAATTTAATTTAGAGAGCCGGGAACCATCTGGGATGGGCTATTCTGGAGGAAGTTTTGGGGTTGAGGATGATGGATTGGAAAGAGGTCAGTGCCGTTTGTGGATTGGTCTGGTTAGGGATGGTAGTCCCTGGGGAAACATCTGCCCGACCTTCACAGGGGTTTATCGCCCAAAATAGTCCGGCTCCAGTCATTCAAGATGGCCAACCCTTGACAAATCAACCCCAACCGCTGCCCTTACCCCAACCGGAACCCAACTTAACGGGGGCCGACCAAATTATTCAGCAAGGTGTCCCCAATAGTCAACGCCAAGCCGCTTCAGAACTGATTCGCCAAACTCAAGATGCGGGCCTGGTCAATGACGATTATGTGGGCAGTCCAGATTATTTCAACTGGGTGGATGGAGAGCAATTGGGTGTACCCACAGATGATGCCATTGGGACGTGGGGCGATGGGTTCTATCCCTACACAATGGGGTATTAGTACGCTTGACCTATGACTTCTCTCCCTCGGCTTGATGCGGCTAGTCGCCAAGAAGGCAAGTTAATCGGCTTACTTTTGGGGGGGGGCTATGTTCTTTTTACCCTGCTCCCGGATAGCCATAGTTTGATGGTCGCTTGGCCCTGGGTTTTTCTCTGGCAATTTACGGTGATCCTGCCATTGCTGTGGTTGGTGTGGTTGCTGCTGTATCAACGGCGTTGGCCTGCTTTGGGGAATGGCTTGGATTGGGGCCTGGGTATTTTAGGGTTAGGAATCATTATTTCGACCTTGCTGGCGGAGTTTCGATCCCAAAGTCTTTGGTATGCCATTGCGGCTTTTGGGGGAATTGCGGCGGTCTATGCCTTGACGGCCTGGTTACGCACCCCCGAGCGACGACAACAGCTTTTAGTCTTTCAGGGCTATTTGGGGATGGTCTTTAGTATCTGGAGTTTATTTCTCTGGTTCACCGAAACGATTTTACCGGAATATGCCCGCCTGGCAGGCCTGGGGGAATTGGGCATCAGACTGAATTTGGATTTAACCGCCTTAGAACTGCGCAACTGGGCCCCCTTTGGCCATCAAAACTATGTGGCTGGATATTTATTACTCTTGCTGCCACTGTTAGGGGTGTTGGCCTGGCAGGAGGTGGGGCGGCGGCGCTGGCTATGGGTAACAGGTCTTGGAATTGGTTTAATTGACTTTTACTTTACAAATTCCCGCGGGGGTTGGCTAGGACTATTGGCCTGGGCAGTGATGTTGGCAGTCTTTTTACTTCGCACAGCGATGAAACTGCAACGCCGACAACGGTTGGGCTTGGGGCTGGGCTTGGGGAGTTTGCTGGTGGTCTTGACCATTGGTTGGAGTACTTCCCGGTTACGGCAATCGGCCTGGGGTTTGCTGCAAGGCAATGAAACGTCGGAGTTAGCCTATCGCTGGATTACGGCCAATATTGGCTGGTCAATGGGCTGGTCAAAACCGGGGGCTGGGACAGGGTTGGGATCAGTGCCGTTGCTTTACCAAAAGTTTCGGCCGGCCTGGGCTGGGAAAGAAGCAGAAATGGCCTATCAACTCCACAGTACACCGGTGCAAGTTTGGGCCGAGTTGGGGGTTTGGGGAGTTCTCAGTGGCCTGGTTTTGGTGGGGGTGTTGCTTTATTGGGCCATCCGCTGGCGGGCCTGGTTACCGAATCTGATTGAGTCGGATCAAGGGTTAGCCGTGGGAGTTGGTCTGGCCTTGGGCAGCTATGGGATTATGAGTCTCACCGATTATCAAGTTGATAACATTGCGATTGCGGGGCTATTGGCATTGCATTTGGCCGGTTTAGCTGCACTAATTCGCCAAGGGTTAAGTCACTCGCCACCCCCTCGATCAAAATGGGTGCATGGTTTGGGATGGTTTGGGTTAGTGGGAATAATTGGAATTTGGATTTGGGTTTGGCCCATTCACCAGGCCTGGAATCTATCCAGTCAAGGCTTTAATGCCCTCCTCAGCAAACCGCCAAAGTGGCCGGAATTTGTGACTAAGCTGGAACAGGCGCAGGCCCTCGCCCCTTGGGAACCCTATTATCCCTTGCAGTTGGGCTGGAATCTGGGGCGGCACAGTTTAGAGATGCCTGAACCACAGAAGAATCAACAAAAACTTTTAAATCAGGCCATTGCTGCTTTTCAGCGGGGGAACCAATTAGCCCCAAATTTAGAGTTTGGTCAAAATAGCCTAGGTTGGTTGCTGTTACGGCAAGATCCAAGCGCGGCTAGATTTTCCTTTACCCGTGCGATTCAGCTAATGCCGGCCCGGCCGGGAAATTTTTATGGCCTGGGTTTAAGTTTATTAGCGGCCCAGCAGCCTCAACTTGCCGAACAGAGCTTCTATCTCGAAGTCCTGCGCCAGCCCATTACTATCACCAGCACCATTTGGCGCGAACCCTTCATGGCTCCCTTTTATCAGCCTGTACTTGAAAAGGCTTTGGATTTTTATGGGCAACTGCGGACAGCGACCCAGCCCAATGAACCCATGGGTCAATACGCCCGCCAGGCCTATGCCGCGTTAATTTGGTGGCAAGGTATTCCTGAGGCCCTGACTCAACTGGTCAAAGAGTCCTCCAATTCGCTCCATCCAGATCTCCTTACGCTCGTAACCTTTCAGCACGGCCAACCCCCAGCAGTCGGACTAGAAGCCATGAATCCCACCCAGGCCTTGATTGCAGCTTGGCTTGATCCGGTTAATCGGAAAACCCTTTTAGCCCAGGCCTGGTTGCGGGCGACCCAAACGGTAATCCCAGAAGTGCTACTAAGCCAACTCATGACCTCCATAGAACAATCTCCAGATTTTGATACCTGGTTGCGGCAAACAAGTCCTAGCCAAGGAGTGCAATATATCCGCGCTGGTTTTGGGGTTCTGAGCAGGCACATTGACGGGCCTCAACCAAGTGATTTTTATTTGGATGCCCAGAATGCAGTGACCAGTAATATCCTCGGTGCCATTTGGCCAACAGCCTATTACCTGCCCCCTTTAGATGAGAGCCTAGAACCCCTCCGCCAGGCCCTAGTGGCTCAGATCAAGAGCTAGAGTGTTGCAGCAGCCAGAGTCCTGTATAGGTTACACCCGATTCGTCCGGTTGAATCATCAGGAAATGTAACCCTTGGGCAGCGGCTCGCCGAGTCATAAATCCCTGGGCTGACTGCTTGACTTGGGGATCATCAAAAGTGACCAAAACCCAGCGTTCCCACAATCCTGCCGACATAATTAGACCATCGGGTTGTCCGGCAATAAACTCCACCTCAGCCGGATTTTGTTCTTGACACCAACGGGCTAAGGCCATGGAACGGCGGCCACCGTAGATGATGATTCCGGGAATGACGACACTAGCTGCCAGGCCCAGTTGGCTGGGGAGAAGATCCATCCTGAGCGACAAAATTGGGATAGGTTGGGTAATTAAATGTGTTTCTAGTTCCTCAGCCATCAGTCCAGTAAATTGCCAACCTTCTCCCCAGAGATAATCTGGCAACGGCACCGGGGGTAAAGAGGTAATGTGTAAGGGCTGATAGGGTTCCCCTGTATAATTCGCAGCGGTGGGGTAATGTTCGGCCTGGGCAGCGAGAAGACGTTTTAAAGCGGGGGTATGACGAGTTGGCTCTACCATTAGATTTAACTCATTGGCCGCCACCTCAAATAGGCTTAAGCATTGGGGGCGGAATAGCTGGATTCGCTCTGGACATGACCCGGTTCTTTGGATACAGATTTCCAATTGCCGGATGAGCCAATCAAGGCGGGCCTGGGCTTGGGAACATTGGGCCTGGTGAAGGATTTGGCCAAGGGGATCAACAATCAACAACTCCCAGAGAGTTTGACCTTGGGGATTCGTCAGGGGTCGCGCCGAAAAATCTACTTGCCAAAGAGTCATTGACTATCCGAGGATTTGAATGGGCGGGAAAACATGACCAGAATCTCTTGGAAAAATTCCTTACACACCTGACTATTCTAGTAACTCTTAATAACAAGACAAGGGTGATATTACGGAGATTATTGTTATATCTTTTGGAATCTTAGTTTTATTCTCTTGCTTTGACCTGTCAAGATTCCGTCATCAGCCGGTTTATTTGAGAGGGAGCCTAGCCGGGAAGATTGATCTCGATTCTGGCCGGATCAAGCCTGACGGATTGTTATCTATACCCTGGTGAGCTTACTATGACATTTTTCCAGGCCGATGCGGCTTTAGCGGTATTAGGTGAACAGGTCTTAAACGCGGCCTGGTCGCAATTTAATTGGTTAGGAAAAGATGATCTAGCCCTGGCCTGGTTAGTTTATACACCGCCTGTGATGGTAAACACTGGGGGAGCCTTAAGTCCAGCAGAATTTTGGCAGTCTCCAGTCCGGGGCTATAGCTATCGAGGGGATGTGCAGATCTATCCCGCCAGCGTTGTTAAACTGTTCTACCTGGTTGCCGCCCAAGAATGGCAAGAATCGGAGATGTTGCCACCCAGTCAAGAATTGGATCGGGCCTTACAGGACATGATTGTCGATTCCAGTAATGATGCCACCGGCTTGGTGATGGATTTACTCTCTGGAACCACCAGTGGCCCCGAACTTCCCCCCGGCCCCTTTGCAACGTGGCAATATCAACGGAACATCGTCAATCGCTATTTTCAATCCTTGGCCTGGCCAGAACTGACGGAGATTAATGTTAATCAAAAAACCTGGTGCGATGGTCCCTATGGTCGGGAAAATGTCTTCGTTGGGGTGAATAGGGAAAACCGGAATCGTCTTTCGGTCAATGCCACAATGCGTCTGCTCCACAGTATTGTCGGAGGCGTTGCCGTCAGTCCTGAACGTTCCCAGGCCATGCTGACTCTCATGCACCGTAGCCTCGATCCCCAAGATTTAGCCGCGCATCCCGAAAATCAAGTCACTGGGTTTTTAGGCGGCGGATTACCCTTAGGGGCAAAACTTTGGTCAAAGGCTGGGTTAACCAGTTGGGTTAGACATGATGCCGCCTATATTGAATTGCCTGGAAAATGCCCCTTTAGTCTAGTCGTCTTTTTAGATAGCAAACCTGCCAGCACCAATGAAGCGGTCTTGCCCTTTATTGCTCAACAAATCTGTGCCCGAGTTCCAGCCTTGGACGAATCTCACTGATAGCTTAAAATTACTTGAGGGTGATTTCCCAGGCCCCGACTGAGGAGCATCTTGAGGTGATTTCCCCGCCCAGGCCTGGAACAGTGCGCGAGATATTAACTAGAGGACACCAGAATTTTGTAAACCACTGACAACCCCCGCGGCCAAAATATGCCCGAGGCTAGTGGTTCCCAGCAGTTCCGGCAGGCCAAACCCTTCAAAGAAAGCAGGTAATGCCACCGGCAAATTTGGCCCCTGTCCGCGATTTTTAATCACATAACGACCAATGGCAATCGTAAACAAATTGCAAATGATCACGACTAACCCCACGCTGGGAGTCCAACTGGTATCAGGGATTGTTGCCAAGAGTAAATGCGTCATCGGCTAGGTTCTCCTTAATCAAATTTGACAAATATTTACTAAAAGTCATAAAACTACGTTCCCGTAGAATATCCAAGATTGTAAAGAGCCACATTTCCCGTTAATCGGTCTGAAATGATCTGCAACAATTATGGAAACGTCCAGCTTCAATTCCAGGCCAGGGGGATCACCTCCAGCAAGTTGGGTCAGTCACCCCTCAACGCACCTGTTCTCACGCAATGCCCTTTTTCCGACAGAGATGATATTTAGTCTCATGACAAGCTATTTCGGAGCCTCTGTGATACCATCATCCAAACACCGTCTGCTTAATTTTAGGTCTGAGTTGAGTATTCCCGTCTAGAACCTAAAGACGCGATAAAAACGGCACAGGACTAAAAGCGGGGGAACCAATGTATCGGGGCGAATCCAGGCCTGCTTGGAGTGGACATCTCTCAGTCCTAGCCCGTCAGCTAACCCCGTCAGCAATGAGAAAAGGCGATAACAACTAGCCCCAACTACCTCAGTTTAGTTCCGGGTTTCAGAGTTGATCCGCAATAGTAATTCAAGACAGTGTTCTTCTGAATGTCTAAAACACCGTCCGAGGCGCGTTATGGCAGATTGGCAGGGCATCGTTGCAGCGTTGATTTTTGTGGCCGTTATTGTTTCGATTGTGGCCGAGTGGGTTGATCTAACCGTTGCGGCATTTTTAGGGGCATTACTGCTCATTGGCCTAAATATCCTGACTCTCCCCGAAGCAATCAACTACATTGCCCGCAGTCATGGCACATTGGGACTATTTTTCGGCGTTATGGTCTTGGTCCGATCCTTTCAGCCGACCCAGATCTTTGAATACTTAGGCACACAGATTGTATTTTTCGCCAAGGGGAAAGGAAAACGTCTCCTCCTAGCTATAGTTGGCATTACAACCATCATTTGCTCCGTGTTACCCAATGCCACCACGGTCATGTTACTGGCCCCTCTCCTGCCCCCTATCGCCGCTGAGCTAGGGATTGATTTTGTTCCCCTGTTGATCCTGATGGTGTTTGTCGCCAATAGTGCCGGATTATTGACCCTCGTGGGGGATCCAGCCACCTTTATTGTCGGTGAAGGGATCAACATGACGTTTACCGAATACCTGATGCGGCTGAGCTTAGGCGGGGCCATTGCTGTTGGCGTGATTGTTGTCATGTTACCCTGGCTGTTTCGGAAAACCTGGCAAAAAGAACTTGCAGACCTATCCCACCTCCCCGATCCCCAAATTAACCACCCGCGGGTGTTGGCAATTGGCGGGGTAATCATTGCTTTTGTCCTAACCTTTTTTGTGATTGGGGATTCATTGCCGGTCAAACTTTCACCCGCGGCAGTCGCGTTGTTTGGGGCCGGATTAGCCTTATTGTTAGCCCACAAAAGCAAGATTGATACAGTGCCTCACATTCTGCGAGATGTGGACTGGAGTACTTTAATCTTTTTCATGAGTGTCTTTGTCCTCATTGGGGGCCTGGAAAAGACAGGGGTTATTGCAAACATTTCAACCTTACTAGCGGCCGTCTTAGGCAAAAACATCTTTTTCGGTTCACTGATGCTTTTAATCGTCGTTGCGGCCATTTCCAGCGTCATTCCCAATATTCCTTTGGTTGTGGCCATGATGCCATTACTCAAGAAATACCTAATTCAAGTTGGCTTGCTGGGCAGCGAGGTTTTATCTCCAGACTTTACTGGCCCCTATCCACCGGAGGTTCTCCCCCTGTTCTATGCCATGATGTTTGGCGCGACATTGGGGGGTAATGGCACACTGGTTGGGGCTTCAGCCAATATTGTTGCGGCTGGGGTTGCCGAGTTAAACGGCCGTAAAATCACCTTTCATCGCTTTTTGCGGTATGGCCTTCCTGTTGCCTCTGCCCAAGTCTTGGCCCTGGGAATCTTCATAACTCTCCGGTTTTTAATTTGGACTTAGGGAACTTACCTCAAAGTAACTATATCCACGTTGTTGCGGATGAGCCTGACCTTGGTGGGCTGGTATAGATGCGCATCATACAAATTATGAAGATTAATCTAGATTTATCAAGCTCATCTCCTCCCCAAGGTAATTTCTAAGGTGGTTTCTAAGGTAGAATGAATCATTTCTAATCGGGGGATTAGTAGTGATTGGTGTTCTCCTGCACCAGGCCGGGTTACTCCATCCGGGCCAAATTCAGGTAGTCGTCATGGAGCAGTCAGTCTATGAGGGCCTGAAGTTTGGTGAGATTATTGCCCTTCACGGCTGGCTAAAACAAGAAACCATTGATTTTTTTGTCAAAGAATGGCACTCCCTATTAATTAACCAGCCCAACGAACCCATCGGCTATTTCTTTGTCAAGGCCCATCTCCTCACGGAAGACCAAGTCAACCAAATTTTGCAGGAGCAATGGCAAACTGGCTATCGATTTGGGGCTGTGGCTGTGCTCAACGGTTGGCTCAAGCAGGAAACCGTAGATTTCTTTCTGAATCATTTAGCCCCCCAAGTCGCCAAGCAATCGGTTCGGATTGAGAAACGCACCATTACCCCCGGCAAAACATCCCAACCTGGCGTTAAGACAACCTTAGAACAAAAGCATCAAGCCACCTATGTCCAAGGGGGAACGGTGATGCAAATGGACACTCACATTCAAAACTATGATCCGGAAGATTTAGCGGATATGGATAAAGTCGAAGTTGACTGGCTCGGTTAAGTAGTTATATTCAAGCCTCAAACCCCTAATTCAAACAGTTTAATATTCTCTAGACTCTCCTATGAAAGTGATTCAGACCACTGCCACCATTAATTCCAACGGTGAAATTCACATTGCCGAACCGGAAAAACTGCCCCCTGCTGGCCACTACAAAATTGTTCTAGTCCTGGATGCAGCGACTAACGGTATTCCTGAGACCACCAATAAATTTGCCGGAAAATCTTTTATAGACGTTGCTGGTCAATGGGTCGGATGCTCTCACGAAAACCCGCCTGATTTATCAACAAACCCTGAGCACATGGAAGGTTATGGGCAATAAGGTATGCGTCAAAACATCATTGTTGATACCGGGATCATCATTACTGCCCTCGATAGCCGTGATCAATATCATCAATGGGTGCAAGAAGAATTATTAAGGATTGAACCACCCCTACTTACCTGTGAGGCTGTTTTGAGTGAGGTCTGCTTTTTAGTTCGGCGCAACGCTATTAATTTAGATTCATTTTTTTCGATGCTTGCGTCAGGCTCGATTGTGATAGATTTTGCGTTCCAGGCCCAGGCAGAACAAATCCAACGACTAATAACTCGCTATCGTTCTGTGCCGATGTCCTTTGCGGATGCTTGTTTGGTGCGAATGTCAGAACTCATGGCCCAGGGGACGATTTTTACCCTAGATCGTGATTTCAGAATTTACCGTAAATCCCGTGACCAAGTGATTCCTGTACTCATGCCCAGCGAAAAGGACACCCTATAATTTATGGAGTCAGAGATAGGTTTCCCATGTCCACATCCCCGCAACAACCTTGGAGTCAACGGTTTGAATCCGCCCTCCATCCCGCCATTGCCCAGTTCAATGCCAGTATTGGCTTTGATATTGCCCTGATTGAATATGATTTGACGGGTTCCCAGGCCCATGCCCAAATGCTCGGCAAAACTGGAATTATCACGCCAGAGGACGCGACCGAAATTGTCCAAGGCCTGGAGCAAATCCGCCAAGAATACCGCCAGGGCGAGTTTAACCCAGGGATTGAAGCTGAAGATGTCCATTTTGCTGTTGAACGCCGTCTGACGGAACTGATTGGGGATCTCGGCAAAAAACTCCACACCGCTCGCTCCCGCAATGACCAAGTGGGAACTGATACTCGGCTTTATCTACGGCAACAAATTCGCGACATCCAGGCCCAATTGCGGCAATGGCAAACCGTGTTGTTGGATTTAGCTGAAGCCCATGTGGAAACCCTCATTCCTGGCTATACCCATCTCCAGCGAGCCCAGCCCCTCAGTTTAGCCCATCATCTCCTCGCTTATGTTTCGATGGCCGAGCGGGATTGGCAACGTTTGGCTGAAGTTTACGACCGAGTTAATATTTCCCCCTTAGGGAGTGGAGCCTTAGCTGGGACAACATTTCCGATTGATCGTCATTACAGCGCAGAATTACTAGGTTTTGGGGGAGTTTACAGCAATAGTTTGGATGGCGTGAGTGACCGGGACTTTGCCATTGAATTTCTCTGTGCCGCTAGTTTAATCATGGTGCATTTGTCGCGCATCTCGGAAGAAGTGATTCTTTGGGCCTCGGAAGAATTTGGCTTTGTCACCCTCACCGACAGTTGCGCCACAGGGTCTAGTATCATGCCCCAGAAAAAAAACCCTGATGTACCGGAGTTGGTGCGGGGAAAAGCGGGGCGGGTCTTTGGGCATTTGCAGGGAATGCTGGTGTTGATGAAGGGCTTACCGTTGGCTTACAACAAAGACTTGCAAGAAGATAAAGAAGCTCTGTTTGATGCGGTCGCGACGGTCAAGGCCTGTTTGGCAGCCACCACAATCCTATTTCAAGAGGGCCTGGTCTTTCGGACAGAACGCTTGGCGGCGGCGGTGGAATCGGATTTTGCCAATGCAACCGATGTGGCGGATTACTTGACGGCTAAAGGTGTCCCCTTCCGAGAAGCCTATAACCTAGTCGGAAAAGTGGTCAAAACCTGTGTCAGTCAGGGGAAATTACTCAAAGACTTAACCTTAGGGGAATGGCAAGTCCTCCATGAGCGATTTGAAGGTGATATTTACGCAGCCATCGCCCCTCGACAGGTGGTGGCAGCCCGAAATAGCTACGGGGGAACCGGATTTGACCAAGTCCGTCAGGCTCTAAATAATGCCCGTATTCGTCTGGAATCTTGATTCACTATGGCTCTCAGGGAATGTAAAATGCCGATTTTAACCCTCAGTAATGAACAGGTCATTGAACTCGTCAAGCAATTACCTATCGAGCAGCAAAACATCGTGTTTCAATTTTTACTGAGTCAACAATGGCCGAGTTGGGATGGGTTATCCAAGTATGGGGCAAACCAAGCGCGAACCGTTGCCAATCTTGACGGGCTGGACTGGGATCGGATGACTGAAATAGAACGGGAGGCCTGGATTAATCAGTTAGTCCATGAGGTTTAATGTCATTTATCGTTGTCTTGGATACCAATATCCTCATTTCAGGCCTCCTGACAGTCAACGGCAATCCCTTTCGTTGTCTAGCTTTAGCTAAAATCGGTGTCATTGAATCTGTAACTTGTCCAGAAATTTTGGCAGAGTTTAGGGATAAATTACTGCATAAGTTTAAGTTTTCCCCCATGATGGCCCAACAAGCTATTAACGAAGTGAGGCAATTTTCTAGACTAGTTGAGATTACTGGAACAGTTCAAGGAGTGGTGGCCGATGCCAAAGATGACATGGTTGTAGAATGCGCCCTAATAGGACAGGCCACACATATTATTACCGGTGATAAGCGTCTTCTAGAAATAAAAACGTATCAAAATATTACCCTTTTGACCGCTGCGGAATTTATCACGCAGTTGTGATCGCTAGCGCGATTTAAGAAAAAGATTTAAGAAAAAGATCGAGTAAGCGAGAGAGACAATGAGTGATTCAGTCGTCAACCGTCCTAACCCCAAATCGCAGCTACAGCTAGAAGAAGTTTATACTTGTCCGGTTTGTCAGCATGGGCAAATTAGCCAGATGGTTTTGATGGAGGCTTTTTCCTGTAATTTTTGTCGGCATATTCTATCGGTGAATTTAGAGCGGCAAACTGTCCGTCTGGAAGATAGTAGCCAGGCCTTTCAGTGGCAATGGGATGGGCAGAAGTGGCAGTCGTTAAGTCAGCAGAATATTCCCTTCACCTATACCTTGGCAGTGGTTGCTGTAGCCTTAATTCTTTTACCCCCCGGCCTGGTCTGGTTGGGCTATTACACCTTTCCCCCCTTACCGGATTCCAGTTGGACGTGGTTTCCTTTGGCCTGGGCTGGTTTAACCCTGGTGACTCATTTGGGCCTGGTCTTAGGAATCCTCTTGAATGCCTATCCCAGCTTTGCCTTTTGGCGGTGGCGATTGTCCAGGCCCAGCCGGTAAGTTTCAAGAACTCAACAAATATTAAGAACTTTATCCAATTGTCAAGGAAATAAAAGGAAGTTGCTAAGATGACCAAACTTGTGTGATTGTTCTGGACTGTTTTATGCCCTATACCACCGATGATGATGGCCGGCTTAATAATTTTGCCATTGAACCCAAAATCTATGAAGCCCAGCCTCCCACGCCTGGACAAAAGCGGCTCTATCTCGTTTTGGGTATTGGTGGGGTTGTTTTAGTCCTAGGTTTGATTGGAGTAGCTGCGGCAGTATCCTAGGTTTAATTGGGATTAGTGGGAGTTATATTGGCTCAATTGCGGCCCAAGTGGGTCAGTGGTCTGAATGGTATGTAAGCAGGCCTGTTCGGCGAGACTAAAGGGTTCAAAGACAGCCATTTGGGCCGCTAAAATTTTGGTTGTGGCATCAGCAATATCCCCTTGACGTTGATTGAGTCGGTCATGAAGGACTTCTACAGGTGCGGTGCAGTAAATAAATTTTAGGGGTATTTCTTTGGCCCTGGCCTGGGAGATTAGCGTTTGCCGCAGGGCTTGGTGGTCATATTTGGCATCAAGAATCACCGTTGCTCCCTGGTCAGCGAGGAAAATTCCCAGATCCAAGAGACAGTCATAGGTTTTATGGGTCATTTCTGGCGTGTAAATGCCTGTTCCAAATCCCCCTGCCTGATCCCCCCGTTGATCCAAGGCCAGGCCTGCCAAATGTTTTCTGACGGCATCGGAGCGAATATGAATCCCATTAGTTTGCTGGGCTAATTGACGGGCCACCGTAGATTTACCAGAACCCGAAACGCCGACCATGACATAGAGCGCGCCTGTTTGTGGTTGAGTATAGCCCCAGGCCTGGTGGTAGTAAGCGGCAGCAGTCTGAGCAATCGTCACCTTATCAGTGTCGGGAATGGCAGGATCATTCAAAGCTAAGGAATTCACATTGCCGCGGATATAGGCCCGCATACTCAAATACAAGGGTAATAACACCGCACCCCGATAATCATTACTCCATTCCAAATACGCATTCAAAAAAGCATTGGCTAAGTCCGGCCGTCCCCGGAACTGCAAATCCATGACCAAAAACGCCGCATCATAAATCACATCAATGTTGCGAAATTCCTGATTAAACTCAATGCAATCAAAAATCTGAATCAAGTCGTGATACAGACAAATATTATTCAGGTGAATATCCCCGTGACATTCGCGAATCTTCCCCTGGGCCTGGCGTTCAAGAAGCCAATCACTATGATGCAGGAAAAACTGATCCGTAAATGCCTTAGTTTCTCGATATTGCGCGTCTGTTTGGGAACGCCCGATGAACCCTTGGCCCAGGCCATAGGAATTTTCGACAATCTCTTGAACAGCGGCCGGACTGCCAAAGTTGGTAATATCGGGACTAGTCGCGGCCTGGCCATGAAACTGGGCTAGTTGTTTTCCTAATTGCACCATTAATTCTGGGGTGAGGGCATTCTCGGCAAAGAGGTGGCTAAATAACTGGGCCTGGTCAAACTGGCACATTTGAATGGCATAGTCGCAAATTGTCCCCTCGCCCCGTGACCAGCCATACGCCCCTGCTGACTGGGTTGACATTTTAGGATCTTGCTCAATTCCCAGGACTTGGAGATACAAATCCGGGCAGAGGCGTTGATTCAGGCGTAGTTCTTCCTGACAAAAAAAATGTCGCCGCTCTAGGGTCGAAAAATTCAAAAAGCCAAAGTCCGCTGGTTTCTTCACCTTATAGGCATAGTCCCCTGTTAGCAGCACATAGGAAATGTGGGTTTGCAACAACCGAATTGGAGTCTGCACCGGATGGGGATAAAACTGCGGCTGAAGCATAGCTTGAATCAGGGGGGGCAAACTGGCAGTCATAGGGATAAAACACTGGACTGGGCAATGTGGCTATTTTGCTCACGAAACCTTATTAAAAGCAAGCTCAAGAGCCTTGAATCGTCACTGTCAAGGATTCCAGGCCAAACTTTTGGTGCTCCAGAGATCCCAAAAACTGAAAACCCAGACCCAGCAAAGGGATTAGGGCTGACCGCTCTAATTATAAAGTTTTGTAAAAAATCATTCATAATCACTAAACCGTATCTTATGATACAGAATGTAGATGAGTAATCGTTCATCTCTTCCCAAGCTCTCCCGCTGTAAGTGCTTCATTCACAATCCAAACGGGTTAACGGGTGACATTTAAGAAGCGGTCGATATTTGACGGTAGAGACGGAAGTAGGGAATCCCCCGAAGGAACGCGCTGACCGTAGAGCCAATTCCGCTCTAAGAATCATCGAGTCCCCCATGATCCATTCAAGGAGCCTACTATGAATACCCTCAATTACCGTGGTGTCAGCTACACAGTTGATTCAACTTCCGCAGAAATCCTAGCCCGGACACAGGTTATTGAACGTCCCGATCCCACGCCTAACTTTGAAACGAATGCTGGCCTGCCTGTGCCACAACCCGTACAAATGCTCACCTATCGGGGTGTCAAATACCAGCAATCTCCTGCGGCTCGTTCGATGAAAGATGCCATTTTGTTAAATGAGCATATTGCCGAAGCTGCGATCACCTCTGATGTCAATGCCGTTTTGCCCTCTGTGGCCGGTTTCCAATCTGACTATGCCTTTCATGTCACCGATGCCCAAGATGTGGAGCCGGAAAATCGCCAGACTGCGTTCGCTTACTTGCAAAATCGCTTGAAAAAAGCCAAAGCAGCTGGTAACGATGTCCAAGCGGATATGATTCGGGCTGAAATGCAACTCCTCTACTAGAGGTTTAGTTCCTTGGGACGCTCTTGTCATTCTGCCTTTGTTTCTTGTCTCACCTCTTTCTTGACTTAGATTAAGGAAAACTTGATTGCTTGAATTAGGGTTATCCTGCTTTTGGGATGGCCCTTTTTTCGGGGTCTATGTGGTTAATTCTCTAAATTGCGGAAAGGATCAAGAACATGGCAGGGCGATCACGCTCATGGATTGTTAAGGTTGCAGTGGTCAAGAAGGGAATTTTTGCTCTCTTGCTTCTGTTGACCTCTTTTGTGACCGGGGTGACATGGCGGTTTAATGATACCGTAGCCCTCTGGGTTCAGTCCCATATTCTCCAGGCAGAATTTCGAGCAGTCCAGTCCACCTTGAGCTTTCTGAGCCAGGCTCCGGTGAATGAACTGAAACTAATTTCTCGCGGCACAGGGGTCTATGGCCTGATGATTGCGGTGGCGGCCTGGGCGGTATGGGAAGGCAAGATTTGGGGCTATTATCTCTTTGCTGGCCTGGTGGGGATATTATTGCCAGTGGAAATTTGGGAATTGCAGCATGATCCCAAGTGGGAAACCGGACTCCTTTTTGGGCTGAACTTAGTGATTTTTGCTTACTTTGCCTGGGAAGCGTGGCATCTTAGCCATCAGAAAAAAACAAACCCCTAAGGAGATTACACAACCCGAAACGTGAAGCAAAATGTCGCCCAGGCCTGGAGATCAAGGGTGTATGCACTGGTAGTAGCTGGCTTGAGGGGTGACTCTGGATTATTTTGATGGAGATCCCGAAGAATGGCCTGGACTAAAGCCAAAGCTTCCTTGGAGGGAACGAGACGAGGGGGGTCTCCACTGGTGGGCAGCTGAGCCAAATAATCAAGGGCCTGGGTGAAAGGGGTGCGGCTGAGGAGGAGATAGCTATTGACACAAGGGCTGGTATAACGCAGTTCTCGCACGGGTAAGGTGGTTGTTAATTGGGGGGCGAGGGTTAGCTGCCAGGTGAGTTGGGGAGAGTCCATCAATGTGGGTAAAACCAAGAGGCCCGCAGCACTATCCCAAGCCAACCAAAGGGCATAAACGGGGGCCGGACTATAGTTTGTCAGCCGATAACAAAATTGCTGCCCCACTTGGAAGGTGACACCCCGCTCCCAGGCTTGGGCTGAAAAATTCCCGATGGCTGTTTCTGGGGCGGCCCACAAGGCCCGTTCTGTTTGGACTCGCAGCAATAACTCTGGTTGAGGGAGTAATTTTTCCCAGGCCACGGTCACACCCAGGCCGGAGGTTTCGCCATTTAAAGTTAAACCCAACCATTTATTAGCGAGCAACACTGGAAACATAGTCCCCAGCCGCCGGATCGCCCCTTTAATTGCTTCTCCCGGAGTGCCCAGGGTTTGAGGGAAGACAGTCCCACCGGGCCAAGCCAATCCATAGAGGCAATGTTCAGCGTCCGACTGGGCCATGACACGATAATCCCCTGTCCCCTCCGTTGTGGAACTGACCCAATCCGTCAACCCATCTAAGCCACTCACAGCATCAATGCGCGTGACCTTATCCAAGGTTTCGGCTAGGCCAATGGTCAAGGTTAAATGATGGGGTAATAGCCGCAATCGCTCTCGCAATAATGTCCCTGTGGTGAGAGTGCTTAGGTCTGTCATTGGGGCTATGGCCGTTAGTCCGACTGGATTTTGCACCAAAATGGCTGGGTTTGTTTTGGGTAACTCTGGCCCAACTGGTTCAAAATAGCTTTGCCAACCGGCCTGGGTCAGTAGGGGACTGGCCATTCCGCCTAGCCAAATTTGGGCCGTCTGACTGTCCTGAGCAGAGGTGATGATCGCCGCATCGGCCCCTGGCCCTGACAAGGTTAGCCCCCCATTCAGGTTTAGGGTTCCGGGAATGCGCGCCCCCGCCTCGGCCTGCCAGTGGAGATGGGTTAGTTCGCCGGTTTGCCGTTCTAAGTCCTGGGCCGCCCAATATCCGCTGAGGGAGCTGGTTGAGGCATTACTCCAAAGCTGTTTTGTGATGCTCTGGGTCAAGGCCCCGGCCTGGGTTCCCAGCAGTTGAATTTCTCTGGCAATGGTCGGTTGCAGCCAAATCATACCGGGAGAGGGTCTGAGGGAGAGGTTCAGGGATGTTCCGATGGGCGGACGGACGCGTTGGGCAAGGCCTGGATTAGGTTGAAACCCCGCATCAAAACAACACCAAAATGTTACCCCAGCGGGTAGATGCTTCTGACTAAACCAACTCAAGGGAAGATCACCACTCCCATCGGCCTGGACATCGTAGGGTATTAAGGTTTCCCCCAGGCCCGACACCTGCCGTCCATAGCCACTGAAATGGAGAAACAACCGATCCCCGCTGGTGGCCCCGGCCAGTAAAAACTCCTCAATAGCGGCCTGAATTGCAGTGCGAGTCGCGCCTTGATTGGTTAAAACCTGAATATCCCCAGCCGCCCAGGCCAGGCGATAGCGCAATAACTGCTTTTGTAGCTCCACATCGGTGAGGCATCCCTGCAAGGACGGTAAAACCTCCCCAGTCCCATAGTGATTAATGCCAATGAGTAAAGCCCGCTTGCGGGGAGGCGTTGTTGCGGCCAGGCCGGGAGAATTTACCAATTGGAGAATGAATTCACTGCTGCTTACCCCTACCAACCAGACCCCAGCCGCCTGTAGAAAATCCCGCCGCTTTAATTCCATAACCTATGTTTGTCGGGCCGTCTTGCTTGACCTTCCAGATTATATCCCCTGGCCGATAATGGCTTCGTTCAAACTATTCCAATCCCACTGGAGTCAAGAATTATAGGAGGCTGTAACCCCAGTAAAAAAACGCTCTATTTCCCAAAACAATTAGGGTTGCCCTAGCATAGTTCTATGGATTTATTGTGCTGCTCAGAACAAGTCAGGACGTGCTTCAGGGGCAATGTTTATGAGATTTTTCTGACGTGAGAACAGTCCCTGTAATTTGGGGGTGACAAGCCCTAGCGTTGGCCATCAAAAAAAATTACTTTAGTTAACAGTCCCACAGCGGTAATAAAAGCGGTAAATAGAAAGGTGAGAATCCGATTGTCGGTGCTCCGTTGTTGAATGCGGAGATCAGCAACTTCCTTTTGGATACCGATAGATTTTTCCTCTAGAGCCTGAAATCTAAGATCAATTCTTTCTTCCATGGCTTGAAATCTGAGATCAATCTTTTCCTCCATGCTTTTGAATCGTTCATCGGTTTTGGCCTGGTTGACCTTGACTTCAAGAGTGAGGGCTTGGAGATCGGTTTGAACGGTGTTGAGGGTCGTTTGCATGGCCTGGAGAAGGGTTAAGACCTGACTTAATTCCGTTTGAGTAGCGACCTCAGACATGACTGATTTCCAGAATGGGGGAGAGGAATACTTTACAGAATACCCAAAACAATTGATGTCTTTTCCGGGGTGGGAGCTATTGGGGGAGGAGCGATCAGGAGTTTGCCCGGAGAGGTTTGCCAAGTTGGTTAGAATTGACCAGAATTAGACCTTGTGCCCTGTGGATGCTGCATTTGATGTTTAGATTTGGTACTTGCGATGTCTTTGCGAATCACAATTTCAACCCTTTTTGCCGGATTTTGTCTAGCTATGATGCCCAGTTTGGCGATTGCCCAGGGTAATGCTCAACAACTTTCTGATCTACTCCGGCAAGGGCGGGAATTAGTCACTGCGGGTAATTTTGACCAAGCCTTGCAACTCTATCAACAAGCCGCCCAGTTGGATGCCCGCAACCCGCGCATATTTTCGGCCATTGGGTTTATCTACGCACAACAAAAGCAATATGGCCCAGCCGCTCAAGCCTATCAACAGGCGATTGCCCTAGATGGCACCAACCCAGATTTTTACTATGCTCTCGGTTTCAATTTAGGCATGACAAGCGAGAATCATGGGGCTGCCGCTGCCTACCGCCAAGCCATTCGCCTAAATCCCCGTTATGTCCAGGCCTATCAAGGGTTAGCGGTGATCCTGGCTCGATTGGGGGATACCCAAACTGCGATTCAAACCTATCGGCAAATTATTGTCATGGAGCCGCGCAACTGGGAAGCATTTCAATCCTTGGGGATTTTGTATCTCAACCAAGGGGATGCGAACCAGGCTCTCACCGCCCTCCGCCAGGCCAGCCAATTTGTCCCGAATAACCCCAATGTCCAACTCAATTTAGGGCAGGCACTCCTCCAAAGCGGGGATAAAACGCAAGGACTCGCAGCCCTCGAACAAGCGGCCTCTCTAGGGCAAGGGGATGGAAATATCCAATTAACAGTGGGCAAAGTTTTCCTGCTTCAGAATAACTATCAAGGGGCAATTCGGGCGTTTCAACGGGCCACCCAACTCTTACCTAATTCAATCCTTGCCTATGTTGGCCTGGGAGAAACATGGATGATGCTCAAACAACCCCATGAAGCCGTTCTCCCCTATCAAACGGTCACCCGCTTAACCCCCAATAACCCAGAGGCCTTCTACAACTTGGGCGTGGCTCTGAAGGCCAGTGGACGCAAACGGGAATCTCGGGAGGCCTTAAAGGTTTCTGAATCCCTTTATAAGGCCCAAGGGAATAAAGAGGGTATCCAAAAGGTCAAAAATGCCATGAAGAATTAAGCCCGGTGGATAGGGTGTGACCCCTTTAGAATTAGAGCGGGGGCCGTTAAAAAACCTCTTTCTCGTTGGGATGAATCGGTTAAGACCTATCCTTTTGGGGATTGATTTTTGAGGCTCGGTTCCGGACATTTGCAGATCCCAGTTTTAGGGGGCGGGGAGTTGGTAGGCTTTTAGGTGATATCTTGCGCGTCCCTTGTTTTGTCCCATGCCTCTCTGGTTTGCTGCGGGTTTAATCGGTGTCTTTTGGAGTCTCACCTGGTTAGGGTCACATCCGGCCTGGGGGATTGGTTTTAGTCTGTTGGCAGCGGCGGGGGCCTGGTGGTGGCGAGGACTTTTCCCCAGTTCTGTAAGTAACCTACCAACCAGCCAGCCTCAGGTAATTACCCCAGGCCAGATTACGACCCAACTGGAGGCTACCCAGGCCCTGATCACCACCCTCAACCAGTACACCCCCGATCACGACCTGCAAAACCAACTGGCCGCAATCCGACAGAGCTTACAACGACAAGACCTAAGCCTTTCATTGTGGGGGAATGTCGGCAATTGTCTGGCTAGTTTAGGCGCGGAATTAGCTGGTGTCGGGCTTTCAAACTGGCAAATTCAGGTCTCTGAAGACTTGAGGGCGATCCCCAACAGTGACTTAATTTTATTTGTGATTTCTGGGGACTTAACCAGGAGTGAGTACCAGGCCTTACAAACTCTTCAAGATCAACAGCAACGATTCTTAGTCCTTTGGCAGGAACCCCCCCGGGCCTATATCGGGGAATTAGGAATTCTTGAAAAGGAGTTAACCCGTAAATTAGCTGAGTTTGTGCCCCCTCAAGATTGGATCAGAATAAGCGCAAACCCCCCAGGCCTGGAATCTTTACAATTGCGACTGACAGAAATTCTTGCAACCGAAAAACAAGTACTGATCTGGCAACAAACATGGCAAGCTGCGATCTGCCTCCATCAAAAAACCCAAGATCATCTCAACCAAGTTCGTAAAGAGCTAGCCTTGCCGATTATTAACCGCTATCAATGGTTAGGAGCCGGAGCGGCCGCCGTCAACCCGCTGCCCATTTTAGATCTAGTCGTCACCGGGGGGCTGTTGGTGCAGTTAACCCTGGAGATTGGCAAAGTCTATCAACGCAATTTCGACCTGACCCAGGCCCGGCCCCTGGCTGAAACTCTCTTACGCTTGCTGGTGCAATTCGGCGCGGTGGAAGTGACAACCCAAACCCTCAGCCACTGGCTAAAAGGAAATAGCCTGACTTACTTGGCCGGAAGCTGCTTGCAGGGAGCCAGTGTGGCCTATCTCTTGCGAGTGGGAGGACTGAGTTTAATTGACTATTGGCAAACCGTTGCGGCGCAACCAGAATCTAAGCTGAATTTAGGCTCACAACTCCAGGCCAGCCTGCAAAAAACCATCGCTCAACTCCCCCGATCCGCCTTTTTCCGTAGTTTCCAGCCTCAGGTCTAGGGAAAGGGGATCGTGACAGAGCCACTGGATTGTTCAGCTAGAGTGCAGGCTTGTTTACAACATCTAATCGCCTGGCATCAACATCATCATCCGGCCCAGGAAATAATTTGGAGTGAGTTGGTGGCCCTGGAAGAAAAGCTGGCCTATCCAGTCTGGCAAATTGCTGTTTTGGGTCAGGTCAGTCGGGGTAAATCTGCGCTGATTAATGCCCTGCTGGGTCAACCCCAATTTCCCACTGGCCCCACCCACGGCATCACCCTCTGGCCCCACTCGGTTCGCTGGCAAGTGGAATTAGCAGGCCAGACCTATGCCATAGACTTAACCGATACCCCTGGCCTGGATGAATTCGCGGGTGAACAACGGGCGGCTATGGCTTGGGAGGTGGCCCAACAGGCCGATTTAGTTCTATTTGTCACGGCCGGGCCGTTGAATCCAGTCGAAATTAACGCCCTAAAAAAACTCCAGGAGTTACAAGTTTCACTCTTGTTCGTAGCCAATAAACAGGATTTGTACTTGGCCTGGTCAAAAGTGGATATAGATCTACAACTCCAACAGGCCGGCCTGGCTCAATTTATTACCCTAGACCAAGTTTTATTAGTTAGTGCAGCCCCTGTGGCAGAAACTGGGCGGGAACTCTTAACACCCAATATTCAACCCCTATCCCTGGCCTTAACAACCTGGCTGACCGAAACTGCCCCTAAATCACGGGCTCAACAGGTTCTCCAACAAACCCTGAGCATTGAGCAACACCTAGGTACCACTCTCTTAGATCAACCCCAGCCCACTCTGAGAACAGTTTGGTTCATTCCGCTGGCGGGTTTGGGAATGGTTCTCCTGCCCTGGGGCCTGGGGGATATGGTCTTGGGCCTAGGGAGCAGTTTTGGCCTGGCTCGATGGCTCTGTCGATTTTATGGCATCCCCTTAACCCCACCTGCTAGCGGCCAGGCCTGGCAAATTATTTTAATCTCCACCTTGGGGATTGGTTTATTGGGGCAAAGTGGCTGGGCCTGGATGTTGGGGGAGTTGAGTTGGGGTGTCAGTGTTTGGGTAGGGGGGATCGCCAGTCAAGTGGGGGTCTGGGCCTGGGGTTTATCACGGCTTCAGCAGATTATCCGCACCCATGTTCAACAGGGCTATCACGGGGGCAGTCAGGGGCCTGGGGTACTGCTAAAAGAATTAGAAGCAATCCAGAACTAATGGGGAGTTATGACCCAATGCTCTGCCGGAGAGACCAGCAAAAACTTTAGAATCCAGCTATCTATGCCCCCAGGCCTGTGAACTCATTTTTGAAGGTCTGACCTATGACAACGACTCTTTCTTCAATGACCACCACTGCTGAACCGGATATTTTTTACCCCAGTGAGGATGGCAAACCCTTAGCAGAAACCTGAGTGCATTTTGATGCCATTACCGATATTGTCACAACGTTGCGGCTCTACCTGGGAGAAGCTGGGATTGTCCTGAGTAATCAGTTTCTCTATTATTCCCAAGGCTATCCGAAAGTGCGCATTGCCCCCGATGTAATGGTGATTTTTGATGTTCCACCCGGCCCACGGGATAATTACAAACTTTGGGTTGAAGGACAAATTCCCCAGGCTGTCTTTGAAATTACCTCTCCCAGCACCCAAGAACAAGACTTGATCTTTAAAAAAACCTCTACGAACAACTGGGAGTAACAGAATATTGGTTGTTTGATCCCAAAGGTGAATGGATTCCCAACCAACTTCAGGGTTATCAACTTCTGGGAGACTTTTATCAGCCAATTACCAATGCCCACAGTGCCGTGTTGCAGTTGCGTCTAGAAGTCCAGGCCCAGACATTAGTTTTTTATCGGGATGATACAGGGGCAAAGCTCTTAAATAGTGAAGAACTCGACCAGGCCAGGCAAAAAGCCGAAAATCGCGCCCACCAGGCCGAACAGGAACTTGCAAAGCTAAAAGCCCAGTTACAGGCCCAGGGCATTACTTTAGAGAACAGCTAAGTTATCCTGACAGAGCAGGCCTGAGTCCTTTGTCACCTTGCTATGTTAATTGGCTTACGGATTGAAAACTTTGCCCTGATTGACCAGTTGGATGTGAATTTTGGCCCAGGTCTGAATGTCCTCACTGGAGAAACTGGGGCCGGCAAGTCCATTATCTTGGATGCCATTGATGGGGTGCTGGGGGGGAAAATGTCGAGCCGAGTGATTCGGGCCGTTCCAGAAACTCAGTCCAACCAGATTCCGCCGCGTACCTTAATCGAAGCCACCTTTTCCCTCACACCCGCCCTCCAGACTTGGCTCACAGAAGCAGAGATTGACCCGCTGGATGAAACGATCATTTGCAGTCGGGAACTGTCTTTAGTAGGGGGGGCATTCCGCAGTCGTTCACGAATCAATGGAGTCTTGGTCAATCGTCAACAACTCCAGGCCCTACGAGAGTTATTAGTCGCCATTACGGCCCAAGGACAAGCGAACCAACTCCTCCAGGCCGGCCAGCAACGGGATTGGCTGGATAGCTTTGGGGGAAGTGAACTGCTGGCAGTCCGTAAACAAGTGGCCATGGCCTATACGGCCTATCAACAACTCCGCCAGGCCCAAGAATCCTATTTGCAAGGAGAACAGCAACGCCTCCAACAGCTTGATCTGTATAAGTTTCAACTCCAGGAACTGCGACTGGCTAATTTAGAAGATGCCGATGAACTACAACATTTAGAAGACGAATTTCGCCGTCTCAACCATATCGAGCAACTCCAAGCCCAGGGATTTCGCGCCTATCAATGCCTTTGTGAACAAGAGAGGGGCCAGGCCAGTGTGGACTTAATGGGGGAAGCCGTCAGCTTACTTCAGGAGATGCAGACCTTTGATCCAGGGGTAGCCCCCATTCAAGAACTCGTGGAATCCGCGCTCCTCCAGATCGAAACCGCTAGCCGCCAACTCCGAAATTACACCGATGCCCTGGAAGGGGAACCGCAACGTTTAGCAGACATCACGGATCGCATGGGCCATCTAAAGCAAATTACCCGCAAATATGGGCCGACCCTCCAAGATGCTATCCACTACCAGGCCAAAGTTGAGCAGGAATGGCAAATCCTCCAGGCCACCAGCATGAGCCAAGATCAACTCACGGCCCAACTCCAAGCCGCCGAAGCCCAACTGTACCAGGCCTGTCAGCAACTCCAACAACTCCGGGAGCAGGCCGCCAACCATCTCAGTCAACAACTCATTAGCCAACTCCAGCCCCTCGCGATGGAACGGGTGCGGTTTGAAGTTCAATTCCGGCCAATTCCCCCCAGTAGCCACGGTGCAGATCAGATCACGTTTATGTTTAGCCCCAACCCTGGCCAACCCTTGCAACCTCTGAGGGAAACCGCATCGGGTGGGGAAATGAGTCGGTTTTTATTAGCCTTGCGGGCCTGTTTTGCAGCAGTGGAAACGGTTAATACGCTGATTTTTGATGAAATTGATGTGGGGGTTTCTGGACGAGTAGCCCAGGCCATTGGCGAAAAACTTTATCATTTGGCCCAACATCAACAGGTTCTCTGTGTTACTCATCAACCGATTATTGCCGCCTTGGCCGATACCCATTTCCGGGTGCAAAAACAAGTTCTCGAACCGGAACAGCAAACCATTGTCCAACTCTCTGTTCTCGCCCCCGAGCAACGCGCCGCCGAACTGGCCAAAATTGCCGGAGGAGCCAATGAACGATCCGCGTTAGATTTTGCCACTGCTCTCGTGAACCAGGCCCAAGAGTTGCGCCAAACCCTGAGTGCTGCCCCAGTCTCGGCCAAGCCCAAACGAACCCGCAAACCAACACCGGCCTGATAGTTAGATCTAAACATTTGAAGATTAGGACTTGTGGAGCAATACCTCAAGGGCGAGTTCCCAAAAGTCTTCTAGTTCCGTCTTTGTGTTCAAAGTGGGTACTGGCCGCCAAGCGTCCACCCCCAGGCCCAAGGCATAGCGGGTCAGGTTTAACTCTTGGGCCAGGACTAAAATTCCCCAACGACCAATGGCCCCCTCCAAGGCAGAGGACAAAACAATCTGGTCTCGATATTTTGGCAAAACCACTTTTAAGCGCGACCAGGCCCCCATCAACACAGGCTTAATGACTACTAGGCCCCGCCAGCCCAAACCCATGACATTTTCCAGGGCGGTTAGACTATCTACGGTTTCATCCAAAGCAATGGAGGTTTGAAAGTCGTTGGACAAGGCTTGGAGATTAACCCAATCTTGGGCCGGGAGGGGCTGTTCGAGAAATTCAATGGCGATGTAGCCTTGCTCTTGTTGAAATTGGGTATTGAGCCGATCACAAACGGTTAACCAAGCCCGAGCCGTCGTTAAATTGAGGCCACCATTGGCATCTAAGCGAATTTTGAGGGGAGTTTCAGGGTTCAGGGTTTGTAACCAGGCCTGGAAAATCTCTAACTCTCTGGCATAGGGCAGAACGGCAATTTTCCACTTCCAGGCCACATAGGACTGTTTGGCTAACTGGGGGACAGTCAGTAGATCCCGGCCCGCCGGCAATAGACCACAGTAGGGCAAGGTTTCGGGCTGTAGGTGAGGAAATTCCGTAAGTTGGGCCCAGGCCTGGGACAGACCAAATTGACAGGCGGGTAAGGTATCAGGAATAGCGGCAATTGTTTCTGCGGTGATGGTGTTGGGGAGTGCAGCACAAAATGTCCAGGCGGCCCCGATGGGTTCGGATCCAAAAGCTGGCAATGGAGCAATTTCGCCAAACCCCACTTCCCCGGATTCCGACTCTAAGCGGACATAAATCCCTTCCCGAATCCGCCAAGTCCCATGATGGGTTTTTAGGGGCTGACAAAAGGGTTCCTGGTAAAGGAAAAATCTGGGGTAGGCGTACACAGCAGACTAAATGACTTTGTATGATCTTATCGAAAATGATAGAAAATGATCAGTTTTACAAACAGTTCTATTTAAATTGCGTTCGGCTCAGTTCGAGATCGGGTTGAAAGTTTATAATTTTTGTATAATTGAATCCATGCTGTAATCTTAAAAAAGATTACGGTAATCTAGCAAAACCTTGCCCAGGCCCTAGATGAAGATTGGTTTTCGCCCCGGCCCGATGATGATCTTTCGTGATTTGGTTAAACTTAGACCAGGCCTGGTAAATGTTTCATGATCACGACTTCTGCTCAATCAATAATTAAATCTAAGATCGCTACTTGGGCTGAATATCTTGAATTACGAGATGATCCCAATTTAGAGTGGCGCAAAATTTCATTTGATCAGGGATGGCTACGGGTAGAAATGGGTAAAGAGGGGCCTGGGCACGCATCAGTTAGCGATTTGTTCACGATCATTTTTGGTTTTTGGGCTTTTCTCCATCCCGAAGAAACCTATCAATCCTATGGGCGGTGTCTGATTGAAAACCCTGAAACCCAGGCCTGTGCTCCCGATTTAGTGCTTTATAGGGGTGACAATATTCCCCGCTGGCAACCTGGGACACCCCGCCGAATTACCTTACCTGAGCAGCGATTACCGGATTTAGTTGGAGAAGTGGCCGATACGAGCTTGACGTTGGATTTAGCAGAACAAAAACAGCTTTATGCTCGGTTGGGAGTTCCTGAGTATTGGGTGATTGATGTGCAGCAGGGTCAGGTCTTGGCCTTTGGCTTAACTGAGGCAGGAAGTTACGAACCAATTACGATTTCTCAAGTGTTACGGGGCCTGGAAATTGAGTTACTGTCGCAAACCTTAGCCCGTTTAGAGAAAGGAACAAACACTGCTGCGGCGAATTGGTTAATGCAACAGTTATCTATAAAACAAGACTAAACCTACTCAAATACCGAGAGTGAGCTATGACATCTCAACTGCAAATCAAATCTAAATCTCTTTACGAACAAGACTTTAACCTTTGGCTTGATGAAACTGTTCGTAAATTAAAGACGAATGAATTTAATGAAGTTGACTTGGAAAATTTAATTGAGGAAGTTGAAAGTTTGGGAAACAGTAATAAGCACGCGCTATCGAGTTATTTGCGGCAACTGCTACGACACTTGCTCAAGATTCAATATTGGGAATCGGAACGGGACTATTGCCTAAGAGGATGGGATGTGGAGGTTGCAAATTTTAGGTCTGAGATTAAATCTCTACTCAAAAGAAGCCCAAGTCTACGAAACCAATGCCTAGAAACATTTGAAGAAGAATATCAAAAGAGTCACGAGATTTTTCTTAAAGAAAGTCAAATCAACTCCAATATTGTCCCTAAGTCGCCACCCTTTACCCTAGAGCAACCCCTTGATCCAAATTGGCAACCTTGGAATAAATAACTTCCCGTGACTATAAATAGCAAAATATGACACCAGGCCCAGACACGACGGAAAAAAACCTCTACGATTCAGATTTTCAACTCTGGATTGATCGAACGGTTGAGCAACTAAAAAACCGGGACTTTGCCAATCTTGATCTGATCAATATCATTGATGAAGTTGAGGGTATTAGCAGAGAACAAAAGCGTAAACTCCAAACTTATTTGAGAACGATTTGTGAGCATTTAATCACCCATCAATATGCCCGGCCAGGCCATGACCGATTTTATCCAGAGCTAGAAGCTAATATTCTCAATTTTCGGTTTGAAGCTGAATCAATCCTAGACGATAGCCCAAGTCTGATGGAGTATCTCCAAGAAAAATTTGATCAAACGTATCGAGAAGCACGAGAACTTGTCATAATACAATTTGATTTAGCAGCGGATATAATTCCAGAAACTCCCTGGTTTACACTATCCCAAGGCCTTGGATGAAGATTGGTTTCCTCCTCAGCCTGGTAATGATCTTTAGTGATTTTGTTAAACTGGGAACAGATTTGATAGCAGAGTCTATAACAGTAATAAGTCTCATAACCACAAAACTTATTCATTACTATTAGAATCATTGATATTAGATTTGAATCTCTTCTTATCTATTCATATCTAAATTGAAATTTTTAATGTTATCAGTTGATAGCTACAGAGTTATGAATAAAGTAATAAAATTTTTATTATGTGCCCACATAATTCCTGAAAGGTGAGAAGGTAGCACCTAAAAGTCTTGTGAATCTTGATATTGATACCTAACTCCCTCTAAGATTCCTTTAAATTCTGATCCTCTGAGTGATTGCCAGTTTTGATTTGGAGAAAGGGTTAAATTAAATCTCTTGAATAGACTAAGGAATTCAGGTAGTGTCATCAATGTCTCAATACGTCTTACATTAATAGGTACTTGACCATCAGCAATCTTTTTACTTAATGTCTTTTGTGTTTCGTCTGCAACTAGCAACAGCACTACTGGAACTGGGTTGACAAGCTCCTCCCCGTCATTCTCACGAATACTGAGTTCTATCCCATACACTAGTTCATTTGAGTTTCTTAGCTTGCGATCATCTAGCCATTTATAAATTGATGATTGGTCAGAATTATCAGCAGATACAGAGCCCACCAAGTCATTATATTGAACACAAGCCTCAAAAATTTCTTCATTCATAAATTACAGTCATTATTACGAAATACCTTTATTATATATAATCGGAAGCTTTTTATTAAGTTTAGAGTCAGATAATATCTGATAGACAACAATTATCATTTTGTCTTGCCTCTCTATAAAGAGCTAAAGATAGACTCAAGACAATGTTTTAATATTGAGCCATTTAACGGATGCGTCAGTCAGTTCTTTGGCCGCAGTCCGGAGTGAGTGGTAAAGATTGAAGCCATCAATTAAGAAGGAAACTCGGTTCATATTAATATGGTTAAAACCCGCCAGATCGTAATCTAACGGGGGCCAGTGAGCAAAAGCCCATCTGGGGATGATTTCTTATAATACCAGCTAGTACCGGCAAATACCAGAAAGTCTAATCCTTTCAACTATGATAGCTTGGCAGTACGTCATGACTGAGTTGATTTCCATCTATGACACTGGCTGCTCTTATCCGTAGTTGGGCAAAATTACCCCTGATTGCGGAACTCACAACCAAGCTCCAAAAGCACCAATCCCTGCATCTGACTGGCATTCCGCGACTGGTCAAGGGCCTGGTTGCTTCGACTTTGGCCCAATCACAGCCGTTACTCGTCGTTACCGCCACCTTAGAAGAAGCCGGACGTTGGGCCGCGCAGTTGGAAATGATGGGTTGGGGGGCAGTGTTGTTTTATCCCACCTCGGAAGCTTCCCCCTATGATCCCTTTGATTTAGAAGCCGAGATGGCCTGGGGACAGTTACAGGTTTTAGCGGAATTGGGTCGGGAAAACTCAAATTTAGCCATTGTCACCACCGAGCGCGCCCTCCAGCCCCATTTACCGCCACCGGATTTATTTCAAGACTATTGTTTACGGCTTGAAGTCGGTCAGGAAAGTAATCTCAAAACCCTCAGTCAAACCCTGGCCAATTTGGGCTATGAGCGGGTTTCTTTGGTTGAATCGGAAGGGCAATGGAGTCAGCGGGGGGATATTCTCGATATTTTTCCGGTGTCCGCTGAGTTACCTGTGCGCTTGGAATGGTTTGGGGAGCAACTGGAAAAACTACGGGAATTTGATCCAGCCAATCAACGCTCCCTAGATGCAATTCCCCGCTTAGTGTTAACGCCGACTAGTTTTAGTCCTCTGATTGCCCAGGCCCTGAGTGAAGCCGAAAAAGAGCAAATTCAAGCCATTCTTCCCCCCCCCGAACAGGAACAATGGCAAGCAGGAAATCCACCCGAAGGCATGCGGCGATTTTTAGGATTAGCGTTTGAACGGCCGGCCAGTTTGATTGATTATCTAGCTCCGAATACATTGGTGGTTTTAGATGAGCCAGAGCAGTGTCGTCAACATAGTCATCGCTGGTATGAACAAATTGAAAGCCATTGGCAAGAGGTGAATCAACGGTCGTTAATGCCCGCCACCCATCAAACCTTTGCAGACTGTTTAAGCCAAATTAGTGACCATCAACAACTCAAGCTGAATGAACTCGCGGAAGTAAATCAGGGGTTAAATTTATCCAGTCGGCCGGTGCCAGCCATCCCCCATCAATTTGGCAAACTCGCTGAAGCCATCCGCCAAGAACGGGAGAAAAAGTTTGCGGTTTGGCTCATTTCGGCCCAGCCCAGTCGCTCGGTGGCATTGCTCCAAGAACACGATTGCCCGGCCCAGTTTGTCCCCAATCCGAAAGATTTTCCGGCCATTGATAAACTCCAGGCCCAGCGTGTCCCCATTGCCTTGAAATATTCGGGGTTGGCTGAACTTGAAGGCTTTATTTTACCGACTCTGCGCACCGTTGTTGTTACCGACCGGGAATTTTTTGGGCAACATAGTCTGGCCAATATGGGCTATGTCCGTAAACGCCGCCGGGCCGCCTCGAAACAGGTTGATGTTAACAAGTTACAGCCGGGAGATTATGTCGTTCATCGGCAGCACGGGATTGGGCGATTTCTCAAACTCGAACCCCTGTCAATCAGCCATGAAACCCGCGAATACTTAGTTATTCAATATGCTGATGGGGTCTTACGGATTGCCGCCGATCAATTTAATACGCTCTCCCGCTTACGCACTGGACAAGACACCCCACCCCAGCTCAATAAACTCAGTGGCCAGGCCTGGGAAAAAACGAAGCAAAAAGTTAGAAAAGCGATCAAAAAAGTTGCGGTTGACCTGCTCCAACTCTATGCCCAGCGGGCCCAACAACAGGGGTTTCGCTATCCCCCGGATCAGCCTTGGCAAGTGGAAATGGAAGATTCGTTCCCCTATCAACCGACACCGGATCAACTCAAAGCCACTCAAGATGTCAAACAGGATATGGAATCGGATCGGCCCATGGATCGCTTGGTTTGTGGGGATGTCGGTTTTGGCAAAACAGAGGTGGCGATTCGGGCAATTTTCAAAGCAATTACAGCCGGGAAACAAGTCGCGGTTTTGGCTCCGACAACAATCCTGACTCAACAGCATTACCACACCCTCAAAGAACGGTTTGCTCCGTATCCGATTCATGTCGGTTTACTCAATCGGTTTCGCACTGGAGAAGAACGGAAAAACATTCTCCAACGACTGGTAACGGGGGAACTCGATGTAGTGGTGGGGACGCATCAACTATTAGGGAAAGGCGTAAATTTTCGGGACTTGGGCCTGCTCGTGATTGATGAAGAACAACGATTTGGCGTGAATCAAAAGGAAAAAATTAAATCCCTCAAAACCCAACTGGATGTGTTAACCCTCAGTGCGACCCCCATCCCACGCACTCTCTACATGGCCTTATCCGGTGTTCGGGAAATGAGTGTAATTACCACGCCGCCACCATCCAGACGACCGATTCAAACTCATTTATCGCCCTATGACTTGGAAGCGATCCGCTCAGCCATTAGACAGGAGTTAGATCGGGGTGGGCAGGTGTTTTATGTGGTGCCGCGGGTGGCCGGGATTGAGGAGGTGGCCGGGAAGTTACAGATGATGGTGCCTGGCGCGCGGATATTGGTGGCCCACGGGCAAATGCAGGAAGGGGAACTGGAATCGACGATGTTGGGCTTTTTTAATGCTGAGGCCGAAATTCTCGTGTGTACGACCATTATTGAATCCGGTTTAGATATTCCGCGGGTGAATACAATTTTGGTGGAAGATGCCCATAAATTTGGCCTGGCCCAACTCTATCAACTCCGGGGACGGGTGGGGCGGGCCGGAATTCAAGCCCATGCCTGGTTATTTTATCCCCGTCAAGAATCCCTCACCGAAGAAGCAAGGGCCAGATTGCGGGCAATTCAGGAGTTTACCCAACTGGGTTCTGGCTATCAGTTAGCAATGCGGGATATGGAAATTCGCGGCGTCGGGAATCTGTTGGGGGCGGAACAACACGGGCAAATGGATGCGATTGGCTTTGATTTATACGTTGAGATGTTGGAAGAAGCCATTGCCGAAATTCGGGGTCAGGAAATTCCCACGGTGGAAGACACCCAAATTGATCTGAGTGTCACGGCCTTTATCCCGGCTGACTATATTCCCGACATGGAACAAAAGATGAGTACCTATCGCGCTATTTCTGCCTCCCAAGATGGCCTGGCGTTGAAACAGGTATTACTCGATTTAACGGATCGCTATGGTGTGCCGCCTGCCCCGGTTTTACAGTTAATTCGCGTCGTTGAACTCAAACAAATGGCCAAAAAACTTGGATTCTCGCGCATTAGACCGGAATCTAAACAACACGTGATTCTCGAAACCCCGATGGCAGAACCGGCCTGGAATGTGTTAGCCAGTAATTTACCCACTCATCTCCAAACTCGGTTTGTCTATAGTCCGGGTAAAGTCACCGTCCGGGGCCTGGGGATGCAAACGGCGGATAAACAGCTAGAAAGTCTAATTGATTGGTTAGGTAAACTACAGATCAATGTCGTCAAAGCTGGGCAACAGGGTAAGTGACCGCTTGAGAAATCTAAATCGCTCTTTCAGGATTCACGCACAGGTTACTGATAAAGAGTTGATAAGACTAGATTCTAAGATAGCTTCTGCCAAGAGATCCCCAGGAATATTGGGTATGGCCTTGCTCCTTCCATCTGAGATGGGATATCGGTTAAACAGGCTTTAAAAGAGTTCCGCCCCGGTCTGGGTCAGAAATCGTTGGCTATGAGCCGCTTCCCCGCAGGTTTTGGGGGTTGGAAATACCTTGTCAGGATTGGCAATTAATTTTGGATCAAAGGCTCGCCGTAAACTCGACATCATCTCCAGATCCGCAGGGCTAAACATCTCCGGCATAAAACATTTTTTATCAGAGCCAATGCCATGTTCTCCAGAAATGCTTCCCCCAACCCGCACACAAAGTTTGAGGATTTCCCCCCCTAGTTCTTCAACCGCCTGAAGTTCCCCTGGAATCGCTTCGTTATACAAAATCAAGGGGTGGAGATTACCATCACCCGCATGAAAAACGTTAGCGATTTTATAGCCATACTGTTCGCTCAGGGCATTAATTTCCTGCAAAACGTAAGGGAGTTGGGTGCGGGGAATTACCCCATCTTGGACAAAATAGTTAGGGCTGAGTCGCCCGGCCGCCGCAAAGGCTGCTTTTCTACCCTGCCACATTTTTAAGCGTTCCGTCACATCCTCGGCAATGTGAACATGACGCGCCCCATTTTGGTAGCAAATTTCACTCACCCGCTGACTGAGATAAGGGACTTCTGCCGCTAGGCCATCCACTTCAATCAAGAGAACGGCTCCAGCATCGCGGGGATAACATTGGGTCGCAACCACATCCTCCACAGCATTGATACTCAGGTTGTCCATGATTTCCATACCGGCCGGAATAATCCCAGCTTTAATAATGTCGGAAACCGTCACTGCCGCCGCCTCAATAGTTGTGAAATCAGCCAAGAGAACTTGAATCACCTCTGGGGTGGGCAAAACTCGTAAAGTAATTTCCGTGGCGATGCCCAGTGTGCCTTCCGAACCAACAAAAACCCCTACCAAATCATAGCCTGGCCCTTCTGGTAAAGCACTGCCGATCTGAATTACATCCCCTGATGGCAACACCACCGTTAAGCCCAAGACATGATTCGTGGTTACCCCATACTTAAGGCAATGGACTCCCCCGGAGTTTTCGGCCACATTGCCACCCACAGAGCAAATAATTTGACTGGAGGGATCGGGGGCATAAAACAACCCCTCATTGGTAACCGCTTGCGTCACCCAAGTATTAATCACCCCAGGCTGCACCACAACCCGCTGATTTGCTAAATCTACCTCTAGCACTTGGTTCATCCGGGATGTGACAATCAGCACCCCCTCAAGATGAGGTAAAGCTCCCCCCGATAATCCGGTGCCTGCTCCTCGAGCCACAAAGGGAATCCGGTAGTGATCACAGACTTTAACCACCTCGGCTACCTGCTCTGTGGACGTGGGCAAAACCACAACCTTGGGTTGTTGACGATAGCTGGCCAGGCCATCACATTCATAGACTATTAATTCTTCGGCTCGGGTCACAATTCCGTCAGTCCCAACAATCTTAGTTAGGGCGGTTGTAATGGCTTGCCAAGGGGTTACTTGCGTCAACATAAAGCCATAGTTAAAAAATTGTGTAGGAGAGCTTATATTTACCTTAGCTTAGTCTCACGGGCCGACTCCGCTAGAGGCGAAAATAGCGCATAATTCCTGTGGCAATCGCATTGGCCATTGCTTGGCGATAGGTGGATTGGGCTAAACGAATTCCATCTTCCCGCCCGGTTAAGAACCCTACTTCTACCAAAACAGCAGGCATTGAAGTATTCCGCAGAACATAAAAGCGAGCTTGCTTAACCCCCCGATCTCGAATTTGGACTTGGCTGAGAATACTCCGATGAATGGCCTGGGCCAGGGGCAGTCCACTAGCATAGTAATAGGTCTCCAGGCCATTGACTTCTGGATGAGCCAAGCTGAGGGAATTTGCATGAATACTGACAAAGGCCCTAGCTTTGATTTGCTCTGCTCGTAGGACGCGTGGGGCTAGGTCTAGCTCTTGGTCATTGGCCCGGGTCAAGACGGCCTGGACACCCCGTTGTTGGAGGGACTGGGCTAAACGTTGGGAAATATCCAAGGTGACGACTTTTTCCTGAAGGCCATTAATGCCAACTGCCCCTGGATCGCCCCCACCATGGCCTGGATCCACCGCAATCACCACTCGCGCCCGGGGATAAGCGGGTGGATTTGGAACACTGATGGCCACAGGATTCGGACTAGAGGGAGCTTCACCAAGGGCCAAAAACTTGGGTAACTGGACAAACCAACGATTTGGAGCCAGGCCACGGACTTTAACCTCTTGGGGGCGCAGGGTGTAGGTTGGCCCCAATTCAATCACCAGCCGAGTTGTCCTGGGGTTAAACTGCCCGACCCGGACTTCCTTAACAAAATTACCAATGGCGCGCTGAACCAGGGGTCGCCCAAAACGGGTACCAGGGAGATCCACCACTAAGCGAGTGGGATGGCTCAATAACTGCACTTGGGGGCGAACCGTTCCCTCAGCTACCATCTCGAGGCGACTCATGGGGGCATTAAATCGCCAATAATCCAATTGGTTGCCCCAGGCCGGCCGGGGAATTAACCAACTCAACCCACTCAGTCCCAGGCAAGTGCAACCAAGAATTGCTTGAACTAATCGCCCCATCTCACTCCCCTCACCACAGACCCCTTAACGCTCCTGAGTCCCAAAAAGTTTCCTGAACTGCCTCAACAGTGAGAAACCCCTTTATTCCCATTGCCTAAAAGATTTCCATGCCTTTAGAACAGTCTGGACCATGGTGTAGTCCTAGAACAATCATTTTTGACTTGATATATAAAAATACGTTCAACCACAGAAACCATGCAGATGATGTCGGGGACCGCTGGTGGTTATGCTGCCAAGGCGGCCGAGAATGTCAGAATAAATACATTAGTCCGTTGCACAGAAAGTCTCCCCGGTTAGGCTTGAAAACTAAGGATAATAGGTCGGGGCCTGGGAACGAGACCGTTTGAGATCAGGTGTTTGCGATAAGGAGTTTATTTTGGTGAGTACCCTTTACACCACAACTAAATCAGCCGAAATTTTTGCTGCTGCCCAAAACCTCATGCCGGGAGGGGTTAATTCTCCGGTGCGGGCCTTTAAATCTGTGGGGGGGCAGCCCATTGTCTTCGATCATGTCAAGGGGGCCTATATCTGGGATGTGGATGGCAACCAATATATTGACTATGTGGGAACCTGGGGCCCAGCCATTGTCGGTCATACCCACCCCGAAGTGATTGCTGCGCTCCATGAAGCCCTGGAAAAAGGAACCAGTTTTGGCGCGCCCTGTGTCCTCGAAAACGTCTTGGCTGAGATGGTGATTGCCGCCGTTCCCAGTATCGAAATGGTGCGGTTTGTCAATTCTGGCACCGAGGCCTGTATGGGGGTCTTACGGGTCATGCGCGCCTTTACCGGCCGGGAAAAAATCGTCAAGTTTGAAGGCTGCTACCACGGCCATGCCGATACCTTTCTGGTCAAAGCTGGTTCTGGCGTGGCGACCTTAGGTTTACCGGATTCCCCGGGTGTGCCCAAAGCGACCACAGCCTCAACGCTGACTGCCCCCTACAACGACCTCGAAGCCGTCAAAGCTCTCTTTGCTCAATATCCTGGCCAGATTGCGGGGGTGATTTTAGAGCCAGTGGTGGGCAATGCCGGGTTTATCGTCCCTGAGGCGGGATTCTTAGCGGGATTGCGGGAAATTACCCAACAGGATGGGGCATTACTGGTCTTTGATGAGGTGATGACCGGATTTCGGATTGCCTATGGTGGAGCCCAGGAAAAATTTGGCATTACCCCAGATTTGACCACTCTTGGCAAGGTAATTGGGGGGGGCTTACCCGTAGGAGCCTATGGGGGACGCAAAGAGATCATGTCCATGGTCGCCCCGGCTGGGCCGGTCTATCAAGCCGGGACACTGTCGGGGAATCCGTTGGCCATGACGGCTGGGATTAAAACCCTGGAAATTCTCCGCCGCCCCGGTACCTATGAGTATTTGGATGAGATGACAGGTGAGTTAGCCCGCGGTTTGGTGCAAGTAGCTAAAGAGTGCGGCCACGCGGCCTGTGGTGGGCATATCAGTGGGATGTTTGGGATGTTTTTCACAGAGGGGCCAGTGCGAAACTACGAGGACGCGAAACAGTCGGATTTAGCCAAGTTCAGTTCGTTTCATCGGGGGATGTTAGAGCGGGGTATTTATCTAGCCCCCTCCCAATTTGAAGCCGGATTTACCTCCCTGTCCCACTCCCAGGCCGAAGTCAGTCAAACCTTAGCTGCGGCCAAGGAAGTTTTAACTCAATTGACCTAGGTTCCAAGTCGTGCAATTCCCCTCAGACGCCATGCTTGGATTGTCCTGAGATTGAAGAAGGATGCTAAATTTAGGCAAGATCCCGTCATTTCCCCTTTGTTTTTGCCATCCTGAACTAGGCCTTTATGCAATCCATCACCTTTCCCTCGCCCCACCATGGCGCGATCAATGAGAATGTTGTCCTGTCAGTGCGGGGCCTGGAGATGACCTACTATGCTGGCCGACAGGCAACCCCAGTGCTGAAGGGGATCGATCTGGACGTGAAAGCGGGGGATATTGAACTGCTCATGGGCCCTTCCGGCTCCGGCAAAACCACTCTCCTGTCAATCATGGCTGGTATCCTCACCCCCACAGCCGGTCACGTGCGCTTATTTGGCCAGGAAATCACCAGTCTTCCCAAACGGCAATTAGCCCAATTTCGGCTCCAAAATATTGGTTTTATCTTTCAAGGTTTTAATTTATTTCCTGCCCTGACTGCGGCGGAGAATGTTGGGGTCGCTTTCCAACTCAAGGGAGTCCACCGTAAACGGGCCAAACCACAGGTTAGGGAACTTTTGGAGCGGGTGGGCTTGGCAGAACGGGCGGATCACTTGCCAGAGGATTTATCAGGGGGACAAAAGCAACGGGTCGCCATTGCCAGAGCTTTAGCCGGCCATCCCAAGTTGATTTTGGCGGATGAACCCACTGCGGCCTTGGATTCCCAGAGCGGCCGACGGGTGATTGAAATTCTGGGACAATTGGCCAAACAGGATGGGTGTACGGTGGTGATGGTGACCCACGATCCCCGCATTGTCGATATTGCGGATCGGGTGGTTTATGTGGAGGATGGGCAAATTACAACCCCAAGTTCGTCAATCAACGGCAAAATTCATTGGGAAGGTTGAACACAGCAAGAAGTTTTCAAAATTTAGCTGTTATTTAAGATACCGTTAGCCAAGATATTTCAGACCCGTTACTCTGGAAGTAGTTAACTTTTATTAAGCATCGCTTGTTTATTGCTGCGTCTGCTGTTTTAGCCGGGTCTTCATGAAATCACAAAAAACCCTCTGGATTCTTTTAGTGGCTGGGTTTTGCTTTTGGTCAGGTTTGGCGATCACGCTGCCGACACTGCCCCTTTACATCCAAAGTTTGGGTGGAACACCTCATCAGGTGGGAATTGTCATGGGTGGATTTGCCATTGGTTTGATTGCCTCCCGGGCCTGGTTGGGGAAGTTGGCGGATCGCAACGGCCGGAAGCGAGTCCTCTTGATTGGCTTGGGGGTTGCGGTGTTGGCTCCCCTGACCTATCTCCTAGATTTCTTCTTTTTTCATTCCTTGCCCCTAATGTTTACTCTGCGCGGCATCCATGGCATTAGTATTGCGGCTTTTACCACGGGGTATGTGGCCCTGATTGTGGATATTGCCCCACCGGAACATCGGGGCCAGATTTTAGGCTACACAAGTTTAGTGCATCCCATGGGAGTTGCTTTGGGCCCGAGTTTAGGGAGTTGGCTAGAAGCAGAGGCGGGCCATGGTTGGGTCTTTTTAGCCGCAACGGTCTTTGGCCTGGCTGGCCTGGTCTGTGTCCTCTATGTTCGAGAATGCCCTCCATCCTCCGCCCAAGCTGAAAACTCAGGCCTATTCTGGCGACTATTAGGGGCGGGGCGGTTACGAATTCCCACCCTAGTGATGTTATTGGTGGGGTTAGCCTTTGGGACGCTTTCAACCTTTGTCCCGCTGTTTATCAAGGCAGAAAATATTGACTTTAGCCCAGGCCTGTTTTATTCTGCCGCAGCTTTGGCGAGTTTTATTGGGCGGGTGGCAACCGGCAGTGCTTCAGATCGGTGGGGCCGGGGAGTTTTTATTAGCCTAAGTTTACTGTTCTATACCGCTTCCATGGTGGGATTGTCCCAGGCCCAGACCGGGGTAGATTTACTGGTGGCTGGATTTTTAGAGGGGTTTGGGGGCGGTGTTTTGATTCCGATGATGTCGGCCTTGATGGCGGATCGGTCTCAACCCGATGAACGGGGGCGAGTTTTGAGTTTAACCATGGGGGGCTTTGACTTTGGGATTGCCATCGCCGGGCCGATCATTGGGGCCTTGGCAGCGGATTGGGGCTTAAGGACATTATTTGCCTGTGGAGGTGGTTTTACAATCTTGGCCTTGGGCCTATTTTTCAGTGGCAGTGGTTTGAAAGTGGCCGACTCCTGCCGATTTGCCGTGGGGCGGGGGCCCGATCCCTATGCTGTGCCCATGCCAGTGGAGAACTAATCTGTTGCCACACCGTTCCAAAAAAGCTTTTTAAGATTCCTAGCTCAGGGTATTCTAAGGATTATGGGGACGGGGATTCAGACTAAAACCTTAATCTTAGTGGCAACTGCGGCAATTCTCGGTGGCAGTTTATACCTATTTCAGCAAAAGCTTCCCCCCCCTGCCAGTGAACAGGCCGTCACCTCCGCAAAGCCCGTTTTTAATTTACAAGAATCTCAAATTACTGGCCTGGTTCTTAAGCAGGGAGAGCAAACCCTCAAGCTGGAGCGGGATGATCAGGGGGCCTGGCAGATTTTAGAACCTGTTGCCGCTAGGGCAGAAACCGGAACTGTTGTTTTTTTATTAAATTTAATTGCCACAGCGAAAACAGAAAAGAGTCTTACCGTGCCCCTACAGACTGCCGATGAATTTGGCCTGGCCGAACCTATAGCCACGATTGAAATCTCAACACTGGCTCAGGGAAGCCATCGGTTAGTTTTGGGGGGCCTCACCTTTGATCGTAATCAACTTTACGCCCAGGCCGACCCCCCCATAATCCCCACAGATCCACTGACCATTATTGTTGTCCCGTTGCAATTCTTAGATGCGATCAACAAACCCTTACAGGCCTGGAAAGCCCAACCCACTCCAACGCCTCCAGCATCCCCTTCTCCTCCTTAAAAAACTCCAAACACCATCTGGCTGAATATTTGTTAAGAACTGTAATGGACAATGCCGGATTGTCTGGGGCTAGTCGCTATATTGTTAAAATCGGTAACAAAGATGAAAATTTGGGATATTTAGGACTATGGGGCGTACTGGTGTATTACTACTCAATTTGGGGGGCCCAGATAGCCTCGCCGATGTCCGTCCCTTTCTCTACAACTTATTTTCCGATCCTGAAATTATTCGCCTGCCCTTTCGGTGGTTACAGAAGCCCCTGGCCTGGTTGATCGCCACTCGTCGCGCCAAGACATCAGAGGCAAATTATGCCCAAATTGGGGGTGGTTCGCCCCTGCGTGAGATTACCGAACAGCAGGCCCAGGCCTTACAGGAATCCTTAGCCCAGGCCGGAGTCACCGCAACGATTTATATTGGTATGCGGTATTGGCATCCCTTCACCGAGGCAGCCTTGGCCCAAATTAAAGCGGATGGGATTGAAGAGTTAGTCATTCTGCCTTTGTATCCACAATTTTCTATTAGTACCAGTGGTTCCAGCTTTCGACTCATAGAAAGTCTTTGGCAGGGAGATCCCGCTCTCCAGAAGATTAAATATACGATTATTCCCTCCTGGTTTAACAATCGCGGCTATATCCAGGCCATGGTAGCCTTACTGCGCCAAGAACTCGATCAACTGCCAGAACCAGAAAAAGCCACCATTTTCTTTAGTGCCCACGGCGTACCAATCAGCTATGTCACCGAGGAAGGGGATCCCTACCAGGCCGAGATTGAGGCTTGTGTCCATTTGATTATGCAGACCCTCGGACGCTCAAACCCCCATGTGTTGGCCTATCAGAGTCGGGTTGGCCCAGTAGAGTGGCTTAAGCCCTATACGGAAGATGTGATTCCAGAATTGGCAGCGGCTGGAGTAACAGAACTGGTGGTGGTTCCGATTAGTTTTATTTCTGAACATATTGAAACCCTCCAAGAAATTGACATGGAATATCGAGAGTTGGCGGAGGAGTCGGGAATTCATACCTTTCGGCGCGTCCCAGCCCTCAACACCCACCCGGAATTTATTGCCGGTCTCAGGGATTTAGTCACTACCGCCCTAGATACTCCTCCCTATACCTTTGCCCAAGTGACCCATCCCCGCAAACAATTCAAGCTCTATCCCCAAGAGCGTTGGGAATGGGGGATGACATCGGCCGCGGAGGTCTGGAATGGGCGGTTGGCCATGATTGGATTTATTGCTCTGCTCATAGAATTAATTAGTGGTCAGGGGCCTTTGCATATGGCGGGTTTACTGTAGCTGAAGCAGCATAATCCTTAACCAGGACGAAACCAGTCAGGTGACACCCAGCTGGCGACTGAAGTATTGTCGGTACAAATCACAGCGGACACAAGCCGCATTGCCTTCCAAATGCACCAGGCCCAGGCTATGTAACTTAAAGCCAATGGTTGAATCTAAGACTACGGCCTGAGAAGTTTGTACCACTTCCCTAAAGGCGGGGACTAATTCGGCCCGTTGATGGAGATGCCACCACTGTCCCCGGAGATGATCTCGATAGAGTCCGGTTTCCGTTGCGGCCTGGGTGATTAATTCTTGCCAACTTAAATCCTGTTTCGCCAGATGGTACAGGGTCAACCGCACCAAATAGGCATGCCCCCCAATTAACTGTTGCAATTCAGACAGTTGACTTTGGCTTAAGTGCAGGCCGTGTAACTGACTCAGTTCTGAGATTTGGGCCAGGGTAAATTCCGGCAAGTCAACAGCCAGGCCAACGTTAAAAGGGGATTGATTAATATCCAGAGGAATATAGACCTCTGTGCCATGCACAACAATGAGCCGCAAATTCCGCCAGACATCTCGGTTTTTTGCTTCTTCATGCCAGGCCCGGAGTAAGCCAAAGAAGTCGCTGGCAATGGCCGGATATTCAAACACCCGATCCACCTCATCGAGGCCGAGAGTCAACGGGCGATCACAGTGGGGCAATAAATATTCTTCAAAATAGGCCGTGCAGTTATATTTACTCCCGAAAATATCGTCCCAATAGTCCTTGAGTTTATTGTCCAGGCCCAGCCGTCGCCCCACCCCGGCACAGAACCAGCGCAACAGTTTATCCAAGTTACTAAAGACATCGGCATCCGCTAACTGAAAACTGAGGGGAACGGTGGCATAGTTCTCTTCTGTGGCGCGATAGAGGAGGCGGGCCATCAGGGAGGTTTTACCCATTTGGCGCGGAGCTTTAATCCGAATTAGGGAGCCGGGTTGTAAAAGGGTTTCTCGACAGCGGCTTTCAATGGGGGGGCGTTCCATATAAAAGGCCGAAGCCACTTCCACCTGCCCTTCAGGGAGTTCCGGTTCAGCCACAGGCAAGGGGGGCGCATCTTCGGCAATCGTGGGTGGCGGCGGGAGGAGGCTTGCTCCAGAACCAGAGGGAATCTCTGGGGCCTGGGTGGGTTCAGCAGTGGCATTAACTAGGCTGAGAACCTCTTGGAGCAAGGCCGGGGTATCGGTGGAACTGTGCCAAAATCGCTGCTGGAGACGGTGTAAGTAACCGCGCAATTCGTAATTGAGGGGTAAATCCAAGGGAAAATTAACCCGAATTGGCAAAATAAAGGGTCGCCGTTCCGGTCGCTGGGTCTGGAGATTCCGAACCGTGCGAACTTCCTCTAAAACCATCTCACTTTGGGCGGATTGGGATGAAAGCAACAGCAGAAAAAAGTCGCACAGTTGTAACTCTTGATCAATGCGCTGGGCCCAACCTTCCCCCATTTGGATACTTTGACTGGCCATGAAGGGCTGATGCCCCGCAGCAACCAAAGCTGCAAAAAATTCCTCGGCGAGTTCTTGTTCTTCGCTCCCGTTAGAATGGCTAATAAAAACATTCCGGCCCTGACCATAGGCTTTTAAGGGTGGCAAATCTGATTCTGAGGCGGAAGTCGGTTGTCGGGTTGGGGGCGGATTGGCAAGAATGGGTGACACTGGCGGCGGGGAATTAGGCCGCAGCAGATCCTGAACTGGGGTGCGGAGAAAATTACCTAGACGTTTCCAGACCGGGGGCGCGCTCTCAAGATTGTGCAAGGCCTGGAGAACTTCATCCGCCGAGTTATACCGTTCATAGACCCCAGGCCGGATCATTCGCGAGAGGATTTCCACCAGGCCCCCACTCACCGCCATTTGGGCTTGCCATTGCCAGTTTCCCAATTTATCTTGGGGCAGTTGGAGAGGATTCTGACCACTGAGGGCCTGAACGCCGATCATCCCCAAAGCATAGAGATCACTATTGGCGCGAGGCCGCCCCTGGGCCTGTTCGGGAGGCATATACCCCGGAGTTCCAATGGCAATAGTTTGAGCCGCCGCCGCCCCCATGAGTGTCCCGCCCCCAATGGACATCCCCATTTGTTTAACGGCCCCAAAATCAATTAAGACCAGCTTTTGATCACTAACTCGCCGCATCAGATTATCCGGCTTAATGTCCCGATGGATGACCCCACAGCGATGGACAAAACTGAGAATCTGCAAAGCATCCGTCAGCATTTGGATAACTTGGGCTTCACTCCAACAACAGCCAAGGGGTAACTCTGTGCGTAGAACATGACCTTCAATGAAATCCTGAACCAGATAAAATTCTTCACCCTCCGCAAAATAGGCCAGGAGCCGAGGAATTTGATCATGATGGCCGAGTTTTTCTAGGACTTGGGCTTCTCGGAGAAACAAATCTCGGGCTAAGGGAAGAAAATTGCCATCGGTGCGGGCTGGGCGCAGGTATTTAACCACACACTTAACCCGGCCAGGCCGGTGGGTATCCTCAGCTAGGAACGTTTGTCCGAAGTTGCCTGCACCCAGAACACTGAGAATCCGATACCGACCACCAAAGGTTTTACCAATCATGCCAATACTAGGGGCGTTATTGAGGGAGAACTCCACCAGATTCACCATCAAATCAATTGAGAGTTTAGGTCTTCTGGCTGGCCTCTCAACGATCAGGATAACTTTATTTTTGACCGATGCCAGAGTCGGGCTTAATTTTGGGCGACAGGGCTGGGGCTGGCTGGCCCAATAACAGTGAACCCAAACCCGACAAGTTCCGTCAAACCACTGAGGTGAAAGAAGTTCCTGAGGAGAGGTTTTGATTGGGTAATAGTTTCTAACTGACCAATTAAAAATCCGATTGTCCAATGTCACTTGCCTTACAAAAATTTGCAGAGCCAAACATTAAGACATGATTAATTCATGGCAACACTCAGGGGAAACGGTATTCAAAGTAACAGAATTTCAAGGTTGAGCTTAGCGGTTTTCTTGATCCCCGCTAGTTTGTCGCAATTTTTAATGGAGATTTACTGCGGGATCGTTGTCACTTCTAGTTTTGTTGTCCATAATAAAGATAGTTCCTTAATCACCAAAGACTTATCATTCAACAACTTTATATTTAATTAACGTCTAATTTCTTGATAACTTGTTGCATAGGTGAGGCGTATATCCCCTAACAGATGGTTAAGCCAAAGCGAGAAAATTTAAGGATTATTTAAGATGCAAACCTTTCATACTATTCACTGCCCTAACTGTGGTCGCCCTGCCGAACGATATTTCCTCCATTTGGATCGAATTAGCCGGACTCAATGCCCAAGCTGCGACTATTTCATGGTGCAATGCCTCGATAGTGGGCGCGTTATTGAAGCCTATGCCCCAGGCCTGGTCGGGAAAACTGATAATTTGCCGCTCCTCGCCCGCCGAACAGCATTTTCCCATTAGTGGATGTCTCCCAACTGGGGTTAAGACGATTAAGCAGGGGGTAAATCAAACAGAACGGTCGTCATATAACGGTCTGCCCAGGCTTCTCCGAAGGCTTTTTCAAGGACACGCCGGGTTTTGTCATTTTGCTGTTGTTGCAGACAGTAACGTTGCTGACCGGCCAAAATTTTTTCGGCTTGTTCTGGGTTTAAGGGAGTTGCCTGCTGGGCCTGGTGGCAATGAATCTTGAGGTAATCCCCGACCCGCTCTAGAAATAAATCCTCTTCCCCAGGATCAGCCGGCCGGATAAAAAGACAAAACTGGGAGAAAATACTCCCCCATTCCGGTAAGTCCCGTTGTTGGCTGAACTGAATCGCTGGGAGACTTTTGAGGCTGTCTTGATAGGCCTGGGGTAAATCTGCCTCTACCGGAGATAAATCTACAATCGCCGCCGAAATTTGCCCCCGCCCCCCGACCAAATCCGTTCCGAACATCGGTAAAGCATTATTGGGACGCGGAAACATGACGCAGTGCAAAATATCCAAAACTGTCCCGACCCGAGCGAGTTCTAAATGGAGTTTGCGAAATTGGGGGGTTTGGTAGCAACGGTTTTCAATCGTGAGTTTTTCCCCTTCCAATTTCCCTTCCACATAGCCTAAATCCTCTGGGAGTTGATAGGGAGATAGGTCTAGGGTTTCGGCCCAGATTTGCTCAATTTGATCCGCAAGGCGGGCAATTAGGGGATGTTGGTCGTGGCGAATTGAGGTAGGAGTCATTCAGAGATCCTATCGTAAGGGGCGAATCAAGGGCAATAACTGGGAGAAGTCATCTGTCCAGGCCGAGATCTGGAGATTACCTGTTAATTTTTCCCAGCGGGGATCAGCCCTTAAGTCCGCTAAATTTTCCGTATCTTTTGTCAGTAAGACCCAACGTGAGGGTGTTTTTCCAGCTTGAAGTTCCCCTTGAGAGATCTCTTGATCCCATTGAATGACTGAAAACAAGTTTAACCGCTTACTTAAAGCAGCGATGACGGGTTCAAGGTCTAAAAAGCGATTGGTAATATTAATGGCCACCAGGCCAGTGGGGGTCAATTTTGTGAAATAAAGTTCCAGCGCTTCCTGGGTGATTAAATGAATCGGAATGGCATCGGAGCTAAAAGCATCCATTACTAATAAGTCAAGACTGTGATCCGGGGCCTGGGCCAAACTTAAACGACCATCCCCTAAGGTAATTTGGGGCTTTGTCATAGCACTGGTTAGATAGGTAAAGTATTGCGGGGTTTGGGCCAGGCTAACCACGAGGGGATCAATTTCATAGAAACTCCAGGCCTGGCCGGGTTGGGCATAACTCATCAGGGTTCCCACGCCTAATCCCAAAATCGCCACATTGTTTAAGCGATCCCCCAATGCTGTAAAAACCTGACCAATGGGGCCAGTGGGGGTGAAGTAGGTGAGCGGCACTTGGGTTTGGCCAGGGGTCATATTTTGGCGGCCGTGGACGGTTGTGCCATGAATTAAACTGTGAACGCCCGTATCTGGATCAGCCAGAACTTGATAGACCCCGAAGAAACTTCGCTCTGTGGCTAAAACGCCCCCCAACGAACTCAAGGAAAACTGCCCTAACAAGCCAACTAAGACTAGACCCAGGCCAATTCGCCATTTTTTTAATCCCCAAATCCAGGCCAAGCCAATCAATAAACCAAAGGCCATCAGAAACCCCCAGGCTGACTGTTGCGCAATCTGGACGTTCAGCCCAATTAATAAACAACCGAGTAACAAACCCATACCTAAGGGCCAAGTTAAGCGTAAAACCGTTCCCAATTCCAGATCCGGAAGTAGCAATAAACTAACCACAATAATCCAGGGATATTCCAAGACCGTTGTAAAAACAAGAGGTGCAATTAAACTATTGACCAGGCCCCCCAACATTCCGCCCAAAGCAATCGCCAAATAAAACCGCGTTAAATAGGCGGGATCAGGTCGAGATTGAGCCAGTTTTTGATGAAAGAGAGAAGCGGCGATGGTAAACACAATTAAATGCAAGGACAAAACAAGTCCCAAGGGTTGGGTAACTTTCAAAAGCAACAGCATCACTAAAACGACACCAGCCAAGGGAAAGGCCCCAGTTATCAGCTTCGGTAAGGTGGCTTGGGGGCGGGCAAAACTGACAATAAATGTTACTAAGTACAAACTGAGGGGAATAGCCCAAAATAAGGGAATTGCGGCAATATCAGTGGTGATATAGGTTGTCACGCTTAAGAGCCAGCTAGCCGGAATAAAGGCCAGCATCACCCAGCGGAGTTGAAGTTGTAGAGCTTTCCCCATTCGTAGAGAAGTGAGAGCTTGACCCGAGACTGCTAACAAATAAGAGCCTTGGCTGGTTTCTGTCTCCTGGGGATCATCTCTGTCTGTTCTCTCTTCTCCTAACTGACTGCTCATCGCCCCACCCCCACAAACACCAACCAAGAGGACTAAACAACCGTATAATCCGGCCCAAAGCTGGTTTTGTTGGGTCAAGGTTAAGTGCGGCTCCAAGACTAGGGGATAGCCCAAGAGGCCCATTAAGCTCCCAAAGTTGCTGGCTCCATAGAGAAAATACGGATCCTGGGCTTGAGGATGGGAAGTGGAGCTAAACCAGGCCTGGAGCAGAGGAGCCAGAGTCGAGAGGGCAAAAAATGGTACGCCCACTCCCAACAGCAGTACGGCCAATACCCAGGGAATCGGATTGGCATCCACAGGGGGCAACCAATCTACGGCGATTTTTAAGGGCAGCACCCCCAGAGGAATTAGCAACACCAGGCCTTGTAACCAAACTTGATTTTTCAGGCAGAATCGTTGGGTGCTCCAATCACTGTAGCCATATCCCAAGAGCAAGAGGGCCTGGAAAAAGAACAAACAGGTATTCCAAACCGCCGGCGCGCCACCCAACAAGGGCAACAGCATTTTTGCCACCATTAACTGCACCCAAAACAGCAGCATCGCACTCAGTCCCAGGGATAAGGCATAAATAGGTAGCAGAAATTTCACCATACAGTTGGCAACCTGACCCAGGGGGCATCTTCATTTACAAACATCGGTTAACCCAAGCCACTCGCACTCTGGCTCAGACACCAAAACTAGAGCAGGATCAGCATACTCTATACATTTATTGAGGAACTCAGCCGTGGCCTCTCTTCCAAGTGATCTGATCTCATGACGTTCTTTGCCCAGTAAATTAGCTACCTCAGTCATAATTATGAGGGGGTGTTATGAGGCAATTAAAGAAATTGTTATCGATGATGTCCTCAAGCCAGTTGTTATCATCTTCGAGAAAAGCTGAAAGAGTCCTAGCTTTTGGGATGAGTGACTTATCTTTAGCACCCATAAATAACAGAAGCAGGAGATTTGTATCCAAGAGCAGAGCTTGTGACTGTATATGGAATCCGTCATCCCCATTAGATAGTAATGCTCGGCTGGCTTGACTTGGCATCATCAGAGAAGGGGATATTTTTTATCTCTAACATAGAAAAACAACTACCACTAACCACTGATCAGTATTTTCGGAGAACTTAACTTCTTCGACTATTAAATCCCCTAGGCTCATGTTTTCAGACAAGTCTCTCACCTCATCAATTGCTGCTTTAACTGGACTCTTGGCGTTAACCGGACATTCCATCGCTTAGATTGAGAAACTGTGATCATTGTAATGAAGCTAGGGTTTTATCCTCAAAATGCCTGACTCATCATCTATTGCCACCAGCCTGGATACGTTCCTGAAGCAACCTAATATTGAGGCATCCCCGGCCTGGGAGTTAATCAACGAACAAGCCCAACAAAAGCCAATGCCCACCCTCTATCATTCCCGGTTACAGCGAAATTTGGTGAACTGGATTAACCAACACACTACAGATTACGAAGCGATCCAAGAACTTCGCTGTCTTGTGGCACCATTTTCCCCAGTACCCGACATTTCTGTCATTGCCTTGGGGCGATTACCTGAATCAGATGGGCCGTTCATGGGGGCCCCAGATTGGCTGATTGAAATTCGCTCTCCCGATCAAAATGTACTGGACTTACAAACAAAGATTCTCCATTGCCTATCCCATGACACCCAACTCGCTTGGTTAATTGATCTACAAAAAAAACAGGTCTGGGTTTGGCAAGGCAAATCATTGCCCCTGATCTATGCAGATCAGCAGGTTCTTCCAACGTTAATCGGTGTCCCTGGCCTAGCAGTAGTGACCTTGATGGAGATGACTCCAGCACGAGGCCAGGCAAGAGGATTTTCTAGCTCTGGGTGAACTTAACCAAGGTTGTGAGTTTATCCCAGGCCTCGCCACTGGCCAATACTGCTTGAGCCAACCTAATGCCCGCGGGTAAATCTCCCACCGCTTCCCCCACTTGCAACACCAGGCCCGCGTTCAAGGCCACAACATCCATTTGCGCTTGGGTGCCTTTGCCTTGAAGGACTTGAGTGAGAATCGTGACGTTTTCCGTTAAGCTTCCTCCATGAATTGCAGTAATTGATGCCGGCGTTAAACCCAGGGCTTCTGGTTCTAGTACCTGAGTTTCAATGGCTTGGGTTGTGGGGTTGATCACTGCCAAATCTGTAGGTTCTCCTAGCCCGGCCTCATCGACTCCCTCGCGCCCATGGAGGACAATCGCCCGGCGGGTTCCCAATTGCTGTAAGGCGGTGGCCATGGGTTCTAAATAGGCGGGACTGTACACTCCAATCACCTGGCCTGTGGGTCGAAAGGGATTCACCAAAGGGCCGAGGAGGTTAAACACAGTTCTCACCCCCAAAGTTTTGCGAATTTCCGCCACGGCCTTCATAGCTGGATGCCAACCCGGTGCAAATAGAAAGGTAATTCCCACCTCGTTTAGGGCGGCTTTGACCCGGGCCGTATCGGTTTGGAGATTAATGCCCAAGGCCTCCAAAACATCTGCTGAACCAACCCGACTGGAAATAGAGCGATTCCCATGTTTGGCCACCTTAACCCCTGCCGCCGCCACCACAAACGCCACTGCCGTAGAAATATTGAACGTCCCACTGCCATCTCCCCCTGTCCCACAAGTATCCACGAGGGGCACACCCAAATCCCAGGCCTGGCCCGGTGACTGTTCTAGGAGAGTTTCCGCCATCCCTGCCAGCTCATCGGCTCTCACACCCTTGGCCTGGATCGCAGCTAAAATTGCCCCCGACAATACCGGTGGAATGACAGACTCTAACCACCCCTGCATCAGATCTTTGGCTTGGCTACGGCTGAGGGATTTACCTGCAAGGAGTTGCCGTAAGAGTGCGGTCGCGTCAATCATAGGTATCAGACTGAAGGAGAAACAAGTTTAATGTTATCCCTTTACCCCCAAAACACTATCACCCGACCTCAGTTGTCTGAAAGGCAATTCATTCCAGAAGAGTCGCTCAAGATGGGCTAAATCCGCGCTGGGTTTTAGGCTTGTGCCCTTAGCAATCGGGAGAAATCTAGACTCAGAACCTCAGGATTTAACCTGTTGCCGGGTCTGGCGGGCCTGGAATAGATGCATCGGATAGCACAACAGGGATGAAAAGGTGAGCAAATAGGTGATGACTTGGGTAATTTGACACATGGCCTGGAGGTCTGTTCCGGCCAAACAGGTCAGTTTTTGTAAGGTAGAGCTAATACAAAACAGCAGCCAATAGACAAAAATCATCCGTAGCAGGGTTTCACTGTGAGCCGTAAACTCATCTAATTCTGCCCCTTGTCCAACCAACTTCATTACGCTTGGAGTGGCTTCAGTGCGCACTAAAATCACCAATCCAATCACTGAGGCTAGAGCCGAAACTCCCAAAATTAGATGATGCCAGGCCTGCATACGGTCACACTCCCAAACTCAAACTGCAATGGAACGCAAGACTTAACCACACCTTTACCGAGGCGTAATCCCAAGTCTAGGAGAGGCGATTTACAGGAGAAAAGAAATCCTTACAATTTGCAAATTTTCGGGTAACAAAGTTTACAATTCCAAGTTTTGCAACGGTTTCCGCGCCCACTCCCCAAATCAAGGCAGACTAAAAACAGTCTGAAAAATCAAAAGTAGATGACTTCAAAGGAATCCTATGGCCCCAATGCGCTTGAACTTAATTGAAGGAGCCGTCAGTTTTAGCTTTACTCCCCAGGCCGCCCAAGACTTACAAGAGGCTTTACGGGAACTTGTCCACCATCTCAAACAGGCCGCCAGTGCTAAACCCGGCACCCAAAAACCCTGGCCTGTCTTGGAATACCAATATACTGGCGAGATTTTCTTAGAAGTCTTTTGCAACCCGAACATTTGGCCCACCCCCTTTGCCGCCAAGGTGTTGATCACCGTTCGTGACGACCGGATGCGTCTAACCACTGAGGCCGAACTGACCCGAATGCTAGAGGATGTTCAAGGGTATTTGGATGAACTGGGCTAGTGTCCATCTGGGGGTGCCTTCATCTCAATTTTGTAGAACCTTGCCATAATCCTTGTCCAGGCCAAAATTTATAGTCATTTCTGCCAAAAGTGAGACATTATCCCTCCGGGAGGCTATGCCAACAAGGGTAGGACTCGTAAGGGTTTCAAGCATTTTCGTGTTTCATTTCTAAGCGAAAGGACTATACCTGCTGAGATCCATAAGGCTATCAATGTCTGTTAATTCCTCCCAAAAACTATCCGCCCCCAGAAGTTACTCCAGAGGCGGTCTAGCGGTCATCAATTGTTTGGATCAGACTGCCGGAAGGAACTCCGACATGGGGTCAAAGAACAACTCCGGCCTACAGCCAATTAGCCCCAAAACGATGACCCAATTGTTTACTACTATCTGACATGGGCATCACCTCCATTTCCCTGTACGGACTAAAGATTGATTTGAACTTCTACAAACTAACATGGTTTTCAAACAATAGGGAAGGGGTTTGTTAAAAATGATCTAGAAGAGGTTGATCCCAGGCCTGGAGCACCGTTGCAGCAGATGATCCCCTGGAGTGCTACCCAAGCTGAAGAATATAGGTTAATATCCGGCAAAGATGACCTGAAAATCGCCCAGATTACCGTTCTCCTAACCCAAAGCCAAAATTTTCTTGTGTCTGACCTTCCTGCTGATGTTCAACAAATTCGCCAACAACTCCAGGCCGCATTGGAGCAAGCCGCCCAGTGGCAACAACGGTATGAGTCCCAGGCCCAAAGGTCTTCTAGCCCTGTCTCCCGTCATCCCTCCCAACCCCCAGAACCACCTTCTAGCCAACCAGACACGACTCGGACAATCCCCGCCGAAATCCGCCAAGTCACAGATGTCACCGAGCTACAAAGACAACTCGCCCAGGCCCAGACTCAAATCGCCCAACTGAATGCCGCCCTCGCCGAAGAACAAGCCAATCACACCAAAACACGGCAAAACCTGACTAATGCCCTCGCTGATGCGATTGAAAACCTGACCCGCTTACGGAATCAACCCCCTAAAACCCCATAATTCCAGCAACATTGGCCAATTCGGGGACAACATTACGATGAAACTGGGTCGTCTCTTGTTGCAAAGCCGTATCGGGATCCTTGAGGCCATTACCGGTGAGGACGCAAACAATCGTGGCTCCACTAGGGATTTGGGCCTGATTTTTCAGGAGTCCCGCCACCGAAGCTGCACTGGCCGGTTCGCAGAAAATTCCCTCTTCTCCTGCCAACATGCGATAGGCCACTAAAATCTCGCTATCGGTCACGGCCTGAAAGTCCCCTTGACTGGCGGCGCGCACTGCTAAAGCCCGTTGCCAATTGGCTGGATTCCCAATCCGAATCGCCGTAGCAATGGTTTCGGGATGTCGACAAATTTCTCCGGTCACTAGGGGAGCCGAACCCGCCGCTTGAAAGCCCATCATTCGCGGTAAGCGTGTGCCTTTGTTTTGCTCGTGATATTGACAAAAGCCCATCCAATAGGCCGTAATATTTCCCGCATTCCCCATGGGGATACAGAGCCAATCCGGGGCATCCCCCAAAGCATCCACCACTTCAAAGGCGGCAGTTTTTTGCCCTTCTAAACGATAGGGATTGACAGAATTGACTAGGGTAATCGGGTAGGTTTCGGCCATTTCTCGGACAATTTCTAAGGCCCGGTCAAAGTTCCCCTGAATCGCCAAGACTTCCGCCCCATAGAGTAGGGCCTGGGCTAGTTTACCTTGGGCTACATAGCCTTCTGGAATGAGGACATAGGCCCGTAACCCTCCCCGGCGGGCATAGGCAGCAGCAGCAGCAGAGGTGTTCCCTGTACTGGCACAGATCACCGCCTTGGCCCCTGCTTCCTTAGCTTTGGAAATGGCCATGGTCATCCCCCGATCCTTGAAGCTGCCAGTGGGATTAAGACCATCGTATTTGACATAGACTTTGACCCCCCGGCCAATGGTGGCAGCAATCCGAGGTACGGGAATCAGAGGTGTGTTGCCTTCGTGGAGGGTAATAATTGGCGTGGTGTCGGAAACTGGCAAATAGCTCCGATAAGCGTGGATTAATCCCTGCCAGGCCTGGGCTGTGGGTAAAGTCAACGTCGAGGTCAAAGCGGTGCGTCCGATGATAAAACGAGGGTTTTCCGTATTTTCTAGTTTAAGGGATGGAATGCGTCTCTCCGGCTAGCTGGCCTGTAGATTCTCAGAACGCCCCCAGCTCATTGAAGTTCAAGACCCATCCTAAGCTAGATATTCCTGGCACAATAGAGGTATTTACCTTGCCGAGCTGCAATGGACAACAGTAATTTACTTCAGCAACTCCTCCTAATTGGGGTCGGGACAACGTCACTCATTACCGAAAAAGTCCGGGGGATGACCGATCAGTGGGTACAGGAAGGCCGTCTCAAACCCGACCAGGCCAAAGCCATGATTGATGATATTGTGAATCATCTCAAATCCGATGCCTCAGGGATTGAAGGGGGCTTGCAGCGGCAATTTCAGCAGTTTTTGGAAGAATTAGGCGTTCCCCAGCAAACGGAAATGGATGAATTACGGGGCCGGATTGATCGCTTAGAGCGACGGTTACGGGATTTAGAAAATCGCTTGTGGCAGTAGGGGAAGCAATTGACAGGCTAGGATCAATTCAATCGAATCATTTGCAAAACTGTCGGGGAGTTTTCTGTGCGAAATATTATAATCAGTCTAGCGGTCGTCGTTGTTTGTGCCCTAGTTATTGTGATTGCTCAACTGGTGACACCCACGGGGCCAGTTAATGCGAATCCCCTGGATCAGGGACAACCCACCAGTACAACCATCTCTACCGATCCGACTCCGCTCCTAGCCCAAGCTCCTTCTTTCCCCACCCAACCTATGACTCAATCTTCTGACGCTGATTACACGACCACACCCTCAGGCTTGAAATATCGCGATATTAAAGTCGGCACAGGGGTTGAACCCAAGAAAGGGCAAGTTGTCGTAGTGGACTATACCGGTACCCTGACCAATGGCAAAACCTTTGATAGCTCACGGGATCGGGGACAGCCATTTCAGTTCACCATTGGCGTGGGACAAGTAATTAAGGGTTGGGATGAAGGGGTCGGCACCATGCGGGTTGGGGGCCGCCGCGAACTGATCATTCCAGCAAACTTAGCCTATGGCTCTCGGGCTGTGGGGGGGGTCATTCCGGCAAACTCTACCTTGGTGTTTGATGTGGAACTCTTAGGGGTCAAGTGAGGCTGGACTGGAGATGGTTCGCGCCCTACATCTGGTGCAAGTCACTGACACCCATTTGTTTGCCGAACCCACTGGAAAACTTTTGGGCTTGGTTACGGCTGATTCTTTCCAATCGGTACTGACAGCTGTCCAGGCCCTAGATCCCTCGCCTGAGATTTTAATGCTGACGGGGGATTTAGCCCAAGATCACCAAGCTAAAACCTATCAATATCTGCGCTCCTTGACCGCCTCTTTAACGACTCCAATTTATTGGCTGCCGGGGAATCATGATCAGCCAGAGTTGATGGTGAGGGAACTAAATCATCCCCCCTTCAATGCCACCAAAGCATTCCAGGCCAGGGGTTGGCAATTTATTTTATTGAGTTCCCATCTACCTGGCCATGTTCACGGTCACTTGAGCGAGGAAACCCTAGCAAATTTAACTCAGCAACTCCAGAGGTCGCCAAATTCACCCACCTTGGTTGCCCTCCATCATCCTCCCTTCCGGGTTGGTTCCCAATGGTTAGATGGCAGTCGTCTGGATAACCCCGAAGATTTGTTTGCAGTCCTAGAGGCCTTTCCCCAAGTAAAGTTAGTCCTGTTTGGACATATTCATCAGGAGTTTCAGCAGGAGCGACAAGGGATCACCTATCTTGGTACACCTTCGACCTGCATTCAGTTTTTACCAGCAAGTCAAGACTTTGGCTTGGAGCCAGTGGGGCCAGGATTTCGGCAGGTCTGGTTATATCCCGATGGGGCCTGGACAACGAAAGTGACGCGGGTTAATTTCTCAACCTTGGTTGATCCGGCTGCTACGGGGTACTAAGCAACGTGATTCGTATTATTATGCCCCACGTCCTCGGCGGGGAAGAGTTTTGCCCCTGAGTTGCTGGTGTTCAAAATTATGCTATTGAGGCTATCAGCGGGGCTATCATTCAGTCCTGAGATGTCGAATATTGAATCAACATGGACAAGAGTCTGACGCAGAAAATACGGAATGACTTCGATTGCCTTGCTCTGCATGATCAGGAGGGATGGGATCACAATAATCACTATCACCGTTTCCTCCTTAAGCAGTTACCCTCTCAACGTCAAGTTGCGCTTGATATTGGTTGTGGAACAGGAGAATTTTCGCGTCTTCTGGCAAAACATTTTGAAAGGGTTATTGCAATCGACCTATCTCCGAACATGATCCAGGTTGCCCAGCAGCGTTCAAGACGGTTTTCAAATCTTGATTTTCAAGTTGCTGATGTCTTGCAATGGGAGCCAGGAGCCGAACAATTTGATGCGATTATATCTATTACCACCCTTCATCATCTGCCAGTTGAAAGGTTACTCCCTAATCTGAAAGCTGTTTTGAAACCGGGTGGCAGATTGATAATCTTAGATTTGTTAGAACATGAAAGTTGGCGAGATCAGTTAAGCGATTTTGTTGCAGTTCCTCTCAATTGGCTATTTCAGGTACTCAAGAATAGTCATATCCGGCAATCACCTGAAGCAACAGCAGCAATGAAAGAGCATCTCTGCACAGACAAGTACCTTACTATTTCGCAAGCACAACAAATTTACATAAGCTCATTGAGGATAGTAAAAGTCAGACAACATTTGTTTTGGCGTTATTCAGTGGTTTGGGAAAAGCCAGCAGCGGCATAAGGTTCAACTTTGATCTGGGTCTCCTAAGAATTTTGGTGACAAATCTCTTGAATCTGGGCAAGGGTGAGGGGATGCTGAGGAGCGTATGTATTTAACCACAGGAAAAATTCGCGATTACCGGCCGGCCCCAGCAACGGGGAAGGGGTTAAGCCTTGGGGCAGCCAACCGAGATGTTCAGCCGCCTCTAGGACTTTTTGAATCGCCTGGGCCTGGGCTTTGGCATCTTTGACCACGCCATTTTTACCCACCAGTTCCCGACCCACCTCAAATTGGGGCTTGACGAGCAGTAGCAGTTCTTTGGGGGCAATTAACAGATTTACAAGGGCGGGCAAGATCTTCGTTAGGGAAATAAATGAGACATCAGCAACCGCCAAGTCCGGCCGGGGATCATCAGGTTTGTAAAGATCACTTGGTATCAGATAACGAATGTTAGTCCGTTCTTTGAGAATGAGGTGGGGGTTTTGCCGGAGTCCCCAATCTACTTGTCCGTAGCCAACATCAATCCCATAGATCCGACTTGCCCCGGCCTGGAACAGACAATCACTAAATCCCCCCGTGGAAATGCCAGCATCCAGACAGATCCGCCCGGCTACAGCAATGGGGAATTTTTTCAAGGCTCCGGCCAGTTTTTCCCCGCCACGAGACACATAGGGTGGGCGTTGCTTGATCTCAATCTCGGCTTGGGGAGAAATGAGGGTACTGGGCTTATCAATGATCTCCTGGTTGACGCTGACCTGACCGGCCTGGATCAGCCGCTGGGCCTGTTGGCGGGAGAGGGGGCCGCTAGGGTCTAGACTCAGTTGGCGCTGGACAATCAGCAGGTCTAAGCGTTGTTTAGGAGGTTTACCCGCAGCCATAGTTTAGAACGTGCTCCCGGTGTCCCCAAGCAAGCCTACCCCTGCTAGCAGAGCCGCAACATAGTCATACTGCTCTTCGGGGGCATCCTGCTGCAAAACCCGCGCTTTTAAATCGGCTAATCCGCTAGCCAAGGTTGTCGCCACGTCTCGATAGGGGGCCTGGGCAGCGAGTAAATCCGTAAAAACAGTCTGTTCAATCTCCAAGCGACTGGGTAGTTCTGGGCCGTAAAAGGCGGTTTCGTAGGTGGTGATGGTTACATCATATTTGAGTAGGAAAATTAAAGCTTGGCTCTTGGCGTGTAATTCATCTCGCAATTGACGGACATCGAGTTCCGATCGCTCAAAGCCAATTTGACCCGTGATGCGTAGTTCGACAATGGCCGCAGGCGTTGCTGATGAGTGGGACAGAACTAATGCTTGGGCTGCTGCTTCAATCTGCTTTGGCAGTTGGTCTGGCATGACCTCCAAGTGCAGCCGCAGGATGGGCCGTTGCTGGTAGTCTCGTTGGAGTTGGGCGTTAATTTTGCCCCGCTTCAATTCAACTAGATAAACTCCCCGTGGGGTTTGAGCTTGGCTTTCTGCAATGGAGTTAGCTTCTACAGAACCCGGATTGAAAATCCAATTCTCGTAGCTATAGTTGCGGTGAATATGCCCAAGGGCCAAGTAATCCACACCCGCATTTTTCAGGGGCAGCAGGTCTTGATAGCGTAAGGCTCCGGCATAACGGGCGATTTGTCCTTCCAGGCCTTGGTGAAACAACATCACTGTAGTCGTGGGGCCGGACGGAAGTTGGTGAATTTGGGCCGCTAAAGTTTCGATGGCCGTTACCGCAGCCGCCCCATACCAACGGGAGCCAATCACCCGCACCCCGCAGGCCAGATCCAGATACCCCCCGGTTCTGGCCGATTCATCCCAGGCCTGGAGGGTTTCATTCTCGTCTGGCTCCAGCAAATAGAGTAATCCCAAATCCGAGAGATATTTCAGCCAACTGGTTTTTGTGCCGTAGGGGCGATAGTCATGGTTGCCCTCAATGGCCAGCACGGGAATATTAGCTGCTTTGAGTTGATTGAGAACCACTTGGGCCTGGTTTAAGGTGGCGGGAAGAATTTGCCGTTGCTCAAATAAATCCCCGGCGATCACCACAAAGTCCACCTGTGCCTCCAGGCCATAACGGATCACCGCATCCTGAAAGGCAAAGAAAAAATCTAACGTCCGCTCTGGATTGTTGTACTTGTCAAATCCCAGATGAACATCGGCCAGATGGAGAAAACGGGGCATAGGGCAGGTTTAAACCCGATGGGGGGCTGAGAACATGGGCGGGCCATCAACAAGCTAGCACTGGAGAAGGAATCAAAAATCAGTGCATAGGGGCCGCTGCCCAGGCGTAAGCCTCAAGGTAAAGATACCTGATCTGGCCCATTTTTGGCGGCCGAGTCAGGGTCACAAAGGCTCATGGTGGTGATCATCGGCAGATAAATTCGACTTGTGGGACGATTGGGGGTAAGTTAAAAACCTATCTTAATCAAGTTACTTTCCTTGTCATGGAACTGGGATGCGGTAAAATACGTCCCGATGGCTGGGTATTATTACCTCTTAGTGTGTGGTGTGCCGCGTGACAGAAAAACTATTTTTACTCCTCAGCCGTGCGTCTGGCTTCTCAGGACTTTTAGCTCTCCCAACAGTCTTGGCCTGGGGGTGGCTGGTTCCGGCGTTATCGGCCCAAGCAGAACCGGATATTTCCCCTCTTAACTCTGCACTTGTTGCCAATCCGGTTGAGTTTGGACAGGGGGGGGATAATCCGTCTTTGAGTTCCCCAGGGATGACCCCGGCCCAGCCCGGTTCGGCAGAAACTCCATTTGAGACCCGTTTACCGCCACCCCTAGCCCCGTTCCCGATTGCCCAGGCCCCAGCCCCTCCGTCTGCCCCCACCACTACAGAAACCCCTGCCCCCCCTGCCGCCTCATCCCCAGCAGTCCCAACTCCCTCTGACGCAACGCCGCCTGCCCCAACTACCTCCCCACCTCCCGCTTCACCCCCCCCAACGACCACCCAACCCCCTGCCCCTGATGAACCGCGGGTTTTAATTGCTGAGGTGGTTGTCCAAGGGGCGAAAACGCCAGAATTGGAGCAATTAGTCTATCAAGTGATTTCAACCCGGCCTGGAGGAACTGCAACTCGGACGCAACTGCAACAGGATGCCAACGCCATTTTTAGTACCGGCTTTTTTGCCGATGTCAAAGTCGATCCCTCAGATACACCCTTGGGGGTACGGGTCACCTTTGTGGTTCAACCCTATCCAGTCCTACGGGGTGTGCAAGTGGCCGGCAATCAAATTCTTAAGCAGGAGAAAGTAACGGAAATCTTTGCTCCCCAAGTGGGCAAGAATATTAACCTGCGCCAAATTCAAGAAGGCATTGAGCAAATCAACAAGTTCTACCAGGATAACGGCTATATCCTTGGCCAAGTCGTGGGTACGCCGCAAGTGGATCCGGATGGGGTGGTGACGTTGCAAGTGGCGGAAGGGGTAGTCGAGAAAATTAGTCTCAAGTTCCTCAACAAAGAAGACGAACCGACCAAGCAAAATACTCAAGACTTTGTCATTCTCCGGGAACTACGCACCGAACCTGGCAGTGTTCTGAATCAAGATACGGTTCAAAAAGATCTGAAGAGCCTGTTTGACTTAAACCTGTTTGAGGATGTCAAGGTCAGCCTGGATCCTGGGGAAGATCCCCGTAAGGTGGTCATGGTCCTAAACATCAAAGAGCGAAACACAGGCAGTATTTCCGCTGGGGCTGGGTATAGTTCTGCGGCGGGTTTGTTTGGGACAATCAGTTTTCAGCAAAATAATCTTTTTGGACGTAATTATAAGTTTAATTCGGAAATCCAGGCCGGGACTCAGGGGGACATTCTCTTTGACATTGGCTTTACGGATCCCTGGATTAAGGGAGACCCCTATCGGACATCCTATACAGCGAATATCTTTAACCGCTTGACCGTGCCCTATGTGTTTACCGGTGGCCCCACAGAAGTCACCTTAGCGAATGGAGACTGGGTTCGGATTAACCGCCTGGGGGCCAGTATCTTCTTTACCCGGCCGTTTACCACAGACCCCGATCTAATGCCCAAGGCCTGGACGGGTTCTCTTGGCTTGCAGTATCAAAACGTCTCCTCCCGAGATGCCTCATTGGCCATTGTCTCCACCGATGAGCTAGGGGACTGCTTGACCTTTAGTTGTACGGGGGTGGATGACCTATTAACAGTACAGGCGGCGATTTTACGGGATTTACGCGATGACCCTCTCCGGCCAACCAGTGGCTCAGTAATCCGAGTTGGCCTGGAACAATCCATTCCGGTTGGCTCCGGCAGTATTTTTATGAGTAAGTTTCGGGGCAGTTACAGCTATTTCATTCCGGTGAAGTTCCTCCGCTTTGATGGCCCCCAAACCATTGCCATTAACCTCCAGGCCGGGACGGTGGTGGGCGATTTACCTCCCTATGAGTCCTTTACCTTGGGTGGTGTGAACTCAGTCCGGGGTTGGGGTGAAGGAGAATTGGGCAGTGGACGCAGTTTTATCCAAGGGACTTTGGAGTATCGTTTCCCCATTGTTAGTATTGTTGGCGGCGCGCTCTTTGTTGATGCAGCTACAACCCTTGACTCACAAAGTGCCGTATTTGGGATTCCAGGGGTCGTCCGCGGCAAACCAGGGGAAGGCCTGGGCTATGGGGCAGGGGTACGGGTGAATACCCCCCTCGGTAATATTCGGATTGATTTTGGCTTTAATAACCAAGGTGGGAGTGCCATCAGCTTTGGAATTGGGGAGCGTTTCTAAAATCAATGCCTGAAACTTCTTTACCTGGGATCACGTTTGCGGTTCCTGCTCACGGACAACTGTTTCCAGCCCAAAAAACCCTGGCCCAGGCCATCACGATTACGGGCGTAGGACTCCATTCCGGCCTGGAGGTGAGGGTGGAATTGCAACCCGCCGCGGTGGATCAAGGGCGACAATTTAGGCGGATAGACTTAGGGGATGGCCCCATGATTCCCGCCCAGATAGAGTTTGTGAGAGCTACCCAACTTTCGACAGAATTAGCCACCGAGCAGGGGTCTGTCCGGACGATTGAGCATTTATTAGCGGCGTTGCTTATTGCTGGCGTGGATAATCTCGTTATTGCCTTGGATGGCCCAGAAGTCCCCCTTTTGGATGGCTCGGCCCAGGCCTGGTTGACAGCCCTCAGTTCTGTGGGTCTGATTCAGCAAAATGGCCCCAAAGTCCAATCCTTTCTCGCAGAGCCGGTCTATGTCCAGGCCGGAGATAGTTTTGCCCTCGCGTTACCGGCCCCAGAAACTCGCCTCACCTATGGGATTGATTTTTCCGACTATGCGGCGATTGGCCAACAGTGGTTTAGCTGCCTGGTGCGAGATTTGGCCAGTGAAATTGCCCCCGCCCGTACCTTTGGCCTGGCCGAACAAGTTGCGCAACTGCAAGCAGCGGGATTGATCAAAGGTGGTAGCCTAGAAAATGCTTTGGTTTGTAGCCATTCTGGTTGGGTAAATCCTCCCTTGCGCTTTATCAATGAGCCAGTCCGTCACAAGATCTTGGACTTTTGGGGAGATTTAGCCCTGTTGGGAACACCCCCTGTCGCCCATTATGTAGCGTACAAAGCGAGTCATACCCTTCACACCCGTTTAGCCCAGGCCATTGCAGCTACTCCCCCTTCTACCCCGTCTCCCTAAAATGCCCACCTTGACCTCCCCTGCGGCCCAGGCCTCGACCCAACCCGACCCTAATCACTCGGTTTTATCGGTAATTGAAATTCAAGCCCTCCTTCCCCATCGCTATCCATTTTTGTTGGTGGATCGAATTATTGATTATGTCCCAGGGTCGCGGGCTGTTGGCCTCAAAAATGTCACGGTGAATGAACCCTTCTTCCAAGGTCATTTTCCGGGGCGACCGATCATGCCGGGGGTGTTGATTGTCGAAGCCATGGCCCAAGTGGGTGGCGTGATTCTCATGCAAATGGGGGATCTAAAGGGTAAATTATCCATGTTCGCTGGGATTGACAAGGTAAGGTTCCGCCGCCCCGTTACCCCAGGGGATCAATTAATTTTAACAGCGGAATTGATCTGCATTAAACAACAGCGATTTGGCAAAATGCAAGGGAAGGCAGAGGTGAACGGACAACTGGCCTGTGAAGGAGAGATGATGTTTTCCTTAGTGGATTGAGTATTGCCCCCTTCCCCCCTGAGCAAGTCCCCCCCACTGCGGGAATTTAGGATACCCATGCAAACCCTGATTCATCCCACGGCTGTTATTCATCCTGATGCAGAGGTTGACCCAACTGTCCAAGTTGGCCCCTACGCAGTGATTGGCGCGGGTGTGAAAGTGGGGGCGGATACCCAAATTGGGGCCCATGTGGTTCTGGCGGGGCGGACAGAAATTGGACAACGCAATCAAATCTTTCCAGGAGCGGTGATTGGCACTATTTCCCAGGATCAAAAGTATGCCGGGGCCGACAGTGGGGTCAGGATTGGGGATGATAACTGCATTCGGGAATATGTGACGATTAACTGTGCCAATGGGCCTGGGGAAGTGACTCAAATTGGCAACGGGAATTGGCTTTTGGCCTACGTTCACATTGCCCATGACTGTGTGATTGAAGATCAAGTTGTGATTACTAATGCCAGTTCCATTGCTGGTCATGTTTGGATTGAATCGAAGGCGCGGATTGGCGGCATGGTAGGCATTCATCAATTTGTCCGGATTGGGCGGTTGGCCATGATTGGGGCGATGGCGCGGGTGGATCGGGATGTGCCGCCATTTATGTTGGTTGAAGGGCATCCGGCCCGGATTCGTGCCTTGAATCAGGTGGGCTTAAGGCGTTCCGGCTTGGATGATCGGGAAATGTCTATCCTCAAGCAAGCCTTTCGGCGCATCTATCGCGATGACTTACCCTTAGAAAAAGCCTTAAATAGTTTAGAGACCCTAGAACCCTGTGAATCGCTCGGTCATCTGAATCGCTTTCTGAACCAGGCCCAGACCCCCGGTCGGCGCGGCTTAACTCCAGGGAATAAAAACACGCCCTCTGAGTCTCGCGAGTCCACTTAAGGTCAGGCTGGGTATGACAAAAAACTTCAAGATTTTCATTAGCACTGGTGAAATTTCTGGTGATTTGCAAGGGGGTCTCTTAGTCGCCGCCCTCTTTGACCAGGCCCAGCAACGGGGGTGGGAATTGGAGATCACCGGCCTGGGGGGACAACGGATGGCAACCGCTGGAGCCAAAATTATTTACGACACCCGCCGAATTAGTTCCATTGGTTTTGTCGAGGCCCTGCGCTATGTGGCCCCCACGCTGAAGTTTCAAACTCTAGCCAAAAAATATCTCCAGGCCAATCCCCCGGACTTAGTGATTTACATTGATTACATTGCCGCCAATCTAACCTTGGGCCAATATATCCGCAAAAATCTCTCAGTTCCCACCGTCTATTACATCGCCCCCCAGGAATGGATCTGGTCTCATAGCCAAAAAACAACTCAAAAGCTGATTGAGATTAGCGATCAGATGATTGCCATCTTTCCCGAAGAAGAACGGTACTACAAAAAACACGGGGCAAACATTACTTGGGTCGGGCATCCCCTCGTGGATCGGGTCAAAAATGCTCCCAAGCGTGACCAGGCCCGGCAACAGTTAGGGCTTAAAGCCGATGAATTGGCCATTGTCCTGTTTCCAGTCTCCCGTTATCAAGAAATTAAGTCCCTATTGCCTCTATTTCTAAGGGCCGTCAAAATTATTCAAGCCCAACTCCCCCAGGCCCGGTTTTGGCTTTCCCTCTCATTGGCTCAGTATCGAGATGAAATTGCAGCTACGGTTGCAGAGTTTGGCCTGGACATTCCGATTTTAGAGGATCCCTTGTTGTTGATGGCCGCTGCGGATTTGACCCTGGCCAAGTCAGGAACCGTCAACCTAGAAATTGCCTTAATGAATGTTCCGCAAGTCGTGGTTTATCGGATCAATCCTTTCGGGCTGTGGCTCTATCAGACGTTCTTGAAGTTTGATTTAGATTACGTTTCCCCACCTAATTTAATTGCCATGGAGCCAGTTGTCCCGGAACTCCTCCAAGAAAACGCCACGCCTGAAAAAATTGCTGCCACTAGCTTAGATATTCTCCAAACTCCCCAAACCAAAGCTCAAATGTTGGCGGGCTATGATCGGGTCAAGCACCTGGCTGGAGAACCGGGAGCCGTCCACCGTGCCGCCCAATCAATTCTCAACCTCTTGGCGCAAGAAACCGCAACGGTAAATCGGTAGCTGATAGAACTCAACCCGCTTTTCTCGTTCTGTTTTCACAGGTAAAGGATTTTCCCCTAGCCAGCGCCCCTGCTCCAAATCACTACATATCTCGCCTAGGCCATATCGAGCCGGACAACCCACCTTAAATAGGGAATGTTCAGCAAACGTTTCCCGCATTTGTACGGCCACCTCTAAAACATCCGATTGCAGAAAGACAAAACCACCGGGTTTGATGATTTGGGCCAAGGCGGCGACCAATTCTGGCTGAACCAGGCGGCGTTTCTGGTGGCGGCGTTTGAACCAGGGATCTGGAAACTGAATTGTGACTAAATCCACAGTGGCAGGAGCAAAAACCTGGGACAGGGAAACATTGGCATTGGCAAATAGATAGGATAAATTCCCTAAACCTCTGGCCTGGGCGATTCCATTGGCTTCATCCACGAGGACTTTCCGAATTTCTAAACCCATAAAGTTCCAGTTGGGACAAATTTCCGCCATCTCCAGAACAAATCGTCCCCGTGCACAACCAATATCTAAATGCAAGGGCTGATCCGGATGAGCAAAAACAGTCTCCCAGGCCGGAGTTTCGATGGGGGTTTGAAACTGGCGACTGAGGGGATTAACGTGCTGGCGAGTGCGAATGTAGGGCATTAGTCTAGGCTAAATCGGGAGTGATCACCTTCCCAGCGTAGTGGGTTGAGGTCGAGTTATGGGAGGGTTGGATTCACTCGGCCGGCCTTGACCGTCATCACTTGGGCAGCACTTAACCAGGCCGGGTCAAATGCACCTAAATGAGTTGTGGTGATGATCGTTTGGAAGCGATTTTCAATAGTCCCTAGAAGTTGATTTTGGCGTTGTAAATCCAGTTCCGCTAAGACATCATCCAACAGTAATAAGGGCGACTCTCCAATCACAACCTCAATTAACTCCAATTCCGCCAGCTTCAAGGCTAAGACAAGAGTGCGCTGCTGTCCCTGGGAGCCATATTGTCGGGCTGGGGTGCCATTGATCAGTAACTCGACATCATCCCGATGGGGGCCAACTAAGGTCGTGCCTTGGATCTGTTCGGCCAACGTCCGAGCTTGTATTTTTTCCATAAAGGCTTGCCAGAGGTCTTCTGGGGCCTGGGTGGGGGCCGTTACATTTGCCCCATAGTTCAATTGCAGGTGTTCCCGATGATCGCTAATTTTCTCCTGCCAGGCCTGGGACAGGGGCCCTAACCGTTCAATCAGCCGATGTCGCCGCCGCATTAACCGAACTCCCGCTGTCGCCAGTTGTTGATTCCAGAGGGGCAGTTGGCTGGCATCCGTGGTTTGGTTTAGGACTTGTTTCAGGAGGGCATTGCGTTGGCGGAGAATGTGTTGATAGGTCTGCCAAAGATGGGCATAAATGGGTTCTAGTTGGGTCAAGACCCGATCTAACCAGGCCCGCCGCTCTGTTGGCCCCCCCCGCACCAGGTCTAAATCCAAGCTGGAAAATTGCACGGCATTGAGATGTCCCAAAAAGTCCAGAGATCGAGGCACTAACTCCCCATTCACCAATAAACTCCGCCGCCCACTTTGTCGTAAAACAGCCCCCAACTCTAAGGGGCCACTGGCACGCACCATCTCTGCTTGGATCAGGGCCTGGGGTTGCTCGGTTTGAATTAAATCCCGATCTCGACCCGTGCGATGGGAACTAAGGCAAGCCAACCACTCCACCGCTTCTAAGAGGTTGGATTTACCCTGGGCATTTTCACCCACTAGAATGATTTTGGGGGCCTGGAACTTAACCTGTTGTTCAACATAATTCCGAAAGTAGCGCAGTGAAAGATGCTGGAGATACATCCCCTTGGCCTGGCAGAAATGGTCACACAGCAACTTTAGCCGTCAACTAGAGGATGAGCAAGGGTAATGCTGGCTATTGACTTTGCTATCTGTGATCAGGGCGTAATGGTCTAGCTCAGAATAGAGAGATAACATCTGAGTCATCGGAGAGATCTGTCGCCGTTTGATCCCCCCGCTATCCTAAAGAAGATGAAATGCTCCAATGATGCAGGAAATGCTGACTCAAAATTGCGAGCCAACCTGATCAATTATCATCAAGACTAAGACCATGAATCAGTTAGTAACGGCGATCATTGATAGGGGGTTTTCAGGCTATTGAACCTTACCAGCTAATGGTATCTCGGCGTTGGACATGATTTGGGCAGGTCGTGACACCCCAACATTAGCTGATGGGACTTCTTGCACATTTGACGTTTACATGGGAGCTGTGGTTTGAGATGGTCAATATCGCGAGATTTACATCAATAAATCAGAAACAATTCCTCTGACTGCAATGCGGTTGTTGTACGGCTACGAGTTGCGGATTCAAGCTATAGAGGCAGGAACTGCTACGATTGAAGCCTTGACTGAGAGCAAGTTGAGAGGAGATGCCTTATGACCCAGGCCTGGAATTCCCACACCTATGCCCAGAATGCTCGTTTTGTCACTGATTTAGGGTTGCCGGTTGTGGAATGGCTGGCACCAAAAGCTGGGGAAAAGATTCTTGATCTAGGCTGTGGCGATGGGGTGCTAGGGGCAAAAATAAAGGAGTTTGGTTGCGACGTAGTCGGTGTTGATTCCAGTCCCAACCTGATTCATGCCGCCCAAGGCATTGGATTAGATGCTCGCTGCCTCAATGGTCATCACCTGAACTTCCAGGCCGAGTTTGATGCAGTGTTTAGTAATGCGGCTCTACACTGGATGCAAAAACCGGATCAGGTGATTGATGGGGTTTGGCGAGCCTTAAAACCAGGGGGAAGATTTGTTGGTGAGTTTGGTGGTCATGGGAATATTGCCACAATTCAGACAGCCTTAAACATGGCTTTAGAAAAGCGGGGGGCTAATCCAGCAGCCATCAATCCCTGGTATTTCCCCACTGTTGAGGAGTATCAGGATCGCTTAGCTGCCATAGGGTTTACAGTTAATCAAATTGTGCTGATTCCCCGGCCCACCCGGCTTCCAACTGATATGCGGGCCTGGCTCACAACATTTGCTCAACCTTACCTAAGTCTGATTACGCCAACTGAGCGAAATACCTTTTTAGAAGAGGTCATCACAGACCTAAAACCCATCTTGTGTGATGTTTTCGGGCAATGGTTTGCTGATTATGTGAGATTGCGATTTTCAGCGAGTAAGCCCCTCCATTTGCCATAATGTCTTTTGCCATCCCTGAACCACCCGGCCTGTCCCATGAATACTGGATGTCCCAGGCCATGACTCTTGCTGCTGCTGCGGGAGAATTTGGAGAAGTTCCAGTTGGAGCTGTAATTGTCGATAGCCAGGGTCAAGTTGTCAGCACTGGGGCAAATCGCCGCCAACGAGACAATGATCCCACCGCCCATGCCGAAATCATTGCCCTCCGCCAGGCCGGACAAATCCTCGGAACTTGGTATCTGACGGAATGTACCCTCTATGTCACCCTCGAACCCTGTCCGATGTGCACTGGGGCGATTCTCCAGGCCCGGATTAAAACCCTGATCTATGGCACAACCGATCCAAAAGCAGGCGCAATGGGAACCGTGATCAATATTCCCACCAGTCCGGCAGCCTTTCATCGCTTGGAGGTGATCGGGGGGGTTCTGGGAGAAGACTGTCGAGCACAACTCCAGGGCTGGTTTCGGGAGCATCGGCAACGGGCCAAAGAGAAATTCCCTCAGGAGTAATCTCTTGGGCTAAGGCTGCGATCGTTTTACCTGTGACCGGATCTCGCCCCTGGGGATAAATCTCCACCAAGGGAATCAAGACAAACCCCCGCTCACGGAAATAGGGATGAGGAACCGTCAGAGTTGGACTGTTAATGATTGAAGCGCCATAGAGAATTAAGTCTAAATCCAATGTCCGTGGGCCCCAATGGATCGGCCGCTGACGTTGGGCCTGAGTTTCAATCGCTTGTAGAGCAGTTAACAGGCCTGGGGCAGATAATGTTGTTTCCAGCAGCAGACAGCCATTTAGATAATCCGGCTGTGGTGGCCCAACCGGGTGAGTTCGATACCAGCGAGAACAGGCTATTAGGCGCACTTCAGGTAGCGTGGCAATGCTTTCAACCGCCATGTTTGCCAGGCTCAGGGAATCTCCCAAATTACTCCCCAATCCCACCACTGCCACCACAGAATCCATCATAAAAAGAGAATCCCCCCGCAGGATATACTATTACCTAGGCTATTTTTAGCTCAACTCTTTTTCCTGCCTTGTCTGCCTTAGCCGCCGTCCACCTTAGCTTGATCGAAATGCTGTTGTGAGTTTACAGCCCCTTTTTGCCTCAGCCTGCCCTGTTATTGGAGTTGTCCATCTCCTGCCTTTACCCACATCCCCCCGTTGGGGCGGCAGTCTTAAGGTTGTGATTGACCGAGCCGAACAGGAAGCAACGGCCTTAGCCGCAGGGGGGGTCGATGGCATTATTGTCGAAAACTTCTTTGATGCTCCCTTTACCAAGAGCCAAGTCGATCCAGCCGTTGTCAGTGCGATGACCTTAGTAATCCAACGGCTGAAAAATCTCGTCACCGTCCCCTTGGGAATTAATGTTTTGAGAAATGATGCCCACAGTGGCCTGGCCATTGCCGCTTGTACGGGGTGCCAGTTTATCCGCGTCAATGTTCTGACCGGGGTGATGGCCACAGATCAAGGCCTAATTGAAGGACAAGCCCACCATCTCCTCCGCTATCGGCGGGAATTAGGTCAAGATATTAAAATTTTTGCTGATGTTTTAGTTAAACACGCCCGTCCTTTAGGTAGCCCCAATCTCACCACCGCAGTCGCCGATACCATTCAACGAGGCCTGGCAGATGGAGTGATTTTATCCGGTTGGGCCACCGGCAGCCCGCCTAGTCAAGAAGACCTAGAACTCTCCATAGATGCTGCCAAAGGTACCCCCGTCTTCATTGGCAGTGGAGCCACTTGGGAAAATATTCCGGACTTGATCCGGTTCGCCAACGGGGTAATTGTGGCCAGTTCTCTGAAACGGCAAGGCAAAATTGAACAGCCCGTTGATCCGATTCGGGTGAGTCGGTTTGTGGCTGCCCTCCGCCATGCCTTAGCCACGGAAGAGTCCATTGAGGGGGCCAAAGAACTGCCAAAACCTGCTACTGCTTCGATGGCTCTACCCACACCCACGCTGCCCCTCGGTTGAGTCCACAGACTATACATTAAATTCATCAGGGTTTCCGTCACCGGAACAGTCCTAGAGCTTGGGGATCATCCGGCGACTGCGCGGACGTAACCAGGCCCGTAAATCTGTTTCGTCATAAATTTCCCCAACCAACTCCTCCAAAATGTCCTCAAGGGTGACCAGGCCAACGGTTCCTCCATATTCATCCACAACAATGGCCAAGTGGAGTTGTTGCACCAGCATTTCCTTCAGTAGATCTGCAAGACGTTTTGTTTCCGGGACAAAGACTGGGGTATCCATAGCACTGACAACAGATTGATTCCCTTGACTTTCTAAAACCTTGAGGGCTTGTTTGAGATTAATCACCCCAATGATCGTGTCTTTGCTCTCCTCTTGGACAGGAATCCGGGAATAGCCTGTTTCTAAGCAAATACTAATCAGGTCTTGAAGGCTGGCTTCTTTGGCAACAGTTTGCATTTCTGTGCGCGGCCGAACCACCTCGCGGACACTGAGTTTATCTAGGGCAAGGGTTTTATTGAGCAATTGCCGTTTTTGGAGATCAAGCTGGCCCCGCCCGCCTAAGATTTCAATCATCAGTTGGAGATCCTGGAGGGATTCCCCCTGGTGGGTCGGATTAGGTTGGAGCAGGCGTAACAGGGCTTGAACCACTTTCTCCAAGATGAATATTAGCGGCCAGAGAATCACCGATAGCCAATAAATGGGGCGGACAACCACCTTAAAGATCGCCATCGCATTGGTAATCGCCAGGGATTTGGGTGTAATTTCCCCAAAAACCAAGGTGAGGAGGGTAATCACCCCCGTTGCCAGGCCAATGGAACCACTCCCCAGCCAAACAGCAAAAATGTTCCCGGCTAAAATGGCCGATACATTATTGACGAGATTATTCCCCACCAGCAACGTGGACACAAATCGCGTCCGATTTTCCAAGACCAAGCGGAATAGGCCTGTTGGATCCCCCTGCTCCTTGATTAAGGCCCGTAGTTTTAAGTTGTCTAGGGCTGTAATTGCCGTTTCCGAGCCAGAAAAAATTGCCGACAGGACAAGCATCAAGACCAAGACTGCCACATCAAAGCGCAAGTCACCCAAGACTGGCTCACTGGCAAACACAGGCAGTGGCGGGGATAAAACTGTAAAAACTAGACTGCTCAAGGACTTAGGATCATCCAACAAGCTAGATCACCCGGCCAGGCATTACCCAGATCATGCTGTCCCGAATCTAGCAGAATTTAGTCTAACGGATTTAGGGATCCCCTGCTGATGGTGATAGGGAGAATCTTAAAAGCTTTGGGCCTGGGCAGTTTGGGAGGATGCTTATTTCTTTTGCAGGCGCATCATTTCATATTGAACGCGTTGGTAGAGACCAGGATTAGCGTGAATTTGTTGGGTAATGTTGTTAAATTCCTCGGGGGTGAGGTCATATTTTTTGAGAATTTGCGTGGATTCATTGAAATATTGGCTACAGAGATTATCTAGGCGGGGGGAAGCGAGATTTTTCGGCTCGGCTAAGCAGCTATTGCGGGGGACTTGACCGGAAAACATTTTCTGGGCCTGGCGATAATACTTCAGGCGAATCGGTTCAATGGCTAGTACGGCCTGGGCATAACTACTGAGTTGGCTATTGCTAAGGGTTGTTGTCGGACTAGGAGCAATGACTTGGGCCTGGGCGGTCGTGGTCAACCCACTTAGGCCGAAGATGGTCAATAACCCGAAACCGCAAGCAAGACGCTTCAGTGATTTGGACATTAGGGATGAGCCGCAACGTAAGGGTAAAGTCTGCATGGATCGGGGATGCACTACCAGTTATGAAGGGTTTAGGGAGAGAGGAGTTCCCAGGCCAGGGTCTGTCCCCATCCGTAAACGCTTTTGCAAATGTGCTGCCCAGTTCACCGCTAGGGTAATGTCGGTAAAGGGAATCGCGTAGGGTTGCCCCAGGTTGTTAGAACCATCCTGAGGGATTAAAACTAGCTCAATCTGGTGGGCCGGGGCAGGTGGATCAGTGAGGGTAATGGGCTGGTGATCAACCCAGACTTGCACTATTTGGATTTGGCTAAGATCAATAATCTGTAGGTTGTCAGGGCCACGGCGAGTGGGTTTGCCCCAGGTTAATTGGGTTTGATTTAGGCCTAAAACGGCTCGGACATCATATTTGGCGGTCTCAAAATCCTTGGACCAACGTTCATAGGCCTGTAACTTTTGCCATTCATGCCACCCCAGGCCAGCCAGGCCAAAGAAGACTAATAACAGCGGTAACCACAACAATCCATGTAGCATTGGGTTTGACCTCTCCCACCTTGACGGGGTTTGTTTAATCCTCTAGGGCCTGGGAGCGCACCTCAACCGCAGCCACATCAATGGTTCCCGGCGGTGTTTGCCGCACAAATTGGCGATTCTCAACGTCCACAGCTTCACCACAATTAGGGCAGCGGGTTTTACTATTAACGAGGCTGGCAAATTCAAAACCACACACTGGGCAGGGGGCCTGGATTAGGTTTTGTCTTAACCAGAACCGCAAACCAATCACGATCAGAATCGGAGTCACGGCCAGGATCACCAACAAAATCACAAAGGACTTAACCAGCCAGCCCAGGCCCAACGCCCCCAAGGCCCAGACCACCAAAATTAGGGTCAACCAAAAGCGCAAACTGGGGCTGACATACAGCGAGTTAATGTTCACAAATGTTCCTCAAGGCCGCCGTATCCCCCATCATAAGGAATAGTTGCCCTGTGATCATCCTCATTGCGCTCCTGCACTCTAGTCATCCGCTCCTATGAACTATCCTCAACCCTATCTCCGGCAAATAATCGCCATTATTATTGGTGCGGCCTGGGCAGATGGCAGTCTTCAACCCACAGAAGTAAGCTATCTCCAAAAACTCTTAAGCCAATATCACCTGCAAGAAGACTCCGAATTACAGTCACTCTTAGCTGCCCCTGTACCTCTAGCCATCACGGAAGAGTTGATCGCCACCTATCTCCCCGACTCTACCGCCACCGAACGACAAAAACTCCTCGTGGATATTGGCACGCTCTTAATTGCCGATGACGTTGTTTCTCCCCAAGAGCATCAACTGTTAGACGACTACTACACGCTCATGGCAGAAATTTCTCCTCTCCCCGAACCTGGCCCCACCTTGGTGACAACTGTCGGACAACAAGTTCGCAAAGGACTCAAAGCAATTTTAAGCAAAATCCATCCCTAAGACTCTTGGCCCTAGCCGTCCACCTAGGTTAAGGGAAGAGTAGGCTGTGGTGGTGAGATTTAGGAATTCTATGGCAGAAGAGCGGGATCATCATCATCAGTCCCTAGAATAGGAATTGGGGAAAATTCACCATAAATTTGTTTTTTTTCGCTTTTTTATGTCCAATCCCAGTTCTACCCCAGGCCCCGCTAAACCCAACTTCCTAGAGCGTTACGCGCCCTTTGTGCTGAATCAGAAGAAAGCCACTGATTTGGTGCAAGCCTATGGCCAGGGAAAACGTGATTTTCAAAGAATTGATCTAAGTGGAGTCAGCCTTGCGGATGTGGATTTAAGGGGCATTGACTTCAGCGGGGCAACTTTAAACAATGTTTCCTTGACCAACGTGAACCTGGGGGGAGCAAAGCTCATTGAAGCCAATTTAGTCAATGCTCGGTTAGTGACTGTCCAACTCCGAGGCGCCAACCTGAGCCGGGCTAATCTGCGGGGGGCAATCCTGACTCAAACCACCCTTTCCCAGGCCACCCTGAAAGCCACCACTCTCCCCAATGGGCATTTATCTCCTTAAGTGAACTCCAAACCCCTGCCAGATTTTCTATCCCAGGCCTTGCTCTCTGCCCCAGACCAACGGGTTACCTTTGCGGAATTTATGGAGCGGGTTCTCTACGATCCCACATTTGGCTATTACAACCGCGACTCGGCCCCAATGGGCAAAACTGGGGATTACTTGACATCACCGCACCTTAGCCCGGACTTTGGCGAATTAGTGGCCGTCCAGTTGGTTCAGATGTGGCAAGCCTTAGCCCAACCCGCATTATTTACAGTTGTGGAAATGGGAGCAGGGCAAGGGGTTTTGGCGGCTGATATTTTGCGGTTTTGTCAGGCTGAGTATCCCGACTTTTACCAGGCCTTGAGCTATGTGATTATTGAACGCTCCGAGAGGCTACGGGAAACCCAAAAAAATCAACTCAGGAATTGGGCAGAGATTGATCGAGCTATCTGGCGGGATTGGGGGGATATCCCTCTAGAGTCTGTGGTGGGCTGTTTTTTATCCAATGAATTAGTCGATGCCTTGCCTGTCCACCGGGTTTGTTGGCAACAGGGAGAACTTCAGGAAATCTATGTCCGACTCAATGAGTCCCACAATCAACTAACAGAAGAACTTGGCCCCCTCTCCACCCCAGGCCTGGCCACTTATTTTGAATTTCTTGGCTTGAATTTGACAACCCCACCCTATCCAGACGGGTATCGCACCGAAGTGAATTTAGCCGCCCTCGATTGGTTAACTGCAGTCGCGCACCGCTTAGCCCAGGGGTTTGTTCTGACTATTGACTACGGCTACCCAGCAACGACCTATTACCACCCGAACCGCAGCGATGGCACCTTACAAGCCTATTACCAACACCGACATCACAACAATCCCTATATCCATCTCGGACAACAGGATTTAACCGCCCATGTGGATTTCACAACCCTAGAACGCTGGGGAGAGCAACAGGGCTTAAGATCACTGATTTTGACCCATCAGGCCCCTTGGTTAATGTCCCTGGGATTGGCTGAGCGTTTGCGGCAAAATAACCAAACCTCCGGTGACATCAATCACGCCCTCCGCCGCCGGGCTGCCCTGCAACAGTTAATTGACCCTCTGGGCCTGGGAGGATTGCGAGTCTTGTTGCAAGGAAAAGGGGGCAAAACCCTTCAGCCCTTGAGAATGCTCGCCCTAGATATCTGAGGCCAACTTGTTCCAGAGTTGAACCTAATCGGGATTGACCTCTGGGGAAGGCTTAGGTAGTTGCTCGGCTTCTGGGCAATCCTCAGAGACCAAAGGATCAGAAAAGCCACGGGGTACAGAGGCTAATTTGCGGGTAATCGCCCCAATACTTTCTAGGCGCACCATTTCTTCCCAAGAGCAAACCTCATCCTCTTCATCTGTCTCATAGCGAAGGGTGACTAAATCTCCCTCAATTTCCACAATCTGAGCCCGATCAATCAGGCGTTGTTGGTCTCGCAGATATACCCCAATCTCCTGGCCATCTGTGTACAGTTGGTAGAGCTTACGATGCAACATAGGGCATTTCTCCTGAGCGGAATCTGGTCAAAAGCAAAGCACAACCCCTAACCATTGCCTGACAGTCTAGGCCATGACCTGATCTTTGGGAAGGGGGCAATTTAATAGAAAACCAGGATAAGCACTTAGCCATTCAGTAACAGTCCCAAACTATTAGTTGATATCAAGTAATGACAAAGCCACCCAAGTAACATCCCGCCCAGGCCAAGGGGAATTAAAACAAAAAACACTTGGGCCAGGGAATAACCAACGGCGCGCATTTCCAAGCGTAAAAGTGTATCTGTCGAGCCAATTATCCCGATCAAGGCAAAAACCAGGGGAGAAACTACGGCTAAGGTAACGATTGAACTCAGATAAAACATTGTAAAGACACTACGGGGCCCAAGTTGAACCAAGCGCAACAAATTTCCCCGGCCCCAAGTATGAAGAATATTCCCTAAGCCCAAGATCAAAATAACAATCAAAATCGAAGCCAGGCAATGCTCCCAAAAACTCCAGCCAGGATTACCATTCGCCAAATTTAACCCCAGGGTCAGATAGGCTAAAACCACAGCACAAAAAGCCCCCCAGGGAAATCGTCTAACTTTAGCTGAGCGACTCACTGGTTTTAGGGCAGGCATCAATAAAGGAAAAGCAGACAATTTTTCAGGAATCTACAAGTCTAGGGCAATAATATTCTTATTCTAGTAGTCTCAGGGAAGTAATTATCAATACAAGTGGGTAGATCTCTCGGCTGGGAACCAACACCATCAGCTTTGCGTCAAGTCTCAGTAATTCGATCAACTATTCCTTTCCTTTGCGAATAACTATGGCAACTCACCCTGTTTTCAATCGCTCCATTACCTGCCTTTCCTTTATGGCCCTGGGCGCGACCGCTACTTTGTTCACGGGACAATTTTTGCCATCTCGCAGTGGCCTGGTGCAACCCTCTGTCGCGCAACTCTCTGCCCCAATTACTGGGACTGGTGATATTAACTTTATTGCTCAGGCGGTTGAAAAAGTTGGCCCATCTGTGGTGCGGATTGATTCCTCTCGCACGGTTCAAGCCCGTACTCCTCGCGTGTTTAACGATCCCTTTTTCCAAGAGTTCTTTGGGGCACCTCGTCAAAATCAACCCCCAACACGGGTAGAGCGGGGCACGGGTTCTGGGTTTATCATTAGCTCCGATGGTGTAATTCTCACCAATGCTCATGTGATTGATGGAGCGGATCGGGTGACGGTCACACTAAAGGATGGGCGCAACTATGAAGGGAAAGTCCTCGGGCAAGATACGGTTACAGATGTAGCAGTCGTAAAAATTGAAGCCGAAAACCTGCCTATCTCCCGGATTGGGGATTCGGATCAACTCCGGCCTGGGGAATGGGCCATTGCCATTGGAAATCCCTTGGGGCTAGACAATACCGTCACCGCTGGCATTATCAGTGCAACCGGACGCAGCAGTGGGGATGTGGGTGTTCCAGATAAACGGGTTGGCTTTATTCAGACGGATGCAGCCATCAATCCTGGGAACTCTGGTGGCCCGCTCCTGAATCAACAGGGGGAAGTGATTGGGATGAATACCGCAATTATTGGGGGCGCGCAGGGCCTGGGATTTGCGATTCCCATTAAAACAGCCCAGCGGATTGCCAACCAGTTGATTGCTAATGGCAAGGTTGAGCATCCCTTCTTAGGCATTCGCATGGCTAGTCTCACCCCTGAAATGCGCGATCAGATAAATAGTGCGCCCAACAGCCCTGTGCGTGTCCAGGATGATAAAGGGGTCTTGATTTTCCAAGTCATTCCTAACTCCCCTGCCGCCCGCTCTGGTCTCCAGGCCGGTGATGTGATCCAAAGCATCAATGGTCAGTCCGTTACCAAAGCAGATCAAGTTCAACAGGTGGTAGAAGATTCCTCTGTGGGTTCGACCTTAGAATTAAGTGTCCGGCGGCAGGGTCAAAGCATGAGTATTGCCGTTCAACCCGCTCCCTTACCCACCCAAGCCAGTCGGCAACGGTAGGGCACTAACCAGGAAGGCAGTCAAGATGAATCCGTGCCCAGGAATGCGCTAGTTTTGACTGCATTCCATGATTCGATATAGTGTTACACCGCTTGTTCCAGTTTGGGACGGCCAGTACTCATCAGCCCGAGATGCTGCGATTCGCTCTAGACCGATGCTAGAACTGGGTAAGGCTATCTTGATATTTACTCCTGAATCAACCTGTATTTCCTTGATATTGGAGCCACGCCAAAGGTTAGGGCATCGCAATTGCGTTATCAAATCCGCTTTCCCCAATTCCTAACCAGGCCCCAACGTTCCCCCTGGGGTAGATTCCTTGCCCTATTCCTGGCAACGTTGCTATTTACCGGCACAAGCCAGGCCAACCCAATCTCAGTGCTCAACCCAGCGCGCCTGATGACAGCCCAATTGATTCCACTCGAGGGCTCGGCTAAGGATCTCAAACCCTCTCCCACCCCACCCAGTTCTCTTGAGTCCGGGCTACCTCCCGCAGATATGCCCCCAGCCAGCCACCCGAACTTAGACCGTGATCCGGTTCCCGCTGCGGCCACCTCTGATGCTGAGACCTATCATCAATCCCGCTATGATTTGTTGGCGGAGGGAGACAAACTGTACTTAGCCGGAGATATCTCTGGAGCCACTCAGCTTTATCGGCAAGCCAAAGGTAATTTTGCCAGTCCGCCTCCCTTATCTCCCCCGATTCAAAATCCTGGACAGCTCCCCCCAGCCGGACAAGTGTACTGGCGCGAAGCCCTAGCGGGTTCAGAAGGACAACTCTACAGTGCTAAAGTCGTTCCCCTGCAACTCCTCGTTGAAACCTATCCCCAGTTCATTCCCGCCCACCTTAAACTTGCCGAGTATCTTGAAGCCCAAGGCAATCCTCGCCAGGCCCTAGCCATCTTGGAACGGGCCGCCACGCTCTACCCCGACCAGGCCGACATTACCCGCGCCCTAATTTTGGCCCACGATCAACGGAAAGAATGGCTCGAATCGGCTTTAACGGCGCGTCAATTTCTCGTGGTCAACCCAAATCATCCCCAGGCCGGCGAGTTTAGTACCCTTGCTGATGAACGGATGCAACGATTTCGACGCAACCTCCAAGGAAAAATTCAAGAGGGTCTGATTGCCAGCGCGATCACGGGAGCTGTGGGAATTGCCGTCACAGGTAGCCCATTTATGTCCCTGAGTACGTTACAAACCATGATGCTGGTCATGCAGGGAGAATCTGCCATTGGGGAAGCCGCCGTTAAACAACTGACGCGCCAACTTAAGCTTGTAGAACAGCCTGAGGTGGTGAGCTACATCAATAATTTGGGCCAAAAACTGGCTCGACTCGCTGGGCGTTCAGAATTTGATTATGAGTTTTTTGTGGTTAATGATCCGCAACTCAATGCCTTTGCTCTCCCTGGCGGCAAGGTGTTTGTGAATTCTGGCGCAATCCTCAAATCTAATTCTGAGGCGGAGTTAGCGGGACTCTTAGGCCATGAAATTGCCCACACGGTCTTGTCCCACGGCTTTCAACTGGCAACCCAAGGGACTGCTGCCCTAAATATCGCTCGCTTGATTCCGGCTGGGGGCTATGTGGCGGGGGTGACGGTGACGAGTTTTAGTCGAGATATGGAGCGTCAAGCGGATATTGTTGGCACCAGAATTCTGGCTCGGAGTGGCTATGCGGCCGATGGTTTGATTAATTTCACCTATCTCCTCAACCAGGAATATCGGGGACGGAATACGGTTGTACCTTGGTTTGCAACCCATCCTGCCACCCCGGAGCGGCTACGATACCTGGAAAACCTTGTTCAGCAGCAGAACTATAATCGCTATGGCTATGAAGGGGTTTATGCCCACCGCCAAGTTCAATCCCAACTCCAGGCCGGGTCTAATGCCGATGCACCACAGCCAACGCCTAGTCCGGAACCGCAGCCATCAACCTCTCCGTCCCCTAGTCCCCCGACAACCTCTTGACCCTAAAAAAGCACCGTTGCCCCGATGAAATGACCCTAGGGATTTTAAGATTGAGGCAGACCCTTCCCCCTTTCTAGCTTCATGCTCAAACCCCTCACCCGCCAAAAATTTGAACAACTCATCCCGGCTGTGGCCACGGGTCGGCAATATCGTCATGTTTGGGGGAAGATTCCCGACTTTCTGCGGCGATTGATTTTTTCCGTGGTGGGGGTCGCTGCGGTCTGGTTTCCCCTCAGTTACGTTGGCCATGGGGTGCAACTGGTGGCTGGCTTGGTGGCCGGTTTGTATTGGTTGTGGTGGCCAGCGGTATCTGCCAGTTTCCGGAATCAGGTCTATCGCCGCTATCCCTACAGTGGGTTTTGGCAAGGGGAAGTTTTGTCCGTTTATGTCACGGAAGAATTAATTGGGAAAGAAGAATCCGTGGATCAACGGGGAGAATTGGTAATCGTTGAAAAGCGAGAAAGACGCTTGAATTTAGAAATTGGCGATGAAACAGGCTTTGAGACCAAACTCCAGGCCCGCCTCAGCCCTCAACATCGAGTCATCCGGCCTGGAGATCAAGCCGAGATCATTGTTCTCTCCCGTCGCGCCAACCTAGAGGATATTGAGAAAATTAGTGATATTTATCTGCCGCGCCACCGTCTGTGGGTGAGTGACTATCCTTGGTTGCAGCGGGACATTTTTGAGCAGATGAGTTATGAATTTAATCGCCGTCTCGCTCGCCACCGCCATTAGGAGCGTCTCCGGTACAGATAGATAAGTAAATTGAATATATCTAATGGAACCCTTTGCAAAAACCATTGGGAAACAACCCAGACCATCTCTACCAAAATGGAGATTTTCCCCTAGTATCAGAGATGGAGCATTTTGCCCCCTAATCATTTAGGGCAGAGTAGAGCTTGCTCTAACGCCGTTTCCGTAAGAGAAGAGGACTATTTCATGGCAACCTATAAGGTGACATTAATCAATGAGGCTCAGGGCCTAAATACCACCATTGATGTACCTGATGACGAATACATTTTGGATGTTGCAGAAGAACAGGGCCTAGATTTACCCTTCTCCTGCCGGGCTGGGGCCTGCTCGACCTGTGCGGGTAAGATTGTCGAAGGTGAAGTCGATCAGTCTGACCAGTCCTTCTTGGATGATGATCAAATCGAAAAAGGATATGTTCTAACCTGCGTTGCCTATCCAAAATCTGATTGTAAAATTCTGACTCACCAAGAAGAAGAACTTTACTAAGATAAATTTTTCAAGAAAACTTTAATTCCTTGATCTCCTCAGGATGGTACTCGTCTTGGGGATTTTTATAGGGATCAACTTGAACCTATAACTTTTCTGGAAATAACCTAGCCCAGGCCTGGGCCCGCATCACATCCACTGGGGCCGGTTGTCCTAACCACCATTGAAAAGCCGCTGCCCCCTGCTGAATCAACATTTCCAGGCCATCAATGGTCTTTAAGCCCCGCTCTTGGCCCCAGGCCAGTAATTGGGTTGGGTTTGGCGTGTAAATCAAGTCATAAATAATTGCCGAAGCAGGCAGTTGGTCTAAATCCTTAGGCGCAAGGGGGGAATGGTTCATCTCAGGGGCCATCCCTAAGGGAGTTGAGTTTACCACGAGGGCCGCCGCTGCCAGTTCCTTGGCCCAGCCTTCCCAGGGAACCACCTTGAGAAATCCGGGGGGAAGAATATCCTGCCAACTGGCCTGAAATGCTTGTAACTTAGCCAAATCTCGGCCGCTGACGGTTAATTCTGCCAGGCCCAACTGCCAACAAGCAACCACAACTGCCCGCGCTGCCCCTCCACAGCCTAATAACAGGCCCGTTTGATTTGACCAGTTGAGATTTAGGGCCTGTAAGGGAGCTAGAAACCCAGCCACGTCTGTATTTGTGCCAATCCAGGCCCCGGCTTCCCGCTTGACTGTATTCACCGCCCCCACCTGATCCACCAGAGGAGATACGGACTTGAGGCAGGGAATGATCGCTTGTTTGTGGGGAATCGTGATGTTAAATCCCTGCACACCAATGACTAACATCCCAGAGAGGGCCGTTTCCAAATCCCCAGGGGCAATGGAGAAGGGGAGGTAAACATAATCCAACTCTAAGGACTCTAAAGCAGCATTATGGATAACGGGGGAAAGACTATGCTTAACGGGATAGCCAATCACCCCCAAGAGTTGCGTTGTGCCCCGAATTGGCATGGTTAAAGACTCTCTGGGCCTGGCGACAACTAAAGCCCCTTAAACGGCTTCTTGATTTTTTTCACCCGTGCGAATCCGTACCACCTGTTCCACCGGAGTAATGAAGATTTTGCCATCGCCAATTTCGCCAGTGCGGGCTGCCGTAATGATTTTTTCGACTACAGTATCCACCTGTTCATCTTCAACGACGATTTCAACCTTTAGCTTTTGGAGAAATTCCACCGTATATTCCGAGCCTCGATAGCGCTCTGTCTGTCCTTTTTGGCGGCCAAATCCCCGCACTTCCGAGACGGTCATCCCCACAATTCCAGCATTTACGAGGGCAATTTTAACTTCGTCAAGCTTAAAGGGACGAATAATCGCTTCTACTTTTTTCAAGAGACTTTCCTCAATGGACGGCTAGCGTGGAACTATTCTCACCTATACCCTATCTATCACCGTCTCCTCCCCTATTCATGTAGCCTGTGATACAAAACTCTACTTTTGCCTCTCTCTCTGTTTTTGGACTAAGTTTCGCCAGGCCTGTTCTGCTGCCACTTCATCCGCCTGGGCCTGGGTTAAAAAGTTATAAAGATCGTTCTTAGCAACCCACGGAAAAGTAGGACTGTTTTCTCTCTCAATATACTGATCCTCTTGCAGTTGAAAAATTCGCCATTCTTGACCGTTATATCGCCAAAATTCAGGGATCCCCAAGGCGGCATAGAGTTGGTTTTTATTCACGTCACTATGGCTAAAGTCAACTTCAACCACTAAATCTGGCGGCGGATCCTGCAATAAATTTACTGTACGACCGACAACCTTAGCCTGGTTTTGAATGTAATAGGCACAATCCGGTTCGACCCCGCGTGCTAAATCCGGGCGGGAGAGGGTAGTTGATCCCAGAGTTTTAGCTTCAGCCCCATTTCGGTCACTAAAACCCGGATAAAGAGACTGATTAATTCCCGTGTAAATTCATGGGCTTCTAAGGGCATTGTTATTTCTAAGGTGCCGCGATCATAGGCAAGGCGAAGATTCCGAGTTTCGGGGAGTGATTGCAGGAGTTGTTGATAGTTATCCCAGGCCAAATCATGGAGAATGATCCGTTGTTCACCTTTAAGTTGCGACTGACTTAGTGTAGATGTTGTAATCATGTCGACTATTCCAAAAACTAAGCCGGATAAATCCGTAATCGCCGATAGGGTTCTTCCCCGAAACTTTGGGAGGTCAAGCGGTAATGCTCGATTAATTCATGTTGAATCCGGCGAATACTGGCAGAACGGGGCAGAAGTTCGACGGGTTGCTTTTTGGGAATGACGATTTTCTCGACAGCGAGGCGCGCTTCTTCCAAGGCTTCAATTTCATCATCATTACCCGTGGGCGCAAACAAGGCTAAATTCACCCCATCCGCCGGACTTGGTTCCTCCATCCCCAATAAATGCTGCAATCCCCGGACAATTTGGGCCATACTATTGGCTTTGATCGTATGGACGGGAATGTGATGTAAATGAGCGAGATGCCGCAGTTTGGATTGGGTTTTTAGGTGGGAGCGCAAGGTTAAAATCACATCCGCCGTGTCAATTTCTTTGGTAACAACAATCGGTAAATTGAGGGTGTTGATTGCCTGCTCGAGGTGATGCCGACTCACTGCATAGGGATAAACATGGATGGGCAGTTCTTCCCCATTGGGGCCAAGGGGTGAGAGCGTTTCGGATTGTTCGAGAAGGCTGGCAAATTCGTAGTCCGGGCGGCTGCGTTCTGAGGGGGTGGCCGGTAATGGGTAAATTTGTCCACTGGCGCGCCAATTACTCTCTTTCCACTCACTACCTAGGGGAACTGTTTTAATTTCAAGCTTTTTGGCTTCGGGCGGGGCCTGGGTGATCACAACTTCTCCGTTTTCATTCACCGAGCGGGTTTGGGGATTGGGGGTATGACCACGCAGGAGTTGATCCACCGTTTCTGCAACATTGTCATGAACCACCCAGCGTTCTCGCTCTAGCATTTCAACCGCAATTGGAAACGTGGGCGGGGCTTTGCGTTCTAAGACACTTTTTTGCGTGCCCCGCCGCCGCGCTTCATCATCACCTAATGTTACCGACTGAATTCCCCCAACTAAATCCGCAAGGGTGGGATTTTTAATCAGGTTTTCCAGGCGATTCCCGTGGGCGGTTCCAATCAGTTGTACCCCCCGTTCGGCAATGGTTCGGGCCGCTAAAGCCTCGAGTTCGGTACCAATTTCATCAATCACAATCACCTGAGGCATATGATTTTCCACCGCCTCAATCATGACTTGATGTTGGAGTTCTGGCCGGGCCACTTGCATCCGGCGGGCGCGACCTAACGCGGGATGGGGAATATCACCGTCACCGGCAATTTCATTGGAGGTATCAATAATGACCACCCGTTTGTGGAGATCATCGGCAAGGACTCGGGCCATTTCTCGTAAGGCTGTGGTTTTTCCCACCCCCGGCCGGCCGAGGAGCAATATCGACTGTTCACTTTCCACTAAATCTCGAATTAAGCCAATGGTGCCAAAAACCGCCCGCCCGACCCGACAGGTTAAGCCAATAATGGTTCCTTGCCGATTGCGAATGGCACTGATTCGATGCAAGGTGCGTTCAATTCCGGCCCGGTTATCGCCACTAAACTGACCCACCCGTTGGACGCAATATTCTAAATCTTCCCGAGAGACCGGGGTTTGACTTAAATCTTCGGAACCTTTGACAAACCGGGCCTGGGGTGGGCGGCCCAAATCCAGGACTATTTCGAGTAAATCTTCACGATGGATGTGGTCTCGGAGGGTGGCTTGCAAATAATGGGGGAGAATGTCGAGGAGTTGGGGCAGATCATCGGTAACTTGGCGTTGTCCGGGAGCGAGTTCAACCATGGTGGGCCGGTGTCTTTATTTGATGGACAAGGGACTGGGCAACGGTGACGGCAGCATTGAGTAGATCAGGAACTTCAGACCAGGCCAGGCCATCAACTTGGAACTCGGCTAACAAGGAACGGGCATAGCTACCGTAGGCAATTCCAGCAACAGAGCGGGGGGGATCATCGCCAGGCCTGGGGGATCGGAGGAGTCCTGATGCCCTGAGTTTAGCAACGGTATGGTCATTTGTGCCGCCCGCGACTTGAACAAATCCGGGTAAATGTTGGCTGAGGACTTTTTCTGCCAATTTGACACAGGCCCGAGTCGCTCCATCACCAATATCTCCACTCATCGGCCGGCCATCGGTTTGCCAGATTAAGGCACAGGGTAAGGGAGAAATTAAATCAACAATCCAGGCCAAATACTCTTGTAATCCTTCACTATCCGGACAACTAATCGCAAGGACGCTTAAGTGGGGAATAAACTCCTTTACCTGCTGCCATAACTCTAAAAATGCTGCTTTTTCGCCCGGCCGGGTATGTAACTCCAGGGCTTGAATTTGACCAGCTTCAATATAGGGGGCGAGGATTTGGGGTTGGGCCGGTTGGGATTCGGTGATGATATGGCCCAAGGGACAAACGGGTAAACACCGCCCACAACCATAACAGCGTTCTCGAATCACTCCGGGGCTTGGATATTTGGCCAGATCAAACGTAATCGCTGCGGCCGGACAAATACCCACACAGGGCCGGGGGCAATCACTCGGGCAGGACTGGGGATCAAACACGGCTTTGCGGAAATGGGGGTCTTCGCCCGCATTCAAACTCACCATCAAAAACGGCTGGATGAGTTCAGGATTATGGTGTAAGGCCGATTCGATCCCTTCTAGAGCCGCTGTAATCACCCCCGGATCCGCTGCCACATCAATACAGTCCACCCCCGCCAGAGTGTAGGCCAAGGCTAGGTTATGAATTTGGGGTAAATCTTGAAAGCTGGCTCCGGTAATCAGTTTGCACCATTGGCTGGCCTGGAGGGAGGCGAAGGGAGTGATAGAAATCGGCACTGGGCTGGGGCAAAGATGAGGGTATAACTTTTCTAATTGTCCTAGATTCAACCGCCCCTTGTTAAAATTAGCGTCTGTGATGTTTTGATCCTTATGGTATTGGCGCATCTTAAGACCTGACAATTTACCCTCTTGCTCGCCCAAATCTTATGACCTTAGAACTGCTGCAAAAACTTGTTTGGATGGATTTTCGTTTAGCGGTCTTGTTCACAGTGGTGTTGCCGTTGGGGTTGCTCCTGTGGGCCGTGATTCAAAATGCCCAGGCCATTACCCAGTTATTAATTATTTATTGGCGGATCGCCAGTTTATTAGCAATAACCGTCTATCTGATGATTGCCCAATGGCCGGTCAGTTATGTGAGTGGGTTTGCGGCGTTAATTTTGATTCCCCTCAGTTTATGGTTTTGGGTGGACTTAAACGAAGAGGTCGCGGATCGGCGGGATACCCTTGGCCTGGTATTTAATAGTTGGCGTTGGGGGGTAACCATCTACTGTATTTTGGCAGCATTGGGGCAAGCTGTATTTTTAGATTGTGCCTTTATTCCTGGGGCGATTAGGCGCACTGCCTGCCAGGCCTGGTTACAACCCCCATTGATGTTCAAAGCTATGTTCCATGCCCAGGCCAAACCCGGAACCCTCGGCTTCTTTGCAGTTGTGGCCCTGGTGATTTATGTTCTTTATCTGGGCTATTTTGTCTTTATCCGCTTACCCAAACAAGGACGTTCTGCCACGGGCCTGTAATTCCCTGTGTAAGGACGACAAACTTTTCGCCACCAGCCATGAAAAAGGACTGACCCTAACACCAGAGCCAGCCCGCATCATTTGGGAAACGCTTGACGAGGACGGATAACTTAGCCGTGAACGACCAATTTAACGTTGGCGTTTTGCAGGCCAGGCCGTTTGACTTCGGCTAAGGTTTTGTTGATCGCATACTTCTGATTGATGGAGTTGATCAACTCAGTTTGGTTGTGTTTTTTAGCCACACCCCAAAGATCAGCAATCAAGTCAAAGCTACCATCGGCATTGCGAGACCAACCGAGATCGTATTCGCCTTCCAAGACGGCCACGATATCCGAGCGCACCCGTTGACCGTTGTACCCGCGCACATCGGCTTCAGTTTTCACGGCAATCCCTAAATCCCGTAAAGAAGACTTGAGGATTTCGGCATCGGTGATTTTGGTGCGTAAGGTGCTGAAGTGAGACATGGGGAAATTCCTCCAGATTGAGACAAAAATACAAGACAAACATCATTGGGACTGAATGACCGTAATTTATGTTGGACAAACCCTTACGGTGGGGTCTTTCTTCCGTCACATAACAGAAGCAAGCTTGTTAAAACTCCAGGCGTTGATATTCCGCCACGGAAGCTGCAGCCGGTCGCGCACGTTGCCGGGCCCAATCTCGGAGGGCCGTGACCTGTTCCTGCATGGTTTTGGATAGGGGTTGGGTGGCGCGGCTGGTAGCAATAATATCGAGTTGGGTAAATTCCCGCCCCTGGGCAAAGGCCTCATACATCGCCGCCACAATGGCCTGTTCAATTTCGGCCCCAGAAAAGCCATCGCACACCTGGGCCAACTGTTCCAAATCAAATCTCTCAATTTCCCGCCGCCGCTTCGACAAGTGAATCCGAAAAATATCTTGGCGTTCTTCGGCGTTGGGTAAATCGACAAAGAAAATTTCATCAAACCGACCTTTGCGGAGAAACTCACCGGGTAATTTTTCCACACGGTTGGCGGTTGCTAAGACGAAGACGGGAGAATTTTTCTCTTGCATCCAGGTTAGGAACGAGCCAAAAATTCGGCTAGAGGTTCCCCCATCGGAATCCGCCGACCCCGCACCACCGGCAAAGGCTTTATCCATTTCATCAATAAATAAGATCGCCGGAGAAATGGATTCAGCGGTTTTCAAGGCATTGCGGAGATTGGCTTCCGAGCGACCCACCATAGACCCGTCATAGACCCGGCCCATATCCAATCGCAGTAAAGGTAAACCCCAAAGGCGGGAGGTAGTTTTGGCAATTAAGGATTTTCCACAGCCCGGAACTCCCAGGATTAACATTCCTTTTGGCTGAGGTAAACCATAGTCCCGCGCTTTTTCCGAGAAGGCATTGGCCCGCTGCTGAAGCCAAACCTTCATTTCCTCTAAACCACCCACGGAATCAATGGTTTCATCCACTTCGATGTATTCCAAAATCCCGTTGCGGCGGATGAGTTGCTTTTTCTCAGAGAGGACAATTTCAACTTCATCTTCGGTCAGGCGGCCGGCGGTGACTTTGGCTTTGCGATAAACTTTTTGAGCTTCATCGAGGGTCAATCCCAGGGCCGCTTTAACCAGTTTTTCCCGTGTTTCAGCCTGGAGTTTTTTGGACTTGGTTCCGTCTAATTGGGATTCGAGGACTCCATCTAAATCAGTAATGCTGGGGAGGGGATAATCCACAACGGCAATTTCTTTTTCTAGCTCTACTGGGATGCGTTGGGCCGCTTCGGGAGACATGAGAATGAGGGTTTTTTGAGTCCCTTTGAAACTAGCTACAGCATCTCTGAGGGAGCGAGTCACTGGGGGCGAGTCAATAAAGGGGTGAATATCCTTGAAGACATAGATTCCCGGTTCCCGTTGATGGACGACCCATTGAATGGCGGCTTCTGGGGAGACGGTGTTGTGATGGCTGACGTTGCGGGGCTGGCCATATTCAACGACACCGTGGGTGACGGTCCAGATATAGACTTTCCGGTGATGACGATGGGGTTGATCGGAAAGGTGAGCAATTTCGGCAATGGTTTGTTCGGCCCGTTCTTCTTCTGATGTCAGCAGATAGATCAAAGGGTACTGGGCCTGGATCAGGATGCTAAGTTCTTCACGCATTTTGAAAATCACCCCCTGTTACCAGGCCACGAAAGGACAAAAACAATACTTTTAACTAAAAATTAGATAGGGAAGCATCGCCCGCCAGTTAACTGAACGAGAAGTTAGAGAAATTCAAGGAACTGTAACTAAAAAACTTGCTGTGGTTTGAGCCTGTATGACCTAACGGGCCGCCACGAGTTCATTTTGTAATGCGGGAACAGTCAAATGAGCATCATCGAGAACAGTGGGTTGATTGATCAGGGAAACTAATTGATCACCACGCATCACAACAGCCGTAGCACATTCAGGACAAGCATAAACTCGATGGGTCGCCCCAAACTCCTGAGCTTCGACTTCAGCCACAACCTCGGGATGACACAGATAAAAGCTAATGGCCCGTTCTGCCAAATCAGACATATTTTCCTGCTGGACGGCCGCAGTAACTTTTAGCTGCTTGTGCAAGTCGGACGAAAGGTATAACGTGGCTTTTTGCTTGTCTTCCATAAAGAACCAGTTGTAATGTCCCCGAGCTATGGATGCCAGTTTAGACAGGAGTTCCTGAGGGTGTCAAGGAAAATCGGCGGCAAAACGGCAATATTGTTGCAAATCGTTACAAAACTTTGTTCATCTTGGCCTGGGATAATCGAAAAGCGAAGAAATCTAAAGAGACGCAACCAAGTGAGGGCATTGTGGTGCAGCCAAAACTAATCATCCACGGTGGGGCCGGTAGTTCGTTACAGGATAAAGGCGGCTTGGAATCTGTGCGGGAAGATCTGCGCGGGATTGTTTATCAAATTTATGCCCGTCTCCAGGCCGGGGAACAGGCAATTTCGGCGGCGGTGTTTGGTTGTCGGCTCTTGGAGGATCGGCCCCGGTTTAATGCGGGTACAGGCTCGGTATTGCAGTCCGATGGGCAAATTCGCATGAGTGCCGCGCTGATGGATGGGGCCCGGCAACGCTTGAGTGGGGTGATCAATGTCTCACGGCTGAAAAACCCGATTGACTTGGCTGAATTTTTGCAATCCCAGGATGACCGGGTCTTGTCCGATGTAGGGGCGGCAGAATTGGCCCGAGAGTTAAACATCCCGATTTATAACCCAATGACAGATTTACGCTTAAACGAGTGGGTTGCCGAACGGGCGGGGAATTTTGAGCGGACGATGGCCAATGTGGTAGCTGAGGCTGGGCGGGGGACCATTGGGGTGGTGGTCTTAGATCAACTGGGGCAGTTAGCCGTGGCCACGTCAACGGGGGGAAAAGGGTTTGAGCGGATTGGGCGGGTGAGTGATTCGGCCATGCCCGCGGGAAATTATGCCAACGAGTTTGCGGCAGTGAGTTGTACGGGGATTGGCGAGGACATTATCGATGAATGCTTAGCAGCCCGGATTGTGGTGCGGGTAACTGATGGCATGAGCTTATCAACGGCCTTTCAAAAATCCTTTCAAGAAGCAGCCTCTCGCAATCGAGATTTTGGGGCCATTGGCATTGATCGGCGGGGAAATCTGGCCTGGGGCAAAACCTGTGATGTCCTGTTGGCGGCTTATCATGATGGCAGCAAAATTGATGACACCTTAGAGTTACCCAGGGGGGTGCAAACGACTTAGTTAGAATTGGGTAATGATGTCATAATGCTGAGAATTTAGATTCTGGATTCCCATGTGCCAGCTTTTAGGCATGAATTGTAATGTTCCGACCGATATTTGCTTTTCATTTCAAGGATTTGCGGCCCGAGGGGGTCAAACAGATGAGCATCGAGATGGTTGGGGGATTGCCTTTTTTGAGGGACGTGGCTGTCGTTTGTTTGTGGATGAGCAACCGGCGATCACCTCTCCCATTGCCGCCTTGGTACAGCACTACCCGATTCATTCCACCCATGTGATTGCCCATATTCGGAAAGCCACTCAAGGGGCAATTGCCTTAGAAAATTGTCATCCGTTCCGCCGCCCACTCTGGGGTCGTTATTGGGTTTTTGCTCATAATGGCAATTTAGAAGGATGTTCCTTGCAACCCGGCCCCCTGTTTCAACCCATTGGCGAGACAGACAGTGAATTAGCATTTTGTTTGATTCTGGAATTCTTACAGAAAAATTTCCCTGAGGGTAAACCAGGCCTGGGGCAGTTAAATTCAGCATTACAAGCGATGACCGCCCAACTTGCTCCCTTTGGCCCATTTAATTACCTTTTGTCCGATGGGGATGATTTCTGGGCCTACTGTTCAACTCAACTTAGTTATGTGGTGCGAGAGGCTCCATTCCGGGCGGCCCATTTAATTGATGCCGATTTGACGGTGGATTTTCGGGAATTAACTCGCCCTCAGGATCGGGTAGCCGTGATTGCAACAACACCTCTGACGGATGATGAAACCTGGACAAAAATGGAGCCTGGACAACTGCTGGCGTTTCGAGATGGAAGTCCCCAGGCCTGAGGAGAATTAACGGATCCTATCAATTGCTTAAAATCCAAGACGGGGTAGGGATCGGAATGGTTGGGAATCATGGCCACGATTTTGCATAATATCCAGTTGTGTATGGGTAAAAAAACTGAGGGATACTGCTAGGACACTGTAAAAAATCAGCCAAAGTCCAACGGTTTGCCAATGGTGAGTAATAAAGCGCAACATGAGAGACATTCCTCCAAAAAACACGGGTCTAACTTCAGAGAACTATCAAAAACAGAATAAATCAGAGCCGGACGGCCCAGGCCAGGAATAAAACTTAAAATCTACAGTCTCGACAACTTAATCAATAAACTGTCGGTTAACTGAAGTGGGTTTTAGCCGAGGCTATGGGCTTGGTCGGGTTGTGAGGAAAAGTGAGAGAGAATCCTATCGTCCGAGAGCCTGAAAAAGCGACTCGAATGCAGGAAAGGCCAAATCTTAGATATGCCTAACTATAGTGGCTGGCTCTGGAAATGGCCAAGGTGGATTTAAGCAGCCTTAAGAAACGCAAAGAAACTTCAAGAAACTTAAATAAAGTTTATAAATTAGTGAACGAATATCACGTGACTGGGGTAAGCCCACAGGATCGTTTCCTGCTTATAAATCACCAGGCCGGGGGGCATTCCCTTGGGTTTGTAAACGTGCTTGGGATCCGTATAAACAACGGGAACTTGACTGGTGTGACGGGCCTGGCTGTAATAGGCGGCAAGATTGGCCACATATTGTAAATCCTTATCACTGGGCTGCATACCGGCCTCGAGGCGTAACAGAACATGACTACCAGGAATTTCCTGAGTATGGAACCACAAATCGTAGGGACTGGCCAGGCGAAACGTGAGGTGATCATTTTGGCGATTATTCCGACCGATCAGCACATCCCAACCACTAGGCGTTGTAAATCGGAGAAAATCCAGGCCAGGCTTAAGGGGGCGGCGATAGTCTGGGGGCGATAAATACTTTTGTTCAATCAGTTCGTCGCGAATTTCTTCAAGGGTTTCTAGATCCGTGGCATCGCGATAGCTATCACATTGGGTCACGGCGGCGGCAACTTGGGATAAATAGGCAATTTCCTGTTTTGTCGCTTTCAAGAGGGGTTGAATACTCTCTTCGGCCCGCTTGAGTTTTTTGTAGCGTTTATAAAGAGATTCCACATTGTCGCTGATCTGGCGCTCCGGATCGAGGGGAATGGTAAGGGGTTGGTTGGTTTCAAAGTCGGTCACGGTCAAGTTTTTTAAGCCCGGTTGCCATTGATGCCGATAGGTATTCAGGAGGTTGGCCTGGTGGAGATAGGTATGGGCCGCGGCGGCTGTTCCTAGACGGGTCTGAAAATCCCTGGCTTTTGACTGGAGTTTACCCAAAAGATGTTGGAGTTTTTGCTGGAGGTGCTGTCGGAGGTTTTGCCAGGCCTGGTGTTGCAGATAATCTCCATAGTAGGTCTCGAGTAACTCGGAAATACTGGCAGTCGTGGCGGTAATGCCCCAACCCAACACCGTGTACCCGGACTCTCGCCATCCTGGTTCCCAGGCCCCAGACTCTATAATCCCTAACCAGGCCTGCCAAGCCGTAAAAAGACGTTGCCATTGGTCGGTTGAAAGGTGATCGCTGCTCAGATTAACTGGACATTGGGCCTGGTCTAAGAGTTGGCGAACCAAGGCAGAACTTAGGCCCCGGTAACAGGTCAGCAGTAGTTTATCAATGGCCCCAGGGACTAAACTGAGGCGGTTTTGCCATTGCTGAAATGATTCTGTCAGAGTCGGAATGGCTGTGGTTAAGGGGGGCGGGGCCTGGTAGGGTTGGCCGGTTTGGATTGGACGGAGCCGGGACTGTTGGGAACTCACCTGATGGGCAGCGGTGACAATTTCCCCAGCGTGATTGACTAAGACTACATTGCTATATTTCCCCATAATCTCTAAATACAGATGCCAGAGGGGATCATCTCCGGGTCGGCGGGCAAACTGTAAATCTAAAACCCGTTCCCAAGGGTCAATTGCCACCAGTTGAATTAAAGCCAGGCCAGTGAGTTGGTGCTGCAATTGCTGACTAAAGGTAAAGGTATCCGGTTGGCGGGGGGGAGGAGAGCCAAGATGAATGCGTGCGGCCTGGGGATGCCAAGAGATCGTCAGCCAGCCCTTTTGCTCTAAGGTTCGCAAGCCCAAGAAAATAGTATACCGATCTAGTTGATAGACCAATTCCAGCCGGGCTGGGAGCCATGTTTGCGTTAATTCTTGGGAAACCGCGATCAGGGTTGTCACATCAACAGGCTGCATGATTTACTCCCCAGAGCGCAACTTCCTTAATTATCAGCCCAATCTCTACCGGCCATCCCAAACCCCAGTGAGTCTCGTTAAAATCCGGATAGGGTTAGTCTTTGGCTGCTGAGGCTTTAATCTGTGCAATCTTCCCCGGCCCCGATTATTTACTGCGTCCCGATCTTCCGTGATAACTATGTCTTCCTCTGGCATGATCCGCTTAACCAAACTGCGGCTGTGATTGATCCGGGAGATAGCCAACCTGTACTCGAAAAGCTCCAACACCTCAACGCTGAGTTAACCCACATCTTCATCACCCACCACCACTGGGATCATATTGATGGCATCCCCACCCTGCAAGCGCGTTATCCCCAGGTGGAAATCTTTGGTTCAGCGGTGGATCGGGGGCGAATTCCTGGCCAAACTGTTTTTTTAGAGGGGGGAGAAATTTTAGAGTTTGGTGGTCATTCCATAGACGTTCTTGCCGTACCCGGCCATACAGCCGGCCATTTAGCCTACTATCTGCTACCCCAGGCCAATCAACCCGGGGAGTTATTTTGTGGGGATACCCTCTTTGGCTGTGGCTGTGGCCGGCTCAAGGAAGGCAGTCCAGCTCAACTCTGGGACTCACTCCAACGTATCCGACAATTACCGGATCACACCCGAGTTTGGTGCGCCCATGAATATACCCTCAAAAATATTGAATTTGCCCTCACCGTAGATCCCGATAACCTGATTTTACAAGACCGCTATCGCAGCACCTTCCTCGTCCGCCAACACCAAGAAGCGACGATTCCCACAGGCCTGGGCCTGGAAAAACAAACTAATCCCTTCCTGCGCTGTGAACAACTGGAATTACAACAAGCTGTCCAGGCGACTTCAACTCTCCAAACCTTTACGAGACTGCGAGGAATGCGAGATCAGTACTAACCCTACTTCCAAAGCCTGAGCCAAAATCTCCCGCCAGGCCATGATTTATACGAAAATTACGGATAAAGGGTTTCCAGGCCCCCGTCTTACCGCAAGAGAATCTCCCATGAATATTGCTTCCGACATTACCGCTCTGATTGGCCGCACACCCCTCGTTCAACTCAACCGGATTCCGCAAGCTGAAGGGTGTCAAGCCAGAATTGTTGTCAAATTGGAAAGCATGAACCCGGCCGCCTCAGTTAAGGATCGGATTGGGATTAGCATGATTTTAGAAGCTGAGGCCCAAGGCAAAATTACCCCCGGTAAGACTGTTCTTGTTGAACCTACCTCAGGAAATACCGGCATTGCCCTTTCAATGGTGGCCGCAGCCAAGGGATATCGCCTGATTTTGACGATGCCAGAAACCATGAGTTCAGAACGGCGGGCGATGTTGCGGGCCTATGGGGCAGAACTGGAATTAACCCCCGGCATTGAAGGGATGAGTGGCTGTATTCAACGGGCCCAAAAAATTGTCGATTCTTTGCCCAATACGTTTATGTTGCAACAGTTCAGTAATCCGGCTAACCCCAAAATTCACCGGGAGACCACCGCTGAAGAAATTTGGCAAGATACCGATGGCCTGGTGGATATTCTGATTTCCGGGGTGGGGACAGGGGGAACCATTACCGGCGTGGCCAGTGCGCTCAAAGCCCGTAAGCCCTCTTTCCAGGCCATCGCGGTTGAACCGGCCAATAGTCCCGTCCTCTCGGGTGGTCGCCCCGGCCCCCATAAAATTCAAGGCATTGGGGCTGGCTTTATTCCGCCAATTTTGCAAACAGAACTGATTGACGAAGTGATTCAAGTGAGTGATGACCAGGCCATTCACTTTGGGCGGCGACTAGCCCGGGAAGAAGGACTCCTCTCCGGGATTTCCTCAGGGGCAGCTCTCTATGCCGCGATTCAAGTCGGTAAACGGCCCGAAAATGCTGGCAAACTGATTGTCATGGTGCAGCCGAGTTTTGGCGAACGCTACCTAAGTACGCCCCTATTCCAAGATGCAGAACCGTTGCCGTCCCTTCTGCCCCTGTAATGGATGGCTAAAGACGACCGCGAGCTTTGAGTAATAGATATTGATCCACTAGAGCTTCACTGAGTTGGGGGGCCGGAGCATCGAGGACGAGAACTCCTTGCTGTTTCACCTTGGCAAAGGCTCGCTGGCGTTGTTGGAGTAAATCTAGGGCCACGGCCTGGTCATAGAGGGTATCCAAGGCCTGGAATGAAGTCAGTTTTTCCCCTAGGGATTGGTGGGAGAGGCGATCAACCAAGGGATCCCGAAATGTGACACAAAAAGGCAAAAATCTTGGGGTTAAGCGGGTCATGGCGGCCAAGAGTTCCCCCGATGCAGTTTCATCAATGATTTCCGTCAACATCACAACCAAGGCCCGGCGGGTGTATTGTCCCAGCAAGGTACTCACAGTGCCGATGTAATCCGACTCCTTCATGACCGGTTCAACATGATAAATTTGGGCCAAGATTTGTCCTAAATGGGAATCTCCGGCCTGGGGAGCAATCCAGCGATAGAGACCTTGATCAAAGACTGCCACCCCCACCCGATCTCCGCGTCGTAAGCCCGTCATCGCCAGTGCCAAGGCTGCGTTCAAGGCCCAGTCAAAGCGTTTTAACCCGGCCACTTGCGCCGTCATTAATCGTCCTCGATCTAGCAAAATAATCAGGGGTTGATCCCGTTCTGGTTCCATGACCCGGACTAAGGGACGGCCGCGGCGGGCAGTGGCTTTCCAATCCATCATCCGGAGATCATCGCCTAAATAGTAATCTCGCAATTCGGCAAATTCTGTTCCCCCCAAAGCGTGTCGCCGCCGCCGTAAACTCCCACTGGCCTCCAGACTTAAGCGCACGGATAAGGCCCGCAAACCGATTAAATCAGGATAAACATCCACTTTTGTCGTCACAGGAATCAGGCGATGCCACCAGGCCAGGCCCCAAGGACTTCTAATTCGCACCACCAGGCCTGGCCAGGTAAATTCACCCCGTCTGCCCGGAAAAACACTGTAGGTTAAGCGGGTTTGCTGGCCAGCTTTGAGAAGAAATTCAAACTGATGGTCATCATGATGCGGTTGGGCATACCCCAGGCCTGGCTCAAAATATTGGTTTGGGGGTTCTAAGCCTAGGGGCAAATGATCAACGAGGATCGCGGTAGTTTCTTTGGTTGGGAACCGGGAATGACGGGAGATAACGGTTAAGGTAATTGTATTATTTCGACCAATGGATAAGCGCGGTTCACAGGTACGCTGGATGTCAACTGCCCAGGCCAGGCTCCGGCGAAAATCCCAAATTCCCAGGCCTAAAAGCACCAAGTTATAAACAACCAGTAAGCCCAATCCGAGTAAATTCCGCCAATCCCCAACCAAAAACCACAAAATATCGGTGACTAAATCTTGACCCGTGCGAGGGGGAGCATCCGGGCCGGGGAGAAGAGAAATAATAACTGGAATGACTAGCCCTAAGCCTAAATAAACATAAAACCGGGTTGTCGGAATCCAGGCTGAGTATTTCACTAATCTGGGGTTTGCAGATGGTTGTGGCGGGGTTTTGGGTCTGGATTGAGGCGGTGGGACGGCAATCGTAGTCATGGGGTGAGGCCAATTCGTTTAAGTTAGGAACCGGAGACCATTGGCGGGTGATAAGCCAACCAAAACTCAAAGGCATTGCGGGCGAGAATGAGTAAACTTGCCGAAATAACCGTTGCCACTAATGCGGTCGTTAAACTACCTAAAAGATTATCTAAGCGTAGATTTGACTTTTCCACGTCACTATCAATCGTATCAAGGCGAGTTTCTAAGGTATCCATCCGCTGCTCAATTCGATCTAGTTGGGTTAGAACCTTACTTTGAAATTCTTGTTCACTCATCGAGCCAGCCTTCTAACACTGTGTCTAATCTAACGTGGCACAGAAATCCGACTCAGCAACGCTGTAATCACTTGATCTAGGGTTGTCCCATCCAGTTGCGATTCCGGCCGGAGAATGAGGCGATGTTGCAGCAGGGGTTTTGCTAGGGCTTTAATATCATCGGGAGTAACAAAATCACGATCTTCTAACCAGGCCTGGGCCTGAGCCGCTCTCAACCACCCTACAGCCGCCCGCGGGGACGCACCCAAAAGTAAATTTCCCTGTTGCCGACTCGCTTGAATGATGGCCAACAAATAGTCTTGAACTGGGGGTTCCACTTTCACTTGCCGGGCCTGGGTGCGTGCGGTCAAAACTTGTTCAACGGTGATAATGGGTTCTAGGGCTAAACTATCTAAGTTCCGTGCTTCAAAACCACCAAGAGCATTGACCAGCATTTGTTTCTCGGCACTGGCAGGGGGGTAATCCACAACCAATTTAAACAGGAAGCGATCTAATTGAGCCTCAGGCAAGGGATAAGTGCCTTCAAATTCCAAGGGGTTTTGAGTGGCCACTGTCCAGAACAGAGGTGAGAGGGGAATGGTCGTGCCATCTAAGGTGACTTGCCGCTCCTCCATGGCTTCTAAGAGAGCTGCTTGGGTCTTCGGTGGGGTACGGTTGATTTCATCGGCTAAGAGAACTTGGGTGAAGATGGGCCCTTTGCGCAGACGAAATGTCCGGCTGTTCAGATCAAAAATACTGGTTCCCAAGACATCGGCAGGTAGCACATCTGGCGTGAGTTGAATCCGGCGAAAATCAGCGGCAATCAGACGGGAGAGTAATTTAACCAGCAGTGTTTTGGCAGTTCCGGGAACACCTTCAAGAATGACATGGCCCTCAGCTAAAAGAGCGACTAAGAGACCGTGGATGATCCCGGTTTGACCAACAACAATCTGACTCAGTTCGGTTTCTAGGTTCTGAAACAGGGTATTCAAGCCAGGCCTCGCAGTAGGGATCTAACCGTGCTTTCCCAGACTAGCAATTCAAAGGCCCAGGGCCTCAAAATCCTAGTGAAATTTTATCTTTCAGTGAAGTCAAATCATTGGGGATGATGTACCCCAGGTTAAGTCAACGGTTTAGCGGTTGCAATAGATAGATATAGTAATTACAAATAAGTCTTAGAGATTGCGGTTGGCATAGTCTCGAATAATGTCATCAATGGCGGTGTCTGGCGTTGCATACTGTCTTCGTTTCTTCAAGGCAGCAAAATCGTGCTCAATCTTGTTAAAGTCTGGCGAGTATTTGGGTAGGAAGAGCACCTGATGCGCGCATTGGTGGGCAATGTCTCGAATCACATTTTTCCGGTGAATCGGGGCATTGTCTAAAATCAACACGGACGGGACTTGGAGGGTCGGTAATACCCACTCAGACAGCCATTTCTCAAAACATCCGGCATCAACGCTTCCCTCAACTACCATGGGGGCTAATAGAGCATCTTTGCATCTGGCCATGAGTAGATTTTCCCGTTTTTCTCGTTTTCCGGTTCTGTCTGCAAAAAGCTTGGTGCCTCGTTGGGCCCACCCCCAGGGTTGAGAGACTCGGTTGTCAAAGCCACTTTCATCGATGTAAACGAGATGTCTCGACCCCTGTCGCTTCACAATCTCCTGTAATTGCTTGAGATAGACTTGACGTTCCTGAGGATTGCGTTCTCGATACTTTTGCTGTTTTTTTTCGGGTAATTTTCATCTGCTTCAGGGCATACCAAATGGCGTGAATGTTCACCCCGAAATGGGCTGCTCGGTCACAGAGGCGGGCATTGGGGTGGTCTTTAACGTGCTGTTCTAGAACCGCCCAATCGAGCTTGCGCTGACGACGTTTGACAACGGTGGGACGTAAATCCTCTCGGTTCAACCAGTTATAGACCGTTGCCGGACACACCTGAAACCGACGAGCTGCCTCTGCTTTGCTGCCACCCTCTTTTACAAAGGTCACGACTCGGGTGCGCAAATCCATGCTGTACGGCATTGACTTTTCATCTTTACTTCTTAATTGAAAGTACTATAGCTTGTTTTTAGGAAATGCCAAAGAAAGTCCGGAAACTAAAAAATAAATATGCTACTAAGGGCAAGATTTCCAGAATTTCTTGGAAAAGGGAGCCACACCACCTAAGTACATCCACGCTATGTAGGGAAAATAACGGTTTTGTCGCCAAGCCAACAACATCCCCCATTTGCCTTACTTAGCCGATGTGGCCACCACTAAAGCCGCTGGCTCCTTCACTGGAAGGGTGGTATGTTGACGGACTAGTTTCCGAAATTCATCCCCTTCAATGGTTTCTTTTTCCAGCAAGAGTTCCACTAGACGATCCATGGCCTGGCGATGTTCACGGATCAACTTGCGGGCCACATCATAGCAATGGGTGACAATTTGCCGGACTTGCCGATCAATTTGGACAGCTACTTCTTCCGAATATTCGGAGCGCGGCATTAAATCTCGTCCTAAAAAGACCTCATGGCCTGGGGCTTCCAAGGCCAAATGTCCTAAATCCGACATTCCATAGCGGGTTACCATTTCCCGCGCCAAGTTAGCCACAGCCCGTAAATCACTACTTGCGCCAATCGTGACTTCTGACTCGCCAAAAATCTCGACTTCGGCAGCCCGTCCCCCCAAGAGGATCGTAATTTGATCTAATAACCAGGCCCGGCTGTAAAGACCACTATCGACCCGTTCCTCATCAAACACCTGTTGGGCAAAGCCACCGACACCACCGGAGCGGGGAATAATCGTGACTTTATTGAGGGGATCCGTATGTTTAAGAAGGGTCATCAACAACGCGTGCCCGACCTCATGATAGGCAATCAACCATTTTTTCTTGCTGTTCAGAAGCGGGGTTAAGGTCATGCCAATGGTAACGCGGTCAATGGCATCTTCAATTTCGACATTGGTGATGGCTGGCTTGCGGCGCCGGGCGGTGAGAATGGCCGCTTCATTGAGGAGATTTGCTAGTTCTGCACCGGAAAAACCAGGTGTGCGCCGAGCCACAACCTCAAGGGAAACTTCTTCATCCACCTTTTTGCCACGGGCATGAACGCCTAAGATTTGGAGGCGGCCGTTAAAGGTGGGTAAATCTACGGTGACTTGGCGATCAAATCGGCCGGGACGGAGGAGGGCAGAATCCAAGACATCGGGGCGATTCGTGGCGGCAATCACAATAATGCCAGTATTGCCTTCAAAGCCATCCATTTCTGTCAGCAGTTGATTCAGAGTTTGTTCTCGCTCATCATTGCCCCCACCAATCCCGGCTCCCCGCTGCCGACCAACCGCGTCAATTTCATCAATAAACACCAGGCAGGGCGCGCTTTCTTTCGCTTTTTTGAATAAATCCCGTACCCGCGAGGCCCCCACCCCGACAAACATTTCCACAAATTCCGAACCAGAAATCGAGAAAAAGGGGACTCCCGCTTCCCCGGCAATGGCTTTGGCGAGAAGAGTTTTCCCAGTTCCCGGCGGTCCAATCAGCAACACCCCCTTGGGAATCCGCGCCCCCACGGCAGTAAATTTTTCAGGTTTTTTCAAAAAGGTGACCACTTCTTGGAGTTCCTCTTTGGCTTCCTCAATCCCGGCCACATCGTTAAAGCCCACCCCTGTCTCAGCTTCCATCTGAAAGCGGGCTCGGGACTTACCAAAATTAAGAATCTGTCCAGGCCCCCCCGGTGCATTAGCCGTTCGTCTCATGATCAGCAGAAATAAAACTAAAAGAAAAAAGCCCAGCATCAGATTAGAAACCAAGCCAATGACGGCACTATCGCTGCTGGTGGGGACAACGGTGAAGTCAGCTTTTGAGCGGCGGAGGAGTTCAACGAGTTCAGAATTGCGATCAAATAAGACGACTTCCTGGGGCGGATTAGAGTCTTTTTGTCCTTTCAGATGAAACTTCGCCAGGTTCTGTTCGGGGTAAATATCAACTTTAGCGACCTTGCCCTGTTTAATATCTTGGAGAAACTGACTGTAGGAAACTTCACTACTCCGGGCCTGAGCCAAAGCAGCCGGGACATTGATCATCCCCAGAGCTACCACCAGAGCGAGTTTCCCAAAACCAAAGCCTGTCAACCGTTGATGACGCGTTCTTGCTGATTTCACGTGCGTATGATTCGTTACAAAAGGACTCTATTGATCAGTTTAACCTCGCTATCCCTGGCTTTGGAGAAATAGTGGGGCCTTAGCCATGTTCGGGAGAACCCTCCAGAAAGGTTGTCGGTAAGTCGAGCCAGGCCTGGAGATGGGACTTCAGGATTGGGGAGAATGCTTGACGCTGGCTAAACTTGTCGCTGCGGATGGGCTTGCGATGGTCATCTAACGTCCAACCATAATCCGTACTGAGGCGAATCTTGTCATGCCAGTCAGCAATGGAAACAATCAGTTGATCCGCCGGGCTGTTGTCGTAATTGTGCACCCGAAAGACATAGTTAAAGGTGTTTTGATGTCCAGAGGCAACGGTCGAGGCCTGGCCAAAGCGGGTCTGCAACTGCTGGTGAACCGCAGAGACAAGCTGTTGGTCGCCAAATTCAGCCAAGGTTCGCATTGCCAAGGTGATTGCAAAATAAAATTCATCAACAGGAATAAACTCTAATTCCATACTTGGCCTCGTTCTTGCCAGTTGCTTGGTCAGGATCATATACTAGAGGACTGTGTTGAAATAGTAAAATAGGGGCTAGTGATGCCAAAACTTAAGACCCGCCGCGCCGCCGCCAAACGATTTCGAGCCACCGGAAGTGGTAAGTGGATCCGCCGGAAAGCTAATAAGAATCACCTCTTAGAGCACAAAGGCTCCGATCGGAAAAATCGCCTCTCCCAAATGGCTGTTGTGGATGAGCGGGATGGGGAACGGGTGACGTTGATGTTGCCCTACCTGTAAGCACCTCAATAAACGGTCTTGGTGTCGACAAAAAATTTTTTCAAGACGATCGGTAATTTTGCAGCACATTTAAGGATTTTTACGGTATGGCTAGGGTAAAACGGGGCAATGTCGCCCGCAAACGGCGCAAAAAAATTCTCAAGTTAGCGAAAGGCTTCCGCGGCGCGCACTCCAAACTATTTCGGGCCGCTAACCAAGTGGTGATGAAAGCACTTTGTAATGCCTATCGCGACCGGCGGCGGCGCAAACGGGACTTCCGGCGGTTGTGGATTGCCCGGATCAATGCGGCAGCCAGGCTTCATGGTGTCAGCTACAGCCAATTGATTGGCCAGTTGAAGCAGGCCGACATCGAGCTTAACCGGAAAATGTTATCCCAATTGGCGATTCTTGACCCAGATGCCTTTGCAAAAGTGGTTGCAGTGGCCACGCAAAAGTAAGCTTAATCTAACTATTTCAACCCTTTTTTAGGGCCTTTTTTAAGAACTAAGTTCTGCCCTTAAAGATTTCTGGATGGCGAGAAGTCTTTGAGGGATTTATTTTGATGTTTAAGTTACCAGGCCTGGTAGCATGGGCATAGGCTTGGGCCAGTCTAAACCTCAGGTTAGTTTCTATGTCTTGGTTGACGGCGTTGGGGCAATTCATTGTCGAGCTTGCGGTTAGTGACGAGAAGTTTCTGAAGGCATTAAAACGAGTTGAAGGTCTAGCCTCGCGAATTTTAGCCTTAGGGATGATTGTGGTTATTATTGCGGCCATTACTGATGTTGGCCAGTTCATCTTAACAGAGCTACTCACTCCCCCCTATTGGCAATTTACAACCGATTTAGTGCGAATTTTTGGTTTATTTCTCAATGTTTTAGTGGCCTTGGAAATTCTAGAAAATATTACGGCTTACCTGCGGACGGATGTTTCTGCCCAAATCGTTGAATTAGTTATTGTGACAGCTTTAATTGCCATTGCCCGAAAAATCATTATTTTGAATATTGATCAACCGGAGACCATTCCTAAATTAGTCGGCTTGGCCGTGAGTATTTTGGCTGTCACCATCAGCTATTGGATCATTCGCCGTCAAAACCATCATCAACGCCAACGCTAGGGGATATGGGGGCCAAGGTTACAATGTGCAGCTTTGGCCAGGCCTGGGGGGGCTGGTTAGTTTGTAAACACTCCAACAGGGCCTGGGCTTGTTCAACAAGTGAAGCCACATCTACCCAACCATAAGCAGGCCAATACTGGTTTAACCGCCGACAGCCCCCGGCCAAGAGGAGAACTGCCCCCCGTTGATTCTGGTTCTGGAGGTGGTAACAGGCAACCGCTAACTGGAGAATCCCCTGAAAAAAGGTTCGCTCCGGTTCACGGGCCTCTGCCCAAAGGGCTTCTAAGGTGTCATGGCAGGCATAGAACTCGCCCTGGTTAAACTCCAAAACAGCCTGCCAAACCTGAGGGGATAGCTCATTCACTGACCGAATAACGATTGGTTTCCTCACGGATTTGGTCAAAGCTGATTTCTTGAGCGGGGCCCACAAAGGGATTGTCTGGGGTCAAAAACAACATACAGTGGCATTCTTTGCGTTCCCGCATCGGTACACAGGGACAGTTCCAATAAACCGCAGCTACCTCGGCTTCCTTATCGTCATAATGGCGGCAAGGGCATAAAGGAGAGCCGTAGTCATCCTTATGTTTGGCCAGGCCCTCCAGCACCACCGCTGTTGTCCCCAAATCCACGCAAAAATAAGTACCCGTGCGCTTGGCATAGGTTTCCGCAAACTTACGCATGGCTTCCAAGTTTTTATCGGAGGCTTGTTGCGGTTGATACCCGTTACTCATAAAGGAGGTGCTCATGGGGGGCATTTTTACCGTACCATCTTTGTTTTCTTGCGGTAAAGTTAGGTTTGTGCATCTTAAAATTTCCAGGCCTGGGGCAATGATCGGCTGAAATCCTAACCTTGATTGGGGTTGCTAGAAGCGCAACATTCTAGATATAGATTAACCTCAATCCCCAGACTCACAAAAATGTTGCAGGTGAAAGCAACCGTGCAAGGATTAAGCTAGGAAGTATTGAACCCAAAATGGGTAACGCTATAAGTGTTAACGATTGTTTCATTTGGGAATTGCCCACTACCACAATGTCTTTGGACAATTTACGCACGCTTTATCAGCAGGTTATTCTTGAGCATTACAAAAAGCCACGCCATCGGGGCCGGACTGAGCCAGTTGACCGACAACAACGGGGACATAATCCATCCTGTGGAGACACCATTGAGCTAACCGTCCAACTCTCCCCTGACCAGACCCAGATTACCGATGTCCAGTTTGAAGGGGAAGGTTGTGCAATTGCCATGGCTTCGGTGGACTTAATGGCTGATGCTCTGCGGGGTAAAACCATTGACCAGGCCAACAGGATGGTGGAGCAATTCCAGGCCATGATGAAGGGTGAATTTGAATTTCCCCAAGAACTGCGTAAATTAAATGTGATGCAAGGGGTGGCCCAATTTCCGGTACGAATTAAATGTGCAACCCTGAGTTGGCATACCCTCCGAGCCGCATTGGAGCAACCTATTACCGCCGCCGCCCCAGAATTTATCAGCAATGAGGATAGTGATTAATGTTTACCCCAGACGCATTTTTGGCCTATGGGCAGTGGTCGGCCTGGTTGACTTTAGGGATAGCAGGTTTAGCCGGCCTGGGCTTTTTGTTTAAGTGGGGGTTTCGGTTTCGGCTGGTGGGTTCAACTGGATTCATGATTGTCTTAACGGCGGGACTATTTGCCCTGAGTATCGTGCCCCTGACCCATACCCAAATTCCGGGAGCCGTCCGCTATAGTTTGGTGTTTGATAATGGCGCAAATCTGGCCACGATTGCTGTCCCTTCAACCATTACAGCCACAGAACTGGAAGCCACTCTCCGTCAAGCCGCTAGTGATTTGTTTTCTCCCGGTCGGTTAGGTGTAGGTCGCAATGAACTCTTGATCCAGGCCCGGACTGTCACCCACCCGCAACCTAGCATTTCCCAACCCTTAGTACTGGGCCAAGTCAAACGCTCCTTAGTCGTCCGGGATGATAAAAATCTGGAAATCACAATTTTTCAGGATAAGTTAGGGACATAAGAGTTGGCTCGCGTCCTTTGGAGCTTTTTACCATGACCCAAACCTCAATTCAACCCGCCGTAACTATTCAAACCCTTGGGGATAGTTGGGTCAAAACATCTTGGGACAATTATTGCCAACTGCTGGAGCAGCCAACCCATGACAAAACGTGGGGATATTATTTCAAAGGCCACATGAGGTTAGAAATGCCCCCTGTTAGTTACGACCACTCTAAAAATGACTATGTTATGTCTCTAGCTGTGGGTTTGTGGGGGATTACTCAGCGGGTGACATTGGAAGTCTTGCCTAATTGCACTTATCGAAAAACGGGGGTAGCAAGTTGTCAACCAGATATTTCAGTATATGTGGGGGAATTAAATCAGGCTATACCTTCAGGCACAGGAATTATTGATTTAAACCAGTTTCCAGCCCCTAATTTAGTGATTGAGATTGCTAAAAGCTCACTCTTAGATGATCTAGGCATAAAACGGGCTTTATATGAAAGTTTAGGTGTTGCCGAATATTGGGTTGTAGATGTCCAGAATTTAGAGATTACTGTTTACAAGATCGCCGATCAAGGCAGTTGGGCCATCAGGACATCAAATGTTTTACCTGGGTTGAGTGTAGGCGTATTAGAAGAAGCTCTTCGCCGCAATCAGGAAACCCAGTCATCAGAGGTTGGAGCCTGGTTATTAAATCAGTTTCAAACCTCATGTGATTCCGGACCGCCATGATTTAGGTTTCTAAGGCAATAACTCGAATCCAGTTTCCACTCAGGTTAGATTGCCCGAATACAGTCACTTTTTGACCTAAATGGAGGGTCTTTAGCTGTTGATCCATTTCGGAATTTAAGGTGACTAAACTCCAGGCCTGGCCGGACTCTAGGGTGAGTTGATAGGTTTGGTTTTCGGCTTGGGTCATGTGGCCGGTAAAGATGGGAATTTGGCTGAGATCTGGGTTAAGGAACGGCGGTTGGAGTGGGGCATAACCGGACGTTGGATAGGGGTCTGCTTGCCGTAAAACATTGAGTTGGGCGATAAACCATTCGGGATGATCTGGAGGGAGATTATAAAAGGGAATGATTGCGGCCGGGGCCTGGGGGTCTTTGAGGAGTGCCCATTGGAGTTGTTCAATTTTGAGTTCGGCTAATGATGTTTTAATTTTAATGGCTAATGCCGCGGCCATCCCAGCAGCTTGCCCAATATTTAAGACTAGGGGTTGTAAGCGAGTGGCACCATTGGCAATATGGGAAACAGAAATATTTTTATCACAACAAAGAAATCCATCTATCCCGGCCGGAATCAAGGCCCCCAAGGGAATAGTAAAGGGAGTTCCTGTCCAACGACCGCCCCAGCGAATGGATTTTGGAGCCAATTTAAATTCAAAACCTGGGTAGTGATGATCATTGGGGTAGTTGCCCACTGCAATTGAAGTAATTTGTCCCTGCTCATTCACAGGTAGGGGGGCAACTTGGCCCTGGGGCAAAATCCCGAACTCGGTGACAGTCGTTATGCCAATAAGCCGCCGACTCTCTCGAAAATAGGGATAGAGGGCAAATTCGCAGCCTCCCAAGGTAGGTTGATCAAGGGGAAAAACATCTCTAGCCAGGCCATAGCGTTGCCCCAGATGGAGTTGAATATAGTGGGCAAAATCCTGGCTATGCCAAAGACTCTCTCGGAAAAATTCTTCACGGGCAGCGGGGGAGGCAATCAGTCGGTTCAAATTTACCCCATAGTCATTGCCATTTTGGGGCCAGTTGAGCATGAATTGATTGCCGGGTAAGCGGCCGTAATTGAGAAAATAATCCGGTGCATAACCCGCCCAGGCCCCCCTAAATTTCGCTTCATCCCAGAGGGGTGAGGAGGCAATGGCTGGAGCCGTTTTATTTTCGCCATAGTCTTGGAGCATCACCACCCAAGTCGGGGTCTGGACAGGATAGGTTGCGGTGATTTGATTGGGTATCGGCGGCGCGCTCGGCTCAGACCAAGATTCTCGCCAATCCCAACCCCAGCGATGAGGAATATCGCCTAATGCCAACAAATCCCCCAGTTCTGTTCCGTCAATGGTGATCTGAGCCTGGATATTCAGGGGCGGGAGTTGATTTTGGGGTTGAGGTAACTGATAGCGATCCGCGGGGGCAAATTCGACTCCGACAATGCGATTACCGACGCGGTTAACGGACTGGGGAATGTAGCCAGAAATCCACCTGAGATTCGGTAAGGCCTGCACCCACTCGGCAAAAATCTGCGCCCCTACTACCGGACTGTAGGTAAAAAAACTGACCCAGGCCTGATCCACAGGTTGCCGCTTTTGGACTTCTTTAATAAACGCTCCCCACAGCCCCGTTTGCCAAGCCTCTAATTCATTGCCATCGGGTGCAGCGACCCCAGCAGCGGTTAACATTCCCCCCAACCAATTAAATTCACTGACCAAGATTATCTCAACTCCGGCTCGGGCAGCTTGAATGGCAGCGGCTGTGCCCCCGGTTCCCCCACCAACGACTAAAACTTGGGTTGTGAGTTGCTGCATGGTGATTTCAGAATGATGTTGCGGCAGGGGCGGGTTTATTATCCCACTCAGATTGCTAAACTGGTCTATCCTAGGGCCTGGGAAAAATTAAACTGTCCTCACCCCCACTACCGAATCAATGTCATTGCCTGATCATTACACCATCTTGGAGCTTCTCCCAACTGCGAGCCAGCGCGAGATTAAGCAGGCCTATCGCCGCTTAGTCAAACAATTTCACCCCGATACGAATAACCAGTCGAACCATAGCCATGAGCAAATGCTGCGGATTAATTTTGCCTATGAGGTCTTGGGGGATCCGGCCCAACGCCAGGCCTATGATCAACAGCGGTTGGTGATTAGCTCCCGTGCCGTTGGGGTAGCTGTTAATATTTCCACCGAAAATTATCATCAGGCCCGCCAGAAAGATACGGACTTTGCCCTCTGGCTGCGCAACGTTTATGAACCCGTCAGTAAAATTATCCGTAATATTATTCGACCCCTCCAAGAACAAATTGATCAACTGGCCGCCGACCCCTTTGATGATGTCCTGTTGGAGGAGTTCCAAGGCTACCTCGGCAAAAGTACCACCCTCTTGAGTGCTGCCCGTAGCCGTCTCCAGGCCTGTCCCAATCCAGCCCGAGCCGGAGCCATCGCCCTGAACCTCTACTATTGTTTGAATCAAATTGACGATGGCCTGGAAGACCTTTATACCTTTACGCTGAATTTTGATGACTCCTATCTCCACACTGGCCAGGAACTTTTTCGGATTGCGACGGGACTGTTTCGAGAAGCCAATGCGGCCGTCAAAACCTCTACCCCCCTCTAAACCGATGCCTCTTACGGGACAATTCACCGGCCTAACCCTGGCCATGCTGAGTCTGGCTCTACCGTTGCGCGCGTTCGCCCAAACCACCCCACCCCCAGAAACGATTCTCCAACCCCAAAAGGTTTTGCCACTACCAGGGGGCCTGGATCAGGTCAGGGTGTTCAATAGCAACAGTCCAGAAGTGGTATCTCAAGCAGGGATTTTACTTTCAACCTTTCCGCCCCAAGGCATGGCTACCCCCACTGCCCACTTGAACACCCGTTTTCAAGGCCGATTTGATATTTTTGCCCACCACATTGCCAAGCCTGCAACACCAGAGGATTTACGGACGCTCTATTTGGGGGTCATTGCCCAAAACCCAACCCATAAACCAGTGACGATCAACATCCTCCAGGCCGCGAGTTATGTTAGCCAACCCGATGCACCGTTTATTCCCTTGCCGGAAGTTCAAAATAATGATTCAGGGATGATCTATGCCGGGCCTGGGGATCGGGTGATGACGGAGATTCTCCGGGGCCAACGCCAAGCCATCTTTCCCGCCCAAGTAGTAATTCCGCCCCAAAGCAGTGCCATGTTGCTCAACTTGCCAATTTCCGTTAAAGAACTGACTCCACCCTTGAATGGTCGCTCGGCCCTCCTCAGGCTTCGCAGCAATGGTCCGGTCTATTTGGCCAGTTTGGGACTCTATGCCCAGCAAGATGCTCAAGGCCAGGAGAATCCCCCCACTCTTTCTGATTGGCAAGCCCTGCTCAAAACTGGTGCTCTTGTCACCCCTCGAGATAAACCGCCGTCTGTTCCAGGCCGGCCTGGGCCGATTATTTACAGTCGTGTGGCGGGCGTGGGTGTCGGCTCTCGTTGGTACAATCAAACAACAAAACTTGAAATTCCCAGGCCGGGTGAGCGATTTTCCTTTCCTTTAAGCACAGTGATTGGGGGCACATTGGGGACTGGCCAGGTGCAAGCGGCCCCCCTAATTGCTCGTTACCCCGACACTGCCTACCAGGCCCACGGCAACTATGGGATTGAATACGACCTCAATTTCCCCTTATTTAACCCGACAAATCAGCCCCAAGCCATTACCCTCACCCTGCAAAGCCCAGTCAAAACCAATGCCGCCGAGCCTGGCCTGAGGTTTCTGAATCCACCCCCGAATCGGATCTTTTTCCGGGGAACCGTCCGCCTCCGTTATCGGGATGATGCCGGAACCCCCCAAAGTCAATCGTTCCATCTGGTTCAGAAACAGGGACAACAGGGGCTAGCGTTGCTGAGGCTCACCTTACAACCCCAAGAAACGCGCCTGGTACAAGTGAATTTTCTGTATCCCCCCGATGCAACTCCGGTACAGGTTTTAACCTTCACCACTGGGAATAAAAATTAACAGTCTAATAATTTTCTCATACTCATAGTGACTTTATAATGCGTGATATGTTTGAGTTCGGCAAAGTTGTTGCTCTGGGAGTTCTTATAAACTGATGAGAAACATTGAAAGTGACAGCCCAACTGCTCATCCTTTGGCAAAATTTATAAATCACTTGGAATTCGCTGGATACCGGGTTCAAGAACAAGGAGAAGATTGGGTACTAAATTTACATCCAAGAAAAACCAACTTATTTCTTAAACAAATTGATAATCGTGGCATTCTTGTTAGTACAATTTACGGAGCAAAACAAAATATTGGTCGGCCTGATCTTTTGGAATTTATTAATTCTTTGAATGCTCAACTTTTATTTATGAAGCTATATCTCACGGATGAAGACTTAATCCGTCTCGAAACTTTTTTTGAAGGAGATTATGATCGAACAAATTTCTCGATTCTTTTAGAAAATATCGATCTTGATATGCAAACATTTCTTAGTCATGAACTTTTGCACTCTTACGTTGAATAATAGTTGCACAGAATCATCCACCATTGAGATTTTCAGGAACAAAAAATACCTATCTCAAGCAAACGCTAATCCAGCTAACATCTACCCGCAACAGGGGGCCAAGCTGCAATAGGTAGTGATTTGCCTTGGGGGTTAAAGTCAAGAGTAAAGGGTGATCTCCAGCCGGGGTGAACAGGGTTTTGAGGGTTTGGAAATAGAGTTCCTGCATTGGCTCTAAGTTCAAAGTCAGACCCAGCCGATGGGCAATGGTAATGATTTGACCGAGCAAGGGGACTAAAGCAATCAGACGATCCGGTTGGAAATTGTGGAAGAGATGCCAGAGGACTTGGAGAATTTGTTGCTCCAGATGCTGAGATTCGGGGCCTAAGTTTAAGCTACAGCCAAGTACCCGGGCCTCTTCCGCAATCGTCTCTAATTGAATTAAATACTGGGGGAGGTTGTTACTCGGTAAGTTTTGGGGATCAGCAAGTTCCTGCTCCACGGACTTTAGGGCAACCTTGGCCTGGTGAGTGAGTGCGACGCTGGCAGCCACTTGCAACTCCTGGGGCACTCCGAGTCCATCCCGTTGAAAGCCCATGAGAATCCCGTAATTGTCCCGATAGACCTGGCTATAAAGTTGATCGAGACGGTTAAGGGTGGTTTGGGTCAGGGCATGCATCAAGCGGTGACGGTCTTCCGCAAACAGATCATTCAGGCCAAATGCAGTGTCGCCAAAGGCCTGAGTTAAGGTTAAAACGACTTTAGCGGTGCTGCCCTGTTGGAGAGCATTAAGCAGATGGGCTTTGGTTTCGGCATAGTCGGCTCGTCCTTGAAAAGGTTTTAAGCAGCAATGGAAGTCCCACCCCCCCATGTGGAGAACAGCCATGACCAGGGCCTGGGATTCTCGGGTTACGTCTGAGGTCAGGGTAATCTGTCCAATGGCCAGGGTAAGGTTGCCCATTTGCTGACGGAGATAGTCATCTTGAACAATGTCATAGCAATAGAGGTGATGTTGAGTGGGGTAATTGGTGAAGAGAGAATTCATGCCGTAGTGGGCTGCTACCTGTTGCAGGCTAATTTGCGAAGGTTTCACCAGTTGCTGATAAACTCCGGCCCCGTTGCCAAAGATTTCAACATTGCTGGGGGCCTCCGCCAAGCGTTGGCTAAATTCGGCTTCTAACTGCACCCCGGAAACATCGGCGGCCAATTCCAAGGCGCGGGCTGCATAGCGAAGAATTTGCACTCCTTCGGGACGGGAGATTTCCTCAAAAAACCAGCCACAACTGGTAAACATCAGCAGGCCATAGCGTTGCATTTCCAAAAGGCGCAGGGCATCTACCCGTTCATTGGCCGTTAAAGGGTGCTGTTGCCAGGCGTGGAAAAATTGGTCGAGACGTTCTGGGGAGCGATCCTGAATCACTTCAATGTAAGCATTCCGGGCGGCCCAACCATCCGTAAAAAATTCCGCCGCTAGGGTTTCATAGATCTCCGTTAGTTCATCCCGTAACCAGTTCAGACTCTCCCGTAAGGGTTGCCGCCACCGTTGATGCCAGGCCCCGCCCCCGCCGCAACCACAATCGGCCTGCCAACGATCGACCCCGTGGGCGCAACTCCAGGCCGTGACGGGTTTTAAGACCACTTCCCAGGTGGGAGACTGCAAGCTGAGATAATGAGCATAATTACTCACCTGCCAGCCCCGTTGGGGAAATTCGACCTTGAGGGCATAGGCCAGGGCTTTTTCTGCATCTTTTTTGTGATGGCCGAAAGTTTCTCCATCGGTGGCCACGGAAATGAGTTGCAATTCCCGATGATCATGGCGCACGGCCTGGCCTAAACGTCCGGCTAAGAATTGGGAGCTATTGAGCAAGTCACTGAAGCCCATATCCCGTGAAATTGGCCCGTCATAGAAAAATACATCAATAAAATCCGTTTCCGGGTTACCAGCGGGGAGAAAACAACGGTAGGGGCGGTTCGGATCAATTTGGCAACCGGCAACCTCATACCAGGCCGGGTCGGGATTGTTTTGACTCGGGCGGGGCCGACAGCGCAGGGCCTGGGACGGAGCGAGGACAATAAATTTAATCCCTTCTTGGATCAAGACTTCTAACGTGGGGTAATCTACTGCTGCTTCAGCCAGCCACATCCCCTCAGGTTCCCGGCCAAACCGTTGTTGAAAATCGGCTTTCCCCCAGCGAATTTGCGTGACCTTATCTTGGTGATTGGCCAAGGGCAAAATAATGTGGTTATAGACTTGGGCGATGGCGTTCCCGTGACCATTCAAGCGCTGACAACTGGCCCGATCGGCGGCAATAATCCGCTGATAGACCTCAAGGTCATACCGTTCTAGCCAACTAAACAGGGTTGGGCCAATATTAAAGCTGAGATATTCATAGTTGTTGACAATATCAATTACATCCCCCCGATCATTAAAAATCCGGGCAAAAGCATTGGGGCGGTAACACTCGTGATAAATCCGCTCGTTCCAATCATGAAAAGGGCTGGCACTGGGTTGATGTTCAACCGCTTCCAGGTAGGGGTTTTCTCGGGGGGGTTGGTAGAAGTGGCCATGAATGGTGATGTAGATGCCGGTGGCCTGGAGGGAATTTGGGGCGGATGCATTGGTGATGGAGAAAGCCGGATCAGAGGATGTGGAAGCAAAAAAAGACTGAACCATAGAGGAAAGCATCCAATAAAGAGGTGAAGCACTGATAAACCCGAGAACCCAAACCAACCTTGGCTAAAAGCTGACAAAAAATCTTGAAGCCTCTGGCTGCCAATACCCCTAAGTCGCAACCCTGAGCAAAATGTTATTCAAGTGTTAAAGAACCTGACAAAAGGGTCTCAAATTCCTTCTTTATGTTGACGGCGAATCCAGGAATTGGGTCAAATTTCAGCAAAAATTTAGATTTAACAACATTTATTTACATCTATCACGTTCCCCCCTGAGGACTATAGATCATCCTCCAGCTTGAGGATCGAGGCCAGTTAAAAGCAGTCTAACTGGCGCGATTGAGAAGATTTTCGTCAGTCAGATCAGCCTCTTGACTTTTATCTGTCAGGCCCCAGGCCAGTCAAACACCCCCTTTAAGAATACTTAATCCCATAATTTTCCATAATCTGCTCCAAAGAATTGATCCCTAACTTCGGCAACGCCCCCTCAATCGGCCAAAGAGATCAGAGATAATGGGGTTTACGGTTTTAGGATAATCGCGAGCAATGACCTACAAACGGCTAACCAACGACGAAAAAGCAGCAATTGTGGTGGCCTATGGTCAAGGAGAATCCATCAAGGCACTGGCGACTCAGTTTAGTGTGAGTGAAAATACAATTCGCCGCACGATTAAGTCTGGAGATGGCGAATCTCATCCGGTTGCCCCGCCCTCTCCACCCGTAAAGCCGCTTCCCCAAATTGTCACCCCCAGCCCCACCTTCTCCGTAGCTACGCCGGAACCCACCCCTGAAGTTCCCCCAACCACATCTAAACCCTTGATTCGCCGTAGGCGTTCCGCGCCTGGCCAACCAGAAGTTGTCGTTCCTATCCCTCCAGCGACCGAAGCTGTATCCATTGGGGTATCCACCCTCCAAGCCCTACCTGAGCCTCTGACAAGGGTCTATCCCGCTCTTGAGATCGACAGTGAGGAGGAGGAAGAGGATGATCTGAGTGGGTTGGCAGGGGAAGATTTAGAGGACTTTGCCGATGATGATTTTGAAGACGAGATCGAAGAGGAGGAGACCGATAACCCTGATGATCCGACTGAAGCGGCAGAAATGCTGGCAGAAGACGCGAGTCCGGCGGAAATTGCCATTTATCCCTTAGATGCAGCCGTTCTGCCACGGCCGTGCTACTTAGTAATTGACACCCGCTCTGAGTTATTGGCCCGTCCCTTGGGAGAGTTCCGGGGTCTGGGGCACGCCAGCCTTGATGAAGAGCAACAAAAAACATTACCGATTTTTGAAAGTCGGGCGGTGGCACTCCGGTTTTCCCAGCGGAATCAGCGCATTTACAAAAACTCAGACAGCATTCTGCGAAAAACGGTTGTTAAGGTTCCCGATGGCAATGTCCTGCGGAAAACCACCTCCTATCTCCAAGGAAAGGGGATTACTCGTCTGTTGATTCATGGCCAAGTCTATGCCCTAGAGTAGAGAACAATCGCCACTTCCAATACCTTAGCGAGTAAAAAAAACATCAGGACATGAGGCAGATTAGGAACCATGAAAGCAATGATTTTGGCCGCAGGGAAAGGAACGCGGGTTCGCCCCATCACCTACACAATTCCCAAGCCAATGATCCCAATTCTGCAAAAGCCAGTGATGGAGTTTTTGGTGGAATTACTGCGGCAACACGGCTTTACGGAAATTATGGTCAATGTCAGCCACTTGGCCCACGAAATTGAAGAATATTTCCAGGATGGGCAGCGGTTTGGAGTGCAGATTGCCTATTCCTTTGAGGGCTATATTGAGGACGGCAAGCTGGTGGGTAAGGCCTTAGGTTCGGCTGGAGGCATGAAACGGATTCAGGATTTTAACCCGTTTTTTGATGATACGTTTGTGGTGCTGTGTGGGGATGCCCTGATTGATTTAGATTTAACCAAAGCCGTGGCCTGGCACCGTCAAAAAGGAGCCCTTGCGACAATTATTTTGCGAGATGTCTCCAGGGAGGAAGTCTCCAGTTATGGGGTTGTGGTTACAGATGCCGAACATCGGATCAAGGCCTTTCAGGAAAAACCCAATGTCGAAGACGCTCTGAGTACGCTGATCAATACGGGGATTTATATCTTTGAACCGGAGATTTTAGATTTAATTCCCTCGGGTGTAGAGTATGACATTGGCAGCCAACTGTTTCCCAAACTTGTGGAGATGGGCGCGCCCTTTTTCGGACTGACGATGGACTTTGAGTGGGTTGATATTGGTAAAGTCCCGGATTATTGGCAGGCGGTGCGGAGTGTTTTAGCGGGCCAGGTTGCTAATGTGCAAATCCCAGGCCGGGAGGTGGCTCCGAATATTTATACCGGGATCAATGTAGCAGTCAATTGGGACAAGGTGAATATCCAAGGGCCGGTTTATATTGGCGGCATGACCCGGATTGAGGATGGAGTGACAATTATTGGCCCGACCATGATTGGCCCCAATTGCTGTGTTTGCAGTGGCGCAGTTGTAGATAACTGTGTAATCTTTGAATATTCCCGTCTCGGGGCTGGGATCCGGTTGGTGGATAAGTTGGTGTTTGGGCGTTATTGCGTGGATAAAAATGGGACGACTATTGATGTGCGCGCAGCAGCCTTGGATTGGTTGATCACCGATTCCCGCCAAACAGAACGCATGGATGCCCCAGTTGACTTATTTGGGTCTGAAGACGCTTGATGCTTTTAATTTTGATAAATGTCAACATTTTTGTCACCGGGCCTGGTCAACAGGCTGGAATATGCGCTATAGTTAAATTCCTGGATAACGCGGGGTAGAGCAGCCTGGTAGCTCGTCGGGCTCATAACCCGAAGGTCCACGGTTCAAATCCGTGCCCCGCCATAAATAACTAATCTGAGATTGTCCATAAGTCCTTTGTTTAAGTGACTTGTGGGCATTTCTTTTATCGAGTTCAGTCTCATTGGGGATGCGTTAGAGATTACGTTCCCACAGGTGCAGGGCTATCGAACTGAGTTACCCGAAACTAAACTGACGGCTACCTGTACGGCGGATTCCGAGTTGAAGCTGACCCCGGATTTGTCGGGCCAATGGTGATACGCAATGATGGAATTATTGGCGAAGGGGTTGGTTTAACGATTAAGGATTTGGAAAACATTCGGCAGAACACAGTCGTCTATGAGTTGACAAAGCATTCACTCTACAACAAGTTTCGGTATCCCGGAGATGAACCAAAGTTGTTTTTTGTTTGGACAACTGAGGCGGATTGTCCAGGCCTGGATTGAAAGCTATTTCAAATTTACTGGAGGGACATCTTTAGGGCAGTTGATGGATCGCGAAATCGCGGATATGGCCTGTGAACGGATTAAGGCAGCGATTACAGAAGGAACGGCTAAAGAGAAACCGATTAAAGCGATTCTGGATACCTACAACCCCACAGGCAGCACCAGTCATGTGAATTTCAGTACCTCGAAGCAAACGCTGTGGCAGACCAGTCCTCGGCATTGCCATGTGAATTGGGTCGTGTGCGATAGTGATTGGGAGGCTGAATTTTGTCGGATGCCCCCGCAAATATATTCCCGATTTTATTGCCCGGGTGGATGCTAGGCATGGGGACGCTGACCTATTAAACCTAGTGGTGGAGATTAAGAGCTTTCGGGGGAAGATGCCAAGGACAAAGCAAATATGATGCAGAATTATTGGGTTCCAGGCGTTAATAATTTAGGTAAGTTTGGTCGCTGGGCCTTTGCTGAATTTAAGGAAGTCTATGAAATTGAGGCAGACTTTAAGCAGTTGATTGAGGAAAATTTTGGGCGGCTCATCCAACAGCTAGGAGAATCATCATGACAGCTATCCTATCCAAACCTCCTTATACCGTTGAGGACTACTTCTCCCTAGAAGCTGAGGCGGAAGTGACGGATGGCCTGCGCCGGGAATATCGCCATGGAGAAATTGTGTGCATGACGGGAGGTACACCGGAACACAACAAAGTGGCGGGGGCGTTGTATGCAGTGTTGTGGTTTAGTTTGCGGAAGAAATCCTACAGCATTTTCATTACGAATCAACGGTTATGGGTTCCAGAGTTTAAGGTCTATACCTACCCTGATGTGATGGTGATTGCTGATCCGGTGGTGTTACAAGATAACCGCAGAGATACGGTAACAAATCCCCTCTTGATTGCTGAGGTGTTGTCGGATTCAACCAGTCCCTATGACCGGGGCGATAAGTTTGCCGCTTATCGGACGATTCCCACATTTCAGGAATATTTGGTCATTGACCAGGCCAGGCCCTATGTGGAGCAATTTGTGAAGCAAGCGGATCATCAATGGTTATTCACTGACCACAGTGGGCTGGATACCTCAATCAAGTTAGTCTCTGTTGGGGTAGAGATTGCGTTGGCTGACCTTTATGAATCTGTGTTGGGTGACTAACCATGTCGCAAACGAATGAAACACCTAAAGCGAAACTGGCCGCACAAGCATTAGCCAAAATGGGTGGTTTTCAGCCTCAACTCAAGGATATTCCCCGCCGTTATTGGGATTTTGAACTTGATGCAGAAGAACAGGCCTTGATGAACTCCATCGAAGCGGGAGAGTGGGAATCTGTTCCTAATCTGCAACAAGAAATTGAGCGGTATCAACACTATGCAGCCGCCCAAGTGCAATCTTTACAGTCCATTAATACTGAGCAGACTGGGCAGGCCATGATGTGATTAAGCAAAAACAGGCCAAAACTATACACATTGCCTAGGATATGTATACAAAAACCGCTTTTCCTATACACGTCAACCCAGGCCCGGTGTCTCTGATGACAGCTTACACATCGTTGGGAAGTCTTTCGCCCAGACAATTTGAGACCGTGGCGATCTTGAAGAAGTTGGCAACGACCAGTCGGAAGCTGGCGGAACTCAAAGGTATTGCTGGAACAATCCCCAATCAAAGTATTTTAATCAATACATTAGCTCTGCAAGAGGCAAAAGATAGTTCAGCCATCGAAAATATCATCACGACCCATGATGAGCTATTCAAGGATGATCTCTTGCCGGATGACCAACACAGCTTAGCCGGGAAAGAAGTATTACGTTACCGTGAGGCCCTGCGAGTTGGGTTTGAAGCCGTGCAAGCCACTGGACTCCTGACGCTGAATCACATTTTGAACATCCAGGCCACGCTAGAGCATAACCGGGCTGGGTTTCGCAAAGTTCCAAGCACAGTCCTGAAGGATAATTTTGGTCATGTGGTTTATGCGCCACCCCCGCCAGATGTGGTTCCAGAGATGATGGGCGAGTTAGAGCGGTTTATGAATGAGGAGCCGATTTTTATCACTGATCCGCTGATTAAGATGGCGATTATTCATCATCAGTTTGAGAGTATTCACCCGTTTTACGATGGCAATGGTCGGACGGGACGGATTATCAATGTCTTATATCTGGTTAAAGAAGGATTATTGGATATTCCGGTCTTATATCTCAGTCGGTCTATTGTTCGGACTAAGGCCGATTACTATTGTCTGCTACAACGGGTGCGAGATAAAAACCTTTGGGAAGACTGGATACTCTATATGCTCACGGCTGTTGAAGAAACTGCAACACAGACGATTGAGACGATTTTAGCGATCAAGGCTTTGTTATTAGAAATGAAGCATCACATCCGCAAACAGTATAAGTTTTATAGCCAAGACTTAATCAATAATCTGTTTAAGCATCCCTATACCAAAATTGAGTTTGTCCAAAGAGATTTGAATGTGACAAGACTAACGGCGACTAAGTATTTGAACGAACTGGTTTCAGGAGGGTTTCTGGAAAAACGCAAAATTGGTCGCTCTAATTTTTATATCAATACCGCTCTTTATCAAATTTTGACTGGAGAGAGTTTATAGTATGGCTGCCCGGAGAAGGATTACAAGCACCAACAAACAGGTTGAAACCCTGAAATATGGGGCTGATACCCGGAAAAATATTCCCACGGCTGAGTATGAGTCGTTAATGTCGGATGCGGACAAAACCCCAATTCAAGTGGCCTACGAACGGTGCAATCGAGATTTAGGCCCGCAGTTGGTGTAGCATGGCAAGGATGAGCAAGATTGGTCGGATTTAGTTGTCAATGCGCCGCCAAAGCGAAATTGATGAACAGGCCTGAAATAGTTTGTATAGGGATACCTCTCGCCCATTTCCAAAACTTCAGTCTGGCCGGATTACCGCTAAAGTGATCAACCATCTTGGCGATGAAGTGATGACAGTCTTTAGTGTGAAATGAGCAAAAACTGGACTGGTTAGTCACTCCCCACAGGCCACAAATTGAACTTATTTATCGTACAGGCACAGCAATTTTTGATTGGTATTTTCTTGTTTACTGGCATAAAGATGTAAGTTTCACTAATGCCTGTACACTGGTAGTATTGAGATGGTTATTTTATGGCTAATCCAAATCCGTTTTTGCCTCCCAAGTTCCTTGATTCGCAGTTTGAGAGGCTGGATGATACTGAAGATAAGTTATCTCCCCAGCCTTTACAGGTGAGGGTTGAAATGCCCGTTTACCAAGCAGTAAGAGCAATGGGTAAGCACAAAACTCCCTGGCTTCGGCGTGTGATCACTGAAGCTGCACAGCGGGAATTGATGAACCCCTCCCCAAGTGAACCGATCGGGGGGCTAGATGATGTTCCCAAATTGGGAGCAACTACCAGGCCTGGGGATGTTGCCAAAGCTCTCCCAGTTCAAAAACGTAGAGGGCGTAAACCCAAGGGAGATAGTAATGAGTGAGTTAACAGCATCGGATACCCAGGCCATATTGGGAGCGATCCAAGCTATGAGGAATGATATGCAAGCCTTAACCTTGGAGGTCAGAGTTAACCAGGCTAAGAATGATGAACAGTTCAAGGCACTCAATGACAAAGTGGAGGCAGTCAGAGCTGAACTTAAGAGCGAGATTAAGGCAGTTAATGACAAGGTTGATGGCTTACGGTCTGAACTCCGTGATGACGTTAACGAACTTCACATTCAGCAAGGTTCTACGGATGCCCGCCTCTGGACGTTCATTGTGGGCCTGGTGACGTTAGTGGGCGGCGGCGTGATTAAGGTTCTCTGGTTTGACCATCCCTAAAAAAATACCCAGGTGAGGGCTTGGGTTAATTCAAACAATTAAATTTCATTGGTGACCGTCCCATGTCTGATTGAGACTTCAAACTTCTCAAACTAAATACAAGCTGCCACCTTACTGTCCATACCAATTCTGGGCCTGGCAGATGAAAGACCTAAGATAGGACAATAAACCCCAGTGGTCTCTTAAAAAACTCTACTTCTCATTTCAAATAAGCAACAACTTTTGAGGGTAACCAATGAGGTAGTCTCAATAAGAATTCTTATACATCAGTGCTTTCAGGCTTTAGTCGGATGAAGTGCCCCGCCACCAAATAAAATGAAGAAAGCCTTGACCCTTTGTTTGAATGACAGTTGAGACTTTTTTGTTGATCTAATTTCAGGTTATGGCCTCAGGCCTGGGGACTAACCGCAATGCAATCAATCTCAACCCGCACATCTTTAGGCAACCGTGCCACTTCCACACAGGCCCGGGCCGGAGCATGGCCTTCAGCAAAATATTGGGCATAGACATCGTTCATCGCCACAAAGTCGGCTAGATCGGCAAGGAAAACCGTTGTTTTGACGACATTCTCCCAGGCCAGGCCCGCTTCCAGCAAAATTGCTTCGAGGTTCGCCATCACTTGTTTTGTTTGGGCTGCCACATCCTCTCCGCCAACCAGGCCCCCTGTCTTGGGATCTAAGGGGATCTGCCCAGCAACAAAAAGCAATGAGCCTGTGGCCCGAATCGCTTGGTTATAGGGGCCAACGGGGGCCGGAGCCGCATCAGTCCGAATAATTTCTTTCAAGGTGGTATGACCATTCATCGCATCTTGATTGGGAGCTTATCACGGAACTGAGGGCCAGGATCGGTGGGATATACGGTTATCTAGAAGGAGAAGGTTGTTCGGACTAGCCCCTGAAAAATAGGCGCATTGTTGGCAATGTTGTTGGCATTGGTGACGGCCATAAATACCGGAGTTAAGCTGATATTGTCGCTAACGGGAATCCGATAGAAGAGTTCATAGTTAGTCTGGGTACTATCATTGACCCCTGGAGCACTGGGTAAATTATTAATAAACGGTTGACCAACGGCCGCTGCCAAGAGAGAGCCTTCCATCCACAAATCTCGGTAGCCCAGGCCCGCCATCCAAGTTTGGGCTGTGAAGTTCTGGGTTGTGCCAGCGGGAATGATTGAGGACAAATCAAAGCCGCCCAGGCCATCCACGGTACTGCCAATCCCATACAGGGTTGCGCCGGAATAGCCATACCGCCCAAAGAAGCCAAATTGTCCGAGGCTGACCTCAAAGTTCAAACCCCCAGCATTTTGGGCAATATCAATGGTGCTGGAATTGGTATATTGCAAGCGCACCGCATAACTGTTTTGCTCCTCTGCCCCAAAGGTATCGGCGTATTCCAACTCCACCGAACCCTGGTAAGGATCCCCAAACAAGCCCCCAGGAATCCCCGGAAAGGGGCCATTATTTTTATTGGCATTAAAAGCACTGGCGGCAACGTACAAGCCCCGGACTGTGAAGGGCCCCTGGTTGGGATTCCATTGCACCACCGCCCCAGAGCCACCTGGCCCGTCAACCGGAAACACCACTGTCAAACGGTTATTAATAAAGAAGCCAGAACTGAAATCTTGGAATGAGTCGTTGGCATAGCTGTTGCCATCAATGTAGTCACTGGGGAAGAACAAGGCACCAGCAGCAATAGTCAAATCTTCCACAGGCTGAAATTCATAGACCAAGCGATAAAGATTGACCGCCGGCCCAACTCCCGCGTAATCAACCGCACCCGAGTTAATCAACCCGCCTGTGCCAATTCCCGCCGCAGAGAAGCTATCCAGCCCACCGTTTCCAGTTTGCAGGGTAGTAATCAGTAAATCTTCGCCGGTAAAGCTGGTGATTAGGTTAATATCAACTCGACTAATAACAGTAGGATTATATTGACTTGCCCCAAGGGTGATCCCATCGGCTGGATTGACAATGGAGCCACTGGCTCCCCCTACCTGAAAGGCCACCAGCGCATCAACCGTTAATTTGGTAGTAGTAGAAAATTGAGTGGCTTCGAGGGCACTGGTGCGAGCTTCCAGGTTATCAACCCGCCCGCGCAATGTGGCCAATTCCGCCGCAAATTCTTGGGCAAGACGTTGGACGGTGGCTAAATCTTCTTTAGTGGCAAATCGATCACTCACCACATCCAAACAGGCATTCAAGGCCGCGGCCATCTCAAACCGAGTTGCGGCCCGATTCCCCCGAAATGTCCCGTCTGGATAACCCGCAATACAGCCATATTTCTCAACCAAGGAAGCCAGAGCTTGGTAAGCCCAATCCGTGGGGCGGACATCAGACAGTTGGGAAACAGAGGTCACTTGGGCCTGGGGTTCTGACTGAGATTGCAAAACAGACCGAGACTGCTGGAGGGACTGACCAGAGATCGCCACAGGATCAAGGGTTTCCCCGGCCCAGGCCTGGCCAGCCAATAAGAACGGAACCATCCCAAAAAGTGAAACCAGTGGTAGGGCCTGCTGCTTTGTCATTACTTTTCATTCCATGCACACTCAAGAAATTAACCAAATTTGACCAGTTTTAACTGGTATTTTATTGATGATTTTTCTAACTATAATCACAATGTAATGATAAATCAAGGCAGAAGAGGTATCTAAACCCGAAAGCAGTGATTAGCCAGGCCACCTCAACATAATCAACATAGCGGCCATCTTCAGATGTCATCTATCCCCCCCACTGGGTTCAATTACTGGAGTTCAAACCGCACCGATACTGGCAATCCCTGCTTACCCTGACTACTGCTAGTAAACCCCCAACCTCGAACGGCTCTTAATGCGGCTGAATCAAATTCGGGATAGCCACTGGATTGAGTGATACTTGCACTGATGACACTGCCATTCGGACTAACATCCACGACTAAACCCACTCGACCTTCAACACCTTTTTGTCGCATAGAAGAAGGATAGGCGGGCCTGGGGCAACTTTGACAAGCAACTCGGCCAGAGGGGGAGGCAACTGGTTTAGGGGCGGGTGGAGGCAGTGGAGCTACAGCTTGTGGGGCCGGTGGATTGGGAGGAGGAGCAACCGGGGCAGAGACCGACACACTCGAAGTTTCAGAGGAAGCTGAGACCGGTGCAGAGACTTCTGATCTGGTAGCTACATTTTCTACAAGGGTAGATGGAGCCTTACGACTAGGTGGGGCTGGGGTCGCAGCGGGCTGTGGAGGAGATTGTTGTCGAACAGGTTGAACAGGTGCAGGCTGAGGCCGGGGTAACGCCGTTGTGGGACTGGGTGGCTCTGTTCGGGGCCTGGGCAGTTCAGTCCGCGACAACTCTGGCGGGGGTTGGGTTTCCGGTGTTGGGGGTGTTGGTTCTGGCTCTGGCAAAATGATCACCTCGGCAATTGGGGATTCTGCTTGAGGTAAAACCCGCCACCAGGCCCCGACATTGGCCAAAATTGACACATGCAGCAGGACTGATGCCGCTACACAGGCTGCCCAAAACCCTTGTCGGTGGCGACTCTCAAGCAAAAGCAGAAAATCATTCATGGTGCAAAGTCAACAACAGTATTCTATTGAAATATTAGGCTAACATACTTATTTTTAAAAATTAGTCTCAGATTTAATTCAAGCCATGTGATAACTCTTGGAGCATAAGTCTCTATAACTCCTTCTAAGAGAGGGGGTCAGAACATAGACCATGAAATGTGTATGCAAAAAAGAAATAAAACTTAACAACATACTTGACATCTATTCTCACTAATTAATAGGATTAATTCTCAGCATTTCACAGGAAAATTTGATTCTATGGCCACAGAACCAACTAACTTCTTTGCGGCTGGGGGAATTGTCGCCTATCCCTTACTCGTGTTTTCAATCTTGACGGTGGCTCTGTCTGTGGAGCGACTTATTTTCTGGTTCAAGGTTTATTCAACTCAGCCCAAGGTGATCCGGCGTGTCTTAATTGACTACCAAGAAAACCCAGGCCAGGTGATGAAAACCCTAACAAGCCATCGTGATTTACCCGTCTGTCGCATTTTTACTCGGGCCCTCGGCTTCAGCTATAACCATGAGCACCTTAGTCCCAGCCAAATGCACACGATTTTGGAGTCTGCGGCCCAGGCCGAGTTACCCGTTTTGCGTCGCTTTAGTACGGTCTTTACCACTGTGATCGCCGTTTCACCGTTGTTAGGACTCCTGGGAACAGTGTTGGGACTGATGCGGGCGTTTGGTTCTTTATCTTTAGGGAATTTTGATGGCACACAAGTAGCTGGAGTAACAGGTGGGGTGAGTGAGGCCTTGGTGTCAACCGTCATGGGCCTGGTGGTGGCCATTGTTGCCTTGCTGTTTGCCAACCTATTTCGGAGTTTCTATCGCCGCCAACTGGCCTTTATTCAAGAATCCTTGGGACAGTTGGAAGTTCTCTACAGTGAAAGCCTGACCCCAGGAGAACTACACCATGTTTAGGTTGGAGGATGAGCAAGAAGGGGATGAAATTAATATTGTCCCGATGATTGATGTTGTGTTTTCGGTGCTTGCTTTTTTCATTATTGCCTCCTTATTCTTGAGTCGCACTGATGGCATTGATATTAAGCTTCCCCAGGCCCAGACAACCCAAGTCCAGTCCCAAAACCCAATTACCGTCACCATTGATCGGGATCGCAACATTTTCATTGATGGGGATGCGGTAGAAATTGCCCAAGTCCAAGCTCGGATTGTTGGCTTACAAGCAGCAGCGGCTAATCAACTGATTATTGTTCGGGCAGACACTGAAGTTGAACATGGCACCGTGATTGCAGTCATGGATGAGTTGCGGCAAATCAAGAATGCCCAGTTAGCGATCTCGACCCGTAAGCCTGGCAAAAACTAATTAAGTTCTAGCTGGACTTTCATCTAATTCTTATTGTTTAGGTGTGTGAGGAGTTTTTTTATGAAATTAATGCGAAAATTTCCTATTTTTTTATTGGCCTCTCTTGCAATTCCCTTGGAATCAGCCTCAGCCAGTGAAAACAAGCCCGCCCAAACCGTCCAAGAATGGCTCCAGGCCCATGAGCAGTGGCAAGCCCAAACTCCGATTATTCCGCCCAATCAACTGGCCCAGGCCCCGGTGGGAGAAATTACAGGGGTTGAAGTTCAGCCCACGGAAACCGGAATTCAGATTCTCTTTACCTTGCCTGGGGGAGCCGATTTCCGAGTTACGACCGAGCAACAGGGCACAACCCTCACCGCCATCATTCAAAGTGCCCAATTAAGCCTACCTAATCAGACTGAATTTCAACAAGCTGACCCAACCGCCACCATTACCTCTGTGCAAGTCAAACCCGGCCCCGATAACACCGTCCAAGTGATTGTGATTGGTAAAAGCGGCACACCCACGGTGCAGTTCCAGCAAGCCGAAGGGCAACTCGTCGCTGTCATTGGTTTAACCGCATCCCCAATTCCTAGTCCCCAAACCGAACAAGTCCGCCCGACTCCGACCCCAGATATTGCTCAAGATGGGATTGAAATTGTTGTCACGGCAGATGGAGCACAGGGTTATTTTGTCCCCGACTCATCCTCTGCCACTGGCACCGATACGCCAATTCGAGATGTACCCTTTTCAATTCAAGTTGTTCCCCAACAAGTTATTCAAGACCGGAATGTTACAGAACTTGGAGGCGCATTGCAAACTGTACCAGGGGTTGTTCCCGCCGGTGGGAGGGGGGCAAGCGTCTTTGGCCCCGGCTTTCTGATTCGTGGTTTTAATGTCGATTCTAGTATTTTTCGTGATCGAATTCCTAACATTTCATTAGGCCCCTTGAACCTGGCCGATATTGAGCGGGTTGAAGTTCTGCAAGGCCCAGCTTCTGTGCTTTATGGTCAAGGACAGCCAGGGGGGATTATTAATTTAGTTCCCAAATTACCCTTATCGGATCCCCGGTATGCAGCTTCATTTACAGTGGGTAATTTTAATACCTATCAGACGGCCATCGATCTTTCCGGCCCCCTGAATGATGCCAAAACCGTCAAATATCGCCTCAATATTGCCTATGACAACTATGGCAGCTTTCGGGATTTCGTGAGCGGCGAGCAATTGCTGATCTCCCCGATTCTGAGTTGGGACATTACCCCAGATACAGCAATGAATTTCTATGGTCAGTTTTCCAGCACGCGAGAGACCGTTGATCGAGGGATTGTGGCCATTGGTAATCGTCCGGCTGATCTGCCCCGGAATCGTTTTCTGGGAGAACCGTTTAATGAGTTCACGCAGAGTCAGTTTCTATTGGGTTATGGTCTGAATCATCGTTTCAATGACAATGTGTCATTCCGCCATAACCTGCAATATATCCAGTATCAACCCCAACGCTATTCACCTCTGCCCGATTTTTTGGATGAAGCAACAGGTAAATTGAATCGTATTGAATACTTGGCAGGTGGGACTTACAGCCGCTTCTTTACCAATGCCGAAGTGGTAGGCAAGTTCAACACAGGCTTTGTCAAACATCAGCTTTTATTTGGAACCGAATACCGTCACGAGGCTGAAACCCCACAGTTTCAATTTGGCGATTATCCTTCGATTAATATCTTCAATCCAATCTATGCCAACCTTCCCTACTCAGTTGCTCCGATATTTTTCCGAGATGATACGGTCAATACTATTGGCATTTATGTTCAAGATCAGATTGAATTACTGTCTAACCTGAAGCTATTAGCCGGGGTGCGCTATGACTATGTAGATCAGTTTCGGACAACTCGAGATTTGGGTGCGCCACGGGAAGAATTTACCCAAAGGGATGGTGCTTTGACCCCTAGGTTTGGCATTGTCTATCAACCGATTGAACCCGTCTCTCTCTATGCCTCTTACACAACGTCTTTCGACCCCTCCTTTGGGGCGAGTTTAAATGCCGATGGTTCAGGTTTTGATCCGGAAACAGGCCGGCAGTTTGAAGTGGGTGTCAAGACGGATATTTTAGAGCGGTTGAGCTTAACCCTAGCCCTCTACGATATTCGCAAACAAAATGTCCAAACCCCTGATCCTGCCAATCCCATATTTACGCTGCAAACGGGAGAAGTGGCCAGCCGTGGCTTTGAAATTAACATAGGTGGTGAGGTTTTACCCGGTTGGAACCTAACTGCTGGTTATGCCTATGTAGATGCGTTTGTCAGTCAGGACAACACCGATATTGTCGGCAACCAACTGGCCAACGTCCCACCAAATCAATTTACTCTGTGGTCAACCTATGAGATTCAGGAAGGGATGGCGAAAGGCTTGGGCTTTGGCCTGGGTCTTTTCTATGTGGATAGCAGGTATGGCGATCTAGAGAATACCTTCATTCTCCCCAGCTATTTCCGTACTGATGCTGCCTTGTATTATCGGCGGGACAACTGGCGGATGCAGTTGAATATTGAAAATTTATTCGATATTAACTATTTTACTGCTGCAACTTTCGGTAGTCGTTTAGGTATTGACCCAGGCCGGCCGTTTGCCGTCAGTGGGACATTTGGGATTGAGTTTTAAGCAGCTTATCAATAATTTGACCTGACCTTGGTTAATGTGTGAGGAGTTATTCGATGAAACTATTGCAAAAATTTCCTATTTTTTTATTGGCAGCGATTGCATTGCCCATTGATGCAGCAGTTGCCGATGAAAGCAAGCCAGCAAAAACGCTACAAGAATGGCTCCAGGCCCATGAGCAGTGGCAAGCCCAAACTCCGATTATTCCGTCCAATCAACTGGCCCAGGCCCCGGTTGGAGAAATCACAGGGGTTGAAGTTCAGCCCACAGAAACTGGGATTCAAATTCTCTTTACCCTGCCTGGAGGGGCGGATTTTCAAGTCATTACAGAGCAACAGGGAACCACTCTCACCGCGACGTTGCAAAATGCTCAATTAAATCTGCCTAATCAGACTAAGTTTCAACAAGCTGACCCAACCGCCACCATTGCCTCTGTGCAAGTCAAACCCGGCCCCGATAACACCGTCCAAGTCATTGTGATTGGCAAGAGCGGCACACCCACGGTTCAATTCCAGCAAGCGGAAGGGCAATTAGTAGCTGTCATTGGTTTAACGGCAACTCCTATTCCCACCCCCCAAACCGAACAAGTCCGCCCGACCCCAGCCCCAGATATTGCTCAAGATGGGATTGAAATTGTCGTCACAGCCGAGGGAAGCCAAGGATTTTTAGTTCCCAATACCTCCACCGCCACAGGTACAGATACCCCAATTCGAGATGTGCCTTTTTCTGTACAGGTAATTCCCCGCCAAGTCATTGAAGACCGCGCCATTATTCGGGTACAGGAAACCGCCGATAACGTCCCCGGGGTACAGTCAGCCGAGGGATATGGGGGCTTGCCCACGGGTGAGTTTTATGTGCGTGGCTTTCCTTCTACTGCCTATCGCGATGGCTTTCGGGATTTTGGCTTTCTTTCCCCGATTGATGTTGCCAATATTGAACGGATTGACTTCCTGAAAGGCCCAGCTTCGGCTCTCTTTGGCTTAAACGAACCGGGGGGAATTGTGAACATCATCAGCAAACCGCCCCTATTTCAACCTTATTACTCGCCTTCATTGGTTGTGGGCAGTTATGGATTGGTTCGCCCCACCTTAGATGTTTCTGGCCCCCTCGATCCTAATGGTAATAGTGCGTACCGACTGAATGCCGCCTTTGAGCGTGCTGACAGCTATGTTGACTATGTTGGCTCACAACGTTACTTCTTAGCTCCGGCTTTTACAACCAAAATCAATGAGCAAACAACTCTCAATTTTCAATCTTTTTATTTGAACAATAACTACACCTTTAATCGTGGCTTTTTGCCTGAACCAGAATACTTTCAAGTGCCAATTAGTCGTTTTTTGGGTGAGCCAGGAGATAATGCCACAATTAATAGTGGTGGGTTTAACGTTGCGGTTGAAAGCCAAATCTATGATGACTGGAAGCTGAAATTTGGTCTGAGCACGCTGCTTTCAGGTATTGACTCTGACTTTACTCAACCACGTAGATTGATCAACGGAGAAACTGTCACTAGATTCGGGACAACTCGTAATGAGCTATCTCAAAACTATACACTCCAATCTCAAGCGATTGGGAACTTAAAGACTGGCCCAATCTCTCATCAATTACTATTTGGACTCGATATTTTCCGCCAAAGCTATCAATATGATTTGGCTAATGTTCAAGCGACTTCGATCAATCTTTTTAATCCAGTTTATAACCGGGAACGCGGCGGACTGATCTTTGACCTCAATGAGCTATATGGCGTTAATAATGTCGGTCTTTATTTTCAAGATCAGATGACTCTCTTGGACAATCTTAAGTTGCTGGTTGGAGGACGGTTTGATATTTCTAACACATTTTATCGAGATCTCGCCAATGATTTGACCTACAATGACTCCAATGTTTCTGCCTTTACCCCGCGGGTCGGGATTGTCTATCAGCCCGTTGATCCCGTTTCATTGTATTTTAGTTATTCGACATCCTACAATCCGGCAATCTTTAGTGTTAGTCAATCCGGTCAACCTTTCGATCCTGAATATGGCCAGCAGTTTGAGGTTGGGGTTAAAGGAGAGATTATTCCCAACCAGCTAGCTGCAACCTTGGCATTTTATGACATTAGCAAGCAAAATGTCTTGGTGACGGATCCCAACAACCCAGACTTTAGCATTCCCACAGGTGAACAGAAGAGTCAAGGGATAGAGTTCGACATCACCGGCCGGCCTTTACCCGGTTGGAATCTGATTCTTTCCTATGCCTATACCGATGCCTTTGTCAGTCAAGATACGACGATTCCGATTGGTTCTCGGTTATCCGGTGTTCCCTACAATCAGTTTGGCTTTTTTAGTACTTATGAGATTCAGGATGGCCCAATCAAAGGGTTGGGATTTGGTTTAGGACTTTACTATGTGGGTGATCGGGCTGTGTGTTTTGACTGTGATATTACATTGCCTAGTTATTTCCGAGTTGATCTGTCAACATTCTATCGGCGAGACAACTGGCAACTCACCTTGAATATTAAAAACTTGAATAATGTGGAATATTACAATACCCAAGGTTTTCTCATTTACCCACAGCCACCTTTAACGGTTTTGGGAACAGCAACCATTCGTTTTTAATGTCCTGATTTGAGGAATATCTAATGAATCGTAAAACAATTCGTCATTTCTTTTTCTATATCCATAGCACCCTAGGTCTGATTATTGGAATTTTGCTGTGTATTGCTGGCGTAACTGGCAGTATTCTCGTTTTCTGGCATGAGATAGATGAAGCCATTTTAACCCAGCGATTTGGCTCCTTGATCCCCAGCAATACCCCCATTTCCCTAACTAAAATTCAGCAATCCTTAGAGGCTCTGGGTGCGAGCAAAAACTTCTCCTTAGATGGTATTATCCCCAGTAGTAGTCCGACACAACCCTATGGGGCCTGGCTTGTGGATACAGCAGATCATTACTGGCAGGCCTGGATTAACCAATATACTGGAGAGATTTTAGGCATTCGGGAGTGGGAAACCAGTTGGGTTGGCCGAATTTATGACTTGCATTACAAACTATCAGCTGGCGAAACTGGGACAATTATTATGGGAGTTGTTTCTCTATTGACGGTCTTCATTGCAATCACTGGGCTTGTCCTCTGGCCGGGGTGGCATAAACTGATTGCTGGATTTCGGATTAAGTGGCGCTCCCATATTCGCCGTCGTAATTTTGATGTTCACAAAGTGGCGGGTATTGTTGCGGCTGTTTTCCTAATTCTGATTGGTTTTACCGGATTTGCCTGGAACATTCCCCAAGCTAAAGTCAACGATGCCATTTATGCCCTCACCTTCAGCCAAAAACCAGAGCCAGTTACTCTTTCAAGCCAACCCAATCAACAACCCTTGCCCCTTGATATTCTTGTCCAAAAAGCCAATGCTGTATTCCCAACCGCCAGAATTACATACTTAGGTTTTTCCACAGATGAGCCACTCAGAGTCAACCTTAAACAACCAGGGGAAAGCTCTAGTAATGGCCGTTCCAGAATTCAACTGAATCAATATACTGGAGAAATTCTCAATGTCCAAGATGGTTTAAACCCATCCACCGCCGAGGCAATTATCAATCAGTTTGGCCCCGTTCACTATGGCACGTTTGGCGGCATAATAACCCGAATTTTTTATGTGTTGATTGGGCTACTCCCTGTCATTCTGTTACTAACCGGATTCATTATGTTTTGGCATCGCCGTCATGTAAAAGCCCATCAGCCGCTGTCCACCTGATCGTCCTAATGAATTCCACAAGGCTTTTGCGGTTGGTTCTAGGGACTACTGTTTTGTCTGGCTCCCGTGATCAAGGCTTGAGCCATCTCAATCAATCCATTCACGGGTCTGTTTCAAAAGCAGATCATCCCACTTGAATTGACGGCCCCTAACCTTGACTGGGAGGATTGGCCTGCCCTTGTTCTACCCTAATTAAGGCTCAAGACTGATGCTAGTTATAGTGAATAAATACTGAGTGGTGGAGAAAATGGTGTCCATGACGGTGTTCGTTGTTGGGGGCTTTATCCTATGGTGAGCCTTGGCCTGGTAAGTTTGTCACTCTTGATTTGGCTAGTTTTACTTTTGGCCTGGGGAAACTTTTGGCGGGCAGATCAACAGCTAACGTCCCCCCCGTTAGTCCCCCCGGCCTGGCCAGCGATCACCGTGATTATTCCGGCCCGTAATGAAGCAGATGTGATTGCCACTTCCCTCACCTCATTGTTGAACCAAGATTATCCAGGGGCCTGGCAGATTGTCCTAGTGGATGATCAAAGCCAAGATGGAACCAGTCAGATTGCCCAGGCCACGGCCGCGACTCTCAATAAATCGGCTCAACTTAAAATTATGACTGGGACTCCCTTACCCCCAGGTTGGTCGGGAAAACTTTGGGCCTTAGAGCAGGGAATTAAAGCGGCCCAGGCCGGTCAACCCCAATACCTACTACTCACCGATGCGGATATTGCCCACAGTCCTACGAATTTACGGGAACTAGTTCAAAAAGCGACAACAGAACACCTAGCCCTTGTCTCCCTCATGGTGCAACTGCGCTGTCAAAGCTTTTGGGAGAAATTACTCATTCCCGCCTTTATCTTTTTCTTCCAGAAGCTTTATCCTTTTCCCTGGGTGAATAATCCGCAACGGAAAACGGCGGCGGCGGCCGGGGGCTGTATTTTGCTGGAGAACCAGGCCTTACAAGCAGTGGGGGGAATTGAAGTCATTCGCCAGGCCTTGATTGATGATTGCTCTTTGGCGGCGGCATTCAAACGCCAAGGCTATCGAATTTGGCTAGGTTTAAGTTCAACGACCCTTAGTTTACGCCCCTATCCAGATTTAGCCAGCATTTGGAATATGGTCGCCCGCACCGCCTATACACAATTGAACTATTCACCGTGGCTATTGGCAGGGACATTGGTGGGAATGACCTTGGTCTATTTGATCGCGCCGTTGGGGGTGATCTGGGGCCTGGTGACGGGAGATTGGCTGGTGCTGCTGCTGGCTCTGCTAACTTGGGTCTTGATGGCCATTGCCTATACGCCAACAATTCGTCTCTATCACCTCAGTTGGGTCTGGAGTTTGGCCTTACCAGGAATTGCCTTCTTATACAATTTGATGACCTTTGATTCAGCCCGACGGCATTGGCTCGGACAGGGCGGGGCCTGGAAGGGGAGAACTTACGATATCTAAAGACCCATTCCCCGATTCAGGCCAAGTTAGGTTAGGTACGGGTGGAGACAGAGTTGTTGGCCCAGCCATTTTGCATTGACCAGATTCCTTAGCCCTACTCTAGATCGGTACAATGGCCATGATTTCCTCAGACATTTGCCTGGTTTCAACTCTCTCTCAACTATCGCTAATCTCTTGAGTGCGGCATGGATCAACTCCGGCAAGTCAAAGACAAAGATCGCCAACTTGAGGCGGAATCGGGACGCGCTCAGTCATTGTCAAAACTGCCTTGGCGTTGGCCTTGGTATCGTTGGGGCCCTTGGGCGATACTGGTTGCTATAGGAATTGGCGGAATGTCTGGGGCCTGGTTATTGCGGCAACCTAATTCCCCTGGGAACTGTAGCTATGTCTTTTGGCCCTTTGCGTCCGCAGCATTTCGCCTCTATTGCGCCCAAGAAGCCGCTGATACCCAAACCTTGGAAGGGATTATTGAAGCCATTCACTTAGTCGATGTCCTCCCCGCCGATCATCCCCTGGCCCCGGAAATTAACCGCCGCCTCCAGGCCTGGTCAAGTCAAGCACTGGATTTAGCCGAAGCCAGTTTCCAGGCCGGAGAGTATGACCGAGCCGTTAAGTTTGCTCAGCAAATCTCCCCCCATGCCGCAGTCTATGCCCAAGTCCAATCACGCCTTGATCGTTGGCAAAGGATTTGGGAAAAAGGACAACGGATCTATAACCAGGCCGAAACTGCCCTCCGCAACTTGGACTGGCGAGAAGCCTTTTATATTTCCTTAAAGCTCATTGACGTAGATTGTCGCTATTGGTCGGATGTAAAAGCCACAGCCTTAGGGGAGCGGATTATTCAAGTCCAACGGGAAGATCGCAAATTGGGGGAAGCGCGGCGGTTAATGGCTCGGGGTGGACGGAAAAATCTGATTGCAGCCCTAGAAATCATCCAGCAGGTCAAACCCAACGGGGATATTTATCCAGGGGCCATGAAGCTGATCACCCAAATTAGTGAAGATTTAGTGACTCTCGCTGAAGACGCGCTCCACCAAGGTGACTACCAAGAAGCCCAGGCCGCGGCTCAGGCCATTTCCGTCAATATCCCCACCGCTTGGGGGCAGGCCCAGGAGTTGATTCGCCTCGCAACTGCGACTGAACTCGCTCAAATGGGGATGGGCGAAGATATTCCCACAGCCATCCAACAGGCCCGAGCCATACCTCGCTCCAGTCCTCTCCATGGCCTGGCCCAAATCTTAATTGAAGAATGGCAAAACGATCGGTACGTTCTCCAAACCCTGGCCCGGGCCCAACAGGTGGCTCAATCCGGCCGGCCCCCGGACTTAATAACTGCCAGTAACCTCCTGCAAACGGCCCCCCTTGGCAGTTCATTTCGACAATCACAGTTAGCAGCCCAACAACGAGAGTGGCGACTAGAGATTGAAACCCAACAGGATCAACCCATCTTGGATCAGGCCGAGGCCTTAGCTGGCTTGGGAACCCCCGCCGCCCTTCAACAAGCGATGATTCTCCTCCAACGGATTCGTCCCGGCCGTGCCCTCTATGCCCAAGCTCAAAACCGCCTGAAAGCCTGGCTGCCCCAACCTGTCCCAATTTCTCCACCACCGGCTCCAGAAGACCCCAGCCCGGCCTGGTTAGAACAAGCCCAAGCCCAAGCCCAACTCGCAACTCCCGCCGCCCTGGCCCTGGCCATTGAAACGGTGAACCAAGTCCCTCCCCAAAGCCCCCTTCGTTCCCAGGCCGATCAACTGTTGTTCCAATGGGGAAATCAAATTCTCCAATCCGCCGAAGACCTAGCCAGCCAGGATCTAGCCCAGGGGATTGAAACGGCCCAACTGATTCCGGCCAATCACCCCCTCTATGGCGCGGCCCAACGTCAGATCGAGGCCTGGCAACGCATCCTGACTCCTCCTCCAACGGTTCCCCTACCGGCCAATGGGGCTATTTAGAGTTTTCTTTCGATTCCTAGCTAAAATAATCACAGTGATCCATTGATTTTAAGCCGCCGATCAACCCGTTGTTTTTATCCCTGTACTCAACCTGAGGAACCCAAGCACCCATGGCCGCCACTGATCTCCCTGGGGAACAAAGCCTCTACAGCACCCTCTCGCCAATACTGATGCAAAACCTCCAGGTTCATCAAGCCCAGTACAATCTCCCTAGCCTGGATGCTGCCGTTATTCATATCCTTGAGCAGTATTTTGATGATGTGGTTGTTTTGGAGAATATTTCTGAACCGACTCTCCCAGAACCGATCAATGACTTAAATCAACGGATTACTTCTTTAGGGCGGGAATTAGTGAATATTCGCAACTCAGTTCCCCAAGAATATGATCGGCTCAGAGAACAGTTAGCCGCAGTGCGGTTAAGCCATTCCGGCCTCCTCCACAATCTCCGGGAGCGGATTGAGGTCATTGAGCGCACCTTGGGATTAGATGAGTCTTTGCCGGATTAGACTTTACTCGGTCAATTGCAGTTTGTATCGGAACTTTCTCTATGGATGTCCAACGTTGGCTAGTGCGGCAAGAGGTACATTGGGCAAGCCTGGAAAAACTGCTTCACCAGGCCGAGAAAAATGGGATTAAATCCTTATCAGCAGCGGACATTCGCCAACTCAGTAGTTTGTATCGTCTTGCCAGTGCGGATTTAGCGCGGGCCCAAACGCGGCAATTGGGACTTGGGGTGACGGACTACCTCCAAGATTTAGTGCGGCGGGGCTATAGTCAGGTCTATCAAGAACGGCAGCGGCAGGATGGGCAGGAGATTATTCGCTTTTATCAGCAGGGGTTTCCCAAAACCGTACAGGCCAGTTGGGCCTATATTTTGGCGGCTGTTTTGATTTTTGGCCTGGGGATTTATATGGGCTGGTGCTATACCTGGCAAGACCCGGCCTTTATGCAACTGGTCATCCCAGAACAGATTATTCGGCTTGTGCAAGAAGAGGGCAAACTCTGGATGGGGTCAATTGTCGGGGTTGAGCCATTGGCCTCAAGTCAAATTATGACCAATAACATTAGTGTCACCTTGAGTGCCTTGGCCGGGGGGATTTTAGCGGGCCTGGGAACCCTCTTCATTCTTTGGTATAACGGCCTGCATATTGGCGCAATTGCGACTCTGGTGGGCCAACATAATCTGGCCTATCCCTTCTGGGCCTTTGTTTTTCCTCACGGAGCTTTGGAGTTACCGGCCATCTTTTTGTCGGGGGCGGCGGGTTTACTCTTGGGCCAGGCCTTGATTTTTCCGGGTCGTCGTTCTCGATTACTGGCTCTCAAGGAACAGGGGCAATTGGCGGCTCAGTTGATGTTTGGCGTGATCCCGATGCTGATCATCGCTGGCCTGATTGAGGGCTTTTTCTCTCCAAATCCAGCAATTCCCGATGGACTCAAGTATCTGGTAGGGACAATTCTCTTAGGGGCGTTATTGCTTTACTGCTTTTGGCCTCTGCCCAAATCGGCCTCTGCCCCCTAGGTGTTCTTGAAGATATCCTTTTGACCATCAATGCCAAGCGGTGTCCATGCTGTGGGGGTCGAGATGATCATTTAAGACCAGGCCATCCCGAAACCAGACAACGCGTTGGGTTGCCCGAGCCACCTCAATTTCGTGAGTCACCATCACCACCGTAATCCCAGCGGCGTTGAGATCCCCAAAGATACTCAGAATTTCTTGGGTGGTTTGACTATCGAGTGCGCCTGTGGGTTCATCAGCCAAAATTAACAGGGGTTCATTGACAATGGCTCGGGCAATGGCTACCCGCTGTTGTTGTCCACCGGACAGTTGATTCGGTTTGTTTTGGAGACGATGTCCTAAGCCAACTTTTTCTAAGGCCTGAATCGCCCGCTCACGCCGTTCTGCCGGGGGAACCTGGGCATAAATCATCGGCAAAATTACATTGTCTAAAGCACTGGCCTGGGGGAGAAGATGGAACTGCTGAAAGACAAAGCCAATTTTCCGGTTGCGGACATGGGCCAGTTCTGTATCGGACATTTGGGCGACATCCTCCCCATCTAGGTAGTAATAGCCACTACTGGGTCGATCCAGGCAACCAATAATGTTCATCATCGTGGATTTTCCCGATCCAGAGGCTCCCATAATGGCGCAATATTCTCCCGTGTTGATGGTGAGGTTAACGCCATTGAGGGCCCGCACTTCAGCTTCGCCAGTCCCATAGACTTTGGCAATGTTTTCGAGGCGGATTAAAGACTGCCTTTCCCTCGGCAAGGTCGTTTCTGGCAGGGGGGCGGGGCTGGTTTGCATGGGGATGACTCCTCTAGGCTGCTAAGATTTCCCGTTCATATTTCAGGCTTTCGAGGCTTTGTTCTCCGTATTCATCGGCAATAAAGTCCCGGCAACAATCAATGGCAAAGTCGTTAAATTCTGCAGCTGTGACTTGGTAAAGTTCCGTAAATAGCTCTGGGGAGACGCGACAAAAACGGGGGCGATTTTCATAGATTTTACATTTGCGAGTTTGGGAGTCGTAGTGAATGCACCAGCCAGTCTGACTAACCAGGCCCAGGTATTGATGCCATTCTTCTGGGCTGAGATAGTCTTGCACATCCGCCCGCTCCTCTGGATCCAGGTAACAGCAGGCCCCACAGCCTGACATACATCGCCACGTTGCCATTAATTATCTCCAGGCCACCCTTGCTTTAGAATAATGATTATTTGCACTGCCGCTGTACCTTTGGAGCATCTATGGGATTCTTAAGCAACATCAACTTTGAAGTCATCGCCCAACTCACCATGATTGGGATGATTGCCATAGCTGGGCCTGTGGTGATTTTTCTCTTGGCTGCCCGGCGTGGAAACCTGTAATACTTCTTCACATATTTTACATATTAAGCCAAAACCAGGTTCTCTGAGTCTTTGGGATTAAAAATTAAACTAGCCTGACCTCCTATTAACTCTGAGCTATCAATGCTTTTAGCGTAGGAGGTATTACGGTTTTAATAAATCTTGACAAGCAGTGGCGAGGGGACAGCTGTATTACTAGGATTCTCTAACCTGTAATCGAGTGACTTGCGGATCAATGACCTTCTGCCCCAGACCGGGGAAGCGAATCGCTAAGGATAACTTGGGGCCGGAACCAAAAATATGGGTCACTTGTCCCTCCCCAAAGGCGGGATGAATAATGGTTTGACCGACTGTCCAAGGTTGGGGGAAACTTGAGCGACTAGGAACGGGTATCCCTTTGGGGGCGGCTTTAAGGTTTATGGTTTTTGGGCCAGGTGTTGTGCGGCGGAGTTTGCGAACCGAACCTGTCAACAACTCGGCGGGTAACTCACTCAGGAATTGGGACGGAATGGTGGATTCCCGTTGACCGTAAAGCCGACGTTCCTGGGCCTGGCAAAGGAAGAGTTGTTCTTGGGCCCGGGTAACTCCGACATAGCACAGCCGCCGTTCTTCCTCTAGGGCCAAAGGGTCATTGAGAGAGCGATGATTGGGAAATAGCCCCTGCTCCAGGCCAACTAAAAACACAGTTGGAAATTCCAGTCCCTTCGAGGAATGGAGCGTCATGAGGGAAACAGCCGATTGTCCTTCCTCAAGATTGTCCAAGTCAGAAGCAAGAGCTGCACTCGCTAAAAACGCTTCCAGGCCCGTTTCATCTCCTTCTTCCTCAAATTGCAAGGCAGCACTGACCAGTTCTGAGATGTTTTGGAGGCGGTCTAAGGCTTCATCAGTCCCTTGGTTTTCTAAATCTCGGCGATAGCCCGATTGCTCAATCACCAGTTGCACCATTTCTGAGGCTTTTTTCTGGGGCACTAGGGCCTGGAGAGTTTGAATCATCCCGACAAAATCTATAATCGCTTTACTGGCCCGCCCCGCTAGCGTTTGTACTGAGGTTTTATCTACCAGTAACTCCCACAGGGGCATATTCAATTCCTGGGCGGCCTGACTGAGGCGGTCTAGGGTGGTTTTGCCAATACTGCGGCGGGGAACATTGATAATTCGTTTCAGGCCAACCGTATCACTAGGGTTAATCAGTAGCCGTAGATAAGCAAGAACATCTTTAATTTCTTTGCGGTCATAAAATCTTAAGCCGCCCACAACGGTATAGGGAATCCGGGCCCGGACTAGGGCTTCTTCAATCGGGCGGGACTGGGCATTGGTGCGGTAGAGGACAGCAAATTGTCCCCAGTTAGGTTCAAGGCAGCGGCTCCCTAGGTGATAAATCTGTTGGGTAACAAATTCCGCCTCCTGAATTTCATCCTCGGCCTGGTGACAGAAAATCGCTTCTCCCTCTGGACGGGTGGCTTTCAGGACTTTATCAATCCGTTCCGTGTTGTTTTCAATTAGGGCATTGGCGGCAGTAATAATATTGGCAACGGAGCGATAGTTTTCCTCCAGTTTCACCATCGTGCGGGTGTCATCATCGGGCAAGCCATCGCCAAAGTCCTGCTGGAAGTTCATCAGGATTGTAAAATCAGCACAACGAAAGGAATAAATGGACTGATCCACATCCCCCACCACAAACACCGAACGATTTTGCCAACTATTAAACGTTTCGGTAGATTCGCCATTGGTGACTAAGAGTCGAATTAAATCATATTGGGTGCGGTTCGTATCTTGATATTCATCCACTAAAATATGACCAAACTGTTGGTGCCAATAGGCTAGAACCTGTTCATTTTGTTGAAATAGCTGGACTAAAACCCAAATCAAATCATCAAAATCCAGGGCATTGTTGGCTGCCAAATGCTCTTGATAATGATTGTAAACTTCGGCAATGACCCGCCCCTGGTAGCCAGATTGTTGCTGTTCCAGTTCTGCGGGGGTCAAACCTTGATTTTTGGCATTACTAATTTTGTAGCGGACTGAGCGGGGATCAAATTTCTTATCATCCAGATTGAGTTTAACCGTAATAATTTCCTTAATCAGACTCTGGACATCGGACTCATCAAAAATCGTAAAATTCCGTTGCCATTTCCGCCCTTGACTATCCTGATATTTCTCAATTTCCAAACGTAAAATCCGAGCACATAAACTGTGAAAGGTTCCAACCCAAAGGGGCTTAATTAAACTCCGATAGACTTGGGAGCGCACCCGTTTTTGCTCAACATCCCCCAAATCATCCCAGGCCCGGTTGTATTTTTCTAAGGCAGCTTGCTGAGCAAAGAGCTTTTCAATTCGCTCTTTCATTTCTTTGGCGGCCTTGTTGGTAAAGGTGACTGCCAAAATATTTTCTGGGTTAATCCGATGTTCTTGAACTAAATGGGCAATCCGAAAGGTCAAGGTGCGGGTTTTCCCAGAGCCAGCCCCAGCCACCACCAACAACGGCCCACAAAAATGCTGCACGGCCTGGCGTTGGGAGGGGTTAAGACCAGCAAGAAAGTCACGAGACATAGAGCAGCGGGGCCTGGAAATGAACATTTACCTATTGTAGAAGGTTCAGTATAGTCGCCCCAATACAACTATCCTCACAGTCACTCCATGTTTAGTTGTCAAAATCCACTTCAATACTCAGATCGTCTATATCCGCTTTATTGGTATTCACAAGCAATACGACAAAATAGACCCGGAAATAATATGACTACTCTTACTCCCCCTATCCCAATTAAGCCGATCAAGTCTGAATCTAACTATGACGCAGCCCTTGAGCAAATTGCCGCACTGATGGATGCAGGGCCTGGAACTCCTGAAGCCGATGCCCTAGATGTCTTGGCCACATTAGTTGAGAATTATGAAAATCACCACTACCCGATTGGACTACCTGACCCGATCTCAGCGATTCGCTTTCGGATGGAACAACAAGAGTTGAGTCAGCGGGATCTGATTCCCTTTATCGGTAGCCGCTCAAAAGTATCCGAAGTTCTGGCTGGTAAACGTTCTCTCAGTCTCCAAATGATCCGTAACTTGCATCAGGGGCTAGGAATTCCGGCTGATGTTTTGTTACAAGAGCCAGGTGCAACCTTACCTGATAACCCTCAAAATGTTGACTGGTCTAAATTTCCACTTCCCGCAATGGCGAAACAGGGATGGATTGATCCAGACTTTGTAGGGAGAGCGGAAGAACTCATGCGGGGCTTGATTGAACGGGCTGGCGGTTATGGTTCTGTCAGTACTATGTTTTGTCGCAAGAATAGCCACATTCGTAGTACAACAGATAGTTATGCGCTTCAGGCATGGGCATTTCAACTACTGGCAGTGGCGCGTGAAACCCCCTTACCCACCTCATACAAACTAGGTTCTCTTACTCCAGAGTTGATGCAGCAATTAGTGCGACTGAGTTGGTCAGAATCAGGGCCGCGTTTAGCTCAGGAGTTCCTAGCTCGAAATGGAATTCATTTAATCTATTTACCCCATCTACCTCGCACTCATCTGGATGGTGGCGCTCTGCGACTATCCGATGGCACACCTGTCATTGGTTTAACCCTGCGATATGACCGTATTGATAACTTTTGGTTTTGTTTATTTCATGAATTAGCTCATCAAGCCCTCCACCTAGAGCTTGATCCAACTGATGCATATCTTGAGGATTTAAGTATTGCTGACCCCAAAAATGATCCGAAAGAATTTGAGGCAGACAGTTGGGCTTCAGAACAACTAATCCCCAATCACTTATGGGTTGCTGGCCGTGTAACTGAATATTCAAATATTGCTGACATTAAGGAGTTTGCAAATAGGCTACAGATTCACCCAGCGATTATTGCCGGTCGTATTCGTAAATTAACTGGTAATTATCATTTGTTTAACCAGCTTGTAGGACACAGACAAGTCCGAACTCTCTTTGCTTAAGTTAGCAAGAAAAAACCCTCCCCAAAACATTAGGAAGGGCTGTCATGATCTCAATGGATGCGGTGGGAGTGTCTACTTCGTTTCTGAAAACTCGGCATCAATCACATCATCTCCACCAGAACTCCCAGTACTGTCGGTTGGCTCAGATTCAGGCGCACCCGCCGCCCCCTGTTGATAAAGGTTAGCCCCAACACTGTAGAGAGCCTGCTGCAATTCTGGAACAAGGGCCTTCACTCGCTCAAAGTCAATTTGCTCGATGGGTTTCTTGTCGGATTCATAGCCAATTTCTGCCCGTAATTGCTTGACCAGGCCATCGACTTTATCTTTTTCAGCACCAGGAACCTTATCCCCTAACTCAGACAGTTGCTTCTCGGCCTGATAGCAGAGTTGTTCCGCCTGGTTCTTGGTTTCGATCTTCTCCCGTTTTTCTTGGTCAGCAGTGGCATTGCGTTCGGCATCTTTAACCATCCGCTCCACTTCATCGGAAGGCAGAGTCGAGGCCCCAGTAATGCTGATGGACTGTTGTTTACCACTGCCTTTATCTTTGGCGGTGACATTAAGAATCCCGTTGGCATCAATATCAAAGGTGACTTCAATTTGAGGCACGCCACGGGGGGCCGGGGGAATTCCATCTAAGCGGAAGACACCCAGACTCTTATTGTCATCGGCCATTTCCCGCTCACCCTGAAGGACTTTAATTTCCACATTGGTTTGGCCATCCACCGCAGTCGAGAAAACTTCTGATTTTTTTGTGGGAATGGTGGTATTCCGGGTAATGATTTTGGTCATCACGCCACCCAAAGTTTCCACCCCCAAGGACAGGGGAGTCACATCCAGCAGGAGAATATCTTTGACTTCACCCGCTAAGACCCCGGCCTGGACAGCCGCCCCCACGGCCACGACTTCATCTGGGTTGACGGTTTGGTTGGGGTCTTTACCCAGGATTTTTTTCACCAGTTCTAAAACCGCCGGAATCCGAGTTGATCCCCCCACCATGACCACTTCATCAATGTCTTCTTTGGATTGGCGAGAGTCACTCAGGGCTTTTTCTACCGGCACCCGACAGCGGTCAATCAGATCCGCACACAACTCCTCAAACTTGGCCCGGGTCAAGGTCATATCGAGGTGTTTGGGGCCATCTTGAGTGGCGGTAATAAAGGGGAGGTTGATTTCGGCCTGGCTGACGCTGGAGAGTTCGATTTTCGCTTTTTCCGCCGCTTCCGTTAACCGTTGCAAAGCTTGTTTATCTTTACGCAGATCGATTCCTTCAGCGGTACGGAAGCTTTCGGCCAGGTAGTCCACAATTTTTTTGTCGAAGTCATCCCCGCCCAAGTGGGTATCTCCAGAGGTAGCCAGCACTTCAAACACGCCATCGCCCACTTCCAAAATTGAGACATCAAAAGTCCCACCACCTAAGTCAAAGACGAGAATAGTTTCGTTGCTCTTGCGGTCTAAACCATAGGCTAGGGAAGCCGCGGTGGGTTCGTTGATGATCCGTAAAACTTCCAGGCCAGCAATTTTGCCGGCATCTTTGGTGGCTTGGCGTTGGGAGTCGTTAAAGTAGGCCGGAACTGTGATCACCGCCTGGGTGACATCTTCACCGAGGTACTTGCTGGCATCGTCTTTAAGCTTGCGGAGAACCTGGGCTGAAATTTCTTCGGGCGCAAATTGTTTCCCCTGAGAAGCACAGTCCAGCTTGACATTGCCGTTGACATTGAGAACTTTGTAGGGGACTTCCGTGGCTTCATGTGTGACTTCGTCAAATCGCCGCCCAATAAACCGCTTGACGGAGTAAAATGTATTTTCTGGGTTCATGACCGCTTGCCGTTTAGCAATTTGGCCAACAAGGCGGTCTCCATTTTTGGCGTAGGCCACGACTGAGGGAGTGGTGCGAAACCCTTCGGCATTAGCGATCACCGTGGGCTTTCCCCCTTCCATCACGGCCACACAAGAGTTTGTGGTACCGAGGTCAATTCCAACAACTTTTGCCATTTCTAGGCTCCTCTGCCGGGGTAAAGTGCATTAAAAACAGGGCCCAGGCCACTACAGAAAAAACTTCATCCTGCCTTGTATGTCCCTCTTGTTCTATAGTGCCGTTGCCAGGCCTGGGGTTGAAGGGGTATTTACCGAACCTGATCAAGGGACAGTATGGGCTTTCTTAATTTCATGTTTTGGTAAGTAATCTTTTGTGTTACTTCAGACCGATATTTGAGTAGATACATTAGAATACTAAAGCGAATAATTGTGAAAAGAATGTGAAAAGTGCTGCCTCTCCTAGTCCCGACTCACAGCCCCTCGCAAAATCTCCCCCAGCGGGCCCAGTACCCCCAATCTCAGTCAAAATTTACCCTTGGAGAGAGTTTTTCATTGCCTTCCTGACTGTATTTTTAGCCGAACTAGGGGACAAAACCCAACTGGCCACCTTGCTCATGGCGGCGGAATCCCAGGCCCCGTGGGTTGTCTTTTTAGGAGCCGCCTTGGCGTTGATCTTGACAAGTTTAATTGGGGTCTTTCTGGGGCGGTGGCTTGGTCAACGATTGGATGCCGATAAACTCCAAACCGCCACCGGAGTCAGTCTATTGGTCATTGCTGTCTTATTGCTGTGGGATGTGGTGCATCTTTAGAACACTCGATTATCTGCCTCATCTTTAAGCGGGTTCGACCGGAGCCATCGTTAACCCCACTCGCTTAAGTTGGAGATGATAGAGTTCTGCTTGTTCTTGGGGGCCGACCCAGACAATCGCCAAGCCCTCGAAATGGACTTGATTAGTAAGTTCCCAGGCCCGGTCACTGGTCATATTAGGGATATAGGTCATCAACGACTCGGCCACATGCTGAAACGTATTAAAGTCATCATCGAGAACAATCACCTTGTAATTGGGGTAAGGCTTCCGGGTCGTAGTTGTTGCCGCAGCTTGACGTTCTTGAGGAAGGGTGACAGCCATAGGGTCAATCTAAATCCATCACAGACATTAAATGTAGATTTAAGTTTCTATTATACCAGTCCCAAAATAATCTCCTAACCCGCACTAGGGGAATAAAAAACCCCATGCAATTCGCACAGGGTATCTTTGGATCAAAAGATCTTTAGAGCTAGGCAACCAACCAACCCAACTTAGAAATTGAGTTCGGCGGCTTGAACTTTCTCGACTTGTTTTTTCTTCAGAACCAGCATGATTTGCGAAATCGTAATCGCCCCAAAGAACACCAACAACCATTTAATCCGGTTCGGGTCTTGGAGGACAATTTCTGCATCGTGTTGGCCAAAGCCACCGACATTGGGATTTGTGGTTAGGGCCTGTCCGGCAGCAACCGTATCCCCTTCAGTGACAATCAATTCGGGGCCGGGGAGAACTGTTTCGGTTACCGACTCACCAGACTCTTCCGTAATCGCAACCGCATAGCCCCCATCATCGGATTTGGTAATACTGGCAATGGTTCCGGCCACTGGGGCGGTAAAGACATTGTTGTTGCTCTTGTCACCTGTGGGATATACCTGGCCACGGCCGCGATTACCACCGGCATGAACCGAATATTTACCAAAGTGAATTGCTTTGTCGGAGTTGGGATCTGGAGACAGGACTGGGAAAACAATTTCTTGATATTGCTCACCCGGTAAGGGGCCAACCAAGACAATGTTTTGCTTGTCCTCGCTGTAGGGCTGGTAGTAAACTCCGCTGACTTTTTCTTGCAATTCTTCCGGAATCCGATCCGGTGGAGCAATCCTAAAGCCATCGGGTAACATCAACACTGCACCCACGTTTAAGGGGCCTTTGTCGCCATTGCCTAAGACTTGCTGCACACTGGTGTCGTAGGGAATTTTGACCACCGCTTCAAAGACAGAATCCGGCAGCACGGCCTGGGGAACTTCAATTTCCGTGGGTTTCGCCGCTAAGTGGCAGTTAGCACAAACAATCCGACCGGTGGCTTCCCGTGGAGATTCATAGGCCTGTTGGGCATAGAACGGGTAGGCCGCCGCGGGTTGCATCCAGGCCAGTTGGCCGAGACCTAAAACCACACAAAGAGTTAAAAAGCCGGTCAGAGATTTAATTAAGGTTTTCATCATAGTTATTTTCATTACGACCTAAGCCCACCAAGGTTCTTTGCCAGTCCGAAAATCAGTCTCAGTCCAAGGGGTAAAGACTACTTTGTCATCGGTGACAGTTGCATTGGCCAAGGCCAAGGAGAGGGGAGCCGGCCCCCGCACCACTTTACCCGTGCTGTCATATTGAGAGCCGTGACAGGGACAGATAAATTTGTTTTCGCTGATATTCCAAGGGACAACGCAACCCAAGTGGGTACAGACCGCATTTAAGCCGTAATTAGCAATGGTGTGATCTTCTGTCACCACGATATAGGTCGGATCACCCTTCAGGCCTTGGGCCAAAGACCGATCACCCGCCAGATGTTTTTCCAAGTAGGCACTCACCAGAATGTCATTACCCAGTTCATCTTTAGCCACCAGGCCACCCCCTGCTCCCCCTGAAGAGGGCGGAATGAAGTAGCGAATCACCGGATAAAGGGCCCCCAAAGCAGTACCAGTGACGGCACCAAAGGCCAAAAGGTTCATAAACTGCCGCCGCCCCATATCGGGAACATCAGCGGATGTAGAGAGTTGAGCCATAGGTAGATATTTTGTTAAGGAATCGAAAGTAGATGGGCGGCAAAATGATTGCAATTGTTAAGCTTATTATCACATTGGATGCTCTTTCTAGCAGAAATTAGGAAATGATGTTGCGAATTGTAAATTTCCCGCCATCTAGGGAGAGAAAACTATCTCAACCATGACGATTTCCCTGCTCAACCCCCCGGTCTGACTTAATCCGTCTGCCAGAGTCGTCTGCGTCCAGGCCCCCGTAACTGGGCATGGGTATCTCGCAAGAGGGCCGGAATATTCAACTGACTGGGGCAGCGGGGCAAACAATCTCCACAGTCCGTACATCGCGCTCCTGGGCGGCCGGGAAACCAATGGCCCGCCTTTTCTAGCATCTGATAGCGATAGGCCCCATAGTCCTGCATCCCCAGGCCCACGGTTAAATTGCGTAATCGTAAAATTTCGGGAATGGCAATCTCTTCTGGACAGGGTAAACAGGCATAACATTGGTGGCAGTGCTCCAGGCCCAGAGTCGTTTGTAAATGATCTTCAATCCGCTGAAAAATCTCCTGCTCCAGATCCGTCAGGGGAGTGGTTTGATCGGCAACTTCGAGGGGAAACGGCACTTCATCCGGCCGAGCGGGGCCAAAACTGAGGGTTGTAATGGCGGGTTGGCTGAGGAGAAAGCGATAATTCAGGTGCAAGGGATGGAAGGGGTGACAAAGTTCGATCAGTTGGGGTGAAGGTTGATAGAGCAGGCCGCCTTTGTCCGCTGGCGAGATCATGAACACCCCCATGTGTCGCTGTTGGGCTAACTGAATCGCCGCGGCATTGCGTTGAAAAAAGTAATTGTAGTGGAGATTAACAAAGGCAAATTTACGGGTTTCGATGGCCTGGCATATTAACTCCAATGATCCGTGGGTGGAAAAGCCAATTGCGCCGATTTTTCCGGCCCTTTGGGCTATTTCTAACACCGGTAAACAAAACTCTAAAGCCCAGGCCAGGTGTTCCGAGGTATTAATCCCATGAATGGCCAGATTATCAATATAATCAACTCCCAATCGTTGGAATGAACGATCTAAACTGGCCGCAAATTGGACTGCATGAGGGACTGGTAAAAGTTTGGTGGTGAGGTAAACATCTTGGCGGTTGATGGAAATTTTCAGGGCCTGGGCCAAAATTAACTCACTATCACCATAGGCCTGGGCTGTTTCAATGTGGTTGACCCCGAAGTCTAGAGCCGTTTTAATGACCGCTAGGGCCGCAACTGAATCATCTAAATACCGCATTGTCCCCAGGCTGAAGACGGAAAGGGTTTGCTGGGTTTGGCCCCATTGCCGATATTGCATTTCAGGGATTAGGGAGACTAACTGGCCGAGGAATCTTCTAAATCTTGATCCTGTCCTTGATGGGTAAAGTCCTCTGGGCGAATCTTATCCAAAAACTCCCGAAAGGCCTGGCGTTCTGCTTCGTCTGCATCGCGATCTACTGGAATTGAGGCATCGGCCACCACTTCTTCTAAGACCCAAATTGGGCAGTCAGAGCGAACTGCGAGGGCAATGGCATCACTGGGGCGGGCATCAATCTCTTTTTTGATCTCACCTTGACGGAGGGTTAATACCGCATAGTAGGTGTTGTCTTGCAGGGAATGAATCACAACCCGATCTAAGGTCATCTCCCAGGCCTGGAGGATATTCGTCATCAAATCGTGAGTTAGGGGGCGCACGGGTTTTTCTTGTTCCAGTGCTAGTAAAATTGCCTTGGCTTCAGCTTGCCCAATCCAAATCGGTAAGGCCCGGCGCTCCGTCCCATCTTTGAGGAGAACAATCGGGGTTCGAGTAGCCGCATCGAGGGCAATTCCTGCAACTCGCATTTCAATCATTGGCCTGACCTCAGCAAACGACAGCGACAGATGATGACCTTTGCCCTTGATCCTACTTCATTCCCCCTCTGCGCATGAGCAAAACTCTACAGAGGACAGAAGATTTAGGGAATCCCTCAGCCCTGGCTTAGGAAACACGGGTCAGGACTATTCTTGGGGCGGAAAATTTAGCCGATCTCGCTCTAGGGAGGCTAAAAACCGTTTCTGGACACTATCCGCAGCAATTTCGAGGAGCTTATCAATGGGGGTATCGTTAATAAACTTGGACGCGGCCTGGATATACTCCCGATTTGGGCATCTTTCCCCTAAAACACAGCCATTCACACAGGCCTCGGCACAGTTAATCTCAGTAATTGGGGTTTCCATCACAAATCTCCTGGAGGCGGATAGGATATACCTTTCTCATTTTGCCTTTCCTTAGCTACAAATCGGGACACAGGGCTAATCTATCGGCGTATCAGGCCAAGATTGAGAGCAACTTACGATAATAAAACGCAAGGAGCTTTGCCCCTCAGACCTTCCCAGAATTGACCACCCCCAATCATCTAGTTCTGACAGCGAATCGTAGGCCGGGAAATCTGAGCATAGCCATACCTGGGATTCATTGATGATCATTGGTGGTGCTATATTGCTTCCGAGCAGAGCATATTGGCTCTATTCTGCCATGACTGTAGGTTGGGAGAGACGTTGCTGCCGGAAATCCTCTAAGCTAGGCCCATCTTCCCATTCAAGAGAGTTCAGACAGTTAGATAACTCAGACTGTTCAGACTGCGTGAGCCAAGGATTAAGGCTAAAGGGAATTGAGAACTGGCCCTTATCCTTAGCTCGCTGCTCTGCCAATTTTCTCAAAGAGTCAATTTTGTCCCTAGTTTCTTTAGAAGTTAATTCAGCCATTTTTAGGTATCCCTCACTCGCTTAACTTTACCGTCAGGATAAACATGAACAACTCGGCCGCTAAAGTCTCCTATCCAGACAATCCAGATACCAGATTCAGAGGAGTAAAACTCATCGTAAATAACCCCAGCAACTAAATAAGCCTGGATTATTTTCCACTGTAAATCAGTAGGACTCAAAATAAATCCTCTCTAACTCTATCTGAAACTTTTTGTCTTTTCCTTACGACTTCCATTGGCTCAACAACAGTCCGACCAGGCCAGCAAAGCCAATGTAATACAGGGCGGGAGCTAACAACCAGCGAATTAACACCCCTTCCAGGCCCAATAAACCCACCGTAGCAGCCGCCGCAACAATATTCGGGACACAAATCACATTCCCCGCTGAAGCCCCGACACATTGCAAGGCTAAAATCAATGGGGCCGAGAGGTTGAGCTTTTCCGCCATCCCAAACTGAAACAGGGAAAACATCATATTACTCACCGTCACACTTCCGGCCACAAACGCGCCAATCAGCCCAACCACGGGGGCAAACAAGGGCCAACTATTGCCAACCAAAACCGCCAGGCCAGCGGCTAATTGCAGGGGCATACTGTCTATCCCTTGGGTATTTGTGCCTGAGTTAATGAATACCCTGGCCAGCAGGACAGCCGACCCCAAGGCCAGCGCAACATTCAACAAAATTGGCACGGTACTGCGAACAGCCTGTTGAAACTTGGGCCACTCCATCCGATGTAAAAAATAGGTAATCCCCGCCACAAACAGGAGAATGGTGGGCGGTAGATAGAGTGGCTGAGTAGAAACCGTTAAGCTTGTCCCAAAGAGGTTGCTCCAACTGGGGTGCCAGGCCTGTAATCCGGCTTTCAAGGGGGGGACAATTCGGGAGAGGACTAAAAAAATTCCCACTAATCCATAGGGTAACCAGGCCAAAACTGGGTTCATTAGGGCCTGGGGAGGTTCGGCGGCGGCATTCCTAGAGAGATCCCAAAACTCATCCCATTGGTCACGAGGGGGAAAATCCCAAACTTCAGCCGGAGTAAACCACCCTTGGCGAGCCACAAACACCGTGATCCCCAGGCCTAAAAGTCCCCCAACTAGAGTCGGAAATTCTGGGCCAATAAAAATCGCCGTCAGGAGATAAGGAACTGTAAACGCTAAACCCGCAAATAAGGCAAATTTCCAGGCCCCCAGGCCCGTCCGCCAAGACTTTTCGTCCCCAAAAAAACTTGTTAAGGTTATGGACAAAATTAACGGGATTAAGATGCCAACAAGAGTATGGATAATCGCCGCCTCAACTCCCACCTGCTGGAGAAATCCATCAACACTGCCCCCAAACTGTACTAAGTTTTCCTCAAAAGCCGCCACTCCTCCTAACCCAGCCCGAATACCAATCACAATCGGTGTTCCCACAGCCCCAAACGTGGAGGGGGTGCTTTGAATAATCAGGGCCATCATCACCGCTGCCAAGGCCGGAAACCCAATCGCCACCAACAACGGGACACAAATCACAGCCGGAGTTCCAAATCCAGATGCCCCCTCAATAAAGCTGCCAAATAACCAGGCAATAATCATCGCTTGGATGCGCCGATCAGCCGTAATGGACGTTAAACTTTGGCGAATGGCTGGAATTGCCCCCGAGGCCTGGAGGGTATTCAGTAATAAAATCGCCCCAAAGACAATATATAAAATCTCTAAGGCAATTACGCCCCCCTGCACAGTTGCTGCTGCTACCCAATTCCAGGGAACTTGCCATAAAACTAGGGCAATTAGCACTGTCACGATATAGGCTACAGGCATTGCCCGATTTGCTGGCCAGCGCAAGCCAATCAGTAGCAAAAATACTGTAAAAATCGGAATCAGAGCAATTAGGGCATAAATCACAGGAGAATTAGGAGTACATCATTTGGCATACTACTAGACAGACTGGTTTTACAGATAGTTGGACCTGTGCCGTGCGACGATCTAGTTATGGTATGGGAATTGCCAGTAAGCAAGTTATGCCTTAATTCAGCCCACTGACAGAGTTGATTAATGCCTTTCCTCAACTGCCCCCGTAGAGGATTAGGAATGTCTCGAAATCGCAGTTCAGAATTCAAGACTTTTGTCAGCGGAGTCATTAGTTCCTGGGATATTTTGGGGGCAACTAGCGATTTAGAAAGCATCCGGTATAAACCACTTCGCCGCCGTTATCGTGAGCGATCCTTGAGGAGTGTCATGGGGCGTGATTTAAGAAACGCTCATATCAGCAGTTTGTCAAAGAAAAGAAACTCGAATACCGTTGTGACTGAGCCAGCAGCATCCCACTAAACTCAGGATTTTTTGGCTGCGGTTTATGACCAGTGGCTCAACTCTGGGCCTGATGCAATAGGTGAATAGCTTGCTTGAGAATTCGATGCTCTTGGGTCTGGATGCGGGCATGAAGACTAGCGGGATCATCATCGGGGAGGACAGGCACGGCTGCTTGCACCAAAATCGGCCCACTATCAACTTCTAAACGGACAAGATGGACGGTACAGCCTGTGATTTTTACCCCGGCGGCTAAGGCCTGTTCAATAGCGTTCAGGCCCCGAAAACTGGGGAGCAAACTGGGATGTAAATTCACCACCCGGTCAGGAAACGCATCTAGTAAAACTTCGGTCACAACCCGCATCCAGCCAGCCATGATCACCCAATCCACTTGATAGGCTTGCAACACTTTCACAATGGCCTGGTCAAGGTCAGTCCGGCTAGCAAAGTGGCGATGGTTGAGGAGTTGATTGGGAATATTCCAGGCCTGGGCTTTTTCTTTAACTGTCGCCTCAGGATTGTTATAAATCAGGACTTTAATTTCGGCTGGGAGTTCACCCTCGGCAATACCTTGGGCCAGGGCGGCAAAATTACTACCTGTTCCCGATGCCAAAATACCGAGCTTCAAGGGGGGGAGGGGGGAGTTTGATAATCGGCCAGGGGGAGCCACTAGGGCCGCAAGGGAATCAAGGGCATGGGTCATGGGGAATTAACGAACAACCAAGGGAGTCTGAATTTGAGTCGCCAGGAGTTCTAAGCTTTTAGCCACAATTGGATCCCTTGGACTGGGGATGGCCTGGGGATTTAAGCGTAATTCCTGATCGATCCCTGGGCTTTCAGGCACAATCACATCGGGAATAATTCCCTGTTGGGCAATGTCGCGACCACTGGGGGTTAAATAGCGGGCGACGGTGACGACTAGGGCAGAGCCATCAGACATTTCATGGACGGCCTGGACACGGGCTTTTCCAAAGGTGTGAGTCCCAACCACCAAGGCCCGCTTTTGGTCTTGTAAGGCCCCGGCTAAAATTTCACTGGCACTGGCGGAATTGTTATTCACTAAAATCACTAAGGGTAGATTGGTCAGGGCCGTTTGATTAGCGCGCACCTCTTGGGGTTCATCCTGTTGTTGGCGAATGCGGACAATCACACCACTGGGGAGCCACTGTCTGGCAATGTCAATCCCTGCATCTAACAAACCACCGGGATTATAGCGCAGGTCAAGGATGAAGCCTTGGACTTTAGATTTTTTCAAGGCCTGGACTGCGGCGGCCATATCCTGACTGGAGGTTGAATTAAAACCACTTAAACGAATATAGCCAACGGGAGTGCCCGCCAAGGAAAAAGTTTGGTATTGAACGGTGGGGTCAATTTTACCTTCCCGCTTAATTTCAACCATAAATGGCTTTTCACTGCCCCGTTTGACGGAAAGTTTCACCGCCGAACCCGCCGGTCCTTTCATCAAAGTTTGGGCCCGCTCCAAGGTGAGTCGATCGGTACTGCGCCCATTAATGGTGACAATTTCATCGCCCACTTTCACATTTGCTTTCGTAGCGAGAGACTGAGGGACAATCGCCGCTACTTGGAGGATATCCCCATCCTCTTGTAAAACCAGGCCCACATCCACCTGTTCTCCTTGGGTTTGCCGCATCAGTTGACTATATTCACGGGGGGGAAGAAAGCGAGTGTAAGGATCGCCGAGTGTGGCTAGGGTTTGTTGAATGGTGGCATAGGCCTGGTCGGGGCTACTGTAGTTACGGGAGAGCAAATCTGTACGCAGGCTCTGCCAATCCTGTTCATTAAACTTGGGATCAATGTAGTACTGATTGAGAAATTGCCAGGCCTCATCTACCAAGGCTTTTGGAGAATCTTGGAGGGGAGCCGCTAAGCCCGGACTTGCCCCAAACCAGAACCCCAATAGCCCCAGACCCAAACCTAGGCCAGACTGGAGCATCTTTCTCTTGACGATCAACTGAAAAACGGCTTTCCCCGCCTGATTCCGGCACTCAGACGTTAATTCCTCAGACACCTCGGCCATAAGTTACAACCCAATGACGGTTTTTAAGGAAAGTGGCTAAATAAATTTTACTGTGGCAATGATTATCATCTTAGCGAATTGATCCGCAATCTTGACTACGGGCCGCCAAAGTTGTTAATGCTGCTCCAGTCAGATAACAAAAACGCCAGTCTGGAAGGACTTCAACCCCCAGGCCAGTTGCCAACCAAGGATCAGCTTCCTCCAAGTTGACGACCCACTCTAACCGCTGATAGTTGCGAATGCAGCAAACCTGGGCCAGATCCCGGAGTCCTTTTTCTGCCAGAGTTCGCGCAAGGGGCGTTGAATTTCCAAAGCCAACTCGATCGGCGACAAACAGGCCGGGTTGGGTTAAAAAGGTGGAGTAACTGACATAGGTGCGGATCGATCCGGGTTGGCCTGGCCAGCCCCAAATTTCACTGCTGGGAATCGCCGACTGCGACCAGGCCGGGGCAACCGAGTTGAAGGCAGAGTTTTCCGTTGCGGTAATGGTTTCTAGAGAACCCAGTAAATCATCATCCCCTAAGGATTGCTGGCCCAGCCAGATTAAAACCTCTCCTGTCATCCGACCGACACGGGCCTGGGGGGGAATAGTCGCACCAAGCTGTTGGTAGAACTGAATCGCAGGGGTATTCTCCGCCAAAACAGTCCATTGCATGGCATTCCCACCCTGTTCAAGGGTTAAGTTCGCCAAAAATGCCAACAGGGCTTGCCCCAGGCCTCGCCGCCGGAAAGCTGGAGAAATATATAAATCTTCCAGATATAATCCACGATTCAAACCATTGATAAAGGGGAATCCCAGGCCATAGCCCACCGGTTCACCCCCCCATTCCACGAGCCAGGCCTGGGCGTTTACAGGAGGCATAAATAAATGCTGGTGGAGTTGGGCCGGGGTTCCAGTCACGGTATCGGCCAGGTTTTCATAGGCCGCTAACGCTTGGATAAACCCAAAGATGGTGTTTTCATCCCCAGGCCGAGCCGGGCAAATGGTGGGGGTAATGGATTCAGACATTGAGGTTAGGTCACTCCCCAGGCCGGATTCGAACCAGCGACCAATCGGTTAACAGCCGACCGCTCTACCACTGAGCTACTGAGGATTAAGGACAATTACTTACTATAGTGGCAATAGGGAACCGCTGACAACCCCCTTTCTTAAGCTATGTCCCAGGCCGATCCGAATCGCTATCTCCGGTTAATGCCCCTTGCGGCTGGGGTCGTGGGCGGGGTACTCCTCCTCCTCAATCGGTTAACCAGTCTTGAACTGACGACATCCCAGGCCCGGTCGGATGTGGTGGGGACGATCCTGGGGGCATGCCTCATTTTGACTGGATTAATTTGGCAACAGGTTCAACCGCTCCCCCCGGAATCCGTCATCTTAAACGGCACAGAACGGTTTGAGCTTTTGGAACCCCTCCCGGATGCCTTAAAACTAGAACTGGCCTGGGCCTCCCATACCTTACTAACCAACACCCCAACCCAAGCCCTCGTGATTTGGTATCGGGGCCAAGTCCTCTTGCGGCGAGGAATTTTGCCAGACACAACAATGACAACCCCTGGCCCGATTGTTCAACAAGCCCTGGCCAAGGAACGCCCCATTTATTTAGTGAAGTTACCCCTCTATCCCGGCCGGGTTGAATTTGATTATTTGCCAGACAATACCCAAGGCCTGATTTGCCAACCCCTAGGGCGGGAAGGAGTGCTGATTGTGGGGGCCAATGCTCCCCGTAGTTATACCCGCCAAGATGAGCGTTGGATTGAAGCGATTGCGGCCAAACTAGCCGCAGCCTGCCAGACTTCCCTCGCCACACTAGACTAAGGTTTCCCCACTCCTTGGTTGCGACTGATCACTACAACCCGCGGACATCCTTAGCAATTCGCGCTAGTTCACTTTTTTCGTCAATGGCAATGCGAGTTGGGGAACCACTGATAATCCCCTCAAAGTTCCAGAACGAGCCCTTAATATCGGCCCCATGCTCCGTAATCACATATTCCCGAATTCCCTTATCATGCCAGGAACCCCGCATCTTAAAGACGTTTAATGCCCGCGACATCTCACCCCGAATTTCCACATATTGCAGCAGAATAATCGAATCCGTAATCGTGGAAATATGAGACTCCGTAATCGAGTTGGATCCCATAAATTGATCGGTGGTGTTGGTAAAGAAGCCCGTTAATTCCTCCTGTTTAGCAAACCCAGTTACCCCAATCACAAACTGCCGGAAAGCGTTATTGCTCACCCCCCGCGCCAAGGCCGACAAGGAGTCAATGGCAATCCGGGATGGCTTAAACTCGGCAATTTCCGACTTAATAATTTGTAGATGATCCTCCAGGCCCGCCGACTCCGGATAGGCACAGATAATCCGTAACAGGCCCTGCTGTTCTAAGTCTTCAAAATCAATCCCCCAGGAGGAGGCATTCCGGGACAGTTGGGCCCGCGACTCTTCATAGGCAAACAATAGGGCCCGCTCTCCCGACTTACAACCCGTTTCGAGGAACTTACTCACCAGCAGGGTTTTCCCCGTTCCCGTCGCCCCCGTGACCAGAATAATCGAATCTTTGAAGAAGCCGCCGCCGCACATTTCATCCAGCTTCGTCACACCGGAAGAAACCCGCACATTGGAAGAGCGTTGGGTCAGGCGCATGGCCCCTAAGGGGAAGATATTAATGCCTTCCGAGGTGATGGTAAATGGATATTCCCCCTTCATATGGGTGGTGCCGCGCAGTTTGAGAATTTCCGCTGTCCGCCGCCGCCGTTCCCCTTCTAAGACATTACGGAGAATCACCACATTATCAGAGACAAATTCTTCCACGCCAAACCGGGCCACAGGGCCATATTCATCAATCCGCTCCGTGGTCATGATGGTCGTCACACCCAGTTGCTTCAGCCGCGCCGCGAGGCGAAAAATTTCCCGCCGCACCACGGAGGCCGCATCGTACTGTTGGAAAACCGCTGTCACTGAATCAATGGAGACCCGATTAGCTTTATATTTGCGAATTGCATATTGAATCCGTTCAATCAGGGCGGACAGATCAAAATCCCCAGCCACTTCCTGCCCTTCCGGATCCGGTGAGGCATCAAGGATGAATAACTTGCCTTGGTCAATCAGGGTTTGCAGATCCCAGCCAAAACTAAGGGCATTTTTAATGATGTCGTTGGGAGATTCCTCAAAGGTGACGAAAATGCCGGGATCGTCAAAGATCGTGATGCCGTTGTAGAGAAATTGCATGGCTAAAAGGGTTTTGCCTGTCCCCGATGTGCCGCTGACTAAGGTGGTTCGGCCCTTCGGTAGCCCCCCCCGGCTAATGTCATCAAACCCCTCAATCATGGTTCGGACTTTTTCCACTTCAGTCCGGTGAAGGCGGGGCAATGTGGGTAAATTGTCTGAATTAGAGGTTGTCATAAAAATGTATTATCCCAATCCGGCAAAACAGAGAAGTCGCTAAAAAATTTTAAATCTCAGGTAGAAGGGATTATTCATCAGCAGAGCGTTACCCACCATCATCTTGGCGCGCAAACTCTGTCCCTGGATCAGAGATTTCTTCGTAGAGTAAATCCAGGCCAATTAAGACTTTTTCCCGGTCTGAGAGATCGCCGATAATTTTTCGCACCGGCGGCGGCAGGATTTTAGACAGGGTGGGCGTGGCAAGGATTTTGTCTTCTTCCGCCAGTTGGGGGTTTTTGAGCACATCAATCACCTTGAGGGCATAGACTCCCTTGAACTCTTGGTCGAGAATGTTGTTTAAGGTTCGCAACGCTCGGACAGAATTGGGGGTATTGCCAGCGACATAGAGTTTGAGAATATAGGTTTTTCGCAACGGACTCATGGGAATTAGGCCTCGCGGGGGATCGAACGCCGATACATTTCGCAGAGGTGGGCAATCACATCAATTAAGGTCAAACGATAATCGAGGAGAATATCCTCATTGCGCCCCTCTAGTTTAAGCTGCTTGGCAAAATTATCCATCAATTCGATATGAATCTCCAAAACTTGGGATACGGATATGTCGGCAAAAAAGGCTTTGGTGACAAAGGCATCCATCAGGGTGTTGACATTACTATTTTGATGAAAGTATTCCAGGATAATTTGTCGGTAGTTGGCCTGAAGCTCATCCAAAAATTTTGCTTTGGTAGTTGCCGGCATATGGCGGAAAAACTGTTGAGCCTCTCGTTTGTAATACACTCCCAAATACCCTAAGCGTTCTTTAAGACGTTCCGAGAGAATATTTTGCCGAGATGAGTGATTCTGTAAAGTCTCTGGAGACAGGGCTAAATCTGGAGGCAGGGGCAGGGGGCAGGCCTGGGATAGTTTAAGGAAATGAGTAATGGCGTGCTCCAAGATCATGGGCATTTGTGGAGGGCTGGCCTGGTTCAGAATAATCTCGGCAGCATGATAGTGGGGGGGATCCTGGGGCGACAGTTCAGACTCAGGGCCAATCAAAATGGCCGGAAGGACGGTGGCACTGTGATGGAGATAAGTAAATAAGTCTCCCAGGCCCGCTTGCCACTCCACAATCAAGCAATCCACCTGATGCCGATGTTGATCCAAGTAGGTACTAAAACTCGTGATCTGCGGAAAATTGATCCATTCGTAGTTTTCCGGAGTTTTGACAAATTCTGCCGTTAGTGCCTTACTCAGGCCTGGGGAATGAACTAAGCCACAAATATTGAGACGATAGGGGCGGTTCACAGCCAGTTCACGCAAATCATTGAGATAAACTTCGATATTTCTTAACAATTATTTTATCATCTTAACATCAAAATCTCATGCCTAAATCTCCGGAAATGGCTGGAAAACCTTGCTAGATTAAGTCCAGACGCAACTGGAAATAAACCATGAAACAGAAAGCGGTATTTTGTCTAGTCTTGGGCCTGGTGAGTTTCCCCCTAGTTGCTCACGCCGAACCCTACCCGACTCAAGCGGTGAATCAATTTGTCTCGGCCTGCCAAGATAGCTTCCAATCCCAAATTCCAGGCCTGGCAGCGAAGGGGGGCAATTACTGTCGCTGTGTGATCCAGGAACTCCAAACCAAGCTGACTTTTGATCAATTTAAGCAACTGGGAGGAACCCTTTCACCTAACGATAGTGCCTCCCTCAATAATCCCGTCTTGGTTGACACGGCCCAAATCTGCATGAGCAAAACCCTCCAATAGATATTTGGAGTTTCAACCCCTCACTTAATCGCTGTTAGCTTAACATCGGAATACTGTGATCGATTTTATCATCCATGCTATAGTTTTTTTCCGGTAAATGTTCTCTTTGGTTGTGGGGAAGGCTATTATAGCTAAGTTGGGGCGGTTAGCTCAGTTGGTAGAGCGTCTCGTTTACACCGAGGTTGTCGGGGGTTCGAGTCCCTCACCGCCCATTATCGGAAACGTATACTCAAGGTACAAGTATCCAAAAGAGGTAATCATTGTTCCATCCAGCTTTGAGTCACTTTGACTTCGGTCAGGCCTGGGTCGAGGGATATTGTCGGAAGAGATTGAGAACTCTATGTCGAATCAAAGCAACGTTTTCAGGGGCATGGTCTTTGCGCATGCATGAATGCTCTTTCCTAAAGGCCACATCCAAGACCCAATGGCTAGGCATCGCTTGGACAAAAGTTTGTGCTCCAACTAAGGTTGCTGCTCTCGGTTCCCCTAGTGCTTGAAAGTGCGATGGTAAGTTGGATGTAGGTCTGATGAGGGTAGTCATAAGAAAGTCTAGATTTGGGCATTCCCACCTTTATTTCTTCGGGTATGCGTTTGCCCGGCTCTCCACCTAGGCACATCTCCAGCCCCCGCCCAAAACAAGCTAGGATCAAAGAAAACTTAATCACGGCGATTTTTAGCTCATGTCTGCTGGCCCCACTCGATTTGCCCTGACTACCCCCCTGTATTACGTCAACGATCTCCCCCACATTGGTAGTGCCTATACCACCATTGCCGCCGATGTTCTAGCCCGGTTTTATCGCTTACAGGGGACCGAGGTTCTGTTGATTACGGGCACCGATGAACATGGGCAAAAAATTCAACGGACTGCCGAGAAATTAGACCGTTCTCCCCAGGCCCATTGTGATCAAATTGCCGCTGGCTTCCAAGATTTATGGCAAAAATTGGATATTCATTACGACCGTTTTAGCCGCACCACAGATCCTCGTCATACCCAAATTGTCGAAGAATTTTTTCAGCGAGTTTGGGCCAAGGGGGATATTTACCTAGGGCAGCAACAGGGCTGGTATTGCGTAGATTGCGAGGAGTTTAAGGAAGAACGGGATTTACTACCCAATAAACATTGTCCGATCCATATCAACCGGCCAGTGGAATGGCGAGATGAGCGCAACTACTTCTTTCGACTGTCTCACTATCAGGATGCCCTCTTGGCCCACTACCAGGCCTGCCCTGACTTTATCCAACCCACCAGCCGCCGCAATGAAGTTCTCAGCTTTGTGGGAAGGGGACTCCAGGATTTTTCAATTTCTCGGGTGAATATGAACTGGGGCTTTCCGATTCCGGTTGATCCCAGCCATACCATTTACGTCTGGTTTGATGCCCTCTTGGGATATGTCACCGCTCTCTTAGAACCCGACCAGGCCCCGACTCTCGAAAATGCTCTAGCTAAATGGTGGCCGATTAATCTGCACTTAATTGGCAAAGATATTCTCCGGTTTCATGCAGTTTACTGGCCAGCGATGTTGATGTCTGCTGGATTTCCCCTCCCACACCGGGTCTTTGGCCATGGCTTTTTGACGAAAGACGGGCAGAAGATGGGGAAAAGTTTGGGGAATACCCTGAATCCCTATGAGCTGATTGCGAACTTTGGAGCCGATGCTGTCCGGTATTACTTCATGAAAGAGATTGAGTTTGGCCGGGATGGGGACTACGCCGAAACGCGATTTATCAATACTGTCAATGCCGATTTAGCCAATGATCTGGGAAATCTTTTGAATCGCACCTTGAAAATGGCCGGAAAATACTGCCAGGCCAAGGTTCCAGAGATCAATGTGGTCAGCCTCAGTCCTGAACATCCACTAGTCATCTGGGGTAAAACGGCAGGAGAAACAGTGAACAATGCCTATGGAGACTTAAACTTCACCTTAGTGTGTCAAACCGCCTTGAACTTGGCCCGCACAGGGAATAAATACCTGGATGATCAGGCCCCTTGGAGCTTATATAAAAAAGGTGCGCTAGAACAAGTTGCGGAAATCCTCTATACCGTTCTAGAGGCGGTACGATTGGCAGCCTATCTACTCGCCCCGATTATTCCCAATACAGCCAGCAAAATCTATCAACAACTGGGATATAGCATAGATTTTAATCACCCAGAAACATTGCACTATTTAGAGTCTCATCAAACCTGGGGTATCCTCCGGCCTGGACAAGCCCTCGCCCCACCGGAGCCTGTGTTTCAGAAATTAGTCGCCCCAGAAACCCCAGCAGCCTAAGTTGCCCCCAACAAATGAGAGTTTGAGCTAGGCTGGAGTGAGTATTTATACTATAAAATTTTCTCTTTTGAAATTGAGGATAACATCGTTTTAATGATTACACCAGAGCAAGGGGTCATTTACACTCCTGAGCAGGTTCTCGAGAATCGCGGTCGAGTAGCCATTTTCATTGATGGTTCTAATTTATTTTATGCGGCCCTGCAACTTGGAATTGAGATTGACTATTCCAAACTTCTCTGTCGCTTAACAGCGGGGTCGCGGCTGTTTCGGGCCTTCTTCTACACTGGGGTTGACTCCACCAACGAAAAACAACAGGGGTTTCTCCTCTGGATGCGGCGCAATGGCTATCGGGTCGTTTCTAAGGAACTGGTGCAGTTACCAGACGGCTCCAAAAAAGCCAACCTGGACGTGGAAATTGCCGTCGATATGATGTCCCTAGTCGGTTGCTACGATACGGCGATCTTAGTGAGTGGGGATGGGGATTTAGCCTATGCCGTAGATGCCATTAGCTATCGAGGAGCGCGGGTCGAGGTTGTCAGTTTGCGCTCAATGACTAGCGATACCCTGATTAATGTTTCCGATCGCTACATTGATCTCGATACAATTCGGGAGGACATTCAAAAAGCCCCCCGCCCGGCCTATACCTATCGTCCCCTCTCTGGAGTGACCACCCCTGATGTTGTTTCGGAACCTTGGTTATCTCCCAAACGCCCGGAAGACATGGAAACACCCTAAAAAGGCTGGTGGCCATCCCTATGCTGCTAAGTCCGTCATCTTTTCTGTGCTCTTGGTGACTGGCCTGGTGGGAGCAATGGGGGGCTGTCATTGGGGCCAAACTACCTCCACCGCAGATTCTCCCATTGAGGCCGAGGTTGAAGGGGGGGTCAATTTTCGGAATCTTGTCCTGCGCCAAACCAATCCCAAGGGGGAACTCCTTTGGAAAATTCAAGCGGAAACGGCCACCTATAGCCCGGATCGAAAAGTTGCCCACCTTAAAAATGTCAAAGGAGAACTTTTAGATGCAGGCCGACCTGTTTATCAACTCACCACTCCCCAGGCCCAGGTACAGCAACAGCAAACCCAACTGATTCTCAATGGGCCGGTGAGGGTGCAGGACTTACGCAATAAAGTAGTCTTAGTCGGCCGAGAATTTATTTGGCAGCCCAATCAAAACCAACTCCTGGCCCGCCAAAATCCCCAGATCCGCTATCCGAAAATTACCCTCACGGCCAAAGAGATCACCGCCAATAGTAAAACCCAGCAGGTGCGGGCCCAACAGAATGTCCAAGTGGTATCCCAACGTCCAGATTTCCAAGACTTGCAACTGACGGCCCATATCCTTTTGTGGAATGTGAAAGAAGCCCAACTGATCGCCGGTTCCCTGACTAATCGAAAACTGCGGGGGGTAGAAGTCAAACGGATCAAGGGGCCCAATGCCGGAGAACGAGCTATCGGTGGGGAACTGGCCTGGAACTTAACCGAGAAAGTCCTCACCTTACGGGAGCAGGCCCAAGTTCATCTCGTTAATCCCGATGTCCAGGTGGCTGGGAGTGCCTTAATGTGGCGGGTTGAGCAGCAAGAAATTTCTAGTAATGAGCCGCTCCAGATTTTTAGCCCCAGTCAAACCCTGACCGCCCAGGCCCAGGCTGGCCGAATGGATCTGGCTCAAGAGCGCGTTGAGTTACGGGGGCAAGTCCAACTCAATCGATCCCGGAATCCCGCCCAACTCAATGCTGATCAACTGACTTGGTTCCTGCCCACTCAGAAAATTAACGCCCTGGGTCGTGTTTTTTATCAGCAACAGACCCCATTTCTGCGGGTCAAAGGGACTGAGGCGGTGGGTTGGTTAGATAAACAAGAGGTGATTGTCTCCGGGCGAGTTCAAACTCAGGTGATTCCGGTGCAGTGATCCCGCCCCAGTTGATCATCAGGCTTTGCCCACTTGCTCTGGGATAGCTGCCAGTGGTTCCATGTCTTGATTAACCCGCCCATCTTCCCCAGTAATCAGCCGTGCACCCCGATTGCGGGTGAAATAGCTCCAGGCCCATTGGGTCATGACGACTAACTTATGATCAAATTCAATTAGGTAATAAATGTGGGCAAAGACCCAAATCAACCAGGCCAATGGCCCCGAAAACTTCCAGCCCCAAAGGTTGACCACCGCTTCATTTTGCCCAATCACCGCCAAGCTACCGGCATCGTCATAGTTGAAGGTGGGGAGGGGTTCGCCTTTGACTTTGGCCCTAATGAGTTTAGCAAGATATTCCCCTTCTTGAATAGCAACGGGGGCAATGCCGGGGAGAGGATTACCGTTTTGGTGGGCATAATTGGCCAAGTCCCCAATCACATAAATATTGGGATAGTTGGGTAAGCTCAAATCCGGCTCGACAATCACCCGGCCCACACGGTCTAAACTGGCTCCCGTTGATTCGGCTAAAACCCGGCCTAATCCAGAGGCTTTCACACCGGCGGCCCAGAGGATTGTATGTGCGGCAATTTTCTCGACTTCTTCCCCATGTTTAGTGGTGACGATGTTATCGGTAATGTTCGTAACCAGGGTGCGGGTTTTGACCGTTACACCTAATTTACTGAGGGAGGCTTCGGCTTTAGCAGAGAGGTCTGCGGGGTAAGGGGGCAAAATCCGATCTAGGCCCTCCAGCAGTAAAATCTTGGTTTCGCGAGTGTCAATATTCCGAAAGTCCTGTTTCAGGGTCGCAAAGGCCAGTTCGGCGATGGCTCCGGCTAATTCAACACCTGTGGGGCCGCCGCCAACAATGACAAAGGTTAACCAGGCCTGGCGTTTGACCGGATCCATTTCTTTTTCGGCAGCTTCAAAAGCCATAAAAATTCGGCGGCGGATTTCTAGGGCATCTTCCACGGTTTTCAGGCCTGGGGCCGTTTGTTGCCAATGATCATTGCCAAAGTAATGATGACTCACCCCCGTAGCTACGACCAAGCTGTCATAGGGAATTTCTCGGCCTTTGGTTTTGATGGTCTGAGTCTGGGGATCAAAGCCCGTCACTTCTTCGAGGAGCACCTGAACATTTTTGTAGCGGTTGAGAATGGCCCGTAACGGAGAGGAAATATTCGCTGGAGAGACACTACCCGTGGCCACTTGATAGAGGAGGGGTTGAAAGAGGTGGAAATTGCGTTTGTCAATCAGAGTGACTTTCACCGGGGCCTGGCCGAGGGATTTGGCTGCATATAACCCGGCAAACCCACCTCCAACAATGACCACATGATGTAACGTTTCGCTCATACCACTCCAGGCCTGGAAAACTGAAAAACTTTAAGCAACTTAACATTGATTGACTTAGTTGTAACCCAATCCCCCCAGAAATTGAGTGCTCTAGGTAACGAATTCCAGCCCGGAAGCCCCAGATCTATAACCGACTGATTCACGGCTGGTGATGGTCATGGCCAGAATGATAGGCCCCCAGTTCAGGCTGAAAGGGATGGGATCCTAGTTCAACGGTTAAGCCCCGTTGGTGGAGGAGTTTTTCCAGGACTGGGTCGGGGCTAATCCGTAAATAGGTCGGTTGAATTTGGAGGGGAACATGACGATTGCCGAGGTGATAGGCCGCTTGGAGAAGTTCCAGGGCAGTGGGGGCAGTGATGGTTAAGACGGGTTCGGCCTGGGCCTGGATGCCAAGGAGGATCGGTGCGATTGGGGGTTCGGCAACGGTGGCCTCTGGTTCGGCCTGGAGTAAGTCCCCATCGCGCAGAACTGTCCCACGGGGTAGTTGCAGAAAAACACGCTCTCCAGTGGTCGTGACAAACCAATGGCGCGATTTAGTCCGTTCTGTGGCCGTGAGGGAGAGAAAAAGACTGGGGGCCTGGTCTGGAGCAGGATTGAGGCGGGTGTGGGCAACTAGGTTCATGGGGATTTGAGCACAATTCAAAAAAATAGGTCAGGTTGAAGTCTTTAAGGCCTGGAAGAGCGCTTGGGCTTTTTGCAACGATTCAGACCATTCCCGCCTGGGATCACTATCGGCCACAATACCCGCCCCAATTTGGCCCCAGGCCTGGGTTTGATCAGCATTCACCAATAAAGTCCGAATGAGAATATTCAAATCCAAATGGCCCCGCCGATCAATATAGCCACAGGAGCCATAAAATAAATTTCGCCGCACCGGTTCCAATTCTTCAATAATTTCTAAGCAGCGGACTTTTGGACAGCCGGTAATTGTCCCCCCTGGAAACAGGGCTTTAATCACATCCAGGCCCCCAATTCCAGGTTTTAAGAGGCCCCGGATATTGCTGACCAAATGAATCACATGGCTATAGGTTTCCAAAACCAAGAGTTCATCCACGTCCACCGTTCCCCACTGACAGACCCGGCCCAGATCATTCCGTTCTAAATCCACTAGCATGATGTGTTCGGCGCGCTCCTTGGCATTACTGAGGAGTTCTTGGCCGAGTTGGGCATCACTCTGAGCATCTTGGCCCCGCGGTCTCGTTCCAGCAATCGGTCGGGTTTGCACCTGTTGATGGTGGACTTGAACCAGGCGTTCCGGGGAGCAACTGACAATATGGCCCCAAGGGGTTTGGACATAGCAACTAAAGGGAGATGGGTTAATTTTTTGGAGTTGCCGATAGACAGACCAGGCCTGGATGTGTCCCGTGACTTGAAAGCGTAAGGAGAGGTTGGCCTGGAAAATATCGCCAGCGTGGATATATTGCTTGGCCTGGTTGACGCGGGCCTCATAGTCTGTTTGGTTCAAGGTGAGTTGGGGCGGCGTTAAATTTGGCCTGGGACAAGAAGAATGGCTTAATTCTCCCAACTGATCACAAGCTCCAGGTCGTAATCGGTGCATTAACTCCTCTAAGCGTTCTGAATCACCAGCCGCTAACCATAATTGATCCTGATGATGATCCAAAACAGCGAAACAGGCGGGTTCATACCAAAAGGCGATGGGTAGGGGGAGAGAGTCGGGTCGGGTGTAGGGGAGTTGTTCAATTTCCCAGGCCAAGTCGTAGCCCAACCAGCCTAGCCAGCCGCCAATAAACGGTAAATGCGCTCTTGAATCATCAGGGGGTTCTGAGGTTGTAGTGGCAAAAAGATGTTCTAAACAGGGGAGAATTTGCCCAAGTTCAGGAATCCAGACCTGGCCGGGTTTGGGATTGCCAGCACAAATGGAGTAGCGGGCCTGGGCTTGGTCGCTATCGTGAGGACTTTCGAGTAAAACCGCAATGGCCTGGTCTAAAAAAAGTCGTCCAAATATTTCGGAGCTAGTGCGCCCTTCTAAAGGTAAATTTTGCCAAAGTAGTTGATCAGCCACCCTTACAAACTCAGACCTTGTTTAACTCAACTTTAGATAATTGGGTAACATAACTCGCCCGACCAAGACCAGGCCCATGACGGCCAACGCTAACCAGTCCCGCCCCCGCCAGTGGAGAGCCTGCCATTGATTGCGATAGTCACTGGCCTGGGTAAAACCCCGCACCTGCATCGCCCCCGCCACTTGTTCTGCCCGTAATAATAAATTCTCTAAAATCCGCCCGGCCAGCATCACCCAGATTTTAATCGCTCCCCCCAGACCCAGTTTGCGCCAATCAATCGCCCTTGTGCGGATGGAACGCCCGAGGTTTTGAATCTCTTCTAAGACCAAGGGAATGAATCGTAAGGATAGGGTCAAGGTTAGGGCAACTTCTGTCACCGGAACTTTGCAGGCTCGCAAGGGCAACATCAGGGCTTCCAGGCCAGCAGTAATTTCCTCAGGCGCAGTCGTCAGCAAATAGAGACTCGTCCCATAAATCAAAGTGAACAGGAGGGTACTCAGGCGAATCCCCAATTCTAGGGAGCGGCGAGTAATTTGCAGCGGCCCTTGGCCAGGCAAGAGGGGTGGATGACTCCAAAGCACATAGTTGTAGGCGGTGCTGGGAATTGTTTCCGGGGTCATTTGCCGGGGTTGGTAACTGAGGGCAAAACCATCGGGCATGAAGGAGGTAATCACCAAAATTAAAGACCCCACCACCACTAACCAAACCAACTGTCGCCCAAAGGCCCGCAACGGAATCCTCGCTAAGGCGGTTAATAGTAGCAGTAGCCCCACAAGGAGCAATCGCCAGAGGGAGTCGGCCATTAGCGGCGAGAGTAAAAAAGTCATCAACCAGGCCAGCTTGAGCCGTGGATCCAGCCGATGCAGCCAGGTCACAGGTTGTTCGAGGTATAGCCCTAAGGGTAATGAGCGCAATAAATCCATTTTTTCGTTAATTTTAAGGACTCAAGTTCTCTCGTATCCCCCAGCCTAACGGATTTCTAAAACGTTACATGGCCTGTTGCAGTCTCTAATGAAGCCGCGCCAATCTAGATCAAACCTGATCAGTCATTTTTACTCATCAAGCCTGACTGTGGAGTTATCCAGGCCTAGACGGGTGACGCTATATTTCAGGGTCTAACTTGGATAACCTTTGGGGCTTGTGCTTTTAATTCAGAACTTAATCGCTGTGTAGATTCTGCCATCACCTGTAGCCTACGGATCACCCCATCCTGAACCAACACATTGTGCATAAACTCATCATGGCCAGCCTGAGTATAGACTCGGAGTAGCTCAATACAGTCCAGAATGTGGCATAAATACACCCGATCATTCTTTGTGCTCACAATGGGCGGGCTTCAGCTAAGACGTTCTCTTTAATAAGTGGACTCATTCCACTCTCTGTCAGAACATCTACCCGCCGCTCCAGCAAATCCTCTAAATCCATCAACAGACCACCTGGAAACCAAGGCGTGATTCGGTTCACATCATAATCAACTAAAAAATCAATGTCACTTTCATCCGTATCTTCACCCTTGACCACCGAGCCAAACAAACGGACATTAAACGCCCCATGCCGCGCTGCAATCGCTAAAATTTCCTCTCGCTGGGCTTGGACTGTTGCAAGTAGTGATCCCATCGGCATTGAGAACTCATGGATCTATTCCCTAAATTAACACTCACCCAAGCCGGAGTCATAAAAAAGGGCTGTTGTAGAGATTATTTGACTGCCCCTAAAGAAAGGCTTGGCCCAAAAAGGGTTGCAGGGCTGAAGGAATTTTCACAGAGCCGTTGGGTTGTTGATGATTTTCCAAAAGTGCAGCCATAGTCCGTCCCACCGCCAGGCCAGAGCCATTGAGGGTATGGACAAAGTTTGTGCCTTTTTTCCCCGCTTCCTTGTAACGGATTTTTGCCCGCCGGGCCTGGAAATCGCCAAAATTAGAACAACTGGAAATTTCCCGATAACATCCCGCCGAGGGGAGCCAAACTTCTAGGTCATAGCATTTACTAGCAGAAAAACCTAAATCGCCCGTACAAAGTTCCATGACTCGATAAGGCAATTCAAGTGCTTCTAGAATCCCCGTGGCATCCTTAACCAAGGCCTGATGCTCGGCTATAGAAGTTTCGGGGGTCACAAGCTTAACCAATTCCACCTTATTAAATTGATGCAGGCGAATCAGCCCCCGCGTATCCCGCCCATAACTGCCCGCTTCCCGCCGAAAACAAGGGGTATAGGCACAGTGGTAAATCGGTAAAGTCTCAGCCGCCAAAATCTCATCTCGATATAAATTTGTCACGGGAACTTCGGCCGTGGGGGTCAACCAGAGATCATCCTCAGCACACTTAAAGCTTTCTTCGGCAAATTTTGGCAGTTGCCCCGTGCCCGTGAGGGAGTCACTGTTGATTAAAAACGGCGGCAGAACTTCCACATAACCGTTTTGGGTATGCCGACTGAGCATAAATTGAATCAACGCGCGTTCTAGGGCGGCGGCGGCTCCAATCAAGGTAATGAAGCGGCTTTGGGCAACTTTAACCGAGCGTTGCACATCCAGCAGGCCACGCTGTTCCCCCCAATCCCAATGATTAATCACAGCATGGGTCGGTTTGAGGTCATCCCCCCAACGGCGAATCTCGACATTTTCGGTTTCATCTTTCCCGATTGGCGTAGTTGGACTGGGTAAGTTAGGAATCATTAATAATAAAGCATCAAGATCCGCCCGCAGTTGCCGCTCTTGGGGTTCTAGTTCGCTGAGTTGGCGTTTAATGTCGCTGGCTTCTTGACGGAGGTTTTGCAGTTCCGGGGCCTGGGGGTCTGTGCCTGTTTTAATTTTTTGACCGACTTCGGCCCCAATGGCATTACTCCGGGCCTGGAGTTGGGAGCGTTGGTGTTCCAGTTGCCGGATTTGGGCATCTAGGTCTAAAGGGGCCTGGAGATCATAGGTACCTCGGCTACTGAGTTTGGCTTCTATGGCTGTCGGGTTTTCCCGCAATTGCTTGAGATCAATCACCGGCGCAGTTCCATCCACTAGCCCCGATCCTACAGTGATTCCAGGCCTGGAGGATATATCCCTCTCTCTTGCCCAAAGGGAAAGGATTACCAGGATTACAAAATTTTGTAAATGAAATGTCAGGGTTTGGCAACCTTATTTAAAAAACCGTATAATTAGATACAGAAAGAGCCAGGATTAAGCCTATCAAAGCTGGCAACTTCAAGAAGGCAATCGAAGTCAAACGGTGAGATTGTTGTAGCCATTAAATTAATTTTCGGGAGTTTTTAAGATGAAACTGACTTATCGTGGTATTCCCTATGATCGTCCAGACAACCAAGTAACAACTACCCCTGGGGATGTCATGGGCAAGTATCGGGGTGCGGCCTGGATTGAGCGGATAGTGACTTCTCCTTTGAAATCAGTTCCTGCCCAGACGCTTTGCTGGCGAGGTGTTGTTTACAATACCGATGGTTCTGCTGTTCAGCCCGCTGAAGTTCTGGCTCCGGCACTCCCGACCCCGGTTAAAGTTCAACATCAAGGGGTCAATCTAGGCGATGCTCATCGGCAATGGATCCTCAAGAGCCTAGAACACCGGATGGAAGTAGCTCGGAATCGGGGTGATCAAGGCCTTGTCCAAATGCTCGAAGACGAGTGGAAACAATTTGCCTAAAGGGCCTTTGAAACACATTTCATTGAAGCGCGTTAGCCTCAATCACAACCCCAATCATTGCTATCTCACTTGGACAACTTGTTCTAGTTCAAAAGATGCGGATAAGTGGAATTATTCTTGAGGCTGACGTTTTTGCGTCAAACATAAAGTCGTTATTATTTTTTAAATGTAGTCAACAATAATCTCTTAAACAGGATTCTTAAGCAGTTATCAACGCTTGATAGCTATGTTCTCAAATCATGCTCTGATTTTCTCTAACTCCATAGTGTTACTCATTTAGAATTAGACAGTCATTAGTCGTCAAGAGCTTTTGCAAACCTTGATGAAAGATTTCTATTAATTCAGAGAAGTTTGTATAGCAAACAGTATTGATTCGTGAGATTCGAGCGGAATTATTCTTGATTGCAAAGTTTTGATTTCACTCTAAGCTCAATGAGGGGGTATTCCTGACTAAAGCTTCCGATGATCAATCATTCTCACAATTCAAGATGGACTGCTATATATCAGTTACTATCTTAATTTCAAAATCGACTGTACATTAGCTTATAAAAATCATGAAAAGTAACTAGGAAATCAATAAAACTGGGCAGTACTTCGTTATCACATACATCAAATTCACAGTATTTTACTGAATTTCTGAGTTTATGAATTGATGACTCAAAAATAATGAGATTATCAATCAAAATTTGTTCAGTTGAACTTTCTATCAATCTTGGTACTAGAACTATTTCAATATAATGTAAACGCCATTCAATCCATTTGTAAAATTCAATAACAGATGTCAAGCTTAATATAAAACTATCGCCTGATAGCGGCTCGTTATTTTTGATCTTTCTCTTGATGTTCTTGATCAACTGACCTGAGTATTCTAAAGTTACTTGATTGGGAATGCTGGTTCTTGAAATAGCAAAATTAGGTCTTTCAATACCTTCTTCCCCAACTTGAAGATATATAGTCATCCATGAAATGACTTCGTGAAAATGATGCGTTATGTTACGAAAAATAAGCTTCCGAACCTTACTCCATCTTTTTTCGCGAAGATATTCAACTACTCTATCTACCAAAAATAACCCAGCGATTAGACTAATGCCACTTACAACTACACCTGATAGAAAATTGACTAGAAATGCTTTAAAGTCTAGATAAATGCAAATCCCAGTACATACTGTTATTAATAAGAATATAAACAACAGAAAATTCCTGAAGTATATATCTCTAAAAATAGACTTTAATGTTTCATTCATTGCTCAGTTGATCTTGCTGACATCAGGGTCTGGGTCATGGCGAGATGATTGACGAGGGTTTGAGTGGGTAATGGGCCCTGTAAATGCTCCCAGGGCAAGACTCGATTCAAGTCCCACGTAGCAAAAATATAATCCTCCCAGGCCCCAAGATTGTTTTTTAATTCCTTAAAGGCGCGCTTATAGCTACCCAAGGAATCTCCATAATGACGAACCCGCTCTAAAACTGGACTCAAGCGCCGATCTCCTCGCGATAGCAGGGCTTGGATCACAGACCATTGATAGCTTTCCGGGCGAAATTCCACCCCAACTTTGCCCAGGCCCTTTTGGAGTTGTTTCAGACGCTGTTCGGCCTGAGGATTGACACCCAGCCATTGAAATGGGGTATGGGCTTTCGGCACAAAGGTACTACAACCCAAGGTCAAGCGAAATCCGGGTGTTCTTTTTTTCAACTGCTGCATTAACTCCAGGGTTGCGGCCACATCAGCCGGGATTTCTCCAGGAATGCCAACCATGCCATAAAATTTAATCCCCTTGAGTCCCCCGGCCTGGGCCTGTTTAGCAGCCTCCCAGATTTCGTCATTCACTAATTTTTTATTAACAATTTCCCGCAGGCGGCTGGAACCACTCTCAATGGCAATCGTAATGGAGCGGGTGTCACGCTTGGCTAAGGTTCGGGCTAATTTTTCCGTGACCGTGTTTGTCCGCACCGAAGCAATACTTAAACGGAGATGATCAAACTGGGATTCCCCCAAATAATCCAAGAGGCTTTCAAATTCTGGATGCTGAGTCACAGAAGCCCCTAATAAACCCAGGCGATTCGTCACTGTTAGGCCCTTTTCAATGACCGGAATCAGTCCCTCTAAACTGGGTGTCCGAAATGGCAATGTTAAATAACTCGCTAAACAAAACCGACAGAGTTCGGGACAACTGCGAACCACTTCCACAAGGTAAATGTTTTCCCAGGCCGCCTGGGGAGTCACAATACAAGAGGCTGCTAAGGTATTTCCACGATAGGTTTGTTTAACCACTGTCCTTGGGACATCAGGATGAATCGTTTGAATCCGCTCAATTGGCCCCGTTGGCTCCCGATAGACTATTTCATAAAGGGAAGGCACATAAATTCCCGGCACTTGGGCTAAGGTAATCAGTTGCTCTAAACGGGGGGCAGATTGGACTGAGAGATAGGCCTGGATAAAATTTTCGAGTAAATCCTCTCCATCTCCCAGCAAAATGAGATCAAAAAAGTCAGCATAGGGTTCCGGGTTTGCCGTTAAAACTGGGCCGCCCCCAAAAACGAGGGGATGATTAACTTGCCGTTGTTGGCTCCAAATTGGAATCTCTAACTGCTCCAATAAACTTAATATATTCCCGTAATCAAGCTCCCAGGAAAAGGAAAACCCAAGTAACTGAGGCTCACGGGGCAACGACTCAGCTAAGTCTGTAAATAGACGGCTCACGGCCAGGCCTGGGTGTTTGCGCAGCAGTCCATAGACGACTTGAAAGCCCAAACTGGTAATCCCGACACTGTAGGTATTAGGAAACGCATAGATAAGCGGAATAGCAGCGGCGTTTACAGGGCCTGGAGTAAAAAGCCACTGTTCTTGGGCGAGGATGGCGGCTGACGGTGGGGTAGTGCGATTACTCAATAGCTTATAAATTCACAAAATTCGATAACAACAAGTCCCAGAAATATAATGCAAGCATTAGTCTATCTCCATAGATAGCTCAAAATTAGCGGCTACAGTTTGCATATCGTCTAAATCCTCAAGGGCATCCATGAGTCGTAATATTTGCCGGGCCTGGTCGGGCTGAGTAATTGGGACAGTGTTCAAGGCCATCCACTGTAACCCTGAGGACTCAATGGGATAGCCCGCTGCGTCCAGGAGGTCGGTTAGTTTAGCCAATCCGACGGGAGCCACCTTGACGGCAACTAATGTTTGGCCTAGTTCTTCATCGGCAACTGGCCCATACTCCTCTGGCTCCCCTTGCAACAGCACCTCTAAAAATTGCTCTTCATTGGCTGGCAATGGCAAGGTAATCATTCCCCATTGCTCAAACATCCACCCCACACAACCCGTTTCCCCTAAATTCCCATCAAACTTGTTCAATGCGGCACGAATATCTGCGGCTGTCCGATTGCGATTATCGGTCACTGCTTCCATCAAAATAGCGACCCCACCAGGCCCGTAGCCCTCATAGCGAATGGTCTCCCAGGCCCCGCCGTCTCCCGTCCATGTTCCCGCCCCTTTGGCAATGGCCCGCTCAATATTTTCCTGAGGAATCCCTGCCGCTTTAGCCTTGGTAATCGCCGTTCGCAACTGAAAATTCCCAGCCGGATCTGGTAAACCTTGGCGGGCTGCGACAATAATTTCTTGAGAAATGCGCGCAAAAATCTTGCCTTTTTGAGCATCAACCCGAGCTTTTTGGCGCCTAATATTGGCCCACTTACTATGTCCAGCCATCAGCCTAAATCACAATTTGCAACAGTGCAACGGAATAATCCACCATCCACACATCTTCAATCTAGGAGCTAATTATCCAGAAGGTTATGGATTACCTGAGGGTTTTGGCTCATTGACTGGGGGAGCAGTTGCCTCTGGTTTAGGTTCTGCCCCAGGTGGCGGTTTTGGCGGTTCCACGGGGACAGGATCTGGAGGCACAATCGGAGGCGGTTCTGGGGCTGGGGTCTCGTTACCTGAGGGGGGCGGAGTTTTTTCTATAGGAGGAGAAATGGCTCCATTTGGGTCGGCAGTAGGGGTAGGTGTGGGAGTCTCTACGGCAGGTGGGCCGTCTATTGGTGGTGTGGGAGATGTTTCGGGGCTGGGCAAGGGTAAATTGGGTGACTCTGCGGCAGTTGGCGGCAGTTCTAGGGGCAGGGGTTGCGGTGTCACTGGGGGACGAGTTGGCGGGAAGGATTCATTCTGCTGAATTAAGGGTGGCGCACCGGGGGTACTGGTTTGCTGACGTAGCCATAACCCCAGGCCAGCCCCGAGGCCACTGCCCACAATTGCGGTTCCCAACAACCAAAACCAAGGACTGTGCCACATTGACCGAGAGGGGGACGGCTGTGAGCGAAATTTACGGGCTGAAGCTAATTCAGGTTGAGTTGCCGGAATAATCGGGCGGGTTTGGGGGAGAACTGCTACGGTACTGGTGGTCATGGCCGATACCCCAGCGCGACCGTTGCCCGACTCGGTTTCATCAAGGAGATCTAGCCACTCTGCCACCGATTGGGGCCGATCCCGCGCATCCAAGGCCATTCCTGCTAAGACCGCCGCCTCCAGGCCAGGACTCAAATTCCGTTGAAACTTCTGCAAACTATCCAAAGGGACTCGATCCCGCAAGACTGAGGCAACCGGGGGTTTCGCTGCTAACAAAGCATAGAGGGTTGCCGCCAGAGCATATATATCGGTAGCCGGACTCCATTGATGCTTCGGTAAATATTGTTCTACCGGAGCGTATCCCGCTGAGAGCATTCCCGTATTGGTTTCTACCTTGCCAGGGGTATATTCTCGGGCAATCCCAAAATCTATCAACACCACCGAGTCCGTGCCCTGGCGGAGCATAATATTGTCTGGCTTTACATCCCGATGCAGGAGACCGTGATCATGAACGAGGGCTAAGGCAGACCCCACCTGTTTAATGTAGTGAATGGCCTGGTCAGGGCTGAGGGGACGGTTCCGGACTAAGGCTGCCAAAGTTTGCCCCGGAATATAGTCCATGACAATAAAGGGTAGCCCCCCCTCAATGAAGCAATCGCTGACCCGGACAATGTGGGGATGTTGAAATTTGGCCAGGCGTTGAGCTTCGTGGATAAATCGCTGCCCTATTTGGGCCAGTTGTTGGGGATCATGCTGGGCCGGGTTAATGGTTTTTAAGACCATCGTTTGGTGTAAGAGCGTATGGGTAGCCCGATAGGTGACCCCAAATCCACCTTGGCTCAGGAGGGCATCCAGACGATATTTGCCACCTTGGAGGGAGTTGCCGAGAGCGAGGGGGGTTACGGTCATAGGTCGAGGGCAAGTTGCAGGTTAAGGGCTGGGACTGGGCAGCAGCGGGGGAAGCGGAGGAGTTAAGGGGGAAGAATTGGGAGGAATAGATGGACGGGGAAATTGGGAAGCTGGCTCCGGGGTAAGAGAGGGGGAGTGGCTAAGTTGCAGACTCACGAGACGATAGGCCAGGTAGGCGGGTAAGGCGGTCATCGTCACAGCAATGATCCCGGAGAGGATGGGGGTAAGACTCCAGCGACTGCCATAGAAACTCCGATAGGGATCATAGTTGGAGCTAGGGTTCGGTTTGTTGCGATAGGTGGTGGGGCGTTTGAAGCGTAATCGCCGGTCGTCCAATTTTTCCAGTAATGTCCATCCCCCTTGGGCCTCCTCTTGACATACTTTTTTTAAGGTTTCCGGCTGGTGAAAGAGACTCCGCTGGGCCCGGACAATCTTAAACTCCCACCCAACAGAACTGCCTTTGGGGGCGGTGGCCTGAGGATTGGGTTGGGTTTGATACTGGGTCAAGTCTTCCTCTTCTTCTTGCTGAACCAGGGCCTGGTCGCCGAGCCAAAACCACCATTGACTCGTGACGATCAAAGATAATCCTAAGCTACCACTGAAGAGACTCAGGAGGGTGATCAAGACAGGACTCCGGGACAGGGCAAGGGTCTAGCTGGGCAAAGTTCTTTACATCTTACAAGTTAGGGGCAGGAATTGGCCCTTGGACATATTGGCGAGGGGGGACATAGGCTTGGAGTAACATTTCGGTATCAATCGGCTGCCACTGGACTCTCTCTAGGGCAATCGCCTCTGCCATTGTTTCCAGGCCCAGATCCCCAAAGGGAGTCATATTCCCCTCCCCACCAATAATTTTTGGCGCAATAAATGCCCAGATTTTTTGAATCATCCCTTCCCGTAGGGCCTGGGTGCTGAGGATGCCACCAGATTCCCAGAGAACGGTATTGATTCCGCGCTCCCCCAATGCAGTTAAGGCAGATGTTGGCGTTAAGCTGGGCAGAGTTTGCAGTTCGACCCCTTGGGCCTGGAGAATTTGGGCCAGGGGGTGATCAAGGGCGGCTTCAGTTAAAACGAGGGTCGGAGCCATTTCCGTCTGCCAGAGGTGGGCTGGATGGGGCAGGTTTAACTGGCGGCTCATGACCACTCGGAGGGGATTGTGGTCACTGACTTGGTGGCTAGTCAGGGAGGGGTTATCTTGTCTGACTGTGTTACCGCCAACAATCACGGCATCAGACTCGGCTCGGAGCTGATGGACAAAGATGCGGGCCGCTGCCGAGGTAATCCATTGACTGTGGCCGCTGCGACTGGCCATCTTACCGTCTAAGGTCATGGCATATTTGAGAATTCCAAAGGGACGATGGTGTAAAACCCGATGGATAAAGGCCTCATTTAAGTCTCGACAGGCCGACTCTAAAACCCCCGTAATGACCTCCAGGCCCGCCTGACGTAAACGCTCAACCCCCCGACCTGATACTCGTGGATCCGGATCGATCAGGCCCACGACAACGGTTTTAATCCCGGCCTGAATGACTGCTTCCGTGCAGGGGGGAGTCCGGCCATAGTGATTGCAAGGTTCTAGGTTGACATAGAGTGTTGCCCCTTGAGCCAGTTCTCCAGCAGCCCGTAGCGCAAAAACTTCTGCATGGGGTTGGCCGGCTTGGGGATGAAACCCTTCGCCCACAATTTCACCGGCCTGGACAATGACACAACCGACCAGCGGATTAGGCGATGTCCGACCCTTGGCCTGGGCTGCCAGTGCTAAACATCGGGCCATGTAGAATTCGTGGAGGGTGATATTGGCAGACAAAGGTTCCACTCTGGCGTTATACAGGCTGGTACATGGCAAATGAACGTCAAGAGAGAGGGGTTAATTATGGCCTAACTTGCTGACATTTAACCCAAAATGGGCCACACCAGTGCCAGGGCAGTCTTGGTTTACTCTCCACTCTAGTCACTATGTAAGCACTCTTCCGAAAAAATCGCATCCTGGGGAAATGGGGTTAGTAGGCCCCGTCAGCCATCAAAACAACCCAAACTGTCCGCAGAAGAATATAAAAATCTAGCCATACCGACCAGTTACGGACATAGTAGGCATCTAAGTTGACTCGCTCTTCATAGGAGATATTATTGCGTCCAGACACTTGCCACAGGCCTGTAATCCCTGGTTTAACGCGGGTATAGAGGGCATATTTTTCCTCATATTTGGGAACTTCATCCGTGACAATCGGCCGCGGGCCAACCAAACTCATTTCCCCCCGCAAAACATTCCAGAGTTGGGGTAGCTCATCTAGGCTTGTCCGCCGTAACCACCAACCGACTCTCGTTAAGCGGGGATCTTGTTTGAGCTTGTGATCTTCCTCCCACTCTTGGCGATATTCTGGGAACCGTGCCAGATAGTTTGTCAAAATTTGATCGGCGTTGGGGAGCATAGAGCGAAATTTGACCGCGTAAAAGGTTTTGCCATTCCGTCCCAAACGGGCCTGGGTATAGAAAATGGGGCCGGGGCAGTCCAGGTAAATCAGGCAGCCGATGATAATCAACAAGGGTAAGCAGGCCAGGCCAATGACCACAGATAGGCAAAAATCAATGCAGGCTTTGGTAAAACGAGGCACGGGCAGTAAAAGCTGTTGCCTCACTTCTAAGGACAAAAGCCCAGCTAAATCCTTAGATTCCACCCATAAACTGGCCAGGCCAAAGAGATCCGGAATTACTAACAAATGCTCAAAACAATGGCCATAGTTTTCGAGGATTTTGACTAATCGCCGCGGATCGACCCCCGGCATGGCCACAATGGCATAGGAAATCCTACAGTAACGAGCTAACTCTGGGGCCAGGGCGACACCTCCCAAAACGGAAACCCCATCAATCACCTCCCCCTGTTTAGCCGGATCATCATCAAGGAGGATAACGGGTTTCAGACCCAGGCCGGGGTTATGGAGCAACGTTCTCAGGACTAATTCCCCAGTTTTACCTGCGCCTAAAATAATAACGGGTTGCCCCCACCAGGCCTGGCCACTGAAAAAATGCCGCAGCATCCCCCGCCCCATCGGCATCATTAACAACGACAAGACCCAGGCAATCAGAAAAACCAAGCGGGAATAGGTTTCGCCCTCTCGAACTAGAAAGATTACGGATCCCAGAACGGTATAAACCAGCGTGGTCATTAAACTGAGCCAGCGTAACTCATCCACCGGACTCATCCCGACCCCTGGATACAGGCCAACAATGGCATAGGAAAGCGGGAAAAAAACTAGGAGGGGCAACCAAGAGAGGTACAGGGAGGGGTGATACTGCCCATCAAAAATCCAGCGTCCCCAAACACTGAAGGTGACGGCTAGCCCAAGGCTCAACACATCCCCGCCCAAGAAAACGAGGGACATCATCCACGCATAGCCCCGCCGCAACGTTGGCCAAGCCAAGGGTTGTTTTTGGCTGTGTGACATTACCTGGCCTGGGTTAAGAAATCACGCCCCATTTGCTGTCCATTCACCCCATTTCCAAGAGAACAGCCCAATCTTACCAAACCCTCTCCCCCCTCCTGGGTCGCCTATTGGGGCCAAGTTTCCCAAATCCTGCACCCAAAAGCATCACCATCTCAGGATAAAATTTTTCTGTTACGGTTTTTAACCTCACCCCGTACTCCAATCTCAGAGAAGTAGAACTATATTCTCTATTCCTAGCCAACCCCACAATACATTCTTGACTTGCCCCATTCCCGCTATGAGTAACCCGATATGACGATGGCCCTCACCCTCCACCCACCGGACACCTGGCAGATCCGGCCTGGAGACTATACCTTACGGGGAACGGTCATGATTCCCGGCGATAAGTCAATTTCCCATCGGGCCTTGATGTTGGGAGCCTTAGCTGAGGGGGAAACAGAAATTCGGGGGTTACTGTTGGGGGATGATCCCCGGAGTACGGCCGCTTGTTTCCAGGCCTTGGGGGCTAACATTTCTGAATTAAGTAGCGATGTTGTGATGGTTCAGGGGGCAGGAACGCTTCAGGAAGCAACGGATATTTTGGACGCGGGTAATTCAGGGACAACCCTACGTTTGATGCTAGGCATATTGGCCAGTCAACCAGGAAAATTTTATGCCGTCACGGGGGATAGTTCTTTGCGGGGCCGGCCGATGAAACGGGTAGTCCAACCGCTCCAGGCCATGGGCGCAACAATTTGGGGCCGGTCACAGGGAAAATTAGCCCCGCTGGCGATCCAGGGACAAACGCTCAAACCAATCCACTATCAATCCCCCATTGCCTCAGCCCAAGTAAAATCCTGTATTCTGCTTGCGGGTCTCCATACCCCAGGGACAACCACGATTACAGAACCCACCCTCTCACGGGATCACAGTGAACGAATGCTCCAGGCCTTTGGGGCTAACTTGGTGGTGGATACAGAGCTATGTCAGGTGAAAATTACGGGGCCTGGCCAATTACGGGGCCAACAGGTAACAGTCCCAGGGGATATTAGTTCAGCAGCTTTTTGGTTGGTGGCGGCGGCCATTACCCCAGGTTCGGAGCTATTTTTGCCCAATGTTGGTGTGAATCCCACCCGCACGGGAGTTTTAGAGGTACTAGAGGCGATGGGGGCCAAAATTGCGATTGAGAATTTCCGCATTGTGACCGGGGAACCTGTGGCGGATTTACGGGTGTGCAGCAGTTCTCTCCAGGCCACGGTGATTGAGGGCAACATTCTCCCCCGCTTGATTGATGAAGTCCCGATTTTGGCGGTGGCGGCGGCCTTTGCCCAAGGAACAACAGTGATTCGGGATGCGGCGGAATTGCGGGTGAAGGAAAGTGATCGACTCCAGGCCATTGCCACCCAGTTAGGTCGGATGGGGGTGAAGGTGACAGAATTAGCCGATGGACTGGAAATTACGGGTGGGTCGTCCCTTCAAGGGGTAGAGGTGGATAGTTGGGGTGATCATCGGATGGCCATGAGTTTGGCAATTGCCGGATTACAAGCTCAGGGGATAACTACCATTCAACGCGGGGCAGCGGCCACAGTCTCCTATCCCAACTTCACGGAAAGCCTAGAGGCGGTGTTGCAATCCTAATGCCCGTTAGTCTGTGTCACCCTAGAGATAGAATTTTTGCCCTAGAACCTTATGTCGTCCAGCCGCAGCACCATTCCCACCCCCCATGCCCAGCTTGATCTGCTAAACCGTTTGGAGTTAAGCGGCGTTTGTCATCAGGGGAATTTCCAGGCCACCTTAGCAGCCCAGGATTGGCATCCACTATTGCGGGGAGACTTAGAGATTTTCCAAGTAAATTTGGGCAAACTCTGTAACCTAACCTGCGAACACTGCCATGTGGATGCTGGCCCAACCCGCACGCAAGAAAATATGGATCGGGCCATGATAGATGCCTGTTTACGGGCTTTAGATTTGACGCACGCAACAACGGTGGATATTACGGGAGGCGCGCCGGAAATGAATCCCCATTTTCGCTATTTAGTGGATGAAGCTGTGGGGCGGGGTAAAAAAGTCATTGATCGCTGTAATTTAACGGTGTTATTGTTGCCGGGGATGATGGATTTACCGGCCTGGTTGGGGGTACGCGGGGTAGAAATTGTTTGCTCCTTGCCAGATTTTGCCGAAATAGGGACTGATGAACAGCGGGGGAATGGCACGTTTAAAAAATCCATCACGGCCTTACAGGCTTTGAATGCAGCAGGTTATGGCCAAGGAGATCCCCAGCGACAACTCATCTTAGTCTCTAACCCAGTCACGCCCCAACTGGCTAAATTCAATCCCTGTATTGAAAAGTCTTGGCGCGACGCATTGGAAAGTCATTATGGAGTCACCTTTGACCGCCTCATTACCCTCAACAATATGCCCATTGCCCGCTATTTGCAGCAGTTACAAAGTCAAGGAGAATTAACAAGCTATATTGAACTCCTCGTCAAATCCTTCAATCCCCAAACAGTTTCGGGCTTGATGTGTCGGAATACCCTTTCCGTGGCCTGGGATGGCAAGTTGTACGACTGTGACTTTAACCAAATGCTCGACTTACCGATTACCAAACCCAATGGAGAGCCACTCCTGATTCAGGATTTTGACCTCACTCAATTACAAACCCAACCCATTATCACTAATCGGCATTGTTTTGGTTGTACGGCTGGGGCGGGTAGTTCCTGTGGTGGAGCAATTGCCGCTTAGAACATGACTAGGGTTTCTATTGTTATCCCCACCTTAAACGAGGCCAAAACCCTTGAGCGAACTCTCCGGCATCTTGCTATTCTTGATCCCACCCCCCAGGACATTATTATCGTGGATGGGGGAAGTCAAGATGAAACCCTCAATATTGCCCAGGCCAGCGATCTCAAAAATCTCAAACTCCTCTCTTCACCTGAATCTGGACGATCCATTCAAATGAACTTAGGGGCAGCCCAGGCCGAGGGAGAGTTTTTATGTTTCCTTCATGCCGATACCCTTGTTCCTGATGACATCATGGCCGTAATTACAGCAGTTTTATCTCAGCCCAAGATTGCTGGAATCGGCTTTATTTCCCTCATGACTGGTCACCAGAGCACGCGCTGGGGAGTTTCTCTGCATAATTACCTAAAAACCTACTATGCCCCGTTATTATTTCGTCCTTACCTATTTTGGTGGCGGGGATTACGTTTATTGTTTGGGGATCAAGTCATTTGTTGTCGGCGGTCTCAATTCCAGGCCTGTGGGGGCTATGACCCAACCTTACCGATTATGGAAGAAGCAGATTTATGTTTGAAACTCACCCAATTTGGCGCGATTAAACAGGTCAATCGAGTCGTCATGTCATCAGATCGCCGTGTCGCCGCTTGGGGGGCCTGGAAAGCTACGGGAATTTATCTAGCCATTGGGTTTCTCTGGGGCCTGGGGGTTTCCGGCGATAATTTGAAAAAGTTTTATGAGGATGTTCGCTAGGCGAGAAAAATTCCCAATCAGAACCAACGCACCTCGGTAATGACAACGGCTTCGTTTCAATCAATCATTATTGGCGTAAATCAAGCAGTGCCAAAGCCGTTTATGACTTAGATAAAACTGGTTGAGAGGCAACTTGTTCTAACCAGGCCAACCAATCTCCCAGGCCAGCCCCAGTCTTGGCAGATACTGTGAAAATCGCCACATCAGGGTTAATTTCGCGAACATTCGAGATGATTTTTTCAAAGTCCGCATCCACATAGGGAGCCAAATCCGTTTTAGTAATCAGCAAACAATCCGCCTCTCGAAACATGATCGGGTATTTGAGCGGTTTATCTTCCCCTTCTGTGACGCTCAGTAAAGCCACTTTATAATGCTCACCGACTTCAAACTCCGCCGGACAAACCAAATTGCCAACATTTTCGACTAAGACCAAGTCAAAGTCTGGGGGATAATAATTTTCAGAAAACTGATGTAAGCCACCGGCCACCATTTGGGCATCTAAGTGACAAGCACGGCCCGTATTAATCGCAATCACCGGGACACCATAGTGTCGCAAGCGGTTGGCATCTAACTCTGTGGTCATATCCCCTTCAATCACGGCAATCTTAAGTTTGGGACTTAGCTGTTGCAGCGTGGCTTCTAATAAACTGGTTTTCCCGGCCCCTGGACTACTCATGATGTTGCAGCAGATGATGCCCCACTGGTCGAAATGCTCACGATTATGATCTGCCCCGGCCTGGTTGGCATGGAGAAGATTCACGCCTAAAGCCGCGTCAAAGGTTTGATGCATTGGATTCCCCTAATCTTGAGATCATGATGGTATTGTCGTCCCAGTGCAGCAACATTGATAGCGCATTCCCGGTTGTTGGTTGACCAGGCCCAGCAGTTCGAGTTGGAGTAAGGCACTGGAGACGGCCCCAGAATCAAGGTCACAGGCCTGGACAATCAAATCAAAGGGAATCCCGTTAATTTCGCCTTGGTTGAGTTGCAGCATAATATCTAAAACCTGGTCAAGTTCGGGAGCGAGGCGGGGCTTGGGGATGAGGTTGGTGGGCTGACTAGACTGAGAACTGGGCAAATCGAGGGGGGGAGTCCGTCCCAAAAGTTCTAGCAAATGTCCCTCCCCCAAAATGACCTGCGCCCCACGATTGAGCAAACTTAAGCAACCGATGGCCTGGTCGTTGTCCAACATTCCGGGTAAGACATACACATCCCGCCCGTATTCATTGGCCATGTCCGCCGTAATTAAGGCTCCAGATTTACGCGGGGCTTCCATGATTAAAATCGCCCGACACAAGCCAGCAATAATCCGATTCCGGCGGGGAAAGTGGGCCCGATCCGGTGGGGTTTGGCTGGGATATTCACTGATCACCAGGCCTTGGTTAATAATTTGTCCGAATAGCTCACGGTTGCGGGGCGGGTAGATCATGTCAACTCCTGTTCCTAACACGGCAATAGTTCGACCACCCCCCTCTAAACACCCCCAATGGGCCTGGGTATCAATCCCTTCTGCTAACCCCGACACAACCACAAACCCATGTCGCCCCAAAAGTTCAGCTAATCGTCTTGTCCAGCGTTTGCCATATTCAGTCGGTTCCCGTGTCCCTACCATCGCCACCATTGGGATTTGCCCAGCATTTTCAGCCGATTGAGCTTGACCACTGTAATAAAGAATCGGCGGCGGATCGGGAATTTCAGCCAGGGTGCGGGGATAATCTGGATCAGAAAGCGTCCAAAACTGGGGATTTTTCTGCTGATGTTGCGCTAGAAGTTGGGCTGGATTCGTTTTCTGGCGATAGGTTGGTAACTGTGCTAAGACTCGCGGGCCAATGCCGTCCACTTGAGCAATGTCCTGAAGATCGGCAGCCCAGGCCTGGGTCATCGAACCAAATCGCTGCCAAATCCGTTTGAGAAGCACTGGTCCCAAACCTGTCACCCGCGCCCAGGCCAGCCAATAACCCCTCTCTAAATCACTGACCATGAACGAATCGTACAGTCCCTGGAGGAGATTGTAGCTTGTTTGCAGAATATTAATTTTTCCTGATGTTCTAATTCATGGCTTCGGTCAAAAGACTATAACAAAGGGGAGGGCCTGGTCATCACCGCACTAATGGAGATAACAGAACATGGGTGAGTTCTTTGGGTTTCTGATTCTGCTGGTCTTGGGCGGTTCCGGGGTGGCTAGCACAGTCCGCATTGTAAATCAAAGCAATATGGCCTTGGTCGAGCGGTTAGGCAGCTATAGTCGGCGCTTAGAACCGGGCTTAAATTTCGTCTTACCTGTCTTAGATAAGGTTGTCTATCAAGAAACAATCCGAGAAAAGGTACTCGATATTCCGCCTCAGCAATGTATTACCCGTGACAATGTCGCCATTAGTGTAGATGCCGTTGTCTATTGGCGGATTTTGGATATGGAGCGGGCCTACTACAAGGTGGAAAACCTGAAGATGGCTATGGTGAACTTAGTCTTAACCCAAATTCGCGCTGAGATGGGGAAATTGGAATTAGACGAAACGTTCACGGCTCGCTCGCAAATTAATGAAATGCTTCTGCAAGAACTGGATGTGTCCACAGATCCTTGGGGAGTCAAAGTCACACGGGTGGAATTACGGGATATTGTCCCCTCCAAGGCCGTGCAAGAATCCATGGAAATGCAAATGACCGCCGAACGCCGCAAACGGGCCGCCATCCTCACCTCGGAAGGGGAACGAGAAGCTGCGGTTAACAGTGCGAGGGGGAAAGCGGAAGCCCAAGTGTTAGATGCAGAAGCTCAGAAAAAGTCCTCGATTCTAGCGGCCGAAGCCGATCAAAAGGTGGTGATTCTCAAAGCCCAGGCCGAGCAACAGGATCAAATTCTCCGGGCCCAAGGCACAGCGGAAGCGATGAAAGTGGTCGCCAAAGCCCTGCGAGAAGATCCCCAGGCCCGGGAAGCACTCCAGTTTCTGTTGGCCCGTGGCTACTTAGATATGGGTGAGAAAATTGGCAATAGCGAGAGCAGCAAAGTGATGTTTATGGATCCCCGAGCCATTCCGGCCACATTGGAAGGGGTGCGCGCCTTGTTGGAGAATACCCCGAACACCTAAATTGGATGGTTGAAGCTCTCAAGAGATTTTAGATCTATGCCCCAATTCCAGGCCAAAGTTTATGTCACCTTACGCCCCTCAGTGTTAGACCCGGCCGGTGTAGCCGTGCAAGCGGGAATTCATCACTTGGGTTACAGTGGGGTCGAGCAGGTGCGGATTGGCAAATTTATTGAACTATCGTTGGCGGCAACGGATGCGGCCCAAGCCCAGGCCCAACTGGAAACCATTTGCGATCAACTCTTGGCTAATCCTGTCATTGAAGTCTATCGGTTTGAGTTAGTAGAACTGACTGGGAAACAACCCTTAAAAACTGCCTAGCTCCCAAGTGCCCAGAATTTAGACAACCCCAATCCCCCCATGATGGGCAAGAATCCAGGCCTGGCTTGGTACGGGGGCTATTTCAGATTAAGTCGATGTTATCTTGAAGTAGTTAAGGGACTTTGCCCAACAAATCAATTTGGAGTCCATTGATGAGCGAACCCATAACCGCTGCAGAAACCAAACAAATTCTTGATGCCATCCAGGCCCTCACCCTTGAAGTCAAAGTGAACCAGGCCAGAACCGATGAGCAGTTCAAGACGCTACGGGCTGAGGTCAAAGCAGAAATCAATGAGTTACGGGCCGAGGTCAAAGCAGAAATCAGTGAGTTACGGGCTGACTTCAAGGCTCTCAACGACAAAGTGGATGAACTGCGGGAGCGGCAACGGGTTACGGATAATCGTCTCTGGAGCTTTATTGTCACCTTAATTTTGTTGCTGACCGGTGGCCTGGTGAAGTTGACATTTTTTGATAAGGTCTAATAGCTCTTGTAATAATCTATACTCCCCTTTTTGGTCTGTTGCACCCCCTATGAGTTTAATTGTCCAAAAATACGGCGGTACTTCGGTTGGTTCAGTCGAGCGCATCCAGGCCGTGGCCCAGCGAGTCGTTCAGACGGTCAAATCCGGGAATCAAGTGGTGGTCGTGGTATCGGCGATGGGGAAAACAACGGATGGCCTGGTCAAACTCGCCAACGAACTCAGCCCCAATCCCTGCCGCCGGGAACTGGATATGCTTTTGTCCACGGGGGAACAGGTTTCGATTGCGCTTTTAAGCATTGCCCTGCAAGCCCTCGGACAGGATGCCATTTCCTTAACTGGGGCCCAAGTTGGGATTACCACGGAAACGGCCCATACCCGCGCCCGGATTTTAGAAATTTCCACCGATCGCTTAACCCGGCATTTATCCGAAGGCAAAGTTGTGGTTGTCGCTGGATTTCAAGGGATTAGTAACAGTGCCGATTTAGAAGTGACAACCTTGGGTCGGGGTGGCTCCGATACGTCAGCGGTGGCCTTGGCGGCGGCCTTAGAAGCAGATCTCTGTGAAATTTATACCGATGTGCCGGGCATTTTAACCACTGACCCGCGCCTAGTTCCCGATGCCCAACTGATGGCCGAAATTACCTGTGATGAAATGCTTGAGCTGGCCAGTTTAGGGGCCAAAGTTCTCCATCCCCGAGCGGTGGAAATTGCTCGAAATTACGGGGTGCAGATGGTGGTGCGATCCAGTTGGACGGATGAACCCGGTACGAAAGTCACTTCTCCAATTGCCCCGAAAGCACCCACAGAAAACTTAGAACTGGGTAAGCCGGTGGATGGAGTCCGCCTCGATTTAGACCAGGCCAAGGTGGCGTTATTGCGCGTTGCGGATCGGCCGGGAATTGCCGCGAGTTTGTTTGGGGAATTAGCCCAGCAAAACCTGGATGTGGATTTAATTATTCAGTCCATTCATGAAGAAAGCACCAACGACATTGCCTTTACCGTTCAAAAAGCCTGTCTCAATCCTGCTGCGGCCGTTGCTTCTGCCTTTAACCCGACAAACCCTGGTCAGTCACCGCTCCAGGCCCCAGAAGTGCTTGTGGATGATGCAATTGCCAAAGTCAGCATTATTGGGGCCGGGATGATTGGTCGGCCTGGAGTTGCGGCGCAAATGTTTTCCACTCTCGCCCAGGCCGGGATTAACCTGCAAATGATCTCAACTTCGGAAGTAAATGTCAGTTGTACAATCAACCAGACCGATGCCCCCAAAGCTGTGCGTTTGCTCCAGGATGCTTTTGACGTTCATACTGCCTTACCGGAATTTGACCCCCAAACCACAGCGGATCAGCCCTCGGTGCGCGGTGTAGCTCTGGATATTAAACAAGCCCAATTAGCCGTGCGTCAGGTTCCCGATTTGCCGGGGATGGCGGCCCAAATTTTCCAGACCTTAGCCGATGCCGGGGTGAGTGTAGATATGATCATCCAGTCCCAGCGGTCGCGGCCGGTGAATCATCAAATGACCCGCGATATTGCCTTTACCGTGGCCCAAGCTGATGCCGATATTGCCTATGGTTTGCTCAAAGATCATGCTCCGGCCTGGGGCTGTGGGGAGATTGATCTCATCCTCGATGTGGCGAAGGTCAGTATTGTCGGGATGGGGATGATCCGGCGACCGGGAATTGCCGCCAATATGTTTGCTGCCCTGGCCCAGGCCGGGATTAACATTCAAATGATTGCAACTTCTGAAATTCGGGTTAGCTGTGTGGTTGCTGAAACCGATGGAGTGACTGCCTTACAAGCGATTCATGCGGCCTTTGGTCTGGGAACACCAGCCAAAAATTAATCTATGCTACTAGTGTTACTAATACAGGTGAGGAAGTATGACCGGGCCTGGGTCAAATCTTGATGAATTTCTATAGCTCTCCTTAACATCAGGAATCAGTGACTCTGAAAATCGTTAGAAAACCTAAACCATCATGACAATTCAATATACCCCCCGCGCCCAAGACTTACTCACCTATCTCGCAACGGATCGTCTGAATACGTCTGGCCAGAGTAACTCCCTGAATACGAATATCCTGCTCAATAGTGATTTATTTGCAGGCCAAGCGAATATTTTTACTGCCAATTATGGGTTTGAAGGCTACATGGGGATTCCGGGAATAGATGGTACCAATGGCGCCTCCCAGCAAATTGCCTTTGATAATAATGTGGCCTGGAATAACCTCGGAGATCTGACTGGTGCAACCCAACGGGCTTATACATCGGCCATTAGTACGGATACAGTTCAGCGGACTTACGGAGTTGACCTAGAGAAAAACGATAATATTCCGATTGTATTCACATGGCCGCTATTACCTGAGACAGTTAACCCGACCGACTTTCAAGTCATTCTCAACACTGGCACTATTGTCACCCCGGCAATTGCTTCTTTTCTGCCCAATAGTGAATATAACGAGCGACAAACGGTTGTGATTACGGGCGAATTTGGCAATCGGTTAACTCCAGGCCAAGCCGGTGCCATTTATCCCATCTCCGTCAAAACCGTTTTAGATAGTACGCCGTTAGAAATGGTGGGGCCAAATGGGCCAATTAGTGCCGTTGGGTTGACGATTGACAGCCTCAATCCCTATGTAGCCGGTAATGGGCCCAAAATTATCGCTGCCAAGCTTAACCGTTTTAGTGACCTCGGCGAAGGCGCGCCCATTTGGTTAGCAACTAATCAAAACAATAGTGGCTCAGACCTCTACGGCAACCAGGCCCAGTTTCGCCTCCGAATTTACACCAGTGCTGGATTTTCCCCGGATGGTATTGCGAGTTTATTGCCCACAGAATTTGGCCGCTATTTTCGACTTCAAGCGGAAGATATGAATGGACAAACGATAAACCTCACTCAAACTGGCATTAATTATGACATCCCTGGATTTGGCGTTGTGCGTGTTGTGGGTTTAGCAGACTTGGCCGCAGTGCAAGATACCTACGATCTAACTTACATTGAAGATCACGACAACTATTACGACATTATTTTGGCCGGAGATGAGGCCGCCGTTCAGCAAATTAGACGAGTGGAAATGCCTTCTGCGGGAGATTACTCACCGGTTTATAACCCCGGTGGGCCGGGTAATGATCCTGAAAATGGCCCGCCTGGCCCCTTTACCGTCCCCAGTAGCCCCCACAGCATCAACGTTCAAAATAACCTGGCTCAAAACTCCAATGTCTCCTATGTGGAGGTGGATGGCCCAGTGATGCGCAACCCCTTCAGTGGCACTCCCATCGGTAACAATCTTGGTTTAGCGGTCAAAGATTTGGCAACAGGCCATGAGATCTATCAATATGTTGACCCCGATGGCAAGAATTTTTATGCATCTTTTGCTGCCGCTACGGATGAGGCAACGGATTTAAATCTACCCCTGAGTAATCCTGCTCCCATCGATTTAATTGATGCTCAGAATTTCACCCCAGGGACAACCGTAACGGTTTCTGGTTCCTATAGTCGAGAAGCAGCCTTTGAAAGCTCGATGGGGTTTTATCGCCTGTTGGACAACAATGGCCGTGTCCTCGATCCCCTCACAGGTAATAGTCTCACCCCAGGCCAAGCAGGTTATTCTGAAGCCGCCTTATCAACCGCAAATCGTCTCCAAACATCCGGCTCAACCCTAACCGTTGGCAATCTAGAAACCAAGAGTTTTTCCTTCAATATTCTAGGTGGGGAATTATACGCGCCGTTTTTGCAGGTGAATGCGCTTGATGCCAGTGGCGTAACCGAAATAACCTATTTTGCCTTTGGCGTCGCCAACCAAGATGGACTCAGCCACGGGACTAAATGGGGAGCTAATGTGATTGGGTTTGAAGACCTGCTTGGCGGAGGAGATTTTGACTTTGATGATATTATTTTGCGCTTTAGTTTATTACAATAAGTTGCCAACTGTCGGAACAGGCCCGCAATGACGAATTACGCCACTCTGTTTAATGCTTGAACGTTTCATGACTAAAATTTTACCCCGGAATTATATGGTCATTTCTGCCAAAACTGGAACACTCAAGGCTTTTGCCTGTAATGATTTCAAGTCTTTTGGTGTTTCACTCCTAAGCAAAATGACTATATTTCCTGACTTGCCTCTGTCGAACCCTAAATGAGTAACCGTATATGATCGCCCAACCTCAAAACCTAACCCTTTCACCTCAAGAGTACTTGAACCTAGAAGCCGCCAGTGAAACGAAACATGAATACTATCAAGGGGAAGTGTACGCTATGGCTGGGGCTACTCAGGCTCATGGTTTAATTACCCTTAACTTGGGAACCCTCTTCCGTCAACAACTCCGGGGACAAGATTGTCGGCCATTTGTCACAGATATCAAAGTTAATATTGAAACTGGAGCCTGTTATTTTTATCCTGATGTTGTTGTTACCTGTGATCCTCGCGACCAGAACCTCATGGCTGCCCTGGTCAATTATCCAGTTTTGATTGCTGAAGTGTTATCAGAAACTACTGAAAGCCTTGATCGCGGACGCAAATTTATTGCCTATCAAAAATTAGACTCTCTCCAGTATTATCTCCTGGTTAGCCAAACCGAAGCTCGCTTAGAGTGCTATCATCGCCAGGCCCCACAGCAATGGCTTTTAACAACCTACAAAACTGGAGATACCCTGATCATTCCAGGCCTGAACTTTACCTGTGCAATTGCCGATATTTATGAAGATGTGAACCTGGGCTAATTACTGAGGGTGGGCAATCGTAACCGCTTGGGGGAAAATAAAACCTATGGACACAGATACATCCTCAGAGTTCCAGGCCGGAGATCAGGTTCAACTGATTCGTCTGCCTAGTTATGTAAAAACCGCTGAACCCATGCCCATGCTGCGTCCGCCGGACGTTTTGACGTTGGGGGAAACGGGGGTCATTTTGGGTCGACATCCGGGAAACTATTGGGCTGTGCGCCTAGGGCGGGGGGCATTTTTACTAGAAACCCAATACCTGGCCAAACTAGAAACCAGGAATTCTGAGGCCTAAACCGATGCCAACCATTGCCAGTTACGGGGCCTGGGAGTCACCGATTACGACTGATTTTTTAGTGGCTGATTCAGTGGGGCTGGGCAGCATTGCCTTGGATGGGGCACAAATCTATTGGCTGGAAAGCCGTCCCCAAGAAAAAGGGCGTACTGTCCTCGTCCAACAAACTCGTGGTGATCACGCCCAAGACCTAACCCCTGCCCCTTGGAACGTCCGCTCGCGAGTCCATGAATATGGGGGTGGAGCCTACGGGGTAGATCAAGGGGAAATTTATTTTATTAACAACGCCGATCAACAGGTTTATTATCTCAGTAAGAACTCAAGAGAACCCCAGGCCCTGACCAACTGCCCGCCCTGTCGCTATGCCAATGGAATCTGGGATCGAACTCGGCATCGTTTAATTTTTGTCCAAGAAGATCATCAGTCAAGCACCGTCAGCAATACCCTCGTGACAATCCCTCTCCCGGGTTCTAAGTCATATCCCGAGGCACCCGAAATTCTGGTTGAAGGAGCCGATTTTTATTCTTCCCCTACTTTAAGTCCTGATGGGCAATGGCTGGCCTGGTTGAGTTGGAATCACCCGCAAATGCCCTGGGATGGTTGTGAGTTATGGGTTGCGCCAGTTCTAACAACGGGGAAACTTGGGGATGGGCGCAAAATTGCCGGGAGTCAAACTGAATCGGTGGGGCAGCCCCGCTGGCTAGACAATCAAACCCTAATTTTTATGAGTGATCGCAGTGGTTGGGGCAATCCCTATCAATGGCAGACGGATCAACCCCAACACGTTCTTCCCCTTTTACCCCAGGCCTTGGAGCTGGAATTTGGGACTCCCCACTGGGTTTTTGGCCAATCAACCTATGCCATTGCAGATCAAGCCCGGCTGATTTGCACGGTCGGCCATCAAGGCATTGAGCAATTGGGAATTCTCGACCTGGCCCATCAAACCTGGGAGATCATGGATCTGCCCTTCACTGACTTTCACAGCATCCAGGCCAATGCTGATAGGGCCTATTTTGTCGCCAGTTCCCCGACCAACCCCAGTGCCATTATCGAACTAGACCTCAGGAGCATTACCTCAGAATCTACCTCCTACAAAATCCTCAAAACCTCAACTCACCTCCCGATTGACCCAGATTATTTAGCCGTTCCCCAGGCCCTTTGCTTCCCCACAACCGCCGATACCGTTGCCTATGGCTTTTATTACCCCCCCACAAATCCCAACTTTGTCGCCCCTGCTAGTGAAAAACCACCCCTGCTCGTCAAATGTCACGGGGGCCCCACTGCCGCAACCAGCACAGGCTTTAATTTAGGGATTCAATTTTGGACGAGTCGGGGCTTTGCTTGCTTGGATGTGAACTATCGGGGCAGTACGGGCTATGGCCGGGACTATCAAGATGCCTTGCAGGGACATTGGGGTGTTTATGATGTCGCTGACTGCATTGCAGGGGCTGAATATCTGGTTGAGAAAGGCCGGGCTGATCCTCAAAAACTAGCAATGCGGGGAAGTAGTGCGGGGGGCTATACCACCTTGGCCGCCTTGACCTTTAGCCAAACCTTCCAGGCCGGGGCTAGTTATTACGGTGTCAGTGATCTCGAAGCCCTAGCCCAAGATACCCACAAGTTTGAAGCCCGCTATTTTGATGGGCTGGTAGCCCCCTATCCCACTGGGCAACAGGTTTATTACCAACGCTCTCCGATTCACTTTGTTGAGCAACTGGCTGCAAGCGTGATCTTTTTCCAAGGCCTGGAGGATAAAGTCGTGCCCCCCAACCAAGCGGAAATGATGGTTAATGCCCTAATCGCCAAAGGAATCCCGGTTGCCTATCTCACCTTTCCCGCAGAAGCCCACGGATTTCGCCAGGCCAGCACCATCCAGCAGACCTTAGCAGCCGAACTTTATTTTTATGGTCAAATTTTTGGTTTCACCCCCGCCGGAGAGATTCCCTCAATTCCAATCCAAGGCGTATAAGGCATCTTCACGTCAATCAATCACGGTTGAGCAATGTCAGGCTTAATTACGGCGGCGGCCATCGGGCATGATCGTTCCCCGCAAATCCACTTCACTGAGATTAGAGCTACTTAAATCGGCTGCGGTCAGATTCACACGAGTCAGGTCTGCCCGAGACAGGTTAGCCCCAAGGAGTTGAGCATCTCCCAAATCAGCCCCACTCAAGTTCACACCACTTAAATCCACTTTGCCAATGGTGTCCCCACTGAGGGTGACGCGACTGAGGGTGGCTCCACTGAGGGTGGCTCGGCTCATATTGGCTTCGCTGAGGGTGGCCCGACTCAAGTTAACGCCAGCCATTTTAGCCCGACTCAGGTTAGCCTCAATCAGATCAGCGCGACTGAGGTTGGCCTGGTTAAGTTCGATTTCCCGTAAATTAGCTCCACTGAGATTCGCACCCCGCAAAATCACCCCATTTAAGAGCAGGCCACTCAGGTTGGCACTCCGCATATCGGCCTGGGATAAGTCGGCCCCATCTAAAGTTGCCCCGGTCAAATTGGCCCCGACCAAGTTCGCACCCCGTAAATTAGTCCCCACCAGTTTGGCCCGACTGAGATTAACGCCCCGTAAGTTGGCCCCACTGAGATCGGCCCGACTGAGATTAGTATTGGCCAAGTTAGCTCCACTTAAGTTAGCACCGCTCAAATTGACATCACACAACTCGAGGGCGGAGAGATCGGCTTTCCCCAGTTCGGCACCGCTAAGGTTTGCTTTGGTCAGGTTGGCTTCGCTGAGCTTGACTTCCGTTAAATCCACCCGACTCAGATCGGCTCCACTCAGGTTGGCATTGGCCAGGTTGGCGCGACTGAGGTTAGCTCCACTCAGATTTGCCCCACTGAGATTGGCATTGCTTAAATCCGCCTCAATTAAGTCCACTCGTCCTAAGTCTGCCTGAACCATTTCCGTGTTGTGGAGATTGGCCCCTTGGAGATTCGCCCCCCGCAGATTGACTTGATTAAACCCCAGGCCTCGCAGATCTGCCTCAGCTAAATCAACCCGACTCAGGTCAGCCCCTTGGAGATTTGCCCCCCGCAATGTGGCTTCACTGAGCTCAGAGCGACTGAGGTTCGTGTAACTGAGGTTAGCCCAACTCAAATCTGTCCGGCTTAAATTCACACCCGTAAGGTTGGCCTGGGAGAGGTCTGTCTTAATCAAGATGGCATTGATCAGTTCTGCCCCACTTAAGTTAGCGTTGTTCAGCTTGGTGCCACTGAGGTTAACCCATTCCAAGTCAGCCCGGGCTAAATTAATGCCAGACAAGTCCACATTAATTAACTCAGCATTACTTAGACTGGCCCGGTTGAAATCTCGCTGACCACTGGCATAGCGCTTCAGTAATTCCTGGGGGTTCATAGCAATACGATGCCCTGTGAATACCGAAGATTGGAATCAGCCAGTCGGTACAACGCTTCTATCCTAACGACCGAGTCAAACAATTGGTTTCATATCCTTATGTGGTGTACTCAGCATTGATTTTTACATAGTCATAACTCAGGTCACAGCCCCAGGCCCGCCCAACGCCCGGCCCTTGGCCAATACTGACCTTAACGAGGACGGGGTGTTCTACAGATTGCCCCCCTTGGTTACTGAGTTGGGCCTGTTGAGTCAGGTAGGTATTGGCGGCGGCTTTGTCATAGTCTAGGGGTTGGCCCCGCTGCATCAGTAAAAAATCTCCCAATTGAATTTGCAAGTTTTCCTGATCAAAAAAGACTCCAGCCCGGCCCGCCGCCGCCGCAATCCGGCCCCAGTTGGGATCTCGGCCAAAGACAGCAGACTTAAACAACATGGATCCGGCAATGGTGCGGGCGACTTGGCGAGCAGCGACCCCATCACTGGCTCCACTCACTTCAACTTCTAGCAAACAGGTGGCCCCTTCGCCATCGCGAGCAATGGACTTAGCCAGATAGGTGCAAACTTCCGTTAACATCCCTGCCAATAGATCTGCTGCTGGGCCCGGTTCGGTAATGGCGGGGGTGCGGGATTGACCATTGGCCAGAGCAATCAGGCTGTCGTTGGTACTGGTGTCGCCATCTACGGTGATTTGGTTAAAACTGTTGTCATTGGCCTGGCTGACCATTTCTTGCCATAAATGGGGGGAAACCGCCGCATCACAGGTGACAAAGGCCAGCATTGTGGCCATATTGGGATGAATCATACCTGACCCTTTGGCAATGCCCCCTACCCGAATCGTTTGATCCCCTAATTTCGCTTCTAGGGCAATGGTTTTGGGAACCAGATCCGTAGTCATGATGGCCTGGGATGCGGATTCTGACCCTGTTTCTGAGAGGAGTGTTTTGAGTTCGGGGACAGCGGCACGAATTTTCTCAATCAGGATTTGTTTGCCAATTACCCCCGTGGAGGCGACCAAGACAGCATCAGCGGAAATCTCCAAGGCCTGGCTGACAATTTGGGCTTGTTCTAGGACAGTGGCCCAACCCTGTGCCCCTGTAGCAGCATTGGCCTGGCCGGCATTACACAAAATGGCCTGGGCCGTAGATTTGGCTTGTAAGCGTTGGCGACAATAATCAACACAGGCAGCTCGGACTTGGCTGGTGGTAAAAACTCCCGCAGCAATGGCCGGCACATCAGAAACAATCAAGGCTAAGTCAGGGAGTCCTGATGGTTTCAGCCCAGCCCGCATCCCAGCGGCTCGATACCCTTTTGGGGCTGTAACTCCCCCCGGAATCCGTTGCCAGTTGGTCATTGCCGCTCCTTTTAGACTAAGGAAATCGCTGTAATTATACCAAGATCATTTAGTCTTCCCGAAAACTGTTAAAAAGCCTTAAGTATTTCAGGATTCTGTACTCTGGATTATTAATTTTATTCTCATGAAGTAATCGCACTACGCTCAAATTTATCGAAATCTTCCAGAGAGTAGATAAAATGGGATCAAGGATGGGAGACAAAAAATGTATGGGTGATTCAAAGCGGCGTAAAGAAACCTTAGGTGAAAAATATGGACAGGAAGAGTCTATTGTCTCCTGGTTGCCTTTAACAAAATCCCAGGCCAGCCAAATTCAAAAAATTGTGACCCGGAGCACTTGGACTGGGATTGTTCTTTTAGGCCTGCTTTGGATCACGGTACGGTTTATTGGTCCCGGCCTGGGGTGGTGGCACATTAGCGATGTTTAATCAGGTAATGTATCTAAATTTCTAGAAATGTTACTCACTGCAAATAATTTGTCGGGTTTGTTGCATTTATTAATTAAGTTTTGTGTCTGTATATATCCCAAAATAAACAACCGTAAATATATTTCAACAATTAACGGCCAAGTCGGGTAATTGTTTTAGAGTATTAACTAATCTGAGGGCTTACTTATTACTTCAATTAAGCAATCAGAAATCTTGCTCTTTATTTGGCCTTATACCAATATGACTACGACCATTCAACGCCGCGAGAGTGCGAGCGCATGGGAGCGGTTTTGTAATTGGATCACGAGTACCGACAACCGGATTTATATCGGCTGGTTCGGCGTGATCATGATCCCAACCCTCCTAGCGGCTACGACTTGCTTTGTAATTGCCTTTATCGCTGCTCCCCCTGTGGACATTGATGGCATCCGGGAACCTGTAGCTGGTTCTTTGATCTTTGGCAACAACATCATTACGGGGGCTGTGATTCCCTCTTCCAACGCCATTGGTTTGCACTTTTACCCGATTTGGGAAGCTGCTTCTTTAGATGAATGGCTTTACAACGGTGGCCCTTATCAGTTGGTGATTTTCCACTTCTTGCTGGGAGCTTCTTGCTACATGGGCCGGCAGTGGGAATTGTCCTACCGTTTGGGGATGCGCCCTTGGATTTGCGTGGCCTACTCCGCTCCGTTGGCTTCTGCCTTTGCTGTTTTCTTGATCTACCCCATTGGTCAAGGTTCTTTCTCTGACGGTATGCCCCTCGGTATCTCTGGTACCTTCAACTTCATGATCGTGTTCCAGGCCGAGCACAACATTCTCATGCACCCCTTCCATCAAATTGGTGTGGCTGGTGTCTTTGGGGGTAGCTTGTTCTCTGCTATGCACGGTTCCTTGGTGACTTCTTCCTTGATTCGGGAAACCACTGAAACTGAATCTCAGAACTACGGTTACAAATTCGGTCAAGAAGAAGAGACCTACAACATCGTTGCCGCTCACGGTTACTTTGGTCGCTTGATTTTCCAATATGCCAGCTTCAACAACAGCCGGGCTTTACACTTCTTCTTGGCGGCTTGGCCTGTGGTTGGCATCTGGTTTACCGCTTTGGGCATCAGCACCATGGCTTTCAACCTCAACGGCTTCAACTTCAACCATAGTGTGATTGATTCCAAAGGGAATGTGATCAATACCTGGGCTGACATCATCAACCGGGCCAACTTGGGGATGGAAGTCATGCACGAGCGGAATGCTCACAACTTCCCCTTAGATTTGGCTTCGGCTGAGTCTGCTCCTGTTGCCTTAGTTGCTCCGAGCATCCATGGTTAGGATTCGAACTTAGATTTCCTGATTTAGGAAAACTTAAGAATTATTCAGCCGCTTTCTTAATTGAGGGCGGTTTTTTATTATTTATCTAGAATTATGAAATCAACAAGGAGATTATTATGCGCTATGCAATTTTGCTAATTCCAGATTTAGGTAAAGAAGTTGTTAATGCAGAATATGCTAATCACAATCAAATTTATTTATGTCCTGAATGTGGAAGACGGGTTCGTTTAACAAGAGAATCCTATCGAAGTTCGGCATTTTTTAGTCATTACGAGCGCACTGGAAACTGTTCGCTAGAAAGTTCAAACAGTGGAAATGGTGACTACTACCCTACTATTCGATCAGTCAACGAATTTTTTGATTACCCTTGGAAAGGTCAAAGCCAGAAGAGACTTGCAGCAGCAATAATCGACATAATAAGTTATAGTCACTTGGGATATTTGGCTACTTTAGACTCTGGAAAAAGAGCTTTTACCTCAACTATCAATAAAGGCTATGATATTGCACTAGATAAAACCCAAGCGATTATTTATGGAGCAAAACTTTTTGAGTTCAATGATATATATATAATTTTAAATGCCTGCTTTGCTGTAATAACTCCTCAATATATATATAGATTTCTTAGAGTCACACCAATCAAGAAAGCACTAAAAAACCGTTCTAAAATCACCTCGTCCTTGCAGACACAATATGAACAATATTCTGTTATTAACAATCCTTTGATTAGTGATTATCATATTTATCATAAAACTACTCGGAAAATATTGTTGAACCTAATTCTAAACTTTGATGGTAATGATTTGAAAATATTTATTTTCATCATTTTTATTCGTTTATTTTCTGTTGAAATCCTTGAATCTGGTCCTGGTTCATTAGTAACATTAGATTATTGTGGAAATCCAGACAATTATGAATTTCAATCTATTGGATGTTTTGACTTAAATATTTTAAGAAATTTGGCGAATGATAAGAATTTTCTGGAGCAAGCGTATCAGTTATTTTATGAAAAACCTGACTCTGCTTCAGAAGAAGTAATTTTTATTGATTTAATTTTAACTGGTTTAATCGAATTTATGTTCGATGTTGATTGGTCAGTGTTGCCGTATTTTTATCACTATGTTTCAAGCTCATATCGCCTTTCTAGGAATTATGAGCATATGATGGATAATATTAAACATATAAGTGAATATCATAAAATCTAGAATAGTTACAGCAGATTCCCCACTGGCCTGGTACAAGCTAAGGTCTTACGCCTTTTGCTTAGCAAGGGATTGACTATACTAACTGAATCAAAAATACTCAAATATAACCTTATCTCAAAAAAGTGGACAGTGAAATTAGAAGGAGATATACAAAATGACTTCATTCATGAGATAGGAATCTTTATGAAATCGAGTTTTTAGGCTCTCCTGTGCTTACAAATCATCTGTGTTTGCTATAAGAAAGTAGTCATCATTCTTTTTCAAGGATGCAGAATATTGCAACATTCTCCCTGAAAGCTTTTGCAGAAAAGTCGTGTAGCTCTATGTACTTATTTTTTATCCTTTATTAAATTGGTTAGACAAGATTATCTAATTGTCTTATCAAGCATCTTCTACATAGCGGCTGTCTCGTTTTAAATAGCTAACATCATCTCAACTCCCTGAACCAAGATGTTTTGCTCTTTGTCGCATATCCAATAGTTTGGGTTTGCCTCCATCTGATTGGGCCACCAGTGTTGATCCAATTTTTTTCAGCAATTAACCTTGAGCTTGCCTGATCCGAGGGATATCTAATTGTCGTTGCGATAGAATTAGCCACGATGTTATTAAGTCTGGCCCGTGAACACTGCCCATTAACGCAGAACGTAAGGATCGCATGACCAGGCCCTTTTTGACTCCCAACTCTTTAGTTACTTTTTTAATGACTTCGTTGGCAATTTCAGGTGTTAGTTCAGATGGCTCTTGCCGATAGGTCAGGATTAACTCTAGAGCTTTTCGGCTATCGGGTTGAGCGAGTTGGGCCGTTGCTTCCGGATCACAGGTAATCAGGGTTGCAAAGAAAGGAGCCGCTTGTTCGATGGCATCCGTCAGTTTGGTGAGGCTGGCCTGGAGCAGTGCGGTTAAAGGTTCTAACCAGGCCTGGTCGGTTTCCAGATCACATTCATAGCCCGCCCCTTGCCAGATTGGCACTAACTCTTGGAGTAAATCAGTCACAGGCATGGAGTGGAGATATTGACTGTTGAGCCAGTTGAGCTTGTCCCAATCAAACTTGGCCCCAGCCCGATTGACTCGTTCAAAACTGAAGTGTTTGGCTGCTTCCTCTAGGGTAAAAATCTCGGCCATGCCTTCTACGGGCGACCATCCCAACAGGGTCATGTAGTTCACTAGTGCTGGTGCGACATAACCCATGGCCTGGAAATCAGAAATTGAAGTCACGCCATCGCGCTTGGACAGTTTTTGGCCAGACTGATTCAAAATTAGGGGAGTATGGGCAAATTGAGGCACAGTAGCGGACAAGGCCTGGTAAAGGAGAATTTGCTTAGGTGTATTCCCAATATGATCCTCACCGCGAATCACCTGGGTAATCCCCATATCAATGTCATCTACGACCACAACTAGGTTATATAAGGGTGGGCCAATTTCACCGGCCGGGGCGGCGCGGGCAATCACCATATCGCCACCTAAATCGCGCCCCTGCCAGGAAACTTCACCCCGTACCAAATCTGTCCAACGAATTTCTTGGTCATCTTCAATTTTGAAGCGAATTACAGGCTGACGACCGGCGGCCACAAAGGCGGCTTGTTCTGCTAGGGTTAAATTTCGATGGCGATTGTCATAGCGGGGGGCCTGGCCGCTCTCCTTCTGGGCCTGGCGCATGGCATCAAGTTCTGCTGGAGTGCAATAGCAGTAGTAGGCTTGGCCATTGTCTAGGAGGGTTTGAATGGCCTGTTGATAGAGTTCCGTCCGCTGAGATTGAAATGTCGGCCCCTCATCCCACTGCAACCCTAACCAGGCCAGACCCGTCAAAATGTTCTCTGTATATTCAGGACGCGACCGTTCTAAATCTGTATCTTCAACTCGGAGAATAAATGTTCCCCCATGATGTCGGGCATAGAGCCAGTTGAATACCGCTGTACGGGCTGTCCCAATGTGTAAATTTCCGGTCGGGCTTGGAGCAATACGGACACGCACAGTCACAGAGGGTTTCTCCTAAATGATGCTGAAGGTTGGTTATCCTGGAGTTCTAATTTTATCCCTTGTTAGCCCCCTTCATTTGAGACTGGCGATGATTGGCTTTGACATTCCAAAATACGGCTAAGACTAGGGAAACAGAAAGCAGTACAACCGGCCCAACTAAAAATATCAAGGCGGCTAGAGTCCGTGAAATTAGATAAAAACCTAAGGTGCATTCCCCAGGAGTAGCTCCTAACCACCAGCTTCCACATCGATCCGGTTGGTATTGCTGGATTAGACCCATAACTTGCTGACTCAAAATCAGGCCAGGTACAAGAAGTCCTAAACTGACTGCCCGACCATAGTAGGCTCTAACCCTAATATTTCTTCGCAAGACTAGTCTTCTGGCCCAGGCCCAACCAATCAAGGGAGCAATGCAAAAGAGCAAACTAAAAATCACCAGGGTAAACACAGACCTAATCCCCTCACTTGTCCACAGATTTAAAGTACCGAGCCAGGAATTCCTCAATTCTGTAAATTCTATTTTTCTGTAAAAATTCACAGATGTAATGCTTGTTATTTTAATGAGAGGATGGCCTCGCCTTGTTTATCCCTAAACCCCATGACTAATGCCCCTGCAATGATCACCCCAAAAACACAACCCCTGATTTTGCTTTGGCATCGGCGGGATTTACGGATTCAGGATCACCTTGGCCTGGCGGCAGCGCGGGAAAAAACCGCAAAAGTTGTCGGCTTGTTTTGCTTTGACCCTAAAATTTTAGGCGGTGAGGACATTGCTGCGGTGCGGGTTGCCTATCTGGTTGGTTGTCTCGAAGATTTAGCCCAGCAGTATCACCAGGCCGGGAGCCAACTCTTAATTCTCCAGGGCGAACCCACAACGGTAATCCCAAAACTAGCCCAGGCCCTCAAGGCCCAAGCCCTCTATTGGCACTGTGATGTAGAACCCTATGCCCAGGCCCGCGATAAAGCCGTTGCCCAGGCCCTCGCTAAAGCTGGAATTTCGGTACAAACCTTTTGGGATCAGTTGTTAGTTGCACCAGAGGCAATTCGCACAGGTTCCGGGGCAATCTATACGGTTTATTCGCCCTTTTGGAAAAACTGGCAACAACATCCCAAAGCCCAACCCGTTCCAACTCTCCACCAAGCCCAAGGTTTAACCAGTCAAGAATTAGATATTGCCCAACAAAATGGGATGATTCTGTTACCCACCACCCAAGATTTAGGGTTTACCTGGGATCAGGAGTTGGTTTTAGCCCCCGGAGTTCCCCCTGCCCAGGCCCGACTTGAAGACTTTTGTCAGCGGGCCATTAATAGCTATGAACCGGATCGGAATTTCCCAGGAATTGCCGGAACCTCAGGCCTGAGTGCAGCCTTGAAATTTGGGGTTTTGGGGATTCGAGAAATTTGGGCCGCAAGTCGGGAAGCACAAGCCCAGGCCAGAAGTGAGGAAAGTTTAACGGCAATTCGGACATGGCAACAGGAATTGGCCTGGCGAGAATTTTATCAACACGTGATGTATGCCTTTCCAGAATTAGCGCAAGGCCCCTATCGGCAACCCTTTCAGAATTTTCCCTGGAGCAATAACCAAGACCATTTCCAGGCCTGGTGTGAAGGTAAAACCGGCTTTCCAATCGTGGATGCGGCCATGCGTCAGTTAAATCAGACCGGGTGGATGCATAACCGCTGTCGGATGATTGTGGCCAGTTTTTTGACTAAAGATTTGATCATCAATCCTCAATGGGGCGAGAACTACTTCATGCAACGGTTGATTGATGGGGATTTATCGGCCAATAATGGCGGCTGGCAGTGGAGTGCTTCCAGTGGGATGGATCCCAAACCCTTACGAATTTTTAACCCCCATACCCAGGCCCAAAAGTTTGATGCTGAAGCCGACTATATTCGCTACTGGTTGCCAGAATTAAGGGGTGTAGAGACAGCAGATTTATTAACAGGCAGAATCAGTCCCTTAGAACGCCAGGCCTGTAACTATCCGATGGAAATTGTGGATCATAAGGTGCAACAACAAAAATTCAAGCAACTCTATGCCAGACAGAAAGCTTGATCAGAGCAGTTCATCAGCTAGTTCTAATACTTTGATCACTAAAGGCTCAGAAATCTAGAATCCTGATCGACTCACCAAGTCATTTAGGATGGGTTTAACTTCCGTCAGAAAGCCTTTATGTTTTGCTTCAAGAAGGATACCTAAAATTCCTGTGTAACTTAATCCAAATCGGGCTGCAACTTCTCGACCTCGAGGTTCATCTATTAAAACTTGATCCGCATTAACCTCAAGTCCTAAAGCAATTACTTCAGCCTCTCCCCGACCTAGTTCAGAACTCAATAAATTTACAAGAGTCGCATCCTTAATTTGGCAAGTCCGAATCCAGTTAAAGGTTTTTACCTCAGTTGATCCAGCAATGTCAAAATCTGGTTCAGTCAGTTCTTGATAAACAGCATTTGGGATTAGAATTGTGCCATAGAGTTGATGGAGCAGATGAAGCTGATTGAGGGCGGCAAGATTATTGATCGGTGAGGTATCGCTAACTGTGATCACAATCTTCCCGATGCTTGGAGACTTTTAATTTCGTGCTCAAAATCCTCGACACTATAATGCACTGGTATCTGACGACTTGCAAGTAAATGTTGAAATGTAACTCGATGAATCCCGGCAAGATGGCTGGCCTGGGCAAGTGTGAGTTTTTCTTGTTGAAAGAGCATGACAGCAATTTCTTGGCGCATTTCCGCTTCTGTCATCCCCGTTGCTGCTAGAACCTGATCCGAAACAATCACACTCATGGCTCAGTTCCAAAATTCTGACCTTACTTTAGAGCTTACCCTACAGTCGTGGACTTCGTGTCTAGAAATCTTACCTGAGTCTAAAATTATTCGAGTCTGTAAGTCGATCAGAAACAATGTTCTAGTTTCCAAAATCGCTTCGGATTCCTATGTGCCAAGCAGAGCCGGTTGATCTCCCCAAAAATTAAACGGTTCTTCCTAACCCCATAATCCTGCCCAAATTAACGGCAAAATTGTCCAAAGGTTGGGATTGGCATAGTAATGAACCAGAGCTTTTGCAAGTGCTAACAAATTACGATGATCTACAAACCAGGCCGGGGTCGGGACAATTATAAAAGGAGCGTGAATCACTGATTTCTGGGGATAGTCAAAAAGAAAGGTATTATGAACAAACCCCAGGCCAGAGCCAGCCGATTCGAGGTTATGTTTCGGAAAAGCCCCCCAAGGTGTCACCCCCAGGGAAAAGGCAACGGCAGCCCAAAGATTAATCGTAATCGTGCCATAGTCCAACTCACTAACGGCCTGGTTAAATTCTGATTGATATTGCCTTTCTGTACGTGGATCAATGATTAAGTTACACCCCAAAGTGCCTTGAACCCGTTGATTCAGACAGTCCACCATTAACTTAAGAAAAGTGGGAGTATCAGCAGCGTTGAGGGTAACAATTCCTAAGACTCCACAAAAAACTTCCTGCTCTAGGAAAAACTCCCCAGCTTGATCGGGAATATTGGGAATGACGGTCCAGGGAATTGTCTCCTCTGGGTTTAACCCATTGCTAGGACTGGTAATCACCTCGGCCTGGGGATAGTGATCTAAAAAGTGGTGATAGCGTGATTTGGCCCCAGGATAATAGGCGTTGCGTTGCGGGGTTTGGGCCAGAATGTGCCGGATACGAGTCAGAAACTCCTGTTTTTGTGGCCAGGCCTGACTGATGACTAAAACTTGCGCGCCAACACAATTAAAACTGGCATTATGGGTTAATAAACTCACGACTTGCCGGGCCTGGAATTGCAACTCGGAGGCTGACCATTGACCGGGGATAATCACCACTGGGGTAATATTGCCCAGTTCGGAGGTGATAGGTTTCTGGAGCCGTGGGGTCTGGTTTTGTTTATGTTCCGTTTGTTCGGCTTTTGTTTTGCCCCAAACAATCAGATCATGGGTGGCCTGGGAACCGGTAATGTGAACAGATTCAACCATTGGATGCTGACACAAATAGTCCCCAACTTCCGCCCCCCCATAGACAATGGCCAAGTATCCGGCCTCAATTAACGCCCGCCAGGCCCGTTCCAGATATTGTCCCAAGGCTGCATTTAACGGATTCATTTTCAGAATCACAACTTGGTTTTCGGCAAAGAGTTTATACAGAACATCCAACGGCGCAATGGAGCTAATATTCCCGGCCCCCAAAACCAAGGCCACACCCCCAGGCCCCGGTGGTTCACGATAAATTTTTCCCTGAGTCCGAGGTTTACCCGACTCTAACCAAACTTCAGCTCGATAGCCAAACCAAATAAACTTCTCTTGCCAATTGGCCGGTAAGACTTGGGCAATATCCTGACCTTGGGGGCCGGTGCGCCATTGGGGAGGTTGGGGTTGGCCCTTGGCCTGGAGGGTGACAATTAACTGTTGGAGCTGAATTAGAATTGCGGCGGGGCCGGTTGTCCACTCTTCTCCAGCCAGGTTGCTATGGGGGTCTATGCCTTTAAGTTGACAACTGGTGTTAGCCCAATCCTCAGCCACTGCGGCAATGCCCTGAATCAATTGCTGGATGATCCTAATTCGCTCTGGGATCGTCACGTTGGGCCATTGAGACTTGTGGGCCTGGAGTTGCTCTAAGCTGCTATCTAGAATTTGGAAATCTGGAGTCAAAATCGTCATCGGAACGTCAGGGGAAATCAGCGTGGGAGCCTGAAGGGTTAGACATTAAAGAGGGCCTGGAGACGTTGACGAAACCAAGCAAAGGACGGAAGAGGACGGTCATTATTTCCATCTTCACTCATAAACCCCAGTTCTTGGAGGACTTGTTGCCGGGCGGATAAATCATTAGCAATACTTTCGGCCAGTTGCGGATCTTCTTGGAGGAGAGTCTTTAGGGATTGCAAATTAATCACAAAAACATTACAAGACTCAACGGCAATGACGGTAGATAGACGGGCCATGCCAGTTAAGACGGTGACATCTCCAAAACTTTCTCCCCCATGACAGGTGGCTAAACTTTGGTTTAATCGTTCGGAGCGAATCTCGACACTGCCGGAAAGGATCAAATAGATTTCATGGCTGGGATCTCCAGGGCGAAAAATGACAGTTCCGGTGCGATAGGTACGTGGCTTGCCCTGTTCAATGAGTAAATCCAATTGCTGATCCGTACACTGACCAAAATAACTCACCTTCCGGAGCATATTCCGTAATTCCCGGTGTTGACGGGTTGGAGTGGCTGGGCTGGTTTCCGGGGCCGGGTTCCGCAGTTTTTGTACGGCACGGGTCAAGTTCTTAGAACTATCCTCAAGTCCATGTAAATAAATATCTCGTTGGGGAAAAGGAATTTCGATCCCTTGGCGTTGGAGTTCCTGCTCAATCAAAAAATTCAAGGCACTTCTAATCGGTTCTGCGTCTTGGGGGCGATTGATCCACACCAACAATTCAAACAGATAGGCGTTATCACCAAACCCCCGAAACCAGACACAGGGCGGTGGATATAACAAAATTCGCGAATCTTTACGGGCAGCATTTAGTAAAGCTTCGGTCACTTGCCCCGTGTTACTACCATAGGAAACCCCAACCGGAATATGGAGCCGACTTTCGGGACTTTGATAACTCCAGTTAATAACATTTCGTTCAATAAAACGATTATTGGGGACAATGACAAACTGGCTATCATTGGTGCGAACAACTGTAGAGCGAATCGAAATCTTCTCGACTGTGCCTGATAGGCCATCAACTTCAATAAAATCACCAACTTTAATCGGTTGTTCAATCAAAATCGCCAGGCCACTGACAAAATTACTGGCTAAATTCTGTAGGCCAAAGCCAATCCCAATCCCCAAGACCCCAGCAACTACCGTCAGGGAACTGAGATCCAGCCCCGCTGTTTGCAGCAAAATCATCAAGCCAATTAAGGTGAGGCAATAGCTAATGATCCGGGTAATGGTTTCTTGAGCCCCCCGTTCAACCTCCAGGCCGCGGAGAATACTGCGCTTAAACCATTCGCTGAGCCAATGGGAGATGAAGAAAACGGCCACGCTCAGGGCAATCAGTAAGACTAAAAATCCTAGGGATATTTTATTGCGTCCCAAATCCAAGAGGGGGCGATTAAACAACAGGCTAATTTCCTGCCCAGCCCAGCTAACCAAATTCCCCAGAGGTTGCTCTAGGGGTTGCAAGGCGACACTCAGACGGATAATTGTTGTCACTAAGGCAATCCAGAGAATAATTCGCCCGGCCTGGCGCAATAACCCCGAACCAAATTTCAGCCAGGCCCGCTGGTTAGGATGAATTTTTTGAATCAGGAGCCGCTCCAGGGATTGCCAGCCCCGACCCAACACCAATCGATCGAGGGCAACAGCCGCGCCCACCAGGCCGGCCATCAACAGCAGATCGGCAAAGAGTGCCATCCAATTGGTCGTGACATCTGACTTCTTTGCCGCGACTAGGAGGGGAATCAACGCCAAGATGAGGAAAAAATGAAGGTTGACAGCAATCATCCCACCAGTTTGGCACGGGCAGCCTTCAGGGCCTGGACAACTTCAGTATGCCCTGCTTCCAAGGCCCAGACCAAGGCTGTCCAGGAATTTTGATCCCGCGCCTTTACATCCGCCCCAGCCCCAATCAGAGCTTCTACCGTGGCCAGTTGACCTTTAGCAGCCGCGGCCATCAGAGGGGTTAAACCAAAGCTAGTCTGGGCATTGACATTAGCCCCAGAATTTAAAAGGAGTTGGACAATTTCCAAATGATTGCCCCCTGCCGCTGCCATGAGGGGAGTCCAATGATCCGCATCCCCTTGATCAACAGTTGCCCCAGCGGCCAATAATAGCTTCACGGATTCCCCTGCGCCCGCCTCTGCCGCCAACGCCAATAAAGGAATGCCCTCAGCATTGGCACTATCAGGGGCCAGCCCAGCCTCGAGGGCCGCCGCCACCACCACACAATCATCCCCTGCCAAAGCCGCAATTAGGGATTCTGAGACAGGGGGGTTAGGGACGGATTCAGCCATAGGGTGTCCAAATGCGAGGGGGTCTAGTTTGGGATTTTACCCCGAAAAGCCCCTATCGCCAGCCAGCCCGATCCATTAACCTCAGGGCTTCAGGATTGTTTCGGCCAAATACAGCCGCACTCACGGTTTCGGCTTTGAAATTTCCGAGCTTGGCTACCGCAGGATAAAGAGGAACGCCCCGGACAACTGGAAATTCAAAGTTCCCTTGGGCAAACATGGCCTGGGCTTTGGGGCTAACAAGATACTCTAAAAAGCGAATTGCCGCGGCTCGATTGGGGGCCCCTTTGACAACACCGGCCCCGCAGATATTCACATGGGTTCCCTGAGCCTTTTGATTGGGGAAAAACAGCCCGACCTTGGCCGCCACGTCCCGATCCTCTGGCTTACTAGACTCCATTAACCGCACCAGATAGTAATGGTTAGCAATCGCAACTGAACCAATCCCTGCCGCAACAGCCCGAATTTGATCGGTATCGCCACCTTGGGGAGAGCGGGCAAAGTTGGCCACTAAGCCTTTGGCCCAGGATTCAACTTTCGGTGCACCGTGAATCGCAATGAGAGCACCTGTCAAAGATTGACTATAAACATTGCTAGATGATCGCGTTAAAACTTGTTTTCGCCATTGGGGATTTACAAGGGCTTCATAGGTAGAGAGTTGGCTGGGCTTAACCCGAGCTTTGTTGTAAATCAGCACCCGGGCCCGGCGGGATAGTCCATACCAGTTGCCTTGGGGATCCCGTAAATTGGCAGGTACAGCCCGATTCAAAACCGCCGACTGAACAGGCTGAAACACCCCTTGCTCTTGGGCCCGCCACAACCGACCTGCATCTACCGTCATCAGGACATCCGCCGGACTGTTGGCCCCTTCATTTCTGATCCGCTCGATTAAAGCGTCCGCTTCAGCCTCAATCACATTGACACGAATCCCAGTGGCCTGCGTAAATCCGGTGTAAAGGGCTTTGTCCGTGTCGTAGTGGCGAGCCGAGTAGAGGTTGAGTACCCGATTGGCCTGGGCAATTTGCGTAGTAGCAGCATCAGCCTCATCCCAGCCAGACCCACCTTGGTAGAGTTCGTGGGCCAAATATGCCGTTGCCGCAGCACCCAACCCTAGTACGCCGCGTCGGGTCAACTTGTCCATAGTTGCGAATTACTCCTAGTAACTTTCCGTAGAGTATGATAGCAGTTCATCATGACTATTGCCACTAATTCTTATTTGATTAGGTTAGATCCGGACTAGCTTGTACTTGGGGATAGTGCAGAACTGTTCCCGAACCCCATAAGTTGCAGGACAGTCTCTACAATAAAAAAGGTTTGGGCTTGTGCTGTTGTGGAGTTTATTGGCCGGATGGAGCAGTTATCTGATACAACGATTTGGGTGTGTGAACAACTAGACCCCTCTGGGTTGCTCTATGCCTGTATTGCTTGCTGTGACCAGGCCCAAGGAGAGGAATGTCAACACTCCTTTGAAGAAAACTTAACCCCGGAACAAAAGGCGGCTGGTTGGTTGACCCGCTTACGCACCGTGAAAACTTGGGATGATGTTCCGGCATCGGCGTTGAAGCTCAGTTAAGGCACACTCTCTGCCTCTATCCCCTTGGCAGGGCGTATCCTCCAGTACAGGCATGATTTTATGAAAATTGCAGTTACAGGCGGCACGGGACTGGTGGGCACCAGACTCATCACCAGACTCCAGGCCCAGGGCCATGATTGTTTATTGCTAACGCGGAATCCAGTCAAAGCAACAGCCCAATTTCCGCAAGTGGAAGTTGTGCCCTATACCCCCCAAACCTCCGGGGTCTGGCAGGAGGCAATTGCGGATTGTGATGCGGCGGTTAATTTAGCGGGTGAACCGTTGGCCCAAGGTCGTTGGACTCCAACCCGTAAGCAAGAAATTCTTAATAGCCGTCAAGTCGGGACAGCCAAACTGGTGGAAGCCATCGCCCAGGCCAGCCCCCGCCCGCCCATATTGATTAGCACCTCGGCCATTGGCTATTACGGAACCAGCGAAACAGCCACCTTCACGGAAGCAAGTCCAGCCGGCCAGGATTTTTTAGCCTCGGTCTGCCAGGCCTGGGAAACGGAAGCCGCAAAAGTTACTGCATTGGGAACCCGATTAGTCATTTTACGATTTGGAATTGTCCTGGGCCTGGGGGGGGCATTGGGGCAGATGTTACCGACCTTTAAGCTGTTTGCCGGGGGGCCAATTGGTTCAGGGCGACAATGGTTTTCTTGGATTCATCAAGATGATTTAGTGAACATCATTCTCCAGGCCCTTCAGGATGAGCAGATGGAAGGAATCTATAATGCCACTGCCCCTACCCCGCAACGGATGACGGATTTTTGTCAAACTCTGGGGCAAGTCATGGGTCGGCCCTCTTGGCTACCCGTGCCGGATTTTGTCTTGGAGTTGCTTTTAGGGGAAGCAGCCCAGGTTGTTCTGGAAGGACAGCAGGTTTTACCCCAACGGCTCCAAGAAGTGGGTTTTAGGTTCAAGTTTCCCGATGCCCAGGCCGCTTTGGCCGACATTCTCAAGGAGGAGGCTTAGGGACATATGCTCTCACCTGAAGGCACTGGCAATCTGAGCAAGCTGACTGTTTCCGGTCGAACTTTGCGGCCTGCCACCGGGCTATGGTCAATGTTCAGAGCAGCCATTAAAGTCCCTCGGCTATTGATTCAGGCCCCTCTATTGAAAACTATCAGAGGCGATAAGAAGGGGATAAGATCAAAAAAAGTCACTCTAGGGCATGAGTTTAACAATGCAGCCACTTGAATGGATTAACTTGGGCCTGGGCCTGGTCTTGGGACTGTTGACGCTGTTATTCATTTTGCGGATTGTTTTAACTTGGTATCCCCAGGCCAACTTAACCCAATTTCCGTTTAACTGGGTGGCTGCACCGACCGAACCGTTTTTAGGCCCGACCCGTAAAATCATTCCCCCCATTGGTGGTGTAGATATTAGCCCGGTAATTTGGGTCGCAATTGTCAGTCTGTTGCGGGAACTGTTGGTGGGCGAACAGGGGTTGCTTTACTTACTCTGGCCATAGTCTGTCATGGGGGGCAGAGAGGTTTGGCTTTTTGAGTTTCAGCTTGACAGAATACTTTGGTCGATAAAGCCTGGGAAATTTAAGGGCAATTGCCCCCACAGGCCGGGCCTGGATACCGAGATTCATAGGTCTGGCTGCGGGATCCAAACCAGGCATAACGATGATCGCGAAGGGTTTCGTAGGCTGCATCCCCCAGGCCCTTGAGGGTGGCCCAATTTCGATAGGCCGCAATTAAACCATTTCCACCAGGTAATAAACGGGTAATTTCCTCAGCCGCAGCACTCCCTTGGACATAGGCTTGGGGATGAGTCGGATCGAGCAAAATCATCCCGGCCTGGCAATCTGCTGGAGTCATGTGCCATTGGGCTAGGGTGGCTTCATCTTGCATCGGCACATAAACAAAGCGTTTTCCCTGATCCCATTGCTCCAACAGTTGCACAAACGTGACACAGAAATTACAGTCGCCATCATAGATCACAACCGCTGGCGGGGCGATGCCTGGGGATATGGCTGGGGTGGGAGTTGTTACAGTCATGGCTGTGCCTCAAGAGTCATGGGCAAAGGGGGATATTACAGATTGTAAAGTGAGGTAGGCTAAACTAAAGTCACCGTCAAAATTATTAGAAAGTGCCAGGATCGCGAGGCCCAGTCATTATGTCTGTGCAAACCATTGAAAAAACATCTACGGTTCGGAAACTTGCGCCCCGTTATCGGGTGTTGCTGCATAACGATGACTTTAACTCAATGGAGCATGTGGTGGAAACCCTGCTGAAAACTGTCCCCAGTCTGACCCAACCCCAGGCCGTGGACATCATGATGGAAGCCCATACCAATGGTGTAGCACTCGTCATTACCTGTGCCTTGGAACATGCTGAGTTTTATTGTGAAGCTCTGAAAATGGCTGGATTGACAAGTACCATTGAACCGGACGAATAGGTATTCCCAGGCCCGGCCCCAACCATTGGCCCGACTCCCAGCGGCGGCCCGAGTGGGTCTGTTTGTGGTGACGTTGTTGGCCCTCTGGCTCCCTTGGGCAATTCCCCTCTATCTGATCTGGGGTGAGCCTGGCCCGGTTAGCTGGTTGAGTCTCGGCTTACTGTACAGCCTGTTTATCCTCCTATTACGGGAGTGGGGGCAGCGGATTCACCGGCAAAAACAGCCCCTCAGGTTTTATGGATTACGCTTGAACCGGCAACTCGGGCGGGAGGCTGGCCTGGGCTGGTTACTGGGGCTAGGGTTGATCGGGGTGCTTTTTGGCGGGCAGTGGGGCCTGGGTTGGGTCGGATTTGAAGGCTTTCCAGACCCTTTTCTGAAGATTGTTTGGGAAGGACTACTGACGGGCTTGGGGGTCGGATTTGCGGAGGAATTACTCTTTCGGGGTTGGCTGCAACAGGAGTTAGAACTGGACTATCAACCCAATAGTGCCGTGATGATCCAAGCCCTCATCTTTGCGGCTTTACATTTTATTCGCCCCTTGGATGTCATTGTGGCCACGGCTCCCCAATTTCTCGGCCTAGTTCTCCTCGGCTTGAGCTTGGGATGGGCCAAACAGGCCTGGGGACGGCGGTTAGGGATGGCCATGGGGCTTCATGGGGGTCTGGTTGCGGGCTATTACTGGGTCAATGTTGGCGGTCTGTTTAAGCCCAGTGCTGGTATTCCAGAGTGGTTAACGGGGGTAGGTGGGAATCCTTTGGCAGGATTGATCGGCCTCATCCTGTTATGGGTCTTGGCTGGGGTCATGGGGTATCGCGCTGCAACCGCACCATAAAAAATCCATCCATTTGTTGGCGTTGGGGCCAGGCCTGGAGCCATCCTTGGGCTTGCTGGAGATCGGGGCGGGGAAAGGGCAGGGGTAAGGGGGCAATGTGCCAATTGGGGTGAGCCTTGAGGAAATTCTCAACTTGAGTTTGATTTTCATCGGGATGCAAACTACAGGTGGCATAGACCATCAATCCCCCTGGTTTAACCCAGGTTGCAGCATTTTCCAGGAGTTGGGCCTGGAGGCTGACTAATTCGGCAAGTGTCGTGGGGGTTTGTCGCCAACGGGCATCTGCATGGCGGTGGAGAGTTCCCAGGCCCGAACAGGGGGCATCAATCAGGACGCGGTCGGCCAGGGGTAACATCGTTTGAATTTGGGTACTATCGGCCAACTGGGCCTGGAGGCAGGTCAACTGGAGGCGTTGTTGATTTTGCTTCAGTTTCCGTAGGCGGGAGGCAACCCGATCCAGAGCAATCACCGTGCCCCGATCCTGCATTCGTTCGGCGATGTGGGTGGTCTTTCCCCCAGGGGCTGCACAGGCATCAATAATTGTTTCCCCAGGTTGTGGATCCAGCAAATAGGTCACCAGTTGGGCCGCGGCATCTTGGACAGACCACCACCCTTTGTCATAACCGGGCAACGCGGCAATAGCCCCCAGGCCGGCCCCGAGACGAATTCCCCCCGGTAAGTTGGCAAGAGGGGTGGCAGGGATTTTAGCGGTGGCGAGGGCCGTTAAAACGTCTTCGGGACTGGCCTGAAGAGAATTAACCCGGAGGTCGATGGTGGGAGTCTGATTAAAAAACTGGCAGAGGGCCGTAGTTTCCGGCATCTCAAGCTGGGCCGCCCAGGCCTGGACAATCCAATCGGGAAAACTTTCTTGAACAGCCAAATTGAGGAGCGGATCCGCCAACTCAGGTAGGGGTTCTCGGTCTTGACTGATCCGCAGATAGGCCCGTAACACCCCATTGACCACTCCCGCCAGGCCAGTTAGACCACACCCTTTAGCCAACTCAACGCTGGTATTTACAGCAGCAGCGGCGGGAATTTGGGCTAAGTAGCGTAACTGATAAAGACCTAGGCGCAGAATTAATCGCAAGTTTAAGGGTTGATTCCGCTGCCGACAAAGGTGATCAATCAGAGCATCTAGGGTACGTTGTCGCCTGACTGTGCCATAGACTAACTCCGTTACCAACCCCCGATCCAGAGAGTTTAAGGGCGATTGATGCAAAACACGGCTGAGGGCAACATCGGCATAGGCTCCCTTGGCAACGGCCTGGAGGGTAAGATAGGCCTGGTAACGAGGCGTTGCTTTGAGGTTGACCGCAGCAGAGGACAGCAAGCTAGAAGCAGACATGGACAACAGTGAGCCAAGGGTAGAAAAGTAACGATGTGGACTTAAGAGCGTAACCGATCCCCAGGCCCTTGACTAGCTTAGTAAATTAATCTCTAGCTGCCGCATTAGCCCTTAATCTCCCAATCCCCACGCTAATAATCCAACCAACACCGCAATCCAAAGGACTTGGGGCACATGAATCCAGTTGAGAATATCTAGGGGCAAATGCACGGTTAGCTGAACAATCCAGACGCTCAAAAAGGAAAAAAAGATCACAAAGAAAATTTGCATCGGCTCTATTCCTCTCCCCTTGGGAGGCAATGCTGCTTTTATAGCTCACGACTGGTCTGAGGCTCCCATCTGGATAATTTCCAAAAAGCTCCACTGTAAACTTAAGCCATGCCTGCCCCTTATTTCTAACGGTGTGCCTGATCATGATCGCCCAGATGCGCCAAACCCTCTCGGCCTGGATCCAACGGTTTTATCACCAATCCTCCCGACAACAAGCCCAACCCCTCAATAAACTCAGCCTGGGTATCATCATTGTTATTGATATTTTCATTCTCTGGCAGGTCTTTTCTGGGCTGGCTGATATTGCTCGTTGGCCCCTCAGCCCGGAGCAAGCCTATCCCTGTTACCCGGCCTGGCAAACCTATCGAGAGCAGACCACAGATTCCCAACTAAACCGTGATTTTGCCCAAGTTCGGACTGCCCTAGAGAACGCAAGTAATGATTCTTTAGAGTTGCAGTATCGCCGCCAAGCCCAGGATCACCTCGGTCAACTTTCCCCAGTTTGCTTGGACTATGCCGCTCGCCGTGATGCCATCGTTACTCCCAGCACCCGCAATACCCTAGCTCGACTGAGACAACAGGAGCAGGCCATTGATTTCCTCGCCACCGCTAATCGCAAAATCCGGGCTGAATATGACTCGACTTTATTAGAGCAAATTGCCGGCCAGGCCCCGTCCCAATCCATTAATGCCGTTGCTGCGGCCCAGGCCCGCCAAACCTTACAAGCCAATGAACAAAAAATTCAAACCCTGAAACAAGATATTCAGCAACTCCAAGAAACCTTACTCCAGCAACCCAACAGTCAAAAATTTATTCAATTCCTCAATCAAGATTCCGCTTTTCAGGCCGTCCAACAGGGCTATGACAGCGCGCGCTTTTGGCATCCGACCCAACAGTTAATCCTCCAAGTCCTCTTTTTAGCTCCCTTAATTGGGCTGGCTGGCTGGGTACAACGCTGGGCCTGGCAACGACAATTTGGCCTGTTAGCTCTGATTAGCTGGCATTTATTTGTGATCTTTTTGATTCCCTTGATTCTGAAAATCTTTGAAGTCCTACGATTTGGCGCAGTCTTCTCCGTTGTTTTCAGTTTGATCACAACCCTATTTGGGCAACTTTTATTTTTAGTTAGCTATGTCTATATTTTCTTAATTCCCCTCGTGGGTTTTGGGTTAATCAAATTAGGGCAACGGCTGTTTTTACATCCCGCGACCCAGGCCAGCAATCGCTACCAAAAATCCCGCTGCATCCAATGTGGTCGGAAAATCCGGCTATCAGATCCCTATTGTGCCCATTGCGGCTTTCATCAATACCAAGACTGTCCTCACTGCCATCAACCCACCTATACCTATCTTCCCCATTGCAAGGAATGTGGAATTCCCCTAGAACAGTCAGGTCAATCTTAAGCGCACAATCAAGCCTTTAGTTTTGATCGAACATAACCGCCTGAAGTCAGATGCAAACCTTAAACTTACAACAGCTTAATCAAGGGCTGCCTGGAGTTACACCTGCTTTTGGGTCAGCAATTGCAGAGGCAGCAACAATTTGCCTAACGAGTTTAGCCCACGAGCCAGGAGTTATTCTCGCAATGGCTCCAAGAGAATTGAAGACTTAAGCGCATCCCCCATAAACTATGGCGTTAGGCATACTATTCTGAGAGAGTAGAAATCTTAAAAGAACCGCCCATAAAGAATTTCCTGACTTATCCCAATCAGCACTCAAAATTGATAACGCTATCGATCATTTTTGCTGGCGATAATCTCTTCATAGCTTTGGCCAATTTTAGCGGTTACAGTTTGCACTACTTGACGGGCCTGGCGGCGATTCTGTTGATATTCGGGCCAATACTCCCGCAGGGGAATGACAGGGGCTACGGTTAAACGAACTCGGCGGGGGCCAAGGAACAAACTATCGGGCTGGGGTTTATCTTCAATCCAACACAGCGTCCGAGCCAAGATAAATAAGACTTCGGCAAAGCGGTCGGGACTGTTTTTCTCGCGCACATAATGCCCAGTGATGGAGGTAAATCGTTCCGCAAGCCGCATATGACGGAGCCGGAGTTCTGCTTCTTGGGCTAACCAATTGGCAAACCCTCGCTCAACAGGCGACAACTGCTCCAAGTCTTGGCGAAACATCCGCTCCCAGGCCGCCTGTTCAACTCTCCGACACCGATCCACGAGGTTTTCTGAAGGTTTAATCCCAAAAAATTCCTCCGCAACGTGCAAGACAATATCCAGTAGCCGTTTTAAGCGTGTGGCTAACTCTTGATTTGGACCTTGACAGGGGGGTAACTCTGGAATCGTGATGTGGTAGGAGGCAACATAAAATCTTTCAATAATGCTCAATAGATGTGTTGCTAGGTGAAAGAGCCGCTGATATAGACTTTCCGGATCATGGGCCGGGGTGGGGGGCTGACAACCGGCCTGGGTTTCCAATTGCTTGAGAACTTGTCCTAATTTGCACCAGCTTGGTTTCAGCAAAGAATATTGAACCCCAATCGGAATAATCAACACTTCTTCTAACCGCCCCGCTTTGATTAAATCTTCCAAGCACCAAAACCCCATCTGGGCAATTCCCGGTTCTAACGGGCTGACAAGTTCACTTTGATTATTGGTTGCACCTTCCGGGGCCGCGGCTAAGGGAAACTCACCCCGGACTAATAACTCACGGGCTGCTCGCAAGGCCTGGGTATCTAACTTCCCGCGCATAATTGAACTGCCGCCCAACTGCCCAAAGAGCCAGCCCACCCCATCTCCAGCCCAGAGGGGAATCCCGCGGTCATAAAGAAAATAACTGTGAATGGGGAGCTTGAGTTTTACCCCCATTTGCCGGGCCTGGCGGGGGACTAAATGCCAGAGTAAATAGCCCATACAGAGGGGATCATCGGTGCTGGGATGGCGAAAGGCTAATAAAATCCGGGCCTGGCCCTGTTGAAACTGTTCATAGGCCTGGACGAGTCGCTCTAAATGTCCCCCCTCAATTTGCTCCAGGCCCATTTGCCAACGCATCCACAGGGGCAGAAGTTGGGCAAATCCCCAGCGAACCAAGGCATTATAGGTCGGGGGTAAAAACTCTAAGGGCGGTTGAGCTTGCCGGCCACTACTAGACATGGGGGAGTTCTCGCAAGGAAGATTGAGAAGGGTGATAAAACGCAATAGCCAGAGTCTAGCATTATTATATTGAGACGAATATTTACCATGTGCCAATCCCGCCCCTGGGCTACGGTGATTTTAGCAATGAGTTTAGATGGCAAAATTGCCTCCGCTATCGGGCCAGATCAGTTGTTTGGGTCGCAGCATGATTACCAACATCTTGAGGAACTGGTGGCCCAGGCCGATGGGGTGATTTTTGGGGCAGCAACCCTCAGGGCCGGTGGCACAGCCATGAGCGTCCAAGGAGAATCCCTCATCCAGGCCCGGCTTGCCCAAGGGAAACCACCCCAACCGATCCAAATTGTTTGCTCTCAGTCAGGAAAAATTGACCCTGATTTACGATTTTTTCAGCAGCCCCTTCCCCGTTATCTATTAACGACAAAAGCTGGAGCCAGGGCCTGGGGGAATCAAGGCAGTTTTGAGCAGATTCTTTCTCCCACCACTCCTGATGATCAAATTGATCTGGTGGCGGCTTATCAACAACTCCAAATCCTAGGTGTCAAGAAATTAGCCGTCTTGGGGGGCGGGGTATTCATTGCCTCTCTCCTGGCTGCAAACTTAATTGATGAATGGTGGGTCACACTTTGCCCCTTAGTCTTAGGTGGCACAACCGCAGCAACCCCTGTGGCCGGCTTAGGATTTTCAGTTCAGGCTGCCCCCAGATTTCAACTGATGGCCACAAAGCAAATTGGGGATGAACTCTTTTTGAACTACCAACGCCTATAGCGTTACGCAGGCTGTTCTAAGCAGATTATCATTTTCAAAGTGTTTTTAATCATCAATTTCCTGACTTGCTCCTGTCGCACTCTAAATGAGTAACGCTATAGTTAACCTTCCTGAACCTGACTGAGACAAGGCGCGTTAACCGATAGTTCATGGAGCCGATCTAAGACATAAAAAAGTGTTTTTTCTAATTCTGGTAAATAGTTGAATTGGGCTTGGATCGTCTCGGCAGATTGGATGTACTGCCCTGGTACTAATTCATCGGCACAATGATCCAACAAGGCCTGGATACTCTCTGGGGTGGATTCTAAATGGCATTGCAAACCCAAAACCCGCTGATCATAGAGAAACCCTTGCTGGGCACAGGCATGACTACTCCCCAAGGCCCAGGCCCCGCTAGGAATCGTAAAGGTATCCCCATGCCAATGAAAGACCATAAATTGATCTGGGCCTGGGGGAAAAAGTTGAGACTGAAGTCCCTTAGTTGTCAGTTCTATTGGAAACCAACCAATTTCCTTTTCAGGGCCTGGATAAACCACACCCCCTAGGACCGAGGCGATTAACTGTGCCCCCAAGCAAACCCCCAAAACTGTTTTACCGGTGTTAATTGCCTCAAGAATCAATAGTTTCTCGGCTGCTAACCAGGGATAGTCGGCTTCTTGATCCACATTCATCGGGCCACCCATAACCACCAGCCAATCAAAACTGTCCAGGCCAGGAAAGGGGTCATTTTGATCCAGATGAGTGCCTGTTAAGGAATAGCCCCGGCTTTCTGCCCATTTAGCAATATTTCCTGGTCCTTCAAAGGGAACATGACGGATGTAGTGGAGACGCAACGGGTTGGACATGGGATAACTAGGGGCAAAGGCTAAACAGGGTTGGAGACGACTTACATCTTAACCAATTGAAACCTACCCCTTAGAAATCAGCCGATAGAATTAACAAGTAGGCTTTTTTAGGTTCCTAGGGCAGTCATGACGAATCCCACACTCCCGGTACAAGATCATGATGTGGTGATTGTCGGTGGGGGCCTGGCTGGGTGTCGAGCGGCCTTGGAACTGTGTCGGAAACTCCCAAACGTAAATATTGCCCTAGTTGCGAAAACCCATCCGATCCGCTCCCATTCCGTTGCGGCCCAAGGGGGAATTGCCGCCACCCTGAAAAACGTGGATGAAACAGATTCTTGGGAAGCCCATGCCTTTGATACGGTTAAGGGTTCTGACTTTTTAGCAGATCAAGATGCCGTGGCGATTTTGACCCAAGAAGCCCCGGATGTGGTGATTGATTTAGAGCATTTAGGGGTCTTATTTTCCCGCTTGCCCGATGGCCGGATTGCCCAACGCGCCTTTGGTGGCCACAGTCACAATCGCACCTGTTACGCCGCCGACAAAACCGGCCATGCCATTCTCCATGAGCTTTACTGCAACCTGCTCAAGTATGGGGTGCAGTTTTATGAAGAGTGGTATGTGATGCGGCTGATCTTGGAAGATCACCAGGCCAAGGGGGTTGTCCTCTATCACATCCGCACTGGGGCCATCCAGATTATTCGGGCCAAGGCAGTGATGTTTGCCACCGGGGGCTATGGGCGGGTGTTTAATACCACCTCCAATGACTATGCTTCCACGGGGGATGGCCTGGCAATGACGGCCTTGGCGGGTTTGCCCCTAGAAGATATGGAATTTGTCCAGTTTCATCCGACTGGCCTGTATCCGGCCGGAGTCTTGATTTCGGAAGCGGTTCGGGGGGAAGGTGCCTATTTAATTAATGTCCAAGGGGAACGGTTCATGGCCCGTTATGCCCCCAGTCGAATGGAATTGGCCCCGCGGGATATTACCTCACGGGCGATCTCAACGGAAATTCGGCAAGGACGGGGGGCGAATAAAGATGGGTCAGCGGGTGGGCCATTTGTCTATTTAGATTTACGCCACATGGGCCGGGAAAAAATTATGAGTCGGGTTCCCTTTTGCTGGGAAGAATCCCATCGCTTAGCCGGGGTAGATGCTGTCGTTGAACCTATTCCGGTGCGGCCAACGGTGCATTATTCCATGGGCGGGATTCCAGTCACGACTCATGGGCAAGTCAAATCGGGAGCTGATCAGATTGTCACGGGCTTTTTTGCCGCGGGGGAAACGTCCTGTGTCTCGGTGCATGGGGCCAATCGCTTAGGGAGTAACTCCTTATTGGAATGTGTGGTCTATGGCCGGCGGACGGGGGCTGCGATTGCGGACTATCTTCAAACTGCGAAACTTCCCGACCTCGATGCCAAACCCTATTACGCCTCAGCCCAGGCCCAGCTTAAATCCTTAAGGCAGAAACAAGGCCCCTACCGGATTGCCGAAATTCGCCAAGAAGTCCAGGATTGTTTAACCGAGCATTGCGGCGTGTTTCGGACAGCAGAACTGATGGCTGAGGGGCTGCAAAAACTACAAACACTCCAGGCCAAGGCCGAGCAAATTCGCTTAGATGATACGGGGTTAGTTTGGAATACTGAAATTACCGAAGCCATTGAACTCCAAAGCCTGATGATTGTTGGGGAGATGATCTTAACTGGAGCCTTAAACCGCCAAGAAAGCCGCGGTGCCCATGCTCGCGAGGATTACCCCAACCGCGATGATGAAAACTTCTTAAAACATACCTTGGCTTACTATTCTCCCGCTGGTGTCCAAATTGAATATGCGCCCGTGAATTTAAGCTTGTTTCCCCCCCAAGAACGGAAGTATTAGGTGGTTGCCCGATGTTTACTGGACTGATTCAGGGCCTGGGAACAATTTCCCTCCAAGCCAACTCCCAACTAAAAGTTTATTGTCCAAGCTGTCAGTTTCTCAAGACAGTAGAAATTGGCGATAGTATTGCTGTTAATGGGATTTGCTTAACCGTAGAAATCTATGATCAACAATCCTTTACGGTCAGTGTCTCCCCAGAAACCATATCCCGCTCTAATTTGAAAAGCATTGCCCAGGCCCAGGCCTTAGTGAATTTAGAACCGGCCTTACGGGTTGGGGATAAAGTCGGTGGGCATTTTGTTAGTGGTCATGTGGATGGGGTAGGAACCCTCACAGAAATTCAGGAGTTAGAAACCAGTTGGGAATTGAGCTTCCAGGCCCCGCCCCCAGTCGCCACCTATATCGTCCCCAAAGGCAGTATTGCGATTAATGGGATTAGCTTAACTGTCGCGAGTTATGATGCGATTGGAAGTTCATTTACCGTGGCTGTAATTTCCCACACCTACCAGGCCACGAATTTGCAATATTTATCTGTTGGCGCACCTGTGAATCTTGAGGCAGATCTGCTGGGAAAATATGCGGCCAAATTTCAGTACCCCCATCTTGCCCCTGAGTCTTCCCCAGGCCGAGACCATGACCTAATTACCCTTGAGTTTCTGGCGGAACATGGGTATGGTTAGCTAAAATAATTCCATGAGTCCCAAAAGTCCCCAAACCCGCGCCGAAGCTGAATTTCGCCAACGCCTCCTCAAAGAAGCCCAGGCCCCCTATCGGGGATTACGCCAAGTCATGTATCTCGTCTTTGCCGCATCGGGACTAATTGGGGCGATGATTTTTTTACTGAAGCTGATTGCCGGCCAGGCCGATCAAGAGTTATGGGGAAACTTTGCTCTCCAACTGGGCGTGATTGCCCTAATGATCAGTCTGTGGCGTTGGGAACAAAAAAACTCAACCAAGTCATAATCAAACATCATCAATTTTGGCTGAAATTCATCCAGTCCGTTGCGTAAGATAACAACATAGTCCTTTTAGTCCCCTAGCCGGAAGTCCTATGACCGTTAAAAAAGGCGATTTTGTCCAAGTCATTGCCGAGAAGTTAGCCGACAGCCTCGAAGCCCAGGCCAGTGATCCCCGCTTTCCCAGTTATATTTTTGAGGGACGGGGAGAAATTGTGGATATCAAAGGCGACTATGCCCAAATTAAATTTCCAGTCCCAACTCCGACCATTTGGTTACGCCTAGATCAAGTCGAAGCTGGTCAATAAGTGGTCGGGCAGCGGGCTAAGGTTGGCATTATTGGCGCTGGAAATGTTGGGAGTACCTTAGCGCGCCGGATTCTGGAATTAGATTTAGCCCATGTGGTTTTGTTGGATGTCATCCCTGGCCGGACCCAAGGCTTGGCGTTGGACTTAAACCAGGCCCAGGCCATTAGCGGCAATCATTCCACAATCCTCGGGACAGAAAGCTATGCCGAACTTGCTGGGGTAGATATTGTCGTGATCACGGCTGGGTTCCCTCGCAAACCAGGGATGAGTCGGGAAGATCTGCTCAAAATCAATGGCCAACTGGTGCAAGACATTACCACTAGGGCGATGAGCCAAGCTCCTAACGCCTTTTTAATTGTTGTGACCAACCCCTTAGATGTAATGACCCATTTGGCCTGGCAAGTCAGTGGCCTGGGAAAAGAGCGGGTTCTCGGTATGGCAGGAATTTTGGATTCGGCCCGCTTTGCCAGCTTCATTGCCGCGGAAATGGGCATCAGTGTGCGGGATATTCGGGCCATGGTGTTGGGGGGGCATGGAGACTTAATGGTTCCGCTACCCCGTCATACGACTGTGAATGGGATTCCTTTACCGGAATTATTGCCCCTGAACGCCATTTCCCCCCTGATAGAACGCACTCAGAATGGGGGAGCCGAAATTGTGAGCTTCTTGAAATCGGGAAGCGCCTATTATGCCCCTGCCGCTGCCACAGCCGAAATGGTGGCCGCAATTTTAGAGGATCAACACCGGATTCTCCCAGCCTCAGTTTATTTAGAAGGGGAATATGGTCTGACGGAGGTTTGCATGGGTGTCCCGATTAAACTGGGAGCTAGGGGGGTTGAACAGGTTATTGAACTGCCTTTAACCGGGGAAGAATTAACGGCCTTACAAACTTCGGGGGCAAATATTAGGGACAACATTCAACTGCTGAAGACAATGCTAGTGTAATGGACTGGAGAACTAGCCTAATGAACAAGATTTTAGCAGCAACCTATCACAACGGGAGTTTAGGATTTAAAGACCATAGCTGGATCCAACCGAGTCACTTTTTGAATGGCAAAGACTGCGGCCCCACTACACATGGCCACCGTCACCCCAAAAATCACCGCAGCGGACGTGGGACTGACTAAAATCTGAATTGCCCGAGTTTGCATGGTCCAACTGCCTAAGCCCATGGCCAACCCCAGGCCGGGTAAGTAGCCCAAAACCGCCATCCAGAGGGCCTGCTCAAGGATCACCCGGTAGAGATAGTAATCACTCGCTCCCATGGCCTTGAGGGTGCCATATTCCTTGAGGTGATCCGCCACCGAAGCATAGAGAATTTGCCCGACTACTACTGTCCCAACCACAATCCCGACAATCGCCCCCAGGCCCAGGATAAACCCGACTCCCGTACTGTTGCGCCAATAGACTTGGGTAATTTTGGACATCTCGGCCTGGGTCAAAATTCGACTATTGGGAATTGCGTCTGCCAGCTTAGTTTTTAGGGCCGCTAGATCCGTACCAGGAACCACCTGCACCAGCACATAGCTAATGGGAGAGTCTGGGGCCAGGGGCGGGGCTGAATTGAGGGGCAGTTGGCCGGGAATTTGAACAAGATTGGTATAAAGATGGGCATTTTCAGTGGACATAAACACATAGGGACTCGCCACCAACGACCGGACTCCCACCGTCATCCCCTTCACCAATAATCGCTGCCCATTTAAGGTGGCCCCTTGCCCTACTGCGGTAATCCCCAGGCCAGCCGCGTCAATGCGGTCAATAAAGGCAGTGTTAGGGCGTTCTAAATCTGCAATTGAACCAGATTGGACATTCCAGGGTTGAAACAACCGTCCTTTGGGGTCAAAACCAATCACCCGGACTGGGGCAATATCACGATCACTCAACCGTTGCCAAATGCCACTTTGGATAATAAAGGGTTCGGATCGGGCGACCTCTGGTAATTGTTGGACAGTGGCGACACTGCTGTAGGGCAAGGGTAGGGTGAGATCAAAAAAGCGCATACTTTTCGAGGCCACCCAAAGATCTGCTTTGACTCCATCAATCAATAAACTAGATGACTTGGTAAATCCCTCCAACAGGCCCGTCTGCACCGTGACTAAGGCCACTGCGAACATAATCCCGGCCTGGGCGACCATAAACCGAGGGAGGTCTTCAAATAAGTTCTTGCGGGCAATGGAAACCATAGGACGGCAATTAAAATCCTTGGGGGTAAGCCGTTAAGGACGATTGTTACTAACCGTGACAAAAAAACGGGCCGGGGTTCCCAGAAATTCTGCCTTGCTACAATCAACAACAATAGCGGTTCTTGCTTCCCTTAATACCCAGGAAATTCTCAGTTCACGATCTCCACATGTTCCTTGGCTGAGTCCATTTAGGCAACATTCACGCTCACAACGGTGTAATCCTCAGGAAGGAACTTGGCTCCATGAACGTCAAACCCCTTAGCTCCATTAGCCGCAATCCCGCCAAACTATTGAAGCGGCTGACCCTGCCTGGGATTATTTTCCTGTGGACAATTGCCAGTCTGAGCTATGAAGCCCAATGGGATTTTAATCTCATTTTTCGTTACTATGGCTGGGTTTTTACAGCTCAGGTAGCATTCTTGATCTACTTTTTGCCCAAGATAAATTGGCAACAGATCAAGGGGTCTTTCCTGAATAAACATAATTCCTAGGGATGGGCACGGGGCTGAGAAGCTTGCCAGATGCCAATCAACAAACAGGCCATGCCAATATTAATCCAAACATCTGCCAGATTAAAAATGGGAAACTGAATCAAACGAAAGTCCAAGAAATCAACAACTTCACCCGTTAAGAGCCGATCCACCCCATTGCCCATCGCCCCTGCCAACAAAAACCCATAACCTAACTGTTCCCAACGCCCTAAGCGCGGGCCCCAAATTCCATAGGCAACCAGGCCCAGGCTGACCCCCAAAGACAACCAGCGCAACCACCCCCCGCCATTGGTAAAAAGGCTAAAGGCGGCCCCGGAGTTGGTGACGTAAGTGAAATGAAACACACCCGGCCAGATTGGGATGGATTGGGGCGGACTAGTCAGGTCAAAAACGCTAATCACCCACCATTTTGAGAGCCGATCGGCGAGAATCCCCAACCAGGCCACGAACCAAAACCAAACATTTTTTTGCTTCATCGTTCTATTTTCTCCCATGCCAGGCCTAGAGTGGAAAGGAGGACTCCAGGCCCAATTGCGAATTTATTCTGTCTCCGAGGTGATCAACCGCGCCCAAGATCAATGGCGAGAAGAAAAAAGGTATTCCTCTGTGGACATCAAGGCTTTGGTCAATCTTGTCACCGTTATGCCCAGGCCATGATCCAACAGCAGCAAACCCAAATGGCCATCCAAGCCCAAAAGGACGCTCAACAGGCCTGGGGCAAGGAGCAAGTTATTTGGACTTTGCGGGCAAAGGCCTCAACCATGATCGCTCTAGCATGACTATTCCCGTCACCCACCCTTACCAAATAATCTGCAAAGATGACGGCAACTGCATTATTCCGAAGGAAGTTTTATCCCATGAAGCCTACAATATGACCAAACCTGGCTTGCGGATCTCGGGACATCAGATCAAGATTGGCGTGTGGCTGAACCCCGGCCAACTTGCACCTGAGACCAGAGCCGATTACTGTAACGATGTTTAGACCTGGTAAAAGGATTGGCGTTCATGGCAGAGCAACTCAATTTATTAAGCGAGGGTAACATTATCCCCACGGCTTTGCACACCGAAATGCAACAGTCCTATCTCGAATACGCCATGAGTGTGATTATCGGGCGGGCCTTGCCGGATGTGCGGGACGGGCTAAAACCAGTGCATCGGCGGATTTTATATGCCATGTACGAGTTGGGCTTAACACCGGATCGGCCCTATCGGAAATGCGCCCGTGTCGTTGGGGACGTGCTCGGAAAATATCATCCCCACGGCGATCAGTCGGTTTACGATGCCCTGGTGCGCCTAGTCCAAACCTTTAGTAGTCGCTATCCCCTCTTGGATGGCCACGGCAATTTTGGTTCTGTTGATGACGACCCGCCCGCCGCGATGCGTTACACGGAAACCCGGTTAGCCCCCATTTCCAATACCGCCATGCTGACAGAGGTGGGCCTGGCTACGGTAGATTTTGCCCCCAACTTTGACAACTCCCAACAGGAACCTCTTGTTCTGCCAGCCCAGCTACCGATTTTGCTTTTGAATGGCTCCTCGGGGATTGCAGTCGGGATGGCGACAAATATTCCACCCCATAACCTGAATGAAGTTGTTGATGCCCTCATTGCTCTAATTGACCGGCCCGAGATTTCTTTACCAGAGCTCATGCAGCATCTCCCCGGTCCCGACTTTCCCACCGGCGGCCAAATTATTGACACCCAAGGGATTATCCAGGCCTATGAAACCGGGCGCGGCCTCGTCACCTTGCGGGGGGTGGCCCAAATTGAGGAAATCCAACCGGGGCGGGGGCGGCATCGGCGCAGCGCCATTATCGTCACAGAGTTACCCTTTCAGGTCAACAAAGCGGCCTGGATTGAAAAAATTGCGGATCTGAGTAACCAAGGACGCTTAGAAGGGATTGCGGATCTGCGGGATGAGAGTGATCGGGACGGGATGCGGGTGGTCATTGAACTAAAACGGGAAGGCAATCCCCAAAAGGTTTTAGAGCAACTCTATCGGCAAACGGTTCTGCAAACCAATTTTGGCGTGATTCTTCTGGCCATCGTTAATGGACAACCCCGGCAATTATCCCTAATTCAACTGCTTCAGGAATTTCTCAATTTTCGAGAAGAAACCCTCATCCGCCGCTACCAACACGAACTGGATCAGGCCCAGACCCGTAGCCATATTGTCGAAGGTCTTTTAGCGGGCTTGAACGACTTGGATCGGCTGATTGATCTCCTTCGCCAGGCCCCCGATGGCCCCACCGCAAAAATTAATCTCCAAACCGAATTTGACCTGAGTGACCGCCAAGCCGATGCCCTCCTCGCCATGCCCTTGAGACGCTTAACTGGCCTGGAACGGGAGAATTTAGAGCGGGAATTTCAAGAGCTAAGTCAACGCATCCAAGACCTGCAAACCCTTCTCGGTAGCCGCCATGAACTCCTCAAGGCCCTGAAAAAAGAACTGCGCCAACTCAAACGACAATTTGGGGATCCCCGCCGGACGCAAATTTTAACGGATGTTCCCGATCTGCCCGTGATCTCCACTGCTGAAGTGGACACGCCCCCTGATTTACCCGTGATGGTGGAAGTGAGTCAAAAAGGCTATGGCCGCTGTTTAACCTCCCTGGCCCGGAATAGTTTTGTGATTCCCCCCCAGGCCAAGCAGCAATGGCAAGACGCTAAAAAAGACTATCCAATTTTCCAGGCCCCCGGTCAACGCCAACATACTCTTTACTTAGTGGGCAGCAATGGGAAAGCCTATAGTGTGCCTGTAGCCAAAATTCCCCTGACTGAACGCAACCAAAAAGGTCAACCTCTGCAAACCCTCCTACCCGACTCAGCCCAGGGGGAACAACTGATTCAATTTTGGTTAGAACCAGCAACGGATGCCGCCGATAGTTACCCAGATTTTGTCCTCCTGACCCACCAGGCCCGGATCAAGCGTATTCCAGCCACAGAGCTAACGGGGATGAATCAACGGGCATTGCAACTCATTAAGTTAAAAGATGATGATGCCTTGGACTGGGTCATCCCCATCCTGCCGGCCCAAACCCTCATTGTCGCTACCTCCACCAGCCGAATCTTACGCTTTCAAGGGGAAACCATTCCAATCATGAGTCGGACAAGTGCCGGGGTAGCTGCCTTTAAGTTGGGCACTCAGGAACGGATTATTGGCGCAATTGCCACCTCAGAGACAACTAATCTGCTGCTGGTAACGGCCCAGGGCTATGCCAAACAAATATCGGTCAATGAAGTGCGGCCCATCCACCTAGGACAATTGGGGACAATGACCTTCAAATTTACACAGCCTCACGATTATGTCGCTGGCCTGGTGGCGGTTTCCCCCCCATTTGGAGCAGAAGTGCCAGAGGTAGGCCTGGTAACGAATCGGGAACGGTGGCAGCGGATAACGGTGGATCAAATCCCTTGTGGTCATCATGCCAGTAGTATCCAGATTGTCTCCATGGAGCCGGAAGAACTAGTGACCCAAATTCTGCCCAGTAGTTAATTTATACTGAAAGGAGACAAACTCAATCAGAAAATAGAAAGATAGTCTTGCCCTATCCAATAGGTTCAAATATCATGACATCTCAACCAACAGTTCTAGCCTCTCGTAAGGTTCAAGTAATCATCTCTATTGAAGAAGAAGCTGATGGGGACTATGTAGCGTCCGCTTTAGGAGAATCTATCTTCACCCAAGCAGATAATCTAGAGACATTAAAATCCAAAATCAAAGATGCGGTGGATGTTATTTGCTGATTCAGAAGAAAATCGTCATTTAATTCGGTTAGGGTATCGTTCTTTTAATTTGCATCAATCTTATAAAATATGATGACACTGCCTACCAATTCCAAACAGTTAGAGAGACACCATTGGCAACCCGATCCCGTCAATCAAAGGGTTGTGGAAAACCTAGCATTGGACAAAAAAGTGATTGTGGAGATTGGCCCAGGTCATTGTCCCTTTGCTTTTGCAACTGAGTTTATTGATTGGCAACCCAGGCCCCATCTCGAAGGGAAACCTGTCCATCATCTCGATTTGAATTCAGAGCCTTTACCCTATGCCGATCAAAGTGTTGATTTTATTTATTGTCGCCATGTTTTAGAAGATATGTATAATCCGATGTGGCTTTGCACCGAAATCAATCGTGTTGCTAAAGCGGGTTATATCGAAACGCCTTCACCCATAGCAGAATGCTGTCGCCACATTGATGGTGGTTCACCCGATTTTCGTGGCTATATTCATCATCGGTATTTGGTGTGGACAGATGGAGATGCGTTGTCTTTTTTACCTAAATATCCCGTAATCGAGTATTTAGATTTTGGTGAAGATGAAGCCTTTTTAGTTAAAACTCTAAATACAGGTCCACTCCATTGGAATACTTATTTCGCGTGGACAGATCAGTTTACAACTCGCTTATATCAACATGATCGAGATTTTAAGGTTCAAGTTAATTATGATGCTTTAATTGCTGAAGCCATTGAAACATCGTACCTTGAAAATTTAACTTGGGCAAATCAATATAATATTCCTATGGCAAATATGTCAAATCAGTAAAAATTGATTGAAATTAAATTTGGATAAAATGATGATAGATAAAAGTGTTGAACAGTTAATGTCAACGGAACATTTACCCGAAAACTTCCAGGCCATGGATGGGTATTTTGGCGATTTCTTTGGTTTAATGCGTTCGACTTTATCAGCCGGGGGATCGGAATTGGGCCTGGGCATGACTTTATTTTCCTTAGCAGTCAGTATCAAAGCAAATCGGATTGTGGAAATCGGCCGGTTTAAGGGATTTTCTACTCTATGTTTAGCAAGTGCCTTAAAGTTCTTGGATATTGGTTGGCAAGAACCGCAGCAACATAAACAACGACCGGACATTAACTATCCTGAATTAGAAAAACCTCAGGCTCGGAAATTATATTCAATTGATCCATTTCCGACAACAGAAGCAACAGAATTAATTACTAAAGCCAATCTTTCAAGTTATGTAGAATTTATCAATACCCGCTCTGATCAAGTCACCATTGATGAAACTGTAGATTTAATTTTTATTGATGGTGACCACAGTTACGAGGGGTGTAAAGAAGATGTTTATAACTATGTGCCTTGGATATTAAGACCCGGTGGCTATTTCATTCTCCATGATTACTATGGTTGGTATGATGCCCAAGGAAATAATAATTCGCCGATAAAAAAAGTTACGGATGAAATTATTGCTGAGGGAACTTATGAACATATTTTGATGGATACCGGGTATATGTCCTTTACAATTTTTAGGAACCCGACTGAGTCCTAAGTCATTAAAAAATCTCATAGATATTTATTTCAAGTACCCTATGGGACGAAGACAAAGTGAGACTAAATCTGCAAAATCACGATGGAATAAGATTTGAAAAAACGCTTAACCCTCAACCGCTCAATGACCACCCTTAGTCTCTTCATAGCAGAGGATGTCATGGCAGATTTAGAGTAAAGTTCACCATTACGGGGATTTTCCCATTCCCTGGCAGATATTTCCTCCTCCCATCGTGAACAACATCCGAACTAGGCCGGATAATTGAGACTATGGATGCACAAAATCAATCAATCAATCACTTCAACCTCGGCCAAACCTGGCTGATCAAACACTGGCAAAAAGATATATTGCCGATCCTGGCCGATTTGCGCTTAGCGATTGTCTTGCTCCTAGTCATTGCTGTGCTGAGTATTGCCGGAACCGTGATCGAGCAGGGCCAATCCGCCGAATTTTATTTTGCCAACTATCCAGAAAGTCCAGCCTTGTTTGGGTTTTTAACGGGCACACGCCTCTTATTCCTCGGCCTGGATCATGTCTATCAAACCTGGTGGTATTTAGCCCTGCTTGTTTTATTTGGTGCCAGTTTAATTGCCTGTACCTTTACTCGCCAATTTCCAGCCCTCACGGCCGCCAGACGATGGAAGTATTATGATCAACCCCGCCAATTTCAAAAACTAGCCTTAAGTACGGAAATTCCTGGCGCAAAATTAGGGGAGTTAGGGGACATTCTGACCAGCAAGGGCTATAAAATCTTCCAGGCCGATGAGGGACAGGGACACATTTACGCCCGCAAAGGCCTGGCCGGACGAATTGGGCCGATTATTGTCCATGCCAGTATGATTCTGATCTTACTGGGGGGAATTGTGGGTTCCTTAACCGGATTTATGGCCCAAGAACTGATCCTCAGTGGCAACACCTTCAATATTTCCCACCTCATCCAGGCCGGGCCCTTTTCCCATGCCCCCCAAGATTGGTCAGTCCGGGTCAACCGCTTCTGGATTGACTACGATGCCGCCGGGGAAATTGATCAGTTTTATTCCGACTTATCCGTCTTAGATCACCAGGGTGCAGAAGTCAAACGGGAGACAATTCATGTCAACCAGCCCCTGAAATATCACGGTGTCAGCCTTTACCAGGCCGATTGGTCAATTGGCGGCGTGCGGTTTCGGATTAACAAAAGCCCCGTCTTACAACTTCCCATGGCTCAACTGGATACTGGGGGCAAAGGGCGGCTTTGGGGCACTTGGATTCCCACGAAAACAGATTTAAGTGCCGGAATTTCCTTGATTGCCCGAGATTTGCAAGGGACACTGCTGGTTTATGACACCGATGGTAAATTCCTGACCAGCTTACGAACCGGGGTGAGTCAAGAGATTAATGGCGTGACCCTGACTATTGATGACATTCTGGGTAGTACGGGCTTACAAATTAAAGCGGATCCGGGGATTCCCCTGTTTTATTTGGGGTTTGCCCTCTTGATGGCAGGGGTGATCATGAGTTATGTCTCCCATTCCCAAATCTGGGGCCTGGTACAAGGGGAAACTCTTTACTTGGGGGGGCGCACCAATCGGGCCCAAATTACCTTTGAGCAAGAACTTTGTCAGATTGTCGAATGTCTCCAGGCCCGCTCAATCACCTGCCCCAGCAACGCCACATCTAAACAGGGATAAACCGCCACACCAGGAAGTTGGTAGGCCTGGCGGGTAATTTGCTCCTCCAGGGTGACTAAGGGCAAACGGGATAACAAGGGGTAGTCCGGCAAGGTTGTCAGTTCGTTCAGGCCGGTGGGGAGGGGCAAGTCCCAAAGTAAGATATCTGGCTGCCAAATTTCGGCTAAAAGTTGCCCTTGCTCCAGATCAGCCGCCTCTAAAAATCGGTGTAATTGGGGGGTAAAGGCATGGGTGGCTCCTAGGCGCAAAACCGTTAAGACCGTTGTTAGTGCTGAGGTCATCACGGGTGAGGATTTAACAGGGGGGAGCGGAGGGGAACTGCTCGGAAATTTTACCGTCGCCAGTTGGTTAATCAAAGCGGCTAATCCCGACAAATCTTCTGGTTCAGTGAGGAGATACACGCCGGGATGGGGTTCTGGAACGCTCCCTTGACTCCAAGAAATTAAGGGGATTTTGGCAGTTTCCGGCATAGCTGTTAAAAGATTCCGCAGGCTGGCCAAGAAAAGATGTTGCCCACCGGACTGATAGAGTTGGGGTTCCAAAACAATGGCCTGGGGTCGGAGTTGGCGACTTTTATCCAGAAGTTCTAAATCTTGCCGAGCAATGGCCGTTGCATAACCCAGGCCCGCCCAATAATCTGAGAGTTGTCGCAGCCAGGCCGGGTCATGGCCATACAGCAAAATCAACTGCCCCTGATGCTCCAAATTGACCGGAAACAAAAGGCGAAACTCCAGGCCAGCCCCAGCAGCCCCAGCCGTGGCCCAAAAAGAGAGTTCCCCCCCGTGAAGGCGAATGAATTGCCGGGCCAAAATGACCCCCAAGCCAACCTCCGCCACCCATGCCCCCGCCTCAGGCATTGCATCGAGTAAGTGACATTGTTCCGCAATTGGAATCCCCCGCCCGGTTTGCCAAAACTGCAACTCTTGCCAGCCCGGCCATTGTTTGACCCGGCAGCCCCAATCCTCACCCTGTGGACTGTCTAAATTCCCTTGCCCCAGACCAGCCAACACCATCAAGAGATAGCCACAACTCTGCCGCAGTCGTAACCGATCCCCAGAAATATGGGTCAAGCCAGGGGGTATTTCTATGTGAAAGTGCTCAAAACGTTGGCCAAGTTCCACAGCTGTTAAGCCACCGCCAAAACTGGGTAACTGTTGAATGAGCCATTCCTGGGCCTGGTGAACAAGGAGCCGTAAAGCCAGGGGTTCCCAGGTTAAGTCCACATTCCCTTGGGCCGCCTCCGTTAACTCTAACCACTGATTCAGCAAAAAACTCAGTTGACGACTGGCCCGCTCCATCAAAGCCAGGCAATCCTGTTGGCGCAACTCCCAATGCTCGGGGTCAGATTGCAGCAGCAGTTGGGTCAGGCTGAGGAGGCTAGTGACTGGGTTTTTTAATTCGTGATTGAGGGCGGCTAAAAACTTTTGTTGATATTGATAACGTTGCCGCAGGGCGGTCAGGTTTGCGTTTAGCTCCTCCGTCCAGGGTTCTAAGTGGGGAATTTCCAGGCCTAAGACGAGCCAAAGGGTGACAGAGGCGGCGGCGATCTCGAGGCTATTCACCAACGACTGCCCCAGGCCCGTTAGACATAAAGCGGGCAATAATTCCGGCTGAGTTTTTAAGATTTGAGTCGAGGCTAATATCCCATGATGACTACTGAGGGGCAAGGGATAGAACTGCCAGCGGCTCCCGCGACTAGTCTTGAAATTAGCCCCAGGCCGGGTAGCCTCCGCATCTAAACTCAGGGCTATTCCCCCTTGGCCCAATTGGGTTTGCCAGGCCGAGTTTTGCCAAATGGCTTCCCCTTCCCCCGTCTGAATTAAGACCGGCCAAGCCAACGCTTCCCAGGCCCGCAACAACTCTGGGGGAATTTCTGGAGCTTCACTGGTCTGAGGAGTCCAGTCTGGGGAAAGACAATAGTGAATTAAGGCCCCCAAATCCAATAGGCCTAAGTACTGGCCATTCAAGCCCACCAGGGCCACAAAGTCTGACGGAATTGGAGCTTGAGTCCCGAACCATTCTTGAACTAATAAATCCGCCCGGACGGTGATCATCGGCAACGCCCAGGCCCGGAACGGTTCACACCCTAGGGTTTCGGACTTCAGTTGCGGATCTGCTTGCACCTGCGCGGCAATCGCCCAACCATTCAGCACGGCCTGGGGACAGCCTAGGTGATCCAGTAGCACCACCGCCCCCTCCCTTGTCTGCTCGGCTGACCAATGCCCTAACCAATCCCTCACCCCCATGGATTCTGTATAGGTCGGGACAAGCTTTAGAAATGCACCCAGGGTTATTCTAGTCATGGGAGCAAACAGCTACTACTAAACAAAAACGTGAATTTGATCAATGCTGACGATAGTATCTTTTCCTATTATGCGCTGAAGAACTAAGCCATACTGCACAAACCTAAGAGATTTAGACTATTTCAAACTATATTGAGTCCTAATGATTGATCTTCAGCATTAAGATCCAAGGTAAACATCTCTATTATCGCGATGCCGTCTCAGCCCCACCCAGGTTCTTGCCCCCTGAAAACAGCCCAAAATATCGCCCCTAGGAACCAGCAAAGCAGTCCAACCACCCATGAGTCACGCCACCATTCAACCTGCCCTAATCAGTGCTGTTCTCCCGGATTCCATTGCCGCTGAGGTTGGCTTTGAGCCTGGGGATGCCTTAGTGGCCATAAATGGCGAACGGCCGCGAGATTTGATTGATTATCGGTTTTTATGTGCCGATGAAGTTCTGGAGCTAGAAGTTTTGGATCAGCGAGGAAAAACCCACCATGTCGAAATTGAAAAAGACTATGACGCTGACCTGGGCCTGGAGTTCACCACGGCTTTATTTGATGGCCTGATCCAGTGCAATAATCGCTGTCCTTTTTGTTTTATTGATCAACAACCCCCCGGCAAACGGGCCAGTCTCTACGCTAAAGATGATGACTATCGCCTCAGTTTTTTATATGGCAGTTATTTAACCCTGACCAACTTAATCCAGGCCGAGTGGGAGAGAATTGCCCGGTTACGCCTTTCACCGTTATATGTTTCCGTTCATGCCACCGAGCCAGAAGTCAGAATTCGCCTTCTCAAAAACCCACGGGCTGGAAAAATCCTCGAGCATCTGGCCTGGTTTCAGGAGCAGGGGTTACAAATTCATGCCCAAGTGGTGGTTTGCCCAGGCCTAAATGATGGCGACCATTTAACGCAAACCTTGCAGGATTTAGCTCAGTTCCATCAACTCCCTTGGCCGGCTGTGGCTTCAATTGCGGTGGTTCCCCTCGGCTTAACTCGATTTCGCCCGGAGGAGGATGAACTGATTCCCGTGACCCCAGCCAAAGCCCAAGAAGTGATTAGTCAAGTGCAAGCATTACAGGCCCAGTTTCAGAAAAAAGTCGGCAGCCCCCTGGCCTGGTTAGCGGATGAGTGGTTTTTAATTGCTGGCCAAGATTTACCCCCCGCGAGTCACTATGAAGACTATCCGCAATTGAGTAATGGAGTGGGTTCAATCCGCTTATTTCTGGATGAATTTGCCGAGTTAGCCTCAACCTTACCCACACAATTAGAAACACCCCGCCACTTGACTTGGGTGGTCGGGAATACGGTGGAAAAAGCGTTTATGCCCATCTATCATCGTTTGAATCAAATTGCCGGTTTAACCTTAAATATGGTTGCCCTGAAAAGTGACTATTGGGGCCAGGCCATGACCGTAACCGGCTTATTAACCGGACAGGACTTAGAAAAAGGTTTAGAATCTCTAGATTTAGGCGATGCGGTTTTAATTCCCAGTGTGATGCTTAAAGCTGACCAGCCAGTGTTTTTAGACGATATGCCTTTAGAGGAGTTGGAACAGGCCTTAGGAGTGCCGATGCAAGTGATTACCGGGGGTATCAACGGACTCATCCAGGCCTGTACAGCTCCAACCCTGATTGAGAAGCCAGCTTATTTCCGGCAACCCAGACGTTAAAATTGGATATTCTCACCTGGCACTAGTCCTATGCTTGCTTCGACTCAGGAGTTACTCGAAACTGCCCGGATTAATAGCTATGCCATTGGCGCCTTTAATGTTTACAACTTGGAAGGGGTCAAAGCAGTTGTTAATGCCGCCCAGGATACCGCTAGTCCAGCCATGCTGCAAATCCATCCCAGTGCTTTACGCTATGGTAGTTCCAGTTTAATTGCCCTCTGTTTAGAAGCTGCCCGCAGTGCTACTGTCCCAATTTCTGTCCATCTCGACCACAGTACCCAGGCCAAAGACATCCAAGCAGCCCTCAAGGCGGGTTTAACCTCAATCATGGCGGACGGCTCACACCTCTCCTACGCTGAAAATCTCAAATTTACCAGGGAGATGACCCAGTTAGCCCATCAATACGGGGCTGTCGTTGAAGCAGAAATTGGCCGAATTAGCGGTACAGAGGATGGCTTAACGATTGCCGAAAAAGAAGCCAAAATGACGGATCCCGACCAAGCCGTAGAGTTTGTCCAGGCCACAGGGGTTGATGCGCTGGCGGTGACGATTGGGAATGTGCATGGAGAATATAAAAGCCCGCCCCGTTTAGATTTTGAGCGTCTCCTCAAGATCCGCCAACGTCTGAGTATTCCCTTGGTATTACATGGGGCATCGGGCTTACCGGCTGAGATGATTGAGCGTTCGATCCAACTGGGGGTTTGCAAGTTCAATGTGAATACAGAAGTTCGCCAGGCCTATATGAGTTCTCTCCAGCAAGAAATTTGTGACGATACAGGCAAAGATCTGTTAGAAGTAGCTGGAGCAGCCATTTCCGCTATGAAATCCGTCATTGAAGATAAACTCGTCCTTTTTGGTTCCGCCAACACCGCCCATCTCCACGACACCCCCTACGCTCACCTCTTAGCCAGCCAACCCAAACTATCCAAACTGTTATGAGTTACTGCTTATCCCTGCCCTGATCTAAAATCCTATGCCCTTAAACTTGCTCCAACTGCGTCATGCCCTGAGTCAAAACCGGGCCGATTTTCATCATTTTGATCACGGATTCACCGAAACCTACCAGGCCTATGAACGGGCATTTCAGGAGATTTCTCACCTCAGCCATGCCGAATTGATCCTCCGCCTCCCACCAGAGCAATGGATTGGGGCCCGGCCATTAGAAAAAGTCACTCCGGCCTGGGCTGTAGATTTTCCCTATCAATGGCAGCATCGAGATCAAAGCCGGGCCTGGGCCAAAACCTGTTTGCAAGGGATGACGACCGTAGCGGTGGATGGCTCTCAGCTATTACCCTCTGAAGACATTTCCATCCCCGTTGGCCTAGTCCAAGTGGCCTGGTTTGCCAATCCTCATCTAGCCGGCCTGGAGTATGAGAAAAACACGAAACTGGAAATTCTCACACCTCTAAAATTACAATCCGACCCGCACCATCGGCCCCCGGATCGCTTAGTCAATTTGCGCCGCTTTCAGATGGAAACTGAGCAATTAATTAAAGACATGAAAAATCACGCCCAGGCCCGAGATCGGTTGCTTTTTTTTGATGGTTCCTTAATTGCCACCTTTGCTGAAACCTTTGATCCAACCAGTCGCCAAGATTATGTCCAGGCCTTGATTAACTTAATTACCGCTAGCGAAACCTATCAAGTGCCGCTGATTGCCTATATTGATCACTCCCGAGCCCGCGATTTATGTAGTTTATTGACCTACCTGGCTGATTTACCGGCCACAGATACCGTGTTTGATAGTCATTTGTTATCTGGCCTGGCCTGGGGTCAGCGAACTCCGGTCTTTCAGGCTCAACGGGTAGGGAGTGATGGCCGGCCCGGTATCCTAAGTGATTATGGTGATGTTGCGGAAAAAGTTGCCTTTTGTTACCTCAAAGCCCATAGTGGACAACCTGTTCGTCTAGAATTCCCTAGCTGGCTGGTTGAGTCTGGGCAAATCGAAACAATTATGGATTGGGTACGAGCCGAAATTATTGCCGGACAAGGGTATCCCTACGCCATTGAAACCGCCGATCAAGCCGCCGTGATTCAAGCCACCGATCGCCAAGCCTTTTTGAAAATCTTCCAGGCCTGGGCCACAGAACAAAACCTGAATCTCCGCTTTGCCCGTAAATATGTCAGTAAAGCCCAACGCCGTTAATATCCTTGTTGTACGATTTAGCCCTTGGTGAAGGGAGTTACTGCAAATTTATCTGTTAGTATCCAGCATTAGTTCCCTAGAGGTTCTGTAAGGTGATTTCTAAAGGTTGTCAGTAGGGGATTTAGCATCAAGGTAGTAGTTCAAATAAGCAATGCTTACACTGAAGGGAAAAGGAGATAAGTGGTTTCCAAAGCCAGTAGCGGATTTGGAAAATTATCTCAAACAATTCATGGTTCCAATACCGAGCTATGAAGAGAAAAAATGCAGGGGACTGCAAAAGAATGTTGCTTACTCACTTCAACATCTTGAATTTATTCATCGTTGTGGTGAAGACTTAAATCTTACTTCCGTGCTTTGGACTCAAAATGCGAAGACGTTCATCATAGTAGCCTGTTCAATTATGGAAGCTCTGTTTTTTTATCTGCTGCGATTACGAGGTAAAGCTGCAACCATTTCATGGAAGTCTTATCGTAAATTACCAGGAAAAGAGTTTAAAGATAGTGATGAGAAGAAGAGAAAAATTGACATGGAAATCTTTGAGAAAATCGAGCCAAGCGTATATGAAGCAATGACTTTTGATGCAATGTGCAAGAGGGTTGAGTCACAAAAGCTGATTGGATTGGGAAATGATGAGTTCTTTAAAAACCTCCCATACCTTCGTCAGCTTAGAAATCGTGTTCATGTTCACATTGTTGAAGATGATACAGATACAGACTATCGAAAGATTAACTTGAAGGATTACAACTTAGCAAGAAAGGTTCTTTTTACTCTACTAACTTCGGAGCTTTTTCCTGAAGTAAGGGAAGATTTATTTGATTATCTGAGGGTTGATGAGACTTAAGAAATGACTAATGATGGCTTGTGGTAAATGTTCAACAAAGTAGCAATCGCAGTACAACAATTCTGATGCAACAGATAACAAAACTGCGCCCGATAGGTAACACAGGCTTGAGAACTGCAAATCTTGGGTCAAAAGCTTGATGAATTGCAAGGAAAAGCCGCCCCCCATGATGGAAAGCGGCTTTACTTTTTAGGTTGACTTAGAGAGAGTCAGAGATTAACCGTTGATGCTAGGAGCAACTAAGGCAACGGGGGCAGACTCAGCCGAAGCCAAGTCTAGGGGGAAGTTGTGAGCATTCCGCTCGTGCATGACTTCCATACCCAAGTTTGCCCGGTTGATGATATCAGCCCAAGTGTTGATGACATTACCTTTGGCATCGACAACAGAGTGGTTGAAGTTGAAGCCATTGAGGTTAAAAGCCATGGTGCTGATACCCAAAGCAGTGAACCAGATACCAATCACAGGCCAGGCAGCCAAGAAGAAGTGCAAAGCACGGCTGTTGTTGAAGCTGGCGTATTGGAAAATCAAGCGACCGAAGTAACCGTGAGCAGCAACGATGTTGTAAGTTTCTTCTTCTTGACCGAATTTGTAACCATAGTTCTGAGATTCAGTTTCAGTGGTTTCCCGAATTAAGGAAGAGGTAACCAAGGAACCGTGCATGGCAGAGAACAAGCTACCACCAAAGACACCAGCCACACCGAGTTGGTGGAAGGGGTGCATCAAGATGTTGTGCTCAGCTTGGAACACGATCATGAAGTTGAAAGTACCAGAGATACCGAGGGGCATACCGTCAGAGAAAGAACCTTGACCAATCGGGTAAATCAAGAAGACAGCGGTCGCAGCGGCTACAGGGGCAGAGTAAGCGACGCAAATCCAGGGACGCATACCTAAGCGGTAGGACAATTCCCATTCACGACCCATGTAGCAGAAGACACCGATCAAGAAGTGGAAAATCACCAACTGGTAAGGACCACCGTTGTAAAGCCATTCATCTAAGGAAGCAGCTTCCCAAATTGGGTAGAAGTGCAAACCGATAGCGTTGGAAGAAGGAATAACAGCACCGGTGATGATGTTGTTACCAAACATCAAAGAACCAGCCACAGGCTCACGAATCCCGTCAATGTCAACGGGAGGAGCAGCAATGAAGGCAATTACGAAACAGGCAGTGGCAGCCAAGAGTGTGGGGATCATCAAGACGCCGAACCAGCCGATATAAATCCGGTTGTCGGTGCTGGTGACCCAAGAGCAGAACTGCTCCCAAAAATTTGCACTCTGGCGACGTTGTAATACGGTCGTCATTGTTATAAGTCCTATTCAAGAGAATGAATAAAATGTTAAGTCCTAAAAAACCTTACAGCTCTGAAGATGAGAACCTGAGAGGTGTTTGGTGGACTATGTATTTATATTAAGCAAGTCCTCAGGTTTTGTAAAGGTCTTTTAAGAATTTGTTTAGATTTGTTTGAGAGTGGGGATTTCCGTAAAGGACTTGTGACGGTTTGGAGATTCCCTTGATCAGCCCGGTGGCCAGTGCAGGGGACGACCACCCAAGAGGTGTAAATGCAGGTGATTGACGGTTTGCCCCCCATCGTTGCCGGTGTTGATCACGACTCGGTAGCCATTCTCCAGGCCCACCTGCTCGGCTACTCGCTTAACAATCATTAACAAATGTCCCAAAACTCGATGATCCTCAGGAACAGCATCGGACAGGCTGGGAAGTGGCTTTTTGGGGACAATCAAGAGGTGGATTGGGGCCTGGGGATTAATATCCTTAATGGCAATAGCCAGGTCGTCCTCATAAATGATCTCAGCCGGGATTTGGCGGTTAATAATTTTGGTAAACAAGGTCTCGATTGGCGGTGTCATCGGTTAATTTGCCTCCAGGCCTGGGGTTTGGACTCAAAAATTCTGTTAATAATTTCTACTGAGTTAGGCGATGTATCAATAGTTACGCTACTATTTTTCTTGCTGCAATTCTCTGAATTCAAAGGGCCTGATCATGATTCATCCTCGCTTACGCTCAGCTTTGACCCACCGGAACGCCCTGAAAGTGATCAGTGGTTTACAAAACTTTAACTATGAGAATGTGGCAGCAGTCGTCCAGGCAGCAGATCAGGGAGGAGCGACCTTTGTCGATATTGCCGCAGATCCCGGCCTGGTCAAACTTGCTAAAACCCTGACTGACTTGCCCATTTGTGTCTCGGCGGTTGATCCTAAATTACTAGTTCAAGCGGTCAAAGCGGGTGCGGATCTGGTAGAAATCGGGAACTATGACAGTTTTTATGCAGCGGGTCGGACATTTAGCTGTGAAGAAGTCTTAGAACTGACTCGGCAAACCCGTGCCTTACTCCCAGACATTACCCTTTCTGTTACCGTGCCCCACACCTTACCCTTGGATCAACAGGTGGAATTAGCCGTTGCCTTGGTTCAGGCCGGGGCTGACATTATCCAAACTGAGGGCGGAACTAGCAGTCAACCCACCCATCCCGGTGCCTTAGGGTTAATCGAAAAAGCCGCCCCAACCCTAGCCGCTGCCTTTGAAATTTCCCAGGCCGTGGATATTCCTGTCCTCTGTGCCTCTGGGTTATCGAGTGTAACCTTACCCATGGCCATTGCCGCTGGGGCGAGTGGGGTTGGAGTCGGCAGTGCGATTCATCAACTCAATAGCCCAATTGCCATGATTGCCGCGGTGCGTTCCCTCGTAGAAGCCTTAGCCGTCAGTCCCAGCCCAGTTAACCAGATTGGTTAAGCTCCAAAACGAGTATGTAATGCTATCGGTGAGGCGTGGCTAAACTCCTGTACCCCTTCACGATCAAAAGTTCTGACTGGCCTGCTCCAAGGTCTTATCAGACTTGCCTGGGGCGAGAGTGTGACAGCTTTCCTGCCCCTTGCTACTTTTTTGCGCGCAAGATCTGCAACTATTACATCCAAGTCATAATTGAAGGATTTTGATACCCTTCACGGATTTGGTGAATCTCTGCAACTATTTCAACTGTTCACAGGTTCTAATCTCCCACTAATTCATTAGGGGAACAAAGGATTAGGTAAGAATCATAAAACTGGAATTAACTGAATATTTGCCTAAAGAAAAAGCTGACTTCCGACCTTAAACAAGATAGATCATGTAGGAATTTTATCCAGAGAGATTAGACCTCAAAAGATACTGGTATTAAACCATCCATAGCGTTTAATAGAGATATCAAGATGCTTATGTCTAAGTGCCAATTTAGGCCCAGGTTCTCATCAGGTTGTAGAGAATCATGATGGTTATGTCACAGCATTCAAAAAGCGTGATTAGTAAACTTACTGTTGGCGTTGCTACACTAACTGTTTTGGCTGGATCAGTATTCTTGACACAATCTAAATTGTATGGATTACTATCACTTTGGAGTCAATTTCCCATGCTTAAATCTCACTGGTTACCTGTGGTTTTGTTAACTGGCCTGTCTGGGGGCCTGGGAATCATCAGTTCAGCCTATGCCCAATCTACCCTGACTCAAGAATCTGGCTCATCAACCGTTGATGTTAATCAAGTTGGAGTTGGTAGCTCTATTTTGCAACGGGGCCAAAACTTGGCTCGCCAGGCCGCTGAACGGGCTAATGGAGGCTTAACCAAATATCGGGCAGAGGCCACTATGTATGGATGGGCCAATCAATCACCGTTTGTAAACAACTCAGACGGTAGCGTTACGTTCTCATTTGTTGGCGGCCATCCAACTGCTCCACCCAGCGTCCAATCTGTTGTTACTGTCAGTCAAGATGCTCAAGTTGTAACCGTCAATTACAACGGCCCCATCCGCGACTCAGACCTCAACAACCGCTATACCCCATCGGCATTGCTGACCACTAATAATAGTGGAGATGAAAACCGTCAAATCCATCGGGCCATGAACTTAGCCAGACAAGCTGGTATTAAAGCCAATGGTGGCCTTAGTCGGTATCGGCCTCAGCTATCGATGTTTAATATGGATTTATCCAGGTATGTGGTCAATGAGAATGGTACGGTCACGTTTAGTTTTTTGGGTGGCCGGCCGAACAGTAACAACCCTACGGTTGAGAGTGTTGTCACCGTAGCGTTGGATGCTTCTCAAATCACAGTTGACTATAACGGCCCCATCCGTAACCCAGGCATGAATATTCATGCCAATTAAGCCATTCAAAAAAACTATTCTCATAACCAAAGTCGAGACTCATTCCCGTCAACTTTCCCTGAATTTGTGCATTGGCCATAGGTTTAGTTGTGTCTGTGGAGTTGCCAAAGCTGCAGAAACTTATCTTGGAAAATGAGTGTTCCGGCAAGATTTTGTGTTTCTTCCAAGCCAGTGAGCAGTTCCGGGGTGGGATTGAGGAAAAAAATTGGCTCCTGTCCATCGGGGATAATGGGCAATTCTGGGGGTTGGTTGCTATCCCAAGCATCAATTAAAACAAACTGGGCCTGGGGGGTAATGCCGTGGGCTAGAGCCAGCATGGTGCCAGTGTTGATGTTCCCCGATAAGCCAATCACTAGGGGTTGGGGATGTTGATTAACCTGGCGATAAATTTGCGGGAAAGAGTAGTTGAGCAGTTTAATCCAACTGGTTTCGGTGGCCGTAATCGCTACTCCTGAGACCAGGCCCAGGCCAATTACCAAACCAGTCATTGTCCAACCCAAGATACGCTGAGATGGCTGAATGCGACTCACGTGCCAAGCGAGAAAATAGGCAACAGTTATTTCAATCACTAAAATTGTCGGGATTAGATACCGTCCAGAGGTCGAACGCTGCCCCCCCCAGAACAAATCCGGTAAAAACAAGGGTAAAAACGTTGCTCCAGCGAGGATCAATAAAAAGAGCCAAATACACGGAGGAGTTGTCCGCCAGAGCGTGTAAATGCTCGCCACCAGGAGGATTAACAGGACTACAAATAGGAGGCCAATAATTCCCGTAGATAAATCAAAACTGTCATCAGTCCAAACAAAGACTCGCACTAGATTTAAGCCCATCGCTTGCCAGAGATTGGCCTGGGAAATGGGTAAGGCCGTCCAAGTTGCCCCTGTCACATTCCAGGTCGTGACTAAAATATAAAGCCAAGGAGCAAACAAGCCAAAACTGATTAAAGTGCTTACACCCCAGGCCTGGAGCTTTTGACGATTCATCAGTAATAGATAAAATCCATGCCCAACACTGACAAATCCCGTTAAAGGAAAGGTATAAAGCCCTAAGGTTAGGCAACTCCCATAGGCCAGCCAATTTCCCCAGCCTCGGCCCCTCAACCCTCGCCAGAACAGAGCATTAATCACAATAGTCAATAAAATCCAGAGGGCATACTCCCGCGCTTCTTGGGCATAGAGAATATGAAAGGGGGATAAAGCCAAAATTAAGACCGCAAACCCGCCAACTAACTTTGCGTCAACCTGAAGTTGGGGATAGCTCGAGACAGCCCATCGAGTCGGCCTAAAGAGTTCTTGACACCACCCATACATAGCCGGCAAGCTCAGGCAACTGATGATCACGGAAAGACTCCGAATAGCTGGAATTGAGGCCCCAAATGTCTTGACCCACAGCCAAGCGAGTAAATAATAAACTGGGGGATGTTGAGCATCATCAATGGCTAAGGCCCGAACCGTCTCCCAAATGCTTCGGACTGAGTTTGGCCATTGGTAATCCATCACCTGAGCAACGCTAACAACTTCCCCTCGAAATAGATGTTGATTTAACTCTTGCCCGGTAAAGCCTGATAGTCGTAATGCGGTATAAGCTTCATCATGCCAATAGACTTGTCCTAGATTAGCCCAGCGAAAGGCAATCCCTAGCCCAATTAAAATTAGCCCCACCCCCACCAGGCCCGGTGACCAAATCTCTACTACGGTACGGGAACGTAAGGGCATGGATGAAATCCTAAACTAGGCCAGTCCGCAGTTTGAACCACACTTAGATCCTCAGCTTGGGGTTAACCAGAATATTTGCATCATGATAATAACCGGACTCAGACGATAACTGCTCAATGGATATCCTAACGCCCCAACTCACGGCTGATGGTTCACTGACCTTTTTCTCCAGTACCTTTCAAGAGGCCTTTCATAGCCACCATGGGGCCAAGCAAGAAGCGGAGTCTAAGTTTGTGATGCCTTGTCGGGTTGGGGCCTGGGCAAAGACTGGACGCGTGCGGCTTTTAGATATTTGCTTTGGCCTGGGTTATAACAGCGCGGCGGCTCTGACGGAAATTTGGCGGGTGAATCCTGATTGCCAGGTGGAGTTACAGGGCTTGGAATTAAACTGGGATGTTCCCCAACAGGCTATAGCTCAGGGTGGTTTGGGTCATTGGTCAACCGAGATTCAACAGATCATCGGTGGCCTGGTCACTCATCTGGACTATCAAGGGAATAACCTCCAGGCCAGGCTATTGATTGGGGATGCCCGTCAAACCCTCCAACAGTTGATCACCGATCATTGGCAAGCGGATGTGATTTTTCTAGACCCGTTCTCCCCGCCCCATTGTCCCCAACTCTGGACCGTGGAATTTCTCCAACGGGTCAGCCAAGTCCTCGCCCCCAGCGGATATTTAGCCACCTATTCTGCCGCCGCTGCCGTTCGGACTGCTTTGCACCTGGCCGGATTAAGGGTCGGTTCAACACCCCCAGTTGGCCGCAAATCTCCGGGAACCCTTGCCCGCTGGCTCAATGCAGATATTCCAATCCTCACCCCTGCCGAACAGGCCCACCTGCAAACTAAAGCGGCTATTCCTTATCGTGACCCAGGCCTGGATGCAACTGCCACCGACATTATCCACACCCGCCAACAAGAACAACGCCAAAGCAGCCTCATCTCCACCAGTCAATGGCGACGTGAGTGGCAGATTTAGTTTTCTAGCTCACAGTAGGCAACTCGGCCAAACCTGTTAATTGAGCGTCAACCGTAGCTAGTTGAAGTCCATAGTAAAGAGCAGTGGCTACAATAAAGCGATCAGTCGGGTCTTGATGGGGCAGTCCAATTTGGCGATTTTCAAGAGTTTCGGAGTCCAGCATAAACTTGAGGGATTGTTGATAGTTACAGCCTAGCTCATCAGCCATCGTCTCAGGTCAAGAGTGACGTAAATAATTTCTGTTATCCCGACAACATGACTTCGCTCCAGAGTTGATCGTACTGGGCCTGGCTACTGGGGCTGAGGGGCAAGATTAGCTCGCTGGTTTGAAAGGTGGGCTGATTGGGCAGGAGGACTGTTTTTGCGGGGCCATTGGCCTGGAAATCGGTGAGAAAGGGGGAAATCGCTAGACTAAATTGGGAGAATAAATTGGCAATCTCGGCCTGGCTCCAAAACTCTAACCAACCCCCATCCGTTGTATCAGTCGTTTGTGTAGATTTAACCCAACAGTCTGCCCAAAGAGCCGTGCCCGATTTTGGCACAATGGCTTTAATGTTGCTGTAGCGGTTAAGAATCGGTAAAATATCCGTTGACCAGGCCTGGGCTATCCAAGTATCTCCCATAATCAAAGATTGCAAATAGTCTGTAGAAGCAAAGAATCTTGTTTGTTGCCGCAATTCTTCAAGGGCTGGTTTTAACCCAGAAACCTGATTAATATCCGCTGTATTGTAGCTCTGTCCCAGTTTTTTCAAGACCAGGCCAATGACTTCGCGGGGTTGATTAAGCAAGCTAAGTTTCTGGGTCAGTTCCGGTTTCCAGAGGTCTTCCCAATCTTGAGGCCACCAGCCAGTCGGTTGAATCAAATCTGCGCGATAGGCCATGACGGTTGTTCCCCAGCGGTAAGGCAAACCCCAAATTTTACCCTGCGGATCCGGCTCACCTCTTTCGTTCCGTTGTACCAGTTGTTGCCAGCGGGGTTCAAGATTAGCCCAATGGGGTAAAGTTCTTAAAGGCTCGATGGTTTTAGTTTCAATCGCCAGCTTCAGCCAAGCATCCCCTAAGCTCAACCATTGGGTTGTCGGTGTATCTGCCTCTAGCTGGTTAAAAATATCCTGGGGAGTCGTTTTAATTTGTAAGCGCAAGGCCTGGGCCGGAAATTCTTGGCGAAAGCGATTGATCAGTTGAGGGGGAAGAGTATTTCGCAGAGCAGTGACAGTGAGGGCAGTCGGATCATACCGATTACAACCAGCTAGTCCAGCCCCTAAGCCCAACGCTGCCAGGCCCCGTAACAGAGATCGCCGCTGCATTACCCCTGCCATGAATAGAGTAGTTCTCCGGGTTTCGTGGGTGATCCCTGAATTTTAACCCCCCGCTGATTGGCCGCCAAATGTCGCAAGAGTAAATAGATGGTCTCGGCCTGGGCTTCGGCTCCGGCAATCATGGCAAGTTCTGTCAGTTTCAGGGGACGAGCTTCCTGTTGGAGAGTTTTGACCAGTTGTTTTTGGAGGGACAAGTTAATCGCGGCGGCCTTTTTCCCAGCTTCTACCCCCGGCTGATGGTAGGCATTGACATTGATCAAAAAGCCATAGAGTCCAACGGCCCGTTCATACAAGGCAATTAAGGCCCCCACTGTTTTGGCTGAAGCATCGGGAACTGTAATCGTTAAGGAAGGGCGGCCTTTCTCAAACAGGGCCTGGCGTGTTCCCAACAGCAAACCACAAAGATAGTCCCCTGAGGTAATTCCCGGTTCCACATCCACAGAATTCCCAGGCCGGTCGGCTAAAACTTCAATAAAGGTGACAAAAAAGTTATTGAGTCCATCCCGGAGTTGTTGGACATAGGCGTGTTGATCGGTGGTGCCTTTGTTGCCATAAACCGCAATCCCTTGATTGACTGTATTTCCGGCCAGGTCTTTCTCTTTCCCCAAAGACTCCATCACCAGTTGTTGTAAATAGCGGCTAAACAGTTGCAGGCTATCTTTATAGGGCAACACCACCATGTCTTTTTCACCCCGCCCTTGACCAATCACATACCAACTCAGGGCTAATAGGGCCGCCGGATTAGTTTTGATCTCTGCTACACGGGTGGCTACATCCATGATTTTAGCTCCGGCCAGCAGTTCTAAAATTGGAATCCCCTGTAATGCTGCTGGCAACAAACCCACTGGAGATAGTTCCGAAGTCCGTCCCCCCACCCAGTCAAACATCGGGAAAATAGCTAACCAACCATTGGACTCGGCCTGTTGGGACAGTAAGCTCCCCGCCATTGTAATTGCTACCGCATGATCGGCAAACACCAGGCCCCGTTTCCGAAACGCCTCCTGAACTTCCACCATGCCATTACGGGTTTCCGGTGTTCCCCCAGATTTAGAAATTACCAGCACTAGACTACTGACGAAACGATTCTCCACATAACTCAGGGTGCGGTCAATTCCAGCGGGATCCGTGTTGTCAATGAAGTGAATCTTTAGGGGGGGCTGATCAGGGGCCAAGGCCTGGGAAACAAACTGCGGGCCAAGGGCAGATCCACCAATACCAATGGAGATGACATCCGTGAACTTTCCGCCTTGGGGTGGGGCAATCTGGCCAGAGTGAATTTGCCCGACAAAGGTTTGGATCTGCTGAATACTGTCGGTAATTTCTTTGGTTAATTCTGGGCTGGGGGCTAAAGTCGCATCCCGTAACCAGTAATGGCCGACCATCCGCCCTTCATCAGGATTAGCAATGGCTCCAGCTTCCAAGGCGTTCATATCGGCAAAGGCCTGGGCAAATTTGGGTTCTAGCAGCGTTAAATCCTGAGTGGTCACCCCCGTCCGGCTAATATCGAGGTAGATCTCTAAATCCGGGTTGTAGTATAACCAATCTTGATACTGCTGCCAGAGGGCCAGGGTGTCCATAGGGGTTTAGTTCTCCACGTCCAGGCCTAAGATACCGCTAGTTTGGTGATTCTGGCGGAATATTTTACCCCTCTTTAGAATTGCTTTTAGTCTTATGGCTATGACCCAGTTGGGGGCAGATACTGAGATCAAGGAGTCACAACAGTTCCAAACAAATCATAGGTATCAGCCGCCGTAATTTCCACGGGGACAATCGTTCCTAAGCGGGCAGATCCTTTCACATAGACCACCCCATCCACATCCGCCGCAAACCGTGTCGACCGGCCAATTAACTCCCCAGTATCAGGATTTTCTTGCTCAATTAAGACATCTGTAATCGTGCCAAGTTGGGCCTGGTTGCGAGCATAGGATATCGGCTGCTGCAAGACCATCAACTCATGGCGGCGTTGTTCCATCACTTCCGGTAAAACCTGCTTAGGCATATCAAAAGCAGCAGTGCCTTCTTCCGCTGAAAAGGTAAACACCCCCACATGATCAAACTCATGGCGTTGGACAAACTCACAAAGATGGTCAAAATGAGCTTCTGTTTCGCCAGGAAAGCCAACAATAAAGGTTGTCCGCATCGTTGCCTGGGGTAAAGCAGCTTTCAAATGTTCAATCACCCGATCATTAACATTGGCTTGCCAGGGACGGTTCATGGCGCGTAAAATTTCAGGATGGGAATGTTGGAGGGGTAAATCTAGGTAAGGCAAAATGTTGGGGGTTTCCCGCATCGCCTCCAAAACATTAGGGGTTAAACCCGTTGGATAGGCATAGTGCATCCGAATCCAAGGAATATCCACTTGTCCCAAGGCGCGTAATAGCTCTGCCAGGTGAGGTTTACCATAGAGGTCTTGGCCATAGTTAGTCGTAATTTGGGAAACCAAGCTAATTTCCTGAACTCCCTGATTCGCTAACTGCTCCGCTTCCGCAACAATAGATTCAATCGGTCGGGAACGTTGATCACCCCGCAGATGGGGAATGATGCAAAAAGCACAGCGATAATCACAACCCTCGGCAATCCGGAGATAGGCAATCGGTTCCGGCGTAGTTCGATAGCGGGGAATTGTTTCATCTGCAATATAGGTAGGGTGGGGAGTGATCTGTTTGACCCGTTCCCCGGCCTCTGCTTTTACTATCACTTCGACAATATGCTGATAATCCCCCGTACCGACTACGGCAACCGCTTCCGGAATTTCATCGAGCAATTGTTCCTGAAAATGCTGGGCCATACAGCCGGTAATAACAATTTTTTTATCCGCTTCGGCTAACTCAACCAAAGTTCGCACTGACTCTTCCCGAGCTGATTGGATAAAGCTACAGGTGTTAACAATGACATAGTCGGCCTGAGACTCATCGTTATCAATCCCATATCCGGCCTGGGCTAGTAGTCCCAACATATGCTCCGTATCCACACGATTTTTATCGCAGCCAAGATGGGAGATAGCAATCGTCGGTTTTGGCATAAGTAGCAGGAGGAACTTGGAGATTTGAAACGAACACGCACACTTAAGAGGTGTATATCCCCATACTACGCTGATTTTTTTGAGAACGCCAATCAGACAATAATCAATGGCTATTCAGCTAGTCGGGTGACAAGCTATATCAACAATTTGATAAAGTCTCAGTCAGCAAAAGTCAGGGGAAGTTCCTAACCATCATGCCTAAGATTTCTATTGTTCTAGGATTGTGTATATAACCTAATCAATATTCATCATAATTTTTGTGAAGTAATTAAGTCAGCACGACCATAATGAGCCACCATAGATTGGCCAGTTTGTTGTTCAATTTGCCAGGCCCAGAGTTGATCCCCCAAGGAAAAATGCCACCACTCTTGAGGATGTCGCTGAAACCCAGCTTGGCTCATGGCTTGATCTAAAATCTCACGATGCTGATGAACTTTCAGATAATCATCTTTTTGATTGGTAAGATCGAGTCGCTGGGCCTGGTGATAAAAATACTCTGGAAATGATCGGTCGGAAATCTCATCAATAGGCGAACCCATATCAATTAACTTTTTATCTGAATCAACCAAGGTTAAATCAATTGCCGCTCCGGTGCTGTGGGGTGGAGGCGTTTTGGGATCATGACTCGGAACTGCCCAAAAAGTATAAACTTCAGCCCAAATTGCCGCTAATATTGAAGGCGATAGCATTGTCTCCGTCAATCCCCGACCCCTAAGTAATTCCTGAAAAGTATAATTAACCATATAGTCCTGTACCGCAACCGGACGATAGGCATCAAAGATTGCTAACTTCCAGGTGGGTTGAATGCTTTGTAAATTTTGCTGGGCCTGGTACAACGCGTTTAAGACACCTTGGCGTAGATAAAAAGGAGAGACCGTATCATAGGGCGCGCCAATAGCAAGATAGGGATGGGGTTCTAAGCAGAAAAATATTGATTGATCAATTGGAACTAATGATTCATGACAGTCTTGTATTGAGAGGAGTTGATAAGGTTTCATGAGTTAGCTCACTAAAGCAATAATTAACTAAGTTATTAAGTAATGATGTGATATAAGAAAATTGTTTTACCATCAATACTCCATAAGTAAAAGAGTCCATGCTTACAATGTTAGGAAACTTCTGTTCGTTGATAATGATCATCAGAAAACAACCATTTTATCTTCTCGTACGGACGTACCACCTAGGCCAGTTTATTGACCAATACTCCACTAATTTTTTCAATACTTCCCTTTTGCTCTAGAGGCATGAGTCTGAGTCTACTCGCTAACTCAATAATTCCCTCGTTCGTTTGAGACTCTAGTAACCATAGTTCATCCCCGTCATTGAAATTGCTTTGTCGAAAATACCGTTTAATGCGAATGCTAACAGGAATTGATCCACAGGTAAGACTCTCCAACGGTGCCACGGCAATAGAACCAAAATTTCTATCAGTACTGTCGTAGGTTTGTGGTCTCATCTCCCATTCCATACTCAGCCAGAACAAGATATATGGAGCCAATATGAGGGCGAAAAGTCCGCTCAAAGCATAAGGTAGGATCTTAAACAGCCTTTTCATGGGCAAGAGACAGCTGATTAATCAACCAAGTCGTACTTTCTTATTACTTAATGCCTATGTTCTGGAACAGGATCATATCCACTCCCCCCCCAAGGGTGACAGCGTGAAATTCGTCTAACAGCTAACCATATCCCACGCAACAGCCCAAACCGTTCAATTGCTTCAATAGCATAGTGCGAGCAAGTGGGTTGATACCGACAGCTAGGTAAAAATACTGCCGAAAATGTGGCCTGGTAAACACGGATTAGCCCAATAAGTATTGTTTTCATAAGCAAATTTCACGAGACTTAGAGCTTAATTAACCAGCCATCCACATTTCGGACAAGGTACTGCTTGGTTCAGGCATCAAACCCAATTCATGGCTAACCATGTCCCTCTATAGCTTATCGCCCAGTTAAAATAAGTTACAGGCTAAAGAAGGAAGGTTAAGCTAATTCTTCACCCCAGTAGTAGCGATTCCACGGATAAACTGCTTTTGTCCAGCAATAAACACCAACGCCACGGGAATAGTTGAAATGACTATCGCCGCCATCATTAACGGCCAATCATTAGTAAATTGCTCTTGAAAATTAGCCAAGGCCAACTGCACCGTAATTAACTCTGGTTTTGTTGTAAACACCAGCGGCTTAAACAGATCATTCCACTCACCAATAAAAGTAAACAAAAATAATGTCACTAAAGCAGGACGAGACAAGGGAAGTAAAATCTGCCATAAAATCTCCCAGCGACTCGCCCCATCCAAAGCGGCTGCTTCCTCTAACGAGACTGGAATGGTTAAGAAAAACTGCCGCATTAGAAAAATACCAAACCCATTGGCAGCCGTTGGCAAAATTAAAGCTCCAAAAGTATTAATAAGATGTCCCCAACGCAAGATCATAAAAATGGGGATAACCAGTAACTGGAAGGGAATCACCAAGCTTGCCAGGACTAACAACAAGACTAAGTTCTGGCCTGGAAACGCGATTCTCGCTAACGCATACCCCGCCAAAGCGGAAGTTAAAATCTGTAACCCTGTCACGACCAGAGCCACTACAGTTGAATTCCCAAAAGCCCGAATAAAATATCCATTCTGCCAGGCCTGGAGATAACTATCCCAACTCCATCCTCCCGGTGGCCAAAGCTGAAATGACGTAACCGGGCCTGGGGGCCAACCCGAAGTCAACACCACAACCAACAACGGTAACAAGAACAGAGCCGCTGCTAACCACAATAGTCCTTGCCTCCCACTCATCATGAAGAGCCAACCTCTCCTAAATTTATTCCCATTCAAACAGCATCAATAGAACTTATACCTTTAAACCAAAATCCCCCAGTTTCAATTAAGAAAAAGGGAGATTGGAAATATTATCTTGGCACTGAACTATTTTTGCAGGCAGCTACCCACCAACTATCTTCGTCGCAGTAACGTTTCACAACTGAGTTCGAGATGGATCAGCGTGGTTCCATTACGCCATGAGCACCAAGAAGGTTAAAAACTTAGAAACTCAAGTTAAACTTGACTAGAAAATTAGATTAAAAACTTGAAACTACAAGGTTAATTTAGTCAATCAGACACCAAATATGAGGTCAAGCCCTCGGTCTATTAGTACTCCTTGACTTCATCCATTGCTGGACTTCGATCTAGAGCCTATTAACGGGTGTTCTTCCCGTGACCTTACTGGCTTATGCCATGGGAGCACTCATCTTGAGGTGGGCTTCCCACTTAGATGCTTTCAGCGGTTATCCACTCCGCACATGGCTACCCTGCGTTTGCCGTTGGCACGACAACAGGTACACCAGCGGTGCGTTCCCCCCGGTCCTCTCGTACTAAGGGGGACTCCTCTCAATGCTCCTACGCCTACACCGGATATGGACCGAACTGTCTCACGACGTTCTGAACCCAGCTCACGTACCGCTTTAATGGGCGAACAGCCCAACCCTTGGCACGTACTTCCGCACCAGGTTGCGATGAGCCGACATCGAGGTGCCAAACCTCCCCGTCGATGTGAACTCTTGGGGGAGATCAGCCTGTTATCCCTAGAGTAACTTTTATCCGTTGAGCGACGGCCTTTCCACGCAGTACCGTCGGATCACTAAAGCCTACTTTCGTACCTGCTCGACTTGTAGGTCTTGCAGTCAAGCTCCCTTATGCTTTTGCACTCTACGGCTGATTTCCGACCAGCCTGAGGGAACCTTTGCGCGCCTCCGTTATTTTTTAGGAGGCGACCGCCCCAGTCAAACTGCCCACCTGAAACTGTTCCCTCGCCGGATAACGGCAGAGAGTTAGAATTCTAGCCTTGCCAGAGTGGTATCTCACCGATGGCTCCAGTTCTCCCACAAGAAAACTATCAACGCCTCCCACCTATGCTGCGCAAGCAAAGCCCGAACCCAATTCCAAGCTACAGTAAAGCTTCATAGGGTCTTTCTGTCCGGGTGTAGGTAGTCCGCATCTTCACAGACACTTCTATTTCGCCGAGCCTCTCTCCGAGACAGCGTCCAGATCGTTACGCCTTTCGTGCGGGTCAGAACTTACCTGACAAGGAATTTCGCTACCTTAGGACCGTTATAGTTACGGCCGCCGTTCACCGGGGCTTCAGTCGCTAGCTTCACTTTCGCTGACCAGCTTCCTTAACCTTCCGGCACTGGGCAGGCGTCAGCCCCCATACATCGTCTTACGACTTAGCGGAGACCTGTGTTTTTGGTAAACAGTCGCCTGGACCTCTTCACTGCGACCACCTCGCGGTGGCACCCCTTATCCCGAAGTTACGGGGCAATTTTGCCGAGTTCCTTAGAGAGAGTTATCTCGCGCCCCTTGGTATTCTCTACCCCCCCACCTGTGTCGGTTTCGGGTACGGGTGAAATTGGTTTAACGTGTTTAGAGCTTTTCTAGGAAGTATGACATCAGCCACTTCGGAACCGTAGTTCCTCGTATTCCTGTCTTAGCTCAGCACGTTTTCACCGCACCTCAAAGCCTCGAACAGTTAAACCGGCACAACCAATCGCCGGCTGACTTAGCCTTCTCCGTCCCTCTGCACAAACCAATACCAGTACTGGAATATTAACCAGTTGTCCATCGACTACGCCTTTCGGCCTCGCCTTAGGTCCCGACTAACCCTCCGCGGACGAGCCTTCCGGAGGAACCCTTGGGGTTTCGGGGCATTGGATTCTCACCAATGTTTGCGCTACTCAAGCCGACATTCTCACTTCTGCCTTGTCCACATCTGCTCACGCTAATGCTTCAAACTAATGCAGAACGCTCCCCTACCGATATATCGGTAGATATATCCCACAGCTTCGGTACACTACTTAGTCCCGTTCATTTTCGGCGCAGGAACACTTGACCAGTGAGCT